>NZ_JAIVLK010000001.1 GCF_020524585.1 Celeribacter naphthalenivorans
GACTTTGGAGACGACGGAAGAAGAACTGATGAACACGGTCTTCCCGCATCCGACGATGTCGGAAATGATGCATGAAGCGGTGCTTGCAGCTTACGGACGGGCGCTGCATATTTGAGGGGATGAGGGTGTCAGGCGTCTTGCATGTAAAGCGTCAGACGCTTGGCGGCGTTCTTGAGATGGGACGCCGCCGCCTCACGCGCTCGGCATCTCCGGCCTCGAGCCTTCAATGATCGTGGCGCAGAGCATTCATATGGGCGACATCGTGACCCGCCGCCCGCTTGCCTGACCACCGCAGGCGTTCAGCAGAAGATCACCGAAGAATAGTCGAAGCTCTTGCAAATCCGGGCGATCAATCCGAATGCGAAGATTGTCGAGCTGTCGGGTGGCTCGGACCGGAGTCTCGTGAACTGTCTGGGCCGCGTGGTTGAGGAGTTTAGCCCCTCGGATGCCACCGAAGAAAAGATCATGTACGCGGCTGTGCACTGATCCTGACCATCTAAGTGTTTGAAAACAAAAGCCCCGTTCTGCCGTTGATTTGCGTCATTGCGGGATGGGGCAAAATGGTTAAACTTATTCTATGGGCCTTTGCCATGCGTGGCGGGGCGGTGACAGCATTGTCACGCAGGTCATGGACTGGCCCCGGGAGGGAAAACCATGTCCATAAATCACACAAAAACATCTGAAAAACTGCGCCATTCGCGCGATCAAAACATCTATCTTCGCGCCTTGCGCGGCCAGTTTTGGACCGCGCCTGCGGCGCTTTTGCTGGGCGCCGGGCTTTGCGTGCTCGGGTCTGCCGCCTTGGCGCAGACGCCCGCGGGTTTTGATCTGGATGCGGCGCAGACCGCGCTTTGGTCGGAACCCGACGCGGATCAAATCGCAACCTTGCAGGCCGATCTCGAGGCCGCAGCCGCCACGGGAGATGTCGCCGCGCAGCATCTTTTGGGGCAACATCTGCTCAACGGCTGGGTCCTGCCACAGGACGTGCCGCGTGGCCTGTCGCTACTCGAAGGGGTGGCCGAGACGGGCCATGTCGGCGCCTTGACCGATCTGGGTCAGGCCTATCTTTGGGGCACGGCTTTGCCCGCTGATCCGGATGTCGCAGTGCCCTATCTGGAACGCGCCGCAGCAAATGGCGGCACGGAGGCGCAGCGCATTCTTGGTGAGCAGATGATTGGCGGCTGGGTGCTGCCGCGCGATGTTGCGCGCGGTCAGGCTTATCTCGATCAAGCCATCGCGGGCGGTGATGTCGAGGCGCGGATCGCGCTTGGCAAACTCCAGCTTTACGGCATCGGCGTGCCCAAGGATGAGGCGGCAGCGCTGGCGCAATTCGAAGCCGCCGCAGAGGCCGGCAACGGTCACGGGCTGGCCGCCTATGGCGACAGCTTGATGTGGGAGTTCACCGATCCGGCAGAGGCCGAGGCCCTGTTGCAACGCGCGGGAAATCTCGGCGCGAGCGAGGCTTGGGTCTCTCTGGCCCGGGGCGCGATGTATGGCTACTTGGGCGGCGGCTCCGTGTCGCGGGCGAAATTCGACGGCTATGCGGAAAAGGCGCTGAGCGCGGGTGAGGAGGACGTTGCGGTGCTTGAGGCCACGCGTCAGATGTGGGGCATCAATATGCGCGCCAGCGGGCCGGAGACGATTGCGATCCTGCGTGAGGCAGCCGAAGAGGGGAATGCGTCTGCCGCGCGGTTCCTGATCGAGCTTTTGCGGGATGGCAATGGTTTGAACCTGCACCGGAAACGCGCAGAGGCCGCGGCGGCGCTCGATCAGTTCGGCCCGCTTTTGACCGACAAGGAACAGGCGCAATATGCGCTGACGCTGCGCGCGGCGGCGGCGCGCACGCCCAAAGCCTATGCGCCGGTGGCCGCCGATTATGCGGCGCATCCCGAGCTGCAGTCCGGCTGGTTCGCACAGGAGCTTTTGAAGGCCAATCCCAATGTCGCGGTCTATATCTTGCAAAAGAAATTCGCCGAAGAGGGGCTCTACCGTGGGGCGCTGGATGGCTTTGCGACCCGCCAGACATTGCGGGCAGTCTACAAGGCCTGCCTCGGGTTGGATCATCCCGAACGCTGCAACGACAGCGTCATGCGGCCGGACATCATGGGCGCATTGCTCGTGAACTGAAAAGCATCCTCATGTTCCGGATGGGATCAATCGCCTGCCTCCACAATCTGGGGGCAGGCGTGTTTTTGCATATTTAGACTGGGAGTGTTTGAGTCAAAGTCATCCCGATGATCGCCGTCATCGGGATGGAGCTGTGCAGTGCGTCAGTGTCTGTGACTGATTCTTGCGCAGATGCGACTCAGGATTTTCGAAAGTTTTAACCAAAATTTCCGCTGCGACATTGATAGCGTGTGACAACCATTGGGGTGAAAAGTGAAACATATACATCCCTAAGGTTGTGCATATCAAAATAGAACAACCTATTGGGTCAAAACTGTCTGAAAAGTTGCTTTGTGTCATGGCGGGCTGATGTAAGTTAACGGATACTTAACCATCCAGCGACCCGTCGATGGACTAACCAAGTTGACCGGCTCGTGTCGCTGAGAGTGACAAGGAGGGAATACTATGGGGGGAACCAGAATATTCCGGCCGGATTTCGAAAAACTCGAAACAGGCGCGACGGCAAAAACGGTCGTTATCGCTGGTGGGGCTGGGTTCATTGGGTCTAATTTAAGTCATCGTTTGATCGCAGAAGGCAGCAGGGTCATTTGCATCGACAATATGGAAACGGGGCGCCATGAGAATATCGCAGGGCTTCTGACGCATCCGAATTTCGTCTTTTTCTTGCATGACATCTTGGACCCGTTCCGGATCGAGGGGCCGGTCGATCGGATTTACAACATGGCCTGCCCGGGCTCGCCGCCGAAATACCAACGCGACCCGATCCACACCTTCAAGACCTCTGTGTTCGGCGGGCTGAACCTCTTGGAAGTGGCTGAGGAAAAAGGCGCGCGTATCCTGCAAAGCTCGACCTCAGAGGTCTACGGCGATCCCGATATTTCGCCCCAGACGGAGAGCTATCGCGGCTGCGTCAACACGGTCGGTCCGCGGTCCTGTTACGACGAGGGCAAACGCGGCGTCGAAACTCTGTTTCACGAGATGCACGAACGGCGCGGTGTCGACACGCGGATCGCGCGGATTTTCAACACCTACGGCCCGCGTATGGACCCCGAAGACGGGCGCGTCGTGTCGAACTTTGTGATGCAGGCGCTGATGGGCAAGGACCTGACGGTCTATGGCAACGGCGGGCAAACGCGGTCGTTTTGCTACATCGACGATCTGTTGAACGGGCTGATGGCCTTGATGGAGGGCGACGATCCTCTGGGGACGATTTTCTCCCCGGTCAATCTGGGAAATCCCGGCGAATTCACCATTCTGGAATTGGCGGAAACCGTGTTGCGCATGACCGGATCGCAGTCCGAAGTGGTCTACCGCGACCTGCCGATCGACGATCCGCATCAACGCTGCCCGGATATTTCGCGCGCCAAATCCATTCTGGATTGGGAGCCGAAAATCTCACTCGCAGACGGGCTCATCCCGACCATCGCCTATTTCAAAGGAGAGATCTCGGGGCGTCAGACCTTTGCGACACGGAGTGTGGCGTGATGACAGAGCTTAAGCCCTCGATCCTCGTGACGGGCGGCGCAGGCTACATCGGCAGCCACGCCTGCAAGGCGCTTGCCCAGGCGGGCTTTCGCCCCGTCGTCTATGACAACCTCTCGCGCGGCCATGCCGATGCGGTCAAATGGGGCCCGCTCGTTGTGGGCGAGCTTCATGACATCGCGCGTCTGCGCGAGACGCTCCGGCTCGAAAACATCCGGGCGGTGATCCATTTCGCCGCACTCGCCTATGTCGGCGAAAGCACGCAAGAGCCGGGGCGCTACTATGACAACAACGTCGGCGGGATGATTTCTCTCCTGGCGGCGATGCGCGACGAGGGCGTGGACAAGATCGTCTTTTCCTCGAGCTGCGCCACCTACGGCACGCCCGAGGCACAGCCGATCACCGAAGACATGCCGCAGGTGCCGATCAACCCCTACGGGCGCACCAAGCTGATCTGCGAATGGATGCTGCAGGACGAGGAACAGGCCACGGGTCTCACCCACGTTGCGCTGCGCTATTTCAATGCGGCAGGCGCCGATCCCGATGGCGAGATCGGCGAGCGGCACGATCCAGAGACCCATCTGTTGCCACTGGCCTTGTTAGCAGCGCGAGGCGGCGGTGAGGGTGCAGGGGAGCTGTCGGTCATGGGGACGGATTATCCCACGCCCGATGGCACCTGCATTCGGGACTATATCCATGTCACCGATCTGGCCCGCGCGCATGTTCTGGCGCTGGGGCATCTCATGGACGGGGGCGGGAGCCTTGCGCTCAATCTCGGCACCGGCGAAGGCCAATCGGTGCGCGATGTCATCGCCTCGGTTGAACGCGTCACGGGGGCCAAGGTGGCCTACCACGACGCCCCGCGCCGGGCGGGCGATCCGCCGGAACTGCGCGCCGATCCCTCGCGGGCCGAGGCCGAGATCGGCTTTCGCGCCGCCTACCGCGACCTCGATACGATCACCGCCCATGCCGCGCCCTGGTTCGGGTTTTCGGACTTTGAACGCGCGCCTTTGGGATTAAAGGACACAGGCTGATGACACGCCGAAGAGCCCATCCCGCGACCCTGAAACGCCCGATGTTGGCGCCGATGCTGCGCGGGTGGATGGCCGTGAAATACTATCTGATCGCCGGTCTCTGGATCGTCGCGGCGGGGTGGTTCTGGGCTTGGTGGCTGCAACCGCATCACATGGTCGGGCCGATCCGCTATTGGGGGGTGACGGCGGCGATGGTCTGGATCTGGGGGATGCAGCTCTACTTTGTGCTGATCTTCCTTCAGGCTCGCAAATCGGTGGCGCCCGACCCGCAACCGGGGCAATGGCGCGTCGCGATGATCACCACGAAAACGCCTTCGGAAAGCTTTGCCGTCGTGCGCGAGACGCTGGAGGCGATGCTGGCGCAGGATTATCCGCATGACACTTGGCTTGCGGATGAGGACCCGGATGCGGAGACGCGGGTGTGGTGCGCGGAGCATGGCGTCAAGCTGTCGACGCGCAAAGGTGTGGAGGCCTATCACCAAGCCACATGGCCGCGCCGCACCCGCTGTAAAGAAGGCAATTTGGCCTATTTCTACGACCATTGGGGCTATGAGGACTATGACATCGTCAGCCAGCTCGACTCGGATCACGTGCCTCGGCCCGGCTATCTGCGTGAGATGCTGCGGCCCTTTGCCGATGAGGCGGTGGGCTATGTCTCGGCCCCCTCGATCTGTTCGGCCAATGCCGACCGAAGCTGGGCGGCGCGCACGCGGCTTTATTCCGAGGCGGCATTTCACGGCGTGTTTCAGGCAGGCTATTCCTCCGTCCTGACCCCGATGTGCATCGGCTCGCATTACGCCGTGCGCACCAAGGCGTTGCGCGAAGCGGGCGGATTAGGCCCGGAGCTGGCGGAGGATCACTCGACCACCATGCTGATTTCCTCAGCGGGCTGGCGCGGTGTGCATGCGCCCGATGCCATTGCGATCGGGCAGGGGCCGGAAACGCTCGCAGACCTCGTGACGCAGGAATTCCAGTGGTCGCGCTCGCTCCTGTCGCTGCTCCTGCGCTACACGCCACGGTATCTCAAAACGATGCCCCTGCGGCTCAAGTTGCTTTTTTTGCTGTGCCAAACGTGGTATGTTTTCTTTGCGCTGTCGATGGCGCTCATGTACCTCGTGCCGATCCTGGCTGTGACCTTCGATCTGCAGATCGCGGATGTCACCTATCCGGCCTTTGTCGGCCATGCCTTGCCCGCCATCGCTGTGATGTTCGTCTTTGCCTTGGCGATGAAATCTGACGGGTTTTTGCGCCCCTTCAAGGCCAAGGTCTTCGCTTGGGAAACCATGCTTTTCGTGATGCTGCAATGGCCCTGGGTGTTCTGGGGCTGTGCCATGGCGGTGCGGGACCGGGTGACCGGGAAATTCGTTGATTTCCGCATCACCCCCAAAGGCGAGACCCAAGGCGCGCCGCTGCCGTCGCGGGTGATTGCCGTCTATGCCGTGCTGGCCATGGGGGCCGCGATCCCGGTGATCACCGTCTCCGATGTCCATGCCGCGCGCGGGTTCTATCTTTTGTCGCTGGTCAATACGGCGGTGTACCTGATCCTGTTGGCCGTGGCGTTTCGCTCGGAACTTAAACGCGCGCGCGGGGTCCGACACCATATTCGAAAAATACTGGCGCGCGATGTCCCTGTGTTGAGCCTGATCATGGCACTTTTGGGCACAGGGACCATACTGAGGGCGGAGGACAGCGCCAATGCGCTGGCTATCGGCCTCGAGGCGGTTGGAGCCGTCAAGGTGGAATACGTGGTGTCCGGCGCCGGCATGGGAGGTGACGGCGGCATCCGGGTCCGTTTCACACCGTTTTGGGGCGAGGGCTCTCCACGCTCCACTGTTAGGGAGGGAGAACGATGAGACATGAGTTCATCAAAACTGTGAAAACAATCCTCTATGGAACCGCGATGGCGACGGCTTTGACCGTCTCCGCCAGCGCGCAATCGGTGCCACCGGGAGAGCTGCCTTTTGGCGTTTATGACCCGGATGGGGACTTCACCGGATTGCAACCCGTGGTGATTGAGCACCTGTTCCTGCCTTGGGAGGACGTGTTCCTCGAAACCCTCTATGATGCCGATGACTATGCACAGGAGCGCAACCGCGCGCTTTTGGTGACGCTTGAACCCTGGACTTGGTCGCGCAGCGAGCGCAACACCGCGCGCTACCTGCAAAGCGGGATTGAGAGCGGGCGCTATGACCCCAACATGAAAGCGGTTTGTGACATCCTCGGCACGCTGAAAAGCCCGGTCACGCTGCGTTTTGCCCATGAGATGGATGACGACAACGGTCAGTTCATCTGGGCGGGCTGGGAGCCGGAGACCTATATCTCAAGCTACCGTCATATGATCGACGTCTGCCGCGCCTCCGCGCCGAATATCTCGGTGATGTGGTCGCCTTTGGGGGACGAAGGGATGGAGGACTACTACCCCGGCGATGACTATGCCGACATCGTGGGCCTGTCGGTCTTTGGGCTTCAGGCTTGGGATCAGGCGAAATACGGCGGGGATCGTGGCTTTGATGACATCTTTGGCCCGCGCTATGAGCGCGCCACGCAATTCGGCAAACCGATTGCTGTCGCCGAGCTGGGCTATGTCGGCACGGCGGATTATGTCGAGATGTGGAAAGACAGCGTGCGTGTGGTGAAAGAGGACTATCCGCAATTGGTCGGTGTCGTCTATTTCAACTACCCCGAGGTTTACCCCTGGCCCGAGGGCTTTGGGACGCCGGATTGGCGGATGAAGAACCAGATCCTCGAGTAAGGGCCACGGCGCAGGCTGTGTGAATTTTCGAGAGATTGCGTGAATTTGTGGCGTGCGGAGTGAATTTCCGCACGCCACTTTTGGTTTCAGACTGCTCAATTGCCGTATTTTCGCCGATTTTCAGACACGGAAAAGTAAGACTTGACCTCTAAGCTGGTTTGACGTGACACCTATCGGAAACCTCGATATCGGCGTGCGTCACAGGCTGCGTCGGTGATCAATAACAAAGGCAGAGCAGTCTATGATTACGATCTCCCTACGCAAGGTTCTTGTGTCTATTTCCATGGCTTCCGCATTGGTGAGCGCATCCGTCCTTCATGCCGAAACCACGCCGGACACCGCGCCTGTGGTTGCCCCGAAATCCGTGAAATCCGCCGCTGGCGTTGGTGCCGCGCGTTTTGACTGGCTTGCGAAATCCGCCTCCTCTGAGGCTGCGCCCGTGCGTGTCGCCCGCACCCAAATGTTGGGCAGCGGCAGCTGGGTGTGTTCTCCCGCGGGCTTTAACCGCAAATCGCGATGTGTTTCCCGCTGAGACGGCTTCCATGCTGTGTTGAGTGACCGATCATAGATGTGCTCTTGCGCATCTTTCGGTGTTTTTTGCCTCATGTGATGATCTTCTGTGCACGCAGCTCAGGAAACTTGGACTGCGGCAATCTGCGTGTGGGCGCGCGGGAGCGAACCTGTTAAGCCATGTTCGAATAACCGAAGGCTCGTTTTTATTGAGCGCATTTAGAGACAGACCAGAGATACGTATTTTATGACAGGTTTTCAGAACAACCCCGATTTCAGCTCCAAAAAACAACCGAAAGGACGCAACCTTTTCGCCCTGTTTCGCGTGATCGCCGTGATCGAGGGCGTGACCACCTTGCTGTTGTTCCTTGTCGCCATGCCGATCAAATATGGCCTTGATGATGCCTCCTGGGTCAAGCTCATGGGGCCGCTGCACGGCTATGCCTTTCTGGTCTATATCGCGCTGATGCTTGTGGTGATGCGCGGGCCGTTCTGGCAGGGGCGGGACCTGACGCGGGCGGCTCTGGCCTCTCTTGTGCCCTTCGGCACCTTCCTAAACGACCCGCATCTCAAACGTCGCGGCCAAGACATCTACTCGAACTGAAACCCGTTTCGGGCGAGGCACCTTGTCCTCTATGCGATGGCGCCCAGGGTGGTATAACGCCTTAGGTTTACATATTCGCATAAGAGGGATGATAGCATGACGCGCAAGGTTGATTTGGCCATTCTCGGGGCAGGCAGCGCTGGGGTCACCGCGCTGTTCACCTTGCTCAGGGCCGGGAAATCCGTCGTTCTGATCAATTCGGGGCCGGAGGGCACCACCTGCGCGCGCGTGGGCTGCATGCCGTCGAAAGCGCTGATCGAAGTGGCCTCGCTCTATCACGCGAAAACCCGTCAGGCGGCGTTCGGGATTGCGGGCACCGAAGCGCTTAGCGTCGATGGCCCCAAAGTCATGGCCCGCGTCCGTGACATCCGGGACAAATTGGTCAATGGTTTCATCACGCGTACCCACAAACATCTCGACGAGACGCAATTCATCGACGGCTTTGCCACGCTCACAGGCCCCAATTCGGTCGAGGTGAACGGTGAGACCATCGAGGCGGGTGCGATCATTATTGCCACCGGATCAAGCCCCGTTCTGCCCGCACCCTTCCGTGCCTTGGGCGACGCGCTTTGGACCACGGACACGTTTTTCGAACAGGCTGACCTGCCGAAATCCGTCGCCATCGTGGGCCTTGGCGTGATCGGCTGTGAAATCGGTCAGGCGCTGGGCCGTTTGGGCGTCGAGGTGCATGGCTTTGACGCCGCTCCTGTGATCGCGGGGATCAAAGACCCGGTGGTGGCCGAGGCCGCCGCAGAGGCGCTGGGACAGGATATGTCGCTCACTTTGGGCGCGACTGTCGAACCGACGCGTGAGGCGGACGGCACAGTAACGATCAAGGCGGGGGAAAAGACCATGCGGGTCGAGCGTGTACTCGCCAGCATCGGGCGGCGTCCGAATGTGGCGGGGCTGGGGCTTGAGAGCCTCGGTGTGGAGTTGGATGACAAAGGCATGCCCGCCTACGATCCCGAAACGCTCCAGATCGGCGATTTGCCGGTTTATATGACCGGCGATGTGAACGCTGACCGCCCGCTTTTGCACGAGGCCAAGGACGAGGGCAAAATCGCCGCGCTGAACATCATCGCTGGCGCGCGCAAATCCTTCCGTCGCCGCGTACCTCTGGCCGTGGCCTTCACCAGCCCGCAGATCGCCACCGTTGGCGCCGCCTTCGACACGCTTGACCCGGAGCAGATCGCCGTGGGCACCGCCAAGGCGCAAGACAACGGGCGCTCGAAGGTCAAGGCGGAGACGGCAGGGCTGATCCGCGTCTATGCCGACAAAACCTCGCTGAAACTTCTGGGCGCGACTTTGGCGATTGGTGACGGCGAACACATGGCGCATTGGCTGGCGCTGGCGATTGAACAGGGGCTGACGGTGGATGCCTGTCTTGAGAGCCCGTTCTATCACCCGGTGCTCGAAGAAACGCTCCAGGACGCTTTGATGAGTTGCCTGTCGAACAGCGGGCAGAAATTGCCGCATCCGCCGGGGCTGACGCCGGCATAACCTGAGGTTCGACAGAAACAGGGTGGTCGCAGCGGCGCTTTCGTGAAACGCTTCTGGTCAAACAGGAGGGGGTTCATGACCGCGCGCAAAGGCATCCTTGCAACCGGCATCGCCGTGATTGCGGCGGTGATCACGCTTGTGCTGCTGTTTCAGGGCGCGGCGATCTATTTCACCGCGCAGGAGCAATCGAAAGCGACGGGGCGTTTGTCGCTTTACCGCTCGACGGTGATTGCCGAATTGGATCGGTTTTCGCATCTGCCCTATGTCTTGGCCCGCGATCCTTACGTGCAGGCCACGGCGGAGGGCGGCGACCGGGCCGCGCTCAACAGTCGCCTGCGGGATTTTGCTGAGCGCGCGGGCGTCGATGCAATCTATCTCATGGCGCCGGATGGCGAGACGATCTCCGCCTCGAACGCGGGAACGGCGCTGAGTTTCGTCGGACAGAATTACGGGTTTCGCCCCTATGTCCGCGCCGCGCTCGACGGCGGGCAGGGGCGGTTTTACGGCATCGGTGCCACCACCGGCCTGCCGGGGTATTTCATCTCCGATCCGGTGCGCGATGCGGCAGGGCAGGTGATCGGCGTCATCGCGATCAAGCTCGACCTCACCGATCTGGAGGCCGCCTGGCGCGACGGTGGCGAACAGGTGCTTTTGGCTAATGACGAAGGCGTGGTGCTTTTGGCCTCGGATGAGGCGTGGCGCTACACCTTGCTGCGTGATCTGTCCGACGAAGAACGCGCGCGGATCGACAAAAATCGGCAATTCAGCGGTGCCGACCTGCGGCCTTTGGACTGGGATATTCAAAGCCAGCACGCCGCCCGGATCGGGGGCGAAGAGGTGATCCATCTGGAAACCCATGATTTGCCGCATGGCTGGAGCCTGCATTATTTCGCCAGTCGCGAACGCGTTGTGACGCTGAGCTGGCTGGTGACGGCGCTGGCCCTTGGGCTCGCGGCCGGGGTGGTGATCCTCTACCAGCTGCGGCGTACAGAACGGATTGGTGCGGCCCTCAAACGCTCGGAGGCCGAAGAGGCGGAGCTGCGTCAAGCCAACGAACGTCTGGCCAAAGAGATCGAGGACCGCCGCGCCGCCGAGCGCCGGTTGCAACGCACGCAAAAGGAATTGGAACGCGCCTCGCGTCTGGCGGCGCTGGGCGAACTGTCGGCCTCTGTGACGCATGAGCTGGGGCAACCGATCGCGGCCCTGAAAAATCACATTGCGGCGGCGGAGATCGGCGGCAAGACCGACCCCGATCTGCTGGCTCGGCTGTCCGGTCTGACCGAACGAATGGAAGGATTGACGCGGCAGTTGCGTTTCTTTGCGCGGCCCGGACAGCGCGGGCTGGAACCGGTGGACCTCGATCTGGCGATGGACGAGGCCTTGGCGCTGGTGGCCCCCAATCTTGCGCAGACGCGCGTGGCGCTGACCCGCAAACGTGCGGCGGCGCCGGTGGTGATCAAGGGCTCGAAACTCAGGATCGAACAGGTGATGACCAATCTCTTGCGCAATGCCGTGGATGCCATGGAGGAAGAGTGCGACACCCGCCTCGATGTGACTTTAGGCACGGGGCTGGGGGAGGAGGGCGAAGGGATCGGCTGGTTCGAAATTCGCGATACCGGCCATGGGCTTGGCGCGGCCACCCTCGATGAGCTTCAGGAACCCTTTGTCACGCGACGCGCCTCGGGGGCGGGCATGGGGCTTGGCCTCGCGATTTCGGCAAGTATCGTGCGCGAACATGGCGGGCGGATCGCCGCGCGCAACGTTGAGGAGGGGGCGGTGTTTCGGGTCGAATTGCCGCTGGTCGCAGAAGAGGAACATGGGGCGGATGAGCATGGCACGGATGCACAGGGGGAGGGCGAGGCATGAGTGAGGCAGGGTTGCGCATTTTGGTGGTCGATGATGACAAGGCGATGCGCACGTCTTTGATGGACCTGCTCACGGCGGCTGGTCATGAGGTCGAGGCCTTGCCGCGCGCCGATCAGGTGGTCGCGCATCTGGCGCAGAGCCTGCCGGACGTGATCCTGTCCGACGTGCGGATGCCGGGGATGTCGGGGCTTGAGCTTTTGGCCGCTTTGCCGCCCGAGGCGCCGCCTTTGGTGCTGATTTCGGCCCATGGCGACATCGCGACGGCCGTGCGGGCGATGCAGGACGGGGCCTATTCCTTTGTCGAAAAGCCCTATGAACCACGGCGTCTTTTGTCGATCCTGTCCCATGCCGGACAGCAGCACCGGCTGCATCAAAAGACCGAACGTCTCAAGGCCCGGCTGCGCAATTTGTCGGGGCTGGACAAGGTGTTTTTGGGCCAAGCTGCCGCGACGAAAGCCCTGCGCGAAGAGGTGCTGACGGTTTCCGACAGCCCGGCCTCCGTGCTCTTGGTCGGAGAAACCGGCACCGGAAAGGATGTGATCGCCCATGCGCTGCACGATCTGGGCGCGCAATCGGACGGGCCGTTTGTGGCGCTCAATTGCGCCACCCTGTCGCCCGACGGGTTCGAGCGCGAGATGTTCGGCGTCGAGGGCGGCGCGGCGGGGAAACTGGCCCGCGCGGATGGCGGCACGCTGTTCCTCGATGAGGTCTGCGCCTGTCCCTTGGCGGTGCAAGCCATGCTGTTGCGGGTGCTGGAACAGCGCGAGATCACGCCTCTGGGGGCCAGTCAGCCGCGCAGGCTCAGCTGTCGGGTGATCTCCGCTACCAACGAAGACCCGGAGGCGGCAGAGGCGGCGGGCACGCTCCGGCGCGATGTGCTGCATCGTCTCAACACGGTGCGGATTGACCTGCCGACCCTGCGCGGGCGGCGTGATGACATCCTGATGCTGTTCACGCATTTCGTGGCGGAGTTCGCCCGCATCTATGAGGTCGCGCCGCCCGAACCCGATGCCGACGGGCTGGCCATTTTGATGGGCCACGACTGGCCGGGCAATGTGCGGGAGCTGCGCAATGTGGCGGAGCGTTTCGTGTTGATGGCACGGCGGGGGACGCCATCGATGGCGGCGGCGGTGCATGCGGATCAACTGGAGGTGCCCGACACGCTGCGCGAGGCGGTGGCGGCCTTTGAGCGCGAGGTGATCGCGCGGGCCCTGCGCGCCAAAGAGGGCCGGATGGATGCGGTGGCCGAAGCGTTAGGGATCGGGCGGCGGACGCTCAATGAGAAGATCGTCAAGCTGGGGCTCGACAAGGAGGCGCTTTTGTAGGGCGAAAGCTCTGCGGAAATCCGCAGGGCGCGTGCGCGGCAGCTTGCAGATTCCTTCATAGGGAATACGGCAAAGCCGGTGCATAGTTTGACCAGACACATCAAAATGTCTTGGGAGGACATCATGAATAAGGTTTTGGGACGTGCGGCGATGGCCGCGCTTTGCGTTGGTTTTGCGACCGAGGCGATGGCGACGGAGTGGAACGTATCGCTCTGGGGCAAACGCCGCGCTTTCACCGAGAATGTCGAGAAAATCGCGGAGCTGGTCTCCGAGAAGACCGACGGCGCATTCACCATGAACATCTCTTATGGCGGCCTGTCGAAGAACACCGAGAATCTCGACGGCATCTCCATCGGCGCTTTCGAGATGGCGCAATTCTGCGCGGGCTATCACCCGGACAAGAACCCCTCGATCACCGTTTTGGAACTGCCGTTTCTGGGCATCGACAGCCTTGAGCTGGAGCGCGAGGTCTCCATGGCGATCTACAACCACCCGGCGACGGTCGAGGACCTTGCCCGTTGGAACGCCAAGCTTTTGATGCCGTCGCCCCTGCCGCAATACAACCTTGCGGGCGTGGGCGAGGCGCCGCATTCCATCGATGATTTCGCCGGTCTCACCGTGCGCGCCACCGGCGGCATCGGCGCGGCCATGTCCGCCTCGGGCGCTGTGCCGACCTCGATGTCCGCCACCGAAGTGCGTCAGGCCATGGACAGCGGCGTGATCCGCGCCGCCGCCTTTGCACCGCATGCGCATATGTCCTTTGGCACCGCCGAGATCGCGACGTGGTGGACGACGAACCTGAACCCCGGTGCGGTGAACTGCCCGGTGGTGGTGAACATCGACGCCTATGACATGCTCTCGGAGGCCGAACGTGAGGCGCTTGATAGTTCGGTCGAAGAGGCGATGGACTATTACATCGACTATTACAACGATGAGACCATGGCCAAATGGGGCCCGTTGATCGAGGACAAAGGCATCGAACAGGTGACCTTTTCGGAGGAGGACATCGCGGCCTTCAAAGCGGCGGCGGCGATGCCTGCGGCAGAGGCCTGGATCGCGGAGAACACCAAGCGCGGCCTGCCAGCGCAGGAGCTCTATGATCTGGTGATCGAAACGGTTGCGGCCTCGAAATAATGCCTCGAACCACGACCCGTCCTCGACCGAGGGCGGGTTTTCCGATTTCAAAAAGGGGGATGAGCGATGGCGGGAACAGCCACGGTCCTGACCGATGACAGCCGGTTGAGCCGGGTGGATCAGGGGTTACACAAACTGGAGCTGATGCTGGCGCTGTTGAGCGGGCTGACGGTCTTTGGCTTGATGCTTTTGGCGGTGATCTCCGTCGGCGGGCGCAATTTCTTCAATCAGCCTTTGCCCGGCTATGTCGACTGGATCCAACAGGCCATGCCTTTGATCGCCTTCATGGGCATCTCTTATACCCAGCGCAACGGCGGGCATGTGCGGATGGACATGCTGGTGGGCGCCTTGAAAGGCCGCCCGCTCTATATCGCGGAGCTGATCACGACCTTGGCGATGTTCGTCTTCATGGTGCTCATGGTCTGGGGCACATGGGCGCATTTTCAGCGCAGTTTTGATTTCGGAATGCCCTTGTGGAGCCGCGACAGTTCGATGGACATCAGCCTGCCGCTCTGGCCCGCGAAGCTTCTCGCTCCCGTCGCTTTTGGTGTTCTGACGGTGCGATTGGCGCTTCAGATCGTGGCCTATCTGCGCGCGATCATCACGGGCACGGACAACCCGGTGGCGGTGCCGTTGCCGATCGATATGGCGACACAGGCCGCGATGGAGGCCGAAAGCGTCTCCGGAAAAGACGAGTGAGGGCAGTCGCATGACATCCATTGAAATCGGACTGATCGTCTCTGGCGGGCTTCTCGTCATGGTGGTGCTCGGGATGCGGGTGGCCTTTGCCGCAGGGCTTGCGGGCATGGTGGGGCTGATCTGGATTTTCTGGTCGAAAAAGGGCTACGACCCTGAGGCCTTTGGCTGGGCGTTGACCGTGGCAGTGAAAACCGCAGGCCAAGTGCCGCATTCCAAAGTCTCGTCACAGGCGCTCTCGCTGATCCCGACCTTTATCCTGATTGGCTATCTCGCCTATTACGCGGGGCTGACCAAAGCCCTGTTCACGGCCGCGAAACGCTGGATCGCCTGGGTGCCGGGGGGGCTTGCGGTGGCGACCGTCTTTGCAACCGCAGGGTTCTCGGCGGTCTCCGGCGCCTCGATTGCGACCTCCGCGGTCTTTGCCCGGATCGCCATCCCGGAGATGATCGAAACCGGCTACAACAAGAAATTCGCCGCCGGTGTCGTGGCGGCGGGCGGCACGCTCGCCTCTCTGATACCGCCGTCGACGATCCTCGTGATCTACGCCATCATCGTGGAACAGGACGTGGGCAAATTGTTGCTCGCGGGCTTCTTGCCCGGCATGTTCTCCGCCGTGGTCTACGCGCTTTTGATCGTCGGGCTGTCTGTGGCGATCAAAGGGTTCGGGCCCGCCGTGGGAGGCTTTACCTGGAAAGAGCGGTTTCAATCCCTGCCGCCCGCAGCCCCCATCATGGTGGTGGTCCTGACTATTGTTCTCTTCGTCTATAACCCCTTCGGTGGCGAGGCTTGGGGCACGCCCACCGAAGGCGGCGCGATCGGGGCCTTCGTCGTCTTCCTCATGGCGGTTTACAAAGGCATGCGCTGGGGCCAGTTCCGCGACGCTTTGCTGGAAACCGCGAAGCTCTCGGTGATGATCTTCACCATCATCTGGGGTGTGCTGGTCTATGTGCGCTTTTTGGGCTTTGCCGATCTGCCAGGGGCCTTCGCCGACTGGCTGACCTCTCTGACCATGTCGCCGATGCTGATCCTCGTGTGCATCCTTCTGGCCTATGCCGTCTTGGGCATGTTCATGGATGCCATCGGCATGCTGCTTTTGACCCTTCCTGTGGTCTACCCGGCGGTCATGGCCTTGAACGGTGGCGAAATGGTGTCTGCGGCGGATGCGGCCTTTGGCATGTCCGGCCCGATGTGCGCGGTCTGGTTTGGCATTCTTGTGGTGAAAATGGCGGAGTTCTGTCTGATCACACCGCCCATCGGCCTCAACTGTTTCGTGGTGGCTGGCGTGCGTGAGGATCTGTCTGTGCAGGATGTGTTCAAAGGCGTGACGCCGTTTTTCATCGCCGATGCGATCACCATCGCGCTTTTGGTGACCTTTCCGATGATCGTCTTGTGGCTGCCGATGCAGGCCTGACGCGGGAGACATTTTTGAAAGGGCGGCGTGCGAGTTGCGCCGCCCTTTGACGTTTTAAACGGTCTGATTTTGGCGTTTGATCAGATGCAGACGGCGCACAAAAGCCACGAGAAAGATCGCGGTTTGCACGAGAACGATGGTCGGTGCAGGCGCGCTGTCGAGCCAGAAGCTTGCGTAAACGCCGCCCAGCATCGCGGCCAGATTGATCGCCGTTGCGGTCAAAAGCATCGCGGAAAACCGCCGCGTGAGCAGAAAGGCAATCGCGCCGGGGGCGATCAAAAGCGCGACGGCAAGGATCAGCCCGGTGGCGGTCAACGTCGCGACAATGCTCAGAGAGATCGCGGTCAAAAGCCCGTAGTGCAAAAGCTGAACAGGTAGCCCGGAGGCCCGCGCCTGTGCCGGGTCAAAGGCATGGAGCATCAGGTCTTTCCACTTGAGCAACAGTCCGGCAGAGACCATGAGCGCGATGGACCCGGCGGTCCAGAGGTCCTCGGCACCCACGCCCAGCATATTGCCGTAAAGGATGTGATCGAGATGCACATCCGAGGGCGTCGCAACATACATCACGATACCAAGGCCAAACATGCCGGAGAAGACGACGCCCATCACGGTGTCCTGCTTGACGCGGCTGTTCTGCGCCAGATAGCCGGTCGAGAGCGCCGTCACCATGCCCGCAGCAAAGGCGCCGACGATCAGGGGCAGGCCGAGGATATAGGCCAGAACGACGCCGGGCAGGATCGCATGGCTGATCGCATCGCCCATGAGCGCCCAGCCCTTAAGTACCAGAAAACAGGACAAAAGCGCGGTGGGGATCGCGACCAGAACGGAAATCAGAAAGGCGTTCTGCATAAAGCCGAACTGGAAAGGCATCAGGAGCGTGTCGATCATTGGACTGGGTCCTTGAGCGCGGCGCGGGCCTTGGCTTTCGCGGCCAATATCCCGTGTTTCGGGGCGAAAACAAAGGTCGTGAGGAAGATCAGCGTTTGCAAGCAGACGATGACCCCGCCGGTCGCGCCGTCGAGGAAATAGCTGATATAGGCGCCAGTGAAACTCGTCACCGTGCCGATCAGAACCGAGGTTGCGATGAGGCGCGGGAAGCGGTCGCACAACAGGTAGGCGGTCGCCCCCGGCGTCACCACCATGGCGACGACGAGAAAGGCCCCGACGGTCTGCATCGCCGCGACAACGGAGGCCGACAACAGCACGAAGAAGACGGCTTTCAACAAGCCGGGACGGAGGCCAATGGAGCGGGCGTGGCTTTCATCGAAAAACACCACCATCAGGTCTTTCCACTTCGCCAAAAGCACGGCCAGCGAGACAAACCCAATGAGCGCCAATTGCAGCGTGTCCTCGGGCGTGATCGCCAGAATGTTGCCCATGGTGATCGTATCCACTGAGATGGCCATGGGATTGAGCGAGACCATGAACAACCCGAGACCGAAGAAGGACGTAAAGATCATCCCGATCACCACGTCGATCTTGAGGCCCGAGCGCTCCGAGAGAAACAGCATCGCGGCGGCGGCCAGCCCGCCCGACAGAAACGCGCCCAAGGCAAAGGGCAGGCCCAGCATATAGGCCCCTGCCACGCCGGGAACGACGGAATGCGACAGCGCATCGCCAATCAGGGACCAGCCCTTGAGCATAAGATAGGCCGACAAAAAGGCGCAGACGCCGCCGACCAAGGCCGAAACCCACATGGCGTTGGTCATATAGCCGTAGGTGAAGGGTTCCAGCAGGGTCATCTGTCTGCCCCTTCTGAGGATTTCGCCTGCACCCGAGTCTGGCTGCCGTAGCGCACCAGAGGGCGTTCGTCGTCCGTCAGGATCGTCACATGCCGCGGGTCGTCATCGTCATGAAGATCGGCACCGCTTAGGGTAAATTGGCGCAGCACACCACCAAAGGCGCGCTCCAAATTCTCGCGGGTAAACGTCGTCTCGGTCGGCCCATAGCCCAGCACCGTGCCTTTGACCAAAACCGTGCGGTCGCAAAACTCCGGCACAGAGCCGAGGTTGTGGGTCGACACCAACATCACCCGGCCTTCGTCACGCAGATCGCGTAAAAGCGCGATGATCTGCTCCTCGGTTTTGACATCGACGCCGGTGAAAGGCTCATCCAAAAGGATCACCTGACCCTCCTGTGCCAGCGCGCGCGCAAGAAACACGCGTTTCTTTTGTCCGCCGGACAGCTCGCCGATCTGGCGCTGTCGAAAGTCCTGCATATTGACCCGCGCGAGGGCGGCCTCCACCGCCGCGTGATCGGCCTTTGACGGACGGCGCAGGAAGCCCATGTGACCGTAGCGCCCCATCATCACCACGTCCTCGACCAGCACGGGGAAGGACCAATCGACCTCCTCGGCTTGCGGTACATAGGCCACGAGGTTTTGGCGCAGCGCCTCTTTGACGCTCAACCCCAACAGCCGAATGTCGCCCTGCGCCACGGGGACAAAGCCCATGATCGCCTTGAACAGCGTCGATTTCCCCGCGCCATTGACGCCGACCAATGCGGTCACCGTGCCGCGCGGGATCTCGAACGTGGCCTGCCGTAGCGCCGTGTGGCCATTGCGATAGGTCACCGTCACATCGCGCGCCGAAATCCCGTCTCCTGCTTCAGCGCTTTGAACAGGGTCGCCGTTTTGCATCATCTCGCCTCTCTTATGTCCCACGCTCAGTTGCGCGCGGCTTCAAGCCCATCCGCCACGGTCTGAGCCGTCACCCGCAGCAAATCGAGGTAGCTCGGCACCGGGCCGTTTGGTTTTGACAGGCTGTCGACGTAAAGCTCGCCGCCATAGCGCGCGCCGGTCTCGCGGGCGACCTGTTTGGCGGGGGCGGTGTTGACCGTGCTTTCGCAGAACACCACCGGAATGTCGTTGTCCTTCACGCCGTCGATCACCGCGCGCACCTGTTGCGGTGTGCCCATCTGATCGGCGTTCATCGGCCAGAGATAAAGCTCCTTCATGCCGAAATCGCGCGCCAGATAGGAGAAGGCGCCTTCGCAGGTCACCAGCCAGCGTTGATCTTCGGGAACCTCGGCGACGCGGGCGCGCAGAGGCTCCAAAGTGGCGCGCAGATCGGTCTTATAGGCCTCTGCATTCTCCGCATAGGTGGCGGCATTCTCGGGGTCCTGCGTGCTTAGCGCCGTCTCGATATTGTCGATATATATCAGAGCATTATCCAACCCCATCCAGGCGTGGGGATTGGGCTTGCCCTCATAGCTTCCGCCCGCGATCGAGATCGGGTCGATGCCGTCACTGAGGGTCGCGGAAGGCACATCCTTGAGATGCGACAGGAACTGTTCGAACCAGAGCTCAAGGTTCATGCCGTTCCACAGGATCAGGTCCGCGTCCTGCGCCCGCACGATGTCGCGGGGCGTCGGTTGGTAGCCGTGAATTTCCGCGCCGGGTTTGGTGATCGACACAACGTCTGCGGCGTCTCCGGCGACCTGGCTGGCCATGTCGGCCAAGACGGTGAAGGTGGTGACAACTTTCATCCGGTCTTCGGCCTGTGCGCTAGAGGCCAAGGCGAGTGCGGCGACGGAGCCGAACACGGATATTCTGGTGAGACTCATGGTCCGTCCTTTGCGGGCTTTTTCCTGTTGCTGTCATGTAAGTGATAATCATTCGCAACTGTCAAACAGATATTGCGAACCATTCGCAACTGGACGCTTCCAGTTGCGAATGCCTGAAATATAGGCTCGAAATTGGCCCTAGATCGGCCTGAGATCGGACAGAAGTTGGCGTGACATAGGCGCGGGATCGCCGCTTTACCCGCCAAAGACCTTGCGCATCATCTCGGGATTTTCGCCAACCCAGACGGCGGCGCCTTTAGCCACGGCTGTGTAAACCGCCGCGCCAATCGCCTCTCCCAAGGCCGTGTGAAGCCCCGCATATTCCTGAGCCCCATCGGGGGCGGCCAGAGCAAGGCAATCGGTGCCGGTGCCAGTCACGGGACCATGGGGAAAGCTGAGACCCGCCTCCATTACGGCGGCCGTGCGGGCTTGGGCTGCGATGCTCAGCGCTTCGATCTGCGCCGTCTCGGTGACCGCTTCGGAAAGCTGCACGGCGATGTTGATTGTGCCGAATTGCTCGACGCCCCAATCGCGGGGTGTGCGCGAGCCGATGCGCTCGGCATTGCCCAAGCCCACGGTGGCCATCGCGGCCACACGCGTGCCGTCAATCTCGGCTTCAGCGCGTTGAAATTTCGTCACGTTGCGCGAGGTGAGCATGCCGACCGCCTCCGCGTGACCAACCTTTGCCATCTCAGAGGAAATCCAATCGGAGACGCAAACTTCAGGTGGCAGGTCGGCATTTCTCAACTCGCGCCAGACGATGTGTTGCGCGGTGACGAACCCCGGTCGATAGGGGGCAAAACTCAACACCCGCATCGGCGCGCCGAGGTCGGCCATGAGCCAAGGACGGGTGAGGGTCGGGGTCAGCATCGCGCTCATCTCTTGACCTGCGACAGCGGGTGCAAAACCATGCCCTCGGGCGTTTCCGCAATGTGGCAGCGGATGGCAAAGACTTCGGCCAAGAGCGCCTCGGTCAGCACCTCGCGCGGCGGCCCGTCGGCGACGATCCGACCTTCGGAGAGCACAACGATGCGGGTGCAATGCCGCGCGGCGAGACCCAGATCATGCAGCGAGACCACCACACTGCGGCCCTCACCCGCGAGGGCGGCAAAGGTCTCCATGCAGCCGATCTGATGCGCGGGATCAAGCCCTGCGGTGGGTTCATCGGCCAGCAACAAGGGCGTGTCCTGCGCCAGTGCACGCGCGATCAACACGCGGGCCTGTTCGCCGCCCGACAGCCCCGTGGCCTTGCGGTCGGCGAAGTCCAAAAGGTCCATGCGTTTCAGGGCTGCCAACACTTCGGGGGCGTCTTCGCGCTCGTTTTGCGCCAGAGACACCAGATGTGCAACGCTGACCGGCCAGGCGATCTCGCGGGCTTGCGGCAACCAGGCGGCGGCTTTGGCGCGCGCTGTTGGGGACATTTGGGCCAGCGTGCTGTCGCCTTCCGCCGGGATCAACCCAAGCGCCGCACGTAAAAGCGTGGATTTGCCCGCGCCATTGGGGCCAATGAGGCCGATCATTTCGCCGGGCTCTACGGACAACGAAGCGTGATCGAGGGTCACGCGGGCGCCGCGCCGGACGGTGAGATTTTGTGTCGTCAAAAGGCTCATGACCGCCCCCGCATCCGCCAGATCAGATGGAAAAACACCGGCGCGCCGACCAGTGCCATCAAGACGCCGAGTTTGAGGTCGCGACCGGGCAGGATGAGCCGCACGGCCACATCTGCGGTCAGGACCAAAATCGCGCCGCCCAAGGCGGAGGCGAGCAAAAGCCGCGCCGGGCGCGCGCCAACGAGCGGGCGCAAAATATGCGGCACGACAAGCCCGACAAAGCCCACGGCGCCCGCGACGGCGGTGGCCGCGCCGACGGAGGCCGCGACACCGCCGACAAGGAGCAGACGCAGGTGCTTGAGGTTCACGCCCATGGAAGCGGCGGCCTCTTCGCCCAGCGTCAGCCGGTCGATGCCGCGTCCTGTGAGGGCCAAAAGGCCCCAGCCCACAGCCATGATCGGCAGGGCCATCCAGACATGGAGGAAAGATCGGTCCGCCAGAGAGCCCATCATCCAGAAAATGATCTCATTGGCGGCAAAGGGATTGGGCGAGAGGTTGAGCACCAGCGCGGTGAGCGCCGAGGACAGGGCCGAGACCGCGATGCCCGCGAGGATCAAGGACAGCGTGCCGCCGGAGCCCGCGAGCAGGAGAATGAGCAGGACGCAGATCGCGGCGCCGACGAGCGCGGCGAGGGGCAGGGCGAGGGCGAAGAGCGCGGCAAAGCCGCTTTGAAGTGCGATGACGGCGCCCAAGGCGGCGGAGGCGGAAATGCCGATGACGCTGGGTTCGGCCAAAGGATTGCGCAGGTAGCCTTGCAGCGCGGCGCCCGAGAGGCCGAGACTGACGCCCACCATCACGCCCAAAAGCGCACGCGGCAGGCGGATCTCGCGCATCACCATCGGCAGGGGGCCTTCGCCGCCGCCAAAGAGGGCACTGAGACTGTCGGAGATGGGCATATCGGCGACGCCCACGAGGAGTGAAGCGATGAAAAGCGCGACGAGGGCGAGGGTCAACAGGACCAAAAGCCGGGGGTAGGTCATTGAGGCATCTCCAGCGTGTCCCGCTCGTCGCGCAGCCGCTCGATCGCGCCCAACACAGAGGGCAGGCCGCAAATCCAGTCCTTGTCCTGCATCGGCATATGCCCGCCCGTCAGATGGGTCAATGCGGGATGGGACAGCACCTCTTCGGCGCGCGCGGTACCGGGATAGTCGGCGCCGGAGATTACCAGATCGGGGTCGGCCATGATCAAGGCTTCGAGCGGCACAAAGCCGCCCATCGGCAGGCCTAACTCGGAGGCGAGTGTGGTGAAACCGGCGGTCTCGATGATCTCGCCCGAAAGGCTTTGTGCGCCGGTGCTATAGCCGTTGGCGGCATAGGTTGCGGCGGTGGGGCGGGCATCTGTCGGAGTTTCAATCTCGTTGAGGCGACGGGTGAAGTCTTCGGCCATGCTCTGCGCCACATCTTCGCGCCCCAAAGCCTCGCCCATTTTCACCATATTGGCGGCGACATCGTCCAAAGAGCGCGCGGGGGAGAATTCGACGACCTCGACGCCAAGACGGCGCATCATCGACACGGTCGCCCGGGCGGTGAATTGGCCTGCGAGGACGAGATCGGGTTTCAAAAGATAAATCTCTTCGGCCAGCCCGTTGTTGGTCGGATAGGCTTTCGCCGCGTCGGACATGACGGAAGCGCGCGGGTCTTGGGCCATGGCGGTGATGGACAAAAGCTGACCGGGGCTTGCGATCATCATGGCGAGTTGATCGGTGCAGAGGTTGATCGAAACGACATGTTGCGGTGTCGTGTCAGGTGGCGTTTCCGCCAAAACCGCCGCCCCCGAAAAGAGGGCGGTGGTCAATGTTATGATCTCAGGAAAGCGCACTCAGAAGGACGCTTTGAGACCGAGATAGGCGGAGCGACCGGGGGTGTTGTAGCCACCCGCGGTCTCGTAATCCTCGTCGGTGAGGTTGTCTGCGCGCAGGTAGAGCTGGACCTTGTCAGTCAGGTCATAGGACAGGCTGGCATTGAACAGCGTGTAGTCATCGAGTTTTTCCGAACCGTCTAGGACATCGGCAACGTGTTGAACCATGAGCTGGCCGTTGATGCGGTCAGAGAGGATGGCATCGACGCCGACGACAAGATCGTGGCGCGGCACACGGACGGCACGCACGTCTTCCGTTTTGGCGGACGTATAGGTGTAGTTCCCGAACAGCGAGATGGCATCGGACAGAGTGTATTGGCCGGAAAGCTCGACACCTTTTGAGACCGTTGTGCCTTCGACCTGATCGTAGCCGGAGCCGCCCCAGTCGATGCGATCATCAATCTCGGTATAGAACAGCGTGCCTTTGACGAAGCCGAGATCGCCAAAGCGACGCTCAAGGCCAAATTCGGCGCTTTGGCTGGTTTCTTCCTTTAGGCCGGAGTTGCCGTAGGGCCCGAAAAGCTCGTAGAGCGACGGCGCGCGAAAGCCCGTACCCAGGACTGCGCGGGCAGTCCATTCCGGGGCAAACTCCCAAGCGGCGGCGAGACGACCAGAAATATGTTCGCCGAAATCGGAATGATCGTCATAGCGCAGAGCAGCGGAGAAATTTAAACCGGCTGTGGGTTCGATCAGCAGTTCGCCTTTGAGAGATGCCGTGTGGCTTTTGCCTCCGGACGAACCGTAAGCTCCCGAGGCGCTGGAGTATTTTTCTTCGACGTAGTCGGCACCGAAAGTCAGGGTCGTGAGCGCCGAAAGATCGGTCGAGCCGAGATAGTTGAACTCTTTACGTCGGCTGGTGTAATCCGTTTCGTCTTTCGGGAAAAAGCCGACCCCCCATACATTGGTATCTGCGATATAGGTCCGGTCTGCGTTGAACATCGAGGCGCTGATCTCATGGGTCACCACGTCTCCCGCGATGCGAACATAGCCGCGTAGCCCTTTTTCTTCATGGCTTGCTGTGGCGTAGACATCGTCAAAGGCATCGTAATCCAGATCGGAGTCGCGATAGAGACCGGTCAGGCCAAGTGTGATACTGTCACTGACGTCTTGCTCCAGGCCGAAGGTCAGGGTGGTTTCTTCGAACCCGTCATCTTCGGAGTTGCTGGCCTGCGAAGAGAACCCGTCGGTTTTGAAATGCGACAGCGTGAAGGCGAGAGAGCCAGTGTCATTTTCGATCTTGTTGGAAACGCCTGCGGAGTAGGTGCCGTAGCTGCCCGCCTCAACGGTCGTGCTCAGTCCGGGCTCACCTGAGAGTGTGTCGATGCTGATCAGACCGGCGATGGCTTCGGAGCCATAGAGCGCAGATTGCGAGCCTTTGAGAACTTCGATTGAGGAGGCGCCATAGGACAAGAGACCGCCAAAATCATAGCGCACCTGTGAACCAGACGCGTCTGTCACATCAATGCCGTTGATCCGCACGCCGATGTAATCGGACGAGAGACCGCGAATGCGCAATGTGGTGCTGGCTCCGACGCCACCGTTACGGCTCATCGAGACGCCGGGCAGGGTCGAGAGTACATCTGAGACCGATTGCGTGGCGTTGCCGCTCTCATCGGCGTCCACCGTCTCCACCGTCGCGCCTGTGTCGCTTTTGGCGACGGGCGTCAGGCTACCGGAGACGACGATTTCGTCCAGTGTGTAAATCTCGTCCGCGTCTTGGGCGAGGGCGGCGAGTGGCAGGGTCAATGCGGCTGTTGCCAGCAGTGAAAAGCGCAGGCTGGTAAGGGCGTGCATGGAGTATCCTCCTGAAAAGAAGCGCGCGGCTTCCCGTGATCCGTTGGGGCCTGTGGAGGAGAGCTCCGCAGACAGTGAGGGCGTCACCGCTGCGGACAGCCGCTTCCGTGACGCACCCCGCGTCCGGGAAAGGGTGATCATCCAAGCAGGTCTCCTGGCTCACGGATCGCAGCGGTCGCCAACCTTCCCAGGGTGTTCCCAGTGGTGTTTTGGCGTCGCTCACCGTTCACAGTTGCGGGGGCAGCCACGGCTTTGATCATAGGCAGCTCTGCCGGATCATCCCGTGTTCCCTTTTCATCCGGCTGGGCCGGAACTTGAACGGGTGCAGAAAAGCGAAATGGCCGGAGAAGTCAAGATTCTCCGGCCAATGCTTTGGTCCTATCATGTTGCGGAAGGCCGCACTCGCGTCAGGTTTTCTTTTTCATCGCATCCAAAAGCGCAGCACCAAAGGCGCCTTGGCTCTCGGAGGTGCGGGGCTTGGGCGCGTTGCCGCCACGGGGTTTGCCACCGTATCCGCCTTTGCCGCCGGTATTGCCGCGGGGCTGTTGCGCGCTGCGGTCCTGTTGACCCCTGTCCTGCGCACCGCCATCCTTGCGCATCGACAAGCCGATGCGTTTGCGCGGAATGTCCACTTCGGTGACGCGCACCGACACGATGTCGCCTGCCTTCACCACTTCATGCGGGTCTTTGACAAAACGGTCGGCCAATTGGCTGACGTGCACCAAACCGTCCTGATGCACGCCGATGTCCACGAATGCCCCGAAGGCCGCGACGTTGGTCACAGTGCCCTCAAGCCGCATGCCGGGTTTCAGATCCTTGATGTCCTCGACCCCGTCGGTGAAGGTCGCGGTTTTGAACTCGGGTCGCGGATCGCGGCCCGGTTTTTCCAACTCCGTGAAAATGTCGCGCACGGTCGGCAGGCCGAAGTCTCCGGTGACGAATTGCTCCGCCCGCAGGCCCTTGAGCGCCGTCGGATTGCCCATGATCTCGCGCATGTCACGGCCACAGGCTTTGACGATTTCGCGCGCCACATCATAGGCTTCGGGGTGCACGGAGGAGGCGTCGAGCGGCTCGTCACCTTCGCGAATACGCAAGAACCCCGCGCATTGTTCAAAGGCTTTCGGACCAAGACCGGACACTTTCAAAAGCGCCTTGCGCGACGGGAATGCGCCATGAATGTCGCGGTGGGTGACGATGCTTTGCGCCAGAGACGGGCCAAGACCCGCGACCTGTGCGAGCAAAGGCGCGGAGGCCATGTTCAAATCCACCCCCACGGCGTTCACCGCATCCTCGACCACGGCTTCGAGTGCTTGCGACAGGCGGCGCTGGTCGACGTCATGCTGATATTGACCGACGCCGATGCTTTCGGGCGTGATCTTGACCAGCTCGGCGAGCGGGTCCTGCAGGCGCCGCGCAATCGACACCGCGCCACGCAAGGAGACGTCGAGATCGGGGAATTCCTGCGCCGCCAATTCCGAGGCGGAATAGACCGAGGCGCCCGCCTCGGAGACCACGACCTTGGTCGGGGCTTTGACGCCCGGCGGCAGCAGTTTTAGCGTCTCGCCTACCAGTTTTTCGGTCTCCCGGCTGGCTGTGCCGTTGCCGATGGCGATGAGGCCAACGCCGTGGCGGGTCACCAACTCGATGATCTTCGCCTCCGCCCCGCGCACATCCATTTTCGGCTGGAAGGGGTAGAGCGTTGCGGTTTCCAAAAGCTTGCCCGTGGCATCGACCACGGCGGCTTTGACGCCCGTTCGGATGCCCGGGTCGAGGCCGAGGGTGGCTTTTGCGCCCGCAGGGGCGGCCAGAAGCAAGTCTTTGAGGTTTCTAGAAAACACAGTGATTGCATCTTCATGGGCGCGCTGGCGCAGCTCGCCCAACAGATCGATGTGCAGCGAGATCGCGAATTTCACCCGCCAAGCCCAACGCGCAACGGTGCGCAGCCACAGATCGCCGGGTTGCTCGGTCGAGGTGCCCAGATAAGAGGCGACCATGGCGATGGCGCGATCTGCACCGGCCTCAGGCTCTGGCGCGATCTCCATGGTGACGATCTCTTCTTTGGCGGCACGCAGGATCGCCAGCGCCCGGTGTGACGCGATGTCGGCCCATTTTTCGGAATGGTCGAAATAGTCCGAAAACTTCGCGCCCTCTTGTTCCTTGCCCGCGATGACTTTCGCGGTGACAAGCGCCTCGCGCCGCATGAAATCGCGCAGTTTGCCCAGAAGGTCCGCACTTTCCGACAGCTCTTCGGTGGCGATGTCACGCGCGCCATTGAGGGCGTCTTTCACGGTCGGCACGGCCTCAGAGATGAACCCTTCTGCAAGCGTTTCGGGATCGGCGGAACGGTCAGATTTGATCGCCTCCAACAAAGGCTCCAGCCCGTTTTCGCGCGCGATCATCGCCTTCGTGCGGCGTTTGGGCTTATAGGGCAGGTAGATGTCTTCGAGCGTCGATTTGCTCTCCGCGCCTGCGATGGCGCGTTTCAGGTCGTCGGTCAGCTTGCCCTGATCCTCGATGGATTTGAGGATCGTTACCCGCCGCGCTTCCAGTTCGCGCAAATAGGACAGACGGTCGTTGAGCAAACGCAACTGCGTGTCGTCCAAACCGCCCGTCACCTCTTTGCGGTAGCGCGCGATGAAGGGCACGGTCGCGCCCTCGTCCAAAAGCCCGATGGCGGCGGTGACCTGCGCCGTGGAGGCGGCGATGTCGGTGGCGATGGTGCGCGAAATGCGCTCAGATGTTTGCGGATCGGTGGGCGTGCTCAAATCTGGTCCTCCTGTCGGGAGGCCAGTCTTAGCGGTCCTGAAAGGTCGCGCCAAGAGGGGAGATGACCTCTCCACAGTCGATATGATATATCTATCGTAACGCATCGCCTCGATCAGGTTTTCGCCATGCTCAACAAGCTCGAAATGTTCATCGCTGTCGCCAAGGAGGGCCATTTTGGCCGCGCCGCGCGGGCACTTGGCATCACCCAGCCCAGTCTCTCGGCGGGGATCAAGCAGCTTGAGGACCAGTTGGGGGTGCAGCTCATCTTTCGCGGTTCTCGCTTCGGCGGATTGACGCCGGAGGGACAACGTGCCCTCGTCTGGGCGCGCAAGATCGTCGCCGACAGCCGTCAGCTCCGCGATGAAATGCGGGCGACCCGGCACGGGTTGTCCGGCCAGCTGCGCCTTGCCGCGATCCCGACGGCGCTCACCTGGGCTGCGCGGATTTCAACTGTGTTCACGGCGGCGCATCCCAATGTGAAACTGACGATCCTCTCGCGGCCCTCGTCGCAAATCCTCACCATGCTCGACGATCTCGAGACGGACGCGGGCCTCACCTATCTCGACAACGAACCGCTGGGGCGGGTCAGCGCCGTGCCACTCTATGGGGAGCGCTACATGGTGGTGAGCGCCGGGGGCGGCGTCTTTGCGGGGCGAAAATCGGTGGATTGGAGCGATCTCGACGGGGTGCCGATGTGTCTCTTGTCGCCGGAGATGCAGAACCGGCGGATCATTGACCGGAACTTGGGCGCCTCAGGCGTGGTGCCGCAGGTCGGCGTCGAATCGAATTCCACCGTGGTGCTGATTGCGCATGTGCAGAGCGGCGGCTGGGTCACCGTCCTGCCCGAGGGCATCGCGCGGTTCCTGACACAGGGCAAGCCGCTGGACCTCATTCCGCTCACCGGCGGTGAAGTGGGGCATCGTGTTGGCCTGATTGCGCCGCACCGCGATCCCAATACGCCGGTTCTCGCCGCTTTGCTGGCGGAAGCAGGGCGTGTGTCTGAACTTTTATAATAGGTTTTGGCTATCGTTTAACGGTTTAGCGATATTGATTTCGCGATACACCTCATGCTCTCATGGGAGAAATGTATACGGTCGTATCCGAAGAGGTCAGCCATGACGCCAGCCAGCTCCCCGTATGATGACGGGACGATTGCGGAGATCATCTCCTCCCACGCCCATCTCGAAGGCCCGCTTTTGCCCATGTTGCATGCGTTGCAAGAGAGCTTTGGAGTGATTCCCGAGGCGGCCCATGCGCCCCTTTGCAAGGCGCTGACGATCACGCGGGCTGAACTCAAGGGCGTGATTTCCTTCTATCATGATTTCCGCGAAAAGCCCGCTGGCAAACATGTGCTGAAAATCTGCCGCGCAGAAGCCTGTCAGTCGATGGGCGGCACGGCTCTGGCAGAGCGGCTTTTGGAGAAACTCGGCCTCGATTGGCACGGCACCACGCCGGACGGCAAGCTGACGGTGGAGCCGGTCTATTGTTTGGGCCTCTGCGCCTGTGCGCCCGCCGCGATGCTGGACGAGAAACTGATCGCGCGCGCCGACGAAGCCCGCGTTGAAAAAGCGCTAGCAGCCAAGAAAACGGGGGGCTCGGCATGAAGATTTACGTCCCGATGGACAGCGCCGCCAAGGCGCTCGGCGCCGATGAGGTGGCCGCAAAACTGACGCAGGAGATCGCCGCACGCGGCCTCAAAGCGGAGATTGTGCGCAACGGCACCCGTGGCATGATCTGGCTGGAACCGCTCGTCGAGATCGAAAAGGACGGTGAACGTCTGGCCTATGGTCCGATTGCCGAGGACGATGTCGCGGCGCTTTTGGAGGGGCAGATCGACACTCTGGGGAAGGTCGAGGACATTCCTTTCTTTGCCCGCCAGACCCGCCTGACCTTTGAGCGCTGTGGTGTGATCGACCCGCTGTCTCTGGCGGATTACGAGGCCCACGGCGGGCTCGAAGGCCTCAAACGCGCGATTGGCATGAGCCAGGACGCGATCATCGACGAGGTGAAAACCTCTGGCTTGCGTGGCCGTGGCGGTGCGGGTTTCCCGACTGGCATCAAATGGGACACGGTGCGGCTTGCGAAAGCGCCGCAGAAATACATTGTCTGCAACGCCGACGAGGGCGACAGCGGCACCTTTGCCGACCGGATGATCATGGAGGGCGACCCCTTCACCCTGATCGAAGGCATGGCCATCGCGGGTTTGGGATGTGGCGCGACCAAAGGCTACGTCTACACCCGCTCTGAGTACCCGGATGCGGTTTCTGTGATGCGGCAGGCGATTGAAATTGCGCGGGCTGCGGGCGTGCTGGGCACCAATGTGCTGGGCTGTGGTCGCGCGTTTGACATGGAGGTCCGCGTCGGTGCGGGGGCTTATGTCTGTGGTGAAGAAACTTCGCTCTTGAACTCGCTCGAAGGCAAACGCGGCGTGGTCCGTGCCAAGCCGCCGCTTCCGGCGCTTGAGGGGTTCCTGGGCCGCCCGACCGTGGTGAACAACGTGATCTCTCTGGCCACCGTGCCGGTGATTTTCGCCAAGGGCGCGGAGCATTACGCCAATTTCGGCCTCGGGCGTTCGAAAGGCACCATGCCGATCCAGATCGCAGGCAATGTGAAATTCGGCGGGCTGTTCGAGACCGCATTCGGCATGCCGCTTGGCACTTTGGTCAATGAGATCGCGGGCGGCACCGCCTCCGGGCGTCCGGTCAAGGCTGTGCAAGTCGGCGGGCCTCTGGGCGCCTATCTCCATACGGATCAATTCGATACGCCCTTTGGCTACGAAGAGTTCGATGGGCAAAAGGCGCTGATTGGACATGCTGGCATCGTGGTGTTTGACGACACGGCGGACATGCTTGCCATGGCGCGGTTTGCGATGGAATTCTGCGCAGTGGAAAGCTGTGGCAAATGCACGCCCTGCCGCATCGGCGCGGTGCGGGGCGTTGAGACGCTCGACCGCATCAAAGAGGGCGACGCCAGCGCGATCCCTCTGCTCGAAGACCTCTGCGAAGTCATGACCGACGGCTCGCTCTGCGCGCTGGGCGGCTTTACGCCCTTTCCGGTGCTCTCCGCACTGCGCCATTTCCCCGAAGAATTCGCGCCCAACACCGCTCAGAAGGAGGCCGCAGAATGAAAGATTTCATTATTCCCTGGGAAAACGGGACCGGCATTCAGGACGACATCGACCGTGGCACCCCCGCCAAAACTGGCAAGCCGGTGACGCTGACCATTGACGGCATGGAGATCACCGTGCCGGAGGGAACCTCCGTGATGCGCGCGGCAAGCGAGCTGGGCATCCAGGTGCCGAAACTCTGCGCCACCGACAGTCTTGAGGCCTTTGGCTCCTGCCGTCTTTGCGCCGTCGAGATCGAGGGCCGTCGTGGCACGCCCGCGTCTTGTACGACGCCGGTGCACGCCGGGATGAAGGTCCACACCCAGACCGACAAATTGCGCCGCATCCGTAAGGGCGTGATGGAGCTTTACATCTCCGATCACCCGCTCGACTGCCTGACCTGTTCAGCCAATGGCGACTGTGAGTTGCAGGACATGGCGGGGGCCGTCGGACTGCGCGATGTGCGCTACAAGGCGCCGAAAAACGCGCCGCTCGCGAACCATTTCGAGACGCGCAATACATCGGGCGAGGCCAATCCCGAATGGCTTCCGAAAGACGACAGCAACCCCTATTTCTCCTACGACCCGTCGAAATGCATCGTCTGCAACCGGTGTGTGCGGGCCTGCGAAGAGGTCCAGGGGACCTTTGCTCTGACCATCGAAGGCCGTGGTTTTGACAGCCGCGTGGCCGTGGGCGCGGAGAACTTCCTCGCCTCCGATTGTGTGTCTTGTGGCGCCTGTGTTCAGGCTTGCCCGACCGCGACGCTGCAAGAAAAATCCGTGATCGAAATGGGCACGCCGGACCGTTCCGTTGTGACCACCTGCGCCTATTGCGGTGTCGGCTGTAGCTTCAAGGCGGAGATGCAGGGCGATCAATTGGTGCGCATGGTGCCCTATAAACACGGCAAGGCGAACCGGGGTCATTCCTGTGTTAAAGGCAGATTTGCCTACGGATATGCCACGCATAAGGATCGTATTTTGAGCCCGATGGTCCGCGACAGCGTTGATCAGCCGTGGCGCGAAGTGTCTTGGAATGAGGCGCTGTCTTTCGCGGCGAAGAAACTCGTCGGCCTGCAACAGAAATACGGTCAGAAAAGCATCGGTGTGATCACCTCGTCGCGCTGCACCAATGAGGAAACCTACCTCGTTCAGAAACTCACCCGCGCCGTGTTCGGCAACAACAACACCGACACCTGCGCGCGTGTGTGTCATTCGCCTACGGGCTATGGTTTGGGCCAGACCTTCGGCACCTCGGCGGGCACGCAGGACTTCGACTCGGTTGAAAAATCCGATGTCGTGGTGGTGATCGGGGCGAACCCGACGGACGGGCACCCGGTTTTTGCCTCGCGTCTGCGCAAACGTCTGCGTGAAGGGGCCAAGCTGATCGTGGTCGATCCGCGTCGCATCGATCTCTTGGAAACCCCGCACCTGAACGAGGCGCATCACCTGCCGCTGAAACCCGGCACCAACGTCGCCGTGGTCTCTGCGCTGGGGCATGTGATCGTGACCGAAGGGCTTTATGATGAGACCTTCATCGCGGAGCGCTGTGATGTGGATGCCTGGGAAGATTACAAGGCGTTCATCTCCGACGAACGCCATGCGCCCGAAGCCACCGAAGCCCTCACCGGCGTGCCTGCACTGGCCCTCCGCGAAGCCGCGCGCGCCTATGCGCAGGGCGGCAACGGGGCGATTTACTATGGCCTCGGTGTGACCGAACATTCGCAAGGTTCGACCACGGTCATGGCCATCGCCAACCTCGCGATGATGACTGGCAACATTGGCCGTCAAGGCGTGGGGGTGAACCCGCTGCGCGGTCAGAACAACGTGCAGGGCTCCTGCGACATGGGCTCTTTCCCGCACGAACTGCCGGGCTATCGCCATGTGAAACTGCCGGAAGTGCGGAAGATTTTCGAAGACACCTGGGGCGTCGAACTGGACGCAGAACCCGGTCTGCGCATTCCGAACATGTTGGACGCCGCTGTCGATGGCACCTTCAAAGGGCTCTATTGCCAAGGCGAAGACATCCTGCAATCCGACCCGGACACCAAACATGTGGCCGCCGGTCTTGCCGCTATGGAATGCGTCATCGTGCATGATCTGTTCCTGAACGAGACTGCAAATTACGCCCATGTTTTCTTGCCCGGATCATCTTTCCTCGAGAAAGAAGGCACATTCACCAACGCCGAGCGCCGCATCAACCGCGTGCGCAAAGTGATGGCGCCGAAGAACGGCTATGAGGATTGGGAAGTCACCCAAATGCTCGCCAATGCCGTCCTGAAAGAGACCGGTGGCAAGCCCTGGTCCTACGCGCATCCGGCGGAAATTATGGCGGAGATCGCCGCGACCACGCCATCCTTCGCGGGCGTCGATTACACGGTGCTCGAAGAAAAAGGCTCCGTGCAATGGCCCTGTAACGAGGAGCACCCGGACGGCACGCCGCTCATGCATGTCGACGGTTTCGTGCGCGGTAAGGGGCGGTTCATCGTCACCGAATATATCGCCACGGACGAGAAATCCGGGCCGCGTTTCCCGCTTTTGCTGACCACGGGGCGTATTCTGAGCCAGTATAACGTGGGTGCCCAGACGCGGCGGACGGAGAACTCCGTCTGGCACGATCAGGACGTGTTGGAAATCCACCCGCATGACGCCGAAAATCGCGGTCTGCGGGATGGTGACTGGGTGCGTCTGGCGTCGCGTTCCGGCGAGACGTCTCTGCGGGTCAAGATCACTGATCGGGTCAGCCCCGGCGTGGTCTACACCACCTTCCACCACCCGGACACGCAGGCCAATGTCATCACCACGGATTACTCCGACTGGGCGACGAATTGCCCGGAATACAAGGTGACGGCGGTGCAGGTGTCGCCGTCGAACGGCCCGTCGGAATGGCAGGAACGCTACAACGCGCAGGCCGAGCAATCGCGCCGGATCGAGGCGGCTGAATGACCACGGTCGACGCCCTCCCTGAAGAAGCCCCCGTCGCGCTCGTGTATAACGGCTCGACGGCGGCTGTCATGATGGCGTCGCCCTTTGATTTGCCTGAGTTTTTGACCGGCTTTGCCGTCTCCGAGGGCATCGTCTCCGAGGCCTCGGACGTCACCGAGATTTCGGCGATCAAACACGCGCACGGCTACGAGGTGCGCGGGCGCATTCCTGACGACCGCTCGGCGGCGATGGATGCGCGGCGACGGGCGTCAGTGGGGCCAATGGGCTGCGGCTTGTGTGGCATCGAAAGCCTGGATGAAGCGACGGCTTTTCCGGGGACGGTGACGCCGATGATGGCGGGGTTGGAAGCCCATGCTCGTGCCGCTTTGGATGCGCTGAACGCAGGCCAAAAGCGCCGTGATCAGGTCGGCGCAATGCATGCCGCCGGGTTCTTCACAACTGAGGGGCTTATTGCCCTTCGCGAAGACGTGGGGCGGCACAACGCGCTCGACAAACTCATTGGCGCGCTGGCCGGAACGGATGTGAGCGGGGGCGCGGTGATCATCACCTCGCGGCTCTCCGTCGATCTGGTGCAAAAATGCGTGCGCGCCGGGATTTCCGGGCTCTTCGCTTTGTCCTCGCCAACACGCGCGGCGGTGGAGCTGGCAAAAGACACAGGACTGACTTTGATGGTGCTGCGCCGCGAGGCGGTGGTGGCCTATACGGACGAGAAGGAACACTGCGCATGACCGATGCGAAAATGGTGCTGATGGCCAATCAGATCGCGAGCTTTTTTGCCACGCAGCCGGGCGGGGATCAGGCCGCCGGAGTGGCAGCGCATCTCAAGGATTTCTGGGAGCCGCGGATGCTCAATCAGCTCAAGACCTATCTGGGTCAGGGTGGCGAAGGCTTGCACGCTCTGGTGATTGAGGCCGGTCAGGCGCTCTGAAATGTCAAAATAGAATTTAAAAACCCCGCCGATGTGGCGGGGTTTTATTATTTTGGGCTTTAGGAACGAGGACGTTCCTTTTTCGGATCGTAATGCGGGAAGGGCGCGACGCGGGCAGAGTAGCGTTTGAGGTGGCCGTCAAGCTGGCCGACCTCGACCTCTGTGCCCTCATCGGCATGGGCCACATCAATGCGGGCAAGTGCAATCCACTGGCCAGTACGGGGGCTGCGCATGGCGGAGCAAATCTCGCCCACCTGTGCGCGCCCGATGCGGATACAATCGCCATGCGCCACGGCGTTTTGGCCGTCGATCTCAAGACCTACGAATTTGCGCGAGGGCGTTTCCTTGCGACGCAGCAGAGCATCGCGCCCGACAAAGTCAGAGGTCTTGGATTTCAGCGGCACGGTAAAGCCGACACCAGCCTCGAAAGGATCCGTCTGATCGGAGAAATCGTAGCCTGCGAACACCAGTCCAGCCTCAATTCGCACGAGGTCCAGAGCGGCGAGGCCCATGGGCTTCATGCCGACCTTTTGACCGGCCTCCCAGACCGCTTTGAAAATCTCCGCGCCATGTTTCGGATGACAGAAAATCTCATAGCCTAACTCGCCGGTGTAACCCGTCCGCGAGATCACCACAGGGATGCCGTCGTGATCGCCGAGACGCGCGGGGGTAAAGCGGAACCAACCCATCTCCATCAAATCAGGATGATGCGGGGCGGTCCAAAACAGCTCATTGATCAAATCACGCGATTTCGGACCTTGAACGGCGAGGTTGTGCATCTGATCGGTCGAAGAGCGGATCATGACGTTGAGGCCAAGGCGCTTCGCCTCTTCGCGCATCCAGACGCCGCCCTCATCAGAGCCGCCGATCCAGCGGAAATTATGCTCGCCCAGACGGAACAAGGTGCCGTCGTCAATCATGCCGCCGTGCGGGTAGCACATGGCGGAATAGACCACCTGACCCACGGCGAGTTTCTCGACATTGCGGGTCAGAACCCAGTTCATCAGAGCCTCGGCATCGGGGCCGGTGACCTCGAATTTACGAAGCGCGGAGAGGTCCATGACCACGACGCCCTCGCGGCAGGCCCAGTAGCTCTCCACCGGGTCGCATTCGGGGAAGGAGTTCGGCAGCCAGAACCCGTTGTAGTCGGCAAAGTCGCGGGTCATCGTGGCAAAGGAATCGTAGAAACCGCTTTCACGCGTCATGATCGGATCCTCGTCAGGGGTCGGGCGCCAGGCGGTGGCGCGGGAGAAACGTTCCTCGGCGCCGTAGGTGCGCACATGGATGTCGGTGAGGTGCCAGCCATTGGCGGCGGAGGTGTCATCGGGGCAGGACGACGAGACGCACACGAGATCGGTGAGTGCGCGCAACAAGACGTAGTCGCCGGGACGCGACCAAGGCTCGTCGGCCAACATCACGCCATGCTCGTCGACGCCCGTGTTGAAAAAGAAATTCGCCGCCATCCAGCCGGGGCGGGCGGGGATGCCGTACGGGTCCAGAACTGCGTTGAAATTGTCGGAACAATTCGCGTGACCGGGGTAGCCGATGTCGTCGTAATATTTTGCGTTGCACGCCAGTCCAAAGGCGTCGTGACGGCCGCAGGTGTCTTGGACGACTTCGACCAAGGGCGTCAGATCGTGGTCGAAATACTTCGAATGCAGGCCGGGCATCGGGTAGGCGTGGCCTTGGATCGTGCGGGTGGTGGTGACGTCGAGCGGGTGGAAAATGCCCTTGTCGACCTTGCGCGCATCAAAACACTGGAAGTCGGTGCACTGACGACCATCGACATCCATGATCTGGATGAATTCGCCCTTTTTGACCGTATAGGCCTTGGCCGTGGCGGAGGCGATGCGGATGTCTTGCAGCGTGTCGGCGAGCGGGTCGGGGAGGGCGAATGAGCCCTCATGGCGGGCCTCCGCGCGCGTGAGTGTCACGGTCAAAGGCGTGGCGGTGTTTTGCGCCTCGAAATCGGGTTCCGGGGCCGGGGCGGTGATCAACAGCCAGCCCGGTCCATGCGCGGTGAAGCTGACGCCTTCGCCGGCGGGGCTGGTGGTGGAAAAGAGGCCGATGGTCTTGGCGCCAGTCAGTTCGATCTGACGTTTCGCAAGGCCCAAACGGAGACGCGCCATGCCGGGTAGAGCGCTATTCACCGTGGCGCGCAGATCGTCGCCGGATGCGTCAGCGGACCAGCCGAGAACACCCGGATCGACGCGACCGTCCGTGTGCGCCGCGAGCAATTCACAGCGCTGGCCGCCTTCGGTGTTGGTGACGCTGATCCGATCACCGGGCTTTACCTCAAGCAAAGACGCCCCACCGCCTTGGACGGTGTGGCGTTCCTCGTTGGAGGCCAGCCGGTAAGCGCCAGCACGACGCGGGAGAGAGGCCGTTGGCGGGCCGGATCGAAAGGGAAGGCCGGAAGGATCGAGGATCAACGGGATCTCCATCGGTATAAAAAAATCCGGGGGTGCGGGGACGCGGTCCCCCGGATCAGGGGAGAGGGAAGGGGCCCCGTCACCGGGGCGCCTGATCAGTTTTGCAAGTAGGCTTCCATGCTGTCGTCCAGCGCGTCTTTCCACGGCGTGTGGTGGACGGGCGCCATGGTGCCGGTGATGACCGAACGGTAGGAGTTGTTGCGGAAGTCCATGATGTCTTTCGCCTTGTGTTTCTTCCACTCGAAGAAGGCCTCGCAAGCGCCGTCGATGTCGAAGGACGGGTAGTCGGTGTCGGCCACCAGTTCCTTGACGTAATCGGCCTGATATTTGATCGCGTATTTCACATCGTCAGAGGCGTCTTCGCGCTCCACACGTTCCACAACGTCGGCCTCCAAAACGGCTTTATCGGTCGGAACCTCGATGCGGCCAAGGATGATGTCACGCACATACCACGCCTGCGCGTCGAACATGTTGAAGGTGAACCACTGGTCCTGCATGCCGAGGTAGAAGAGCTTCGGATTGTGGGTGTAGACCACGCCTTTGTAGAGATCGGCGGTCGCCAGACGGTTCTTGGTCTTGAGGCGCAGATCGTCGGGCAGGAAGGGGAAATAGTGTTTGTAACCGGTGCACAGGATGATCGCGTCGATGTCCTTGGTGGTGCCATCGGCGAAATAAGCGGTCTTGCCCTCGACCTTTTGCAGCGCCGGTTTTTCTTCCCAATTGTCCGGCCATTTAAAGCCCATCGGCGCGGAGCGGTAGCAGGTGGTCACCGAGTTCGCGCCGTATTTCCAGCATTGCGAGCCGATGTCTTCGGCGGAGTAGGAGGACCCCATCAAAAGCACGTCCTTGCCTTCGAATTCGCGGGCGTCGCGGAAGTCATGGGCGTGGACGATGCGGCCGTTGAACTGGGCGAAACCCTCGTATTCCGGCACGTTCGGGGAGGAGAAGTGGCCGGAGGCGATGATCACATTGTCGAAACGCTCTTTGTAAACGCGGTCCTCGACCATGTCGTGCACGGTGACTTCGAAATCGCCTTTTTCTGCGTCATATTCGACCCAACGGATCACGGAAGAGAAGCGAATCCACTTGCGGACGTCGGCTTTGATCACGCGGCCTTCGATGTAGTCGAACAGCACGGCGCGCGGCGGGTAGGAGGCGATTTGCTTGCCGAAATGTTCCTCAAAGGAATAGTCGGCAAATTCCAGACCCTCTTTCGGACCATTGGACCAGAGGTAGCGGTACATAGACCCGTGCACAGGTTCGCCATTCTCATCGACGCCGGTGCGCCAAGTGTAGTTCCACAGCCCGCCCCAGTTCGATTGCTTCTCAAAACAGACGACTTCCGGGATCTCGGCGCCCTTTTGGGCGGCGGATTGGAAGGCACGCAGTTGAGCGAGGCCGGAGGGGCCCGCGCCGATGACGGCGACTCGTTTGGTCATATTGAAAACTCCCGTTGGTTGAGCGTGTGTTGGTATGGACCAATAATCAAGATTGGTTCTTTTGGATTTACTCTGGTTTGGTCCAAAAATTTTCTACTGGTCAATGAATTTTCCTTAGAGGAATATGTGAATCGGGAAATCTCTCGGTCCATTGACCTATTTTTGAGCGCGAGGTGAAAAAATGAGCAGCGCTTCTCTGGCGCAGAGACTGGCCGTCGCAGGCACCTTGCCGCGCCTCAGCGTGCAGGATCGCGCGCCCATTCGGATTGGCGCGCTGGTGCCGATGTCGGGCGCCGAAGAATTCTGGGGCCGACCCGGTGTCGAGGGCTGTCAGCTTTGGGTCGATTGGATCAACGCGCATGGCGGTATGATGCTGGGCGGGCGGCGGCACTTGGTCGAGTTGAGCGTCTATGACAGCGGCGACGGGCCAGAAGTGACGCTTGAGGCCGCGCGGCAGATGGTCGAGACCCAGCGCGTGCGGCTGGTCCTGACGCTTGGCGGCGGCGACATGGCGCTGGCGCTGCCGTACCTGATGCAACGTCGCATCCTGACCGCGACGCTCTTGCCGTCGGACCTCTCCCCCGATCACCCCTTTCTCATCGCGCCCGCCGAAGTGCACCCGTTTTTCAACGTCACCGGCGTCGACTGGCTGGCCCGCACCCGGCCGGAGGCGACGCGAGTGGCGCTCTGTTCGCAACGCGATCTCATGGGGCTGCCGTCTCTCGCCACCTACCGCGCCGCCTTCGATGTCGCAGGCCGCGAGGTGGTGCGCGAAGTGCATTATGAAGCCGAGGCGGGGAACGCGCGCGCCATCGTCGCGGAGATGCTGTCCTCCGATCCCGATGTGCTCTGCTGGTGCTCGTCTGCGCCGCCGATGATCGAGGAGCTGACAGTGGCGGCCTATGAGGCCGGGTTCACCGGCGAGATCCTCGCCTGTACCTGCGACAATTATCAGCGCCTGATCACCCGCACTTCGCCCGACTTCATGGAGTGCTTCACCTTCCAATTCCCGGATTTCGACGATGCCGCGCTGGCCGACACGGCGTTTTTCTTTCACCGGCCCAAGGCGTTTTTCGACGCCTATACCGAACGTTTCCCGGATCACTGGTCCGCGGTAAGTTGGGAATATGCCTCCATTCTGGACCTTTGGCACGATGCGGTGGAGACGGCGGACAGCCTCAATACGGCTTCGGTTCTGGCCGCGCTGAAACGGGGCCGCCGGATGCCGCATGCTTTTGGGCTGGCGACCTGGTGGGGCACGGATGTTTACGGCATCGACAATGCGCTGGTGGGCGATTGGCCGGTGGTGGCGATCCGGGACGGCAAGGCGGAGATTCAGGAATTCGGCTCGGTGCTGGGCTGGCTTGAGGCCCATGGGGACCGGTTGATGGAAGAGCTGGGTGCGCTCGGTCAGCTTTGGCACCAACGCGACAAACCCGATTTGACACGCGCACTGGCGCAGGACTGACCGCCAAAACGCGGGTCTTATATATAAGAGAGAAAGAACGTGACAGGAGAGATGACTTTGAAGCCGGAAGAAACCGCCCTGCGTCAAAACCCTCATGCTGTGAAAGAGCTGCGGGAAAAGAACCTCGAAGTCGCCATCGGGCGTCAGGTGCGCGAGCTGCGCAAACGTCAGCGCCTGACGGGCGCCGATCTGGCGGCGCAGACCGGGCTGTCCGTGGGGATGCTCTCCAAGATCGAGAATGGCGTAATCTCGCCTTCGCTCAACACGATCTCCGCACTGGCGCATGCGTTGAAAGTGCCCTTGGTGCAGCTGTTCTCCGGCTATGAGGAAGAGCGCGGCTGTATGCATGTGAAAGCGGGCGAGGGGGTCGAGATCGAACGCGAAGGCACCCGCGCCGGGCATCAATACAGTCTCTTGGGCCATATCGGGTCGAACAATTCGGGCGTGGTGGTCGAACCCTATTTGATTGAACTGACCGATGCCTCCGACAGGTTCCCGGCGTTTCAGCACGAAGGCATCGAGCTTTTGTACATGTTGGAGGGCCGCGTCGAGTATCGTCATGGCGACAAGATTTATCCGCTGGAGCCGGGCGACACGCTTTTGTTCGACTCGGATGCGCCGCATGGCCCGGAAGTCATCAATGAGCTGCCCGCCCGCTACCTGTCGATCATCACCTACCCGCAGGCGCGCTGAGCCTGCGGATCATTGGCGATTCTGCGTCGTTTTGGGTGAAATTTTCACATTTCGCCCAATTCGTGGGCGATTTCCTCGGCTCTGCAAGCTTGTTGAGTAAAAAGAAAGCATATTTCCTGTGGATAAGTATTTTTTCCAGTGAGGTGAAAAACTTTCTTGAAGAGAAAATAGGTTTCCCGCTAGTGATGTTGGTGACGGCGCAAGACGCCGATAACCTCACTCACTATGGAGGAACCTATGTGTGGCATTGTTGGCCTCTTCCTGAAAAAGGATGAATTGCGCCCCCAACTGGGCGATTTGCTGACCGATATGCTCATCACCATGACCGACCGCGGCCCGGACAGCGCCGGGATTGCGATCTATGGCGATGAGACGGACGGCATGGTGAAAATCACCGTTCAATCGGACACGCCCGCCGAGGCCTTCGCCGATCTCGACGCCGCCGTCTGTGCCGCCATCGATGCACCGGTGACGATCAAAGTGGTCGACACCCACGCGGTTCTGACCCTGCCGGAAAGCGCCGTGAAACCCGCCATCGCGGCGCTCGAAGACAAGGGCCTGCGCATCATGGGGTCTGGTGCTTCCATGGAAATCTACAAGGAAACCGGCCTGCCGAAAGACGTCGCGGCGCGTTTCGGCCTGCGCGATATGGGCGGCTCCCACGGCATCGGCCACACCCGCATGGCGACTGAATCCGCCGTGACGACGATGGGCGCGCACCCATTCTCCACCGCCGACGACCAGTGCCTCGTGCACAACGGCTCGCTGTCGAACCACAACCAGATGCGCCGCAAACTCGCCAAGAAAGGCGTGTTCACCCGTTCTGAGAACGACACCGAAGTGGGCGCGGCTTACATCTCGTCCCGCATCGCGGATGGCGCCACTTTGGGCGAAGCGCTCGAAGGCACAATTGAGGATCTCGACGGCTTCTTCACCTTCGTGACCGGCACCAAGAACGGCTTTGGCGTCGTGCGCGATCCGATCGCCTGTAAACCCGCCGTGATGGCCGAGACCGAAGACTACGTCGCCTTCGCCTCTGAATATCGCGCCTTCGCAGACCTGCCGGGCATCGAGGCCGCCCGCGTCTGGGAGCCGGAACCTGCAACTGTTTACTTCTGGGAGCGCTGATCCAATGACTATGACGCTTGATAAAACGGTGCTCGACATGACCGCGACCGAGTTGCGCGAGGTCAACACCACCCTTCAGGCCGCCGCCAAGGCACAAGCCAACGCCGCCTATGAAATCATCAACCCGCGCGGCTCGCACGCCATGGCCTGTGGCCTCGACGGTCCGCTCTCCGTGACGATCAAGGGGTCCACCGGCTACTACTGTGCGGGCATGAACAAGGAAGCCACCGTCACCGTCGAAGGCTCCGCCGGTCCGGGTGTGGCCGAAAATATGATGTCCGGTGTCGTGACCATCGAAGGCGACGCCTCGCAATATGCGGGCGCCACCGGTCACGGCGGGCTTTTGAACATCAAAGGCAATGCCTCCTCGCGCTGCGGCATTTCGATGAAAGGCATCGACATCGTCGTGCATGGCAACATCGGCCACATGTCCGCCTTCATGGCGCAAAAGGGCAATCTGGTTGTTCTGGGCGATGCAGGCGACGCTTTGGGTGACTCTCTCTACGAGGCCCGCCTCTTTGTGCGCGGCAATGTGAAATCTCTCGGCGCCGACTGCATCGAGAAAGAAATGCGTCCGGAGCACATCGCGATCCTCAAGGAACTCCTTGAGAAAGCCGGCGCCGACGCCAAACCCGAAGAGTTCAAGCGCTACGGCTCTGCCCGCAAGCTCTACAATTTCAACATCGATCACGCCGACGAATACTGAGGAGCGCGACATGGACAAGACACCTCAAACCGAACCGCGTCAGAGCTGGACCTTCTCCAACTCGATCAACTCGGAAATCCGTCGTGCGGCCGACACCGGCATTTACGACATTCGTGGCGGTGGCGCGAAACGCCGTGTGCCGCATTTCGACGACCTGCTGTTCCTCGGCGCCTCGATGTCGCGGTATCCGCTCGAAGGCTACCGTGAGAAATGCGACACTTCCGTCACCCTCGGCACGCGGTTCGCGAAAAAGCCGATCGAGCTGAAAATCCCGGTGACCATCGCGGGCATGTCCTTCGGCGCTCTGTCCGGTCACGCGAAAGAGGCTCTGGGCCGTGGTGCGACCATGGCGGGCACTTCGACCACCACCGGCGACGGCGGCATGACCGAGGAAGAGCGCGGTCATTCCGAGAAACTCGTCTACCAATATCTGCCGTCACGTTATGGCATGAACCCGGACGACCTGCGTCGGGCGGATGCCATCGAGATCGTGGTGGGCCAAGGCGCGAAACCGGGGGGCGGCGGGATGCTTTTGGGTCAGAAGATCACCGAACGCGTTGCCGGTATGCGCGATTTGCCGGTTGGCATCGACCAGCGCTCCGCCTGTCGTCATCCCGACTGGACCGGGCCGGATGACTTGGAAATCAAAATCCTCGAAATCCGCGAAATCACCAATTGGGAAAAGCCGATCTACATCAAAGTCGGCGGCGCGCGTCCCTATTATGACGTTGCTCTGGCCTGTAAAGCGGGTGCCGATGTGATCGTTCTCGACGGCATGCAGGGCGGCACCGCCGCGACCCAAGACGTGTTCATCGAGCATGTCGGTCAGCCCACGCTGGCCTGTATTCGTCCGGCTGTTCAGGCGCTCCAAGACCTCGGCTTGCACCGCGAAGTGCAGCTCGTCGTCTCCGGCGGCATCCGCACCGGTGCGGATGTGGCGAAAGCTTTGGCTCTGGGCGCGGATGCCGTTGCCATCGGCACCGCCGCTCTGGTGGCTCTGGGCGACAACGACCCGAAATGGGAATCCGAATACAACAAACTCGGCACCACGACGGGCGCCTATGACGACTGGCACGAGGGCCGCGACCCGGCGGGCATCACCACGCAGGACGTGGAGCTGATGAAACGCCTCGATCCGGTCGCTGCAGGTCGCCGCCTGCGCAACTACCTCAACGTGCTGACGCTGGAATGCCAGACGCTCGCACGCGCCTGTGGTCACAACCACGTCCACAACCTTGAGCCGGAAGACCTCTGTGCGCTGACCATGGAAGCCGCTGCCATGGCGCAAGTGCCGCTGGCTGGGACCAACTGGTACCCGGGCAAGCCCGGCTTCTGAGCTCTAAACGCACATATTTGAGGGGCCTCTGGCCCCTCATTCACCAACAGGGAATTGAAAATGAGCAAACTTGCCAAATTCGCCGAGGAAAAAGGCGTCAAATATTTCATGATCTCCTACACCGATCTCTTCGGAGGCCAGCGCGCCAAACTGGTTCCGGCCCAAGCGATCGCGGATATGGAGGAAGACGGCGCGGGCTTCGCGGGGTTCGCAACCTGGCTCGACCTGACGCCGGCGCACCCCGATATGCTGGCCGTGCCGGATGCGGACGCCGCCATCCAACTGCCTTGGAAACCCGAAGTGGCCTGGGTGCCCGCCGACTGCGTGATGGAAGGTGAGCCGGTCGAACAAGCGCCGCGCAACGTGTTGAAGAAACTCGTGAAAGAAGCCGCCGAAGAAGGTCTGCGCGTCAAGACCGGGATCGAAGCGGAATTCTTCCTTTTGACGCCGGAGGGCGATCAAATCTCCGACCCCTTCGATACGGCGGACAAGCCCTGTTACGACCAACAGGCCGTGATGCGCCGCTATGATGTGATCGCGCAAATCTGTGATTACATGCTGGAACTTGGCTGGGGGCCGTATCAGAACGACCACGAGGACGCCAATGGCCAGTTCGAAATGAACTGGGATTTCGATGACGCCCTGCTCACCGCTGATCGCCACAGCTTCTTCAAATTTATGGTGAAATCCGTCGCTGAACAGCACGGTTTCCGCGCCACCTTCATGCCGAAACCGATCGAGGGCCTGACCGGCAACGGCTGTCACGCGCATATCTCGGTCTGGGATCTCGAGGGTAAGACCAACGCCTTTGCGGGCGATGCCGGGGGGCAGATCGGCGAAGTGGGCCTCTCGGAGCAGGGCGGTTACTTCCTCGGCGGGATCATGAAGCACGCCGAAGCCTTGGCTGCGATCACCAACCCGACGGTGAACTCCTACAAACGCATCAACGCGCCGCGCACCATGTCGGGTGCGACCTGGGCACCCAACACCGTCACCTGGACCGGCAACAACCGCACCCACATGGTCCGCGTTCCGGGTCCGGGCCGCTTCGAGCTGCGCCTGCCGGACGGGGCGGTGAACCCCTATCTGTTGCAAGCCGTGATCATCGCCGCTGGTCTTTCGGGCATCCGCTCCAAGGCCAACCCCGGTCCGCGCTATGACATCGACATGTATGCCGAAGGTCACAAGATCGAAGGCGCGCCGAAACTGCCGCTCAACATGCTGGATGCGATCCGCGCCTATGATGCCGATCCGGAGTTGAAAGCCATGCTCGGCAATGATTTCTCCGCGTCTTACATCAAGATGAAGCATCAGGAATGGAACACCTTCGTGTCGCATTTCTCGCGCTGGGAAAAAGACAACACGCTCGACATCTGAGCCCGAAATATCCCTGAGCGGCGGCCCTCATCGCCACCGCTGTTCCCTGAAAGGCCCGGCTTATGTCGGGCCTTCTTTTTTGCGCAGTTGCGAGGGCGCCATACCGTAGGATTTGCGGAAAGCATCAGAGAAATGCGCCTGTGACGAGAAACCTGTCATTTGGGCAATTTCGGCCAGGGGGATACGCGTCGTTTCAATCAAATCTTTCCCTGTTTCCAAACGGATACGACGATATTCCTCCATCACGGATCGGCCCGTGTTTTCGCGGAACTGGCGTTGCAATTGACGGGTGGAGAGGCCGGAGAGATCGGCCAATTGGTCCTGATCCAAAGGGTCGGCGATATGCGATTGCATCAGCTCCAAAGCGGCCATGACCGCGTCCGGCAACACACCGTAAAGGGCGGACAAAGACCGGCGCTGCGGCGCTTCCGCTCCCCGAACTTCGGCCTGAATGAACCAGTCCGAAATGCGTCCGGCGAACCCCGTACCGTGGTCGCGCGCGATGATCGCATGCATCATGTCGAGAGGCGCCGAGCCCCCCGCGCAGGTGTAGCGATCCCGGTCGATGACAAAGAGTTTGCGCTCCAAAAGCCAGTCGCCGGGCAGTTCGTCGAAGTCATCGTAATGGTGCCAGTGAACGGTAAACCGGCGGTTCTCCAACAGGCCCGCTTTTGCCAATATCACCGCGCCGCCGGAGATGCCGCCAAGCGCCACGCCGTTCCTGTCCGCCTGCCGCAACCACTTGAACAGCGCGGGGTCGGTGATCCGTGCGGGGCTGCCTCCGGCGACGACGAACAACAGGTCGAAAAGCGGGAAAACGTCTTGGAAAGGCCGGGTCTGAAACGTGGCGCCGACGGAGGATTTCGCCTCTGCTCCGGTGCCCGAGAGGAGCGTGATGTCATAGTTCAACGTGGGCGAAAACAGGTTCGCTGCGCGCAAAGGTTCAAGCGCCGAGGCCGTCGACAAAAGCGCATATCCGTCGAGCAAAAGAAAGGCGATTCTCCGCATTTGCGACCCTTGTCAGTTTTTTGGAAATTTCGTCTTGAATATATAAATAAATGACTTGAAACAGGAAGAACAGCCCCAAAATCACCGCTAAAACAGTGTTGTGACGAAGGAGCGCATCTATGAAATTTTCAGGTTTCAAAGTCGTGAAAGAGGCCCTGACCGGGCACAAGGGCTGGACGCAACTCTGGCGTAACCCGGAGCCGAAACCGGCCTATGACATCGTGATCGTGGGCGGCGGCGGACACGGGCTGGCGACGGCCTATTACCTCGCCAAGGTCTATGGCGAGCTGAGCATTGCGGTGCTGGAAAAGGGTTGGATCGGGTCCGGCAACGCGGGCCGCAACACGACGATCATCCGCTCCAACTACCTGCTGCCGGGCAACCAGCCGTTCTATGAGTTCTCGATGAAACTCTGGGAAAATCTCGAGCAGGACACGAATTTCAACTCGATGGTCTCGCAGCGTTCGATCATCAACCTGATCCACTCGGACGGCCAGCGCGACGCCTATCGTCGGCGCGGCAATGCGATGATGCTCTCGGATGCGGGGGCAAAACTTTTGTCCCGCGACGACATCAAACGCATGGTGCCGTTTTTGAATTTCGACAATGCGCGCTTCCCGATCAAGGGCGGCTTGATGCAGAGCCGCGCGGGCACGGCGCGCCACGATGGTGTCGTCTGGGGCTATGCCCGTGGTGCCGATCAGCGCGGCGTCGACATCATCCAGAATTGCGAAGTCACCGGCTTCAAAATCGAGAACGGCAAGGTGTTGGGCGTCGAGACCTCGCGCGGCTTTATCGGTGCGAAAAAGGTCGGTGTCTCGGTTGCGGGCTCGTCTGGCCGAGTGATGGAAAAGGCAGGGATGCGCCTGCCGATCGAAAGCCACGCGTTGCAGGCCTTTGTCTCCGAAGGGCTCAAGCCGACCATTCCGGGTGTGATCACCTTTGGCGCCGGGCATTTCTATGTCAGCCAATCCGACAAGGGCGGTTTGGTCTTTGGTGGCGACATCGACGGCTATAATTCCTATGCGCAGCGCGGCAATCTTCCAGTGGTCGAGGATGTGCTCGAAGGCGGTATGGCTTTGATGCCGATGATCGGTCGTGCGCGTCTGTTGCGTGCCTGGGGCGGGCTTGTCGACATGTCGATGGACGGCTCGCCGATCATCGACAAAACCGGCATAGACGGCCTCTATTTCAACGGCGCCTGGAACTACGGCGGGTTCAAAGCGACGCCGGCGGCGGGCTACACCTTCGCCCATTTGCTCGCGACCGATACCCCGCATGAGACCGCGACGGCCTTCCGGTTCGACCGGTTCAACCGCGGCTATGTCATCGACGAAAAGGGCGTTGGCGCCCAACCGAACCTGCATTGAGGAGCGCGTAACATGTTGATCCCTCACCCACTTCTCGGCCTGCGCGACAGTCAGGAGTTCACCTATCTGGGCGACGCCTCTCTGATGCAGCGGCCTGATGCCTCTGCGGAAAATGCCGAAGCTCAATTCTGCGACTACGTTTTTCTGCGCGACAACCCGGCGGGCGTGCACCGTGAGCTGTGGTTCCACGAACAGGGCGACCGGAGCTGGCTGGTCGTCACCCGCGACACCACCACGCATGAAATCCTCGGCGCTGAATTGGCCTTAGACGTGAAAGGAGCGGCGAAATGACCCGTTTGACCGGTGGTCTCATTGACCGCAATGCGCCGCTGAATTTTACGTTTAACGGCAAGACTTACAAAGGTTTCCAAGGCGATACGCTGGCCTCGGCTCTCTTGGCCAATGGCGTTCAACTCATGGGCCGGAGTTTCAAATACCACCGTCCGCGCGGCGTCTTTGCGGCAGGCTCCGAAGAGCCCAACGCCATGGTTGAACTGCGCACCGGCGCGCGCCAAGAGCCCAACACGCGGGCGACCGTGACCGAACTTTTCGACGGGCTGATCGCGCGGACTCAGAACCATGTCGGGCCGCTGGAACGTGACTTTATGGCGGTGAATGACCTCCTGTCGCCCTTCTTCGCGGCGGGGTTCTATTACAAGACCTTCATGTGGCCGAAGGTGTTTTGGGAAAAGCTTTACGAGCCGATGATCCGCAAGGCGGCGGGGCTTGGATCGCTTTCGATGCTGCCCGACCCGGATGATTACGACAAAGGCTTCCTGCATTGCGATCTTCTGGTCGTGGGCGGCGGGGCTGCCGGTCTGGCCGCCGCTTTGACGGCGGGGCGCGCGGGTGCTGAGGTCGTCGTGGCCGATGAAGATTTCGCCCTTGGCGGGCGCCTCACGATGGAGAGCGATCTTTTGAACGAGGCTGCCGCGACCGATTGGATCGCCAGCGTGAAAGCCGAGTTGGAGAGCCTGCCGAATGTTCGCATCATGACCCGCACCACGGTGTTCGGCGTCTATGATCACGGCATCTACGGAGCGGTTGAACGCGTGTCGGATCACCTCGCGGTGCCGGGCGACAAGGTGCGTCAGACGCTCTGGCGGATCACCGCGAAACGCGCGGTTCTGGCGGCGGGGGCGACCGAACGGCATATGCCCTTTGCCGACAACGACCGTCCGGGCGTGATGCTGGCGGGGGCGATGCGGGCCTATGCCAACCGCTGGGCCGCAAGCCCGGTGAAGCGCGACAGCGATGCGATTGCGATTTTCACCAATGGCGATGATGGTCACCGCACCGCGATGGATCTGATCGCGAAAGGCGCGAAGGTTTTGGGCGTGATTGACGCCCGCGAAGCCGCGCCGCGCTTTGGCGATTATGAGGTCTTCGCTGGATCGATCGTGACAGGGACGAAGGGTCGTCTGGGCCTCACCGCGATCGAGATCACCCGCAATGGCCAGTCGCAGTGGCACAGTGTCGGCGCGCTTGGCGTGGCGGGCGGGTGGAACCCGAACGTGCATCTGGCCTCGCATCATCGCGGGCGTCCGGTCTGGGACGACAACCTTCTGGCCTTTGTGCCGGGGCCGAATGGTCCGGCGGGGCTGATCCCGGCTGGGGCTGCGGCGGGTAAGGGCGGCACCGAAGAGGCTTTGACCGACGGTATGACAGCCGCGATCACGACGCTTTCCGAGATTGGGATCACGGCCTCAGAGATTGTGTTGCCGAAGGCCGAGAATATGCCCTCTGAACAGGTTGCGTTTTGGCATGTGCCGGGCACCAAACGTGCCACGAAAAAAAGGGCATGGGTGGATTTCCAGAACGACGTGACCGTCAAAGATATCGCCTTGGCGCATAAGGAAAATATGACGCCGGTCGAGCATTTGAAACGCTGGACCACGCTGGGTATGGCGACCGATCAGGGCAAGACCTCGAACATTTCCGCGCTGGCCGTCATGGCCGAACTGACCGGCAAGTCGATCCCCGAAACCGGCACGACGATTTTCCGTCCGCCCTACACCGGCGTCTCGCTGGGTGTCTTGGGCGGGGGCGACACCGGGCCTTTGTTCCGTCCGCGTCGCCTGACGCCGACGCACGCTTGGGCGGAGGCGCAGGGGGCAGAGTTTGTCGAGGTTGGACCGTGGATGCGGGCGCAATATTTCCCGCGTGCGGGCGAGACGACATGGCGCGAGACCGTGGACCGCGAGGTTCTTGCCGTGCGCTCCGGCGTGGGTCTTTGTGATGTCACCACGCTCGGCAAGGTCGATGTGCAGGGCGCCGATGCGGGCGAATTTTTGAACCGCATGTATTCCAACATGATGGGCACATTGAAGGTCGGCATGGTGCGTTACGGTCTGATGCTGCGCGAAGATGGGCACGCTTATGATGACGGCACCTGCGCGCGGATGAGCGAAGATCACTATGTGGTCACGACGACGACCGCCAATGCGGGGCTGGTCTATCGCCAGATGGAATTCGCGCATCAATGCCTCTGGCCCGAGCTGGATGTGCAGCTGATTTCCACCACCGACGCCTGGGCGCAAATCGCCGTGGCGGGGCCGAAATCGCGTGAGTTGCTCTCCCGGATCGTCGATGAGTTTGACCTGTCGAATGAGGCCTTCCCCTTCATGGCCTGCTCTGAGCTGACGATCTGCAACGGTCTGCGCGCACGTCTGTTCCGCATCTCGTTTTCCGGCGAATTGGCCTATGAAATCGCGGTGCCGGCGCGTTACGGCGATGCTTTGATGCAACGCTTGATGGAGCAGGGGGCCGACCTCGGCGCCACGCCTTACGGCACCGAAGCACTTTCGGTCCTCCGCATCGAAAAAGGTCACGCAGCGGGCGCGGAACTCAACGGTCAGACCACAGCGCAGATGCTGGGGCTGGGCAAGATGGTCTCCGCCAAGAAAGACAGCATTGGCGCGGTGATGTCGCGGCGCGAAGGCATGGCGGCGGAGAAACGGCGTCTCGTGGGCTTCAAATCCGTCGAGCCGCAAAAACAGGCCATGGCCGGCTCGCATCTCTTCACAGACGGCACAGTGCAGGATATGAGCACAGACCAAGGCTGGCTGACATCGTCTTGCTACTCGCCGCACCTGAATGGCTACATCGCGCTTGGCTTTTTGGAGAATGGCGATACACGGATGGGCGAGATCATCGTGGCGGCCAACCCGGTCGAAGGCCAGACTGTGAAACTTGAAGTGGTCTCTGCCCATTTCGTTGATCCCGAAGGAGGACGTCTCCGTGCTTGATCATGTGACTGATTTGACCCCCATCACTGCTCTGGGCGCAACAGCCGCACGCGCTGAAAGCTTTGGCGCGCTGACTGTCACGGAGAACGCAGGTCTGGGCTTGGCCTCTCTGGCGCTCCGCAAGGGGCAAAGCGCGCCGCAGCCTTTTGGTCTGCCGCTGCCGGGTGTAGGCACAGCCGTCTCCATGGGCGATTATGCCGCCTTCTGGACCGGCCGCGATCAGTGGATGGTGGAGGCGACCGGCAAGGCGGAGGTGAACTTCGCCGCCATGTTGAAATCCGAGGCGCCGGAGTGTTCTTTGACGGAGCAGACCGACGGGTTCACCGCCTTTGAAATTGCCTCCTCGCAAGGGGCGGCACCGATTGAGGCCTTGATGCGCAAACTTGTCAACATCGACCCGAAAGCCTTCGGGCCGGGGCAGGCGACGCGCACGGGGCTGGAACATATGACCGTCTTTCTGATCCGCCGCGCCGATGACCGGCTGGCCGTGATCGGGATGCGCACTTTGGCGGGATCGCTGTGGCATGCTTTGGCCGTCGCTGCGCGCCGCCTCGAAGACTGAGTTGGAGAAAGAACATGACTGCACAGATCATTGATGGAAAGGCCTTCGCGGCCACGGTGCGCGAGAAAGTCGCCTCCCATGTGGCGCGCCTCAAGGAGGTGCATGGCATCACGCCCGGTCTCGCCGTGGTTCTGGTTGGCGAAGACCCCGCGAGCCAGGTCTATGTGCGCAACAAGGGCAAACAGACCATCGAGTGCGGCATGAACTCTTACGAGCATAAGCTGTCGGAAAAGACGTCTGAGGCCGATCTTCTTGCACTTATCGAACAATTGAACGCCGACCCATTGGTGCATGGCATCCTCGTGCAACTGCCCTTGCCCGACCATCTCGACAGCGATCTGGTGATCAACTCCATCGATCCGGCGAAGGATGTGGACGGGTTCCATATTTCCAACGTGGGTCTTTTGGGGACCGGTCAAAAGAGCATGGTGCCCTGCACGCCCTTGGGCTGTCTCATGATGCTGCGCGATCAGCTCGGCAGCCTCTCCGGGCTCAATGCTGTGGTCGTCGGGCGCTCCAATATTGTCGGCAAACCGATGGCGCAATTGCTGCTGCGCGACAGCTGCACCGTGACCATCGCGCATTCGCGCACGAAAGACATCGAAGAGGTCTGTCGCCGTGCTGACATTCTTGTGGCCGCCGTCGGCCGCCCGGAGATGATCAAAGGCGATTGGGTCAAACCCGGCGCGACCGTGATCGACGTGGGCATCAACCGTGTGGATGCGCCCGAAAAAGGCCTGCGCGAAGATGGTTCCGTGAAAACGAAACTCGTGGGCGATGTCGATTTCGACACGGCGGTCGAAGTGGCGGGTGCCATCACGCCAGTGCCGGGCGGCGTCGGTCCGATGACCATCGCCTGCCTTTTGGCGAACACCGTGACGGCCGCCTGCCGCGCCAATGATCTTCCCGAGCCCGAGGGGCTGACGGCCTGAGTGGGCCTGTGGGACCAAAGTTAAAACAACGATAAAAAACACAAAATACACACCAACATCGGGGCGGCGCACACAGGGGAGCGCTCCCATCTGGAGACAAGACATGACGAAATTTTGCCTGACCGTGGCCTGCGAGACCAAACGTGGGATCGTCGCCGCCATTGCCACTTTCCTTGCCGACAACGGCTGTAACATCACCGACAGCTCGCAGTTTGACGACACCGAAACGGGTCAGTTTTTCATGCGCGTGAGCTTTGCCTCGGAAGAGGGCGTGAAGCTTGCAGCACTCGAAGAGGCCTTTGCCGCGATCGCGGAAGACTTCGGCATGACATTCTCCTTCCACGACGAGGCCGTGAAGATGAAAGTCGTGATCATGGTGAGCCGTTTCGGTCACTGTCTGAACGATTTGCTCTACCGTGTTCATATCGGCGCGTTGCCGGTGGAAATCGTGGCGGTGATCTCAAATCACATGGATTATCAAAAGGTTGTGGTGAACAACGACATTCCGTTCCACTGCATCAAAGTGACCAAAGAGAACAAGCCCGAGGCCGAGCGCGCGATCATGAAAGTGGTCGAAGATGCCGATGCCGAGCTGATCGTTTTGGCACGCTACATGCAGATTCTGTCGGATGAAATGTGCACCAAGATGTCGGGTCGGATCATCAACATCCACCACTCCTTCCTGCCGTCGTTCAAAGGCGCGAACCCCTACAAGCAGGCCTACGCGCGCGGCGTGAAGCTGATTGGGGCGACCTCGCACTATGTGACCGCCGATCTCGACGAAGGTCCGATCATCGAGCAGGACATCGTCCGCATCACCCACGCCCAAAGCGCCGAAGATTACGTGTCGTTGGGCCGTGACGTGGAAAGCCAAGTGCTGGCCCGTGCGATCCACGCCCATGCCAACCACCGCGTGTTCCTGAACGGCAACAAAACCGTGGTGTTCCAGGCGTCTCCGGGGTCTTATTCGAGTGAGAGAATGGGGTGAGGCGCGGTCGACCCGCAGGGTCGATCCATCGCTCCAGTGGAGCGATGGAAGCGCCGAACGCCCGAGCACGCCTGCGAGGGCTGGGGTGAGAACCGGTCGCGGCCTTGCCGCGGCACAAGGCTCCAGTGGAGCATTGTGAGGTTCGAACGCGCCCGCAAACCTGCGGGCGCCGGGTAAAGACGTTTGTCTAAGCAATCAAAAACCCACCCAAAGAGGCGCGAAATTCCGCGCCTCTTTCGCATTCAGTCCCATACATCGCCTGCCACCCTCTGGACCAATTCCGAAAAATTGGTCTAATAGGCGGTGATTTCAAAGGACTGATCCGTTGCCGAATTCCTCTCTGCCCCACGCCTCTCTGCCCGGTGCCACCGTGAAATACGTGATCGAGACGCTCTCGACGCGGATTGTGACGCGCGAATATGCCACCGAAGAGCGGCTGCCCTCCGAGCGGCAATTGGCGCAAGAGCTGGGGGTGGCGCGCAACACGGTCCGCGAGGCGTTGGACCAGTTGGAGACCCGTGGCATGATCCGGCGCCGGGCGGGGTCGGGGTCTTTCGTGACATATAATCCCGATGGCGCGAGCGAGGCGCTGTCGCCCGTGGCGCATGAGACCGGGCCGCTGCAATTGCAGGTGATGCGCGGCATCCTTGAGCCCGAAATGGTGCGACTGGCCATCGTCAACATGTCGCCGAAACAGATCGAGGCGCTCTCTGTCGTGCTCTCGAAAATGGAGGCGGTGCAGGCCGACGCCACCGCTTTTGTCGCGCTCGAAGAAGAGTTCCACCGTTTGATCGCCGAGGGCACCGGAAACCCGCTTTTAATCGCCTGCTATAACCTCGTGATCGATGCGCGGCGGCAGTCCTTTCGGGCCGCGATGTACCGCCGTCACCTGACGCCGGCGCGGATCGAGATTTACCAGCGCGGCTACAACGGCCTCTTCAACGCGATCGCCGCGCGTGACATCGAAGAGGCGTCGGAATTCATGAAGCTTGCCCTGATCGAGGATCAGCGGCTTTTGCTTCAGGAAGATTGATCCTCAACACTGGCTAAAATTGGTTGGGCCAATATTGGCGCGCAGTTGGCCTGTGATTTTTGCGACATTTGCACCGCAAAACTGCGAATCTCTCGCGTGTTTCCCCTCTCCTTGCCCTTTTCTGCGGCGTTTTTCCGGACAGGTATCGATTGCCGGTCGCTCAATCAGGCTTGGTTGGGTTCTCCTTGCGCCCATAAATTCATCACTCCGACCTGTTGAGATGGTCGTTTGACCTAAAAAGCAGCGCACCTCTGGTGAAAATAAATTCCTGACAGGAAAAAAGTTTGACCGGTGGTGATCCATTCTTCCTCATGGAAGTCACTGAGTGAGCCAGTTCGCACAATTGGTCCAAACCAAAAATCGGACCGAAGCTGGCTTGAGATTAGGTCACGTTCACTGGACAGGGAGAACGACTTGGAACAGGATCTTGCATCCTTGGCTGCCGCGGTTGCGGAGCTACAGGGAAACCACGCCGCGACAAACGGCACGTTTTCCGAGACATTCTACTATCTGACGATCCCGCTCATGGTGCTGATCCATGCCGGGTTCCTCGCATATGAAATGGGCGCATCGCGGTCGAAAAACGCGCTGGCCTCGGGCATCAAGAACATCCTCGCCTTCGCGATGATCGTGCCCTTCTTCTACTTCATCGGTTGGTGGATCTACTGGGCCTTCCCGACAGGTCTGACGCTCTCCGAAGGCGCCATGGGCATCTCCGGTTTGGCCTATGCCAACGAGGTCGCTCTGCCGTGGAGCCAATACATGGGGCCAAACCTTGATGACCGCTCTTCTGGTGTGTTCTGGGGTGCGTTCGTGCTCTTTGCCGCCACCACCGCCTCCATCATGTCCGGCGGTGTGATCGAACGGATCAAACTGACGGGTTTTGTCGTCCTCGCCATCGTTTTGGGCGCTTTCGTCTGGATCCTGGCGGGCGCTTGGGGCTGGCATGCAGACGGCTGGCTTGTGACCAAATTCGGCTATCATGACTTCGGCGCCGCAGGTGTCGTGCACATGATCGCTGGCTTCTTCACGCTGGGTGTTCTGATCAACCTCGGGCCGCGGGTCGGTAAGTTCAACGCCGATGGCACCGCCAATCACATTCCGGGCCACTCGATGCCGATGACGCTCATTGGTCTGATGCTGATCATCGCCGGGTTCTGGGGTTTCCTCATGGGCTGTGTCATCGTTCCGGGCGAAGCCTGGTCCTGGGGCACTGAGATTGAGGCGACGATCTACGGCACGCCGATGACGATCTCCGGCATGACCTTCAACACGCTGATGGCCTTTGCGGGCGGTATCATCGGGGCCTGGATGGTCACGCGCGATCCGTTCTGGATGATGTCCGGCGCTCTGGGCGGGATCATCTCTTCTGCGGCGGGTCTCGACCTCTGGTATCCGCCCATGGCCTTCGCCATCGGTTTCATCGGCGCCTGCATGATGCCCTTTGTCGCCACCTTCATCGAGAAACGCGGCATCGACGATGCGGTTGGCGCCTTTGCGGTGCACGGCTTCCTCGGCATGTGGGGTCTGATCGCGGTCGGTATCGCGGCCCAAGGCTACCCGGCGCTCTTTGGTGAAGACGTCATCGAAACCTCCTTCATCGGTCAGCTGGTGGGTGCGGTCGTGATGGGGCTCATGGGCTTTGTTCCGGGCTATGTCGTCTCCTTCATCCTCAAGGTCACGGGCCAGCTTCGTGTGCCGGAAGAGGCCGAGATCATGGGGCTCGACAAGGTCAAAGTGCCTGCCGAAGCCTACCCTGAATCGCTTCACCCGTCGGTCAGCCCGGCTGAGTGATCCCCAGACATCTGAAAGGACAATCCAATGGAAGCACCATTTGACGCAACCTCCTGGGACGGCATCACGGGCGCCATCTACGCTGGCTACGGCTCCGTCGAAGGTCTCTGGCTCCTCGCCTGCCTCGCCATGGTCGTGATCGCGATCGTGTTCGGTTGGCGCCACGAAGAGCACGCCTACAAGGCGACTGAGAAGAAGAACTGACAACAGTCTGATCTCAAAGAATAGGGTTTCACGCCCTGTCCCCGAACCGGCGGCGCGCCCCGTCGCCGGTTCTCAAAACAAGAAATTGAAACGACGACCCTAAGGATAAAAACAATGATCGCATCATGGAGATTTTCCGCACTGGCGGACCGGCACCGCGCCCTTGGCTCCGATCTCGAAGACTGGAGCGGCATGGGCACCGCCTGGAGCTATGACAAGGATCAGACGGAGGAATATCTGGCGATCCGCACCAAGGCGGGCGTCATGGATGTCTCGGGCCTCAAGAAGGTTTACGTTGTGGGCCCTCACGCCCAATACGTGATCGACAAGGCCACGACCCGCAATATCGAAAAACTGAAACCCGGTCGCTCGACCTATGCCACCATGCTCAATGATGCCGGCAAATTCGTCGATGACTGTGTGATCTACCGCCTCGGGCCGCAGAATTTCATGGTCGTGCATGGTTCCGGCGCGGGGCATGAGCAACTGACGAAATACGCCGCCGGGCGCAATGTCGCGGTGCTGTTCGATGACGATCTGCATGACATTTCGCTGCAAGGGCCGCTGGCCGTCGATTACCTCGAAAAACACGTGCCGGGCATCCGCGATGTGGTTTATTTCAGCCACATCCAAACGACGCTCTTCGGCAAACCGGTGATGATTTCCCGCACGGGCTACACCGGCGAGCGCGGCTATGAGATTTTCTGCCGCCGCCAAGACGCCGTCGAGATCTGGGACACGATCGTGGCCGAGGGCAAGGAGATGGGCATCATCCCGACGCGCTTCACCACGCTCGATTGGCTGCGGGCGGAGAGCTATCTGTTGTTCTTCCCCTATGACAACTCGGAAATGTACCCGTTCGAGGATGAGGCCAACGGCGACACGCTGTGGGAGCTGGGTCTCGAGTTCACCGTCTCGCCGGGCAAAACCGGCTTCCGCGGTGCCGAGGAACATTACCGTTTGAAGGGCAAGGAGCGCTTCAAAATCTACGGTGTGAAGCTCGAGGGCACCACGCCCGCCGCAGAAGGTGCGCCTTTGCTGAAGGACGGCAAAGAGGTGGGCGTCGTGACCATCGGCATGTACTCGCCCCTCAATGAGCACAACGTTGGCATCGCGCGGATGCCGGTCGATTGCGCCGTCGAAGGCACCGAGCTGACGGTCAAGAACCCGGACGGCGAGATCAAGGCCATCGCCCATCCGATGCCCTTCTACGACGTCGATAAGAAACGCCGCACCGCTAAGGGCTAAGCTTCAAGTATAAATAATAACAAATACTTACGAGGCGGGCGCAATCCCGTGCCCGCCTCCTGAGACCAACAGGACCCGTAATGCCCAAGACTGAATTTTCCCCGTCCATCGACAGCCGGCCGACCTACGCCGGGCTTGTCTCGCAAGGTGCCGCCCCCGCGATCATGGTTGCGGATGAGGCGGGCGCTCAGGCGCTCTCCGATCTGGCCGCCTCTGATGCCTCCGTCATGGATCACGCCCATGTGGTGCTGGTCGGTTGTGGCGCGAGCGCTCTCGGCGATGTTACACCCACCGCCCTGCATGAGGCCCCCGATTTCGACGCCGCAACGCCGCTGGTGACCCAGCTTTTGAACACGGCGCGGATGGGCACGCAAATCTATCTCGCAGGCTCCGAAGGGCTGATCGGCCATGTCTCTGCGCTGGCTTTTGCGGCCGGGATGCCGGTCGACGAGATTCAGATGGAACATCGCGGTTCCATCGCGCGGCGGATGCAATGCGTGCATTGCAAGGGCATCACCGAGGATGTCACCACCGATCCCTTTACCTGCGCCCATTGCGGGCTGACGCTTTTCGTGCGCGATCATTTTTCGCGCCGCTTGGGCGTGTTCCAAGGCGTCTGTGTCGATGCGGAAACTCCGGGCGTCGTGCCCGAGGTCGTGGAGATTCAGGCATGAAAAAACTCTGTTTGAAAGTCGCTGCGGTTGAACAACTCTCGCCCTTGGTGAAACGCTTTCGCTTCGAGGACCCGACAGGGGCCTCTTTGCCTGTCTTCTCCGGCGGTGCGCACCTTACGGTCGAAATGCCAGAAGGCGACATGATCCGCCGCAATTCCTATTCGCTGATCTCCGATCCTTATGACGGCAGTGGCTATGAGATCGCCGTGCGTCGCGAAGATAAGGGGCGGGGGGGCTCGCTCTACATGCACACCAAGGTCGCGGAGGGCGATGAGATCACCGTCTCCGTCCCCTCAAACCTGTTCCAGCTTGATCTGCGCGCCCGCAAGCACGTGTTGATCGGCGGCGGCATCGGCATCACGCCGTTCCTGTCGCAACTGCGCCAGCTTGATATGGAGCAGAAGCCCTACGAGCTGCATTACGCCGCCCGCTCACGCGAAGAGGCCGCCGGGATCAGGCTTTTGCCGCAGGCCGCGCATATCCATGTGCATATCTCGGAAGAAGGCGCGCGCATGGACCTTGGCGCCATTCTCGATGGCCAGCCTTTGGGCACGCATGTTTACACCTGCGGCCCCGACGGGTTGATCTCGGCGGTGGCCGATCAGACCGCGCGGTTGGGCTGGCCCAAAACGTCTGTGCATTCCGAAGCCTTCACTGCGCCGCCTCCGGGCGAACCCTTTGATGTGGTGGTGAAATCCTCCGGCAAGACCGTGCATGTGAAAGCCGATCAGAGCCTTTTGGAGGCTTTGGAGGCCGCCAAGGTGGAGATCGATTATTCCTGCCGTGGCGGGGCCTGTGGGCGGTGCCACACCAAGGTGACGGCCTGTGATGGTCGCATCCTGCACAACGACCACTGGCTCTCGGACGACGAGCGCGCCGCACAACAAGACATCATGCCCTGCATGTCGCGTTTCAAAGGCACGCGGCTTGAACTGGACCTGTGAGGAGACATTCCCATGACCATGCAATTCAATGACGAAACCTTCCGGGGCGATTACACCTATCACAACTCCCCCGAGGCAATCCGCCGTTTTCCCTTTCCGTTCGACCAAGACACTTACATGTATTCGGTCAACATCGAACAGCATCCGGGCGGACCGCAGGGCACACCGTTCGAGAAGATGTTCGACGTGGACGAGCATTACGTGGCGGAGATGAAGGACCGCGAGATCACGCTGGCCGAAGATCCGCTGCGCTGTCAGTCGCTGCCGCATATGGAGCTGGCGGGCTGGGATTTGCTCGAACTCATCATGGTGTCGAAGGCCCGGGATTATCCCGATCTTTTCACGCTCCATCGCGACGGCAACGACTGGCACTGGGTCAACAAGCCGCTGGGGATTGAAAAGAATTTCACCTTCCTCGACGCGACCACGCTGCCGTGTGGTCCGATGGAATATATCACGCGCCAGACCCAAGGTGACTTTGCGCTCCTTCATGAGCGCGACAACAACCTCTGGATGGACGCAGGCATGATCACGTCTCAGGCCGACTGGTCGCTGGATTTCGACGTGGGCATGAACTTTTTCGAATGGCATGCGCCGGTGCCGAAAGCCCGCAAGATGGGCGTCTTCGACAAGGCGCTGAAATTCCTTTTGGCGGTGGACCAAGGCCAGCATTATCGCCGGTTGAACTGGACCATGACGGTCAATCCGCGACTGGATACGTCGCCCGAAAACTACCACAAATGGGGCCCGGAAAAGCGCACCGTGACGCCGGAAAACGTCGGCCAGAAACAATTCCTGCGCGTTGAGTTGCAGACGTTTTTCCGCCTGCCGCGTTCAAATGCGCTGGCCTTCCCGATCCGGTGCTACTTGATGAACCTCGAAGATATTGCGTCGAAACCGAAATGGGGCCGCCGTCTGCACCGTGTGCTGCGCGACATCGACCCGGCTCTGGCGGAGTACAAAGGCTTTGCGGTGAACCAGAAAATCATCGTGGACTACCTGTCGCAATTCGATGATGGTGCACCGACGACGCCGGGGATTTTCCCGGACGTGTAAAGGCGCAAAAGAGGATGCGGAATGGCTTGGATCTTGCTCATCATCGCGGGACTTCTCGAAGTGGTCTGGGCGACCTCGATGAAATATTCGAACGGATTCACGGTGCTCTGGCCGAGCGTTTTGACCGTGGTGACCATGATCATCTCGTTCGGACTGTTGTCCGTCGCAATGAAAAGCCTACCCTTGGGCACGTCCTATATGATCTGGGTCGGCATCGGTGCGATCGGGGCCTTTATCGCCGGGATCGTGCTTTATGGCGAGACAGTGAACCTCACGCGCATCGCCGCCGCCGCGCTGATCGTTGCGGGCATGGGGTTGATGAAACTCAGCGCTTAAAGTCCTGCGATTTCTGAGGCTTGCGTCAGGATCGCGGCGCGCAGGCCTTCGGGCTGGGTGTAGCTTTTGCCACAGAGCGGGCCGACCACGTCAATGAGACCGGCGATCATCACGGCCTTATGGGCCACGGTCTCGGGCGGGGTGTCGGGGGAAAACGCCGTCACCATATCCGCGAGACTGCGGATGTGAAACTGACAGGTGGCGGCGAAATATTCTGCCGGACCGTCGAGGCGTTGCGCCAGATCCTTGAGCCCTGTGGTGATCGTCTGCGCGCGCGGCGCAGCACTACGGTCCATGCGAAAATCCAGATAGGCGCGAAAGCGTTCGCGCAGATCGGGCAGGGTGAGCGCGCCACGGTCCCGCAGCTCTTCAAGACGGGTGGCCAAGGCATGGCGCGTCACCGCCGTCAAAAGCGCCTCCTGCGTGGCAAAGTAATACTGCAGATTGCTGAGCCGCATGTCGCAGCGCCGCGCAAGAGCGCGAAAGCTTAGCCCGCTGACGCCCTCGGTCGCCAAAACCTCGACCGCCTCATCAAGCACCTTTTCGACCGTCGCCCGGCTGCGGCTTGAAGGCGCTGTGACGCCGTAGACCTCGCTGGCTGTCGCGCCGGTTTTCAACTGGTCGATCAAGGCATCAAGGGAAAGGGTCATCGTGAAATCTCTGTAAACGTCGTGGGGGCGCACAGCCCCTACTGCGTCGCACCGGAGAGGTCAATTGCTGCAAAAAGGGCGCCCGCGATGGACGCCCTTTTGTTCACGCTTGTGCGGTCCTCAAAGCCGGTTGGAAATCCAGCGGCATTGATAGGGCGCAAAGCTGATGTTGGGTTTTGACAGATCGATTTTCTCGCCCGTCAACAGGTCGTACCAGGCCTCGCCGTCGATCAGGTTGATCGCGATATGCGGCACCTCGACCTCTTTGTCTGTCACATTGTGCAGCGCGAAAATCGACTGATCGCGTTCCGGCGACTGACGCCAGATGCCGAACATGTCTTCGCCCAGCTGCATGGTGAATTGCGTGGCGTTCGGGTGGAAGGCCTTTTGCGCGATGCGAATGGCGATCCGGCGTTTCATCTCGGCCAGCACCCGCGCGTTCTGGCTTTCGGGATCGTCCAGAAGCGCGCGCAGCTCCGGATAGTCCCAGCGGTGGCGGTTGATCGCGCGTTTCACGCCGGTCTTTTCGACGCCCGCATGGTCGTTGTGGGTCGCCAGAAGCGAGTGGATATAGAAGGCCGGCACACCTTCGAGCGCCATGACGATGCTCTGCGAACAGAGGAAGCGATCCACTTGGAGGCCATCTTCGCCCTTGGCAATCGTGCCTTTCAAAGCATCGAAATAGGTGATGTTCAGCTCGTAGGGTTTCTCCGAGCCGTCGGGCAGGGCGCGCATCGACACGAGGCCGCCAAAATCGCGCACGCATTGGATCACCTCGCCCAGTTCTTCGGGCGCCAAAAGCCCCTCCGCTCCGCGGACCCCGATGCCGTCGTGAGAGGCGGCAAAGTTCAGGTACGCACAGCCCAGTTGTGCTGGCGGCATCCGCATCAGCCATTGGTTCAAGTAGGTCGAGGTGCCCGACAAAAGCGCGTGCAGCAACAGAGGCGGCAGAGAGAAATTGTAGATCATATGCGCTTCGTTGCGGTTGCCGAAATAGCTCAGGTTCTCGGCATTGGGCACGTTGGTCTCGGTCAAAAGCACCACGCGCTCCTCTGCATAGTCGCACAAAAGTCGCATCAACCGCACGATGGCATGGGTCTGCGGCAGGTGGATGCAGGTGGTGCCGAGTTCCTTCCAGACAAAGGCCACGGCATCGAGCCGCACGATGCGCACCCCATTGTCGACATGCAACCGCATGATGCGCAGGAACTCGAACAAGACCTCGGGGTTCTTGAAGTCGACATCAATTTGGTCGTGGCTAAACGTACACCAAACGTGTTTCGGCCCATTCACCGTGTTCACTTCGCGCAGCAAAGGCGAGGTGCGGGGGCGGGTGACCTGTGAAAGATCGTCCTCCGGCGAGGCCTCGACAAAGAACTTGTCATAGGGCTCGTGGCCCTGACGGTATTCGGAGAACCAGGTCGACATCGACGATACATGGTTCAGCACCAGATCGGACATCAGGCGGAACTCGCTGCCGATGCGCTGAATATCGGCCCAGTCGCCAAGCTGGCTGTTCACTTGGCGATAATCCGTCACCGCAAAGCCGTCATCGGAGGTAAACGGGAAAAACGGCAGGATATGGACGCCATGCACCGTGCCTTTGAGATAGCGATTGAGGAAATCGCGCAGCAGATCGAGCGGCTTGTGCTGGCCGTCGATCAGAGAATTGCCATAGGTGATGACCAAAGTGTCGGTCTCATTCCAAAGGCTGTTGCCCGGCGCACGGGCGCGCGAGCGCGGCTTGGTGCCTTCGGGCCAAAAGGCGTCGATGATCTGGTCGGCAAGGCGTTTGCTGTCCTGATCCGGGTAAATCTGTTCGATCAAGGCGCGCAGGCGCGTTGAGAATTGCGAAGATGGTTTTGCCATGGGCTTCCCCTGTCTTTTCTTTTTCGTAGACCAGACAGATTTGAGGGGTTCAATGCATGGGCCGGTGAAAGCGGCGCATTCCTGTGCAAAAATTCGGGAAAGCGGAAAGGGCGTTCGCAAATTGCTCTATTTTTGAGCAGTCGAAACAGTTTCGGGTTTGTGCGGCCTGAAAGAGGGGGCGAAAGTCTGGTCCGAGAGACTCAGACGTGATCCCCAAGCGCGGTGTCAATCAACCAGCCACCGGGGCCCGCGATCCGATCGGGAAGCGTGACGATCATCACCTCACGGATCGCGATGGTGGTCATGATGGCCAGAGCCAGTTGATCAAAGCTGATGTTGAACAGGTCCATAGCGATGCTCCCGAAAGTGGTCGTGTAAGAGCTGACAGGCAAATCGGGCCGAAATGCGGCAGGCTTTGGGCGGCTTTGGGTTCCTTTGGCAAAATGCGAAAATGACCTAGCGTCAGCTTCCGAAAGGATCATCTGGGTAGCCAACGCCCACCAGATAAAGCCCCTCCGGCGGACAGACTGGCCCACAGGCGGCGCGATCCTTGGCCTCCAAAGCCTCGGTCACATCCTCGGGCGACCACGATCCCGACCCGACCCGTTCGAGCGTGCCGACAAAGCTGCGCACTTGGTTGTGTAGGAACGACCGCGCCCGGAAATAGAACCGAAACTCTTGCCCGTAGGGGATGTCCGAGACCTCAACGCGCGCCTCGTCCAGCGTCTTCACCGGGCTGTCCGCCTGACACATGGTCGAGCGAAAGGTTGTGAAATCATGCAGGCCGATCAACCGATCTGCGCCCGCCTGCATCGCTTGGGCGTCCAGCTCATGATTGACCCGCCACGCCAGCCCTGCGTCATGCACCAACGGCGCACGGCGCGACACCAGCCGAAACATATAGCGCCGCTCCAGTGCCGAAAACCGCGCGTGCCAGTCGTCGTCCACGCGGGCGGCTTTCAGGATCGCAACGGGGTTGGGTTTCAGATGATGGTTTAGGGCCTCGCTCAATCGAAACGGGTCCCAGCCCTTCGCCATATCGCAATGCGCCACCTGACCCGTGGCATGAACGCCCGCGTCGGTGCGCCCGGCGGCGCCGATCCCCGGACAATCGGGTTCGAGTTTGCGCAAAGCCTCCTCCACCGCCTGTTGCACGGAGGGGTGCTCTTTCTGGCGTTGCCAACCGGCAAAAGGCGCGCCGTTGTATTCGATCAAAAGGGCGTATCTGGGCATGTGGCGGCTTTAACGCGGCGGGGAAGGCGCGTCCAGTCTTTCTCCCTTACAACCACGCGCGCGAGTGCCTATGTTGAACGTGTAAACATCCAAGATGGGGCGGCAGATTTGATCCTCAACACGATTGCAGACCGGATTGTCCGGGGCGTTGAAACCGTTCAGGACGGCGTGCATGAGGCGCTGTTCGAACCGGTGGTTCGGCTGGGCGTCACGGGGCTGTCGCGCGCGGGCAAAACGGTGTTCATCACCTCGCTCGTGGCCAATCTTCTGGACCGGGGTCGGATGCCGCAATTCGGGCCGTCCTCCGCGATCACCGCCGCCTATCTTCAGCCGCAGCCCGACGATACCGTGCCGCGCTTTGACTATGAAAGCCACCTCTCCGCGCTCACCGCGCCCGAGCCGCATTGGCCCGACAGCACCCGCGCCGTGTCCGAATTGCGCCTGTCGTTCAAGGTGCGGCCTGCGGGTTTGCTTGGTGGTTTGACGGGGCAAAAGACGGTGCATCTCGACATCGTGGACTATCCCGGCGAATGGCTTTTGGACCTTGGACTGATGGAGAAATCTTTCTCTGAGTGGTCTGCCGAGGCTTTGCAGGCTGCGCGTGACCGGGCGGAAGGGGAGGCGTTCCTTGCGGCTCTGGACGCCGCCGATCCGAGCGCAAAACAGGACGAACCCACCGCCAAATCTCTGGCCCAAAGCTTCACCGCCTACCTGCAATCCGCCCGTGCGGCGGGCTATTCCGATTGCACGCCGGGGCGGTTTTTGCTGCCCGGTGAGTTGGAAGGCTCGCCTGTCCTGACCTTTGCCCCTCTGCCTGCGGGTGAGGCCCCGCGCGGCTCGCTGCATCGCGAATTCGAGCGCCGTTTCGAGGCCTATAAGCGCGAAGTGGTGAAACCGTTTTTTCGCGATCATTTCTCTCGCATTGATCGCCAGATCGTGTTGGTCGATGCGCTAGGTGCGATCCATTCCGGGCCGAAGGCGGTCGAAGACCTGCGCCGCACCATGGCCGATATTCTCTCTGCCTTCCGCCCCGGTCGGGTGGGGCGGATCATGTCTTTGCTCGGTCAGCACAAGGTCGAAAAAATCCTCTTTGCCGCCACCAAAGCCGACCACATCCACCACAGCCAACACCCGCGCTTGACTGCGATTATGGAGGCCTTGGTGCGAGATGCCCGCGACCGCGCCGATTTCGCAGGCGCCTCGACGCAGGCGATGTCTCTAGCGGCACTTCGCGCCACGGTCGAGGAGACCATGGACCATCAGGGGCAGAGACTCGATGTGGTGCGCGGCATGACCGAAAGCGGCAAACAGGCGGCGTTTTATCCCGGCGAGTTGCCCGAAGATCCGGCGCATATCCTGTCGCCCGCGCGTAAAGGGGCGGAGCGCTGGCTGGATGCGCAGTATGAAATCATGAAATTCCGTCCCGCGCGGCTCACCCTGCGCCCTGGCGAAGGGCCGCCGCATATCCGGTTGGATCGCGCCGCTGAGTTTTTGATCGGAGACAAGCTATGACAGACAATCAGCCGAGTCGTGGCCCGATCCTGATCGAGCTGGAAGACGCGCCGACGATCACCCCCTCCACCGCCGATCCCGTCCCCGATCTCGCACCTTTGGCGCGGCCTGCCGCGATGGAACGGGTGGCGGTACTGGTTGGGCGCAAACCTTCGGCCTTGGCGCGCTGGTTCTGGCGGCTCTTCGCGGCGCTTTTTGCCTTTACCGTCTCGATCCTGACCTATGACGCCATCATGGGGCTGATCGCGGCGCATCCGATGTTGGGCTATGTCGCACTTGGACTGACGGGGGCGTTTGTCGTTGTTTTGGCCGCGATTGCGATCCGGGAACTGTCGGCCTTCGCCCGGCTCAAACGCATCGATACGCTGCAAAAGGCGGCAGTGGACGCGATGGGGGCCGCCGATCTGAAAGCCGCGAAAGGCGTCGCCGACAAGCTTTTGTCGGTCTACGCGCATCGCCCGGAGCTGAACTGGGGCAAGGATCGGTTTCGCGAACGCGAGGCCGAAGTCTTCGATGCCGACGGGCTTTTGGGGCTGGCGGAAACGGAGATTCTCGTGCCGCTCGACGCCGCGGCGCGTCGTGAAGTCGAAGCCGCCGCGCGTCAAGTCGCCACTGTCACCGCCCTTGTGCCGTTGGCTTTGGCGGATGTGTTTACCGCATTGACCGCGAACCTGCGGATGATCCGCCGGATCGCAGAGATTTACGGCGGGCGGTCTGGCACGTTGGGGTCTTGGCGGGTGACGAAATCTGTGCTCACGCATCTGGTCGCGACCGGGGCCGTCGCCGTGGGCGACGATCTGATCGGCACCATGGCCGGTGGTGGTGTGATGGCGAAAGTGTCACGCCGCTTTGGCGAGGGGGTGGTCAACGGCGCCCTGACGGCGCGCGTGGGCGTGGCCGCCATCGAAGTCTGCCGCCCGCTGCCGTTCATGAAAGCCAAAAAGCCGTCAGTGTCGGGAACGGTGAAGCGGGCTTTGACCGGGTTGTTCGATAAGGGGGAGTGAAGCGCGAGCGCATGACCGGGGGCAGGCCTAGGGGCTGTCGACGACGCACTTTATCTTCGCAAAATCCGGGCGACATGAAGGCGAAACCTGCCGTTTCAAAATCGCCTGACCGAGGGACGGTCATGCGATGGCGCGGCGGACTGCGTCCTTGTTCCGCGCCAAGGGGGGCTTAGAACAGCTTCGGCGGCGCGTCTTTCGGCTGATCGCGCTGCATGATCCCCATGCGAAACGCCCGCCCGATGCGATGCGCCATTTCCGACCATTTCGCCGCCGTCTCGGGGTCGAGCTCTGCGGTGAGGGTTTCGTCGAAGAGCTCGAGCCACATGGCAAAGTGATGCTCTTTCACCTCTGGCGCCATCAGGTGGACGCGTTGCGGAAAGCCGTCGTATTGCCGCTCGTGCAGGATCGCGTTGCGCCAGAACCGGCCGATCTTTTCCTCATGCGCAGGCCAGTCCTCGACATGGGCACCGAACACGGGGCCGAGTTCAGGGTGTTGGCGAACGCCTGCGTAAAACCGGGCGAGGACGCGGTCCATCTCGTCGTGGCTGATCTCGAATTTCGGGGGCAGGGCGGAACGAGGCTCTGACATCGGGGGCTCCTTGAGCGTTTCGCTAAAGGTATATTCTCGATGGTCTTTTTCCACCAGTGCCGGAATGTCGCGCATATTCCGACTGTTTTACTTTCCATTCCTGAGTGTTTTTATAGTTGAGAAAATATGTCAACTATTTGATTTTGTTGAATATTTTGTTGACTTCTTCGTTCCGTGCGCCTAAATCACTCTCAGCAAGGACGAAAAGCCACCCATCGCAGGCAGCCATTCTCCCAGCCGCTTCAGCCCAATAGCCAAAACCTATGAACCCGGATCGGGGAGTGTCGCCATGTCTGATACCGCTTGCAAAACCTGTGCCTTCTTTGAGCTTAAGGCTGTTGAAACCGACGCCAAAGGCGAATGCCGTTTCAACCCGCCGACCTTCCTGACCGAAGCAGAACACAAAGGCATGTGGCCGGTTGTGAAATCCGACGACTGGTGCGGTCAGTTCGAACAAAACGCCGCTTGAGATTACGCGCTCCAGCCAGACAGCGACCGAAGCACGCCAGGAAACACCTAGGCCAGCCACGCCGCCCTCTCGCCAGACAGCACATGAGAAAGGGATGCCACAGATAGGATCTGCGGCGTCCCTTTTTCCTATTCGGTTTTCACATGCAGCCCCTGTCAAGACGGGTTTACCGCCCGCAAGCCGCGTCCTATAAGGCGCTTATGACATTCATGGTCGCGATCATTATTCGAATTATCAGCCCGGCGCTCTGATCTCAAAGATCCTACGAGCCGCCGGGACAAGGCGTATGGAGACCCGCGCCGCCCTCGAATTTACCGACCATTCCTCCCAAGGACAAAATCCATGTGTTCCGAGACGACCACACCCGAGTATAAAGACACGCTCAATCTGCCGAAAACCGATTTCCCGATGCGCGCGGGCCTGCCGAACCGCGAGCCGGGCTGGCTTGAACGCTGGGCGCAGATCGACGTCTATGAAACGCTCCGCGCCAAGGGCAAGGCCGACGGCCGCCCGTCCTTCGTGCTGCACGACGGCCCTCCCTACGCCAACGGGCATCTGCACATCGGCCACGCGCTGAACAAGACGATCAAGGACATCATCACGCGTTCGCATCAGATGATGGGCTTTGACGCGCGCTATGTGCCAGGCTGGGATTGTCACGGTCTGCCGATCGAATGGAAGATCGAAGAGAAATACCGCGAAAAAGGCAAGAACAAGGACGAGGTTCCGGTGGTGGATTTCCGCCAGGAATGCCGCGCCTTTGCCGATGAATGGGTGAACGTCCAGCGCGAAGAATTCAAACGTCTGGGCGTCTACGGCAAGTGGGACGATCCGTACCTGACGATGAATTTCCACGCCGAGGCGGTGATCGCCGAGGAATTCATGAAATTCCTGATGAACGGCACGTTGTACCAAGGCTCCAAACCCGTGATGTGGTCGCCGGTCGAAGAGACAGCATTGGCCGAGGCCGAAGTCGAATATCACGACAAGGAAAGCCCGACGATCTGGGTGAAATTCGCCGTCGCAAACGAGGGTGCGGACCTTCAGGGCGCCTATGTCGTGATCTGGACCACCACACCCTGGACCATCCCGTCGAACAAGGCGGTGGTCTACGGTGCCGATTACAACTACGGCCTCTATGAGGTCACCGGCACGCCGGATGAATGCTGGCTCAAGGTCGGGGAGAAATATGTTCTCGCCGACAAGCTCGCGGCGCAGTGTTTCGCCAAGGCGCGCCTTGCCGAGGATCAATGGACCCGCGTCCGCGATGTCCCGACCTCTGAGTTCGAAGGGCTGGGGCTTCTGCACCCGCTCGCCGGTGCCGAAGGTGCCAATGGCGAATGGGACGATCTGCGCGACTTCCGTGCCGCGCCTTTCGTGACCGATGACGAGGGCACGGGCTTTGTCCACTGTGCGCCCTCGCACGGCATGGAAGAATTCGAGCTCTACCGCGATTTCGGCATGCTCGAGCAGGTGATCACCTATAACGTCATGGACGACGGCAGCTTCCGCGAAGATCTGCCCTTCTTCGGCGGCAAGCGCATCCTGCGCGACAAGCCGAAGAAAGGCGATTGGGAGGGTGACGCCAACGCCGCCGTGATCGCCAAACTCACCGAGGTGTGCGGCCTCATGGCACGCGGTAAGATCAAGCACAGTTATCCGCACAGCTGGCGTTCGAAAGCGCCGGTGATCTTCCGCAACACGCCGCAATGGTTTGCCGCCGTGGACCGCAAGCTGGACGACGGCATGGACACCTATGGCGACACGATCCGCACGCGCGCGCTGACCTCCATCGACGAGCTGGTGAAATGGACGCCGCAGACCGGGCGCAATCGTTTGTACTCGATGATCGAGAACCGCCCCGACTGGGTGCTCTCGCGTCAACGCGCCTGGGGTGTGCCGCTGACCTGCTTTACGAAAAAGGGTCTGTTGCCGACCGAGGACGGGTTCCTCTTGCGCAATGACGAGGTCAACGCCCGCATCTCCGCCGCTTTCGAAGAAAAAGGCGCGGATGTCTGGTACGAAGAGGGCTTCAAGGAGAAGGTGCTGGACGGCATCGTCGACCCGGCCGACTACGATCAGGTCTATGACGTGCTGGACGTGTGGTTCGACTCCGGCTCGACCCACGCCTTCGTGCTGCGTGACCGCGAAGACGGCACGCCCGATGGCATCGCCGATGTTTATATGGAAGGCACCGACCAACACCGCGGCTGGTTCCATTCGTCCCTCTTGCAGGCCTGTGGCACCAAAGGCCGTGCGCCCTATAAAAACGTTGTGACGCACGGGTTTACGCTGGATGAGAAGGGGATGAAAATGTCCAAATCTCTCGGCAATACCATCGTGCCGGAGCAGATCGTCAAACAATATGGCGCCGACATCCTGCGGCTTTGGGTGGCGCAGACGGATTACACCGCCGATCAGCGGATCGGGTCGGAAATCCTCAAAGGTGTCGCCGACAGCTACCGTCGTCTGCGCAACACCATGCGCTATATCCTTGGCTCGCTGAATGATTTCACTGAGGCGGATCGTCTTGATGCCGCTGAAATGCCGGAGTTGGAGCGCTGGGTGCTGCACCGCATTGCGGAACTCGACACCACGGTGCGCGAGGGCTACGAGACCTTCGATTTCTCCGGTGTCTGGCAGGCGGTGTTCAACTTTGCGACCGTCGATCTGTCGTCCTTCTACTTCGACGTGCGTAAGGATGCGCTCTATTGCGATGGCGACACCACCCGTCGTCGCGCCGCGCTGACCGTGCTGGACGTTCTGTTCCATCGCCTGACCACATGGCTCGCCCCGATCCTCGTGTTCACAATGGAAGAGGTCTGGCTTGAACGCTTCCCGGGCGACGACAGCTCTGTGCACCTCGTGGACTTCCCCGAGGTCACGCCGGGCTGGCTCGATGGCGAATTGGCGTCGAAATGGGCGGGCATCCGCAAGGCGCGCCGCGTCGTGACCGCCGCCCTCGAAGTGCAGCGCCGCGACAAGGTGATCGGCGCCTCTCTGGAGGCCGCGCCCACCGTGCATGTCGAGGACGAGGCTGTGTTGGCCGCGCTCAAGACCGTCGATTTCGACGATCTCTGCATCACCTCGGCGATTGCGCTGACCGGCGATCCGGCGCCATCAGAGGCCTTCCGCCTCGAAGGCGAGGTCGATGGTATCGGTGTGGTGTTCGAAAAGGCCGAAGGCGAGAAATGCGAACGCTGCTGGAAAATCTTGCCGGATGTTGGCAGCCACAGTCACGCCGGCGTCTGCGGTCGCTGCGACGAAGCACTCGGTTAAGTCACGCAAGACAACATGGGAAGGGCGGACCATATGGTCCGCCCTTTTTTGTGGGTTAGTTGCTGAATAATCCCAAACGCTCCTGCATTTTGGCATAAAATTCTGCTGGATTTTTGCCCTGTGAGGAGGCGATGCGATCCAGCAGAGCATGAAAGACATGATGCGCGTTGGTCTTTTCAAGAGTGGGCCGGGAGTCGCGAGGCTGTTCCGAGATCTCGCGATCAGCATTCTGCTCGGGAGCTGTCTGGGCGTCGCCGCTTGCCTCAGCGGGATCGAAATTTTTCAACATATAGGCGTCGGTGATGTCACTTTGGACCACTGCGCGGTCTTCGGACGTGAAAATGGGCTTCGGCGTTATTTTATGCCCCTCCTGATCCAAGAAAAACGCAGTTGAATCGGTCTTGCCACTGTCCTGGTGGGCACTGTCCTGCTGGGCACTGTCCTGACGGGAAAGGCGAGAGGCAGAAGAAAAAGGGGATTGGAAATTGGCGTCCATAAACTGTGAAATGTTCATAGCGTAGTCCTTTCTGGCCTGACGAACATGGCATCAGGATCGCGCCGAAAGGTTGATAAAACAGAAACCAAGTTTGCAATGCCGATCCGGGCCAGCGTTTTACCGGTGCTTTATCTCTAAGATTTTAGATAAATGGATCTGACCTCAGCCCGCGTCCTTATAGGCGTCCTCGACCCATTTCCATTCTTCTTCGGTCAAAAGCCCGTCGCCATCCTGATCGTAAAGCGCCAAAGCCTGTGCCAGCTGCGCAAAGAAGTCTTCCTGCGTGATCCGTGTGATCGTGGCGACCTCGCGCAAATTCGGTCCGGTAGGTTGTGTGTCGTCCGCCATCTGTCATCCCCAAAACTGCCCCAAACGTGCCCCGAGTTTAGGGCAGAGGAAGTGAAGAAATCGTAAGCTCTCATAGAAACTTAAAGCGGTTCCGCAAAAACGAAAACATGGCTTTTAGGCGAGGTTCGGACGCTCTAGCCCTGTTTGGCGCGCGGATGGGCGGCCTCATAGACCTGCAACAGGCGCGCGTTGTCGACGGCGGTGTAGGTCTGAGTCGTCGACAGAGACGCATGGCCCAAAAGCTCCTGAATCGCCCGCAAATCACCGCCCGCATTCAACAGATGCGTGGCGAAGGAGTGGCGCATCGCGTGGGGCGTGACGGAAGAAGGCAGGCCAAGCTGCATGCGCGCGGCTTCGGTCACCTTCGCAATCAAACGCGGGTTGAGGGCGCCGCCACGGGTACCGCGAAACAGCGGTGCCTCTGGCGTCATATCATAGGGGCAAAGCCGCACGTAGTCCGCGACCGCGCGCCGCGCGGCGGGCAGCACCGGCACGATGCGCTCCTTGTTGCCCTTGCCGACAATACGGATCACCTCGCCCAGAGGGACATCCCCGCCGGTCAGCGACAGGGCCTCTGAAATCCGCAAACCGCAGCCGTATAATAACGTCACCACCGCCACATTGCGCGCCGCGATCCAAGGCTCGTCATGTTGCACCTCGACCGTCGAAAGCATCTCTTTGGCCGCGTCCGGCGACAGCGGGCGGGGCAGCTTCTTTTGAAACTTCGGCGAGCGGGTGGAGAGCACCGCAGTGGCGTCAAACCCGTCGCGTTCGGCCAGCCAGCGGGTGAAGGTTTTAACCGCCGACAAAGACCGCGCCAGCGAACGCGGCGCCACGCCCCGGCTGCGCTCACGCGCCATCCAGGCGCGCATGTCGGTGATGCGCAGCTTGGCGATCTGGGCGGGGCCAAAGCCACCGCCCTCATGTTCAGCGAGAAAACTGAGCCAGCCCGAGACATCGCGCCCGTAGGCAGTGATCGTGTTCTCGGAGGCGGATTTCAACGCGCGCTCGTGATCGAGCCAGCGCGCCAACGTGTCGCGCATCCCCTCTGTGATCTTGAGGCTCATCCCAGCCAGCGGCGCATCAATTTTTCGAACACGCCGGAGAAGAAGGTCAAAAGATCGGTGCCCTGGGTCGGGCGGAACATATGCGGGTCCTCAGACCCGAACACCAACAGTCCCGGCAGGCGACCGGGGCCGAAATCCAAGGTCATCAAGGCCTCGGAATGAATAAACCCGGTGTTGTCGCCATAGATCACATCGGTCTCCGGTGCGACTTGGCGCAGGGTGACAGCGCGCACGGGGACATTGCGGCCATAAGTGATATAGGCCTCGATGAAACCGGGCTCTGCGGTGATCAACACATCGCCGAGCTTGCGCGTGGCGGGTTCGTCGTTTTCGACTTTGGTCTCCAACACAAGCCGCACGGAATCGACGCGCAGGGTCTGGGCGATCTCACCCGACAAGGCCTTGAGAAACGGGGTGAATTCGGTGGGTTCCAAAAGCTGCAACACGGCGCGGTGGATCTGATTGGTGCCGGCGAGGTTCTCGTAAGCGGCGGCGATCACGCCGCGATGGGTGTCCTCGAGACGGTCGAGTCGGTCCTCGAGCCGCTCCATCGCCAGCCCGCGCAGATCGACGACATTGGACCCTGTGCTGCGTTCATTCGCGGCGATCAGCGCGCGCATCACGTCTTGGTCGTCCAACACCATATCAGGGTCGGAAATGATTTTTTCGCGCAGCTCTTCAGCCATGGGCGAGATGCCCCGGGGGAGTTGGGTGCTCATATTGCCTCGTCGTTTACTCGATCCGCCGGTTTTCCGGTCGTTGAGCCAACTATGACCGCAGGGGAGGCCCGTTTCAAGCCTCTTGCGTCTCATCCTCTGTCGCGACAACGGCGTCACGGTAGGCTTCGGGCACCTCGCTGTGCCAGGCCTCGTTGAAAATCCAACGTTTGCGGTCTTCGAATTCCGGCTCTCCTTCGAGGGCAGAAATTCGCGCCTCATGGGCGGCGCAGGCGGCGTCATGCAGCGCGGCCAATTGGGTGTCTTGCAACAGGCGCTCATATTCGGCCTTGGCGGCGGCGCGCAGGTGGCTCAGGTCGCTGGTGGTGAAATCATGGTGGTTGCGGGTGCGCCAATAGCGGTTCGAGGCCATTTTATTGGCCACCACCACATCACCGCGATGCATTTTCACAAGAAAGGATTCGAGCGAGCGCAGCGGGAAATGGTCCAAGGACACCAGATCGTAAGCCCCGCGGCAATCAAAGCCATTGGCCTCCGGATCGTCCAAAAACTCGCGCCGCATCCGTCCCGATCCATCGAGCCAGCGCACCGTGCCGAAACTTTCCGACAGGTCCGGGCGGTGGTTGCGCACGGCGGTCACGCGGGGGCTCATCTTGGTGATGCTTTTGACGCCACGATGGGCTTTCTTCTCGCCGGGGCCGGGGTTCTGATGGCCGGGGAATTGTTCGGTCAGCCAGCCGCGCTCATAACGCAGCCGATCGTTCGAGCCATGGTTGATCTCGGACATCGACAGCACGTCAAAGTCGCCCGCCGCCTCCACCAGATCGGCAAACCGCCCGTCGCCTGCGCGGATGTTGATGAACTCGTCCACATCCATCGAAATCACGTAATCCGCCTCGCGAAATTCGCGGGTGTAGGGCAGGTAGCGCAGCATCACCGGCTGGAAATTCGTGGCCTCCTGACCCAGCGCCGGGTTGGGCAGGTGATGCACCAGCCCCATGTCGTCGAGTCGGTCCAAAAGCTGATCCGTGCCGTCGGTGCAATCATTGGTGAAGATCAGGAAATCCGTGACGCCCACGACCCGATGCCAGGCGAGCCATTCCAAAATGAACGGCCCTTCGTTTTTCATGCAGGTCGGCACCAAAACGCGCGGCGGGGTTTGCTCCGCCGCTGCACGGAATCGCCTGCGCGGCATCATCGCGCCCTCGGGCACCTGACCCGGCACTTTCACCCGCTCGAAACAGATCATCCGCTTGCCGTCCTCGGTGTCGGGGGCGGGCATAAATCCTTTGGTGCCCAGCATGTCGACGAACTCGCGCAACGCGTCCTGACCGTAGACGGCGGGCGTCACCTCGATGATCAGATGATCCACCCGGTTCAGATCGGCCGCGTCGAACAAAGGCAGTTCCAAGCCCTGAAGCGTGCAGAGGATCACCGTCGGATCCACCTCCTCGATCAGCTTCGGCAGCGGCAGGTTTTCGAGCGTGACGGTCTCGCTGGGCCTGTCCGCCTCCGGGGCGAGCGAGCTGTCCCAGAGCGGATCACGCAGGTAAAATTCGGCCTTTTTCACGCCCGCGCGCTCCACCGGCATGCCGATGTAAAGCGTGGCATTCTCGACCCCGTTTTGGGCCCAGAGCGCGGTGATATAGTCCTTATAGGCCGGGTTGACTTCGACGGCGGCGACACGTTCGACGCCTTTGGTCTTGGCGGAAATCGCGGCCACGACGCCGATTTCCGTGCCCAGCTCCAAAAGCCGCGCGCCGGGGCGCAGGACCTTGTCCAAATGCGCGAGTTTCGCCTTGGCGTAGTTCTGGCGGCTGAGCCGACGCGCGATTTTCGGAGAAATCAGCGCGGGGTCATTCGGGACGATCAGGCCCCCCAGCTCAAATTTCTGTTCCGTGTCGCTCATACGCTTGCCGCTCACTTTTGTCTTAAAACCCCGCACATCTTGGCGTGGGAAGCCGGGTTTTGAAAGGGGTATAAGTGTGATGATTTAAAAATAGAAAAACGCCCCCATGTGGCCCGAAAGTTTGGCATGGAGGCGTCTTGTTGTTTTGAAAAGAGGGCTAAGATCAGACGATCTTGATGCCAGCCTCTTCGGCGTCTTTCACGAATTGCGCCAGACCTTTGTCGGTCAGCACATGGTTCGCCATCGCCTTGATCACATTGGCAGGCGCCGTGATCACATCGGCACCGATTTTCGCGCAATCCGAAATGTGGTTCACGGTGCGGATCGAAGCGGCGAGAATTTCGGTCTCATAGCCGTAGTTGTCGTAGATCGTGCGGATGTCTTCGATCAGTTCAAGCCCGTCGAGGTTGATGTCGTCCAGACGCCCGATGAACGGCGAAATGAAGGTCGCACCGGCTTTTGCAGCCAAAAGCGCTTGGTTCGCGGAGAAACAAAGCGTCACGTTGATCTTGTGACCCTCGGAAGCCAGCGTTTTACAGGCTTTGAGACCATCGAGCGTCAACGGCAGCTTGATCACAACGTTGTCGGCGATCTGCGCCAGCTTGCGGCCTTCTGCGACCATGGCGTCATAGTCGAGCGCCACAACTTCTGCGGAGACCGGGCCATCGACGATGTCGCAAATCTCTTTCGTCACTTCGAGAATGTCGCGACCGGATTTCTTGATCAGCGACGGGTTGGTGGTCACACCGTCCACGAAGCCAAGATCGTTCAGCTCGCGGATGGCATCCACATCGGCGGTATCAACAAAGAATTTCATGGGGCGTCCCTTTTGTGTGTCACAGGCTTTGATGTGCGGCGTGTCTCAAACCGCTTCTTCCGGTGCACTCATACGTCATCACGGGACGCGGAGAAAGGCAAAACCGTGTGAGATACAGGCGCTTTGTTCGCGCTAACTTCGAGGGAGGCCCTTTCTCTTTGCTCATTGGTTGCCTGTCCCACGTGTGATCGAGTGAAGTCAGGTTTTATGCGGAGATTTTTTTGATGGGCGCCCGTCGGAGCGTTTGGTCCCTTGCGCGAAAGATTTTGTTTGGCCTTGGGAGGCTTGTCTTTTACGCCCTCGTCGAGGGGCCTGTTTTCTGCATTCTGGCCTTCTTTCAATACATTTAGTTTATTCCCGGCGATGGCATATATCTTCCCCATATCCGGTTATCCGCTTTTCGTTATTGTCGCATAGCGGTTCTTGGCTGAGGGCAAGCGTAGCCTGCGAAAGACAACCTTTGCGCGATGCCTTGCTTTTTTAGGGTGGCTCGTGGTTTTTTACATTCTTGTGCTGATGTCGCTTTGGGAATTGCAGTTTAATCCTCCGCTGGAACAGGCCGCTGTTTGGAGTGTGTTCGCCGTATCAGGGGGCGCGGCAACTGCAACCTCGGAATTCCTTTGGTATCGTCTGCAAACCCGGATGGCCGCTCGGTGTGCCGCATGGAGGGTTGAAAGCGCCTGACACAGATGCGCACTCATTCGCGGCTTTTCCCCTCCGTCGAAACCTCCTAAAGCTGGTGCCATGCGTGACGCCGAATTTTACCCCGAAGGCCATCTGGTTGCCGTTTTGACCTGTGAACCGCTCGACCGGACGCTGGATTACAAGGCGCCCGAGGGCGGTGTCGCCATGGGCGCTTTTGTCGAGGTGCCTCTGGGCCCGCGCAGGGTTCTGGGCTGTGTCTGGGGCGAGGGCATTGGCGGCTTTGATCTCTCAAAGGCGCGCTCGATCTCGACGGTGCTGGACCTCGCGCCGATGCGCGAGGAGATGCGGCAGTTCCTCGAAAAAGTCGCCGCCTACACACTCACCCCCATGCCTGCCATGCTGCGCCTCGCGACCCGCGCGCCGGGGCTGATGAACCCGCCGGGGATGCGCAAGGTGTATCGCCGGGGCGAGGGGCGCCCGCCGCGTGAAACCGAGGCGCGCACAAAGGTTTTGGAGACCTTGGACGAATACGGCGGGCTGTCGTTTACGCTTAAGGAACTCGCTGACACGGCGGGGGTCACGGCCTCAGTCGTCAAGGGGATGCTGTCCTCGGGCGCGGTGATCGAAGAGGACACGCCCCGCGATCTGCCCTATCGCCGCCTCGATGCCAGTGCGCCCGGCAAAGAGCTGACCGAAGCGCAAGAGGCCGCCGCAAGCGCACTCCGCGAAGATGTCGCCGCCGAGCGCTATTCCACCACGCTTTTGAAGGGCGTCACAGGGTCCGGCAAGACCGAGGTCTACCTCGAAGCCGTAGCTGAATGTCTCAAACAGGGGCGGCAGGCCCTTGTGCTTTTGCCCGAGATCGCGCTCACCTCCGCTTTCCTCACCCGCTTCGAAGAACGCTTTGGCGCGCGGCCTGCCGAATGGCACTCGGGCGTCACCATGACCGAACGCCGCCGCGTCTGGAAAATGGTCGGCGAAGGCGGCGCGCAGGTGGTGATCGGCGCGCGCTCTGCGCTTTACCTGCCGTTTCAAAACCTTGGGTTGATCGTGGTCGATGAGGAGCACGACGGCTCTTATAAGCAAGAGGACGGGGTGCATTACAACGCCCGCGACATGGCTGTGCTGCGCGCGTCGCTGTGCTCTGCGACGGTCGTTCTGGCCTCGGCCACGCCGTCCTTGGAGACCTGGGCCAATGTCGAGGCGGGCAAGTACAAGCGCCTCGATCTCGAGAGCCGCTATGGCCCCGCCGTGATGCCCGACATGCATGCGCTCGATATGCGGGGGGAAAAGCTGCCCTCAACTCGGTTTATCTCCGACACTTTGGTCGGCGCGGTGAAAAAGCGGATGGAGCGGGGCGAGCAAAGCCTTTTGTTCCTCAACCGTCGCGGCTTCGCACCCGTCACGATTTGCCGCGCCTGCGGGCATCAGATCGCTTGCGATCATTGCGATGCGCGGATGGTTGAACACAGGTTTCTCAAACGCCTGATGTGCCATCAGTGCGGTGAGACAAAGCCGATGCCAGAGGCCTGTCCGTCTTGTGGCGTCGAGGGGCGGCTGGCGCCCGTCGGTCCCGGCGTCGAGCGTCTGGCCGAGGAGGTCGCCGAACGCTTCCCGGAGGCGAAATGTGCGGTGCTCTCCTCCGACCTCTTTGCCTCTGCGCGGGCGCTGAAAGAGCAGATTCAACTGATCGCTGAGGGCGACACGGACATCATCGTCGGCACGCAGCTGGTGGCGAAAGGGCATAACTTCCCGAACCTCACGCTCGTCGGCGTGATCGACGCGGATCTGGGGCTGCAAGGGTCGGACCTGCGCGCCGCCGAGCGCACCTTTCAGCTCATGCGTCAGGTCGCGGGGCGGGCCGGTCGGTCGGAGAAAAAGGGCGTCGCGCTGTTGCAGACCTATCAGCCCGAGCATCCAGTTATCCGCGCGATCCTGTCGGGCGACGAAGAGGGCTTTTGGCGCGCCGAGGCTGCCGAGCGCAAAATGGCGGGCGTGCCGCCCTATGGGCGCATGGCAGGGATCATTCTGTCGGGGCCGGATTTGGCGGTGGTGACGGATGTCGCCAATCATCTCTCTCGCATTGCGGGGCCGCTGCAACGCATCAACGCTCAGCTTTTCGGGCCTGCGCCTGCGCCGATTGCCCGTGTGCGCGGGCGGCATCGCATCCGCTTTCTGGTCAAGGCCGAGAAGACCGCACCGATACAGGCCGCACTGGCCGCTTGGGTCGGGCAGGTGAAACTGCCCAACAACGTCCGGCTTCAGATCGACATTGATCCGCAGAGTTTTTGGTGAGGTGAGGGGCGCTGCCCCTCTTGCGCGATGCGCAATTCACCCCGGGATACTTACAGACAAAAGAAAGCCGCTCAGCCGAAAGCCTTCGGGTAGATCAGCTCTTTGGTTTTGGCCTTTGCCGGGCCTGCGGCCAGCGTGTGATCCAGCGGGTAGGGGGAAGCAAATCCCTCCGCGATCGGTGTGAAGCCGCAGCGGGAATAGAACGCCGGATCGCCCAAAACGACGAGGGTTTGGCCCGAGAGTTCCGCCCATTGGGTGATCATGCCCACGAGACGACGCCCGTAACCGCGTGATTGCAGGTCCGGGCGGATCGCGACAGGGGCGAGGCAGAGCCAGCCCTTGGGCGCGGTCATTTTGGAAAGCGCCGCGTAGCCGATCACCTCGCCCGCCATGGGCAGGACCATTTCGCCCGCAATGGCGCGGGATTTGCGCAGGGTCTCGACCAGTTGCGCCTCATTCTTTTGGCCGAACGCGGCGGTCAGGAGGTCCGCGACGGCGGGTTCCTCGCCGCGTTTCATCTCGCGCATGAAGTCGGGCGTTTTAAGCATGGCGCAGGGCTTTCAGGTAGAGGGCGGCAAAGAGGACCTCGGTGATCACGGCCACCAGAATGCCGGGACCCACCCGACCCAAGGCCCATTCGGTGAGGCCCAGCATCGCGATGGTGATCAGGAAAATGGTTCCGGCGGAGAGCAGCACGCGTTGGACTTTCGGGTGCTCTATGTCCGCCAGTTGCAGATAGAGCAGGCCCAGAGGCGCGAAGAGAAGCCCTGCGCGGCGGGCCATGACCTCGGCGCCCGTCGAAGGGTCTATGCCGAAGATCGTGCCGAAGAGGCCGGGGGCCAAAAGAAGCCCCGCACAGAGCGCGAAGAAGAGACAGGCGCTGAGGCGAAACAGCAGGATGTTGGACATGGGCATCTCCGAAATGGGTCTGGCCTTTGAACCCTGATCTGCCGTGGCGCGCAAGGTTTGGGGGCACTCAGAAAAGATGTTTGTGCAGGAAATGTGGTTCAAGTGGACAATCCGGGCGGCGCGTTCCGGGGAAGACCGGGGCAGGGATCGCCTCGAAGCGCAGGCTTTTGGCGGACCAGTTCCATTCCTGCGCCTCTGTGAGCAGCACGCCGTGGAAGGTCCAGAAGTTGCTGGATTTAAACCCGGTTTCGTCGGTGTAAAACGCAAGCCCGCGCAGCTCCGCGATAGAGGTGATCGGGTCGCCGGAACGGGCGACACAATAGGGCTCACCTTCGGTCAGGCTTGCGATCTGCGTAACGGCGCGGGTCATGGCAAAGAGGGACCAGAGCGAGATCAAAGTGACAACGAGGAGGAGGGCTTTTCCTCTGCGGGAGCGATGTGCCCAAAGACCGATCAGCGCGGCCCATGTGACGAAGAGATAGAGAAAGATATGCGTTGTGCCGGGGCCTGACATGATCAGGATCAGGAGACTTGGCAACCAGAGGAGCGAGATCAGGGTGCGGACCGCCACGGAAGGGGTTGGCAGCAGAAGCGCCAGAGGCGCGAAGAGGGGCGCGAGGGCGAGGCCGATAAATAGCGTGAAAAACAGCGCGCTTATGAGGCCGTCACTGACAGCACTTGGAAATTTCTCGAACAGCTCTCCCAGAGGAATCGGCATGGCGCCGAATGTGGCGAGCACATAAAGGAGCGTGAACAGCCAAAGGTGCAGGGCGTTGAACGACATGAGACACAACCAAACAAAAAGGGGCGCGGACGGACCGCACCCCTTTCAAAGCTCATAAATCCTGAAAAGTCGATCAGACTTTGAGGTTCGGGATGATCTGTTTCTTGCGGGACATGATGCCCGGCAGGACCACGGTGTCGCCCTCTACGGTGCAGCCAAAGGAGGCCTCTGCGATGGCTTTCACGGTGTCGTTGGGCACCAGAAGCGTGGCTTCCTCGTTGAGAATATCGACAACGAAAAGCAGCACTTCATGAGCGCCATCCTCGGAGGCCACGGCGGGCATGGAGGCCATCAGGCTGTCCTTGCGGTCGAGGATCATTTTCGGCGCGGTGGTTTCCAGCACGGAGACACGCAGGTCGGTGGAGCCAACGGTGTATTCCTTGGAGTCCATGCGGATCAACTCGGCATCCGAGAAGGCGGCCACATCGGATTTGGCTTCGAACATCTCAGAGGCGTATTGGCCCAGATTGATGTTCAGTTCGGAAGCCAGTTTCTCGGCCAGCGCCTTGTCCACGTCGGTGGTGGTCGGGCTGCGGAATTCCAGCGTGTCAGACAGGATGCAGGAGAGCATCGCGCCTTTGATGTTGTCGGGCATCTTGTCGGCGTCGTCGCCCATCAGGTCGTACATGATGGTCGCGGTGCAGGCGAGCGGACGGATGGTGATGTCGATCGGACCTTTGGTTTCCAGACCGCCAACCAGTTTGTGGTGGTCGATGATCGCGGTCACGTTGGCGTCGTTGATCGCGTCCGGCAGTTCGGCCGGGTTGTTGGTGTCGACGATGACGACGTCTTGGCCCTCTGCGACCTCGGAAATGATCTCCGGCTTGTCAAAGCCCCACTTCTCGACAACGAAAGCGGCCTCAGTGTTCGGCTCGCCGAGCAGAACGGCTTTGGCGTCAACGCCTTTGACTTCGTTAAGATACCAAGCCCAGATCAGCGGGGAGCCGGTGGAGTCGGTGTCGGGGGATTTGTGGCCGAAAACAAGCGTGGTCATATGTCTGTCCCATGGATTCCTGTGATTTCGCCCGCCTTATAGGCGGTGCGGCATGGCTTGTCACCTCCTGTGAACGCTCACAGGGAGGGGGTCTTTCGTCTTGGTTCCTCTGTGTGCCCACGCTATCACAGAGCCTATGACGAAACTCCGCGAAACCGACCTCTATCCCCCTGTCAAAGCGCATTTCGAAGCGCTGGGATATGAGGTGAAATCAGAGGTGCGGGACGCGGATGTTGTGGCGGTCAAAGACGGCGTGCCTGTCATCATCGAGCTGAAAACCGGCTTTACCCTCCAGCTCTTGCAACAAGGTGTGGCGCGCCAAGTTATGAGTGATCACGTCTACCTCGCCGTGCCCCGGTGGAAGGGCAAGGCGGGCTGGCGGATGTTCAAGGGAAATCTTGGGCTTTGTAAGCGGCTGGGGCTTGGGGTGATCTCGGTGAATGTGGCGGAGAGTTCGGTGCAGGTGCATCATGATCCCCGACCGTTCACGCCGCGCAAGAATAAGGCGAAGACGGAAAAGCTCTTGGCCGAATTCGCTCGGCGGGAAGGCGACCCCAATCTGGGCGGCTCAAAAGCCGGTGGCCGCGTGACCGCCTACCGTCAGGACGCGGAGAAATGCCGGGCGTATTTGTTGGAGCATGGGCCCTCTAAGGGGGCTGAGGTGGCACAGGCTACGGGGGTGAAGAATGCCACCCGGATGATGCGGGACAATCATTATGGGTGGTTTGAGAAGGTTGAGGTGGGGGTTTATGGGGTGGTTTTAGATGGTACAGCATATTGACGAGTGCAGGCTCTGTCGCCGCGAGGCTAAATTGCTCAAGAGTCATATTATGCCGCGGGGCGTATACAATAGGGTTCGAGATGCCGGAGCCACTAAGGAAAGTGATCTGGTAAAGGTTCAACCAGTAGATGGTACTTCCTTGCTGACCTCACGGCAGATCGTCCAGAGATTATTTTGCCGTGAGTGTGAGGATCTTTTCAAAGTTGGAGAAGATTATTTCTACTCTCTCGTTGATGCAAAGGAGAGTGAGAAGATCAGTCTCTGTCGACATGTCCAAGAAGAAGGGGGAGGAGCTGTCTCTGCCCAACAAGCTGCTGCGTTAGTCGATATAGAACAATTAGCTAGTTTTGCTTTGGGCATTTTCTGGCGCAGCAATGTCTCGACCGCTTACGATGTTAGGAGTTATATCGGCTCCATGGGGCGAAACTTTGAAGAGGAAGTCCGCAAATATCTTGTGTCAGAGGGGCCTTTCCCATCGAAGTGCTTGTTAATAGTTACCGTGTATGACGGAGTTCACGAGGGAGGGTTCTCTCCCTTTCTTTTCAGCACACCCGTTGCATCGCGAATAACATATGATGGTCAGAAGTTGTGGTCGCACAGTTTCTTTTGCTTGGGATTGGAGTTTACTGTTGTAAGGGGTGGTTATGAGGGGTTCTGGGGTAAGATTATTTATCCCCTGCCAAAGATTCCTATGGTTCTTTCATCAGAGCGGTTCTCGGAGTCGAAGGTTGCCGACAAAATTGTCGATTTTGTTCACAATACATCTGCTGTCGGCGTTCTTCAAAAAATGCTTCCTAGTGTGTAAGTGTTTAACTTTCCCGCCGCCCCGCAGCACAATTTTCCCAATCTCCCCTGTTGACTCACTCCCACCTCCTTCCTAACTATGCGTCGTTGTCACTCTCCTGAGGTGAGTGCTAACGATTGATTTACCCCCGCCCGACAGGGTGGATGAACTGGAAACTTTGAGCGAAGGAGCCTCGAAGATGGCATTCAAACCGCTGCACGACCGCGTTGTGGTCGAACGTGTTGAGAGCGAAGAAAAGACCGCCGGTGGTCTCATCATCCCCGATAGCGCAAAAGAAAAGCCCGCTGAAGGCAAAGTCGTTGCCGTGGGCGAAGGCGCTCGCAAAGACAGCGGCGAGCTGATCGCTCCCTCCGTCAAAGAAGGCGATGTCGTCCTCTTTGGCAAATGGTCCGGCACGGAAATCACCGTGGACGGCAAAGAGCTTCTCATCATGAAAGAGTCGGACATTCTCGGCATCATCGCCTAAGCGAGCCTGAGACATCTGACCCCCATCAACCCAATTTACGGAGTGAACAATGGCTAAAGAAGTCAAGTTTGACGTCGACGCACGCAACCGCATGCTCAAAGGCGTGAACGTCCTCGCCGATGCAGTGAAAGTGACCCTGGGGCCCAAAGGCCGCAACGTGGTTCTCGACAAATCCTTCGGCGCCCCGCGCATCACCAAAGACGGTGTGTCCGTGGCCAAAGAGATCGAGCTCGAAGACAAGTTCGAAAACATGGGCGCACAGATGGTGAAGGAAGTTGCTTCCCGCACCAACGACGAAGCTGGCGACGGCACCACCACCGCCACCGTTCTGGCCCAAGCCATCATCAAAGAAGGCCTCAAGCAGGTTGCTGCTGGTTTGAACCCGATGGACCTGAAGCGCGGCATCGACCTCGCGACCCTCAAAGTCGTCGAAGCGATCAAAGCGGCTGCCCGTCCGGTGAACGATTCCGCTGAAGTTGCACAAGTTGGCACCATCTCCGCCAACGGCGAAGCCGAAATCGGTCAGCAAATCGCAGACGCGATGCAGAAAGTCGGCAACGACGGCGTGATCACCGTCGAAGAGAACAAAGGCATGGAAACCGAGACCACCGTGGTCGAAGGCATGCAGTTCGACCGTGGCTACCTGTCCCCGTACTTCGTGACCAACCCGGACAAGATGCTCGCAGAACTCGATGACTGCATCGTGCTCCTGCACGAGAAGAAACTCTCCTCGTTGCAGCCGATGGTGCCGCTCCTCGAGCAGGTCATCCAGTCCCAAAAACCGCTCCTCATCATCGCTGAGGACGTGGAAGGCGAAGCGCTGGCGACCCTCGTGGTCAACAAACTGCGCGGCGGCCTGAAAATCGCAGCTGTCAAAGCACCGGGCTTCGGCGATCGCCGTAAAGCCATGCTGCAAGACATCGCGATCCTCACCGGCGGTCAGGTGATCTCCGAAGATCTCGGCATGAAGCTCGAAAATGTCACCATGGACATGCTCGGCTCCGCCAAGAAAATCACCATCTCCAAAGACGAAACCACCATCGTCGACGGCGCTGGCGAGAAGGCAGAGATCGAAGCACGCGTGGCTCAGATCCGCACCCAGATCGAAGAAACCACCTCTGACTACGACCGCGAGAAACTCCAAGAGCGCGTTGCCAAGCTCGCAGGCGGCGTGGCTGTCATCCGCGTTGGCGGCATGACCGAAGTGGAAGTGAAAGAGCGCAAAGACCGTGTGGACGATGCTCTGAACGCAACCCGCGCTGCTGTGCAAGAAGGCATCGTCGTGGGCGGCGGTGTGGCCCTCGTTCAGGCTGGCAAAGGCCTCGAAGGTCTCAAAGGCGACAACGCGGATCAAGATGCCGGTATCGCCATCGTGCGCCGCGCGATCGAAGCTCCGCTGCGTCAGATCGCTGAAAACGCTGGTGTCGACGGTGCTGTCGTGGCCGGTAAAGTCCGCGAATCCTCCGACCTGGCCTTTGGTTTCAACGCTCAAACCGAAGAATATGGCGACATGTTCAAATTCGGCGTGATCGACCCGGCCAAAGTGACCCGCACCGCTCTGGAAGACGCAGCCTCCATCGCAGGTCTGCTGATCACCACCGAAGCCATGGTTGCCGATAAACCGTCGAAAGACGGCGCTGGCGCCGGCATGCCCGACATGGGCGGCATGGGCGGCATGGGCGGCATGATGTAATCATCTCGAAAGAGATGTGATCAGCCACCTGGTTTGATTTTGAGGGTCGCCTGACAAGGCGGCCCTTTTTCGGTTCTGCGCCGCAAATTCATATGAAAGATGGGAAACCGCGACGCCAGCGGAGCATTTCGCTCAAAAAAAGACCGTAAGCCTCTATTTTACAAGGATGTGCAAAAAAGACGCATTTGTGTCTTGCTATCGTTTTTCTGCACCTGCACAATTTTTGGAAAGCATGTTGATGAGTGATGAAATGCACCTACGCGCCCTTTCCGCTGACGATGATATTGCGGTGTCCGTGCTTTTGGACACGACATTTGGCAATTCGGACATGTACCGTTTGGCGCAATGCCTGCGCGATGAGGATGCCGTCGCGATGGAGCGGGTCGCCTATGAAAACGATACGATCCTAGGCTACATTTGCTGCGCGCGCATGACCCTGCCTCAGGACTGGTGGGCCCTGTCCATTCTCGCTGTCTCGCCGATCTATCACAAACGCGGTATGGGCCGGGAATTGGTGGTGCGCGGTATGGAGCACGCACGACGCGAGGGTGCAAAGGCCGTGGTCGTCGTTGGAGACCCGAAATATTTTTCCCGCGTTGGCTTTTCCAAACTGGCGGCGAGCAATCTTGAGACGCCTTTTCTCAAGGAACACACCTCACTCTTTCCGATTGCGCCGGGCACGGGAATGAGTCGCAATGAACTTATCTATCCCACTGCATATGGCAAATTTGTTGACACGATCAGCGGGTGATGCGCGCGGTATTTGGGCATAAAACGTATCTTGCGTGTATGTTTACCCATTTTTAACGCGCCAAAGTTGTGTTTTCTCAACCTTCCCTTACGTCAGCATTGAGGGTTTCATAAGCATTTTCATATTCAACTATCGGTAGGGTGACATGCGGCGGTGACTTGGCGCGTTTGCATGTCGGAAACGGTGGTGGAGTTGCTCCGCGTCCCGATTGTTCGGGGCCGGCAGTATTTATGTGAATTGAGTATGAGAATTAGACATATTGAGCCGGGGGACGATCTTGCTGTGTCTGTCCTGCTGGACGGATATTTCCAAGGCTCGGGCATGTTTCACATGGTGCAGCAGCTGCGCCTGGATCAAGATATGGCGCTGGAATGCGTGGCCTGCAAAGGGGACGATCTTTTCGGCTATCTTGCCTTTTCAAAATTGAAATCGCCGGACAACTGGTGGAATCTCGCGATCGTTGCGGTGTCATCGGCGTGGCGTCAAAAGGATGCCGATGCCTACATGATCCGCAAGTCGCTTGAATTTGCACGTGAGCACGGGGCACAGGCTGTCGTCGTTGTCGGCGACCCGGCATTTTACACGCCTCTGGGCTTTGCTCCCATTGCGGGAGAAAACATCATTCTGCCGTTCGGGCGGGAAAGAACGCAAATCGCCTATCTCGAGGACACCGCGCCGCAAGAGTTGCGACGCGTTGTCTATCCCGATGCTGTGGGGCAGGCCGCCAAGGCCTCATAGGTGGGTTAAGCGGCGCCTGTGATCTTGTTCACATGGCCCATTTTGCGGCCCGCTTTGACCTCGGCCTTGCCGTAAAGATGGATCGCGACCGAGCCGTCTTTGGCGAACTCCGGGATGCGGTCAACATCGTCGCCAATCAGGTTCAGCATCTCGACATTGGAATGCCGTTTGCCATCGCCCAAGGGCCAGCCTGCGACGGCGCGGATGTGTTGCTCGAACTGGTCGATGACACAGCCGTTTTGGGTCCAATGGCCGGAATTGTGCACGCGGGGCGCGATCTCATTGACGATCAAACCAGCGGGTGTGACGAACAGCTCGACGCCCATAACGCCGACATACTCCAGCGCATTCAATATCTTGGCCGCCAGAAGAACCGCATCGGTGCGTTGCGCGGGCGTCAGGCGGGCAGGGACCGTCGTGGTGTGCAAAATGCCAGATTTGTGCACGTTTTCGCCGGGATCGAAACAGGAAATATCCCCCGCCTGACCGCGCGCGGCAATCACCGACACCTCATGCGAGAAATCGACAAAGCCTTCGAGAATGGCGGGTGCGCCGGCCATATCGGCCAGCGCTTGATCGGCCTCGGACAAGTCCATGATCCGGGCCTGGCCTTTGCCGTCATAGCCGAAACGACGGGTCTTGAGGATGGCAGGCGCGCCGATCTCCGACAAAGCCTCAGCGAGATCGACATCGTCGTCCACGGCGGCAAAAGGCGCCACTTGCAGGCCCAGATCAGAGAGGAAGTTCTTCTCCACCAGACGATCCTGCGAGACGGCCAACGCCTTGCGGTTCGGGCGGATCGGCACGAGAGATTCGATCAGATCAAGCGCCGAGGTCGGCACGTTTTCGAACTCATAGGTCACCACATCGACGCTCTCGGCAAAGGCCCGCAGAGCGGCTTCGTCCTCATAGGGCGCGGTGGTCACTGTGTCGGCGACATGCCCGGCGGGCGGATTGGCGCCCGGCTCAAAGATATGCGTCTTGAACCCGAGGCGAGAGGCCGCAACCGAGAGCATCCGGCCAAGCTGACCGCCGCCGAGGATGCCGATGGTTGCATTGGGGGCGAGGGTCTGTACGTCAGTCATGGCGTCACTCATCAATCGGTTCGTCAGGGATAGAGGCGGAGAGGGCCTCGCGCCAGGCATCGAGGCGGTCGGCCAGTGCCGGGTCATTGATCGCCAGAATGCCTGCAGCCATCAGGCCCGCATTAGCGGCCCCTGCCTCACCGATGGCCATGGTGGCGACCGGGAAGCCTTTCGGCATCTGAAGGATCGAATAGAGGCTGTCGACGCCCGAAAGTGCACGGGTCTGCACCGGCACGCCGATCACCGGCACGCGGGTCTTGGACGCCATCATGCCCGGCAAATGCGCCGCACCACCGGCGCCCGCGATAATCACTTTGAGGCCACGTCCGACGGCCTCTTTGCCATAGGTCCAAAGACGATCCGGCGTGCGGTGGGCGGAGACGATTTTCGTCTCGTAAGCCACGCCCAATTCGTCCAGAATCTCCGCTGCGCGTTTCATGGTGGGCCAATCCGACTGGCTGCCCATGATGATGCCGACTTCGACGCTCATATGGCTGATCTCCTGGGAAAGTGTCGCTTTCCCGCCTTATAGCCGATGCGCGGCGTGACGCAACGTTTAGGCGTGGCTTTACGCAATGATGTCGGGGGTGATTTGATCTTCGAGCAGGGCGATCCGGTCCTTGAGCGCCAGCTTTTGCTTTTTCATGCGCTGAAGCCGCAGGGCATCGAGGTGCCCGGTTTCCTGCATCGCATCAATGGCCGCATCGAGATCGCGGTGTTCGCGTTTGAGCATTTCGAGTTTGACCCGAAGCACATCCAGATGATCCATACGGTTGGACACGTTCATCGCGTTGTCTCTGTCATTGTTTGCAATGGCCCTGACAGACTCAGGCGCATTCGCGCGGCCCGGCAGGTGCCCTGAGCTTAGCCGCAAAGTTTAAAAACTCAAAGCGTTCTGAACGCTCTCGTTTGGCACGAACGTAAGGGCACTTGAACCAAGAGTGTCTGTTGCCCATATCTTAGAGGAAGGGTTGCCGGGTTCGGGACCCGCAAGACACAACACAGTCGCTTCGAAAAGGACGTGTAGATGACGAAAGTGAGTTTTGGTGCCCATCCTTTCCTTCTGGGGTTCGATCAGTTGGAACGTCTGGTGGAGCGCACGGCGAAGACCGACGCCGGGGGCTATCCGCCCTATAACATTGAACAATCCGCAGCGAACGAATACCGCATCACGCTGGCCGTCGCGGGGTTTTCCGAAGGCGATCTGGCGATCACGCTCGAAGACCGTCAACTGGTCGTGCGCGGGCGGATGCCGGAGGAGACGGGCGAGCGCGTCTTTCTTCACCGTGGCATTGCCGGGCGACAGTTCCAGCGCTCTTTCGTGCTGGCCGACGGGGTCGAAGTATGCGGCGCGTCGATGGAAAACGGGTTGTTGCACATCGAATTGACCCGCGCGGAACCGGAATCCGTCGTGCAAACCATCCAGATCAGGAAAGGATAAGACATGAACGCGCGCTATCCGAATTTGCCGTTTGGAGAAGAGACCCACGAGGTCAAAATCGCCTATGTGCGCCCCGTCGCCGTCTCTGAGCTGCCCGAAGAGGTGCAGGATCAGGTCGAGGGGCTCGATCACATCTATTCCGTCAATGACGCGGAGGGCACGCGGTTGGCTTTGGTGGCCAACCTGCCTTTGGCTTTTGCGATTGCCCGCGAACATGATTTCGCGCCGGTGAACGTGCACTGACGTGAAGCCGTAGCAAAGACGTTAAAGAGATGCCCTCGTTCTTGATAGAGCGAGGGCATCGGCGTATCGAGGGAGGGAAAACTGTGCCTCGGAAAGCGCCATGAAAGATTTTGTTGTCTCGCTGACGACCATTCCACCGCGGTTCTCGGATTTGATGCCGACATTTTTGTCGCTGAAGGCTCAGAAACGCGTGAATATTCGTGAAATTCGCCTCGATCTGCCAAAGACATATCGGCGTTTCGAGTTTGACCCGGCAACCGATTTGCCGGATTTGCCCGATTGGGTGACGCTCTATCTGCATGATTTCGACTATGGGCCTGCAACGAAAATCCTCCCCTCGGCACAGGCCTATGCGGGGCAGGATGTCTTGTTGTTCTTTTGCGACGACGATCATCGATATGAGCCGCATTTGCTCTATAAGCTCGGCAAAGCTGCAGAAGCCCATCCGAACGATGTGATCGCCAACATGGGCTACAATCTCAATGAGCGGTTGGTGAACCCCTGTTATGCCTTCCCGCGCAGGTTTCAGCCGCGTGCGATGCGCCGTCCGAAAGACTGGCGCTACCGGCTTTGGCGATTGAGCACGGGGCTGCGCAAGAAACAGGAATTTATTGGTACGCCGGGTTACATGGACTTGGCAGAGGGCTATGGCGGCATTCTGGCGCGCCCGTCTTTTTTCACGCCGGACATGTATGACATCCCTGAGATTCTCTGGACGGTGGACGACCCTTGGTTGTCGGGGCATTTTACCAAGAACGGTCACGGCATCTGGCGCAGCGCCGAGCCCCTGCGGCACGCGCACAATGTGGGGGCCGAGGCGCTTGCCGATTTCGTCTACCAAGGGCATGGGCGCGCGGAAGCGGACACTGCTTGTATCGAATATTTCCGACGCGAATATGGGATTTGGGGCGGGGACGATCCGGCGACACGGTTCGAACGCGACCTGAGCGTACCGAGACGCTGGAACGGTTCAGCCGATTGACCTCTGTTGAGGGCTAAACTCAGGTTATAGACCGGCGTTTTCGGCCTGAAACGCATTTGCGTTGCGGCATGTCCGGGTCTAGCTTTCTCGTATTGATCCCGCGACGACCGGCGCATGGCATGAGGCCTGACCGGACGCCCACGAGCCATACAGCCAGAAAGCGAGCGATGATGAAACCTTCGGTGAAAATGTCCCAATCCTACAGCGGGCTGCAAAAGCTCTTGCACTGGGCGGTGGTGCTGACCTTTGCCTTTAATTATGTGGTCTCCGACGGCATGGGCCGGGCGCTGCGCACATTCCTTGAAACCGGGGTGAACGACACTCTGACCGCCAAACTTCACGTTATCGTCGGTGTCGCGACGCTGGTTTTGATGATCCTGCGCCTTCTGGTGCGGTTGATCCAGGGCGCGCCCGCACTGCCGCCTGCGCCACATCCGCTGATGGAAAAAGCCGCACATGGGGTGCATTGGCTGCTCTATGCCGCGATGATCGCGACGCCTGCGGCGGGGGGCGCGGCTTGGTTTCTGGGGCTTCATGAGGCGGGCGACATTCACGAGGCTCTGGTGAACCTGACGCTTTTGCTGATCATCGCCCATGTCGCGGCGGCTCTGTTTCACCACTTTATTCTCAAGGATCAACTCTTGAAACGTATGGCGCCACACTGAAAGCCGGAACGGAAAGCCGGGCGCCAAAACGAGAAAGCCCCGACAGTGTCGGGGCTTTCTTTATGTCTGCGTGTCGCGCGCCTTAGTGTGCGGCGATCAGGCCCATGCTTTCGAGTTTGAGAATGACCTGATGGGCGCAGTTGTCCACTTCGGTGTTCTCGGTCTCGATCCGCAGTTCCGGATTCTCAGGCACATCGTAAGGATCGGAGATGCCGGTGAATTCCTTGATCTTGCCTTCGCGCGCGAGCTTATAAAGCCCTTTGCGGTCGCGTTTTTCGCATTCCTCGATGGAGGTGGCGACGTGCACTTCGACAAAGGCGCCAAAGCTTTCGATGTCTTCACGCACGGCACGACGGGTGGTCGCATAGGGCGCGATCGGCGCACAGATGGCGATGCCGCCGTTTTTCGTGATCTCGGAGGCCACGTAACCGATGCGGCGGATGTTGAGATCGCGGTGCTCTTTCGAAAAGCCCAGCTCGGAGGACAGGTTTTTGCGCACGATGTCGCCATCGAGCAAAGTCACGGGACGGCCGCCCATCTCCATCAGCTTGACCATCAAAGCGTTCGCAATGGTGGATTTGCCGGAGCCGGAGAAGCCGGTGAAGAACACGGTAAAGCCCTGTTTCGAGCGTGGCGGCTTGGTCTTGCGCAGCTCTTTCACCACCTCGGGGAAGGAGAACCATTCCGGGATCTCAAGCCCCTCGGCCAGACGGCGACGCAGCTCGGTGCCGGAGATGTTGAGGATGGTGATTTTATCCTTGTCCTCGATCTCGTCGATGGCCTCGTATTGTGCACGTTCCTGGACCCAAACCATGTGTTTGAAGTCCACCATTTCGATGCCCATTTCGTCTTGGTGCTGGCGGAACAGCTCCTGCGCATCATAGGGGCCGTAGAAATCTTCGCCCTTGGAGTTGGAGCCCGGACCGGCGTGGTCGCGGCCCACGATGAAATGGGTGCAGCCGTAGTTTTTGCGGATCAGACCGTGCCACACGGCCTCACGCGGGCCAGCCATCCGCATGGCGAGCGGCAGGAGCGACATGGTGGTCGTGGACTGCGGGTATTTGTCGAGCACGGCCTCGTAGCAGCGCACGCGGGTGAAGTGGTCCACATCGCCCGGTTTGGTCATGCCGACGACCGGATGGATCAAAAGGTTGGCCTGTGCTTCTTTCGCGGCGCGGAAGGTCAGTTCCTGGTGCGCGCGGTGCAGCGGGTTGCGGGTCTGGAAGGCCACGACGCGGCGCCAGCCCAGCTTGCGGAAATAGGCGCGCAGCTCATTGGGCGTGTCGCGACGGGCGCGGAAATCGTAGTGTACCGGCTGTTGGATGCCGGTGATCGGGCCGCCGAGGTAGACCTTGCCTGCGGTGTTGTGCAGGTAGTTCACAGCCGGATGCTTGTCATCGTCGGCGCCGAAGACTTTTTCAGCCTCGAGAGATTTGTTCGGCACCCAATTGTCGGTGACGGTCATGGTGGCGAGGATCACGCCTTCCTGGTCGCGCAGAGCGATGTCCTGGCCCTCTTTGAGGGAGGCGGCAAACTCTTCGGAGACGTCGAGCGTGATCGGCATTGGCCAGAGCGAGCCGTCGGCGAGGCGCATCTCATTGACGACGCCATTGTAATCGGCCTCGGACAGGAAGCCTTTGAGAGGGTTGAACCCACCATTCATCAGCAATTCGAGATCGCAAATCTGACGCGGGGAGAGGTCCCAGCTCACGAGGTCCGCCGCCTCGACCTTGAGTTTCTGGGCGCTTTCGTAGGAGACGTAAAGCTCGGGGATCGGGGCTAGATTTTCGGCCATGCAAATCGCCTTTTTGTGGCTGGAACGGTTCAACGGTGTAATCACGATGCTGCAAGGCGGCATCGCACTTACGCCGGAGTAGCCTTTTTTCGCAGGCCAATTCAACACTGGTGGCGCTGACGGAACAAAAATGAGGCCCGCGGGCCTCACTTTTTAAGCTATCAAGAACTCTGTTCGTCCAATCGTGACAAAACCGGTCCTTTGTTTCGCTTTATGGGCTTATTCTTGAGCAGCCAGCCAATGTTCCGCGTCCAAAGCCGCCATACAGCCCATGCCCGCCGAGGTCACCGCCTGACGATATTTGTGATCCGTCAGATCGCCCGCGGCGAAAATGCCGGGGATGGAGGTCTCGGTGGTGCCGGGGTTGACTTTGACGTAGCCGCCGTGGTGCATCTCGACCTTGTCTTTCACCAACTCGGTCGCCGGCGCGTGGCCGATGGCGATGAACACGCCTTTGGCGGCAATATCGGTGATCTCGCCGGTCTTGACGTTTTTCACCTTCACGCCATTCACGCCCTTCAACGGTGCCTCGTCACCGTAGACCTCGACCAATTCGCTGTCCCAGAGCGGGTGGATTTTCTCGTTCTTCATCAGGCGGTCGATCAGGATCTTCTCGGCGCGCAACTCGTCGCGGCGGTGGATCAGCGTCACTTTCGAGGCAAAGTTGGTCAGGAACAAAGCTTCCTCGACCGCGGTGTTGCCGCCGCCGACCACAACGATTTCCATGTTGCGATAGAAGAACCCGTCACAGGTCGCACAGGCCGACACGCCATAGCCCTTAAAGGCTTCCTCGGTCGGCAGGTTCAGCCATTTCGCCCGCGCACCCGTGGCGAGGATCACCGCATCGGCCGTGTAGATCGTGCCGCTGTCGCCTTTGGCCACAAAGGGACGGCTGTCGGTGTCCAACTCGACGATCAGGTCCGAGATGATCTCGGTGCCCATCGCGCGGGCGTGCTCTTCCATCTTCACCATCAACTCGGGGCCCTGCACCTCGGTGAAGCCCGGAAAGTTCTCGACCTCGGTCGTGGTGGTCAATTGTCCGCCCGGCTCCATGCCCTGCACGAGGATCGGAGACAGCATCGCGCGCGCCGCATAGACGCCCGCCGTGTAGCCCGCAGGACCTGAGCCGATGATCAGAACTTTGGTGTGTTTCGTGTCCGCCATGATCCGGGACCCTTTTCATGTTGTCTTTTATGTCGGCACCGATATAGACACGCGGCTCGCGCTTATCAAACCCCCCTGTGCCGCACAGCGGTGGTGAAAAAATGAGCGCGGATTGGCGTAGGGCGCGTGACCCGTGCGAAATGCTCTTGAAACTTTCTTGCCAAAATGAGAAAGAATGTTGCGCGCAGAGACCGCTTTGCGCATTTGTTGGAATTTACGCCGTTTCGGCCAAGGCTTCGGGAAAACAGATGCCCTCTCATAAACTCGACGAGATCGATCGCAAAATTTTGGCCGAATTGCAGGCAGACGGTCGCATGACCAACGTGGAGCTGGCGAAACGCGTCGGCATTTCCGCGCCGCCCTGTTTGCGTAGGGTGCGCACCTTGGAAGAGAGCGGCTATATCAAGGGTTATCACGCCGTGGTCGATGCCCGTGCGCTGAACTTTGAAGTGCAGGTCTTCGCCATGGTCGGTCTGCAAAGTCAGGCCGAGGTCGATCTGTCGAAATTCGAAGCGAAATGTCAGGAATGGCCGCTTGTGCGCGAATGCCACATGCTGAACGGCGAGGTGGATTTCATCCTCAAATGCGTGGCGCCGGACCTCTCGACCTTCCAAAGCTTTCTGACCGGCGAGTTGCTGTCGACGGAAAATGTCGCGAGTGTGAAGACCTCGCTGGTCATCCGTTGTGCGAAAGATGAGCCGGGCGTGCCCTTCGAGGTGCTCGAAGCGCGGCTGGCGCAAAACGCCTGAACTGAGTGTTTTAAAACATTGCTCAAATATAAAAACGGCCCGCCTTCTGGGCCGTTTTTCGTGAATGACCGACGGAGGGACAGCTCATCGGTCGGCTGAACAGGTTAGCGGAATGTCAGTTCCAGCATATCCGTGGGCGTCAGGCGCAGCTGCGCCATCGCACCGAAATCGCCCAGAGTTTCGAGATGTGGGAACATCTCCATGAACCGCCCACGCAGGTCGCCCTGCAACTGACCGGCGGCGGCGGTGCCCGGGTGATAGCTCTCAAGTTCGACACCGTTGACGCGCAGGAGGCTGTGGCGGGCCAGACCGATGTGATAGCTGCGCACAGACGAAATCGGCGTGACCTCGATCACGGACATGCCATCGACGAGGCTTGGCACCGGGGCCATGGCCTGAGAGGTGCCATAGGTGGATTTCAACGCATCCGCCCGCAGCAAAGATCGCGCACCGGCCCCAAGCATCAGATCGGGGGCAGGGCGGCCCAGCCCGAAGGCATCCGCCATGATCCGATAGAGCCGCTCGGGCTTGGCCTCCGGGCTGCGCGTGCCTTTCGGGTCCAACATCATCGCGCCGATCCACTCGACACATTGCACGCCATTGTCCACGGTTTCGATCAGATCGCCCGGCAACAAATCTTCAATGGCAATAGGCCCTTGCTGCGTCGGGATCAGCGCGCCACGGGCAAAGGCGTTGAACGCCGCCTCAAAGAGCGGCAGGGCCGGGGCGCTCAGCGTGTCGTCGCGAATGTCGCCATTGGGCGCGCGCCAGAGGATTTCATAGCGGCGCAGCGCGTGTTGCGGACGTTCGTCAAGTTGATCCTGAGGGCGCGCCCGGCGCACGGTCCATGCCGTTTGAACGGAGGGGCTGGGCTGAAGATAGCCTTGCGCTGTTCGGGGCAGGCCTGCAGCGGCGTTGTTGACGTGCGCGTGCGGGCCGGAAAGGGGCTGCGACATGGAAAAGCCTCGTGACTGTGTCGGCCCCCACCGAAAAACAGTGGATCTTTGATCACAGGAAACGAGGTGGATTGTCAAAAATTTTATCGAATTACGGTTAAGAGCGGAACCAGTCGACCTGTCCGCTCATTCTTTGTTTCCGGCCTGCGGCGGAATGTGCCGCTATTGTGGCGCTCTCACGTCACGAAGCCTACCGGCGTCGAATCGTTCAGGCGGAGGCGCGCAGTTGGAATTTGGCGGCCGGGGCAGATTTCTTGGCGATGAAGGCGGCGCGACGGGCGCCACGGCTCCAAGGCATCTCGACCTCGGTCTTTTTCGCTTCAGCGATCATGGATGTCATCCAACGGCGGTTTTTCATGCTGGCTTTCATGGCGCGGCTCTCACATTTCCTGCACTGTTTCGGTGCCTGTTTCTGACTTGAGAACAATATGCTCCGGGCCTTCGGCGAAAATGCGGCGACTGGGGTGAAAAATCGACGGGGGACGCGTCCGATGTCCTAGGGGGCTTTAGGGAGGGCGCTCGGGTAGATTAACCTTAAGAAAATTAAGGTTAATTCCTGTTGTCGAAAAACAATGGTACGCAAGTCGCGGGATTGTTTCTGGCGAAAATGGGGCAGGGTTGCGCCGCATTCCTGCCCAAAACAGTACGTGCTGCAAACAGGCCTCAGAGGCGGATCAGAGAAATGAGTCGCCCGTAATCGGCCTCTTTGCGATGCACCGAACGGCGGTAGGAATAGAACCGCTCCGGGTCGGAATAGGTGCAATGCCGGGTCCATTCGGCCTGACCGACGCCCGCCTGACGCAAGCGGTGCAACCCGTAAGCCGGGAGGTCGAACTGATAGCGATCCCCCTCGCCAATGGCAAAGAATCGAGCGTTGTCGGGCGTATCCGCGATGAAATCCTCAAGGAATTCAGGACCCACCTCATAGGCGCGTTGCGAAATCGACGGGCCGATGATGGCGGTGATATCCGCGCGATGAGCGCCCAAGGCCTCCATCTCGTCAATCGTGGCCTCCAGAATCCCGCCAATCGCGCCTTTCCACCCGGCGTGCGCCGCGCCGATGACGCCGGCTTTCGGATCGGCGAAGAGCACTGGCTGGCAATCGGCGGTCAGAATCACAAGCGCCAGCCCCGGCTGATCGGTCACCAGCGCATCGCATTTCGGGGCCGGGCCGTCTTGCGGTCCGGTGACACGCGCGACCTCGGCGGAATGCACCTGATGTGCGGCGCAGAGATCGTTGTAGCTCAGCCCGAGCGCGCTTGCGGCCCGGCTGCGGTTGATCTTGACGATGTCGGCCTGGTCCGTCGATCCCAGCCCACAGTTGAGCCCGCCAAACACCCCCGACGAGGCGCCGCCCTTGCGGGTGAAGAACCCGTGCTGAATGCCGCGCAACGCGTCAGAGGTGATGATTTCGAGGTTCATATGTCTTATCCCGCGTCGAATCCTGGGGGCATTTTATCCGGGCTGGGGGCGAGGGCCAGCGCTTTAAAAAGGGTTCCCATTTCTGCGGGCGAGGTCAACCGGTCAAATGCGCGGGCGTGGCTTTCCAAAGCCTCTCCGCTCAGTTTTGCAGCAAGCGCCTCGGCACGTTCCGAGATGCCCAAGCGGGCCAAAAGCAGGCCTTGTGGGATCATCTGAGACGGGACGATGCCTGACCGTTGTGCCGCCTGAGCCAGCGCCTCGAAATCCACATGTGCGGTCAAATCGGCCTGCCCGGGGCGGGCGAGGGGGTCGACCATCTCATGGGCCTCAAGCGCTTGGAACGTATCGCCCAAAGAGCGCCAATCGCCATAATCGACAAAAATCGCAGCGCCGCCATGCTCGGCAATCCGCTGCGCGATCTCGGTGACAACGGGGCGTGCGGCAGGGCAGGTTTCGACCACATCGCCGTCTGTCGTGTCCTCAAACCGAGGCGCCAATTCTGCCAGCGGCGCAGGCGCGGAGAGGCCTAAGGTCAGCGCGCCGTCTTTCAGCCCGATCTGCGTTTCGGCCCAGCCCTGTCCCTTGCGGGTGAATTGCCGGATCGGCAGCGCATCGAAAAACTCGTTTGCGATCAACCACAAAGGTGCATTGGGCAGCTCCGCTACATGATCGCACCAAGTGGCATCATGGCCCGCAAGACGGTCCTTTTGCGCCGCGCGCAGCGTGGGGGAGGCCTCAACCAGATGCACCTGCATCGCATCGTGCAGGCCCGGCACGCCTTTGGTGGCGCGCAAGATGTCGGCCATCAAAGTCCCACGTCCGGGGCCGATCTCGGCCAGCGTAAAAGGCGCTGGTGCGCCTTGGCTCAGCCAGCTTTGCGCCAGACAAAGCCCCAAAAGCTCGCCGAACATCTGGCTGATTTCGGGCGCAGTGGTGAAGTCGCCAGAGGCCCCCAAGGGATCGCGTGTCGTGTAATAGCCATGCTCCGGGTGCAGCAGGCACTCCGACATATAGTCGGCCAGCGAGATCGGCCCGGTCTGCGCGATCCGGCGGGTGAGAATGTTTTTTAGCGCGGTCATGCTTTCTTGGCTCTGAGCATGAAGAACAGGCCCAAGAGGATCATCGGCAGGGACAAAAGCTGGCCCATCTGCATCCCGAGGAAAACGGCGCCGGTGGGATTGGAGGCGGTGATGAATTGCGCATCCGCTTGGCGGAAAAATTCAACGATGAAACGCGACAGGCCGTATCCCGCAAAGAACAACCCCATGATGAAGCCGGGGCGTTTCAAGATGCCGGTGAACCAGACGAGGGCGAGGATCAGCGCGCCGAGAATCAGCCCCTCCATCCCCGCTTCATAAAGCTGCGAGGGGTGGCGGGCGCAGACCGGACCAACATTGGCGCAGGCCTGCGCGTCCATGCCCGGAAAAATCACCGCCCAAGGTCCATCCCAAGGCTTGCCCCAAAGCTCGGCATTGACGAAATTCGCGAGCCGCCCGAGCAAAAGCCCCGGAGGCGTGGCCATCGCCAAGAGATCGCCCAGCGACAACAAGGGCTTATTGTGTTTGCGACCCCAGATCAGCGCCGCGACGACAACGCCCAGAAACCCGCCATGAAAGGCCATGCCGCCCTTCCACACCATCGGAATTTCCCAAGGATGGCTGAGGTAATAGCCGGGATTGTAGAGCAGCACGGAGCCAAGCCGCCCGCCGACAATGACGCCCAGAATGAGCCATGTGAGCAGGTCTTCGAACTCTGCCTTACTCATCGGCGCGGTGCCATCGGCCCAAAGCCGCGTGGCCTTGAGCGCGCGTAGGATCAGGAACCACCCGACCAGAAAGCCGCCGATATAAGCGAGCGCATACCAATGCAGCGCAAAATTGATCGGACCCAGGTGGATCTCGAAGATCACCGGGGAGAGGTCGGGAAAATTCAGAACGGCAGGGATCATGTTCAACATGCGCGCAACTGTCGTCAGGGCGCGGCGGAAGTCAACCTTGCGATTTGCGCTTTCCCGCCCCATATAGATCACAGACATTCACGACTGCGCCGGAGGCCGCCATGCAGACCCGCAACAAGATCCTTGATGACTTCTCGCAACTCATGACCAACGCCATGGGTGTGGCTCAGGGCGCCAAGGACGAGGCGGAAACCGCGATGAAAAGCCTTGTCGACCGCTGGTTGGCGGATCGCGATTTCGTCACCCGCGAAGAATTCGACGCCGTGCGCGGCATGGCGCAAAAGGCCCGCGAAGAGAACGAAGAGCTGAAAAAACGCCTCGAGGCTCTTGAGGCGAAGAAAAAAGCCTGATCCGGCAGACCCGTTTCAAATGCACCCGAAAAGCTCCCGTTCAGGGGGCTTTTTTTCTGTCCACAGGAGGCTTTGTGAGGATGTGGAAAAAACAGGCATCCTGTGGATGGCTGTCGATTGATGGGGATAACACAAATATTTCGCTTTACAGATTCGGTGCTTTCGTCACACCATATCTAGTAAGGGGAGGTGCTGCACACGCCGATCCTTAGAGCAGGCACCAAGTCTTAGTGGAAGCCACCGTGATGTCACAAAGGGGGGATGTCGCTGCGCCACGACAGACGCAAAACAGACGAGGCCCGTGTATGTCGCTTATTGAGCAGAGCTTTTCTACCGAAATTCACCCGATCGATCTGTGTGAGCATCTTTGCGAACACAATGACTGGGAATTCGACCGTGTTGCCGACGATCAGATCGCCATGGCGGTCGAAGGTCAGTGGCGCACCTATTCGATCACGCTGGCCTGGTCCGATTTCGACGAGACCCTGCGGCTGATCTGCACCTTTGAAATGGAACCGCCGGCTGAAAAGCTGCCGCAGATCTACGAAATCCTGAACCGCGCCAACGACCAAATCTGGACCGGCGCTTTCACCTTCTGGCCCGAGCAACAGCTTATGGTCTACCGCTACGGCCTCGTGCTCTCCGGCGGTCAAATCGCAGGCGCGGAACAGGTGGATCGCCTGATCGGTTCTGCCGTCGGCGCCGCCGAGCGGTTCTACCCGGCCTTCCAACTCGCTGCCTGGTCTGATCGTTCGCCCGAAGAGGCGATGGATGTCGCGATCCGCGAGGCCTACGGGCGCGCATAAGTGCAAAGCGCTGCCGCGTTGCACGCAGATGGATGATTGATAAAGTGCCCTCTGATTCAGAGGGCATTTTTCGTGACGAAAGGGATGAGCATGGATGATCTGAAAACACGTGGTCTGGTGCTGTTGGGCTGTGGGAAAATGGGCTCAGCGATGCTCAAGGGCTGGCTCGACGGTGGTCTGCCGCCCAGCTCGGTGACCGTGCTCGACCCGAATCCGTCGGAGTGGTTGCAATCCACCGGCGTGAATCTGAACGCGGCGCTGCCGGACAATCCGGCGATTGTTCTCGTCGCGGTCAAACCGCAGATGATGGGCGACGCGCTGCCGTCGCTGCAAAAGCTGGGCAACGGCACGACCGTGTTCCTGACCGTCGCCGCCGGGATCACCATGGCCAGTTACGAAGAGATGCTGGGCGACAAAACCCCCATCGTGCGCGCCATGCCAAACACGCCGGCGGCGATCGGTCGCGGCATCACCGGGATCGTCGGAAATGCCATGGCGAGCGCGGCCGATGTCGATCTGGCAGACAGCCTGTTGCAAGCCGTCGGGCAGGTGGTGCGCCTCGAAACAGAAGCGCAAATCCGGCCTCTCATGGCGATCTCCGGCTGCGGCCCTGCCTATGTGTTTCACCTGATTGAGGCCATGGCTGCGGCGGGCGAAAAGGCAGGTTTGACACCAGAGATGGCGATGCAACTGGCCAAGGCCACGGTCGGCGGCGCAGGTCAGCTGGCGGAAACCTCCGATGAAAGCCCGGCACAGCTGCGCATCAATGTGACCTCGCCGGGCGGCGTGACCGCCGAGGCGCTGCGCGTGTTGATGGATGAGGAAACTGGCTTCCCTGTGCTCTTGGAACGTGCTGTTGAGGCCGCGATCAAGCGTGACGAGGAACTGGCATGAGCGGTGAGAAAGCCGCCGAGAAAGAAGCTGAGATCAGCTTTGACGACTTTTTGAAAGTCGATATTCGCGCGGGCACAGTTGTCCGCGCGGAACCCTATCCGGAGGCCCGCAAACCCGCGATCAAGCTCTGGATCGATTTCGGGCCGGAGATCGGCGAAAAGAAATCCTCCGCGCAGATCACAGTGCATTACACGCCGGAAACCTTGGTCGGGCAACAGGTCATGGCCGTGGTGAATTTCCCGCCGCGCCAGATCGGGCGGTTCATGTCGGAAGTGCTGGTTTTGGGCTTTCCGGATGCCGAAGGGGCGATTGTTTTGGCGCAGCCGGGCCTCTCGGTGCCGAATGGCGGGCGGATGCATTAAGGCCTGATTGGGGGCTTAGCAGCCCCCCGTCGCCTCGCGCCAATGTTTGCGGCAAAGTGACACATAACGCTCATTGCCGCCGATATCGACCTGCGCGCCCTCGGTCAGAACCATACCGTTCTCAGACATGCGCACCACCATGGTCGCCTTTTTCCCGCAATGACAGATCGTGCGCACTTCGCGCATCTCATCGGCCAGCGCCAAAAGCGCAGCCGATCCGGGGAAGAGGTTGCCCTGAAAATCAACGCGCAACCCGTAGGCCATCACAGGCACCTTCAGATCATCGACCACGCGCGCCAACTGCCAGACCTGGTCCTTGGTCAGAAATTGGGCCTCGTCGATGAAAATACAGGCCAGAGGGCCGTCTTTGAGACGTGCCTCGATCTTGGCGAACATATCTTCGTTTTCTTCAAACGTGTCTGCCTCATCGCCGATGCCAATCCGGCTAGCGATGCGCCCCGCGCCTGCGCGGTCATCAAGTTTCGCGGTAATGAGATAGGTGTCCATCCCACGTTCACGGTAGTTGTAAGACGCCTGAAGCAGCAGAGTCGATTTGCCCGCGTTCATGGTCGAGTATTGAAAATAGAGCTTTGCCATGCGCCGTTCTGTGCCAGATCACATAGGTCAGGATCAAGCGGGCAATGCGCGCGAACCTCGAGGAAACTGAAAAACGGGCCGCTCAGCGGCTCTGTTGCGGGAAACTAACGGGTGGAAGCCTGAGAAAAACTCGTAACCATGTCCGGCGATTGCCTGACGGCAAAGGGGATGAGGGTGCCGGGACCAAACTATAAACCTGTTTTCTCGAAAAACGCTCCCACCCGACCCGATGCCGGTTTGCATCGAATACTCTCTAACGCCCGCAACAACAGGTATATGCTTGTATGTCATGCGAAAATCGGGAATTTAATGGGAAATGGTTTATGGAATTCCCCATGGGATGGATGACGTAAGGGGTTGAAACACACATTATGGATGCTGCTGGGAACTATCTTAAGAAACACACCGAAGCGTTGGTGAAAGATGTCGGTTTGGAGGCGGCCTGCGCTCTGACCGGTAAGTCCAAGGCCACGCTCGGGCGCTATTATTCGACGGCGGATGAGCATTCCGACCGCTTTATTCCGGTCGATGCCGTCGCCCAATTGGAAGCGGCGGCGGGCTATCCGCATGTGACCTCTGCCTTGGGGGAATTGAAAGGCATCGCGCTGTCTTATGACGCGACCCGCAACGTGCATCCGAAAGAGGGCGGGGTGAACACCGATGTGGTCGCCCTCTCGCAACGTTTCGCCATGCTGATGGCCGAATACACAGATGCGATCGAGGATGGGATCATCACCATCAACGAGGCCAAGCGCCTGCTGCGTGAGACGCTCGAACTGCAACAGGTGCTGATCAATATGAAGCTGCACCTTGAGCAGGAAGCCACCTGATAAGTGATTGATCCAGAAATAGAAAAGGCGGCCTTTGGAGCCGCCTTTTTCATGCTTTCACTTTAGCCGCGGCGTCTTTGCCGGGAGGGGCGGCCTTTTGCGCCACCCGGTTTTCCTGCCGGGTTTCCGCCCTGTTTCGCGCGCGGTTTGCCGCCCGCATTGGCACCACGAGGACCACCGCCGCCGCCATTTCCGCCGCCACGACGACGACCGCCTTGCGGTTTGGGTTTCGGCTCCGCCTTCATCCCATCGGCGGCCCAAGAGGCCGAGGTCGCCACCGGAATGCGGATTTTCATCACCTTTTCGATGGCGCGGAATTCATCAAGCTCAGTCGGCGAACAGAAGGCGATCGCTTTACCGTCGCGCCCCGCGCGGGCCGTGCGCCCGATGCGGTGCACAAAGTTCTCCGGCACATTCGGAAGCTCGTAGTTGTAGACATGACGCACCGCCGGGATGTCGATCCCGCGCGCGGCCACATCGGTCGCCACCAGCACTTTGATCTTGCCGGATTTTGCTTCCGCCAGGGTACGCTCGCGCTGGCCTTGCGATTTGTTGCCGTGAATCGCGCCCGCTTCGAATCCGTCGCGCACGAGGTTCTTCGCCATCCGCTCTGCGCCGTGTTTGGTGCGGGCAAAGACCAGCGCCAACTCGTCGGAATGATCGCACAGCAATTCCTTCAACAGCTCGTATTTGTCCGGCTGCGGGATGAAATGCACCTCTTGGGCGATCTTGTCGGCGGCCTTGCCCGGAGGGGAGACTTCGATGCGCACGGGCGAGGTCAAATAGCTCTGCGCGATCTCGTTCATGTCCTTCGACATGGTGGCCGAAAACAGCATGGTCTGGCGTTCTTTCGCCAGCATCGGCACCAGTTTACGGAGCGCATGGATGAAGCCCATGTCGAGCATCTGGTCGGCCTCGTCCAGCACAAGGAAGGTGGTCTCGTCCAGACGTACCGCCTTACGGTCAATGAGGTCCATCAAACGGCCCGGCGTGGCGACGAGAATGTCGGTGCCACGCTCCAGACGGTTGATCTGCGCATTGATCGACACACCGCCAACCACGCGGTTCAATTTGAGATGCGAGCCCTTGATGAAGGGGAACAGCCCGTCGGCGATCTGGTTCACCAGCTCGCGGGTCGGCGCCAGAATCAGCGCGCGGACGGTTTTGGGCGCGGGTTTCGAGCCATCGCTGTAACACATGTGCATGAGCGGCAGACCGAAGGCGAGCGTCTTGCCCGTGCCGGTCTGTGCGAGGCCCATCACGTCGCGACCCTGCATCACTTCGGGAATGGCGCGGGCCTGGATGGGGGTGGGGGTCTCGATGCCGATCTCTTTCAAGACATCGAGCAGCTTCGGCTTGAGGCCGAGCATGGAAAAATCAGTCATATCTGTCCTTTGGTGGGAGGCCCACACGCTAGACGCACCCGCATCTCGCGGGCACTTGGTTGGTCGCGGAAAAGGTCTCCGGAGCGCGCCATATGCCCACCCCGTCTTTCCGCCGGACCCCTCGCGTGATGTTGGGAACCTTTGGGCGGCTCAAAGCACACCCGATCTTCCACCCGGCGCGTCAAACGCGGCTGCTCACGCGGCAGCACGGGGGGTGGAATGTCGCTCAAATGGGGCAGAGCGGCGAAGAAGTCAAGGGATTTGCCGCACCGCAACAAAACTACAACAAAAAACGCCCCGTCAATACGGGGCGTTTCTTAAGAGTTCTGAACCTTCGACGCTTACACGTCCTGAAGGCTCAACACCTCGATCTCACCTTCTTCGCGGGCCTTGATCGCCATGGCGGCGGCGTGGCTGGCGGCGGCGGTGGTGAAGTACGGGATCTTGTCGTAGAGCGCGACGGAGCGAATCTCACGGCTGTCGTCCAGCGCCTGCTGGCCTTCCGTGGTGTTCAGCACCAAAGCGATCTCGCCGTTCTTCATCATGTCGACGATGTTCGGACGGCCCTCGTAAACCTTGTTCACCAGCTGGCTTTCGATGCCATTTTCCTTAAGGAATTTGGCCGTGCCACGGGTTGCGACGATTTCGAAACCCAAATCCACAAGCGTTTGCATCGCTTCGACCATCTTCGGTTTCTTGTCGTAGTTTTTCACCGACAAAAACACCTTGCCCGAGCGCGGCAGATCGGTGCCAGCGCCCATCTGTGCCTTCAGGAATGCGCGCGCAAAGCTCTTGTCCGTGCCCATGACCTCGCCGGTCGACCGCATTTCCGGGCCGAGGATCGTGTCCACACCCGGGAATCGGGCAAAGGGCAGAACCGCCTCTTTCACGGCGAAACGACCGGTGCCCTCGGGCGCGACCAGATCGAAGGTGTCGAGCTTTTCGCCCGCCATGACGCGCGCAGCGATGGAGGCGATGGGGGAGTTCACGGCTTTGGCCACAAACGGCACGGTGCGCGAGGCACGCGGGTTGACCTCGATGAGGAAGATCACGTCGTCTTTCACAGCGAATTGCACGTTCATCAGACCCACGACATTGAGTTCAAGCGCCAGAGCTTCGGTCTGACGTTTCAGCTCTTCGATGATCTCGGGCTTGAGCGAGTAGGGTGGCAGGGAACAGGCAGAGTCACCGGAGTGCACGCCCGCTTCCTCAATGTGCTGCATGATGCCCGCAACGTGGACCTTTTCGCCATCGCAAAGCGCATCGACGTCAATCTCGGTGGCGCCGGAGAGGTAGTGATCCAGCAGAACCGGGCTGTCGCCGGAGACGACCACCGCAGACGAGATGTAGCGCTTGAGCTGCTCCATGTCGCGGACGATTTCCATCGCACGACCACCCAACACGTAGGACGGGCGGATCACCAGCGGGAAGCCGATGCCTGCCGCGATTTCAATGGCTTCCGCGTCGGTGGAGGCGATGCCATTGGTCGGTTGTTTCAGCTCGAGACGGTTGACGAGGTCCTGGAACCGCTCGCGGTCTTCGGCCAGGTCAATCGCGTCAGGCGTGGTGCCGAGGATCGGAATGCCTTCGGCCTCTAGAGCGTTCGCGAGTTTCAGCGGCGTCTGACCGCCGAACTGAACGATGACACCGTGCAGCGTGCCGTTTTCCTGTTCGACACGCAGGATTTCCATGACGTGTTCAAAGGTCAGCGGCTCGAAATAGAGACGATCGGAGGTGTCGTAATCGGTCGACACGGTCTCCGGGTTACAGTTGATCATGATCGTCTCGTAACCCTGTTCGGTCAGCGAGAAACAGGCATGACAGCAGCAATAATCGAACTCGATGCCTTGGCCAATCCGGTTCGGACCACCGCCCAGAATGACGACTTTCTTGCGATCCGACGGCCGTGCCTCGCATTCCACTTCGCCCATCATCGGGGCCTCGTAGGTGGAATACATATAGGGCGTTTGCGCCTCAAATTCGGCGGCGCAGGTGTCGATGCGTTTGAACACGGCGGTGACGCCGAGGTTGCGACGCGCACGGCGCACATTGGCCTCGTCGCGGCCTGTCAGCTTCGCCAGACGCGCGTCGGTGAAGCCCATCATCTTGAGCTTGCGCAGGCCTTCTTCGGTGACCGGCAGGCCATCGCGTTTGACTTCGGCCTCGGCCACGAGAATCTCGCGGATACGGGCGAGGAACCACGGATCGAAGCTGTTGATCTCTTGGATTTCCTCGTCGGAGAAGCCAAAGCGCATGGCTTGGGCAATCACACGCAGACGATCCGGCGTGGCTTTGGCCAGCTCGCGGGTGACCGATTTGTCGATCTTCTGCTGTGCGGCCTCATCGGCGCCCAAAAGGATGCGCGGCAGCGTGGTCGCGGAGCCGTCGGCCTCGACGATGTCGGAGGTTTTCGGCATTTCCGGCAGCTCGATCTCGTCAAAGCCGGTGAGGCCGGATTCCATCGAAGACAGCGCTTTTTGCATCGACTCGTGGAAAGTCCGACCAATCGCCATCACTTCGCCCACGGATTTCATCGCGGTGGTGAGGTTCGGCTCGGAGCCCGGGAATTTCTCGAAGGCGAATTTCGGGATTTTCGTGACGACATAGTCGATGGTCGGCTCGAAGGAGGCCGGCGTCACCTTGGTGATGTCGTTGTCCAGCTCGTCCAAAGTGTAGCCCACGGCCAGTTTCGCGGCGATTTTCGCAATCGGGAAACCGGTGGCTTTCGACGCCAGAGCGGAAGAGCGCGACACGCGCGGGTTCATCTCAATGACAACCATACGGCCATCGACCGGGTTCACAGCCCATTGCACGTTGGAGCCGCCGGTCTCCACCCCGATTTCACGCAGCACGTTGATCGAATGCGTCCGCATGATCTGATATTCTTTGTCGGTGAGCGTCAGCGCCGGGGCCACGGTGACCGAGTCGCCGGTGTGGACGCCCATCGGATCGACGTTCTCGATGGAACAGACGATGATGGCGTTGTCGGCGGTGTCGCGCACCACCTCCATCTCATATTCTTTCCAACCCAGAAGCGATTCATCGACGAGGATCTGCGCCACCGGAGAGGCCTCGAGACCCGAGCGACAGATTTTCTCGTAATCGTCCCGGTTGTAAGCCACACCGCCGCCGGTGCCGCCCAATGTGAAGGCCGGGCGGATGATCGCCGGAAGGCCGATGTGCTCAAGCGAGTCCATCGCGATCTTCATGCCCGCACCGATGTCATATTTGCCGCTCTCAAGCTTCGGCGCGGCGACAATGTCGGCCTTCGGGTTCTCGATGCCGAGACGGTCCATCGCTTCGCGGAACAGCTTGCGATCTTCTGCCATTTCAATGGCTTCACGTTTCGCGCCAATGAGTTCGACGTTGAATTTTTCCAGAACACCCATGTCGGCGAGCGCCAGCGACGTGTTGAGGCCGGTCTGGCCGCCCATCGTGGGCAAAAGCGCATCGGGGCGCTCTTTCTCGATGATCTTGGCGACGACTTCCGGCGTGATCGGCTCGATATAGGTCGCATCGGCCATGTCCGGATCGGTCATGATCGTCGCGGGGTTGGAGTTCACCAGAATGACCCGGTAGCCCTCTTCCTTAAGCGCCTTACAGGCTTGCGCACCGGAATAGTCGAATTCACAGGCTTGCCCGATGATGATCGGCCCCGCACCAATGATCATGATGGAGGAAATGTCGGTTCTCTTCGGCATGGCAGACCCCGGATATGTTTGAGCAGCTTTCGCGCGCTCTTTAGCAGGGCGCGCGCAAATTGTCGTGGGTTATAGTCATGACGGGCGGGGGTGCAAGGGCGGATTTCCAAAAAACGCCCCAAGCCGTCTGGCTTAGTGGCGATGATAGACGCAGTAGCCAAAGGAGGCGACCATTGCGGTCATCACCAGCGTGCCCCAGACCTGAAACGACACCAAGGGCCAATGCAGCCGGTCCTGCACCCAATAGGACATCTGAGGTGCGAAATTCGAACTGAGAATCGCGATGACTGCGATCCAGATCACGCCGCGCAGGAGACCGATCCGAAAGACAAAGAGCGGGGCAAAGGCGGCGATGGCGATATAGTGGTAGCTCCAGCTCAACGGATTGGCGAGCGCGAAGAGCCCCATGACAAAGGCCCAGACCCAGCCGCTGTCCGCGCTCTGACGTTCGGCGCGGCGGATCAGGACGGCACCCAGCGCCATGGTGGCGAGCATGGCGCCACTCGACAGGGCTTTCCAAAGCGCGGGTTTGGCCATGTAAAAATAGCCTTCGCCCGGTTTCATGTCGATGCCGTAGAGGGCGGTCCACTCGGGGATCGGGCGGTCGCGCAGGGTGTCTTCGAAAAACATCTGTCCGATCATGGGATCGAAGGACCAGGAAACGGGCGTCACGAGAACCGTGCCGGAAATGGTCGAGACCGTGTGCAGGAACAGCGCGTGCAGCGGCCAGCCAGTCAATGCGATGGACAAAAGGCCAAGCGCGAGGCCGAAGCCGACAAAGGACACCACGGTGCGTCGATGCCCGCCCGCCAGAAACAGGATGACGAAAATCGCCGGATACAGCTTGATCGCTGCCGCCAGGGCCAGGGCCGCGCCGCCCGCGATCTTATGGCCGTTGCGGCTTCGTTCGATGCTCAAAAGGGTCAGGAACGCCACGAGAATCTGGAACTGGTTTTGCATCAGCGCGATCTGGCCGATGGCGCTGAGCGAAAAGAACACCATGCCGATGAGGAGCGTCGGGACTACTGGAATAGGCCGCCGCGTGATGCGCAGCGCCAAAAGCGCGCAAGAGGCCAACAGCACCGGGTTCACATAGGAGGCGAAGGTGCGGATGGTCTCATAATCGACGATCTGGCTCAGCTTGCCCGCCAGAAAGACCCAGATCGGCGGGTAGATGAAGGGAAAGACTTCTTGAGTTTCGCCATCGACGGTCAGCGCCTCATACCAGTCGCGTGGCGAATAGAGGTCGAACATGCCATTTTCAAGCGGCGGGTAGATGTTATGCGTCTCGCCTGCGGACCAGGCCATGCCTGCCATCCAGGAGGCCAGAAAATCCGGTGAAGGCACATTGGCGTAAATCGTCACGCACAAAAGGGTGAAGCCGAACATCAGACAGGCGATGGCGACCCACTCGGAGCGTTTGAGCGGTGGCGTCATGATGTTTTCCACACAAAAGGCTGCTGCACGGCGTGTCCTCAAATCTACTCGTTAAATTTTTCGGGCAGTTTCTGTCATTCGACGGCCTCACGCAAGGGCTCAGGCCCCGCCTGAGGCTTGACTTTCCGCTCTGGGCCTTGTGTATCAGCGCGAGCGTTTTCGAAACGATTGCCCACATCTCCTAAAGGGATCCGATCCATGCATGTCTACCGCAGCCATACCTGCGCCGAATTGAACAACTCCAACGTGGGCGACACCGTGCGCCTCTCCGGCTGGGTGCACCGCATCCGGGACCATGGCGGCATTCTTTTCGTCGATTTGCGCGACCACTACGGTATGACGCAGGTGCTTTGCGATCCGGACAGCCCGGTGTTTTCCGCGATGGAAAAGGTGCGCTCCGAATGGTGTATCCGCATCGACGGCACGGTGAAGGCGCGTGATGCGGAGCTGGTGAACCCGAAACTGCCCACGGGCGAGATCGAGGTTTTCGTGCGTGATCTCGAGGTGCTGGGCGCTTCCGCCGAGCTGCCGCTGATGGTTTTCGGCGATCAGGAATACCCGGAAGAGACCCGTCTCAAATACCGTTACCTCGATCTGCGCCGCGAGCAGATGCAGAAGAACATGGTGATGCGCAGCCAAGTTGTCGCCGACCTGCGTCAGCGCATGTGGGGCAACGGGTTCAACGAGTTCCAGACGCCGATCATCACGGCGTCCTCGCCGGAAGGCGCGCGTGACTTCCTCGTTCCGTCCCGTCTTCACCCGGGTAAGTTCTACGCCCTGCCGCAGGCACCGCAGCAGTTCAAACAGCTGTTGATGGTCTCTGGTTTCGACAAATATTTCCAGATCGCGCCGTGCTTCCGCGACGAAGACCCGCGTGCGGATCGTTCGCCCACCGATTTCTACCAGCTCGACATGGAAATGTCCTTTGTCACGCAGCAGGACATCTTTGATGTGATGGAGCCGGTGATCGCCGATATGTTCGACAAATTCGGCAAGGGCCGGAAGTCGAACCGCGACTGGCCGCAGATTTCGTACAAGGACTCGGCGCTTTGGTATGGCACGGACAAGCCGGACCTCCGGAACCCGATCAAGATGCAGGATGTCTCCGAGCACTTCCGTGGCTCTGGGTTCGCGATCTTCGCCAAGCTTCTTGAGCAAGAGGGCAACGAAGTCCGCGCCATTCCGGCACCGAAAGGCGGCTCGCGCAAATTCTGCGACCGGATGAACAAATTCGCCCAGCAAGAGGGCCTGCCGGGGATGGGCTATATCTTCTGGCGCGAAACCGATGGTCAGATGGAAGCCGCGGGTCCGCTCGCGAAGAACATCGGCCCGGAACGCACCGAGGCGATCCGTCAGCAGTTGGGCCTCGACGTGGGCGATGCGGCCTTCTTCTTGGGTGGCAAGCCGAAGAGCTTTGAGCGTGTGGCTGGCAAGGCCCGCACCGTGATCTGGGAAGAAACCCCGAAAGCGCCGGAGGATGAAAACTGGCGCGATGCGTTCAAATTCGCCTGGATCGTCGATTTTCCGATCTACGAGCAGGATGAAGAGAGCGGCAAGATCGACTTTGAACACAACCCCTTCTCCATGCCGCAGGGCGGGATGGACGCGCTCTTGGGCGATCCGCTCAAGGTGCTGGGCAACCAGTATGACTTGGCCTGTAACGGCTATGAACTGGTGTCGGGCGCGATCCGGAACCACAAGCCGGAGATCATGTTCAAAGCCTTCGAGATCGCGGGCTATGGCAAGGATGAGGTCGAGAAACGCTTTGGCGGCATGGTTAATGCGTTCCAATACGGCGCTCCGCCGCACGGCGGCTGTGCTTTGGGCATCGACCGCGCGGTGATGATCCTCGCCGATCAGGAAAACATCCGCGAAGTGATGCTCTTCCCGATGAACCAACGCGCCGAAGACCTGATGATGGGCGCGCCCTCGGAGCCCACGAATGAACAGCTTCGTGAGCTGAACCTGCGGGTCATTCCTCAGGAAGACTAAGCGGCTTTCGCAAGGCTGACATAGACATCAAAAAAAGGGCGCGGAAACTCCGGCGCCCTTTTTCTATGGATGGACCGAAGATGTTACACGACTTTGCGCGGCTCGATCCGGGATTGCACAAGCCCCGCGATCCGCGCCACGTCGGAGCCATAGGGCAGGCCCTTTTCGCGATGAGTGACCAAAGCCTGTGCCGCCACTTCCATCTCCGCATCCCCCGCCGTGCGCGCGACACCGGAGAGAAACTGCGCGATGTAATCCAAAAGATCTTCGCCGCCATCGGTGGTCAGAAGATCGGCGATATGGACGAAATCGTCCTGAAGCGCGATGGGATCGGGGCTGATCATATCGTCACTGACGACATGAAGCCCCTCGGGGCGCACGTCTTCGGGCAGACAGGAGAGAACGCATTCCTGAAAGGCGCCCAGAGACGAGATTGGTTTTTCGATGAACCCGTCGGCACCGGCCGCAATCGCCAGAGCTTCGGCCCCGCTGTCGCCGGACATGCCGAGGACCACATCGACACGCGGGCGGGCATGCGTCAGCTCGTCGATCAGCTCCGCCCCGGAGCCGTCCGGCAGGCCGAGATCGACGATCACCACATTGGGACGATAGACCCGCAGATGTTTGCGCGCCGAGCTGAGGCTGTCGGCACGACGAATGCGCGCGCCGGAGCGCAGGCACAAAAGCCGCATCGCTTCCGAGGCAAATCGGCTGTCCTCGACAACCAAAACGGTCAGTCCAAGGAGCGGGCGCTCCGCGGTCGGGGCCTGTATCGTTAACAGGCGTTCAAGTTCATCACTCATTGTTCAGCTCCATCCAGTGCGACTCGGAGTAAACCTCAGAACTGGTGAATGACTGGTTAACCTTGAGACAGGACGGTCAATGTGAGCGTTATCTGTATCCTAAATGCCTTGCGGGAACCCCGGTCTCGCGCGATAAACGGGCGGATATTTCATGGAGGAAGAGAAATATGATCGGTCGCCTGAATCACGTCGCCATTGCCGTGCCGGACCTCGAAGCCGCATCCGCGCAATATGCCAACACGCTGGGCGCCAAGGTGAACCCGCCGCAGGACGAGCCGGATCATGGCGTGACCGTGGTTTTCATCGAGCTGCCGAACACCAAGATCGAGCTGCTCTATCCTCTGGGCGCGGACTCTCCGATCCAGGGCTTTCTCGACAAGAACCCAGCGGGGGGCATTCACCACATTTGTTACGAGGTCGACGACATCCTTGCCGCCCGCGACAAATTGAAAGCAGAAGGCGCGCGAGTGCTGGGGTCTGGCGAGCCGAAAATCGGCGCCCATGGCAAGCCGGTGCTGTTCCTGCATCCGAAAGATTTCAACGGCTGTCTGGTCGAGTTGGAACAGGTCTGAGATGGGGATCACCTCGGCCATCGTGCTCTATGCGGTGACATGGTTCATGACCATGCTCGTCGCCCTGCCGATCGGGCTCAAGACCCAGGGCGATCTGCGTCATGAGAATGGCATCGACAAGGTCGAAGGCACCCATGACGGCGCGCCCGCGAATTACAACCCGAAGCGCAAGGCGCTTTGGGTCACTGTGTTTGCGACGGTGATCTGGGCCATTTTGGTGGCGATCATTTCCTCTGGCTGGATCACGTGGCACGATCTCGACTGGACCGCGAATCTGCCGTCAGTGGCGGACAGTTGAGCCGGATGAAACGGTGCTGCCTTCGAGCCGCATGAACATATGCGTAAAGGTCGCGGCCCCCAGAACCGGGATCAGCAGGTTGACCAAAGGAATGGTGAGCGGGATGGCCATCAAGGCCCCCGCCAGCCAAATCTCCGGCATATGGCGTTTGCGCGCGGCCTTGGCACCTTCGCGCCCCAGTCGACGCATGGCGACCATCTGAAAATATTCACGCCCCAACAGGAAGCCGTTTAAGGCCCAGAAAATCACCGGAGCGGCGATGTTGAGGATCAGGTAAAGTACCAAGGCGATCAGGTTCGTGAGGACGATCACCCCCAAAAAGCCCAAAGAATCCATGACGATGTCAGACAGGCTTTGACGCGGTACCTCGGGCAATCCGGGGTAATGTACGTCCTCAACCGCCTCCGAGACCTCTTCGAGGAAAATGCCGGTGAAGGCCGAGGCGACCGGCACCATGAGAAAGACCGAAAGCCCGATCATCAGGAAGAACGAGCCAATGGAGAGCGCGTTGTCGACCCATGTGATTTCGCCGATGAGAGGCAGGGTGAAGGTGTCGGGCACGAAGACGCCGATCCCCCAGACAAAGGCCAGATAAATCGCCACCAAGAGCGCGACGGTGAGGCCGAGACCCTTGAACAGCACCGATTGAAACCGCTTGTCGCCCAATTGGCCGAGCGCCTTGGAAAAATCGCCAAACATCACGCGGAGACCCAGTCGACGATCTGATCGAGATCGGGGCGGGGACGTTCCGGCGGGGCGATGGTCTCAGTCCCGATGTGGATGAAACCGGCGATGCTTTCGTGGGCGGCGAGGCCCAGACCCTCTTCGCAGAAAGAACGGTCATGCGAGGCCCAGCCCGACAACCAATTCGCGCCCCAGCCCGCAGCCAAGGCGGCGTTCAACAGCGACAGGCAAACGGCGCCCGCAGAGTAAAGCTGTTCGGAATGGGGGACTTTTTCGCTGTCTTTCGGCGAGAACACCACGGCGACGGCGAGATCGGCGTCGGCATATTGACGCTTGGCTTTCTCGACCTTCTCCGGCTCGATGCCAAGCTTTGCAGCCAAAGGTGCGATGCGCCCCGCCAACCGGGTGAGGGCCGCTTTTTCCAAGACGATGAACCGCCAAGGTTCAAGTTTGCCATGATCCGGCGTGCGCGCGGCGGCGGTCAACAGCGTCACGAGCGTGTCGCGATCCGGCACAGGTGTGCTGAGCGTCTTGGCTGGACGGGACCGACGGGTCAAAAGAAAATCGAGCGCGGCGGGATTGGGTGCGGGCATGAGAGGCCTTTCATCTGCGTTTCCTGCAACATGTCGGCGTTTTTGTCGGTGTTTTCAACCGCGCAGATGGTAAAGGGAGGCATGGAGAAGACGGAATTGAAAGCAGCGCTAGAGGCGGCCGTCATCGACGGAATGCTCTCGGTGCGCGTGACGCCCAAGGCTTCGCGCAATGCGGTGGTGGTCGAAGAGGGGCAGGTCGTGCGCGTTTACGTCACCACAGTGCCCGAAGGCGGCAAGGCGACGAAAGACGTGATCAAGCTCTTGGCCAAAGCCATGGGCCGGGCGAAATCGACGCTGACGCTGGTGCGCGGCGAGACCTCTCGGGACAAGGTGTTTCGGGTGGGGTAATGCTGGGGGCCGGGCGTATATTTGGATTGAGCCCGAAAAGTGAGCTACTCCCTATCTCTGGTTAAGTCCAATTTGAAAAATTTAATTATGAACGCGCGCGCGGGTCGATGTTCTAATCCTAAAATTCGCCCCAAGCGCAAACTCGTAATCAACCACTCATTCGCTAGAAAAAAGGTTATACCCAACGCTGTCGCCGACAATCCCCAAACAGGGAAAGACAGGAGGAGCACAAAGTTCATGTCTCACCCCAAGTACCGGCTCACCTCATCTAAGAGCAGAAATGCCATAGCCTGAACGTAGAGGGTTAAGAATAAGCCGACTGGAGAAGCTATGAGTGGTCGCCTGTCATATTGCCTAATATACCATTCAACCAATTGTCGGAAATGCTTCATTATTTTTCTCATAAAATCAAAATTTTGCGGCAGATGGCCGATGTCAGCCCGGTCTGGAAAAATCTTCGCAGATGCGGCGAGGACTGCGTACTTGCGGCGAACGGCAGGAAGTTCCACACAACGCACATCAACTCAAGACCATCCCGCACGCCACCTTAGGACAAGCCAGCCCTGTCACTCCTCCACCGGCGACAGCCGATAGGCGCCCTCTGGCAAATCAAGCGCCGCGCCCAGATCACGCAGCTGTTGCAGCGAGAGCGTGATCTTGTGGGTGCTATCTGTGCGCGGGTCGTGTTGTTCGACCGTCACGCATTCCGCGAAAGCCGAGATGATGACATCTTCGAGAAGAGGGGCCGCGCCCTCATCCACTATGGTGACGACCGTCGCGTCGAAATCGTGTTCGATGGTAAACATGGTTTGATGCTGCACCCGCCGCACGGCAAAAGCAAGAGGCTCTGAAGGCGGCAATCTGTGATCCTGAGGCAACGTGATCCGACGATCTTTTATTCTGAGTAAAATAATAAGTTAAACCCCTTGCATCTCCCGCCGATTTTTGTGCTTTGACAGGCAGCCAGTTAACGCGAGCTATCCATATCCGGGATCACGTTTGTGTCGATTGGGCTGTCTCATCCCATGATCGACCGTTTTATACGTCGCGCGCGTCACCGAGGCGCGTCTTGATGTGCCGCCAGCTTTGCGCGGGCCCGGAGGGATCCCTTTCGAAACATCTTTTGGAGACGCACCATGTCCGCCCTTCCTCCCCGTTCCGCGTCGCTGTCGCGCGGGTTCCTGATGACCTCGGCCCTGACGCTTTTGCCCAGTGTCGCTTTGGCGCAGGACGATTTGATCGTTCTCGACGAGATCGTTGTCTCGACCGCCTCCGGCCTTGAAACCACCGTGCAGGACGCACCCGCCTCGATCACCGTGATCGACCAGGATACGATTGCCCAAGAGGGCGCGCGCGATCTCAATGACCTGTTGCGGCGCGTGCCGGGGCTTAACCTGACACGGGGCAATAACGGGATTTCCAGTGTCTCCTTCCGCGGCATTTCCTCGAACCGGACGCTCACGCTGGTCGATGGCAAGCGCATCAGCACCGGCAAAAGCTTTGCGCGTCACTATCAGGGCGACCTGAACGCTGTGCCTCTGGATGCGATCGAGCGGATCGAAGTGGTGCGCGGGCCGATGTCCACGCTCTACGGGTCTGACGCCATGGGCGGGGTGGTGAACATCATCACCAAGGAACCAACGGGCGTCTGGGGCGGCTCGATCACCACCGATTTCGGCTTTGGCGAATCGTCGACCACGGCGGACAGCCGCCAGATTTCCGGCTACGTCAGCGGCGCTCTGAGCGAGACGGTCGATGTTGAACTGTGGAGCAAACTTTCCGAGCGGGACGCCCCTGAGGGCTTTGTCTGGACCGATGACACCGGCACGGAACAGACGACCTATGGGTCCGACGGCTCGAACGCCCGCGAACTTGGTGCGCGCTTCACCTGGCGGCCCAGCGGCACGGTTGAGTGGGGCTTTGAGGCGACCACGGGGCAAGAGAAATACCTCGCCTCCGAGGGCGCACATGACACCAACAAGATCGACCGCGAGGGCTATGCCATCACCAACGAGTGGATGGTCGGGGCGGGGACCCTGTCGAGCTACCTGCGCTACGAGGATTCGTCCAACGCCTCTTGGGTCGATCCGGCCTGGGGCGATCCGATCACCTATCAGACCACCACGTTTGAGACTCGCTATGCGGCGGAAACCTTCCTCGCGGGCAAAGCCCTTGGTTACACGCTGGGCGGCACGATTGCGAAAGACAAGCTGAGCGATCCGGCGACGAACCGTGATGGCGCCTTGATCGAGGGCGATGTGGTGACCGGCGCGCTCTATGCCGAAGGGCGCTATGATGTCACCGACGCCCTGACCCTGACCGGCGGGCTGCGCTACGATCACCATGAGGAGTACGGCGAACACATCACGCCGCGGCTCTACGCCAATTACGACTTCGGCGGTGGCTTGATGCTCAAGGCCGGCTATGCGCAGGCCTTTGTGGCGCCGGACCTGCGGTCGCTCAACCCGAACTACAAAATGTCGTCGCGCGGCAATGGCTGTAAACCCTACACCGGGCCTTGCATCATCTACGGCAACCCGGATCTGGAACCGGAAACCTCGGATAACTACGAGATCGGGCTGAACTATCAGGGCGGTGTGGTCAATTGGGAACTGACGGCGTTTTACAACGACATCACCGACATGATCGGCGCGCGCAAAACCGGCGAGATCGACCCGGACACCGGCTATGACGTGTTCGAGCGGACCAATATCGAAAGCGGCAAAACCGCCGGGATCGAAGGGGGATTCGCCTGGGATGTGACCGAAGATGTGATCTGGAGCAGCTCGTTTACCTATCTGGCGAAATCCGAGTTCAAATACGAAGAGCTCGATCATGCTTTCCCGATGGCCACGACACCGAAATGGAACGTTACCACTGGGGCAAGCTGGCAGGCGAATGATCGTCTGACGCTTTCCGGCGACATCACCTATGTCGGCAAACAGGTCGGCTATGTGACCGAAGACGAGCTGAGCGCAGATGAGGCCCGCGCGGTGCCTGCGGGGCAGAACAAGGATCCGTATTTCCTGGTCGATGTGGCGCTGGGCTACGATCTGACCGATGCGACCAGTCTGAACCTCGGGATCGACAACCTGTTCGATGAACAGCCCGCCGATGAGACCTCTTATCGCGAAAACGGGCGTCTGTTCAAAATCGGTCTGACGACGCGGTTCTGAGGAACCTCTGTGAACCGGGGTGGGGAACTGCCCCGGTTTTTTACGCTCAAGGGGAGAGCACTGCGATGTGACTGGTCAGCGAGGGCACTTGCGGTTACTTTCGCAAAAAAACGCGTGTCGGAGACCGAAGAATGTATCGTGCAGGCCTTTCCCTTATGGTCGCAGTCGCCCTCGCGGGCTGTGTCGAAACCACAACCGTGCCAAGCGCCCCCGCAGCTGCTCCCGTGAGCCGGGCCTCGGGGCCGGGCCTTTCCGTGGCCGCTTTCAACCGGATCGTCTCCCGGGTCGAGCCGGTGGCCGAACGGCAATGCCGTACGCGCACCCAAGGCGCGAATTGCGATTTCAAGATCGTCTTGGAAACCGATCCGCGTGCGCCTTCCAACGCTTGGCAATCGCAGGACAAATCGGGGCGCCCGGTTCTGACCTTTACGTCTGCACTCTTGAAAGATGTGCAAAACGATGACGAGCTGGCCTTTATCATGGGGCATGAGGCGGCGCATCACATCTCCGGCCATATCGCTCGGACCCAACAAACGGCGATGACCGGCGCGCTTTTGGGCGGCGTTCTGATCGCTGCGATCGGGGGCGACGCCAGTGCCGTGTCCAGCGCACAGGATATCGGCGCCACAGTGGGGGCGCGGCGGTATTCTAAGGATTACGAGCTTGAGGCGGATAAACTTGGCACAGTGATCGCCTATTATTCCGGCTACGATCCGGTGCGCGGCGCCGCCTATTTCTCCCGCATTCCCGATCCGGGCGACAGGTTCCTTGGCTCTCACCCGCCGAACGGCCAACGGATCGAAACCGTGCGCCGCACCATGGCAAATCTGTAAGAGCGACGCGTTCGGGGAAACTCAACGCGTGACGTTTTCATAGCATTTCTCTGCTCTTCACGTTGGGATCACGCAACCGTGTGATCCGTCATGATCTGGCCCTCTCAGCATCCAGATTTCGCCTTACTTCACCGTCAGATCGCAGCATGCCCGCCGTTAACCTTAACGCGGGCATCTGAGAACGGGAAAAGCGTAGAGGGCGAGTCATAAGATGGCGATTCAAATCAAAGGCAATATGATCGGCACCTATGGTTCCGCCTCTTTGAATGGCACCAATCCGCCCAATCTCGAACTCACCGTTTCCGGCATCACCCCCCTCGGCACCTCTGAGGATGTCTATTACCTCGAGGTCTATCAGAACCCGTCGGACACCTTTAGAAATGGTCAGTTTTGGCGGCTGACCGACGCCGACGGCAATGTCATCATGGAGGGGCTGAACCCCGACAATAATAACTATCAGAACTTGGGTGCGGGCGACGAACATGTTCTGTTTCAGAACGGCTATATCCTCGACATCTCCGGGCTGGATGGCGCCACGATGGTCTATACCTCGGCGGATGAAATCGCCGATCCCGACAGCGGCAACAACGATGGTGAGTTGCAGATCTCGGAGGTCGAGGATGCGATCTGTTTCGCGGCGGGCTCCGTCTTGCGCACGGGCCACGGGCCGAAACCGATCGAAGACATCGCCGTCGGCGATCTGGTCTGGACCGCCGATCACGGGCTGCAGCCTGTGCGTTGGGTCGGGACGTCCCGGATCGACCTGACCCGCGCGCCGGATTTGGCGCCGATCGAAATTTTGCGCGGGGCGCTGGATCACCATGTGCCGCGTCGCCCCGTATTGATCTCGCCGCAGCACCGCGTGCTCGTCACCGGATATCGGGTCCAGCTTTATGCGGGGCTTGAGGAGGTTCTGGTGCCGGCGCGGTGGTTGGTCAACGGTGAGACCATTCGCCAGCGGACCGACCTGACCGAAGTCACCTATGTGCATCTGATGTTCGATGGCCATGAACTTTTGGACAGCGGCGGGCTGATCTCGGAGAGCTTCTTTCCGGGGGGCATGGCCTTGGACACTTTGGAAGAGGCCCCCCGTGCAGAATTGTTCCGGATTTTCCCGGTGCTGCGTGTCTTTGGCGAGGGCGCTGCCGTGCCTTTGGCGCGTCCAGAGATTCGGGGCAGGGTGGCCGCTCTTTTCGGGCGCGCGGCGTGATGGTTTCGGAAAATCCGTAATCAATGCCTTATTTCTTCGCGGTTTTGCAAGAAAACCTGCGGAAACCTGCGCCAGATCCGGCAGTTGATCAGGATCAAAGAGGCGCTTCCCCCGCCATGGTCTTTTCCTCCTGGGATGTGAAAACGCATATCATCGGAGGCTGTCATGACCAAATTCGGGACATTCGAAACCCACGCGCGCCTTGTGGAGCGTATGGCGGGCGCCTTGGGCGTCGATCTGGAAGAGCGCGCGCAACGGGGCGAGGCGGCCTCGGAAGTTGAGGCCACGGACCGCGTCTATCGCTGCCTGAGCTGCACGGCGCCCGATATGTGCGTCAAGTTTCTCGAGGCCCAGGCCGAGCTGACTGTCCCGGCCGCGGCAGCGCCGCGCTATTGCCGCAACAAATCCGAGCTTGAACGTCTCGCGGCCACTTGAGCCGCCTCATGGGCGCCATATGCGCCCCAAACGAACATGGAGGACGATATGACGACAGACATCCTTCCGCGCCTGAAACCGGGAACCGCCTGCCTCATGCATGGCATGGCCGAGCGGCTTGGCGCAGATGTGGTGCGTGCCGCCGCATCCGGTGAAATCTCGACGCAGGAGCTGACCAACATGGAAAAGCGTTGTGGGGAATGCACCAAGCATGACGCCTGCATCCTGTGGCTGCTCGACCATCAGGGTCGGCAAGAGGCCACCCCGGACTATTGCCTGAATTCTCAGGAGTTGAACTACGTCCGTGCTGTGCAAAACCAGCTTGCCGCCGAGTAATCAGACCATCGACGGATGAAAAAAAAAGGGGCCGCGAGTGGCCCCTTTTTTCCTGTCTGAGTTGCTGTTTTAATTGCGTGCTGCCGCACCTTGACCTTGACCGCCCAGAGAGGTGCCGTCAGCGGCCAACACGGAAAACGCCTGCATCTGCGCCCGCACATTGTCGCCCGCCAGATCTGCGACGGTGCTCTCCATTGAGGCGCCGCTATAGCCCGCATCTTCCAACCGGGTCACCAAAATCTCGCCCGTCGTGTCAAAGATCGGCCCCAAGGTGGTCAGGCTCTCATCCGCGAATTTCGAGAAGGCCGCGAACTGCGGCGGGCCACCGCGCGCCTGTGTCTGATCCGGCACAAGATAGGCGCCGACCGTCAACACCACACCCAAAACGATGATCCCGATCGCCAGCGGGCGTTTGAAATAGGTCTTGAACGCGCGCCAGTTCAACACGACGTGCAGCACGATCACGACCATCATCGCCAGCCCGATGATCTCATGCATCCAGCGCCCGGCGGAGGTGATGAAATGGAAATACCAAAGCACGCCCGTGACGCCGACAATGGTGAATGTGGCGATGGTCAGCGGCGTGGCGAATTTACGTAACGTGGACATGGTGAACACCTTTCTTGTCTCTGCCCTTTTTTACGGGCGCGCGCATCGCTTCCGTCGCTTGCCTTGGCCTTTTTCCTCGCCCATGCTCGGGCAGGGAGGAGACCTATGAGAGACAAAGCGACTTACACCGCGAAACGGCTGGTGCTGCGCACCGTCTGGAGCGTCGCGGGGCTGCGCTATGCGTGGCACTCGGAGCATTCGTTCCGCACTTGGGTCTGGGCCAATCTGATCGCTGGTTGTGTGGCTTTTGTCCTTGATCTGAGTGCGTTGGAGCGCGGGCTTGTCATCGCGCTGGGGCTTTTGATCTTGGCTGCCGAGCTGTTGAACACGGCGATTGAGGATGCGGTGGATTACATCTCGGATCGCGAACACCCTTTGGCCAAAACCGCCAAGGACGCAGGCTCCGCCGCCGTGACGGTGACCGCGATTGCGGCGGGTGTGGCGTGGCTGGCGGTTCTGATCTCATGATCCTATAAGCGGCTCATGCAGATTTATGACGGCATCATATCTGACCGCGGCTCGAAATATGCGGTCTCCGGCGGCGCCTGTGGGTCCGAGGAGGAGGCCAAGGCCTTTCTAAAAGAGCTCTGCCGCAAAAAGAAATTCGCCAAGGCGACGCATAACACTTGGGGCGTTGTGCTGCCCGATGGCACGCCTCTCAAGAATGACGACGGCGAAAGCGGCGCGGGGATGGTGATCCTGCGGATGCTCGAGCGCGAGGGCGTCACCGGCCAGATCGTCGTGGTGACGCGCTGGTATGGTGGCAAGCACCTTGGCGGCGACCGGTTTCGCCATGTGCAGGACGCGGTGCGGTATTATTTGGACCGGCTCTGAGCGCGGGTCTCATTCCGAGCCTGACGCAGTTTGTGCCACCCGTATATGAGCGGCGCCAACACGCGGTCGTAGGCGAATTCCGACAGGGGCCGGATCACCGGCCAGCCCGTCAGCCGCGCGAGCCAGCGATAGCGCGGCATCTCGGCCCAAAGCACCCGAAACACGGGCATGCCGGACAGAAGCTCTCCGTCCTTTTCCACATACAACCGCCGCGCCGCGACATCCGCGTCCATGCCCCACCCAGAGGCCTCCGTATTCAGATCGTCAAACCGGATCGGCAGCGCGCAACGCTCTGCATAGCCCTTGTAATGGTTGATCTCAAAGGAACAGACCGGGCACTGGTCGTTGTAGAGAACTTTGGTGTTCGGCTCTGTCTCGCTCATGGGGGACAGTTAGTGCTTTTCGACCTCTTCGACAGGCCCGCCATGCATTTTCCACGCGCTAAACCCGCCGCCGACATGGGCCACATTGGTGAACCCCATCTCGATACAGGTCTGTGTGGCCAGTGCCGAGCGCCAGGCGGAGGCGCAGTAAAAGACGAACTTTTTATCCTCGCCGAATTTGGGTTTGTAATAGGGGCTTTCCGGGTCGATCCAGAACTCCAACATCCCGCGCGGACAATGGAAGGCGCCGGGAATACGGCCTTCGCGCTCAAGCTCGCGGCGGTCTCTGAGATCGACGAAGACGACGCCGTCGTCGCGCATGAGGCGGATGGCGTTTTGCGTTGGGATCGTCTCGATCACCTCATGGGCGGCTGCGAGCAGGTCTTTGTAGTTTTTGAGCATGGGGGTCTCCTCTTGGGGGAGAGTTAACCGGTTCGGGGTTTGGAGGGCAATGGTTTGTGGGGGAAACCAAGCGATGACACAGTCATCGCTCAGCGCCTACCCTCGGGTCAGGCGCTGGGGAAGGATTTCATCGCATATTCTAGATACGTGGAAAGATCTTGATTACTCTGTTCTAAGTTTTCAATCTCATGTTTGGATAGAACCAAGTCAGAACAATTTTCTTCATCCGTAAAGATTATGACACCGTCGTGATGAAGTTCATGAAAGCCATCGAGTATATCCAGTAGCCATTTGCAGCTAGCGGTACGATAATCGGCCATTTTTTGGCGAAAGCTTATGAACTCAGGCCTAATGGTTTGGATGTAGGTCAGGAGATGAAATGATACGTTAAAATTGCATTCCTCGCGGGCCAAAATTTTCGCCTTGTCTGCAATTTCGTGAGGATTGTTGTTGTGAATTGGTAACTGAGCAATGCGTTCTTTTGAAAAAGAATATTCCGGGGCGCTCTGATTTAGGAGGCTTTTTCGGGGATCATTAGTATAGCCGACTCCATGAATCGGAAGCATATTGTGTTGCGATTTGTTTCTTATGTGTTCAATCAGCAGAAATGAAAAGTTATTGGTTTTGAGGACGTGTCTTTTAGGGAAACCCTGATCGCTAAAGTGGGTTGACCCAATGTCAAAAAAACAGCGTGACCAAGTTAGAACTGACATAAGGCAAATATTCATAGCCCTGAAAGACTCGGTAAGTCTTTGTTGAGAGCCGAACATTTGAAATGAGTTACGAAGTTTATTTCTCTCACTCTCGAATTCCCAGTAGCACTGGATGAGAATAATAAACAATTCATCAACTTCGGAGAGACGCCTAAGTGTTGTAAGCTTGTCTTTTATCTCTTTGAAGAGTTCTACCTCAGCTGTGGTTTGATGGTGTGGCCCTAAAAAGAGGTCAACCTGTGCACTTTTTACTGTAACCATTTTAGTCCCCACCTTTAGTCTTTAGTTGCCTTGGCACTGCCTTCGACGCTCCCGCGCGTTGCCTCCGAGAAATGATCCCCCAGATCATTTCTTTGGGAGGCAACCCCACAAATCATACTCCCCAGCCTCATCAACCTCGACAGTCACCAAATCCCCCACGCTGAGCCCCTCGGTCCCCTCATCAATAAACAGGTTCCCGTCGATCTCCGGCGCGTCGGCCTTGGTGCGGCAGGTGGCGATGCCGTCTTCGTCAATGTCGTCCACGATGACCTGCTGCACGGTGCCGACCTTGGCTTCCAGCTTGGCCTCAGAAATCGCCTGCGCCTTCTCCATGAACCGTTCCCAGCGCTCCTGTTTCAGCTCCGGCGCGACGTGATCGGCCAGCGCATTCGAGCGCGCGCCATCGACGTTTTCGTATTGGAAGCAGCCCACACGGTCGAGTTGCGCCTCGTCCATCCAATCCAAGAGGTATTGGAATTCTTCCTCCGTCTCGCCCGGATAGCCGACGATGAATGTCGAGCGCAGCGTGATGTCCGGCGCCATCGCGCGCCAGGCTGCAATCTCGTCCAAGACCTTTGCCGAGGCCGCAGGACGCGCCATGCGTTTGAGCGTGTCCGGGTGGGCGTGTTGGAAGGGGATGTCGAGGTAGGGCAGCACCGCGTTGCCCGCATCCGCCATCAGCGGGATCAGCTCGCGCACATGGGGGTAGGGGTAGACGTAGTGGAGCCGGACCCAGAGGTCGTCCGCCGCGCCCAGTTGGCCCAACTCGCGCGCCAGATCGGTGATGTGGCTGCGCACCTCACGGTCCTTCCACGGGAAGGCCTCGTAGCGGCGATCCAGACCATAGGCAGAGGTGTCCTGCGAGATGACGAGCAATTCCTTGACGCCCGCCTCCACAAGTTTCTCCGCCTCGCGCAGCACGGCGTGGACCGGGCGCGATTGGAGTTTGCCGCGCATGTCCGGGATGATGCAGAATTTGCAGGCGTGGTTGCAGCCCTCAGAGATTTTCAGATAGCTGAAATGCCGGGGCGTGAGGCTCACGCCTGTGGCGGGCAAGAGGTCCACAAAGGGATCGGGCGAGGGCGGCACGGCGGCATGCACCGCGTCCAGCACCTGTTCGTATTGATGCGGGCCGGTGACGGCCAGAACCTTGGGATGCACGCCGGTGATATACTCGGGGTCAGCGCCGAGACAGCCGGTGACCAACACCTTGCCATTCTCCTGCAACGCCTCGCCGATGGCCTCCAAACTCTCCGCCTTGGCACTGTCGAGAAAGCCACAGGTGTTGACGATCACCGCGTCCGCACCAGAATAATCCGCGCTGATCTGATAGCCCTCGGCGCGCAGACGCGTCAGGATGCGCTCGCTGTCGACCAAAGCTTTCGGACAGCCCAAAGAGACCATGCCGATGGTCGGCTGGCCGTCGCGGCGGGGGCCGTCGAACAAGGGCTTCGGGGCAAGATCGGGGCGGAGGGCTGGAGGATTCTGGCTCATATGGCGCGATATACTCCGAAAGCGGCCCGCCTGAGAAGCCCTGTTGCGCGCTGGGACAATCCATCCGATGTTGGCCCCCATGTCAGCAGCCGCATCAAAGCCGGAGATGTGTCACATATCTGTCTCTGTGGGATGGACGCGCAGCTTCTGGCGTAATCTGTTCGAAATCGCACGTCGCGCGCACAGCGACTGTGCGGGCGGCGCTAGTGTTTGGGGGGCGGGCTTCGGTTAACCTTGCGTCAAACTCACACGAAAATCCATTCGCACACAGGTCGCCCATGCTCTCTAACACAGCCACCCGATACGGCGCCGCCGCGCGCTTTTTCCATTGGTCCATCGCGCTATTGATCCTCGCGGACATCGCGCTTGGCCTCATTGGCGAGAACACGCCGCGCACGGCGGAGACCGCTGAGCGGCTCCAAACCCTCTATTCCGTGCATAAAACCATCGGCATTGCCGTGCTTGGCCTCGCGGTGCTGCGTATCCTTTGGGCCTTTGTCCAACCGAAACCCGTGCCGGTGCATCCGGAGCGCAAGGCGGAGACGGTTCTGGCCGAGGTGATCCACTGGATGCTCTACGGCGCGATCCTGATCATGCCGCTGTCGGGCTGGGTGATGCATGCGGCGGAGAGCGGTTTTGCCCCGATCCTCTGGCCCTTTGGCCAAAACCTGCCTTTCGTGCCGAAGTCCGAAGACGTCGCCCATATGGCGGGCGCGGTGCATGGGCTGTCGGCTTGGGTGATTTATATCACCGTGGCGCTGCACATTCTGGGCGCGCTCAAACATGCGGTGATTGAGAAAGACGGCGTGCTGGCGCGGATGCTGCGCGGAACGGAAGCGGGGGGCGAGGGCGAGAGCCACGCCTCCGCGCTTCCTCCCGTTTTGGCCGCCGTGCTCTGGATTGCCGTCGTGTCCTTTCCCTTTGTCGCGCCAGCGCAAAAGCATGAAGAGGGCGCCAGCGCTGCACCGATGGAGCAGGTGGAGATCGCCTCCGAGCTTCCCGCATGGGCGGTGGAGCAGGGCGGCCTGACGATCTCCGTGACCCAGATGGGCGCGCCGGTCGAGGGTAGCTTTGCCAATTGGACTGCCGCCATCGCCTATGACGACGAGACCGGCACGGGCGAGGTGACCGTCAGCATCGACACCACCTCTTTGTCGCTCGGCACTGTCACGCAACAGGCGCAGGGGCCGGAGTTCTTTGACACCGAAACCTATGCGACCGCGACTTTCACGGGTGAGATCACGCGCCTTGAGGGCACATCGCATGAGGCGGTGGGCACGCTCACGCTGGTTGGCCAGACCGTGCCCGTGACGCTGGCTTTCGATCTCACAGTTGACGGCGACCGCGCCACGATGTCCGGCACCACCGCTTTGGATCGCCGCGACTTCGGCATGGGCGCGGGCTATGAGGATGAGGGCACGGTGGGCTTTGGCGTCGAAGTCGCAACTGAGCTGACGGCGGTGCGGCAGTAAGCCCGCCGCGTCCCTCAACCGAGCAAACAAAAAGGCCGCCGGATCGCTCCGGCGGCCTTCTTCATTCGGGGAGGCGAGAGTTACTCGGCCGGGGTGGCTTCGATGGAGATTTCGATCTCGACCTCGTCGGAGACGTAGGGGGCGAATTGGCCCATGTCGAAGTCGGAACGCAGCACGGTCAGCTCGCCGTCAAAACCAACCCAAGGCTTGTTCGCCATCGGGTGATCGCCTTTTTGGGTCATCTCGGCTTCGATCACGACGGATTTGGTGATGCCGTTGATGGTCAGGTCGCCGGTGATGTCGGCTTCGTCTTCGTCGGTCACGGTGATGCCGGTGGAGACAAAGGAGATGGTCGGGTTCTCTTCAGCGCCGAAGAAGTCGCCGGTCAGGAAGTGCGCGGTGCGCTCGGCCCAGCCGGTGTAGAGGCTGTCGGTCGGGAAGGACACGGAGACGGAAGAGGCGGCCGGATCGGCTTCGTCGAACATGATCTCACCGTCGAAGCCGGAGAACATGCCGGTGGTGGTGGAGTAGCCGAGGTGCTCGTAAGAGAACACGATCTGGCTGTGCGACGGATCAAGCACGTATTTCACCGGCTCAGCGTTGGCGGCAGCAGCGGCGCCCAGAAGAACGGCGGTGGAGAGAAGCAGGTTTTTCATGATGTCAAAGCTTTCTTTGGCATGGATGTTTAAGATGCGACAAAGCTAACGGCTGTCCGGCCCCTCTCATATTCCGCAGTCTCAAACAGATTTTGTGCGCGGGTAAACATATCTCCGCAAAAAACCGCTAAATATCTGCGGTTTCTGTTCATTTTTGCGTATATCAGGCCTGAAAAAGGCCGCCCCTCTCTCCAGAAAGGCGGTCTGTTCACATGGGTTCACGAGAGCGTCAGGACCTCACGAGAGCGCGAGAGGCTCAGCGACGGCGGTCGCGACGCGAGGACATCGGCTGGAAGGCCACGCCGACATGGGCCTCGCAATAGGGCTTGCCGGCTTGCGACGGCAGGCCGCAGAACCAGAAATCGTCGGTCGCGGGATCGCCCACCGGCCATTTGCAGGTCTTCTCGGTGAGTTCCATCACCGACAGCTTCTTTGCCTTTTTCTCGACCTCATTGACCTTCGCCAGAGCTTCGGCGGGGATCTCATTGGTCGAGGGCTGCGGCGGCAACGGTTGCCCTGCCGGAATGATCGCGCGGCGCGCCGGGCTGACCGGTTTCGGGGCGGCCTCAGAGGCAACAGGGGCCTCCGCCGGTTTCGCGGCGGGTTTCGGCTTGGCCTCGGTCTTGGGTTTCGGCGCGGCTGCGGGTTTTGGCTTGGGCGCGGCTGCGGGTTTCGCGGCGGCACCCGATCCTGCGCGGTTCGACAGGCCCAGACGGTGCACCTTGCCGATCACCGCATTGCGCGTCACACCGCCAAGCTCTTTGGCGATCTGCGAGGCGGATTGACCCTCGCCCCACATTTTCTTCAACAGTTCGACGCGCTCATCGGTCCAGGACATCGTGTTTCCTTCGGTTGTCTGCTGATCCGGGCAGGGCCCGCACCATGATCACCCTTGCACAAGACATTTGCGGTCCAAATTGGCCAAAGTCCGGCAAGGCGTGCTTGAGAATTTCTTCTAACCCCTATTTTAAGCACCACGCTTGCGGTTACAAGCGGGCTGGCGGGAAAACACGAGGTTCTTCCGCTTGGCACGTCTCTTGAGGGGCGCGTGCCTATATAGCAAGGCGGATGTGGGATGAACAAGGGGATGAACATGGCTGAATCTGAAATTCAGATGGGGGTGCGGCGCTTTGGTCGCGTCAATTGGCTTGGGCTTTACACGCTGATGATGCGAGAGACCCGCCGGTTTCTGGCGGTCTGGACGCAAACGCTTCTGGCGCCTTTGGTGACGGCGGGGTTGTTCCTGACGATTTTCACGCTGGCCATCGGTCCCTCGCGCGGTGATGTGATGGGCGTGCCCTTCGTGCATTTCCTCGCCCCCGGCATCTTGACCATGACGGTGATCCAGAACGCTTTTGCGAACACCTCGTCCTCGATCATGATTTCGAAGGTGCAGGGCAATATCGTTGATACGCTGATGCCGCCGCTGTCGCCCTCTGAGCTGGTCATCGGCTACCTCTCTGGCGGTGTGGCGCGCGGGATGGTTGTGGCTTTCGCGATCTGGGCCGTTATGGCCATCTTTGTCGGTCTGCCCCTGCATCACCCGCTGTTTGCGATTGCCTTTATCCTTCTGGGCGCTTTGTTCATCGGCGGTTTGGGCGTCTTGGCGGGTATTGTGAGCCAGAAATTCGACCATATGGCCGCGATCACCAATTTCATCATCACGCCGCTGTCCTTTCTGTCGGGCACCTTCTATTCGGTCGAAACCCTGCCGCAGTGGTTTAAGGTGCTGACCCACCTGAACCCCGTGTTCTATCTGATCGATGGTGTGCGCTATGGCATCATCGGCACCTCTGACAGCTCGCCTTGGCTGGGTCTGGCGGTGATGACGGCGGTGACGGCCGTGGTGGTTTTCGTCGATTGGACCTTCTTCAAACGCGGCACCAAGCTGAAATCCTGACCCGCTGACGTCGGGGTGACCGATTCGCCAAAGAGTGCCTGAAACAATATTAGCCCTTAGCTTTTATTGCTCCCGATGTGGAAACGGCCCCCTTCGCAGTTCGCTCTGCGGAGGGGTTTTTCGATGTATTTTTCAGCAACATTCTGAGGCTTGTCGATTTGGGGGTGAGCATAAAAGGATGGGGCGTTGTGAACTTATTGCTGTTATGATGTATTTAATATGCACGTTAAGGTTGATTGGGGTAATACTTAGTACTTTAGGATATATTATGGTACAGCGCACGCTCGACAATGTTTACATGTACAACGGCTCGCTTTTGAATGCCGAAGGTCTGTTGGACACGATGCTGCTCAACTCCTTCTCGGGGCCGCAAACCGGCACTCTGGATGTGAGTGACACCGACAGAGACCTGAATTGGGACAGCACGGAAAATGCGACCTGGAATGACGCCAATGCCACCTTCATCGGCAGCGGTGAAGCGAGCGTCAGCGTCACGATCCTGGGGATAACGCTGTCGCTGTCCTCCTCCGTGCCTTTCAATGCATGGGAGGTCGATGGTCAGACGTATATCGAGTATCCGGAGGACGGTCCGGCGGCGCTTTTGGATGGGCTGTTGTCCGAGGCGCTCGACATTCCTTTGTTGAACCTCCTCGGGGTGTCGCAGTTGATCACAAGGATCGAGCAGAATGCGATCTTGGATTTCGACCTCACGAACCAAAATGAAATCGACTTGCCGGTCTGTTTCGCCAAGGGCACGCGGATCAAGACCCTTGGCGGTTGGGAGGTGATCGAAAATATCAAGGCGGGCGATCTGGTGATGACACAGGATCACGGCGCGCAGCCCGTGCGCTGGATCGGGCATGCGACGGCCAAAGCACAAGGCGCGTTTGCGCCGGTGGAAATCGATCAGGGTGTCTTGGGCAATGATCGACCGCTGGTGGTGTCGCAACAGCACCGTGTGCTCCACCGCAGTGTCGCGGCTGAACTCTTGCTCGACGCTCATGAGGTGCTCATGGCGGCCAAGCATCTTGTGAATGGCACCACAATTCGCCTGCGCGAAACTGGATCTGTGACCTATTATCACATGCTGTTCGATCAACACGAGTTGGTGTTCTCGGAAGGCATTGTTTCGGAGAGCTTTCACCCGGGCGCCATGGCGCATCATGCCTTGCGGCGTGCGGAATGTGATGAGTTGTTCGGTCTCTTTCCGGAGCTGCAAACTGATTTCAACAACTACGGGCAAGCCGCGCGCAAAATTGCGAAAAGCTATGAGGCCGAATTGTTGGCTGCCAATACCGCTATGTGACGTCCGAGCCGACACTCGGCAGCGGCATCAAAGTTTTGCCAGATTTAATCATTAAGCCATTGCGATATCTTGTCATAAAGGCTCGCAATGGTTTTGAGGAAATGCGCAACGACAGTCTTTGCCTGTCTGTTTATGGTAGGGGCTGCACAGGCCTCCGACAGCCTGCCGTCCGAATTGGACAGCGCCGACCGGCGTGCCGAGTTGATCGGCTGGGAGGGGGTCGGGCGGCTCGATATTGCCGGGCAAAGCACCTGTTCCGGGGCCTTGATCGCCGCCGATCTCGTGCTGACGGCGGCGCATTGTGTGGTGGCCGAGGATAATACGCCGTTTCCTGCCGGGCAGATTCTGTTTCGTGCGGGGCTCAGGAATGGCGACTATATCGCCGCCTCTCGTGGCTATGCCGTGGCGGTCTCGCCGGGCTATGAGGCGCAGCGTGAGGTGACCGCCGCGAACATCCGCAACGATGTAGCTCTGATCAAACTGGCCTCTCCAATTCCTGCGGCGCTGGCGCGGCCCTTCGCGGTGCATCGCAGCTCAAAACCCCGTGGCGAGCTGATGGTCGCCTCCTACGGGCGCGGGCGCAACGCGGCGCTCTCTATTCAGCGCGAATGTCATGTGCTGGACTATTCCGACGACATCTACAGCTTTGATTGCGACATTACCTATGGCTCCTCCGGCGCGCCGGTCTTTGCCTATGACGGGGTGCGGCCCGCGATCGTCTCGGTCGTCTCCTCCCTCGGCACGCGAGGTGACCGCAAGGTCGGATTTGGCATGTCGCTGATCGGCCAAGTGTCTGCGCTCAAGCGCCAAATTGCGCTTGGTGCGCCGCAAGTGGCCGCCAAACCTGCGGTGACAAAACGCATTACGGTCGGCGGGGGGGCATCCTCGCGCGCGGTCGGCAATTCCAAATTCCTCTCGGCAGACTGAGCACCTCTCCAAATATCCTTTGACAGCGCCCGCGCTTTGCCCGTAAAGCGCATCTTATGAACATGATCCGCACATATGCCCGTATCATCCGACGTCGACGCCGTACCGCGTAAGACGTCCGTTCAACTGTGCCAAGACGTGATGTCCACGGCACAAAACGCGCCAAACTGGCGCAAAGCTTGCAAAATACCGCAAAATCCCCGTCCCACCCGTTGACAGGCCCGCTGGCTTTCGCCACCCATGAGGCCTCTCATTTTCAGAGGAATAAGACCGATGATCACACCCGTTCTGCCGACCTACAACCGGGCTCCCTTGTCCTTCGTCAAAGGCGAAGGCTCCTGGCTTTTCGAGGCGGACGGGCGACGTTTCCTCGATCTGGGCGCGGGCATCGCGGTGAACACGCTGGGCCATGCCAACCCGGAACTGGCCGAGACACTGAAAGCCCAGGCCGACACGCTCTGGCACGTCTCGAACCTTTACAAGATCCCGGCGCAGGAAGCTCTGGCCGACAAGCTGGTCGAGCTGACCTTTGCCGACACTTGTTTCTTCACCAACTCCGGCACCGAAGCCGCCGAGCTGGCGATCAAGATGGCGCGCAAATATTGGTATGAAAAAGGCCAGCCGGAAAAGATCGAGATCATCACCTTCGAGGGCTGTTTCCATGGCCGCTCCACCGGCGCGATTGCCGCCTCCGGCACCGACAAGATGGTCAAGGGCTTTGGCCCCTTGATGCCGGGGTTTGTGCATCTGCCGTTTGGTGAGTGGGACACTGTGGCCGATCATGTGTCTGAGAACACGGCGGCGATCCTGATCGAGCCGGTGCAGGGCGAGGGCGGCATTCGTGTCGTCCCCGACGAGGCGCTGAAACTGTTGCGCGAGATTGCGCAGAGCAAAGGCTGTCTGTTGATTTTCGACGAGGTGCAATGTGGTGTCGCGCGGACCGGCAAGTTGTTCGCCCATGAATATGCGGGCGTGACGCCGGACATCATGATGGTCGCCAAAGGCATCGGCGGGGGCTTTCCTTTGGGGGCTGTTCTGGCCACCGAAGAGGCCGCTTCCGGCATGACCGCAGGCACCCACGGGTCGACCTATGGGGGCAACCCGCTGGGCTGTGCCATCGGGCTCAAGGTCATGGAGATCGTCTCCGATCCCGCCTTCCTCGCCGAGGTGAACCGCAAGGCGGGGCTGATGCGTCAAAAGCTCGAAGGCCTCGTGGCCGATCACCCGGATGTTTTCGAAGGCGTCCGTGGCGAGGGCCTCATGCTGGGCCTTAAATGCAAAATCGCGCCTGCCGATCTGGTGGGCAAAGGCTATGAGCAAGGTGTCCTCACCGTGCCCGCCGCCGACAATGTGGTGCGGCTTTTGCCCGCGCTCAATATCACCGACGAAGAGATTGCCGAGGCCGTGTCGCGGATTGATGCCGCCGCCAGCGCGCTCTGACAGACGAAGAGACCAGACCTATGAACCACTTCCTCGACATTCACAAAACCTCCGCGCAGGATCTGCACCGGATCATCGAAACCGCGAAACTGACGAAGAACGCGCGTCACGACAAACCGAAGGCGGCTTTGGATGCGGAGCAGCCGCTCAAAGACAAAATGGTCGCGCTGATTTTCGAGAAACCCTCGACCCGGACCCGCGTGTCTTTTGATGTGGGCGTGCGCCAAATGGGCGGACAGACCATGGTGCTTTCGGGCGCGGATATGCAGCTGGGTCACGGCGAGACCATCGCCGACACCGCGCGGGTTTTGTCGCGCTACGTCGACATGATCATGATCCGCACCTTCGAGGAGCAGACGCTTTTGGAGATGGCGGAATATGCCTCCGTGCCGGTGATCAATGGCCTCACGAACCGCACCCATCCTTGTCAGATCATGGCCGACATCCTGACCTATGAGGAACATCGCGGCTCGATCAAGGGCAAGAAAGTCGTCTGGCTGGGCGACGGCAACAATGTCTGCGCGTCCTTTCTGCACGCCGCCGGTCAGTTCGGGTTTGATATGACCTTTGCAGGTCCCGAGCCACTCGATCCCGAGATGGGGTTTGTCGAGGAGGCGCGTGCCAAAGGGTCCAAGATCGAGATCACCCGCAACGCCGAAGAGGCTGTCGCAGGCGCCGATCTTGTCGTCACCGACACCTGGGTCTCGATGCACGATCCGGCTTCGGCCCGCGAACGTCGTCACAACCAGCTTCGGCCCTACCGGGTGGACCGCAAGCTGATGTCCTTTGCGCATCCCGACGCTTTGTTCATGCATTGCTTGCCCGCGCACCGCGGTGATGAGGTGACGAACAACGTGATGGACGGCCCGCAATCGGTGATTTTCGACGAGGCGGAAAACCGTCTCCACGCGCAAAAATCCATCATGCGCTGGTGTGTCGAGAGCAAATAAAAGTGCTTTCAAAGATTTAGACGGGGTGCGGTGACGCGCCCCGTTTTCTTATGTGACAAGGTGATCGATCAGCGCGCGCAACCGGCGGGGCAGGGCGCGCGAGGCGGGCCAGACGAGGTAGAACATGCCGTCTTCGCCCATCTCATCGGCGAGAACCTGTGTCAGACGCCCTTGGGCCAAGTCCTCCTGCACCACGAAATCCGGCAAACAGGCAATCCCAAGACCCAGCCGCGCGGCGTTCCGGGCACTGTCGATCGCATTGACGATGAGCCGCGGCGCGGTCAGGGCCAAGGGCCGCCCGTCGCGCCGCAACCACGGCTGAATCACGCCGGAGGTGCTGAGCCGCAACGCGATGCGCGGATGATCGGGCAGGGTGGCGAGGCTCGGGGCGCCATGTTGTGCCAGATACTCGGGCGAGGCGTAGAGGCGGTGGTGATAGGGCCGGAACGGCCGTTGTTTCAGCGTGCTGTCGCGCAGAGGCCCGTTGCGAATGCCTAGGTCGACGCCTTGGGATATCAGATCAACCACCTGATCTTCATAGCGAATTTCCAGCGTCACATCAGGGGTCTTGCGCAGAAACGCACTGAACGCGGCGTCCAGCATGTGATGCCCGGCCAAAGGCACGCTGACCGTAAGCGGCCCCTCGATCCGCCCCGTCCGGTCGCGCAGGGTCTCGACGGTCTCCCCCAAGGCCTCCAGCGCAGGCGAGACCCCGGCCAGCAACAGCCGTCCGTCTTCGGTCAGGGACACCTGCCGCGTGGTGCGTTGAAACAGGGTGACGCCCAACTCTTCTTCCAGCCGTTGAATGGATTTCCCGATGGCGGAAGAGGACACCCCGAGCCGCCGCCCGGCCTCCGCAAAAGAGCCGGCACGGGCGGTGGTCATGAAACTTTCGAGCAGGGTCAGACTGGGCATATTGGCAACTTTATATCCGGAATGTGCGGATATACTGCCATATTCACGATAATTTTGTCATGAGTATTTTCCGGTCATCATTTCTGCGCTTCAGGAGCCCTTCATGACCGATCTCACACAGACCTCATCGCACATCCACGTCCCAACGCCCACCACCCGCATGATCGTTTCCATCTGCCTCGCCGCGATGGTCCTGCCGCTGACCTTCGCGGGCGGGGCCATTGCCACACCGGATTTGGGGCGCAGTTTCGGCCAAACCGGCCCGCTGCTGAGCTGGGTGGTCAATGCTTTTATGCTGGTTTTCGGGGCCTTGCCCTTGGTGGCAGGAACGCTGGCGGACCGCATCGGGCGGCGCAAAGTGTTTCGCATCGGCCTTGTGGGATTCGTCCTCAGCGGGCTCCTGTTGATTGTCGCGCCCTCGCTTTTGGTGATCGACATTTTGCGCGGCGCGCAGGGGCTATTTGCGGCGGCGACCTTGGCCGGAGGCACCGCCGTTCTGGCGCAGCTCAAGGACGAAACCCAGCGGCGCAGGGCGTTTTCTTTGATCGGCGCGACCTTTGGGGTCGGGCTGGCCTTCGGTCCGGTGATGGCGGGAGCGGTGCTCGAAGTGGCGGGCTGGCGGGCGGTCTTCGGGCTGGCCTCTGGTCTGGCGTTTCTGGCGCTGATCCTCGGGATCGGTGCCTTGCCCGAAAGCCGAACGCCCGCCGCGGGACGTTTCGATTGGCTGGGCGCAGGGCTCTTTGCCACGGCGCTGATCGCGATCACGGTCTGGGCCATTCTTTTGCCGACGCGCCGCGCAACCGATCCTGTCGAACTGGCGCTTTTGGTCGCCACTGTGTTGAGCGGTGCAGGCTTTGTCTGGCGCGAATTGCGCTGTGCGGCGCCGATGTTCGATCTTGGCCTGTTGCGCGATCCGGCGTTCCTTGGGGTACAAATCCTGCCGATTGCCACCTGTTTTTGCTTCGTGTCGCTCCTGGTCGTGGTGCCGCTGCAATTGATCGGCGCGGGCTATTCGGAATTTTCCGCAGGCCTGATTTGCCTGGCGCAATCCATACCGGTCTGTGTGATCTCCGTGATTTTTGCGCGCAGGCCTGTGCGGAACCGGCGGGGTATGATCCGGATCGGGTTGGTCATCGCGGCGTTGGGTCTGGTAGGGCTGGCGATTTCACCACTGAGCGGGCCTTTGTTGCCGGTTCTGGTGTCGCTGGGGCTCGTGGGAGTGGGCACCGCTTTGCCTTGGGGGCTGATGGACGGCTTGGCTGTCGAGGTCGTGCCGCGCGAGAAGGCCGGTGTCGCGACCGGCATGTTTTCGACCGTGCGGGTTGCCTCGGAAGGCGTGGTTCTGGCGCTGGTCAGCGCGCTTCAGGCCCGGCTGATCGTGGGCGTTGGCGGGCTTTCAGAAGCGGATGCCCTCTCCATCGTCGCGGGCGGGCCGTTGCAGGACACGATGCAGACCCCGGTCGCGGAGGCTTCTCGTATCCTGTTTTTGCTGCTGGCTGCCTTGACGGTCATCGTCAGCCTGTCGATCCCTAAGGCCTTGTCGCTCTTGGACGCCCCCCGTGTTTGACCGGCTTACCCGGCCAGATGCGACAGCACCCAGAACACGATGGCCGACAACAGGGCTGCGGCCGGAACCGTGATCACCCAGGCGGCGACGATGGTCATGAAATGGCTGCGGCGGACCAGTTTGCGGCGGCGACGTTCCTCGGCGGCGATGCGCAGGTCTTTTTTCTTGCGCATCGTCTCGTCGAGGCGTTTCTCGTGATACCATTCGCGGAAAAAGCCGACGCCAAACACCCCGCCCACGGCGATATGGGTCGAGGAGACCGGCAGGCCCAGCCAGCTTGCGACGATGACGGTGATCGCGGCGGAAAGCGCCACGCAATAGGCCCGCATTGGGTTGAGTTTGGTGATCTGGCTGCCAACCATTTTGATCAGTTTCGGGCCGAACAGGATGAGGCCGAAAGAAATGCCGAAGGCGCCGATCACCATGACCCAATGGGGGATGGTGACGCTTCCGGCGAATTCACCGGAGGCATTGGCGTGCACGATGGCGGCCAGCGGGCCGACCGCATTGGCGACGTCATTGGCGCCATGGGCAAAGGACAAAAGCGCGGCCGAAATGACCAGCGGCAGGCCAAAGAGCGCCTTGAGAGACTTGTTGCGGTTCTCCAGGCCTTCGGACTGGCGGCGCACCAATGGCGCGGAGGCCACATAGGACAGCGCGCCCACGGCCAGACCGATCAGAACTGCCGACAAAAGATCGATTTGGATGATTTTATTGAGGCCCTTGATGGCGAGATAGGTCGCGAATGTGCCCATCATAATGCCGATCAGCACCGGCACCCAACGACGCGCGGCGGCGATCTTGTCGGGCTGATACATGATCCGGGCCTTGATGAACCACAGGAACCCTGCGGCGACCACGCCACCCAAGAGGGGTGAGATCACCCAGCTCAATGCGATCAGTCCCATCGAGCCCCAGTTCACCGTGGCAAAGCCCGCAGCCGCAATGCCTGCGCCCATGACGCCGCCGACAACGGAGTGCGTGGTGGAAACCGGCGCGCCGATCCAAGTGGCGAGGTTGACCCAAAGTGCCGAGGACAACAGCGCGGCCATCATCGCCCAAATGAAGACCTGCGTGTTGGCCACCGCGCTTGGGTCGATGATGCCTTTGGAGATGGTCGAAACCACATCGCCGCCCGCCAAAAGCGCGCCCGCACTTTCGCAAAGCGCGGCAATCACGATCGCCCCACCCATGGTCAGCGCATTGGCGCCGACCGCAGGGCCCATGTTGTTGGCGACATCGTTGGCGCCGATGTTGATCGCCATATAGGCGCCCAGAGCGGCGGCGGCGATCACCACGGCAGAGCCGGGTTGCCCGCCAAAGACCAAGGCGGCAAACAGCCCCGCGACGATGATAAAGGCCAAGGCGACCCCAAGCCCCACCATGGGACGCGCGATGTGAAACGTGGCCAACTCGATCTGACTGATCCGGTTAAGATCCTTATCGAGGGTTTTCCACTGTTTTCCGTGCTCTTCGCTCTCAGACATCGTGGCTTCGATCCGTTGTCAATCTGTTACAAACGGCGAAGCGCTAACGTGCCCGGCCTTGCAATGCAAGCCTTTCGCGTCTCTTGAGCGCAGGGTAAATCGTTTCAGAAGTCGAGAAGCAACTCTCGCAGCTCCGGCTCATCGACCAGAGCGGCGGCCTGTTTCGGCGACATCCAGCTGCGTTTGCGCTGGCTTTTTTCCGGGAAATCATCCTCGAGATAATCGACCTCGATCAAGTAGACCGTGGCCTCAACCGGCGCAGGCAAACCGTTGTCGAGCTTTTTGGTATAGTGATAAAGGCCCAGCGGCTTGGTCTTGCTCGTGACAGGTTTTACGCCGGCTTCTTCCCAGGCTTCCTGTGCCGCCGTGCCAGCTCCATCAAGCCCCCGGATCGGCCAGCCCTTTGGGATGATCCAACGCCCGCTGTCACGCGAGGTGATCATCAGAACTTCCTTACCTTTCTTGCCGTTACGCCAACAAAGCGCCGCAGATTGCACGCGGTCGGGACGACGAAGGAGGGGGTCGAAAACGCCCGTCCAAGCGGATTTGAGTAGGGGAACCATGAACTGAACTTGTGCCTGTTTTTGTCTATATTGCGTATATACATAGGGCGGGAACCGGAAAATTGCAAGCCATTCGCAGGAAACTTCCGGTTTCGGCTATCTTTGGGAGGGCAAAAGCGGCTTTTTTAGGCGCTCTTGTCAGACGCGGTTTTTGCCATAAGTTGAACCGCGACAGGCACCGATGATCCCCCCGTGGATCCCCCCCTGTGCCTCTATCCGTCCCAAAGCCCGCGATCAAGGAGCGCCCCATGTCTCAAATCACCACCAAAGCCCGCATCGGTCTCGTCGGATTGGGCGTTATGGGGGCGAACCTCTCGCTCAACATCGCGGAAAAAGGCTTTCCCATCGCCGTGTTCAACCGCACCGGTTCCGTGACCGATGAGTTTATCGCCGAAAGCGGTGATCTGCGGGAGGCCTTGGTGCCGACCAAAACCTACGAAGAGCTTGTCGCTGCGCTTGAGGCCCCCCGCGCCGTGATCATCATGGTCAAGGCGGGCGGCCCGGTCGATGCGGTGATCGAAGCACTCACGCCCCTCTTGGAAGAGGGCGACATGATCATCGACGCGGGCAATGCCGATTTCCACGACACCCGGCGTCGTGAGGCTGCTCTGCGTGAAAAGGGGCTGAATTTCATCGGCATGGGCGTGTCGGGCGGCGAGGAAGGCGCGCGTCATGGGCCGTCGATCATGGTCGGCGGCAACCCGGCCTCCTATGAGACGATCCGCGACATCATTGAGGCGATTTCCGCGAAACATGACGGCGATCCCTGTGCTGCGCATTTCGGTCCGGACGGGGCGGGGCATTTCGTCAAGACCGTACATAACGGCATCGAATATGCCGATATGCAGATGATCGCCGAGATTTACGGCCTCCTGCGCGACGGCGCACATAGGGCCCCCGAAGAAATCGGCGCCCTGTTCGAGCGCTGGGACAAAGGTCCGCTCAACTCCTATCTCGTGGAAATCTCCGGCAAGGTGCTTCAGACCTCCGATCCTGAAACCGGAAAGCCGATGGTCGAGGTCATCGTCGACAAGGCCGGGCAAAAAGGCACTGGGCGCTGGACCGCGATCGAGGCACTCACTTTGGGGCAATCGCCCTCGACCATTGAGGCCGCCGTGGCGGCGCGTTCCTGGTCCTCGGAAAAAGAGACACGTTTGGCGGGGGCGGAGATTTTCGGCACCGAGCCCGAACATAACCTGACCCTGCCCAAGGAAACGGACTTCGAACAGGCGCTTTTGGTGGCCAAACTCGTGGCCTACGATCAGGGGTTCAAGCTTTTGAAAGCCGCCTCCGATCACTATGACTGGGGTCTCGATCTGGCCCGAGCGGCCGAGGTCTGGCGCGAGGGCTGCATCATCCGCTCCGCACTTTTGGACGATATGGCCGCCGCCATCCGCAACGGTCTGCCGCAGGATCAGCTCATCTTTAGTGCGGACTTCATCGCCCATATGAAAACCGGCCTTCCCGCCCTGCGCCGTGTGGTCTCCTACGCCACCTCTGCGGGCCTTCCGGTCCCGGCGCTCGCCAACGCGTTGGCCTATTTTGACACTATGCGCCAAGGTCGCGGCACCACTGATCTCATTCAGGCACAACGCGATTTCTTCGGGGCCCATGGATTTGAACGCATGGATGGCGGCGAAGGGCAGCACGGCCCGTGGCATGGGTGAGCCGACAGGTTTGTTTTGCCTCTTTTATCTTGCCTGTGCCCCTGAAATTGTGATTTCCCAAAGCTGACGCGCCCCAGTATTGGTGCGCCGCGTGACAAGGTGGGCGGGAATGAGCTTCGTCATCTTCATCAATGGTTTGGTCATGGTCTTTTTTGCCGCCCTCATGGGCGTGGTGGCCTTGGCCTTTCCCGACACGGCGTCGGTGTTCGAGGAATCCGCCTTTTTCTTCGGGTTTCTGGGCGGCGCTCTGGCGCTGGCCTCCTCGCCGCGCACCGAAGACCTGCGCCCTCTGCACACGTTTCTCCTGACCTCCTCGGTCTGGATGGTTGCGGCCCTTTGCGGCGCGGGGCCTTTGCACCTCTACAATCTCTCGCTCACCGACGCGTTTTTCGAGGCCATGTCGGGGATCACCACCACCGGTTCTACCGTCATGTCCGGCCTCGACGACACCCCGCGCGGCATCATTCTCTGGCGTGCGATATTGCAGGCGGTCGGCGGTGTCGGCTTTATCGTCACAGGGATCGCGCTCTTGCCGATCCTCAAGGTGGGCGGGATGCAGCTTTTCCGCTCGGAAAGTTCAGAGACTGGCGAGAGAGAGCTGCGCAATGCAACCATGTTCGCCTCCGCCACCTTGCAGATCTATTTCGCGCTCATCGTCCTCTGTGGCCTGCTCTATCTCTTGGGCGGCATGTCGCCCTTCGACGCGCTGACCCATGCTTTGACCACGCTTTCGACCGGCGGCTATTCGGGTTATGATGCCTCTTTCGGCCATTTCCAAAGCGGCTTTCTGCAATGGACGTGCACGCTCTTCATGTTGGCCGGCGCCCTGCCTTTTTCCTGGTATATCAGAGGGATGCGTCACGGAAATTGGCGTTCTGAACAGGTCGTGGCGATGCTGAAATCTCTCGGCATTTCGATTGCGGTCCTCGCGGTCTGGCTGATGTATGCGCGTGATGAAACGCTGCCTGATGCGCTGCGCCTCGTGGCGTTCAACGTTGTCTCCGTGGTCACGACCACGGGCTATGCGACGACGGATTACACGCTTTGGGGACCTTTTGCGGTCGCCGCGTTTTTTGTTTTGACGGCAGTCGGAGGGGCCACGGGGTCGACGGCAGGGGGTGCCAAAGCCATGCGTTGGCTCGTGGCCTTCCGTGCCCTTTTGGCGCAAATCCGCATGAGTTTCGCGCCGCATCGGATCACTTTTGTCAAATACGAAGGCCGCCCCGTCGCCCCCGATGCGCTCTCCGGTGTGATCGCATTTTTCGTGCTTTATGCGGCCACTTTCGGTGTGTTGGCCTCGCTCTTGAGCTTTTTCGGCGCCGATATGTCGACCGCCCTCTCGGGCGCTTTGACCGCTCTGGCAAACGTTGGCCCGGGGGTTGGCGATGTCATCGGTCCTGCGGGCAATTTTGCCAGTTTGGATACGGCCTCCAAGCTTGTCCTGAGCTTCGGCATGTATCTCGGGCGGCTCGAAATGGCGACGGTTTACGCGCTCATGGCGCCGCTGTTTTGGCGGGAGCTGGTGGCCAACCGCTAAGGCTGTTCCATGCCTTTTTCACGCGTTATCCTTAATCATATTAACCTTAACACCCTGTCATAAAGGGCGGAGCAAAGGTTAAAATCCTGTCATATTTCGACCTATCCGACTGTCACAGTCTTTAAGGTTTGGTAAATGCCAAGGCCCACTTATGTGCCTCGCCGCTTTGCGCGCAGCGTCGGATCGGCCTCCGTCGGGTCCTCTGGCCAAGGGTGTTTCGGATAGCGCCCACGCATATCCTTGCGCACATCGGCATAGGAGGTCGTCCAGAAATTCGGCAGATCCATCGTCACTTGAACTGGACGATGCGCAGGTGAGGTCAGCACGACTTTCAAAGGTACATGGTTCGGCCCCACGGTCGGATGCCGCGTGGTGCCGAAAAATTCCTGAAGCCTGCCCGTGACTTCCGGGTGCTCACCGGAATAATCAATCGGCAGTTTCCGCCCGACCGGGCTTTCGAAGTGCCCCGGAACCTCTCGATCGAGCTGTTGCATCTGGTCCCAATCCAACATGGCCCGCAGCGCGTCGGTGATGTCCAGCGCCCGCAGCGCCGCCTCGGTTTTGGCGCCTTTGAGATAGGGCAAAAGCCAGTCTTCAAGCGTGGTGAGCAGCGCCTCCTCCGACATGTCGGGGTAGCTGTCGCCCATGAGGCGGACGCGCGCGGCAAAGCGTTTCGCCGCATCGCTCCACGGCAGCCCGATCTGACGCAAGCCCACCAAGGCGCCGCGGGCCAGTGCCTCTTTCGGGGCATCTTTCCACTGACGATCGTCCAGCACCAAGGCGCCGAACATTTCACGTCGTCGCGCCACCACGCGTTTCTCGCGTTTGTCCCAATCACAGACATCGTGCCATTTGATGTGATCGCCATAAAGGCCACGCAACTCGCTTTCGCTGATCTGAACGGCCTGCCGAATGCGTGCATCTCGTGCGGCGCCGTCGGTGTCCGTCACCACGATCAACCGGGCAGAGGCCAAATCGTCGCTCTCCGGCATCACGGCGCCTTTGCCGCCGGACAAAAGATAGCGTGGCTGGTCGCTCGCCCGCCGCAGGCCGACGCGGTCCGGATAGGCCAGTACGGCCATTTCGCCGAGGCTCATCGGCTCCAAGTGTGGCAGGCCTTGCCGCAAACGCTTGGCCTCTTGTTTGACGCGTTCAATCACGCCGCGATCGGCCGTGCCTGGGCTTTGCAAGGCCCGCATTCGTAGGGACAGATCCACGCCCGCGCCGCGCAAAGGATCGCGTTCGTTCAACATTGCGGCCAAATCCGCCGCCTGATGCCCCGCTATTTGTAGCATATGTGCAAGTCTAGGATGCAGTGGTTTGGCAGATAGTGCTTTGCCGTGCTCGCTGATCCGCCCCTCAGAATCGAGCGCGCCGAGGTTTTGGAGGAGCAGACGCGCCTCACTCAAGGGCCCCGGCGGGGGCGGCGTGAGAAAGGCCAAATCCCCCTCAGCTGCGCCCCAAAGCGCCAATTCCAAAGCCAGCCCTGTAAGGTCCGCTGTTTCAATCTCGGCCGGCGCAAAGCCGGACAGCGCGCCTTCCTCGCCCTTGGTCCAAAGCCGATAACACACCCCTTCGGAGACGCGGCCCGCGCGACCGCGACGTTGTTCGGCCTCGGCTTTTGACGCCCGCTCCGTGACCAGTCGCGACATGCCCGACGCCGGATCGAACCGCGCGCGGCGCGCGCGCCCTGCGTCCACCACGATGCGCACGTCTTCGATGGTGAGAGAGGTCTCCGCAATCGAGGTGGCCAACACGATCTTGCGCCCATCTTGTGTGGGGGCGATGGCCGCGCGTTGGTCGGCGAATTTCATCGCGCCGAACAGGGGGCGCAGAGTGCAATCTGGCGGCACGCGGCCTTCCAAAAGGCTCAGAACGCGGCGGATTTCGCCTTCGCCGGGCAGAAAGACCAATGCGGAGCCTTCGGCCTCTGCGACGGCTTTGAGTGTGAGATCGGCGATGGCTTGTTCCAGGCGCTGGGTCTTCGGAACCGGCGCATCGAGCCAGCGGGTTTCGACCGGATAGGCGCGGCCTTCGGAGCGGATCACGGGGGCGTCGTCCAGAAGGGCGGCGACGGGGGCGGCGTCCAAGGTCGCGGACATGACCACGAGCGCGAGATCATCGCGAAGCGCCTGCCGCACCTCCCAAGTGAGCGCGAGGCCGAGATCGGCGTTCAGGCTGCGTTCGTGGAATTCGTCAAAGATTATAGCGCCAATCCCGGTCAATTCAGGGTCGAATTGTAGCATTCGTGTAAGAATACCCTCGGTCACCACTTCGATCCGCGTGGCTTTCGAGACCTTCGCTTCGCCCCGGATGCGATAGCCGACGGTCTCGCCTGCGCGTTCTCCCAAGGTTTGCGCCATACGTTCCGCCGCCGTGCGCGCGGCCAGACGTCGGGGTTCTAGCATGACGATTTTGCCCTTGATGAAGGGCAGCAATGCCAGAGGCACGCGGGTGGTTTTCCCGGCCCCGGGCGGCGCCATGAGCACTGCGCGACCGTGAGCCCTAAGGGCGTCGGTCAAGTCGTCGAGTACGTCATCGATGGGCAGGCGAGGTGTGAACATGCCCCTCTATATGGTCGAAAGCTGAGGGGCCGAAAAGAGGGCAGGGGTGGACAAAGCGGCGAGCCTGCGTGAAAAACTGCATCAACGCTCCGCAACCCGGAAGGTCATCATGGACATCAAAGAGCTTGCCGAACAGGTCATCGCAGGGAACCGCCGGGCGCTGGCGCGGGCGATCACATTGGTCGAAAGCGCGCGGGCGGATCACCGGGCGCAGGCGATTGAGCTGATGGAACTGATCGGACAAAGCGGGCGTCAGGCGTTGCGGCTTGGGCTGTCTGGGACGCCGGGCGTGGGGAAATCCACCTTTATCGAGAGCTTTGGCATGATGCTGATCAAAGAGGGGCTAAAGGTCGCTGTGCTGGCCGTCGATCCGTCTTCGTCGCGCTCGGGCGGCTCCATTTTGGGTGACAAAACGCGGATGGAGATGCTGTCGCGGGAACGCGATGCCTTTATCCGACCTTCGCCGTCGCAATCTGAATTGGGCGGCGTGGCGCGGCGCACGCGGGAGGCGGTCGCGCTCTGCGAGGCGGCTGGATATGATCTGATCCTGATCGAGACCGTGGGCGTGGGGCAGTCCGAGACCGTGGTTTCTGAGATGTCCGATCTGTTTTTGCTTCTGCTGGCGCCTGCGGGCGGCGATGAATTGCAGGGCGTCAAACGTGGCATCATGGAGATGGCCGACCTGATCTTGGTGAATAAGGCCGATGGCGATTTGAAACCTGCCGCGCAACGGACCTGTGCCGATTACGCGGGCGCGCTGCGGCTGATCCGCAAACGCCCGCAAGACCCGCAGGATTTTCCCAAGGCGATGACTGTCTCCGCGATTGAGGAAAAGGGCCTGCGAGAGGCCTGGGGGGAAATGACTGCGCTGGCGAATTGGCGGCGTGAGAATGGGTTCTTTGACAAACGCCGCTCCGAGCAGGCGGAATATTGGTTCGGACAGGACATCCGTTTTGGGCTTTTGTCGCAGCTTGAAAAAGAGCCGCTCAAATCGATGATTTCGGGGCTGGCGCAAAAGGTGGCCAAAGGCGAGACCACACCGGGTCATGCGGCGGCGGATGTTTTGGCGGCCCTTCAGCACGGCTGAGCGTAGAGAGGACTTGACGATTCTCCTGGGATCGCCTATGCACCGCGAACTGAATTTCGGGCACGGCTCTCAGGCGGTGTCCTTTTCTGTTGGAAATCGGTGTTTTCCCGTGTTTCCCATTGCTTTTCGGACTTGCGTCCGGGGCGAGGGTGCGTAAAAGAGGGCCGAATAAGACAGAAACGAGTCTTTTAAACTGCGAGAGCTAAAGCTTTCGAAAGTAGAAACGAGGATGAACCCATGTCGCGTCGTTGCGAACTGACCGGTAAAGGCCCGATGACTGGCAACAATGTCAGCCACGCCAAAAACAGAACCCGCCGCCGTTTCCTTCCGAACCTCAACGATGTGACGCTGATTTCGGAAGCCCTCGGCCGTTCTTTCAAACTGCGGATTTCCGCCGCTGCTCTGCGTTCCGTTGACCACCGCGGTGGTCTGGACGCCTTCCTTGCAAAAGCCAAGGACGAAGAGCTGTCGGATAACGCTCTGAAAATCAAGAAAGACATCGCGAAAGCTCAGGCCGCCGCGTAATCCTTTCGGATGTGACAGATTGAACCCCGCGAAAGTTATGCTTTCGCGGGGTTTTCTCTGTGGCGCGATGTGTCATTTGGTCTCTTTCCTTTCGCGCGATCTTCGCTAGAGTGCCCGATACCATGCGTCTACCTCGCACGATAAAGGCCGTTCTGGTCGCGCTTTTGCTCATCGTCACGTCCCAATCCATGGCCGTGGCGCGGGGCACCATGCGTGATGCGACAGGCTCCGTGGTGCTCTGCACCGGCACCGGGCCGATCACGGTTTTGACCGATGCGGATGGGCAGCCGATCGGACCGACGCACATCTGTCCCGACTGTGCCCTGTCGGTGATCGCGGGGCTGGCGGAGGCATTCGACCTGCCGACGCCTGCGCAAAACGAGCTGCGCTTTGCCCCGCCGAACCTGTCCTATCAAGCGCATGATACGGTGCCACCGCGCCCGCGTGCGCGCGCGCCTCCTGTGGTCTGCGTTCTCCCCTCCAAAACTCTTAAAAGACCACAAGGACCTGAAAATAATGTTTAAAATGACTCTCTTGGCCGGGCTTGCCTGCGCCTTTGCCCTGCCTGCCTTTGCCGATATCACCATCACCGACGCCTATGCGCGCTCTTCCGGGATGATGGCGAAAACGGGTGCCGCCTTTTTTGTCATCGAAAATTCTGGCGATGAAGGCGATCAGCTGATCGACGCCAAGGCCGACTTCTCCAAAATTACGGAATTGCACACCCATAAGGATATGGGGGACGGCATTATGAAAATGATGCATGTGCCTGAAGGCTTTTCCATTCCGGCGCATGGCAAGCACGCTTTGGCACGCGGCGGCGATCATGTGATGTTCATGGGGCTTTTGAAGCCGATGGCCCAAGGTGATATCGTCAACGTGACCCTGACCTTTGAGAAGGCCGGTGACATCACCGTCGAGATTCCCGTCGATCTGGAGCGCACGGAAATGGAGATGCCAATGGAGCATGACCATGGTGCCATGAGCAACTGATGTTCATGGGGTTGAAATTTCAAAGGCACGCCGCGCGCGTGCCTTTTTTCTTGCGCGAATTTTAAAATGGCTTAGAGGACGCATTTGAGCGAGGCGGGACATTACCGACCCGAGTCGCGCCCTTTCTGGACAATTGAAGAGACCGATCATGCTGAACGTCTATGCGTTCCCGGAGGCGTTTTCGCCTGCCGAATGTGATGCGATTGTGATGCTCGCGCGCGAAGAAGAACTCGCGGACGCTGGGCTGGTGAAAAACCGTTCCGATCATAACCTACGGCGCGCCGATTTGGCCTGGCTCGATGAGCGCGACGGGGGGGAATGGATCATGGAGCGGATCATGATGCTGGTGGCCGAGGCCAACCGCACGCATTTCGATTTTGCTCTGACCGAGTTTGGCGAAAGCCCGCAGGTCGCCCGCTATGGCGCCGAGCGTCAGGGGCATTTCACATGGCATTCTGACATCGGCGAGGGCGCTTTGGCTTCGCGTCGCAAACTGACCATGGTGGTGCAGCTGTCAGAGGCCTCTGACTACCAAGGCGGCGCTCTCGAATTGCAACCCGACGCCAATATTCGCGAAGCCGCCCGTGCCAAAGGCTCTGCGGTTCTGTTCCCGTCCTTCGTGTTGCACCGGGTGACCCCCGTGACCTCGGGAGAGCGCTTTTCCCTGTCGACTTGGGTGCATGGACCGGCGTTTCGCTGAGTATTTTTCCAGCAAAGGAAACGACACGTTAACCCTCAAAGGCTTAAGCTGAGCCCACGGTACAGGCGGGAGCGCCGATGACCGTCAGCGAAGGAGACGCCCCGGCCCGTGTGGCCGAAATCCCTTCTGGTGACGCGACAGTGCTATGAACCGGCGGCCGGGGCGCATTTGTTTCCTTTGCTGTGCAAATACTCAACTTCGCTCAGCGGCACAGAACTTTGTCCACCCATTGCGGCACAACCGTGCTCGCAAGCCCTTCACGCACCTCGTCAAACCGTCCGCCGGAGGCCTCCAGGTTCAGTTCCATCGTGCGAATGCCAAGCTGGCGTGCCATTTGGCTGAACCCAGCAGCGGGGTAGACGACGCCGGAGGTGCCGATGGAGACGAACAGATCGCTGTCTTCCAAAGCCTCCTGGATCGTGTCCATGTGATATGGGATTTCGCCGAACCAGACGATGTCTGGCCGGGTTGCGGGCGCGCCGCAGGAGGGGCAGGGGGCTGTCACGTCCATCACCATAGGCGCGGGCCAGCGGTGGCCGCAGGCGGCACAAAGCGCGTCTTTCAGAGCGCCATGCATATGGATCACGTCGCGCGCGCCTCCACGTTCCAAGAGGTCATCGACATTCTGGGTCACGAGGTAAACCGGCGCATCATGGTCGGCCTGAAGTCGCGCCAGCGCCTGATGCGCCGCATTGGGGGAGGCCTCTGCCGCCTGAGCACGGCGCATGTTGTAGAAGGTCTGCACAAGTTCGGGGTCGCGGGCAAAGGCCTCTGGCGTGGCGACATCCTCGACCCGGTGATCCTCCCAGAGCCCGTCCTCGGCGCGAAAGGTTTTGAGGCCGCTTTCTGCCGACAATCCGGCGCCCGAGAGAATGAAAATTCCGCCTGTCATCTAAGGTCTCCTTTTTCACCACCCTGCCTTGTGCCCGACACGCGGGCAAGGGTAGCGTATCGTCAAACAGGAGCCCTCATGCATAAAATCCTTTTCGTCTGCCTCGGCAATATTTGTCGCTCTCCCTCCGCTGAGGCGGTGTTTGCCGCCAAGGCGAAACACGCGCGTCTTCCTGTCGTCGTGGACAGCGCGGGCACCGGGGATTGGCATGTCGGCGAGGCGCCTTATGGCCCGATGCAGGCGGCGGCGAAGCTGCGGCATTACGACCTTTCCTCCTTGCGGGCGCGTCAGTTCACAGTGGAGGATTTTAACCACTTCAATCTGATCTTGGCGATGGATGAGGCCAATCTGCGCGACATCGAGCGGCTAAGACCCGCAGGCAATGACACGCCCGTCACGCTGATGATGAGCTATGCGCCGCAGACGAGGGTGATGGCGGTGCCCGATCCCTATTACACCCGTGATTTCGATGAGGCGCTCGATCTGATCGAGGCGGCCTCCGATGGACTCTTGGCAGAATTACAAGCGTAGCCAACGAAAGGCGCGTTTCAGCTCTTCCGTGCCGTTCTCGGAATACCAGCGCCCGTGGCTGAGGATCACCTTGTCCGGGGCCCAGCCGATCACTTCGCGGATCACCGCACGGGCTTTCTTTTTGGATTTGAACGAGGCGCGCATGTCAGCGGGCGCCTTGCCGTCCGGGTCGAGAATACCAGCTATCCGCATCATAAAAGCTTTCACTTTTCCAACCTTTTCTGCCTCAAAATTCTCGATCAGATCGGTCAAAATGAGAGTTTTCGAACCTTCGTGGAAAAACACCACCTCGTGCAGAAAGCGATGCCCTTTGACCACGCGCTGGCGGATCGCGCTGGCATAGCCTTCGGGCGCCTCATCGGTCAAAACCTCATGTGGGGGGACAGGCACATTGAATTTGCGTGCACGCTCTTTGACGCCCGGAGCCGCCAAAACTTGTGCCGCCGGAAAGCGTTTGTGCCAAGCGTTCAGCGAGACGTAATGGATAGGATTGGGGGCGATCAGCCAGCCGATGGGGCCGAGGGCGGCCATCTCGTCCAAGAGGCCCTCATCCAGCGCGATAGGCGAATGCACCCAAAGTTTGCCGCCCACGCGCACCACTGTCATCCGGGTCGGAAAATTCATCCCGTAGAATGGCACAGGCGGCCCGTCGGCGAGCCAGATATCCGGGCCGACAGGTTTGAGCGTGTTGAGCGGCGGGTAGAGGTTTTCGGGCTTAGCCACAGTATTGCGCAGCGGTTTCCCCAAATGCTTTGTAACGACGCCAGAAGGCCTCGTGGCTCGTGTTGTCCGACTGGCGAATGTCCTGCGCCTTTTGCGGGTTCTTGAAGAACTTCGCGGCCTGACGCTGGTCGCTGTTGGACAGGGTCAGATCGGCGGCTTGCTGAATGCAACCACAGAGCGCGCGGTTGTTCGCAGCCCGGTCAGACGCCATGCAGGCGCGCTCGATGGCGCCTGCGGAGGCGCTCATGGGCGAAAGCGTCGCGGTGAAACCGGCGGCGATCAGGGTCAATACGGTCAAGGATTTTTTCATGTCTCTGCCTCTCGTAGTGCCAAGACGTGGCCCCGTCTTTTCGATGCTTTCACATCCGCAGGGTCCACCGTTTTGGTGAAGATGCGGTTAAAATGCCTGAGTCTGCGGTTTGACGCAATTGCGGAGTTTGTCGCGGGCGGGGGATGGGCGGAGGGGTGCTTATGTTCGGGTGGGATCATCATTCGCGCCCCCCAATACTATCTCGATTCTGATAGCTCGATAAGTCGGTCACTAACCTGAAGCGGCCCCTTTTGGTATTCCTCTGAAACGTACTGAAGATCGTTCAGTGTTTTCTCGTCAAATTCGATGGTAATGTCGAAATTTTGCTCGAGAACGTTTTTTGCTTTTAGACCCCAATCGATTATGTATCGTGCAAGATCGTCTTTCTCTGCAATGGAGAAAAGATCTTTTATGTTTTCGGGTATTTCACGCAGTTGTTGCCTTCTCGCGCCATATTCGGCAGCATTTTGAATTGGCTCTGGAAACTCTCTCTTGATTTTCCTTTCTGCGTCGACACGTGCTATCGAGACGGCGTCTCCAAGTTTTGGATAAAGTTCCGAAGTTATGTCGAAGATAAAATAGACGTCCATTTGACGTTTTGTTTCTGACAAATCAATGGTCTGCCCAAGGTCTTCGTGAGCTCCTTTAAGCTCGTCAAAAAGTTTCCAATGATTTTTCCATTCAGGGCCAGACGTAAATCGGTTTTGCTTCACTTTTCCTAATAATATTTCTTTCGAAAAGGAGGAAGTTATTGTGTTTAAACGTTTTATGAGGTCCTCAGCTTCTTTTTTCTTGTCGTCCCAAAGCTCGGCTTCAAAGCCAAGGCCTTTGAAGCGTTTAAATCTAGCGATGTTGGAATAGAAAAAGCTAAAGAAGCTCATCGCAAATGTTGCTGAGCTTCCTGCGATGTCACCCATCACAAGTTGTCGAAACGAAAACGTCAAGAACGCGAGGCCAACAAGTGCAAAAAAAGCCTGTTGCCAATTGGTCTTAATGAATTTCCACAAAGTCCGCGTCCTTCTGCCCTGAGTGTAAAGCATGCGCAAACTAAGTAATTTTAGCAATCAGAAGATGATTGCTTTAGGTGTTCTGGGCTTGCCATTCCCCCCCTTTCCCCGCATAGAACTCAGCCAAACCTTCACGCGCTAAAGGCCTGTCATGACCGAGCTGAAAAACATCCGGAACTTCTCCATCGTGGCCCATATCGACCACGGCAAATCGACGCTTGCCGACCGGTTGATCCAGCTTACAGGCACGGTGGCCGAGCGGGATATGCAGGCGCAGATGTTGGACTCGATGGATATCGAGCGCGAGCGTGGGATCACGATCAAGGCGAACTCCGTGCGGATCGAATATCCGGCCAAGGACGGCGAGACCTATATTCTGAACCTGATCGACACCCCCGGCCACGTCGACTTTGCCTATGAGGTGAGCCGCTCGATGCAGGCTGTCGAGGGCTCTCTTTTGGTGGTGGACGCGACGCAGGGCGTCGAGGCGCAGACGCTTGCGAACGTCTACCAAGCCATTGATGCCGACCACGAGATCGTGCCGGTTCTGAACAAGATCGACCTCCCGGCCGCCGAGCCGGAGCGGGTCTGCGAGCAGATCGAAGATGTCATCGGCATCGACGCCTCGAACGCCATTGAAATCTCCGCCAAGACCGGCATCGGCATTCCTGACGTTCTGGAAGCCATCGTCACCCGTCTGCCTGCGCCGAAAGGCGATCGCGACGCGCCGCTTAAGGCCATGCTGGTCGACAGCTGGTACGATCCGTATCTTGGCGTCGTCGTGATGATCCGCGTCATCGACGGGGTGGTCAAAAAGGGCGACCAGATCCGCATGATGCAGACCAAGGCGACCTATAAGATCGACAAGCTCTCGGTGCTCAAACCGAAGATGGTCGACATCGCCGAGCTGGGGCCGGGCGAGATCGGTATTTTCACCGCCTCGATCAAACAGGTGCGCGACACTAAGGTGGGCGACACGATCACCCATGAGAAAAAGCAATGCGACACGCCGCTGCCGGGCTTTAAACCTTCGATCCCCGTGGTCTTCTGTGGCCTCTTCCCGGTCGATGCCAACGACTTCGAAGACCTGCGCACCGCGATTGAGAAACTGCAACTGAACGACGCGTCGTTCAGCTCGGAGATGGAAACTTCTGCCGCTCTGGGGTTTGGCTTCCGCTGTGGCTTCCTCGGTCTGTTGCACCTCGAAGTGATCCGCGACCGTCTGGAGCGCGAATATGATCTTGATCTGATCACCACCGCGCCTTCCGTGGTCTATAAAATCTACATGAAGGACGGCACGGTTGAGGACCTGCACAACCCCGCCGACATGCCCGATCTGACCTATGTCGATCACGTCGAAGAGCCGCGCATCAAGGCGACGATCATGGTGCCCGACGAATATCTGGGCGATGTTCTCAAACTCTGTCAGGATCGCCGCGGCATCCAGATGGACCTGACCTACGCCGGCACCCGCGCGATGGTTGTCTATGACCTCCCGCTCAACGAAGTGGTGTTCGATTTCTACGATAGGCTCAAATCCATTACCAAAGGGTATGCGTCGTTTGACTATCAATTCACCGAGTATCGCGAGGACAACCTTGTGAAGATGCAGGTGCTGGTGAACGACGAACCTGTGGATGCGCTCTCGATGATGGTCCACCGCGACCGTGCTGAGTCCCGTGGTCGTGCGATGTGTGAAAAGCTCAAGGAGCTGATCCCCCGCCACATGTTCAAAATCCCGATCCAGGCCGCGATTGGCGGCAAGGTGATCGCGCGCGAAACCCTCTCCGCGCTGCGCAAGGACGTGACGGCGAAATGTTACGGCGGCGACGCGACCCGGAAGAAGAAACTTCTGGAAAAGCAGAAGGCTGGTAAGAAGAAGATGCGCCAGTTCGGGAAAGTGGAAATCCCGCAGGAAGCGTTTATTAACGCGCTGAAAATGGACAGTTAAAAAGAGCCCCGCGAGAGCGGGGCTTTTTGCTATTCAGGTTCATATGTAGTGCGAAGAAATGTCTTGCGATGGTAGACTCTTGACACCGCGCCTTGTGGGCTGGACTCCTTTACTAAGTGTTAGTTCAGTTTCTCTAGCCTTGATGATAAAACCTGTTTGTGATCAGGCTTTTGGATTTAAAACCGCTATTGCAGGAATATTAAATGCTGCGACGTTTTCAAAAAGACCCGTTAAAATATGCGCTAGACTTGGCTTCATTCTCGATCTTGTGGAATGTTATCTTGACGTTCGCCGTGGTCTTAACTTGGAATAGCTATGGTAATATTCCAGATGACAATCATATTTCGGTTGGATTGACGACAATTGAAATCTTTTTGGTCGTGGTGGCGCTTTCTGGCTTCTGGATGCTTCGCACAATCGTCGCTGAGACGGCATATGAACAAGCAAGTATTGCTGCGTATGAAGCCGTAAAAGAAATGGATCCTCAAATTCGACGCCAAGTAGAGCAACTGGTGAAAGAGGAACTTGAAGAACAGAAAAGAAATAACAATATTGTCTCTCAGAAGAACGGCGAGGCGGGTTATGATCTAGCGAAAGCCATGTCAGAGGATGAAACGGAATGATCATTCAGCAATCAGAGACTGAGATTCTGAAAGATTTTATGTCACGCGCTGGCGATAGCTTGGAAAAGCTCATCGAAAGGTTAGGCGTGCGTTTCGTTCGCGACACGGACCTGGGCGAAAAATCTGGCCAAATTGAATTCGACGGAAAACAATATACAATCTCGGTGAATGCTCTTGAGAACCGAGGACGTCAACGTTTTACGGCTGCGCATGAGATCGCTCACTATGTCCTACATCGTGATCTTCTGAGGAAGAAAGGAGTGCTCAACCGGCATACAGATACGCTATTCGATGAGCCTTCCCTGAATGAAGTGGAGCCGTTTACTAAGCAGCACGAAATTCAAGCCAATAAGTATGCCGCACGTTTGCTAATGCCTGCACCGTTGGTTCGTGAAATGGTCAGTGACGGTAAAAATATTTCTGAAATGGCGGAAGCATTTCGAGTTTCCAAGCCTGCAATGGAAATTAGGCTGAAGAACCTAGGTTTGAATACTGAGTAAGAAATCTGTGCGTGTTAGAAATACCGCAATGCTCCTTAGTTCAATTCTAAGCGGGATTAAACAAAAAACGCCCACCCAACCGGGCAGGCGCTTTCCATAATTCCCCGAGCGGCAACCCCGCTCACATCTCACTCTGCACTTCCCGGCTCTCCTGCGAAATCGCGGACCCGGCTTTGGAAATATCCTGACCTGCGCCTTCAATCGTTTCACAGGCGGCAAGGGACAAAAGCACAGCGCCCAAAATCATCACACGTTTCATCACTCTCTCCTTTGATTGCTTAGGAGAGAAACGCGCGGGCGGGCGGTCGGTTCCCGACCTCGTCCAATCAGAGGTTCGATTGCACGTCGCGGCTGGCGCTGGAGATCGCTTGTCCGGCGGTCGAGAGGTCGCGTCCTGCGCCGTCGATGGTTTCGCAGGCGGCGAGGGCGAAGAGGGTGAGGCCGATCAGGATTGTGCGTTTCATAGGGGTCTCCAAGATATATCGTAATGTCGTAGCGCCGTTCCGGGGAGGGGGCAATATCGGAGAGGTGTATGGGGGCGGATGTCATGCCGCGTACCAGATCGCGATTTGACGCCGATCAAAGCGACATCGCGGAATCACCTTAAAGTCACATGCGCGCGATCGAATATGAGGGAGAGACCCATGAACCGACTTGCCGGTATCCTGTTTTCGTTGATTTCCACCACCTTGATGGGCACCGCCGTCGTCGTGGCGCTGACGATGGGCAAGGACACGCTTCAGCCCATCCTGATCGCGGCGGCCATCGGCTTTGTCGTGTCGGTCCCGGTGACGTGGGTTGTCACCAAGAAAATCCTGAAAGAGTTCTCTTAAGCCTTCGCGTCGACGGCATGCATCCAGGCCCGCATCGCGGCCTCGAATTCGCGGGGTTTCTCGGCATGAAGCCAATGGCCCGTGCCGGGGATGGAGGCGAATTTGGCCTCTGGGAAGAGCGCCTTGGAGCGCGCGCGGTGGTCGCGTTCGACATAGGTGCTTTCGCCGCCGGAGAGGAAGAACGTGGGGCCATGATACTGCCCGGAGACCTCGGGGAAAGCGGTGATCTTCGGCATCTCGGCTTCCAAGACGTCGAGGTTCAAAAGCCAGCGTTTCTCTTTGACCACAAGGCTTTGCAGCAAAAACGCCCGCACGCCCGCGTCCAACACGTCGCGGGCGAGTTGTTTGTCGGCGTCCGAACGTTTCTCCACGATGGACAGATCAATCCGGCGCATCGCCTCAATCAAAGGCGTGTTGTCATGACTGTAGGTGACGGGCGAAATATCGGCCACGACCAGCGATTTGATCAGCTCAGGTCGCTCAAGCGCCAGCACCATCACCGCCTTGCCGCCCATGGAATGCCCCATGACGTGGCACGGCCCATGTTCGGCCACCAAAGGCTCCAAAACCTCGGCCAGATCAGCCGCCATGTCGGGATAGCTTTGCGTCGGAAAGCGCGGGCTTGCGCCGTGGTTGCGCTGGTCGACGGCGACGACAAGGCGTTCATCGGAGAGGCGTTTCGAGATCACGCCCCAGTTGCGGGCGGAGCCGAAGAGGCCGTGGACGATCAAAAGGGGTGAGGCGTCGGTCGGCTGACCGTTCAAGTCAATGTGCAACATGGTTGAGAGATAGCGCCTTGGCGCCCAGCGGCAAACCCCCTAAAAGAGGCGCATGGAGCATTCCGTGACGCAGAGATCAGACGAGCTTGCCGTGCTTTTGCGCGACCATCTGGGCGTGCGCATGGGAGAGGGCTTCGAGGCCAAGGTGAAACACGCCGGACGCCGCCTGCCGCGCTGGGCGCGTCGGAAATCGGCGGTGATTGTCGAGGCGCTTGCCCTTGAGGCGCATCCGAAACTGGCGCAGCAGGTGCCGCATAAAAAGGTCGATAAGGCCTTCAAGGAATTGCGGTATTTCCTCGAGCGTCAGGATGTGAAAACCCGACGCAAGAATCGGGTTTTGGACCTGATCGCGACGGTTGGCTTTGTTGTCTTTGCCACCATCGCGCTTGCGTTGGTCGTCATGATCTGGCGCGGTCTGGTGTAAAAGCGCGCGGGTGCAATGCATCGCGCTGTACCAAGGTGACCGTCACAAAGCTGACGTAAAGCAGCAAATACCACGACCCCATTTTCGAAAAACTGACCATCTCGCCGGAGACCTGACCGTTGTAGAGCCAGATCCGTGTCGCCGTGCCGATGTTCTCGGCGATCCAGAGGAAAAAGGCGGAGAGCACGGCGGCGAGAGGCAGGGGCATCCAGTGCCAATGTCCGATGCGATACCAGACGCGGGTGCGGGCAAAGAGGATCAGAGAGGCAATGAAAAGCCCGATGCGGATGTCCGGGCCGAAGTGATGCGTGAAGAAGTTCAGATAGATCGCGAGCGCAAACAGCAGCGAGGCCCAATAGGGCGGGTAGGGCGCGAACCTCATGTCGAAGAGGCGGATCGCACGGGCCATGAAACTGCCGACGGAGGCATACATGAAGCCCGAAAACAGCGGCACGCCGCCGATCTTGATCACGCCAGCGCCGGGGTAATCCCAACTGCCCATGTGGAGTTTGAAAATCTCCATCACGGTGCCGGTGATATGGAACAAGAGGATGACTTTGGCCTCAGTGAGGGTTTCCAGCCGAAAGATCAGAAACAGGATTTGCAGACCGAGCGCGTAGAGCAGCAATGCGTCATAGCGCGCGATCGGCCAGTCGTCCTGCCAGATCGCATGGGTCGCGAGCATGGCGATCAACAAAAGCCCGCCAAAGAGCGAGGCCCAGCCCATTTTGACGGTGAACATCACAAGTTCGGTGAGCGCATGCGGCAGACGGGCGCGGAGCCAGTCGCCGAGACGGCGTTCAAGTGTGGTGGGCTGAGACATCGGGCAACATCGCAATTGTGAAAGAAAAAGGGGCCCGAAGGCCCCTCAATCTGTCTTGAATGTTCGAAACTTACAAGTTCGGATAGAGGGGGAATTTCTCGCAAAGCGCCTCGACCTCGGCTTTAACCTTGGCTTCGACCTCTGCATTGCCCTCTTCGCCATTGGCGGCAAGACCATCGACCACTTCGACGATCCAGTCGGCGATCTGACGGAATTCCGCTTCACCGAACCCACGCGTCGTGCCCGCAGGCGTGCCGAGACGGACGCCGGAGGTGACCATCGGCGGCTGCGGGTCAAACGGGATGCCGTTTTTGTTGCAAGTGATATGCGCACGTTCCAGCGCCTTTTCCGTGTCCTTGCCGGTCACGTTTTTGGGGCGCAGGTCGACGAGCAGAACGTGGGTGTCGGTGCCGCCGGTGACGATGTCCAGGCCGCCCTTCATCAGCTGATCGGCCAGCGCTTGGGCGTTGACGATCACCTGCTTGGCATACTCTTTGAACTCGGGACGCAGAGCCTCACCAAAGGCCACGGCTTTCGCGGCGATGACATGCATCAGCGGGCCGCCCTGAATGCCGGGGAAGATGGCGGAGTTCACCTTTTTGGCGATCTCGACATCATTGGTGAGGATCATGCCGCCGCGCGGACCACGCAGCGTCTTGTGCGTCGTGGTGGTCGCCACATCGGCATAGGGGAAGGGCGACGGGTGCGCACCACCGGCCACGAGACCGGCGAAGTGGGCCATGTCGACCATCAGGATCGCGCCGACTTCATCCGCAATCTCACGGAATTTCGCAAAGTCGATCTGGCGCGGAATGGCGGAGCCACCGGCGATGATCAGCTTCGGCTTGTTCTCGCGCGCCAGCTCGGCGACGGCATCGTAGTCGATGCGCTGGTCTTGCTGACGCACGCCGTATTGCACGGCTTTGAACCATTTGCCGGACTGGTTCACGGTCGCACCGTGGGTCAGGTGGCCACCGGAGGCGAGGTTCATACCGAGGATCGTGTCGCCCGGCTGCAAAAGCGCGTTGAACACGCCTTGGTTCGCCTGAGAGCCGGAGTTCGGCTGAACGTTCACATACTGACAGCCGAACAGCTCTTTCGCGCGATCACGGGCGAGGTTCTCGGTGATGTCGACGAACTGACAGCCCCCATAGTAACGACGGCCCGGATAGCCTTCGGCGTATTTGTTTGTGAGGACGGAGCCCTGGGCCTCCATCACGGCGGCGGAGACGATGTTCTCAGAGGCGATCAATTCGATCTCGTGGCGCTGACGGCCAAGCTCTTTGGTGATGCTGTCGAACAGCTCGGGGTCGCGGGAGGCGAGCGCCTCGGTGAAGAAACCGGAATCGCGGACATTGGCCGTCATGATATGCTCCTTGGCAGGCTGGGAGTGTCGCGGCTGTCTTAGCCATTCTGTCACATTTGGAAAACCCTTTGTCGGCGCATAATGATCATGAATCCGATCCCGCGTAGGCCTTTTGTGGAGACGAAAGTTTCCGATGCGCGCCCGCGCGTCCGTCTGGGGGCACAATTTCGATGACAGGAGGATTGCGCAACCCCGCAGGAATTCAGGTGAAATCCCCAATCAGCTTTGATACTGAAAACCAAACACTGGTTCTGAAAGGGACACATCATGGTTAAAATCGCCTTTGCCGCAAGCGATGCCCAGATCGCGCAGCGCGCGTTTGAGCGGCTGTCTGCGCAGTATAAGGCGGTGCCGCTGGAAGAGGCGGAGGTGATCGTGGCCTTGGGCGGCGATGGTTTCATGCTTCAGACCCTGCACGGGACCATGCATCTCGACACGCCGGTTTACGGCATGAATTGCGGCACCATCGGCTTTTTGATGAACGAATTTCGTGAGGACGATCTGATCGAACGGCTGCGCGAGGCCGAGGAAGAGGTGATCAACCCGCTCTCCATGGTGGCCTGTGGTGAGGATGGGCGCGAACATAAGGCGCTGGCGATCAACGAGGTGTCTTTGCTGCGCGCGGGTCCGCAAGCGGCGAAACTTCGCGTCTCGATTGACGGCAAAATCCGCATGGAAGAGCTGATTTGCGACGGGGTGCTTGTGGCGACGCCCGCCGGGTCCACGGCCTATAACTACTCCGCGCGCGGGCCGATCCTGCCCATCGGCTCCGATGTTCTGGCACTCACCGCGATGGCCGCGTTCCGGCCCCGGCGCTGGCGCGGGGCCTTGTTGCCCAGTGCCGCCAAGGTGCGGTTCGATGTGCTTGAACCGGAAAAACGCCCGGTCATGGCCGATGCCGACAGCCGCCACACGGATAAGGTGCTCTGGGTCGAGATTGCCTCGGAACCCAAGGTCAAACACCGCATTCTCTTCGATCCGGGGCACGGGCTCGAAGAGCGGCTGTTGCGCGAACAATTCGTCTGAGATCAGGCGCTTGCCTTAGCTTTTGCGGGCGCCTCGCACGGGTTTGCCCCAGGTTTCAAGCTTGCGATAGAGCGTCGAGGGCGAGACATCGAGCACCCGTGCCGCCGCCGGGATCGACCCGTCCGTCGCTTGGATTGCGGCCTCAATCGCCTGTTTTTCGATCTCCGCCAAAGTGCGCCCCTGAAAGGGATCGGCGCGTCCGGGGAACCGTGGCGGCGCGCTCTCGGCGCCCTGCGACGGAGCGGTGCCAATGCCGCGCAGATAGGGCGGCAGGTCGGAAATTTCCACGACAGGCCCATCGTTCAAAAGCGCGACATTCCAGATCACATTCATCAGCTCGCGAATGTTGCCGGGCCAGTTGTGGTCGAGAAAGATCGCCTTGACCCCGGTCGAGAGCGTCCGGAAATTCCGCCCCTCCTGCGCACAGAGGCGATCCAGTTCGGTCTCTGCAATCTCGACCACTTCCAATCCGCGTTCGCGCAGCGGCGGGAGATGGATTGGCACAACGTTCAACCGATAGAACAAATCCGCACGAAAACGGCCATGGGCCACCTCTTCGGTCGGGTCGGGCGTCGAGGAACAGATCAGGCGGAAGGAGACGGGCAGGGGCGTGTCGCCACCGAGGGGGGTGATCTCGCCGGTTTGGAGAATGTTCAAAAGCCGCGCCTGCATCGCCGGGGACAGGGCGCAGACCTCATCGAGCAAAAGGGTGCCGCCATTGGCGCGCTCGACAGCGCCGGGCTTGGCGGGGCTGTCCGCTGTCGCGACATGGCCGAGAAGCTCTTCTTCGATCCGGTCCGGGTCGGCGGTGGAACAGTCGAGTTTGACAAAAGCGCCGGTGTTGAACCCGGATTGCGCATGGATGGTGGCGGCGGCCTTGACCTTGCCGGTGCCGCTTTCGCCGGTGATGAACACCGAGGCAGCCGATCCCGCCACGGCGCGGATGGTCGCATAAACGTCTTTCATCGGCTTCGAGGAGTTGATCGCGCCTTCCAAACCATCGCCGTGCCCGATCGCTTCGCCGGGCAAAGTTCCGATGCTGCGCCCGGCAAGCGCATTGTTGATCGCGGAGATCAATTGATCCGGGGTCAGCGGTTTGACCAGGAAATCGACGGCGCCGTTGCGCATTGCGGCCACCGCGCGGTCGACCGTTGCAAAGGCGGTCACGGCAATGGCCTTGAGCTCCGGGCAGCGGGAGGTCAAGGCCTCGATCAATTCCGCCCCGTCGCCATCCGGCAGCACGAGATCGACCAAGGCAATCCCTGGCGCATGGTTTTGCGCCAGTTCCAGCGCTTCTTGTTTGCTGCGGGCGGTGAGGACGACATGTCCCTCGGCTTCTAAAGTGGCAGAAAAGAGGGTCAAATGGGTCGCGACGTCATCGACGATTAAAATGGGTGGGTGGCACATCTGTGTCCATCTCGCGCGTTAAGATCGAATGAATTGCAGTTTGAATATTTGAGGCATATTGCCGGAGTTGCCTGAGAATTTCAATGATGTCAGATGGCGGCATCTGATCTGAACGCTCAGACAGGACACGCGAGGCCCGCTGGGCCGTCTTCATATTGACTGTGGCAAAGAGCGCCGACAAAGAATGGCAGGCCCGCGACACCTGGGCATGCCGTTCCAGACCGTCCTGATCTTGCATCGCGCGGGTGGCCTCATCGAGATAGCGATCCAGATCGTCAGACATCTGGGTCAGTACCTCTCGCGCTGTCGGGCAGGGCAGGTGGGCGATCAGCCTGTCCAGACAGTCTGCCAGCACATCTTGGGGCAGGGCGACGCGCGCAGGCCGGGCGTAGAACATGGGCTGCGCGGGCGAGAGCGGGTGATCTAACTCAAGCGCGGTGGCGATGGCCTCGAGAATATCGCGCTGGGCGCTGACGGGTTTTCTGAGCACCGTCTTGACGCCATGCGACAGGATGGTCTGACGGTTCACCATGAACACATGCGAGGTGATGGCCACGGTTGGGGGAACGCTTTGGTCCTGTGCACGGAGCCGTGACAACACCTGAAGCCCCGACAGCAGGGGCAATTCGATGTCGAGAAACACGATATCGATGTGGGTCTTTGGGTCGGTGAGGCGTTCGAGCGCTTCGATGCCGTCATGCGCCTCGATCACCGTCAGGCCAAGCGCCTCAAGATCGTGACGCAGTCCAAGCCGCAAAGCGGCGCTGTCTTCGACCAAAAGCGCCACCAGCCCTTCGGGCAGGTGCTGCGACTGTGCGATGGTGTCGGTGTTGGCCGTGTTGGGACGTGGAAAGGGCAGCGTCAAACAGGCTTCCGCGCCGCCATCCGGCGGGTTCTGCAGTTTCAGTTTGCCATTCAAACGACGGGTCGCGTCAAAGGCCACATGCAGGCCGAACCCCGATCCCGGCTCCCCCGCGCCGATGGGGGGGGGCGCCAGCGCCACGGAGCCCAAAACAGAGGGCGGGTAGCCCGGCCCAGAGTCGCGAATGCGGAACACAAGTTCTTCCTGCGCGTCCTGGCCAGAGCGCGCAATATCGATGGAGATCGGCCCGGGACCGGCATGATGCAGCGCGTTGGACACGAGGTTCGAGAGCACCTGTTCCAGCGCCAGCATATCGAGATCCGCAATGTCGGGCAGATGATCCGTCCCGCTGAGCAAAAGTTCGGAACCGAGCTTTTCGGTGATCCTCTGCCAGCGTTGCACAAGCCCCGTCAGGACCAGTCGCGGCGCGCTGCTGAGAACGGGCGGCGGGCGTTTCTGATGGTCGTGAAAGATCGCCTCGGAGACCTCATCGAGCAAGCGGCCCAGATGCGCGCCGGTATGGCTCAACCGCGACAGCTCATTCTGGAGGCGCTGAGGAAGATGCGCGTCCTGTGCCAACATCTTCAGCGCGCTTTGCAATTCCCCATACGTCGAGCGAATATCATGTGACAACAGGGAGATACGCCCTGCATCCTCGATCTGAAGCGTGTGGCTTTGTTCGTTCCCCTGAGTCAAATTATCCCCTTACGTCCCACCAGACGCTCAACCTATGCAACATTTGCCGATCGCATTGTCGGACAAGAAAAAACGCGGCCAAATCGGGCCGCGTCGATCCCCGGCGAATTGGTTTACAAAGTCTTAACCAACCTTGCGCCGGGGAACAGAGATTTTTGGTTAAAATTTACTCTTTTGCGTACCCAAGTCCCTGAAGCGCCAGTTTGATCTCGTCCAGAATGGCCGGATCGTCGATGGTCGCGGGCATTTTGAACGGTTGGCTGTCCGCGATTTTCACCATCGTGCCGCGCAGGATTTTACCCGAGCGGGTTTTCGGCAAACGATCCACGACACAGGCCATCTTGAACGCCGCGACAGGGCCGATGTCCTTGCGGACCGAGGCGACCACTTCTTTGACGATCGTGGCATGATCGCGGTCGCACCCGGCGTTGAGGCACAAGAAGCCCAGCGGCGATTGCCCCTTGAGCTGATCCGCCACGCCGATCACGGCACATTCTGCCACGTCCGGGTGGTTCGCCAGAACCTCTTCCATCGCGCCGGTCGAGAGGCGGTGCCCGGCGACGTTGATCACGTCATCGGTGCGGGCCATGATGTAGACATAGCCGTCCTCATCCTTGATGCCCGCATCGCCCGTCTCGTAATAGCCCGGAAATGTCGTCAGGTAGCTCTTTTTGTAGCGGTCTTCGGCATTCCAAAGCGTCTGCAACGTACCTGGCGGCAGCGGCAGTTTGATCGCGATGGCGCCCAGCTCGCCGTCGGCCACCGGATGACCCGCCTCGTCGAGAATGTCGATGTCATAGCCCGGCATGGCCACGGACGGCGAGCCGATCTTGACTGGCAATTCCTCGATCCCAAGCGGGTTCGCGGCGATGGCCCAGCCGGTTTCCGTTTGCCACCAGTGGTCGATCACCGGCACGCCGAATTTCTCCTGCGCCCATTTGATCGTGTCGGGGTCTGCACGTTCACCAGCGAGGAAAATCGCCTGAAGCTCATGTGCCTTATAGCGTTTGATCCACTCGCCATTCGGGTCCTCGCGCTTGATCGCGCGCAGGGCGGTTGGCGCCGTAAAGAAGGACTTCACCCGCTGGTTCTGGATGATCCGCCAGAACACACCAGCATGCGGCGTGCCGACCGGCTTGCCTTCAAAGACGATGGTCTGCGCGCCTTTGATCAGCGGTCCGTAGCAAATGTAGCTGTGGCCCACGACCCAGCCCACATCGGAGGCCGCCCAGAACCGGTCGCCCGCCTCGATGTTGTAGATATTCTTCATCGTCCAGTTCAGCGCCACAAGGTGCCCGCCGGTGGAGCGCACCACGCCTTTCGGCGCGCCGGTGGTGCCGGAGGTGTAGAGAATATAGGCCGGGTGGTTGCCCTCGACCGGCACGCATTCTGCCGGTTTGACGCCGTATTGGAAGCCATGCCAAGAGAAGTCACGCCCCTCGATCAGCTTGGCCACCTCTTGTTCACGTTGAAAAATCACGCAGAATTCGGGTTTGTGTGTGGCCTGCTCAATGGCTTCGTCCAAAAGCGGTTTGTAATGCACCACGCGGTTGGGCTCGAGTCCGCAGGACGACGCGATGATCGCTTTCGGCGTACAGTCGTCGATCCGAACCGCCAGTTCATGCGCCGCAAAGCCGCCGAAGACCACCGAATGCACCGCACCGATCCGGGCACAGGCCAGCATTGCCTCAAGCGCCTCGGGCACCATCGGCATATAGATGATGACGCGGTCGCCTTTCTCGACGCCGCGCATTTTGAGCGCGCCCGCCAGGGACGACACGCGGGCCTGCAATTCCTTGTAGGTGATGCCCTTGGTCGCATGGGTGATCGGGCTCTCGTGCATGATCGCGATCTCGTCGCCGCGACCGGCTTCGACATGGCGGTCCACTGCATTGTAACAGGTGTTGGTCAACCCGTCCGAGAACCATTCATAAATCGGGGCCTTGTCGTCAAACAGCGCCTTCGTGGGCTTTTTGAACCAATGAACCTCCTCTGCGGCCTCCATCCAGAATGCTTCCGGATCGGATTTCCAGGCCTCGTAAACGTCTTTATATGCCACTCTTCGCGTCCTCCTCGCTGACTTGGCGTGATTGGCTCAGTCAGTGATTCCCTGCGGGGCTAGGTAGGAATATCACGCGCAACAATCACGGGGGCCGCTGGTAATTTGGCCCGCTCCGGCAATGTTGTTACCAGAGCGCGCCACAAATGTTTATATAAAATTCGCAAACAGCTCTAGAAATGTAGTTTGCAAACTTTGATACAAGAGATTGATGTTGCAAATAGAAACGCCCCCGCGACGAGGCGGAGGCGTTGCAAATCTGGTCTGTCGTCTAGACTTAGCCGTAATGCGCGACCGGGGTCCCTGCGATGGCGGACATGTTCAAAAGCCCGCGCGAGGTGATCGAGGGCGTGACGATATGCGCCTTGTTTGCCATCCCCATCAGGATCGGGCCGACTTCCAAGCCGCCGCCTTTCGTCTTTAGGATGTTGCGCACGCCAGAGGACGCATCGGCAATCGCAAAGACCAGCGCATTGGCCGGGCCTTCAAGCCGCGAGTGCGGGAAGTTGCGTTCGCGCAAATCCGGGGTCAGGGCGCTGTCGATGTGCATCTCGCCCTCGTATTTGAAATCCCGGGGTTCGGCGTCGAGAATCTCCATCGCTTCGCGCATGTGGCGCCCCGTCATGCAATTGAGGTTGCCGAACTCCGAATGCGAACACAGCGCAATGTTCGGCTCGATCCCGAAGCGGCGCACATGGCGTGCCGTGGCGATCACGGTTTCGGCGATCTGCTGCGGCGTCGGCTCTGTATGCACATGGGTGTCGGCGATGAACAACGGGCCGTCCTCTTGGATCATGAGAGACAGCGCGCCGACCGGCTGGCGCTCCTTGGTGCCGAGAATTTGCGTCACATAGTTGAGGTGCCACAGATATTGTCCGAAGGTGCCGCAGATCATGCTGTCTGCGTGGTCCTGTTGCACCATGATGGCGCCAATCGCCGTGGTGTTGGTGCGCAGGATCGCTTTTGCCAAATCTGGCGTCACACCTTTGCGGGCCATCAGGTCATGATAGGCCTGCCAATATTGTTTGTAGCGGCTGTCGTTTTCCGGGTTCACCACCTCGAAATCAATGCCGGGGCGGATTTTCACGCCAGCGCGCTCGGCCCGCATGGCGATCACCTCTGGGCGACCGATCAGGATCGGTTTGTCGGTGGTTTCCTCGATCATGCCTTGGGCGGCGCGCAGCACGCGCTCGTCTTCGCCCTCTGCAAAGGCGATGCGGCGCTCGGCATGGCTTGCGGCGGCAAAGACCGGGCGCATGATCAGCGCGGATTTGAACACCGAGCCGTCAAGCGCGTCCTTATAGGCCTTCATGTCCGGCACAGGTTTCGTCGCCACGCCGCTCTCCATCGCGGCCTTGGCGACCGCCGAGGCGACAACGCCCATGAGGCGCGGATCGAACGGTTTCGGGATCAGATAATCTGGCCCGAACTCCATCCGCTCGTCCTGATAGGCAGCGGCGGCTTCGGCGCTGGTGGTGGCCCGTGCAAGGGCCGCGATCCCCTCGATACAGCCGAGCTGCATCTCGTCGTTGATCTCGGTGGCGCCCACATCCAGCGCGCCGCGGAAAATGAAAGGGAAACACAGCACGTTGTTGACTTGGTTGGGATAATCCGACCGGCCCGTTGCGATGATCGCGTCAGGGGCGACCCTTTTGACCTCATCCGGCATGATCTCCGGCGTCGGGTTGGCGAGCGCGAAAATGATCGGTTGTTTGGTCATTTTCTTGACCATCTCGGGCTTCAACACACCCGGACCGGAGAGGCCGAGGAACATATCCGCACCTTCGATTGCCTCATCCAGCGTCCGCAGGTCGGTCTTTTGCGCAAACGCCGCCTTTTGCGGCGTCATCTCTTCCTCGCGGCCCTCGTACACCAGCCCTGCGATGTCACAGAGCCAAACATTTTCGCGTTTGAGGCCGAGTTTCAGAAGCATGTTGAGACAGGCAATCCCCGCCGCCCCGCCGCCGGTGGAGACCACTTTGATGTCTTCGATCTTCTTGCCCGACACTCGCAAAGCGTTGGTCGCGGCGGCGCCGACGACAATGGCGGTGCCATGTTGGTCGTCGTGGAACACCGGAATGTTCATCTTCTCGCGGCAGAGTTGTTCAACGATAAAACAATCCGGCGCCTTGATGTCTTCGAGGTTGATCGCACCGAAGGTCGGCTCCAGCGCACAGACGATGTCGGCCAGTTTTTCCGGGTCGCTTTCGTTCACTTCGATGTCGAAACAGTCGATGTTGGCGAATTTCTTGAAGAGCACGGCCTTGCCCTCCATCACCGGTTTCGACGCGGCGGCGCCAATGTTGCCAAGGCCCAAAACGGCGGTGCCGTTCGACACCACGGCGACCAGATTGCCGCGCGCGGTGTAACGGCTCGAGGAGGTCGGGTCGGCCTTGATCTCCAGACAGGCTTCGGCGACGCCGGGGCTATAGGCCCGCGCGAGGTCGCGGCCGTTGGCCATCGGTTTGGTGGCGCGAATTTCCAATTTCCCCGGTTTAGGGAACTCGTGATAGTCGAGCGCGGCTTGTCTCAGGCTGTCGTTGCGCGTGTCCGTCGCCATTGGTGATCTCCCAATCTTGTCTGCGGCCTTATCTGCGGTCGTGTGCGTAGGGGTATTGTTTAATGTTAAACAACTTTGCCCTAATGTGCCTCAAGGCCTCTCCCTCGGCAAGCCTCTACGCCTCTCGAAGGGGCCGATGCAAGGGGAGACGTATAAAATGGGGGTCTTGTGTCAGGGCGCCATTCGAGGCGCGTAAAAGACAAGCAAACCTGTGCGAAGAACCGCACAATCGGTAAGCCCCTGCGTCAGGCCCGCGTGCCGGGCGTGTATCGCGCTTGCATCTGGGCGGGCGAGGCTTCACTCTGGACCGAATAGTCAAAAATGAGGGTTTCCCATGTCTGCGCCCACCTCTCTCTTGGATGAAGCCGCGAAAATTCAGGACAAAGCCTATGCGCCCTATTCCAACTTTCGCGTCGGGGCCGCGATCCGCACCGCGTCGGGCGCGATTTTTACTGGCGTGAACGTGGAAAATGCCGCCTATCCCGAAGGCACCTGTGCCGAAGCCGGGGCCATCGCGGCCATGGTTTTGGGGGGTGAAACAGAGATCGCCGAGGTGGCCGTGATCGGAGACAGCGACGAGCCGGTGCCGCCCTGTGGCGGCTGTCGCCAGAAAATTCGCGAATTTGCGGCGCCGGAGGTGCAGGTCTCGATGATGTCGCGCACGGGCAAGGTGCTGACCATGACGGTGGGCGAACTTCTGCCGGGCGCCTTCACGCCGGATCATATGGACTGAGCCTCATGAGTTTCGATGCACGCCAAATCATTGAAAAATTACGGGACAAACGCGAGTTGTCGCCCACTGAGCTGACCGGCTTTGCGCAGGGTCTCGCCAGTGGCGCTGTGACCGATGCACAGGCCGGGGCCTTTGCCATGGCCGCTTTGCTGAACGGCATGTCCGACCCGGATCGCGTGGCGTTGACGCTTGCGATGCGCGACAGCGGCGAGGTGATGCGCTGGGACCTGCCGTCGCCCGCGATTGACAAACATTCCACCGGCGGCGTCGGCGATTGTGTCTCGCTTTTGCTTGCGCCTGCTCTGGCGGCTTTGGGTGCTTGCGTGCCGATGGTCTCGGGGCGCGGGCTTGGTCACACCGGCGGCACATTGGACAAGCTCGAATCCATTCCGGGCCTCAAAACCGAGGTTACGGACGCGCGGTTTCATGAGATCGTCGAGCGCGTCGGCTGTGCCATCGTCTCCGCCTCTGGCTCCATCGCGCCCGCCGACAAACGGCTCTACGCGATCCGCGACGTCACCGGCACGGTAGAAAGCATCGACCTGATCACCGCCTCGATCCTGTCCAAAAAACTCGCCGCAGGCCTTGAGGCACTCGTGCTCGACGTCAAATGCGGCTCGGGCGCTTTCATGACCACGCCCGAGGACGCCCGCGCTTTGGCGCAAAGCCTCGTGACCACAGCGAATGGCGCAGGCTGCAAGACCTCCGCGCTGATCACCGACATGAACCAACCGCTCTGTCCGACGCTGGGCAATGCCTTGGAAATCATGACGGTGATGGAGGCGCTGACCACGGGCGAGGTGGACAATATCTTGTGCGATGTGACCTGTGCCTTGGGGGGCGAATTGATGGTTCTGGCCGGATTGGCCGAGGATGCGGACCAAGCCGCCTGGGCCGTGCGCGACACGCTCACAGATGGCTCCGCCGCGGAACGCTTTGGTCAGATGGTCGCAGAACTTGGCGGGCCTGCCGATTTCGTCGATCACTGGCGTGACCGCTTGCCCTCGGCCCCGGTGGTGCGCGATGTCCTGTCGCAAGAGCCGGGCTATGTGTCCGAGATGGACGGCCACGCGCTTGGCATGGCGGTGGTGCATCTGGGCGGCGGGCGCATGAAAGGCGGCGACAAAGTCGATCCGGCGGTGGGGCTTTCCAATTGCTGCATGATCGGGGAGTATCTCGATGCGGACAACCTGATTGCCACCATCCATGCGAAATCCGTGGAGGAGGCCGATCAGGCGGAGGCCGCGATCCGTGCGGCGATCCGGCTGGCGCCTGAGGCCCCCGACGAGCCGCCTTTGGTCTATGAAAAGGTATCGGTATGAGCAGGGCATTTTTGATCGTGGTGGACTCGGTGGGCCTTGGCGGCGCACCGGATGCGGACAAGTTTTTCAACGGTGAGCGGCCCGACACGGGGGCGAACACCATCGCCCATATCGCGCAGGCCTGTGCCGAGGGGCGCGCCGAAGACGGTCGCTCGGGGCCGCTGCATCTGCCGAACCTCGATGCGCTTGGCTTGGGCGCGGCGATGGCGCATGCGACCACGGACCCGGCGCCGGGGCTGGAGGCTCTGCCAGAAGGACTTTATGGCGTTGCTGCCGAGATCAGCCCCGGCAAGGACACGCCTTCGGGCCATTGGGAATTGGCCGGTGTGCCTGTGCCTTGGGATTGGCATTATTTCCCGGATGAGCAGCCGTCTTTCCCGCAGGATTTGATGGAGAAGGCGGCGGAGTTGTGCGGGGCAGGGGGCACTTTGGCGAATTGCCACGCTTCCGGCACGGAAGTCATCAAGGAGTTCGGCGCGCAGCATATCGCGACCGGTTGGCCGATTTGCTACACCTCTGCGGATTCCGTGTTTCAGATCGCCGCCCATGAGGATCATTTCGGCCTCGACCGGTTGCTGAAGCTCTGCGAAGACCTCGCCCCCACGCTCCATGCGATGAAGATCGGGCGTGTCATTGCCCGGCCTTTCATCGGCACGCTGGAAGACGGGTTCACCCGCACTGGCAACCGCCACGACTACGCCATCGCGCCGCCCAGCCCGACGATTTGCGATTGGGCGAAATCCGCCGGGCGTGCGACCTATGCTGTTGGGAAGATTGGCGATATTTTCTCGATGCAGGGCTTGGATGAGGTCCGCAAGGGCAACGATCATCTGCTTTTCGACCACCTCTGCGACGTGATGGGCGAGGCGCCTGACGGGTCCTTCACCTTTGCCAACTTTGTCGAATTCGATAGCCTCTATGGGCATCGCCGAGATGTCTCCGGCTATGCCCGCCATCTCGAATGGTTTGACGCCCAGATGCCGCGCCTGTTTGAGCGGGCGCGCGAGGGCGATCTTTTGATTTTCACCGCCGACCATGGCAACGACCCGACCTGGTCGGGCACGGACCACACCCGCGAACAGGTGCCGGTGCTGGGCTATGGTGTCGGCCTCAAACCCATTGGCCCTGTGGCCTTTTCCGATGTGGCGGCCTCGATTGCGGCGCACCTCGGGATCGAGGCGCAAGGGCCCGGACGGAGTTTCCTATGAGCATCACGGATATGCCGAAAATCGAGTTGCACATGCATCTCGAAGGGGCCGCGCCCCCCGCCTTCATTCGCGGCTTGGCGGCTGAGAAAAAGGTCGATCTCTCGGGCGTTTTCGATGAGAGAGGCGCCTATAAATACAAAGACTTCTGGGATTTTCTCAAGGTCTATGAGGCCGCCACCTCGGTCCTCAAAACGCCGCAGGATTACTACCGCCTGACCCGTGCCGTGTTGGAAGAAAGCGTGGCGTCGAATGTGATCTACACCGAAAGCTTCCTCGCGCCTGATTTCTGTGGCGGTGGCGATGTGTCGGCGTGGAAAGACTACCTCGCCGCGATCAAACAGGCCGCTGATGAGATGGAGCGGGAGGCCGGCATCGTGATGCGCGCGATCCCGACCTGTGTCCGCCATTTCGGGCCGGATCAAGCCAAGAAAACCGCTGCTTGCGCTCAAGAGACCGTGGGCGATTTCGTCACCGGTTTTGGCATGGGCGGTGATGAGGCGATGGGCAAACAGGGGGATTTCAAATACGCCTTCGACATGGCGCGCGAGGCGGGGCTGCGGCTGACCTCTCATGCGGGCGAATGGGGCGGGCCGGAGAGTGTCCGCGACGCCATTCGCGACCTCAAGGTCGAGCGCATCGGCCATGGTGTACGGGCCATCGAAGACCTCGCGCTGGTCGATGAGATTGCCGAAGCGGGGATCGTGTTGGAGGTTTGTCCGGGCTCGAACATTGCGTTGGGTGTCTATCCGAAATGGTCCGATCACCCGATCGCCAAGCTGCGCGCGCGCGGTGTGAAGGTGACCGTTTCCACGGACGATCCGCCGTTCTTCCATTCCACAATGCGCTATGAATTCGACCGCCTCGCCGAGACCTTCGGCTGGGAAGAGGATGATTTCAAAGACTTGAACAAGGTCGCGATTGAAGCGGCCTTCTGCGATGAGGCGACCCGTGGAATGGTCGCCAAGAAACTGGAGCCTACCGATGCTTGATCATTTGACCGTCGTGAAACACCCGCTGGTGCAACACAAACTGACCATCATGCGCGACAAGGAGACCTCGACCGCCGGGTTCCGCCAGCTGTTGCGGGAGATTTCCCTTTTGCTCGCCTATGAGGTCACGCGCGAGCTGGACATGACGGAAAAGACCATCGAGACGCCGATGCAACCCATGCAGGCGCCGACTTTGGACGGCAAAAAACTGGCGCTGATCTCGATCCTGCGCGCAGGCAACGGCTTGATGGACGGCATTCTGGAGCTGATCCCCTCGGCGCGTGTCGGGTTCGTGGGCCTGTACCGCGATGAAGAGACGCTTGAGCCGGTCGAATATTATTTCAAAGTGCCCGAAGACTTGGGCGACCGCTTGGTGATCGCTGTCGATCCGATGCTCGCCACGGGCAACTCCTCGGTCGCGGCCATTGATAAGCTCAAAGAGGCGGGCGCGAAAAACATTCGGTTCCTTTGCCTTTTGGCGGCGCCCGAAGGGGTCAAACGCATGAAAGAGGCGCATCCCGACGTGCCGATCGTCACAGCGGCAGTGGACGAAAAGCTGAACGAACATGGATATATTGTCCCCGGGCTAGGGGATGCGGGCGATCGCATGTTTGGCACAAAATAAGCGATTTCCCCTCTTAACAGCGAATCAGTTCTGCGCTAGTCTGTGCACAATATCTTGTGCGGGGCATCATGATGCAGGGTTTGAGAACGATTTCCGTCGCCGTGATGGTTGCGACTTTGGGCGTGTCCGCCGTCGGTCTTTCAGAGGCCGGGGCGCGCGCCCTTTCTAATGCAGATCATCCGGCGGAATTTCCGCCTGCATCTTACAAAGGGTCGCAATATGTCGACAGCCGGGGCTGTGCCTATGTGCGCACAGGCTCCGGTGCCGCGGTGCAATGGGTGCCGCGCGTGTCGCGGGATCGTCAGGTGCTCTGCGGCTTCAAACCGACCCTTGCTCAGATCGAAGACAGCTTGCCGGTCATTCCCGATCCCGTGAGCCCGACGCCGACCACGACTGTGGCGGCGGCTGCGACCCCTGCGCCGAAACAACCTTCTACGGTTCACGTGTCGGCGCCCACCCCCGCCCCCCAAGCAGCGCCGGTCGCTGCAAAAGCGGCGCCCGCTCCGCAACCCAGCCTGCCGCCGCTTGAGCAACTCGCCGGTAAAACTGTGGGCGAACGCGGCTGTGTGGCCTCTGTCACGGGCGGTCAGCTGCGGTGTGAGACCGGGACGGTCGAATATATTCTCAAGCGCCTGCCTGCAGGCGTCACGGTGCGCACTGCCGATGGCGGTCGGATGAAATTGACCGAGCCGACGTTGGTGCGTGTGCCGGTCAAACGCGCAGCACCTGTTCAGGCTCCGGTCGAGGCCCCCGCGACGATCATGGTCACGGCTGCCGCCCCCGCCACTGTTGCACCAACAGCCACGGCGGCCCTGACGCAATGTGGCGGTCTCTCCGGCAATGCAGCGCAATATATGAACACGAACGGGCGTTATGCCGTGCGGTGCGGCCCGCAGGCCGTGCACCCCTCCGCCTATATTCAGCGCAACGCGCAGGCGCGTTTGTCGACCCAAAGCGCCAATCAGCTTGCCGTGGCGCGTGCCGCCGGGATCGATCCCTACGCGCTGCCGCGTCCGGTGGCGGGCAGCTTGCCGGATGGCTACAGCCGCGCTTGGACCGATGGGCGCCTCAACCCGCACCGTGGTCCGCAAACCGCCCGCGGTGATTTGCAAATGGCACAGGTCTGGACCCAGACCACGCCCGCCTATGATCTCTATGCGCCGCGCAAAAAGACCTTCTGGGAATGGCTCTTTGGCACGCCTTTCAAGACCCGGAACACCGTCACGGTTCAGGCCCAGCACTACGCGGGGCAAGGTCAGGCGCCGGTTCAAATTTCGACCAAATCGGCGGTGCCCGCGCGCACGCCCGGTGTGGCCAAACCCGCTTTGGCGCAGGTCCAACCCCAACAGGCGCAGGCTCTGCGCTATGTCCAGGTGGGCACCTTTGGTGTCCCCGAAAATGCCGAGCGCTCAATCGCGCGTCTTTCGGCCATGGGCTATCCCGTCTCCTCGCAGGTGCTGCACCGAGGTGGAAAGCCTTTGAAGATTGTTCTGGCCGGCCCCTTCGCCCGGCCCGAGCAAACCCTGTCCGCTTTGTCTGCCGTTCGTGGGGCAGGCTACGGGGACGCATTCGCGCGCAAGTAGCGTTGAGTTAGACGAGGCAGAACAATAAAAAGAAACCCCCGCATCTGGCGGGGGTATTCTTTTGTTTCTGGTGTCGTGTGAGGTGTTAGCCGCCACAGACCCCTTGCAACGCGACCCAATCGCCATCTGAGAGCACAGGCCGCGTGGTCTCGATCTGCACGCCATCGGCCTCGATCAAGGGCAGGACGCTTTCGCCGGTGATGTCGCGGGCATAGGCGTAGGGGGCGCTGTGGACTTCTGCTCCGGCAAAGGCAGCGATCAGGTGATCGTTTTCCACCGGCGTCACGGGGGCCGTCAAAAGGCTTTCGGCATGAGCGTCGAGGATTTCGGGCGGAATATGCCCGGTGGTCAAAAGTCTGAGCGAGGTGGTGAGCCCCGCATCCTGCAACAGGCGTTCCAGCGGATCTTGCTCCTCTGCGCGCACCAGCTCGGCCAAAACATAGCCGGCCAAGACATCGGGGTCCTCGTGATCTTCGACCAGCGCACGGTTCAACAGGATGATCTTGCCGGGCAGGTGCTGTGACTGGGCGACGCCACTGGTGAGCACAACGATCTGACCGGAACCTCCGGGAATGAGGCGGTTTTTCAACGTGTTGAGCGCGCGGGCGCCATGCACCGTATCACAGGGCGCACCAGACAGGCGTTTGATCCGTTCCAAAAGCTCTTCGCCGATTTCAGCGCGGGACACAGGCGGCACGATGGTGACGGCCTGACGAATGAGCGCGCCGGGCAACCAGAACACGCCCAGCCCGAGGATCGCAGCCGCCCCCAGTCCGATCATCACCCCACGCAGTCGCCCCGGATGCGGGCGGGCACGGTCGATGGCGCGACGAATGCGGTCGATCGCTTCGATCATCAGCGCGTCGTCGATCTCCAACTCTTCACTGCTGTCAGACGCGGGACGGTAGCGGGCCGGGGTCTCGCCCTCGGCGGTGATGCGTTCGATGGCGGGCAGCGACCAATGGGTCAGGGGCCGACCATCGGTGCGATCATCGCTCAGCGTTAGCGTCGCCTCGCCCACGGAAACGATCACGGAACGGCGCTGGCTGTCCCCTTCGGGAAGCCAGAGACCGGGGGCTTCGAGCCGTTCGAATTCCGTAAGCGCGATCATGCGCGGGCTGCTCTTTTCATCGTTGTTTCGGGCAATCTATCGCGGAACGCCGGGCGCTACAATCGTTCTGGGAACCGAAGGGAAAAGGCTTTAGTATTTTGCCATGATCATCTCACCGGGCCGCCGCTATATCTTTGTTCACATTCCCAAAACCGGGGGCACGGCGCTGGCGCAGGCGCTGGAGACGCGGGCCATGGCCGAGGACATCTTGATCGGTGACACGCCCAAAGCGGTGAAGCGGCGCGGGCGGGTCAAGGGGCTGACGGCGGCGGGGCGGTTGTGGAAACATTCCCGGCTGGCGGACATCGAGGGGCTGGTGGCGCGCGAGGATTTCGCGGATCACTTCATCTTCACCCTCGTGCGCAATCCCTGGGACCGGTTCGTGTCCTATTATCACTGGCTCAGAGGGCAGAGTTTCGATCATTCTGCGGTGACTTTGGCCAAGTCCACGGCGTTCTCCGGCTTTCTCAATGCGCCCGAGACGGTGAAGAGCCTCTCGGTGCCGTCGCGCAGCTATATGTGCGACGGGGCAGGGCAGGATCGGGCCGATCTTTATGTGCGGCTGGAGGCTTTGGACGAGGATTTGGCGCCGCTGTGGGATCATCTGGGGTTTGACCTTTCGCCGATTGCGCCGGTGAATGAATCCCAGCGCGCCCGCGATTTTCGCACTTATTACTCGGAGGCCGATGCGGAGTTGGTGGCCCGGATCGCGGCGGAAGACATTGCCCAATTTGGCTATGGTTTTGACTGAGCGCGCGTTGAAACTGAGGCTGAAATGCGGCGGGCTGGGGGAGATTGCCTGAGGTTTTGCGCCTGTGAGGGGGGATTCGGCGTCGAATCGTGGGGACATCCGGCAAAGCATTCCTTTGAGAGAGGGCCGCTAACCCCAAGAATTCTTGGTTGAACCTGAGTGAACTCCGAATTTTCTTAACGGACTGTTACCAAATTCGAGAACAATTGAATGAAATCCCCGACATTTGCGCCGATGTCGGGATTATGCCCCATTTGCGTCCCATTCGCGTCGAACTGTGACCCCACCGGCCACCTTTTCATGATCTCACAGATCGCAGAGCTCGGGCTGCCACCCGAAAAGAGCCTGATGGGGATGAGACGATGATGAAACTGGGTCAGATGTTGCGAAAAGAGCCGGTCCATGATGCGGGCGGGCGCTCTGGCGTATGGGATGGGGCGTGTCATGGTGGGCATGCGGCGCAGACCTCGGGCCTCATCGCCGGGATGCAGGTGGCGACCAGCACCGGCTGGCGCGATGTGGCTGCTCTGCAAGAGGGCGATAAGGTGCTGACCTTTGACGAATGCCTTCAGACCGTGCGTCGGATCATCAAACGTTGGACCTACACGGATCAGGGCAGGACTCCCGCGCATCTCTGGCCGCTCTTTGTGCCCGCGGGCGCCTTGGGCAACCGCTCGGAGATGACACTTTTGCCGGAGCAGGCGGTGATGGTGGAAAGCGATGCGGGCGAGGCGATGTTTGGCGATCCTTTCACTTTGATGCCAGCTTTGGCGCTTGAGGGCTATAAGGGTATCGAGCGTATGTGGGCGCGCAAACCGGTCGAGGTCGTGATCCTGCATTTTGACAGGGAACAAGTGGTGTTCGGCAATATCGGCGCGCTGTTTCACTGTCCGGCCGAGGAGACCGTCACCATCGCCGGATTGATGGAGGCGCGCGACCAGCCGGGCTATGAGGTCATGTCGCTGACCCAGGCGCGGATGTTCGTGGATGCGCTGATCGATGAGGACGCGCAGGATAGCGTTTGGATGCAAGAAGAGCAGCGGCACAGAGGTCAGACCACATCGCGGCGCTACGCGTCCTGATGCGAAATCGAGACGTCTTTTCGATTTTGAGAGCTGTTTCTTGGGCTTTCGCGGCTGAAATTGCCTAGGAAAGTATCATTTCTTTGTGGGGATTGCTGCGGCGCAGCATTTGTTGGGCGCTGTCGAAGAGGCTGGCGATTATGATGAGATCATGCCTCGTGTGGGAGGGCTTATCAAGGCGCGAGGGGTCACCAAAACGGAGCCCGATCCATGTGTATTTCCGCCGAAGCGCTCGCGCTTTTCCTTAATCTCATCGCTGCGCCGATTTCCTCGGAGCCGGGGCGGATCATCGTCCATGCCACGGAACAGGACGCCCATTGGGTGCAGGTCGAAGACCGTTGGTGCACCATGGCGCCGCAGCTTCAAGGACGCGACATGTTTGCTGAATTGGCCAAGGATGACGTATAAAAAAAGCCCTCCCCGAAGTGGGAAGGGCTGAGTGTCATGTGGGGCGCGCTCAGGCGGCTTTGCTGTCCACGCCTGCGCCGAAGCGGCCGTAGAAGGTCTCGCCAGAGGCCGCCATCTCGCGCAGGAGGGTCGGCGTCTCGAACCGCGGCCCGTGCGTTGCGGTGAGATTGTCGCAAATCTCGACGGCTTTCGCCGCCCCGATGATGTCGAGCCAAGAGAACGGACCACCGGACCAAGGTGCAAAGCCCCAGCCGAGGATGGCGCCGACGTCGCCTTCGCGGATGTCTTCCAACACGCCCTCTTCGAGTGCGCGCACGGCTTCCAGAACCTGCGCCATCATCAGACGGTGCTGGACCTCGTCGAGATCGGGCTGGGCGTCGGCCACCGGGAACTCTGCGTTGAAGCCCTCCCAGAGATAACCGCGTTTGCCCTTCTCGTCATAGTCGTAAAAGCCCGCATTGGCCTTTTTGCCCAGACGCCCCTGATCGAACATCCAGAACACCACCTCATCGACGGCCTCATCCGGGTAAGCATCGCCCATCGCGGCCTTCGTCGCCTTGGCGATCTTCACGCCGAGATCAATCGAGGTTTCGTCGATGAGTTGAAGCGGCCCGAGCGGGAAGCCCAGAAGTTTTGCTGCATTCTCAATGAGCGGCAGGTCCACGCCCTCGGCGGCCATGCGCACACCCTCGTTGATGTAGGGGATGATGCAACGGTTGGCGTAGAAGAACCGCGCGTCATTCACGACGATCGGCGTCTTGCGGATCTGGCGCACATAGTCGAGCGCTTTCGCCACGGCGACATTGCCGGTCTCTTTGCCCTTGATGATCTCCACGAGCAGCATCTTGTCGACGGGGCTAAAGAAGTGGATGCCGATGAACTGCTCCGGGCGCACAGACGCCTTGGCCAGCTCGGTGATCGGCAGGGTCGAGGTGTTTGACGCAAAGATGCAGTCCGGGCCCACGATGGCTTCGACTTTCTTGGTCATCTCCGCTTTCACGCCGATGTCTTCGAACACGGCCTCGACAATCAGGTCACAGCCTTTCAGAGCGTCGAGATCGGTGGTCGCGGTGATGCGCGACAGCACTTGCTCTTTCTTCTCCGGCGTCACCTTTTTGCGGGAAATGCCTTTGTCGAGGATGGCCTCAGAGTAAGCTTTGCCCTTGTCCGCGGCCTCTTGTTTCATGTCGATCAACACGACCTCGATGCCCGCATTGGCGGAGACATAAGCAATGCCAGCCCCCATCATGCCCGCGCCCAAGACGCCGACTTTTTTGACGGTCTGGTCCGCGACCTCGGGACGGTTGGCACCTTTTTCCAAAGCCTCCTTGTTGATGAACAGGGACCGGATCATCGACGACGACGACGGGTTCATCAGCACATGGGTGAACCACCGCGCTTCGATCTTAAGCGCGGTGTCAAACGGCACCTGCGCGCCTTCGTAGACGGCCGAGAGCAACGCTTTCGCCGCCGGGTAGACGCCCTGGGTGTTGCCGTTGACCATGGCGGAGGCGCCGACGAAGGTCATGAAACCGGCCGGGTGATAAGGCGCGCCGCCGGGCATTTTCCAGCCCTTCGCGTCCCAAGGTTTCACGATGTCCGCGTCTTTCGCGGAGAGCACCCATTCTTTCGCCTTCGCCAGCAATTCGCCGGGCTCTACGACCTCTTGAATGAGGCCCGCGCCCTTGGCTTTCTTCGGGTCCAGCATCTTGCCTTCGAGAAGGATCGGTGCCGCCGCCATTGCGCCGACCATGCGCGAGACACGCGTGGTGCCGCCCATGCCGGGGAAGATGCCGACTTTGATCTCCGGCAGGCCGATCTTGGCCTTCGGATTGTCGGCGGCAAAGATGCGGTGGCAGGACAGAGGCAGCTCCAAGCCGATGCCAAGCGCCGTGCCGGGCAGAGCCGCCGCGACCGGCTTGCCGCCCTTGTTGGTCTTCGGATCCATGCCCGCACGTTCCAGCTTGCGCAGGATCGCGTGCATGTTCATCAGCCCGTCAAACAGACCTTTGGCCGGATCGTCCCCCGCCGCGTCCTTCATCTTGGCGATGATGTTCAAATCCATCCCGCCGGCAAAGGTGTCCTTGCCGGAGGTGATCACGATGCCTTTCACGGCCTCGTCGCCCAAGGCCTTGTCGATACAGGCGTCCAGTTCGGAAATTCCCTCCATCGAAAGCACGTTCATGCTCTTGTTCGGGATGTCCCAGGTGATGACGGCCACGCCGTCGCTGTCTACGTCGTAATGAAAATCAGTCATTGTTTTCCCTCTCTCGCAGGGCTGGTGCCGGTCCAGGGGTGATGCCCGCGCGCATTCATGATGGAGGACATTTTGTACCCCCCGTCGGTGGCGTGGATCAGCGCGGAGGAGGTGAAAGGCTCCGTCGCGCGATGTCCGTGGCTCAGCAGTTCAGTCTCATAGGTTCCGATGAAGGTCCCGTCGCGACAATCCTCCAAAGAGATCGGGCGGCGATAAATCTCGTCCAGCCTCATGACCGCGCAGGCCTGAAGGTAGAGATCGAAATTCTCGCTGAGCTCTCGAAGGGTTGTCATGAAAACGGGGCCTTGTTGTGTCACCATGGAAAAGGGCAGGAGGATGCGCGAGGCCCAGAGATCGAATTCGCCTGTGATGAAACAGGTGGAAATATCGTCCAGAAACTCGCGAAACTCTGCCGCGTTCACATTCAGATCCTTTCGATAATCGTCGCCGCTCCCATACCGGATGCGATACAAAGCGTGGCGAGACCCGTGCCTTTGCCGGTGCGCTCCAACTCGTCCAGAAGCGTGCCGATGATGATCGCCCCGGTTGCGCCAAGAGGGTGGCCCATCGCGATGGAACCACCGTTAACGTTAACTTTCGATGAATCAACATCGAATGCCTGCATGAAACGCATGACGACGGAGGCGAAGGCCTCGTTGACTTCGAAGAGGTCGATGTCGGAAATCGACATGCCGCTGTCGCGCAGAATTTTCTCGGTCACAGGCACGGGGCCGGTGAGCATGATGGTCGGATCGGTGCCGATCTTGGCGGTCGCCCGGATGCGGGCGCGCGGTTTCAGGCCGTATTTCTCGCCGAACTCCTTGTTGCCGATCAGCACGGCGGCGGAGCCATCGACGATGCCCGACGAGTTGCCCGCATGGTGGATGTGGTTGATCTTCTCGAGATGTGGATATTTCATCAGCGCGATCTTGTCGAAGCCCGGCATGACCTCGCCCATCTCTTTGAACGAGGCTTTGAGTGCCCCCAGTGCCTCGACCGAGGTGCCCGGACGCATGTATTCGTCATGATCCAGAATGGTCAGCCCGTTGATGTCCTTGACCGGCACGATGGATTTCGCAAAACGGTTGTCCTTCCACGCCGCTTCGGCGCGGTTTTGGGACTCGACTGCCAGCGCGTCGGCCTCTTCGCGGGTGAAGCCGTATTCGGTGGCGATGATGTCCGCCGAGATGCCCTGCGGCACGAAATAGGTCTTCATCGCAATCGCCGGATCGACAGCAATCGCCGCCCCGTCCGATCCCATGGCGACCCGGCCCATCATCTCGACGCCGCCGGCGATATAGGCCATGCCCGCCCCGCCTTTGACTTGGTTGGCGGCGAGGTTCACGGCTTCCATGCCCGAGGCGCAGAAGCGGTTGATCGCGAGGCCGGGGATGGATTGGTCCAACTCGGAGGCCAAAACGGCCGTGCGCGCAAGGCAACCGCCCTGTTCGCCCACTTGGGTCACATTGCCCCAGATCACATCCTCGACGGCATGGCCCTCAAGTCCGTTGCGCTCCTTGACGGCGTTCAGCATCTGCGCGGAGAGCGCGGCCGAGGTCACCTCGTGCAGGCTCCCGTCCTTGCGCCCTTTCCCGCGCGGGCTGCGCAGGGCGTCGTAAATATAGGCTTCGGTCATAGTCTCCTCCAAAGTCTTGGCAGTGGCGTTTCAGGCCCGGTCCAAAGGGTTTCCGGGCATCATGTCGTAAGGGTGTTTCCAGCCGGGCAGGGCGCTGATGCGCGTGAGCCAGGCGTCGATTTGGGGCCAGTCGGCACGGTCAAATCCGAAAGGCTCCGGGTAAAAGAGATAGGAACAACAGGACAGATCGGCGGCGCTGATCTCCTCCGTTCCGGCCAACCATGTGCGATCCGCAAGCGTGTCGTTCAGGACGGTAAAGGCGGCTTTGAGGCGGCCCTGCGTGAAGGCGATCACCTCGGCGGGGCGTTTGTCCTCAGAGAGGAAGTTCATCAGGAACCGCGCTGTGCCAGCCTGCGAGGACATCTTGTGATTGTCCCACAAAACCCAGCGCAACACCTCGCGCCGCTCTGCTTCGCTTTGGCCCTGAAACTTGCCGGTCTCTCTGGCGATATAGTCAAGGATCACGCCCGATTGCGTCAGCACCAGATCGCCGTTCACATAGACCGGGCATTCCCCCATCGGATTGAGCGCGCGAAAGGCTTCGGATCGCGCCTCTCCGCCAAAGAAATCGACATAGACCGGCGACCAGTCCAGCCCCGCGAGTGTCAGGCCAAGCGCCACCTTGTAGGAATGGCCGCTCTCTCCAAAGCAATAGAGTTGAATGCTCATCGCGCGTCTCCTCTCGGGACACAGGTAGTGCGACCGGCATTGGTTTTGAGTATTTTCGCCAAGAAAAAGTCAGGACGCTTACTCAAAGTTAACCTTACCGGATCATGTTCGGAGCTGCGGAACAGGCTGGAGAGCCGATGACCGTCCAAGGAAAAGTCGCGTGAAGGCCTCAAGGCGGGGCGCAGGCCTGCGGTCGATCGGCTTTCGCGCGCATTTTCGGCTTTTTCTTGGCAGAAATACTCATGAAGAAGAGAATTCGGACACATCATCGGCCGCGCGCGGGCCGGGTGATTATGATGCGCCACAAAACTCATCTCTTTCTCGTCTCCAAATCCGAATTGAACAGGCGCAAGCGGTGCGTCAGCTTTTCTTCATCCGTGACGGAGGTGAAATTCTCGAACAGGAAAGACAGCGCCTCTCCCTCGTCCAAGCCCGCCTCCCTCGCGAACTGTCTAAGACGACGATACCCGTCTTCGGTCATGGAAACAGGAAAACGCCGCGTCATTCTGAATCGCTTTGCCATGGTTACGCTCCGTCATTTCGCCATTTTGTGGCGCTGCAAAAGAAAAGGCCCCCGCCGGGGCAGGGGCCTCATGTCTCGGGTTGGGCGCAGTTTAGAACGCCTCGGCGGGGAGAGTCATCACCGGATCGGCACCGGATTCGATGCGTTTCAAAAGCGTGCCGGTCATCGGCAGTTGGCGGGCCATGTAATAGCGCGCGGTGGTGAGCTTGTTCTGGTGGAACTCCGCGTCATCCGTGCCGTTTTCCAGAGCGGCGAGCGAGACTTTCGCCATCCGCGCCCACATCAGGCCAAGGCAGACGTAGCCAAACAGATGCATGAAGTCATAAGAGCCCGAGAGCGCCGCATTCGGGTTTTTCATGCCGTTCTGCATGAAGAACATGCCCGCGCCCTGAAGGTCTTTCGAGGCGGCTTTCAGCGGATCGACAAATTCGGCCATATCGCCTTCGCCGTTCTCTTTGCAGAAACTCTTCACCATCTCGAAGAAGGCCATGACGTGTTTGCCGCCATCGGTCGCCAGTTTGCGGCCCACGAGGTCGAGCGCCTGAACGCCGTTGGCGCCTTCGTAGATCATGGCGATCCGGGCATCGCGAGTGAATTGCGACATGCCCCATTCTTCGATATAGCCGTGGCCGCCGTAGACCTGCTGCGCATTGACCGTGGCTTCATAGCCTTTGTCGGTGAGGAAGCCCTTGAGCACCGGGGTCATCAGAGAGATGAGGCCATCGGCGTCCTTGTCTTCGGAACGATGCGCCTGGTCGATGAGCTGCGCGCCCCAAAGCATGAAGGCCCGCGCGCCCTCGATAAAACTCTTTTGATCCATCAGGTTGCGGCGAATATCGGGGTGGACGATCAGCGGATCGGCGGGGCCGTCCGGGTTTTCGGCACCGGTCACGGCGCGGCCCTGAAGGCGGTCCTTGGCATAGATCACCGCGTTCTGATAGGCGGCTTCGGCCTGCGCGAGGCCCTGCATGCCGACGCCCAGACGGGCTTCGTTCATCATGGTGAACATGGCGCGCATGCCCTTGTGCTCGGTGCCCAAGAGGTAGCCGGTCGCCTCGTCGTAGTTCATCACACAGGTCGAGTTGCCGTGGATGCCCATTTTTTCTTCGATGGAGCCGACAGACACACCGTTGCGCGCACCCGGGTTGCCGTCCTTATCGACGATGAATTTCGGCACGATAAAGAGCGACACACCTTTGATCCCCTCAGGGCCGCCGACGATCTTGGCCAGCACGAGGTGGATGACGTTTTCGGACATGTCGTGATCGCCCGCCGAGATGAAAATCTTCTGGCCGGAGATTTTATAAGACCCGTCCGCTTGCGGTTCGGCTTTCGTGCGCATGAGGCCCAGATCGGTGCCGCAATGCGGTTCCGTCAGGTTCATCGTGCCGGTCCAGTCGCAGGACGTCATCTTCGGCAGGTAGGTGGCCTTTTGCTGATCCGTGCCATGGGCGAGGATCGCGGAAGCGGCACCATGGGTCAGGCCCTGATACATGGTAAACGCCTGGTTCGCGGCGGAGAACATCTCGCCCACGGCGGTGTTGATCACATAGGGCATGCCCTGACCGCCGAATTCCTCCGGCATGTCGAGACCGGGCCAGCCGCCCTCTTTCACCTGCTCGAAAGCCTCCTTGAAACCGGTCGGCGTGGTGACAACGCCGTTCTCCAGCGTACAGCCTTCCTGATCGCCCACGACGTTCAACGGCGCGATCACCTCGGAGGCCAGTTGGCCGGCAGCGTCGAAAATGGCTTCGGTGAACTCGGGCTCAAGGTCCGCGTAGCCCGGAATGTCGGAGCCCGAAATGTTCAGCACATCGTGCAGAACATATTGAATGTCTTTGGTCGGAGCCGTGTAGCTCGGCATGGCGTGTCTCCCTTTGCACAGCGCGCGGGAGACATCTGTCACCCCTCGCGTTTCAATCCTTCGATTTGCCCTTCGACAAATCCGATTTCATCCTCCAGATCGGTCATGACCGCGATCAGCGCCTGTTTCTGCGCCTCCATTTCCGCGCGCTTCACGTGATAGGCCGCAAGGGTCTCACGCAATTGCTTTTCACCGCGATCTTCCTCCTTGTAGAGATCGAGCAGCTGCCGGATCTCTTCAAGGGCAAAGCCAAATTTCTTGCCGCGCAGGATCAGCGTCAATCGCGCCCGGTCCCGTTTGGTAAAGAGCCGCTTCTGACCCTCGCGGATCGGAAACAAAAGCTCCTTGGCCTCGTAAAAGCGCAATGTGCGGGGCGTCACGTCGAACGCATCACACATTTCACGGATCGTCATAACCTCATTCGTCACGTCGGCGTGCTCCGGTCTCGTCACTTGGGTCGCTGGTTCCGGGCGAGGATAATCCCGCTGGAGCTGGCTTCCTGTTATGAGGCCCGCAGCTTGCGCCGTCGCCTCACTCTAATCTTATCATAGAGACCTCTTTAATCGAAACGTGGCGTCACTTTTTGAGCCATGATTGGGGGCGGAGGTCCGTTGAACTCTGTCAAAATATTCTTTCGTGGCAGGCAATGCAAACGGTTTGGTTTAGATAATGGGACGCGAATGTTTTGCCTTGTTCCGTTTGACTTAAAGCGCTTTGGGTATTGGTCCTATTTGAGAGAAAGACCAACATGTGCGCTGTCGTTGGTCGCGTGCTGACGCGAATGCACGAACAAGCCGGTCCGAAATAGGAACGTAACGTCGCAAGTTTGCGCAGGCGGGACCCGCGTCAGGCGGAGACGCTTTTGACGGTCTCCGCGCGCAGCTCCGTAAGCTCCGCAATCGCTTGATCAAGCTCGCGTTTCTGCTCTTCGAGGGCCATCAACTGACGGTCGGCCAGCTCGAGAAAAGCCTGCGCCTGCGCCGCTGTGCCCTTTTCCTCGTAAATCAAAAGCCACTGGCGGATTTCTTCCAGAGAAAACCCGTATTTACGTCCACGCAAAATAAGCGTCATACGCGCCACTTCGCGCGGCGTATAAAACCGTGACCGGCCTTCCTTTTCAGGCGCCAGCAACTCGATATATTCATAATAGCGCAGCGTGCGTGGGGTCACATCGAACTCGGCGCACATCTCTTTGAACGTGAGACGTTGATCGGACATGGCTTCTCTCTCCTCACGTCGCATCTAAACTGATTGGTTCAGTTTCGCAACTCAATTTCGCCGTTATGCGCGACCATAGCCATCCGCGCGGGGGCGGATCAAGCCATGTTCGGCGCACAGGTTTCCCACATGGGTTTCGTGGCGTCAGTTTGGCGCAGCTGTCCCCATTGCTCGCGATTTTCTCCTTGCAGCCAGATCGGCAGGTCACATTATAAACGCGCCCATACCGCGCTCATAAAGAAGAAGATCATGCCCGCCGACCGCACAGAAATCGCCCGCCAATTCATCGCGAGCCTGCCGCATTGCGAGGCGCTGGGCATGGTTCTGACGACCATCGGCGCGGGCGAGGCCGAGATTTACATGCCCTATTCGGAAAAGCTGATCGGGGACCCGGAAAGCGGCGTGATCCATGGCGGCGCCGTTTCGGCCCTGATGGACACCTGTGCTGGGGCGTCGGTGATGAGTCATCCGAACGCAGGGCTTGCGACCGCCACACTCGATCTCAGAATCGACTATATGCGTGCGGCGAAACCCGGCGCGACGATCACCGCCCATGCGATTTGCTATCACATGACGCGTGCCGTGGGATTCGTGCGGGTCTCCGCCACAGATGGCACCTCCGACGTGCCGGTCGCCGCCGCCACGGGCGCCTTTACCGTCGAAAGGGGCAACTCATGAGCCGCGCCAAACCCGAACCGATTCAGGTCGTCAAAGAACGCCGTGATGCCGCGCTTTCTGCCCTGGTGGCGCGCGTGCCTTATATCTCTTTCATGGGCTTCGAGTTTGAACGCCGCGGCGATGAGCTGACCGCGGTGATGCCCTATCGCCCCGATTTGATCGGCAATCCGGCGCTGCCCGCGCTGCATGGCGGGGCCTTGGCAGCCTTTCTTGAAGTCACCGCTTTGATTACGCTGAGCTGGTCGATGGTCTGGCCGAAGATCGAAGCGGGCGAGACCGTGGATGTCCTGCCGAAATTCCCGAAAACCATTGATCTGACAGTGGATTACCTGCGCTCCGGTCTGCCGCGCGATGCCTACGCCCGCGCCGAGATCACCCGCGCCGGGCGGCGTTATGCCTCGGTGCAGGTCGAAGCCTGGCAAGACAACCGCGCGCGTCCGACCGTGCATGCGACGGGGCATTTCCTGATGCCTGTCCTGATGCCGGACAATCGCACGTCCAATGACTGAAGCGCTGCCTCTGACCCATCGGCGGGTCCTGAAAATCGCGCTGCCCATTGTTTTGTCCAACGCCACCGTGCCCATCTTGGGCGCGGTCGACACCGGCGTCGTGGGGCAAATGGGGGAGGCGGCGCCCATCGGCGCTGTCGGGCTTGGCGCGATCATTCTGGCCTCTCTTTACTGGGTCTTCGGCTTTCTGCGCATGGGCACGACCGGCATGGTCAGTCAGGCGCGGGGCGCTGGCGACACCGGCGAGGTGGCCGCGCTTTTGACCCGCGCGCTGATGATCGGCGTCCTCGGCGGCGGGCTTTTGATCCTCTTTCAAGCGCCGCTCCTCTGGGCGGCGTTTCAAGTGGCGCCGGCGTCCGATGAGGTCGAAAGCCTCGCCCGCAGTTACATCGGCATCCGCATCTGGTCCGCGCCGTTTAACATCGCGGTTTTTGGCCTCACCGGCTGGCTCATCGCACAAGAGCGCACGACCGGGGTCCTGCTGTTGCAACTCTGGATGAACGGTCTCAACATTGGGCTCGATCTCTGGTTCGTGCTTGGGCTGGGCTGGGGCGTCGAAGGCGTGGCGATTGCGACCGTGCTGGCCGAGGTCTCCGGTGCGGGGTTTGGCCTCTGGCTCTGTCGCGATGCCTTCAAAACCACGCTCTGGCGCGATTGGGCGCAGGTCTTCGACGGGGCGCGGCTCATGCATATGCTGCGGGTCAACACGGATATTCTGATCCGCTCCGTTCTGCTGTTGGGCATCATGGTGAGCTTTACCTTTTTCGGCGCGGGTTTCGGCGATCTGACGCTGGCCTCGAACCAGATTCTGATGCAATTCATCGAGATCACCGCCTATGCGCTCGACGGTTTTGCCTTTGCCGCCGAGGCCATTGTCGGCAATGCCTTGGGCGCGCGGTCGCGCATGGCGCTGCGCCGAGGCGCGGTTTTGGCGTCCTTTTGGGGGCTGATCGTGTCCGCTTTGCTGGCGTTGGGATTTGCCGTCTTGGGCGGCACGATCATCGACGTGATGACCACCGCGCCCGATGTGCGCACGGAGGCGCGCACCTATCTGCCGTGGATGGTGGCGGGGCCTTTGTTGGGGCTGGCGGCCTGGATGCTCGACGGAATTTTCATCGGCGCGACGCGCACCCGCGACATGCGCAACATGATGGTGCTGTCGCTTTTGGTCTATCTGGCAGCGGTGGCCGTGTTGATCCCGCTTTGGGGCAATCACGGGCTTTGGGCGGCGCTGATGATCAGCTACATCGCCCGCGGCGCGACGCTGTTTGCGAAATATCCGGGGCTGGAGCGGAGTGCCGAGGTCTGATTTGAGTATTTGGGCAGCAAAGGAAACGGCGACTTAGAGCCAGTCGCCGCGTCCTGTGCCCACTGCCTCCGAGACGTGGTCGAAACCGTCTTTCGCCAGCAAGTCGTCGAGGCCGCGCGCGATGCGAGGGGCGAGCGAGAGGCCTTGGTAAACCATCGCGGAATAGAGTTGGACCAAAGAGGCGCCCGCGCGGATTTTCGCATAGGCATCGAGCGCCGAAGAGATGCCGCCAACGCCGATGAGCGGCACGTCGTCGCCCAGTTCGCGGGAGAGCGTTGCGAGCACGCGCGTGGACTTTTCGAACAATGGACGCCCGGAAAGCCCGCCTGCTTCGCCTTTATGTGCAGATTTCAAACCTTCGCGCGACAGCGTGGTGTTGGTGGCGATGACGCCGTCGATGCCGGACTTGCGGGCGACTTCAGCGATTTCCTGAAGCTCTGTCAGCTCAAGATCGGGGGCGATTTTAAGCAAAACCGGCACGGCACGTTTCAGGCCCTTGCGGGCGTCGAGCACACCGGCCAAGAGCGCTTCGAGCGCTTCGGCACCTTGCAGGTCACGCAGCTTCTCGGTGTTGGGACTCGAGACATTGACCGTCGCGAAATCGATGAAATTGCCGCAATGCGCCAGCACCTTGGCGAAATCTGCGGCGCGGTCTTCGCTATCTTTGTTGGCGCCGAGGTTGAGGCCGACGGGGATGTCCGTGCTGTGATGCGAATGACGGCTGCGGGCGAGGCGGTTGGCGATCTCTTCCATGCCATCATTGTTGAACCCGAAACGGTTGATCACGGCGTGATCTTCGCTCAGGCGAAACAGGCGCGGTTTCGGGTTGCCGGGCTGCGGATGCGGGGTCGCGGCGCCCAGTTCGATAAAGCCAAAACCCGCGCGCGACAGTTGCGGAATGGCCTCGGCGTTCTTGTCGAAGCCTGCGGCGAGGCCGACGGGGTTTGGCATTTCGATCCCGGCGAAGGTGGTTTTGAGTCGAGCCGACGTCACGGGGCCGGGCAGGGGCGCAAGCCCCGCACGCAGCGCGGAGAGCGACAGTTTGTGAGACTTCTCCGGGTCGAAGCTGCGCAGGACCATCATGCCAAATTGTTCGAAAATAGACATTTGCGGCTCCTAGGGGCTCAGGACAGATCGGGGAAGATATGGCCCTCGGGGCCAAGCGGCAGGGGGGTGACCCAGAGGATGTCCTCCATGGTCAGCGCCCGATAGAGATGCGGAAACAAAGCTCCGCCACGCGAAGGCTCCCATTTGAGATGGGGTGCCAGCGCGTCGCTCTCGAGTGCGAGAAGATGCAGGTCCTCTTCGCCGGCGAACCATTTCGCGGCGGTCTCGGCGACCTGATCTTTGGTGGAGAAATGGACATAGCCATCGGCGAGATCCACGGGGGCGCCGAGGGTCTCGCCAGCGGTTTGCATTGCCGCCCACTCGGGGGCACGGAAGATTTTGTAAATCAGCATGGTTTCCAGATGCCAGTGCGGCGCGGCGCGGTCAATGACACTTTCACGCAGAGGCGAAAATGCCGCGTGGATCAGAGCCAGCGGTGGCAGTGTTTGTGGATGGCCGGAATGATGACGAAGACCATCGAGCCAACGATCATCGGCACCATGACGAGGTTGCGTTGCCAGATGTGCCATTCGGAGGTGAAGGGGGTGAGCGCGTAGATCACAGCGGTGACCAGAGGATAAACGCCCATAAAGACGAAGAAGCTGAAACGTAGGCGGTTGGGTTTTCTGGGGGGTGTTTGGGGCAGGGTGGCGGAGGATGCAGACATGTGGTAGCTCCAAAGAGAACGGTGCGTTTCGTTTGTCTTATATGAACGATCCGTTTTGATATGTAAAGGATCAGCTTGTGACAAATCCTGTGGCAAATCGCACAGCCCCCTCTGCGGAGGCGATGGGTGGAGAGGGGAAAACGTCTCGGCCTCAACGGCGCTCCATCGGCGCGCGCCGTAATCCGGCGACGGAAGAGGCGATTCTGGACGCGGCCGAGGCGCTTTTGGTCGAGAAGGGGGTGAAAGGGCTGACCATGGAGGCGGTGGCCAAACGCGCCCGCGCGGGCAAGGCGACGCTTTATAAATGGTGGCCGTCGCGGGGCGCCTTGTTGGTGGCGGTCTATGAGCGCGCCAAGGGCACATATCATCACGAGGACAAAGGCACATTGATCGCTTCGATCACCGCGTTCTTCCGTTTCGTTTTTACCCATTGGCAGACCCCGAAAGGCCAGACCTTCGCGCTGATCATCGCGGAGGCGCAGTGCAATGCCGATGTCGCCGAAGCTCTGGAGCACTATCGCCTCGAGAGGCTGGAGGCCTTGAGCGCGGTGGTCGACAGCGCGGTCGCGCGCGGCGAGGTCAAACCCGGTGTGACGGCGAAAGCCCTAGCGGAGACGATTATGGCGGCGGCCTGGATGCGGCTTTTGACCGGGCGGCTCGAGACCGATCCTGCGATCTTGGCGCAGGAGGTGCTGGGGGGGTGCCTGGACGGGCAGGACGTCGAAAAAGGATGATCTGCCTGTCATTGCATCGTTACATTTCCGTTACGTTGCGAATGTAGCCAAAACCCGGAACAGGGCTTTGACTCTTTGATAAACTTTGGTCAGGCTCAGGGTCATCTAGTTTAACAGGGGGCAAGATATGCTCAAAAAAGTTCTCACCACCACCGCTGCAATGGCTCTGATGGCCGGAGCTGCGCATGCCGAATATACGCTGCACATTCTTCATACCAACGATTTGCACAGCCGAATCGAACCGATTACGAAATACGACAACACCTGCCCCGAAGAAGACAACGCGGCGGGCGAATGCTTTGGCGGCTATGCCCGTCTGGCCACGAAAGTTGCCGAGATGCGCGCGGAGCTCGACGGTGAGAACGTGCTTCTGCTCGACGCAGGCGACCAGTACCAGGGCTCGCTGATGTACACGACCTACAAGGGCGATGTCGAAGCCGAGATGATGGAAAAGATCGGCTATGACGTGATGGCGCTGGGCAACCACGAATTCGACGATGGCCCGGACGGCACGCTCAAACTGATCGAAAACGTGTCCTTCCCGGTGATCTCCGGCAACCTCGACGTATCGCAATCCAACATTCTGGCCGATAAGGTGAAAAACCATGTCGTGCTTGAGGTGGGCGGCGAAAAGATCGGCATCATCTCCGCGCTGGCCGTGGACACGCCGGAGACCTCCAGCCCCGGTCCGAATGTGATCTTCCAGGACGAAGCCGATAGCCTTGCCGCCGATGTGGCCGCACTTGAGGCCGAAGGTGTGACCAAGATCATCGCGCTGACCCACGTCGGCGTGAACAAGGATCTGTCGCTGGCGGAAGAGGTCGCGGGCATCGACGTTGTGGTCGGCGGTCACTCCCACACGCTGTTCTCCAACGAGATCGAAGGCGCCATGGCGTACCCCACGATGGTGGGCGAGGTCCCGGTGGTCTCCGCCTATGCCTATTCGAAATACCTCGGTCACCTCGTGCTGACCTTTGATGACGAGGGCACGCTGATCTCCGCGACGGGCGAGCCGATCCTGCTCGACGCCTCCGTGGCCGAAGACGAAAGCATCAAATCCCGCGTCGCCGAACTGGCCGGGCCGATCAACGAACTGAAAGCCACGGTCGTGGCCGAAGCCTCCGCCGACATCGACGGCTCGCGCGAAACCTGCCGCGCTGTGGAATGCCCGATGGGCAACCTCGTGGCCGACGCCATGCTGGAGCGCGTGAAAGACCAAGGTGTCGAGATCGCGATCCAGAACGGCGGTGGCCTGCGGGCTTCCATTCAGGGCGGTCAGGTGACCATGGGCGATGTGCTCACGGTGCTGCCGTTCCAGAACACGCTCTCCACCTTCGAAGTGACCGGCGAAACCATTGTCGCGGCGCTTGAAAACGGCGTCTCCGAGATGGCCGATGGCGCGGGCCGTTTCCCGCAGGTGGCGGGCATGTCCTACACCGTTGACCCCTCCGCCGAGGTGGGTGCCCGCATTTCCGACGTGATGGTCGGCGGCGCGCCGATCGAGATGGATAAGGTCTATGGCGTGGCGTCCAACAACTACGTCCGCAATGGCGGTGACGGGTACAAAATGTTCACGAGCGCTGAGAATGCCTATGACTTCGGCCCCGATGTGGCCGATGTTCTGGCCGATTACCTGATCGAAAACGCGCCCTACACGCCCTACACGGACGGCCGCATCACCGTGAAGTAAATCGCGGTTCGACCTAGACAAACCAAGAAGCCCTCGCGATCATGCGGGGGCTTTTTTGTTGGAGGACGGATCATGCACGGGCGCTGCACATGTGGTGAGGTGGAATTCGAGGTCACGGCCTCGCCAATGATCGTGCATTGCTGTCACTGCAGCTGGTGTCAGCGCGAGACGGGATCGGCTTTTGCGCTCAATGCCTATCTTGAGACCTCTGAAATCAAGGTGACGAAAGGCGCGCCGGACATGGTTTTGACGCCCTCGAATTCGGGCCATGGCCAGAGCATCGCGCGCTGTCCGACCTGCAAAGTCGCGCTCTGGTCGCATTACGCGGGCTCAGGCGAGGTGTTTGCCTTTGTCCGTTGCGGCACGCTGGAAGAGCGCGCCGAGATCGTGCCGGATGTGCATATCTTCACCTCCACGAAATTGCCCTGGGTCGTGTTGCCCGACGGCGCGCAGGTGTTTGAAGGCTTCTATAAGCCGAAAGAGGTTTGGTCTGAGGCCAGCCTTGCGCGGTTCAAGGCCGCGAAAGGGGCTTAGATGGATCACCCGCTCATCGATTTGATCAATCAGAAAATCGCAGAGGCCGAGCGCGACGGCGCTTTCGACAATCTGCCGGGTGCGGGCAAGCCTTTGCCTGAGGAAGACGACCCGGAGAACGCGCTTCTCAATCGGGTGATCAAGGAAAACGGCGGCGTGCCGGAGTTTGTTATCCTGTCGCGGGAGTTGGAGAAGCTGCGTGAGGAACTGCGCGAGACCGGGGACCGGACGCGGCGCACCGAGATCATGAAAGAGATGTCGATGATGGATGCCAAGATTGATCTGGCGCGCAAGGCGCATCGCTGAGGGGGGGGGCTGTTGCGCCAGTCTTGTTCTGAGCTTGTCATCGGAACACCAGGCGTCAGTTTTCGCGCCTCACCGATACGATCCGCTCTGGCCCCCGCCATCTGAGCGGGTAAAATACGCTTATGTGCGGACGTTTTGCCCTGACCTTGCCCAATGATGCCATGGCGCAGCTTTTCGAAGCGGCGCCTGCGAATGACCTGCCGCCGATCCCGAATTACAACATCTGCCCGACCACACAGATCCACGTCATCTATCGCGAGACCGATCAGCGCCGCCTCGTGCCGATGCGTTGGGGCTTTATCCCGCGCTGGTATAAAATGCCTTCCGACGGGCCGCTTTTGATCAACGCGCGTGCCGAAACCCTCGCCGAGAAACCCGCCTTTCGCGAGGCCTGCCGCACGCGGCGCTGCCTCATTCCGGCGGATGGGTTTTATGAATGGTTTCGCCCCGAAGGTGGGGAGAAACTGCCGTGGTACATCCAGCCCTCGGGGGAGGGCCCGATGGTCTTTGCGGGCGTCTGGCAGGAGTGGGAGCAGAACGGCACGCGCCTTGCGTCCTGCGCCATGGTCACGACCGAGGCCACAGGCCGCATGGCCGAGATTCACCACCGCATCCCGGTCATTTTGCGAGCCGACGATTGGGGCAAGTGGCTGGGCGAAGAGGGGCATGGCGCGGCGCGTTTGATGCAGCCCGCAGCAGATGACAGACTTACATTTCACCGCGTCGATAAGGCCGTGAATTCCAACCGGGCCACGGGGCCTGAGCTGATCGAGGAGATCGACGAATGAAGACATCGCTTTTGGAAGGGCCGTCTGCGGCGCTGGCACATTTGGGTGTTGAAATGACCGGTTGGGACAGGGATGTGGCGCGGTTTGAGGCGACGATTTGCCCCGAGCACCTGAACCGCTCCGGCTTGCCGCATGGAGGGGTCTACGCCACGATGCTCGACACGGCGATGGGCTATGCTGGCGCCTATACCGGCGACCCGGAAGACCGGCGCATGACGCTCACCCTGTCGCTGAGCATCAACTACCTGTCGCGCCCGAAAGGCACGCGGCTGATCGCGGTCGGACGCCGTATGGGCGGCGGGGCGAAGACGTTTTTCACCGAAGGGACGATTGTCGATGAGACCGGAGAATTGATCGCCACAGCACAGGCGACGTTTCGGGTGCGATCAGGTGTGTAATTCGAATTCAATATATTGAATTTGTATTCGCGTTATGCTACATCTGTCGCAAATCTGACATCCATTCACGGAGACCCCCATGTCCATTGACCGCGCTATGTTCCGCTTTGCCGGCATCATGGTTTTGGTCAGCGTCGCGCTGACCCAATTTGTTCACCTCGGCTTTGTCTGGCTGACCGTGTTCATCGGCGCCAACCTTCTGCAATCTTCCTTCACCGGCTGGTGCCCGGCGGCGATGGTCTTTGCTAAGCTGGGCATCCCTGCTGGCTGCGCCTTTGAGAAGTGATCTCAGAGGATAAGACGTTCGAGCGGGGTCCTTTGGGACCCCGTTTTTTTGAGTATTTGTGCCAAAGAAAAGCGTAAGTCGACGGGCACAGATTTGAGAGGGAGGGGGATTTTGGAGCGGGCGGCGGGAATCGAACCCGCGTCATTAGCTTGGAAGGCTAAGGTCTTACCACTACACAACGCCCGCCGCGTAGAACCCTGTGTTTAGGGCATGGATTTTGGAGCGTCAAGTGGTCAAGGTGGCGTCAAATGGCTGACTGGGGCGGGCGGGCGCGATCACGATTTCTGTGTGGGGCTTGACTTCGGTCAAATTCCTGATTGAAAAGCTCGGGTAAAGCCGTCCCGACGGACCTCGCTTTGGAAACTGCCATGACTCTCAGGAAGCTCACGATGAAATCTCTTGCCCTGCGGATCTTCTGTGCTTTGCTGGCCGCTCCGGCGATGGCCGAAGACCTTGCGACGCTCGAAAAGCTGGGGGAGGCGCTGTTTTTCGACGAAAACCTGTCGCAGAACCGGACGCAATCCTGTTCGACCTGTCACAATCCCGACTACGGCTTTGCCGATCCGCGGGGCATGGCGTCGCCGGGCGATGACGGGGTTTCCATAGGGGACCGCAATGCGCCGACCGCGAGCTACGCGCATTTCGCGCCCATGTTCGAAAAGCTCGACGAGGGCGTCTATCGCGGTGGGCAATTCCATGACGGGCGCGCTGCGACTTTGGCGGATCAGGCGGGCGGGCCGCCGTTGAACCCGATCGAGATGGGCATGCCGGATGCCGCCTCCGTGGTGGCACGGCTGGAGGAAAACCCGGCCTATGTCGTGGCCTTCAAGGACCTCTTTGGCGACGAGATTTTCGCCGACCAAGACGAGGCCTATGCCGCGATAACCAAGGCGATTGCCGCCTTTGAAGGCACCGATCTGTTCTCGCCGTTTGACAGCAAATACGACCGTTACCTACGGGGAGAGGCGGAGTTGACACGCGAGGAGGCGCTGGGCGAGACGCTGTTTTTCTCGCAGCAATTCACCAATTGCAACCTCTGCCACGAGCTCAAGCCGCGTGCGGGGATGGAGGGCGAGACCTTCACCAATTACGAATATCACAACATCGGCGTGCCGGAGAATGGCGCGCTGCGTGACATGAACGGCGTCGGGCGCGGGCATCCCGATCTGGGGCTGGCGCAGAACGCGTTGGTCGAGGATGCGGCGGGTTTGGCAGGCAAGATCAAGGTGCCGACGCTTCGGAACGTCGCCGTCACCGGGCCCTATATGCACAACGGCGTGTTTCAGGATCTGCGCACGGTCGTGCTGTTCTACAACACCTACAACACGAAATCCGAGGCGCGGATGATCAACCCGGAAACCGGCGAACGCTTTGGGGCGCCGGAGGTGGCAGAGAACCTTTCGATGGAAGAGCTGACCACGGGGCCGGCGCTTGAGGATCGCGAGATTGACGCCTTGGTGGCCTTTATGAAGACCCTGACAGATGCGCGTTACGAGCATCTGCTCGACGAGTGATCACAGCGCGAGGGCTTTCGGCACATCCTTGAGCCTTGCGCCATTGCCAAGATCGAGCGCGCCTTGCCAGATACCTTTGGCGCGCAGCAAAGGCAGGGCGCGGGGTGTCGTTTGCGTGCCATCGGCCAAGGTGAGCACCGCATCCCATTGCGCCTCGGACAGATCGCGCCAACAGACGTTGAGATGCACTTCGGAGTGCTGAAACAGGTGCCGAAGCGCGCGGGCCGGGAGCGTGGCTGCGAGCTCAAGCGAGGGCAGTTCTTGTGGCAATTCCAGCACCTCGCCCTTGTCCAATGCCTCCAAAGCCAGCGCCTGATAGCGGGCCTCATAGCTGACGCGGACAATGATATGTGCGCGGCTCAAGCCGGAAATCGCGGAGGGCGCGTAGAGGTCGTCATCCGACAATTCCATGAGTTTGCGCGCGAAATAGGCGGTGCCTCGGCGCGCCAAAAGCAAATCTTCAGCGGGCGCGTTGGGGGCGTCGAAACGCGCCCCCTTGCCCAAGCGTTCCTTTAGCGCCTCGCGGGCGGCGATGTCTGTCTCGGTGAGCGACATCACTGCCCCTCGACCATCTGACGCATGAAGCCAAGGCGTTCCATGATCGGCGCATCCGAGAAGCGGAACAGGTCGAACTGCGTCTCGGCCTGCAAAGACCACGGCACCCAAGACGGCACGACGAACATGTCGCCTTTCTCCAGCTTATGCTCGACGCCATTCATCACGACAGCCCCTTTGCCTTCAAAGACTTGGAACACGGTCGAGCCAACCTCATTGCGCGTGGCCGTCTCCGTGCCCGCGCGCAGCCGGTGGAATTCGCAGCGGATCGTCGGCATCACATCGCCGCCGGTGGTCGGATTGACGTAGCGGATCGCGGCGTGGCCCTGCTCAACCGTGGCGGGCTGGCCCTCGTCTTCGAGCAAAAGCTGCTCGGTCAGTGCCCGGTCGGTGAACTCCCAACGATAGGCGCCGATGGGCGAGGAGACGGTGTTTTGCAACTGCGACAGCGGACGCAGACCCGGGTGACACCAGAGGCGTTCGCCACGGGAGACATCCGGGGTCGCGTTGTCGGTCACACGGTCAGAGCCGAACTCAAAAAAGCCCACATCCATCTGTTGGCTGAACGGAATGTCGAGCCCGTCGATCCAGGCCATCGGCTCGGTCGCGACATTGTGGTGACCGTGGAAACACCAGCCCGGCGTCAAAAGCAAATCGCCCCGCGACATGCGCACCGGGTCGCCATTGACCACGGTCCAGACGCCTTCGCCCTCAACCACAAACCGAAAGGCGTTTTGCGAATGGCGGTGTTCCGGCGCGTTCTCGCCCGGGCAGAGATACTGGATAGCGGCCCACATGGTCGGGCTGACGTAGGCGTTGCCACCGAGGCCCGGATTGGCAAGGCCAATCGCACGGCGTTCGCCGCCCCGGCCCACGGGCACGAGTTCCCCGGATTTTTCCGCCAGCGGCAAAAGATCGGCCCACCGCCAGACATGCGGCACAGCTTTGGATTTGGGCGTCATCGGCATCAGATCGCCAAGCTGGGTCCAGAGCGGGATCAGGCTTTCATGCTCAAAGCTCTTGTAAAGCGCGCGCAGTTCCGGAGTGTCCTCCGGCTGCATCCCGTGTTCTATGGTGTCGTGGTTGCGATCTTCGGTCAGCATGGTGAAATTCCTCCGGGTTGGTCACGCGCTAGGCTGCGTGCGTATGGGCGAGGCCTCAGGCGGCGTCGGGTTGGTTGGGCGGGGCCGCTTTGGTGAAAGCCGGGAGCGTGTCGAGTTCGGCATAGATGCGCGAAATCACCGGCCAATTTTCAAGCGGCACGCCAAAGCGTTTGTTGTTCCAGACCTGCGCATAAAGACAGCAATCGGCCATGGTCGGCGTATCGCCATGGCAATAGGTACCGGTGTCTTTCGAGGTCGAAAGCTCAGCTTCCAGCGCATCAAAGGTGAGGGTGACCCAATGGGTGAACCACGCTTTCTGGGCTTCCTCATCTGCCCCGAACTGATCGCGGATGCGGAACAAAACGCGCAGGTTGTTGAGCGGGTGAATCTCGCAGGCGATCATATAGGACAGCGCACGCACGCGGGCGCGACCGGCGGCATCCTCGGGCAAAAGCGCAGGTTCCGGGTGGGTTTCCTCGAGCCATTCCATGATGGCGAGAGATTGCGTCAGAAAGCTGCCGTCTTCGGTCTCAAGCGTCGGCACGAGACCTTGCGGGTTCTTGGCCAGATACTCCGGCGTCCGGGTTTCTCCGTCACGCAGCACATAGGCGATATAGTCATACTCCAGCCCCTTGAGGTTCAACGCGGCACGCAGCCGCGTTGAGGTGGAGGAGCGGAAGAAGTTGTGCAACTTCAACGGCATGTCTTAGCCCTCGCGTTTGCCAATCGGGGTCTCGATCTTGCCCAGGCCCTCGATCTCGACGACACAAACATCGCCCTCAACCATGGCACCGACGCCTGCGGGCGTGCCGGTCATGATCAGATCGCCGGGGGCGAGCGCGATGGAATGCGACAGGATCGAGATGATCTCCGGCACCGACCAGATCAGCTCGGCCAGATCAGCGTCCTGTTTGACCTCGCCATTCACCGTGAGCTTGATCGCGCCGCTGGAAAGATGGCCGACTTTTTCCACCTGGAACACCGGGCCAATGACGGCAGAGCGGTCGAACGCCTTGCCCCAATCCCACGGACGGCCTTGCTCGCGGGCCTTGAGTTGCAGGTCGCGCCGCGTCAGGTCGTTGCCGACGGCATAGCCCCAGACGTGCGAAAGGCTGTCCTCTTCGGCGATGTTCTTGCCGCCTTTGCCGATGGCCACAACCAGTTCCGCCTCGTAGTGGAAGTTTTCGGTCTCTGGCGGGTAGGCCACGACCTCACCGCTCTCGACAACGGCATCTGCCGGTTTGGTAAAGAAGAACGGCGGTTCACGATCTGGGTCGCGGCCCATCTCACGGGCATGGGCGGCGTAGTTGCGACCGACGCAGAAGATGCGGCGGACCGGCAGGCGATCATCGGTGCCGTCTACGGCGACGGTGGCCTGCGGGGCGGGGGGGAAGACATAGGACATATCGGTTCCTTTTGCGTTTCTTAGGGGAGGTTATTCGGCGGCGGTTTTCAGCGCGGCGTTCACGGTGGTGTCGTCAAGGCCGGTCGAGCCATAGAGCCATGAGAGCTGGTCGTACCATTCATCCGGCGACATGCCCGACATCACATGGTTGCGCACGGCGGCTTTCGCGTCGTCCGGGTGGTAGATGTATTCGCCGATGAGACGCGAATTCATCTGAACGCGGGCGGTGCGGACCTTGCGCATTTCCTGATAAATCTGGAGCGCGCGTTCGACGTTCTCGCCGTAATGCTCGATGCAATGCGACAGCGCGACCGCGTCTTCCATCGCCATACAGGCGCCTTGGGCAAAATATTGTAGCATCGGGTGGGCGGCATCGCCGAGCAAAGCCACGCGGTCCTCGACCCAGTTGGAAATCGGATCGCGGTCGCAGAGCACCCAGAGCTTCCAATCGGAGCCATTCTCAATCACCTGACGGGCCTTCGGGTGGATGTGCTCAAAGCCTTGCGCGACCTCTTCTTTGCTGACCGGACGGCCTGCGATGGCCTCTTGCACGTCGCGGTGATAGGTCACGACGAGGTTGAAGACTTTCCAGCCCTTGAGCGGGTAGTGCACGATGTGACATTTCGGACCGGCCCAAAGCGTGGCCGCGTTCCAGCGCAGGTCTTCGGGCATTTGTTCGGTCGGGATGACGGAGCGATAGGTGGTGTGGCCGGAAATGCGCGGCTCGCCGTCGCCGATCATTTGACCGCGGATCGCAGAGCGCAGACCTTCGGCGCCGATCAGGAAGGAGCCTTTGATCGGATCGCGGTCTTTGACTTTGAGTGTCACGGAGGTGCCGTCTTGGTCATAGCCCTCCACGATGTGGGAGGTGCGAATGTCCACCAGCGGGCTGTCTTCGCAGTATTTCAGCAAAACGCCATGCAGGTCGGCGCGGTGCACCACGGCGTAGGGGTTTTTGAAGCGCTCACGGAAGGGCTCGTCCAGCGGGATAGAGGTGATGTCCTCGGCGGTTTGCGCATCCATAAGACGCAGCTTGTCGATATAGACCGCCTTCTCGCGCGCCTCGTCGCCGACGCCGAGATAGTCGAAACAGTGGAATGCGTTCGGGCCGATCTGGATGCCGGCGCCGATTTCGCCCAAGGCGGGGGCTTGTTCGACAACGATGGACCGGTGTCCTTTGCGGGCCAGACCACAGGCGGCAGCAAGGCCACCGATGCCGCCACCGGCAATGAGAATGGGAAGATCAGACATGGGTGTGTCTCCTTATTGTCAGCCGCCGATGAGGCGCGGAATGGTGAGGGTGAGGGCCGGGATCATCAGGATCAGAGCCACACGGATGACCTCGGAGCCAAGGAAGGGCATGACACCGCGGAAGACGGTGGACATGGGCGTGTCCTTGGCGAGCGAGGAGATGATGAAGACGTTGAGACCGACGGGCGGGGTGATCAGCCCGAGCTCGACCACAATGAGGGCGAGGATGCCGAACCAGATTTTGAGGCTTTCGGTGTCCATGCCGTAGGCGGCGGTCTCTGCGGTGACATATTCGCCGCCGTTGAGCGCGATGAGCGTCGGCCAGAAGAAGGGCACCACGACGAGGATCATCGCGAGGCTTTCCATGAAGCAGCCGAGGATCACGAAGGCGATGAGCATGATCACAAGCACCAGCATTGGATCCATGCCGGAGTTTGCCGCCCATTCCGACAGAGCTTGCGGCAGGCCGGAGCGGGTGAAGAAGCCCTTGAGCACTTCGGCCCCGAAAAGGATCAGGTAGATCATGCCGGAGGTGATTGCGGTGGCTTGAAGCGCGCGGCGCAGGCCTTTGAGGTTCAACCCTTCGCCGGTCAGAGCGCGGAGCGCAAAGCCATAGGCGCCGATCAGGAAGACACCGATGGAGGCGGCGGGCGTTGGCGTGAAGAGGCCAAAACCCAGACCCAGAATGATCGCGCCAAAAATGAGGATCACCGGGAAGAGGCGCTTGAGCGCAAGGTTGCGTTCCGCGCGCGGCATCGGGCGCGGTTCGGGCGCCAGAGACGGGTTGACGCGGACCAGAATGGCGATCACGCCGATAAAGGACAGCACCGCCAGAAGGCCGGGGATCACGGCGGCCTGGAACATCTTGAGGATCGACCCCTCGACGATGATCGCATAGATCACCAGCGCCACCGAGGGCGGGATCAGGATGCCGAGCGTGCCACCTGCGGCCAGTGCGCCCGCGGAGAGACGGTCCTTGTAGCCAAGCTCTTTGAGTTCCGGCAGGGCCACTTTGCCCATGGTCGCAGCGGTCGCCAAGGAGGACCCACAGACCGCGCCAAAGCCGCCACAGGCCGCGATCGCCGCCATGGCGACACCGCCGCGCAACCGGGACAAGAGGGCCTCGAGACCTTTGAACAGGTCCGAGGACAGCCGCGCTTCGGCGGCGATGTAGCCCATCAGCACGAACAAAGGCACGACGGAGAGATCGTAGCTCGCGACGTTCTCCCAGAGGAGCGATTTGAACTGACGGATATAGGGCACAAAGCGCACATAGGGCAGTGCCAGCGAGAGCGCATAGGTGCCGCCGATGCCAACAATAATCATCGCGATGCCGACGGGCATGCGCAGGACCAGAAGGACGAAAAGAACGACGAGGCCCAGAACCCCGATGGTGATGGGATCAAGCATAGCGCGCGTCTCCGAAAATCTGGCTCACGGAGACCACGGCCCAAAGGACCATGGAGGCGATGCCGGGAAGGTAGAAGGGCCAGATCGGCCAGCCCAGGACACCGGCTTCGGCGGCGTCAGAGCGGGATTCGAGCATGCCATGGACCATCCAATAGGCCAGAAACAGCGCGACTGCGGCAGTGAGCGTCAGCCACATGTGGTCCAAAAGCCGTTTCACGGGCATTGGCGCATTGGCGACGAACAAATCCACGGCGACATGGCCGCGCGAGGCCTGCGTGTAGGGGAAAAACATGAGTGCCGCGCCGGAAATGGCGAGCTGGACGAAATCTTCGTAGCCCGGAAGGCCGGAGACGTCCTGGCCAAACAGGCCCATGAACCGATCAAGAATAAAGGCGCCAGTGTTGGTGGTGGTGACCATCACGATGACAAAGAGGATCGCGCCTCCAAGCATAGCGAATACGTCTGCCAGACGCGTCACATGAGCGTGCATAGCATGCCTCCCGGTTGGGTGCGTTTCGTTAGGGGAGAGCGGCGGGCGGTTCCGCCGCTCTATGTTTTCGGGTTGTTTTATTCGCCGTGTGCCGCCGCGACAGCCGCACGGGCCTGATCCACGATCACGGCGCCGTCGATGCCCTTCTCAGTGACCTCGGCGACCCAGCGGGCCACGACTTCTTCGCTCACCGCGTTGAATTTCGCGGCTTCTTCGTCGGAGAAAGTGTGTCGGCTGATGCCCGCGCCATCAAGCGCGCTTACACCAGCCTCCTCAAAGCCTTCCCACATCGCGCCGATCTCGGCTGCGACGTTCTCGCGGGAATTGGCGTCGATCACGGCTTTCAGATCGTCCGGCAGGTCCTCGTAGACGTCCTTGTTCATCGCCACCATGAAGACGGCGGTGCCGAAACGGTCGCCATTCGGCAGCTCGGCGGTGTATTTGTCGAGTTCCTGCAATTTGAGCGCCGGGACGATCTCATAGGTGGTCATCGCGCCGTCGATCACGCCTTTCGCCATGGCCTCGGGCACGGCAGGGACGGGAAGGCTCACGGGCTCCGCGCCCATGGCTTCGATCAGCCAAGCGCCGGTGCGTGACGGCGTGCGCAGCTTCATGCCCGCGACGTCTTCAAATGTGGTGACTTCCTTGTTGCCGGAATGGATCAGGTTGCCGTCATTGGCGTGCAGGAACAGCACATGGATGTCTTTGAAATCCTCACCCAGCATCTCCATCGAAGCATTGAGCGCGATGGTCGTGTCGGTGGCGGAGCCTTTGTGCACGGTCGGCAATTCAAAGACCTCGGTGCGCGGGAAGACGCCCGGGTTGTAGCCCAGCAGCGTCCAGACGATGTCCGCTGTGCCGTCACGCACCTGATTATAAAGCTCGCCCGGTTTGCCGCCCATCGACATGGCCGGGTAAATCTGGATGTCGATGCGCCCGTCGCTGTCGTCCATGACCTTCTGTGCCCAGGGCTCCAACATCACTTTATGGGCGTTGGCCACCGGCGGCAGGAAGTGGTGCATGATCAGGGTGACGTCCTGCGCGAATGCGGATGTGGCGGTCGCGATGCTGGCGGCGGCGATGGTGCCGAGCAGCTTGGCGCGGGTGAATTTGGCCCGAATGGACATGTGAGCTCCTCCGAATTTTGTCGCAATTTTCGCGGCGCACTCCCGTTGCGCCCTGAATAGTGTGTATACTTACTATTGATCTGAGTCAATTCGGTAAGCATACTTATTATTGACCTGCATCATGCGGATAAGGCATGAAGAAGTCCGATATGTCGCCGGATCTGACACCGGGCGCTCAGGGGAAAACTCAGGGGAAAACCTCATGCAACTCGAAATACACAACATGGCCGGATACTTGATTCGACGCCTGAATCAGATCTCCATGTCTGTCTTTCAGGAGCGGATGAAAGAGCTGGGGCTGACCATGACGTCGGTGCAATTCGCTGCGATGTATGCCGTCAAGGCAAACCCGGGCATCGATCAGGCGCGACTGGCCGGGGTCATCGCCTATGATCGTGCGACGATTGGCGGCGTGATCGACCGGCTGGAGAGCAAGGGGCTCGTCGAGCGCAGGGTGTGCGATCATGATCGTCGCGCGCGGATCGTCAGCCTGACGTCTGAAGGCGATGCGCTTTTGGAAAAACTGGTTCCTTTGGTTCGGGATTTTCAGGATGACATTCTGTCCGGGCTCTCTGATGTCGAGCGGGCGGAGTTCTTGCGCCTCGCGACCAAGGCGGCGGACGCTGGCAATGATCTCAGCCGTGCGCCTCTGATTCTGGATAAAAAAGCCTGACATTCCGTCTTTGCGGCGGCTCTGCGCCGCAGCGACATCCTGCCGTCTTGGAGGCGCGCCCGCATGGTTTTCCTTGCGGGGTCTGGCGGTTTGTCTTTGCTGCATCTGCGAGATAGGTCTGTGATTTAATTGTTCATTGACATAACAATTAATCCTCTGCATGGTTTTCTCAAACGGGAGGAGACATCATGGAGATCAAAGGGCATGTCGCCGTCGTGACGGGCGCGGCCAGCGGGCTGGGCTTTGCCACGGCAAAACGCCTGGCCGAGGCGGGCGCCACGGTGGCCATTCTCGATCTGTCGGGGGAGGCGGCGGCCAAAGCGGCAGCCGAGATCGGTGGCACAGGCTATGCGGTGGATGTCAGCGACGCGGGCGCGGTCGAGGCGGCATTCGCGCAAATCGAACGCGAGTTGGGCACGCCCCGTATCGTGGTCTCTTGCGCGGGCATCGGCACGGCGGGGCGCATCCTGCCGCGGGACGGATCGCTCACCATCGACACATTTGCCAGGGCGCTGAACGTCAATCTTCTGGGCACTTACGCGGTGATGAACATCGCGGCGCGCGCCATGGCCGCCGCCGATCCCATCGATGCGGACGGGGCACGCGGCGTGATCATCAACACCTCCTCTGTGGCGTTTGAGGACGGCCAGATCGGGCAGGCGGCCTATTCCGCCTCGAAAGGCGGCGTGGCCTCGATGACGCTCCCGGCGGCACGCGAGCTTGCGCGTTTCGGCATCCGTGTCATGGCCATCGCGCCGGGGCTCTTTGAGACCGCGATGAGCGCAGGCCTGCCGGATGACATCCGCGCCGATATTCTCAAGAACGTGCCGTACCCGTCCCGCATGGGCGACCCAGACGAATATGCCCGTCTGGCGCAGGCCATCGTTGAAAACCCGATGCTGAACGGGACGGTTATTCGCCTCGACGCCGCAGCCCGCATGCCAATCAAATAAGAAGAAAAGCCGATGACCAGCGAGATTCTCAAAATCGACATCGAGGGGCCGATCGCCACTCTGACCATGAACCGCCCCGGCAAGCGCAACGCCATGTGCGATGAGCTTTTGGATGCCATCGACGGGTTTTTCTCCGCGCCGCCTGAGGGCGTGCGTGTGGTGATCATGACGGGCACAGAGGGGCATTATTGCTCCGGCCTCGATCTTTCCGAACATGTCGCCCGCAACGCCGAAGGCACCATGCGCCACTCGCGCAACTGGCATGGCGTCATGGATAAAATCCAGTTCGGCGGCCTGCCGGTGATTTCTGCCATGTATGGCGCCGTGATCGGTGGAGGGCTTGAAATGGCCGCCGCCACTCATGTGCGGATCTCGGAGCCTTCGACGATTTTCCAACTGCCCGAAGGCATGCGCGGCATCTTTGTCGGTGGCGGGGCCACCGTGCGCGTGGGGCGCATTCTGGGCGCGGACCGGATGTGCGAGATGATGCTCACGGGCCGCAAATACAATTCGGATGAAGGTCTGGCGCTTGGCCTCACCCATTATGCCGTGGGCGAGGGCGAAGCGCTTGCGCTGGCACAGAAACTTGCGGCCAAGATCGCCAAGAACGCCACGCTGTCGAATTACATGATGATCCAGGCGATCAGCCGGATCGAGGATATGTCGAAAGCCGACGGGTTGTTCATGGAAAGCATGTGCGCTGCCGTCTCGCAAACCAGTGAAGATGCCGAAGAGGGTCTCAAGGCCTTCTTGGAAAAGCGCGTTCCGGTTTTCAGGTAACGCGCCAGAGATGGGCGGAGAGGAGACCGCCCGCTCCAACAAAACAAGACCCGTAACACGGGCATCCGTCATGATTTTGGGAGGATTACACATGACAACTATGACACGCCGTATGGCCATGGCCACGATGGGCGCCGCCCTCGCGACCCCCGCATTTCTCAGAAAAGCCCACGCCGCCGAAGTGACGCTGCGCGTGGCGCATTTCCTGCCGGGCGTGGCGCCCATGCAGACCCGGTTCTTCGATGTCTGGGCCAAGGAAATCTCCGACGCTTCCGATGGCGCCATCGAGATGCAGATGTTCCCCTCGATGCAGTTGGGTGGCAAACCGCCCCAGCTCGCCGATCAGGCACGCCAAGGCATCGCCGACATCTCATGGACCCTGCCGGTGTACACGCCGGACCGGTTCCCGGTGGCCGAAACCATGGCGCTGCCCTTCATGGTGACCAATGCCGAAAAGACCTCTGTCGCGATGCATACGCTGATGGAGGAATTCGGCCAGAACGAATATCGCGGGCTGAAACCCTTGGCCTTCCACACCCATGATGGCGGCAAATTTCACACCCGGGGTCAGAAAATTTCGACCGCTGACGATGTGAAGGGCCTCAAACTGCGCGCGCCGAACCAGGCGACCGGCAAGATGTTGGAGATCATGGGGGCCGAGACCGTGTTCTTCCCGGTGACCGAGATGGTCGTGGGGCTGTCGAATGGCGTGATCGACGGCTGTTGCCTGCCCTATGAGGTGGTGCCAGCGTTCAAGCTTCAGGAACTGACCTCTGTGTCCAACGAACCCGAAGCGGGCGCGCGTGGGCTTTATTGTAACACCTTCGCGCTGGTGATGAACGAGCGCAAATACGAGGGCCTCTCCGACGATCTGCGCAAGGTGATCGACGATCATTCCGGCGCCGATCTGTCCCGTCGTCTGGGCGCGCAATTCGATGAATTCGAGGCCTTCGGGCGCGGCGTTGTCGAGAAACAGGGCAATGAGATCCACACCATTCCGGCCGCCGAGATCGCGAAATGGCGTGAGATGGCGACGCCCGTCTATGACGAATGGATCGGCAAGTTGAACGACGCGGGTCTCGATGGTGCGGCCATTGTGGCGCGTGCGAACGACCTTCTGGACGCCGGGTGATCCATCATGGCCGAGCGACTTAACACAGAAACAGGGCAGGGGGATCACACCCCCCTGTTCCGCGCGCTCCGGGCGATTTGCCTTGGCTCTGCGGGGCTTGGGGGTGCTGTGATTTTCGCGGCCTCTCTGGCCGTCACCCTGTCGGTGGTGATGCGCAATCTGGGCTTGGGTGGCATTCGCGGGGATTTCGAATTGGTCGAGCTGGCCTGTGCGGCCTGTGCCTCGCTCTTTTTGCCTCTGTGCCAGTTCAACAAGGGGCACGTCATGGTCGATCTTTTCACGCTCTGGCTGAAACCCGTGACCCAGCGCCGCTTTGACGGCGTCTGGACGATGATTTTCGCCGTCTGTTGGGCGTTTCTGACCTGGCGGCTCGCAATGGGACTTTTGGAAATGCATGACTATGGCGACCGCACCATGTTGCTGCGCGCGCCCGTGTGGTGGGTCTATCTGCCCGCGCTTTTGGGCACCGGGCTTTCGGCCATCGTGGCCTTTTTGCAGGGCCTGCCGATGATCAGCACCGCCTTTCGCGGTCTGGAGGTGCGCTGATGGAGCCGATGACGATTGCCATTCTGATGGTCGTGGGGCTTTTGCTTTTGATCTTTGCCCGGATGCCGATTGCTTTGGGCATGGGGTTGGTCGGCGCCGTGGGCTATATCACGCTCGCCTCGCCTTACGCGCTCATGGCCTATTTCAACACGGCCTGGGTCGATAAATTCATGTCTTATGAGCTGGCCATCGTGCCTTTGTTCATTCTCATGGGACATCTCGCGACGCGCTCCGGCATCTCTGCCGCGATCTTTGCGGCGTCGAACTCTTGGATCGGACATTTGCGTGGCGGTCTGGCGATGGCGTCTGTGGCGGGCTGTGCGATGTTCGGGTCCATTTCGGGCTCGTCTCTCGCGACCGCTTCCACCATGGCCCGCGTGGCGCTGCCGGAGATGCGCAAACATGGCTATTCCGGTGCTTTGGCCTCCGGCTCTTTGGCGGCGGGCGGCACGCTTGGCATCCTCATTCCGCCTTCTGTGGTGCTGATCATCTATGCCCTTCTGACTGAGCAGAACATCGTCAAACTGTTCTTGGCGGCGACCATTCCCGGCATTCTGGCGGTCATCGGGTTCTGTATCGCCATTGCGGTCTATGTCCGGCTTTACCCCTCCGAAGGCCCGACCCATGAACCCGCCAGTTTCGCGCAGCGTCTGAAAGCCTTGAAAGACATCTGGCATGTGGTCGTGATCTTCGTCATCGTCTTGGGCGGCATCTATGGCGGGTTCTTCACGCCGGCCGAAGGCGCCTCCGTCGGTGTGATCCTGATGCTGGTCGCCGGGCTTTTGACCCGTGGTCTCGACGGGCGGGCCATCCTCGATTGCCTGATCGACACCGCCGGGTCCACCGCGATGATCTTTGCCATCGTCTTTGGCGCCGACATCTTCAACGTTGCGCTGGCGCTCTCGCGCATGCCCACCGAAGTGGCCGCCTATTTCTCCGCCGCGAATGTTGCTCCCATGGTGGTGCTGATGGGGATCATCGTCTTCTACCTCGTCATGGGCTGCCTCATGGACAGCCTCTCGATGATCCTCCTGACCGTGCCGGTGTTCTTCCCCACGATCATGGCGCTGGATTTCGGTCTCATGCCGGAACAACAAGCCATGTGGTTCGGCATCATCTCTTTGGTGGTGGTCGAAATGGGGCTGATCACGCCGCCTGTGGGGATGAACCTCTTTGTCATCTCCTCGATGGCGAAAGACATCCCGACGAGCCAGATTTTCCGCGGCACCACGCCGTTCATCATTGCGGAGTTCTTCCGCATCGCCATTCTGGTCAGCTTCCCGGTGCTGAGCTATTGGCTGGTGGATTTGGTGGCCAACTGAGGAAGAGACGATGAGCAAGTGCGATAAAGATACCGAAATCACCGACCAGAACCTGCGCCAATTCGTGGGCTACAATATGAAACGTGCCTTTTTGGCGGTGCGCGAGGATCTGGCGCGGGTGCTGGAGCCTCTGGGGCTTCGGATGACGTCTTTTTCCGCCCTCGCGATCATCAAGGAAAACCCCGACATCTCCCAGAGCCGCCTCGCCGTGGCGCTGCATATCGAGCGCTCCGGCGTGGTGGTTTTGGTGGATGAATTGGAAAGCGCCGATCTGATCGAACGCGGACGCGTCGAAGGCGACCGGCGGCAATATGCCCTGCGCTCCACCGCGCTGGGCGACAAGAAATGGCAGGAGGCAGAGCGGGCGGTTGAGGCCCATGAGGACGCTCTGTTTGCTGCGCTGACGGATGAAGAACGGACCAGGCTCAAGACCCTTTTGGGCCGCGTCGGGAGGAAATAGCCGCATCTTATCGGCTTTTGGGAGGAACCTATGAAAGATCAAACGACGGGGCTGACGCTTGCACCGCATTCGGTGCACATGGACCGCAAAAGCGCGGGTGAGATCATCCTGACCTCGGCCCTGCCGCTCGATCCTGTGGTCGATCACACCGGGGTCTGGTTGGAAAAATGGGCCTCTGAGCGCCCGGAGCACATCTATCTCGCCGAACGCTCCGGTGCGGGATGGCGCGAACTGGGCTATGCCGAGGTGCTGGAGCGCGTCAAAGCGATTGCCGCCTCCCTCGCCGCACGCGGCCTCAACGAGACGACGCCGATCCTGATCATGTCCGGCAACTCCGTCGATCACGCCTTGCTGTCCTTTGGTGCGCAATGGGCGGGGGTGCCGACCGTGCCCTTGGCCGAACAATATTCCCTGATCGAAGAGGCGCATTTCCGCCTGCAATATGCGATCGGCAAGACGAAGCCCAAAATGGCCTTCGTCGATGATGCTGCGCGCTATGCCAAGGCGCTGGCCCTCTCCGATCTCGACGGCATCGAGATTGTCGCGGTCAATCCCGAAGGCGCCCCGCGCCCGGTGACCCCCTTTGCCGATCTGTTGAAAGGCGACGCGAGTGTGGATCTCGCGGCTGTCCATGCAAATGTCGGCCCCGATACGCTGGCGAAAATCCTCTTCACCTCGGGCTCAAGTTCGGACCCGAAAGGCGTCATGACCACCCAACGCATGATGTGCGCCAACCAATCGCAGATGGTCTCCGTCCTGCCCTTCACCAAGGAACGCCCACCGCGCATCGTCGATTGGCTGCCTTGGAACCACGTTTTCGGCGGCTCGCATAATGTCAACATGATGCTCATGCATGGCGGCTCTTTCTACATCGACAACGGCAAACCCACGAAGGCGCTGTTCCAGCACACCGTTGACAATATCACCGACAAGGCGGGCACTTTTGCCTTCAACGTTCCGGTCGGGTTTTCGATGCTGGTGCATGAGATGGAGCACAACTTGGCGCTGCGCGAGGCCTATTTCAAAGACCTCGACATGCTGTTCTATGCGGGTGCGTCGCTGCCGCAAGACATCTGGACCCGGCTCGAAGAGATGGCGATGGAGGTGCGCGGGCGGCTGCCCCTAATGATCTCAAGCTGGGGCCTCACCGAGACCGCGCCCGCCAACGTCATGGTGCATGAACATATCGGCCGCTCCGGTGTCATCGGCGTGCCGCTCCCGGGGACTGAGATCAAGCTTTTGCCCGATGACGACATGCGCTGCGAAATCCGGGTCAAAGGCCCGAACGTCATGCCCGGCTACCTGCACGATCCGGAGAAAACGGCGGAGGCCTTTGACGAAGACGGCTTTTTCATCACCGGCGATGCGGTCAAGTTCCTCGACAATGACGACCCGAACCGAGGCCTCGTTTTTGATGGCCGCGTCTCCGAGGATTTCAAACTGCTGACCGGCACATGGGTGCAGGCGGGCAAGCTGCGTCTCGATGCGCTGGAGGCGCTGCGCGGGCTGGTGCTTGATGTCGTGATCTGCGGTCATGACCGGGGCGAGATCGGCCTTTTCGTCTTCCCACGCCCGGATCACGTCCATGACGACAACACCTCCGAGGGCGCGGTGATCGACGATCATCTTCAGGCCGAAATTCACCACGTTTTGCGCAAAATGGCCCGTGCCGCCTCGGGCTCTGCCAAACGCATCGCCCGTGCCATCATCCTGTCCGAGCCGCCCTCGGTCAAAGATGGTGAGATCACCGACAAAGGGTCGTTGAACACCCGCAAAATCATCACCCGCCGCGCCGATCTTTTGGAGCGTCTTTATGACAACGAAGATCCGGCCCTGATCCGAGTGTAAGGAATTGAAATATGGTAGATTTCTCCAAAGTCAGAGCGATTGATTTTCACACCCATGCCGAGGAGGCCTGTGGCTGTCACCACGATGACGGCTATGACGATTTGCAATCCGCGATGGCGACATATTTCAACGCGCCCTGGGCCCATCCGCCGACCATCGACGAGACCGCCGCGCATTACCGTGAGAAAAACATCGCCGCCGTGATTTTCCCGGTCGATGCCGAGCGCGAGACGGGCTACCGCCGCTACGACAATTACGAGGTCGCGGACGCCGCCGCCAAGCACTCCGACATCCTCATTCCCTTCGCCTCGATCGACCCCGCGAAAGGCAAATTGGGCGCCCGCGAGGCGCGTGATCTGGTGGAGAACCACGGCATTCAGGGCTTTAAATTCCATCCGACGATGCAGGGGTTTTACCCCAATGATCGGAGCGCCTATGTGCTCTACGAGGCCATCGCCGAGGCCGGAAAACCGGCGCTATTTCACACCGGTCAGACCGGGGTCGGATCGGGGATGAAGGGCGGCAATGGCATGCGGCTCAAGTACTCGAATCCGATGTATATGGACGACCTGGCGGTGGATTTTCCCGACATGCCGATCATCCTCGCGCACCCGTCTTTCCCGTGGCAGGAGGAGGCCCTGTCGGTCGCAACCCACAAGCCCAATGTCTACATCGACCTCTCCGGCTGGTCGCCGAAATACTTCCCGCCGATCCTGGTGCGTTACGCGAATACTTTGTTGAAAAACAAGATGTTGTTCGGCTCCGACTGGCCAATGATCGCGCCGGAGAAATGGCTCGATGCCTTTGACAAAGCGGAGTTCCGCGACGAGGTGCGGCCTTTGATTTTGAAGGAAAATGCCATGCGGTTGTTGGGGGTCTCCGAATGACGCCGTTCAAAGCGCCGCTCGATGACATCCTTTTTTGCCTGCGCAACGTGGCCGGGGCGGACCGTTTGCCCGAGTGGGACGCGGAACTGGCCGAGGGTATCCTTGGTCATTTCGCCGCTTTCGCCGAAGGCGTCATCGCGCCGCTGGACGAGCCGGGAGATGCGCAGGGATGCACCCTTTCCGAGGGCCGGGTCACCATGCCCGACGGTTTTAAAGATGCCTACACCCAGCTCGCAGAGGGCGGGTGGCAAGGCCTCACGGCCCCCGAGGAGTTCGGCGGCATGGGGCAAAACGCGCTTTTGGCGGCGGGCGTTTCGGAGATCTTTTCCGGCGCCAACCACGCGATGCAAATGGTCTGCAACCTCGTGCCGGGCGCCATTTCGACGCTGATGAAATTCGGCACTGAGGCGCAAAAACAGTATTGGATTCCACGTCTTGCGGCGGGCGAGACGCTCTCCACCATGTGCCTGACCGAACCGGGCGCGGGCTCCGATCTCTCTCGTATCCGCACCAAAGCCACGCCTTCGGGTAACAGCTGGCGGATCGAGGGAGAGAAAATTTTCATCTCCGGCGGCGATCAGGACATGTCCGAAGATGTGCTGCATCTCGTCCTTGCCCGCACCGGCGGCGATGGTGTCAAAGGCCTGTCTTTGTTCCTCTGTCCCTCCGAGGTCCGTGGCACACGCAATGCGGTGACCGTCACCCGGATCGAGGAAAAGCTGGGCCTCCATGCCTCGCCCACCTGTCAGCTGGCCTTCGATGGCGCTGAGGCCGAGTTGATCGGCGAAGAGGGCGCGGGGCTGATGGCGATGTTCACCATGATGAACCACGCGCGCCTCGATGTGTCGTTGCAAGGCGTGGCCCATGCCGCGCGCGCGTATCACATCGCGGCTGACTACGCCGCCGAGCGCAAACAGGGACGTAAAGCCGACGGCGCCGAAGCCGTGCTCGCCGATCACCCGGATGTGCAGCGCATGTTGGACGACCAGAAATCCCTCGCGCTCGGCGCCCGCGCGATGACCTATCTGACCATGGCCGAACTGACCCTCGGTGAGAACCGTGCGCTGGTCGATTTTCTGACGCCGATTTGCAAGGTGTTCTGCACCGAGGCGGGCATTCGTGCTGCCGATCTCGGCATTCAGGTGCTGGGTGGCTATGGCTATCTGACCGAATATCGTGTCTCCCAAACTTGGCGCGATGCGCGGATCACTTCGATCTACGAAGGGGCAAATGGCATCCATGCGGTGGCCATCGCGACCCGTGGTCTGCGCGCGCCGGAGGGACCGGAGGCTTTTGCGGCTCTTGTCGAAGAGCTGACGTCTGGCGACACCGACTGCCTCGCGCTTTTGTCTGACTGGCAAGATGCGCGCGCAGGCATGACGGAGCAGGCGGTCGAGAAAGCCCATGATTTCATGACCTTGACCGGCGAACTTTTGTTCCGCGCGGTCTGGAGCAAACTGGCTGCGACGGGCGAAGCGGAAATGGTCCGTCTCGCAAAACGCGTGGCGCGCCGTCCTCTACCAGTGCGGTTGCCGCTCAGCGTTTAAAGATCTCCCGCGACCCGGGCGCGATAGGCTGTGGGGGTCTCCCCCATGCGCGCCCGGAAGCGGCGGGAGAAATACGGCGGGTCCGTATAGCCCAGCCGATAGCCCACCTCCGCCACCGGCAGTCGGGTAAAGGCGAGGTGGCGACAGGCCTCCGTCATCACCGCAGTTTCGAGATATTCGGTCAGTGTCACCCCACTGTCGCGCCGCACGATCCGGTTTAAATTACCGGCGGTCATATGCAGCGCGCGGGCATAGTCGGTGGCACTCCAGCCCTCTGTCATATGTTCGGCGATCAAAGCGTCCAGTTGCTGCATTTGCCGCGTCTGATCCTGGTCCGGAGTGTCGATCTGGGCGCTGTCTTCCGCCAAGGTCACCAGGAGCGCATGCGACAGAGCGACAAGCTTCTGTGCGCGAAATATACCAGATTTGTCATGGAATAGTGCAATCTGAGACAAGAGCCCGCTTGCTGTGTCGGAGAGGGGGGCGTGATGCGTTCCGCTGAGCCATGTCGTCAGAGATTGCGAGTGCGGTCCAAGACGCTGTACCACGGGAGAGGGCAGCGACAGCACGAACCCCTCGGTGCCCTTGTCAAAGGTAAATCCATGCACAATTTTCGGTGGAACATAGAGAAATTCACCGTTTTTCAATGTGCTCTCCGACCCGTCCAGCGTGACCTGCGCAAAGCCCGTTTCGATGTGAAACACCTGCGCCATTTGGTGATGTCGATGCGGAGAGATTTTCCAGCCGTGCAAGCGGGCCCGATCAAAGATGCGCTCGCAATGGATCACGTCCGGGAAGGCGCTGGTTTCGCCAAAGAGGTTGAAGGCGGGGATGTGGCTGGTCTCACTCATGCCGGAAAAGTACCATTCATTGCCGCGCGGGTCCATTCCGATGTCGGGACATGCGCTTTAAAGTCTTCTCAAATTGGAGGAGACGCATATGACCACTTTGACCACCCAGGTCGCCATCATCGGCGGCGGCCCATCCGGCCTGCTTTTGTCGCAGCTTTTGAACAAAGCGGGCATTGAGACCGTCATACTCGAACGTTCCACCCGAGATCACGTTTTGGCCCGTATCCGGGCAGGCATCCTTGAGTGGGGCACTGTCGAATTGCTCCGTGAGGCGGGTGTTGGCGCGCGGATGGAGGCTGAGGGCATTCCGCATGACGGCTGTTACCTGACCGACGAGGAGTTGATGGTGCACATCGACTTCAAAGAGCTGACCGGCAAACAGGTCATGGTTTACGGCCAGACCGAAGTGACGACGGATCTGTATAACGCGCAGGACGCCATGGGGACGACCGTGCTGCACGAGGTGTCCGACGTAGAAATTCACGATCTCGATCAGGCGAAATCCTATGTCGAATTTACGCATGAGGGGACGCGCAAGCGGCTTGAGTGCCTGTATGTGGCGGGCTGCGATGGTTTCCACGGCGTGTCGCGCAAAACCATTCCCGAAGAGAAACGCCGGGAGTTCGAGCGGGTCTATCCCTTTGGCTGGCTGGGCATCCTGTCGGAAACCCCACCGGTGCATGACGAGCTGATCTATTCGAATTCCCGCCACGGCTTCGCGCTGGCCTCGATGCGCAACGAGAACCTCGTGCGCTACTATGTGCAGGTGCCGCTTACGGATAAGGTCGAGGATTGGTCGGATCAGCGGTTCTGGGACGCGTTTTCGCGCCGCATTCCGTCGGAAGCCGCGAGCCGTCTCGTCACCGGGCCGTCGATTGAAAAGAGCATCGCACCGCTGCGCAGTTTCGTGTCCGAGCCGCTGCGTTGGGGCAATCTGTTTTTGGTGGGTGACAGCGCCCATATCGTGCCGCCGACGGGGGCGAAGGGGCTGAACCTTGCCGCCTCGGATGTGTACTATCTCTACACGGCGCTGATCGACGCGGTGAAAGGCGGCAGCAAGACCGGTGTGGACGAATATTCCACCCGCGCGCTGGAGCGGATTTGGAAAGCGATGCGGTTCAGCTGGCAGATGACCACCATGTTGCACCGGTTTAATGGCGAGGACGCTTTTGCCGAGCAGATGCGCAAGGCCACACTGAATCATCTGGCGACCTCGGAGACCGCGCGGCGCGATTTGGCGGAGAATTACATCGGTCTGCCGTTCTAAGGCAAACGGCCCGGCGGGTTACGCCGGGTCGCCCAATCTTTGAATGTTTTGAATGAGTTGAATGGCCATGGAGAGCGACCGCGCCGTGGCCATCAGCATCTGGGGCAAGACCATCCACTCAAGGCTCCAGGCCGTGCCAGAGCGTTCCTGTTCATGCACGACCGCATGGTGCATTGCGCTGACTTGCGTGGCATTAAAGCGCGCCAGGGTGACCAAAAGCTCGGCGGCAACCGGGTTTTGTTTATGCGGCATGGCGGAGGAGCCACCGGCGCCGGAAATCGAAACGCATTCAATGCCTTGCTGCGCCATGAGGGCAATATCCTGACCGATTTTCCCCAAGGACCCGGTCACAAGCGACAGAAACGAGGCATAGCCCGCAATCCCGTGCCGCATGGTCTGCCAGCTCTTGTCCGTGGGCGCGAGGCCCAAGGTTTTCGCCACCTCAGCGACCACGAAATCACCCTTGTCACCGAGGGCTTTACGATCACCGGAGGCACCGCCAATTTGCACTTTTTCAACATCGGCACGTTTTTGGTCGAGTGTCTTGAGATGGTCCGTAATCGGCAGGCGCCAGGCCAGAACACGGTCGCGCACGGTGATCTCGGTCGCCGCCTGCATGCGCGTGCGGCCCATCAGGGGGGCGTTGCCAAAGCGGTCTTCAAGCGCCTTCAAATGGGTTTCCAACTCCATCAACCGCCCGGCGATCAGGAAAGACGCCTCGCGCAGCGACAGGACCATCGCGGTGTCCACCACATCTTGTGAGGTCGCCCCCTTGTGCAGGGCCTCGGACGGGGCGACGGCTTTCAATTGCTTCACCAGACGCGGGATCGGCACGCCGTCTTGCGCCATGCCGGCTGCAATATCCGCCAGATCAATCTCTGCCGTCTCAATGGCAACAGCCGCCGTTTCGGCCTGTGCTGCGTCGAACAATCCGGCCTTGCCACAGGCCCGCGACCACGCCGCCTCAAACGCCAGCATATGCGCCATCTGACGCTCAGGCGCGAGAACCGCCGCCATCTCAGGGTCGCCAAATAGACCGGACAGCCAAGGGTGATCAAAGACGCTCAGGCTCATTTTTCTTCCTTTGTCATAGCAAGAGGGGCGACCGAAGCCGCCCCCTCAATACCGTCAGATTTTCGCTCAGATGTCGAGGAATACGGTTTCCCGGTCGCCCTGAAGTCGGATGTCAAAGCGGTATTTGCCCTCTCCGGTTTTCTTGGCGATCAAAGTATCAACGCGGGGGCGCTGTTCGATCCGGTTCAACAGCGGATCGTTCGCGTTGTCCTCATCCTCGAAATAAATCCGGGTGTTCAAACCGATGTTGATGCCACGGGCCACAACCCAAAGCGAGATATGAGGTGCGCTCATCACACCACCACGGCCCTTCACGGCGCCCGGTTTCACAGTGCGCAGGGTGAATTCGCCGCTTTCGGCGTCGGCGGCAAAACGGCACAGCCCGTTGAAATTCGGATCGGCGCCCTCCTGGCCCGGGAAAATCCCGTTGCCATCGCATTGCCAGCTTTCCACCATGGCATCGCGCAGCGCCCAGCCGGTGCCGTCGAACACGGAGCCGGTGATTTCGATCACCTCGCCTTGGACATCGCCGTCGATGGGCGAAAGGCCGATTTCGTTTTCATAAGCGCCCGCGTTGCCCGCATGGCTTGGCATCAATCCGATGTGGACGTAGGGGCCTGCGGTTTGCGACGGGGATTCTTGCAGAACATCAAGTTTCTGGACCATGATTACATGCCCTCCATCTTGTTTTCGAACATGGTCTGGCGGCGGCCGCGCAGCACGATGTCGAACTTATAGGCGAGGAAATCGAGCGGACGCGATTTCGAGAAATCGAGCGGCGCGACGAGGCGGTCGAGCTGACTGCGATCCTTGATCGTGGCCGCAATCGGGCAGTGATCGATCAGCGGGTCGCCCTCGAAATACATCTGCGTGATCAGGCGCTGGCCGAAACTGTGACCATAGACCGAGATGTGGATGTGCATCGGACGCCAGTCGTTCGCGCGGTTCGGCCAGGGGTAGGCGCCGGGACGCACGGTCAGGAATTCGTAATGGCCGTTCTCATCGGTGATGGTCCGGCCACAGCCGCCGAAATTCGGGTCGAGCGGCGCGAAATAGGTGTCTTTCTTGTGACGATAGCGGCCACCAGCGTTGGCTTGCCAAATCTCCACCAGCGTGTGCGGTACGGGACGGTTGTTTTCGTCCAAAACCCGACCATGCATCAGGATGCGCTCGCCCACGGCAGGGGCCGCGCCCTTGGTCCAGTTCAGGATCAGGTTGTTGTCCAAAGCGCCGAGTTTGCCGTGGCCAAAGGTCGGGCCGGTTTCCTCCGACGGAGAGCTTTCCATCGACAAAAGCGGCAGGTTCGGCGAGCGCGCAACAGATGTCTTGTAATCGGGGTCGTAGGGGGCCGGGTGAATCGCGCGGTTGCGCGGGATCAGCGGGCCCTGATCTTTGATCAGGCTGGTCATTGGGTCTCCTCCATTTCCGCATAGGTCTGTTTGGCGAGCTTGAGCGCATGGTTCGCCTTCGGCACACCGGCATAAATAGCGACATGTTGCAGCGCCTCCGCCACGTCGTCTTTCGTCGCACCCGTGCGCGCGGTGGCACGGATATGCATCGGAATTTCCTCGAAATTTCCGGTCGCCGCCAAAAGCGCGATGGTCAGCATCGAGCGCTCGCGGCGCGAGATTTTGTCCGAGGACCACACGGTCCCCCAAGCGCCCTCGGTGATGAGGTCCTGGAACGGCAGGTCGAACTCGGTCTTCGCGGCCTCGGCGCGGTCGACATGGGCATCGCCCAGAACCTCGCGCCGCGTTTTCATGCCTTGATCAAATTTCTCGCTCACGTTTTTCTCGGTCATGCGGCGATCCTTTCCACGAATTTCGTCAATGCCTCGGTAAAACCCTCCGGCGCCTCGATGGCGGGCAAATGGCCTGTTTCTTCGAACATCACCAGATCGGCGCGGGGCAGGGCGCGGGCCAGCGCCTCGACCACCTCGGGCGGGGTCGCCAGATCGTGTTTGCCACCAAACACCAGCGCGGGCTGGGTGATCTCGGAGAGGCGGTCTGTGATGTCGGTGCCGGCAATCGCGGCGCAAGTGGCGAGGTAGCCGTCCTGATCGGTGCGGGCCAAAAGCGTGCGCCACAAAGGCGCGTTCGGATTGGCGAGCATCTCGGGGCCGAACCAGCGCGGCAGGATGCCCTCGGCCATCGCCGCCATGCCGTTTTCGCGAATGGCTTCGATCCGGGTGAGCCAACCCTCGGCGGCGCCCAGCATCGGGGCGGTGTTCGACAGAACCAGCCCCGTGACCCGCTCGGGCGCCATCAGCGCCACATGTTGCGCGATCAACCCGCCGATGGAACAGCCGACCAGAATGGCCGTCTCAAGCCCCGCGTCATCCATCGCGGCGATCACGTCCTCGGCCAATTCCGGTATGCCGTAGCCCTCAGGCGCGGTCTCCGACAGACCATGTCCGCGTTTGTCCATGCGCAGCGTGGCCCAGTCTTGCGGCAGCTGCGTGCAAACCGCGTCCCACATCCGCAAATCGGTGCCGAGTGAATTGATAAAGACCAAGGCAGGCCCGGTTCCGCCCTTGTGACGGACATGCATGGTGCCCCAGTCGCGTGTGAGTGCGTGCATTCTTCTCTTCCCTTTTCCTCAGATTGCCATAAGTATTTCGAGGTGAAAAATACAATGTGATGCAAAAAGCATAACCAAATGGATATACCTAACGGCATGAAACTGCGCCATCTGGAGGCGTTTCTGGCGGTGGCGGAGGCGGGGACGATCTCTGCTGCGGCGCGTGCGCGCAATGTGTCGCAACCGGCACTGTCGAAAACCATCGGCGAGTTGGAGGCGCAGTTGGGCACGGAGCTCTTCACCCGCACCGGGCGGCAGGCGGTTTTGACACCCGCGGGCGAGGCTTTTCGCCGCCATGCGCTGTCGTCCTTGCAAAGTCTTGAGGCCGGGGTGCGGGCGTTGACGGGTGGCGGGCGGATGGATGTGGTGAAAGTTGGCGTCTTGCCGACGGTGGCGAGCGGGTTGTTTCCCGCCGTGGCGCTGGAATTCTCGGAATTGCGCCCCGACGCGCGCATCGCCGTCATCACCGGCCCGAACCGCTATCTCATTGATCGCATGCGCTCCGGCGGGTTGGATTTGGTGGTCGGGCGTATGGCACCGGCGCGGGACATGACCGGGCTGTCGTTCGAATATCTCTACGACGAAACCGTGCTTTTGGTCGGGCGCAAGGATCATCCGGGGCTCGCGCTCTCACCTGTCGAGGCGCTTCGGCGTTACCCGGTCATCCTGCCCAATCCCGGCTCGATCATTCGCCAACAGGTGATGCAATATCTCATTGCGGCGGGGCTTGAGGGCAGTCTTTCCGTACGCTTCGAAACCGTGGCGCGGCCGGTGGGGCTGCCGCTCGTGGAGCGCTCCGACATGCTCTGGTTCATCTCGCGCGGCGTGGTTGAGCGCGAGCTCACCGAGGGGCGTCTTGCGACGCTCGATCTCGGTGTGGATTACCTGACGGGGGCGGTGGGGTTGACGCGAAAATTCGATTTCACGCGCGACAGTCCGGCGGATTTTCTGGCCAGCCTGTTGCATCAGCGGGCGAAGGATTTCTCCGCCCGCTGAGAGATTTAGAGGGCTTCGAGCGCAATCGCGATGCCTTGGCCGACGCCAATGCACATGGTCGAAAGCGATTTCTCACCCGGTTTCAGCTCCAACATCGCCGTGCCGGTGATCCGTGCGCCGGACATGCCCAGAGGGTGGCCAATGGAGATCGCGCCGCCGTTCGGGTTCACACGCGGATCGTCGTCGGCGATGCCCAGATCGCGCAGCGTGGCGAGGCCCTGCGAGGCGAAGGCTTCGTTCAGTTCGATCACCGCGAAGTCTTCCTGTTTGAGACCGAGACGCGTCATCAATTTCTTCGACGCGGGCGCCGGGCCAAAGCCCATGATCCGCGGCGCAACACCGGCGGCGGCCCCGCCAAGCACCTTGGCGATGGGTTTCAACCCGTGTTTCTCGGCGGCTTCCTTGGAGGCGAGGATCAGCGCAGCCGCGCCATCGTTCACGCCCGAAGAGTTACCCGCCGTCACGGTGCCGTCGGCTTTGACGAAGGTCTTGAGCTTTTGCAGCGCTTCAAGCGTTGTGGACGGGCGCGGGTGCTCGTCCTCGGACACCACAATCGGATCGCCTTTGCGCTGCGGAATCGTGACTGGCACGATCTCTTTTGCAAGACGCCCGTTGGCCATCGCTGCGCCCGCTTTTTGTTGCGAACGGAGCGCAAAGAGGTCCTGATCCTCGCGGGAGATGTTGAAATCTTCCGCGACGTTCTCGGCGGTTTCGGGCATGGAATCCACGCCGTATTGCGCCTTCATGAGCTTGTTCACAAAGCGCCAGCCGATGGTCGTGTCATAGACCGCATTCGTGCGCGAAAAGGCGGTTTCGGCCTTGGGCATGACAAACGGCGCGCGGGACATGCTCTCGACGCCGCCCGCGATGATCAGATCGGCCTCACCCGCTTTAATGGCGCGGGCGCCCGCGATGATCGCATCCATGCCGGAGCCGCAGAGCCGGTTCATTGTCGTGCCGGAAACCGTCTCAGGGTAACCCGCCAGCAACAATGACATGCGCGCGACGTTGCGGTTGTCTTCGCCCGCTTGGTTGGCGCAGCCAAAGATCACGTCGTCAATCGCCGCGAGGTCCATCGACGGGTTGCGTTCCGCCAAGGCTTTCAAAGGGATAGCCCCCAAATCATCGGCCCGCACGGACGACAGCGTGCCGCCGTAACGGCCCACAGGCGTGCGGATATAGTCGCAGATATAAACGTCGGTCATCACGGGTCCTCCTTACAAATCTTGCGGGACAATCAGGTCAGGCACGTCGCCCTCGGTGTGAAGCGTCGCGCCGGTGACGGCTTGCAGTGCTTCCATCGAGAGACCGGGCAGCTTTTCGCGCAGGATGAACTTGCCGCCTTCGATGTCGATCACTGCCAAGGAGGTGTAGACACGGGTCACACAGCCGACGCCGGTGAGCGGGAAGGTGCAGGTCTCGACCAGCTTCGGGCCACCGTCCTTGGTGACGTGATCGGTGACCACGGCCACACGTTTCGCGCCATGCACAAGATCCATCGCGCCGCCCACGGCAGGCACGCCTTTGGATCCAACACGCCAGTTGGCGAGATCGCCGTTTTGCGCGACCTGATAGGCGCCAAGCACGGCGAGATCGAGGTGACCGCCGCGAACCATGGAGAAACTGTCGGCATGGTGGAAAAATGAGGCACCGGGATTGAGCGTGATGGCTTTTTTACCGGCGTTGATCAGGTCCCAGTCTTCCTCGCCCTCAGCAGGCGCTTTGCCAAAGCCCAACACGCCGTTTTCGGTGTGATAGGTGACATCGCGGCCTTCCGGCTGGAACTTGGCGATCATCTCCGGGAAGCCGATGCCGAGGTTTACATAGGAGCCGTCTTCGATGTCTTGTGCGGCGCGCCATGCGATTTGAGCGTTGGAGAGCTTGTCTGCCATAATGTTGAAATCGGACATCAATAGACCACTCCCGTGCGCACCAGCACTTCTTCTTGTTGAGGTTGTGCAACTTCTACAATCGCGTCGACGAAGATGCCGGGGGTGATCACCTGTTGCGGATCAATCGACCCCGGCTCACCCAGCTCAGAGACCTGCGCGATGGTTTTGGCGGCGGCCATCGCCATCAGCGGGTTAAAGTTGCGGCCCGCCATGCGGTAGGTCATGTTGCCCACCGTGTCGCCCAACTGGCCCTTGATCAGCGCAAAATCGGCCTTCAGCCAGCTCTCGCGGACATACATTTTGCCGTCGAACTCTTCGGTCGGCTTGCCTTCGGCCAGTTCCGTGCCGAAGGACGTCGGAGTGTAGAACGCCGGGATGCCTGCGCCCGCTGCACGGATGCGTTCGGCAAGCGTACCCTGCGGCACGAGCTCCAGCTCGATCTCGCCGGCGAGGAATTTCTCGTTGAACGCTTCGGCGTTGGACGAGCGCGGGAAGGAGCAGATCATTTTTTTGACCATGCCCGCCTTGATCATCGCGGCGATGCCGATGTAGCCGTTGCCCGCGTTGTTGTTGATCACGGTGATGTTTTTCGGGCTGCCGGTGGCGCGGAAACGGTCGATCAGCGCGTGAATAAGCTCGATCGGCGCGCCGGAGCCGCCGAAACCGCCGATCATCACCTGTGCGCCATCGGGGATATCCGCGACTGCCTTGGCCACGGTAGAGATGGTTTTGTCCATGAGATCCTCCAAATTATGCGTTTGGATGTAGACCTCCCTTTGGGGGACGACGAGTCATTTTGTGCGCATCTTGACATTTGTTCGGATGTTGCGAAAAGTCGTTCGCATGGTGAACAAAGCGACAAGCAAATCCTCCGATACCATCTCATCCTTGGCAAAAGGCCTGCGGGTTCTCGAGTGCTTCGGAGCGCAAACGCCGAAGCTGTCGATCACCGATGTGTCCAAAATGACCGGGCTTGACCGGGCCACCTCGCGGCGCTGTCTTTTGACTCTGCACGCGGAGGGCTATGCGGATTACGACGGCAAGTTTTTTACGCTCACGCCGCGCACTTTGCGGTTGGGGATGGGGGCGATCTCGTCCCTGCCGCTGCCGCAGATCGTGCAGCCTTGGCTGGATCAACTGACCGAACAAATCGGGCAGAGTTGTTCCGTGTCGATCCTCGATGGCACCGAGATTGTCTATCTCGCCCGCGCGGCGCAGAAGCGGGTGATGTCCATCGGGCTCATGCCCGGCTCGCGTTTGCCGGCGCATTGCACCTCGATGGGGCGCATCCTGTTGGGGGCTTTGCCGGTCGAGGACGCCCGCGCGATTGTCGAGGCCTCAGACCTGTCGCCGCGCACGCGGTTCAGTGTCACCGACCCGGACGAGGTGATGAAGCGCATCGAAGAGGCACATGCCCAAGGTTATGCGATCAACGATCAGGAGGTGGAGATCGGGCTGCGCTCCATCGCCGTGCCGCTGGTCGACGGGCATGGTAAAATCGTCGCTGCGCTCAACACCGGCATGGCCGCGACGCAGGACAAGGCGCAGGCAATGGTGCCGATCTACCTGCCGAGACTTTTGAAAGTGCAATCGGGGCTGCGCCGCGTGCTTTAAGTGCGCAATCTAATCGAGAGATCGCGCGGTGATCGCCTCGGCGACTTCATCGGCAGTCTTGAGCGTGCGCACGACCAAAGGCACGAGCAAAGCCAACATGTTGCGCTCCAACCCACGCGCGCGCTGTGCCTCTCGGACCTCGTCGAACTGCGCGCGGATCAGCGGGATGAACCGCCAGACCAAAGACATGGCGAGCGCGATCTTGTCCTTTGGCACCCACGCGGGCGCACGGGACAGAAGCGCCATGATGCCCTCGGTGAACTCGCTGGCACGCGTCGTGTAGGTCACCAAAGCGGCGGCCAGCAGAAGCGCCATGAGGCGCAGCGTGACATAAACCGCCATCGAGAGACCCGCGAGCCAGAGCTGGGCGGCGAAGATAATCACGAGGACAAAGAGGGCGGGGCGGATCGCGGTAAAGGCGTCGCGGGGGCTGAGACCGGCTGCGCCATAGCCAAGCGCGACGAGCAGAAGTCCCAGCGTCAGTACGACAGGATGCGTGACGACAAAAAGCGCCGTGCAGTAGAGAAACAGGATCGCCAGTTTCCACGCCGGGCGCGCACGGTGCAGTAGGCTGTCGCCGGGGATGTAGAGGTCCGTCAGCATCCGCCCAAATCTTCGCAGAGTTTCCGGTAGGCGGGGATGACCTCTTCGGGGGGGCCATCGGCGTAGATGCCACCTTCTGCGATATGCAAAACCCGGTCGAACCCCGCGAGCAGGTCGAGGTCATGCGACACGACCACAGCGGGCTGGGGCAGGGTGGCCAGCACGCGCATGAATTGCATCTTGTTGCGCAGGTCCAAAAGCGTGGTCGGTTCGTCGAAGACGATCATTTCGGGCTCGGTCACCAACACGCCCGCCAGCGCGACCATCTGCTTTTCGCCGCCGGACAGTTGATGCGTCAGACGGCCCTTGAGATGGGTGAGCGACAGGTCGCTGAGCACACGCTCGATACGTGCGGCAACCTCGGCTTTCGGCAATTTGCGGGATTTGAGGCCAAAGGCCAGATCTTCCTCGACCAACGGATAAACGATCTGGTTGTCGGGGTTCTGGAACATGAAGCCGACATGGCGGCGCAGGTCGTCTTCGGTGTCAGAAAACCGGACCATGCCGGAAGTGGGTTTCTCCAACCCGTTGAAAAGCCGGAGAAACGTGCTTTTCCCGGAGCCGTTGTTGCCGATCACGCCGATGCGGCTCTCGGTCAGCTCCAAGGTGATCTCCGACAGGATCTCGCGCGTGCCTTTGGTCACGGAGACCCTGTCGAAATGCATGGACATCAGGCGGCTTGTCCGATGATCGGGTAGGATTTCTTGACCGTGACCATAACGGCAGCGGCGACGAGCGCCTTGACGATGTCGCCGGGGATGAAGGTCACGGAGCCCATGAAGGCCTTGGAAATCGGCACGCCCGCCATGAGGCTGATGCCCGGAATGCCGATGGCGTAAAGGACGCCGATGCCGCCGACCACACAGATCAGCGTGGCGGAGACGAAAGACAGCCCGTCCCAGTATTTCTCTGTCATCCAGCCGATGACGAAAGCGGCGACGAGCCAGCCCAGAAGGAAGCCTGCGGTCGGGCCGAAGAACACCGAAAGACCGCCGCGACCGCCCGACAAAAGCGGCAGGCCGATGGCGACGAGCACCAGAAGAAGAAGGATCGCCAAGCCGCCCCGTTTCGCGCCCAAGACGCCGCCTGCGAGCATGACGCCCAAAGACTGCGCCGTGATCGGCACCGGCAAAATCGGCAGGGCAATCGGCGGAAACACCGCCATTACGGCGGTCAAAGCCGCAAACAAAGCAATCAAGGTGATGTCGCGCGTGGTCATGGGATCTCCTCCACAGAGTGCCGGTTTGGATCGGCTACATAGCTTTGGCGCAGAGTGATAAGCGCCCGCTTCACCTTTGGTAAACCCCCTTTTTCGACAGGTTTCAGTTTGCTTTGCAAAATTGCGGAAAATCTCTGCAAAACCGGCTTTGAACGTGCGTGGCTGCAAAGTTATGCAAGAATTTTCCCATATTTTCAGACCTTTCGGTCAAGTTTTTCGCTGTCAATTGGACGAATGTCGATCCAAGCCGCGCGCGGAAAAGTAGCTTAGCCCGGCCATGACGCCAGCTGTGGCGAGGCAAAGCCAAAGCCCGCCCAGTTGATAAGACAGGCCAGACAAAAGCGTGCCCAACAGCCGCCCCGCCGCGTTGGCCATATAGTAGAAACCGACATCCATCGTCACGCGGTCCTCACCGGAGAAGGCGAGGATGAGGTAGGAATGCACCGAGGAGTTTACGGCAAAAACAAAGCCGAAGATCAGGAGACCCGCGACCAGTGAGATGGTGAGCCAAAGCGTCGGCGCGCCTGCGATCAGGGCGAGCGCGGCCAGCACAAAGGGGATGGGCGTCAATAGTCCGACCCATTTGACCGCCATCCGCGCACCGGCCGCGTCGTCTCCGGCGGCGCCCTTGAGGAACCTGGGCGCGATGCCCTGGACAAAGCCATAGCCGATGATCCAGAGCGCCATGAAGGCACCGACGATGAAAAAGGCCTGACGCGCGCCTTCGGGGGTGCCGTCGGAAAAGATCGCTTTGAAATAGATCGGGATGCCAACGACGAACCAGACATCGCGCGCGCCAAACAGGAACATGCGGGCGAGGGAGAGCTGGTTGATGCGGTGATCCTTCGACCAGATCGCGGAGATTTTCGTGCCTTTCTTGCCGGTCGGAAGGCCCTTGGGCATGAACACTGCCACCGCCACGAGGATCACGGCGAGGACCAAAGCCATGCCCCAGACCGCCGCTTTGAACCCTGCGATTGCAAGCAGTGCGGCCCCTAAGAAAAAGCCAAAGCCTTTGACCGCATTCTTCGATCCGGTGAGCACGGCGACCCATTTAAAGAGGCTGCCGTCGCCCTTCGGGGCCAAGATTTTGACCGCCGATTTCGACGACATTTTCGCGAGGTCTTTGGCGACGCCCGAGGCGCCTTGCACGGCCATGACGTAGATCACCGAGGCCGACACCGACCAAGCGGGATCAAGCCCGGCGAGGGCGGCCAAGGCCCCGATCTGGATCACCAACCCGGCGTAAAGCGTTGAGGTCAAACCGAAACGCGCCGCCAGCCAGCCAGCAGAGAGGTTCGTCACGATGCCCGCGATTTCGTAGAACAGGAACAGATAGGCCAATTGGATCGGCGAAAACCCCAGCCCGTTGAAATGCAACAGAACCAGCATCCTGAGCGCGCCGTCCGAGAGCATGAAGGCCCAGTAGGCCGCCGTGACGGCCATATAGGCGCGTAAGGGATTTTCCGCCGTTGCCGTAGTCATCACATGGCACTCGCAACCATGCGGGCGATGTCCGCGAGGCGGCAGGCATAGCCCCATTCATTGTCATACCAAGCGTAGATTTTCACCTGCGTGCCGTTGATCACCATGGTCGATTGCGCGTCGACGATGGAGCTGCGCGGGTCGTTGACGTAATCGGTCGACACCAACGGGCGGGTCTCAAAGCCGAGGATGCCTTTGAGCGCGCCTTCGGAGGCCGCTTTGAACAGGGCGTTGACCTCTTCAGCAGTTGTTTCGCGTTCCACTTCGAAAACGCAATCGGTGATCGACGCGTTGAGCAAAGGCACCCGCACCGCATGACCATTCAGACGGCCTTTCAACTCCGGGTAGATCAAAGTGATCGCCGTTGCTGAGCCCGTGGTGGTCGGGATCAGGTTCATCGAGGCGGCCCGCGCGCGGCGCATGTCCTTGGCCGGGCGGTCGACGATGGTCTGGGTGTTGGTCACGTCATGGATCGTCGTGATTGAGCCATGTTTGATGCCGAGGTTTTCGTGGATCACCTTCACCACCGGCGCGAGGCAATTCGTGGTGCAGGACGCCGCCGTCACCAGATCGTGCTCTTGCGGATCGTAAAGGTCGCTGTTCACGCCGTAAACGAGATTGAGCGCGCCACCGTCCTTTACGGGTGCTGAGACCACCACCTTTTTGACCCCCGCCTCGTAATATGGGGCAATCCGTTCGGCGGTCTTGAAATAGCCTGTGCAGTCAATCACCAGATCGACGCCCAACTCCGCGAGCGGCAGGTTCTCGATCTGCGCCTCCCGAGTCAGCAACATATGCGTGCCGTTCACAGTCAGACTGTCGGCGTCATAGGAAATCTCGGCCCCCCAACGCCCGTGCACGGAGTCGAATTCCAGCAACAGCGCATGCTGTTCCGGGTCTCCGGCCAGATCGTTGATCAACACGATGTTCTCACCCAGCCCGCGATCAAACAGGTCGCGCAGCGCGAGTTTTCCAATGCGGCCAAGACCGTTCAGAGCAATTTTAACCATGATAAATCCTTAGATATCAGAGAGATCGTCAATCTTTTTTTGCAGCGAAAGACGGTCCAGTTTTTCAATGGGGAGCGCGGTAAAGACCTCGATCCTGCGGCGCAGCGCCTCATAGGTCTGTGCAAAGGCCAAAGCACGCTCAGCCTCTGATCCGGTCGCTTTCACCGGGTCCGGCAGGCCCCAATGCGCGCTCAAAGGCTGACCGATCCACGGCGCGCAGTCTTCGCTGGCGGCCAGATCACAGACGGTGAAGGTGAAGTCGAAAGCGGGGGCGTCTTCGTCCTGAAAGTCGGTGACATCTTTCGGATGCAATCCGGCGGTGAGATGCCCGTGACGTTCCAAAAGCGCGCGGGTTTGTGGGTTGATCTCAACGCTCGGACGGGTGCCCGCGGAAAACGCTTCGAACCGTCCGGCGCCCAGTTTATTCAACAGGGCTTCGGCCATGATCGAGCGCGCGGAATTGCCGGAACACAGGAACAGCACCCGGTAGGGCCGCGTCTCGTGTTCGGGCAGGGCGCTCAGGCACATCTCGGGCCGCCCGCGACAGCAATCGTTGACCAGATAGCTCACCAGCCCGTCGCATTGCGCCATGTCCACGCCGTAAAACAGCGACCGCCCCTCGCGCGTCGCGGTGATCAGCCCGGTGTGCAACAGATCGGAGAGATAGCCCGAGAGCGTGTTGGGTTTCATCTCGAGCGCTTCGGCGATTTCCGTCGGGCGCACGGGGCGCGGGGCAAAGCGCATCAACAGGCGAAACACGGAGAGGCGACCGGGATGGCCGAGGGCGGCGAAGGCCTGGGGCGCATTGTGGGCGTCAAAGGGCATGGGCGACTCGCTTACTATTCGATAATTCGTGAATAATGGAAATATGAACTATGGCCAAACCAAATCCCTCGATCCTCGCGTGAAATTTTTATGACAGGCCAATCCTGTCGCTCGGACATGCCGACGAGGTGAGACACCCCGCCGCAGATGGGCGGCTTAAGAGTGGCCTGCGATTGCATCCCCTGTCGCAACGTGCCAGCAAAGGGCAGATCTGTAAAAACAGCACACAGCCTGTAAAGCACAGCCTCTAAAGCACAGCGGGATCACACGCGCATGACACGACCAAAGAAACGCCGCCCGGTCGCGCCGGATCGGCAAAGGCTCAAAACGCTTTTGGCCGGGGAAAACCGCGCGATCAAATTGGCCTCTTACATGACCGCTGCCTCGGCGCTCTTGTGGTTGCCGCAGGCGGCGGTCGTGGCGGGGGTGTTTGCGCGGTTGTTGACGGGCGAGGGCGGTGTCACGGTTCTGACCGGCGTGATCGCCTTTCTGGGCTTTGCCGCGCTGCGTTTGATGCTCAATTACCTCGCCGAAGGCCTGCTGTTTCGCGCGGGCCAAAACATCGTTACCCGGACGCGGCAGGAGATTTTGGTGCGCGAAGCGAACAGTCTCGGCACCTCGCCTCTGGGCGGTCCCGGAGCGCTCGCGGCCTTGGCGGGCGAAAAACTCGACGCGCTTTTGCCCTATATCACCCGCTACGCCCCCGCCCAGACCCGCGTGATGACCGTGCCTTTCGCCATCCTCGCGATTGCCTTTTGGCAAAGCTGGGCCGTCGGGCTGGTCTTTGTCATTGCCGGGCCTCTGATCCCTGTGTTCATGGCGCTGGTGGGCTATGCCGCCAAGGAGGCCTCCGAGCGCCAAATGCAGGAAATCGGTTCTCTGGGCGATCTTTTGGTCGACCGGCTGGCTGCCCTTGCGGACATCCGACTTTTGGGCGCCGCCCCGCGACTGATCGAGCGCTTTGAACAGGCCGCCGACGATCTGCGCGACCGCACCATGGCGGTGCTGCGCATCGCGTTTCTGTCCTCGACCGTGCTCGAATTGTTCGCTGCTTTAGGCGTCGCCATGGTCGCCGTCTGGGTCGGGTTTTCGCTTTTGGGGGAGCTGAGCTGGGGCGCTTATGGCGGCGGCATCACGCCTTGGGGCGGGATTTTCCTTTTGCTTCTGGCGCCCGATTATTTCCAGCCGCTGCGCGATCTCTCCGCCGCCTGGCATGACAAAGCCGCAGCGCTGGCCGTGGCGGGTGAATTGGACGCGTGGCAAGCCCATGAGGCCGAGACGCTTTTGGGCACCGGCGACAAGGTCGCGCCGCTCGCGGGGCCCGCTCGTATTCGCACCTCGGGTCTTTCGGTGACGCGGGGCAGTCGGGTGATTGCCTATCCCGATGCCGACATCCTCCCCGGCGCGCGGGTGGCCCTTTCCGGTCCATCAGGCGCAGGAAAAACCACACTTTTGCGGGTGTTGGCGGGGTTGGAACGTCCGAGCCGCGGGGCGGTCGAGGTTGCCGGGCAGGCCTTGTCCGACGACACCGCCGACGCTTGGCGCGCGCGCCTTGGTTGGATGCCGCAGGCGCCGATGTTCTTGGGTCGCTCACTGCGCCACAACATCGCTTTCGGCGCGCCTTTGAGCGCTGACTTGATCTCCGACGCGGCCCTGAAACAGGTGCTCGCAGCGCTGCCAAAGGGCGACTTGACCGTTCTGGGCGAGACCGGCGGCGGGCTGTCGGGCGGCGAAGCACGCCGCGTGATGCTGGCCCGTGCTTTGGCCGCGCGGCCCGATGTGGTGCTCGCAGATGAACCCACGGCGGACCTCGATCATGAGACCGCCGACCGGGTGACCGAGGCGCTTTTGGCGCTGGCGGACCGTGGCGCGACCCTGATCGTTGCCACCCATGACGCGCGGCTCATCGCCCGAATGGATCAGGTGATCGAGATTGCGCCAGAAGGGGGACGCGCCCATGGCTAAGCTTTGGCATATCTTCTGCCTCATGATGCGGGGGGAGCGCAGATCTTTGCTGCGCGGGCTGGCGCTGTCTGCGCTGGTCTTGATCATGGGCGCCTCGCTTCTGGGTCTCTCTGGCTGGTTCATCGTCGCGGCCTCTGCCGCTGGTCTCGCTGGTGTCGGCGCCGTTTTCGACGTGTTCCGCCCCTCCGCCATGGTGCGCTTTCTGGCGGTCACCCGCACCGCGACCCGCTATGGCGAGCGGGTGCTGACCCATGATGCCACATTGCGCGCCTTGGCCAAGCTGCGGGTCACGCTTTTGGCGGCGCTCTCGACCCGGTCGCATGACCGTTTGATCCGGCTCAGAGGCGCGCAGGCGCTCAACCGGATCGTCGCCGATGTCGATGCGTTGGACGGCGTGCCCTTGCGGCTGTTCCTGCCGCTGATCGCCGGCGGCGCGACGCAGGTTCTGGCGCTTGCTGTGCTGTCTTGGTTGGTCGATTGGCGGGTGGCCGTGGCGGTTTTCGGGATTTTCACCCTCGGCGGCCTTGGTGTCGTGCTTTGGGGTGTGCGCGGGGCGCGGGTGCCGTCGCGTCGGGCGGAAAGTGCCGCGCAGGCCTTTCGGGCGCGCTTCATCGATCTGGTCTCAACCCGTGAAGATCTCGCGCTCTACGGACAATTGCCGGATCAGCTTGTGGCCTGCCGCGATGCCGAGACGCGGCGTCAAACGGCGGCCACCACGACCGATCTGCGCGAGCGTCAGGCAGGTGCCGCGCTGATGGTGGTCTCGGCTCTGGCAGCGGCCTCTGCGCTCTGGATCGGTGGCACGTTGGCGGCGGCTGGCGAGATCACACCAGCGCGCGCGGCCATCGGGTTTTTCACGGCGCTGGCTTTGATGGAAACCGTGGCGCCTCTGCGGCGCGCGGTGGCGGAGATCGGGCGAATGATCGGGGCCGCGCGTCGCGTGACGGCGCAGACCGAGATGCCGGACCTGCCCGACGCTTTGCCTTGGCCGGAGGGGCCACAGAGCCTGACATTTTCTTCCGTTACCTTCGCGCGCGGCACGGCGCGGCCGGTGCTGTCCGATTTCAACCTCACCGTCGCCCCCGGCGAATGGGTTGCGTTGAAAGGCCCGTCGGGCGTGGGCAAAAGCACGGTTTTGTTGCTCGCTGCTGGTGCTTTGCGCCAAGTAAACGGCGAAGTCTGTTTGAATGATCAACCTGTTACGGCATTTTTACCCGGTGCCACCACATTGGTCGGACAACGGGCGGCGCTGATTCAAGGGACGATTGCGGAGAACCTGCGACTGGCCGCACCTGAGGCGACGGATGAGGCGCTTTGGGCGGCGCTTGCGGCCACGGCTCTGGACAAGGTGGTCGCGGGCAAAGGCGGGTTGGACGCGCGCCTCGGGCCACGCGGCGCGGGGCTTTCGGGCGGTGAGACGCGGCGATTGGTTTTGGCGCGGGCGATTCTGCGCCAGCCCTCTGTGTTGCTCTTGGATGAGCCGACCGAAGGGCTTGATACCGAAACCTCGGACAGGGTGCTGGCGGGGATTCGTGCGGCTTTGCCTGAGGCGGCGGTGTTGATCGCGGCGCACCGCGCGGAAGAGCAGGGGGCGGCGGACCGAATTCTGTCGCTCTGAGAGAGGCCAGAAGGGCCGGCCCTCACGCGTAAGTGAACGCAAAGCGCCCCAATTTGCCGGAGGCGCGCCGCCATGTCGCGGTCACAATAAGATATATCTATAATATTGCATTTATTGACTTGGTTATTTTGACCTGGGTCAAAGTCCCCAAGCCTGTGGCGTTTTAAATCGAAGCTACAAACATGCATCTGCGAGACATCTTTTTCAGTCTCGCGCAAAAGGAGCAAGGGAACATGGAGTTCGGACTAGTTGAGCTGTCGCGCCTGCAATTCGCGATGACAGCCATGTACCACTTTCTCTTCGTGCCGCTGACGCTTGGTCTGTCGATCATCGTGGCGATCATGGAGACGGTCTATGTCATGACCGGTCGCCCGATTTGGCGACAAATGACGAAATTCTGGGCGACGCTGTTCGGGATCAACTTTGTGCTGGGGGTGGCGACGGGGATCACGATGGAGTTCCAGTTCGGCATGAACTGGTCCTACTACAGCCACTACGTTGGCGATATTTTCGGCGCGCCGCTGGCCATCGAGGGGCTTATGGCCTTCTTCATGGAAGCGACCTTTGTCGGGCTCATGTTCTTTGGCTGGGACAAAATGTCGAAAGTGGCGCATATGATCGTCACCTGGCTTGTGGCCATCGGCTCGAACTTTTCCGCGCTCTGGATTCTCATTGCAAACGGCTGGATGCAGAACCCGGTGGGGGCCGAGTTCAACCCGGACACCATGCGGATGGAGATGACCAACTTTTTCGAAGTGGTCTTTAACGAAGTGGCGCAGGCCAAATTCGTGCACACCGTGTCCGCCGGTTACGTGACCGCCTCGGTCTTCGTGCTGGGTGTCTCTGCGTGGTACTTGCTCAAAGGTCGCCACACCGAGTTGGCCCGTCGCTCCATCGCGATTGCAGCCGCCTTTGGTCTGGCTTCGGCCTTCTCCGTTGTCATTCTGGGCGACGAGTCGGGCTACAACGCCACGCATACGCAGAAAATGAAACTCGCAGCCATCGAAGGCATGTGGGAAACCCAAGACGCCCCGGCCTCCTTCACGCTGGTCGGCATCCCGGATCGCGAAGCGCGTGAGACGCATTACGCCATCCACATTCCTTACGCGATGGGTCTGATCGGTACGCGGTCTCTGACGCAGGAAATCCCCGGCGTGGATCAGCTTGTGGCTGAAGCGGGCGAGAAAATCCGGTCTGGTATCATTGCCTATGACGCGCTGATGACGATCCGCACTGAGCGCGATGCAACGCCTGCCGAGGTGCGCGCCACCTTTGAGGAACATTCCGCCGACCTCGGTTTCGCCATGCTGTTGAAACGCTATGTCGAAGATCCGCGTCAGGCCACTGACGAACAGATCGCCATGGCCGCCGATGACACCGTTCCGGGCGTCGGGCCGCTGTTCTGGGCCTTCCGCATCATGGTGGGGCTGGGCTTTAGCTTCATCGCGGTGATGCTCTACTTCTTCTACCGCACCTCGTTCAAAGGCATGCAATACCCGCGCTGGGCATTGCGCGCGGCTGTGATTATCATTCCGGCACCGTGGATTGCCGCGGAGCTGGGCTGGTTCGTCGCCGAATTCGGGCGTCAGCCCTGGACCGTGGACGGCGTTCTGCCGACGGCTCTGTCGGCCTCGCATCTGTCGATCACCGATCTGCTGATCACGCTTGCTGGCTTTGTGATCTTCTATTCGGTGCTCTTCGTGATCGAGATGAGCCTGATGATCAAATATATCAAAAAGGGCCCCTTTATGGATGTCGAGGAAACCGATGCATGGATGGAACGCCATGCCGCGCGCCTCAGCTCCAATGATCCGGCCCTCAAACCTGCGGAGTAAGCTACGATGATCCTGCATGAATTTATGACTTTCGAAGTCCTCCGCGTGATCTGGTGGTTGCTTCTGGGCGTCCTTCTGATCGGGTTCGCGCTGACGGACGGGTTTGACATGGGCGTGGGCGCGTTGCTGCCCTTCGTGGGCAAGACCGACACTGAACGCCGCATTGTGATCAACACCATCGGCCCGGTTTGGGAAGGCAACCAAGTGTGGTTCATCTTGGGCGGTGGTGCGATTTTCGCCGCCTGGCCGATCCTCTATGCCGTGTCTTTCTCGGGGTTCTATCTGGCGATGTTCCTCGTGCTGGCGGCGCTGATCCTGCGTCCCGTGGGCTTCAAATACCGCTCCAAACGCGAAAGCGCGCGGTGGCGGAACAACTGGGACTGGGCGCTTTTCGTGGGCGGTGCGGTTCCGGCGTTGATCTTCGGCGTGGCCGTGGGCAACGTGTTGCAAGGCGTGCCTTTCCACATCACGCCCGACCTTTTGATGCCGCGCTATGATGGCAATGCGATCTTGAAGCTTCTGGGCCTGTTGAATCCCTATGCGCTTTTGGCCGGTGTCGTGTCGCTCTCCATGCTCTTGATGCATGGCGCGGCTTGGCTTGGGCTCAAAACCGAAGGCGTCGTGCAACAACGCGCGCAGAGCATCGGCACCATCGCGGGTATCGTCGCCGCCGTCACCTATGCGCTTGCCGGTCTGTGGCTGGCCTTCGGCATCGACGGGTTCCAAATTGTCGGTGAGGTGGTGAAAGACGGGCCAAGCAATCCGCTCTACTCCGAAGTGACCCGTGGTGGGTCCTGGATGCAGGCCTATTCCGACCGTCCGTGGATCGCGATCGCGCCGGTGATGGCGTTTGTCGGGATCGCCATGGCCGTCATGGGGCTGCGCAAGGGCAAAGAGGTCTCGACGCTTCTGTGGTCGAAACTGGGCATCACCGGGATCATCTCCTCGGTGGGCCTGACGATGTTCCCCTTCATCTTGCCCTCCACCGTCGATCCCAACAGCTCGCTCACCGTCTGGGACAGCTCCAGCTCGCACCTGACGCTTTTCGTGATGCTGATCTGTGCGATCATCTTCATGCCGATCATCCTCGCCTACACCTCCTGGGTCTACAAAGTGCTCTGGGGCAAGGTCACCGAGGATGAACTCGACAGCAACGCTCAAAGCTACTGAGAAAGGACCGACCATGTGGTATTTTGCCTGGATCCTTGGCCTTCCGCTCGCTGCTCTCTTCGCGGTCTTGAACGCGATGTGGCTTGAAATGCGCGAAGATGCGCGTCTGGCCGACGAGCACGACGACAAGTCCTGAAACACCGCCTGACCTAAACGTTGGCAAGGTCATTCGACCTGACCTTGCCATAAACGCTTTCGTCCCTTCAGGTGGCCTGCTCCGGGGGTGTCGTTCCACCGCCCCCGGAGCGCCTTACACCAAACTGCTCCGCCCGCCATCGTGGGCGGAATTTTCCGCACCAAAACATGCATACATATGCATGCTATGATATATGGTATGCGCAAATATGGAGAGAGACATGCACGACACGAATTCCCCCCAGATCGGGCGCCGGGGTTTCCTTGGGCTCGCCGCCGGGGCCACGGCGCTGGCCGCCACATCCGGTGAGGTCCGCGCCGCCAGCGTGCCGACCAACGCCAAGATCGTCATCATCGGCGCAGGCGCCGGTGGCACCGCCTTGGCCAACCGCCTCGTAGACCGCCTTGAGGGCGCCCAGATTACTCTGGTCGATCCGCGCAAAGAGCACCTTTATCAACCCGGCCTGACGCTCGTCGCCGCCGGTCTCAAGCCCGCCGATTACGTGGTGTCCGAGACCACCGACTGGCTGCCGAAAGGTGTCACCCTCATTCAGGAAAAAGCCGCCGCCATTGACCCCGTCGCGAAAACCGTTTCGACCGAGGGTGGCCAGACGCTCTCTTACGATTTCCTCGTCGTGGCCCCGGGCCTGATCCTCGATCATGACGCCATCGAAGGGTTATCCCTTGATATGGTTGGCGAAAACGGCATCGGCGCGCTCTATGCGGGCCCGCAATATGCCGCCGCCACCTGGAAGGCCGCCTCGAAATTCATCGAGGAGGGCGGTCATGGTGTCTTCACCCGTCCGGGCACCGAGATGAAATGTGCTGGCGCGCCTTTGAAACACACCTTTCTGATCGACGACCGTCTGCGTCGTGCGGGCAATCGTGGCAAGGCAGAGATCACCTACGGCGCCCATGACAGTGCGCTTTTCGGGGTGCCGATTGTCTCGGAAAAAGTCCGCATGCTGTTTTTGGACCGAGACATCGCGCCGGTCTATCAGCACACGGTGAAATCCATCGACGCGGGCGCGAAGCGTGTGACCTTCAACACCGCCGAAGGCACCGAGGAGATGGACTACGACTATATCCACCTGATCCCGCCGCAACGCGCGCCTGAGGTGATCCGCCAGTCCGGCCTGTCCTGGGCCGACAAATGGACGGATCAGGGCTGGGTCGAATGCGATATGGCGACATTGCAGCACCTGCGCTACCCGGAGATCTGGGCGCTGGGCGATGTCGCCGGTGTGCCAAAGGGCAAAACCGCAGCCTCCGTCAAATGGCAGGTGCCAGTGGTCGAGGACCAGATCGTCTCCGCCATCGCAGGCACTGAGCCGAGTGAGACCTATGGCGGCTATACCTCCTGTCCGATGATCACCAAGATCGGCCGTGCGATGCTGGTGGAGTTCGATTACAACAACAACCTCGTGCCGTCCTTCCCGGGGATCATCCCGCCGCTCGAAGAGCTGTGGATTTCCTGGCTGATGAAAGAGGTGGCGTTGAAAGCCACCTACAACGCCATGCTGCGTGGCAAGGCCTAAGGGAGAGCGACGATGAAAGATCTGACTTTTTCGACCCTCATTGCCGTGTTCGAAGAGATTTTCGGGCGGGGGCTGTTCTGGGCCATGGTGATCATCGCTGCCGTGGTGACGCTGGGCTATCTGTTCGTGCTGATCCGCGACCGCGCGGTGAGCTGGCGCAAGTTCCTCTGGGCACAGCTCTCCATGCCGGTGGGCGCCGTGCTGGCCGTCTGGTTCGTCATGGCGATGACGCACTCTGCACCGTCTGACATCGGCGGCGCGGTGGATCTCATCGTCTTCCTCGGCGTGGCCGTCATGGGCGCGGTCGGCATGGCGATCCTCGTTTACACGCTCGAGTCCCTCGTCAAACCGCCCAAAACCAATCGCGAATCCTGAGGCCGTTTCGTTCCGAACGCGCCAAAGGGTGGGCGCCCCCGGTGTGCGGACCGGGGGCGTCTCTTTGTATCTGACAGGCCGCAACCCGCGTAGACCTCGGCGTTTTGCTTTACATCAAGGGGCGGCTCCGGTAATCGCGGGGACGAAAAATAAAGGGTACGACCGGCTTATGTGCGACACGTCCATCATCATTCCCTGCCGCAACGAGGCGGAAAACATCGGCGCTCTGCTCGATGAGATCACCGAAGCCTGCGCCAATATCGGCCCCTTCGAAATCATCGTGATTGACGACGCCTCCGATGACGGCATGGCCGATATTTTGGCGGGGCGGATGGGCGTGATGCCGCATCTGCGGGTGATCCGCCATGACCGTTCCGGCGGCCAATCCGCAGGCGTCCACTCCGGCGTGCGCGCCGCGCGTGGTACAGTGTGCTGTACGCTCGATGGCGATGGTCAGAACCCGGGCACCGAAGTGCCCAATATGATCGCGCCGTTCAGTGGTCCGAATGCCGCAAACATCGGCCTCGTCGCCGGTCAACGCGTTGGGCGTCAGGACACGTTCTCGAAACGCTACGCCTCGAAATTCGCCAATGCTCTGCGGGCGAAAATCCTCAAAGACGGCACGCGCGACACCGGCTGTGGGCTCAAGGCCTTCCGCCGCGACGATTTCCTGAACCTGCCCTATTTCGATCACATGCACCGCTATCTTCCGGCGCTGTTTGCCCGCGATGGCTGGGAGATCGCCCATGTCGATGTCTCGCACCGCGCGCGCGGTGGCGGTCGGTCGCATTACTCGAACCTGCAACGCGGTCTGGTGGGCGTGGTCGATCTCATGGGCGTGGCCTGGCTTTTGAAGCGCCGCAAGAAATCGCGTCCGACCGAAGTCACGTCGCCCGCCAATTCGGCCCGCTCGGAGGGCTAACCGATGCAATGGCTGATGACGATCCTGCATGTCGAGACGGTGGCGGAACTGTGGTGGGTGCTTTTTGGCCTCTCCGCGCAGCTCATGTTCACCGCGCGGTTTCTGTTGCAATGGATCGCCTCTGAACGCGCCAAGAATTCGGTGATGCCGGTGGCATTCTGGTATTTCTCGCTCGCGGGCGGGGTGATGCTTTTGATCTATGCGCTCTACCGCAAAGACCCGGTTTTCGTTTTGGGCCAAGCCCTTGGCGTCGTGATCTACGTTCGCAATCTCTGGCTGATCTATGCAAATCGCCGCGCCAACAATGCCGTCTCGGACTGAGCCGCAAAGCTGGCGTCCTCTGGCGCTGATCTTCATTGCCGTGGCCGTCGCGCTGCGGCTTTTGGCCTTGGGATTTGATCGCACCGATCTCTTTGTCGATGAGGTGCAATATTGGTTCTGGGGCCAGAACCTCGATTTCGGCTATTACTCCAAGCCGCCGCTGATCGGCTGGCTGATCCGTCTCGTCACCGATCTGGCGGGCTCGGATGCCGCCTTTTGGGTGCGGATGCCGGGGGCCGTGCTGCATGGGGTCACGGCCTATCTGCTGGGCGCTCTGGCTGCGCGGCTCTCCGGACGTGAGGCAGCGATTTGGACCGTGGCGCTCTATCTGAGCCTGCCCTTCGTGGCGCTTGGCTCCGTCATGATCTCGACCGATACGGTGATGGCGCCGTTTTATGCCGCCGCGCTCCTGTTCTTTTTCCGCACCATCGAGACCCGCCACCTGCGCGATGCGCTGGCCGTCGGCATTTTCGCAGGCCTCGCTTTCATGGCGAAATACGCTGCGATCTATTTTCTCATTGGCTCTGCGCTGGTGATGCTCACCCAGCCGGGTCTGCGTCCGGGGTGGCGCAATCTCATGGTGATGATCGCGGGATTTGTCGTCACCATCCTGCCGAATGTGCTGTGGAACCTGTCGCATGACCTGACCACCGTGTCGCATACGATGGACAACGCGGGCTGGGTCCGCACCGGTGCTGCCTTTGATTTCGGCTCGATGGCGGAGTTCTTTTTCAGCCAGTTCGGCGTCTTCGGGCCCGTGACCATGGGCGCGCTCATCCTTGCCTATCTGCGCCCGAAAAAGGGGGCGCATACGGCGCTCGTGCTGTTTTCCATTCCGGCGCTTCTGACCGTGACCGTGCAGGCGCTTTTGGAAAAAGCCTATGCCAACTGGGCCGTCGCCACCTATTTCTCGGGGGTGATCCTCGCCGTCATGGTCTTGCCGCGGCTCGGTCGCTGGATCGCTTTGGGCGTCAATCTGATGCTTTGCATCCTCCTGCCGATCCTCATTGTTCTGGCGCCCTGGCCACAAACCGGCGCGGGGGCTCCGCTGCTTGAACGCTATCTCGGGCGTCATGCCCTCTCGGAGAGCATTCTGGCCTTGGCGCAAGAGCAAGACCTGCCGGTTGTCAGTGGCAATCGCGATATTCTGGCCGATCTCTTTTACATCGGTCGCGACAGTGAGGTCGCGCTCTACGCGTTGCCGGAAACCGGGCGGTCTTCGAGCTATTATGCGCAAAACTTTGCCCTGCCAGAGACGGTGTCTGGCGATGTCTTGGTGATCGGGGGGCGGACGCCGCCCTGTGAGGCCGAAGAGGTCGAAGGGCTGGTGCTTGAGGGGCTTTACGCGGGCGATGATCTTGCCGCCTGGCGCGTGCCTGCCGCCTGTCTTTTGGAAATGGGCCGTTAAAGAAAAGAGCCGCTCAGTGGGCTGGCGGCTCAAAAGGTGTTCGGTATTTGGCTCTGTATTGGTTCAGTGCCCGGTGGTTTTGAACACCACCGTCACCGTTCGCAGGATCAGGCTCACATCGGTCATAAAGCTCTGTTTGCGGTGGTAGAGATTGTCGAATTTCACACGCGCCACAAAGCTTGTCTCGCCACGTCCTGAAACCTGCCACATGCCGGTGATGCCGGGGCGCATCTCGAAATAGGCGCGACCTTTGGCCTTTTCATAGAGCATCTGCTGGCTCGGCATGAAGGGGCGCGGGCCGACAAAGCTCATGTCGCCTTTCAGCACATTGAGCACCTGAGGCAATTCATCGAGCGAGGTCTTGCGAATGAACCGCCCGATCTTGGTGATCCGGGGATCGTGGCGCAGCTTTTGATAGGTGCTCCATTCCTTCGCGATCTCCGGGTTCTCTTTACAGAGCTGAACCAGAAGCTGGTCGGCATTCACCCGCATCGAGCGCAGCTTGTAGAACTGAAACATCCGCCCGTCGCGCCCGATCCGCCTCTGGGCGTAAAAGGCCGGCCCGCCATCCATTTTGACCAGCACGGCAAGGGTCAGGATCACCGGGATGACGGCAGGTGCGACGAGCAAAAAGAACATCACGTCGAACAGGCGTTTGCCGAAAGACTCGTAGAGAGAAACATGGAAGTGAGGCAAATCTACCGCATGAGCAGACGTCGTGAAAGTTCTGTCGGATTTGGATGGATACACCACAATTTCCTCCGAGACGCGTCTTTCGACATTTATATGCGAATTAAATTTCCATGCAACTCTGAGTTGTCCGCAACTTCAATGCTGCACCTGAATATTCCTACACCATATGGGCAATTTTTCCTATCGTCTGGCAAGGAGATTTTAGGGGGGGATTGTTAACTTCGATATTTTTTTGGTCTATATTCACGGGGAATTGGCATAAAACGCACGCGAAAAGAAATCGAAAAAGACAAAACATGGTAAATGCGATCTGCGGCGTGCGCGGTTTTTTTGTTCGATTGACGTAAGGGTCAAGTTGATTCGTTTTCTGCAATGCAGCGCTCGTATGACGTGTATTTTGGCTGGCCATGACAAGTCAGACCCTGCAAAGAGACTTGCTCAGGCAAAATGTGCACAGACAACATGTGCGTCAGAAGATATAAGGCCGGGCGACGAGGCAGGTGAGCCTTGGTGTGAGCGGTCGGGAGGGCAAACAGGCATGACAGCGCGATGTGACACGAGACCATCAGGGCGGTTCAGGCCGTCTGATGCCGGTGCAGGGTCCTTTGAGACGACATGGCGTTCTCATGTGGCGGGTGAGCCGTGTTGAGTGCCGAGGCCACAGGATTGGGGCCGGAGGAATGGCAGGCCATCGCCCTCTCGCTCAAAGTCGCCTTTTGGGCGGCGCTTGCGAGCCTGCCGTTTGGCATCTTCATCGCTTACGCTTTGGCGCGCTGGGATTTCCCGGGGCGGCAACTGCTCAACGGTCTGGTGCATTTGCCTCTCGTTTTGCCGCCTGTGGTGACCGGCTATCTGCTCTTGATGACCTTGGGCACCCGCGCGCCGCTCGGGGCGTTTCTGGAAAATTTCGGCATCGTCTTTTCTTTCCGCTGGACCGGCGCCGCGCTGGCCGCCGCGATCATGGGCTTCCCGCTGATGGTGCGCGCCATCCGCCTGTCGATCGAGGCGGTGGATGGCCGTCTTGAAGAGGCCGCCTCCACCTTGGGCGCCTCGCCGTTGCGGGTGTTTTTCCGCGTTACCCTGCCGTTGTCCTGGCCCGGCATTCTGGCCGGCGCGGTTCTGGCCTTTGCCAAGGCTCTGGGCGAATTCGGCGCCACAATCACTTTCGTCTCCAACATTCCGGGCCAGACCCGCACCTTGCCCTCCGCGATCTACGCCTTTCTCCAGGTGCCGGGCGGAGAAAGCGCGGCGTTGCGGCTGGTCCTGATCTCCATCGCTTTGGCCATGGCGGCGCTCATTCTCTCCGAAGTTCTGGCCCGTCGCGTGTCGAAGCGCCTGTCCGAGGGAGGGCGCTCATGACCCTGCGTGTCGATCTCAAACACCGCTTTTCAAGCTTTTCTCTCGATCTCGGGTTTGATGTGCCAGACGGTATCACCGTGTTGTTCGGTCGGTCCGGCTCCGGCAAATCCACGGTGCTGCGGGCCATCGCGGGGATTTTCAAACCGGAACATGCGCGGATCGTCCTGTCGGATCGTGTGCTTTGTGACAGTGAGGCCGGGCCTTGCCTGCCGCCGCACAAACGTCGGATCGGCATGATCTTTCAGGATGCCCGGCTGTTTCCGCATCTCACCGTGGCGCAAAACCTCGATTTCGGACGGCGGTTCTCCAAGCGTGACGTGCCGCAGGGCGAAGTCTCGCAAATGGTCGAAATGCTGGGCATCGGTGCGCTTTTGGACCGTCGCCCGGACGGCCTCTCTGGCGGGGAACAGCAGCGCGTTGCCATCGGGCGGGCACTTTTGTCCGGGGCCGAGATGATCTTGGCCGACGAACCTCTGGCCGCGTTGGACGAGGCGCGTAAGGCGGAAATCCTGCCCTATTTCGAACGGTTGCGCGATGAGATCGCCATCCCCGTGCTCTACGTCAGCCACAGCCCCGCAGAAGTCGCCCGCCTCGCCACCACGGTGATCGCGCTTGAGGCCGGTCGCGTGATCGGGCAGGGCAGCGCCGAGGCGGTGCTGGGCGATCCTGCCGTTTTGCCGGTGGGAACGGGCGGCGCAGGGGCGCTGATCCGGGCCACGGTGCGGGCACATCACGCGGATGGGTTGACCGAACTTGATGCCGGGGGCGAGGCGCTGTTCCTGCCGCGTCTCATGGCCGATCCGGGGCATCCGGTCCGCCTGCGCATCGCGGCGCATGAGGTGATCCTGTCGCCTGACCGTCCCGTCGGGCTTTCCGCACTCAACATTCTCAGCGGCACGATTGTCGAGATTTCCGAAGCCCAAGGCTCTGCCGTCTTGGTGGCGCTTCAAACCGGGGCCGGGCGGGTCTTGGCGCGGGTGACGACACGTTCGGTCGCGGCCTTGGGGCTGCGTGTGGGTGCGCCCTGCCACGCGGTGGTCAAAACCGCCTCGATTGCCCAAGACAATCTCACCTGAGGCGCGAAGCGGCGATCCCGACGGAAAACCGCGGGGCGTCGCGACAACTGGCGACATTTCCTGAAAGTTCAAGGTGGGGTAGACTTGCATATGGCATGAAATTTGCATACATATGCAAAATATTGAATGTTAGGCTCTCGCCTGACGCCAGAATCGAGGTCAAAATGCGCCGCACCCTTTTGCTCACGATGATGCTTCTGCCCGGATCAATGCTGGTCGGACATCCCGCCCTCTCTGAAACCCTGTCGCTCACGCCGCAGCCGATCACCGAATGGAAACCGGTCTACGCCGAGGTCGAGCCCCGCGATCAGGTGCCCGCAAGGGCGCGGATCGGTGGCACGATCACCACACTCGATGTGACCGAGGGCGATCTGGTCGAGGCGGGCCAACGTGTGGCGCTGATCGAAGACACCAAGCTTGTGTTCCAGATCGACGGCATCGACGCCCAGCTCGACGCCTACACTTCCCAGCTTGTGAAAGCGCAGGACGATCTGACCCGGGGCGAGTCGCTGTCGGAACGCGGCGTCATTTCGACCTCTAGCCTGCAGGCGTTGCAGACAAATGTCACCGTCCTCGAAGGCCAGATCACCTCGCTTCAGGCCGAACGCCAAGTCGTGTCGCGCCAGATCGAAGAGGGCGAGGTTCTGGCGCCTGAGGCCGGTGTGGTCCTTGATGTGCCGGTGTCGAAAGGCGCCGTGATCATGAGTGGCGAACAGGTGGCCCTGATCGGTGCGGGGGGCACCTTCCTACGTCTCGGCGTGTCTGAGCGCTACGCGGATCGCTTGACCGAAGGCGATACCATTCAGATTTTGGGTGCGGGCGAGGCTCAGACCGGCACGCTCGCGAAAATTTATCCGCTGATTCAAGGCGGTCGTGTCGAAGCCGATGTTGAGGTCGAGAACCTCGATGCCCGCTTTGTCGGACGCCGTGTGCAAGTGCAGCTCCCGGTCGGCAGCCATGACGCGCTTTTGGTGCCGCAAACCGCGCTGACCCAATCTGGCGGCCTCGATTTTGTCTCTGTCGAGATCGAAGGTCATCAAAGCAAACGTGTCGTCGTGCCGGGCAATGAGGTGATGCTGGACGGTGTTGCCTATGTCGAAATTCTGAGCGGCCTGTCCGAGGGCGATGCGGTGGTGATCGACCATGAATAATCCACACGGACCGTCGGGCGCGCTAGGCATTGCCGGCCATCTGACCCGCAGCTTCATCCTCTCTCCTCTCACGCCGCTCTTTCTATTGGCCGCGCTGGCCGTGGGCATGATCGCACTGATCTCCCTGCCGCGCGAAGAGGAGCCGCAAATCTCCGTGCCCCTCGTGGACATCCATGTCGAAACCCCGGGGCTCAAGGCGCAAGACGGGCTCAAGCTCGTCACCGAACCGCTGGAGACCATCGTCAAGGGCATCGATCAGGTCGAACATGTCTACTCGGATAGCCGCGACGACCACATCATGGTCACCGCGCGCTTTGACGTCGGCGTGCCCTCCGAGACCGCCATCGTGCGAGTTCGGGACAAGATCATGGCTAATCTCGATCGCCTTCCTGTCGGGATCAATGAGCCGCTCGTGGTGGGCCGGGGCATCAACGATGTTGCAATCGTGGCGCTGACTTTTAGCCCGTCAGAGGACAACGCGGCGATGACGGCCGCCGATCTGACGCGGGTCGTCAAAGAGGTCGAGGTTCAGCTTGCGCGGATCGAAAATGTCGGTCTGACCTATGTGATCGGCGCCACCGAAGAGGCGCTCCGCGTCGCCCCCGATCCGGAAAAACTGGCGCTTTATGGCGTCACCCTGCAACAGCTCTCGAACAAGGTGGCGGGGGCCAATTCCGCAAGCCCCGCCGGGCTTTTGCGCGATGGCGGCGAACAGGTCGGGTTGATCGTCGGCAAGACGCTGACGACGCCCGAAGAGATCGGCAATCTCGAGCTGACCGCCCGCGATGGGCGCACCGTCTATGTGCGGGACGTGGCAGATGTCGCTTTTGTCTCCGATCTCGATGAGCACTATGTCGCGACGCTGACGCGCGCCGGGGCACAGGGCGAGGACGCCGGGGAAGATGGCCCGGTCGTCGCGATGGACATGGACGCCCCGATCATGCGTCGCCCGGCGGTGACCTTGGCGATTGCCAAACGGGCTGGCGCCAATGCCGTGGTCGTGGCCGATGAGATTCTGCACCGCGTCGAGACCATGAAGGGCGAGATCATCCCAGACAGCGTCGATGTCGAGGTGACCCGCGACTATGGCGAAACCGCCAATGAAAAGGCCAATGAGCTTCTGTTCCACTTGGCCCTTGCGACGCTCTCCATCGTCGGTCTCGTGCTGATCGCCATCGGCTGGCGGGAGGCCATCGTGGTCGCCATCGTGATCCCCGTGACAATCCTTCTGACGCTCTTCGCCTCCTATATCATGGGCTACACGCTAAACCGCGTGTCCTTGTTTGCGCTGATTTTCTCCATCGGGATTCTCGTAGATGACGCCATCGTGGTGATCGAAAACATCGCGCGGCACTGGGGGCTGAAGCGTCCGGGGCAGAACCGCTTTGGCGCGGCCATCGCCGCTGTGGCCGAGGTTGGCAACCCCACCATCGTCGCGACGCTCACCGTGGTGGTCGCACTTTTGCCGATGCTGTTCGTCTCCGGCATGATGGGCCCCTATATGTCGCCGATCCCGGCCAATGCCTCGGCTGCGATGATCTTTTCCTTCTTCGTGGCGGTGATGATCACGCCATGGCTGATGATGAAAATCGCGGGCCGCGCCGAGTTGCATCACGATGGCGATCATGCTGAAGGCGGTGTTCCGGGCGGCAAACTGGGCAAGCTCTACACCCGCATCGCCCGTCCGATCCTGCACAGCAAAGGGCATGCGTGGCTTTTCCTGATCGTGGTGATCGTGCTGTCCTTCGGTTCTCTGGGGGCGCTCTACACCAAACATGTGACGGTCAAACTTTTGCCCTTTGACAATAAATCTGAGCTGTCGGTGATGATCGATCTGCCGGAAGGCTCCTCCGTCGAGGCCACCGATGCCGTTGCGCAGGAGGCGGCAAAGCTGGCGATGACCCTGCCGGAGGTGATGTCGGCCCAAACCCATGCGGGCACGGCGGGCGCATTCAATTTCAACGGGCTGGTGCGGCATTACTATCTGCGTGAAAACCCGGAAATGGGCGAAGTGCAGTTGAAACTTCTGCCGAAAGGGGATCGCGACCGGACCTCGCATGACATCGCGCTGGAGCTGCGCGAGATGCTGCTCGAAGACATTTCCGTGCCGCCCGGCACCGCCATGAAAGTGGTCGAGCCGCCGCCGGGACCGCCGGTGATCTCGACGCTTTTGGCGGAAATTTACGGACCCGATGGGGCGACTCGTCGCGCCGTGGCTGGCAAGGTCCGCGAAGCTTTTGAAAGCGTGGATTTCATCGTCGACACCGATGACAATTACGGCGTTCAGGCGCGGCGTATCCGGGCGGAGATGAAACCTTCGGATTTGAATTTCTATCAGGTGGCGGAGGCCGATGCCGCGCAGACCTTGCAGCTTCTCAACAGCTACACCACGGTCGGCTATTCGCATCGTGGCGAGGGGCGGCGTCCGATCCCGATCGTCATCGGGCGGGACAAATCCGATCGCGTTCTGGATGCGACGGCGCTCTCGACACCGGTTCCCGCCAATGCTTTGCCCGGTGGGCGCGGTGTGGTCGAACTGGGGGATGTGATTGCGATCACCGAAGAGGAGACCTCGTTCCCGATCTTCCGGCACAATGGTTATGACGTGGTGATGGTACAGGCCGAGCTTGCCGGTGCCTATGAAGCGCCCCTCTATGGCATGCTCGCGGTGGCCGATAAACTTGATGAGATGGACTGGCCCGAGGGGATGAAGCCCGAGATTTCGATGCACGGTCAACCGACCGATACGTTGAAACCGGTGTTGTTGTGGGATGGGGAATGGGAGGTGACTTGGGTCACCTTCCGCGACATGGGGGCCGCTTTTGGTGTGGCGCTTTTGGGGATCTACATCCTTGTGGTGGCGCAGTTCGGGTCTTTCCGCTTGCCGCTGGTGATCCTGACGCCAGTGCCTTTGACGTTTCTTGGCATCATGATTGGTCACTGGCTGTTCAATGCACCGTTTTCTGCGCCCTCGATGATCGGTTTCATCGCTCTGGCGGGGATCATCGTGCGGAACTCGATCCTTCTGGTCGATTTCATTCGAAACGCTGATGAGGACGGGAAGGTGACGACGGATATCCTTTTGGAAGCGGGGGCCACCCGGTTCAAACCGATCTTGCTCACCGCAGTGGCGGCGATGATTGGCGCGGCGGTGATCCTGGCGGACCCGATCTTTCAGGGTCTGGCCCTGTCGCTGTTCTTCGGGCTGCTGTCTTCGACCGCTCTGACGGTTTTGGTGATCCCGGCGATCTATCGCATTTTCAAGATGTGATCTGGCTTACAAACCTATAAAAGAGGGGAGCGTTTTGCGCTCCCCTCTTTGTAGGTCGCGCTACGATGTTATGCCGATTTTGCGAAGGGAACCGCGCCGCCCTGTGGCGTACTGGCTGCGGTCGACACCGAGAAGAACGACAGGTCGCGCTCCATCGTATCAATGTTGTTGCGCAGGCTCATCGTCGCCGCATTGGTTTCTTCGGACATGGCGGCGTTCTGCTGGGTGGTTTGATCCAGCTGGTTAATGGCCGTGCTCAACTCGCCCAGTCCCGTCGCCTGCTCCGTGGTGGAGGTGGCAACATGTTCGATGCCCGCATGGATTTTCTCGGCGACCTCGCGAATGCGTGAGAGCGCCAAGCCCGCTTCTCGTACCAGTTCCACGCCGCCGGAAACCTGTTGGTTCGAGGTGGAGATGAGAGTGGCGATTTCGCGGGCCGCTTCCGAAGAGCGCTGCGCCAGCGCCCGTACTTCGGAGGCCACAACGGCAAACCCGCGTCCGGCTTCGCCCGCGCGCGCCGCTTCGACCCCTGCGTTCAAGGCCAAGAGGTTGGTCTGGAATGCAATGTCGTCAATGACGGAGGTGATCGAGGCCACTTGTTTAGATGAGTTCTCGATCTCATCCATCGCCGAAATGGCACGATCAACGACCTCTTCAGCTTGGACCGTGTGGTTTCGGGCCTCGCCCGAGCGCGATTGAACCGTATTCGCCGTCTCGGCGACGCCTTTCACGGAGGCGACAAGTTCGTCCAGAGCGGCCGCGCTTTCTTCCAGTGTGGCGGCCTGATGTTCGGTGCGGCGGGCCAGATCATCCGTCGCCTGGCCGATGGATTCGGATTCGGATTTCAGGATTTGAGCCCCATCCGCAATACCGCCGACAATGTCACGCAGCTGCGAGGCGGTTTGGTTGAAGTTCTGACGAAGAGTGTCGAATTCGCCCAGGTTCGTGTCCAGATAGACCGAGAGATCGCCCTTGGCCAGACGATCAAGGCCCGCCATCAACGTGTCGACCGTCACGCGGTAAACGGTTGTGTCCACGGCGAATTTGACAATTTTGACGACCTGCCCAGCGGCGTTTTTGATCGGGTTGTAGCTGGCGCGAATGGAGATGCGCTTGCCGCCTTTGCCGATGCGTTCGTAGTCATCGCTGAGCGCCTTGCCGGAGCGCAGGTCTGCCCAGAACTCTGTGTAGCTTTGGCTTTGAACGACTTTCGGATCGACGAACATGCTGTGATGCTTGCCGACGATTTCCTCCTCCGCATAGCCTAGGGCCTTGCAGAAATTATCGTTGGCCCGAAGGATCGTGCCGTCCGGTTTGAACTCGATGACCGCCTGAACCTTTTGAATGGCGCTAATCTGGCCGCAGGCGTCGGCCTCCATGTTTTTCGCCTGGGTGATGTCGAAGGCATATTTGACCACTTTGAAGGGCCGCCCCTCCGGGTCGATCAGGGTCTCATAGGTGGATTCGAGCCAGAGGATGTCGCCATTCTTGGCCCGGCGTTTCACTTGACCCTTTTCAGACGAGCCTTTGCTCAAGCGCTCCCAGAAGTCGCGATACGCCTGTGTGTCTGATTCACCGTCGGGCATGAACATGCGGTGATGGTTGCCCTTGATCTCGTCGAGCGTATAGCCCGTCGTCTGGAGAAACAGATCGTTGGCGTGCAGGATATTGCCCTTCAGGTCAAACTCGATGAAGGCCATGGAACGGCGGATGGCATCCTCTTTCGAGCGGTTGTCGCGCCGTTTCAGGTGCATCGTCGAAATTTCGCGCCCGATCACATAGATCGAGTCGATCTTGCCATCCATGCCGCGATGCGCGCTATAGGTGGCGCTGAACCAGATCTCTTCGCCTGCTTTGTTCAGGCGGGGCACGATGACTTTTTGGGTTTCACCGGCGCGAATACGGTCCCAGAGGGCTTTTGCCTCTTCCTTGTCCTTGGTGCGGACGAAGAAAGTGTAATCCTTGCCGACGGCCTCTTCGCGTGTGAAGCCGGTCGTCTCCAGAAACATATCGTTCACATGGCGCACGACACCATCCGGATCACAAGAGACGATGACATGTGTGTCGTCGAGGACATGTTCCAGAGCGGTGGTGGGAATGCTGTAAAGCTCCGCGCCGCGTTTCGCTTTCGACTTAAAGAACATCCGATTGTGCCCTCGTATAATGATCCTGATGTGACCAGACCTGCTGGTGAATTGTGGAACATCTTACGGAGCGCTTATTACTGATTGGTTTAAGAGGTCTTCCAAAAAATAAGGGCGCCCGAAGACGCCCTTATGGTTTTGCTTTTACAGTGTTTATTTAGCCGATGATTGCATTGAGCGTGGCCGAGGGGCGCATGATCGACGCCACTTTGGCCGGGTCGGCGTGGTAGTAGCCACCCATATCCGCCGGTTTGCCTTCTGCCGATTTCAGCTCATCGAGGATCACCGATTCTTTCTCGGCCAGAGCCGCGGCGATGGGGGCGAAATGCGCCTTCAGCTCGGCGTCGTCGTCCTGTGCGGCCATTGCCTCGGCCCAGTAGCGGGCGAACCAGTAATGCGAGGAGCGGTTGTCGTTCTGGCCGACTTTGCGCTCTGGCGATTTGTCTTCGAGAAGCAGTTTTTGCGTCGCGACTTCGACAGCGGCGCCCAGGACGCCAGCTTTCGGCATGGATTTCGACGTGGCGAGGAAGTTGTAGCTTTCACCCAGCGCACAGAACTCGCCAAGGCTGTCCCAACGCAGGTGGTTTTCTTCCTGAACCTGCTGAACGTGCTTCGGCGCGGAGCCACCGGCACCGGTCTCGAAGAGGCCGCCACCGTTCATCAGTTTCACGATCGACAGCATCTTGGCGGAGGTGCCAAGCTCCAGGATCGGGAACAGGTCGGTGAGATAGTCGCGCAGCACGTTGCCGGTGATGGTCACGACGTTCTTGCCCTTGCGCATCTCTTCCCAAGTAAAACGCGTGGCTTCGCGGGGCGCCATGATCGGGATGTCCTTGCCAGCTTCTTTGAGCGCCGGTTCGACATATTTGATCAGCTCGGCGTCATGCGCACGGTTGGCATCCAGCCAGAAGGCGCCGGTGCCTTCGACGTCGAAACGCTCGATGCCGGTTTTGATCCAGTCGAGGATCGGGGCCTTTTTCGCGGTGCAGGAGCGCCAGATGTCGCCCGCTTCGACCTCGTTCGACAGAAGCACGTCGCCACTGTCCAGAATGATGGAGACGGTGCCGTCGGCCTCCATCTCAAAAGTGGTCGGGTGGGAGCCGTATTCCTCGGCCTTCTGCGCCATCAGGCCGACGTTGGACACGGCACCACAGGTGGTGACGTCGAGCGTGCCGGTCTCTTTGAAATACTCCACCGTCTCGTCATAGACGCAGGCGTAGGAGTTGTCCGGGATGCAGCATTTGGTGTCGGCGGCCTTGCCATCCGGGCCCCAGCCGATGCCACCGGCCTTGATCACGGCGGGCATGGAGGCGTCGATGATCACGTCAGACGGCACGTGCAGGTTGGTGATGCCGCGGTCGCTGTCGACCATATACATCGCCGGTTTGGCGGCCAATGCGGCTTTCAGGTCGGCTTCCATCTCGGCATTGCCTGCGATGAGTTTTTCCAAAGCGCCGATGCCGGAGTTCGGGTTGAATTCGAGCTTGTCGCCGTGTTTGGCGAGGAAGTCTTCGAGGTACACAGACACGAAGTGACCAAAAATGATCGGGTCGGAGACCTTCATCATCGTGGCTTTGAGGTGCACGGAGAACAACACGCCCGGCTCCATCGTCGCGACTTCGTTCTTGATATAGGCGGTCAGCGCCTTGGCGGACATGAAGGTCGCGTCGACGATCTCGCCTTCGAGATATTTGAGGCCGGATTTCAGAACCGTTTCAGACCCGTCTTTCGCGGTGAAGACGATCTTTGCGCCACCGGCCTGAGCGGCGGTGATGGTGGTGGATTTCTCATTGGCAAAGAAATCCCCGCCCGGCATCGCGGCGACGGTGGTTTTCGAGGCGGAGGTCCACTCGCCCATGCGGTGCGGGTTGGCTTTCGCGTATTCTTTCACGGCCTTGGCGGAACGACGGTCGGAGTTGCCTTCGCGCAGCACCGGGTTCACTGCGGAGCCTTTGACGGTGTCGTATTTGGCGCGGGTGGCTTTCTCTTCGTCGGTTTGCGGATCAGCCGGGTAGGCCGGGATCGGGTAGCCTTGGGATTGAAGCTCTTTGATGGCGGCTTCGAGCTGCGGCACGGAGGCCGAGATGTTCGGCAGTTTGATGACGTTGGCGTCGGGGGTTTTCACCAATTCGCCAAGTTCGGCGAGGTCATCGGACACACGCTGGTCGTCGGACAGAAGATCTGGGAAGAGGGCGAGGATACGACCAGCCAGAGAGATATCCTTGGTCGCGACGCTGACACCTGCGGCGTCGGAGAAAGACGAGATGATCGGCAAAAGCGAGCCGCGGGCCAGCTCGGGGGCTTCGTCCACGATGGTATAGATGATGTCGGGTGTCTTGTCGGTCATAATGATCCTCCACGGTCACGGATTAGCAGCGGGCAAATGGCCCCGTCTGCGCTTGGCAAACCGGGTAGCGGAGTAGGGGGCGCAAGTCAATGTGTGCAACAGTATACTGCGACTGTGTGCAGCGATGTTTGCGCAGATCAGCTGTTGTGCTGTGCAAGGTTTTGCGGAGCCCCCGGGACAGCGATGTGAGCAGGTGAGCGGGTGCTGAACGCAATTGCTTAAATAGTAGGCATTTGCGCAGCAATTCACCGTCTGCCGTCGGGAAGACTCGCGAATCCGATTGTGAAGCGAATTCGCCGCGCTCTAAATTCATCCCATGAGTGAGAAAAACATCTTTGATGAAATGTGGGGCAGTGACGACGTTCTGCGTAGTCCCTACAGCGAATTTCAGAGCTGGTTTCAGGGCGAAGACCTGAAGCGGCTGCGTGCAAAACAACGCGAGGCGGAAGAGGTGTTTCGCCTGGCGGGGATTACCTTCAACGTTTACGGCCGCGCCGAGGCCGAAGAGCGTCTGATCCCTTTCGACATCATTCCGCGCATCATCGCAGGGCGCGAATGGCAGAGGCTTTGCAAAGGCATTGAGCAACGCGTCCGGGCGATCAATGCCTTCCTTCATGACATCTACAACCGTCAGGAAATCATCAAGGCGGGCCGTGTGCCCCAAGAGATGATCGCCAAGAACGAGGCCTTCCTGCCGCAGATGATCGGCATGACGCCGCCGGGTGGGGTCTATACCCATATCGTCGGCATCGACCTTGTCCGCACCGGGCCGGATCAGTTCTATGTGCTCGAAGACAACGCGCGCACGCCGTCGGGCGTCTCCTATATGCTGGAGAACCGCGAGACGATGCTTCAGATGTTCCCGGAGCTGTTCTCGCGCAACCGAGTGCAGCCGGTGCAAAACTACCCGACCAACCTGCGCCGCTCTCTCGCCGCCTGTGCGCCGCCCGCTTGCGAGGGCACGCCGACGGTCGCGGTGCTGACGCCGGGGATTTACAACTCTGCTTACTATGAACACGCCTTCCTCGCCGATCAGATGGGCGTGGAGCTGGTCGAGGGGCATGATTTGCGTGTGGTCAACGGCCGTGTCGCGATGCGCACCACGCATGGGTATAAACCGATCGACGTGCTTTACCGCCGGATCGACGACGATTTCCTCGATCCGCTGAACTTCAACCCTGAGAGTGCCTTGGGCGTGCCCGGCATCATGGATGTCTACCGTGCAGGAGGCATCACCATTGCCAACGCGCCCGGCACAGGCATCGCGGACGACAAGGCGATCTATAGCTATATGCCTGACATCGTTGAGTTTTACACCGGCGAAAAGGCGATCCTCGAGAATGTGCCGACTTGGCGCTGCTCAGAACCCGACAGCCTTGCCTATGTGCTCGACAATCTCTCTGAGCTGGTCGTGAAAGAGGTGCATGGCTCCGGTGGCTATGGCATGTTGATCGGGCCGACCTCGTCGAAAAAAGAGATCGAAGAGTTCCGCAAGAAACTCACCGCGCGGCCCGGAAATTACATCGCCCAGCCGACGCTGGCGCTTTCCACCGTGCCGATCTTTACCAAGACGGGGCTGGCGCCGCGCCATGTGGACCTGCGGCCCTTTGTGCTCTGTTCGCCCGAGGGGATTAACATCACCCCCGGTGGTTTGACCCGTGTCGCCTTGGAAAAAGGCTCGCTCGTGGTGAACTCGTCACAGGGTGGCGGGACCAAGGACACTTGGGTTCTGGAAGACTGAGGGGAGGACAGAGATGCTTGGGAAAACGGCAAATGGCCTCTACTGGATGTCACGCTATCTGGAGCGCGCGGAAAACACCTCGCGCCTCGTGGAAACCGGCCAGCGGATCGGCCTGACGCGGCTGGGTCAGGACGACGATGAATGGGCCTCGGTGATGCAATCGGCCTCGGTGCTGGCGGGCTATCAAGAGCACCACGACGAGGTGACGAAAGACGCGGCGATCAACTGGATGCTGCGGGAAAAGGCTAATCCGGCCTCCGTACTTTCGACCATTTCGGAAGCCCGCCAAAACGCCCGTATGGTGCGCACGGCGCTGACCCATGAGGTTTGGGAGGCGATCAACGGCTGTTACATGGCGGTGAAGGACGCACTGGCGCGCAAGGTGTCGGAACGCGATCTGCCGGCCGTTCTGGGCCTCATTCGGCAACGCACCGCCTTGGTGCGGGGTGCCACGCATGGCACGATGCTCAGAAATGAAATCTATGACTTCACCCGCACGGGCACCTTTCTTGAGCGTGCCGATGCGACCGCGCGGATATTGGACGTCAAATACTATGTGCTCTTGCCCTCGGCCTTTGCGGTCGGCTCGTCGATCGACAATGTGCATTGGGAAACCATCCTGCGGTCCGTGTCGGCGCGTGGCGGCTTTCGCATGGCTTACGGCTCTCAAGTCAACGCCCGCGACATCGCGCAATTCCTGATCCTCGACAAACGCATGCCGCGGTCGCTCAACTTCTGTGCGACGAAGATTCACAACAACCTGAGCTATCTCGGCGCCGATTACGACACGCCGCCGCAATCCTCTCTGATGTCGAAGACGCTGGTGGAGCGCTTCATGAACCATAATATCGACGATGTGTTCGAATATGGGCTGCATGAATATATCCAGACGGTGTTGAGCATGCTGGGCAAGCTCGGCCAGCAGATTGAAAAAGACTATCGGTTCTATGAGTAAATCCAGATGCGCCTGACCATTCGCCACACCACCCGCTACGCCTTTGATCATCCCGTCACTTACGGGCTGCAACAGTTGCGCAAGACGCCGAAATCTGGCCACGGACAGGAGGTGCTCACGTGGTCGACGACCGTGACCGGCGGGCAAAAGGAACTGTCCTATCATGACCATATGAACAATCTGGTCGAGTTGATTTCCTTTGAGAAAGACGCACAGGAACTGGTGATCACCTGCGAGGGCGAGGTCGAGATTGCGGACAACCATGGCGTCGTGGGGATGCATCGTGGCCCGTCGCCTCTGTGGCTGTTCGACACCGTGACGCCTCTGACCAAACCCGGCGCAGGTGTGCGGGCTTTGGTCAAACATGTCGAGGGCGAAACCGATCTCGAACGGCTCCACGCGCTGTCCAAATTGGTGGGCGAAGCGGTGAAATACGAAATCGGCAGCTCACATGCCGACGGCAGTGCCGAAGATGCGCTGCATGAGGGCAAAGGCGTCTGCCAAGACCACGCCCATGTCTTTATCTCCGCCGCCCGCGAAATGGGGTTTCCGGCGCGTTATGTGTCCGGCTACCTGATGATGAACGATCGCACCGAACAAGACGCCACCCACGCCTGGGCCGAAGCCCATGTGCGCGGCCTTGGCTGGGTCGGATTTGACGTCTCCAACGCGATTTGCCCCGACCAACGCTATGTTCGCGTCGCAACAGGTCTGGACTACCGCGATGCTGCCCCTGTAACTGGCACGCGATACGGCGGCGAGGGCGAATCCCTCACGGTCGAGATCGAAGTCGTACAGCAACAAGAGCAACAATAAGGACGGCACATGACCTATTGCGTGGGGATGATGCTCGATCGGGGCCTCGTCATGATGTCCGACACACGGACCAACGCCGGTGTCGACAATATCTCGACGTTTAAGAAGATGTTCACCTGGGAAACCCCCGGCGAGCGCATTCTGACCATCATGACGGCGGGCAATTTGGCCACCACGCAGGCGCTCGTGTCCTTGTTGGATGAGCGCACCAAAGCGCCGGAGGACCGCGAGCCCTCGATCCTCTCGGCGCCCTCGATGTTTCAGGTCGCCCGCCTTGTCGCCAAGACGCTCAAGGATGTGATCTCGACCCATGCCGACGCGGGCCAGCGCGCCGACAGCGCGTTTAATGCCACCGTGCTTTTGGGCGGCCAGATCAAAGGCTCCGAGCCGCGTCTGTTCCTGATCTATCCCGAGGGCAATTTCATCGAGGCGGGCTCCGAGACGCCGTTTTTCCAGATCGGTGAGACCAAATACGGCAAGCCCATTCTGGTGCGCGCCTATGATCCGCAGATGTCCTTTGAAGAGGCTGTCAAACTGATGCTCGTCTCTTTCGACAGCACGGTCAAAGCCAACCTCTCCGTGGGCTTGCCCTTCGACCTTCAGGTCATTGAGAAAGACACTTATCAGGTCGCCCATCAGCGCCGCATCACGGCGGACGATCCCTATTATCATGAGATTTCAACCGGATGGGGCGAGGCTTTGAAGGCAACTTTGGATGGGCTGCCCGGGTTTAAATTTTAAGGCGTCTCTAGGCTGAGGTTCGGTTTCGGCATCAGCCCCGGCTGCAAACCCCGCTCGACATAATCCCAGGTCGCCATGGCGATCATTGCTGCATTGTCCGTCGCCCATTTCATCGGCGGAAGGCACAGTTCGACGCCATGTCTCTCCGCGACGTTGCCCATCGCCTCGCGAAGCTGAGGCGAGGCGGCGACGCCTCCGACAATGACCAGAGACTTCGGTTTGCACTCTGCCAGCGCCCGATCCGCTTTGGCCGTCAAAACATCCATACAGGCCGCCACGAAAGAGGCTGACATATCCTCGACAGACACCTCCGGGTGCTTTTCGATATGCCGCGCGACCGAGGATTTCAGCCCGGAAAACGAGAACTCATAAGCGTCATTCTTCATCGGACGCGGCAGCCGCAACACGGGCGCTCCGGCCTTTGCCGCCTTGTCAATCGCCGGACCGCCGGGCATGCCAAGGCCCAGCATCCGCGCCACTTTGTCATAGCTCTCGCCCACGGAATCATCCCGCGTCGAGCCGAGCAGGCGATAGGACCAGGCGTCTTTCAACTCGGCAATCAACGTATGCCCGCCAGACACCAGCATGATCACCGCAGGAAACTCGGTCTTGCCGCTCTCAAGCGCCACAGACCGGATATGCCCCCGCAAATGGTTCACACCGTAAGCTGGAACGCCCCAACCCAGCGACAGCGCCTCCGCCGTCGACAGTCCGACCAAAAGCGACCCGATCAGGCCGGGGCCACGGGTCACGCCGATGGCGGTCAGGTCCTTCGGTTTGACTGATGCCTCGTCCATAACCGACTGAATTGTCGGCAAAATGGCTTCCAGATGCGCACGCGAGGCCAGTTCCGGATAGACCCCGCCAAAGGCCTCGTGAATCTCGAATTGCGACACGGTTTGGATCGCGGCGACATGGCCTGTGCGGTCCACCAAAGCGACAGAGGTGTCGTCACAAGAGGTCTCGATGCCAAGGATCAACTCGCTCATGCCAGCACCTCGTGAATTTTCTCTTCCGACACCACCCCATGGCGCAGGATGACGACCGGGTCTTGGGTGCAATCGACAATGGTCGAGGGGGCGGGGGCTGCGCCTTTTCCGGGCACGATGAGATCTGGCGCGCCAAAGAGTTGCTCTGCGGCCTCTTCCGTCGTCGCGGGCGGCTCGGCACCGGAGCGGTTGGCCGAGGTCACCATCAAAGGTCCTGATTTTTCAAGCGCTTCGAGCAACAGCGCATTGTTCGGAATGCGAACGGCAATCTCGGTGCGACCGATCAGCCAAGAGGGCACAAGCATCGGATCGAGCGCCAGAACCAGCGTCAAAGCGCCGGGCACATAGGGGCTGGCGAGAAGTTGCAAGGCACTCTCGGAGAGCACCGCGCCGAGGCCCGCGATCTGGTCGGCACCCGCCACCATGATCGGCAGGTTCTTGTCGCGCGGGCGTTGCTTGAGCGTGTAAATCTTTTCAATGGCTTGCGCGTGTGCGGGCGAGGCGGCGAGGCCCAGCACGGTGTCCGTGGGCAAAAGCACCACGCCGCCGGACCCGAGAACCTCTGCGATCTGATCAGAAGAAGGCATCATTCAAGCACCTCCACGATGGGATAGGCGCGGGCCTCCGGGCCGGGTGTTGCAGCGTCCAAGGCCCGTTCGAGCATCGTGTTCATGGCCGCCATATTGGTGACAGGCGCGTCATGACCCTCAACCTCGATATTCCCGGCAAGATCGTAATCGTCCAAGTTTGAAAGCTGCTCTAAGGCAGATTTCTCAAGACAATGTTCGTAATGTGCAAGTTTTCCATCCCGGAAAATTCCGAAATGCACATGCGGACGCGCCGCACGGCGCAGGATCGCGACGGGTTTTCCGGAACTCACCTCAGCCCCCAAAAGCTCAAACGCCGGAAGGGAGAGAACCGGAATGCCCCGCGCAAAGCCCAAAGCATTGGCGAAAGCCGCTGCCGTGCGCGTCACGCCCAAACCGCCGGGACCGATATCACAGGCGATGAGGCTCAGGTCTGACAAGGCGCCGCCACAGGCCGCAAGCCCGGTTTCCAACAACATGCGATACTCGCGCGATCCGCTCAGCGCGTCATCTTTCGATGAGTCGAAGACGATCTCACCGCCGCGCCCCAAAGCCAGTGCAGGCACGCCGTTCGAGGCCTGAATGAGCAATGTCATCGTCATTTCAGGGCTTCCAAAACCGGCATCCAGCGCGGCGCCTCTGCGGTGAAACTCACCTGCCGCTCTGTCTCGTGGTCACCAAAACCGATACGGATCGACAGCGGCGCATCGAAATAGTCGGCAATCCGCTCGCCCCATTCGATCACGGACATCCCGGTGTCGAAATACTCTTCCAAACCAAGGTGATAGAACTCCTGCGCGCCTTTCAGGCGATAGGCATCGACGTGAATAACCGGCCCCTTGGGCGTCTCGTAGATATTCGCAATCGTGTAGGTCGGGCTGGTCACGGCCTCGTTCGAGCCGAGCGCACGGACCAAGGCGCGGGTGAAAAAGGTTTTCCCTGCCGCCAAGGCGCCATCCAAAAGCACGACATCGCCGGGACGCAAAAGACCGGCCAGCGCAGAGGCGATCTGTGCCGTGTCCTCTTCGGAGGTAACCTGTTTGACGAGTGTCTGCGCCACGGATGAGCCCTTTCGTTGCAGGCGATTTAGGACAAAGCGCGGCAAAGGTCCATGGGGGAGGCGTCTACGCCCCAGTTTCAGGCGTCCGTATCAAGCCAGATCGTGATCGGCCCGTCATTGATCAGCGAGACTTTCATATCCGCGCCAAAGATGCCCTTTTCAGACGGCACGCCCTCGGCCACCAGACGGTCAGTGAAATAGTCATAGAGCGCCTTGCCTTCGTCGGGCGGGGCGGCGGTGGAAAAACCGGGGCGGTTGCCCTTGGTCTCGGCGGCGAGCGTGAACTGGCTGACGACCAGAGCCGTGCCGCTGATGTCGCGCACGGAGAGGTTCATCTTGCCCGCATCATCCTGAAAAATCCGCAGCTTGGCAATTTTGGCGGCCAGTTTATCCGCCTGCGCCTCGGTGTCGCCGCGCATGGCGCAGACCAGCACCAAAAGGCCCGGGCCGCTTTGGCCCACAGTCTCGCCATCGACGCGCACGGCGGCTTCTGAAATGCGTTGGATGAGGGCTCTCACGACAGGGTCTCCAGTTCATGTTGCCAGGGCGGATTTGCGCCCGCGCGGGACACGGTGACCGCCGCCGCCTGTGCCCCCAAAGTGAGAGCGGCGCGCAGCGCATCTTCGTCCAGCGCGGCAATCGCGTCTTTGGTCAATTTTCCCGCCCGTTGCAACCCCGCCAAAAGCCCCGCGTTGAACGTGTCGCCGGCGCCAACCGTATCGACCACCTCGACGCGGGTGCTTGCCACATGGGTGGTGCCGCGCGCCGTGACGCCTTTGACGCCATCCGCGCCCATGGTGAGGCAGACGAGCTTGACACCCTTGTCCAAAAGAGTGGCGATATGGGCGTCGATGTCATCCTCGCCCATGAGCCAGATGAGGTCCTCGTCAGAGAGCTTCACAATATCGGCGTGGGCCAGCATATGTTCCAATCGTGCACGATAACGGGCCTCATCGCGGATAAATCCGGGCCGAATGTTCGGATCCATCATGGTGACGTGTGTGGCCGCAGCCTCAACAAACAGCGCCTCATAGGCCGCACCACAGGGCTCGACGGGCAAGGAAATGCCACCGCAGAACAGCGCGTCCACAGTGTCAGGCAGGGCGGGCAGATCGGCCTCCGTCAACATCCGCCCGGCGGTGTTTTCATCGTAGAAGGCATAGGTCGCATGGCCATCGACCAGTTTGACGAAAGCGACGGTGCAGGGACGGTCGGCGGTGACGGCCAGGGAGGTGTCCACATGGCTCTCGGCAAGCTTGGCCTTCAAAAGATCGCCAAAGAAATCTTCAGAGAACCCGGAGAAAAAGCCCACATCCGCTCCAAGTCGCCCCAAAGCGACCGCCGTGTTGAACACGGCCCCGCCTGCGTAGGGCGCATAGGAGTCTTCGCCCAGCGTCGAAGTGCGGGGCAACATGTCGATCAGGGCTTCGCCTGCGCAAAGGATCATCTCTTCCTCCATGATTGATCTGTGATAGCGCTAGCATACGAAGCTCGCCGGAGTAAATGCACAGCGGAAGGCGCCGCCGGACTTATTGGTTCATCGCGATGATATAGCCGAAGACCGCAGCGACAATCGCCCCCGCCAAGACCGCAAAGGCAATCTTCCAAGCCGAATAGGGACGTTCGCCCTGCACCCGTCCGGTGCGACCGTTGACGACGAACCGGTAGGTCTTGCCGCGATATTTATAGGCCGTCATCCAGATCGGCAGGAGGATGTGTTTGAAGGTCACCGCAGAGACGGCAGTGTCCATGTCATGCACGCGCTGACGATCCCCGCCAATGTCGAATTTCACATCGCGCAAGATCACCCGGTCCATGTAATCGCGCGCGTCCTTGTAGCCGTCTTCCAGCGGCACCGAATAGGCGGTGGCGCGAAAACCCGCGAGATAATCGGGGATATAGGGCTCAAGTTCCGAGAGATCCCAAGGCTCAAGCCCCTCGGAAAACTGACGCGGCAGGGCGCCGGAGGCCAGAACTAGAACATCATCGAAAAACCGCGAGACACGCCCGGCCGCGGCCCGCCAGCGGGTGTGGCGCTTGCGCACGGTTTGGCGTTTGCCGTTTCGGGTGACGCTATGCGAGGTGTAGTAATCGTCGCCACGTTCGCCGCGATACTGCGTGGCCGTTTGGGCATCGAAAGTCCAATAGGGCAGGTAAACACCGGACATCCGGCGCCCCTTGCGGGCATAGGATTTCAACCCGTTCGGCGCGAACCAGAGGCTGCCGAGCCACTGAGACATCGCGTCATGCGCCGCCTCTTCGGTCAATCCAAAGGGCAGCAACCCATGCGGTTTGATCTGACGATGTGCGCCGGTGTCCGTGACGACCGGCGTGGCGCAAAACGGACATTCGGTGGCATGCAAATCCGCGTCGAATTCTACTTCTGCGCCGCAATTCGGGCATTGCGCGACACGGGTTTCTTCCATGTCCTGCTGGGGAAGCTGGGCCGAAAGCGCTGCTTGGAAATCCATCTCACGCGGGGCGCGCGCATTGCTGGTGTCCAGCGCTTCGGTGGCGCCGCAATGGTCGCAAGACAACAGCCCCTTCGCCGGATTGAACCGCATATCCGCGCCACAGGTGGTGCAGGGGAACCGATGTTCTACCATGTCGGTTTCGGGAGAAGTGCTTAAGTTCATGAGCATTTATCCAACGTTAAAAAACTTGTGGGATGGAGAGGCCGACCTTGGCGCGATTTAGGGAGATTGACCACATGACCACTCAGGACATCAAGGGCGAAGCGCAGATTCGGGACGCCATTTGTGCGCATAGCGCGTGGCGCCGCAAATTGGCGGACTGCATCGAGAAAGGGCAATTGGAGAAAACCTCTGACGAGATTTCCTGCAATGACAAATGCGACTTTGGCAAGTGGTTGGCACAACTGCGCCCGGATGCGCAAAACCCCGCCATGGAGAAATTCGAGATGATCGCGGGGCTGCACACGCGGTTTCATCGCGAGGCGGGGAAAATTGCGATCGAGGTCGAAAAAGGTGATCGCGATGCGGCGCGCGCGCTTTACGAGGCGCCGTCTTTTCGGCGTCTGACCAACTCTCTGGTGCTCAATCTTAATGACTGGCGACAGGATTTCAAAACCTTCATGTGAAGGACTGCGGTGGGGGGACGATGGCGAAAGCAGATCGGACATCACCGTTCCTTTTGCTCGACGCTGATGATCTGCGCGATCTGACTGCGCTCCGGTGTTGTGAACCGCAGGATTTGGCAGAACAGAAAAAGCCCATGTCCGTCACGGGTCAAACGCCCCGTGATCGTGGCGGCTTTGCCCTCCACAGTGATCTGCGTGACCGACAGGCTGGCGGGCGGCGTAAGCTGGCGCAGGGCGTCCAGGATATGCGCGCGCCCGACCACGCTTGGGTGGTTCGAGCGCTCCCAACTCGCCATGTCGGAGAGGGCCTCCGCGGCCAGTTGTCCGGCGCCGCTCATTGCAAGGGCCAGCTCCGCAAGTGCGCGCTCTGAGGGGCTGGGATCGCAGGGATAGCTGACCCGCGGAGACTGGCTCCGAGGCGCCGTAACACTGTCTTTTAAGCGCGATTGGCACATGGCGCGCTCCCTCTTCGCAAATCTTGCCCCGCGCAAGTCTGCGCAGGGCTCTCAAATCAGGTGGCTTGGCCAGATGGGCTCAGGCGCCCGGCGGCGGGGGCGGCGGCGCGATGGTGAACAATTGCGCCAGCTCCGTGACCTCTTCGGCCTTGAGCCAGCCGTCTTGGCCCGGCGTCCAGACAAAAGTCTCGCGTTTCAGCGCGCCTTTCGCGGCCATCTGCCCCATCTCGGCTTTCGAGTAGGGCCCTTTGGTCTCGCCACTTTCCGCGATGTGCCAGACATGTTCGACGGGCGGAGGCGGCGGCGTTTGCGCAGCCGGTGCTGAGGCGGCGGGACGTGCGCCCCAAGGACCGGCCTGTGTCTGTTGCGCCATCGCCATGCCCATGCCTGCGCCCATACCCGCGCCCATCGAGGCCGCCATGGCGGAGTTTTCCGCCCCCATGGCTTCGGCGGCGTTGAACTTCATGTAATTGTCGAGATTGCCGACGATGCCCATCGAGGTGCGCTTGTCCATCGCGGCTTCGACCGCTTCGGGCAAGCTGATGTTTTCAATGTAGAATTCCGGGATGGTCAGGCCGTATTCGGCGACCACTTTGGAGATTTCCGTGGCCACGAGCTTGCCCAGATCGGCGGTGTTCGCCGCCATGTCCAGAACCGGAATGCCGGAGCCCGCGACGATGCGCGAGAAGGACTGCACGATGATGTTGCGGATTTGATAGGAGATCTCGTCCATGGTGAACTCGCCATCCGTGCCGACGATCTCGGTCAAAAACAGCGCCGGATCGGCGACCTTGACCGTATAGGTGCCATAGGCCCTGAGACGCACCGGACCGAATTCCGGGTCGCGGCACATGATCGGGTTTTTCGTCCCCCATTTCAGGTCGGAGAACCGCGTGGTGTTGACGAAATAGACCTCGGATTTGAACGGCGATTTAAACCCGTGATCCCAATGCTGCAACGTCGTCAAGATCGGCATGTTGTTGGTCTCAAGCATGTAGAGACCCGGCGTGAAGACATCCGCCAGTTGCCCCTCATGCACGAAAACCGCCGCCTGACCTTCGCGCACCGTCAGCTTGGCGCCGTATTTGATCTCATGGCCTTCGCGTTCGAACCGCCACACCATCGTGTCGCGCGTGTCGTCTGTCCAATGGATGACGTCGATGAATTCGCCGGAAAGAAAATCGAAAATACCCATGGGGCCTCCTGTTGGTCAAATATCCTCGCCCATCAGCTCATATGCGATCTGGGTCGCAATCGGGCGGGCGGTTTCCGGGCGCATGCCAGGAGCAAGGCGCCGGTCGTAGAGAATGCGCAAAAGCAGCTCGTCGTGCCGCGTCAAAAGCGCGAATTCTTCGTCGTCGTTAAAGATCGAGGGCCGCGCATAGGGGCTATCGTTCGCAAGGCCGAGGCCTTGGGTGATTTCCTCGTGGAAACAGGATTTGCGCAGCAAATCAGGATGTTCCGCGCGAATGATCGCCACCGCCGAGCGATAGGCCCCATCATTGGCCGGATCAGAGGCGACCACCAGACAATAGGACGAACGCGGCATGTTGACGACCGACCGAATGGCGTCCTGACCGATGCCCGGGATCATCTGCGCCAGTCGCGGCCCGATGGCGCGGCGTTCGTTTTCATTGAGCACCAGCACGTGGAAATTCGGCTGAGACGACCGTGTGATCGAATGGCCCGAGGCGCGCGCCAGTCGCGCGATCAGGCTGTTGACGGTGGCTTCGTCCTTGGCCCGGGCTTCGGGCGCAACGGTGGCGCCGAACTCAAGCCCTACACGCACCGGCACCTGCCAACGATGCAGGTTCGAGGGCGTCATCTGCGCCACGAATTGCCCGTTCACCGAGGTGTATTCGTCATTCAAAGCAACAGCTTCGAAATTCGCGGCCAGTTGCCGGGCGTTGAATGGCGTGTCCGGCCCACCGCCATCGGTGCGGAGCAATTCATGGCCCAAAAGATCATTCTCTACCCGCGCGTAATAGCTTTCGAGCGCAAGGCTCTCGCTGCTGCGCTCGGGCGGCGCCTGAACGATCGGCCGCACCGCCGCCGCAGGGCGGGGCAGGGGTTTGATGTCGGGCGCTTGGACGCAGGCGGTGAGCACAGCCAAAGGCGCGAGCAGGGCCAGCCCGCTCACGCTTTTGCCAATCCGATGTCCCACCCGCGCGCGCATTTATGCCGGCACAGAGGGGCCAGAGGCGTTGCCGGTCGCCTTGGCAGAGGCCAGCGTGTCGCGCAGCTTCGTTTCCATCGCCTTGAGCTCGACCTCGGCCTCGGCACGCTTGCGCTTGCCTTCGTCGGCGATTTGCAGGCTCTCTTCGATGGTGGCGACCAGTTCCTCGTTGGCGGTTTTCACGGCCTCGATGTCGAAGACACCGCGCTCCATTTCCTCGCGCACGACTTTGTTGGCCTCGCGCAGGTTCTTGGCGTTGGCGGTCAGCAATTCGTTCGTAAGATCGGTCGCCTCACGCACGGATTTCGCGGCCTCCGACGAGCGCTGAATGGTCACGGCCTGTGCCAGTTGGGTTTCCCAAAGCGGCACGGTGTTGACCAGCGTCGAGTTGATTTTCGTCACGAGCGACTTGTCGTTTTCCTGCACCAGACGGATCGAGGGCAGGGATTGCATCGTCACCTGACGGGTCAGTTTCAGATCGTGCACCCGGCGCTCAAGGTCATCACGCGCGGCGCGCAGATCGCGCAACTCCTGCGCCTTGATCACCTGATCTTCCTCAGGGGCGGCATCGACGGCGGCGGCCAGCGCCGGAATGTCGGTCTCGTCCAGCTCCTTGAGCTTCAATTCCCCCGCCGCGATGTAGATCGCCAGCTGGTCGTAGAAGGTCAGGGTTTTGTCGTAAAGCATGTCCAACGACTTGATGTCCTTGAGCAATTTATGCTCATGGGTCAGCAGGTTGTCGGTGATCTTGTCGATCTGGCTTTGCACGTCTTCGAAACGGGCGACGAATTTCGCCATCGGCGCGGCGCGGCCCAGAAGTTTCTCCCACCAGCTCCGCTCACGACGCACGTCCAACTCAGAGACGGAAAAGCCGCGAATGGTCGTCACGATGGAGCGCAGGCTGTCACCCGCCGGTCCCACATCCTTGTTCTTGACGTCCTGCAACATCGCCTGCGAAATCACCTGCAACTCGGCTTGCGCCGCAGAGCCGAAGCGCACGATGGAGTTGGTGTCATGCATGTCGATCTCGGATTTCGCCTTTTCGACCTCCGCCGCCACAGGGGCCTCAATGGTCGTCGGGTCGATCAATTCGCCCTTCGGCTCGGCCAGCACGACGGCGGTGACCTCTTCGACGTCTTTCAAGGCCGCTTCGGCCTGTTGGCGGATGGTGTCGGACATGTTCGGTTCCCCTAATTCAAACTCATGACGTGATATTTTGTGTGACGCCTTCGCGCGCCAAACGGTCGCGCAGCACCTCAATCTCGATGTCGAGGTCCGTCTTATCGTCCAAAAGCAACGTTTTGTGACGGGCGTCGAAATTCGCTTCCAGATCGTCCAAAAGCGCGAACCAATCATTGCGCGCCTCGACATTGCGGCTCTTGCCCCAAAGATCGGCATATTTCGCCGTCGCATCGCGCGCGCCCAAGAGATAGACGCCAAGATACTTTCGCGCCGCTGTCAGATCGCGCGGATCGTCCTCGACCGTGCGGAACATGGCCCGCGCCGTGGCAATGAACTTTTCCAGCCGGTCCTGTGCCTGCCGGTCGCCGGTGCGTTCGAGTGCTGTGCGCATGGCTGTGAGATGTGCCTCGGCCTCATCCACCGCCTTGGCGACGCGGTCCTGTTGGAACAGGTCGATCTCGTCGAAGCCTTTGTTTTTCAACGGGTCCAAGCCAAAGGCGAGGCTATGCAATATGACGCCCAGCACGGCGAAAATCACCGTCTCAAGCGGCCCCCAGCCGAACCAGCCGACGAGACCTAGCCCGAGGCCGGTCAGAGCAGAGCCGAAAATTTTGCGGGGAATGGCCGGGCGGCGGGACACTTTGCGCGCCTCGTAAGCCTCTTCGGCCTTCAGCCCCTCGCGGGTCAGAAACGCCGCGCCGACGAGACAGCCAAGCGCCGCCAGATAGCCGGCCATGGTGACAGGCTCCGCCGTAAAAGCCTTCCACGCCAAGGGGATGGCCGCAAAGAACAACAGGTTCGAACGCGCGCCGACGCGGGTCGGTTTCTTGCCATCGAACGGACGCGCAGCAGGCGCCGCCGTCTCGCGGGGCCTGTCGGACAGATTGCCTTTCGGGGAGTGGGTGGACCCGTAGCGTTTCGCCATCACAGGCCCTGCGCCTTGATCGTCACGTAAAACGTCAGCGCAACCAACAGATAATAGGCGAGTTTTGAAAATACGCTGTCGCTCATGGGCACCCTTTCCAAAGCGGTTCTTATCACAAGATATAGAAAGGAATCGCCCTCGGTGAAAGGGTGAAGGGGAGCGCTTGTCGCGCTTTCCCCCTCAGTTTCGATTTAGCGCCCAGATTTCGGCGGTTTGCCGCCTCTGCCGCCGGGTTTGCCCGAAAATCCACCGGGTTTGCCGGAGGTGCCGCCACCGTGGGATTTGAACCCGGCCGAGCGCGGTTTGCCGTCACGCCCGCCGCCGTGGGATTTGAAGCCCTGGGATTTGAAGCTGCCCGGCTTGCCGCCGCGCTCCTCATTCCGATCATCCCGCTTGACGCCCGGTTTGCCACCAAAGGGTCTGTCGCCCGGCTTGCCGTCACGTGGCTTGCCCTTAAAGCCTTCGCCGCGCGGTTTGAAATCGCCATCGCGCGCACCATCACGATCCCGATTGCCGCCGGGACCACGTTTACCTTGGAAACCCTCGCCACGGGGTTTGAAGCCACCGGGTTTCGCGTCCCCGTCCTCGCGGCGCTTGAAGCCCTGGCTGCGCGGTTTGAACCCTTCGTCGCCGTCGCGTTTCCCTTTGAACGGCGGTTTGCCGCCCCGGTTGCCATCACGCTCGCTGCGGTCCCGGTCCCCGAAGGAAGGCTTCCCACCCGGTTTGCCAAAAGGCTTGCTACCTGATTTTCCGGCCGGTTTCCCACCCGGTTTTCCAGCCGGTTTCCCACCGCGCGCGTCATCGCGCCCACGCACCTCTTTGCGCGGACCGCCCGGCTTGCCACCACGCTCGACGGTGCGTTTGACCTTGCCGCCTTCGCCGATCTCAAGGTCCATGCCAAGCTGATCGCGCAGCACGCGGCCGCGCACTTCCTCGACTTGACCCGGCTGCAAAGTGCCCAAACGGAAGGGACCGTAAGAGAGGCGGATCAGGCGGTTCACGGTCAGGCCGATGTGCTCCATCGCGCGGCGAATTTCGCGGTTCTTGCCCTCGCGCAGACCGACGGTGAGCCAGGCATTGGCGCCTTGTTGACGGTCAAAGGCCACTTCCATCGGTTGGAAATTCTCGCCATCAATGGTGACGCCCTTGCGCAGCGGCTCCAACATGGCTTCGGTCGCGGTGCCTTTGACACGCACGCGGTATTTGCGCAGCCAGCCGGTGTCGGGCAATTCGAGTTTGCGCTTCAGCTCGCCATCGTTGGTCAACAGCAAAAGCCCCTCGGAGTTCAAATCCAAGCGCCCGACAGACATCACCCGCGGCAACTCTTTCGGCAGCTGATCGAACACCGTGTCGCGGCCCTTTTCGTCCTTGGACGAAGTCACAAGACCCAGAGGTTTGTGATAGAGCCAAAGCCGCGGCGGCTCCGGTTCGCCAACCTCTTTGCCATCGACGAAAATCTTGTCCTTCGGCAGCACATTGAGCGCAGGCGAGGCGACAACGCGCCCGTTCACCGTGACGCGGCCCTCTTCGATCAAGGCCTCGGCTTCGCGGCGCGAGGAAATGCCGGCGCGCGACAGCACCTTGGCGATGCGTTCGCCGGGAGGGGTCTTTTTCGGAGTCTTGGACGTATCAGTCATGGATCGGGCCTTTCGTTGGCGCGCTCATACTCCGCGCGGGGCCTTATGGAAAGAGAAAAGGCGGCCCACACCGGGGCCGCCACACTCAATTCTGCTGGTTTTTGAGCCTTAGAAGCTCATGACGTAGGAGACGCCAAAGACCCAAGGGTCAATCTCGGCCTTGCCGATTTTGGCGCCGTCGAGTTTCACATCGCTGTCGATGTCGATCCAGCGCACATCGGTCCGCAAAGCGCCGCGTTCGCTGATCTGGTAATCGAAACCGGCATGAAGCGCGACGCCCCAGGAGTCGGAGAGATCGAGATCGCTGCCTGCGATGGCGCCTTTGGCGGTTTCATCGAAGAAGGCGGTGTAGTTCACACCGACGCCGAGGAAGGGGGTAAAGGTCGAGCCGGTGTCGAAGTGATATTGCAAAGAGACGACCGGTGGCAGGTGTTGGGTCGAGCCGATTTCACCCATGCCAGACGCGCGGATATTGTGTTGGAACGGCCAGGCGCCCAGGACTTCGATGCCGAGGTTGTCTTTGATGAAATACTCAAAGGTGACCGTCGGGCGCAGGTTGTCGCCGACATTGAGATCGGTGGTGCCCAAAATGGTGCCGTTGTCGGAGTTCGGCATCACGCTGCCGAGACCGAGACCGAGGGTCATCGTGCCAGCCTCTTGCGCGAAGGCAAAGGTCGGCAGGGCGAGGGCGAGGGCCACGGTGGCGGCCATTACGGAAGTCTTGTTCATCTTGTATGTCCCAAACTGTCTTGAGCGCGGCGTTGCGCGCCTTTGCACAGATGTCAGGGGCAGTGTCTTAAAACTTTGATGTGCATCAATTTCGGTCCCGCTGCGGCAATCTGTCATGTCCGCGCTCGTCTTGGGCGTGCGGTGGGCGTGCGGCGGGCTTGCGCTCGACAGATTTGCACGGCAGGAAAGGGCATGTCGTTTCGCTCTTATATGGATGAGGCCTTGAAAGAGGCTCGGCTGGCGGAGGCCCGTGGCGAGGTGCCCGTGGGCGCCGTTGTCGTGTCGCCCGAGGGCGAGATCGTGGCGCGCGGCGGCAATCGCACGCGGGAGGACAATGATCCGACGGCGCATGCGGAGATTGTTGCGCTCCGGGCGGCCTGTGCCATTTTGGGTCAGGAGCGGCTTTCGGGGTTTGATCTTTATGTCACCTTGGAACCCTGTCCGATGTGTGCGGCGGCGATTTCCAACGCGCGCATCCGTAGGCTCTATTATGGCGCCTCCGATCCGAAATCCGGCGGCGTGGCGCATGGCGCGAAAATCTATAGCCATGCGCAGTGCCACCATGCGCCGGAGATCTATGACGGCATTGCGGGCGACGAGGCCGAGACGATGCTCAAGGCATTCTTTGCCTCAAAACGCTGAGCGCGCGATCCCAAAGAAAATCACAAAAAATGCACCCCCCGCGTAGGGAGCCCCTCTGGCGACCGTATTATGAGTATCGACGCCGCAAAGGAGTAACCAAATGCGCATCGGATACCGCGCCCTGATCGGGGTAACATTTTGTGCTTTCGGGCTGGCGGCCCCGGCGCTGGCTGCGACGACTGTCATGGCCTATGACACCAACGGCGACAGCGTGCTGACCCGCGCCGAGTTTCAGGGGCTGCAAATCGACAGCTTCAAGGTGCTCGATGCCAATGGTGATGGCTCCGTCACTCTGGCCGAGATCGACAGCCTCGCCGCCTCCAAGGACGTCAACGTCTCCGGCAAGCGTGTCATGGTGCGTGACACCGATGGGGACGGGGCGGTGACGCAGGCCGAATATCTCGCCGTCGCTCCCGGGTTCCAGAAGGCGGACGTCAACAGTGATGGCGTTCTGGCCGGCAAGGAAATCACCCGCGTGGCGAAGTTTCTCGCGCAGGCTGGGTACTAACCCCCCGCGTCACACGTCTCAAGATCACACTTGAAAGCCGGATCTTGTTCCCTCGATCACCCCGAGACAGCGGATCAATAGACATGGCCAAATGGCCGAAACCAAAGGAGTTTAACGATGAAAACTGTGACCAAATCCCTCTGCGCCCTCTCCCTGATCGTGCCGCTCATGGCCGCCACGCCGGGTTTTGCCCGTGGCCTGACCGTGACCACGAACAACGGCGGCGAAGTGTCGAAAGAACACACCTGCATTCAGGGCAACCAGATCGTGAGCTGTGAATCGGTGACCACCGGCACCACGGCCTCCGGCGAAAGCGTTTCGCGCGGTGTGGTGCGCACGACCGACGGCAACGGCACCGATGTCACCGCGACGGTGACTGGCCCCGCAGGCGGCTCCGGCTCCCGCGAGCGTGGCCTCAACGTATCCCGCTAACGCGGGGTCTGGCCCGGATCGCCATTTCCATCCCCCCCGTGATCCGGGCCAACATTTTAACGCGTAACCTTTGTGTTTCATGGTACCTCTGTTGACATCTTATCGCCTCTCTCAACCGGAGCCGCAGTTATGACTGCTCATCAGCCTCCCACGCAGGCAGATGCAAAAGCCGTAATGGCAGCGCTGGCCCGGGGCGAGCGCGCGGCCTTGGCGCGGTTGATTGCGATGTACGGCCCGGGCATCCGGCGCTATGCCGCGCAATCGCTGACGGTGGCCTCGGAGGCGGAAGATGTCGCACAGGAGGTGTTCTTGCGGGCCTGGCGCCATGCGGAACGCTACGATCCGTCCAAGGGCGCCGTGTCGTCCTGGCTCTACAGGATCGCGGTCAATCTGTGCATTGATCACAACAGGCGGGGGGGCTTTCGGCGGTTTGTCGGGATCGACAGCATGCCGGAGCCGGAAGACGATACGCCGGGGGCGGAGGTGGAATACGGCGCGCGTCAGAGATTGGCGCAGACCCAGGCCGTGATCCGCACATTGCCGACCCGGCAGAAACAGGCGATCCTGCTCAAGGCCGCAGGGGAGCTTTCGGGGGCGGAGATCGCGATGGCGCTCGGCACGAGCGAGGGGGCGGTGGAACAATTGCTGGTGCGCGCTCGAGCGACGCTCAGGGCCCGGCTGGAACTGGAGGAGTGATTCACCATGTCGGATCATGACAACACGACGAAGGCGAGTGATGCGGAATTCGACCGCGCGCTCTCTGCACTTTTTGCCCACCCCGAGGATGAGGATGTCGCGGAACTGTCCCGCGCGGTCCTGAGCCAGACCGTCACCGTGAACCGAACGCGCCATGAGGTTCAGGGCGATGTGCTCTCCGAACCCTTGCCCTGGGCTTTGGGCTTTGGCGGGCTGATGGCGATTGGCGTGGCGCTGGGCTATGTCCTCTCGTCCAGTGCGATCGGCGACGGGTTTCTTGCCTGGTTTGCCTTTGGCGATCTCTTGTCCGTGATGGGGGGCTTCTGATGTCTCATGCACACCGACCCCATCGCGTCTCGAAGGGGCGCATCGCCTTAATCGGCGTTCTGGCCGTTTCTCTTTTGGGCAATGCCGTTGCTTTGGGCGCCGTCTGGCGGTTCCAACAGGTGCGCGTCACCTTGATGGGCGACGAATCCGGACCGCCGCCTGCCTTCCCTGGAGACATCCGCCGCGAGTTGCGGGCGCATTTTCAGGACAATCGCGACAGCCTTTCTCCGCAGGTGCGTGCCGTCCTCGCCGCCCGCCGCGACGTGGTCGAAACCGGCACCGCCACGCCGTTTGACAAGGCCGCGACAGAGGCCGCAATGGAAGAGTTCCGACGCGCGCTGGACGAGGCTGTGCGTGAGGCGCAGGGGCTTGTCCTCGATGTTCTCGAAGCGCGCGCGTCGGAACAGTAGAGCTTAGATTTCAATCGGTTTCAGCACCTCGGGCACCTTCACCACGCCGTCTTTCAGCGCATAGACAAGCTCATCGCAGCTCTGCGCCAGAAGCGGGAAGGTGCCCCAGTGGCACGGGATCACCGTTTTGAAATCAAAGAACTTTTGACACACATAGGCGGCGCGTTTCATATCCATCGTGTAATGCCCGCCCGCGCACAACAGCCCGATGTCGGGTTGGTGCAGATCGGCAAACCATTCCATATCGGCCATGATATCGGTGTCGCCGGAAACATAGATCGTGTGGCCCTCGCCAGAGATCATAAAGCCCGCCGGATCGCCCGCATATTGCGGTGCGCCGTCTTTGAAATCAATCGACGACGAGTGCACGGCGTTGACCATGGTGACGGTGACCGCATCGTCGCCTTCGCCCAAAGTGATCGTGCCGCCCTTGCCAAATCCCGTGACCTGTGCGCCCTCTTTGCCGAGGATGATCGACAGCTCATGGATGCAATAGATCATCGCATCCGTGCCTTGCGCGACGGGCAGGGTGGTCGAGGCATGATCGCCATGGCCATGGGTGAGGAAAATCGCGGTCGCGCCCTCCGTCGCCTCCGCTTCACGGCCCTCGGGAAACGCCGGATTGCCCTCCAGCCACGGGTCGATCAGCAAGACCTGATCTGCAATTTCGATGCGAAAACCGGAGTGGCCCAGCCATGTGATTTTCATGAAAAACTCCCTATGTTGTGTGAGTAACCTAACACGGGAATGTCACACGTCCATGTTGACCGAGCAAATTGACGCCTATTGCGAACGCACGGATTTCACATTCTGGTCGGAACCGGTCAATGCGCTGACAAATGCGGCGTTTTTGATCGCCGCTTTGGTGATTTGGCCACGGGCGAAGGCCTATCCAATGTCGCGCGCTTTGGCGGTCGTGCTTTTCGTGATCGGCCTCGGCTCCTTCGCCTTTCACACCACGGCGACGCGGTGGGGGGCGATGGCGGACAGTTTGCCGATCCTGTTGTTCATCCTGCTCTATATTTTCGCGGCGACACGGGATTTCTTTGGTCTTGAGACATGGAAACCCGTCCTCGTGACGCTTCTGTTCTTTCCCTACGCCGCCGCCACCGTACCGCTTTTCTCGAACCTCGGTCTCGGCAGCTCGGCGGCCTATGCGCCCGTGCCGATGCTCATTTTCATCTACGCGATCCTCCTGCGACACCGCGCCCCTCAAACTGCTCGCGGTTTGGCCATAGGCGCGCTGATCCTCTGCCTCTCCATCGTGATGCGCTGGCTCGATGAGCCGATCTGCGCGGGCCTCCCCTTGGGCACGCATTTTCTCTGGCACATCCTTAACGCGCTGATGTTGGGCTGGATGATTGGCATCTATGCGACCCACCGAAGGGGGCAGCGCTAGGGCTGTGCGCTGCATAAGTGTTGCGAGGCTCCCAGAGACTTGCCATGTTGATGACGATTGAAGTGTATTGAGTAGGGTTAAGATGTCTTTAGAAACGCCGCGTTGGTCATGGATGCGCAGACGCCCCTCAATCCTCGAGTTGATCTATGGAATCGTGATCGCGCATTTGGTTGTGATCGTTGTGGTTTTTGCGCTCTCCGGCGACGGTGGAAGTCACGCCAGCACAGTGAGCGAAGAGGTATCTCTCATTCTGCTTCTCGCCGCGATGCCGTTTCTCACCCTCGGGCAAAAGGCAGTCACGGCGCTCTCCTTGGCGGGCATGCTGGCCATGGCCCTCGCCACCTATATGGCGTTTCGCCATGTGCCGGGGCCGATGTTGCGATTTGTCGTTGCTGCGCTCCTCTGTGGGTGGCTTGTCTTCGGGAGGTTCATCACCTCTTACGCGGGAATGTCTTGAGAAAATCTGCAAAAGCTTTGCTTATATCTCGTCGTCACGCGTCAAACCCGCCTTGAAGACAGCGTGGTCAGGCGCTAAAGCCTCATGTGACCAAGATTACGGAGCATTGCCCCATGTCCATCGACATTGATACCGCCCGCCGGGTGGCCAAGCTCGCCCGCATCCGCGTCGAGGAAGACGCGCTTCCGGCGCTGGCCTCGGAATTCAACGCTGTGCTCGGCTTTATCGAGCAACTCTCCGAAGTGGATGTCGAAGGTGTTGAGCCGATGACCTCGGTGACGCCGCAGCGTCTCAAGCGCCGCCAAGACGGTGTGACGGATGGCAATATGCAGGAGAAAATCCTGAAAAATGCGCCCGACGCGCGCGAGGGCTTCTTTGCAGTGCCGAAGGTGGTGGAATAATGTCTGATCTCAATAAACTCACGCTCTCTGCCGCCCGTGACGGTCTGCGCGCCAAGGAATTTACCTCCGCCGATCTGACCGAGGCCTGTCTCACCGAGATCGAAGGCGCCGGTGCGCTCAATGCTTTCGTGCACAACACGCCCGAGATCGCCCGTGAACAAGCCAAAGCCGCCGACGCGCGTCTGGCCGCAGGCGATGCGCCTGCCATGTGCGGCCTGCCGATCGGGATCAAGGATCTCTTTGCCACCAAAGGCGTGCCGACCCAGGCGGCTTCGGCGATCCTCGAAGGCTTCAAACCCGAATACGAGTCGACCATCACCTCGAAGCTGTTTGACGCAGGCGCGGTCATGCTGGGCAAGCTCAACATGGACGAATTTGCCATGGGCTCCTCGAACGAGACCTCGACCTATGGCAACGCGGTCAACCCGTGGCGCCGGGGCAATGAAGAGACCCCGCTGACGCCGGGTGGCTCCTCGGGCGGCTCCTCTGCGGCCGTTTCTGCCGATCTTTGCTTGGCGGCGACCGGCACCGACACAGGCGGCTCGATCCGCCAGCCTGCCGCGTTTACCGGCATCGTCGGCATCAAACCTACCTACGGGCGGTGTTCGCGCTGGGGTGTTGTGGCCTTTGCCTCGTCTTTGGACCAAGCCGGTCCGATGACCAAATCCGTGCGCGATGCGGCGATCATGTTGGAGGCCATGTGCGGTCACGACATGAAAGACAGCACCTCCGCCGATCTGCCCGTGCCGAATTTCGAGGCGCTTTTGACCGGCGACATTCGCGGCAAGAAAATCGGCATCCCGAAAGAATATCGCCTCGACGGCACGCCGGACGAGATCGTCAAACTTTGGGACGATGGCGCCGCGATGCTCAAGGACGCCGGTGCCGAGATCGTCGATATTTCCCTGCCGCACACCAAATACGCGCTGCCGACCTATTACGTCATCGCGCCGGCTGAGGCCTCTTCGAACCTCGCGCGGTATGACGGCGTGCGCTACGGCCACCGTGCGACGCTCGCGGCGGGCGAGGGCATCAACGACATGTACGAGAAAACCCGCGCCGAAGGCTTTGGCAAAGAGGTTCAACGTCGTGTCATGGTCGGCACCTATGTGCTCTCGGCTGGCTTCTACGACGCCTATTACAACAAGGCGCGCAAGGTCCGCACGCTGATCAAAAAGGACTTCGAGGACGCTTTCGCCGCTGGTGTCGATGCGATCCTGACGCCCGCGACACCGTCCCCGGCCTTTGGTCTGGGCGAAGTGTCCGACTCTGACCCGATCCAGATGTATCTGAACGACGTTTTCACCGTGACCGTGAACCTCGCGGGTCTGCCGGGTATTTCCGTACCCACGGGCGTGTCGGCCACCGGCCTGCCGCTCGGGCTTCAGCTTATCGGCAAACCTTGGGAAGAGGGCGATCTGCTGAATATCGCGCATTCGCTCGAGGGGGCCGCAGGCTTTGTTTCCAAGCCTGAAAAATGGTGGTAAGAGGCGGTCTAATTCGCCTCTTTTGGAGCTTTTGCCCCCATGCGCCTGACTGTTGCTCTGATCTCTTTGGCGGCTCTTGCCGCCTGTGAAACCCCGGTTCCCAATAGCGGCGCCGGGGTCGGTTTCGGCTCTTATGCCGATTATCAGGCCAACCGCGAGGCGCAGTTGATTGCGGGCGGAGAAGGCAGCGGGGCAGGGCGCACAGCCTCCAGCCTCGACACTCAAGCGATCTCCGCCGAGGCCTCTGCCGCCATCGACGCCGCAGAGGCAGGAAGTGCTGCGCCCACGGGCCCGGCGCCCTCCGCCGTCACCAATGCGGTCGGCATCTCGTCCGAGAATGACTTCTCGGCCGTGTCTTCTGAGCGCTCGATCGAAGAGGACGCCGCCCTCGTCGCCGCCAACAAAGAAGCCTATGTGACGATCCAGCCGACGGCCCTTCCGTCGCGCCCGAATTCGGATGCGGGCATCATTGTGGAATTCGCGCTTTCGACCACCAACAGCGTCGGTCAGGCGCTTTATTCCCGTCTGATCCCCGGTGCCGAATCGCGCGCCGCGCGCAATTGTGCGAAATACCCGTCCCCCGATCTGGCGCAGGAATATTTCCTCAAAAACGGCGGGCCTGAAAAGAACCCGCAGGGCCTCGATCCCGATGGCGATGGCTTCGCCTGTAGCTGGGACCCCGCGCCCTTCCGTCTGGCCGCCAAACGCTAAGATGCCCTCTAAGCTTGTGATCCAAGAGCACCCGTCGCCGAATTTCGGCGAACGGCGCGACGGCGCGCGGCCTGACTTGTTGGTGATCCACTACACGGCCATGGCGACGGCCGAGGCGGCTTTGGAGCGGCTGTGTTCATCCGAGCATGAGGTCTCCGCGCATTACCTGATTTGTGAGCAAGGGCAGGTGTTCCGCCTCGTCGATGAAGAGATGCGCGCTTGGCATGCCGGTGTGGGGCAATGGGGCGATGTGACGGATGTGAATTCGCGCTCCGTCGGGATTGAATTGGCGAACCCGGGGACAACGCCCTTTGCCGCCGCGCAGATGGCGGCTTTGGAGGCGCTTCTGGCGGATATTCTGGCCCGCCACGCGATCCCGCCGGAGCGCGTCATCGGCCATTCCGACATGGCGCCAGAGCGCAAGATCGATCCCGGTCCTCGGTTTGACTGGAAAAGACTGGCTTTGCAGGGTTTGTCTGTATTTCCGAAAGAAATGGAGGGCATCGAACCCGATGAGGTTCGATTTGTGCAAGATTTGCAGGCCTTCGGATACCCGGAAACGCCGCTTGAGGCACTCTTGCCTGCCTTCCGAAGCCGTTTTCGCCCACGTCATCACGGCCCCCTCGATGGTCTCGATATGACACTGGCGCGCGATCTCGCCACCCGCTTTCCCATTGACCACGGCAAGCTGACCGCCTAAGTCGCACATCGACGCGGATGGCCGGATAACCGCCGCTTCTCTCGAGGTTCGCTTTGGGGGGAGGGGAGGAAAGTCCGGACTCCCTTGAGCAACGGTGCCGGGTAACGCCCGGCGGGGGCAACCCCAGGGACAGCGCCACAGAGAAGAGACGGCCTTCTATACGGAGGTCATGGTGAAACGGTGGGGTAAGAGCCCACCGCGCGAGCGGCAACGTGAGCGGCACGGCAAGCCCCACCGGGAGCAATGCCAAATAGGGGTTCTACGCGGGGTCTGTTGTGCGCAAGCATACCGCCCGCAAGGTCGCTCAAGCCTGAGAACCCGGGTTGGCAGCTTGAGCCGTCTGGTAACAGCCGGCCTAGAGGAATGGTTATCCACGGCGGGTTTCCCGCTGAGACAGAATCCGGCTTACAGGCTGTCCGCGTCGTATGTCAGGGGCTTTTGAGGGCTCTGCCCTCTTGGCCGCTCCGCGCCCAATTCACCCGGGATATTTAGCGACAAAAGAAGGCGGATTTTGCCCGGTTGGCAGATGGAATTTTTCATCGCACTATGGGGCAAGTTGTTTTGAGAAAAGGGAGAGCCCCCAATGAGTTTCGTGAAGACATTGACAACCTTGGCGATCGGCTTTGCTGCGGCCAAAGGCGTTGAGAAGATGAAGAAAATGGGGGGTATGGACGGGGTGCGCGAAGCGATGCGCCAGTCCGGCGCCCCTGGCGGCATGGCCGATCAGATGGGCCAGATGGCGGAGAAATTCGGCTTTCCCGGTGGATCAGAAGCCGTGCGCGACATGATGGGCAAGTTTGGCAATCAGGCCGCGGATATGTCCGAGGCGACCGAAGCGGGGCTTGGCTCGCTGTTCTCTGCTATGTCGGGGGCTGCGGCCACGGGCGCAACGTCGATGTCGGACATGTTTGCCTCCGTGACGGCGGGGACGCCTGTGGGGGCGGCCGCAGAAGAGAATGCGAAACTGATGATCCGCTCGATGATCATGGCGGCGAAGGCCGATGGCGTGATCGACGCCGAAGAGCGCACGAAAATCCTCGATCAACTGGGCGATGCCTCCGAGGAAGAGATCGCCTTTGTGCAGGCCGAACTGGATGCGCCGGTCGATCCGATGGCGCTGGCCAAGGACGCGGGGACGTCCGCGGGCGCGCAGGTTTATGCGGCGGCTTTGATGGCGATTTCGGTGGATACCGAGGCGGAAAAGACCTTTCTCACAGGGCTGGCGCAATCCTTGATGCTGGACCCGGCAAAGCAGGCAGAGATTCATCAGTCGATGGGCAAGCCAGTCATTTGATGTCTTCATGCGAGATTGCTTTGCAATCCGCTCCAGACGGGGCGGCCTGACCGGGCGACAGTCGTCGCCTTCTCGTACAGACCTTTCAAGTGGAAGGGCGGTCTTGGAGCCGCCCTTTTTTGTTTATGCAGGCTGTGCGGCGCGGCTTTCCTGGCGCAGCAAGTAGAAGGATGCGGCGAGGATCATAATCGATCCGATCCACATCGAACCGGGCGGCACAAAGCCAAAGGCCAAGACGCCAAAGCCCACGTTAAGCGGCAGTTTCAGGTGATCGAAGGGCTGCAAATAGGCGGCATCGGCGACCGCATAAGCCTTGGCGATGGCATATTGCGCCAAGGCGGTCAGGAGCCCCGCCGCGACGAGAATGAGCGCTGTGAGGCCGCCACCCAGGGCGATGCCGTCTCCTAATGCGAGGCCGAAGTTCACGGGGCTGAGCATCAAGAGCAGGTAGACGGTGAGGCTCTCTGGTGTTTCAGAGCGGGTCAGGCGTTTGGTCAGCAAAGAGGTGAGCGCCCAGAAGGCGGCGGCGCCGACGGGATAGAGCACGAAGAGCGAAAAGCTTTCGGACCAGGGCGCGAGGATGATCATGCCGCCCGCGAAACCGACCGTGACGGCGATCCAGCGCTCGGGCGTGGCGGCCTCATCCAGGAACAGATTGGCGCCCAGCGTCACAAAGAAGGGCGAGAGCATGATGAGCGCAATCGCCTGCCAGATCGGCACATGGGCGAGGCCCGCGATCCAGAGCTGGACCCCGATGACGGCGGCGGCGACGCGCAGAAGGTGGAGCATCAGGTTGTGGGTCTTCATCGCGCGCAGGCCCTCGCGGACCACCCAAGGGAGCGAGAACAGCAAGGCGATGAAATATTGCCAAAACGCCATGCGCGCGGAGGGCACATGGAGCATCATGGTGGCATATTGGGTCAAAAGGTTGATGACGGCAAAGAGCACACCGGCCACGATCATCAAAAGGGCACCGGCGCGGGCCGGACCAAGGGAAGTGAGAGTCATGTGTCGTCCTTTCTCCACACATAACTCAAGGCACGAGGGCAGGGCGCACGCGGTGAGGCGACGACCTGTCTTCTCTCTTTCATCCGGACTATGACCGTCGGCTCCGGGATCGCACCGGATCTGCTGTCCAAGCGTATCCGAGGAGGATGCGCGAGCGCTCGCGGGCTGATAGGAGGCTTGAATAGGCCCCTAAACACCGCCGGTGGGGAATTTCACCCCGCCCTGAGAGGTTACACGACCGATTTGGTCGCAGGATCGATTTAGGCGTCGTGCAAAAGGGACGCAAGCCATAGCAGGCGCAGAACCTCTGTGCGTCAGGAAACTCCGCGCTTGTGACTGTTTTCTGTCGATACCCCATTGACTCAGGGGCCGAAGTCCTTAAAAGGCAGGCTTCAAGGATTCCACGGGCTGGCGCTCGAACACAACTGTGCCCCCGTTGCACGCGATAATTGGAGTAATGAAAAATGGCGAAGCCGACGACGATCAAAATCCGTCTCAACTCGACCGCGGACACGGGCCACTTCTACGTGACCAAAAAGAATGCCCGCACCATGACCGAAAAGATGGTCGTAAAGAAATACGACCCGGTTGCGCGTAAGCACGTCGAGTACAAAGAAGGCAAAATCAAGTAAGCCCTTCCGACATACCAAGATGCAAAAACCGCGCAACCCGAGAGGGAAGCGCGGTTTTTCTTTGCCAGCTTCTCTCGCCAGCGGACCAGAATTCCAACCCGTCCAACATGAGGAGAGAGAGATGTTCGGATGTTTCGATGATGATTTGAGAGAGCCGGAGCGGCCAGACAGCTCCTGCTCGTTGCCCAGTAGCCTGAGCGAGGCTCTGGCGGTGCGCGCGCAGGAGATTCGCAAGAGCGTGCCGTTCACCGTTCGCGTCGCCATGCCGGCCGATACCGCGGAGATCGACACGCTCTTTCGTGCCTCCTACGGTCAGCTTCTCAAACAACACTACCCGGCCGCCATTCTCGACGCCGCCTTGCCTGCGCTTTTGCATACGGCGCCACGCTTGCTCAATTCCGGCACATTCTTTGTCGCCGAAAGCGGCGGGGGCGAGATCATCGCCGCAGGTGGTTGGACGCAGGCCACGCCCTTTGGCGGTGTCGGTCCGCGTGAGATCGGCCATATGCGCCGGGTCGCGGTGCACCCGGATCATGTCCGGCGCGGTGTGGGGTCGGTTCTGCTTGGCCATATCCTCGAAAATGCGACGCTGACGGGGGTGGAGCGGATGTGTTCGCTGTCGACCCTGACGGCGCGGGCGTTTTATGAGGCGCATGGGTTTGAGGCGTCAGGCGATGTGGATCTGGCGCTGAAACCCGGTGTCTACCTGCCCGCGATCCAGATGGCCCGCGACTTGGTCTGACACGTTAAAGCGTTTCTCAAAAAACTTGAGGCACTCAATTTTGAGAAACGCAGCACTATCAATTCAGTGTGGCACCGTTTTTCGCTCAATCTGATTCAGATTAAACGAAAAACGCTTTAGGCAATCGCCATAATCACGGCGCCGGCTGAAATCAGGCCGACGCCGACCCAGCCGAGCAGGCTGAGGCTTTCCCCAAGCACAAGGGCGGCCAGCACGGCCACGAAGACCACGGAGAGCTTGTCCACGGGCGCGACCTGTGCGGCTTTGCCGATCTGGAGCGCGCGGAAGTAACAGAGCCAGGACGCGCCGGTCATCAGCCCCGAGAGCACCAGAAACCCCGCGCCTTTGGCGCTGATCTTGGACAGCGGCTCAATGTCGCCCAGCGACCATGCAAAGAGACCGGAGGCGACAAAGACCACGCCGGTGCGCAGGAAGGTCGCGAAATTCGAATTGATTTCCGAGATGCCGAGCTTTGCTGTGATGGCGGTCAGAGCGGCGAAAACTGCGGAGAGCAAAGCCCAGAATTGCCAGTTGTCTGTCATGTAACTGTCCTGAATCCATGAAAAAAGGGCCGGTCGTTACCGGCCCTTTGTCAGTCTGTCAGGCGATCCTTTGAGGATCAATCCCGCTTCTTAATCCCGGTTGCCCAAGAATTGCAGCAGGAACATGAACAGGTTGATGAAATCGAGGTAGAGGTTCAGCGCCCCCATGATCGCGGATTTCGCCAGCCATTCCCCGTCCATCGCATGGGCGTGGGAGATGTAGTCGGTTTTGATCTTTTGCGTGTCGTAGGCGGTGAGGCCTGCGAAGATCAGCACACCGATCGCGGAGATCGCGAACTCAAGACCGGAGGACTTGAGGAAGATGTTGACGATCGACGCGAGGATCAGGCCGATCACCCCCATGATCAGGAAAGACCCCCAGCCGGAGATGTCTTTCTTGGTGGTGTAGCCCCAGAGCGACAGACCCGCGAAGGCCGCGGAGGTCACGAGGAAAGTCTGCGCGATGGAGGCGCCGGTGAACACGAGGAAGATCGAGCTCAAGGACAGGCCCATCAGAGCGGCGTAGACATAGAAATAGGTCTGGGTCGCGGCAGCCGAGAGGCGGGACACGATGGCGCCAAAGCCAAAGACCATGGCGAGCGGTGCGAACATGATCACCCATTTGAGCGGCGACACGTAAAGCGCGTAGCCGAGGCTCGTCAGGTATTCATTGGCGCCGATCTGATATTCGGTCGGGGTGGCGCTCACGGCGAGGTTGGACAGAGCCCAAGCGGCCAAAGCGGTCACCAGAAGACCCACGGACATCGTGCCGTAGACCTTGTTCATATGGGCGCGAAGGCCGGCGTCGATCTCAGCCGAGCGTGCGCCGACACCAGCGTTGATCGTTCTGTAGTCAGCCATTTTCTATCTGTCTCCTGTGCGTAAAAATGCGTGTTCTCCGCCGCTTGCGGAGATATCTCTCCCGATATTGGCAGTCCTGCCCCGGATTTCAAGCCATGTCAGAGCGGAAAACGCATTGTTTTCGACAGATTTTTGAGGGGGCTTTATGGGAATTGAGGGCAAAAAGTGACCGCGATACCAAGGGCATCGCGGTCGGGGGACCTCGGAAGGCAACTCTGCGACGATCCGACCGGGTCAGTCTGTCGCAGGCTTAATATGTGGCTCAGCGCATCCAGTTGCGCGGGGCATCCCAAATCGGGCGCTGGGATTCCTTGAGCGCTTGTTCGCGGGTCAGGCCGATGTCCTTGAGGATCGCATCGTCAAGGCTTGCCAGTGCGCGGCGCTGTTTCGAGAGAGCGAAGAGGCTGCGCAGGCGTCCGAAGACGGAACGAGAGGGGCGGTCACAGGCGGCGCCGCGCGCGCCTGCGGAAGTCGGTGCAAAAATCGACGAAGACATCGGCGTTCCTTTCTGTTTCGTTGTGGGTGCCGTTGGTGTAATCATTTTTCTTGATGACTTATCGTCCATCCTGGAAGATAAGTGAAATGAATGATTGTTTGAATTTGCATCAAGGATGTTGATGTGGCTAGAAACCTCGACCTGACCGCCCTGCGCTCTTTCGTCACCGTGGCCGACACCGGCGGGGTGACGCGTGCGGCGGGCGCGCTCAACCTGACGCAATCCGCCGTCTCGATGCAGCTCAAGCGCCTCGAAGAGAGCCTGGACACACGGCTTTTGGACCGAAGCGCCCGCAAAATCGCCCTGACGGCAGCGGGCGAACAGCTTTTGTCCTACGCGCGGCGGATGCTGGAGCTGAACGACGAGGTCTATAGCCGTTTGACCGCGACGGAATATGAAGGCGAGATTGTGCTGGGCGTGCCGCATGACATCGTCTACCCGTCGATCCCGCTGGTGCTACAACATTTCCATGCCGATTATCCGCGTATGCGGGTGAATCTGTTGTCGTCCTTCACCGTGCAGCTCAAGGAGAAATTCGCGCGCGGTGAATGCGATGTGATCCTGACCACCGAGGACGATCTGGATGCAGGTGGCGAGACGCTGGTCGAGCTGCCGCTCGTGTGGATCGGAGCACCCAATGGCGTGGCCTGGCGTCAACGCCCGCTACGGCTAGCCTTTGAGCATCGCTGCATCTTTCGCAAAGGTGTTCAGGAGGCGCTGGATAAGGCAGGCATCCCTTGGGAAGTTTCCATCGAAAGCGACCAGACCCGCACCATCGAGGCCTCTGTCTCCGCCGATCTGGCGGTGCATGTGATGCTCGAAGACACGGCGCCGCCCTATTCGCAGCCGATCCAACACGGCGGCGCCCTGCCGGAACTCGCTTCGAAAAAGATCAACCTCTATTGCTCGGACATGATGACTGGGGAGGCGGCGGAGCGTCTGCGTGAGTTGCTACGTCAATCCTATCGGAGCCACAGGGGGTCACGTTTGGCGGCGCAGTAGGGGCTGAGTGAGGGCGGAGAGGGCCCGCATAGAGGGCGTTGGCCATAAGGGTGTGTTGGGCCGTGGGTCTGCACGGAAACATCTGAACGATGTGCTATTTTCCAAATCCGAAAAGGATGAGATCGTTGTGCGAGGATTGCCTCTTTGATCGCACCACGTCGGCACTTAAGGCTCCAGCACCACTTTCCCCGTCGCCTTCCGCGAGCGCAAAAGCTCCAGCCCCTCGTCGAACCGCTCCAAAGGCAGGTGATGCGAGATATGCGGTTTGATCCGGCCCTCGGCGGCCCAGTTGAACAACTGCTTGAGGGACGCGCGCAGAGGCGCGGGGTTAAAGCCGAGGTAGCTGCCCCAATAAAACCCGATGGCGGTGATGTTTTTCACCAGCATGTGGTTGGGCTTCATCTTTGGCAGATCGCCGCCGGCAAAGCCGATCAAAAGGATGCGCCCGTCGGGGTTGGTCGCGCGAAAGCAGGCCTCGTACAAAGGTTCGCCTACGGCCTCATAAACCACATCCGCGCCGCCAAGAGCCTTGATCTGTTCGCGGATGTCCGGCGCGCTGGCGTCGATCAGATGATCGGCACCGGCAGCCTTGGCGATGGCCAGTTTTTCGGCGCCGCGCGCAATCGCGATCACTTCGGCGCCCATCAGCTTGCCGATTTCCACGGCCGTGAGACCCACGCCACCGGCCGCGCCCGTCACAACCAGACGTTCGCCCGGTTGCAGTCGGGCTTTGTATTCCAAAGCCATATGCGAGGTGCCATAAGCGATCTGAAGGGCTGCGGCGTCGGCATAGCCCAAAACCTCAGGGATCGGAAGGCAGCGGTCGGCGGGGAAATTGCCTGCATCGGCCAGACCGCCCTGACCGGCATAGACCGCCACGCGCTGCCCAAGAGTAAGCCCCGTGACATCCGCCCCCAAAGCGGTGACGTCGCCCGCCAGTTCCAGCCCCAATGTGAAAGGCGGCTCCGGCGTGTCCTGATATTTGCCCGTGCACATCAGCGTGTCCGCGAAGTTGAGCGCGCTGGCGCGGATCGCGACGCGAACCTCCTGCGGTCCGGGCGGTGGCAGAACGATGTGCTCAAGGGCAGGGGCGCGATCAAACCCAGCGACGCGGCAGGCGCGGATGGTGGGAGAAGGCGGTGCGTCGGCGATAGGTGTCTTGCTCATGGTAAGGTTTTGGCGACTTGCGGGCGCTCTGTCCATGTGAAATCCCATGTGCGGCGCGTGATCGCGGCAAAATCGACGTCTCAAAGCGAGTCGTTTCGAGGCCTCGAAAGAGATGAAAACTGTCTTTTAGTATGTGTGGTAAGGTGTATACAATTCGCAAAATGCAAAAAGTGATCAAAAAACACGCGTGGGTTTAGCGCTTATATTGATGCCAAATGGCAGTGCTCACCATATTATTACGAATTAAGGCTCTGTTTACACGATGAAATACAATGTCTTATCGGCATTTTGTCAAATCCTATCGAAAAAGACAGGTTGAGAGATCAAGCCGAGAGATAGAAATGTGCTATACACGCATAGGTTATTGCGCGCAGAACGATTACGAAGGAGCGGTCAGAATGAAACACCCCGTGGACGTCCACGTTGGCAAGCGGATCCGCCATCGCCGTTGGATGGTTGGCATGACACAACAGCAGCTTGCTGAGAAAGTCGGGATCAAATTCCAACAGATCCAGAAATACGAAACGGGGATGAACCGGGTGTCTGCGTCTCGCCTTTGGGATATCGCTGAAGCACTGGCTGTGCCGGTCGCCTTCTTCTTCGAAGGTATGGAAACGCCGATGCCGTCTCAGGTTGTGGCAGAGTCGAATGAGGCCAACGTGCCCGCCGACATCCTCGCCGACAAGGAAGCCCTCGAACTCGTGCGCTCCTACTACGCGATCCCTGAAAATCAGCGTCGCCGCCTGTTTGAACTGGCGCGTGTTCTCTCCGACGTGGCCTGAGGTCAAATCGGCCGAACGCCTGGTCCAGGTTGCGCCTGACGATATACGACCCCCGCGTTTCGACGTCGGGGTCGTTTCTTTGTGGGCGCGTGCTTTTTGAGCACTGCCGATCTTGCAGGGCGATGTGGTCCGCGCAGGCCGGCCCCGTTCTTGATCTGTCCTTGACCTGTCCTTGACCCGCACCTCCGGACGCGCTACCCGCGAAGGCACAGCCCACAGGAGTTCCCATGTCCACGACCGGCCTTTCCCCGCAAGACCACGCCTCGATCATCGCCACCGCCGAGGCCGCCGCAGAGGCCGCGCGCGAGATCACCCTGCGGTATTTTCGCGGCACGGCGCTCGACACCACGTCCAAACTTGATGCGGGTTTCGATCCGGTGACGGTGGCGGATCGCGGATCGGAACAGGCGATGCGGGCGGTGATCGAAAAGATGCGGCCCGAGGATGCCATCTTAGGCGAAGAATTCCCGATGAAACCCGGCACATCCGGTCTCACCTGGGTGCTCGACCCCATCGATGGCACGCGCGGGTTTATCTCCGGCACGCCGACCTGGGGCGTGCTGATCGCGGTGCGGGACGCGGACAGCGTGCTCTACGGTGTGATCGACCAGCCTTACATTGGCGAACGCTTCGTGGGCGGGCTGGGCACGGCCACTCTCACCGGGCCGCATGGCACCCGCGATCTGGGCGTGCGTCAGGGCGTTTCTCTGGAAGACTCAGTGATCTTTTCGACCTTCCCCGAAGTGGGCAGCGAGACCGAAGGCCAAGCCTTCCAAGACCTCGCCGCGCGCTGCAAACTCACCCGCTATGGCATGGATTGCTACGCCTATGCGCTTTTGGCCGCCGGTCAGATCGATCTCGTGGTCGAGGCCGGGTTGCAGAGCTACGACATCCTCGCCCCCATCGCGGTGATCGAGGCGGCGGGTGGCATTGTCACCGATTGGCAGGGCGGGCCTGTTTTGGACGGTGGGCGTGTTTTGGCGGCGGCCAGCAAAGAGTTGCATCAGGCGGCTTTGGCGGTACTCTCGGGGTATTGACGCCGCCTTCGGAGGTAAGCCCATGCACCGTTGTTTCCTGATCCGCAATGCCGATGTCATCCTGACGATGGATGACACGGCGAAAAAGGGGGAATGGCAGGAGATCAAAGGCGGTGACATTCTGGTCCGCGACGGGGTGATCGAAGCGGTCGGCAAGGGGCTTTACGACGACGACGCACAGATCATCGACGCCGAGGGCTGTCTCGTCACGCCGGGCCTCGTCAACACCCATCACCACCTCTATCAAACGCTGACCCGCGCCGTGCCCGAGGCGCAGGATGCGCTCTTGTTCGGCTGGCTCAAAACGCTCTATCCGATCTGGTCGAAATTCGGCCCCGAACATATGCGTGTTTCCGCGATGGTGGGACTTGCGGAGCTGGCGCTGTCGGGCTGTTCGACCACTTCGGACCACCTCTATCTCTACCCCAACGGCGCGCGGCTCGATGACACGATCGAGGCGGCGCAGGCCATCGGGATGCGGCTTCACGCGACGCGTGGGTCCATGTCCATCGGCGAAAGCGCGGGCGGTCTGCCGCCGGACAGTCTGGTCGAACGCGAAGCGGATATTTTGAGCGATTGCATCCGGGTGATCGACACCTTCCACGACCCGAACCCCGGCGCGATGATCCGTGTGGGCGTTGCGCCCTGTTCGCCCTTTTCCGTCTCGCGTGAGTTGATGCGCGACAGCGCCATTCTGGCCCGCGACAAGGGCGTGATGATGCACACCCATCTGGCCGAGAACGATGAAGACATCTCCTATTCCCTCGACAAATTCGGCATGCGGCCGGGGCAATATGCCGAGGAGCTGGGCTGGGTGGGCCCCGATGTCTGGCATGCCCATTGTGTGAAACTCGACGTGTCGGAAGTGGAGTTGTTCGCCAAGACAGGCACCGGCGTGGCGCATTGCCCCTGTTCGAACTGTCGTCTTGGATCGGGTGTGGCGCCGGTGCGCGGCATGCGAGATGCGGGGGTGAAAGTTGGGCTTGGCGTCGATGGCTCGGCCTCGAACGACAGCGGCAATCTGATCCTCGAGGCCCGCACCGCGATGCTGTTGCAACGCGTGACTTATGGCGCCGACAAGATGAGCCCGCGTGAGATGCTTTGGATCGCGACACGCGGCGGGGCGGAGGTGCTGGGCCGCCATGACATCGGCATTTTGGCGCCCGGCAAACGCGCGGACATCGCCGTATGGGACATGGCGGATGTCGAAGCCGCCGGAAGCTGGGATCCGGCGGCCTTGTTGCTGGCGGGGCCGATGATGGTGAAAGACCTGTTTGTCGAGGGCCGTCATGTTGTGGCCGACAGCTGGGTGACGACGATGGATGTGCCGTCGGTGGTGCGGCATCAAACGCGTTTGGCGCAGGGGCTTATGGACGGCTGAGCGCATTCCGAATTGAAGGAAACTGCAATCGAGTGGGGAAAATATGAAGACGACATTTTGGGCAATTATGCCGATGATCTTGCTGGCGGCCTGTGGCCCGGAAACCGGCGCAGGTTTTGGCGAGCTGACACCCGTCACTACGGCGGCCACTGCGGCGCCTTCCGCCATGGAGGAAGAGGCGCAGATCATGGCGATGATCAACGCCGAACGGTCGAAACGGGGGCTGGTCGCACTGAGCTATAATGCGCAACTGGCAAAGGCTGCGGAGCGGCATGCCAATGACATGGCGGCAAAGAATTACTTTTCACACACCAGCAAAAATGGCGCCCAAGTCGGCGATCGCGTGCGCGCGGTAGGCTATTGCTACGGCTACCTGTCGGAAAATATCTCCGGCGGCTACCCGACCGCGCAACAGGCGGTTCTGGGCTGGATGAAATCCGACGGACATCGCAAAAACATTCTGTCTTCGCAGGTCAATGAGATCGGCATCGGCACTGGCGCTGGCGGTATGCGTGTGGCGGTCTTTGCACGCGGCTGCTGAAGATCGTTAAAATCCGCCGGGAGTGTCACATGACCGGGCGGGATCTGCCGTGATCTCGCCCGAAAATCGTCCATTTGACGGCGCAAAACAGGGCAACCACAGGAGGCCCTTATGACAATTTTGCGCGCACTTATGATGACGCTGGTGGTTGGGATCGGCGCAGGCGCGGCCCAGGCCGCCGATGTGCGCCCCTTGCCGAAAGCGACGATTTCGGTGGCGGTGAGCAATCCACAGACGACAACACAGGATTTGCTGACCGCGATGAATGCAGAGCGGCGCGCGAAAGGCCTGCGCAAGTTGCGGCTTGATCCGGCGCTGTCAAAGGCGGCTCAGGCCCATGTTAACGACATGATGCGACGCCAGTATTTCGCGCATATCTCGCCCGAAGGCGCCCGCCCGATCCACCGCGCGGCGAAACAGGGCTACAAAGGTTGCCTTGTGGCCGAAAACCTGTCCTGCAGCTGGAAATCCGTCGAACTCGCCATGGCGGGCTGGATGAAATCCGACGGCCACAGCGCCAATCTTTTGAACCGCGAGATGCGGGACGTGGGCATCGGCATCGGGCCAAACAATTTGTTTGTGGCGGTCTTTGCCAAGCCCTGTCGGTGAAAGCTGCGGTGAGGCCGCGGCGGTTTAAACCGCAGCCCGTTCGCCCATGACATAGCTCGCAATCACCGCGCGGTCGTCGCCCATCATGATGGTCGGGAAGATCTCTTCCCAGATCGTATTGGCGGTGATGGCGCGTTGGGCAATCGCGGGGGTGGATGCGAGGTCGATCACCGCGAAATCTGCCTCCATGCCGGGCGCGATGGCGCCGATCTTGTCCTCCATCCGAAGGGCCTCCGCCGAGCCGCGCGTGGCGAGCCACAAAAGCTGCGCCGGGTGGAGCGCGTTGTGGCGGAGCTGGCCGATCTCGTAGGCGGCCGCCATGGTGCGCAGCATCGAAAATGACGAGCCGCCGCCGGTGTCGGTCGCGAGACCCACGCGCAGCCCGTCGGCCTTGCGCGCGCCCGTGTCGAAAAGACCGGAGCCGATGAAGGTGTTCGACGTCGGGCAGTGGATGAGCGAGCAATCCATCGCCCGAAGATGCGCGATCTCGCGCGGCTCAAGGTGAATGGAGTGACCGAACAAGGCGCCCTCACGCACCAGCCCGAATTGCTCATAGGTGTCGAGATAATCGCGCGCCTCGGGGTAGAGGCCTTTGACCCAGTCTATCTCGTCGGTCTGCTCGGAGAGATGCGTCTGCATCAGGCAGCTCGGGTGTTCGTCCCAAAGTCGTCCCAAAGCATAGAGTTGCTCCGGCGTCGAGGTCGGCGAGAAGCGCGGCGTGATCGCATAGGTGGCGCGGCCCTTGTTGTGCCAACGCTCGATCAGGGCCTTGCTGTCGTCATAGGCGGATTGCGGCGTGTCGCGCAGGAACTCAGGCGTCGTTTCCCAGCGGTCCATACAGGTCTTGCCGGCAACGATCCGCATGTTGCGGCGCGCGGCGGCCTCAAAGAGCGCATCGACCGAGCCGGGGTGCACAGTGCAGAATGACGTTACCGTCGTGGTGCCATTCGCCAGCAAGAGATCGAGATAGCGCCCGGCGATATCGTCGGCATAGCCGCGATCCGCGAATTTCGCCTCCTCGGGGAAGGTGTAGGTGTTGAGCCAATCGATCAGCCGCTTGCCCCAACTCGCGATCATCGCGGTCTGCGGGTAATGGGCGTGCGCGTCGATAAAACCCGGCACGATGAGCGCGGGGCCATGGTCGAATACCTCGGCGTCCGGGTGTTTCGCCCGCATGTGATCGCGCCCGCCCAGAGAGATCACCTTGCCGTCCCGGACCAGAATCGCGGCGTCGGATAGGACCTGAACGGCCTCCTCGGCGGGGATGTCGAAAGGGTCACCGTGATAGGTGACGACCTGTCCTGCAATCAGCTTGTCCATCGGGGTCCTTTTTGGCAAACGCGCTCTTAAGTCTATGGGCAGATTAGGCACTGGATTGGGGAAGGTAAATCAATCTTGCCCCTGTTTCTCGCGGGAAACCTGTCTTATGGTCGCCACGAAACACGAATGGGCAAGCGATGGTCGAAGAAGAAACGCAGATCGAGGATGAGGCCGAACACGAAGATGGCTACGCGTTGAGTGCGAAAGTGCTCAGCGCCATTCTCTATGCGGTCGACACCGGCGATCGGGCCAAGCTCATCGAGCTGATGGAGCCGCTGCATGCGGCCGACATCGCCGACTTGCTCGAACAGGTGAATGCCTTTGACCGGCGTCGACTGATTCTGCTCTATGGCGCGGAATTCGATGGCGAAATCCTCTCGGAACTGGACGAGGGCATCCGCGACGAGGTGATCCACGTTCTGCGCCCTGACGTTCTGGCCGAAGCGGTCCGGGACATGGAATCGGACGACGTGGTCGATCTGGTCGAGGATCTTGACGAAGAGGCGCAGGAGGCGATCCTTGCGACGCTCGAAGACGCGGATCGTGTTGCGGTTCAGCAGTCGCTGTCCTACCCGGAATATTCCGCCGGTCGTCTGATGCAGCGCGAAGTCGTGATGGCGCCGGAGCATTGGAGTGTCGGTCAGGCTATTGATTTTATGCGAAAATCCGAAAGCCTGCCGGAGGATTTCTATCACGTCGTGCTGATCGATCCGAAAATGCACGCGGTGGGGCACGTCACGCTTGGCAAAATCCTTGGCGCGCCACGGGCACAGCCTTTGACGGAACTGTTGGAACCGGGCTTTCGCACCTTCCGCGTCGATGAGAGCGAAACCGACGTCGCCTATGCGTTCAACCAATATCACATGATCGCTGCCCCGGTGGTGGACGCGGACGACCGTGTCGTCGGCGTCATCACCATCGACGACGCGATGAACGTTTTGGACGAAGAACACGAAGAAGACATCATGCGCCTCGCCGGTGTGGGCGAGGGCTCGCTGGCCGACCGCGTCTCCGATACGGTCAAACAGCGCATTCCCTGGCTTGCGGTGAACCTCGTGACGGCGATCCTCGCCTCCTTGGTGATCGCGCAATTTGAAGACACGATTTCGCAATTTGTGGCGCTGGCCGTGTTGATGCCGATTGTCGCCTCCATGGGCGGCAATGCGGGCACACAGGCGCTGACGGTCGCGGTGCGCGCCATCGCCACGCGTGACCTCACCGGCGCCAACGTCTGGCGGGTCATTCGACGCGAGGTTCTTGTGGGGCTTGCCAATGGCATCGTCTTTGCCGTGATCATGGGGGTGGTCGGCATTCTCTGGTTCGGGTCTCCTGCGCTGGGCGCAGTGATCGGCGCGGCCATGGTGATCAATCTGGTGATCGCGGGGCTTGCGGGCATCGGCATCCCGGTCGTTTTGGAACGTCTGGGCGTCGACCCGGCACTGGCCTCGGGCGCTTTCGTGACCACGGTGACGGATGTCGTTGGCTTCTTTGCCTTCTTGGGGCTGGCGGGGATGGTGCTTCTGTGACGGGTTTGAACGGCACAACCACGGCCCTCAAAACGGCGCTGAGGTCCCGCGCCAAAGCGGCACGTGATGCGGCGCATGCGCAAAGCGAGGCCTTGGGCGGCGCGGCGGCGCGGCAAGCGACCCAGCTTTTGCTGGGATTTCTGACGCCCCATGCGGGCAAGATGACGGCGGGCTACATGCCCTTGGGCAGTGAGTTGGACCCGCGGGCGGCCATGGCACGGCTGCACACACGTGGCCCCGTCGCGGTGCCGGTGGTGGAGGCTAAGGCACAGCCTTTGCGCTTTGATCTCTGGACGCCGGACACGGAGATGGTGCCGGGCGCTTTTGGGGCGCTGATCCCGGCCTCGTCCGAACCTGTGGTGCCCGAGGTGGTCATCGTGCCGCTTTTGGCCTTTAACCGGGACGGGCATCGTTTGGGCTATGGCGGCGGGTTTTACGACCGCACGCTCGCCAAGCTGCGCGCCAGTGGTCCGGTCTTCGCCGTGGGCCTCGCCTATGCAGGCCAAGAGGCGCATGACGTGCCGGTGGAACCGACCGACGCGCCGCTGGACGCGATCGTGACCGAAAGAGAAGTGCTCACCTTTTGAGGGGAGCCGACAGAGAAAAACAAGAAAGACGAAAGGCAATCGCCCTATGAAAATCCTGTTCCTCGGAGATATTGTCGGCAGCGCGGGCCGCAAGGCGGTGATCGAACGCATGCCTGCGCTTCGCAAGGACTGGGGGCTGGATTTCGTCGTGGTCAATGGCGAGAATTGCACCAATGGCATGGGCCTGTCGGGCGATCACGCGAAGCTGCTTTTGGAGGCGGGGGTCGATTGTCTGACGCTGGGCGATCACGCGTTTGACCAGAAAGACATGATGCAGTTTTGCGAACGCGAGACCCGCATCGTGCGCCCGATCAATTTCGCCAAGGCGGCGCCGGGGCGCGGTGTGCGCATATTTGAGGACGCGCGCGGGCGACGTATTCTGGTGGCGCAGGTGCTGGGGCAGGTCTTTATGAAACGCGCCTTCGACGATCCGTTTTCTGCGCTCGATCAGGTCTTTATGAGCCATAAACTCGGCGGCGCCATTCAGGCTGCGCTCATTGATGTGCATTGCGAGGCGACGTCGGAGAAAATGGCCATGGGGCATTTCTGCGATGGCAAGGCCTCTGTCGTCGTGGGCACGCACACGCATGTCTGCACGGGCGATGCGCAGATCCTGCCCGGCGGCACGGCTTACCTCACGGACGCGGGCATGTGTGGCGACTACAATTCGGTCATCGGCATGGATAAGGCCGAGCCGCTGCGCCGCTTTGTCACCGGCATGTCAAAGGGCCGCTATGAGCCCGCAAAAGGTGAGGCGACGCTGTCGGGGGTTTATGTCGAAACCGACGACCGCACGGGGCTTGCCACGCGGGTGAAACAGATTCGCGTCGGTGGCCGTCTGGAGCAAAGCGCGCCGTAACCCTCAGGGCGTTAAATGCACGAATTTTATTCCGATTTTGATCAATTGGCCGAAATATCCTTTTGATCTCAGGGCATTTTGTCGCTTGTGATAACGGGCTCCGACAAGGCATATTGGTGCCAACCGGAACAAGCACGTGAGACACGATGGACCTTTTTCAGTTCAGTCCGATGACAGAGGCGGTGATCGCCCTCGTGGTCGTGGGCTTTATGTTCGTGCTCTTCATGCGAGAGGTTTTCCCGACCGAGGTCGTCGCGATCACCGGCGCTGCGCTGATGATGGTCTTGGGCATTTTGCCCTATGAGGCCGCGCTTTCCGTCCTGTCGAACCCGGCGCCCTGGACCATTGCTGCGATGTTCATCGTCATGGGGGCGATGGTGCGCACGGGCGGGCTTGAGTGGTTCACGCGTCAGGCCGGGAATTACGCCGAGACACACCCCTCCGTGGCCATCGCCATGTTGCTGGTCGTGGTGGTGGTGCTGTCGGCCTTCGTCGCCAACACGCCGGTCGTCGTCGTCATGATCCCCGTGTTCATCCAGCTTTCGGGGAAACTGGGCGTTGCGCCCTCCAAGCTTTTGATTCCTTTGAGTTATTCCGCCATCATGGGCGGCACGATCACGCTTTTGGGCACCTCCACCAACCTGTTGGTCGATGGTGTCGCGCGGGCGCAGGGGCTTGAGCCTTTCACGATTTTCGAAGTGTCCCTTTTGGGCCTCGCGGTGACCGCATGGGGCATGGCCTATCTGTGGCTCTTCGGGCGCCATCTTTTGCCGGAACGCGACAGCCTGGCCGCCATGCTGTCGTCGGGCCGCTCGAAAATGAAGTTCTTCACCGAAGCCGTGATCCCGCCGGACAGCAACCTGATCGGACGCGAAGTCTCCGGCGTGCAGCTTTTCAAACGCGAGGGCGTGCGTCTGATCGACGTCATTCGCGGCGACAAATCTTTTCGTCATGAGTTGGAAGGCTTCACCCTCGATGTTGGCGACCGCGTCGTGTTGCGTTCGAGGATCACGGAGCTTCTGAGCCTTCAGCGTGACAAATCCCTCAAACGCGTCGATCAGGTCTCTGCGGTGGAAACCACCACGATGGAGGTGCTGATCACGCCGGGCTGTAAAATGGTCGGACGCGCGCTGTCGTCCATGCGTCTGCGCCGTCGCTACGGTGTCTACGTTCTGGCCGTGCACCGCCGAAATCAGAACCTTGGTCAACAAATTCAGGACCTTGTGGTCCGTGTCGGCGACACGCTTTTGCTCGAAGGCACGCCCGCGGACATTCAGCGCCTCGCCTCTGACATGGATATGGGCGATGTGTCGAAACCGACAGAACGCGCCTATCACCGCAGCCACGCGCCGATTGCGCTGATCGCGATGTTCTCCATCGTCGTGCTGGCCGCTCTGGGTGTGGCGCCGATCCTGATGCTTTCGGTGATTGCCGTGGCGGTGGTGCTGACCACCCGCTGCATCGACGCGGACGAGGCCTTTTCCTTTATCGAGGGGCGGTTGCTGGCGCTGATCTTTGCCATGCTTGCGGTGGGGGCGGCCCTCGATGCCTCGGGCGCGGTCGAACTGATCGTGGGCGCCGTGGCCCCATTGCTCGAAGGGCTGCCGGTGTTCTTCGTGGTCTGGGCGATCTTCTTGATGACCTCGATCCTGACCGAGCTTGTGTCGAACAACGCCGTCGCGGTCGTGGTAACGCCGATTGCCATCGGGCTTGCCAACACTATGGGGCTCGACCCGCGCGGGCTTGTGGTGGCCGTGATGATCGCGGCCTCGGCCTCTTTCGCGACGCCCATCGGCTATCAGACCAACACGATGGTCTACGGTCCCGGCGGCTATAAGTTCACCGATTACATGAAAGTCGGCATCCCGTTGAACCTCTCGATCGGGCTGTTGTCCTCTGCGCTGATCCCGCTTTTGTGGCCCATGTGAGGATTTTGAGTATTTTTCCCACGGAAAAGACTGCCTCAAAGCCATGTGGTGGCCTTGCAGGTCATAGGGGCGCTGCTTTATAGAGGCGCGTAATCTGACTTTATCGACATTTCCGGAGGCGCCACATGGCCGGCCATTCTAAATGGGCAAACATCCAGCACCGCAAAGGGCGTCAGGACGCCGTGCGTTCGAAGCTGTTTTCGAAACTCGCCAAGGAGATCACCGTGGCGGCGAAAATGGGCGATCCGGATCCTGAGAAGAACCCGCGCCTGCGTCTTGCGGTGAAGACCGCGAAAACCCAATCCGTGCCGAAGGACGTGATCGACCGCGCGATCAAAAAGGCATTGGGTGGCGACGGCGAGAACTACGACGAGATCCGTTATGAGGGTTACGGCCCGGAAGGCATCGCGTTTATCGTCGAGACCATGACCGACAACGTGAACCGTACGGCTTCGAACGTGCGCTCGATCTTCACCAAATCGGGCGGCAATCTCGGCACCTCCGGTTCCGTGGCCTTCATGTTCGACCGCGTGGGCGAGATTTCCTATGACGCCTCCGTGGGCGATGCGGACACGGTGATGATGGCCGCGATCGAAGCGGGCGCCGAGGATGTTGAAAGCGACGAGGAAGGTCACTGGATCTACACCGCCGATGGCGATCTGGCGGCTGTGTCTGACGCGCTGGAAGCCGAACTGGGCGAGTCCAAGGAAAGCAAGCTGATCTGGAAGCCGCAGAACCGCACCGAGGTGAACCTCGAGACCGCGCAAAAACTGATGCGTCTGGTTGAAGCGCTAGAAGACGACGATGACGTGCAATCGGTGACGGCGAACTTCGACGTGCCGGAAGATGTCGCGGCGCAGCTCTGAGCCACGCTATCAGAATTGAGGAAAGCCCCGTCTCTCAGGCGGGGTTTTTTATTGCACCAGATGGGTTTGCGCAGCGCGTTTCACGGCCTCTGTGAGGTCCGTAAGCCTTGGCGCACTGAGCCGCGAGATATGCCAGTAAAGCGGGATGTCCCAAGGCTCTGGTGAGAGGGCCATGAGGCGCCCGCTGTCCAAGTGCGGCTGTAACAACGCCAAAGGGTTCAACCCCCAACCCAGTCCCGCAAGCGCTGCATCGACAAAGCCATGGGTTGAGGGGATGCGATGGGCGGGCAGGGGGACGCGCCGCCCGGCCTGATGCGCGGCCCAAGTGTCCTGAAGCCTGTCCTTTTCATCGTAGATCAGCGAGGGCGCGCGGGCGAAGGCCTCTGTCGTCAGCCCCTCCGGGAAATGCCGAGCCACAAAATCCGGCGTCGCCACCGGCAGATAGCGCAGCGCGCCCAGAGGCATCAGATCACAGCCCGAGACAGGCGTGTCGCGGGACGAGACAGCGGCCATCACCTCGCCGCGTTTGAGCCAGTCGGCGGAGTGGTCCTGATCGTCGATCTGAAGCTGAAACAACATGCCTGCGACGGGCGCCATCGCGCTACAAAACCAGGTGGCGAGGCTGTCGGCATTGACCGCAATCGGGACAGAGACGGGCACGGAAGCTGCGGCACTTTCTGTCTGTCCAAGATCGCGGGTCAACTGGCGCTCCAAAAGCCCGACCTCTTCCATATGCCGCGCAAGACGCCGACCCGTCTCTGTGCCCACGCAGGGCGTGCCACGGATCACCAAAACGCTGCCCAACCGCTCCTCAAACGCCTTGATGCGTTGCGAAATGGCAGAGGGCGTGACGGAGAGCCGCTCCGCCGCGCCTTCGAAAGAGCCGCTCTGCAAAACGGCGGCCAGGGCGGTGAGCGCGGGGTAGTCGGATGAGTTAAGCATATCTAATTTAGACATAGTAAGATTAATTTGTCTAACTCATTCAAGCCCCGTAACTCCGCCTGACAAAGGAGTTTTCATGACACAAGACATGCTGCACGCCGCCCTCACCGGGCTTCTCACCGGGCTGAGCCTCATCGTCGCCATTGGCGCGCAGAACGCCTTTGTGTTGCGCCAAGGCCTCAAACGCGCGCATGTGCTGCCCGTTGTCTTGATTTGCGCGCTCTCGGATGCGGTGCTGATCACGCTGGGCGTCTTCGCATCGGCGCAAATCTCCAAGGCCTTTCCGCCTCTCTTGCCGATCCTGCGCTGGGGCGGCTCGGCGTTTCTGATCTATTACGGTGCCAAGGCGGCCCTCTCTGCCTGGCGTGGTGGCGGGCATCTTGAGGCCGCAGAAGGAGAGGGGCAAAGCCGCAAGGCCGCCATGCTCACGGCGCTGGCGCTCACATGGCTCAACCCGCATGTTTACCTTGATACGGTGGTGCTTTTGGGCGCGATCTCCGCCCGGTTTGGCGAGGCACGGTCCGGCTTTGCGATGGGGGCGGCCAGCGCGTCATTGCTGTTCTTCTTCGCTCTGGGGTTTGGCGCGCGCTTCCTCGCGCCGATTTTTGCCCGTGACCTGTCCTGGCGTGTGCTCGACGGGGGCATCGCGCTTGTCATGTGGTCCATCGCGATCAGCTTGATCGCGGGCGCTTAGAACCGCAAAAACCGATAGGGCGCGGGATCGACACAGGTCTCGGCGCCCGTCGCCAGGTCCGCCACCAGCTGACCGGCGGCAGGCCCCGTGCCAAAGCCATGGCCTGACATGCCCGTCGCAATCGTCAGCCCCGGCATGGCGTCAATTCGGTCGATCACCGGGTTCGAATTCGGCGTGATGTCCATCGTTCCGGCCCAGGCTTCGGCGATCTCGGCTTGTTCAAACACCGGCCAGCCCTTGCGCAGATTGTCCAAGGCTTCCGCGTTGATCTTGTCGCTCGTGGGCGGGTCCATCACCCGGGCGCGTTCGAAAGGCGAGACCCGGTCACGCGATCATTTGCGCGGCAATTTCAGGTCTTCGATCAAAGGCTTGCCCAGGATCGGCCGGATCGCGCCCGCGGTATGTTTGAGCGTCGGGAGGTATTTCATCCCGATCATCGCGTGATCTAACGCGAAGGGCGACCCAAAGGCCGCGCGGTGCGTGATCACATAGCCGCCACTCTCATGTTTGCGAAAGGAAAAATTCGGGCCGCCCACGGCAATGTCGCTCGGCCCCTCGAGAGGCGTGGTGCGAAACGCGTAGCAAATCAGCGGCAGGACGGGCAGGGCGACGCCCATATTGCCCAAGAACCGCCGCGACCAAAGCCCGCCCGCAAGGATGACCTGATCACAGGCGATCTCGCCGCGCTCAGTCACCACGCTGCTGACCTGCCCGGCCTTGGTCTCGATGGTGCGCACGGCGCAGCGTTCAAGGATAATAGCACCTTTCTCCTGCGCTGCCTTGGCGATGGCTGAACTGGCGCGCGTCGGTTCGGCATAGCCGTCCGAGGGCGTGGCGGACCTGAGGCGCCAGATGCGTGTCAGGCGCGGGCCTTTTTGCGGGCCTCGCGCCAGGTGATAAAGGACACCGCGCCGATGATCATCGCCCCGCCCAAAAGCACATAGGGATCAACGCTTTCGCCGAACAGAAGATAGCCAAAGCTCACCGACCAGATCAGTTGGGTAAAGGCCACGGGTTGCAGGAGAGACTGCGGCGCACAGGCGAAGGCGCGGGTCATGGCGTAATGGCCGAGCGTCGCGAAGGCAGCGGTGAGGAAGAGCAAGATCAGCTCATGCAGCGTCGGTGTTTCCCAATGCAACAGTGCGAAAGGCGCGATCACGATGGGCACGGTCACCGACATCAGAAAAACGACGACGGAGGAGGGGAGCTCTTTCACCAGTCGGTTGGCGATGAGGTAGGACCCTGCAAAGGCCATGGCCGAGAGCATCATCGACAGATGGCCGGGGTCGATTTCGCGAAAGCCGGGGCGCAAGATCACGAGACCGCCAAGAAAAGCCACGATGAGCGCGGTGATCCGGGGCAGGGCGATTTTTTCGCCAAACATCACCACCGCGCCGATGGTGATATAGATCGGGTTCATGAAGTTGAGCGAGGTGACTTCGCCCATCGGAATGCGCGTCATGGCGTAGAACCAGCACGTCATCGCCAGCGCATGAAACAGCGCCCGGCTAAAGGTCAGTTTCCAAAGCCGCGGCGTGAAGCGCACCTGACGCACGGCACCGAGGGCAGGGATCAGAAAAACCAGCCCCAGAAGAAAGCGCAAAAACGCGCTTTCCAGCACCGGAAGGCCATTGCCGACATATTTCACCAGCACGTTCACCATGACGAAACAGAGCGTCATGAAAAGCATCCAGAGAATGCCTTTCATCGTTTTTTGGGAGGTGTCGGCTGTGCTGGGATGTGTCGTGGACATGCGCGGAGACTGGCGAGAATGGCCTCCAAAGGCAATCCACGCAATGCGCACGCCGCAGCCCGCAAATCTGCACGTCCGTCCTCTCGTCGGGCCTTTTGCCGAGAAAACCGCTTTTATTGATCCGCGTCAAAGCGCTGCGGCGGTCTGACCGTCCAGACTGGGCTTAACAAGGGACAGGAAAGAGGAGACGCGCAATGTCCAACACCCCACACCAACTGGCCGCCGATTTTCCCGATCTCGCTGACAAGATCAGCGATTTGAAGGCAGCTGATCCGCATTTCGCGCATTTGATGCAAGACTACGACGCGGTGAACGATCAGGTGCATCTGGCCGAAACGGATGTGAAGCCAATGGAAGATCTGGGGCTGACCGAATTGCGCAAGAAACGCATGCATCTGAAGGATGAGATTTACAAGGCTCTGTCCGCCGTGGCCTGAGGTCCGATAAGGTCTTTTGAGACTGTTTGATATGCGAGAGGGCGCGTTAACCGAAAGGGGGCGCGCCCTCTTGTGTTATGAGAACAAATCATGCACAAGTCGTGTGTGAGGTTGGGTAAACTACCATATGTTGCGGCTTTCTGGGCCGCGCTGGGGCTCGGGGCGGCCCTGTTTCCTTTCGAGACGGCCGAGGCCGTGAGCGAAAAGGAGGCCGGGAAAATGCAGCCTGTGCAGCCCGAAACGCCGGCCTCAACACCATTTAAAAATGCCGAAACCCTCAAAGGCGCGATTCTCTCCGGGCGCGACGGCGCGTTGCGTATTGTGGATGGCGATACATTGGCAATCGGGGCGGTCAAAATCCGTCTCCACGGCATCGATGCGCCGGAAATGTCGCAAAGCTGTAGCGATATGCGCGGCGAGGCATGGGATTGTGGCGCTTGGTCGAAAGCGGTGCTGGAACGGCTGGCCGTCGGCGCCATTGCTTGCGTTGAAAAAGACCGCGATCGCTATGGTCGCTCGGTGGCTGTGTGTTACGGCGCGAAGGGCGATTTGAACGCCGAAATGGTGCGCGTGGGCGCGGCCTATGCTTACGTGAAATACAGTCGCGATTATATCGCCGACGAAGAGGCCGCACGCGCTGGCGGGCATGGCCTCTGGCGCGCCGGAAGTCAGTCGCCTTCCGAGTATCGCGCCGAGACCCGCACCGCGCTTGCGCCACAGGTGCCGCCATCGAATTGCGCGATCAAGGGCAATATTTCCGGTTCCGGCAAGCTCTACCACATGCCGGGTGGGCGTTGGTACGAGGGCACGCGGATCAATGAAGCCTCCGGCGAACGCTGGTTCTGTTCCGAAGACGAGGCCCGCGCCGCCGGTTGGCGCAAGGCAAAGGGCTAAGACAGGCCCGAGGATAATGCATTTCCCCCTCTTGCCAGCCCGTTCGTTTTCCCCTAAATGAGCCGGACCCGGGTCGTTAGCTCAGTTGGTAGAGCGCTTCGTTTACACCGAAGATGTCGGGAGTTCGAGCCTCTCACGACCCACCATTCTATCCCTTGTTTCTCTGAGATTTTATTGCGTGCTCGTCACCTTCTGCGAAGTGGTCCCTGGTTCCGTGAACCTTAGCTGTGATTCTGCAATCGCATGAATTCCAGAACTTCTGCGGCATCCTGCATATGTTGCGGGCGGTATCGACCGTAGACATAGCACGCCCCTTGCGCGTCACGCTGTCAGGCAGGCGCAGGTTGATCGACCTGCGCTCGAGATCCACCCGATCCCATGTGAGATCAAGGATTGCTCTGACGCGGGCTGCGGTTCCGAACAGCAGACACATGGTCTCGTCGATATCCTGTGGGAGATAGCCACCGAAGGCAGGATGGCCTTCCCCGTGTAGCCCATTGTCGTGGCGGTTGGTCTGTCGCCAAGATCCTCGATATAGGCTTACCAGATCTCATCGAGCCGCGATCCGGCAGGGGTGGCGCGGAATGTCTCGCGGCGGTAGATTTCTACGGCTTCCGGCTCCGCGTCCTTTCAGGTGCGTGCCTCAAGCTGATAGCGTCGCCTTTTCCCGGAGGCTGGATCTTTCCAAGAGACGCAGAATCTGCCTCGCAGTTTTCCGATTGTGATGCTGTGTGACATTCGTATTCCTCCACGGCTTCTGGTTTAAGTCTGAACATCCGACCGACACGGAACGCGCGAAGGCGCCCTTCAGAGATCAGGTTGCGAACGGTTTGGGCTGAGCAGTCCCAGCGTTCAGCCAGACTGTTATGTGTGTAGGGGCGCTGAGAGCCGTAATCCGTCATCGTCAATCCTCGGCCTGTCGTTTGCCCGTCAGTTTCAATGATCTCGCGATCGCTGGAGGGGGATTGTTGTGGTCCGCATTGTTCATGATCTGAGTTTAGCGGAGAGGACGGATATCTGGTTGCCCGATGTGATATTCAGTGTGCTTTAGATATGGATAACTTTCTGATTTTAAGTGAAATTCCTTCTGTGGAGGGGCTGTCCTCCGGTTCGCTGCAGGCCAAGCGTGTCGGTAGCCTTGATCAAGGTTTTGGCCAAAATGGGGCGCCCGAAAACTGACGCCGAGCCTGTAAACATTCGCATGGACCGTGACATGCTGCGTGCTTCCGATGCTTCTGACGTCTAACTTTTCGCGATTGGGCAACTTGAAGAAGCTTTCGCCGCCTGCGTTGTCATGGCAACCGCCCCGTCGATTCATTGAGTGCTCAAGATTGTGCTCTCGCAGAAAGGTCAATTCTCAGCTGGTGAATTGAGCACTTTAAAGCTCATGAATGATGGGTGGCGTGGCGCAAACGGATTTGGCGATTTCCACCACATGACGATGATGGGTCAGGTAAATGGCCTGCCCGCGTGCGCCGATGGTTTCCATGACGCGGCAGGCGGCACTGGTGCGCGCCTCATCGAAGGTCTCGAAAATGTCGTCGCAGAAAAACGGCAGTGTCGTGCCCTGGGCGACAAGCTGTTCGTGGGCCGCAGCGCGCAGCGCGAGGTAAAGTTGGAACCGCGTGCCCTTCGACATCTCAGCCGCACGCTTGCTGACACCATTCCCGTCGACGGCGAGCAGCACCTCGGTCTCCTTGTCGATCTGGGTGCTCAGGGACGGATAGGCCCCTTGTGTGAGGCTGGCAAAGCATTGCTCCGTCGCCGTTAGCATATCGCTGCGGTGGCTGTCGCGATAGCGCCGGATGGCGTCTGAGGCGAGGTGATGACCCAGAGACAGTTCGAGCTGCTCGAGTGCCGCGTCCTCAAGCTCCAGTTCTAGCGTTGCTTTCTGTTCGGCGAGCAGGGCAATCGCATCATCTCCCTTCACGTCGGCAAGGGCATGTTCGGCCGTGACCCGGTTCTGGATGGCCCGTGTCAAGGCATCTTCGGCATGGGCAAGGTCGGAGCCGTTATTGTCGAGAGCGGCCTCCAACTCGGGGGCCGAGACCTCTGCAAGCCGGGCCTGAGCGGCTTCAATGTCGGGCGTATTGAGCTCGGACAGAAGCTGACGTGTGAGTTTCTCCAGCGTGGCACGGGTTTCGATCACCTTTTGGGCGCGGGTCGCGATATCCCGCAGCGCGTCGATGTCTCGCGGGGGGACGGGGTCGGGGAAGAACGCCGCGATCGCCTCGACCTCCTGATCGATGAAGTCCAGCCTGTTCTGATGGCGGTCTTTCTCCGTTTTGGCGGTCGCTATCGCGTCATCGAGTTTTAGGGCCGTCTTTCGGGCCATGCGGGCCTGTTCGGCATGGGACTTGAGCGCGGCAAATGTGTCCGTTGCTGTCGTGAGAGGGGCCAGATCGTGGGCGAGAGCCAAGGCGTCGACCTCTTGGCTGAACAACGTCTGGTCTGCACGCATGGTCGAGACGCGGCGTGCGGCTGCGGTACGTGTGGTTTCGTGTTCTCGCAAGGCGCGCAGCGGTTCCAGAGATGCCGCCAGCCGTTCGGGGGGCAACGCATCTCCGATCAGGTCTTGGATCAGCGTGGCCCAGGCCGTCTCTGCCGCTTCTCTGATCTGCCTTATCTCCGTGAGTGTGTCTTCGCGCCGGGTCAGGTCGCGCTGCGCCTGTCGCAAGGCATCCTCGGCCTTTGTTCTGGCGTCAACTTGTTTGCGCTGATCCTCGGCCAGACGCCGTGCCGTGTTCAGGGCGCTGCCCAGATCCGCAGGAGCAAAGGGCAGGGCGGCTGAAAGCTCAGTCATCAGGGCTGCGGCGCGTTGGAGGATCGGACGATTGGCCTCTTCCGTGTCTCGCAGCGCCTGTGCATCGTCGCGGGCTGTGCCGTGACACAGCACCCAGTCCAGCCATTCGGCAGGTGTGATACGGTTCGGCAACCCGACCCCGGACGCGGCCGCATGGACCGAGGTTTCGATGGCAGAGCATTCTTCCCGAAGCGCGATCCGGCGCTTATCTGCTTGGGTGGCACGGGCGCGGGCCTCGGCGTCGGCCTGTCCGATCTCGCGCAGCTGAGCCAGTTCGCGGGACTGAGCCAGTCGGGTGTCGGCAGCAATGTCATGCTGTTGCATCGCCGCGTAAAAATCGTTGGCGGAGGTGAGGGTCAGCGCGGCAAGATGCGTTGACCACCGCGCGTCGCGCAGCTTGCGCCGTTCCTCTGCTTCGGTGTCTGAGACAAGCTGTGCGTCCTGTGCCAATGCGCTGGCCTGCGCCGCGCGCGCCTCTGCATCGGCGAGGTATTCGTCACGCTTGTCCGTCGTGATGCGCAGGTCTTGAAGCAGCTCTTGGTGGCGTTCCGACCAGTCTGTCGCCTGTTGGCGAGAGGTTGGGCAGGTTGGCAACTGTGCAAAGGTGATCTCTGCAAAAGTGAGGGCTGCCAGAGAACGCCGGAGCTTGACCTTTGCGGTTTCGATGGTTTGCAGCGCGGCGGCATGGGCTGGCGCCAGACTGTCCGCATCGAAACGCACAAGGATGTCTCCGACCGGTTGGCCGTTCTCGGGCGCGGAGGTGTTCTCTTGTAGCGCCTCGGTCGCGCGCGTCAGGCGCTCTTGCAGATCGTGGACTTCGCGCGCTTCGGCATGTTCGCGTGAAATGGCCTCGCGCAAGGTCTCTCTTGCGCTCTCCAGTGTCGCGATATCGGAGCCAGACAGCACAAGCCTCTGCAGATCGGCGTCGGGAGATACGATCCCGAGATCTCGTGCTGCCTGTTGCATCGCGTTCTCGGCGGCCTGCTGTTCGTCCTGACGTCTGCCGAGATCGAGCTGTGCGGTGCGATCTCGGGCAGAGAGGTCTTCCAGCGCTTCGAGCGCTGTTGAAAGTTCAAGACGTTTCGTGTCCAGCGCGAGCTCTGCGCGTTCCTCCGTGAGACTTGAGATCTCACCGGTCAGGCGCGCGATGTTCTGTGTGGCGACTCCACGGTCGCTGCGCAGCTCAATCAGGCGCTCGGGGTTGAAATCAAGATGATCGGGATAAGTCGCGAAGGGGGCGACTGCCTGTTGCAGGTCAAGGATCTCGGCGAGCAAAGGCAGGGCGCGCCGCTGCGCCTCGGTGTTTGCCTTGGCGGCGTTCAGCCCGTCCCGCGTCGCGCGGGCATTGAGTTCGGCCTCCCGCGCCTTGCCCAATTCCCGCTTGAGGGCCTTCCATGTGCTGGCGGTCACATCCCGCTCTTTGATCTCCTTTTCAACTTCGGCAAGGGCGCGTTTCAGTTCGGCCACGCGGGTGGTGCGGCCGCGTTTTTTCCAGAGTGCGTCGGCCCGCGCGCGGACGCCATCCAGAACGGCGCTGAGGTCGGCCACCCCCGCTGCGGCAGAAAAAAGCAGGCGTCCGATATCGCCTTCGGCATTCGCGATTTCTTCGCCGCCGCGTTCGATCGTTTCATCATCAAGACAAAGCAGGCGGCGGTAATCCTCTTCGGAGAGCCCGGCGAGATGGCCCGAAAGGGCGGTCTCCGGCAGGGCTGTGCCGGTTACGTCGACCAATGATCCGCTGCGCGTCGGCAGGCGTGTGAAATCGCGCAGAGCACCGTCGATATCGAGCGTGGCCGAGACTTGCAGATTATTGCGCGCATGTTTGAAGGCATAGCCCTCGCGCAGAGGGAAGCCGTAGAACAATCGTAAGACGGCTTCCATCGTGGTGGTTTTCCCGGCTTCGTTGGGGCCGTAGATGATATGGAAATCATGGCCACCTGCGGCAGATCCAAAGTCGAATTTCCGGTCGGTGAAGTGGCCGAAACGGTCCAGAGAGAGGCGCTTGATCCGCATCAGTTTCCGCCTCCCTTCATTTGGGCGAGGACAAGATCCGCGCCCGCTCGGGTCAGCCGGTCGATCAGAGCGTCCCGGCTGGCCTCATCGGGCATCAGCTTGTTGCGCAGAGACGCGGGCAGATCCTGAAGCAGGGTCTCGACCTCATCGCGGGCGAGGGCGGAAAACCCCGGTTCTGTCCGGATCATGGACATTGTCTTTGCCAACTCATCTGCGGCGCTGTTTGTGTCTTCGTTTGCCTCGGGGGGTGAAAGGTCGAACAGGAGCTTGTCGATCCAGATGTCTCCGACGGCTTGAGCCAGGTCATCCGCCTGCTCGATCCAGACATCTCGATCCCGCAGGATTTGCCAATGACGCGCCGGGTGGCCGGTCAGAGTCAGTCGGACCACGCCGACGGGCGCTGAGATGTCTTTGCGCATCGTGCTCAGTTGGGACTTTAAAAGGCTGCGCAGGTCTTCGTCGCTGTCTGTCTCCGTCACGTCCAGCTTGCTCTCGGCAAATTCAACCACCGAAGTGGGCACTTCGGTCACATCGATGCGGCCTTGGTCGATGGTCAGCAGTGTTGCGGATTTGGGACCTGCCTCGCCGATGTCGCGCCCCTGTGGAATGCCGGGCATGACCACCCAAGGTGCGTCTGAATGAACCTGCCGTTTATGAATATGTCCGAGCGCCCAATACTCAAATCCCATGCCTGACAAATCCGCCAGACTGCAGGGCGCATAGACGTCATGGCCCGCGGCCCCTGCAAGTGAACTGTGCAGCATGGCGATGTTCACCGCACCGGGGACCGGCGATTTGAAACGTGGCAGAAGGCTGTCGGGGGCGTGGCGGTCGGTAAAGCTGACACCGTGGACCCAGACATCATCAACCAGTTTCTCTTTGCCCCCGCGAGCGTCGAAGACATGCACATGGGAGGGCAGATCCAGTGTCCCTGTGATCGGGTTTTCCGCGTCATGGTTGCCTTTGATGTAGAACACCCGGATCCCCGCCTCTCCGAGACGATCGAGTTCGGCCATCAGGAAGGCGCCTGTACTGGCGCTGCGCTCTTTTCCGTCAAAGAGATCGCCGGAAATGAGGAGGGCCGCAACGTCTTCGGCTATCGCGATGTCTATGAGCTGCCTGAAAGAGGCGCGGGTTGCGGTCGTCACGACCTTGCGCAGCTCAGAGTTTCTGATGGCAAGGGAACGGAGTGGCGAGTCCAGATGAATATCGGCGGTATGCAAAATTTTAATCAAATTTAGTCCCTTTCCCCATAGCTGACTGAACCAAGTTTTTTTGCTTGGAACAACAAGGAAATATGAACTCTGAAATATGAGGCGTTGCAGGAATTCTTGAAACGTTTTCGGAGTGAGATTCGAGCGATGTCGGAGGGCCTTCTTTTCGTGTCGTTTTCATGCGTCCCCTTCAGCTGAATTGACAGACTTTCGCACTTATGCCTCTCTGGGAGAGAATTTTGAGATAGGCTATCTAAGAATGTCATTTGATAAGATTGAGGAAGAGGCGCAACGTGGTCTGATGCTGGAACTTTCTCTCGCGGAGAAAGTGAATTTCGCGTCTGCGCAAAACGGTGTTTCGATTGTAAGAAACGTACGGCTGCTGAATTTCTCTGATGATCTTTTCGAGAACATCACTGTCGAGCTGACCTGCCATCCCGGTTTGATCCGGGCCAAAAGCTGGGCTGTGGATCGGCTGGCCCCGGGGCAGTCACAAGACCTGCACGACCTTGAGACGCCGCTGGATACCGTGATCCTTGGCGGGCTCAACGAAGCTGAATGGGGGGACATGCAGTTCGTCGTCCGGCAGGGGGACCGAGAACTGCTGCATGAGCGTCGTCCGATCGAGATGCTCGCCCGTGACGAATGGGGCGGTGTCGGTGGTATGGCGCATTTGCTTGCGGCCTTTGTGTCGCCCAACGACGCAGTCGTCGCGAGTCTCCTGAAGGAGGCCAGCCGGTTGCTGGAAGCCGCGGGGCAAAGTGGCAGTATGGATGGCTACCAGTCCCGCGATCCCGCTCGGTCATGGATGCTTGCCGGGGCGATCTGGTCGGCAGTCACGGGGATGGGGCTGACCTACGCCGTGCCGCCGGCGAGTTTCGAGATGCGCGGTCAGAAAATCCGCGACCCAGGCAGGATTAAGTCAGAGGGGCTGGCAACCTGTCTGGACAGTGCGTTGCTTATGGCGGCTTGTTTGGAGGCGGCGGGTCTTAATCCTGTGGTGCTGTTCTCCGAGGGACATGCGTGGACCGGTGTGTGGCTAACCGAAAGAGATTTCGGGACCATCAGTGAACCGGATGTGATGACGGTCCGTAAGGCGATTGACGCGCGTGAATTTGTGGTCATGGAGACCACCTTACTGACGAAAAAGCCCAGCGTCGGGTTCGAACAGGCGGTCGATACGGCGCGCGATCTGACCTCGGAGCGCAATGAGCACAGCTTTGTCATGGCGGTCGATATTCGGCGAGCGCGTGCAGCCCGGATTCGCCCTCTGGCCAGTCATCGCGCAGAGGCCCCCGTGATTGCGGAAGAAAAGGGTGTGGCAAGCCCCGCCGCTTTGCCGCAACCGCTGGATTTTGGCCTCCTGCCCGGGGATTTCTTGCAAGAGGATGTGCCGTCGACGCCTGCGGACCGGATTTCCCGCTGGCAGCGCAAGCTGCTGGATCTGTCGCTGCGCAACAGGCTGCTGAACTTTAAGGACAGCAAGCAGACGCTGCCTTTCCTGTGCCCCAATGTCTCGGCATTGGAAGACCAGTTGGCTGATGGCAAGAAGTTCCGCGCGCTTGCACTCAAGGACGAGGATCCGGTCGGCGCGCGTGATCTTCTGGTGAAGGATGAGCCAAGAATTCTTGAAGAGGTCGCGAAGGATGCGTTTGCGAAGGGGCAGATCGCCGTACCGCTGACCCGGAAGGAAAGCGAGCGTCGTTTGCTTGAACTGCACCGCCGCGCCAAAAGCGACATGCAGGAGGGGGGCACGAATACACTGTTTCTGGCTGCTGGTTTTCTGCGCTGGAAGAAGTCCGAAGGGGATACTCGCAGTTATCGCGCGCCGTTGCTGCTGGTCCCGGTGAAAATTTCCCGCAAGTCTGCCCAGTCGGAATTTGTGATCGAGCATCACGAGGATGAGGTGCGTTTCAACACAACGCTCCTCGAATTCCTAAAGCGGGATTTCGATCTGAAAGTGCCGGAACTGGAGGGCGATCTGCCGCGAGACGAGAGCGGTTTCGACTTGCCACGCATTTTTGAAATTATGCGCCGCAAGGTCCGCGATGTCGCCGGATTTGAAGTGGTGGAGGAACTGGCGCTCTCGACCTTCTCTTTTGCTAAGTTCTTGATGTGGAAGGATTTGGTTGAGCGAACGGACAGCCTGCGTGAGAGCGCGCTGGTGAAACACCTTGTCGACAGCCCGGCCGACCCTTTTCTGGCCGATGGTGCGGCAGGGCTTCCGGTGGCTGCCGATGTTGACAGAAGACTCGCGCCGCGCGACCTCTTTACGCCACTGCCTGCAGATTCCTCTCAGCTTGCCGCGGTGTTGGCGGCGCAGGAAGGGCATGACTTCGTTCTGATCGGACCGCCGGGCACAGGCAAAAGCCAGACCATCGCCAATATCATCTCGCAATGCCTCGCCATGCAAAAGACGGTTCTGTTCGTGGCCGAAAAGTCGGCGGCGCTGGACGTGGTGCAGCGGCGGCTCGCGTCGCACGGGCTGGGCGACGCGGTGCTGGAACTGCACTCCAACAAGGCGGATCGCAAATCGGTGCTGAGCCAACTGGGGCGAAGCTGGGCGCGCGCTGCCAGCGCCTCGGAGGACGAGTGGATCAAGGTGACGGATGACCTGACGGTCACCCGCGAACAGCTGAACACCTATGTGACGGCGCTGCACAAGAAGGGGACGCAAGGCTTCAGTGTCTTTCAGGCGATCGGCAAAGCTGCCGGTCAGGAACAATCGTTCAGTCTGAGCTTTGCGAATAAGGATGCGCATGATGCGGAAAGCTACATGCACCTGATGAAGCTGGCAGAAGCCCTTGGCCGGTGCCGGGAGATTGTCGCGGGCCGCATGCCCTTGCCACTTGTTCAGGCGGAGGAGTGGTCGTTTGGCTGGCAGGCGGATCTTCTTGATCGAAGCGCGAAGCTTGGCACGGCAACCCGAGAGCTGACAGAAGCCGCCGAGGCGCTCGCGCGCCATGTCGGTTTGGCATGGTCCGGGGCGGGAGACGCCGATGAGTTGGCGCGTCTGCTGCAGCTGTCATCGGTCCCCGAGGCGGGAGATGACGTCAGTTGGGCACTGACGCGGGATGCTATGGAGATGAGGGCGCAGGCTGAAGCGCTGACGAACAAGCTCGCCAGCTACAATGCCGCCGCCGGGCGGGCCTCTGCGCAGTATCCAATGGAGCATCTGGACTCTATTCCGTTGGATCAGCTCGATGCCAGCTGGCGGCTTGCTCAGACGAAGATGTGGCCGTTTTCGATCTTTGCCAAGTCCTCTGTGCGGAAACTTCTGCAAACCTACGCAGAAAGCGGGAAGGCCGATCCCCAATCCGATATCGCCGCGCTGGCGGAGGCCAAGCGCGCCCGAGCAGAAATTGAGGCAACTCCGCTCACCGGGTGTCCGGTGGTCAAGGGCGTCGAGACCGATGCAGGGCAGCTGGCGGCTTGGATTGATCTTGCCTGCGCACTGAAGGCGGCGCTTGCCGAGATTGCGCCTTTTGCCTCTGACCGGGCCCGCTGGGAGGCCGCCAGCCATAGTCTTGCCAAGCGCAGTGCCGGGGAGCTGCGAAACGCGATCACTCTGTTTCGGCACAATCATGACAGTTGGCAAGAGCATATGGCGGCCTTTGCCCGTGTCGCAGAAGCATCGCCTGACGGGATGACTTTGTCTGCGCTCTGTGCTTCTCTGAAAAGCATTCTGGACAACAAGGAGCACCTGCAGGATTGGACCCGGTGGGTCAATGTCCGGTCTCAGGCCGCTGGTGCAGGGCTTGAAGCCCTTGTCCTGGCGGTGGAAGACGGACTGGTAGAAGACAATGTCGAGGATGCCTTTGTCTCGGCCTATGCAGCATGGTGGCTGCCGCAGGCCATGGATGCGCAACCTGAATTGCGGGGTTTTTCGCATTGGTCGCACGAGGATGCGATCAAGCGCTTTCGGGAATTGGATGACCGAGCAACGCACATGGCCGCGGGGCAGGTCCTGTCGCGCATCCAGCACGGCTTGCCAGCCCAGGATGCCGTCGCGCGCAGGTCGGAACTTGGCACCCTGCGGCATCAGCTCAACCTGCAGCGGCCCAGCATGCCGATCCGGGAGCTGATCGCGGAAATGCCCGATACCTTCACAAAGCTGGCCCCCTGTGTGCTGATGTCGCCGCTCTCGGTGGCGCAATATCTGCCGGCGGGACAGGCCGCTTTCGATGTGGTGATTTTCGATGAGGCTTCTCAGATCACCACTTGGGACGCGATCGGAGCCATTGCGCGCGGCAAGCAGGCGATCATCGTGGGCGATCCCAGACAGTTGCCGCCGACGAATTTTTTTGGGCGCAGCGACGCCGGGGAAGAGGATCTGCCTGACGCAGAGCGCGATCTGGCGTCCATTCTGGATGAGGTTGCGGCGGCTGGCATCCCGACGCAGCAACTCGACTGGCACTACCGGAGTCGGGATGAGGCGCTCATTGCCTTCTCAAACTGGCACTATTACGGCGGGCGACTGGTGACTTTCCCGTCCCCGGCGACGGCCTCTGAGGCGGTAAAACTGCATCAGGTTGATGGCGTCTACGGGCGGGGACAGGGCCGGACCAACGAGGCCGAGGCTCGTGCCATCGTGCGTATGACGGTGCGCCGCCTGAACGAATGGCTGAGCTGGCCGGAGGATGAGCGGTTGACGCTTGGGGTTATCACCTTCAATGCCGAACAACAGGGCCTGATCCTTGATCTGCTGGACGAGGAGCGGCGCAAAAAACCTGATCTGGAATGGTTCTTCGAGGATGCGCGTGAAGAGCCGGTCATCGTCAAGAACCTTGAGAATATCCAGGGAGACGAGCGGGATGTGATGCTGTTCTCCATAACCTTCGGCCCCGATCATGCAGGCAAGCTGTCGATGGCCTTCGGTGCGCTGAACGGTGATGGGGGCGAAAAGCGCCTGAACGTGGCGGTGACACGCGCGCGCGCCGAGTTGCACGTCTTTGCCTCGATCCATGCCGACCAGATTGACCTGACCCGAACCAAGTCCCTTGGGGTGAAACATCTTAAGGGCTTCCTCGATTTTGCAGCACGTGGGCCTGTGGCGCTCCCGGCGCAAGATGACGGCTCGCTCGGGCCGGTCGAAAACGTCTTCGAGGCCGCGATCAAAGCGGCCATCGAGGCGAAGGGTTGGGAGTTGCGTCCGCAGATCGGTGTCTCGGGCTTTAGGATCGATTTGGGGGTTGTGCATCCGGATCATGCGGGCGTCTATCTTGCAGGGATTGAGTGCGACGGCGCGACCTATCACGGCTCCGCCACGGCAAGGGACCGGGACAAGGTGCGCCAAGCGGTTCTCGAGAACCTCGGCTGGACGATTTTCCGGGTTTGGTCGACCGACTGGTTCCGCAACCCTGCGCTGGTGGTCGAGCGCATCCACGCAGAGCTGACGGAGCATCTTGACGCGGATCGCGCCAAGCGGGCCAAAGAGGAGGCCGCGCGCGAAGCTAAGCGAGTAGAAGCGGGTGAGGAGATTGAGGCCACAGAGGGGGTTGAGAGCCCTGAGCCTGAGACATCTGGGGCGGAGGTGAGCGTCGAAGAAAGCGTCGTATCACCCGATCCTGTTCATCAGGAGCCGCAGTTTGCCAACGCAGCGCCGTCAACTGTCATGGAGCGAGCGGGTTCTGGCGAGATCAGCCCCGATCCCGAAAGGTTCTACGATGCGGATTACATTCCCGTCCTTGAGCGACTGATCGCTGATGTCGTTGAGCGTGAGGGCCCCATGCCGGTCGCTTTGCTGGGCAAACGTGTCTCCGGAATGCATGGCTGGCAGCGGACAGGGCGGCGCATCTCGGAGCAGGTTTCCAGAGCTCTCAGTCTGGTTGATCTGCATAGTGAAAACGAGGTGGATTTCCTTTGGGTTTCTGGGACGAAGGCTGATCGTGTGATATTCCGGCAAGGCATGGAGCGCTCGATCCGGGATATCTCGCGCACGGAATTCGCAGAACTCTACGATCAGCATGCGGTTGAGTTGGACAGGAGTGAGGATCCGGTTCTTGATCTGGCGCGGTATGCGGGGATTGCAAGACTGTCGGCAGATGCCCGATCCTATCTATCTGATTGCATGGCGTGGCGGGCCGCAAAAATGGGCCGATAGGTAGATTGGGCATCGGAAGGCTAAGCCTAGCCCTAGTCAGGTGATCTGTTCGGGAACGTGTCGGATACCTTTATTCCTGTGGCATTGCACTTTCTGATCAATTTGATAAGGAATAGTCGTTCGCAGCGCAGCGGACCTTTGATCGGCTTACGGCGTCATGAACCTTGGGACTGCAAGGGTATTGCGGTGATGACCACGCCATGAGTTTGCTGAATCACGTGGTCTGTTCATCGCAAGACGTAGGGCGATCTAGTTTCGACCTTCCAGCCACTGCATTCCATAAAGCAAAAGAGCAGGTTGCCTATGCTGCCTGACACGCGCAAGTGCCGGATTGTAAGTACGTATGAGCGGGGAACTGACAGAGGTTTTCATGAATATGCGCCAGTCGCTCATCTGGAGTGTGCCGCGTATCGTTCGTGATCGGCAGGTCGCGGAAGAGCTGACCCCAGAGACTTATATCCGGGTGAAAAAGGTCGCGGACCGAGGGCGCGCGGATCATGCCGAGGCGCTGATACAGCGAACCGCACGCACTCTCGCGCTCGATCACCTGTGGCGGCGTGGCGCTGTTTCCGGCGGCTCTGATGGGAGCGGCCCTTTTGAGCGTCGCCGACGGGCTGGCGCAACACGCCTTTCCTGTACAACTGCCGGTCGGGCTGGTCACGACATCTGTCTGGGGGCGCTATTTTACCTGACGCATGATCCGGGAGGATCGCGGAGGACGCTGAGCTCTGAGACGCGGAACGTGTCGCAGGATCTGTCCGTGGCGATCCCGGGGGGCGGTTTCATTTTCATCGTCGGGCCGAATGCCTGTGGCAAAACCACACTCTACTGGGCGCTGTCTCGGCTGCTCTCGCCAAGAGCGGGGCAGGGGCTACTAGACGGTAAGGCGATTTCAGACCGTCCGGCCAAGGAGGTGGCCCGGCGGCTGGGGTTGCTTACGCAAAGCTCGACCGCGCCCGAAGGGATCACGGTGGCCGATCTGGCGGCGCGGAAGGTGGATGAACTGTCCGGCGGGCAGCGCCAGCGGGTCTGGATCGCTATGGTTCTGGCACAGGATACGCCGATCATTTTGCTCGACGAGCCGACCACATCTCTCGACATCGCCCATCAGATCGAACTTCTTGACATCCTTGCGAAACTCAATGCCGGGGGCCGCACTGTGGTTTCAGTCCTGCACGACTTGAAACATGCCTGTCGCTATGCGGCCCATCTTGTTGCCATGCGGGACGGTCGCATTATCGCCGAAGGCAGCCCCGCAGAGAGTGTGGGCGAGGGGCTGGCCCTGGATGTTTTTGGCCTGTCGCCAGCCATCATCACGGACCCGATAAGTAGCGCGCCTCTTATGGTGCCCGGACATCGGCTGTGCTCGGAACAACTTGAAAGAGACTTTTCATGAAAGACCTGCTGCGCCGTTTCTCGGCCTACTATCGCCCGCACAGGAAACTCTTCGCGCTGGATTTCTCCAGTGCGGTATTGGCCGGGCTTTTGGAACTGGCCTTCCCGATGGCGGTGACGCTGTTCATCGATCGCCTGTTGCCGACCCATCAGATCGGCTTGATTGCGCTGGCTGTGTTCGGTCTGTTTGCAATCTACCTGTTGAACGCGGGGCTACAGGTGATCGTCACCTATTGGGGGCATATGCTGGGGCTGAAGATTGAGACAGAAATGCGTCGCCGTGCTTTCGACCATCTGCAAAAACTATCCTTCGGCTATTTCGACAACCAGAAGACTGGTCATCTTGTGGCACGGCTGACCAAGGATCTCGAAGAAATCGGCGAGGTCGCCCACCATGGGCCCGAAGATGTGTTCATCGCGGTGATGACGCTGATTGGGGCGTTCCTTCTGATGCTGTCAGTGCATGTGCCGCTGGCGTTGATCACCGCCTTGATCGTGCCGCTCTCGGCCATTGTCACCACTCGCTACGGCACGCGCATGACCCGGACCTGGCGGGCGCTTTACGGGCGCGTGGCAGAGTTCAACGCCAGGATCGAGGAGAACGTCGGCGGGATCAGGGTGGTCAAGGCCTTCGCCAACGAGGATCACGAACGCGCGCTCTTCGCTGAGAACAACCGCAATTACCTGACAACCAAACTCGAAGCCTACAAGTTGATGGCAGCCTCCATGTCGCTTTCTTACCTGTCCATGCGTTTCGTGCAGGTTGTCGTGATGCTGGTGGGGGCATGGTTTGTGGTGGAAGGGGACTTGACTGCGGGGGGCTTCGTCGGATTTCTCTTGCTGGTCAAAGTGTTCTTCCAGCCGATTGTGCGCATCAATTCCGTCATCGAAACCTACCCCAAAGGGATCGCCGGGTTCGAACGTTATTGTCGGTTTCTCGACACCGCACCAGATATTGCGGACCGCCCCGATGCCGTGCAGATCGGGCGGCTGACCGGAAATATACGGTATCGAGATGTACGTTTTGGCTATGGTGCCGGACACCCGGAGATCTCGAGCCTGAGTTTGGAAGTCCGGGCTGGTGAAACTGTTGCGCTGGTCGGGGCCTCCGGTGCGGGGAAATCGACCATATGTGCTCTGTTGCCTCGGTTTTACGAGGTGACCGGCGGGGCGATTACCATTGATGGGGTCGACATTCGCGACATGACCCAGGCCAGCCTGCGCGCCAATATCGGCATCGTGCCGCAGGATGTGTTCCTGTTCGCTGGTACGATCCGCGAGAACATTGCTTATGGTCGTCTTGAAGCGACGGAAGCGGAGATTGTCGATGCGGCCCGCCGCGCGCGGCTGGACGATGTGATCGCGGCACTTCCCGAAGGGTTGGATACGATGATCGGTGAGCGCGGGGTGAAGCTTTCGGGCGGACAGAAGCAACGCCTCGCCATCGCGCGTGTGTTCTTGATGAACCCGCCGATCCTGATCCTTGATGAAGCGACCTCTGCGCTCGACACTGCGACAGAGCGGGCCATCCAGAAAGCGCTTGATGAGCTGTCGCATGGGCGCACGACGCTGGTTATCGCACACCGGCTGGCGACGATTGCAAATGCGGACCGAATTCTGGTTATCGAGAGTGGCAGAGTCGTGGAGGAAGGATCTCATGCTGCGTTGATGGCATGCCCCACCGGCGCCTACCGGCACCTGCAAGATGCTCAGAGTCAATCGCATGAGGCGGGGTCATAGGGCCGACGTGTGATCGGATTTCAACTGCACTGGCGGGCGCCATGACCGTTTTGTGGGCGTTTGATGATTTCTCCCGAGTGCTTACGCCCGTCGGTAAAAGAGGCGCCGTGACCGCCGGCGTATGCTTGGGTCTCAGGGATTTCGGACTGAGGCACATGTGCTTTGAGAGTGGGGATACAGTGGGTTTTCATGAGGGTGCCCCATGCTGGGCAACGACTTGGCGATCCGAAATGGACCCAATCCACGGGAAGGAACCTAAGAGCGACCGCAAAATCCGCGTTTTGGGCGAAAAACAGGCTCGTTTCGTCGGAGCGATAAAAGCCCGATGATATGGTTGGAAAAGTTTTCCACAATTCCGTTCTTTATGTTGTCGAATTTGGGGACGGATTTCGATCATGCTGCGCTGCATTCAGATACCTCACTTCACGTGAGCGGCCATAAAAACTCAGGTGCAGATTTGAAATTCATCGGGCGTCAGAAATGGGATTCGAACCTCTCGTCTGAAGACAGCCTGATCGCATTGGGTTTGATGGAGCGTCTTGGCTTTGAGAGGCGGACGGCTCAGCAGGTATGTGAGGCGAGAACCCGGTGAATTGATCGAGGGCAATGTTCTCACCTGGTCCAAGGAAGATGTGCTTGGAGCAATGTCCGGAGGGATAGAACTGGATCCGCCGCGATATCTGCATGTCACGATCTCCATGCCGCCGGGTCTGCGACTTGAGAGAACTCAATGGGGGCATGTGTTTCGCACGGCATTCCGTCATCTCGGCCTCGCGATTCAGCGCCTGCCGTATTTCATCTGGCAACATCAGGACACCGACAAAGATCATGCGGATGCCATGCTGGCGCTCTCGAACGATCTCGGGCCTTCTGCGGTTCAGGCACAATTCGCGCAATGCCGTCGTGTTGCGGCGCTCCGCAAACATTATTCAACATGGTTGCTGCTTTTTGGGAATGCCGGCCTGTTTGATGCATGGCTTGAGAGAAGGGATAATCCCGATGTCGGGGAAGAGAGACTCACTGGCGGGACTTTCGCTGGGGGTCCGGAAAATTGCGGATTTCCTGAGGGATCGGACGACTAAGACGGGCGAAGACGTGGAGCATCTCTTGGAGCTTCATAGTATGCTCGAGATGGGCGAGGGCGGCAAGGCGGTGCTGGTCGAGAGATTGTTCGAAGAGATCGTGGCGATCCGCAAGCAGCAATAGGTGATGGATGCGAAACTGGACGAAATTCTGGCTCAGCAGAAATCTATGGTGAAGGCTCTGAACCTTCCCGTTGTCTCGGGGACCTGAGTGGCCACGCGGCAGATCGCGCGCGCATAATGGGACCAGAATGGCATCTCAGGATATTCGGGCCCAGTGATGTTGGGCTCATTGGTCCCGGCGGAGAGCGGCATGCTTTGGATTTTCAGCATGAAGCAGATGTCGGTGATCCCGATATGCCAAGTCTGTGATAGCGCGAAGCGCGCCGTTTCGTGGTGAGTTTCTGCACAAATTCAGGTCGGCCACTTTGGCTACGATTTGCAGATTGTGGGTCTTCAATGAGAAGGGAACCAGAGGTGTCAAAGTGGAAGGGGCACGCGTGTTAAGTCAAGGCAATGCTTGGTCAGAGCAAAACGGCGAAAAAGCTGAAGGCCTTAGTTTATCTGCTGCAAATGTCTGAAAGAAACTCCGCAATTCATGGATAAATGCTGCACACGATCTTAAGCTGTGTTGAAATTTAGCCATGTCGACGTTGAGAGAAAGTTGCGGCATGCGCGGTATCTCACGTCGAGTTTTCAAACCTTGCAAAGATGAGCCAATGGGATGAAATGCCTTCCCACCAAACTGCGGTTCAAATTGCAGGGATAGGTGGCGAGTGGAGTAGCTGATGGACATCAAATTTATGGGCATTGGCCTCGGTCGAGTCCGCCGCATTATGCTCGCCCCTAAGCCAATGCGTTCAGCATCCGCATGTGCGCCTGCCCTTTGCCGCCTTTCGAACTTGATCGGAACAGTGAGGGTTGAGGGGAGCCCTGGTGGGGGGAGGACTGGCGGATGAGGGAGAGGGCGGCTTGGTCCATCGCAGCTGTGCTGGAGGAGCGCGGGAGGCGGGGCTTCAGGGGTGACGTGCTGGGGCTTCCGCCCGTTGCGGTTCGCCTTAGAGATACGCCTGTACCAAATCGCGGGTTGTCGCGAATGCGGCCTCGGCCCCTTTGATCGCACGGGCCTGGTCATGGGAGCTCAGGTCAACCGCATCAAGCGCGGATTTGACGGCTTTCCAATAGGGCGCGCGGCCCTCGGGCGGCTCTGCCAGATGGCGAGCGCCATGGGTCTCCGACAGGCCCATCTTGCGGGCGTATTTCAACAGAAAGGCCGCGCCCAGATTGGAGCCTTCGACCACGTAGAGCCAGCCCAGTGCCTCTGGCAGATCGGCGGTTTCGGTGGCGGGCGCAGCGGTGATTTCGGGCCGCGGGAGGTCCAGATCGTCCATGTCCTGTGTCACATCGTTGAGCCGCCCTCGTGCTTTCAATCCGGGAAAATGCGCGGCCAATGCGGCCGAGCGATAGATCGGAGCGGCATGGTGATGCAGCCCGTGCTGGACTCGCAAAAAACGCCCATAGTTCTCAATGTTGTCAAACGGTTTTGCCGCCATGATGGACCGGTCCAACCGCTCATGCGTCGTGTTGGTTTCGGCGCGAAGTCGCATGGAAAGCGTCGAAAGGGCGGGAATAGAAGTTTGTGTGTTCATCTTTCACCTTGCGAAAATGGAAAAGGGCGCACCAAGAGGTGCGCCCTGAGACGTTAGAATGTTGCAGTCAGACCAAGACGCACCGTGCGCCCGGGAGAGGGCATAAGGCCGATTGTCAGCGTGTCCATGTAATATTGATCAGTCACGTTATCGACTGCGAAATCAAAGGTCAGCGTGTCGTTGATTTCATAGCTGCCGAACAGATCGACGGTGGTGTAGGGATCCCAGTCCACAGCCCGGGTCGTCCCGCCGCGTGGTCCACTAAAATCGGAGGACGCACGTTTACCGACATAGGTTACACGCCCGCCCAGTTCGAGCGTCTCGTCCAGAAAGCGCCCCCCCAAGGTCAGGGATGCCGAAGTCTCTGGCGGCACGTGTTGTTGCACATAGCCATTGTCGGAACCACCCGATGAACACGCCCCCTCAAGATCACAGAATTCGGTGCTGACGTATTTCGAGCCAGAGAAGTCGCCGTAGAAACGCCCGGTATCGAAACCGAGGGACAGCTCCCAGCCTTTCATCCGCGCGGAATCCAGATTGACGAAGTTCCAACTGTCATCACGGGTGATGTAATTCTCGATGTCATTGTCGAAATAGGCCAACTTGGCCCGGATCTGTGCGCCGAATTGATCCGTCATATAGTTGACGCCGATCTCTTTATTTTGCGCGTGTTCGGGTTTGAGATCCAAGGTGGGATCCGGGCTCGCCGACCAGCCCACAGTGCTCTCGAAAAGGCTCGGTGCCCGGTAGGCTTCGGCATATTTGCCGTAGACTTGTAATCCCGGGATCGCCTCATAGGTCAATGAGGCAATCGGCGCGAGACCTCCGCCATCGTATTCCGTATGAACCTCTGTCCGGGTTTGCCCGCCATTGCCGTCGTCGACATAGATCGTTCGTGTATTGTTGTCGTAACTCTTCATTTCGGAATAGCGCAGGCTGCCATCAAAGGTCAGCGTGTTCGACAACTCATAGTGGGCCGAAACAAAGGCGCTCACTTCCTGACGCCAACCATCGCGGATTTCACCATCAAACTCCACATAGGGGTAATCGTCAGGAATGTAACTTTCGATATCCGATGGCGGACGGATGTACTCTTTCTTGCCAGCCACCCCATAATTCAACGTCAATGCACGGTCGAACAGGTCCAGTCGCGAGGTGTTGGAGACGTTCAGGCCAAATTGTTCGGCCTCGCTGGCATAGCTGAAATAAACACCGGGAAAACCGGCCATGAATCCATAGGCCGTGTTGATCGAGGTGGTGTTCAGCGTGTAATAGAGGTCAGCCTCGAGATCGATCAGATCGTTGTCATCCGGGTTCCAGCCATAACGCAGCGTCCCCGTTTTGGCATCGACATAGCTCAGAGGCGATTGCCACCCCATGCCGAAGCGAATGATCTGCGAGGGCATCAACTCGCCGAAATCGCTTTCATAATGCATATAGCTTGCATCAATCGAATGCCCGTTGCCCCATTTGTAAATGCCGCGCAACAGGTGAGAGGTATTGTCCTGCGAGGTGTTCAGCACCTCTTCGCCGGGGACAAACTGATTGAGGCTGTCATCCGCAGGATCATCGCCATCGTCACCGGCAAAATAGTTGCCGGTCTTGCGCCGTGCAGTGGCGGCGAGAAGCTCGAAATCACCGAATTTCTGCGCCACCGCAATGCTGCCGTTCCACGAGTCGCCGAATTCCAGCGCACCGGGACGATCATAGCGTTCTTCGTCGCCTTGTCCCGCGCCGATTGTGAACGTCTCTGGGACGTCTGTGGTGTTGCTTGTCACGCCGAAGGTGAGGCGCACGCCCTGTGTGTCACCGTCTTTGATAATGTCGTCGGGCTTTAGTGTAGAGACACGCATCACGCCGCCGGTCGCGCCATTGGCATCCGCGCCGGAGCTTGGACCTTTCTCGATAGACATGGAACCGATCAGATCGGGATCGAGATAGGTCCGCCCCGCAATGCCGGAATAGCCGCGATAGACGGTGGTTTCCTGAAAGCTGCCATCAATGACAACGGGCACACGGCCTTGTCCCTGCATCCCGCGCACGTTGACATCCAAAGCCCCGCTGTTGCGGTTGTCGCCATTGAGCACACCGGCTGCGCCCTTGAGGAAATCACCCACCGAAGTGCCGCGAAAACGTTCAATTTCTTCCGCGTCCTTGTAGACGATGGAGGCGGGTTCCTCGTAATTGCTGTTGGCGGAATAGGAGCCGGTTCCACCCGAAACGATGATCGTATCTAACAACAACGTGCCTTCGGGCAGGTCGACTGCGGCGCTGTCGTTCGTGGCGTAGACTGTCACTGTGTTTGCACTTGTGAAACGATAGCTTAGCCCGCTCCCTGAGAGCAGGGCGGCAAAAGCGCTGCGTGCGGTGTAGCTCCCATTGAGCGCTGGGCTGCGTTTGCCGGCCACAATCTGCGAGGATAGGATCAGGCGTATGCCACTTTGATCCGCCAATTGCGTCAGGGCAGAGCCAAGATTTTGAGCCGGGATGGATAGGGTCACTTCTGCGCTTTGCGCTTGGGCATAAGCCATCTCGGTCCACCCGAACTGGGTCATGCTCAGCGCGGCGGTCGTGCAGAGTGCGAGCGCGCGCAGGGTAGGTCTTTTTCGTATCGTGTTGGTCATTGGTCCCCCGCCGATTTTCAAGGTTCTATTTCGGCTGGGTCACAAGGGCGTCACCTGGCGTGTCATAAGAGAGACGAGACGTGGCGCGCCAACTTGCAGCGGGTTGTGAAAAAAATCTTAACTTTTTATGATTTTATATGGAAAATTGTTTTATATCAGGCTGTTCTGATCGCGGCCAGCATCGGAATTTTGCTGATCCTGACAGGGAGGGCAGCTTCTAAAGCGTCAAGGATCGCGTCGGGGTCGGCCAGATCAAACACGCCTGTGATCTCCATCGTGGCCAATTCATCCTCCATTAGGACGATCCGACCGCCGCGATAGCGTTCCAGTTCCACGGCAAGATCGCCAAGCGCCCTGCGGTTGAAAATGAGCTTGCCTCGCCGCCAGGCGCTTGCCTCGCTAAGATCGACGGTTTTGATGTCAGAGAAACGGCCTTCGCGCGTGATCTGAATGTGTTGACCGGCGGCCACATGTCGTGTGCCGGTCTGGCCCGTGACGTCAGCCGCGCCTGTGTGAACGACAAGCCCGACTCGTCCATTGCACAGATCGACATCAATCTCACCCTGCGCACAGGTGATCGTGGTCTTGCCCTCCGAGACATGAAACGGCGCAGTATTGTTTTGAGCGACCGTGAAAAATGCCTGTCCGCGCGCGAGGGACACGCCCCGGTCACCGTTCTCAAATGTACCGGAAAGCGCGGTGCGTGCGTTGAGCAAAACATCGGTGCCATCTTTAAGTTTAAAGCTCTTACGTTCGGCTGTGGCCGTCTGATAATCGGCGAACAGATGTGTGCCGAGAATGCCGAGGCTGTGCATTCCGCCTGCCACAATCATCGACGCGCCACCGCCAATGACGGCGCGCCGTGTCATCCGGCGGTTGCGCATCTCGCGTCCCCAGCCGGCCCCGGCGGCCCCGAGACCGTTCCAGAGCTGCTCGGCCTCCTGCGCTGCCGCTTCATGTGCGGGGCTGATGGCGCGCCATGCCTGCCAGTTCTGCGTGTCATGGGGTTCGGCGCTGCCGGAATGTAGCCGGACAATCCAATCGAGGGCCTGATCGCTGAGCTCGGAAGAGGTTACATTCATGTTGTCTTTTCCGCTGGAGGTCATGACCCTTGCCACCTTTTTGCCGTTTGGCGTGCTGTCTCTATAGACGGGACGAAATGAAAGCATCGATCTTGCACTGAAAAATCTTCTATTGTGTGTGATGCAGATAATCGCGGCAATGCCGAAGCGCCTGCGCCATATATTTCGCGACCATGCTTTCGGAGACGCCGAGGGCCAGCGCAATTTCACGATGGCCCATGCCGAGACAACGGTTCATCAAAAGCGCGCGCCGGGGTTTGTCCTTGAGCTTCAAGAGCGCTCTGACCAGTTGTTTCAACTCCTCGCGCGCCAGCATCACCTCCTCTGCGGAGGGCACATCGTCCATCAGCGTGTCGATGTCGATATCCCCAATCGCGGCGCGATCACTGTGCCGTTTTTCCCGACGGATCAGGTCAATGGCGATATTGCCCGCAATGCTCAGCAAATAGCCACGGGGGTTGTTCACTGAGGAGGGGGCGGTTTTAAGGCCTTCGAGCCTGATCCATGTTTCCTGCATCGCTTCATCGGCCAGGTCCTGTGACCCCAGACGTCCGGCCAGACTGCGCCGCAAACCATGCCAATGATCGAGGTAGAAGCGAAAGAGCCGTATTTTGCTATTTTGGTCTGTCATACACGATTGGCCCGACATTCTGCGACCACCTTTCCGGTCGAATTATGCGATCCTCCGCGCAGCACGGGAGAGCGTGTCCCGATGGTGGTTTCGAAACAGCTCAGAATTCCAGCGATCAATAAAAACAGCCATGCCTGACCTCTGCCAATATAACGATTTCGTCTGATGGGCTGACAGTCATGCAACCTTTGGTGCGCGAACTGACGTGATCTTGGCGCTCACGTGTACATCGTGATGCCAGAGGCGGCTGCCAGAAATTTAAAGGCATATGTCTTGGAAGAAAAGACATTTTTCGGTGCAAATATTCCCGCGGCTTGGGGCAATTCTCTCCGTCGGTCGATCGTGCCCCGCTTTGTCGCTCACGATGGACTTCGCAGCTAGATACGCCAAGTGGGTGAGGCGCTCTGGATTACAGGCAAACTCAGGCATCATTGTGGGGATGCGATGTGCCGATGGCAGCGTCAATATTATATCACCGCTTCGCCTGTTGCGCTGATCCCACCAAGGCATCTGCAAGGCGAGGCTTCTCAGAAAAACTCGCCAGATGAAGCCGAAGATCCTCTATGTTCAGCACGTTCAGTGGGGCTCCATCCCATTGCTTCTATGAGGAAACCCGTAGGGTGGGGAGCGGCGGTGCTCTCACAGAGCGGCGCTAATTCTCGCAGCTTTTCCGCCAATCTGCTTGCGGTCGATGGTGAACTTTGTTTTACTGCGCAGAGCGAATACGCTCTCCGAGACAGTTTGATAAGGTGCGCAGCACCTGTGAACGATCCAGGGAAATTCCACATTTCTCTGACGTCACAGGAGTTGACAATGTCGCAGTTTATGCGTCCCAAAAGACGTGCTCTTTCTTTTGTTGCAAGTACAAGCATGCTTGCAATTTTTCCTCTTTCCGCGCTGTCTCAAAGCGAAAGTGTCGAGATTCACGAACTGGCGCTGATTGTTGTCCAGAGCGAAGCGGGGGCATCTGACACAACGGTTCCGACAGAAGATTTGCAAACCCGTTATTCCGGCAATCCCCAGAATGCACTCGATATGACTCCCGGCGTGTCGACCCGGCAAAGCTCAGGTCAGCCGGGGATCGAAGTCAATATTCGGGGCATGTCTGGATATGGTCGGGTGAATTCCATGATCGATGGGGTGCCACAAAGCTTCAAGAATACGGCGGGGCACGAAGCCTCGGGTGGCAATCTTTTGTACATCCAGCCCGAGTTTCTGAGCGCGATCGACATCGAACGTGGCGTCGTGTCGGGGGCCGCAGGTGCCGGGACGCTCACCGGGGCCGCAAATTTCCGCACCATCTCGTTGGAGGACATTCTGCGCGAGGGGGAGACCGAAGGCGGCATGGCCCGCCTGAAGTTTGGTGACAACGGCTATAACTACTCCGGCCTTTTCAGCTACGGGAAACGCTTTGACGGGCTTTGGGGCGGAGACGGCCATGTCGATGTGCTCTTTGGCTATGCCTATACGGACGAAGGCGATTATGCCACGGGCGACGATGGCGAACTGAGCAGCTCTCGCACCTCAGTCAACGCGCCGGAAGGCAAGCTCGCCAAGATCGAAATCGCTCCCAATGACGCGCATAAACTGAGCTTTGGTGCGCGGTGGTATGGCAACACCTTCGACAATTCGAGCTACACTTGGGATGTCGATAACCAAACTTGGACCGCCGATTACGCCTACGCACCCGGCAATGATCTGATCGATCTGAAAATATCGACCTATTACAACAACACAGCGCTCTATTACCCCGGTACCGGCGGCTCTTATGCGGGACGCGAAACCGAAGAAGAGACCTATGGGCTCTCGGTCACCAACAACAGCCGGTTTGCGCTCGCGAGTGGCCGTGACCTGACGCTCAATTATGGGCTGAGTTGGACGCGGGATGATTTCCAAACTCATGCCATGCGCGGCGGCAACAACCCCGGTAAACTTGATAAAGCCAGCCTCTTTGTCGACGGGCAAATCGACTATGGCCGCGTGGTCGTGTTCGGCGGGCTGCGCTATGATCACTGGCAGGTTGATGGCTACCGTGCGCCCTATGCCGCCGGCGTTGCGGATTGCCCGCCCAATGGTCCGTCCTGTGGGGATGAGTGGGTCAAACGCGACGGCGGGGAGCTTTTGCCAAATATTGGACTGAGCTACGCGGCGACGCAAGAGCTGACCCTTTCTGCAAGCTATGCGCACACATTCCGTCCGCCGACGACGCATGAAATGTTCTATGGGCTTGTGCCCTTCGGTGACGGTGTGGGGACAGGGATGACCAATAATCTCGACCTTGATCCAGAAACCAGCCGCACTGTGGAGTTGAGCGCGGAATTCAATCGCCAAGGAGTATGGGGCGCAGAAGATCAGGCATGGTTCAAGGCGTCGGTCTTTCGCAGCTGGATCAAGGATTACATCGTCAATGATTTCGTTTCGATCCCCGGTGATGCCTATGATCGTGCAATGTGGGTCAACACGGATGGCACAACCATCATGCAGGGGATCGAGTTCGAGGGGGGCTATGACACCGGAAAATTCTACGCCAATCTTAGTTTTTCGATCAGCGACACGGACAGCCAACCCGTTGGCAACGGTACCGGCATGGGCAATGGTCTGACCTCCTCGCAGCCCGATCGCACAGCGATGCTTGACGTCGGTATGCGGGCTTTCGAAGAAGCTCTGACGCTTGGGGCACAGGTCCGCTATGTTGGAGCGACGGCGCAGGCTGCCTATGACTGGGGCAGCTATCCTGACGGCGCGTATCTTTCGGAAACAGACAGCTACACGCTTGTTGATCTCTACGGCAGCTACGCACTGAACGACACAGCCGAGCTGTTCGTTTCTATCGAGAATGTTTTCGATGAAGCCTATGGGTATCCGGGCGGCAACGAAGCTGCCTACCAAGAAATGGCGGGCCGCGGCCGCACTTTTATTGCTGGCTTGACCACCCGGTTCTGAAAGGGGTGCTAGGCATTTCTGTGCAACTGCGCTTGTACGAGGTCAGAGGGGCGCTTTTTGGCGTCCCTCTTGCCGGGAAGCGAAAAGGGGGACGCAGTGTCTCATCGCATGAAACTGGTGCGGGAAACGCCGCTTGAACAAAATGAGGTAGAGCCTTTTGGTCCGCGAGACTTGGCGCGGCGCATTTTGCGCACAACACGTCAAATCTCATTGGCGACTTTGGATCGCAACAAGGGCTTTCCCTATAGCGCTGTCACGAACCTCTCTGTGGAACCCGATGGGGCAATTGCCTTTTATGGAGCCGCGATAAGCCATCATTCCCGCAATATTATGGCCGACCCCCGCGTGTCTGTCACACTGAGCCAAAGCGAGGGGCGCGATGTGTTGCGGGACCGGCGTATGACGTTGATCGGGACAGCACACAGGCTTGATGGCATCGCGTTTGAACGGGCCAAGAACCGCTACAAACGTAAATTCTTCCGCTCTTCGAAATATCTCGATCTGGCAGACAGCTGTATGTTCAAACTCAATGTTGAGGCCATCCATCTCAACGGCGGACCCGCACGCTATTCGGATAGCCTGTCTGCCGAAGATTTGAGTGTCGATCTGCGTGGAGCCGAAGCGTTGCTTGAGCAAGAAGAAAGCTTGATCGCTCACTTTGGGAGATTTCCAAACAAGATCAAAATGTTGACCTCGCATATTAACGGGGTGCGCGGGCGTTGGCATATTGCTACGATTGACCCTGAGGGCATGGATTTGGCCTCTGAAACGGAGTTTCATCGCCTAAGCTTCTCTCAGCGGGTCACGACACCTGCGACGCTCTTGGGTCTTTTGTCATAATATTTACAAAACACCGACACTGACTGCAGGATGTTGTCAGGTTAAAGCATTTTGCTTTTCATCTGAGAGATAAGCATGTGCTTAAGGCCATCCTTAAGCCCCTTTGGTCTGGCTGAGATATCCGGTCGAAATGGCGGCCAATTCAGTGATAGGCTACCTGCCGTTCAGTTCATCAGGCGGCGCGCTACTGTTCCATCTGATGAGCAAGCTTTACAAGCGCAGCAGTGTGGTCATCACCGCGAACCTCAGCTTCTCCGAATGGACCAATTTTGCGCCGCCCTTGACACGCAGCCTTGCTGGATCGGCTCACGCACCGCTGCCACATCCTCGAAACCGGCAGTGACAGCTACCGCTACAAAGCCAGCTCAGACACCGCGAAGAAAAAAGAAAGGAGATACCTGTGGCTTTCGAAAAAATCTCGAAAAGTACGGTAGACAAAGCCATCACCTGAGGGCACCAATTTAATCTCACAGGAAACCTGAGTGACAGCGCCGAACGTGTGTATCCGTCATTTGGCCAATGCGTGGGAAAGAATTTTGAGCAGCCAATTGAAAGATTCTCCGATTATTCAAGCCTTTAAGCGCATGCAGGTCGCGCTTATGATTTTAGGATCGGGCGGTCAAATATTGCACAGCAATCATAAGGCCAATCGCTTGTTCGGGTATGACGAGGACGAGCTTATAACGCGCGACATATGTGATGTTTTGTGCGTTGAATCTGTTGCTGAGTTGAATGCCTTTATCGAACCTCCCGCCGTTGATACCCTCATCAAAAAAATAGCGGGACGGCATAAAAACGGGGAGACACTCATTCTCTCGGTACATGTCTCGCTATGGATCGATGCCGATCTGGGCCAGCAGCACGCATTGGTCTTGAGAGACATTTCAAAGGAATTGAAGGCGCAAACTTCGGTCAGAGATGAGCTCCAAAGGGCGAACAACGCCATCGTCGGCGCTCAAATTGGAGTGTTCGAATACAACCCCGTTGATGACACCGTGATTGTTTCCAACATATGGCGAGAGTTGTTGGAGCTGGACCCGTCAGATGATGTGGATGTTCAGGTGGAATGGCGAGGCCGCGTGCATCCTGAGGAGCTTGATGCCGCATTGGAGCCCATCCGCCTGTGTCTCGCCGGCACGCACGAGAGGGCGCGTTGCGAATATAGATTGCGATCACGGGATGGAACGCAATGGCGCTGGATCCGTACCGATATTGCGGTTTCAAAACGGAATGAGGCTGGTCAGCCTATTCGTTTGAGCGGCGCAATGTCGGACATCTCGGACATCAAGGCCACCGAAGACGCTTTGAGAGCAAGTGTCGAACAGTTTCGCACCACATTCGAAAGTCCGGTTATCGGGAAGGTCATTGTCGGCTTAGAAGGTGACTTGCTTCGTGTAAATGAGGCCATGTGTGATCTTCTAGGGTATTCCAAGGAGGAGCTTCAGGCCACCGACTTCCAGACATTGACGTATCCCGATGATCTGGACAAAGATCTTTCTTTGTTTAACCAATTGAAAAAAGAGGAAATTTCTCACTACGAGCTGGAAAAGCGCTACATCCGTGCGAACGGTGCCATTATGTGGGGGCACTTAACCGTGAACATGATCAAAGACGCGAAGGGCCAGCCAGAATATTTCGTTTCCCAGATCATAGATATCACCGAACGACGGCGGCTGAGTGAAGTTAAAAGCAGATTTGTGTCGACTGTCAGTCATGAACTTAGAACGCCACTGACCTCGGTTTTGGGCTCTTTGATGTTGCTGTCTTCCCTTGATGATGAACCTCTATCTGATGAGGCTCAGCGGTTGTTGTTCATTGCACAGAAAAACGGGGAGCGCCTGCGCGATCTGGTCGATAACATTCTGGATTTTGAAAAGTTTTCAGCCAAACAAATGCGGTTTGCCTTATCGGAAAACCAGCTTGTCTCACTTGTTGAGGAATCCGTTATGGTGAATTTGGTTGCGGCAGATATATCGGGTGTGCGCTGCAACATCATTTGCCCGGATCGGACGGTGCGCGGTTTTGTTGATCCGAAACGCTTTGCTCAGGTGATGGCCAACCTTCTGTCGAACGCTACGAAATTTGCCGCAAAAGGGAGTCCAATTGATATCTCTGTTATAGAAGAAAGCGAGGCCGTGCGCATTACAGTCCTCAACAGAGGCGATGGCATTCCGGCGTCCATGCAGGCTCATATGTTCGAGCCTTTTTTCCAAGCCACACCTGGGGCGACCCCCATCAAGGGCGGGACTGGTTTGGGCCTCAGCATCACCAAGCAAATTGTTGAGCAGACGGGGGGGCAAATCGGGTTTGAAAGCGTTCCCGGTGAGATCACCAAATTCTGGTTTACCATACCGAAAAAATGCCCCGAAGGACATCCTGGCGACTGATCTCTATGGCGTCGCTTTAGACGCTGTATGCAGAGTAGATATTGACCGGCCTTGGCGCTTTTTGTTTCTCCTCAACGCGCGCCTGAGCACGTGCAATTGCGCGCTCAAATGTATCGCGCACCGAGAGCATGGCACTGGTGTTGGGCCGCAACGGGCTTCCTGCGGAGACTTCGAGATCAAGAGGCTCCCCATTGTCGTATTCGGAGTTCTTTTCATCGAGAGCGTTCTGAATTTCGGATTCGAGTTTTTCAGAGGTTTCAAAGTGGGGCGTGTTGGAGACCACGATAAAGGCGCCATTGCCGACATAGGACATCAAAGGCTTCGTCGCTCCCAGAGCATTGAAAATCGCGTCGGTCACCTCAGTGAGCGCATATGAAAACTCTGCCATCGAGGCTCGGGAATGGATGGCCTCAATTTGATGTATCTTCACAGCAAAGATATTTGAGCCGCCAAGGCCCGCATTTGAGAGCTGTTTTAGGTAATTTTCCAGAGCACCTTCGCAGATAAGGTTTTTGATACCTTCAATCGTCACAGCGTCAGAAAGCGGGGGCGGGGTGTCAGATTCACAAGAAAGGGTCGGCTGCGAACTTTTGTCATTCGCCTCTAGGTGACCTTGCCGTGCGGCGATGAGTTCCTTGGCAAGTCGCAAACGCGTACGCAATTCAACGATGTCGAACGGCTTGCTGGCGTAATCCGTCGCACCAGCTTCAAAAGCGCGGTCAATGAACTCACGCTCTTTCATTGCTGTGAGCATGATGATGGGCACCTTGCGATATGAGGGGACCTCACGAACACGGGCACAAAGCTCGATCCCATCCATTCCCGGCATGTTGATATCCAGAAGGAGGCATTCAAACGGAGCCTCACTGTTCGCCAAAATATCCAACGCAGCAGTCCCCGAAGGGGCCGTCGACATTTTGTCGAAGCCCGCCTTCTGGCCGATCATCGGCAGAAGTTCCAGTATGAAGGGGTCGTCATCGACAGCCAGAATTCGCATGTAGGCCTCTAAAATTGAAAATGCGACAACCGTTATGAACTCATACAGCCTTCCGTAGATGGAGAAGGTGACCACTAAGGCGCATTTGCGCAATTTGCAATTAAAAATTGCATTTGGAGAGGCTTTATGTCTTGGGTGGGGTGGTAAGGTAATGTTTTATCTTATTGAATTTAAAAAATTTTGTTATTTTCTTTGCAGTCTGCCATAGGTTGTTTGGTGTGTCTGTGCAGTATATCAGACTGTTTCCAAATGGTTTCTTTGATGTTCTGCATATTGAGCAGATTTTCTGCAAACCATGTCTGACATCAGAAAACAGAGATCACTCCCCCCAACAATCAAATTGCCCGCAACTGTTAAGGAAGAGGATAGGCGCCAATTGCTTCATCGTTGTTTCAAAGAACAAAGTGGTATTTGAGACTCTGGCTCGCTGCCGTGTCCCACTTAAATGATGGGCGCTGCAGACTGATCAGTCTTGCTCAATGCCAGCGCCGTCCGCCCCTTCTGGAAAAGCACTCCGCGCGACACATTCCATCGCAACTTTTCCTTTCATGCGCCATGCGGCGAACTTTCGCTTTCCGCCGATTTCGTTTAGATATCGCTTCCGGCCCATTGCCTTCATTCGGCGAATTGGGTCTCGCTGAGGCGCTGCTTCACTAGATCGGTCATTGAGCTACGCTTGCCTCACGCGACCCGGTCTTCCAACGTCAGTGGATCACGCGCCAGTCCCCCTTCGCATCCTGCCAGACATAGAGCACCAGCGTGGCCCGCTGGCCCGTCGACGGATTGTAGAACGCCAGAGGGGAGGGCACCAGAGCCGCGAGCCTGCCGTTTCCGAACCGCTGAACGATGCCGGCATTCGGATCCAGTTCAAGGATTTCGAAACCGGTATCAGCTTGGAAAAGGGGGGCAAGGGAGGCGTCAAAAAACTGGTCGGGCGTGACGCCGATGGCAGCGGCCTGCCGGGAGATATAGGGGGCGAGGGCCTGACGTGCGGTCTCTTCGCCATGCGCCAGGGCGGCGTGGAGGCGGGCATAGGCGGCGCGGATGCCGGTGTCGGCCTCGGAAGTCAGGGCCAAGGGCTCAGCCGCTTGCCAGATGAACGGGGGCAATGCCATGTCGACGTCGACAACAAAGTCTAAAGACGCCGTTCCATCCGCGTGGGTGGCGGTTTTAACTCCGGCGATGGCCAGGTGCTTCTGTGTGCCGGGCGTGCTGACCAACCACGGGCCGTCGGATCCGGCGGTGTCGAGTGTGACGGCGATCGCATGTTCCGTGTCGGCAAAGGGCAGCGTGGGCTGGCCTGCAGGTCTCCACAACAGGCGCGCGCGGAAGGCCGTTTCGAACCCGTCCACCGGATCTGCACGGGGCGTGAGCGTCAGGGCGACAGTGTTCTGCCCCTGTCGGAAAGCCGGGTTCAGCGGTATGTGAGTGGTGATTGTCGCGTCAGAGCCAAAAGGCGCGCCGGGGGTGAAAACCGGGACATCGTTTACGCGCATGTCCAGGGTCGCGGCGGTGATGTCGATGTCGAGACCGATCGCAGTCTCTGCAGGATCGAGCGGCGCGGCCGTGACCTTGGCGCCGCCCTGAAGCAGGCAAAGCACCAGTGCCGCGCAAAGAGCTGTCAAAAAGCCTCTGCTGCGGCTGGTGCGGGTTCGCGGTGTCGCGTTTAATCTTTGGATAGCGGACCTCATCTTTCGTCTCTCGGGCAGGATTGCGAGGCGGGGCGCGTGGGGCGTGCCGGTTTGCGTCAGTCAGGGGTCGAAGGTGTGCCGCCGGAGAGCACCCAATCGCGGATCCGCTTCTTGTCCGCGCGCTTGCGCCCGCAGGCAACATGCATGGCGTCGATGTCGGTATCGTAAACCAGGCCATGCACGTCCGCCAAGGAACGGAGCCAGGTCGGGAACGATGTGAGCTTATCAATCGGTGGAATCCCGTCTTCCTGCAAGCTGGTCTTCCCAGCGAAGTGGCTGTAGTTGACCTTCGTGGAATGCTGAAGGGTCACTTCCCATTCCGGGTTGCGTGAGGGATTCATCCGAAGGTGCAGCCTGAGAGGATTATACCAGCGTTGTCCGCTATCCTTTTCGGGGAGGGCCACCTGGATCTCCCAGTCGCTTGTTTCGGCGATGTCGAGCCCGAGCCCACGGGCCAGCGCTATCACCTCGCTTGCCTCGTCTTGGGCCGTTTTCTGGGCCGCCTGCTGGGCGGTCAACTTGTCGAACAGAGCCCGGCAGGCGCTCTCGTCAGGGCCGATTTCGCCCATCACCGTCTCGAGCGTCTTGTGCAGGGTGGTCAGGAACTTCTGCTGCCGGGGCGTGTCCGGCGGAACGGCCGAGAGATCATGGCACAGCCCGGTCCGGGTTTCGGGCGCGAGGGCAACCGTCAGCATCATGGCCCAGAATGTCAGGTCGACCATGTTGAAGGTTTCGCCCTCGGGGGCGGACAGCCCCAAGTACTCGGTGTGCCGCAGCACCGCGAGCAGGCGGGGCGCCTCGGGGATGAAGGGGCGGAACCTCTCGAGCTTAGCGCGTTGCCCGGGAAGGCTGGTGTACCTGTGGCACTGGGTCAGGGTTTTGAGCCGCGCTTTCAACTCTTTCGCGGTATCCAGGCCACTCGATGGCAAGGCGCCGGTCGCGTCGAAGCCGAAAAGGTACAGCCCTACCAGCCGCGGAAAGATCAACGGCTCGGGCCCGGTCATGTCGGGCAACAGTTGCTTGTAGCCTTCAATCAAGAGTGGAATTTCACCTTGGGGCACGGCGGGGGCGATATTGGCGCGCCGAAGGTAATGCCGATAGAATGTGATACGCTCTTCGGGCTCGAGATCCCGTGCCAGTTTCGCGGCGATCGGCACGATGTGATGGTGGTTCATCGTCCAGAATTTTGGCTTGGTGTCAGTGCCTTCGTCAGCAATGAAGGCACGCGCGAGCGTGGCAGGATCTTGTGTCGACATGAGCAGGGCCTTCTTTTTGGTCCGGATGGCGGGACTATGGGACGGGAAACGATGCGGTGTCCATCCTGCAACCCAAGGTAATGGGGCAGTCAGCAATTTTGTGCGCGAGTCAGACGAGCCGTTTGCCGAAGCCCTGAGAACCACGGGGTTAGCGATGAAACTGGCCGGTTTCGATGTGAAACGGGGGGCGAACGCTTGTAACTGTGCCACATCGACAAGAACCAGCCCCAGTCTTGCGGATCCCCGTTGGAATTGGCGCTCTTCGAATATTCGCCGTTCTGATGGGCGGAGCGTCGTAGCTTCACGGAAGCGATCGTTCGGACCTAGGCGCTGCGATTGCCTGCCGCACCTGTTCAATTAACCAGCGCAGTGCAGGATCGGTGCGCCGACGCTTTGCCGAGATCGCGGCGAAGGGGATCGAGGGCATTGTAACGGGTGGAGCGGCAACTTCCATGCCCGGATCGACGGTATCCAAGCACCGCCGCGCCACTGTCAGGATCAGGTCGGTGCCACGAACAACCTGCGGCGCCACGTTCCAATGGGGAAGAACCAAAGCAATGCGCCGTTGCTTGCGATGTGAACGGAGGTGGAGATCGAGCTCTGTCGCCGCCTCGCCATGCACCGCCGTGAGGACATGGGGTGCGGTCCAGTAGCGTGCTTCGGTCAGGCCGTGATAGGGCTGCGGCTGGGCCAATGGATCGAGAAGGCAGGCATACTCGTCTTCGAACAGGGTCTCTGCGATGCAACGTGAGGGCAGTTCAGGGAAGACCCCAAAGGCCATGTCGATCTCGCCATCGGCCACCGCACCGATCATTCCTTCGCGGCTTTTCTGTGTGACCACAAGATCGATGCCCGGCGCCTCCGCGCGCAGGCGCTGCATGAGGTCTGGAAGCAGGAGTGCGGTGCCATAGTCAGACATGGCAAGGCGGAAGACATGGCGCGTGGAGGGGTCGAAGCCCTCGGGTGCCAGCACGGTGCGGATCTGCGCCAGCGCCTCGGCCAGCGGGGCGGACAGCGCGAGCGCGCGGAGCGTTGGCTCCATCTCGCGCCTGCGGCGGTGGAACAGCGGGTCATCTAGCAGAATTCGGAGGCGCGCGAGCGCATGGCTGACCGCGGGCTGGCTCATGTTCAGGCGTTCGGCGGCCCGCGACAAATGTCGTTCAGCAAGAAGCGCGTCGAGCACGACGAGAAGGTTCAAATCGATAGTACGCAGATTATTCATATGCTGCATGTTAGTCTGCTCATGTCGAATTTCAAATGCGGCTTGTGATAAGTCATACGAGAGGGAAAGCGAAAGGATCATGTCATGCCATTTCTTCCCCTCGTCATCATCGCCGCCCTCGCTGGAGCGGCTGTGCCTTTTCAAGGCGGTGCCAACGCGGCTCTAGGCCGCGCGCTTGGTCATCCGCTCTGGGCGACACTTGCGTCGCTTGCGGTCAGCGCGCTGAGCATCCTGCCCGTCCTGCTGGTTTTGCGCGTGCCACTGCCGACACTTGGCGGTCTCGCGGGGCAACCGAAATGGATTTGGGTCGGCGGTCTCGCCGGTGTGGTCTACGTGACTGCAGCGATCCTTCTGATGCCAAAACTGGGGGCGGCCAGCTTCATGATCGCCGTGATCGCGGGGCAGGTGGTCGGGGCGCTGCTGATCGACTGGACGGGCGGTGTCGGACTGGCCGCGCGACCGGTGGATGCGGCGCGGCTGGTGGGGACGGCGATGGTCCTCTTGGGCGCGATCGTCGTCCAGTGGCCGGCCTTGTCGCGGTGACGCCCCGTGCTTTACACGTGGTTTGCGATCTGGAATACAGAGTGGGCACCGGCTTCGGTGCCGCGGAGGACCAATTTTGAAGTCAGCAGACCGAACGTCCTGAATACGGTCCCGGACAGTGTCCCGGGGCTGTCGCGCATCGCCATAGGCGACTGCGCAGGGTTCGCGCGTCTGCGCATATGTCACATGGCTTCAGAGATCTTCACATGGAAAACCACTTCGAAAGCCCGTTTCGCGGGGTGACGCTCGATCAGCAGGTCACCAATCCCAATATCACAGTCGGTCGCTTCAGCTACTATTCGGGCTATTATCACGGCCACAGTTTCGATGACTGCGCCCGCTACCTCGTGACCGAAGAAGGGGCCGACCGCCTTGTCATCGGCAGCTTCTGCTCCATCGGATCGGGGGCGTCCTTTATCATGGCTGGCAACCAGGGCCACCGGGCCGATTGGATCAGCACCTTTCCCTTCTACTGGATGCCCGAGGTTCCGGCCTTTGAAGGCGCGGCAAACGGATACCGGCCCGCAGGCGACACGGTGATCGGCAATGATGTCTGGATCGGCTCCGAGGCGATCATCATGTCCGGCGTCACCATCGGCGACGGCGCGGTGATCGGTACGCGGGCCGTGGTGACGCGCGACGTTCCGCCCTACGCCATCGTGGGAGGCAACCCCGCGCGCGTCATCCGTAGGCGCTTCGAGGACGCGCAGATCGCGCTCTTGCTCGAGATGCGGTGGTGGGACTGGACCGAGCCGCAACTGCGCCTCGCGATGCCGCTGCTGACAAGCGGCGATATCGAGGCGCTCCACGAGCATTGGTTGCGGGAGATCCACGTCGACTGAAGATCATGGACGCACGTCGCGTCATGCCAGCGTCTTGGCGGCAAGGGGCTCAAAGAGTGATGGCGACGCTGTGGCGCGCCATGCAGTCGGGCGAACCGGTTATCTGGCGACGGACCAAGAACAAGAAAGACACGCCTCTTCAGCGGGAGGGGGCTATCGCGTAAGTCACCATAAAACTTCTTGCCTTAACTGTCGTTGGCTCTGGGCGCAGCAAAAGTCCGCTCCCCACCTATTTTGCTTAAATGTCGCTACCGGCCCTAAGCAAATCTTGAGCTTTATCTTCAGGTGCTGCGATTGCAGTCTGCATTGCCGACTTTCGCTGCGGGGGCGATGGCAAGTGCGCGCGACTGGCCGACGTGGAAAATGGACGACTGGACTCGATGCACTAAACACCCACGCAGATTGCTTGGGCAGCACAGTGATGATACTCGAAAGCCTTAAGTTGTTTTTGTTTGTGAAATTTAGGTCATCTCAAATGACATTTTTGAATTCAATCGTTGTGAAGACCAGCCTTTCGAAGATCGCCTTCCTTGTGTGCTGTCTGTGCCTGCCTTTCAAACCCGCTTTAGCTTGTGCGCCACTCAACGAGCGATTGGGCATTTCGATATGTATCGAAGGCACTCCATGGGAGACGCGTAAAGACGAGGGGGATATGCATCTCTTCTACAACCGCCCGGAAGACTTTGCGGCTCGTGTCATATTTTATGACGGGGGAACAAATGACGGCTTAGACAGCGTGCGCAGCGCACGGATCATGTCCAATTTCGACAGAGAAGAAACTGACGACTTTGCTCTTTTGAAGATGGGGCAGGTCACATCCGGAAATGTCGTATATGCAACGCGCGTGTCTCGGGATGACATCTCTTTTATTCATGTGAATACGGTCTCCGTGGGTCCAACGAAAACCATGCGTATATCCACTTGGCGTCGAGGCGATAAGATGACTGAGAGAGATCAAGAGATGCATATGTCTTTTGGAAAGCTCCTGACGTCCGCGCCGTGACAGCAAAGGGTCAACACTTGGCCTGAACCAAATGCATCACAGCAAGAGGTATATTTTCAATGGGATTTTTTGCTGGCTTGGACGCAAATGATCATGACGGGCATTTCAATGCGCTCAGCCGCATGCTTGAGGCGAAACACAGGATTACGATCCCTGCAAGTCATAAGCGCGAAGAGTTTTGGCATGAGGCCGAAACCATTTTCAAAGCTCCGCTCGGACAAGAAGTGAAAGCGTTTTTGGGTTTCATCGCAGATGTCGCCGCGAGCGACGTTTTCGAAATACTGGCCGGTGAAAACGGGCAAATGAGTCCAGCGGATCCTTGCGAGTATTGCTTGAGGTTAAGGGATTTGCACGATCTCGACCCATCGTATGAAGGCCTTTCCTTCATCGAAACGCGAAGTTTTCGATCCTACTTTTCGGTTCTGACGTCAGAGCAAACTCATTCACCCTGTTCAACGGCGAACTATTCGCTTGAGAAGTACAAGGGAAAGTCCGAGCTCGTGCGTGAGCCCTATGGTGACGTCAACCTCATTTCCTTCGCCTTGCGTTTCTTCGGTGAAAATCTAACGAACGATGGGCGCTCCCTGTTGTCCGACACTTCTGATTTAGAGGCGTTTTTGGCCGAAGCACGCCGGTGTTTGGGCGAACCGGCAGAGTTGGGCGGTGAGGTCTATTTTTTTGAGGCTGAAAATGCCGAGATATTGGTCCGGCCAGTTGTCCATATTGGCATCAATCTTCATGTTTTTGACATAAGCAAGCCGTGGCCCGTTTCAGACACGCTTTTACGGATGTTGGATGGCGGGATAGAGACCTTCAGACGTTGACCGACCCGGGGCCAGAACTGGCCTGCGGCAAAACGAGCACTAGAGGCTCAAAGCGCTAAGTAAGCTGACGACCTCGGCTCAGAGCAGCCCTTCGCCCCAAGCGCGGCGAAAGCGCGCCCGCCCAACATCATCCGAAGCATCGATGCGAAACTGCCTTGGCTATCTCAGGCATAGGTCTCCTAACAATGCCGATTTGCGAGGCGCTTCGGAAACTCATCTAAAAAATTAAACATTTGCAATTCAATTATCCAATGTTAAAAAATGATTCTGGATGATGTCAGGCATCGAGCCCGCCGTGAGGAGGCGCATCCGCATCGCAGACTGTGCTTGAATGCATGATCGTGCGGCGAAGGTTTTTGGGAGGAGAGAGCATGAATCTTACTGACAAAGTTGTCTTGATCAGTGGTGCGGCGCGCGGGATGGGGGCAACCGAAGCGCGGGACTTCGCGGCTGCGGGAGCAAGGCTTGTGCTGGGAGACGTCCTGGAAGAGGAGGTGCAAGCTCTGGCCTCCGAGCTAGGGGAGAATGTCGCGATTGCGGTGCGCCTCGACGTCACGAAAGCTGAAGACTGGCGGGCCGCCGTCGCCGCCGCGCAGGCGCGTTTCGGCCGCATCGATGTGCTTGTGAACAATGCTGGAATTTTGCGGTTTTCCGACATAACCAGCTGCTCGGACGAAGAGTGGGAGCAGGTCATCGGGATCAATCTTAGCGGTACTTTCAAGGGGATACGTGCTGTCGTTCCGATTATGGAGGCCGGAGGCGGCGGGTCGATCGTCAACATCTCTTCGACGTCCGGGCTCAAGGGGTTCTCCGGCGTTCCGGCCTATATCGCCTCGAAGTTCGGAATCCGTGGCCTGACAAAAGCGGCCGCCGTCGAGCTCGCATCAAAGGGCATCCGCGTGAATTCGGTCCATCCCGGAAACATCAACACAGACATGGTCGATGGGCTCTACGCCGATTACCGGCATGTGCCAATGAACCGCGTGGGGGAGCCGGGCGAGATCAGCAAGTTGGTGATGTTTCTGGCCAGCGATGACAGTTCGTTCTCGACGGGCGCAGAGTTTGTCGCGGATGGCGGAGAAACCAGCGGGATGCCGAATTTGTTCTGAGCACTCAGGCGCAGAAATCACCTCAAATAGGTTTATCAATTACAAATCGATTTGAGATTTACCAATGATCACGTGTCGAAAGAGGAGCGGCACGGCGATCTTCAGTAGGGTGATCTTCACCAAGGGAGGAAAGAGAAATGCAGAAGACGTATCGGTTGGTCGGTTTCGGACTTGCGGCGACCACAGCTGCGAGCGTTTGGGCGCAAGGCGCGCTGGCGGAGGATTTTGTCTATGTGAATGAACATAGCGACATTGCGCCATTGTGTGGGGAAGGGCCGATCCGCGTCGCGCTCGTCGACGGCTATGGCGGCAATTCGTGGCGCCGGACGGCCTTTGCAGAGATCGAAGACGAGGCCTCGAAATGCGAGAATATCGTCGAGGTTACCTATGCCGAAGCCGGAGGAGATTTGCAGGCCTATAGTTCCGCAATCAATGGCTTTGTGGCACAAGGTTATGAAATCATTGTGTCCTACACCGACTTCGGAGATGCGGCGATCCCGGTCTATCGGTCCGCTCAGATGGCGGGGACGACGATGGTGCCGTATTTCTCTGATTTGAACGGTCAGATCGGGGTCGATTACGCCGCAAACCCCTATGAAGATGCGTTCCGTGCAGGCTCGATTTTTGGTGAATGGGTCGGGGAGACGATCGGCGAAGGCAAAACCGTTTTCTTGGGCGGTCTGGCTGGATCGGCCTCGTCCGTGACCTTTCTTGAGGGCTATAAAGAGGGCTTGAAAGCCTATCCCGCGGTTGAGCTTTTGGATGACAATTTCATTGCAACGAACTGGAACCCTGCAGATGCGCAAAAAGCGGTGGCCGGTCTGATTGCGAAATACCCCCAAATTGACGCGATTGCGACGGATTACGGGGTGACCAGTCTGGCTGCGGTCAAAGCCTTTCAAGGGGCAGGTTTGCCGGTGCCGGCAATGGCCTTCATCGCGACCAACAATGAATATAGCTGTAAATGGATGGAGGCGAAGGAGGCCGGCGAGGCTTGGCCACAGCTGGCGCTGAGTGGCACCACCGCTGACGTACGATTTGCTCTGCGTGCGGGACTTGCGGCGCGCAATGGTGTGGAGGCTCCGGAACCGAGAGCGCTGGTGGCCTTCCCCTTTGCCGACAGTGAAGCTGGTGTGGACCCGCTGTGTGATCCGAGCTTGCCGCCGGATGCGGACCTGTCCTCGTCCTTGCCTATGGACAAAATGGTCTCGCTTTTTGAGCGGTAATGCTGCATGAGCCAATATTCTGGCATTGCCGGATCGCCTTGCCTGGCGGTCCGGCTTTCGCTTTCTGTAGAAACGTGTACTTCGAACGGATATCTCCGAGCAATGTTTCCAGTCCGGACAATGTTGTTATGATGAGAGGCCTTGCGCGGATAGGGGGCTGTCGGTGCCGGGTATAGTCATAGATATGACGGAGTTGATGAGCTGGAACATGGGTGACGTGAAGAGATGACGAAGGAAAGCGGTGCAGGTCGGCGCATCAAATCTGTCGAAGTGTTTGGAGATATCCTCGCAGGGATGGTTCACGCCGGGGAGCAGACCTCTCTGGATGGTGTGGCCGACGCGACCGGGCTGTCGACGGCGAAAGTGCGCCCCTATCTGAACAGCCTTCAGCGCACGGGCCTGGGGATCTATGATCCAATGAAACGGCAATATGCCTTTGGCCCGCTTGCTGCCTTGCTTGGGCAGCGGCGCATCGAGGCGCTGGCGCGGCGATACGGATTCCTAGACGCGGCACGCAACATCGCGCGCGAGCGCGATCTCTTTGTGGGCATCGTGTTCTGGGCCGGGATCGGGCCGACCGTGGCCAGCGTTACCCCGTCGCGCATGGCCGCCGACAACAATGTGTTGCCGGGGACAGTTTACAGCGTCACCGGCACAGCCTCGGGCAGGGTGTTCATGGCATTCTCCTCTGATCCGCGCGTTGCGGCGCGTGCCGAAGCGGAACTGGCGGGCAAAGCTTACCCGCGCGGGGTCGGGGAAATGCGTGAGGATGAAAATCTATCGGACGTGATTGCGGAGGTGCGCCGAGACGGCTTTTGCTTTATCCGCGATGCCTATTTCCCGGGGTACAATGGGATGGCCATGCCGGTCATGGATGAGGACGGAGAGCTGGTCTGCGTGATCGTCGTATCGGGGACTTCGAAAGCTCTCCCAAAGGATTTCGCGCAGGGTCTGACGGAACGCATTCGCACGGAGCTCGCTGAGCGGCTCGCGGCCAACCCATCTATGCTTTCAGCACCGGAAGTGAGCCGTATCGACCCGATCCGCAGCGAGCATTTTGAACCCTCCGACGCGGCATTGGATGAGCGGCGCGGCGTTGGGTCGGCGGAGACCGCGGTGCAAATCTTGCGTGCAATGACAGGCCGGGCTGGGCCAATGAGGCTTAAGGAAATCTGCGACCAGGCCGGGCTCGCCGCGGGCAAGGCGCATAGCTACATGGTCAGCCTGCGCAATGCGGGTTTGGTCGAAAAGGCGCCCGGATCGACACAATATCGCCTTGGGCCGCTGACGGCGGAGATGCTGCTTGTGCGACTGCACGGCTATGATGTCTTTGCTGCGGCGCGCGCCCTTGTGCGGCGACTGTCGCGGCAAACGGGTTTGATGTGCTTCCTCACGACATGGGGGAGCTATGGCCCGGTCGTCGTGCATATTGAGCGCGGGCAGTTGACGCGCCATTCCAATATTTCTCTGGGCCGCGGCATGCCGCTCAGCAGTTCTGGCACCGGGCGATTGTTTCAAGCCAACGTCAGTCAACAGATTCTGGCCCCTGCGGTGGCGGCCGAAACGGCTGCTTATCCTCAGTTGCGCGCGCTTGCTCCCAGTCCGGAGGATCTTTCGGTGATGTTGGAAGACATTCGAAAGGCCGGATATGCGATCTTTGAGACTGGCCCTGTTGTGGGGCTTCGGTCGCTGGCCGCACCTGTGCGCAACCATGTGGGGGACATGTGGTTTGCGGTGACTTTGACGGGTGACATGGAGCGGGTGCGCGCTGAGGAGCAAGCGTTGCTAAAGCAGCTTCTGTCCGGCGTTGCGGCGATCTCTGCCGATCTGGGATATGCGCCGCCGCAGTAAGGTCTGCCAGAAGCAGCTCCGCATTTTTCACTCATTTCTCACCTCGTTCTCATCTGGCGCTTGTCGAGCGCGGGTTTTGGCTGCCTGAAACAGGTTTCCGCACCTGAAAGCCAAATTCCTGCGGTGAAGAAATTTGATTTAGGCAAGTCGATTCGCAAATGGCGCAAATCCTACATGCGGCTTGACCGCGCCTCACTTGACCTTTGTGGCTGTCAGGGCCGGACGCTTGGAATGCGCGTTTCTTGCAAAAGGGTGAGAGGGCATGACGGTAAGAGTTTTGGTGAGGCGCCGCTCTTAAGCGTTCTGAGCTTATGAGGGGGAGTTCACATATGATGACGAGATTTGGCCTGCTGAAGAAAAAGAAGGGGGTGTCCGCGTAGGGTTTCAACCAGAATTGGGGGAAGATTCACGGACCGATGGCCTCCAGATTCCCAGGCCTGCGCGGGTGCTGGCAACATGCTGTGACCTGCAAGGAGCAATTCGGCATTCGTCATGCAGGAGGGCCAAATTGGGGGTCGGATGGGTTTTTGAGCTGTATTTTGACGACGCGGATGCGATGAATGGGGCCGTGAGAGATGGCGCCTTTGCGCCAGCGCTGGCTGACGAAACGGATTTTTTTGCAAGACGTTAAGATTGTCGCCCGTGAAAAGCACAAAGTTGTCGAAATGAGACTGGATGATGGTCCGGTCGATGGGGGAATCGAGTTTTGGTTTAGGGATAAAGAGGCTACGGCAGAGCTATATGCGCAGGTCATTGCGACGGAGACGCAGGAGCACGCGAAGGTGTTTCTCGATACGATCACGCCTTACTTCGTGAGCAGCTGTCCGCCTGTTTGATGGGCGGCGCCTTTAAAATCGGCACCAGAGATCCGAGAAAAATGATTCGATATTGGTGAATTGATATTTTTGACGACCGAAACTTCCAGCCGCCAACTTTCATTATTGGGTGGCGCGGACAGGAGCTGGGTAAAAAATTAGTCATTAAGGCTCATTTTCTCTGATCGTAAATTATATTTTTAAACTGCATCTGAGGAGAAAAATCTCATTCTGCCTTGGCTTCAGTCATGGGGCTGAGCGCCCAGTCGAGAGCGCAAATTCATGACGACGCCAGTCGAGCGCCTCTTGGCTTGAATGATTTCAAGGTGCTGATTTATATGAAATAATTTAAAATTTTGCGCTGAATTTTGACGGGCCTCGCGTCATTTTTTGCCCCCCTGTCTCTGACGGTGATGTCGCGCGCCTTCTGACTTCTAAGCCTTTGTTTGGGTCGTGTTCTAGAACTGGAAAAATCCCAAAAATCCAAAAAATATACGTTAACAGCAAATAGATTTGCGCATTACAAATTATGTGCTAACCATAACCAAGAGGGGGTCGCACCCCTCAAAGGGAGGAATTTCAGACCATGGCGACAGACCGCCTGGCGTGGTCCGCGAGAGCGGGCTGTGCCCAGAATTCTGCTGGCTTGCGGCTGGTGGGCGGGTCAGCGGTCTGTGCGTGTATCTGAGGAGGACGCGTGATGAATACAGCAAACAACGCAACTTATGGCACAATGCCGCCTGGCCTGTTTGGCCGCTGCCGGCCGTCGTTCGAGCTTGGGACAGTTGTGCTGTCAACGCTGGCTCTGATCGTGCTCTGCATGATCTTTGCGCCTTCGAGCATCACGTCTGGCGCGCTTGCGGGAAGTCTGCCCTTCGCGGCTGTGGCGGTGATCGTCGGCCTTGGTCAGATGCTTGTGGTTCAGCAGGGGGGCTTCGATCTGTCCGTCCCCGGCGCGATCAGCCTCTCGGTTGTGATCTCCACACATTACCCCGCCGGAAATGACGCGGAACTTTTGCCCGCGATCTTGCTGGCACTCGCCTTCGCGCTCGGCGCGGGCCTTTTCAACGGCATCTTGATCGGCATCGTGCGCCTCAACGCCATCGTGGCCACCATTGGCACGAATGCGCTGCTGTACGGCGGTGTCATCGCGATTTCCGGCGGTGTGCCGCGCACGACTACGCCGCTTTTGTCGCGCATTGCAGGGGGCGAGTTTCTGGGCCTCGGCCACACGGTCTGGTATGCGCTTGTCATCGTCTTGGTGGTGGCGGTCGTCCTGAAAAAGACCGTCGCCGGACGCCGGTTCGAAGGCATCGGCGCCAATCCGGCCATGGCGCGCACGGTCGGCCTGCGCGTGCGTTCCTACGAGATGTCCGCCTATGTCAGCGCACAGCTGCTCTACTGCCTCGCCGGCATCCTGCTCGCCGGTCTGACCAGCCAACCCACCGCGTTTCTGGGCAACAGCTACCTGCTGCCTTCCGTGGCCATCGTCGTCCTTGGCGGGACATCCTTGATGGGCGGACGGGGCTTTCCCGTACCGACGGCGCTGGCAGCCTTCTTCCTGACCCAACTGGGCCAGTTCTCGATCACCATCGGCGTGCCGTTCTCGGCCCAGACCATCATTCAAGCGCTCGCGCTGGGTCTTGGGATCGCGATCTATTCGTTCCGCCGCAGCTGATCCCCGATCTCACCGAGATTTCGCCAAGATTTCACTGACACGGACTTTAGAGGAGGAGACACCGTGAAACTTACATCCAGAAAGATCGCTTTCGCCGCCACAACGGCCCTGAGCCTTGCCGCCACTGCGGCCTTTGCAGAGGACGTCCCGTCCTGGTGTGGACCGGACAACGCAACGCTGGCCTTACTTGACGGCAGCGGCGGCAACAGTTGGCGCCAAATCACCAGCGCCTCGGCCCGCGAAGAGGCTGAGAAGTGCCCGAGCATCACCGATTTCTTCTACGCCGACGGCCAGGGCGACACGCAGAAATCCATTTCCGACATCAAGAGCTTTGCGGCCCGTGGGGTCGATGCCATGGTGGTCTTCGGCGATGCCGGTCCCGCCGTGCTTCCGGCGCTCACCGCGGCGCATCGCGCAGGTGTGACGGTCGTGCCCTATCGTCAACAGGTCGGCGGCGAAGAGGGGGTGAACTACGCCAAATTCGTATCGGCCTCCTTCGTGAGCGATGGCGTGAATTTCGGCAACTTCATCAAGCGCGAATTCCCGGATGGCGCCAAAATGCTGTTCCTCAGCGGACCGGCGGGCAACAGCGTCGGGCTTGAGATGCTCGAAGGGCTGAATTCCGTGCTCGATGAGCGCTACGAATACCTCAACCCGGCGCCTTTCCATGTGACCAACTGGGACCCGGCGCTGACGCAACAGGTGCTGACCGCCGAGATCGCGAAACACCCGCAGATCGATGTGATCATCTCCGACTACGGCGCGTCTCTGATCGGTGGTCTGCCCGCCTTTGAGCGCAACGGGCGGTCTATCCCCGCGATCACCACGGAATCCGTCAATCTTCTGGGCTGCTTCTGGCAGGACAAACAGGCCAACAACCCGGACTTCAAACTGCTGACCCGGGGTGGTGGCAATGAAAACGGGCGCTTGGCCGCGCAATGGGCGATTGCCCTGGCGACCGGCGGCACGCCGCCCGAGACCAGCGTCTACACCTCCGAGATTTTCGAGGACTCCGTCACGGGTGAGCCCAGCGAGGTGCAATGCCGTCGCGATTTGCCCGGCGAGATTTACCTCTCGGCAAAACTGAGCCCGGAGAAACAGCTCGAGGCGATCAACCAATAAAACACGCAGGCTCCCGGTCGTTACGGCGGCCGGGGTCCGCGGACACAAACGCATTGTCCAACTGCTCTGGAGGAGGGGGTAGGTCATGTCTATCGCAAGCAATATCGACGCGGCAAACACAGGGTCGCATATGGAGACCAACGTGCATTCTTTGGCCGAGGCGCCCATCACCATCGGGATGGCGGGCATTACAAAATCCTTTTCCGGCGTCTACGCCCTGACCGATGTGACCGTCGCGTTTCGTGCCGGCGAGGTCCATGCCGTTTTAGGGGAGAATGGCGCGGGAAAATCGACGCTCATGAGCATTATCTCCGGCGTGCTTCAGCCGGATCGCGGCGAGATCACCTTTGAGGGACACGTCGCATCTCCCTTAACGCCGGAGAAGGCGGCAGATCTGGGAATTTCCATTTCTTATCAGCATCCTGCTATTGTTGAAGACCTGTCGGTTCTGGAAAACCTACAGGTGTCCTTGCCGCCTGAACTGTTCGAGGGGCGCAAGGCTCAAGATGTCGCGCGCGAGGTCATGTCCGCCGTGGGGTTGGACGTGCCGCTCAAGATGCGGGCAGAGGGGCTGAGCATCGGGCAAAAACTCCTGCTTGAGATCGCCAAAGCCTTGGCCACCAATCCGAAAGTTCTGATCCTTGACGAGCCGACGGCCTCTCTCGACAAAGACGCCTCGGACATGCTGTTCGAACGCGTGCGTGCGGCGGCGGCCCGAGGCACGGCGGTCATCTATATCACCCACCGTTTGGCCGAAATCCGGCAGATCGGGCATCGTGTCACCGTTTTGCGCGATGGCCATGTGGCGGGCACGGGTCTGGTGCGCGATCTGTCCGACAGCGAACTTTTGGACATGATCGTCGGGCGCAAGCTCGACTCCACCTTCCCGCCGAAGGCCAAGCCGATGCTGGGTCAGGCCAATCTGACCGTCAAAGGTTTGGGCGGACACGGGTTTTCCGATGTCTCCTTTGAGGCGCGACCGGGTGAGATCGTGGGGGTCGCAGGCGTCGCGGGCAACGGTCAGACCGAGTTGATGCGCGCGCTTGCGGGGCTTGATGCGGCGCGTGGCGAGGTGAAACTGGCCGGGCAACGTCTCAGCCATAAAGACCTGATCCACGCTGCGGCCTTCATGCCCGCCGACCGTTTGGTCGAAGGCGTCGCCAAGTCCTTTTCCGTGCGGGAAAACGCGGCTTTGGGCGCCTTGGAGAAATTCGCCTCTTTCGGGTTCATGAGCCGTCGCAAGGAACATGCCTCTGTTGTCGACACATTCCGCGAGCTGTCGGTGAAAACGCCGGGGCTTGAGGCCAAGATCACGGCGCTTTCGGGCGGTAACCAGCAGAAGGTCGTTCTGGCGCGGGCGCTTTTGGAACAGCCGGGGTTGATCGTCGCCGATGAGCCGACGCAGGGCGTCGATGTCGGCGCGCGTTTCGAAATGTATCGCATCCTGCGCGAAATCAGCGGCGCAGGGACGCCGGTGGTCGTCAATTCGTCGGATGCCGCCGAGCTTGAGGGGCTGTGCGACCGCGTGATCGTGCTGTCGAAGGGCAGGGTGGTTGCCACGCTGACCGGCGAGGATGTGGTCGAGGCCAAGATCGTCGCGGCAGCCGTCGGCGCGGACCATCATGCCGAGACCGGCGCGGATCGCCGGGCGGACAGATCGCGAGGTGGTGCGCTTCGGCATTTCCTGCAATCGGACAACGCGCCTGTCGTTCCGCTTTTGGCGATCATGGTCGGCCTTGCGCTCTATGGCTATAGCCAGAACGCCAACTTCCTGTCGTCATTCAATGTCTACAACACCCTGATGTTGGCCACGACGCTGTGCTTTATCTCGATGGGGCAAACCATCGTCTTGATGCTGCGCGGCGTGGATCTCTCCGTTGGGCCACTGGCCGGGTTGTCGGTGGTGATTGCGTCTTTCTTTGTCAATGACGGCGCCTCTTTGCCGACGATGCTGACGGGGTTCGGGCTTATGCTGGTCGTCGCGGTTGTCGTCGGGCTCGCCAACGGCAGTCTCGTGCGCTACGCCAAATTCACCCCAATCGCCGCGACGCTGGCCATGTATATGGGGCTTCAGGGCATCAGCTTTCTGATGCGCGAGGGGCCGGGCGGCTACATCAGCTACGATGTCACCGCAATCCTCGGCGCACAGATCGGGCCGCTGCCCTGGGCCTTTGTCGCGCTGATCGTCTGTGTGATCGTCGGGGAATATGTGCTGCGCAAAACCCGCATCGGCTGGCAAATCCGTGCCGTTGGCTCTGATGAAGAGGCCGCGCGCCGGATCGGGTTGAACGTCAATCGTCTCAATATTCTGGGCTATGTCGCCACGGCTCTGTTCGTCTTCGTCGGTGCACTGATGCTCATGGCGCAGATCGGCGTCGGCGATCCGCAACAAGGCACCAATTACACACTCGCCAGCATCACCGCAGTTGTGCTGGGCGGCACGTCCCTAAGCGGCGGACGCGGCACCTTTATCGGCACGGCGCTGGGTGCGGTTCTGTTGACGGAAATTTTCACGGCCATCGCCTTTTTGGGGCTCTCGCAGACCTATCAATACGTTTTCCAAGGCGCGCTGATCGTGTTCGCGGCGGTGATCTACACCACCCTGCGCGGACGGCCTCAGGCGTGATCGCGTGGCAGATTTAAAGAGGAGGAAAAATTTTGGAAACGCTCGAAGGAAAGAACATCGTGATCACCGGCGGCACCGGCGGGCTTGGCTTTGCCATCGCTGAACGGCTGATAACGTCGGGCGCGAATGTCGTGCTTGCGGACCTGCCGGGGGCCGATGGGGCGGGTGCCCTTGCCGCTTTGCCCCAAGATCCGGCCCAAGACAAGGGGCGCGCCATTTTCGTCGCGATGGATGTCTCTGACGCGGACGACGTGGAACGCGCCGCCGCCGAAGCCGAGGCGCGTCTGGGTCCCATTGACGGTGTCGTTGCGAACGCCGGCATCGCGCCGCCGACCGATGCGTTCGACTACGATGCGCAGTCCTGGCGGCGCACCATGGGCGTCAATGTCGATGGCGTTTTCTTCACCGCGCAGAGCTTTGCCAAGCGGATGAAGGCGGCTGGTCGGCCCGGCAGCATCGTGATGATTTCATCGATTGCCGGCTTTCGCGTCGTCAAGCCGGAGCGTCACGCTGCCTATGGCACAAGCAAAGCTGCGGTGGCGCATCTCGCCTCGCTTTTGGGGGTGGAATGGGCGCCGCACGGCATCCGTGTGAATGCATTGGCGCCCGGCTATACCGCCACGCAAATTCTGAAAAAGGCGCAAGAAAGCGATCCGGAGATGATGGCCAATTGGCTGTCGCAGGTTCCGATCGCGCGCCTGTTGGAGCCGGCGGAGATCGCCAACGGCGTTGCGTTTCTGCTGTCCGATCTGGCCAGCGGCGTGACCGCCACAACGCTTTCCGTGGATGGGGGCTATCGACCGGCCTGAGCGCCGTGTCCCCTTTCGCAATTTTTGAAATCCACAGTCAAAACAGGAGGAAACCATGACTGTTGCAGAAGCAAATCAAGAGACCAAGACAAGCACGCTGTTCGAACCCGCCAAGCTCGGCGCTTGGGACCTGACCAATCGCGTTGCCATGGCACCGATGTCGCGCTTTCGGGCCGATGCAAAAACCTGGGTCCCTGCGGATTACACCGCCGAATACTACGGTCAGCGCAACACCTGCGGCATGCTGATCACCGAAGCGACCCAGATGTCGCCGGACGCCGTCGGCTATCCGCGCTCGCCGGGGCTCTACAATGCCGAACAGACCGAGGTCTGGAAAGGGATCGTCGACGCGATCCACGCGGGCGGCGCCAAGGCGGTCGTTCAGCTTTGGCACACGGGGCGCATTTCGCACGCTTACAACCGTCCGACCGACAACCCGCATCCGATGGGGCCGTCGCCGATCAAACCCGTCACGGAGATGATCACCGACGAGCACGGCATGGTTGAGATTCCGACGCCGCGTGAAATGACCAAGGACGACATCCAGTATGTCGTGGACATGTATGCCGAGACCGCGCGCAATGCCAAAGCGGCCGGGTTTGACGGGATCGAGATTCACGCCGCCAACGGCTATCTGATCGACCAGTTCTGTGCTTCGAACATCAACAAGCGCACGGATGAATATGGTGGCTCCTACGAGAACCGTTTGCGTTTCCTGCGTGAGATCATCGAGGCGGTGGCCACGGTCTATGACAAGGGCAACATCGGCGTGCGCTTCTCGCCCTATGGCACCTTCAACGATGTGCATGAAGAGGACCCGCTCGCTCTCTTCACGGCTCAGGTGAAACAAGCTGAGGCCTCCGGCGTGGGCTATGTCCATGTCATCCGCCCCGAAGTCACGGGCGACAATGATGTGCAGGAGGCTTTCGATCATGCCGACGTGATCGGTGTGGCGCGCGATCTCTATTCCGGCCTCATCATCGCGGCGGGTCAATACACACGCGAAACCGCCGAGCAGGAAATCGCATCGGGACGTGCGGACATCGTGGCCTTCGGGCGGCCCTTCGTGTCGAACCCCGACCTGATTTCGCGGATGAAAGCGGGCACGGAACTGGCGCCGCTCAACCGCGACACGCTCTATATTCCGGGCCGCGCGGGCTACATCGACTATCCCGAAGCCTAAGCACCCCGGGCCGGCGCGCGGTCCTCGCGCGTCCGCCACAGAATTCCATAGAAATCGGAGGAGAAAATCATGGATATCGAACACCGCATTCAGCGTCTTGAGGACATTCAGGACATCGAGAAGCTGACATATCAATACGCAGCCTATTGCGACGACAACTATAACCCCGACGGTATCGCGAGCTGTTTCACGGAGGATGGCGTTTGGGTCGTTGACGGGGAAGGCGGCTCCAACAATGGCCGCGAGGAAATCCGCGAGCATTTCCGTCAACTGTCAAAGCACATTTCCTGGGCCATCCACATCGTGACCAACATGCGTGTCGATGTGCATGAGGACGGCAAAAGCGCCACCTCGCATTCCTATCTTTTGTGCTTCTGCACCATCGGAGAGGATGCTGTGGTGCTGACATTGAACTACACCAACCAATTCGTGAAGCAGGATGGCAAGTGGTTCTTCAAAGAGCTGCGCGGGAGCACCCATCAGGTCTCCAACTGGGATCAGGGCTGGGTAAAACAAAAGTTCCGCTAAGGGCGGGTCTGTTAAGGCAGGCGTCCTAGCCGCGAAACTCCGGATGTCTGTCTTGGCCCGCCGTCAGTGTCCTCCACGACGGCGGGCATCTTCGTTGAAGCGCTTCATACGAGACGGATCAACGCCACCCGACTATCGCAAGCGCAGCGGGGCCTCATGTGCACTTTCTGAGCACGGCCAAACTTGGTGTGTGGCGCAACATTTTGGCGCCAGCCTATGAGGAGACGAATTGTCGATTTTGCCAGTGTAAATGAATATTTTCGGGAGTAGAGAGGGTCCGCTTTCCACCCGTTTTACATAAATGTCGCGACCGGCCCTTACCCGACGTGCAATCCATACTGAGCGAATGTGTGCTCCAGAGCAGGTCATCACCAATATGCGCTGTGCATCATTTGGCTTTGTAAACATGATGAAAAATGCTTTGTTGACCCCATCAGCACCGATCTCTTTACTATGGGTCCACGTCCTATCGGCGGCTATGGCTTTGGATGAGCAGGTTCAATTGGTTGGGAAATCTGGCTCAGGACAGGAGGTCAGTCATGACAGATCTTTCAGGCGACGAACCCTGCTCAACACAAGATGAAACGGCGAACCCCGAGCGCTGCGAGGTTGAACCTGAGGATAGGTCTGACTGGTCGAAAGATGCGGACAGGGCGGATCTTGTCCATCGGATTTATGATACCGCCCTGGACAACTCGCTGTGGCCTGACATGATCCTGCGTGTCTTCGAGGTGATCGAAAAGACTCAGGCAGACCCGGTATCAAAAGAAGATTTGCTGGATATTCAGCGCCACTTTGCCAGGGCATTGTCGCTTTCCGAAAAAATGTTAGCTCTTGAAAACAGTGTCGAACTGAAAGATCGGCTGCTGGATCACCTTGGTATCTCCATGATTTTTCTGGGTGAACAGGGCGAGTTGATCTCGCAAAAGGACCGATCCGACAAACAGGCATATGTTCCAAACCCAAAATTTCTGCCCGACCGGCCTGAGGTTCAGGACATGATCTCCGCATCTCAACAGGCCGAAGGCCCGGTCATCCGTGCCGAACCCGGGGGGACAATGCCCGCGCAGATCCTTTTCTCACGCAGGCAAATGGTAAGTCGGTCTTTGCCACAGGGCGTCGCGTGGGTCCTGGTCTGTGTTGACAAAACCGCCGAACAGCTTGCCGACCATGTTGGGCAAAACTTTGCGCTCACTCCCGCAAAGACCCGCCTTCTGGCCGGGTTTCTGCGTCATGGCAACCTTCGCCGGGCGGCTGAGGACTGCGGCACGAGCTATGAAACGGGGCGCACGTATCTCAAGGATATATGCCAGAGCATGGGTGTCCGTGGGCAATCGGAATTGCTGCAATATATCCTGTTCAGCTCGCCGGTCATACCGAACGACAGCCCAGCGAACGCCGAGACCCTGAAGACGCGGCAGGTCTTGCAACATGACGATGGCAAAACTCTGGAAATTTTCACCCTTGGCGCACAATCCGGCTATCCTCTCATCATGTTCGATGCTCTGACCGGTGGCGCGCTGGATATCCTTGGCTATCCCGAGCGGTATCAACCATTGCTGGATCGGCTGGGGGCGCGGCTGATCATTCCGTGTCGGCCCGGCACCTTTCGGTCATCGTTTCGCGTCCAACATTCGGCCTCTGACTATGCCGAAGACGTTGCAATGATCAGCGAGCGTCTGGGCCTGTCGCGCTTTTCTCTGCTGGGCTATTCCTATGGTTCAGTTGCGGTGCTGGGTGCCGCCCATCACCTGCGCGACCGTGTGGACCGGATTACGCTGGCGTCTGTGTTCTACCCCAACTACGTCGCGCCGAATTGGAAGGAGATGGATTTCTTCTATCAGATCGCGTCGATTATCGGCCGCCGCTGGCCGGGGCTCCTGCGCCGTGTCATTCCTTTTCTGGCCAATTCGATCCTGCACAATATGGACAATTTCTGTGATCGCGCCGCCGCTCGGGCTGATTGCGCCCATGAAGAGGCCATCCTGAACGCGCCCATGGTCCGGCAACGGTCCCGTGACATGCTCGAAGAACGCATTTCACAGGGGATGGACGGCCTTATTCAGGAATATCAACTCATCGCCCAGCCACTTGATGTTGATCTGGGCCAGATCACAGCGCCCGTTCAATTGTTTCACGGCATGTGCGATCGCATCAACCCGATGGGCGGAGCCGAGGCGCTTGCACAGGATCTGGGACAGGTGAGGCTGCACAAACTCCCCGATATGGGCCATGCTTTTATCTATGCGGAATGGGACTGGCTGTTGAAGGCGGCGATGGGGCAGCCCTTCGATATTCCCGCGGCGACACGGCGCGGTCTTTTGACATCGGGATAGGCGCCGCGCCCAAAAAACGCGCCCCCCTCCCCAAATGGGAATTGTTGGCGCAATTTGCGCTCTCTACGGTCTGCAAAAAGGGGCGGGTTTTCAGATATTTGGGCGGTCTGGTGAGGGCTGCCGATCTTCAGGTCTGACGTTTTTTCGGAAATCTGCCCCACCAACAAGACCACGGGGCAGGTTCCAACATGCTGAAGACTACGGTGCATTGGCTTCACACCGCATCGTTCTTTCCTGATCAAATCATGCCGCAGGCAGACGCTATTCCCGTTTTTTTTGGGGGGGGGCGGGCGCTGCTGCCTCGTGCATGCGTCCCCTCGGCGCGCCAACGCATGGCCGAGGGGGCGTCAGCAGGACAGGCCGACCCATCAAGTACACCACGCGCCTCGATCCGGCGCGGATTGATCTTCATTCACAGTCTGCTGTTACGTCGCATGAGGGGATCATGGGCAAGACAAAGGTTTTTTGCGCGGCGCAGGCCGTCGGGGGGCCTGAGGAGGGCTGACATCATGCGGAATTTCGTTTTTGAACACATCACTGGGCACACGGCATGTCTGCGGAGCGGCGCCATGCGGCCCGGAAATCGGCAAGCGATCGGCCGGATCACATGGATGTGGGTCGCGATGCTCCTGGTGCTACTCGTCGGAGGTGGCAAACCGGCGCGGGCCCTAGACACATGGTATGGAGGCAACTATAGCGGTGGATATTTAGGCTCCTGCTGGTTTGGTGTGAAGAGCAATGGCACAGGCGCACATGTCCGATTGGAAACGGGAGGCTACTTCTATGCTGGCGGTTATTTGTACTCCTTCGGGGCGTCGGGGGGGCAGCTCATCAGTAAAACCAGCATCACGATACCCTACTTGGAAAACACCTGCGGCTTTTCATCCGTCAGAAACCTAGTTCAGAGCACGCCTGCAGGGTCTTATGCCGATGAAGTATGGTATGGGTTCGAGTTTGAATACGTAAAGCTTGGGGATGGCTTGTACCGCCTCAAAGAAGGCCTGCAGGGCGCCACAGGCACCCAGAGGGTATCAGAAGACATGTTGATTGATCCCGCACCGACCGTCACCCTGTCCGGTCTTGCCAGCAGCTTCAGCGGCCCGCAAACCATCACCGCCACTTTCAGTGAGCCGGTTACCGGTTTTGAGGCTTCAGATATTCAGACCAGCAATGGCACCGTCTCGGGGTTCAGTGGCGCGAGCAACTCCTACAGCTTCACCCTCACGCCTGCCGGGGCAGGTGCGGTTTCGGTTTCGGTTCCGGCAGATGCAGCAATCGACAGTATTTCTTTGGGGAACGCGGCTTCTAACACGCTCTCCGGGGTAGCTGGCACTGTGCCAATTGCAGATGCCGGGGGAGATCAGGCGGTGCTTTCGGGCGCCCAAGTCACACTGGACGGCACGGGCAGCAGCGACGGAGACGGCACCATCGCCAGCTATCAATGGACCCGTACCGGGGGCAGCGGCAATGCGAGCAATGCGCAATTGTCGGATGCAACGGCGGTGCAGCCGACATTTACCGATTCCTCATTGGCATGGAACGCAGCGTCGGTCACACATATCTTTGAATTGGTGGTGACCGATAATGATGGGTACGCCTCGGTTGCCGACAGCGTGACCATCACGATCAATGCGCCTGTGGATATGACAGCCCCCGGGGTCAGTATCTCCACCGCCCCGATCACGGTTCAGCCCGGAACGACATTCGATGTCGACATCGCCTTTTCCGAACCGGTGACAGGCCTGCAAATAGCGGACATCTCTGTGACCAACGCAAGCGTTTCAGGATTAAGCGGCGGCGGGGACACCTATGTGGCAACGCTGACCGCCGCAGGTTCGGGTGAGGTCACCGTCACCGTCCCCGCGGGCGCCGCTCAGGATGTGGCCGGCAACGACAACACCGCGTCCAATACGCTTAGAATTGCCGATACCACTGTCCGGGAAACACAAAAGCTGATTGCGGAGTTCATGCAGACCCGCGCCAATCTGCTTTTGCGTCATCAGCCGGGCCTGACCCGTTTCCTTTCGGGAACAGGGGGGCGGACCTTCGGAGCGCAAGTGACCCGCACCCAAGGGAGCTTTGAATTCACCAGCAACCCCGAATATCCGGTCTGGGCCGAACTGGCCGGCGCGTGGAGTGAGGACGACACCAGTGAGAGCACGTATGTCTTCGGGGCCATTGGCGCCCATCAGAAGATCACGCCAAACTTTCTTTTGGGGGCAATGGTCGAGATCGATCACGTCACGCAAAACAATGATCAGGCCGAAATTGAAGGCACGGGCTGGATGGTCGGGCCGTATTTCGTCGCGAAAAGCGCCGAACACCCGCTCTATTTCGAAGGACGCCTGCTCTATGGCGAAAGCCAGAACAAGATCGCGCCGTTCGGCACCTACAAGGATGAATTCGACACACAGCGCCTTTTGGCTCAGCTCAAGGTCACGGGTGAGGTCGTGCAGGGCAGAACCACTTGGTTGCCTTTCTTTGACCTGTCCTACACCACCGACGATCAGGACGCATATACCGATAGTCAGGGCAACACGATCCCGTCTCAGGGGATCAAACTGGGCCAGATCGAGGCGGGTTTGGATTTCAGCATCATGATGCCGGCACGTCAGGGTGACATCGAACTTTGGGGCGGGATCTCGGGCATCTGGTCCAGCACCGGCGGCAGCGGTTTCGCCCGCAGCGTCACCCCGGATTACGAGGAGGGACGGGCCAGCGTGAAACTCGGTTTGAATCACACGTTGCCCGGCAATCAGCGCCTATCCATCTCAAGTTTCTATGACGGCATCGGCGCAAATGACTACGAAAGCTATGGGTTGAGTGTCGGCTATGAGAAGGCGTTCTAAATGTCTGTCAGGCACATGCTTTCAAAAAAGACCGGGGCGGTGTGTATCTGTCTTTAGGGCGGTTGCTGCTGATCAACTGTCATTAAACAGAATGAGGCCACGACACATTGAGTGGCCGCACCATCTCGCATTGCCGACTTTCGCTGCGGGGGCGATAGCAAGTGCGCCTGATTTGCCAACGTGTGGAATGGACGACGGAGCTCCTCCCCATCCGTTGAACAGTTTCCGGCGTAAATTTAGCTACTCTACGCTGCTGCTGATCGGGTTGGGTTTTGTCATGTCTCAGCCAATAGACCAGGGTTAGCGGTCTGCCGCCAAGGACGGAATGGGGGGGCAATTCAGCGATAGGCTGCCGCCCCTCTCGGCGTTGCTTGATGTGCGAGCCTGTCTATGGCAGCCTGCGTCATACTGGGGCAGGAAAGATCTTGTTTTAGGCCCTGAAACGCTGGTTTGTCGTGAACAGCATAGAATGCCGATCGTTGAGGATCATGTGGTCGAATTTGTCGCGTCTTAAGATGGCACTTGCTGCCGCTCTGCGGGGAGCGATCTTCAGGGCGTACCCGCCGCGCGACATAGGAAGTGCGCTTTGGTTCAATAAACTTGGCCAACGGCACTTCCCCTTGCAAAGGTGCGAAGTCGTATCGGTTAAAAACAGAACCTTGTCCCAGATTACAATAGGTTGGCAGGCTGACGCTTCGTTTACACCGAAGATGTCGGGCGTTCGAGCCTCTCACGACCCACCATTTCCCAGTATTTTACGTTTCTGCGTCGATGCACGTTGCATCTTAAATGTCTGTATGTGCCGTATGACGGAATAGGGAAATTCAATGCCCCGTTTTGAAGCGTCAGAGTCCTACGCAAATGCGTCGCCGAGCAACTTCTACAAGCTTGCCTCCAAGTTTGGCTTTACGAATTCCTGGAATGTCTATTGGTTTTACTCTGCGACAGAGGGCCTGAATTTCGGTGACTGGATCGGCCCCTATCTTTTCCACAAGATCACGGGGCGCAAAGCGCGGCGTGTCAAAGGCAAGGGGCCCTTGGGTGAGGTTTTTCTCAGCTGTGGCAGCGTCTTAGGGCATGTGAAGCAGGCACATAAGGCGATTGTCTGGGGGAGCGGCGCTCTGACGGAGAAGACCCGCTTTCCTGAGCCCAAGGAAATCCATGCGGTCAGAGGGCCGCTCTCGCGCGAGATTTGCATCCGTCAGGGCTATGATTGCCCCGCGATTTATGGCGACCCCGGCAGTCTGATGCCACTCTTTTTCGACCCGGAACGACCTGGGGAGACAGCCGATCTTGGCATTATTCCGCATCACTCAGAGGTCGAGGATGTCTGCGCGCAGTTTGCGCAGATGGATGGGGTGAAGATCATTGATGTGCGGCGGCCCTTGGAGACGGTGATCTCCGACATCGTGGCCTGTCATGCCATCGTGTCGACCTCCCTGCATGGGGTGATCATCGCGGATGCCTATAAGGTGCCAGTCGCCTGGGCGACGTTTCATGGTCAGCTGCGTGGCGGTGATTTCAAGTTCAAGGATTACTTTCTCGGGATCGGGCTCACAGAGATGCCAGTCCCGGTTGATTTGAAAGTGGTTCAGGACAAGGACGCTTTGATGAAATTGGCGCGTGAGCGAGCAAGTCCCGATCTGACCGAGGTGCAGAAGCGTTTGCTGACACAGTATCCGACGCGCTATGGCCGCGTCGATGAGGTGCTCAATGCGCTTCCTGAAGCAGCAAAAACAGGCGACCTGTGAGGGGGGCTGTTGTGTCATCCGGGGTCTGACAAAACTCCGTCCAAAGTTTTTTCTCCCACCTGACACTTTTTCGCGATTCCGTGCTTGACGAGGGCGCGCCCCGGCCATAGAACGCCCCTCACGTTCAGGACACGGTCTTGATCGGGCAGCGGGCGGTTGTAGCTCAGTTGGTTAGAGTACCGGCCTGTCACGCCGGGGGTCGCGGGTTCGAGCCCCGTCAACCGCGCCATCGCTGCCAGACTATCGCCCTTCGGGGCACGCCTGAAAAAGGCACCGCCTGAAAAGGTAATGCGCGGTTGTAGCTCAGTTGGTTAGAGTACCGGCCTGTCACGCCGGGGGTCGCGGGTTCGAGCCCCGTCAACCGCGCCACTTTTCCTCAAAATATCAGTCTTACACGTCAAAGATCACCATTCCCTCACCGGAATGTTGTCTTTGCCGTCTTGTGCCTTTGCTCCAAAGCGACAGTATGGTCTGAACGGACATGCGGGGGGAGCCGGGGGAGACATGGGGACATCAGACATGGGGACATCATATGACAGCACGCAGGCCCTGCGCGTCATTGGCCTTTTGGCGCTGACACTCGTGGCCTTCGCCGCCAATTCGCTTTTGACCCGCGCGGCGCTCACCGATCCGGCCAATGGGGCGCTGTCTTTCGCGGGTGTGCGCCTTGCCTCCGGGGCGCTGGTGCTTTTGCTCATTGGAACGTTCCGAGGCGATACGCTGTTGCCAAGACGTCAGGACGCCCCTGCCATTGCAGCGCTCTTTGTCTACGCCGCCGCCTTTTCGCTCTCTTACCGTGCCATGTCCGCCGCAAGCGGCGCGCTGATCCTTTTCGCCGTAGTGCAGGTCACCATGCTGGCCGTCGCCCGTGCGCGCGGGATGCGGATCGGGGCCTTGGGCGGGGCAGGGGTCATCTTGGCCATGGCTGGCTTGGTCTGGCTGTTGCTCCCGGGTCTGCAAGCACCGCCTTTGAAGGCCGCACTGCTCATGGCGCTCTCCGGTGTGGCCTGGGGCGTCTACAGCCTTCTGGGTCAAGGCGCCGGAGAGCCCACCGGGCGCACCATCCGCAACTTCATCGGTACGCTGCCTCTTGTGCCGGCGGTCTTCCTCATCGCCCCGCCGAGCCTCACAGGCTTCGGTTGGCTCATGGCGCTGCTCTCGGGCGGCGTGGCCTCCGCACTTGGTTACATGCTCTGGTATCGCGTCCTGCCCATGATCGCGGCGCCGCTGGCCGCCAGCGCACAGCTTTCCGTGCCGCTGATCACCGCCTTGGGCGGGGTGCTCTTCCTCGGTGAGACATTGGGGCTGCGGTTCGTCCTCGCCTCCGTCCTGATCCTCGGCGGCATTTACCTGACCAGCAAACGTCGCGCCTAGTCGATCCGATAGGGCAGGGTGCCGCGGTCGTTCGGGTCGATGTTCAGGCGTCGCTCCAGAGGCGGGATCGAGCGTTGGTGGCAGTCGCGGCGTTCGCAAATCCGACAGGAAATTCCGATGGGCTCAAAGGCTGCCGGTTTCGACACGTCGAGATCGTCGGCATAGACCAGCTCCGAGGCGTGGGTGACCTCGCAGCCCAGCCCAATCGCGTAGCGACGCACCGGCGCATGAAAGGCACCGCCGGGTTTCGAGACGTCGCGGGCAATTGACAGATAGCGCACCCCGTCCGGCGTCTCCGCCAGTTGACGCAGGAAATGTCCAGGCCGTTCAAAGGCTTGGTGCACATTCCACAGCGGGCAGGCGCCGCCATAGCGGGCAAATTGCAACCGTGTCGCAGAGTGGCGTTTGGTGATCGTGCCCGCTTGATCGACGCGGACGAAATAAAACGGAATCCCCTTGGCGCCGGGGCGTTGCAGGGTCGACAGACGGTGCGCGACCTGCTCGACTGAGGCGCCAAACCGTTCGGCCAGCATTTCTAGGTCATGCCGGGTTTCCTGCGCCGCTTCCAGGAACGCGCCATAGGGCAAAAGGGCGGCGCCTGCGAAGTAATTGGCAAGACCGATGCGTGCAATCTGGCGGGATTCCTCGCTTTGGAGGCGCGCCAAATCAAGCGTCGCGTCGAGCAATTTGCCCTGCGTGACCAGGGCCAGTTGGTGCAGGATCTGGAACCGTCGCGTGGCGGTCGAGACGCGCGATGAAATCGTCAACTCGCCGGCGCGCTCGTCATAGCGGCGCAGTTCCTTCGTGCCGCTGCGCAGCGTGATGCCCTTTTGCTCGAGCGTCTCGATCGCGGCGCGGACCACGTCGCGGGCCTCTCCATGCGGGCGGGCAAAATTCTCGGCGGCGCGGTCGATGGCATCGAGGTAGTTGTCGCAATAGTGAAAAAAATCGCGGACCTCTTCCCAGGGGCTCGCGCGCGCCGGGCTGTCTTCGCGGTCCAGCGCCTCGTCCATCGAGGCGAGGCGCTCGGTGGTCTGACGATAGGCGCGGTGCAGTTCAAGAAAGGCGCGGGCCAGCGCAGGCGCGTTCGAGGCCGCAAGCCGCAGATCGGCCAGAGGCGGCGCGCCATCGGCAAAGACCGGATCGGCCAGCGCCTCGCGCATGTCCGTGACCATGCGTTCGGCATCGCCCGAGGACAGCTCGGTGACGTCAAAGCCAAACTCCTGTGCGAGCGCCAGAACCACGCCGGTCGAGACCGGGCGGTTGTTGTTCTCCATCTGATTGAGATAGGGCAGGGAGACGCCAAGCTTTTCGGCAAAGGCACGTTGCGTGAGGCCGAGCCGCGTGCGGGTCTCGCGCAATTTTGCTCCGGCATAGAGTTTCTGCTGGGCCATTTTTCCTCACTTTTGCCCCATGGGAGGGGGCGTGACGCCTTTTGCAAAACAAGATTTGCCACTGCAAACCCCGTCTGGCAAGAGGAGAAACGTCGCAGCACAGGTGTGCAGTGTGTGGCGATGAGGTCAGTTGTCCACGAAGCTGCGTTCGCGGCGAATGACCCAGAGTGCCGCCAGAATGGACGAGAAAGACGCACAGAGCATGATGACCAAAAGCGGCATCGCGCCGCCATCTTCGGTCAAAACCGTGCCTGCAAAGGCCGACAGGATCGCACCGCCACCGATGAACATCGAGCCGCCCAGTCCCGCCGCGGTGCCTGCCAAGTGGGGTCGGACGGAGAGCGATCCGGCGATGGAATTCGGCAGCTGCATGCCGTTGCCCAGACCCAAAAGCGTGATGAGCGCAAAGAAGCTTTCTGCGGTGGCGCGGTCGATCAGAAAAAGCAGGAGAGAGGCGAGGACGCCCAGCGAACAAATGCCCGCGCCGATCAAGATCATGGTGTTCATGCCGAGGCGGGCGGAGAATTTTCCGGCTAGGAAATTGCCGAAGAAATAGCCCACGGCGGGAGCCGCCATGTAAAGGCCGAGGCGGTCCTCGGTCAGGTGGAAAATATTGGAGCCCAGAAAGGGCGCGCCGCCCAAAAAGGCGAAATAGGCGCCGGAGGCGGTGGCGGCGGAGATGGCGTAGCCGAGGAAGCGTTGCGAGCGCAGCAACTCGGGGAAGCCACGCAGGGTGTCGCGTACGGATTTCCCGGATTTGGGGGCGGTTTCGCCCGAGTCGAAGATGACAATCACCAGTAAAACAAGGCCAACGGCGAACAAAAGCCAAAAGCTGCTCTGCCAGCCGAAGAGCTTGGTCAGATAGCCGCCCACGGTCGGCGCGACCATCGGCACAAGCGACATGCCCATGGTGACATAGGCGATCATCTGCGCGGCTTCTTCGCCGGGCACGATGTCGCGCACGATGGCGCGGGACAAGACCATGCCGGTGACGATCCCGGCCTGAACCGCCCGCATCAATAGAAAGATTTGCGCTGATGGGGCATAGATCGCACCGAGGGTGGCGGCGAGAAAAATCACGATCCCGCCGATCAAAACAGGGCGGCGTCCAAGGCGGTCGGAGAGCGGCCCGACGACCAGCTGTAGCGCAGCATTCACGGCGAGAAAGATCGCGATGGAGAGCTGCATCACGCTATACTCTGTGCCGAAATATTCGGTCATTTCCGGCAGCGCAGGCAGGAAGACGTTCATGGTCATGGCGGGGATACCGGCCATGAGGACGAGCGTGAAAATATGCGGCGGCGTGCGCCTGTCGAGAAAGCGTGTGATCGGTTTTTGAGCCATTGCGCCACCATAGGTGGGTCAGGTTTTCTGTCTACGGAGATTCTGGCGCAGCGCGGATTGGTTTTTGCACAGGTTGCAGGAGATGCTGCGCACAGGGCCGCAGCTGTGCTGCGCGACACGGCCATTTCGATGGGGTAAAGTTTGCATTTTTGCGATTTCCAGCCGCCATGCTTTGCATCTTTTGCAAATCTGCCAGACTCCGCTATGAAATATTATTGCTTCCGCCTATGGTGCGGATGAAATGACGAGGAGGCCTACCCGTGAAAGACATCATCAAAGAACTTCACGATCGCCGCGATGACGCCCGCCTGGGAGGGGGGCAGCGTCGCATCGACAGTCAGCACGCCAAGGGCAAGCTGACCGCGCGCGAACGCATCGAATTGCTTCTGGACGAAGACAGCTTCGAAGAGTTCGACATGTTCAAAACCCACCGCTGCACCGATTTCGGCATGGAAGCCAGCAAGCCCTATGGCGACGGTGTGATCACCGGCTGGGGCACGATCAACGGGCGGATGGTCTATGTCTTTTCGCAGGATTTCACGGTCTTCGGCGGGTCTTTGTCGGAAACCCACGCCGAGAAAATCGTCAAGATCATGGATATGGCGGTGCAAAACGGCGCGCCTGTCATCGGTCTGAACGACTCAGGCGGTGCGCGGATTCAGGAAGGCGTCGCCTCTCTCGCGGGCTATGCCGAAGTGTTCCAGCGCAACATCATGGCCTCCGGCGTCGTGCCGCAGATCTCCGTCATCATGGGGCCCTGCGCCGGTGGGGCTGTCTATTCGCCCGCGATGACCGACTTCATCTTCATGGTGAAAGACACGTCTTACATGTTCGTGACCGGCCCCGACGTGGTGAAAACCGTGACGAATGAGGTGGTGACCGCTGAGGAACTGGGTGGGGCCTCCACCCACACCAAGAAATCCTCCGTCGCCGATGGTGCGTTCGAGAATGACGTCGAAGCGTTGTCCGAAGTGCGCCGCCTCGTCGATTTCCTGCCGCTGAACAACCGCGAAAAAGCGCCGGTGCGCCCGTTCTTTGATGAGCCTGGCCGGATCGAAGCCTCGCTCGACACGATCATCCCGGACAACGCGAACACGCCCTACGACATGAAGGAAGTGATCCACAAGATCGCGGATGAGGGCGATTTCTACGAGATTCAGGAAGACCACGCCAAGAACATCATCACCGGTTTCATCCGCCTCGAAGGCCAGACGGTCGGCGTGGTGGCGAACCAGCCGATGGTGCTCGCGGGCTGTCTCGACATCGACAGCTCGAAAAAGGCGGCGCGGTTCGTGCGCTTCTGCGATGCGTTCGAAATTCCGGTGCTGACGCTGGTCGATGTGCCGGGCTTCTTGCCGGGGACCTCTCAAGAATATGGCGGCGTGATCAAACACGGTGCGAAACTTCTGTTTGCTTACGGCGAAGCCACCGTGCCGAAGGTGACCGTGATCACCCGTAAGGCCTACGGCGGCGCCTATGACGTGATGGCGTCGAAACACCTGCGCGGGGACTTCAACTACGCCTGGCCGACCGCCGAGATCGCAGTGATGGGCGCCAAAGGGGCGACCGAGATCATCCACCGTGCCGATCTGGGCGACGCGGAGAAAATCGCGGCGCACACGCAAAACTACGAAGACCGGTTCGCGAACCCCTTCGTGGCGGCGGAACGCGGGTTCATCGACGAGGTGATCCAGCCGCGCTCGACCCGCAAACGTGTGGCCCGGGCCTTCGCGAGCTTGCGCAATAAAAAGCTCGAGAACCCGTGGAAAAAGCACGACAACATTCCGCTCTGAGGCGGATGTTGTGAGCCGTTCTCGCTGGCATATGTCCGAGGTGGACGGCGCGCTCATCGTGGCGCGCCGGAGCCCCGCGCATTTCGATGTCGCGGCCAAGACCCTGATCGAAGGTGGGGCGGACCTGCGCAAATCCCGCGTGGCGCATCAGGTGCGTCAGGACATGTGGCGGGCGCTGCAATCCTTGCGGGGACTGGCGCCCGTGGTGCGGGTGGTGGCGCAGGGCGAGGACCTTGAAATCACCGCTGGCGGCATGATTGCGGGGCGGTTCCCGAAACACGACAGCGAAGCCCGCATTCAGGCGGTGCTGGATAATCCCGACAATCGCGCCCGTTGGGTCCGGTTCGCGAAAAGGAGGTCATGACATGATTGCAAGACGGATCGCATCTGCGGCTTTGGCCTCTGTCATAGGGATGGCCGCCTTGGCGGAATTGACGCCTGTCGAGGCCGAAGACTTGACCGTGCCCTCCGGCCAGCCGGTAACATTCTATGACACGGTGATGGACCAATCCGCCATGGGGCTGACCGCGCGGTTCCGGTTTCTCGCGCCTGAGCTGCCGCGCTATTTGAAAGATCTGTCTTATGAAGAGCTTGAGGCCGATCTTTCGGCGCTGTGCGTGAGCTACGCCTTGCCGCGCCTCAGCGCACCGGAACCTGCGATGATCGTGATTTCGCTCTCCGAGGCGCCCACCGAATTCGGCTCCACCGACCCGGAGGTGGCGCAGGTCTTTGAGGCCTACCGCCCGGTGGATGGCCTCTGTGAATGGGAGGCGTTTTGAGATGGCGCCGAAGTTTCACATGTTCTCCAATGGCCCGCGCCCCGTCGCGCCGTTTTCGCATGCGGTCGAGGACGATGGCTGGGTCATTCTGACCGGCCAGATGCCGACCGACCCAAACGCCCCCGACGCGGCGCTGCCCGAGGGGATTGAGGCGCAGACCCGGCGCGTGATGGACAATCTTTTGCTCATTCTGGGCGAATTGGGGCTTGGGCCTGAGCATATTATGCAGTGCCGCTGTTTTCTCACAGAGTTCGAACGCGACTACGCCCTGTTCAACGAGACCTACAAAAGCTACTTCCCTCTCGATCGGCTTCCGGCGCGCACCACAGTGGGCGTGACCGCGTTGGCCGTGGGCGCACTGGTCGAGATCGACCTGATTGCGCGCAGACCTGATGAGGGAGACAGCTGATGGCACGCGACTACATGCTCAAACATAAGGGGTTTCCGGGGCGTTTGCCCGGCTCCGATTATCAATTCGTCATTCGACGCGCGAACCCGAAAGGGGTGACGCCCCTGAAGGCGTTGGAGCGCTACAAGGACCGCAAACCGGCCGACAAACGCGCCGATGCCGCCTTTATGAAAGCGCTCTGGGAGCATTTCGGCGAAGAGCAATTCGAACGCGGCAATCTCGATGCCGGGCGTCTGTCCTGGCTTTTCGGGCGCGAAGTGGTGCCTGCGGACCCCGAGGATTTCGATCCGGCGTCCTATGAGGCGCTGTTGCAGATCGACCTGCGCCGGGCCATGGCCTCTTTCCCTGAAATCTTCGCCGAAGGTGAGGACGAAGAGATGCCCGATTGGGACGACATGTGGAACGGGGACAATGATGAGGACATGAGGGACTGATGCGCGGGTTTTCGCTTGGCATACCGGCATTTGCGCGAACTGCTGCCCATATCGGCGGGCAGGGCGGGCATGGCCTTGTGAGCGAGCGGATTACATCCCATCCTTTCCTCATGGCAACGACGACCAGCAACGTCGGAGCCTGTTCTGAAAACCGTTACCCTTCCCCTCTGGCGAGGTCCGTGCCCCCCCCGCGCGGCCCTCGCCACTCTTTCTTTTCAGGCCGCGTTCTGAACGGGGATGTGATTGGCGATGAGGCTGGGCATGGACTTGGGCGTGGTTTCGCCCATCCCTGCCGTGCTGGCGAAATTCTCTTTTCGATGGGGTTGACCTGCGCTAGCATTGGCTCAGTCATAACCACACCAAGAGCAGAAAAATGCGCAAATCCATTCTTATTCTTTCCCTCGTTTCCGCAACGGTCCTCGCGGGCTGCATGCAAACGGACGGCGAACGTGCCCTCGCAGGTGCAGCCGCTGGTGCCATCGTCGCTGATGCAACCGACAACAACGCGCTCACCGGCGCGGCCCTCGGTGCGCTCGCAGGCACCTACTGCGACGACGCAGGTATCTGTAACTGATCATAACCGTCTGAACGGCCGTCGTGCGCGGCCTTTGGATCGGAGTGTTGAGAGCTTCTCGGACGTAACTGTCCGGGGAGCTTTTTCGTGTTTGAAACTGACGATCCGACAGCGGGCAGCCGCCCGGTCGGGACTGATTTAAGAAAGGGAGAGGGCAGGACATGTTCGACAAGATCCTGATTGCGAACCGCGGCGAGATCGCTTGCCGGGTGATGAAAACCGCCAAGAAGATGGGGATCAAGACGGTCGCCATTTATTCGGATGCGGACAAACACGCGTTGCATGTGCAGATGGCGGACGAAGCGGTGCACATCGGTCCGCCGCCGGCGAACCAGTCCTATATCGTCATCGACAAGGTGATGGACGCGATCAAACAGACCGGCGCGCAGGCGGTGCATCCGGGCTATGGGTTCCTCTCCGAGAACTCGAAATTCGCCGAGGCGCTGGCCGACGCGGGCGTCGCTTTTGTCGGCCCGCCGAAAGGCGCGATCGAAGCCATGGGCGACAAGATCACTTCGAAAAAACTCGCCCAAGAGGCGGGTGTCTCGACGGTTCCGGGCTACATGGGCCTCATTGAGGATGCCGACGAGGCGGTGAAAATCTCCAATGAAATCGGCTATCCGGTGATGATCAAAGCCTCCGCCGGGGGCGGTGGTAAAGGCATGCGGATCGCCTGGAACGACGAAGAAGCCCGCGAAGGGTTCCAGTCGTCCAAGAACGAGGCCGCAAGCTCCTTTGGCGACGACCGGATTTTCATCGAGAAATTCGTGACCCAGCCGCGCCACATCGAGATTCAGGTGCTCTGCGACGCGCATGGCAACGGCATTTACCTCAACGAACGCGAATGTTCGATCCAGCGCCGCAACCAGAAAGTCATTGAAGAGGCGCCGTCGCCCTTCCTCGATGAAGCGACCCGCAAAGCCATGGGCGAACAGGCTGTCGCTCTGGCCAAAGCCGTGGATTACACCTCGGCGGGCACCGTGGAATTCATCGTCGATGGCGACCGCAATTTCTACTTCCTCGAAATGAACACCCGCCTTCAGGTGGAACACCCGGTGACCGAGTTGATCACGGGCGTCGATCTCGTCGAACAGATGATCCGCATCGCCAATGGCGAGCCGCTGTCGATCACCCAGGACGATGTGAAAATCAACGGCTGGGCGATGGAAAGCCGCCTCTACGCCGAGGACCCCTATCGCAACTTCCTGCCTTCCATCGGGCGGCTGACGAAATACCGTCCGCCGGAAGAAATCGTCACGAAAACCAATGTCGTGCGCAATGACACCGGCGTCTATGAGGGCGGCGAGATTTCGATGTATTACGACCCGATGATCGCCAAGCTCTGCACCTGGGGCCCGGATCGCGCGGCGGCCATCGAGAACATGCGCAACGCGCTGGACGCGTTTGAGGTCGAGGGCATCGGCCACAACCTGCCGTTCCTCTCCGCCGTCTACGATCACCCGAAATTCGTCTCCGGCGACATGACCACGGCCTTCATCGCCGAGGAATATCCCGAAGGGTTCGAGGGCGCGGAGCTGCCCTATGAGGACCTCGAGCGCATCGCCGCCGCCGCCGCCGCCATGTATCGTGTCGCGGAAATCCGTCGCACGCGCATCTCGGGCCGGATGGACAACCACGAGCGCACCGTTGGCACCGATTGGGTGGTTCAGATCGGCGAGTACGATTTTCCGCTGACCATTGAGGCTGACAAAAACGGCTCCACCGTGTTGATCAACGACAAGAAACATCGTTGCGAAAGCACTTGGGTGCCGGGCGACACTTTGGCGCTGATCGACATGGATCACGGCACTTTGACGCTGAAAGTCGGCAAGATCCCCGGCGGGTTCCGCATCCGCAACCGAGGCGCCGATCTCAAGGTCTACGTCCGCAGCCCGCGGGCCGCCGAACTGTCGAAATTCATGATCGAGAAACTGCCGCCGGACACCTCGAAACTGCTCCTCTGCCCGATGCCGGGCCTGATCGTGAAGGTGAACGTCGAGGTCGGCGACGAGATTCAGGAAGGTCAGGCGCTCTGCACCGTCGAAGCGATGAAAATGGAAAACATCCTGCGCGCCGAGCGCAAAGGCGTGGTCTCCAAAATCAACGCAGGCCCCGGTGACAGCCTTGCGGTCGACGAAGTGATCATGGAGTTCGAATAACCCATGACGGCCGGGCGGGCATATGCGGTCGGGAAGGATGCGGAGGCTGGAGAAATGTTCTCATTTTGCGCGAGCCAGACCGCAGCTTTTCGCACCAGCCTGCCCGGGCATGTCTATGAAATGCTCTGCGCGCAAGACCTGCGCGCAGAAGCGAGCGGTGAGACTCACCGCCCGCTTTCCAGCTCCTGCTGTCTGAGCGGTGTTTTGTCGATGGCGCGGGTGATCTCGCGGACGTTCCAAGGTGCGGGTTTGCGGAGCATGACACGGCCGTCCTTGTCCACAATCACCAGCGCAAAGCCACGCGGGCGCAGTGCCGTGCGGATCGGTGAACGGGTGTCCGGGTCGGTGTCGGTCAGAACCACCACGTCGCGTTCCAAAAGTGCGTCAGGGCGGTTTTCCAGCAAAGCGATCTGGTCGCTGAACGAAGGGTCCAGCGGGCTGTCGGCAAAGACCACCAGTACGCGCGCGGCCCATTTGAAGTCGGAAAGCTCGGTGTCGCCCGCCTCTTGGATCAGAGGGGCTGGCGTTTCGGCGACGGTCTCCGGTTCGGGCGGGGTGTCCTGTGCAAAACCGGCAGTCGGCGCCAACGGTGGCGTGAGAAAAAGCGCAATAAGTGCTGTGACATAGAGATGTTTCATCGGTCCTCCCGCGGGTCTCCTTTATATAGGACGATGAGAGGGCCAAACCAAGGTTGAACGTGACACTTCAAGGTGTTGCGCAAAGAATATGGAGAGGAGCCGGATATGACGGACAGGAAAAAGTGGGAAGAACTTGCCACGAAGGAGTTGCGGGGCAAGCCGCTTGAGAGCCTTGAGTGGGACACGCTGGAAGGCATCAAGGTCAAGCCGCTCTATGCTGAGGACGATCTTGCGGGCATGGATCATCTCGGCAACACGCCGGGGATGGAGCCGTTCACGCGCGGTGTGAAGGCGACGATGTATGCCGGACGTCCTTGGACCATCCGCCAATATGCGGGCTTCTCGACCGCCGAGGAATCGAATGCCTTTTACCGCAAGGCGCTTGCTGCTGGTCAGCAGGGTGTCTCGGTCGCTTTCGATCTGGCGACGCACCGGGGCTACGATTCCGATCACCCGCGCGTGGTCGGCGATGTCGGTAAGGCCGGTGTGGCGATTGACAGCGTCGAGGACATGAAAATCCTCTTCGACGGCATTCCTTTGGACAAGGTCTCCGTCTCGATGACGATGAACGGGGCTGTTATTCCGATCCTCGCCAATTTCATCGTGACGGGGGAGGAACAGGGGCATGATCGCGCGCTTCTGGCCGGGACCATTCAGAACGACATTCTGAAAGAGTTCATGGTGCGCAACACCTATATCTACCCGCCCGAGCCCTCGATGAAGATCATCGCGGACATCATCGAGTTCACCGCCAACGAGATGCCGAAATTCAACTCGATCTCGATCTCCGGCTACCACATGCAGGAAGCGGGCGCGAACCTCGTGCAGGAGCTGGCCTTCACGCTGGCCGACGGGCGCGAATATGTGCGCACCGCGATCAATGCGGGCATGGATGTCGATAAATTCGCGGGCCGCCTGTCGTTCTTCTTCGCGATTGGTATGAACTTCTTTATGGAGGCCGCGAAACTGCGCGCCGCGCGCTACCTCTGGACCCGCGTGATGGACGAGTTCGAGCCGAAGCTCTCCAAGTCCAAGATGCTCCGCACCCACTGCCAGACTTCGGGCGTGTCGTTGCAAGAGCAAGACCCCTATAACAACGTGATCCGCACCGCCTATGAGGCAATGTCGGCGGCTCTGGGCGGCACGCAGTCCTTGCACACCAACGCGCTGGACGAGGCCATCGCGCTTCCGACCGAGTTCTCCGCGCGCATTGCCCGGAACACGCAGCTGATCCTTCAGGAAGAAACCGGGATCACCAATGTGGTCGATCCGCTCGCGGGCTCCTACTACGTCGAAAGCCTCACCAAGGAACTGGCCGACAAGGCCTGGGCCCTTATGGAGGAAATCGAAGAGATGGGCGGCATGACCAAGGCCGTCAACTCCGGCATGCCGAAGCTGCGGATCGAAGAGACCGCCGCGAAACGTCAGGCCAATATTGACCGTGGCGAGGAAGTCATCGTCGGCGTCAACAAATACCGCAAGGACAAGGAAGACCCGATCGACATTCTCGACGTGGACAACGTGGCCGTGCGCAACAGCCAGATCGCCCGCCTCGACAAGATCAAGGCGACCCGCGATGCCGCCAAAGTTGAGGAAACCCTCGGCGCTTTGGAAACGGCGGCGAAATCCGGCGAGGGCAACCTCCTGTCGCTGGCGGTCGAGGCCGCCCGTGCGCGTGCAACCGTTGGGGAGATTTCGATGGCCATGGAAAAAGCATTTGGACGTCACCGCGCCGAGGTGAAAACGCTGGCGGGGGTCTACGGCGCCGCCTACGAGGGCGACGAGGGCTTTGCCCAGATCCAGAAAGATGTGGAAACCTTTGCCGACAAAGCCGGGCGTCGTCCGCGCATGCTCGTCGTCAAAATGGGTCAGGACGGTCACGACCGCGGCGCGAAAGTCATCGCCACCGCCTTTGCCGACATCGGCTTTGACGTCGACGTTGGCCCTCTGTTCCAGACGCCGGAAGAGGCCGCTCAGGATGCCATCGACAATGACGTGCATATCGTGGGGATTTCCTCGCAGGCGGCCGGTCACAAGACGCTGGCACCGAAGCTGATCGAAGCTCTGAAAGAGCAGGGCGCCGAGGACATCATCGTGATCTGTGGCGGTGTGATCCCGCAGCAGGATTACGAATTCCTCTATAACGCGGGCGTCAAAGCGATCTTCGGGCCGGGCACCAACATCCCGGCGGCTGCGCGTCAGATCCTCGATCTGATCTCGACCGAATGATCTGAGTATTTGATCCGAAATGAAAAAGGGCCGGGGGATCGCTCCTCCGGCCCTTTTGTTTTGTCTGTGAGGCGTTTACTGCGCCGGTTCCTGAACTTCGGGCGCGGTCACGTCGGCCTCTTTCAGCGCGGCTTTGTCGTCTTCGACGGGGGCGAATTTCAGCACCACAAAGCCGATGATCGCGGAGATCACGGAGCCGGACAACACGCCGATACGGACCTCATTCATGTGGAAAGCATCGTCAAAGGACAACCCGCCGATGAAGAGCGACATGGTGAACCCGATGCCCGCGAGGGCTGCGACGCCGTAGATATGGAGCCAGGTTGCGCCAAAGGGTTTCTTAGCGACGCCCATCTTGACCAAAAGCCAGGTCATGCCGAAGACGCCGACCTGTTTGCCGAGGATGAGACCCAGGGCGATCCCCAAGGGCAGCGGCGAGAACACGTCGTCCATGGTAATCCCGGAAAGCACCACGCCGGCGTTGGCGAAGGCAAAGATCGGCACGATCAGGAAGAACACATAGGGCGAGAGCGCATGTTCGAGCGCATGCAGCGGCGATTTGCCCCATTTGTCTTTGATCGGGATGAAGAAGGCGGTGATCACGCCCGCGAGCGTCGCGTGGACACCGGATTTCAACACCAGAACCCAAAGCACCGTACCCAAGAGGATGATCGGTGCGATGCGGTGAATGCCCGCACGGTTGAGGTAGAACATGATCGCGAGCGGAATGACCGACAGGAACAGGTAGTCCAGATGCAGATCAGCGGTGTAGAAAAATGCGATGATCAGGATTGCGCCCAAGTCATCAAGGATCGCCAGCGTCAGCAAGAAAACTTTGAGCGAAGAGGGCACGCGGTCGCCCACAAGCGCCAGAATACCCAAAGCAAAGGCGATGTCGGTCGCCGCCGGAATGGCCCAGCCGCCGTGCGTTTCAGGCGAAGAAATATTGAGCGCGAAATAGACCAGAGCCGGGACAAACATGCCGCCGACGGCCGCCATGCCCGGCAGAACCACGTCACGCGGGTTCTTGAGCTTGCCTTCCATCAGCTCATGTTTGAGCTCTAGCCCCACGAGGAGGAAGAACACCGCCATCAATCCATCATTGATCCACAAGATCAAAGGCTTGGAGAGGCCGTTTTCGCCGAGCTGAACGGTGAAATACGATGACAGGGCGCCATCGTAATAGGGATAAAGCGAGGAATTGGCCACGAACATGGCAGCGACGGCGGCCACCATGAGCACGATTCCGCCTGAGATCTCACTGTCGAAGAACTGTTCCAATTTGCGCAGGAGCATTGTCTTTTTCTGGTCTTTCCTGAAAGTTGATTTAAAGGTGCGTTATATGGAAATGGGGCCTTTTTTAAAGGTTTCAATAAGGACAAGGGCAATGAACTATCAGATTGATCATTTGGTGATTTCCGCAGGCGATCTGGAACAGGGGCGCGATTGGGCCGAGGCTCTTTTGGGGGTTCCCTTCGGACCGCGTGGAGAACACAAGGATATGGCGACGGAAAACCGTCTGGTGGCGATGACTCGCCCGGATGGGGAAAAGGCCTATCTCGAAGTGATCGCGCCCGATCCTAAGGCGCAAAGACCGGATTTCCCGCGTTGGTTCGATTTGGACAACTTTGGCGGGACGCCGAAACTCACGAACTGGGTCGTGGCCTGTGCTGATCTGGAGGAGGCTTGGGAACGCGCCCCGGCTGATGTCGGTCGGATCATGTCGTTTCAACGCGGTGACTATGCCTGGCGGATGATCGTGCCGGAAACTGGCGTATTGCCCTATGACAATTGCTTTCCGGCGCTGATCGAATGGCACTCACCCCATCCGGCGCCGAAGCTGCTCGACCCGGGGTTGGCCTTTCGCAGGCTGAAAATTTCGCACCCCGATGCAGAGGGGCTGCGTGCCGCTCTTGCGCCTTTTGTCGAGGCGATGGAAAATGTTCGAATTGTACAAGCCCAAACCCCCGGTCTGACGGCCGAGATTGGCACACCCTCTGGGGAGATCTGGATCGCATGACTGAGAAACCCTACCTGCGCGACGCGACGCCTGCCGATGCTGCCGCGCTCAAAGCCATCATGGCGCCGGTCATAGCCGGCTCGACGGCGTCGTTTTCCTCGGAAGAGCGCGACGAGACTGCCTGGGCCGAGATGGTCACCGATCGCCTGAGCCGGGGCCGCGCTTTTTATGTCGCCGAACATCAGGGCGAGGTGGTGGGCTACGCGACCTACGACCAATTCCGTCCCGGCAACAACGGTTACCGCTTTACCATGGAGCACTCGGTTTACCTCAACGATGCGGCGCAGGGCTTTGGCCTTGGGCGGACGCTCATGTTGGTGGTCGAACAACATGCGCGTGAGGCGGGGCATCATTCGATGATTGCAGCGATTGATGCCGACAACGCGGGGTCCATCGCCTTTCACAAGGCCTTGGGCTACGCCGAGGCCGGGCGCATCCCGCAGGCCGGGTTCAAATTCGACCGCTGGCTGGATGTGTTGTTTTTGCAAAAATTCCTTTGAGAACACAGATTTGTCGCGGGACTTGTGACGCCAAAATAGGTAAGCTCGCGACATGTCGATCTGGTCCAAAATCCTTGAGGCGCTCAAGGCGCTGCGTGCGGGCGAAAGCCTGGCTTCTGTGTTTGAGCAATTTCGCTCTGACCCGGATCGGCGCGTGGGCTTTGCCATCGCGGTGATTGCCCTGGGCGCGAAAATGGCCAAGGCGGACGGTCAGGTGACCCGCGACGAGGTCACGGCCTTTCGCGAAGTGTTCCTGATCGCGCCAGAGGACGAAGCCGCCGCCGCCCGCGTGTTCAACCTTGCCCGCCAAGACGTGGCGGGGTTCGAGGACTACGCCAAGAGCGTGAAAAAGATGTATGGCGCGGAATGCCGCCCGCTGATGGACATCATGGATGGGCTGTTTCACATCGCCATGGCCGACGGGGAATATCACCCCGGCGAGGATGCGTTTCTGATCCGTGTGGCGGAGATTTTCGACATCGAAGACCGCGCCTTTCGGGTGCTGCGCGCGCGATATGTGCCCGATGCACTGCGCGATCCTTACGATGTGCTCGGCGTCGAGCCCTCTGCCTCGCTTGCGGAGATTAAATCGGCCTATCGGGCGCTGGTGCGCGAGACCCATCCCGACCGGATGATTGCCCGCGGCGTGCCCGAAGAGGCGGTGCAATTGGCCTCTGACCGGCTGGTTGAGATCAACGCGGCCTGGGAGGAAATCTCCGCGGAGCGCGCGGCGTGATCCGCATCGCGACCTATAATGTCGAATGGTTCGACAACCTTTTCGACCGGATGGGCCGCCCGCAGGCCGACGACAAATGGTCCGCCCGGCACAATGTGACCCGCGAGATGCAGCTCGAATCCCTCGGTATCGTGTTCAACGCGCTGGATGCCGACGCGATCATGGTGATCGAGGCGCCGGACACCAATCGCAAACGCGACACACGCCGCGCGCTGGAGCAATTCGCCGATTGGGCGGGGCTGCGGGCCATGGCGGTCGAGATCGGCTATATCAACGAGACGCAGCAAGAGATTGCCCTGATGTACGACCCGCTGGTGCTGCGTGCGCGGCATGATCCGGTCGGGGCACCTGCGGACTTGGGCGATGACTTCGAGCCGCCTGCCTTCAATTCGATCTATCGGCTGGATCTCGACACGGATCGGGACCGCGAAGAGGTGCGGTTCTCAAAGCCGCCGCTGGAGCTTGCAATGGAAGTGCGCGAGACCGGCTTTGCCTTTCGCATGATCGGCGTGCATGTGAAATCCAAGGCCCCGCATGGCGCGCGCAGCCGCGATGACGTGATCCGCATTTCCATCGAGAACCGGCGCAAACAGTTGGCGCAATGCATCTGGTTGCGGGAACGGGTGGAGGGGCATCTGCGCGCGGGCGAGCCTTTGATCGTGCTAGGTGATTTCAACGACGGGCCGGGGCTTGATGAATATGAAAAGCTGTTCGGGCGCTCTGGCGTGGAGATCGTCATGGGCCGCGAAGACCCGGATGTGTCGCCCGAAATGCGCCTGTCGGACCCGCATGCGACCGAGGCGCTCACGCGGCGCGGCAATCAGGGGCGGACCTCTGCGCGGTTCTATATCGACGAGGAAAAGCGCTATCTTTCGGCGCTTTTGGACTATGTGATGGTGTCACAGGATTTGAAACAGGGCGCGCGCTGGCGCATCTGGCATCCGTTCGACGATCCGGTCTGTTTCAACACGCCGGAATTGAAAGAGGCGTTGCTCAAGGCGTCGGATCATTTCCCGGTGACGGTCGATCTCGACCTGTGAGACGCGGCAGGGGTGAAATCGGGCGGGCGAGACCTTATATGTTCCGTATGAGACAGATGATCCTGATCCCGATGCTCTTTCTTGCGGCACCTGTGCTGGCCGAGGACACGCCCTCTGATCCTGAGGAGGGCTGGAACCTGTTGCGCGAAGGCTCGAAATTGTTGCTCGAACATCTGTTTGAGGACATGGGGCCGGCGCTCAAGGAGCTTGAGGGCTATGTCGACGATCTCAATGCCTATGAGGCGCCGGTGATCCTGCCCAATGGCGACATCCTGATCCGGCGCAAACCCGAAGGCGCGCCGGAGGAGCCGAGCATCCCCGATGAGGGCATTGATCTCTAAGGCTCAAGACCGAAGGTGACGCACTTCGGTCTTGGCGCCGAGGCTATTGGCGAGCGACTGGAACCGCGCGTTGGTGACTTCGCCGAACAGATCTTCGGCCTCGGGGCGCAACGACAGGACCAGCTCTTTTTTCTTCGGGAAGTAGGCGATTTTGGCCATATCCGTCGGCACGTCCACGGCAAACATCGCGCCGAACCGCATCGCTTTGCCAAGCACCTCGGCATCGCGGATTTCCTTTTCCGAGAGCATCTCGATCAGATTGGCAAAGGGCGTGTTGTCGCGCGAGTTTTTGTAGCGGTGCAGCAGAGCAAGACCTAAGAAAATCCGTTCCTTATGGGTCAGGCCGCCCAGGTTGGCCCGCGTCGCATTGTCGAAACACACCTCGGCGCGGTAATCGGGATGCGCGCGCCAGGTGACGTCATGCAGCAGGCAGGCAGCGCGGATCAGCCGCATCTTTTCATATTGCCGGGCCTTGAAGATCGGCTCAATGAAGGCGTGAAGCTGCTTGCCAAAGCCGGGCAGGCGGGCGTCTTTCATCTCAGAGAACCGACACGCTTCGATCAGCGGATCACGGGCGCGCACGCTCTGCGGCATTTGCTCGTAAAGCATGCCTTCGCGGATGCCGTAGGACGAGACGCAAATCTCTTTCGGATGAAAGGTCCGCACCAACTGCCGCAGCACTTCGGAGGCAATCGGCACCAAAGACATCCGGCTCGACGAGGTGCCGGTTTTGGAGCGCAGCTCATCCATATCGCTTTTGCGGATGAATTTGATCGTTTCGGTGACCGACCGGCTCGACATCCGATATTCGTGCAGCACGTGCAGCGGGTAATTGCGCCGCTCCATATCGATCCGGGCAATCGCGCGCCAGGAGCCCCCCACAAGGTAAATGCGCGGATGCGCGGTGCCCATGGTCTCGGCCAGCTCTTTCATGATCGGCGCGATGTGATCCTTGAGACCCTGACGCCCGCCTTGGAGGCCCTGAAGTTTCAGCGGCCCCAAGGGCGAGGTCACGCGCTTGCCGACTTCGCCGTTGCGGACCTCGGCCAGTTCCATAGAGGAGCCGCCAATATCGCAGACCAGGCCATCCGCCTCGGGCCAGCCCAAAAGCACGCCCTGCGCCGAGAGCCGCGCCTCTTCCTCGCCGTCGATGACCCATAGGCTGAGGCCGGTCTCCCGCTCGATGTCCTCCCGAAAAGCGGGACCGTCCTCAGCCTCCCGCACCGCAGCGGTCGCAACCGCCGTCAGTGGGGGAATGCCCATGCCTTTCGCCAGTTTCTGAAACCGCCGGATGGCGGACATGGCGCGGACCTTGCCCTCCGGGTTGAGCCGCCCGGTTTCGCGCAGGCCAGCACCCAGCCCACACATGATTTTCTCGTTGTAGAAATAGGCCGGGCTGCGCGCCGCGCCGTCAAACACCACCAAACGCACGGAGTTCGACCCCACATCGACCACGCCGACCCGCGACAAAGCACGGGCCTCCGCGTCGAGAAACAGAGGGCGGCCAAAGACGCCCCAGTCTTGTGTCTCGGCTTCTGCGATTGCGCCTTGGTGTTCCGTCGCATCTTGCGAAAGATCGGTCATGACGGTGCCTATCTCGTTGGTCTTAAACGACAGTGCCAAATGGCTTCGACTTCGTAAATCGCATGGATTTTGGGCAAAATCCAGCGCCTTTTGGGGCGCTTACGCGTCGGCGGGAAAGAGGCTCTGGGCCAGACCGCGCGAAATAGGCTTGCCGGCCCTTAGCGCTTCGCGATCGAGTGTCTCGACCATCTGGCGCACCGCACCGGCCGAGCGTTCCATGCGTTTCACGAGCCAGGGGATCAGCGCCACAGGGACGGTGATCTGCCGGTCCTCGAATTGTTTCACCAGCATGGCCATGAGCAACATGTCATCGGGCGGATCGATCCGGGTCACCGTGGTGCCCTGCATCCGAGACGCCAGATCGGGCAGGGTGAGCGCCCAATGATTGGGAGCGGTGCGCGCCGTGACCAAAAGCCGACCGCCTTCGGCCAAGGTCAGGTTGTGCAGGTGAAACAGTGCGTTTTCCGCCGCTTGCGGATCGGCCAGCTCCGGCATGCGGTCGGCGTCCTCGACCACCACGGAGCGCTGGGTTGCCAGAGCAGGAATATCGGCCTCGCTCAACTCGGCGACAGGGACGATCACGCCCTCATGCTCGGCGGCAAAGACATGCGCCATATGGGTTTTGCCCGAGCCGGGAGACCCAATGAGGACCAGTTTGCCCGAGGGCCAAGTGGCCACGGAATCGAGGGTCGCGATGGCCATGGCATTGGAGGGCGCGACGAAAAACGTATCGCGCCCAAGCACCTCGCGGGTGGGAAGATCGAGAATAAGCTGTTGGGCCATGGTCAGACGTCTTCTGCCTCTGGGTCTTCATCGGCGCTGAGGCCCCGATAGAGCCGACTGTCGTGATATTGGTGGATGCCAAAGCGCGCTACGACACCGAGGGCGGCGGCCACCGGCACGGCGATCAACATGCCGACAAAGCCAAACAAAGTGCCAAAGGCGGAGAGCGCAAAGATCAGCCAGACGGGATGCAGCCCGATGGAGGAGCCGACGAGGTTCGGGGTCAGGATATTGCCCTCGACGAATTGGCCGATGGCGAAGATCGCGACCACGGCGGCGATCCATTGCCATTCGCCCCAGAACTGGAACAGCGCAAGGCCGATGGACAAAAGTCCACCAACGATGGCGCCGACGTAAGGAATAAAGGTCAAGGCGCCTGCCACAGCCCCCGCGACGAGGCCGAATTTGAGACCCACGAGCATGAGGCCTGCGGCGTAAAACGTGCCGAGGATCAGGCAGACGGTGCCTTGGCCGCGGATGAAAGAGGCCAAGGTGCTGTCGATGTCGGAGGCGAGGCGACGGATGACCGGCGCGTGATCGCGCGGCAAAAGCCCGTCGATCTTGGCGACCATCCGGTCCCAATCCATCAAGAGATAAAAGGTGATCACCGGCACCAGAACCAACAGCATCACGACGTTGAAAAGGCTCATCGCAGAGGCCAGCGCGGTCGAGAGCAATTCTCCGCCCTTCGACTGGATCGTCTCGCCAATCTTGACGAGGGTCTGACGCAGCTGGCTGCCTTCATCGAGGAGGGTGGGGAATTTCTCGGTCAGGAAATTCTGGAGATTGTTGATCAATTCGGGCGCGATATTGACCAGATCCGTCGTCTGATTGATCAGCGTCGGAATGACCAGAAGCGCGATGAGCACAAAAAGCACCGCCGCGACCAAGGTGATCACCACCGTGGCGGCAATGCGGCTAAAGCCCCAGCTCTCCAACTTGTCGGCGACCGGGTCGAGCATATAGGCTACGGCCATGCTGAGCACAAAAGGCAGAATGACATTGCCCAAAAGCCACAACAACGCGAGGAACACCGCCGCAGCGACCCCCCAATATTTCATCTGATCGCGGACAGGTAATGCCATGACGCCCCTTTGCCTTTTCTTCCATATCGCGCGTGCTGACATGGGTTTCAAGGGGAAGAGGGCGCAACCGCAGCGCTGATTTGCCAGAGGCCGAAAACTTGCGCAGTCTTGTTTGTGCTCTGGCGATCGCTTAGACCGTTGCAAACACTGATCACTTGAGGGCTCCGCCTATGCGTTTGTCGCGCTATTTCCTTCCGGTTTTGAAAGAAACCCCGTCCGAGGCACAAATCGTGTCGCACCGTCTGATGCTGCGCGCCGGCATGATCCGCCAGCAATCTGCTGGCATCTATTCCTGGCTGCCGCTGGGCTATAAGGTGCTCAAGAATATCGAGCGGATCGTGCATGAAGAACAACAACGCGCGGGCCACATCCCGGTCTTGATGCCGACGATGCAGTCGGCGGACCTGTGGCGTGAATCCGGGCGCTATGATGCCTATGGCGATGAGATGCTGCGGATCACCGACCGGCATGGTCGCGATATGCTGTTTGGGCCGACCAACGAAGAGATGATCACCGACATCTTCCGTGGCTATGTGAAGTCCTACAAAGACCTGCCGCTGACGCTCTATCAAATCCAGTGGAAATTCCGCGACGAAATCCGTCCGCGTTTCGGCGTGATGCGGGGCCGCGAGTTCTTTATGAAAGACGGCTATACCTTTGATTTGACGATGGATGACGCGCTCCACGCCTATAACCGTCACCTCGTGAGCTACCTGCGCACCTATGAGCGCATGGGGCTTCAGGCGATCCCGATGCGTGCGGACGGTGGCCCGATTGGCGGCGATTACACCCATGAATTCCTCGTGCTGGCCGAAACCGGCGAATCCGAGGTGTTCTACGACAGCCAGATCACCGATCTGAAATTCGGCGACCGTGAGATCGACTTTGACAGCGTCGAACAGTGTCAGGCCGTGCTCGAAGAGTTTACCTCGCGCTACGCCCGCACCGATGAGACCCACGACGAAGCGATCTTTGCCGAGGTGCCAGAAGAGCGCCGCCGCAGCGCGCGCGGCATCGAAGTCGGTCAGATTTTCTACTTCGGCACGAAGTATTCCGAATCCATGGGCGCGACTGTCCAAGGCCCGGATGGCAAACCTGTGCCTGTGCACATGGGGTCGCATGGCATCGGCGTGTCGCGTCTCTTGGGCGCGATCATCGAGGCCAGCCACGACGACAAAGGCATCATCTGGCCGGAGGGCGTGACGCCCTTCCACGTTGGCATCGTCAATCTGAAACAGGGCGACGAAGAGGCCGATGTCGCCTGTGAGGCGCTCTATAAGTCCTTCGAAACCTTGGGCCTCGAGGCGCTTTATGATGACCGCAACGAACGTGCGGGCGGCAAATTCGCCACCATGGATCTGATCGGTCTGCCGTGGCGCATCACCGTCGGGCCGCGCGGTCTCAAGAACGGCGTGGTCGAAGTGACCTGCCGCAAGACCGGCGAGAGCGAAGAGATGACGCCGGAGCTGGCGGTCGAGAAAATCGTGAAAATCTACGCGGGTCTCTAACGACAGATCGGCGAGTTTTCGCGAGACTTTGAAAAAACGGGGGCGGGGCATTTGTGTCTCGCCCCCGAATCCTTTTAGCCTACTTGCCATAGAATTTCCGCGTCAGACGGAAACCGCAGCAGACGGATGAGAGGCAAATATGTTGAGAGCACTCGCCCTTTCGGGCGGCCTGTTGGGGGCCGCCGTTGTGTCCCAGTTTCCTGAGTTCACCCAGCAATACACACAGCGCTTAGGCGGTCAGGTCGAGGCCCTGCAAACGGTCATCGCCGATTTCGACGCCTCCGCCACCCGCGCCGAGATGACCCGCGAAGAGGCTCTGGCCTCGATGGGCGGCTCGGTGTTTCTCGAAAACCGCCGCCGCGACATGCGCAACACCATCGACCGCCATGCGCGCTTGTCGGAGGATTTGACAGTGCTGAAAGAGGCCTCGCCTCTGGAGCGTCTGACCATGCCGCAACGCGTCGCCGACACGGTTCTGGCGCGCGCCACCTATGACGACTTCCGCCCTGCTTTGCCCCTGACGCTTGAGGGCGGTATTTCCGCGCTTGTCGGTTATCTGGGCGGCTGGCTGGCGGTCAGTGGCGTGTTGGCGCTTTTGGCCTGGCCGTTCCGTCGGCGCAAATCGCAGGCCGGTCTCACGTTTTAATCCGCGTCCCTCACGCGGCTTTCATCGCGTTTCATCGCAAGAGGCCGCGTATCGGGCCGGGCAGCGCTTGACCTTTCTGCGGCCAAAGGGTTTGGTCTGGCAAAGTTTTCAGGAGCCTTTTCGTGAACGCGGCCAGAACGACCAAGCCCTTTTCCCGCTTCGAGTGGAAAATCGCCTTTGCCTACCTGCGCGCGCGGCGCGACGAGGGAGGCGTGTCCGTGATGACATGGATTTCGCTGATCGGCATCACCTTGGCCGTGGCGGCCCTGATCATCACGCTTGCCGTGCGCACCGGATTTCGCGCCGAATTCGTCGATACGATTCTGGGCTCCAACGCCCATGTGACCGTCTATTCCTCGATCTACGTGACTGAAGAGGGCACCACCTCGCGCGCGCTCACCGATTACGACGGCTGGGCCGAAAAACTCCGCGCCGTGCCGGGTGTGACCCGCGCAGCACCTCTGGTGCGTGGTCAGGTCATGGTCTCGTCGCGTGGCACCAATGCGGGCGTCGAGGTCTATGGCATTTCGCCTGAGGATCTGATGACCATCCCGCGTGTTGCGATTGAGCCTGATCAACATTGGGGCGACGTGACGCGGTTCTCCGAAGGCATCGCCATCGGCTCCGGCGTGGCGCGCGATCTGGGTGTCACGGTGGGCGATAAGATCAAGCTGATCTCGCCTGATGGGGCCAAAACCGCCTTTGGCACTAGCCCGCGTGTGTCGTCTTTCGAGGTCGTTTATGTCTTCTCTGCCGGGCGCTATGATATTGATAAGACACGCGCTTATCTCCCGTTCGCCGAGGCGCAGAAGTTCTTTAACCGCGAGGGGGCAGCCGACGAAATCGAAGTCATGATCGAGCATCCCGAGGCGGTCGATGACATGGCGATCCCTCTGCTGCAAGCGGTCGGAGAGCACGGCATGGTCTGGACTTGGCGCGATGCTTCGGGGTCCTTCCTGCGCGCCTTGGACATCGAGGACAACGTGATGTTCGTGATCCTCTCGGTGCTGGTGCTGATCGCCGCGATGAACATCGTGTCGGGCCTCATCATGTTGGTGAAAAACAAGGGCCGCGACATCGGCATCCTGCGCACCATTGGCCTGACTGAGGGCTCCATTCTGCGTGTTTTCTTCATCTGCGGCGCCATTACCGGCGTCTTGGGCACGCTCTTCGGCGTCATTCTCGGGTCGCTGTTTGCGATCTACATCGACCAAGTGCTGAGCTTTGTGAACTGGCTCAATGGCGGTGGGGCATGGGATCCGTCGATCCGGGGCATCTATGAATTGCCCGCCGAGTTGCGTGCCGTCGATATTCTCAAAGCGGTGTCTTTGTCCTTGGGGCTCTCTTTCATCGTGACCATTTTCCCGGCCCGCCGCGCGGCCCGCATGAATCCTGTGGAGGCGCTGCGCTATGAATGATCAAAACGCGCGTGAAATGTTGTCCCTGACGGGCGTCGCCAAGACCTATAACGCCGGCAAACCCAACGAAGTCGACGTGCTGCGTGGCATCGACCTAACGGTGTCTCGTGGCGAGATCGTCGGCCTTATCGCGCCGTCTGGTGCGGGCAAATCGACGCTTTTGCACATTGCGGGGCTGTTGGACTTGCCGGACAGCGGATCGGTCAAAATCGCAGGCGAGGAGATGACGGGCTTGGGCGACAAGCCCCGCACCGCCATGCGCCGCGCGGGCGTGGGGTTCATCTATCAGTTCCACCACTTGCTGCCGGAATTCACCGCGCTCGACAACGTTATCCTGCCGCAACTTGCCAATGCCGTGCCGGAGGCCGAGGCCTCGGAGCGTGCGATGGGATTGCTGGAGAAAGTCGGCGTCGGCAAACGCGCCCAGCACCGGCCCTCGGCACTCTCGGGCGGCGAACAGCAGCGCGTTGCATTCTGTCGCGCTTTGGCGAACAAGCCGGGGCTGTTGCTGGCGGATGAACCCACCGGCAACCTCGACCCGGAAACCTCGGATTTGGTGTTCGACGTGTTGATGGGCTTGGTGCGCGACGAGGGCTTGTCCGCGCTGATTGCCACGCACAACCTTGAATTGGCGGCGAAAATGGACCGTGTGGTGCGGCTTTCGAACGGTCAACTCATCGATGCAACATAGCGTTCGGCCATCTTATTGCGCCGGTAGACCGCTCGCTCAGACCAATGTTCGCAACGCTTAAAGCTGTTGAGCAGTTCGACACCTAAGAAGAATGGCAAGAGGCGATCTAGTTCTCCTTCTGGGAGGATGGTGCGAAATGGTGCGATTAGTCGATCATTTAGACCCAATGTGCTGCCTTGCGTGTCCGAAAAGGCGTTGGTTCGGATCAAGAAATAGGCAATTTCTTGGGCGACCGGGCGTCTGTTTTGAGCATGAAAATCAATCGCATACACAGTGTTCTCGTCATAGATCAAATTGCCGAGCTGAAAGTCTCCGTGCCCGGGGGATTGTGTGACTGGCCCTGAGGCAGCAGGTAAAGCCATGTATGCGACCTCCCGCACTTTATCATGCAGCTTTTCGAACTTGGATGCAGCGCGCTCCTCGGAGGCAGATAAAGGGGCATCTTGGTTCAATACCTTTCGCCAATAGTTTCCGGCCAGACCGTTGATCGAGTGGTTTCTTCTGATGATTTCTGCGAGCCACATCGCAGCCCCCTGGATCAAATAGTCGGGCGGTGCTGCGTCAAGTTTCAATGATAGCGTTCCGGTATGCCCAGGACAGAGACGCGTTGCATAGAGGCTGAGGTTTGGTCGGCAGAACAGAAATTCGGCTGCGCGCGCAGGCCCTGACACACCGAGCAAGCCGGCTCGCACACACAGGGCTTGAACCTCGCCTTCCAATCGCTCTACGGCCCGCTCCCCAAGAAACAGTTTTACGATCGCGTTTGGTGAATTTGTTTCGGCAGTTTCATGGAGAGAGGGCCCGCTCTTGTCGTGCCAGTGCGCATAGAAAACAGCACGTTCCGGCATGTGTTTGATTGCCGAGACAAGCCGTAACTTGTTTCGCAAAGAGTGCTCGGCATCAATATTAGATTGGAGTTGGGCCATGAGATCAAACATGGCGCAGACTATGTCTCGCCTGAGCGGGAGCGTCAAAGTGCTTTTCGCTCCAGCTCTGTTGTGAAGGTGAGCCGCTCTCAGTTGTTAACGATGTTGTTGTAAATCCCCATCGCGGTGATGACGATGGCCGCGTCGCGGGCGATTTTATAGATCGTATCGCCGGAAATGGCATAGCGGTCGCGGCCCGGATCGGGCAGGCCATAGCGCCCGTAATCGCGCAGGATGGTGTAGCCGTCGGGCAGGCGGTCGCCCTTGGCAAAGCCTTTGCGCTCGGCGCAGTTCTTGGCGATGCCGGGGGGCAGGGAGGTGCGCTTGCCCTCACGGATTTGCTTTTCAATGCCGGGCGGAAGATCGCAGCCCGCCGGGATATGCACCCGCACGTGACCTGCGTTGCCATTGCCATGCCCGTTGCCATGCTTGAGCTTGTTCGGATTGGCAAAAGCCGGGCTCGCCGCCAAAAGCGTGAGGGTGATGAGAGTTGTGGTTTTCAAGCGGGTCATGTGCGCCTCTGATTTGTTTTCAGAGAGTATAACGCGGGGGCCGAGGGAAGGGTTCCCCTCAGTTCGGGGATGGGCGGAAGGGTGCCGAGGGGGTGGCCCTTCGGTCAAAGCAGTTTGGAACTGGGTGCACTTGCGATTGCTTTGGCAATCGCCAAGCATCCTGCCCGCCACACATGCGGGATGCTTGGTATGTTTGCTATTTGGGCCGAAGAATGTGTTCAATCTGATGCGTTTTGATCGCTTGCTCGCGCAAGTAAGTTTATATTTGCCGCTGTCACATTGATGCAGAAATCAACCATAGCATTCGGAATATTCTTCTTGATGGCTCCTTGGCCATGGCCTGAAGTCTTATTGCGAACAGTTGGCAAACCGGATTCCAAAATTGATCTTAGAGAATTGAATTCATTCGTAAGATATTTCGGAATAAGTTCAGCTCGGAAAACGCGTTCGATCAATTTACTAGCAGGTAGGTTTTCGATCTCTTGCTCTCTGTGTTCCGTGAGTACGATTTTCATGACGCTCTCAAAACACTTTAGACAATCAGCAATTGCCTCTTGGTTTTTCTGATTTTTTTGGTGTTCGATCGCCGACCTGAATTCTTCGTTTGCGTTGGAAAATCTTTTCTCGTTAAGGATTTTTAGGGCGGGAAGAATGTTCTGTTGATGAAGATGAAGGGAGTCGATCCTCATTATTTGTTCATTCTCAAATTGATACCCGGTGCTATCTTCCCTAAATCGAACGTTTAATTCTTTTATGGCTGTGTGACCAATATCAGCCCAATCGTATCTACCGCTTTCGGCACGAATGGCGATGAGTTTAAAAGACAATTCTATGACATCTAAAACTCTTTCAATTTTCTCTTCTTGGAGAAAAAAGTTTATTAGTTCATGAAACTCATCTTTTGCATTGTGGCGGTCTTCAACAAGGCAAAATACGCCATATTCTCTTCTTAGAGCTCGTACTAACGATGTGTACGATTCGTGAGCATCTGCGTGTCCGTAGCCTCTAAAATCGTCATATGAGCCGAGAGCATCATTCCATATATGGACAATTTGTGTTCGAAGCTTTTGACTGATTTTTTCGTACTGAAAAACATCGTCGACTGAACTTTGAGCTCGCTTTTTACGTTTGGAGAAAAGGTCAAAAACAACCATTAATCGCTCCTACACATCCAATTCCTCAACAAACCGCGCATTCTCCTGGATGTACTGGAACCGCAACTCCGGCTTTTTCCCCATCAAACGCTCCACCAGATCGGCGGTTTCGCCCGGTTCGTCTTCGTCAATCGTCACCCGAATGAGCTTGCGCGTCGCCGGGTCCATCGTGGTTTCTTTCAAATCCTTGGCGTCCATTTCGCCAAGACCCTTAAACCGTGACACGTCGATTTTGCCTTTGCCGCCAAGGCCTTTCTCCAACCACATATCGCGCTCCGCCTCATCCAGACAGTAGACGCGTTTTGCGCCCTGCGTCAGGCGGTAGAGCGGCGGGCAGGCGAGGTAGAGGTGGCCTTGGTCGATGAGGGGGCGCATCTGGGTGTAGAAGAATGTCATCAGAAGCGAGGCGATGTGGGCGCCGTCGACGTCCGCGTCGGTCATGATGATCACGCGTTCGTAGCGCAGGTCATCGACGTTGAACCGCGTGCCCATGCCGACGCCGAGCGCTTCGCACAGATCCGAGATTTCCTGGTTCGACGTGAGTTTGTTGGAGGCGGCGCCGAGCACGTTCAGGATTTTACCCTTCAAGGGCAGCAAGGCCTGCGTCTCGCGTTTGCGCGCGCCCTTGGCGGAACCACCGGCCGAGTCGCCCTCGACGATAAACAGCTCGGTGTTCGAGCGGTCTTTCGAGGTACAGTCGGTGAGCTTGCCCGGCAGACGGAGTTTCTTGGTCGCGGATTTGCGCTGGGTCTCTTTTTCCTGACGGCGGCGCATGCGTTCTTCGGCGCGGAGCACCAGAAAATCGAGGATGGCACCGGCGGATTTCGTATCGGCGGCGAGCCAATTGTCGAAGTGATCGCGCACGGAGTTTTCCACCAGACGCGCGGCCTCGGTGGTGGCGAGGCGGTCCTTGGTCTGGCCGACAAACTCAGGATCGGAGATGAAACAGGAGACCAAAGCACAGCCGCCGGTGATCAGGTCATCGCGGGTGATGTCCTTGGCCTTGCGGTTGCCGACCAGCTCGCCATAGGCCTTCACGCCCTTGAGGATCGCGGCCCAGAACCCGGTTTCATGCGTGCCGCCCTCGGGCGTCGGCACGGTGTTACAATAGGACTGGATGAAGCCATCGCGCGACGGCGTCCAGTTGATCGCCCATTCGACCTTGCCCGGCACACCAAAGCGCGCACCGAATTCGACCGTACCCGCGAAGGGGCGTTCGGAATAGGTGGAGGCGGTGCCCAGCGTCTCGGACAGATAATCCGCCAGACCGCCGGGGAAGTGAAAGGTGGCCTCGGTGGGCGTCTCGCCATCGTCGATCTCGCTTTTCCAGCGGATTTCGACGCCGGAAAAGAGATAGGCCTTGGAGCGCGCCAGAGTGAAGAGGCGTTTGGGTTTGAAACGATGCGAGCCGAAGATTTGCGCATCGGCGTGGAATTTCACCGAGGTGCCGCGCCGGTTGGGGGCGGCGCCGATTTTCTCGACCGGACCTTCGGGGATACCGCGGGAGAACCGCTGCTCAAAAAGTTCCTTGTTCTTGGCGACCTGCACGACCATCAGGTCAGACAGAGCGTTCACCACAGAGGAACCAACGCCGTGCAAACCGCCCGAGGTCTGATAGGCCTTGCCGGAGAATTTACCGCCCGCGTGGAGCGTACAGAGAATGACTTCGAGCGCGGATTTGCCGGGAAATTTCGGGTGCGGGTCGATCGGAATGCCGCGCCCGTTGTCGGTGACGGTGACGGAATAATCGGCATGAAGGATCAGCTCGATCCGGTTGGCATGGCCCGCGACGGCCTCGTCCATCGAGTTGTCGAGAATCTCGGCCACAAGGTGATGCAGCGCGCGCTCGTCCGTGCCGCCGATATACATGCCGGGGCGTTTGCGCACGGGCTCAAGCCCCTCCAACACCTCGATGGAAGATGCATCATACTCGTCAGGGCCGTTGGCCAGCAGGTCGTCGGACATATAAAGAGGCTCGATTTTTTGTGTTTCTCTGATCGTCCATTAGACCATTGCATGAAGTCGGGGGCAATATCTTGTAGGGGTATGGGGAAAAATTACAGATTTTTCCAGTTTTCGGGCCGCGCTTCTATGATAAAATCTTCCGAATAAATCTTGGCTATACCCGGGGGGGAACATGTCATATCGGAACGTGGCGATTATCGTCGAATGGGAAAATGCGCTTTTGGCGGAGCTTGAGCGCCCCAAGGAAATGTTGCGCCGTTTGCAAGGCCAAGCCATTGCGTTCGCACAGCGCGAGGGCTGTCGATTTCATCTCGTGATTGCGTATAACCCGCATGATGTGGACATCGCGGTGCCCCAAGGGGCCGTGGACGATTGTATCGATGAAGAAAGCTGGCCGGGAACGGTGACCTTCATGGATGCGGGAGATCGGCATTATTACGCGTTGAAAACCCATGCGGTCGCTCAGCGCGATGAGGATTTGATTGTTTTCGTCGACAGCGATGTGGTGCCGGAAGAGGGCTGGCTCGAGGCGTTGCTGACCCCGTTTCAGGATCCCGAGGTACAGATCGTCGGCGGAAATACCTATCTCGACACACCGGACACGACGGGAAAGGCGTTTGCGCTCTTCTGGTTTTTCAAACCCAAGCGCAGTTTGCCGCAGTTGAGCACCCGGCGCAGCTTTTTCGCCAATAATCTGGCCATCCGAAAAGCGACCTTCGAAGCGCATCCTTTCCCCGAAGCACAGGCCTATCGCGGTCAATGCAACGAAATGGCACGGGCGCTGATCAAGGATGGGATTGCGATTCATTCGGCGGGAGCTGCGTGGATGTCCCATCCGGCGCCGAACGGGGTGAGTCACATCCTGAACCGTGCGGCGGCGAAGGGGTTCGACAATGTGTATTGGAACCGCCAGCGCAAGGCGGGGTGGCTCAAGGCCAGTCCGATCGGCGCCGTGTTTCGCCTGTTGCGTACCGTCCTACAGTTGCCGTCGCGGGTTGTGTCGCGCAATCGGGACTTGCATTTCGGCCTGATCGGCGGCGCGCTCGGCGCTTTGGGGGGCATCGGCTATGCCTTGATCGTGTTCCTCTCCGAACTTGTCTCTTGGATCGCTCCGCGTTTTGTCAAACGCCATGTGTCGGTCTGAGACCCTAAAAGGCGCCGGATAAAACGGCACATTGGGGCAGGGCGTCGAAAACCTTGCCCCAGATCAAGGAAAGGCAAAGCGGTTTCCTGTAACAGGGGGGTGACAAGCGCAGAGTTTGCCTCGCGTTGCCCACCGATGGAGATATGCCCGCATGACGACGCCTTTGAAACCCGCCGCCAATACCCCCGCTGTTGTCGAACCCGTGGCGGACACTGCGCCGGTTGCGGCCTCTGAGGCGGCGGTGCATGGCGGGCCGAAAAGCTTTCCGACCGTGACGCCGGACAAAATCCGCGCCGCTTTCGAGAGTGGCAAATACCCCTATCGCAAAAAGATGACTCGCATGGAATATGAGCGCACCAAAGTGGCGCTTCAGGCGGAGTTGTTGAAGGCACAGCTTTGGGCACAGAAGACCGGCGACAAATTCGTTTTGCTCTTCGAAGGCCGTGATGCAGCGGGCAAGGGCGGCACGATCAAACGCTTCATGGAGCATTTGAATCCGCGTCATGCCCGTGTCGTGGCGCTCAATAAACCGACCGACGAGGAGCGCGGGCAGTGGTTTTTCCAACGCTATGTCGAACATCTGCCGACCAGCGGCGAATTCGTGCTCTATGACCGCTCGTGGTACAACCGCGCGGGCGTCGAGCGGGTGATGGGGTTTTGTAGCCCGAACGATTATCTCGAATTCATGCGCCAAACGCCCGAATTCGAACGGATGCTGACGCGGTCAGGGATCAAGCTTTATAAATACTGGTTCTCAGTGACCCAAGCCGAACAGCAACGCCGGTTCAAGGCGCGGGAAACCGATCCTCTGAAACAATGGAAACTCTCGCCCATCGACAAGGCCTCGCTGGACAAATGGGACGATTACACCGAGGCGAAAGAGGCGATGTTTTTTTACACGGACACGGCAGATGCGCCTTGGACCATCGTCAAGTCGAATGACAAGAAACGCGCCCGGATCGAATGTATGAAGCATTTCCTGATGACACTCGACTATCCCGACAAGGACGAGGAGCTGATCGGGGAACCCGATCCGCTGATCGTTGGCCACGCGGGCCATGTGGTGCATAGGGCCGAGCATATTCTGGGCACGGCGCTCCACCCGGAGGCGCGGCGGGGCCGGAACGGCAAGGTTTAATCGCATATCGCAAGGGTCGCGTCTCTGAGGCGGGGCTTTTGCTTTGGGTATCTCAGGCGTTTGCGATCGCCGCTTTCCAGAACTCCGGATCATCGTACTCTGTCGGGTCCTCAATGCCCGCAAGATAAAACGCTTCACGCCGTTCGACACAGGTGCCACAGCGCCCGCAATGCCGCGCGCCGCCTTTGTAGCAGGACCAAGTGTCGGCAAAGGGCGTGCTTGCGGCAGCCCCTGCGGTGACAATATCGGCTTTGCTCTGATGCACGAAAGGCGTCGAGAGCCGGATGTCGGCATAGCCGTCGAGCGCGGCTTTTTGCATCGCCTCGAAGGCCTCGGTGAAGGCCGGGCGACAGTCCGGGTAGATGAAATGATCGCCGCCATGCACGGCGGTGGCGACCGCCTCATCCCCTGCGGCGGCGGCGATCCCGAAGGCGATGGTCAACATGATGGCATTGCGATTGGGCACGACGGTGATTTTCATCGTCTCCTCGGCGTAATGCCCGTCCGGCACGTCGATGTCATCGGTGAGCGCCGAGCCGGTCAGCGCCGCACCGATGGGGCGCATGTCGATGATCTGATGCGGGACTTTGAGGCGTTCGGCGGCAAGCGCCGCGAACTCCACTTCCTTGGCGTGGCGCTGGCCGTAATCGAAGGAGACCAGACGCGACAGATCGCCTGTGGCGGCCAGTACATAGGCGAGCGACACGGAATCCAATCCGCCGGAGCAGATGACGAGAGTTTTCATGGGTTTAGTCCTTGTTTTGTAACCGGGTAGGCTGCGACCGGTGGTGCTGTTGTGCGTGTTTGGGCGCCAGCGCGCAAGACGCTTAGCCGTTTGCGGCGGCGAATTTGCTCATCAAGTAGGGGCCTGAGGTCACAGTCTCGGAGGCCGGTCCGGAGAGCGGCTTCACTTCGGCATGCCAGTTCGGCTGATGGAAATAGGCAATCGACATGCGCCGACGGGTGGCCCAATTGGGCGGGGTCACAACCCGGTGCAAGGTCGAGGTCCAGCGCCCACCGGTCCAGAGCGTCATGAGATCGCCGATGTTGATCACAAAGGCGCCGTCGATCGGTGGCACGCCTTTCCAAACGCCTTCGGGTGTCAAAATCTCCAACCCCTCAGAGCCGGGTTCGGGCAAAAGGATCGTCAGCGAACCATAGTCGGTATGGGCACCGGCGCGGAGCTGTTTCTCCTTGGGCGCCTTGTCTTGCGCCGGGTAATTCAGCGCCCGCATGCCGGAGATCGGCGTGGTGATATAGGGCGTGAAATGATCGTCAGGCAGGGTCAAGGCAACCGCGAAAACCTCCATGATCCGCGCGGCCAAGGCCTCCATCTCGGCGTAATAGCCGCGCCATGCCTCTTTGAAGCCGGGCAGAGCCGGGAAGGGGGTCGGTGCATAGCAAAAGGCCAAAGCGTCCGGGTCGGTCTCGCCCGGCGGGATGGCGGCGGGGCCACCGTTGAAGCTTTCCTTGAGATCGGGCGGCGTGTCTTCGCCGCGCGATTTGGCCAAGGCTTCGGTGCCCGGGCCGAGATAGCCGTAGGGGCCGCCGGGAGGCGGGGCGACGGCGTGTTTTTCCTCCGGCGATTGCTCGAAAAAGGTGCGGGCCTGCGACCAAAGCGCGTCGATCACCTCTTGCGGCACGCCATGGCCGGTGACCGCGAGAAAGCCGGTTTCTCGACAAATGCGATCCACCTCGGCGCCGATGGCCGCGCGCCCCTCGGCATCGGCGGATTGGAAGGCGGAGAGATCGAGAAGCGGAAAATCGGTCATGTGGCAGGTCTTTCTATTCAGGTCGGGCCGATCTGAAAGGCGCTGGCAGGACATGTCAATCACTTGCTTTGAAAGCCTTTTGCACAGGGCTGTTGCGCGCGGGCCCAGGCCCTATAATTGTGCAGCTCTGGCCCCATGCTGCGGCCTTGTCACAGACGTCGGGGCGTGGATGAGTGCGCGTATGACGGAACATGTGGACATCCTCTTGCGCCGGGCCGAGGGCGCGGACGCCGCCGCGATCACCGGTTTGGTGAGGGCGGCCTTTGCGCCATACACGCCCTTGATCGGCAAGCCGCCCGCGCCTGCGCTCTATGACTATGCGCCGCTGATCGAGACGGGGCGGGTGCGTGTGGCGATCTCAGCCGCGCAGATCCTTGGCGTGATCTACACTTATGCGGAGGACGACGGTGGCGTGATGCTCGATGTGCTGGCGGTCTCTGAGGCGGCGCGGGGGCGGGGGATCGCCATGCGGCTCATTCTGGAGGCCGAAGCCCGTGCTCGCAGAGACGGCGCGGCGGTGATGCGGGTCTATACCAATGCGGTGATGTCGGGGCCTCAGCGGCTCTATCCCAAACTTGGCTACACCGAGACCCATCGTGGCAAAAGCGATGGTTACGACCGGATTCATTACGAAAAGCAGCTTTAGCTGGCGTCCTTAAGTCTCGTCGCCGCCAAAGCCATGCATCCGCTTGGCCCATTGAAAGGCGACGATCATGCCCTTGAACCGTGGCAACAAATAAAGCGACAGCAAGACCGTGCCGGTGGCGAAAATCGCAATGAGCGTCAGAGGGTCGGGGCGGAATTCGATGAAAACCCAGCCCAAAAGCGGCGCCATCAGGTGGCCGACAATGAGAATGGTCAAATAGGCCGGGCCGTCGTCCGCCCGGTGGTGATGCAAAGCCTCGCCGCAGACCGGACATTCATCACGCACTTTGAGATAGCTTTTCAGCATCGGCCCCCCGCCACAGGCCGGACAGCGGCGTTTCCAGCCCCGCAACAAGGCCGGGCGCAGCTCGCGCAGGCCATCGCCAGCGGGATTGTCAGTGGAACTGAACCTGGCGGCGGTCTCGTTTGGCAAATGTGTCTGTGTCTCTGTCATATGCGATGCGCCTCTTTCGTGCGGGAGATGGCGTAATACGTTTCGTCCTTTTTGTAGGGGGCGCAAATTGTCCTTGCGGCGCGATGTCGCGCAGCTGTCAGCCCTGACGGGCCTCTCCTCCTCCATTGGCACACCATGGCCAAGGATCACGGCTCTGTGAAGGGAATTCTTTGAGGGCCTGCGACGGAACCCCCGATCTGGCGCGTTTAGAGAGCATAGAAAGCGCGGGTGGAGCGGTCACAGACCGACGTCACAGACCGGCCGCGCCAAACAGACCTGAAAGAGGGAAAACCATGAAACGTAAAACGCTGATCTCCGCTGTCGCTCTTGTTGCGGTTCTGGGAGGCACCTTTGGCGCCTATGCTGCGGGCTACGGCGCGCAGGGGCATGGTCCGCAAGAGCGCGGCATGAGAGGCCAAATGCAACAGATGGGCGGCATGTCACCGTTCGGGTCGAATTTCGATTTTGCGACGGTGGATGCCAATGACGACGGCAAGATCACCCAAGACGAGATCGACGCCTTCCGCGCGGCGCAATTTGCCGAAATAGACGCGAATGGCGATGGCACAGTGGATGCGGAGGAGCTTTTCGCGCATCAGGAAGCCCAACGTGTGGCCCGGATGCAGGCTCGCGCTGCGGCGATGATCGAGAATCGCGACAGCGATGGCGACGGGCTTTTGAGTGCCGAAGAGATGCAAAGCCCGCGCGCGGGCCGAATGTTCAGCCGGTTGGATCGCGATGGTGACGGGGCCGTGAGCGAAGAAGAGTTGAGCCTGATCTCGCGTCAGGGCATGGGCCGGATGGAGGGCCGTCAAGGCCTGCAACAGGGTCAGAAATTTGCGCGCATGGGCGGGCATCACGGTCAATACCACGGCCAGATGATGCAGGGTTCGAACCACGGGTGCATGATGATGCAAGGTCACATGCGTGGACAGATGCAAGGGCAGGGCCAAGGGCAGGGGATGGGCTATGGCCCGATGTCCGGCCCGCAAGCGCCCGTTCAACACGTCCCTGCTCAACAAGTCCCGGCACCGGACGCTCCGGCGACGGACGGCAACTGAGCCAGAAACCGGTCGGGGGCGATTGTGCCCCTGACCCTCACCTCAGGACATGATGGACCCGCAAGCTTGAGTGAGATACGCAGACCCGGTGATGACCATGCCCTTCGACGCCCTCAATGACGTGTCTGACGAAGCTTTGCTGATTTCCTTCGGCAATGGCGACAGGGAGGCTGCCCGCGCCCTGACGATGCGTCTTACGCCAAAGGTGCTTGGCTATTCCGCACGATTGCTCAAAGATCGCGCGGAGGCCGAAGACGTGGCCCAGGAGGCCATGCTCCGGCTTTGGAAAATCGCGCCAGACTGGCGTCAGGGCGAGGCGCAGGTGAGCACATGGCTCTACCGCGTGGTCACCAATCTGTGCACCGACCGGTTGCGCAAGAAGCGCGGGAAGGGGCTCGACGAGATCGCCGAGCCGGAAGACGAACGGCCCTCTCAGGACGCGGTGCTGATGCAGCGTCAGAGGGTGGATGCCTTGCAGGTGGCGCTGGACAGCTTGCCGGATCGCCAACGCGAGGCGGTGGTGCTGCGCCACATCGAAGGCTTGGGCAATCCCGAGATTGCCGAAGTTCTGGACATCAGCGTCGAGGCGGTGGAAAGCCTGACCGCCCGAGGCAAACGTGCGCTGGCCAAGGCTCTGGCCTCTCAGCGCGAAATATTGGGGTTCGAAAATGACGGATCGTAACGACACACGGAACGAGGTGACGGAGATGTCACTGGACGCGCTTTTTAAAGAGGTGCGGGACGCGACGCCTTTGCCGTCTGGCGATCTCATGGCGCGGGTTCTGGCCGATGCCGAAGGCGTGATCGCAACCCGCGAGGCCGAGGAGGTCGCCCGGATCAATGCCTTGCGCCCGAAACAGCGCCATCCTGTTGTGGCGGCGATGGTCGCGGCGCTTGGCGGTTGGCGGGCGGTTGCCGGTCTGGCGACGGCGGGTGTCGCGGGGCTGGCCATCGGGCTCGGCGCGCCGATGACGGTCACCACACTTGCGACCGGCAGCTATGCGGACAGTGCCGCGAGCTATGAGACCACGAGCTATAGCGCCACGACCTATGCGACCGGCGAAAGCGGAAATGCGCTCGACGATCTGGTGCCGAGCTTTTACGATCTGGCGTCTGAGGGGTAATCCATGAGCGATAAAATGACACAACCCGGCCCGTCCGGAGATGCCACCAAGAAAAAGGGCATCCGCTGGAGCCGCATCGTGCTTGTGGGGTCTCTGGCGTTGAACATCGCGGTGTTGGGGGTTGTCGGCGGGGCCTTGTTGCGCTGGGACGCGGGGATGGACCGGGCCAAGGCGCTTCAGGCGCGTGATTTCGGCTTTGGGCCTTTTGTGGGCGCCTTTGATACGCAGGAACGCCGGGCTTTGGGGCGGGCGTTCAGACGGTCCGCGGGGGATCCGCAAACCGCACGCAGCCAAGTGCGCGAGATGTTCGAAACCATGGTGACGACGCTCAAGACCGAGCCCTTCGACGCGGCGGCCTTCGAGGAGCTGCTTTTGCGCCAGCAAAAGAATTTCTCGGACCGACAGGAGATCGGTGCGCGATTGGTGGTCGAGCAGATTGAGGCGATGAGTGCCGAGGAGCGCATGGCCTATGCGGATCGGCTGGTCGAGGCGCTCAAACGCCCGCCACAACGTCCGCGCGATGGTGGGCCGGGTGGTCCGCACGGCAATGGGCGTGGAGATGGCCCGCCGCGCCAAGGTGAAGATTGAGAAAGTCTCGCCTTTTCAGTGAGCTGCGCTGCGATCCTCTTGTGGTGCGTTAGTCGACGGGGTGATCCGCAAGGAAGCCCGAACAGGTGACTTCGCTCGCATCCTCAAGGAGTGTCCATTCCGATTTGATGGCGTAGCTGACCTTTTCCGGTCCGAAGGTTGCCAGATACCAATCGGACAGGCGCTCGGCGGTTTCTGACGTGCCAAGTGACAGATGCTGTCCGGGCGACGTGCCCGGACCACGGTAATAGAACTCCGGATGCGCTTTGTGCAGCGCCGGGTCTTCTTCATAGGCGCAGATGCTGACAAAGGGCATCCCGGCCACAGTGAGCCCGCCTTGCAGTTTCCAGCAACTGAGGCTGTCATAGCCGATGTTGACTTCAGGGATGATTTTCTCCGCCTCGGCAAGCTCCGTCAAAATGGCGAGGGACTGAGGCGGCGCGTCACAGGACAATTCCTCAAGGATCATGCGCTCCAGAGGGGAGAGGGCCAAGCTGGCAGAGGGGAGACCCACCGCCAGAAGAAGAGTTGTGAAACCTGCGTGCATGAATGACCTGCTGACCTTTGGGCGTTCCTTCGCGGGACTGGAGCATGGCGGGGGCAAGGTTTCAAGAGGGCGCGGCCTTTCACGCGGCGTGGGAGCCCAGGGTCACCTGATTGCGCCCCTCGGCCTTGGCGGCATAAAGCGCGCGGTCGGCGATCTCCAAAAGCGTGTCGATGTCATGAGATTCCGCGCCGCCCATGGCCAGACCGATGGAGGCGGAGACCGTCACCGGCGTGCCGTCAGGGGCAACGGCGGCAGGTCGGGCACAGATCGTGGCGCGCAGGCGTTCCGCCACAGCGCGGGCTTCCATCAGCGTCGTCATCGGCATGCAGACCAAAAACTCCTCGCCGCCGAACCGCGCCAGCAAATCCATGCTGCGCAAGCTGTCGCTTAAGCGTTTCGCCACATCGATCAGCACCGCGTCGCCGGTGGCGTGACCATAGGTGTCGTTGACCGTTTTGAACTTGTCGATGTCCAGAAGCATCACCGCGAAATGTTGGTGATTGTCGCGCGCGTCGCGGGCGAGTTTCTCCAGATGCGGCATGGCGTAATGGCGATTGTAGAGCCCGGTCAGCTTGTCGCGGGTGGCCAGACGCAGGCCTTCGTCGAGCGTCAATTTCAACAGATCGGCCTCTTTCTTGCGCCGCATCTGGGTGCGCAGGCGCAGGGCCATTTCTTCCGGGTCGGCGCCGCGGGTGATCAGATCGTTGGCCCCGAGATCGAGCGCCATGAGGGCCTCGCGCCGATCCTGCGGACCATGCACGACGACGATCCCGGCATTCCGCGTCGTCTCACGCGCGCGCAGATCGGAGATCAGCCGCATGCCCTCGCTCGACCCACCGGCCTGAGCGGAAATCACGTAAAGATCGGCCACCTTGCCGTGGTAAATCGATTCCAACAGATGATCGGCCCGTTCGATGGCAATCTCGTCATGCACCATGCCCTTTAGCCCCGCACGCCAGGTCATAGCCTCCTCGGAGGTGGAGCCGATGAGGGCGATTTTTCCGGGGGTGGCGTAGTGGCTCGCGGCCTCGGAAAAGCCCAGGGCATGCGCCGTTTCATTGCGGCGGCGCAGCTCTTCGGAGGTGGCGGAGGCGCGCATGAGGGCACGCACCCGCGCGGTCAGGGTCAATTCATCGAGCGGTTTCGACAGGAACTCATCGGCGCCAGCTTTGAGTGCGGCGATCTTCGCCTCAGGCTTTTGCGCGGGCGTGATGATCGCAACGGGAATATGCGCGGTGAGCGGATCGGCCTTGAGGGTCGCACAGGCGTCATAGCCGCTCATGTCGCCGAGATCGCTGTCAAGGATGATGAGGTTCGGCCGCGTTTCTCGCGCGAGCGTGAGCGCCTCCTGCCCGGTCGGAGCCTGTGTCACATCGTAGAAGGCCGAAGACAGTTTGACCTTCAGGATGATCCGATTGGTCGGCACATTGTCCGCGATGAGAATCCTGCCTGCCATATCTTTTGCGCGTCCTCTGTAACGGGTCTGCCGGGCGCTTTTGGCCTCGGGGGCGGGGGACGCAGCCTGTGTCTGCGATGCCCGTCTTGCTGAACCACTGGGTCTCTTTTGTTGCGGTCTGTTGTATTTCTGGTGTTGCCTATGGTTAAGAATGTCGGTGACAAAGGTTAAGAAACCGTTTCCAAACACCCGAGGTTATCCACAGATGCAGCAAGAATCCGCCGAGGTGATCGGCCTGAAAGTTCTGGCCTGGCTCGCCGCAGAAGAGGAAATTTTCCCAGTTTTTCTTGGGGCTAGCGGCATTACTGCTGAGGAATTGATCGCGCGCGCCTCGGAGGTTGAGATCCTGAGCGCGGTTCTCGATTTCTTAACCATGGATGACGAATGGGTGAAGGCCTGTTGCCAGGCCACGGGCCTCGATCCGTATGACCCGATGCGCGCGCGACAGGCGCTTCCGGGTGGCGCGCAAATTCACTGGACCTGAGGCCTTTCGATGATGCGCAAGATAGAGGCGATCCTGTTCGACAAAGACGGCACGCTGATGGATTTCCAAAGCAGTTGGGGGCCCTGGGGCGCGGCCATGATCACACGCCGCTGTGGGGCCGACCGGCAAAAACAGGTGGCACTCGCTGAGGCGCTTGGCATTGATCTTGCCGCAAAGCGGTTCTTGCCGCAAAGCGCCGTGATCGCGGGCACGCCCGACGAGGTTGTCACTCTGTTACAGCCGTTCTTCCCGGCCAACAGCGCGGCGGAGATCACCGGCTGGCTGGACCCCGACGCGGAGAATTTCGCGCCTGTGCCTGTGCCGGGGGTCTACGACTGTTGCGTTGCGTTACGCCAGCAGGGTCTGGGCATGGCCGTCGTGACAAATGATTTCGAAGCGGCGGCGCGGGATCATCTGTCTCAGATGGGATTGGGCGCGCTCTTTGATGCGGTCGTCGGATATGACAGCGGCTTTGGCGGCAAACCCGCGCCGGGACCCTGTCTGGGGGCTGCGGAGCGGCTAGGGGTGGCGCCTGAGGCCTGTGTGATGGTGGGGGACAGCCTGCACGATCTGGAGGCGGCGCAGCGTGCCGGGATGATCCCGGTCGCGGTGCTCACGGGTGTTGCGTCAGCCGACGAGCTCTCGGATCATGCTGCGGTGGTTTTGGACAGTGTCGCCGATCTGCCCGCGTGGCTGTCCGGCGGTAACGTCGGGGGCTGAAAACGCAGCTTTCCGGGCCGGTTTTCGAGAGAATGAGAACAATTTTAGGAGTTTATCCAAGCTGCTCAGACGGCAATTGGTAATTTCTTAAGAGTGGCCCGATACACCTCCCGCATGTGAATGTGGGAGGCATGGCGACCATGCATGGTATGATTAACCGGGCGATCCAGTGCTTTATGCGCGACACCTATGGTGCGGACACCTGGGAAAAAGTCGCGGAACAGGCGGATCTCGGGTTCGACAATTTCGAGGCGATGCTCAGCTATCCGGACCAGATCACTCTGGATGTTCTGGGCCGTGCCGCGCGGCAATTGCACAAACCGGTGGAAACCTTCCTCGAAGACCTCGGCACCTATCTTGTCTCTCATCCAAATGTTGAGGCGATCCGGCGCCTCCTGCGTTTCGGTGGCGAAAATTTCACAGAATTTCTATTTTCTCTCAATGAATTGGAAGGTCGCGCGCAACTGGCGCTGCCGGATCTCGAGGTGCCGACACTTAAGGTCGAATATGCCGAAGACGGGCGATTCCGGCTCAGTTGTTCCAGTTCGATGCCGGGATTTGGCTATGCCATGGTGGGCGTGATGCGCGCGATGGCGGATGATTACGGCGCCTTGGTGTTTCTCGAACATCAGGGCTGGATGGATTCGGGCGAGGAAATCATCACCATCAACCTGTTGGAAGCGGCCTATACCGAAGGGCGCAGTTTCGAACTCTCCGAGCGGATTGGAGGTGAGCTATGAGTGTCGTCAGGCCTGTCACATTCGATGCGGCGCCTTTCCTGTCCTTCATGCCGATGAGCCTGATCTTCGCGGATTCGGGCGTGATCCTGTCGATCGGGTCGACCCTGGCGAAACTGCGTCCGGCTGAGGAGTTGATTGGCAAAGATGTGACGGAGGTCTTCTCCGTGCGCGACAACGGGCGCGGGCAGGGTAACTGTCCGGTTCCTTTGGACACGAAACTCTATCTGAAATTCCGCACGGGGGTGACCACGCGCCTCAAAGGTATGGCGGCTTCGATTCCTGGCACTGGCGTCAACATTCTGAACCTGTCGTTTGGCATTTCCATCGTCGATGCTGTGGCGGATTATCGTCTCACCGCCGGGGATTTCGCGCATACCGATCTGGCCATTGAGATGCTCTATCTGGTCGAAGCCAAATCTGCGGTGATGGAAGAAACCAAACAGTTGAACGCACGTCTGCAGGGCGCCAAGGTGGCCGCCGAAGAACAAGCGTTCACCGACACTTTGACGGGGCTCAAAAATCGCCGCGCCATGGATCATGTGCTCAAGCGGATGCTGCGGACCCGTGTGCCCTTTGCCCTCATGCATCTTGATCTGGATTACTTCAAATCCGTCAACGATACGTTGGGGCATGCTGCCGGCGATACCGTGCTTCAGGAAGTGGCCCGGATACTCTTGGACGAAACCCGGTCGGATGATTTGGTTGCCCGCGTGGGCGGCGATGAATTCATCCTGATCTATAACCGTTTCACGGATCACACCCGGCTGCTGCAAACCGCGAAACGCATCATTTCGCGTCTCGAAGGGCCGGTGCCTTATCTGGACACTTTCTGCAAAATTTCCGGCTCCATCGGCATCACCACCACCGACTATTACAGAGCGCCGACGGCCCATGGCATGATCCATGACGCAGATCTCGCGCTTTATAGTTCGAAATACGAAGGCCGCGCGCAAGCCACCCTGTTTGATCCGGCCGTGCATCACGACACCCATATCGAGGCTGCTCCACAGGCCACATCGCAAGACAAAAGATAAGTTGGCTTGCGGTTGTTTTGGTCTGCTTTCGGGAAAATAGCGGTCCTGTTCAAAATCCCTCTTGCGCCCCCCGCCGGGATTTCATAGATACGCGCTCACACCAAGCGCGGTCCGTTCGTCTATCGGTTAGGACGCCAGGTTTTCAACCTGGAAAGAGGGGTTCGATTCCCCTACGGACTGCCACTTATCCCCCCTTAGACCTATCTATGACGTCAGGATTGACCTGTATTGGCTCGCATGGGTATGCGAGGGCGTGTTGTTGCGATTTTAACTGAAATTGCGCGCAATCAGGACACCGATCCAGGCCGACATTCCGGTCAAAACCCCGCCCCAGATCGTGTCCGTCATGACCTGTTGCAGCGACCAGTCCTTGAGCGTCGCGTAATTGGTGAATTCATAGGTGCCATAGGCCAAAAGCCCCAAAAGCACGCCGCCGATCAGCGCCGCGACAGGGTCATTGTCCTTGAGCGCTGGCCACGAGACAAACCACAACAGACCCGCGACATAGCCCAGATAGAACAGTGCCGCAGGGCCCAGTCGGAAGGGATCGGCGAAGAGATGGCCGATGTGGCGTTCGAACACCGGTTTGATCAACAGGCGCAGCCCGATGGCGTCCACGATGAAAAAGATCAGGGCGGTGGAAACATAGAGACTCGCGAGTTTCATAACGTGCTCCTTGGTGGCGTCTTTTGCGATGGTTATTGAACGAGGCGGCGGGTCAGTGGCAGGGAGGCCCAATAGGGCAAGGCGCGCATCAGTTTGAGGACGAGCGTCAGTCGACGTGGAAAATGCACTTCGAATCGCCGCTCATTCAGCCCCTTCACGATACACTCCGCGGCGCGCTCCGGCGGAATCACGGCGGGCATTTCAAAATTGTTTTGCGCTGTCAGCCGCGTGTCGACAAACCCCGGGCTGATCAGGCGCACATCGATCTGGCCGCCCCATTCCGCGCGCAGGCTTTCGACCAGATTGATCACCCCGGCCTTGGTGGCGGAGTAAATCTGACCCTGCGGCAGTCCGATATAGCCCGCGACGGAGCCGCAGAGCGCCAATTGCCCGCCAGCCCGCAACAAAGGCGGCGCGATCTGGGCGATGTGGAAGCTGCCCATGAGATTGACCGTGACAAGCTGTGCCGCGCGCTCAGGGTCCAAGTCCTTGATCTTGCCGGGATCATAGAGCGCGGCGAGATGGATGATACGGTCGAGCGGGCCTATGGCGGTGATCTTTTCCGCCGCCGCCTCAAGGCTGTGTCGATCACTCACATCGAGTGCCACTGCGCGATGTGCGGCCCCGAGCCGGTCGGCCAAGGCGGTCAACCTGTCCTCGGAGCGCGCTGAGAGAATGAGATGCGCGCCCGTCGCCGCATAGGCCTCGGCCAGCTTTTCGCCGATGCCGTCGGAGGCGCCTATGATCCATATGCGGTCCGGGGCGTCAGGCATGGCGCAGTTCCACCTGCACGACATCGGTCTGACCCGCAGCAAAGGAGGCGGCACAGATGCCGAGGTAGAATCGCCAGCTGCGCAGGAACGCCTCGCCATAGCCGAGACGCTTCACCCGCGCGGTCTGTGCCGTCAAACGCTGATCCCAGAGCGCGCAGGTGCGGGCGTAATCTGCACCGAAGGCAAAGTGATCCGTGACCTTGAGACCAGCCCTTGCGGCCTGATCAAAGATCACCCGGTCGCTGAGCAACATGCCGCCCGGAAACGTATGTTGGCGAATGTAATCGGCGCTTTTGCGGTAGGTTTCGAAATAGCTGTTTGGCACGGTGATGGCCTGTACCATGGCGCGCCCGCCCTCACCCATCCGCGCTTTGAGGGTCGCGAAATAGGTCGGCCAATAGGTTTCGCCCACCGCTTCGATCATCTCGATAGAGACGATATGGTCAAAGCGGCCTTGGGTTTTGCGGTAGTCCTGAAGGCGAATTTCGGCGCGTCCATCAAGGCGCGCGTCGGCATAGCCTTTTTGGCTGGGAGAAACCGTCAGCCCCGTCACATGGTGCCCGGCCTCGGCGGCGCGTTCGGCAAACCCGCCCCAGCCGCAGCCGATCTCCAGCACGCGCTCGCCCTTCAAACGGTTGAGAATGCGGTCGTATTTCTGCGCTTGAGCCGTCGCCAAATCGGTCTGATCGCCCGCAAACAGCGCCGAGGAATAGGTCATGCTGTCGTCGAGCCAAAGCTGATAGAACTCATTGCCGACGTCGTAATGCGCGCGGATGTTTCGGGCCGCGCCGCGCGGGGTATTGGCGCGCATCAGGCGGTTCACGACCCGGTATTTCAGCGTGTTCCAAAAGCCTGCGTAGGCGTAGCCGCGAAACTGGTAGAGGTTGCGCAGCGCCATCTCGGTCAGATCCTGCACCGAACTCGTATCCCAAAGCCCCGCGACATAGGTTTCGCCGAGACCAATATCACCGCGCGCGGCAATCGCGGTCACCACGGACCAGTCGTAAATTTGCATCTCGGCAGCGGGGGTGCCGCGGCCAAAATCAAAAATCTCTCCCTCGGGCGTATGGAGCCGCAAACTGCCCTCGTTGATTTGGGCGCAGGTGTCTAAGAAGTCGCGTTTCACGCGGTTGGTAAGGAACAACATCAGCTGACCTCCTGTTCAGGCGGTGTTGGGCGGGTGCGGTAGGTCGCCCCTTTGAGTTTCAGGCGCAGGGCTTGCCAATAGATCAGAATGATCGTGCGCAGCGCGCCCAGCGGGCGGCGGAACGCAGCTTTGACAAAATCCAGATTGGTCATCGGCTGACGCGGGCCGGAGAGTGTCGCGATGACGCCCTCATCCCCGTTCCGATGCAGAATGCGGATGGCGATTTGATCGCCCAGAATGCCAAAGCCGAACTCATAGCCGCCTTTGATCTCTTGAAAGGGCGAAACGTGTAGGGCTTTCGGTTTTTCCAGACGCGTTTTCACCGTGAGGGGCGCGAAATTGCCGTCGTTGCAAAAGTAGGAATGCCGGTCGCCAAAAGGGGTCGAGACCTCCGCGATCACCGCGATCAGGTCCGGTCCGCGATAAATCAGCCAAAAGCTCACCGGGTTGAACACATAGCCAAGAAAACGCGGCTGGGTCAGGAGGTAGAGTTTCAGATCGGGGTCGGTGAGCCCGTGATCCGCCATGACCTCGCGCGCCCAGACCGCGCCGCGCCCCTGTTTGAGCGGACCGCCGTGGTCGATGTCATGGACGGAAAACAGGTTGAACCGATTGCGGGAAAACAAAAGAGGCGTCGGTTGATCCACCTCTGGTTCAATCAGCACATAATCCACGCCGTAACGAAACCCATGGCTCACGGCGCCTCGGCGTTTGTGCATCGTCACCGCTGGGATGTGATGCGGTATGCTCTTCCCAGTGGTCATGCGACGGAGCGTTCCAGATCGCGGTTCATGCGGCTGTCCATCAGGCGTTTGATTCGCACCGCACTGGCAAAGCCGTCCTCATGAAAGCCGTGCCGCGTGTAGGCGCCCGCAAACCAGGTGTTGTTCTCGCCCTGCATCTCGGCCAAGCGGTTTTGCGCGGCCAAAGCCGGACCGTCGAAGACCGGATGCCGAAACGTCGTCTGGTCGTAGATCATCTCGTCGCGCACCGGCTGGGCTGGGTTCAAAGAGACAAAGAGCGGATCGCTCTCCGGGATATTTTGCAGTTTGTTCATCCAATAGGTGACGCCGATCGCGGTTTCCGTTTTCGTCGTGTCGGCCTTGTAAACCCAGCTCGACCAGACCTTTTTGCGCATCGGCATCTGCGTGGTGTCACGGTGCAGGATCACCTCATTGTCTTGGAACCGCATGGCCGAAAGTGTCGCTTGTTCCGCCTGCGTCGGACGGTCCAGAAGCCGCAGGGCCTGATCGGAATGGCAGGCGAAAATCACATGATCGAAGGGCTCCAAAGGCCCCGCGGCACTGTGCACCAAGCTTTGCGTGCCGAATCGGGTGACGCCCTGAACCGGCGTGCCGGGGCGAAGCGCCACGCCCTGCCCACGCAGGTGATGCTCAAGGCGCGTGACATAGGACTGGCTGCCGCCCTCGACGGTCCACCATTGGTGCTGGCCCGAGGTGCTCAAAAGCGCGTGGTTGCGGAAGAACTGCACCAGAGCGCGGGCCGGAAAAGCGCGGATTTGATCCGGCGGCGTGGACCAGATCGCACCCGACAAGGGCGTCAGGTAAAAGCGTTGAAACCATTCCCCCAAGCGCAGCTCATCCATCAACGCGCCGATGGTCAGCGTGTCATCTTTGGCAAGCTCTTCGGCACGGGCATTAAAGCGCAGAACATCGCGGATCATGCGGGCAAAACCGGGCCGCGCGAGGTTGCGTTTCTGGGCGGTCAGGGCCGTGAGGTCATTGAGGCCATATTCGATCCGGCCTTGGTCAATGCTGGCACCAAAACTCATATCGCTTTTGATCACCGGCACGTCGAGCTCCATGAACATGCGCGTCAGATGCGGGTAATTGGCGTAGTTGAAGACGATAAACCCGGTGTCGACCGGCTGATCGCCGTTCATCCCGGCCATCACAGTACGGGCGTGCCCACCCAGCCGCGGCGCGGCCTCGAACAGCGTCACCGCATGGTTTGGTGCCAAAAGATAGGCTGCCGCCAGCCCCGAGATGCCGCCGCCGATGATGGCAACACGCGCAGCACCTGGATCGGAACGCTGAGGCTCGAAAGGAAGGGCATCGAATGACATCGGGGACTCCGCTCTGGTTTGCCGCTTGTTTTGAGGAGAATACGGACGTCCGAGAAAAATAGATCAAATATGGATCAAAAATGATCCGACTTTCTTTTGCGCCCGTAAAAAGACTATGTTGGTTGCAAGCACAGATCATCCCGCGACATCTCGCAGGGGTCACCAGCGCCCACCTCCGGCGATCCCGTCGGGTGGGTGCGAGGAAAGGGCGCGCAAGACCATGACATATGTGACCTCGCCCGATCCCGATCCCGCTGATACGGCGGGGTTCTCGCAGGAAACGCTCTGGATGCTCGCCGTGCGCGATCAGCGGGACAAGGCGGCTTTTTCGGCACTTTTCGATCATTTCGCGCCCCGGCTCAAAGGTTTTATCATGCGCTCCGGCATGGGCGGCGGGCAGGCTGAGGAAGTCGTGCAAGAGGTCATGCTGACGGTCTGGCGGAAGGCGGATCTGTTCGATCCGGGCCGGGCGCAGGTGTCCGGCTGGATTTACCAAATTGCGCGAAATCGACAGATCGATGTGATCCGAAAGGAAAACCGGCCCGTACCCGAAGAGCTTTATGAGGATCAGGGCAGCATGCCTGACGCCAGTCAGGTCGTGGGCTTGGAACAGGAAGCCAATGAATTGCGACAGGCGCTCGGTCGGTTGAAGCCGGACCAGCGCGAGATGATAGAAAAGGCCTATCTGGGCGAATTGACCCATCAGGAGATCAAATCGCAAACCGGCCTGCCGCTTGGCACAATCAAATCCCGGATTCGTCTGGGATTGGAGAGATTGCGCCATGAATTGAAGGACATGAGGACAGATGACTGAGATCACGCATCATATCCCCGACGCCTTGATGGCGGCCTACACGGCAGGGTCTTTGCCCGAGCCCTACGCCTTGGTTGTGGCGACGCATGTGTCGATGTGTCTGGAGTGCCACGCAAGCTATGAGGCGCATCAGGCGCTTGGGGGCGCGGTGCTTGAGACCTCTGGCGAGGCGGCTGTGTCCGAGGCCTTGAAGTCCGATGTGTTGGCGCTGTTGGACGCCCCCGTGGCCTCCGAGCCGGTCTACAAACGCACCGGCGTTTACCCCGGGCCGATCATGACCGCGCTGAAAGGCCGCGCGCCAAAGTGGAAATCTCTGGGCCTTGGGGTGCGTCAATGCATTCTGTCTGGCAATGCCGAAGGCTCCGTGCGGCTTCTGTACATTCCGCCGGGGCAGGCGGTGCCGGATCACGGGCACAATGGTCTTGAGATGACATTGGTTCTGCAAGGCAGTTTCAGCGACGAAACCGGGTGGTTCGGTGTCGGTGATGTTGAATTGGCCGATCAGGACTTGGAACACACGCCGATTGCCGATGCCGGCCCGCCCTGTATTTGCCTTGCCGCGACAGATGCGCCTTTGCGCTTCAACTCCTTCGTGCCGCGTCTGTTGCAGCCGATTTTCCGCATTTGAATCGCCTTGGGCGGTTCAAAGCGCCTGAGCACCGAATGGAAGCATCCGCCCGAGGCTCACTGAGCCCGAGACATGATCTGCACTTCGATTTTCGAGGGAGGGAAGTGGCAGTCCGTAGGGGAATCGAACCCCTCTTTCCAGGTTGAAAACCTGGCGTCCTAACCGATAGACGAACGGACCGCGCTTGGTGTGAGCGCGTATCTATGAAATCCCGGCGGGGGGCGCAAGAGGTATTTTGTCTTTCGCGTGCGTTTTTTGAAAAACTTGTGACAGGGGGCGATGTTGCATCGGGAATGCGCCGGGCTTTACGCCTCCGCCGCATCCTCAAGACGCAGTTGCACCGATTGTCTCCCGCCCCAAGTGTTGATCTCCAGACGTCCCGCCAGATGGAACCGTGCGCCGCCGTGGCGTTCGAGCGCGGGGCCGAGCGGACCGTCGAAAGCGCCAAAGCTGATCGCATCGATGCGCGGGCCGACACCGGCGGAAAACGTCACCTTGAGATGGCTTTCACCGACGCGTCGGGCGAAATGAATGGCGCAGTCGGGGAAGGCAAAGCGCGGGGCAGGGGCCGAGGCGCCATAGGGGCCGGCGGCCTCCAGTTGTGCGATCAACTCAGGCGTGGCGGCGGCGGGCATCAAAAGCCCGTCGAGTTTCAAATCCGACGGCCCAAGATCGCCCGCGCCCTGTTTTGCCAACAGCTCGGCCAGCCGCTCCATCGCGGGCTCTAACTGGTCGCGCATCACGGTCAAACCCGCCGCCATTTTGTGCCCGCCGCCTTTGACCAAAAGCCCCTCGGAGGCCAGTCTCTGGATCGAGGCGCCGAGATCGACGCCGCTCACAGACCGCCCGGAGCCTTTGCCGACGCCGTCCTCGTCGAAACCGATGACCACAGCCGGGCGATTGGTGGATTCTTTCAGGCGCGAGGCGACGATGCCCACGACGCCGGGGTGCCATCCGTCACCTGCGGCCCACACGAGAGGGGCCTCCAGCCCGCGCAGTTCGGCCTGCACCAGCGCCTCGGCGCGCACGGCGTTCTCCACCTCGCGGCGTTCGGTGTTGAGCTGATCGAGCCGCTCAGCGAGCGCCTGCGCCTCATGCGGGTCTTCGGTGGACAACAGCCGCGCGCCGAGATCCGCCGCGCCGATCCGCCCGCCCGCATTGATCCGGGGGCCGAGCATGAAGCCCAATGAATAAGAGGAGGGCGCCGAATCCATGCGGGACACATCGGCCAGCGCGCGCAATCCGATGCGCTCGCGTCGGGCCATGACCTTGAGGCCTTGGCGCACCAGCGCGCGGTTCACGCCGATCAGGGGCGCGACGTCGGCGACGGTGGCGAGCGCCACGAGATCGAGCATCGCCATGAGATCGGGGCCTTTGGCACCCTCCGCGCGCATCTGACGCCCCGCTTCGACGAGCATGAGAAACACCACGGAGGCGGCGCAGAGATGCGCCAGATCGCCGCTCTCATCCTGGCGGTTCGGGTTCACCACGGCGACGCAATCGGGCAGGGTCTCGCCGCCCAGGTGGTGATCCAACACGACCACATCCGCGCCCTTGGCCGCGGCGATGGCGTCATGGGAGAGCGTGCCGCAATCGACACAGATGATCAGGTCGTGATCCCGGGCCAGCGCCTCCATCGCGGGCTCATTCGGCCCATAGCCCTCGTCGATCCGGTCGGGAATATAGAGCGTCGCCGGGCGCCCCATCTGCCTGAGCCAGGTGATCAAAAGCGCAGCCGACGTGCCGCCATCGACATCGTAATCGGCGAAAACGGCGACTTTCTCATGGGCTTTCACCGCTTTGAGAAAGCGCGTCGCCGCCACGCCCATATCCTTGAGCGTCAAAGGATCGGGCAGCAACTCTTTGAGCTTCGGATCGAGAAAACCCGCGACCTCTTCGGGTGTCACACCGCGACGGGCGAGAGTTTGACACAACGGCAAGGGCAGGGCGGTTTGCTGCGCCAGAGCCTCGGCCTGACGGTCACGCTCGACCGAAGGGCCGACCCAGCGGCGGCCTGTGAGGGAGGCGGAGACATTGAGAAAATCAGCCATGGTTCACAATATCGCTGACGCTGCGGGCAGATGCAAATTCGCCGTGCAGGTGGCTGACGGCAGAGGTGTGAATCTCTTCGGCGGACATCTTGGGCAGGGCGGCCCAGGAGGTGTCGGCGTTGCTCTCAAACGCGGCGCAGGCATCATGCGCCAGCGTCACGGCAAATCCGAGGTTGGCGGCCATGCGCGCGGTGGTCGAGACGCAATGCGGCGTGGTGAGCCCGCAGATCACCAGATCGGTGCATCCTGTTTGACGCAAATGCGCCTCAAGGCCGGTGCCGATAAAGGCGGAATTGACGGATTTTTCGAAAATGAACTCACCGGCAAGGGGCGTCACCTCGGCTTTGAAGGTCAGACCCTCTCCTGACAGGGGCGAGCCCGTTTCGTGAGAGGCATGGCGAATGTGGATCACTTCCCAATTCTCTGTGCGGGCATGGGTCAAAAGGCGTCCGGCGTTGGCCTCCGCGTCAGGGGCGTTGCGGGGCCCCCAGCTCGGGGCGTCGAACCCGGTTTGAATGTCGATGAGAATGAGTGCGCGCATAAGAAAATCCCTTCGCGGGTCATTTGCCAGCGAAGGGAGAACAATGTCCAGACCCGGGACGGTTTTGCCCGTCCCAAGCGGGGTTTACTTGATCGGGTTGCGGTAGGTCATGTGACGCACAGAGCCGGTTTTCGAGCGCATCAGGATGGTTTCCGTGGTCAGAAAGCCCGGCTCGCGTTTGATCCCCGGCACGATGGAGCCGTCGGTCACGCCGGTGGCGGCGAAGATCACGTCGGAGGTCACCAGCTCGTCGCGGGAATAGATCTTGTCGAGATCGGTGATGCCTGCTTTGGCGGCACGGCCACGCTCGTCATCGTTGCGGAACAACAGCTTGCCCCACATCTGACCGCCCATGCATTTCAATGCGGAAGCCGCCAGAACGCCCTCAGGCGCGCCACCGGAGCCCATGTACATGTCGATGCCGGTTTTCGGCTCGGCGCAGTGGATCACACCGGCGACATCGCCATCGGTGATCAGGCGGATCGCCGCACCCGTGGCGCGCAGCTCGGCGATCATGTCCTCGTGACGCGGACGTTCGAGCACGCAGAGCGTGATCTCTTTCGGCGTGACACCTTTGGCTTTCGCGAGCGCCTCGACGCGTTCGGTCGGGGTCATGTCCAGCGAGACGACATCTTTCGGATAGCCCGGCCCGATCGCCAGTTTTTCCATGTAAACGTCCGGGGCGTGCAACAACGTGCCACGCGGCGCCATGGCGATCACGGTCAGCGCGTTCGGCATGTCTTTCGCGGTCAGCGTGGTGCCTTCGAGCGGGTCTAGCGCGATGTCCACCGCCGGGCCGTTGCCGGTGCCGACATTTTCACCGATGTAGAGCATTGGAGCCTCGTCGCGTTCGCCTTCGCCGATCACCACGACGCCCTGAATGTCCAGAGAGTTGAGCTGTTCGCGCATGGCGTTCACAGCGGCCTGGTCCGCGGCTTTCTCGTCACCGTGGCCGACGTAATCGGCGGAGGCGATGGCGGCCTGTTCGGCCACACGGGCGAGGCCAAGGGAAAGCATGCGGTCATAAAAAGCGGGGGCTTGCGACATAGTGTAGGGGTCCTTTTGAGACGGACAGGAAGTTCTGTTCTTCTTCATGACCACATGTTCCCAAGCGGAGCAAGGGTGCTGGGTCCTTCAGGGCGCTAACATTTCGATGTTTGCGCCAACACGCTGATCTGGATGAAATTTTTACAACAGTTGCGTCTCAATTGCATGGCAATTGAACAGGCCAGATCCCGAGGGTTTCAGACGTGAGGTCGGGGCCAGAGGCCCCAACCGTCAGACGTTTTCGATGCGGATTGCGACGGGATCGGTCGCCAGCACGGAGGTGGCTTTCATCCCCGCCAAAGCGGCATCGAGAGAGCTGCGCGAGGTGGCATCGGTGACGATCAGAACCGGCGCGACTTCCGGGTTGGCGTCTTGGCCGTATTGGCGCATCCGGTCGATGGAAACGCCTGCGTCGCCCAGAGCGGCGGCGATTTTCGCCAAGGCGCCGGGTTTGTCCAAAAGCGACATGCGCAAATAGTAAGGCGCAGGCGTCGCGGCCACGGCAGGGGTGGATTTGTCCAGTGTCGTCGCCGGTGCGCCAAAAGTCGGCACACGGATGCCGCGCGCAATGTCCAAAACGTCGGACATGACGGCGGAGGCGGTGGGGCCTTCGCCAGCGCCCGCACCACGGAGCACAATCTGGCCGACTTCGTCGCCTTCGAGCACGACCATATTGGTGGCGTTCTCAAGTTGGCCGAGCGGAGAGAGCGCAGGCACGAGGCAGGGCGTCATGCGTTGTTCAAGGCCACGGCCCGTCATTTGGGCCACACCCAAAAGCTTGATGCGATAGCCCATATCGGCGGCGTGGCGGATGTCCTCGATGGTGATCCGCTCGATGCCTTCGAGGACCATATTGTCGAAATCGACCTGCGTGCCGAACCCGATGGCGGCCAGAAGCGCCAGTTTGTGCCCGGCATCGATGCCGCCCACGTCGAGCGTCGGATCGGCTTCGAGATAGCCAAGCGCCTTGGCGGCCTCAAAGACCTCATCGTAAGACAGGCCCTCATTCTCCATCCGGGTCAGGATGTAGTTGCAGGTGCCGTTCATCACGCCCGCGATGCGCTCGATCCGGTTGCCCGCCAAGCCCTCGGTCAGCGATTTGATCACCGGGATGCCACCGGCGACAGCGGCCTCAAACCGCAGCACGGCGCCTTTGGCTTCGGCCTTTTCCGCAAGCATCTGACCGTGGTGGGCAAGCATCGCCTTATTGGCGGTGACGACATCCTTGCCGACCGCCAGAGCGGCTTCGGTCGCGGCCTTGGCCGGACCATCGGAGCCGCCCATCAGCTCGACGAAGAGGTCCACGTCGTCACGCAGCGCCAAAGCGACCGGATCGTCTTCCCAGGCGTAGTTTGAAATATCGACGCCGCGATCCTTGTCCTTCGAACGGGCAGAGACGGCGGTGATCACCACGGGGCGACCGGTGCGTTGCGCCAGAAGATTGGCCTTGCGCTGGACGATCTTGATCACGCCGACGCCAACGGTGCCAAGGCCTGCAATGCCGAGACGCAGGGGGGCTTGGGAGGACGTAGGTTTGGGCATGAGAAGCTCCGGCTGGGTGAGAAAACTGACCGTTCTGATAGCGGCGAACGGGGGCATATGCAACTCATGTTGGACAGGGGCGTTGCGGCCTGTGCCGAGACCTGTGCGCCTGATCCCGTGTGAGCCCCGTATGAGCCGCTGCGGAGATTACTGAGTGGCGTCGAGACGGGTGATGGAGGACAAAAGCAGGCTGCGCTCGGAGGTGCTCAGAACCGGTGTTTGCGACAGGCGGCGGGCACGAGACCGAAGTGCCGCTGCGCGGGCCTCAAGGCTTTGCGCCTGCATTTGGCTGTCTGCCGCCGCCGTCTCATCGGTCGCGCCTTGTGCCAGTGCTGTGGTGTCCAACAGGCTGGGCCAGGCGAGATTTGGGTCCACGGGGGCCACACGCCCCGACAGATCGGGGCGGTCCGTACAGGCCGACAGACCGAGGATCAGAGCGATCAGGCCAGTTGTCAGCAGCGAAGGCATGGCACGGAGATGCGGCATGAGAGATTCCTAAATCAGTGCCCCCGTTCTAGCCCGCGCGGCGCATGTCGACAATCCGCCTTTGCCTTTCCCTTTTCCGCGAGGCGGGCTAAAGCCTTTTGAGCAGAGGACCGCCAGGAGAGAGCCCGTGACCGATCTGAAGACGACCGATCTGAATGTGACGCCATCAATGATGCGGCGCGTGACCGCCGTTGGCATGTTGGTGGTGCTGGGCGTGTTGCTCTTGCGGGTGGCGCTTGGGCCGGAGGGGCTTGGCGGGGGCTGGCTGGCGATGCTTTTGGTGATGGCTGCGGGCGTGTTGTGGGTGGCCTTTCGTCTGTGGCAGGCCACGGCGTTGCGGCTGGTTCTGACCGAAGACGCGCTGGTCGAAGAGGCGGCGGATGGCTCGCGCGGACGGGTGCTCTGCCGGTTGGACGAGATCGCCCGGGTCGAGCGCGGCACCTTTGCCTTCAAACCTTCGAACGGCTTTGTCATCCGGCTGAACGACCCCGCCTCCCGGGTCTGGGCGCCGGGGCTGTGGTGGCGGTTCGGCAAGCGTCTGGGCGTTGGCGGGGTGACACCTGCGGGGCAGGGCAAGGCCATGGCCGATGTGATCGCGGCCCGGATCGGTGGTCTCGGTCGGATCGACTGACCGGATGAACCGGATGGAGAGGTGCCTCTCTTAACACAGGAGCCGGCTATGCGGCAGGCGTTCCTGCGGTTTCAGATGCGGTAAGGACGCTTTAACGCCACCAATTCCAGCCGGAGGTGTTTGTCCCCGTTGAATTGCCCGAGGCATCGACGTCGCTGTCATCGGAATCCTGATGCTCGGCATTGTTGATGTCTGTCGAGCCGTCATCAAACACCACCTGCGAGGCAAAACGCGGCTTCGTGGTGACAATATCGGCGAATTCCAGCTCGGCCAATCCGACCCGGAACAAAGGCATCCAAGGGCGCAGGGTTTCGACCACAACGACCTCTTCGCCGTCGGCCATGAGCGGCAGGCGGGGCTCGAGGACACTGACGCCTTCCCCGCTCAGGGCGCTGTAGTCGCCGATGCCGTAGGACCAGACCATTTCGTAATATTCGTTCTCATCCTCGTCGATCACGAATTTCACGGCGGAGACACGCATGGAGATGTCGCCCTCGTTGTTGAGGAACTTGTAAAGCTCTCCCAATCCGTCGAGGAAGTTCGCATCAATCGTATCGGTCTGACGCGAGATGTAATCTGAGATCGTGTAATTCGCCTTGTTCGCCTGTGTCTTGGCCTCGAAGGCGAGAAAGAATGTGTAGATGAACATGATCAAAAAGATCAGGAACGGGGCCATGAACATGGCCTCCAGGGACATCGAGCCGGCCTCGTCGCGATGAAAGGCCTTGGTCAGTTTGCGCAGGATTTGTTTGGCGTTCATATGTGTCATGCTCGGCCCCTTAACTGTTCGGCTCGTTGACGAAACCGGCGGTTGAGACCAGCGCATAGCCCGAGCCTTCGGTGCGCTGCATGGCGGCGCCCAGCCAGGTGGTCGGGAAAATCGGGTCGACATTGACGCAGGCCCGCACCAGCATCAGCTCGTTTTCGCCGCCGTCTGTAAAGGTGGTGTTCGGCGTCACGTTCTGTGAGCGGTCGATACAGGCCGCGATGGCGTCGGGACGCACAAAGTTGCGGGCATCGACGGGTTCCAGCGCGATGTGGATGTTTTCGTCGCATTTGCGCACGTAACGGGCATATTCGCAGGTCGCGGATTTGAGCCGCGTGAGCGTCACGGTGGGCATGTTGCCCAAACGCACATCGCGCACGGCCAGATCGAGCCCGCGGTCCAGCATGGCGCCGGTCACGGAGTAATAGCCGATCTCATAGCCGCCCATCATCAGGAACATGAAGGCCGGAAACACAAACACGAATTCCACCGTGGCGACGCCGTCCTCGTCTTTGGCGTGACGGCGGCTGAGGCGGCGAAGCTTGGACAGAATGCTCATTGAACCAACCTCAGCTCGGTGATCTTCGTGGCAATGGCAGAGAAGGCCTCGGCAATCTCCATCCCCTCCACATCGTAATAATGTGCGTCCGAAGAGGCGCAGCTGCGCATGACGTTCTGACCGGCAGTCGGGGCCTCGAAGCCGATGGCAAAGATGATGATCCCGGCGTCTTTCGCGGTGGAGCAAATGTCCAACAGGCGGTTGTCCTTGGTGTTCGTGCCGTAGCTTATGCGCGTCGCGTCACGCCAGTTGTAGTAATCGTTGCTGTTGTTCGATGCGAGGTAACGGGCGTAGGCGTGATTGTAGACGGTCATCTTGGACCAGACTTCTGACCAGGTCATTTCCCAGATGTTGCCGGAGCCCAAGCTGTAGGGCAGGCTGCTCGAGACACTGTTGTTCTGGATTTTTGTATAATAGGTCGTGTTCCAGCAATTATAGTAATTGCAGGATCTTCGATTTGCGCTGACATAGACATAGCCGTTCCTGTCCTTGTAGACGCCGGTGTGTTCATCGTCGTCGCGGTAGGGATCGGGCATGAAATATTGGCTGGTGTGCGAGCCGTCGGTCATCACGACGATGAATTTCTGGGCCTCGGACGGATCGGCCGGATGTTCAGAGCCGGAGACCGATTGTGCCGAAGTGTCCAAAAGGGCGACGCCCCATTTCATTCCCAGATCGATCGACGTGTTGCCGTAGGCGGAAAGCGCCGAGATGTAATTCTTGATCTGGCTCTGGTTGTTGGAGAACGGCAGGATCTCACGCGAGCTGGCCGGCGCACAGGTTGGGTCCTGCAAGGCCATGTCCAGATCGTTCCAGTTGTTGTTGAACGCGTCGAAATCCATGGTCTGGTCGTAGTAACGGATCGTGCCTTCGGCATCCGCATATTGCAGCGCCAGCATCGAAAAATCGTCTTCCACGAAGTTGATACAGTGGGATTTGTTATGCGGATTCGAGATGTTGAGTTTGGATAGAATGCCCTGACCCGCATTCACCTGCGTGGCATAGGGAACCACGGAAAAGGACACTTCGTCGCTGCCGGCGCTGGCAAAGACGGTGTCGGTAAAGTCACGCGCGGCGGATTTGAGGTTGGTCAGACGGCTATAGCTGTTCATCGAGCCGGAGACGTCGAGCACCATCGACACCTCAAGGCCCGAAAGACCCTGTTCCGCCATGCTGTGGCTGGCAAGTTCGAGCTCGTTGATGGCGGCGAATTTCATGAAATAGGTGGGCATCGAAGCCTCCACCGAGGCGCTGACTTGACGACCGTCGCCCAGAGGCACGATTTTGATATCGTCCTCTTTGAGATATTGGCTCAGGCCCGCCTTGGCGAAATAGTCGATGATGACGTCTTTGGGGGCGTTGGTGTTTTCAAGGTTGGTTGCGGCAAGAACCGCGCGGTCGAGGGTGTTCTGCAACTCTGTGCGCAACGCTTCGTGACGCACGATGTCGATGCCGATCCCGGCCAGCAGCAGGATGATCACAAAGGTGAACATGCCAAAAATCGTGAAGGAGCCATGCTCGTCACGTGCAAAATCCCGGCGCAAACGCCACATGTCCGCCAGCGCCTTCAGGCGCCCGGAGCTAACAAGATGTTCGGACGCGGGGGTTATCCCTTGGCCCGATTTTAACAGATGAAGTCCCGCTTCGCGGCTTTCAACCTTACCCAACATGACACCGTCTCTTTATGCGAGTGGTGCCCCCAATTCCCCAGTATGTGCTTTGATGTGGCCGGGTTTTCCCGTGCATACACGCCTCACACGGGGCTAAGTTTGATCCGCTCTTTACCAGTCGTAAAGTTCAGAAACGTCTGGCCTTGAAATGGTCACATTCATGGCTTTGATCCCGCCTAAACCGGCGTGATTGACCGGGCTGGATGCAGGGGGTGAAAACGGCGTCTTGGTTTTGCCGCGATTGGCCGTTATTGCGCCGCAGTTCGGCCATGATCCCGCCGCAATGCGATTCGAGGTGCCGGTTTCAACTTGCAGAGGTTGCGCCCTGTCTCGGCTCTGGACCTTGTGCCGATTTTCGGAGAATACTTGCCCTCATGTCATTACCCCCGGGATTCTTGGATGAGCTGCGCAACCGCCTGTCGCTGACCGATGTGGTCGGCCGTAAGGTCATGTGGGATGCGCGCAAATCGAACCCCGGCAAGGGCGACATGTGGGCGCCGTGCCCGTTCCACCACGAAAAATCCGCCTCCTTCCACGTCAACGACAAGGACGGCTATTATTATTGCTTCGGCTGTCACGCCAAGGGCGATGCCATCACCTTTGTGCGCGAGACCGAGAATGTCGGCTTCATGGAGGCCATCGAGATTCTCGCCCAAGAGGCGGGGATGCCGGTGCCAAAAGGCGATCCGAAAGCGCAGGAGAAATCCGACAAGCGCGCAGAGCTGGCCAAGGTCAACGAGGCCGCGAACCGGTTTTTCCGGCTGAACCTCTCGCAACAGGGCGGCGCACAGGCGCGGGCCTATCTCGACAAACGCGGCATGAAGCCCGAGACGCGTGAGCGGTTTGAGATCGGCTTTGCGCCCTCGGGCAATGCGTTGCTCCGAGCGCTGAAAGAACAGGGCATTTCCACCGAACTGGCCATCGAGGCCGGGGTTGCGGCCAAACCCGACGACGGGCGCGACGCTTACGACTTTTTCCGCGATAGGATCACCTTCCCGATCCGCGATGCGCGCGGGCGGCTGATTTCCTTTGGCGGCCGGGCCATGGACCCGAACGCGCGGGCGAAATATCTCAATGGCCCAGAGCGGCTTTTGTTCGACAAGGGTGCTGCGCTCTACAATCATAAGGACGCGCGGGCGGGCTGTGGTCAGGGCCAGACACTGGTGGTGGCCGAGGGCTATATGGACGTGATCGCCATGGCTGAGGCAGGCTTTGAGGCCACCGTGGCGCCTTTGGGCACCGCCATCACCGACCGGCAGTTGCAGCTCATGTGGCGGATGTCCGACGAGCCGGTGATTGCCTTGGATGGCGACAAGGCGGGGCTGCGTGCCGCGTTCCGGCTGATCGATCTGGCGATGCCTTTGCTGCAATCTGGCAAAGGGCTGCGCTTTGCCATTCTGCCCGAGGGTCAGGACCCCGACGAGTTGATCAAGGCCAAGGGGCGCGAGGCGATGCAAGAGGTGCTCGACGGCGCTTTGCCCATGGTCGCGCTTTTGTGGCGGCGCGAAACCGAGGGCAAAGTCTTCGACAGCCCCGAACGCCGTGCCGCGTTGGACAAAAGCCTGCGCGATGCGATCCGGCCCATCGCCGATGCGTCGATCAAAGGCCATTATGGCGAGATCCTCAAAGACATGCGGTTCGAGCTGTTCCGCGGAAAACGCAGTGAAAACGCGCCCTCGGAGACCGGAGAGCGTCGGCCTTGGACACCGTCCGGTGGACGGGGCGGGGGCCGGTTTGGTGGACGGTTCGGCAAAGGGCCCGCCGTGCCGACCGAAGGTCTCAAGGCCTCGCTCATCGTCTCCGGCGACGAGGCGCAGGCCGATCTGATGCGCGAGGCGGTGGTGCTTGCCGTGCTGCTGTGCAATCCCGGCATGGCGCTTCAATTCCTGTCGCAACTCGAAGCGCTGCACCCCCGCACCGAAGAGCACGCGGCACTTCTGCATGCGCTCTTGATCCATGCCGATGTCGAAGAGGCGGAAGAGCTTCGGGAAAAAGTTGCGATGGATGTCGGGCGCGGCCCCCTTGATCGGTTGCTGTCGCATCCCCATGTGCAGATCACGCCCCCCGTGCGGCGGCCCGATCGCGAGATCGCGCAGATGTGCCTCACGGAAGAGCTGGCCAAACTCAAGGCCCGGCGCGGCTATAAAACCGAGCTGGACGAGGGGTTGGCCGATCTCTTGGCGGCAGAAGACGAGAAAGTGACCTGGCGGCTCAGACAGGCCGCTGAGGCCCGCAATCGGGCAACAAAGGCGGAGGCCGAAGATAAAACCGAATTCGACACAGCCGAGAACGGCCTTGAGTTGTCTCGGGATGAACGCGATGCGTTTCGCGCCCTGTTGGACCGGATTGCGCCCGGTCGGCAGAAATAGCTCGCGTGAGACACTGCCGGGGACAATACCTGAGACAAAATGCGCTCAGGAATCGGGCAGAGGTCCGGTTTGACCTGTGTCGGGACGGCACTAGCTCAGTATGCGATGCGTAAAAGCAACGTGCCTGGGCCACTGGTGCAAGCTTGGTTAAGGAAATATGGGTATTCGGGTGGCGAATCGCCGATTCGCATGACATGATTCGTGAAATCAGCCGGACAGTGAGCTGTTCGCAGCGATTCGGGCAAAATCGCACCATCTGGTCTTCGGGGGGGAAACCCGTAAAGACCACAGGATTGATGAGGGGAGAGCCGCATGGCCGCTAAGGACAATGACGACGCCAAGACCGAGGATCAGGATCAGGACGTGATGCTCGACGTGAGCCAGGCCGCGGTCAAAAAGATGATCGGCGAGGCGCGCGAAAAGGGTTACATCACCTACGATCAGCTCAACAAGGTGCTTCCCCCTGAACAGGTGAGCTCGGAACAGATCGAAGATGTGATGTCGATGCTCTCCGAGATGGGCATCAACGTGATCGAAGACGAAGAGGTCGAAGACGAGGACGAGAACGCCAAGGGTGGCGAGCTTGTCACCGCCAACACCTCGCGCGAGGTGGCCGTTGCCGCGTCCGAGACCGAAAAACTCGACCGCACGGACGACCCGGTGCGCATGTATCTGCGTGAGATGGGCTCTGTCGAATTGCTGTCGCGCGAAGGCGAGATCGCGATTGCGAAACGCATCGAGGCCGGCCGCAACACGATGATCGCCGGGCTTTGCGAAAGCCCGCTGACCTTCCAGGCGATCACCATCTGGCACGACGAGCTTCTGTCCGAGGACATTCTTCTGCGCGACGTCATCGACCTTGAGGCCACCTTTGGCGGCGGTGTCGACGGCGATGAGGAGGCGAATGTCGTCGAGGGCCTGAATGTCGGCGGCGGGAACGCCGAGGCTAAGGAAAAAGAACAGGAATACGACGCCGACGGCAATCCGATCTCCACGGATGACGACGACGAGGATGAGGACGAACAGGCCAACATGTCGCTCGCTGCGATGGAAGCGGCGCTGAAGCCTCAGGTTCTCGAAACGCTGGCCCGGATTTCCGAGGATTTCGCCCATCTCTCCGAGATGCAGGACCTGCGGATGTCGGCCACGCTCAATGAGGATGGCTCTTTCTCCGAGGCCGAAGAGGCGCAATATCAACAGCTTCGCTCCGAGATCGTGGTGCTGGTGAACTCGCTGCACCTCCACAACAACCGGATCGAAGCGCTGATCGACCAGCTGTACGGCATCAACAAGCGCATCATGACCATCGACTCGAGCATGGTGAAACTCGCGGACCAAGCGCGGATCAACCGTCGCGAATTCATCGAGGAATACCGCGGTGCCGAGCTTGATCCGAATTGGCTCGACCGCATGGCCGAGAAATCGGGCCGTGGTTGGCAAATGTTCATCGAACGTCACTCCGACAAGGTCGAAGAACTGCGTGGCGAGATGGCCATGGTCGGTCAGTATGTCGGTGTCGACATTTCCGAATTCCGCCGCATCGTGGCACAGGTCCAGAAGGGCGAAAAAGAAGCCCGTCAGGCCAAGAAGGAAATGGTCGAGGCCAACCTTCGCCTCGTGATCTCGATTGCCAAGAAATACACCAACCGTGGCCTGCAATTCCTTGATCTCATTCAGGAAGGCAACATCGGTCTGATGAAGGCGGTCGATAAATTCGAATACCGTCGCGGCTATAAATTCTCGACCTATGCGACTTGGTGGATCCGTCAGGCGATCACGCGGTCCATCGCGGATCAGGCCCGCACCATTCGTATCCCGGTGCATATGATCGAGACGATCAACAAGCTGGTGCGGACCGGCCGTCAGATGCTGCACGAAATCGGTCGCGAACCGACGCCGGAAGAATTGGCCGAAAAGCTGCAAATGCCTTTGGAGAAGGTTCGCAAGGTGATGAAAATCGCCAAGGAGCCGATCTCCCTCGAGACCCCGATCGGCGACGAGGAAGACAGCCAATTGGGCGATTTCATCGAGGACAAGAACGCGGTTCTGCCTCTCGACGCGGCTATCCAGGAGAACCTCAAAGAGACCACCACCCGCGTGCTGGCCTCGCTTACGCCCCGTGAAGAACGCGTGCTGCGGATGCGCTTTGGGATCGGTATGAACACCGACCACACGCTCGAAGAGGTGGGCCAACAGTTCTCCGTGACCCGCGAACGTATTCGTCAGATTGAGGCGAAGGCATTGCGGAAGTTGAAGCACCCAAGCCGGTCGCGGAAGCTGCGGTCGTTCTTGGATCAGTAAAGTTAGAGGCGCCTCCCGAAAGGGGGGCGTTTTTTTGTTTGATGTCTTGTACGCCTGAGCAAAAAGAAAGAGTTGAAGAAGCGCTCTATGTTTGCCTCCGAGGCTTGCAGGCGGCTCTCGCCTTTCGTTCCATCACAGAAACAAAGCACATTGGAGGTCATCCCTTTTTCAATTTGGCTTCCGGGGCGCTTTCAAAAGACTTTGTAACTGAATGGACTAAGTTACTTGGTTCTCGAAGCGAGGATTCACATTGGACAAAAATTCTGCCGGAGGATTGCCACGGTGATTTGCGCGCTGGTTTTGACGCGGATTGTGATCAGCGAAACTGGACAGACGTTCATGCTGAAATGATAGCTTATCGCAATAAATACGTTGTGCATTTGGGGGACCCAGACGGACCGCGTCCTGCAAAACATCCAAATTTTGATGCGCCGATAAACATTTTGAAGCGGCTATACTGCGAGTTGGTGGATTTCTATATGAAGGATTGCGAGGGAGTTAAGACAGGTTTGGTCGATCCGAGTAGCTTGTCTGATGAGTTTTGGGCGAATGACCAAACAAAATGGTGCGCTCTTTTAGAGAAATTGCGAGCAGCGAGTAAAACGTAAAGCTATTTTCATCTTCGCGCGGAACAAGGCCGTAGGCCGCCGCGCATCGCCTGACCGGTCCGGCGGTCTGGCGATTGTGTGAGCGCAAACCTTCGTTCAAATGTCCGACGGATTTTGCGTGCATAAACTGCCCAGTTCAAACCTCAGATCGCCATCCCCCGGTCAGGCAATGCGCGGCTTGCACTTCGGGGACGGGCGTTTCAAAATGCCTCTCAAACAGGAGGCCCAAATGTCCATTCTCTCCAAACTCTTCGGCGGCAAATCTGGTGGCACATCCGGAGCGCAAAGCGCGTCGAAAGAGGACGCAAAGCCTGAACTCTACGGCGATGAGTTCCGCATTTTCCCCGAGCCGATCAAGGAGGCGAACGGCTACCGCGTCGCCGCTCGGATCGAAAAGGACATCGATGGCGTGACCAAGACCCACCACATGATCCGCGCCGACACGATGGGCGGCGAAGATGATGCGCGCATGGCCAGCCTGCACAAGGCGCAGATGTTTATCGACCAGATGGGGGTGCGCATCTTTGACTGACACGGCCCAAAACGCGTCCGTCAACCCGGCTTTCGCCTATCCCGACCAGTTCTCGACCGAGATGGACCTGCCGCTCTTCGAGGGCGCGCCAAAGACCTATCTGATCGCCTCGACGCCTCGCTGCGGCAGCCATTATCTGGGTCATGCGCTGACTGCGATGGGCGGTTTTGGTGTGCCGCTCGAATATCTCAACAAGGGCAATTTCAGCGGCTGGAAAGCCCGGTTCGGGGAGATGGGCCTGCCGGAACTTTTGCACGAAATGATCCGTCACCGCACAAGCCCCAACGGGCGTTTCGGGATCAAGGCGCATTGGAGTCAATTCAGCCCCCACATCGACACCGACAAACTCGCCCCGCTCGGCACCATCGAGCGCGTGATCCACATCTATCGGGGCGACCTTTTGGGGCAGGCGATTTCTTTTGAGAAGGCCAACCAGACCGGCCAATGGATCAGCGGCGCGCCAGTAAAGGGCAAGGCAACCTATCGCTACAGTAAAATCGTCAAGGCGGCGGAGAACCTGCGGGCGCAGAATATGGCTTGGGCGGCCTATCTGACCGAGCATGACTGCGACGTATTACGAGTGGATTATAAATCCCTCATTGCCACGCCTGAGGCAAAACTGACCGAGATCCGCGATTTTCTGGACCCCGACAGTAGGGCCCAACCGCAGCCTTCTGAGCGGACGCAGAAACAGTCCGACAGCCTGTCAAAAGACTGGCGTGAACGGTTTCTGCAAGACATGCGCCCAAGGCACGCCTGGATCGCGGAGCCCTTCGCGTTGGAGTAGCGCCGCTCTCGTGCTGACGATTACGGCGCGGGCGTCCACATCGGATTGCCAGAGGCGGTGTCGCGCACTTCGGGTTGCAGCACATCCCAATGCTCGGCGATCTTGCCGTCCTCGACGCGGAACATGTCGACGCCCACCATCGGCTCTGGGCCCCAGCCTGTTGCGCGGAAATGCACGGCGACCATCTGGGCCTCTTCATCGGCGATCACATTGCCGATCTCATAGGCAAAGCCTTCGGCAGGGGCGCTGGCGAAACCGCGCAGGGTGTCGAGGCCATTCGGAAAATTCGGATTGTGTTGGATGTAATCTTCGCGGAACAGGCGATCGATGGCGGCCACATCCGGCTCGATGAAGACGGCAGTGACGCCCGCGATCACGATGTCACGCGCGCTTTCTGCCTGTGTCGCGATGGGGGCGGCGATCAAGGCCGTCGCCAGTAAAAACTGTTTCATATGTGATCTCCCTTTTAGACATTTAAGCGGTTCGCGGCGCGGCTGACAATCAGCTCCGCGCCGCGAGGATGTTTCGGCCGAGTAAGTCAGGCCAGTATGTTAAGCCAGTATGTTTAGGCGAGCGCGGCTTTGACCGTTTCGGCAATCGGCTCGGTCGGGTGACCGATCAGTTTCGAGAGCGTTTTGCTGTCGTCAAACAGCGACCCTTTGGCGGCTTTCGCATCCGAATCCGCGAGGATCGCAGCGAAGGGACCGGGCAGGCCAGCGCCCACAAGCGCCTCGGTGAATGCGGCTTCGGGCATGTCGGTGTATGTGACCTCTTTGCCGGACAGTTCGGTCACGGTGGCGACATAGTCGGTCAGCGTGTAAGCCGCGTCACCGGCGAGTTCGAGAACTTCGCCGTCATGGCCGCCAGCCAACACGATGGCGGCGGCTTCGGCGTAGTCTTTGCGCGATGCGGTGGCGAGTTTGCCGTCCTGCGCTGCACCGAAATGTTGTCCCAATTCAAGGTCTTGGCCCAACGTCATGGTGATGTTTTCGGAGTACCAACCGTTGCGCAGCAATGTGTGCGGGATGCCGCTGTCCTTGAGCATGGCTTCGGTCGCGATATGCTCTTCGGCCAGCGCCATGTTGCCCGTGTCGGCGTTCAGGATCGAGGTGTAGGCGATGAATTTCACGCCTGCGGCTTTGGCGGCTTTGATGACATTGCCGTGCTGGGTGGCGCGCTGGCCGACTTCCGACGAGGAGATCAGCAGCAGGCGGTCGACACCGGCAAAAGCGGCTTCGAGTGCGGCTTCATCGGTGTAATCGCCGCGACGGGTGGCGATACCTTTGGCGGCATAGGCGTCGGCGGCTTTGTCGGAACGGACGAGGGCGAGGATGTCGTCTTTGGCGACGAGGGTGGCGAGGTGATCGACGACGAGGTGACCGAGTTGGCCGGAGGCGCCGGTGACGAGATAGGTTGTCATGATCTTTCCTTTTGGGATCGTTTCGAATATAAGTCTCATTTAGAGACCAAAATCGCCTTTGAAAAGGAGGCAGTTTTTCGGTCCCAGGTAACATGAAGGGAACCTAGCCATGCGGGATATGCAGCTGAGCCGCCTTGAGGAATGGAAGGCGATGGGATTCGATTTCCAGAACTGCCCTGTGCGGCAGGTGCTGGATCACGTGGCGGCGAAATGGACCTCGCTCATTTTGCTTGAGCTGGAAAACGGGCCGCAGCGGTTCAATGCGCTCGGCCGTGCGCTGCCGGATATTTCCAAACGCATGCTGACGCAGTCTCTGCGCGATCTCGAACGGGACGGGTTGGTCGCGCGCGAAGTGTTTGATACGAAACCGCCTTCGGTCGCCTATAGCCTCACGGATATGGGGCGCTCGTTCCTCGAGCCGCTGCATCATATGATCGTCTGGGCCGAAAGCATGATGCCCCAAGTCGAAGCCGCAAGGGCGCAGTTCGACAAGAGCTGAAATCTCAGGCAAGGCCCCGAAGAAAGGGGCCTTATCCACAGGAAATTCGGGCCTCGATGAAACTCGATTAACCTTTCAGGCGTTTCTTAATCAGAGCTGCAACAGCGATGAGAGAAACACATGACCAAGACGACCAAAATTCTCGCCCTGATCTGTGCTGCCCTTGCGGGGGCTGCGATGGCCTCCCCCTATGTGCCTTTGAGCGATGAGCATCTCAATCCCGAGCCGGTTCTGATCAAGGTGCCTGCCGAAGATTTGGATCGCTGTGTCGCGACATTGGAGCAGGTGTTTTTGGGGCCCGTTGAACAGGCCACCGTGCAAAGCGCGTCTCTGACGAAGGCTGAGGCAGGACCAACCGTGCGGTGCGTCGCGGAATGATGTCATGTGTACGGGGAGGGCAGTTTCCCCGTATTCAGGCCGGGAGAGCCGCGATAATCTGGGCCTATGAAAGCACAATTCCTTATTAGCCTGAGCTGCGCCGTGATGGCCCTTCCATCTTTCGCGCAGGCTCAAGACGAGCCGCTGTTCCAGTGCCAGTTTGACAGCGGCAAAGAGGTCACGCTGCGCACATCTGCGCAGGGCATGTCCTATGTTTTCGGGCGCCCGAACGCCAAGCCTGAACTCTTTCTGCTGCGCAAATATGACGAGATCTTTGTGACGCCTTGGAATGGGGTTGGCGGCTCGATTTGGGAAGATATTGAGGTCAGGAACGCCGATGTGACCTATCGCATCTGGGGGAATTTTGACCGCATGACCGAAGCGCATGAGATCACCGGCGGTATTATGGTTGAACGGGGCGAAGAAGACCTGGCGCGGCTTGAGTGTCTGCCCGGTTCTGTGACATATACCCCTTTCTCTTTCGCGGACGCTTATGAAGCAGCGGGCTATTGTTGGAGTTATGAGACTAGCCAGTGGCAGCAGGGGGCCTGCGAATGAGCCATCGCATCTTTGAGATCACGACGCATGGCCCCGGCCTCTATGAATTCACCACCGATCTGGCGCGCTGGATCGCGGGGGAGGGGGCAATGGAGGCCGCTCTCACCGTGATGGTGCAACACACCTCCGCCTCGCTCGTCATTCAGGAAAACGCCGATCCTGAGGTGCAAACCGATCTCGCCGCGTTTTTCCATCGCTTGGTGCCGCCGACCACCGATCCGTCCATGGCCTATCTCACCCATACCTACGAGGGGCCGGACGATATGCCCGCGCATATCAAATCCGCGCTTTTGCCCACAACACTCACAATTCCTGTTCTAAATGGCCGAATGACGCTTGGAACATGGCAGGGTGTTTACCTTTTCGAACATCGCAGCCGTCCGCACACGCGTCGGGTCATGGCGCTCTTGCGATGACCGTTTGAAAAGAGTGTCCCCACAACATCTAGCGATGCAAATTATCACTACCCAAATTCTGGCCTTCCCCCTATAGTGCCTGTGGATAACTGGGGCAAAGACCCCAGATGACTGAGGCAGTGATGAGATAAGGGGGCGCAGATGCGTTGTCCATTTTGCGGAAATGTCGATACCCAGGTGAAAGACAGCCGTCCGGCTGAGGATCATGTTGCGATCCGTCGGCGACGGTTCTGTTCGGCCTGTGGCGGACGGTTCACCACCTATGAGCGTGTGCAATTGCGCGATCTGGTTGTGGTCAAAACCAATGGCCGCCGCGAAGATTTCGACCGTGACAAACTTGAGCGCTCCATTCGCATCGCGGCCCAGAAACGCCCGATCGAGCCCGAGCGTCTGGATCAGATGATTTCCGGCATCGTGCGCCGTTTGGAGAGCATGGGCGAGACGGATATTCCGTCGAAAACCATCGGCGAGATCGTGATGGAAAGCCTCGCGCGGATCGACACTGTGGCCTATGTGCGCTTTGCTTCGGTCTATAAGAACTTCCAGGCCGCCGACGATTTCGACAAATTTGTCAGTGAGTTGCGCCCGGACACCAAGCCTGACGAATGAGCCAAACTCTCGATGAACGCCATATGCGTCACGCGCTGTCCTTGGCGGCGCGTGGGCTTGGGCGGACGTGGCCCAATCCCGCTGTCGGCTGTGTGATCCTCAAAGACGGTCGCGTCGTCGGACGTGGCTGGACCCAGCCCGGCGGGCGGCCGCATGCAGAGGCCATGGCGCTCGCGCAAGCCGGCGATCAGGCGCGCGGTGGCACGGCCTATGTGACGCTGGAACCCTGTTCCCATCATGGCAAAACGCCCCCCTGTTCCGAAGCGCTGATCAAGGCGGGCGTGTCGCGTGTGGTCGTCGCCTTAGGTGATCCGGACCCGCGGGTGAACGGCAAAGGCTTTGCGATTTTGCAAAGCGCAGGTCTTTCTGTGACGTCGGGCGTGCTCGAAGCAGAGGCGCGCCGCCAACAAGAAGGCTTTCTCTCCAAAGTCACCAAGGGCCGCCCGATGCTGACGCTGAAACTGGCGCTTTCTTGGGATGGGCGCATCGCGACGGCCACGGGCGAGAGCCAATGGATCACCGGCCCACAAGCGCGGCGCAGGGTGCATGCCATGCGCGCCAATCACGACGCGGTTCTGGTGGGCGGCGGCACCGCGCGGGCCGATGATCCGGGTCTGACCGTGCGCGGTCTGGGCGTCTCGCATCAACCGGTGCGGGTGGTGATGTCTCGGCGTCTCGACCTGCCTCTGAGTGGACAACTTGCGCGCACAGCACAAGAGGTGCCGGTCTGGATTCTTCACGGCCCGGACGTCAGCGCAGAGTTGAAATCGGCCTGGACAGGCCTCGGCGCGGAGCTGATCGAAGTTGGCATCCTGGCCGGACATCTCGACCCGCAGGCGGCGTTCCAAGCGCTCGGTGCGCGTGGTCTGACGCGGGTGTTTTGCGAAGGGGGCGGGGCCTTGGCGGCCTCGCTTTTGTCGGCGGAACTGGTCGATCGCGTCGCGCTTTTCACCGCCGGTCTGGCGATCGGCGCCGAAGGCATGCCGGGGCTGGGGGCCTTGGGGTTGGACCGTCTGGCGGCGGCACCGCGCTATCGTTTGGAGAGCATCGAGCAGATCGGGCCGGACGCGCTGAGCCTCTGGTCTCTACCGGAGACCTAACACGGCAGCGCGCAGCTGACGCAGTTTCGCAAGGCCAAACTGTGCGGCGCGGCTGCGGCCATTGGGGCTTGTGGCCAAAAGCTCAAGCGCCTCTTCGGGCGACAAGGGCGCGCCGGTTTTCGGGTCAAAATAGCGTGGATAATCAATGAGAACCGCATGGGCGAGCCCCATCACGTCAGGCCGCGCCGCGCGTCGGGCGGGCGTTGGACCAAGGTCGGTGGTCAGCCCCCATCCGGCATAAAACGGTGCGCCGGTACAGGTCACGGGGGTATTGCGCAAGAGAGCCTCGAAGCCGATGAGAGAGGTCATGGTCCAGACCTCATCGCAGGCCTCGATGAGGGCCAGCGGATCGGCTTTGTGCGCGATCACATCGGCAATTTGAGCCGCCTCGGAGAGTTTGCCACGGCGCAGGCCCGCTTCGACATCCGGGTGCGGTTTGTAGACGATCACCGCCTCGGGATGGGCGGCGCGGGCGGCCTGCAACAGCGCCAAGTTTGTCGCGATCTCTCCGGCACCGAGACGGATCGAGGCGTCATCCTCCACCTGTCCGGCGACCAAAATCCGGTGCCCTTCCGGCAACGCAGGTTTGCCTTGCCCGACATTGTATTTGCTCACGCGCAGCTCCGTCAGGCGGCGCACGAATGTCTCGGCACGCTTGCGTTGCCGGTCGTTGAGGTCCGCTCGCGCACTGATCAAGGTTTCGAGCCGCGAAGGTCGGGTTGGGTCAAAGTAAATCCCCAGATCGTCCAGCACCAGAGACAGCGGGCGGACGAGGGCGGCACCGAGACCACGTGAGCGCAGAAAACCGTCCTCGAGCCGCAGGTCAGCCTCGGCACTCTGCCCCCATGCAAGGTGGCGCGCGCCTTCGCTCTTATGCCGGGCAATCTCTTCGGCATTGTCGGAAAACACGATCCGGTTCTGTCCCAGATACTGCCGCAAGAAAGGGCGCTTCCAAGGCAAAATATTTGAGGCGATATAGCCCGCTCTGTCGTCGCTTTCGGCCCGAATTCGGGCCTCCAGCCGGCTCAGGATGTCTTCGATCTCAAGTTCGGTGTCCCCGCTCCGCCATCCCGTCGACATCATCATCGCACCGCAGAAAAGCTGCGCGCGGGTGAGGCGGCGGGTGCTGTGAGGATTGGGATTCTCGTCTTGTGTGAGATCGAGGCTGCCGTACCAAGGGCGCCCAAAGACCCGTGGGCGATGCCCCACCAGAATGGCGTCAAACCCGGCACCGGCACTATGAGTATAGACCGACGTGGCATTTTCCAAAAGCGGGTAGAGGGGTGTTTCCGGGGGCAAAAGCGTGACGCGCGGATCGTCGTGATCCGTAAAAAAACCATCTTCGCAGGGCAGGATCGCGACCTGCGCATTGAGCAATTCAGTTTGCGCGAAGACCAACATTTCCAGCATGTCGGCCTCTGTCGGGGCCGTCTGCGTGGTGCGGGGCTGATCTAAAACCAGCACATATGGAACATCCGGAAGCGTTTTTTCGGTTTGATGCGCCGAAAACTTAGACACTTCCAACGAAACCAGCCAATCCATTGCATCGCGGGCCCGCGCGAGTTTCGCGCTGTCGTCCAGCCCGCTCTCGGCCAGAAGAGCGTCCCAGTCCTGCAACGTGACGTGGGAGAGATCAGGTGTTGCCAGAACACGTTGGAACAGCAGGGGCGGTGCAATGGAAAGCCGCCCGGACATTGTCGGGGCGGCTTTGGATGCGATGCGGTCGGGATCGACCATGGGTCTTAGTTGGCGAGGTTGCTGAGCGAATTGGCCGAGGTCGCTGTGCCAGTGATGGCGCCCAGAGTTTTCTGCCATTGGACGAACGGTGCCTCGGTGACGTAAAGCGTGTCTTCGTCACGGATCAGGAAGTCGCGTGCGAGGAACAGCCCGTTCGGTTGGGTCAGGTCCAGCACATAGATCAGGCGTTGCGTGCCGACCAGATCGTCACGGCCCATAACCTGTTTGGCGATTTCTTCGGGTTCGTTGCGGAACACGAAGACGCCGGTCGGATCGGCGGCGTTGGTCTGCAACCCGCCGACTTGGGCGATGGCTTCCAGCGCGGAGAGGTTGCGGGTCTCAAACGAGATCACACTTTGACCGCCGGTTGCCCCCATCGCGGTGAAGGACCGGGGGTCGGCTTCTACGAGAATGCGGTCGCCGTCACGCAGCGGGATGTCGTATTTCGGGTTCTCGTAGAGATCGGCGAACCAGACGGTGCCGACTGAGCTGCCGCGAATAACCTTGACCTGCGCCACATCGGGTTCGACGGAGACGCCGCCCGCTTTGGCCAGCATGGCGGTGAGGCGGCGGGTCGGGCGTTCGATCGGGTAGACGCCCTGACCGGCGATTTGACCCGTGATGGTCACGGTGGCGCCATCGCCTGCGGCGCGGGCGACCATGACTTGCGGGTCAGGAGTCTGGGTGTCGAGTTTTTCGGTGATGATGCGGCGGATGGCTTCGGGGCTGTTGCCCGCGGCTTTGACGCGGCCCGCGTAGGGCACAAAGATGAAGCCGCCGCCATCGACCTGAACCTCGGAGAGGACAGTCGCATTTGCGCCTTGGCCCGCCAGAAGGCCATCATCGACGTTTTCCCAGATGGTGAGCGACAGCACGTCACCCGGAGCAATCGTGTCAGACCCGATCACGCCCGCGTTTTGGAATGCGGAGGAAAAGCCGAGCTCTTGATTGATGGCGGTGGCGGCGTTGACGCGGTCATTGACGGTCACGACGAAGGAATCACCTTGTTCCTGAACAGAACCGGCAAAGATCTCTTTCTTGTTCGGACCAGAACGCGGCAAAGCACAGGCGGACAGGCTTGCAGCCACGGCCACAAGCGTGATGGCGCGGGTGATGCGCGATGTCAGGATCTGCACTGGTCGAACTCCTCTGCCCCATATTTTTATCGGGTTTAGTCAGAAGATTAATGAATAGCGAGTCAAAAATCCACCGTGCCGACCGGACGCGCTGCGGTCCCAAAAGGGGTGTTGCGGGAAGGTCGCTGGTCCCATAGGGAGTGTGGTCGAGAGAGGTTTTGCCTCATGATCTAGGGGCAAAATCCGCGTCTTTGATGTCGTTTTGTGGCCTTAATTGCCGCGGATCGCTCTGCTCAGCGAGTCGCTTCACGGATTTACTTTACAAGGCGCAGCGGTTGGCGTGGCGGCGCGGTGCCGGACAGAAGCGCTACATCGGGGGCGTCCTGAGACAACATCAGATCGACGACCTGACGCATCAACTGGCGCCGTCCGCGTTTGGAATAGAACCCGCCGGGCACTTGCGAGGTTTCCAGCAGGAACTGTCGGTAATCGCGATAGGCGCGGGTGTCGGGGCGGTCGGGCTGGGCGAAAAACGCCTCAAGCGTTTGATGCGACACGAACTCCGGTTTGTCGTAAACGGCGCGCCCCAGAATGCGCAAAGGGATGCCCAGAGACAGCACCTGTTGCCCGGCGGTGGAGTTCACTGTGACGGCGGAGCGTGCGCTGTGCAAAAGCCGCTGCAACTTGCCGCCCCGAACGTGATGCACACGGTGTTCTACCCCGAATTCCGCAGAGATGCGGCGAATTTCGTGACGCAGGTTGCGGCGGTCGTTCTCCAGAGGATGCGCCTTGAACACCAGATGATGATGCGGCGGCGCACCGCGCGCGAACCCTTCGATCACATCGGCGATGAATTCGGGCATGGTGGAATAGGGGCTGTGGACCTGAAAGCTGGTGTCATGTTCGAGCTGCAACAGCGCGATGTGGAACGGATGCCCGGCAGAGAGGATCGAGCGCGTGTGCCACGCTCGTGACAGCCAATGCTGCGGCATCATCATCAGGCGTTTGAAATACAATAGAAATTCTTTGGTCACCGGCAATTCGCGATGGCCGCGATAATGTCTAAAGGCGGAGTTTCGGAACATCACGAACCAATGATAGAGCGCGCCGTAAAAGATGTGTTGGCGCATATCGCCCCAAAGCGCGGGCGGTTCGATATTGTCATGGTCGATCTTGTCCAGGGCGGCGCGCATCTCCGCCACGGTCAGCGACATGAGGGTCGAATTGCCGTTCGAACCGTCGCGCTCATAGGTGACCCAATAGGGACGGATGTAGCCCTCTTCGAACACATGTATCGTCAGCCCCAACTCGCGGGCTTTCTCGATCGCAAGCGCATGGACCGGGCGGGTGTCGCCATAGAGAACAATGTCGGTGACGGATTTCTCGCGCACGATTTCGGCAAAACGTTCGGGCCAGTCGTCGGCGGGCTGGGCGTAGGGCAAGAAGGTCTTGGACGAGAACCAGAACGCGCGGTCACCTGCGTTGAATCCGACACGCCAGACGGTGGCGCCAGCGGCGCGCAGCATTTTTCCCAAAGACCAGAAAAACGGCCCATGCGGTCCCTGTAACATCAGGAACACGCGCGTTTTCGCGGTGGTTTGGACCTCTGGGTGTTTCATGGCGTCGTCTTTGGGCCTCTCGGGCGGGCTTGTCATGGTTAAAGTGTTGCTTGCCTAAAAAATCGGGCGGATTTGTGGCCTCTTGGACGCAGAGGAAGGGAGGGGCGCTTTGGGCCTATGGGAAACCATTTCCGAAAAAGGTGAAGATTCGCTGAGCGGTCTTGCGATAGCATCGCTTGCAGCAGAGCGCCGGGGGCGCTACCTCTGGGCACAAGCAACGTAAAAGCCCGACAGGAGAAGACATGTTCACAGGGATCGTCACGGACATCGGCACCGTTCTGGAACTGGAAAAGCGCGGCGATCTGCGGGCACGGATCGGCTGCGCCTATGATGTGGACGGGATCGAGATCGGCGCGTCGATTGCCTGTGACGGCGTGTGCCTCACGGTGATTGCGCTGGGAACCGATCCGCAAAACTGGTTCGACGTGGAAATCTCCGCCGAGAGCGTGTCGAAGACCAATATCTCTGCTTGGGTGGTCGGCAAAAAACTCAACCTTGAGCGCGCCTTGAAACTCGGGGACGAGTTGGGCGGCCATATCGTGTCGGGCCATGTCGATGGCGTGGCCGAGATCATCGCCATGGTCGACGAGGGCGACAGCACACGGATCAAGTTTGATGCGCCGGAGGCCTTGGCAAAATTCATCGCGCCGAAAGGCTCGGTGGCCTTGAACGGCACGTCTTTGACGGTGAACGAGGTCGAAGGCACCAGCTTTGGCATCAACGTCATCCCGCACACGCAGGAGGTGACCACTTGGGGCCGTGTGAAGGTGGGCGACAAGGTCAATCTAGAGATCGACACGCTGGCGCGCTACGTGGCCCGTCTCCAAGAGTGGCAGGCATGACGCCCCTCCATGGCGTCGGCCACAATGGCGGCCCGGCTCTCGATGGCGGGGTGAGCTATCGTCGCTATCTTTGGAAGAATGCGCGCAAGGGGTTGATGGGGGAGAGCCTGCCCATCGAGGTCATTCGTCGTCGGGTACGCCGCGCCGAAGAGCTGGGTATGCCCTATAAATCCTACGCTTCTATCCGTGCCTGCACGGGCCGCGATGTGATCGGGTTTCTTTTTTCGTCCAATGCCTTACGCCTCATTCGTCAGGGCGATCAAATGCCCCCGGCCTATGCCGACAAACTGGCGCAGGTGAAGGCCACGCGGCTGGTCGCCGCGCATCATCCGCTTGTGCCGGACCTGATCGAGGCCATGGAGGGCATCGACACAGCCGCCGCAGCCCCCGCGCCCTATGCGCCCTGGAGCACGCAGCGCGCCCGTCTGTCCGCACTTTTGGGGCCGAAACTGCCGCGTGCGGGCGTAGTGCTGATTGCCGATGCGCCCTTTGAGGCGGATTGGCTGATGGCGGGCAAGCTCGGCGGCCAGATCGAGGCACCGGTTTTCTTTGGCGCCTGAGACTTTCGAGAGGGGTTTTCAAGGAGATGCCTGTCTTTTCGGACAGGGTGCATGAAACGACCGGCGCCTGTGCGTGTGATGAGGCTGGCGTTTGGGCGCGCAAACCTGTACGCAAAGGCGACTGAATCCCCAGAAAGCCGCCGAAACGACCATGCCGGAAATGCCAATGACTGAGACACTCAAGACCGATAGCGAAACCTATCACGCCGCCATTTCCCCCATCGAGGAAATCATCGAAGACGCCCGCAATGGCCGGATGTTCATCCTCGTGGATCATGAGGATCGCGAAAACGAAGGCGATCTGGTGATCCCGTCGCAGATGGCGACGCCTGAGGCGATCAATTTTATGGCCACCTATGGGCGCGGGCTGATCTGTGTGACGTTGACTGGCGAACGGATCGACGCGTTGGGCCTGCCGATGATGGCCTCGAGCAATTCGTCGCGTCACGAAACCGCCTTTACCGTCTCCATCGAGGCAAAAGAGGGCGTGTCCACCGGTATTTCTGCGCACGACCGCGCACGCACCGTCGCCGTGGCGATCGACCCGTCGAAAACCTCCGCCGATATTGCCACGCCCGGACATATTTTCCCGCTGCGCGCCCGTGATGGCGGTGTGCTTGTCCGCGCCGGTCACACCGAGGCCGGTGTCGATGTCGCGCGTCTTGCCGGGCTGATGCCCAGCTCGGTGATCTGTGAGATCATGAACGAAGACGGCACCATGTCGCGCCTGCCGGACCTGGTGGGCTTTGCGCAGTTGCACAATCTCAAGATCGGGACGATTTCCGATCTGATCGCCTATCGCCGCCGCCACGACAACCTCGTGACCAAGACCGAAGAGCGCAAAGTGAGCTCTGAATTCGGTGGCGATTGGAACATGCAGATTTACACCGATGATTTGCACGGCGCAGAACATATCGTTCTGACCAAAGGCGATGTGACGGATGGCAAGCCGGCCTTGGTTCGGGTGCACAACCTCAACCCGCTCGAAGACGTCTTGGGCATTGGCAAGACCTCGCGCGAGATGGAAGGTGCGATGGAGCTGATCGCCGAAGAGGGCCGCGGTGTGGTCGTGCTGCTGCGCGACACGCGGATGAAACTCGCCGATGAGGACGAAGCCTCGCCGCAAACTCTGCGCCGCTACGGTCTTGGCGCTGAAATCCTCGCCGCTCTGGGCCTGCATGAGCTGATCCTCGTGACGGATAGCCCGAAACCGAAAGTGCCGGGGCTTGAGGCCTTTGGTCTCGAAATCGTTGGCACTCGTAAAATCACGGAAGGGGCATGAGCCATGGCCGCTGCTGAACAACATCACATTCTCGATCTGCCGACATTCGAAGAGCCGGTGAAACTGCTGATCGTCGTGGCGCCTTACTATAAGGACATTGCCGACGAGCTGGTCGCGGGCGCCAAATCCACCATCGAGGAGGCCGGTGGCACTTGGGATCTGGTCGAAGTGCCGGGCGCTTTGGAGGTTCCGACCGCGATTTCCATCGCCGACAAGCTCTCGAACTTCGACGGTTACGTCGCGCTGGGCTGTGTCATCCGGGGTGAAACCACGCATTACGAGACGGTCTGCAACGACAGCTCGCGCGCCATTCAGCTCATGGGCCTGCAAGGTCTCTGCATCGGCAACGGCATCCTGACCGTGGAAAACCGCGAGCAAGCCGTGGCGCGTGCCGAGAGCAAAGGCCAAAATAAAGGTGGCGGGGCTGCGGCTGCGGCCTTGCATCTGATCGCGCTTTCGCGCAAATGGGCCGCTCCGAGCAAGGGCGTGGGATTCCATGCGGACGCGATCAAGCTTGCCGGTGACACCAAGCCAGCCTGATGGACGCAAAAGCATGACCGAAGAGAACACCCATCTGAAACCGCCCACCAAGCGCGAGATGAAATCCGCCGCGCGGCTGTATTCCGTGCAGGCGCTGTTTCAAATGGAAGCCGCCGACATGACCGTCGACAAGGTGCGCCGTCAGTTCTACGACCATTTCTTTGGTCTCGAGACCGAGGAAGAGGGCACGTTCATCGACGGTGACAGCGATCTGTTTCACGAGATCACCGAGATCGCGGTGAACGATCAGGCCAAGATCGACCAGATGACCGACCGGGCTCTGGTGGCGAAATGGCCGATCGCGCGGATCGACTCGACGCTCCGCGCATTGTTCCGTGCCGCAGGCGCCGAGCTGTTGTCCGACCGCACACCGCCCAAGGTGGTGATCGTCGAATTCGTGGATGTCGCCAAAGCGTTTTACCCCGATGGTCGTGAGCCGAAATTCGTCAACGCGGTGCTGGATCATATGGCCCGCGAGGCTCGACCGGAGGCCTTTTAAGGCCGTAGGGAGAACGAGCAAATCAATCGTGCGAAGCTCGACCGGAGGCTTTTTAAAGCCATATCTGGAGCCAAGCAGTTCTGTCATTTCCAAACCGGGCGCCCTCAAAAGCGTCCGGTTTTCCTTTACGCGCCCACAAGCTGACGGCTGTGATTGGGAAAGACCCGGCGCAAGAGCGCAATGGAGCTCAGGCAGAGGGCGAAAAGCACCCCGGTCATGACCACGATATTCGCTAGAGGCGCAGCGAAGAGAGGCCGGTAACCTGCCTCAAGCAGCAGGTAAATCATCGGCGCGTGAAGGAAAAACACCCCGAAACTCGCTTCCGCAAGGGACTGGCTTGCCGCAATGGGGCGGTCGGCATAGCGCTCCAACAGGCCCAGAATCGCAAAAGACAGCGCCAGCTTTTGCGGCATCATCAGGTCGATCTCGCTCCAACGCAGGCTGAATCCTGTGTGATAATTGCCGTAGTGCCCCATCTGCGCGGCCAGCATCGCCAAGAGAACGGCGCTTAGAAGCAGTGGAAAACTCAGCCGTTTCAGGAGAGGGAGGGCCGCCGCGCGGTGCTGCATATAGGTCATGCCGGTGAGGTAGACGGGCGTGAAATAGATCACCGATTGCGGGATCACCATATCCTCGACCGAGCGCTGCACGATGTTGGACAGAAGGTAAAGCACGGCCAAGATGCTGAGCTGATGGTTCAGAGACAGGCGCTGATAGGCCATGTGCAAAGGCGACATCAGGAACATCACCAGAATGGCTGGCACATACCAATAGGCGATCACCGTATTGCCGCTGAGCAAAAGATGCGCGCCATAAAGAACCTGCCCGCCGATCTCGCTCGAGGCCTCGCGCAGCACGACGAACACCGTCAGAGGCAGCGCCAGCACGAGATAGGGCAGGGCGACATTGCGGAGCTTTGAACGCATGAAACGCCGAAACGTGTAGCGCGGCACAAAGACATGTTGGAACAGAATGCCGGAGATCAGCACAAAGAACGCGGTCGCGCCGGTCAGCAGGTTGATGAAAGTGCCCTGCGCCAGCGTCGGACTGTCGTAATGCGCGAGCAGGATACAGTGAGAGGCCACGACAAAGACAATCGCCAACGCGCGGAAATGGGTGATGGCATGGAGCGTCATAGGGTCCTCTCGGTCGGCCAGATTTGCGGCGTGTGGTGCCGTGCACTTTTGAGCAGATAACAGGCCAATCATGGAGATTTTGAGGCTGGATCGGGGTCTTTCGATGCGCGGCATCGGGCGGGGACAGCCGCTACATCCTGTCACCTGTTGTCATATGCAGGATTTGATATAGATTCTGTGCTATAGAACTCAGAGTCTCATGTCGGGAGCGCTGCCATGCCACAATCTGCCATGCCCAAATTGGTCAAACTCTACATCACCCAAGTGCTGATCGGTTTTGCCATCGCCGCCGCTTTTGTCGCGACGCTTCTCTATTTCAACGTCGCCAACCTCTGGCATCTGGTGACGCACAATGACGTCGGCATCATTGCTGTGATCGTCTTGTGGTTTGCCAATGGCATCGTCTTCTCCGGCGTGCAATTTGCCATTTCGATCATGCGGATGGCCGAAAGCGAGGACGGTAATCAGGGCGGCAAACGCGATGATATTCCGCTCACCGCGCTCGAGCCGATCCCCGTGGAGGCGCAGTCCCGGCGCCGCTAACTTATAGACTTTCCAATAAAAAACGCGCCCCGAGAGGCGCGTTTTTTGTAAGGCGGCGGGGGACCACAGCATCCGTAGCGACGCTTTGCTCCCGATGCCTGATATATCAGGTGGGCGCCAGGTAACAAAACCAGGGTCTTGACAGAGCCAGCTCCCATTCGGTTGCGTAAGGCCTCCGGAGACTTGCGCCCATATGTACGAAACGAGCAGATCCCGCCTCAGCCGAGATAGGGCGATCCACGGAAAAGGACAAGGGGCAGGGCGTTGAAATTCTCGCTCACTTGCGCCAGATAATCCCTCATGCCCAATCCAACAGACATCACCCCCTATCAGCCCGGCCAACTTCTGGCACGCGGCGTCTCGCGCCACATGCGCAGCTATGATTTCACCTGCGTCGAGGAACTCGTCCCCGCGCGCGGGCTGCGCGTCGATGTCATGGCCCTGGGACCCAAGGGCGAGGTCTGGGTGATCGAATGCAAATCCAGCCGCGCGGATTTCATGTCGGACAGCAAATGGCAGGGCTATCTGGACTGGTGCGACCGCTATTTCTTCGCGGTCGATGCCGAATTCCCGGTCGAGATCCTGCCAGAAGGCGCGGGCCTCATCCTCGCGGACGGCTACGGCGCCGAGATCGTGCGGATGCCCGATGAGGACAAACTGCCACCCGCCCGACGTAAGAAAATCCACATGATCTTCGCCCGCACCGCCGCTGCCCGTCTTCAGGCCTACCGCGATCCGGGCGTCGCCGGAATGTTCAAAGAAAAATAGTCTTCTTCGTGGGGAAAATACTCCCGCCGGAGGCAAACACCCCCTCAGGCGTGAGCTTACTTCGCCAATTTGCGCGCTTGTGCCGCCGCTGCGCGCAGCTCTTCGGCGATCTCTTCGGCCTCTTCCGGTTCGAAATCCATCGGAATCTCGATGCCACCCGTCGCCTCGATGAACATGCGCACCATGCCAAGCGTGGTCGGCCCGATCTGAAGATTGGCTTCGATGTCTTTTTCCGAATTGATACCCATGATGGCTCCTTTGTGGATGAGAAAGGCGTTTACGCGTTTGAGGCAGATGAGGCAAGTCGGCTCTGGGCCCGCGCGGCCTTGCCCCTTTGCACAGAGAAGTGTTTTGCAAAAAATCTGCCTGTCAAAGCGCGGTTTTGTCCAAACTGCCTCTTGCATTCATCATCACAGGACAGTAAATCCCCCGACAGTGCCGCCTTAGCTCAGTTGGTTAGAGCGCCTGATTGTGGATCAGGAGGTCCCCCGTTCGAGCCGGGGAGGTGGTACCACTCCCCCCACACATATACACGACATGTTATGACACGACATGTTATGGTGCGCCGCAGATGGCTTCGGCCCGTGCACCGTTCCGCATCTCTATATTCTCCCCCAACAGCAGACCCGCGTGATCCGTCTTCTGACGCTTTCGGCCGTCACCCTTATCTGGTGATGGCGGAGGGTATTTCGGCTGGGATGGCGAGGCCGGGCGCGGTCTGTCACGCGAGATTCACGTGGTCTGGCCGACGGGACGTAAGCGCTGCGCATAGACCAAGGCGATGTGCGACGACATGGAGCGATTCATTCGCCTAAGTCTCGAACTTCAAGGCGAAATTTCCGGGTTGCATTGGGCTGCGACAAAATGTAGCAATTTGTGGAATTGCATGTTAGTCTTCCAATTAGGGAGGACATGATGCACCTTTATGTCGTAGGATTGGCCTATTCGGCCCTGGTCCTGCTTCCGGTCGCATTGTTCGCTTATGCAGCCTGTGAATGCTGCAAAGGTCGAACAGACGACGGAGCAGTCTGACCTTAAAAGAACACTCCCGACTGTTGGCCTGTGATGGGCCTCATGTTCGGGGGGAGGAACGCGGCGCAGGGGAGGGCGCCGCGTTCTCTGTTTTCAGAGGCGGCATTTATGAAAAAGAGATGTGTCGCGGTCAGTTCGACGGCGTTTCGACGGCAATCCGCTGGCGCAGCGCGCCGGTCGCGGCATCGAAAATCAGAATCTCATCCCCGGCCACCACCGCAACCCAATCGGACCCGCGCGTCACCGCCTCGGGCGTCACACCTTCGGGCAGATCGAGCGTCTCGGGCCAGCTCAGCGCAGGTGCTGTATCTTCGAAATCCGGGAAGCGCGTGACAAGGAAGCCAATCAGCACTAGAAACCCGACAATCATCACCCCCAAAAGCCCGGTGACCAGCCGACGCAACAGCGTCAGCCCCGCCGCATCTTTCGGGTTCAATTCGAAGTCCTTACCTGCCGGATCATCCATGACTGTCACCGTTTCTTTTACCATCGGGGAACACCCGCCCAAACGTCTTGATAAGGCGATTGCTCGCGATGTGCCAGAAGAAGCCATGCTGTCGCGCTCGCGGCTTGTGAAACTTTTGGCCGAGGGTGCCGTGAAGGTGAACGGCGTGGTCGTCACCGATCAAAAGGGCAAGGTCGAGGCGGGCGATCAGATCGAGATCGTGGTCGAAGAGGCCACTGAGATCGAACTCAGGGCCGAAGACATCCCACTCGACGTGATCTACGAGGATGACGATCTGATCGTCGTAAACAAACCCGTCGGCATGGTCGTCCACCCGGCGCCGGGCAGCCCCTCGGGCACGTTGGTCAACGCCTTGATGCATCATTGCGGCGAGAGTCTGTCGGGGATCGGCGGCGAAAAACGCCCCGGCATCGTGCATCGGATCGACAAGGATACGTCTGGCATTCTGGTCGTCGCCAAATCCGACAAGGCACACCAAGGCCTTGCGAAACAATTCGAAAAACACACGGTCGAGCGCAAATATTTCGCGCTGGTCTACGGCGCGCCGGACCCGATGGACCCGCGGCTGCGCGGCGTCAAAGGCGTGAGTTTCGAGGGCTCGAACATTCTGCGCATCACCACCATGTTGGGCCGTCATAAGACGGATCGGCAAAAGCAGGCCGTGTCCTTCACCGAGGGCCGCCACGCGATCACCCGGGCACGTGTGCTGGAGCTTTACGGCACACCGCCGCAACTGGCGCTGGTGGAATGCTGGCTGGAGACCGGGCGCACGCACCAAATCCGCGTGCATATGGCCCATGCCGGGCACGGGTTGGTCGGCGATCAGACCTATGGCGGGCGGAGGAAACTCAACCATAAAGCGCTCTCCGAGGCGGCGCGCGATGCGGTCGATGCCTTCCCACGTCAGGCGCTTCATGCCGCTGTTTTGGGCTTTATCCATCCGGTGACGCGCGAAGAGATGCGGTTCGAGGCGCCTTTGCCCGAGGACATGCAGACGCTCCTCGACACGCTTTAAGCGCCCGTTTTTTGTAACATGTGACCACATGGCCGTGAGCCGGGTGAAATCTTGACGGTTTCGCTTGGGGAACTTTGCGGCTTGGGTCATGGTTTGTTCAGATCTTGGACATAGGAATATGCGCGCCGCCCCTTGAAAGCGCTAACAGGCCTTCCCAAATGGCATGTTAAGCCTTATAACATAGGCGTGACGCGGGAGAGATGTGAGAGATGAGTAATTACGCCAATTTGCCGGCTCCGAGCCCCGAACAGGGTTTGAACCGCTATTTGCAGGAAATCCGCAAGTTCCCGATGCTGGAACCCGAGGAAGAATACATGCTGGCGAAACGCTGGGTGGATCATGAGGACGCCAATGCGGCGCATAAGCTCGTGACCTCGCACCTGCGTTTGGCCGCCAAAATCGCCATGGGCTATCGCGGCTACGGCTTGCCGCAGGCCGAGGTGGTGTCGGAGGCCAATGTGGGGCTGATGCAGGCGGTGAAACGCTTTGACCCGGAAAAGGGTTTCCGCCTCTCGACCTATGCGATGTGGTGGATTCGTGCGAGCATTCAGGAATATATCCTGCGCTCCTGGTCTCTGGTGAAACTCGGGACAACGTCTGCGCAAAAGAAACTGTTCTTTAACCTGCGCAAGGCCAAGGCCCGCATCGGTGCCTTTGAGGACGGCGATTTGCACCCGGACAACGTCAAACAGATCGCAACCGATCTCGGCGTGACCGAGGACGAAGTGATCTCGATGAACCGGCGGATGTCGGGCGGGGATGCCTCCCTCAATGCCACCGTCGGCAATGATGAGGAAGGCTCTGCGCAATGGCAGGACTGGCTTGAGGACGAAAACGCCGATCAGGCCGCCGATTACGAGGCCCGCGACGAGATGGACACCCGCCGCCAGCTTTTGGTGCAGGCGATGGATGTGCTCAATGAGCGCGAAAAAGACATCCTGATGCAGCGCCGTCTCAAGGATCAGCCGGTGACGCTCGAAGAGCTGTCGAGCCAATATGAGGTCTCCCGTGAACGCATCCGCCAGATCGAGGTGCGCGCTTTTGAGAAGCTGCAGAAACGCATGCAGGAGCTGGCGAAGGAACAGGGCATCCTTGAAGGGGCCTGATGTGATCGTCGATTAAAATTTTCAAAGGGGTGGTCGCAGGGCTGCCCCTTTTTCTTTGCGCCACCATGACGCATGATGGCGGTAACATGATGGAAGGAGAACCTTAGATGACACCTGTCCGCTTCGGCGTTTTGGGCGCTGCAAATTTTGCCCGCGAACATATGGCCCGCGCGATCCATGAGGCGGAGGGCGCCACTTTGGCGGCACTTGCCACCTCATCCGAGGACAAAGCCGCGCCGTTTCAGGCCTTTGCCCCCGATCTTGAGGTCTTCACCGATTACGACGCCATGCTGGCCTCCGACGAGATCGACGCGGTCTATATTCCGCTGCCCAATCACCTGCATATCGCATGGAGCCTCAAGGCGCTTGCGGCCGGAAAACATGTGCTTTGCGAGAAACCAATCGCGATGAAAGCGGAGGAGATCGACGCGCTGATCGCCAAGCGTGATGAGACGGGACTTGTCTGTGCCGAGGCCTTCATGATCGTGCATCACCCGCAATGGGCACGGGTGCGGGACCTCTTGGCGGCGGGCGAGATCGGCGATCTGATCCGGGTCGAGGCGGCCTTTTCTTTCGACAATCCGGACGCGGACAACATCCGCAACCGGCCAGAAACCGGCGGCGGGGCCTTGGGCGACATTGGCGTCTACGCCATGGGGTCGACACGCTTTGCGACCGGGGAAGAGCCGCTCAAAATCACCCATGCCGAGATCATTCGCGAAAACGGCGTCGATGTCAGCGCCGAATTTTCCGCGCACTTCCCGAGCTTTGCCTATCACGCCTATGTCTCTATGCGCATGGCGCCGTTTCAGGAGGTGCGCTTTCATGGTCGCAAAGGTCTGATCATCCTCAAAACGCCGTTTAACGCGGGCACGGCGGGGCTGGCAGAGATCGAAATTCGCGACACCCAGGGCGGGCTGAAACTCGAACGCTTCCCCCGCGTGCGCCAATACGTCTGTCAGGTCGAAACCTTTGTCCGCGCGGTGCGGGACGGGGCGGACTATCCGTGGAGCTTGGAAAACGCGCGCGGCACGCAGGCGATGATCGACAGCGTATTTGATGCGGATCAAGGCTAAGCCCCGCGACTCGCGCTATTCTATAGATGTTGGAACGGCAAAAGGAGGATGACATGAGAATGTCCCGCATGACTGGCCAGAACAACATGGAGGATCCGCCGCAATAATCGGTGCCTCCGGCTTACGTGGTCGAATCCGTGGAGGGATGTTGGACCGCAGGGCAGGAGGTCAGGATTTGAAGGGTTCGATCACGGGTGCCGCCGATTGAGGCTTGTGACCCCGGATGAAGCGAGACGGAGGAGCATGTGCCCCCTCGCTCAAAGGGCCGACGCCTGTGATGACGAACCTGCCGAATGGATCGGTAAGCGGTGACAGCTGTTTGGCTGTGGTATCCTCAGGGAGAAACATGGACGGGCGCCCACTGGGCGCCCTTTGCGTGTTGTGCGCCCTTGTTTTGTCATGAGCCTTCGGCCATATGATCGCCCATGAAGAGTTTGTTTTATGCCTTAGTTTTCGGTGGCTTGCCTCTGCCCTTGGCGGCGGAACACACGGCTGTTTCAGAGCCGCGCTGCGTGATCTTGCTGCATGGTTTGGCGCGCACCGATGCCTCCATGTTGGTGATGGAACACGCCCTGCAGGCGGCGGGGTACACGGTCGTCAATCAGGGCTACCCCTCGCGTGAGGCCCCCGTGGCGCTTCTGGCCGATCCGGCTCTACGCGCCGCGCGGGCGGGCTGTAGCGAGGGCATCACGCCCGATGTGGTGACCCACTCCATGGGCGCGATCCTCTTGCGCAGCTTTGCCGCCGATCACCCGGAGCTGGACTGGGGCCGCGTCGTGATGCTGGGCCCGCCGAACCATGGCTCCGAGATCATCGACACCTTCGGGGGCTTCGCGGCTTTTGAGACCGCCAATGGCCCGGCGGGGTTGCAGCTTGGCACAGGGAGCCTGCCCGAGAGCCTGCCGCCCGTGCCCTTTGAGACCGGGGTGATCGCCGGAAGCCAGTCGCTGAACCCGATCCTCTCAGCCGTCGTTGAGGGCGAGGACGATGGCAAGGTCTCCATCGAGAGCACCAAGGTCGCGGGCATGACGGCGCATCTGACCCTGCCGGTGACGCACACCTTCATGATGCAAAACCCGCGCGTCATCGTGCAGACCCTGAGTTTTCTGAACACCGGCGGCTTTGAGCCGGAGCTGGGCGCGGGGGACGCGCTCAGCGAGCTGTGGGACTTGGGCGTCGAAAGCGTTTCTCAAAAACCTTGAGCCACTCAATTTTGAGAAACGCAGCAATATCAATTCAGTGTGGCAACGTTTTTCGCTCAATCTGAAACAGATTAAACGAAACACGCTTGAGTAGGCCTATTCGGGCAAGACCGCGCCCAGCACCCGCATCATATTGCCGCCCATGACGCCGACGATCTGATCCTCCGAGAGGCCTTGATCCATGAGCGCCTGCGTCAGCGCCGCCAATTCCGAGGTGTCGAATTCCACCGTCACCGAGCCATCGTAATCGGAGCCGAGCGCCACATGATCGGCGCCGACCAGATCGACCGCCGCCTTGATCGTTTTGGCAACGCCTGCGGGTGAGGCGTCACAGGTCACATCCGCCCAATAGCCGATGCCGATCACGCCGCCGGTCGCGGCGATCTGTTGCATCAACCCGTCCTCGAAATTGCGCTTCACCGGGCAATGCGAATGGATGCCGGTGTGCGAGAGAACCAGCGGCTGGTCGGTCATCTCGATCACCTCGCGCGCCATCTGCGGTGAGGCGTGCGCGAGATCAATCACCATCTGTTTGGCGATCATCTCCTGTACCACGGCGCGGCCAAACTCGGTCAGGCCTGCGTTATCCTCACCATGCAGAGAACCGCCAAGCGCATTGTCGAAGAAATGCGTGAGCCCCATGAGGCGGTAACCCGCGTCATAAATCCGGTCCAGATTGGCGAGATCGCCCTCCAAAATATGCCCACCCTCTGCACCAAGGAGTGCGCCGGTCAGGGGCTGGCCTTCGGCGCGGGCGGCAAGCACCGCGTCGAGGTCAGATTTGGTGCGAATGATCCGCACCTGATCGGGGGCCTTCGCCTCATAGCCCTGCATCCGTTTCGCCATGTAAAGCCCGCGCTCGGTCAGATCCCCCCAGCTTTTCACGGGCCAAAGTTCCCCGATGGCCAAAAGCGTGATGTTGTCGCGCGCCTCCGCCGAATTGTGATCGTAATTCTGCCCGGCGGGGCTTTTGGTGACGGCGGTGAAGACCTGCACCGCGACATTGCCCTCGCGCAGACGCGGGAAATCGACATGGCCGCGATTGCCGCGTTTCAATAGGTCGCGGTTCCACAGCAGGCTGTCGGCGTGAAGATCGCCGATCACGATCCGGTCGTGCAGCGCCTGTGCTTCGGCGGAGACAGAGTAGGGCGCGTGCTCGACCATGCCGTTCTGGCCCTTCTCGACGATGCCCGGCAAGAGGCCAAAGAAAAACGCAGCTCCTGCGACGATGACGACGCCAAGGCCGCGGCCAATCCATTTGATCATTGAAAATCCTCCCGTTTTGTCGGTGACCCTAGGCGAGGTCGCAAAATCGCCCAAACGAAACCTCGCGTCACCTCTCCCGATCATGATGATTTTGGTCGTGCGGTCTTCGCGTTAAACTGCTGTCACAAAGCAAAGGAATCACCCATGGCCGACCCGCATGAATTCGATCACGTGATGCCCGATCTGGGCAGCAAGAAACCGGCGCGGCCCGAGGAAATCTCTGAAAACATCGGCGCGCGGATTTTGCATTCGATCATCATCTGGGTGATGATGAGCTTTGCCTCGACCATCATCGGCGTGTTGGCGGTGTTGCAGGCGATCATCATGTTGATGAATGGCAAAAAACCCAATGACCGCGTGGCGGATGCGGGCACCGATATTGGCATCTGGTTCGCCAAGGCGACGCGCTACATCACCGGCGACAGCGAGGTGAAGCCCTGGCCCTGGACGGAGCTCGACTGAGATGGCAGGCGGCTGGGCAAAAGACGGCGCTGTGAGCGAACAGATCGAGGCCTCGATCTCCGACGAATTGGCGCGGATGAAACAGACCCGCACGCCTGTGGGCGAAAGTTTCACCGAATGCGCTGAATGTGGGGAGGACATCCCAGAGGCGCGGCGCAAGGCCATTCCGGGCGTGAAGCTTTGCATCGACTGCCAGCAGGAGCGTGATGGGGCCTATAAAGCGCGCGGCGGCATCAACCGGCGCGGGTCGAAAGACAGTCAGTTGAAATAATCACCTGAGATCAAGCCGCAGAATGTGCTGCGGCCCCAATCCTCCGCCATGATAGAGCGCGCCGGTGTCGGTGAACCCGCCGTTCAGGTAAGCGTTGCGAGCATGGGGATTACGGCAATTCACCGTGAGGTAGCAGAGGCTACGCTCCGGGTAAGTCTTCGCCAGATAGGGTTTGAGCATCGCGCAGGCCGCGGAGGCAATCCCGCGTCCCTGCGCCTTGTGATCAATCAGAAACATCCGAAGACCAAGCGCGCCCGGCTCAGCAAACGCGTGGCTCTCGGCATAGCTTCGATCAATGGCGAAAAAGCCGACGGGCGTGCCACCTTCCTCAATCACATGACCGTCTCGATCCTCGGGCGCGTTGCCCATGGTCTTGGCGGGCAGGCCGGAAAACTGCGCCTGCTCCGGCGGCAAGGAAAACCCCGCAACACGGTGCAACGCGCTGCGGGGCAGGGGATGTATTGTGAGGCCGGAGCTCACTCCATGGCTTCCAATTCGTCGATAAAGCCGGAGATCATCGACAGGCCCTTGTCCCAGAATTTCGGGTCGGAAGCGTCCAAGCCAAAGGGCGCCAAAAGCTCCTTGTGGTGTTTCGATCCGCCCGCTTTGAGCATGTCGAAATACTTGTCCTGAAAGCCCTCGGGTTGCTCCTGGTAGGCCGCGTAAAGCGCGTTCACCAGGCCGTCGCCAAAGGCATAGGCATAGACGTAAAACGGCGAATGCACGAAATGCGGCACGTAGGACCAGTAGACCTCGTAGCCGTCCATGAATTCAAACGCCGGGCCGAGGCTTTCGCCCTGCACCGACATCCAGAGTTTGTTGATCTCATCGGAGGTCAACTCGCCGCCCTTGCGCGCGTTGTGGAGTTTGCATTCGAAGTCGTAAAACGCGATCTGGCGCACGACCGTGTTGAGCATGTCCTCGACCTTGCCCGCGAGCAAAACCTTGCGCTCGGCGGGCGTTTTGGCGTCTTTCAACAGCTTTTGGAAGGTCAGCATTTCGCCAAAAACCGAGGCGGTTTCGGCGAGCGTCAAAGGCGTGTTGGCCAGCAACTCGCCTTGGCCTGCGGCCAGAACCTGATGCACGCCGTGGCCCAATTCGTGGGCGAGGGTCATCACATCGCGTTGTTTGCCAAGGTAGTTCAGCATCACGTAGGGGTGCGCGTCGGTGACGGTCGGATGGGCAAAGGCGCCCGGCGCCTTGCCCGGTTTCACGCCCGCGTCAATCCAGCCATCGGTGAAGAACGGTTTGGCGATTTCGGCCATTTTCGGCGCAAAGCCCGCGTAGGCCTCCATCACCGTGTTCTGCGCCTCGTCCCAACCGATGGTGCGGCTTTCTTCGAGCGGAAGCGGTGCGTTGCGGTCCCAGACTTGCAATTTATCGAGGCCCAACCAGCCGCGTTTCAGCTCGTAATAGCGATGCGACAGTTTCGGATAAGCGGCGACCACGGCGTCGCGCAGCGCCTCGACCACCTCGGGTTCGACGTCATTCGACAGGTGACGGCCCGTCTGCGGCGTCGGCATGCCGCGCCATTTGTCCTCGATGTCACCCATCTTGGCCAAGGTGTTGTGAACACGGGTGAAAATCTTGATGTTGTCGCCCAGAACCTTTGCCACTTCCTTGGCCGCCGCCTCGCGCACCGTGCGGTCGGGGTCGGACATGAGCGTGGTCGTCGCCTCTAGGCCCAAGGTCTCGCCATTCACCTCGAATTTGAGATCGGCGACGGTTTCGTCGAAGAGTTTGTTCCAAGCAGACGCGCCCACGACGGACATGTCGTGTTCGTAGCGCTCCAGCTCGTCAGAGAGCTGATAGGGCCGCATCTTGCGCATCCGCTCAAAGATCGGCCGATAGCGCGACAGGCCCTCGTGTTTGAGCATGTCTTCGAGCGTTTCCTCGGGAATGCGGTTCACTTCGAGGGAGAAAAACACCAACGGCGCGGTGTAAGTCGTGATCTTATCCTGAATGTCGGAAAAGAACTTGGCGCGCTCGCCGTCGACCGTGTTCTGGTAATACAGGAGGCCCGCGAAAGAACCCAAACGCCCGGCGACCTGCGAAATGCGTTCGTCGCGCAGGATGCATTCATACATGCCCGCGCCGTCGAGATCGGCGAGCTTGCCCTCGTAATCTTCGGCAAAGCTGGCGCAATGTTCTTCGAGCCAGTCGAGATCGCGTTTCACCTCGGGCGCGTCAGTGGCGGGGTAAAGATCGGTCAGGTCCCAATCCGGCAGGTCTCCGAACTTCTTCGCGCCGCCCTCGGCACTTGCATCGAAAACTCTATCTTGGCCTGTTTTTTGCCCTGTGGTGAACCGCATCGCATCACTCCTAATCTCTTTGACACAAGAGATAGGCGCTCCGCACGGGGGATGCAAAGGGGATAGGGCGGTTTAGCCGCCGCTTTGCTCAAAAAGCGCGGCCAAACGGTCGTAGAACAGCGCGCGCGTGGCGGGCGTCTCCATCGGCACCTCGTGGCGGGCCCCCGGCACGATCACCAATTCGCAGGACGGCCAACGGGTCGCCAGCTCCTTCACCGCTTGGGTGTTCACGATCTTCTCGTCGCCGCCGAGAAAACACAAGACCGGCACATCCGGCAAAGCGTGCTCGAACGCCCAGTCGTTTTCGCGGATCGCCTCCGTGACCCAATGCGAGGACGGTCCGCCGAGGCCGAGATCGGGCTGGGCCACGACCTGATCGGTCATGTAATCGAACATCTCGCGATCCGAGGTCAAAAGATTATCCTTGAACCCGTGCCAGATCATGTAGGTCTCTGCCTTGGTCCCCGGCGCCCGCAGGTTTTGCAGGCCGAGCGCGTGCAGCACCGGAGAGACAAATCGCAGAAGCAGTTTCTGAACAGGCGTCAGGCCAATTCCCCACATCGGTGCGGAAAATCCGGCGGCCTGAAAGGGTTTGCCCTCAATGAGCGCCCGGATGCCAATCGCGCCACCCATCGAGTGGCCGATCAGGAACCAGGGTTTCGGCATGGCTTTTTCTTCGGCCAGCGCAATCACCGCATCGAGGTCTTTCTGGTAGTCCTGAAACTCCTCGACATGGCCGATGCGCCGGTCTTTCAACAGGCGATCTGCCAAGCCTTGCCCGCGCCAGTCGATGGCCAGGGAGGCAAAGCCACGGGCGGCAAAATCCGCCGCCGCGCGACCGTATTTCTCAACGCATTCGGTGCGCCCGGGCAGGATAAACACCGTGCCCTTCGCGCCAGCCTGCGTGGTCTGAAGGGGCCAGAGCCCGACACGAATGCGCACCCCGTCCGAGGTGGTCAGCCAATAGGCTTCGCCGCCCTCCGGCCCTTGGGCCAGATCGGCAAAATAGGGTGCGGTCTCGGTCATCTGATCTTAGGCCAGAACAGAGCCCAGTTGCATCGCGAGGCCCATGTCGCCATCGACCGACAGTTTGCCCTGCATGAAGGCGGCGGTCGGGTTCACATCGCCCTCGATCATGCCCTGAAAGGTCTCGAGATCGGCGGTCAGGGTCACATCGGCCTCGTCGTCAGAGGCACGCGCGCCGTCGCTGTCGACCACGATGGCGCCTTCGCCCTCGATCACGAATTTCGCGACACCGGCGTCAAAACCGCCCTCCATCTTTTCGTTCAGGGCTTCGACGGCTTTGGTGATGAGATCGCTCATGGGTTTTCCTTTGGTTGGTCTTTGCGGAGCATATAGGCACTCATTTGTGACTTTGAACATCCGCCTCAGAAAGCTACTATCGAAAGTGTTATGAAAGCATTGCGACAAATTCTCAAATGTGCCGTTACGTTTCAGGCTCTGTTCTGGCTTCTTTTTGCCGGACAGCCGGGGTTTGCGGCGGATCAGGCGCGGCTTGATACGCTTTTTGCCGAATTGTCCAAGGCCGATCCCTACGGGGCGGGTCAGATCGAACAGGAAATCGCCATGGAGCTGGCGCGCTCTGGCTCTGACGCGATGGATTTGCTTTTGGAGCGTGGCCGCGCGGCGATGGAGGTCGGTGACATTCAGGGTGCGATTGGCCATCTGACCGCTTTGGTCGATCATGCGCCTGAGTTCACCGAAGGCTATAATGCCCGCGCGACAGCCTATTTCATGGCCGGGCTTTACGGGCCCGCGATTGCCGACATCGGTCAGGTTTTAGACCGCGAGCCGCGTCATTTCGGGGCTTTGTCGGGGCTGGCGCTGATCCTGGAAGAGATCGGGGATAACCCGCGCGCCATGGAAGTCCTCTTGCAAGTCCAGAAGATTCACCCGCAAATGCAGGGGCTGTCGGATCGGATTGCGCGTCTGGAACTGGTCCTTCAGGGCACGGCGCTCTAAAACAGCAGGCAGAGAGACCAAGAAGGCGAAATTCATGACGGGCATGACCGGTCGGATCACGGCAGTGCTCGGCCCCACGAACACAGGCAAAACCCATTACGCCATCGAGCGTATGCTGTCCTATCGCACGGGCGTGATCGGCCTGCCTCTGCGGCTTTTGGCGCGTGAGGTTTACGACCGCATCGTCGCGGCGCGCGGGCCGTCGGTGGTGGCGCTTGTGACCGGCGAAGAGCGCATCGTGCCGCCCCGCACGCAATATTGGGTCTGCACGGTCGAGGCGATGCCCACCGGCATGGGGTCGGATTTCCTCGCTGTCGATGAGATTCAGCTGTGCGCCGATCCCGAGCGGGGTCATGTTTTCACCGACCGGCTTTTGAACGCCCGCGGCACCCATGAGACCCTGTTCATGGGGTCGGATTCGATGCGCTCTGTGATTGCGCAGCTGGTGCCCAAGGCGCAATTCATGCACCGCGACCGGTTTTCGCGCCTGACCTACGCAGGGTCGAAAAAGATAAGCCGCATGCCGCCGAGGGCCGCGATTGTCGGGTTTTCTGTGGATGATGTTTACGCCATTGCCGAGCTTTTGCGCCGGCAAAAGGGCGGGGCGGCGGTCGTCATGGGGGCGCTCAGTCCCCGGACACGGAACGCGCAGGTCGAGATGTATCAAAACGGCGATGTCGATTACCTCGTCGCCACGGATGCGATCGGCATGGGGCTCAATCTCGACGTCACCCATGTGGCCTTTTCCTCGACCATGAAATTCGACGGGCGGCGGATGCGGCCCTTGATGCCCAACGAACTGGCCCAGATCGCGGGCCGCGCCGGGCGGTATCAGACCGACGGCACCTTTGGCGTGACGGGCGAGGCGCAGCCCTTTGACGAGGAGGTGATCGAGGCCATTGAGGAGCATCGCTTTACGCCTCAGAAAAAGCTCAACTGGCGCAACTCCCGGTTGGAATTCGGCACGGTCGACCGGCTGATCGGCTCTCTGGAAATGGCGCCGGATGATCCGTCTTTGGTGAAAGCCCGCGAGGCGGATGACCTACAGGCGCTGAAAACCCTGTCGGACCTGAAATCCGTGCGCCCGCGTCTGCGCGGCTCGAAGGATGTGCGGCTCTTGTGGGACGTCTGTCGCATACCCGATTTCCGGGGAATCAGCCACGGCGAACACACCTCGCTTTTGGAGCGGATTTTCGAGTTTTTGCATGAATATGGGCGGGTTCCCGACGATTGGCTGGCCGGACAGATCAAACGCATTGACCGCACCGAGGGCAATATCGACACTCTGTCTAAAAGACTCGCCTATATTCGCACTTGGACCTATGTTGCCCAGCGTGAAAACTGGGTCGATGACGAAAGCCATTGGCGCGGCGCGACCCGCGCTGTAGAAGACCGATTGTCGGATGCGCTGCATGGTGCACTGACGCAAAGATTTGTGGACCGGCGGACGAGCGTGCTCCTTCGGCGGCTCAAGCAAAAGGAGGGCCTTGTGGCCGACGTGAACGATAAAGGTGAAGTGACGGTTGAAGGCGAATTCGTCGGCCGTCTGGAAGGGTTCCGCTTTCAGCAGGACAAGGCGGCAACGCCCGATGAAGCCAAGACGCTGGCCCAGGCCGCGATGGCGGCATTGGCGCCGGAGTTCAGCCTGCGTGCTGACCGGTTCTACAACGCGCCCGACACGGAGATGGATTTCACCGAACAGGGTGGCCTGATGTGGGGTGAGCACGCCGTGGGCAAACTGGTGCCCGGCGACGATGCGCTCAAACCGCGGGCTGTGGCCTTTGTCGACGACGGTGTCGCGCAAGACGTGGTGGAGAAAGTCCAGCGCCGGTTGCAGCATTTCATCGACCGCAAGATCGCGACCCTTTTCGAGCCGCTTCTGAACATGTCCCGCGACGAGGCCCTCACGGGTCTGGCGCGCGGCTTTGCCTTCCGTCTAGTCGAGAACCTCGGCGTCATCCCGCGCGAGCAGATCGCCCAAGAGGTCAAAGAGCTGGATCAGGACGCCCGTGGCGCGTTGCGCAAACATGGCGTGCGCTTCGGTCAGTACACGATCTTCATGCCGCTTTTGCTGAAACCGGCGCCGACGCGTCTGCGTCTTTTGTTGTGGGCGTTGAACGCGAAATTCGACACCTTCCCCGACAGCCCGCCGCCGGGTCTGGTGACCATCCCTGCCGTGGTGGACGCTCCCGAAGGCTATTATGCCATGTCCGGCTATCGCCTCTCCGGTCAGCGCGCGATCCGCATCGATATGCTGGAACGCCTCGCCGATCTGCTGCGCAGCCAGGACAGCCGTGGCGGGTTCGAAGCCAACCCGGATATGCTGTCGATCACCGGCATGACCTTGGAGCAATTCGCTGACCTGATGGGCGGCATGGGCTACAAGGCCGAGCAGGGCGAGCGCGTGAAGGTGAAAGCCGTCGATCAGGTGATCGAGGCCGAATCTGCGCCGGCTGAAAACGCCGATGATGCGCCTGCCGATCTGTCCGGCGTCGCCGCCGAGATCCCCGACGAAGGCGAAGCACCTTCTGCCGAGATCGCCGAACACGCGCCCGTCGAAGATGAGGCCGCAGAGTTTGCCGAGACCGAAGTGCCCGAAGGCGTGGCGGCTGACGCCGGTCTGCCGGAAGAGGAGAAGGAAGTCTTCTACACCTTCACCTGGGGTGGCAACCGGGGCGGCAACCGCAACGCTGGCCGTGGCCCGCGCCGTGAGGGCGGGGATCGTCCGCAGGGCAAAAAGGGTGGCAAGCCGCAGGGCAAAAAAGGTGGCAAGCCGCGTCGTGACGGTGGTCGTGATGGAGGAAAGGGTGGCAACCAGCCGCAGACTTTCTCTTCCAAGCCGCCGCGCAAGGAAAAGCAGATCGACCCCGACAACCCCTTCGCCGCCGCGCTCATGGGGCTCAAGGACAAGAAGTAAATGGAAAAGCGGGAGACCATTCGTCTCGACAAGTGGCTGTGGTATGCCCGCTTTTTCAAAACCCGCGGGCTGGCGGCCAAGACCGTCACCGGCGGGCACGTGCGGGTGAATTCCAACAAAGTGTCAAAGGCCTCGACCTCTGTGGGCGAGGGCGATGTTTTGACCTTTCCGCAGGCGCGCAACATTCGGGTGATCAAGATTGCCGCCTGTGGCACTCGGCGCGGCCCGGCGCCCGAAGCGCAAACCCTTTACGAAGACCTCAGCCCGCCCGTCGTCTCGAAGGACCCTGTTCCGTCTGTGCCACGGTTCGAGGGAAAAGGTCGTCCCACAAAGAAAGATCGTCGCATGACGGACCTTTCGCGCCCTGACATGCTTGATTGATCCGGCACTTGGGGCTAGCAAAGGCGCAAATGATCAGATTTGGATGAGCCGCAATGACCTATGTCGTGATTGATAACTGCATCGCCTGTAAATACACCGACTGTGTCGAAGTCTGCCCCGTGGATTGTTTCTACGAGGGGGAGAACATGCTGGTGATCCATCCTGACGAATGCATCGACTGTGGCGTCTGTGAGCCGGAATGTCCGGCCGACGCGATCCGCCCGGACACCGAGCCGGACATGGAGAAATGGGTCGAGCTGAACCGCAAATATGCCGAAGCCTGGCCCGTAATCCTTGAGAAGAAAGACCCGATGCCGGGCTATGAGGACAAGGACGGCGAAGAGGGCAAGTTGGAGAAGTATTTCTCCGAGGCTCCCGGCGAGGGGTCCTGATTCTGCGAATCTTCTCGAATCACGTGTATGATTCGCATATCCAAGGGTCCTGTTCTTCAGGGCCCTTTTTATATGCAGTCCTCGGTATAAGTCCTTGATTCATGGATAAGCCCCTGAAAACGGGGGGCTCTTGCTGCCGCTTCACTGAGCTGTGCTTTCTTTGGGGCGTTTTTTGTGCTATGATCACTCAACCACGTTAGGACATATCGACCTCAACCCCCTGAGCCGCGCTTTTATGGGGATTGAGTTTTTCGCGCCTAAATCCGGCCCCTGACGCCATTCCGGCAGGGGACAGGTCACAGTTTGGTTTCGGGCTTTTGTGTGTGCTCGGACCTCATGTGATCCGGGGCGAGTGCGAAAGTGCGATGCGGCCGAAAAAGGTGGTGCCAACGGTCCCGTCTGAGGAAAAAACCTGCAAATGAGCAAGACCAAGAAATCCGAATTCCGCCCCAACGATTACGTTGTTTATCCGGCCCATGGCGTCGGTCAGATCATGTCGATCGAAGAACAGGAAATCGCGGGCATGTCCCTTGAACTTTTCGTCATCGCCTTTGAAAAAGACAAGATGACGCTGCGCGTTCCGACCAACAAGGCCGTCGAATCCGGCCTGCGGTCGCTGTCGTCGCCGGAACTGATTCAGGACGCGATGAAGACCCTGAAAGGCAAGGCCAAGGTCAAACGCGCCATGTGGTCCCGCCGTGCGCAGGAGTATGAGCAAAAGATCAACTCCGGCGACCTGATCGCCATCGCCGAAGTGGTGCGCGACCTGCACCGCACCGACGACCAACGCGAGCAGAGCTACTCCGAGCGTCAGCTTTACGAAGCGGCTCTGGATCGTCTGACCCGCGAAGTGGCCGCCGTCTCCGGCTCTGACGAGGCGGATGCGCAGAAGAAAGTCAGCGACGTGCTCGTGAGCCGCGCCGCCTGATTTCTGAGTATTTCAAGCACAAAGGAAACCGCCGGGAGGGAGACCTCACCGGCGGTTTTCTTTTGAGAGTGTGGCGCAGGCTCCTCGAACGGTCAGGGCCACTGTTCGAAGAGCCTGCGGTGTGAAGCGCGCATCACGGCACGCTTCTGTCGTCACTCCAAAGAGGCTTGGCCGTGACGCCGATGGCACGGCACAGGAGGGAGACATTCAACTCGAACATACTCTTGACCCATCCCCCGCCCCCTCTTGCACCGTGCAATCGGCCTGTTTTCTCTACGAAAAGTCAGAGATTTCCACATTCCCCAGATGGGGTAAGCGCATCAAAAAAGCGGTATGAGTGTGGAAATTTTCACGCCATCCGGGTCAAATGTGCCAGTGCTTTGTCCCAAGCGCGGAAGAACACGAAGCGGCCCGCGTTCTCGACGGTCTCGATGTCGATCTCCGGGTAGCGCGCGGCATGTTGGGCCAGCATGTCTGGCGGGATTTCCGTGTCTTCGACACCTTGCAGGAACTGCACCGGCAGGCTTTGCGCCATGGCACGCAGATCCTGCGACCAATCCATCGTCATCTGTTCAATCGTGGTCCGGGTGAAAATATCCGCAGCGTTATAGTCCTTCGACAGGGTAAAGTGGCTGCCCTCAAACAGCGCCTCACGTATGTCCGGATCGTCCAGCAAGGCCAGATCGCCCGGCGCATCGGCGAAAATATTGCGGATAAAGGCGCCCTTGCCGGCCTTTTGCGCCAGCGCGAACCCGGCCTTGATCAAAAACGGCAAAAGCCGGGGCGTGTGGCGGGCGGTGGCCAGGATCATGCGGTGCCATTTGTCCATGCAGGCGATCTGGTTGGGTTCGGTCACCGGAAAGACCGCGCCACAGCCGACGACGCCAGTGATGAGATGCGGAAAGAGGGCGGCGAATTTCGCAACGAACATCACATCGACGCCAAGCGCCAGATGCGGGCAGGGGCCGAGGTTGAGGTGTGCCACCAGCTCGGCCATGTCGCGGGCGTAATGCTCAGACAAGCTGCCCATCGCGGGGGGCGTGTCCGAGGGGCCGTAGCCTCCACGCAGAGGCAGGATCACGCGAAGCCCCAAAGTGCGGGCCTGTTCCTCCGCCGCCTGCGGCCAATGGGTAAAGCCGTAATCCATCGGCCAGACCAGCACCGGTTTGCCCGCAGGCGCTCCAAATTCGCGGTAATCCAACCGCCGCCCGTCGCTCAGCTCCATGCTTTGCCACTGAACCGCGGGTCTGGCCGTATCCTCACCGGGCTGCGTCTGTGATCCACCCGGTGCGGTCGCCATATGCATCATCATCAACACGATGCGGATCAATTCGGCCTGTGAGCGGGTGTCGGTCTTGCTCAGGATGGTTTTCACCTGGGTGCGGATCGTATCGACGGAACGCCCACGCGCGGCGGCGATTTCCTGAATGTTTTCGGATTTGATCAGACGTTGCATGACGGCGATCTCGGCGGGGGTCAAAGCAAAGGCGGCGGCCAGAACCGCATCGAAATCCTCGGGCCAGATCAGCTCGGAGGAGAGGATCAAAACCACCGGCCCGGCCTGAGGCAAGACCTCTGCGTGCAGTTTCAAAAGCGTTGGGCGGGAGTGGTCGTCCCTGTGCAATTCCAAAAGCGTGTCGGCTGCATCCTTGCCCACACCGCGCGGGTTCAGATGTTTCTTGACCAGAGCCAGCAGGGTCGCCCGTGTGTCCTCGGGGAGGGCGGCAGAGCCGAGCGGCGCTCCGGTCTCGACCCTGAACAGTGATGCTGCGGGGCCGTTGGCGGCCAGAACAATAAGCCGGGCGTCGACCAGAATGGCGGTGGATTGCGAAAACCGCGCCATGAGGGCGGCGATCTCATCGCCTTGCGGCTGTGCCGTGCTGCGGGCGAGGATTTCTTCGGCGCGATGGAAATGTTTGAGCAAAGCATGCTCCGACAGACCGGCGGGCACCGTTTCGCGATCCATATGGGGCAGGAGGCGCGCATAGCGTTCCGGGCATTCGGGCGCGAGGGCCACGTCATAGATTGCGGACAGGATGTCATCCGGAGGGGAGATGCGGGTCTGGTTCATTGCGCGCCGAGGGGGACGAGTGGAAATCTGCCCTCAGGATCGCTTGTGGATGGTGTTGGACAAAGGCTTTTCTGGCCGCATGGGAAAAGTCGATGATTTTTCCCCCTAAAATAGTAGGGGGAACTGGAGTTTTCGTGACGAATCCTGCCTGAATGCTGTGCAAAACAGGCGGCTGCACATGTTTCAGGCGAGTGTCGCAAAGACCGTCAAGGCCATGATCTCCGCCACATTTTGCGTCGCGCCCAGCACATCGCCGGTCTGGCCGCCGATCTTCTGCTTGGCGATCCGAGCGGTGACAAAGGCGGTCACGGTGACGGCGGAGGCGGCCAATACCGTCGGCACAAAGCCGACCACGACCCAGGACAATATGAATGCCACGACAGCACCAAGGCTCGCGGCATCGCGCGGCGGGCGGCCGGTTTGCACCGACAGACCGTCGTGGCGCGCGGGCGGCAACAAGGCCATGAGATAGGGCAGGGGCGCGCGCGACAGCATGGCGCTGGCGATCACCGTTGTGACGATCACATCCTCATGCGCCAGCGTCGAGAGCGCGGTGAAGCGCAGCAACAGAGACAGGATCAACGCCAGAACTCCGTAAGCCCCAATGCGACTGTCGCGCATGATCTCAAGGCGCCGCGCGCGCTCAAATCCACCCCAAAAGCCATCGGCACAATCCGCCAAACCGTCTTCGTGCATGGCGCCCGTGACAATCACCAAAGTGGCCAAGGTGAACCCGGCGATCAGACCGGCCCCTAGGGTCAGCCAGCCCGCAATCGTGGCGACGGCCCCCGCGATCAGCCCGACGGCCAGCCCCGCGAGCGGAAAGGCCCATGTCGCCTCCGCCGTGCGCGAGAACCCGGCCCGGACCGGAATGCGGGTCAAAAGGGCAAGTGCTGTGACGACATCGCCGGGCATAGGTTGGAAACGCGGCGTGAAACGGGGGATCATGTGAAATCGCTCCTGTCCTTGTGGGTGCTCTCGGGATAAAACCCCGACACGACAAATACAATGAGGACGACCAATGGTTTTCACCGGTGCTTTTTCCGATCTCGCTGGCTTTGAACATCTGTTGAAACAGGCCCCCGGCCCGGATTTGGCGGCAAAAGAGGCGGCGGAAGCGCGCAATGCGCAGCTCACGAAACCGGCCGGGTCTTTGGGACGGCTCGAAGAGATCGGCATTTGGTATGCCAGTTGGCGCGGTGAGGGGCGGCCCAAGATCAGCCAGCCGCAGGTCGCGATCTTTGCCGGCAACCATGGCGTGACGGCGCGCGGGGTCTCGGCCTTTCCGGTGGAAGTGACCGTTCAGATGGTGGCGAATTTCCAACACGGCGGCGCGGCGATCAACCAACTGGCGCGCAACGCGGGCGCGTCGATGTCGGTGCATCCGATCGCCTTGGACCGCCCGACAGGGGATTTTACCGAAACCGTCGCCATGTCCGAGATGGACTGTGTCGAGGCGCTTTTGATAGGCTGGAACGCGGTCAACCCGCAGTCGGATTTGCTGGTCGTGGGCGAAATGGGCATCGGCAACACCACGTCTGCTGCGGCCATCGCCAACGCCTTGTTTGGCGGTGCGGCGGCCGATTGGGTCGGGCGTGGCACGGGCGTCGATGACGCTGGGCTCAAGATCAAGGAAGAGGTCTGCGCCGCCGGTGTGGCGCGCCACGCAGGCAAAACGCCTCTGGAAATTTTGGCCGCCTTAGGTGGGCGCGAAGTGGCGGCGATGGCGGGCGCGATTGCCCGCGCACGGCACCTGCGCATCCCTGTGGTGCTCGATGGCTTCATCTGCTGTGCGGCGGCGGCCACTTTGGAGCGCGCCGTGCCGGGCGCTTTGGATCACTGCATCGCAGGCCATGTGTCGGACGAGTCCGCGCATCCGGCGGTGCTCAGCGCTTTGGGCAAAGAGCCTCTGGTCGCCTTGGGCCTGCGGTTGGGCGAGGGCTCAGGCGCGGGGCTTGTGATCCCGCTGGTGAAGGGCGCGGTCGAATGTCTGTCGGGCATGGCGACCTTCGCCGAAGCCGGTGTGTCGGACAAATAAGCGGGCAGAGACACGAGGGGCGATGCAGTTCAGGCCGCATCGTCTTTCTCGCGTTTGCGTTCCAATTCCGTGACCAAAGCCGCCTCGAATTCCTTGTCGAGCGCCTGAGACCGCGCGACATAGGCGGTATTCTCCGACACCGGTTTGCTCGGGTCCCAAAGCTCGGCCAACGCCCGCATCGCTTCGCGGTCGTGTTGGTAATAGGCCTTTTCCGTGACGGCGGCGTCATATTCGGAAAAGCCCATTTCTTCCAACACATAGCGGCCAGCGCGCAGCGAGCTGTCGAACATCTCACGCACGATCTTATCGGCGCCCGCCTTGTAAAGCTCATAGACGTGGATGCGGTCGCGCGCGCGCACGATGATAAACAGATCGGGCCGCAGGTTCCGGGCATATGTCACAAGCTGCGTCGCGGCCTTCGGGTCATCCAATGTGATCACCAGAATACGGGCGGTGTCGATGCCAGCGGCATGTAAAAGCTCGGGGCGGGTGGGGTCGCCAAAGAAACCCTTGAAGCCGAACTTGCGCATCAGCTGAATGGTTTTCAGGTCGTGATCCAGCACGGTGGTCTGAAAGCCAGAGGCCTGCACCAGCCGGTTCACCACCTGCCCAAACCGCCCGATGCCCGCGATGATGATCTTTTGCTGATCGTCGATCTCATCGGCCGGGGTGTCCTCGGCCCGGTCCGCGAGTCTCATCCGCAGATAGTCCTGGAGCATGAAGAACAGCGGCGTGAACAAGAGCGACAAAGCGATGATCAACAGCACCCGCTCGCCCATGAAGGACGACAGAACGCCCTGTTGCAGCGAGAAGGTCGTCAGCACCATGCCGAACTCCCCGGCCTGCGCCAGAGACAATGTGAACAACCATTGCCCGCGTTGGCGCAGTTTGAAAATTCGCCCGATGACGTAGAGGATCAACCCTTTGGTGACCATCAGCGCGAAGGTCAGCCCGATCAAGGTGATCGGATCGTGGAACAAAATGGTGAAATTGATGCCCGCGCCGACCGCGATGAAAAACAGCCCCAACAACAGCCCCTTGAAGGGCTCGATGGAGCTTTCAAGCTCGTGGCGGAACTCGGAGTTCGCCAAAACCACACCGGCGAGGAAAGTGCCCAAAGCCGGAGACAGGCCCACAGCGGTCATCAGCCAGGCAATGCCGATCACGATCAACAAAGCGACGGCGGTGTAAATCTCGCGCAGGTTGGCGGAATGGATGTAGCGAAACAGCGGGCGGGTCAGAAACACCCCCGCCAAAATGATCGCCGCGACGGCGCCCAGGGTCACCAAAGTGACGCCCCAGCCGGGCAGCCCCTCGACCAGAGTGGCACTGTGCCCGGCGGCGTTTTCGAGATCGATAGCGCGGCTGATCGAGCCGTCGGGGTTGATCGACAGGGCCGATCCCACGGCCAAAAGCGGCATCAGCGCCAGCATCGGGATCACTGCGATGTCCTGCGTCAGCAAAACGGAAAACGCCGCGCGCCCGCCGCCCGTGTGCATCAGGTTCTTTTCCGACAGCGTCTGAAGCACCACCGCCGTTGAAGACAGCGACAGGATCATGCCAAGCGCCAGCCCCGTCTGCCATGTCTGCCCCGCCCAGATTGCGGCGCCCATGATGGCGGCCCCGGTCAAAACGATCTGCAATCCGCCCATGCCCAAAAGCTTGTTGCGCATTTCCCATAGTCCGCGCGGGTCCAATTCGAGTCCGATGAGAAACAGCATCATCACCACGCCAAATTCGGCGTAATGCAGCAAATCTTCGCTCTCGTTGTGCTGAACCAGCCCCAAAAGCGGGCCGACAATCATCCCGGCCAAGAGATAGCCTAAGACGGAGCCAAGCCCCAAGCGGCGCGCCAGAGGCACGGCGATGACCATGGCGGCGAGGTAGATGACGGCTTGGGCCAGAAGGCCTTGCATGGGCGTGGTCCTTATCGGGATGTGCTGGATCGGGATGAGATGGGGCGGGTGAGGTCGTGAAACCTATATTCACGCCTCATTACAGAGAGGTAAAGCCCCGCCGTCCCAGACAGAGGTATGGCAAGGGGGATGTGTGATTTTTCTCGGACGATTGCCTCACAAAGAATGAGGTCTCCGGGATGCAATGGCGCTTGCTCCGCTGCATCCCGATGGGGCTGTGTTACCCTTGGATTTCAAGCGTCACAGAACGCCCGTTTTTGACATAAACGAGGCTGTCGGAGCCGATGGATTGCACCCGTCCACCATCCAGCTTGTCGCCGATTTTCACTTTCGCAAACCGGCCCGACGGCAGGCGCACAAGCGCGCGGCGATCAGAGCTTGAGCCGTAGACCCCCATCAGGTTCAGTTTGCGCAGAGAGATCGCATTCTTGACCGTCGCGGCGCGGGCCACATTGGCCGGGTCGGATTTCGGCAAGGGCGAATCCGGCACGCGGGCGGTGACCTGCGTGGCGGCGGAGGTCTGGGTGGTGCCCGCCTCTGCGGCGGCCGCAGCGGCGGCTTCGGCGGCGCGCGCGGCGGCGGCGAGTTTCTCGAAATCCTGCGGGCGGGCTTTCGGGATCAAAGACACCGCGACCACCGGCGCCGTGCGCGGTTGCGCGTCTGGGGTTTCCGTGCGGGCATCTTCTTCGGCCAGCTCCTGCGCCGAGGCCGGGCGCAGCGTTGGGGCAAAACCGCCAAGCTCGGCCCGCGTCATGCCGCCCAGATTGGCCTTTTCAGTGTTCTCGACAAGGCTTTCGGGCCGCAGTTTCGGCTGGAACGCAGCAAGCGCCAGGCGCACGGGGTCGTTCTCATCAACCTGCGCAGGGGCCAGAGCCGCCTCGACAGCCTCCTCCACCGCACTGCCGGGGCGGGGTTTGGAGACGATGTCCGGGCGACCGGCATAGACGACGGTGCCGTCCGGGGTGACCGTGCCCTCAGGCGTGGCGCGAATGAACCCGTCTTCGTCATAGTCATAGCGCGTGCCCGGAGGCGCCGGTTGTAGGGCGGCGCGCGGCGCGGGCTCGCCGATATGGCGCGCCGGGTCGGGCAGGGCGCCCGCGTCCTGCGAGGAAATTCGCGGGTCGATGGAGGCGGTGTACACCGCGTTGAGATCGTCCTCGCCGGTCTCCCCCGTGCCGTTGTTAGGTGCCAACGGCCAGATGCCGGTCGCCGCATATTGCGCATTCAACGCCTCGAGATCCGGTTCCGGAAGCTCATTTTGTACGCCCGGCGGCTCAGGCAGAGCGGCCTGTTCCAAAAGCTCGGGCGTCAGCTCCGGTTCGTCCTCGAGGGCGGCCTCATCTGTCGCGGCCTCAGAGCCATCGGCAAGGGCAGTGTCCGGGATCACGACGGTTTCATCCGACAAATCCACCAAATCACCGGAGGTTTCATCGGCCTGTTCCAGCGCGCTGGTTTCTGCGCTGGTCTGTGTGCTCTCCGGTTGTGCATTGTCCTCGGGAAGCATCCCAACGACCAGCCCGATGAGCAAAAGTGCCACCACAAGAATGCCGGTCAGGATCAGCCCCATGCGCGGCGATCTGCGGTCCGTCCGGCTGCTGCGACGGGCACCAAAGACGGTCAGGGCTTCGGCCTCGTCGAGCGTGTTTTCCACCCGGTCGAGACCGGCGGCCCGGTCGGACATGGGCGCCATGTCGGGTGCGATCCCGGTATTTGTCGCGTTTTGCAGGCTCAGCGTCGCGGCCTTGTCCGCCGCTTCTTTTTTCGCCTCTTCCTTTTTGGCCCTGTCGTCCTTGGCCTTGTCCATGCGCGTCTTGGCCGCAGTCGAGAGCCCCGACAGGGATTTCAGCGCCCCCTTGGCGGCCTGTTTGGCCGCCGTTTTGGGCGCTTTCTTGTCGGGCTGGGTGCCAGACAGGGGGCCAGGCAGGGTGCCGGACTGGGGGCTTGTCAGCGCGCGCGGCTCGGGGACAAGCGGGCTTGCGGGCATGGGCGGCGGTTCCGGCAAGGGCGCGGATTTGCCCGGACGCGGGGCCTTGGGTTTGGGGGCCTCGTCCAGTTCCTCCACCGGCAGATCGCCAGAGGTCACCGCCACATGCGGATGTTCTTGGACAGGCTTCTGGACCGACTGAGGGCCCTCAGCAGATGTGTCTTGCGTGTTGCCCGACGTGGGGGCGGGGGCGGCAGGGCCAAGCGGCTTGTGCGCGGGCGTGTCGTCTTCGGAGACGGCTGAGAACCGGGCCGGGCGCGCCGACAGGCGTGGTGCGGCAGTTGCATCGGCTTCGGAAGCTGCCTCGGTGGCCGTCAGACGGCGGCTTTGGAACCCGGAGGGTGCGGGCGCTTCGGGCGGTGTGTCCTCTGTCGGCGCGATCTCGGCTTTGGTGAGCTCAGCTTCGGTGACCTCAGATTCAGTACTCTCCGCGTCTTTCGCGGTGTCGGTCTGCGGCTCCGCCGGGATTTCGTCCTGTTTCTCGTCCTGCGTTTCGCTCAGTGGCGCGTCCGGTGCCTCGCCAAGTGGTTCGTCGGCCGCATCGTCTCCGAGCTCTGCCTCCTTGCGGTCCGGCAGGTCTTGCGCCGTTCCCTCATCCTCTTGGGGGGGCTGCTCCAGAAGAAGTTCCTTTTGCGGGGCGTCCTCTGGTTCGTCCGCAGGCAAGTCTTCTGGCAAGCCCTCAGGCACATTCGAGCGAACTTCGAGGGGGGCCTCTTCGACCGAAGTCTCGGCAGGCGGTTCGACCAGCGTCTCGAGCGGCTCGGCAACGGGCACCATCGGATCAACCGGCGGAGGCGGCAGTTTGCGTTTGGGCAGGATGTGGATCGCGCTTTCGTCCGGCTCGACCTTTGTGCCGGCACCGATCAGCGCATCGGCGGCTTTGGCGCGGCCGAAAAACGGCTCGCCCGCGTAGGTTTCAGCCTCGGGCAGGGCGACGAAAGAGACCGGGTTGAAGCGATGCTCGGTGGCGAAACTTTCCGCCTCTTCAAGGGTTTCGCGAGCAATCACCGCGACTTGCACCTGGCCGTTCGTGACCGTGCTGTCCCAGACCAGTTCGTCCACAGCATAGGGTGTCGCGCCATCGAGGGCGGCGCGGATCGCGGCATCGCGGCTGGCTTCGCCCGGATCGGGGAGGCTGCGATAGAGGATTTGGCTGTTCGGAATCACCAGTTTGGTGGCAAGCCCCGAGGTCGAGACAGAGGTGGCGAGCTTGCGCAGCTCTGCCAGTTCTGCGGCCATATCGGGCGCGTCCAGCGCCACCTCGCCCATTTGATGCCAGCCGCTCGATGCGCGGTGCAATAAAACGATGCCGTCATGGCTCAGGTTGAGGGCAAAATTCGGTTTCATTTCCGCAGGCTGGCTCGATTATTGGGTCTGAATTCTGAATGTCGTGGCACCCTAACGCAGCTTTGGGAGCGGGCCAAGGAAAACCCGAGCGCCTTGCCGCAGATGTGAGCGGCGATGGCGGAACCTTGCCGGGTGGATCAGAGGGCTGTCAGTGCGAGACGCGCGCTTATCGCATCCAAAGCCCGGCCTTCTTGATCTGATTGCGGATCATCTTTTCGCGTCGAGGCAGGTGGTCGCGGTCGAACATCGCCCGGATTTTATCGCCCTTCGGCTGATAGACGAGGCGTTTGATCGGCTCATAGTCCTTGAGCGCCTTTTTGATCCAATTCGGGCTTGAAACCTCGCGCAGTACCTCGACCACGCGGTCGCTTTCGCGCGCAAACAACAGTGGGAAGGTGCGGTAATGGCACGAGATTTTTCCATCTAGCGTGTCTTCGGGAAGGGTCTGACGCGCGCCGCCAAAAGAGTGGATCACCAGCGGCAAAGCGACTTGGTCGAGCCAGGGATCAAAGACCTGAAGGCTCGCCACCTCTGGCGGGTTGTCCCGAATTTCCAAGGCGTATTCGAGGAACCGTTCGCCGAATTTGCGCGGGCATTCATAGAAAAAGAAGCCCGCGTTGAAGTAGAGATAGCGCTTCCAATATTCGTCCGGCTGGTCGAGATCGAGGGTGCTCTCGAACTCCAATCCAAAGCGATCGTAGAGCGATTTCCAAATCTCGGTGTAGCCCGGCCCGTAAAGTTCGATCTGCGGCCATGTGCCCTCGACCTTTTGGGACGCACAGGGGCGCGTGAAATCGAAGGGCACCGAAGACACAGGGCCGGTGATCAGCGTATCGCTGTCGAAAAACACAAAAGGCTCCCCCTCGGGCAGCGCCAGAAGCGCCTCGATTTTATTGCCATAGGGGTAGCTCTGGCCGAAATGCCGGCTCTCGAAAGGCAGAATTTCCGCCCCCAGCCGTTTGAAGGCACTCAGTACATCGGCCTGTTTCATCCGCGGATCGTTGTGCCATGTCTCGCCCGGCTGCGGCTCGGCGATGAAAAGGCGGCCCTTGAAATCCGGGTCCATCGCGCGCAGCGAGGCCGCGAACAACAGCGCCTCATACATCAGTCGCCCGTCCTGTCCGATGACGACAATGTTGAACGGGGCTTGGTTTTGAGGCTTACTGGACATGTGAACTCTAAAGGGCAACTCGAATGGAAATCGGGGGAGGCGGGAGATCTCAGGGTGGTTCGAGCCGACTATAGGACGGATCATCGTTTATCAAAAGCCGTTAATTCCCCTGTAGTTAAAAGGATTGTTTCCATGGTATCCGGAACGACACGCACAGGTCTGACGACGCTTTTCTGCCTCATGGCGACAGGCGTCACGGCAGAGAATTTCACCACCGCCGCAGAGGTCAAACCCATCCTGCAAGCGACCAAGCCGCAATGGATCGCGGTGCGCAATTACGATGGGCAGGACCTTTTGTATTTCACCAATCTCCTGAGCTGGCGCTGCGGGTTGACCGAGGTTTTCTACGGTGTGAACGGGGGAGAGATGGTGCCGCTCAAGATGGAGCCCTGCTACCTCGACACGGCGCAACCCAATGCGCTGAAGGTCGAAAGCTTGGACGCGATCCTCGTGAGCTTTCCGACGGGGACCATCGAGACTGTCGATCTCAACGTGACTTTTGACGACGGCACGGCGGAGCAGGCGCATTACGAGCGCAAGGCCGTGGAGATTCAGTGAGCGTTAGCGCAGCACTTCCGCCAGAAAATCCACCAGCGCGCGCCAGCTTCGCGCCGTCGCTTTGACATTGAATCCGAACCCGGGCTGCGCACCCGGTTTGGCGGCGGGGTTGGTAAAGGCGTGGCCGGTGTTGCCATAGGCGTGGAGCTGCCATTTTGCGCCGCGCTCCGTCATTTCCTGACCAAAGGCCAGCACGCTGTCGGGACGCGCGAGCGGGTCGTCCCAGCCGTGCATCACCAAAACCTCAGAGACAATTTTCATGTCAGGCGCTGTGGCTGCCCGGTCGAGAATGCCGTGAAAGGTTGCGACGCCGCCAATCTCGACACCCTCGCGCGCCAGATCGAGCACCGCCTTGCCGCCAAAGCAATAGCCGATGGCGGCGGTGCGTTCGACGTCCACGAGCTCATGCGCTTTCAACGCCTCCAGCGCGGCCACCATGCGCGCGGCGAGCGTGGCGCGGTCGTTGTCGAGTTTATCCTTGGCGGCATGCGCCGCGGCGGCATCCGTGGTGGTCCAGCCCTGTCCGTAATAGTCGATGGCGAATCCAACATAGCCCAAAGCGGCCAACTCCTGCGCGCGGGATTCTTCGAACTCCGAGCGACCTCGAAACGCAGGCGCGACCATGACGCCGGGGCGGGGGCCGTCTATCGCCGCATCCCAATGCAGCGTGCCGATGAACGGGCCGCCAATGTCGCCCGTGCCGCCATCGTAGCGAATTTCCATGCTGCGCAGATCCATGCCCATTCCTTCCATAATGCCGGTGCCGCAGATAAGTCTGAGGCTTTTGTCTCGGGTTTCAAGCCTCATTCGGCGCATGCAGAGAATGTCGCATGCGCATGTCATGAATGGGCGTTCAGAAAGAGTAGGGCGGAGCAGGACGAAGATTGGCTTCAACAGGGACGTGAATGTGATTGCTTGCGGGGGAAAAGGGATGGAGAAGAGGGTGAGGCCGATTGATAGGGGCAAGGGGATGGAGGACGATGTGAGCCTTGGCGACCGTCCGGCGGCTTATGCGGCGTCAGGAGACCGGATCGCCTTCGATGGCGATGCGATTGTCTATTGCAGCCGGTTTCCCTTTTGGCTGCGGCCTCTGGCGGCCTTGGGGGCGATCCCCGCGATCTGGGGCGTTTTGTATTACATCGGTGCCTTGCGCCAAACCGATTGGTCCGATCCGCCGTGGGGCGACATTCTTTTGGGCACGCTGCTGTTTCTCATGCTGCCGCTTCTGGTTGGCGGCATTTTCATTGGGGCCGCTCTGTTTGGACATTCGGTCGATCTGCGGCTCGATCCTGTGGCGGGCGAGGCGGTTTTGCGGCGCAAGAGACCGTTTCGCAATCGCGTTTGGCGCTATCCATTGGGCGATGTGGTGATTGCCAAGGTTGAGCTGACGGCGGATCACCCGGCCTATGACACTCCTGTTGTGGTTTTGCGTATGCCCGATGGCCGGAGGGTCCGGATGGGGAGTTTCTTTCGCGATCAGGATGCGAAAACTTGGGTTGCCCAGATGCGGCAACTGATCGGATCATATGTAGAGCATGCAAGAAAAGCACCGTGATCGGCCAGTATCCGCCGTATCTTGAAGCATGTCTTTATTTGGGAGGAAGTGGTGGGCGACCCTGGAATCGAACCAGGCATGAGTCTCCTCGGCGGAGTTACAGTCCGCTGCCGCACCTTGCAGCCCGTCGCCCACTTTCACGCTGATCTGTGATCTCTCACCGACCGTTTGCGTTCGTGTGGGCGGTGGATACATTTGGGGGCGGGGGGCGTCAACAGGAAAATTGCTTGTTCTTAGAGATTGCCTGCGCCAAGAAGGGCCAGCCACAAAAAGCGGGACACCAAAGCCATGAAAAAACCCAAATGGGTCGTCGAAAAAGAGCAAGCCAAGCGCAAAGCCGCGCAGGAAACCGTCTGGCTCTTTGGCCTGCATGCGGTGCGCGATGCGCTGGCGAATCCGGCGCGGGAGAAATTGCGGCTTTTGGTGACGAAAAACGCGATGTCCAAACTTGAGGCGGAAATCGCCGCCTCTGGCATCGTTCCCGAAGAGATCGACCCGCGCAAATTCCACGATCCGCGCAAGTTCGACATTCCTGTCGATCCGACTTCCGTGCATCAGGGCGCGCTTTTGGAGGTCAAACCGCTGAGCTGGGGCTCGGTCGAGGAGGTCTGTCTTGCGAAAGGCGAGGGGCTGCCTTTGGTCGTGCTGCTCGATCAGGTGACCGACCCGCATAACGTCGGTGCGATTCTGCGCTCGGCCGAAGTGTTCGGCGCCGAAGCCGTCATCGCCACCGCGCGTCATGCCGCGCCCGAGACCGGCGCTTTGGCGAAAACCGCCTCTGGCGCGCTGGAACGCCAACCCTATCTGCGGGTGCGCAACCTGTCGGAGACCATCGTGAAGCTGCAAGAGCTGGGCTTTACCTGTCTGGGCCTCGATGGCGAGGCGGACGAGACCATCGACGAGGCGCTGGCGTCGCTGTCGGATCGCCCCGTCGCCTTGGTGATGGGGGCCGAGGGGCCGGGCTTGCGGGAAAAGACCAAGGAAACCGTCGATAAATTGGTGAAAATCCCCTTCGCGCGCGGCTTTGGCTCGCTCAATGTCTCGAACGCCGCTGCTGTCGGGCTTTACGCCGCTTCGCAGAGGTAAAGCGGGGCAGCGATACAGAGGGTAAGGCGCGCGTGATTCACGATGCGTTCACGTTTTTCTTACAATCTCTTCCATATCGAGAGTCTCTCCCTATCTCTTCAGGTGAGACGCGCAAACTGGAACACGCGCGTAGCTCTCACTGTCCCTCGTTCCATACCTTCGCCCGGGTTTCTGATCGTCAGAGCCCGGGCTTTTTTCTTTTTGAAAATGCGCTACCTTCATGCTCATGACATATGTAGACCAACTGACCGACGCCGACATCGCCCGCATCCTTGGCGACACGAAAGTGATCGCCCTCGTGGGGGCCTCCCCGAAACCGGACCGCCCGTCTCACAGGGTCGGCACATTTCTGGCCGCGCGTGGCTATAAGGTGATCCCGGTCAATCCGGGGCAGGCGGGCAAGGAGCTGTTCGGCCAGACCTGTGTCGCGGCGCTTTCAGACATCACCGAACCGGTCGATATGATCGATATTTTCCGCAGGTCCGAAGAGGTCGAACATGTGGTCGATGATGCGCTACATGCGCTTCAAGGGTTGAAATACATCTGGATGCAGCTCGACATCGTCAACGAGAAAGCCGCCGCTTTGGCGCGCGCGCAGGGCGCCGAGGTGGTGATGGATCGCTGTCCGGCAATTGAGATCCCGCGGCTGGGGCTTTGAACGCTGTTTGAGTATTTAAGCCAAGAAAAAGCCGAGGGGGGCTTTAGGACCGCGAAGCTTTCTCCGCAATCCCCGAAAGCCCCTGACGGCGGGCCAGTTCATCCAGCACATCGTCCAGCGCCACATCGCGCGCGGCCAGCATGACCAGCATGTGATAGAGCACATCGGCGGCCTCATAGGTGAGGTTCTCGCGGTCGTTCTTCACTGCTGCGATGATGGCCTCCACGGCCTCTTCACCGAATTTCTCGGCGCATTTTTCCGGACCTTTGGCGAGGAGTTTCGCGGTCCATGAGGTTTCCGGATCGGCGCCTTTGCGGGACAGGATCACTTGTTCGAGTTCGTTGAGAACGGACATGAGCAGTTCCTTGATTCAGTATCAGTTGAGGCGCATGGGGATGCCCTTGGAGGCCATATATTCCTTGGCCTCCTGGATCGTGTAATCCCCGAAGTGAAAGATGGAGGCGGCCAGAACGGCGCTGGCGTGGCCTTCGGTGACGCCTTCGACGAGGTGGTCGAGATTGCCGACCCCGCCCGAGGCGATGACCGGGATATTCACGGCATCGGCAATGGTGCGGGTCATGGCGATGTTGAACCCCGCGCGGGTGCCGTCGCGGTCCATTGAGGTCAGGAGGATCTCGCCTGCGCCTTTGCTTTCGATGAGCTTGGCAAATTCCACGGCATCAATCGGATGGCCATCTTTGTCGAGCGCGGCCTTGCGCCCGCCGTGGGTGAAGATGGCCCATTTGATCGGGTTGCCAGCTTCGTCCCATTCGATGGTTTTCGCATCAATCGCACAGACGATGCATTGGCTGCCGAAGTGATCGGCGGCACGCGCGATGACGTCCGGGTCGGCCACAGCCGCCGAGTTGAAGGACACTTTGTCCGCACCAGCAAGGAGCAGGTTGCGCACATCTTCCGTGGTGCGCACGCCGCCACCGATGGTCAGCGGCATAAAGCATTGTTCGGCGGTGCGGGTGGCGAGATCGTACATCGTGCCACGGTTCTCATGGGTGGCGTGGATGTCCAGAAAACACAGCTCATCCGCACCCGCCGCGTCATAGGCCCGCGCGCTCTCGACCGGATCGCCCGCGTCGATCAGGTCCACGAAGTTCACGCCTTTCACCACACGGCCATCGGCCACGTCGAGGCAGGGGATGATGCGGGTCTTGAGCATGGGGCGCGCCTTTTTGTCACTTGCCCGAGTCTTTAAAGCGCAAGGGGGGCGGATGCAATGTCAGGCGCCAGGATTTGCTCGCGCGATCCGGCGCATGGCGTCCCGCACGATCAGCACGTGAAACGGTTTGACCACCATCAGATAGGCCCGCCCCAGCGCATTGTTGCGATGCACCCAGGTTGCCATATGGATGCGGCCCGCGTCCTGACGGATGCAAATGCGGAAATTCAGATGGCTGTCGTCGGTGCCGATGATCAGCTCGTCCGCGCCTTCATACTCCACCGGAAAAATCGCCCCCTCGCCGCTGTCTGCGGTCTCTGTTTTCAGGCCAAGAGGCTTCACGATCCGATTGCGCAGGTTTAAGAGCGCATCGGCCCAGCCGGGCATGGTCAGGCCGATATTGGCCGCCTCTCGCGGGGACAGTGCGCTTTGCACCGCGTAGCCGTCGATGAAATCGCCGTTTTGCACTTTCGTCCAGAGACGCGAAGTGGAGGGGAGGGGGGAGTGTTGAACCTGTGCCATCGGAACTCTCTGCGTGATGTTAATCACGTTCACTTAACGGCGAACCATGGCGCAAGGAAAGGGACAGCTTGACGCAGGGTTATTTTCGGCGGGCGCGTCGGATCAGATCCACGACAATCAGGATCATAAGTGCGAGGCCCAAAAGGGTGGCGAGCGGCAAGGTCAAGATCAAGAGCCAGCCTGTCATGAACACCCCGCCAAGCGTGCTGCCCCAGTCATGCCCGTTGACGACGCAAGGATAAACGCCCGCCTCATCGACACGGCAACCATGGCGCTCTGCGAACCACGACACCCAGATCAACGCCGGGATCGGGGCAAGGCAGAGCGCGATGCCGAGGGTGAGGAGGGCGTAGAGTGCCTTTTTCAAGCCTTCATCACCTTGAGCGCTTCCGCCAGATCAATCGCCCCATCGTAAAGCGCGCGGCCGGAGATGGCCCCGTTCAAGGGCGCACCGCAAGCCTTGAGGTTTTCCAGATCGGCAATCGAGGACACGCCGCCCGAGGCAATGACCGGGATCGACACGGCATTGGCGAGTGCTGCGGTTTCCTCAATGTTCGGGCCTTGCATGGCGCCGTCGCGGTTGATGTCGGTGTAGATGATCGCGGAGACGCCCGCGTCTTCGAACGACTTGGCCAGATCGGTGGCGTTCACATTGGTCTCTTCGGCCCAGCCCTTGGTCGCGACCATACCTTTGCGCGCGTCGATGCCGACGGCGACGTGACCGGGAAAGGTGCGCGCCGCTTCGCGCACCAGATCGGGGTTCTCGACCGCGACAGTACCGAGAATCACACGCTCCAGCCCTTTGGACAGCCACATCTCGATCGTCGCCATGTCGCGAATGCCGCCACCCAGCTGCGCGGGCACTTTGCACTGTTTGAGAATCTCTTCCACCGGCGCCGCGTTCACCGGCTCGCCGGCAAAAGCGCCGTTCAGATCGACCAGATGCAACCACTCACAGCCCGCTGCGACAAACTCCAGCGCCTGCGCTGCCGGGTTCTCGTTGAACACGGTCGCTTTCTCCATCTCGCCTTTGTAAAGCCGCACGGCGTTGCCGTCTTTCAGGTCGATGGCGGGGTAGAGGATCATGGCGCGAGGCTCCTGTCGTGAAATCGTTGCGCTCCCTTTGGCATGATTGCGCAGGAATTGCAAAACCCGCTTTGAGTTGCATGTGCCGCTGCGTTAATCTTGCCTCAAAGCGCCGAACCCGCTCAGGGTAGGGGCATATTTGGGAGGATATAGAATGAAACATGTGATGTTTGCGGCGATTGCCGCGCTTGGTCTCGCAGCACCCGCCTTTGCCGATCCGGTCGAAGGCGTCTGGCAGACCCAAGTCGATGACGGCGCCTATGCGCATATCACCATCGCGCCCTGCGGTGACAAGATGTGCGGCACGATCAGCCGGACCTTCAACGACAGCGGCGAATACAACTCCGCCAACAAAGGCAAGCCTATCGTTTGGGACATGGTCGCACAGGGCGGTGGTGACTATAAGAACGGCAAGATTTGGCAGCCCTCGACAGGCAAGGTCTACAACTCGAAAATGGCGCTCTCCGGCAATACGCTGAAGGTCTCCGGCTGCGTCGGTCCGATCTGCAAAGGCCAGACTTGGAGCCGCGTGCAGTAAGACCTTTCCGCTTCCACTCAAACAAAAGGGGCCTCAATCGGGCCCCTTTTTCACGTCTTCTTCGTGGTAAAAATACTCACATCCTACGGTGCCCAGCCGAGGAAGTTCGACACGATGCGCAGCCCCGCGTGCTGGCTTTTCTCCGGGTGGAATTGCATGCCGATCATATTGTCGCGCGCCACGATGGCGGTGACCTCCTCGCCATAGTCCACATGCGCCAGACGGTGCGCGGGGGTTGCGACCTTGAAATGGTAGGAATGTACGAAATAGGCATGATCGCCGCTCGAAATGCCGTCCAGAACCGGGTGTGTGTTCGATATGTGCAAGTCGTTCCACCCCATATGCGGCACTTTCAGCGCCGGGTCTGAGGGCTCGATCTTCACCACCTCGCCGCCGATCCAGTCGAAGCCCTTGGTCTCTTCATACTCGAGGCCGCGGGTTGCGAGCATCTGCATGCCGATGCAAATCCCCATGAACGGACGGCCTTTTTGAGTGACCGCCTCAGAGATCGCTTCGAACAGACCGGTGTAATCGAACAGCTGTTTCTTGCAGGCCGGAAAGGCGCCGTCGCCCGGCAAGACGATGCGGTCGGCCTTGGCCACCACATCGGGTTCCGAGGTCACCACGATGGTGCCGGAGCCACGCTCGCGCGCCATGCGCTCAAAGGCTTTATGGGCGGAATGCAGGTTTCCGCTGTCGTAATCGACGAGTGCTGTCAGCATGTCAGTCTCTCTTCAAAACCTTAAAGCGCGCCCTTGGTCGACGGCAGGCCGTCGGCCATGCGCGGGTCGATCTCAAGCGCCATGCGCAGCGCGCGGGCGACGGATTTGAACGCCGCCTCGGCGATGTGGTGCGAATTGATGCCATGCAATTTGTCGATGTGCAGCGTGATGCCGCCATGGGTCGAAAGCGCCTGAAAGAACTCGCGCACCAATTCGGTGTCAAACGTGCCGATCTTGTCGGTCGGAAACTCGACATTCCACACGAGAAACGGCCGCGCCGAGAGATCGAGCGCGCAGGCGACCTGCGTGTCGTCCATGGCAAGCGCAAAGTGGCCGTAACGATAGATGCCTTTTTTGTCGCCCACCGCTTTGACCAGAGCCTGACCGATGGCAATGCCGGTGTCCTCGACGGTGTGGTGATCGTCGATATGCGTGTCACCCTTGGCGCGGATCGTCATGTCGATGAGGGAGTGGCGCGACAGCTGGTCGAGCATGTGGTCGAAAAAGCCCACGCCCGTCTGGTTGTCGTAAATGCCGGTCCCGTCGAGGTTGATTTCGACCGTGATCTCGGTTTCCGCAGTCTTGCGGGTGATGCTCGCCTTACGCATGGAGGCCTCTTGGTTCTGGGTGCTGCGCCCTTATAGGCGCGGGGGCGGGGATTTGTCGAGAAAGCAGTCGCGCACCCCGTGTTTCACCCCATATTGCGCAGCCTCACGGCAGGAAATTGTAATAGACGGGATAGAGCGTTCCCGATGCGTCGCGTTTCGTGCCAGCCACATGGAGCTTTTCGTCGTCGGCAAAAACGATGTCGCTGATCTCCACATCGTCGAAGGTGGCGTGGGCGTAGGGCAGCCCTTCCGAATCGATAAAGGCGATGGCGCTATAGCGGCTGTTGTTGCCCCAGTTCCGGATCAAAAGCGCAAAGCGGTCGCCTGTGGTCAGGACCGCCTCCGTGACCTGGGCGCCATCTGAGGCGTCGATATCATCACGCGCCAGAAAGACCGTGCGTTCGCGTTGCTGACTGTCGTCAGCCCTGCCTCGGGTCCAAGTGTAGAAAGCGTCGCCGGAGTAGCTGCCGTCGCTCTTGCGCTGGCCCTTGAGGCCCGCCAGAGCGCCCGCCACCAGATAGGTCTCACCCTCGCCAAGCGCGAAGGCCGTGGTGACCATGCCGCGTTTTTCGCGGTCTGCCTGGTCGTAGTCGCTCGCCGAGGCGTCATCCATCAGCGACAGCGCGTCACGCCATTCGCCCCAGCCTTCACGGTAGTCATAGCCGCCGTCCACGCGATCATAGGTCTCTTTGATCCAGTAGCTGACGGGGTCGGTGACCGTGCCGCCGCCGTCCTGCATCCCTCCGGCCATCATGGTCAGACTCGAGTCGCGGTCGAGGCGCAGCGAGAGGGTCGAAAGCTCGCGCCTCGGCTTGCCCTCGGGTGTGTTGTCAAACGTATAGCCGCTCCAATCCCCGGAAATCCCGTCGAACATCACGACTTCTTTCTCTTCCGTGAGACCGAAAGGTGTGAACTCGCCCGACGCGAGCCATGCGACGGCGGCGCCTGAGCGGGCCGTTGCGAGGATAAAACGGTCCTCGTTGATGTCGACACTGTTGCCCAGCTGACCGTCCTTCTCGAGGAGGTAGACAAAGGGCCAAACCGCCTCGTCGTCATAGGTGGCGAAGGCGGCGAAAGATATTCCACGTCCCCTCGCGTCCATCAGCACATGGGCCGTTTTGACCTTGGTCACCGTGCGCGCAGGGGTGGTGTAGCTGTTGGCGGTGGTGTCAAAACGGGTGACGAAACCGTGGTCGTCGTTATCGATCCCCGCAAAAAGCACTTTGCCCTGCCCGGAGGTGTCGAGGCTTGTAAAGCGGACGCCCTCGAAGGGGGTGAAGGTGATGGATTTTTCGGCGCGCCGCTCGGGCGTGTTAAGCCAAGCCAGATCGGAGGAGGAGGGGAAGTTGCGGCTTTTCGTGTCGACATCCGCAATCCAGACATAGGCCCCGGTGGCGATCATGCCGATCATGCATAGCGCGATGAAGCGGTCCTTCATGGTCCAGCCAGAGGCGTTTGCGGGTTTGGTGCGTTTGCGCTTCGGCTTGGGGTCGGTCTTCGGTTCGCTTTTAGGCTTTGGCTCTGGCTCTGGCTTTTGTTGTGCGGCGGGCTCCGCTTTTGTCTTCGATTTCGTGGTCTCTTTCGGCTTGGAAGCACCTTCGCGGGCTGCCGCGCCTGATGCGGCCCCAGAGGTGGCGCCCGCAGCACCTGTCGCAGCCTCTTCGAAGGTCTCGATCACCAAAAGCATCTGCCTCCGGTCGAGAATGGCGTTGACCGGCGGGATTTGGATCACGCGACCGGTTTCTCCCGCCTTGATGCCGATGCGCTTGCCCGTAGCCGTTTCCGCGACGATCACCCGTGTCTCCGCCTCGACCATCGCGCCGATCGTGGTCAGCACCTCCTTGACGCGAATGGGATAGAGCTGCGCCGCTTTCGGCGACATGACGGTTTTGATGGCCATTCGGGGGAACCCTGTTCTTTCGAGCGCTGAAACTGTTGGCGTGCTAAATGCGAGGCATCTTTACACAGAGCAGTGTTCTGTATGGCTTCCCTCGGGTCAAGCGTGTGGTCAGATTTAGACAGAAAAATATGAGTAAAATGGCAGGTTTGCCGGGCGCGGCCGATTTTGTAGCCGGGGAAGGGGGGCGGTCGAAGAGGTAGCTGACCGACGGCAAAAAGCGGTGACCCCATTCCATAAGGAATGGCGTTTCGCAATCTGCAGTCTTGAAGAAAAATTGGAGCGGGCGAGGCGATTCGAACGCCCGACCCTAACCTTGGCAAGGTTATGCTCTACCCCTGAGCTACGCCCGCTCGCGTCCAGCCTGTGCGTCGGCTCGGTTACGTGAGGCGGCCGGGTGTGCCGTCTCTACCCTAAATCCTCCTTGGGGATGGTCCTGCGATCAGATCGCGTGACCTCGGAGGATATTTGGAGCGGGCGAGGCGATTCGAACGCCCGACCCTAACCTTGGCAAGGTTATGCTCTACCCCTGAGCTACGCCCGCTTCCTTGGGTGAGCCGTGAGATATGAAATCCCGCACCGGGCTGCAAGAGGAAAATTGGATTTGTCGCGATTTTTTCTACAAAGGCGCCGGGCGGCGGTGAAAAACTGAGGGCAAAAACTGAGGAGAGGGAGCGCTCCTCCCCCAAGTTTAAAAGAGCGCCAAGCCGATATTGGCGAGAGACAGGACCAGCAGCAAAGCGAAGGTGGAGAGGATGCCGTATTTGCGGCCCCATTCCTTATCACCGCCCTGCATCCCGTAGGCGTGTAGCCCGCGTGAGACGATCAGAGCGATTCCCGCGAGATGGACCAAAAGCGCAGGCGCGCCCTGAGCCTCGAAACCCGCGATCAGCACGAGGGTCAGTGGCGCGTATTCGTTGAAATTGCCATGCGCGCGAATGCGGCGGGTAAGCGTGTCGTCGCCACCATCGCCGAGGCCTTGGCCGATGTTCAGGCGTTGTTTGATCACATAGATCGACATGTAGAGATACATGAGGCCAGCGAGGCCCGCGTAGAGGGCAGTCAGTGTCAGGGTCATAATGTGTGTCTTTTGTTATGAGGGGGGGGAGCGTGCGCCGGTTCTAAAAGAAACACATTCAAAAATCATTTTTTGAAGTCGCACAGTCGTCGCACAGCCCATGCGCGCCGGACCCGATGCGACCTGTCGCCGCGCAAGGCCTCAGATGCGGGGATAATGCATGGTGTTGTGGAAGAGTGCAGGATTCTCGGTCGGATTGCGGTAGCTGTGCGGTTGATCCGCCGCGAATCGCACTGCCGCGCCCGCACTGTAGCGTGTCCATGTTTCTCCCAGTTGCAGCTCCAACGTGCCCTCGGTGACGAAAATATCCTCGACCACACCCGCGTCATGCGGATGCGAAATATGGGTCTGACCGGGGGCGAGGGTGATCAGAAAGCTTTCCGAGCCCAAGGTGGGATCAAAGGCGAAAAGCGTGCGAAAGCGGATGCTTTCGGGGAAGTTGACCGCCGGGGGTGTTGTCGCCGCGCCTTCGAGAAAGGCGGTGAGCGGCAGGTGAAACCCCTTCGCCAGCTTCCAAAGGGTCACCAGAGTGGGGGAGGATTCGCCGCGCTCGATCTGGCCCAGCATCGCTTTGCTGACGCCGGTGATTTCGGCCGTCTGCGCAAGGCTGAGACCGGCCTCGCTGCGAATGGCCCTGAGCGCGATCTTGGGCATTTCTGCCGGCTCGTTTTGCATCATCTGTCCTCAATTCCACTCTTGTGCGTTATAGCGTCCGTGCGCTATAGCGGTCATGTCCGTTATAACGCACAAAGCGTCTCCGGTTCAATTCCCGTCTCAGAAAGGCCCCTCCATGTTCGGTCTGAAACTCTCTCATCTCGTTGCGGGCGCCGTCGCCGTCCTTTTGGGCTACACCAGCAGCGTCGCGATCATCTTTCAGGCCATTGACGTGCTGGGCGCGACGCAGGCGCAGGCCAACAGCTGGATGCTGGCGCTGGGCCTCGGCATGGGGATCAGCGGGTTGATCCTGTCGCTGCGCTACAAAATGCCGATCCTCACCGCCTGGTCCACACCTGGTGCCGCGCTTTTGGTCATCAGCCTCGACGGCGTGCCCATGGGGCAGGCGATCGGGGCCTTTGTCTTTTGTGCGGTGCTTTTGACGCTCACCGGCCTCACCGGCTGGTTCGAGAAACTGTCGCATCTGATCCCGGACGCGCTGGGCAATGCGATGTTGGCGGGGATTCTCTTTCGTTTCGGTTTGGAGATTTTCACCTCCATGGAGGACAATTTGATCCTCGTGGCGCTGATGTGCGCGACCTACCTCGCTGGGCGCCGCTTTTTCGCCCGTTTCGCCATTCCGATGGTCCTACTCATCGGCATCGTCTTTTGCGCTTTCACCGGCGCCTTTGACACCACCCAGCACGTGAATTTCGAGATCGCCAAGCCGGTCTTTGTCATGCCCGAATTCACGCTGGCGACGCTGATCGGCATCGGTCTGCCGCTTTATATTGTCACCATGACCTCGCAAAACGTCCCCGGCGTGGTGACGCTCAAGGCGGCGGGCTATGAGCCGCCGGTCTCCTCCGCGATCACCGTCACCGGCCTTACCTCACTGATCCTCGCGCCCTTCGGGGGCTACGCCTTCAACCTCGCGGCGATCACGGCGGCGATCTGTGCGGGGCCCGAGGCGGACGAGAACCCGGCGACGCGCTACAAGGCCGTGGTCGTCGCGGGCCTGCTCTATTCCATCGTCGGGCTTTTGGGCGCGGCTGTCATCAGCCTCTTCGTGATCGCGCCGAAAGCTTTGGTGGTGACGGTCGCGGGGCTGGCGCTTTTGAACACCATCGCGACGAGCCTCACCGGCGCGTTGAAAGACCAGGACCAACGCGAGGCGGGGCTTGTGACTTTCATGACCACCGTCTCCGGCATCAGCTTTTTCGGCATCGGCGCGCCGCTGTGGGCGTTGGTGTTCGGCGGGCTGACCGCCTTGGTGCTCAGCCGCAAAGCATGAAAAAGGGCGCCATAAAGCGCCCTTTCAATGCCCTGTGTGGCGGCTCAGAAGTGATAGTTCACGCCGAACCGCAGAAGGTTTGCCTCAATGTCCGTCGCGCCGCAGGCGGAGCTACACAGGCCATTGCCGACCTCGACGAGATCATCGTTTGTGAAAATGTGAAGCACCTCGAATTTCAGCGAGATATTCTCAGTCGCCATATACTCTACGCCCAGACCGATCACCGGGCTGACAATGATGTCCTTGCTGCGAGAGGCGGGGTCAATGTTGGGCAGACCCACCTCGACCTGCATCGCACCGACGCCTGCGGTGGCATAGGGCAACCATTTGTCGTGCGCGTAGCCCACACGTCCGCGCAATGTGGCCATGGCAAGGATGTCAGTCTGGCAATCATTTGAGCCGCAGCCGAAATAGGCCGTATCCTCCGCGCTGCCATCTGCATAAGCCTGAGAGATATCTGCCTCGAAGCCATAGACGAGGTGACCGCTTTGCCAGGCATAGCCGCCGGTGAGGCCGAAGACCCCGCCTTCGGGCTGGGGCTCTGGCAGGGGGATGTTGGAGGCGTTGCCATCGCATGAATCGACAAAGTTCATCGAGCAGTAGGTCGAGGTGCCAGCCACATAGCCCGCCGTCGCGCCAAGGTAGAAACCGGACCAGTCGACAGCGAGAGGCGCCGCCATGTTTTCGGCGCTCTCTCTGGTCTGCGCCATGGGTTCTGCGATTGCAGTGTGAGTCGAAACCAAACCCGCCGCGACCAGCGCGCCGAGCGCGTAATGTTTGAAATGCATGGGGGGCCTTCCTTGATCCGTGACGGGCATCGGTGTGATGCTTGCGCTGATCAGGAGGACTAGGCTGTCTGATAGGGGCACGCTGTGCCGGACAGCACAGAGGCCGTCGCCTTAAATGGAAAGGCGCCCGCAAGGGGCGCCTTTGCTTTTATTCGAATTCGACCAGCAAATCCTTGGCGTCGATCTGAGCGCCCGGGCTGACATGCGCGGCTTTGACCGTGCCGTCCTGATCGGCGGTGATCGAGGTTTCCATTTTCATCGCCTCGATGGTCAAAAGCACATCGCCTTTCTTCACCGACTGCCCGGCCACGACTGCGACGGTCGCGACCACACCCGGCATCGGCGCGCCGACGTGTTTCGGGTTGCCAAGTTCCGCCTTTGCGTTGGCGACCACCGAAGAGGCGGCGGAGCGGTCTTTGACGCGCACAGTGCGCGGCTGACCGTTCAGCTCGAAGAAGACTTTGACCTCGCCCATTTCATTAGGCTCCGACACCGCCTGACAGCGGATCTCAAGCGTCACGCCCGGATCAATCGAGGCAGAGATTTCTTCGCCGGTTTCCATGCCGTAGAAGAAGTTCCGCGTCGGAAGTGTGCGCACCGGCCCGTATTGCTCGTGGCGGGTGACGTAATCGGTGAAGACCTTCGGATACATCAGGTAGCCGTTGAAATCCTCGTCATCGAACTCCTCATCGGGGAATTTCGCCGCCAGCTCCGCACGCAGCGCCGCAAAATCCGCCGGCGGCAGGTGTTTGCCGGGGCGTTCGGTGTTGGGTTTTTCCTTGCCCAGCACCTTTTTGATGATCTTGTCGGGGAAACCACCCGGCGGTTGACCGAGGTTGCCGCGCATCATGTCCACGACAGAGTCCGGGAAGGCCACGTCATGTTTCGGGTCCTCGACCTGATCGCGGGTGAGGCCTTGGGAGACCATCATCAGAGCCATGTCGCCGACCACTTTCGACGACGGCGTCACTTTGACGATGTCGCCGAACATCATGTTCACGTCCGCGTATGACTGCGCCACCTCATGCCAACGCTCCTCCAAGCCCAAGGAGCGGGCCTGCGCTTTGAGGTTGGTGAACTGACCGCCCGGCATCTCGTGCAGGTAGACCTCGGAGGCAGGGGCCGCGAGGCCGCTCTCAAACGCCTTGTACTGGCCGCGCACGGCTTCCCAGTAGTTCGACATTTCGCGGATCGCCTCGATGTCGAGACCCGTGTCGCGCTCGGTGAACCGCGTGGCCTCAACGATGGAGCCCAGACAGGCCTGCGACGTACCGCCAGAGAAGGCATCCATCGCCGCATCCACCGCATCCACGCCCGCGTCAGCGGCGGCGAGGATCGTGGCGGCAGCTGCGCCCGAGGTGTCATGGGTGTGGAAATGGATCGGCAGGCCGACCTCTTCCTTCAGCGCCTTCACGAGTTGCCGCGCCTGCGCCGGTTTCAACAGACCCGCCATGTCCTTGAGCCCCAGCACATGCGCGCCTGCGGCTTTCAGGTCCTGACCCATTTTGACGTAATATTTCAGATCGTATTTCGAACGTGCCGGATCGAACAAATCCCCAGTGTAACAGATCGTGCCTTCGCAGACCTTGCCGCTTTCAATCACCGCATCCATCGCGACGCGCATGTTCTCGACCCAGTTGAGGCTGTCGAAGACACGGAACACATCGACGCCGGTCTCGGCGGCCTGGCGCACGAATTCCTGCACCACATTGTCCGGGTAGTTGGTGTAGCCAACGCCGTTCGAGGCGCGCAGAAGCATCTGCGTCATGATGTTGGGCATGCGCTCACGAATGTCGCGCAGACGTTGCCACGGGCATTCCTGCAAGAAACGGTAAGCCACGTCAAAGGTCGCGCCACCCCAGCATTCCACTGAGAAGAGGCTCGACAGGTTCGCGGCATAGGCCGGCGCCGCGTTGATCATGTCGATGGACCGCATGCGCGTCGCGAGCAGGGACTGGTGACCGTCGCGCATCGTGGTGTCGGTGATCAAAAGCTGTTTCTGTGCCAGCATCCAATCGGCCACCGCCTGCGCGCCTTCGTTCTCAAGCAACTGACGCGTGCCAGCGGGTGCGGTTTCCACCTTGAGCTTCGGCACCACAGGTTTGCGCGCATCTGCGGCGGGTTTCGCGCGTCCGATTGTCTCCGGGTGGCCGTTCACCGTGATGTCGGCCAAATAGGTCAGGATTTTCGTCGCACGGTCGCGGCGCGGTTTGAAATCGAACAGCTCCGGCGTCGTGTCGATGAACTTCGTGGTGTATTCATTCGACAGGAAGGTCGGGTGTTTCAGCAGGTTTTCGACAAAGGCGATGTTGGTTTGAACGCCGCGGATGCGGAATTCGCGCAGCGCCCGGTCCATCCGTGCAATCGCGGCCTCGGGCGTGCGGGCCCAAGCGGTCACTTTCGTCAGCAAGCTGTCATAGTAGCGCGTGATCACCGCGCCCGAATAGGCGGTGCCACCATCGAGACGGATGCCCATGCCGGTGGCCGAACGATAGGTGGTGATGCGGCCATAGTCGGGAATGAAATTGTTGGTCGGGTCCTCGGTCGTCACGCGGGTCTGAAGCGCGTGGCCGTCGAGTTTCACATCATATTGGCTGGCCACCCCGGTGGCTTCCATGAGGCTCTTGCCCTCGGCGATCAGGATCTGTGCGCGGACGATGTCGATGCCGGTGACTTCCTCGGTGACGGTGTGCTCCACCTGCACGCGGGGGTTCACCTCGATGAAGTAGAACTTGCCGCTTTCCATATCCATCAGGAATTCGACGGTCCCGGCGCATTCGTAATTCACATGCTCACAGATGCGTTTGCCCAGATGACACAGCTCTTCGCGCTGCGCAGGCGAGAGGAAGGGGGCAGGGGCGCGTTCCACGACCTTCTGGTTGCGGCGCTGGACGGAACAGTCACGCTCGTAGAGGTGGTAGATGTTGCCATGCTGGTCACCGAGGATTTGCACCTCGACGTGACGCGCCTTGATGATCATCTTCTCGAGGTAGCCCTCGCCATTGCCGAACGCGGCTTCGGCTTCGCGGCGGCCCTCTTTGACCTTTTCTTCGAGCTCTTCGACGTTGTTGATCGGACGCATCCCGCGCCCGCCGCCGCCCCAAGACGCCTTGAGCATCAGCGGGAAACCGATTTCGGTGGCTTCCTTGCGGATCGCGTCAAAATCGTCGCCCAAGACCTCAGTGGCCGGGATCACCGGCACGTCGGCCTCAATCGCCACTTTGCGCGCGGAGGCCTTGTCGCCCAGCTGGCGCATGGTCTTGGCTTTCGGGCCGATAAAGGTGATGCCCGCCGCCGTGCAGGCGTCAACGAAATCGGGGTTCTCGGACAAGAGACCATAGCCCGGGTGGATCGCATCGGCGCCACATTCCTTGGCGACGCGGATGATCTCGGGGATCGACAGATAGGCCGCCACCGGCCCCATGCCCTCGCCGATCTTATAGGCTTCATCCGCCTTGAAGCGGTGCAGCGAAAGCTTGTCCTCTTCGGCATAGATCGCGACGGTGCGTTTCCCCATTTCGTTGGCGGCACGCATCACGCGGATCGCAATTTCGCCCCGGTTCGCGATGAGCACTTTTTTGAAATCAGCCATGGCAAGCTTCCCCTCTTGCTGTTTTTCCTAGCAGGTTAGTGATTTCTGCACTGCAGTAAATCCCCTTACCCTGCCGGACAGGAGCGTGGCAGAAGATTTGCGACGCCTGGCCGCGATTTTTGATGTGCTAGGGGCGGGAAATGGCCGGGTTTGCAATTTTTGCAGAAAAATATGGGGGATTAGCAAAGGCCCGATCTGTGAAAGCCGGACCTTTGCAAAGCGATTTCGCTGGAATCAGAGGGGCAGGGCGTCAGCTTTCCCGCGACCGAAGCGGGATTTCGCGCAAGAACACCGCCATGATCAACCCGACCAGCGCAAGGCCTGCGGCGATCCAGTAGATCGGGTGCAGGGCGACGGAAATCGTCTGCCCGATCAGATCGCGCGTGGCCTCCGGAAGTTGCGCCAGCATCTGAGGCCCAAGTTCGGCGACATTGGCCAAGCCCCCCGCCGGGCCATCCACCGAGGCGTCGACATTGGCTTCGGCCATCATGGTCGCCATGCGGCTGGCAAAAAGCGCACCAAAGAGCGCGACGGCGATGGAGCCGCCGACCTGACGGAACATCAACCCTGCCGCCGTGGCGGTGCCGATCTGTTCACGCGGCACGGCGTTTTGCACGGCGGTGGTCACAACCGGGAAAATACAGCCCATGCCCAGGCCAAGCCCCACCAGTGACAGCCAGAGCGACCAGGAGTGCATCTCCGGCGACAGCCGTGTGAGCGAGACAAGCGCCACCGTGGCGATGCTCAGCCCGATCACCGGCAAGAGGCGATAGCGCCCGGTGCGGCTCATATATTGGCCGGATATGGTCGAGGCGGTGAGGATGCCGAAGGTCATCGGGATGAGTTGCAGGCCGGATTGCGTGGCGCTCGCGCCCTTTGCCATTTGCAAGAATACCGGGATAAAGGTCAGCGCCCCGAACATCAGCGCCCCGGAGACGAAAGAGATCGCCGAGGTGATGGAGAAGACATTCATCTTGAACAGGCCGATCGGCAGGATTGGCTCCGACGCCTTTTGCTCGATTGCAATGAAGCCAAGGGTTGAGATGAGAAACAGCGCCATGAGCGACAGGCCGATGGGGGAGGTGAGGCCGAATTCCTTGCCGCCCAAAGCGGTCAAAAGCACGATGGAGGAGAGCGACAGCGTGAGCGCCACGGCGCCCGCATAGTCGATTTTGTGCTGCACGCGGTTGCCCAAGGGTTTGAAGCCAAAGACAAAGCCAGCCAGTGCCAGCGCGCCGAAGGGGAGGTTGATGTAGAAAATCCAGTGCCAGGACAGGGTGTCGACGAACCAGCCACCTAACAGAGGCCCGGCGACAGAAGAGACGCCGAAGACGCCCGCGAAGACGCCTTGGATGCGGCCGCGTTCCTTGGGCGGGATCACGTCGCCGATGATGGAGAGCGCCAGAACGAAGAGGCCGCCACCACCAAGCCCCTGAAGCGCACGGGCCGCGATGAGAAAGCCCATGGAATTCGCCAGACCACAGAGAACGGAGCCGGTCAGGAACAGCGTCACCGAAAAGATCACCACATTGCGGCGTCCGTAAAGGTCGCCGAGCTTACCATAAAGCGGCGCGACCACGGTGGAGGCGAGGATATAGGCGGTGACCACCCAAGAGAGGTGCTCCAACCCGCCGAGATCGGCGACGATGGTCGGCAGTGCCGTGGAGACGATGGTCTGATCGAGCGCGGCCAACAACATGAGGACGGCGACGGAGCCGATCACCAGCCCGACGGAGGTATGCTCTTTGGGGCGTTCGGATGTGGCCTCATCGGGCCGGGGGGATGTGTGCGTTTGTGTCATAAGAACTCCTTTTTGCCCGTCCGTACTCCGGTACGTCGGGCGCGCCTCGGGCTGGGCGTTTTGGAGGACAGATAGCGCTAAATTCATATATGTGTCAATAGCACATAAATGTTACTGTCACATAATTGACATTGGCACACATTCATGCGACCTCATCGCCATGACCCAAGATCACGCTCCAGATATGATGCCCCATCCTGACGATGCCCCGGCAAAACGCCCGGCTGATCCGCGCGTGCACGCCGGTGTGCCAGAGTTTTTGAGCGAGGAAGGGTTTTCCGATCCCGCCGTCATGGCGCTTCTCGATCTCGACCTGTCGCTGTTTCAATGGCGGCGCATGGCGGAAAAGGGCGAATTCAAGGGCAAGGTGATCGCGGGTATGTCCGAGGCGCTGGAGCCCGCGCTGTTGCAGGGGCTTTTGTCCGTCGCGCAGATCACCGCCGGTCTCGGGCGCGACCGTCCGGAGCCGCCGACCATCGGCATGGTGGCCGAAGTCATGGCTGTCGATCCGTCGCGCGCCTCGCGCATCGTCTCCGAACTGGTTTCGCGCGGCTATCTGGCCCGACAAGCGGTTCAGGAAGACGCGCGCAAATCCGTTCTGGTCATGACGCCGAAATCGAAGACCCTTTTGGGCGAATTCACCCTATCGAAATGGCGCATCATGGCGCAGGTCTTCGCGGGGTGGTCGGGGGACGACATCTCCGACTTCTCGCGGCTCTTCGCGCGCTATGTGTCGGGGTTGGTTGAGGCCGTCTCTGAGCCTTCTGAGAAACCTTGATCTGGCATTTTTCTGCGCAATGCGTGTGAGAACAATAGAAGAACGCACTTTTCCTCGGCGCGGCTCTTCTGTATCCTGCCCCCATGAGCAGTTTCAATGAAGACGACGCCTTCGAGGCGGCGGTGCAGCCACAACGTCCCTCCCTCTCCCAACTCGCGATGCAAGGCGCGCGCGAGGCCGCCTTTGGCGCGCCCGACACGTCTTATCTCGACACGCTGAACGACGCGCAGCGCGAGGCGGTGGAGACCCTCGACGGTCCCGTCCTGATGCTCGCAGGGGCGGGGACGGGCAAAACCAAGGCGCTGACCGCGCGGATTGCGCATCTCTTGAATACTGGTCGTGCGCAGCCGCGCGAAATCCTTGCCGTGACCTTCACCAACAAGGCTGCGCGCGAGATGAAGAGCCGTGTGGCCGGGCTGATGGGGATGGAGCTTGAGGGCATGCCCTGGCTCGGCACGTTTCACTCGGTCTGCGTCAAGCTGTTGCGCCGCCACGCCGAGCTTGTCGGGCTCAAGTCGAACTTCACCATTCTGGACACGGATGACTCGATCCGATTGCTCAAACAGCTGATCTCAGCGGCGGGCATCGACGAGAAGCGCTGGCCCGCGCGCCAGCTCTCCGGCATGATCGACAATTGGAAAAACCGCGCCCTCACGCCCTCTGCCGTGTCCGGTGGAGAAGGCAGTGAATTCAATGGCATGGGCGTCAAGCTTTATGCACAATATCAAGAGCGTCTGACGACGCTGAACGCCGTCGATTTCGGCGATCTCCTGCTGCATATGGTGGTGATTTTCCAGAAACACCCGGACCTCTTGGAGCAGTATCAGCGCTGGTTCAAATACATCCTCGTGGACGAGTATCAGGACACGAACGTCGCGCAATATCTCTGGCTCAGGCTGCTTGCGGGCGGGCATAAGAACATCTGTTGCGTCGGCGATGACGACCAGTCGATCTACGGCTGGCGCGGCGCTGAAGTGGGCAACATCCTGCGGTTCGAAAAGGATTTCCCCGGCGCCAAAGTCGTGCGCCTTGAGCAGAATTACCGCTCCACGCCCCACATCCTCGCCGCCGCCTCGTCGGTGATTGCGGGCAACCGGGATCGTCTCGGCAAGGAGCTTTGGACCTCTGAAACCGAGGGCGAATTGGTGCGTCTCATCGGCCATTGGGATGGCGAGGAAGAGGCGCGTTGGGTCGGCGAAGAGATCGAAGCGCTGCATGGCGGCACGCGGTCGCGTCTTCGCAAATATTCCCTCGATGACATGGCCATTCTGGTCCGCGCCTCGCATCAAATGCGCGCCTTCGAGGATCGGTTCCTCTCCATCGGGCTGCCGTATCGCGTGATCGGGGGCCCGCGGTTTTACGAGCGGATGGAGATCCGCGATGCCATGGCCTATTTCCGCATCGTCACCCAGCCGGAAGACGATCTGGCCTTCGAGCGGATCATCAACACGCCGAAACGCGGGGTGGGCGACAAGGCGCTGCAAGAGATTCAGATGTGCGCGCGCCGCCATGGCGTGCCGCTTTTGGAAGCGGCGGGAATTGCCGTGGAAGAGGGGCTTTTGAAGGGCAAGGCCAAGTCGGGTGTCGCGCAACTTGTGGCGGACATTGAACGGTGGTCGTCGCTCAACGTCCAGCAGATTCGTTATGGGGTCGAGGACGAAGACGCGCTGGTCGAAGACGTCGCCTATGACCCCGCCGAGATCGGCCATATCGAATTGGCGGAGAAAATCCTCGACGAGAGCGGCTACACCACCATGTGGCAGAACGACAAGACGCCTGAGGCGCCGGGGCGGCTCGAGAACCTTAAGGAACTCGTCAAGGCACTGGAGCAATTCGACAATCTCGCCGGTTTCCTCGAACACGTTGCGCTGATCATGGACAATGACAGCGGCGAAGACGGTGAGAAGGTCACGATCATGACGCTGCACGGCGCCAAGGGGCTTGAGTTCCCGGTGGTCTTCCTGCCCGGCTGGGAAGAGGGGCTGTTCCCGTCACAGCGTTCGATGGATGAAAACGGCACCAAGGGTCTCGAGGAAGAGCGCCGTCTGGCCTATGTCGGCATCACCCGCGCCGAGGAGCTTTGCACGATTTCCTTTGCTGCCAACCGTCGCGTTTATGGCCAATGGCAATCACAGCTCGCCTCGCGGTTCATTGATGAGCTGCCGCCCGAGCATGTCGATATCCTGACACCCAACGGCCTTTACGGGGCGCAGGGGGGCATGGGCGGCGGCATGGGCGCGGGGCGTGATCGTGCGCTTGATGACTATGCACAGAGTTCCGCTACCCGCTTTAATGAACGCGCGTCCAAAGCCGATGTCTACAATTCGCCGGGCTGGAAACGGATGCAGGAACGCACCCAAAGGGCGGGCACGCCGCGCGCCCCTGTCACGCTCGATCTGAAAGCCAGTGCGTCCTTTACGTTGGGCGATCGGGTGTTCCACAAGAAATTCGGCTATGGCGAAGTGATGGAAATCGAAGGCGAAAACCTCACGGTGGAATTCGATCATTCGGGGACGAAAAAGCTCAAGGCAGGGTTCGTGATGCCCGCCGACCAAGCGGGCGACGTGCCATTCTGACGCAGGTTTGTCAGGCTTTACGGGCGGTTAAGGAGTTTTGGCTAGGCTCAGGCACGTTTGAAACCCTGAGTATATGTCCCCATGGCCCTGAGAATCGAAGCTATCGACAGTCAGTTCGCGGCCTCGACCGGCTCGAATGTGAATTCGGGGCCGGGGACGTCGCAATTCGACTACCCGCCGACCTCGACACATACTCTGATCATCGAATCTCAGCCCGGAGACGACAGCCCCTATATCTTTTCGCCGGGCGACACCTATACGCTGACCTTCGCGGGTCAGGGCGGCGATACGATTGAAAACGCCACGGTGGTACGCTCCGATTATATCGATATCAACGGTGATTCTGGCTATGCGGTGGTCTTCGAGGGCTACGACAGCAATGGCGAATTGGTGCAGGTCGTCTGGACCCCAGAGTTCGACCTCGAAGCCTGGTATTGGGACAATTTCAGCGGCGGGCAGCCGCCGGGATTTTACAACACTGACCAATCCGCCGCGACCACCTATCAGGCCGTGTGTTTCGAGGCCTCTATGCCGATTGAAACCCCCTCGGGCCCGCACGCCATTGGCGATCTGAGGCCCGGCGATCCGGTGGTAACCCTCGATCACGGGGTGCAGCCGATCCGCTGGATGGCATCGCGGCAGGTGCGCGGATGGGGCCGGCATGCGCCGGTGATCTTTGCTCCAGGCAGTTTTGACAATCCGGAACCCGTGGTGTTGAGCCAACAACACCGCATCTTGCTGGACTTACCGGAGGGGGAAATGCATCCGGCGGGGCGTCAACTTTTGGTCCCGGCGGTGTCCTTTGTCGATGGGAAAAACGTCCGGGTGCGGCCGCGCGATGAGATCACCTATGTGCATCTCTTGCTCGAAGATCACGGGTTGGTCTCTTGCCATGGTGTCGCCTGTGAAAGCCTCTATCTGGGGCAGGTGGCGCGCGATGTTTTGGGCGTGGTCGAGAGCTATGCGCCGGGCGGGAGTGCCGCCGGGTCGATTGAAAGCTTTTTGGATCTCTTTGCAGGGCAGAAAGCGCAACACCCCGCGCGGCCCTTCCTGACGCCGCGTGAGGGACAGGCTTTGCTGCACCGTCTGGCCGGACTGCCGGAGCGCAAACCCGCCATGCTCATGAAGCGAGGGCGGCAAGGCCAACAGCCTTATCATCTCGATGCGATGAAATATCCCGGTGCGCCCGGGCTGCGCGGCCTTCCGGCCTTTGAACGCATTCTTGAGCTTGCGGCCTGAGTATCCAACCTGAGTATCCAGCCTGAGTGCCAGCTCAGCCTTCCCCTCTGACCTCTGTGAAAGACCTCCGTCCAAAACGCCGCAGCTCCGGCGCGATGTCTCATGCCTGAACAAAAAAACACCCGCGTCCAGGGAGGAGGAGAGGACGCGGGTGCTCTTGCATCGGACCACGAGGGAGGAGGAGTGGGTCCGTATCTGTAAAGAAATGCGGCGGTGTCAGGGAGGAGGAAGACACCGCCGCCTTCAGTCACGATCCCTCAGGGAGGAGGAAGAGAGATCGCATCTCTGGGGCGAGGCCCCGTATTGGTGCGACGATGCAAGGGAGGAGGAAGCATCGTCGCTCTGGTCTTCAAGGCCCCAGGGAGGAGGAGAGGGACCCCGAATTCCGGTATCTGGTGCGGCAGCGCCAGGGAGGAGGAGAGGCGCCGCCGCAGGTATCAGGGCCTCAGGGAGGAGGAGGAGGCCGTGATGAGAATTCTTATTTGCCGTATGCGGCCTCGTGGGCCACAGCGTTGATGGACGCGCGGGACATGCCCAGATCGCGCAGGTCGCGGTCGCTCAGGCTGGAAAGCTCCAGCATCGTTTCACGGTAAACGCGGTAACGGGCGAAGCGTTCCCCGAGTGCTTTGAACAGACCGCCAAAAGATGCGGAGGAGGCCGTTGCGGCACTGTTGATGTCGTTTACGTAAGCCATGTGACTTTCACCTTAGATATGCGTTCGGACCGATGTCCGCAGGATGCGCCGCCGCTTACTCCCTTCGGGCTTCTGCCGGTCTTCGAGTGAACCATCTGGTTTTTCGAAGCGAACCGCTTTGCTGCGGTCGAAGGTGCATGCCTTGGCTGCTGTTGAACCTAATATTGTGGAATTGCTGCGATTGCACAATCCGTCCTCTTGGCATTGCCGCTATGCAGAATATGCATGAGTCGTACTGACCTATTTTGCATAGCTCCCCGATTTCGCCCAAAGGGGCAGGGCGCGCGCCGGATTGAGCGCTGGAAATAGGTCAGTAAACCCCCTATTTCATGGGGAAAGGCGACAAAGCCGCCGAAAACTGAAAGAGGGGACCCAATGTCCGTCACGCAAGATCAAATCATGGCTGAACTGCGCAAAGTGGCGCTGCCCGGGGGCTCGAACTTGGTGGAATCCGACCTTGTGCGGGCTTTGACCCTACGTCAGGGAACGGTCAGTTTCGTGATCGAGGCGCCGGATGCGGCCACGGCTCAGGCTTGGGGGCAGGTCGAATCGCAGGCAAAAGCCGTGCTTGAGGCCTTGGATGGCGTGGAAAAGGTCTCCATCGTCATGACGGCACATGGTCCGTCATCGGGGTCGTCCGCGCCGAAACCGGCGCCAGCCGCCGGAGGCGAGCCGCCGAGCCTCAAGATCGGCCGCCATCCGACCCCGCAACAGGGCAAGCAAGGCGTGCCGGGCGTCAAGCACATCATCGCCATCGCGTCGGGCAAGGGCGGCGTGGGCAAATCCACCGTCTCCGCCAATCTCGCCGTGGCGCTGGCGCGTCAGGGGCGCAAGGTCGGCCTCTTGGATGCCGACATCTACGGCCCGTCGCAGCCGCGCATGATGGGGATCAACAAACGCCCCGCCTCGCCAGATGGTCAGACCATCGAGCCGTTGCACGCCCATGGCGTCACGCTCATGTCCATCGGCTTTATGATCCCCGATGGCGAAGCGGTCGTTTGGCGCGGGCCGATGTTGATGGGCGCGATGCAACAGATGCTGGGGCAGGTGGCCTGGGGCGAGCTGGATGTGCTTTTGATCGATATGCCGCCGGGCACGGGGGATGTGCAACTCACGCTGGGGCAAAAGACCGAACTCACCGGCGCGCTGGTGGTCTCGACGCCGCAGGACGTGGCGCTGATTGACGCGCGGCGCGGCATTTCGATGTTCGAAAAGCTGAAAGTGCCGGTGCTGGGCCTCATTGAGAACATGTCCACCTATGTCTGTCCGAACTGTGGTCACGAAGATCACATCTTTGGCCATGGCGGCGTGGCGCAGGAGGCGGATAAGCTCGGCGTGCCGCTTTTGGCCGAACTGCCGCTGGCGATCGAGGCGCGGCTTGCGGGCGACAATGGCACGCCCGTGGCGGTCGGCGACGGACCGCTGGCGGCGCCTTATATGGCACTCGCTGAGCGTCTGGTGAAAGACGGCGTGGCCTGAGTGACGCCTCTGGCACTCTCCTAAATCCTAGGTTTTACACGAGATTTAGCGCCCCCTTTTTCGGGGGCGCTTTGCATTTCAAGTGGCGTAAATTTGCCAATTGGGCGCTTTGGGTCTATAGTTGACGGGCTGAAAAGCATCTTGCCACGATGTGGAACACTGCTGCGCATCGCTCACCTGCGATGCGTCTTGCCGAAAGGATATCGACGGGCCGGCAAGCCCGCTAAAACTCTCCGGAAGGACAACATGTTTACCAAAATTATGGTCCCTGTGGACCTCGCACATGTGGATAAGCTGACCCGCGCTCTGGATGCGGCCGCTGATCTCGCATTGCATTATGGTGCCTCCGTCACCTATGTCGGTGTCACAGCGGAAACCCCCGGCTCCTTGGGGCACAACCCGCATGAATATGCAGAACGTCTCGCGCAATTCGCGCAAGATCAGGGCAAACGACACGGTTTTGCGGCCGAAACCCGCGCTGTGGTCAGTCACGATCCCGCCGTCGATCTCGAAAAATCTTTGGCCAAGGCGGTCAAGGAAGCGGGCGCCGATCTGGTCGTCATGGCCACCCATGTCCCGAATGTCGCAGATCACTTCTGGCCGTCGCATGGCGGCAAGCTGGCAACGCACACCGACGCCTCTGTCTTTCTTGTGCGCGGCTGATCCGACCTGACGCCGGTTTTGCCCCTCTGGACGCGCTGGTTCGGAGGGCAGGGCGTATCTTATTTAAATCTCCAAGGAGTATTCCCATGAGCGATGACGGCATTCCCGCCCCAGAGGGCGAGGCCGCTTTGATCGAGACCGATTACGAAATCGGTCAGGACAATATCACCACAAGTGTCGGGCCAGTCGGCCTTGATATTCACAACCCGGTTTTCCTGATTTCCGGGCTCTCCATCCTGATTTTCGTCCTCGTGACGCTGGCCTTTCAAGAAGAGGCCGGGACGATTTTCACCCATCTGCGCGATTGGCTGACCTCGACTTTCGATTGGTTCTTCCTGTTGGCGGGCAATATTTTCGTGCTGTTCTGCTTTTTCCTGATCCTGTCGCCTTACGGCAAGGTGCGGATCGGCGGCATGGAGGCCACGCCCGACTATTCGTATAGCGGCTGGTTCGCGATGCTCTTTGCGGCGGGCATGGGCATCGGTTTGATGTTCTATGGCGTCTCCGAGCCGATCTCGCATTTCTCCTCGTCTTTCGCCGACACCGCAGGCACGCCCGATAGCTGGGCGCCTTTGGCAGGCGCGCCGGGCGATGCCGAGGCTGCACGTCGTCTGGGCATGGCGGCGACGATTTTCCATTGGGCGCTTCACCCTTGGGCGATTTACGCGGTTGTGGCGCTCTCTCTGGCGTTGTTCTCCTTTAACAAGGGGCTGCCCCTGACAGTGCGCTCGGTGTTCTATCCGATTTTTGGTGAACGCATCTGGGGCTGGCCGGGTCATATCATCGACATTCTTGCGGTCTTCGCGACGCTTTTCGGGCTGGCGACTTCGCTGGGCTTTGGGGCGGAACAGGCCAATGCGGGGCTCAACCACCTCTTCGGCATTCCAGTCAACGATGTCTCGAAAGTCATCCTGATCGCCATCATCACCGGCTTTGCGCTTTTGTCCGTGGTGGCGGGGCTCGATGCGGGGGTCAAACGCCTCTCCGAGATCAACATGGGGCTTGCGGCGCTGTTGTTGTTGTTCGTGATCATTGTTGGGCCGACGGTGGCGATCCTGACCGGGTTTTTCGCCAATCTGAAAGCCTATGTTATTGATCTTCCCGCGCTTTCCAATCCGTTCGGGCGCACGGACGACAATTTCCGCCAAGGCTGGACCGCCTTCTACTGGGCGTGGTGGATTTCCTGGTCCCCGTTTGTGGGCATGTTCATCGCCCGCGTGTCGCGGGGCCGGACCGTGCGCGAATTCCTGGTCGCTGTGCTGATCGTGCCGATGCTGGTCTCTGTCCTCTGGATGACGGCCTTTGGTGGCACTGCGATCAGCCAGATCGTCAATGACGGCTACACGGCGGTGACCGATGCGGCGCTTGAGTTGAAACTCTTCGCCATGCTGGAGGCTCTGCCGCTCAAAGGCATCACCTCCTTCATCGCGATCATTCTGGTCATCGTGTTCTTTGTCACCTCGTCGGACTCCGGCTCGCTGGTGATCGACACGATCACGGCGGGCGGCAAGGTCGATGCGCCGGTGCCGCAGCGTGTGTTCTGGGCGGGCTTCGAAGGCCTCGTCGCGATTGCGCTTTTGCTGGGCGGTGGCCTCGGTGCGCTTCAGGCGATGGCCGTCTCGACCGGTTTCCCGTTCACCATCGTGCTGTTGCTGGCCTGCTACGCCACATGGCGGGGCCTGCACGCAGAGCCGCGATAAGCGCAAAACGGGCGCCGCTTGTGAGACAGGCGGCGCATGCAAAAAACAACCCCGCCGGCGTGGTTCGGCGGGGTTTCTTATACCTTACTGTTTTTATTTGTTAATTTGGATTTTCTGAAGGTGGTGAAGGCATTTCCTTTCTGATGATTGGAAAATTCATTTTATTACAATGATATAAATTCCTGACAAAAATACTTGTGATTCTTCCCTTGGTCGCGTAGCTGCGCAGAAAATACACAGCAAAGTGTAGTGAGAGAGGGGATAATTTATGAAGATGTCGCGTGTTGTGGCGTTGTGTGGCGTGTCTCACGTTGCCTTCGCGTCTGCGGGTGTTGCTCAGGAAATCCATGTCCTCGACACGATTGTCGTGTCGCTGGTCGAGGAGGGGCAGGAGAACATCGAGGCCACCGGCGGTGCCGTGATTTCCGAAGAGGACATTCAGGCGCTCAGCCCGAAAAACGTCAGCGAATTGTTCGCGCGTGAATCTGCGGTCACGGTCGCGGGCGGGGCAGGTCCGGCCCGCCGTATTCACGTCTTTGGCATGGAGCAATCCAACCTCGCCGTCACCATCGACGGCACGCCTCAGGCGGCCACAAGTTGGCACCACACCGGTTCGTCCGTCTTCGATCCGGCCTTTCTGAAATCCGTCGAGGTCGAAGCAGGTGCGGCCGCCGCCGACAGTGGGTTCGCCGCCGCCGCCGGTGCGGTGCGCTATGAGACTGTGTCGGCCTACGATCTTTTGGAGCCGGGCGACGCAATCGGCGGGCGCGCAAGTTTGAGCTACGGCGACAATGGTCAGGGCCTATCTGGCAGCCTCGCGGGCTTTGGCGCCTACAACGGCTTCGATTGGCTTTTGATGGTCAGCAAACAGGACGGCGACGATTACGAGACCGGCGATGGCGAAGAGGTTCTTGGCTCTGCGCCGGGCGCGGGCGGCGTTCTCGCAAAGCTCGGGTATGAATTCGCGGAACATCGCATTGAGTTGAACTACGCTCATGACGAAGACAAAGAGGACCGCACCGTCAAGATGAACCTCTATCAGAGCACCGATGCGCTCTACCCGATGGAGGTGACCCGCGACACGATTTCTGTGAAATACACCACGACCGCGCCGACGGATCAGTGGGACCCCGAAGTGTCCCTCTATTTCTCTGAAAACGATTACTGGCGTCCGAACTATGACCATGACGGTCGCTTGACCAATGGCGATATGGCGCTCGAAGAGGATCAATTCGGCGGCAAGGTCCAGAACGTCTTCACTTTGGACAGCGGCACGGTCACGGCGGGTCTCGATTTCAATCAGCACGATTTCTCCGTCGATGCTTATGGCGACAACGGGGCCGGGCTGCGCAATTTCTCAACCACGCAGATCGGGCTTTTCACACAGGCGCGGCTTGAGTTCGGCCGGTTCGATCTCTCGACCGGCGCGCGCTATGATTTCCATCGTTTCGACGACTGGAATGGCGAGCGTTTCTCCGACAGCGGCGCAAGCGCCAATGCCACTCTGTCCTATGAGGTGGTCGATGGCGTCGAGATCTTTGCTGGCGCGTCCGAAACCTGGCTTGGCTATGTGATCGGCGATTACGCCTATCTGCATGCCCGTGCCGAGCCCTATATCACCGATCCCGATTTCGCAGCGGGCAAGTCGCAAAACGTCAAAGTCGGTTTCAACGCCAACTTCGGGGCGTTTCAGGGTGGTTTGACCTATTTTAAGACCACGGTTGAGGGGCGTCCGAACTATGGCGCCAGCGCTTTGACCAATGACGCCGATTACGAGAGCGAAGGGTATACGGTCAATGCGGCCTATAGCTGGGGCACGGGGCGCGTGGGCGTGAATTACACCGATGTCGATACCTCTTATGATGGCGAGGACATTGAGCCCAATGGCAGCACCTTCATGCCGGTGGGCGATACGGCGGCGCTCTATGTCGATCAAGAGTTTGCGGAGTATAACCTGAAGGTTGGTGGCACTGTCGAATGGGCCGGGTCCATCGATTATGCCGGAGACTACCAATCGCAAAGCGACTATACCCTTGTGAACGCCTATGCCGAATGGCAACCGCAAGCCCTTCAGGGCACGACCCTGCGTCTCGGTGTCGATAACCTCTTTGATGAAACTTACTACGAACGCTCCAGTTTCGGCAACGGCACGCGCGCCACGGCGATCTATGCGCCGGGCCGCACGGTCAGCCTGACGGCGACGCTCGACTTCTGAACCAAGTTCCAACTCGTGGACGAAAAGGGGCCTTCGGGCCCCTTTTTGCGTCTTTGGTGAACGGGATGTCACGCCTCTGGGATTTCATGGGACGCGATGAACTTTGGCCCACGGGACTTCATGGGAATTCTGGGAATTCATGGTTTCTCAGTGGTCTCTGACTCTGTGGGCGAATCACTTTTGCGCACAAGCCTGTGGATAACTCCGTGGATTTCTGTGTGTTTGAGGCTGTATATAAATTTTTTCTGGGAATGTGCCTTTGCGGAGGGAGGGGGGGTTGATCACTAAATGTGGTTAAGTTTTCTCCATATTTATCTATATATGCTCTCGCTTTTGTGAGTTCGCAGCACAAGACCTTGAGTTGGATACCTCTGTGGAGCAATATGTTGAGCCTGTGGAGAATAAATCCATTGATTACCATGAATTCCCGTAGCATAGTTGGTTCATCCGGTGAGTAGGAAATGAGCGGCGCATTCAAGACCGCGAAAAAAAGACCCATAAGTCAGGTTCATACAGGCTCCAACCTCACCAGAATAAAGAGATCCGGCGCGCGAGCGAGCAGACATCCCCCCAGGTGGCGCGCGCAGTCCGGACAACCCGTAAATCGGGACGAGGGCGGCGGATTGAGCAGTGGCAGCAGCTCATTCCGCCGTTTCGCTTAAAAGCCCCCGGAGTTTCGGGGTAGGGACAGGATAAGGAGCGCCCCGGTGGTCGGGATGTTTATCGGCGAACACACCTTTAAGGTGGACGGAAAGGGACGCGTGTCGATCCCCGCCGATTTTCGTCGTGAACTCGAACTGGGTGATCCTCTGGCCGCCGAGACCGGCCGTCCCCGCATGGTCATCGTTTATGGTCATGACAAACAGAAACAACTCATCGTTCATACCTATGAAGGCTACCGCGCCTTGGCCGCCGACATCGCGCGCCTGCCGCGTGGCTCGGAAAAGCGCAAGATCATGGAGCGCATGATCCTCAACCGCGCGCGCCCGACCGAGGTGGACAACGATGGCCGTCTGGTCCTGCCGCAGCCTTTGCGCGACAAGATCGACCTCGATGGCGTGGCCTATTTCGCTGGCATGGGCGAGACTTTCGAGATTTGGAAGCCGGAGACGCATGAGGCCGTGGATGCTGCGATTTCCGACAAATGGCTGGAAGAGCAGGGCGATGATTTCGATCCGCTGAGCCTCTTGGACGATCTGGAGGTCTGAGATGGCCTCGGATGACACCAAACCCCACATTCCTGTCCTGCTGAACCCGCTTTTGCGGGAATGCGCGCCCATCACAGGCCGCTGGCTCGATGGCACCTTTGGCGCTGGCGGCTATACCAAAGGTCTGATCGCGGAAGGCGCGGATCACGTCACCGGTGTGGATCGCGACCCGCTGGCGCATGAGATGGCCGCCGCTTGGATCAATGAGCCGCCCTACAAGGGCAAGATCGAGCTGGTGCTCGGCACCTTCGGCGAGATGGACCACTATGCCTCCGGCCTCGACGGCGTGGTGCTCGACCTTGGCGTCTCCTCGATGCAGCTCGATCAGGCTGAGCGTGGCTTTTCCTTTATGAAAGACGGCCCGCTCGACATGCGCATGTCGCAGGACGGGCTGTCGGCGGCGGATTTCGTCAACACGGCGGATGAGGCGGAGATCGCCGAGGTGCTGTTTCACTACGGCGAGGAAAAGCAGTCGCGCAAAATTGCGCGTGCCATCGTGAAGGATCGCGTCGAAAAAGCGCCTTTCACCACGACCTTGCAACTCGCCAATCTGATCGAGCGCCTGCTGCCGCGTAAAAAGCCGGGGCAAAGCCACCCGGCGACCCGCACCTTTCAAGCGATCCGCATCGCGGTGAATGACGAATTCGGGCAGCTCATTGAGGGGCTCGAAGCCGCCGAACGCGCGCTCAAACCGGGCGGTCAACTGGCGGTCGTGAGCTTTCATTCGCTCGAAGATCGCGTTGTGAAACGTTTTTTCCAAGCTAGGGCCTCGACGGGGGGTGGCGGGTCGCGCTATGCTCCTGAACAAGAGGTGAAAACACCCGGTTTCGAGCAGCTCTCCAAAGCCATCGGTCCCGATGCGGACGAGCTAGACGTAAATCCGCGTGCGCGGTCTGCGCGTTTGCGGGTCGGTCGTCGGACCGCTGCCCCATTTGAGGCGGTGGACCGAGCAGCGATGGGGTTGCCGAAACCAGTCCTGAGGCGAGATTAACGATGCGTGGGTTCTATATTATTGTTGCAAGTCTGGTGGTTATGGGGTTGGGCTTTTGGGCCTACCAAGAAAACTACGCCACCCAGCGCGTGCTGAGACAGGTCAGTCAGTTGCAGCGCGAGATCGGGCATCAGCGCGAAGAATTGGCCGTGTTGAAGGCCGAGTGGGCCTATCTCAACCGCCCCGAGCGGCTGCGCGATCTGGCGGCGATCAACTTTGACCGTCTGGGTCTCTTGCCGTTTCAACCCGAACAATTCGGCCGTGTCGATCAGGTGGCCTTCCCGCAGGAAGAAGACCTGATCTTGGAGCTGACCGAGACCTACGATGTGGTGGGCTCGCTGGAGGCGATTGACGCCGGAGAAGGTGAAGAATGACGATCCGCACACCACTCCGCCCGCTCGCCCGCGTGTTGCAAGCCCGGCAAAAGGGCGAAAACCCGGACGCCATCGAGCGCGAAAACCTGCGCCTGCGTCACGAGGAAATGCGCGACCGCTCCCGCCTTCGGGCCGAGGGGCGGCTTTTGGTCTTGGGCCTGTGTTTCGTTTCGGCCTTCGTCGTCGTCGGTGCTCGCATGGGGCAGGTGTCGGCCACCGTGCCCGAAGAGCCGCGCGCCGAGGCCTCCGGCACGCCCATTCTGGCGCAGCGCGCCGACATCGTGGACCGCAACGGGCGCATTCTGGCGACCAACCGCGTGACCAATTCGCTCTACGCCCAGCCGCAGGAAATGATCGACCCGATCCACGCCGCCGAAGAACTGGTGCGGATTTTCCCCGATCTCGACCGCGAGCGTCTGATCCGCGACTTCACCGGCACGCGCAAGTTCTTGTGGATCAAGAAAAAGATCGCGCCGGAGCAACAGCAGGCCGTGCATGACATCGGCGAGCCGGGTCTGTTGTTTGGCCCGCGCGAAGAGCGTTTGTACCCGAATGGCATGTTGGCCGCTCATGTTTTGGGCGGGACCAAGTTCGGTCGCGAAGGTGTGATGAGCGCCGAAATCGTCGGTCAGTCCGGCATCGAAAAACAGATGGACGCCTATCTGCGCGACCCGGCCAATGGCGACAAGCCGCTGCAACTCTCGATCGATATGACGGTGCAGACCACCATTCGCGAGGTGCTGTATGGCGGCATGCGGATGCTGAACGCCAAGGGCGCCGCCGCCGTCATGATGGATGCCAACACCGGCGAGATCATCTCTCTCGTGTCGCTGCCGGATTTCGATCCGAACTCGCGCCCCGAGTTTTTCGAGGGCAAAGACCCGAGCAACAACCCACGGTTCAACCGCGCGGTGCAGGGCGTCTATGAGCTGGGTTCGACCTTCAAGATTTTCGCCGCAGCGCAGGCGATGGAGCTGGGTCTGGCTGGTCCCGACACGCTGATCCCCGCCACGCCGCCGTTTCGTTGGGGCAAGTTTTCCATCGGCGAATTCGAAGGTCACAACTACGGTCCGAACCTCAGCCTGACGGGCATGATTGTCAAATCCTCGAACGTCGCCACCGCCCATATCGCGCAACAGATTGGCGTGGAGCGCCAGCAGGCCTTTTTGAAATCCTTGGGCTTTTTCGAACCTGTGCCGGTGGAACTCTCCGAGGCGCCCTCTGGCAAACCGCTGTTGCCGCCGCATTGGTCGGAGCTTTCGACCCTGACCATCGGCTATGGTCACGGTCTGTCGGCCTCGCCGCTGCATCTGGCGACCGCTTACGCCTCTCTCCTGAATGGCGGCACGCAGGTGACGCCGACGCTGATCAAACGCGAGGGCTTCGTGCCCAAAGGTCCGCGTGTCGTGCGCGAAGAGGTGTCCCGCGCCGCCCGCACGATGCTGCGCGAAGTGGTGGCGAGCCCGGAAGGCACCGCCTCCTTCGCCGAAGTGCCGGGCTACCACGTTGGCGGCAAAACCGGCACGGCGGATAAACCGCGCCCACAAGGCGGTTATTACCCGGACAAGACCATCAACACCTTTGCCTCGGTCTTTCCGGCGGAAAATCCGAAATATATTCTGATCCTGACCATGGATGAGGCGGTCGAAACCTCCGGCCCGAAACCGCGCCGCACCGCCGGATGGACCGCGGTTCCGGTGGCGGGCGAGGTGATCCGCCGCACGGCGCCGCTTCTGGGATTGCGTCCCGAGATTGAATCCCCCTCCCAAGCTGCGGTAACACTGACCTCGACACAGTGAGCGAACAGAGAGGCGCGGTCATGATGAAATCTCTATCGGAGCTGGGATTGACCGCGCAAAGCGGCGGCGAGGCCCAAATCACCGGGCTTTCCGTAGACAGCCGTCGGGTCGAGCCCGGCCATTTGTTTGCAGCACTCCCCGGCGCGCATGCCCATGGCGCCTCCTTTGTGCCGATGGCGCTCACGATGGGGGCCAAAGCCATCCTGACCGACCCTGAAGGCGCGCGCCTTGCCGCCGAGGCAATTGCCGAACACCGCCCGTCCGTTGTGGTGGTCGAAGACCCGCGTCAGGCTTTGGCCTATGCCGCGGCGTTGTTTTACGGCGCGCAGCCCGACGTCATGGTCGCCGTCACCGGCACCAATGGCAAGACCTCGGTCGCGACATTTACCCGTCAGATTTGGCAGCTCTTGGGCGTGCCCGCGATCAATATCGGCACCACCGGCGTCGAAGGCGATTGGCAGGCACCAAGCCCGCACACCACGCCGGAACCGATCACGCTGCATGGCATGCTCTCAGAAGCCGCCCGCGCGGGCGTGTCGCATGGCGCGATGGAAGCCAGTTCTCACGGTCTGGCGCAACGGCGTCTCGACGGTGTCGAACTGACCGCCGCCGCATTCACCAATTTCACCCAAGATCACCTGGATTATCACGCCACCTTCGAGGCCTATTTCGCCGCCAAGGCCGGTCTCTTCACCCGCGTGTTGCCCGAGGATGGCGTGGCGGTGATCAACATTGACGACGTCAAGGGCATGGAACTCGAAGGCCTCTGTGCCGAGCGTGGCATCGATGTGATGCGGGTGGGGCGCTCGGATGCGTCTGACTTGCGCATTGTCGGCCAGCGGTTCGATGCGACCGGCCAAGACCTGCGCATTGATTTCGTGGGCAATATCTACCAAATCCGCCTCGATCTGATCGGCGGGTTTCAGGCCGAAAACGTCATGGCGGCCGCGGGTCTCGTGATGGCCTCAGGCGCCGATCCCGAAGAGGTGTTTTCCTGCCTGCCGGAACTGACCGGTGTGCGCGGGCGGATGCAACATGCCGCAACGCGCGACAATGGCGCGGCGGTGTTCGTCGACTATGCCCACACCCCCGATGCCGTCGCGACCGCGATCAAGGCGCTGCGCCCGCATGTCATGGGCCGCATCATCGCCATCGTCGGTGCGGGCGGGGATCGGGACAAGACGAAACGCCCACTGATGGGCAAGGCTGCGGCGGAAAACGCCGATCTGGTGATCGTGACCGACGACAACCCGCGCTCTGAAGATCCGGCGTCGATCCGGGCTGAGGTTCTCGCAGGCGCATCCGAGGCGATTGAGGTCGGCGACCGCGCCGAGGCGATCCTCAGAGGCGTCGATGCGCTGCAACCGGGCGATGCTTTGCTGATCTGCGGCAAGGGGCATGAGAGCGGGCAGGTGATCGGCGACGATGTGTTCCCGTTCGACGATGTGGAACAGGCCTCGATGGCGGTCTCTGCGCTGGATGGGGCGCTGTGATGGGGGCTGTGAGGCTTTGGACCTCGGAAGAGGCGGCACAGGCGACGGGCGGTCGGACGACGACATCTTTCGAGATCACCGGCATTTCCATCGACACCCGCACGATCCAGCCGGGTGATTTGTTCGTTGCGTTGAAAGACATCCGTGACGGTCACGACTTCGTCGCGCAGGCCTTGGAAAAAGGCGCCGCCGCCGCTTTGGTGTCGCGCATTCCCGAGGGCGTGGCAGAGGATGCGCCGCTGTTGATCGTGGACGATGTGTTGCCCGCTTTGGAGCGCCTTGGGGCCGCTGCCCGCGCCCGCGTTGAGGGCAAGGTCATCGGCGTCACCGGCTCGGTGGGCAAAACCTCGACCAAGGAAATGCTGCGCGCGATCCTCTCTGAGCAGGGCAAAACCCATGCCGCAGAGGCCAGCTACAACAACCATTGGGGCGTGCCTTTGACGCTCGCGCGCATGCCGAAAGACACGGAATTTGCCGTCATCGAGATTGGCATGAACCACCCCGGCGAGATTGCGCCTTTGGCCGAACTCGCGCGCCCGGATGTGGCGATGATCACCACGGTCGCCCCCGCCCATATGGCGGCTTTTGAGAGCTTAGAGGGGATCGCCCGCGAAAAAGCCGATATTTTCAAAGGGCTTGTGCCGGGAGGCGTGGCCGTGTTCAACGGCGATCTCGATGTGAATGACATTCTGGCGAGCGCCTGGGACGGGGACAGCATTCGCTTTGGCGAGGACGAAACCTGTGCCGCGCGGCTTATGTCGGTCGAGCTGGACGACGGCTTCACACGCGGCGTGGCGGTGATCGACACGGATCATGTCGATTTCACGCTTTCGACCGCCGGGCGGCATTTCGCGGCCAATGCGGTGGGCTGCCTCGCCGTCGCCTATGCCTTGGGCGCGGATGTCGAAAAGGCCGCCCACGATCTCACGCTTTGGGCACCGCCCGAGGGGCGTGGCGCACGCGAAGCGATCTCTCTGCCCGTCGGTGCGCCGGTCGAGTTGATCGACGATGCCTTCAACGCCAACCCGACCTCCATGGCCGCTGCCCTTGAGGTGCTGGCCAAGGCCCAGCCGCATGACACCGGGCGCCGGATCGCCATTCTGGGCGATATGTTGGAGCTGGGCGAAAAGGAAAATGCGATCCACGAAGGGATTGCGGCGCTGCCGTGGTTTGCCACCGTCGATGCTGTCCATTGTGTCGGGCCTTTGATGCGCGCGCTCTACGATGTGCTGCCCGAAGGGCGGCGCGGCGAATGGTTCGAGACCGCGAAAGAGGCGGTTCCGGCGCTGACGGCGCTGATCGGGCCGGGCGATGTGGTGCTTGTGAAAGGCTCCAAAGGATCGAAAGTCAGCCTTCTGGTTGACGCGCTGCGGGAATTGGGACAAGTGCCACAGCACTCTGACAAATAAGTGCCGCAGCACAGGAAAGAATGCGTGCCATCGCACAGGATGAAGCACGGTGATGAAAGGTAAGTTGAGCGCATGTTGTATTGGATTTCGGGCCTCTCCGACGGTGGGGACTTTTTCAACCTGTTTCGCTACATCACCATGCGTTCGGGCGGGGCGTTTTTCACCGCGCTGATCTTTGCGATGTTCTTTGGCCGCCCGCTGATCGACCTGTTGCGGCGTCGTCAGGGCAAGGGCCAGCCGATCCGCGATGACGGTCCCGAAACCCATTTCGCGAAAGCTGGCACGCCCACGATGGGCGGCTTGCTGATCCTGACCGCTTTGCTGATTTCCACGCTGCTCTGGGCGCGGCTCGACAACCCCTATGTCTGGATCGTGATGTTCGTGACCTTTGGCTACGGGCTGATCGGCTTTGCCGACGACTACGCCAAAGTGTCGAAATCCAACACCAAAGGCGTGTCGAGTAAGGTGCGGCTTTTGCTGGGCTTCGTGATCGCTTTGATCGCCTCCGTGTGGTCCACCATGGTGCACCCGGAAGAGCTGCAATTCCAACTGGCGCTGCCGGTGTTCAAGGATTTGCTCATCAATCTCTGGTGGTTCTTCATTCCCTTCGCGATGATCGTCATCGTGGGCGCCGCCAATGCGGTGAACCTCACCGATGGGCTTGATGGTCTGGCGATCATGCCGGTGATGATCGCCGCCGGAACTTTGGGCGCGATTGCCTATGTCGTGGGCCGTGTCGACTTCACCGATTATCTGGGCCTGCACTATGTGCCGGGCACCGGCGAAATCCTCGTCTTTACGGCTGCTTTGATCGGCGGGGGCCTTGGGTTCCTGTGGTTCAACGCGCCGCCTGCTGCCGTGTTTATGGGCGACACCGGGTCTTTGGCCTTGGGTGGCTCCTTGGGGGCGATTGCCGTCGCCACGAAACACGAGATCGTTCTGGCCATCGTCGGCGGCTTGTTCGTGGTCGAGGCCCTGTCGGTGATCATTCAGGTGCTCTACTTCAAACGTACCGGCAAACGAGTCTTCCTGATGGCGCCGATCCATCACCATTACGAGAAAAAAGGCTGGTCCGAGCCGACCATCGTGATCCGCTTCTGGATCATCTCTCTGGTACTGGCGCTGATCGGTCTGGCGACGTTGAAACTGCGGTGAAATGAGAGGGGGCCAAGGCCCCCTTTTTTGAGTATTTGAACAGCAAAGGAGCGAGCGCGATGATCCCTGTGCTCGGATACGAAGATAGAAAAGTGGCCGTACTGGGCCTTGGGCGCTCGGGGCTTGCGACGGCGAAGGCCTTGGAAGCCGGGGGTGCCGAGGCGCTGTGTTGGGATGATTCCGTCGAGGCGCGGGAGCGGGCGGAGGCTGAGGGATTCACCATCCACGATCTGCACAAAGCGGGCGCCTTCGAGGGTGTGGCCTGTCTCGTCGTCTCGCCCGGCATTCCGCATCTCTACCCTGAGCCGAACAAGGTGATCGCGCTGGCGTGGGACGCAGGCGTGCCGGTCGACAATGACATCGGGTTGTTTTTTCGCTCTCTGGGCCAAGGCGACTGGATGGAGCATGACACCCCGCCGCGCGTCATTGCGGTGACCGGGTCGAACGGCAAATCGACCACTTCGGCGCTGATCCATCATATTTTCGAGGAAAACGGCACGCCCTGTCAGCTCGCGGGCAATATCGGGCGCGGGGTGTTGGACATTGAGCCGCCCGAGGAGGGCGAGGTGATCGTGCTGGAGTTGTCCTCCTATCAGACCGATCTGGCGCGCGCTTTGACGCCGGATGTGGCGGTGTTTACCAATCTCTCGCCGGATCATCTCGACCGTCACGGCGGCATGGGCGGTTATTTCGCGGCCAAGCGTCGGCTGTTTGCCGAGGGCGGGCCGGACCGTGCCGTGATCGGTGTGGACGAAACAGAGGGGCGCTATCTGGCGAACCAATTGGTCGAAAGCCCTGAGGATCTACGCCTCATTCGCGTCTCGTCCGGTCAGAAACTCTCTGGTCCCGGGTGGAACATCTTTGCCCGTAAAGGCTTTCTGTCGGAGTATCGCAAGGGCAAGCAAACCGCCTCGATCGACCTTCGCGAGATGGACGGTCTGCCCGGCGCACACAACCATCAGAATGCTTGCGCCGCCTATGCCGCCGCCCGCGCGCTGAACCTGTCGCCGAAGGGCATCGAAGCCGCTTTGCGCAGCTTCAAAGGTCTGCCGCATCGCTCGCAGCTTGTGCGTGAGTTGAACGGTGTGCGCTATGTGAACGACTCGAAAGCCACCAATGTGGACGCCGCCGCCAAGGCGCTTCAGGCCTTTCCCCGCATCCGCTGGATCGCGGGCGGGCTTGGCAAGGATGGTGGGATTGAGGATTTGAAGCCCTTCTTGGGATCGGTCTCCAAAGCCTATCTGATCGGCTTTTCGGCCCGCGATTTCGCGCTTCAGATCGGTGACACACCCTATGAGATTTGCGAGACCATGGAGGTGGCCGTCGCCAAAGCCGCGGCTGAGGCCGAGGAGGGCGAGACCGTGCTTTTGGCCCCTGCCGCCGCGTCCTTTGACCAGTTCCCGAATTTCGAGAAACGTGGCGAAGCCTTTGCGGCAGAGGTCGAAAAGCTGGGTTAGATCCAGCCCAAAGCCACCCACCACAGGTAATCGAGCGGGATGAAGACCAGCACTGTGAGAGCCGTCATCGAGAGCGTCATCTTCATCAGGTGACGCGTGCTCTCGCCCGCAAGCCCCATGGCGACGATGAGTGGTCCGACTTGGTAGGGGAAGATCACGGTGGAAAAACCGATGACCTGCGTCATCAACACGGCTTCGAGGGAGAAACCCGTGGCCTGTGACAATTCTTCGGCCAGAGGCGTGAGGACCGCAGGCACGCCCGGCATGGTGGTGAACACAGACGTCAGCGCACCCAAGGTCGACAGAGAGAAGAAGTTGAGGAAATCCTGGCCCTGCGCGAGTGGCAGGAGGCCCACCACCTGATGCGCGATGATGGTGCCCAGGCCGGAACTGTTGACCACCGCACCAAGCGCCAAGGCACCGGAAACAAAGAGCAACATGCCGAAATCGACCGCGCCTTTGAAGACGGGCGGCGGCACAAGACCCAGACGCGGCACCAGCAAGACGAATGTGGTCGCAAGGCCGATCCAAGCGGCGTTGATATGGTGCAACTGATCGGTGGCCCAGAAGCCGATGGTGACCAGAAGGAGCGCCATGAGGAGGATCTGTTTGCGCGACGAGGCTGGGCTGGCTTTGGGCGTTTCGACCTGAACGGGGGCGACTTTGGCGGGGAAGAAATAGAGCGTCAAAAGCACCAAAGCGATGGATTTGACCACGCCCAGCACCGGGTAATGCAGCAAGAGGTAATCGGCGTAGGAAAACTCCAGGCCAAAGACCTTATCCGCCATACCCGACAGAATGATGTTCGGAATGTTCGACGGCAGGATCGCAAAGCTGGGCATATTGGTGCCAAAGGCGATGATCACGGCGACGCCGATCCGACCTTTCGAGCCTCTCTCAAGCCCCAACATATCGGAAAGCGCCATGCCCACGGGCACCAATACGGCGGAGCGACCCAGAGACGACGGCATCACAAAGCCCAAGGCCATGCCAATCACCATGAGCCCCCCGATCAGCATGGGGTAGCTTTTCGACAAATGCGGGCGCGCGACTTCGCCGATCTGAGCCCCAAGACCGGAATGCGTGATCGCGGCCCCGATGACAAAGCCCGCGATGATCAACCACATCGCGGTCGAGGTGAAGCCAGAGAATACCACATCGGGTTCCATCAACCCTGGCAACAAAAGGGCTGTGAAAAAGAACAGCGAGGCGAGGTAGCCGGGCACGAGGCCCGTGGCCCAAAGCCCTAGCGTGACGAGGACGATGGCGAAAATCAGCGCCTGATGGGCGGCGAAGATGCCGGGGACGGTGATAGCGATCGCAAGCGCGATCAGGGTGATGACCGCAAGGACGGCTTCTCTGAAATAGGTCATGTATACTCCTGCGCTTGGGGAGGGGGAGTGGGCGCTGGCGGGTGGCGGGCGCGCGTTGCGAAAGATGTAGTAAAAATGTCGGAAATGCGGTAGAGCGACATTATGCCAAATCATGTCGAATACCTGCCAAATCCGGACGCGCCGCCCACAGGCATCGGATTCGACCTCACGCCCGGGCGTCCCGTCATCGCCCGGCGCGAGGAATTTCGCGGGGGCTACGCGGTCGAGCCGCACAGCCATCCGCGCGCGCAATTGGCCATGTGTTACAACGGCGTGATGCGGTTGCAGGCGGGCGAAGATGTCTGGATCATCCCGCATAAACACGCGATCTGGATACCGCCCGATGTCGAACATCAGCTCAGCACGCAATCTGCCGTTCTGACCCATCATCTCTATGTCGCGCCGCCCTATGTGACCCGCGCCGGGCTGCCGCAAGAAATGACTGTGCTGCGCACCTCACCGCTGTTGCGGGGCGTCGTGGAACGCATGGTCGAGGGCGGGTTGACGCGGGCGGAGGTGCGGCGACTGGCCTGGGTGGCTTTGGATGAAATCGGACGGTTGAGGCCCGCAGCGATGCACCTGCCGGGTGGGCGCGATCCGCGTCTTGTGGCGGCGATGGGCATCTTTTTGCGCCACCCGGAAGAGCGGCGGGGATTGGCGGAGATCGCCCATGAGGTCGGGACCTCGGAACGGACTTTGGCGCGGTTGTTCGTGACGGAAACCGGCAAGACCTTTCGCGACTGGCGCGCGCGGCGTCGGATTTTGTTCGCGCTCGAACGGCTGGAACAGGGCGAAAGCAGCACCGATCTGGCGGCGCATCTGGGCTATTCCAGCCCCTCGGCTTTTATCGCCGCTTTCAAACGCGATTTGGGCGTGCCGCCCTCGGCGTTTCGGTGAGGTGGTTACTTTTGATGGTTTTTCATAGAAGCCAGACCCCAGACGTAGCCGACCGGAAACATGAAACAAGGGAGCCAAGTTGAAAGAGCTGAATAGCGCCGCGACTCGACCCACCAGTCGGGGCGAAAAATTAGCAAATAGAGCGCAAACGCTTCCAAACTCAAACATAATGCCGTGAAAGATCGGACTTGCTTAGGTCTTTCTCGCAGTGCCCACTGAATATTTAGCTTCAACGTCCTGATCACTTAAATATCCTTGGTTGAATGGCCTTCGGCGTCAGACCTTTCTCTTCAATACTCCAACGCATCCAGCGTCTCTTTCAACAACCGCGCTGAGGCCCCAAGCGCCTCATGTTCCGCGTCATCCAGTTCCGGGAACAGATCGGACACCACGCCCTGCGCGCCGACGATGCGGGGGATGGAGAGCGCAACGTCCTGCACCCCCTCGACCTTTGGCGTCACGATGGAGACCGACAGCACGGTCTGCTCATCGCGCGCGATCGCCCTGACGAGGCGCTCAAGCCCCGCGCCGATGCCGTACCATGTCGCGCCCTTGCCATTGATGATCGTATAGGCCGCGTTGCGCACCCCGTCGTCAATCCGCGCCTTGACGCCTTCGGTCAGCGGCACGCGCATCTGGGCGGCGAAATCTTTCACCGACAGCGCGCCTGCGCGCGCCGAGGACCAACACAGGACCTCACTGTCGCCATGTTCGCCCAGCACATAGGCATGCACAGAGCGCGGGGCGACGCACAGATGTTCGCCGATCAAATGCCGGAACCGTGCCGTGTCCAAAATCGTCCCCGAGCCGATCACCCGCGAGGGCGGCAGGCCAGACAAACGCGTGGCGATCTGGGTCATGATGTCGACGGGGTTGGTCGCGACGAGCAAGATCGCATCGGGGGCGGCGTCCAGCACCTTGCCGATGATCTGGCGGAACACCTCGGCGTTGCGGGTCAAAAGCTCCAATCGGCTTTCGCCGGGTTTTTGCCCCACACCGGCGGCGAGGATCACCACGCCCGCGCCCTTGAGGTCGGCGTAGTCCCCAGAGGTCACCACGGTCGACGAGGCAAAGGGCACGGCATGGGCGATGTCCTCGGCCTGCGCGCGGGCAAGGCCTGCGTTGTAATCGACAAAGGTGATCTTGCTCGCGGTGCCTTTGAGCGCGATGGCATAGCCTGCGGCAGAGCCGACCATGCCCGCGCCGACGATCCCGATTTTCATGGACAAGCTCCGTGCTGAGAGGAGGGAGAGGGTAAGTTGGTACCAGACTGCGGGGATTCCCCTTAACGATCAATGATGACGGACAATAAGGTGGATCAATTCGCGTTTTGGCATGTCTCGACAGAGATGTCGGCAAATCCCTGCCTTTATGGCGTTTCATCGCTCTGAGGCCACAATCTGTAGTGGCGCAAAGCCGGAAAAGTCGCTATTCTGAACAAATCAGACCCGGAAAACCGGGCGTAAAAATGATAACGAGGCAGTAGGCGGTATCATGACAGAAATGGTGTATGGCTCGGCGCCGATGCGCGTGGGAGAGCCGATCTTGCCGCGTTGGTGGCGGACAATCGACAAATGGACGCTGTCCTGCGTCTTTATTCTTTTTGGTGTCGGGCTTTTGCTCGGGCTCGCGGCCTCGCCGCCTCTGGCCGAAAAGAACGGTTTCACGGACCTGTTCCACTACGTCAAACGTCAGGCGTTTTTTGGCTCTGTCGGGCTGATGGTGATGATCGGCATCACCATGATGGACCCGGCCAAAGTGCGCCGTTTCGCGGTCGTGGGTTTTGTCCTCGCGCTTTTCTCGCTGTTTCTTCTGCCCGCTTTTGGCACGGATTTCGGCAAGGGCGCGACGCGGTGGTTCTCGCTTGGCTTTGCCGCTGTGCAGCCGTCGGAATTCCTGAAACCCGCCTTCGTCATCACCTCCGCCTGGCTCATGGCCGCCGGTCTTGAAATCGGCGGGCCTCCGGGGCGGATGTATTCGTTCCTGATCACCTCTCTGGTGGTGATCCTCTTGGCGCTGCAACCGGATTTCGGGCAGGCCTCTCTCATTCTCTTCGCTTGGGGCGTGATGTATTTCGTCGCCGGCGCGCCGCTGACGCTCTTGGTCGGCATTGCTGGCCTCGTCGTTCTGGGCGGCACCTTCGCCTATAACAACTCCGAACACTTCGCGCGCCGCATCGACGGGTTCCTGAACCCGACGATCGATCCCACGACCCAGATCGGCTATGCCACCAACGCCATCCGTGAGGGCGGCTTCTTTGGCGTCGGCGTGGGCGAGGGGACCGTGAAATGGTCGCTGCCCGATGCGCATACCGACTTTATCATCGCGGTCGCCGCCGAAGAATACGGGCTGATCCTCGTGCTCGTGATCATCGCGCTTTACGCGACCATCACCGTGCGCTCGCTCTGGCGTTTGCTGAAGGAACGCGATCCCTTCATCCGCCTTGCGGGCACCGGGCTGGCCTGTGCCTTTGGCATTCAGGCCTTTATCAACATGGGTGTGGCTGTGCGGCTTTTGCCCGCCAAAGGCATGACCCTGCCGTTTGTGTCCTATGGCGGTTCGTCCTTGATCGCGTCTGGTATCGCGCTTGGTGCACTGCTGGCCTTTACCCGCACCCGCCCGCAGGGCGAGATCGGTGACATCCTGATCCGTCGCGGCCGCTGAGCTTTCGCAGATATATAAAAGAGGTTCCAAATGACCCAAGCCCCCCTTCTTGTCATCGCCGCTGGCGGCACCGGCGGACATATGTTCCCGGCGCAGTCTCTGGCCGAGGTGATGCTGGCGCGGGGGTGGCGGGTCAAACTTTCGACCGACGCCCGTGGCGCGCGCTACACCGGCGCCTTCCCGCAGGCGGTGGAGATCGAGGTCATGCCCTCGGCCACCTTCGCGCGCGGAGGCCTGGCGGCCAAAGCGATGGTCCTGCCGCGCATCATGGGCGGCGTGTTCAAGGCCATGTCGAACTTCATGCGCGACAAGCCCGCCGTGGTGGTGGGCTTTGGCGGCTATCCGGCGATCCCGGCGGTGGCGGCGGCGACACTGATGAAACTGCCGCGCATGATCCACGAACAGAACGGCATTCTGGGCCGGGTCAATCAGGTCTTTGCCAAGCGCGTCGACAAGATCGCCTGCGGCACATGGCCGACCACGCTGCCCGAGGGCGTCGAGGGGGTCTACACCGGCAATCCGGTGCGTGGCGCGATTTTGGAAAAATACGCAGCGCCTTACATCGCGCCCGGCGATTATCCGATGGAAATTCTGGTGATGGGCGGCTCGCAAGGCGCGCGCATCCTGTCTGATGTGGTGCCCGAAGCCATCGCGCGCCTGCCGGAGCGGATGCTGGCCAATCTGCGCATCAGTCAACAGGCCCGCGCCGAAGACCTCGACCGCGTGACCGAATTCTACCAGATGCGCGGCATTCAGGCCGATGTGCAGACCTTCATCCATGACGTGCCGAAGCGCATGAGCGAGAGCCAATTGGTGATCACCCGCTCGGGCGCCTCGTCGGTGGCGGATGTGTCCGTAATTGGACGCCCTGCGATCTTCATCCCCTTCGCGGCGGCGACGGCAGACCATCAGACCGCGAACGCGCGCGGGCTCGTGGAGGCGAACGCGGCGATCATGATCCCCGAAAGTAAGCTGACGCCCGAGAGCCTTGCCGAGCAGATCGAAAACGTGCTGAGCCACCCCGACGGCGCCTTGATGATGGCGCAGGCGGCGCTGTCTGTGGCGAAACCGCAGGCGGCCGAAGATTTGGCGATGCTGGTCGAAGATCTGGCTTTTAGAAAAAAATGACAGCCTGAAAAGGCGAGAGACGAGTGAGACGATAAGATGAACGCGAGCGTAACCAAACTTCCCACCGAAATGGGCCCGATCCACTTTGTCGGCATCGGCGGCATCGGCATGTCCGGCATTGCCGAGGTGCTGTTGAACCATGGCTATCGGGTGCAGGGGTCGGATTTGAAAGCCTCGAAAATCACCGATCGTCTCAAAGAATTGGGCGCTGTGATCTACGAAGGCCAGCGCGCGGAAAACCTCGAAGACGCCGAGGTCGTTGTGATCTCAAGCGCGATCAAACCGGGCAACCCGGAACTGGACGCCGCCCGTCTCAAAGGCCTCCCGGTCGTGCGCCGCGCCGAGATGCTCGCCGAGCTCATGCGCCTGAAATCCAACGTCGCCGTCGCGGGCACCCATGGCAAGACGACGACCACCACGCTTGTGGCCGAGCTTTTGGTCGCGGGCGGCATTGACCCGACGGTGATCAATGGCGGTATCATCCACGCCTATGGCTCGAACGCCCGGATGGGGCAGGGCGACTGGATGGTTGTCGAGGCCGATGAGAGTGACGGGACATTCAACCGTCTGCCCGCCACCATCGCCATCGTCACCAACATCGACCCGGAGCATATGGAGCATTGGGGCACCATCGAGAAGCTGCGTCAGGGCTTTTACGATTTCGTCTCCGGCATTCCGTTTTACGGCCTCGCCGTTTGTTGCACCGATCACCCGGAGGTGCAGAGCCTCGTCGGTAAAATCACCGACCGCCGTGTCGTGACCTACGGGTTCAACGCCCAGGCTGATGTGCGGGCTGTCAATCTGACCTATGTGAAAGGTGTTGCGCAGTTCGACATCGTGTTGGCCGCCGAGGATATGGTGATCGAGGGCTGCACCCTTCCGATGCCGGGCGATCACAACGTGTCCAACGCTTTGGCGGCCGTCGCGGTGTCGCGCCATCTCGGTATGAAAGCCGAAGAGATCAAACAGGCCTTGGCCGCCTTCGGTGGTGTGAACCGTCGCTTCACCAAGGTTGGCGAGATCAATGGCGTGACCATCATTGACGACTACGGCCACCATCCGGTCGAGATTGCTGCCGTGCTCAAAGCCGCGCGTCAGGCCTCCGAAGGCCGCGTCATCGCTGTGCATCAGCCGCACCGCTACTCGCGTCTGCATAGCTTGTTCGATGATTTCTGCACCTGTTTCAACGAGGCCGATGTCGTCGGCATTGCCGAGGTTTACGCCGCGGGCGAGGAACCGATCGAAGGCGCCTCGCGCGACGATCTGGTCGCCGGTCTCATCCGCCACGGCCACCGCCATGCGCGTGCTGTGACCTGTGAGGATGATCTGGTGCGTTTGGTGCGTGAACAGACCCGCGAGGGCGATATGGTCGTCTGTCTGGGCGCAGGGACGATTTCCGCCTGGGCGCATAACCTGCCGGAACGGCTGTCGAAAGGCTGAGGGGCAAAAGACTGACCTCAGCTTTGTTCTGACGCAGAGACAGAGGGGCTGTTCCGGGCTAATCTTGGAACAACCTCTCTGGAGACCGCCATGTCCGATCATCTCAAACGCCGCATCGGCCCCGGATTGCTCACCGCTTATGGCGTGGGCGTCATGGTCGGTGCGGGGATTTATGTCCTCGTCGGCACGGTCGCGGCGCAGGCCGGGATTTACGCGCCTTTGGCCTTTTTGCTCGCCGGTCTGATCGCCGCGCCCTCGGCCCTCTCCTACGCCGAATTGTCCACCCGCATCCCCGAAGCGGCGGGCGAGGCGGCCTATGTCGAGGCGGGCACCGGATCGCGGGCTTTGGGCCTGATCGTCGGGCTTGCGATTGTCGCGGGCGGGACGGTGTCAGCCGCCGCCGTGCTTCGAGGTGGCGCGGGCTATCTCACTGGATTCGTTGACATTCCCCTCAATTTCGCCGTCGTCGGGTTGGGCCTCATGCTTTTGGTCGTCGCCATCATCGGCGTGCTGGAAAGCCTCGCCATGGCGGCTCTTTTCACCGTGATCGAAGTCATCGGCCTGTTGCTTGTCGTCTGGTCCGGCTGGCAGGCGCCCGTGTCGCCGGATTTCACTGCCCCTGCCGCTCCGTATTTTTCCGGCATCGGTGTCGCTGCGACGCTCGCGTTCTTCGCCTTCATCGGCTTTGAGGACATCGTCAACATGGCCGAAGAGGTCAAACGCCCCGAGCGCAGCCTGCCCATCGCCATCATCGGCTCGCTGATCATCACCACGCTGCTCTACGCGGGCGTCACCGTGACTGCCGTGCGCGCCGTCCCGCTCGAAGACCTCGCCGCCTCCGAACGTCCTCTGGCGCTGGTCTATGAAGCGGGTGGCGGGCATGTCGCCGTGCTTTCTGCCATTGCTGTCACCGCCGCCTTGAACGGGGTTCTGGCGCAGGTTGTCATGGCCGCGCGAGTGCTCTTTGGCCTCGGCAAACGCGGCGGGCCGCTTGGGGTCTTTCGCCACGCCCATCCGCGGTTCGGCACGCCGGTTCTGGCCACCGTCCTGATCGGCGCGGTGGTGATCGGCGCGGCACTGGTGTTGCCGGTCTCCGATCTGGCGGGCGTGACGTCGACGATCCTTTTGGTGGTCTTCACGCTGGTGAACGGCGCGCTCATCCTTTTGAAACGGCAAAGCCCCAAAGCGCCCTTCCGTGTGGCCGCTTGGGTGCCCGTCGTCGGCCTGATTTTCGCGCTTTTGACGCTCTTGGCGTTTGCCTTTGGGGCGGTCTCGTGAGGACCATGTCATGAAAGCCCTTGTTTCCTTCGTTGATAATCCCCTGATAGCGCTCGCATTATGGGCGCTTGCCACCATGGCGCTTGCTCCGTTACCCTTGCGCTACCAGATTCTCCCCGGTTCAGTGCTTTTGCTCGTGCTGCCCGTGGTGCTCATCTGGACCGGGCTGACCTATGGGGTCTGGCCGGTGTTGATCGGTTTAGCTGCTGCCGTGTCTTTGTTTCGAAAGCCGCTCAAGGTGCTATGGAGGCGTCTTGTGCGGGGGATCAAATAGGAAGTGGCCGCTATGACCCTGTCCCTCACTCTGGCCTGTTTCTGGGCCGTGCTCGCCAATGTGATCGCGATGTTCCCGTCGCGCCGCCACCATTGGCCGGCCGCCTATGTGCTGATCGCGCTGGGGGTTCCTCTTCTGGGATTTGTCACCTATGAGAACGGCCCATGGATCGGACTTGTGGTGTTTGCCGCAGGCGTATCGATCCTGCGCTGGCCTGTGGTGTATTTGGGCCGGTGGATCAGACGAACCCTGACGCGAGGCCCGGCGGAATAGGGCAAATTCCTGTTCCGGTTTGCGGGGGAAACCCTTAAGATTTGCGTCAGATTGATGCGATTGGGACGGGCCGGATTTGGATATTTCTGAGATTAAGGACAGAGAGACGCTTGAGGCGTGGTTGCAGGGGCGCAGCCATGAGGATGCGGTTGCGATAGCTGCGCGGGCGGCGCTGCGGGTTTTGCCGGTTTATTGGCAGTGGAGCTTGTCTGAAGGAAAGCACGCAAGTGATTTATTAACACTGCAAGTTCTTCGCTGTACTTTGATTTCAATGGTTGCGGCGGAATCTCCGCCTGCAGGGATCGCGCGTGCTGCGAACTCTGCCGTTGCTACCGCTTATGCCATTATCGTGCAACATTTCGGGTATCAATATGCCTCTGCTATGGGCGCGGCAGAGGCGGCGATTGATGCAGCAACGACAGTTTATGCTGGCATCGGGGCTGCAACTGGCTTGTCTTTCGATGAAGCACTTCGGCTAGAAGTGCAAACCGACTGTGTGTCATTGGAAAATGGTAAAGATTTATTTGCTCTGGCTTTGTGGAGCAGCGTCAACTTTTTGGGCGAAGAGTGGCAGAATGTTCTGAAAGCACTGGAAGAAGAGCAAAACGATCCCGGAGTTTGGCGCGTCTGGCGCGACTGGTATACGGGCATTCTTAACCCAGTCAGATATCCGCCTTCTTGGGAATTCTATAGAAAAATTGCTCTGATAGAAGATGAGACATGGGAAGCTGGGCCTGAAGCGATCTCAAAACGAATTGAGGAGATTAAAGCGGGGCGCTTTTCTATTCTCGATCCGCAGCGTGATCTGGATGAGAAAATGCAGAGTGTTTCTAGGCATGTCGAGCAACTTGAGCGAGCTATCCCGAAGTTTTTAAAAGATTTGTCTGGCCTTGAAGAGCGTTTTGAGGAAGTTGAAGGTCAGGCGAAGGGCGTAAATCAAGATCTTTCTGCCACAAGTTCGTATGCGCATTCGATAGCTGATCACACTAAACGCGCGCTTGAGAAAAACGAATCTGATCTGGCACTTCGCTTTCAGGAGCTTCAAAAAGAATATGAGAACAAAATTCAGGCCAGATTTGACGCTTTTCACGCCGCGAACCGAATTAAGGCTCCCGTCGACTTATGGTCGGAAAAGGAAATAGAGCACAAAAAAAGTCGGAAGCTTGCCTTTACCGGATTTGTGGTTGGCCTCATTGTCATTGCAGCTGCCATCGTTTGGGTAGGCGCGACGCTTTTGAACCCCAGCGAAAACTTGATTTTGGCTCTATCACCTGTGGGTTGTGACCTTATTGATCACCCAGAGTTGTGCAAAGGTTTCAGTTTTCGCGGCATGATCTTGTCAGGTTCCGTGCTGACGCTTTTAACGCTCGCACTCTGGTTCACCCGCATTCAGATGAAGCAATATCTCTCTGAGCGGCACTTGGTTTTGGACGCGCGTGAGCGCCGCGCTTTTGCCCAGACTTATATCGGTCTGATCGAGGAAGGAGATACCAGCAAGGAGGCCCAAGAACAGCGTGCCTTGGTCTACGCTGCACTCTTCCGGCCGAGTTCTGACGGTATCATCAAAGACGAGGGCGGCATTGATCCGTCGCTCACGGCGGCGCTGAGTAAATTGCTGGCGGGGAAGTAACCCTTCCCCCCATCCCCCAATCTGTTATGACGCTCCTAATCCGACGCAAGAGAGCCGCCTATGACCCAGACCTATCCCACGCCCCGAGGCAAGCTGACCGAGAACCGGGCTTTGGCCGATCTCACGTGGTTGCGTGTGGGCGGGCCTGCGGATGCTCTGTTTCAGCCGGCGGACCTTGAGGATTTGCAGAGCTTTCTCGCCGCTCTCGACCCCTCCGTCGCGGTTTTTCCGATGGGCGTCGGCTCCAACCTGATCGTGCGGGACGGCGGCATTCGCGCCGTGGTGATCCGCATGGGGCGGGGGTTTAATGGCATCGAGATCGAGGGCAATCGGGTGACTGCCGGGGTCGCCATGCTGGACGCCCATGTGGCGCGCAAGGCGGCGCAGGCCGGGTTGGACCTGACCTTTCTGCGCACCATTCCCGGCGCCATCGGCGGTGCTGTGCGGATGAATGCGGGGTGCTACGGTTCCTATGTGGCCGATCATTTCGTCTCTGCCAAGGCCGTGACGCGCGCTGGCGAACTGGTGACGCTCACTGCCGAGGATTTGAATTTCCAATACCGCCAGACCGATCTGCCAGAGGGCTATGTGATCGTCGAGGCGACCTTTGAGGCCGAGCGTGGCGATCCCGCCGAGCTTGAAGCCAGAATGGTGGATCAACTCGCCCGCCGCGACGCCTCCCAGCCGACCAAAGAGCGCAGCGCAGGCTCGACGTTTCGCAACCCGGCGGGGTTCTCTTCGACGGGTAAGGCCGACGATGTGCATGATCTGAAGGCCTGGAAGGTGATCGACGACGCGGGGCTTCGCGGCTTTTCCATCGGCGGCGCGCAGATGAGCGAGATGCATTCCAACTTTATGATCAACATCGGTGAGGCCACAGCACACGATCTCGAACTTTTGGGCGAGACGGTGCGAAAAAAAGTATTTCAAAACGCCGGTCTCGCGTTACAGTGGGAAATTAAGCGCATCGGCGAATTTTCTGGCGATCCGATCCCGGATGGTCTTGCCGAAGCACAAATTTCCGAGGCATAAGTGCCTTACGCGCTCTGAGCAGGGCGTGTTTTCCCGAAAGGGCGTAAATCAGACCCCGAAGTGGGGCGGTTTTTCAAAGGGTCACATAAGATGACCCGATATCAAAAGGGCCACATAAGATGGCCCAGTGTGTCACGGGTCGCGAAAAGACGATCCTGTAAATTTGAGGCGAGTGGACATGTCGAGCAGGCAGTCCCCGAAAGTCGCGGTCCTCAAAGGCGGTCCCTCTGCTGAACGCGAGGTGTCTTTGTCTTCCGGTCGCGAATGCGCAGAGGCGCTTCGGGGTGAAGGATTCGAAGTGGTTGAGATCGACGCAGGCGAAGACCTGTGCGCGAAGCTGACGGCGGCGGCGCCCGATGTCGTATTCAACGCACTGCATGGTCGGTTCGGCGAAGACGGCTGTGTTCAGGGTCTGCTCGAATGGATGCGCCTTCCCTATACCCACTCCGGCGTGCTTGCTTCGGCTTTGGCCATGGACAAGGAAAAGACCAAAGAGGTCTACCGTGCCGCTGGCCTGCCCATTGTGCCCTCCAAACTGGCGTCCCGCTTTGAGGTCGAAGCCGGTCATGTGATGGCCCCGCCCTATGTGGTGAAACCCTATAACGAAGGCTCCTCCGTGGGCGTCTACATCGTGCGCGAGGGCTCCAATGCGCCGCGCCTGTCGGATGAGATGCCTGCGGTGGTCATGGTCGAACAATATGCGCCGGGCCGCGAGCTGACCTGTTCGGTGATGGGCGACAAGGCGCTCTGCGTCACCGATATTCTCACCGATGGCTGGTATGACTATGAGGCGAAATACGCCACGGGCGGCTCGCGCCATGTCTGTCCTGCCGAAATCCCCGAAGAGATCGCAGCGGCCTGTCAGGACTACGCGCTCAAGGCGCATCAGGTGCTTGGCTGTCGTGGTGTGTCGCGGACGGATTTCCGTTGGGATGAAAGCAAAGGCCTCGACGGTCTGGTGCTTTTGGAAACCAACACCCAGCCGGGCATGACGCCGACCTCGCTCTCGCCGGAGCAGGCGCAAAAGAGCGGCATCACCTTTGGCCAGTTCTGCAAATGGATGGTGGAGGACGCCTCATGCGACCGATAGATCCCACTGAATTTGCCAAAGGCCCGACACTTGGCGGCTCCGCCCGCGTGTCCGAAGCCGTTGCCCGCGCCATCCGTGCGCGCCGTGGTCAGAGCGGCGAGACGGAGAGCGCGCCGCAGCGTCCGCGCGACCCGGCGCCGTCGCGAACCGCCTACCGGATGAGCCGCCTCTGGCTCACGCCGTCGTTCCGCTTTTTCCTCCGCCGCATCGCGCCGGTCGCGGCCGTCGCGGCCTGCATCGGGCTTTGGTTTGCGCCTGAAGACAACCGCGAGGCCTTCATGGGGCAGGTCATGGCGATCAAGGCCGAGGTCCAGAACCGCCCCGAATTCATGGTCAAACTCATGGCCATCGATGGTGCCTCAGGCGAGCTGTCCGAAGACATTCGCGAAGTCATGGCCCAGGATTTTCCGGTCTCCTCCTTTGATCTCGACCTGCCGGGGCTGTTGGCGCAGGTCGAAAGCCTGGATGCGGTCGAAAGCGCCGGGCTGCACGTTCGTGCGGGCGGCATCTTGCAGGTCGACATTGTCGAGCGCACGCCCGCCGTGGTCTGGCGCTCCGATCTGGGGTTGGAGATGCTGGATGCCGAAGGGCACCGTGTTGCCGCCTTGGGCAGCCGTCTGGATCGTCCCGACCTGCCGTTGATTGCGGGCGAGGGGGCGGATCGCGTTGTGCCGGAAGCCATGGCGATCCTCAAATCCGCCGGTCCCCTGACCCCGCGTCTGCGCGGGTTGGTGCGGGTGGGCGAACGCCGCTGGAACATTGTGCTGGACCGCGATCAGGTGATCCTCCTGCCGGAGGTCAAACCGCTGGGTGCGCTGGCGCAGGTGGTGGCGCTGGATCAGGCCAAAGACCTTTTGGGGCGTGACGTGGCCGTGGTCGACATGCGCCGACCGACCCGACCGACCGTGCGTCTCACAGAGGCTGCACAAGACGAATTGAAACGCCTGCGGGGCGTCGAACTTGGAGTGTCTTATCGATGACCGATTTGTACGAAGCCCAACGGGCCATGCGGAACATGCGCAAAGCCGCCCTGCAACGCGGTGTGATTGCCATTCTCGACGTGGGTAGCTCGAAAATCGCCTGTCTGGTGCTGCGCTTTGACGGCGAGCGTTTCATGGGCGGCGATGGGGTCGGGGCCTTGGCCGGTCAATCGTCCTTCCGCGTCATCGGCGCCGCCACCACCCGCTCGCGCGGTGTGCGGTTCGGCGAGATCGAAGCCATGGCCGAAACCGAACGCGCCATCCGCACCGCCGTGCAGGCCGCGCAAAAGATGGCCCAGACCCGCGTGGATCACGTCATCGCCTGTTTCTCCGGCGGCAGCCCGCGCTCTTATGGCATCGCGGGGCAGGTCGAGGTCGAATATGACACCGTGTCGGAACAGGACGTCGCCCGCGTGCTGGCCTCGTCTGACGTGCCGGATTACGGCAACCACCGCGATGTGCTGCACGCCCAGCCGGTGAACTTTCAGCTCGATCACCGCTCCGGCCTCAAAGATCCGCGCGGTCAAATCGGGCAGAATCTCGCCGTCGACATGCATATGCTGACGGTGGACACGGCCACGATCCAGAACCTTCTCTATTGTATCAAACGCTGCGACCTCGAAGTCGCGGGGCTGGCCTCTGGCGCTTACGTGTCCGGCATTTCGGCTCTTGTGGAAGATGAACAGGAACTGGGTGCGGCCTGTATCGATATGGGCGGCGGTGCGACCGATGTGTCGATCTTCATGAAGAAACACATGATCTATGCCGATAGCGTGCGCATGGGCGGCGATCACGTGACCTCCGACATCGCAATGGGGCTGCAAATCCCGCTGGCGACCGCCGAGCGGATCAAGACCTTTTACGGCGGCATCGTCGCCACCGGCATGGACGACCGCGAGATGATCGAGGTCGGCAGCGATTGTGGCGACTGGGAGAAAGACCGTCGCACTGTGAGCCGCGCCGAGTTGATCGGCATCATCCGCCCCCGCGTCGAGGAAATCCTCGAAGGCGTGCGCGAATGTCTGGATGCCGCAGGGTTTGAACATATGCCCAGCCAGCAGATCGTGCTGACAGGCGGGGCCTCGCAAATTCCGGGGCTTGATAGTCTGGCGCCGAAAATTCTTGGTCAGAATGTCCGTATCGGGCGGCCTTTGCGGGTCCAGGGCCTGCCGCAGGCGGCCACGGGCGCGGCCTTTGCCTCCGCCGTCGGCCTGTGCCTCTTTGCGGCCAATCCGCAAGACGAATGGTGGGACTTCGAGATCCCGGCGGAACGCTATCCGGCGCGGTCTCTGAAACGCGCGGTGCGTTGGTTCAAAGACAATTGGTAAGCGGTTGCAGCCCCTATTGCAGCTCCTGCGGGGGCTGTGATAAACACTACATATAGGCAGAAGGCCCGGGAAACGGGTCGGAGAGACATAAGGCACAAGAGCAGTGCCCGGACATGACAGCGATGCTTTGCGGCATCTCAGGCCCTTTTTGTAGGGGGCGAGGGGGATCGCCTCTTTTCGTATGTCTGAATGGTTAACCGCTAAATCTGGCCTCATGCGCAAAATCCCGCCGAAAATAGCGGCAATATACCCCATATTTTGTGGCATTCCCGTGTTTTTGGGATGACGCCGTAGACGAAACCCCATAATATTAAGGGTGAATAGGTAAAGTTTGCCCCGATTCACGGGGCGGGGACATCGGGCGGTTTGGGCAGAATGTGCAATCGCCCCGGCACGAGAGAAAGCAGGCGGTACACTCATGGCTTTGAATCTGACGATGCCCGAGCGGGACGAGTTGAAACCCAAGATCACGGTCTTCGGCGTTGGCGGCGCGGGCGGCAATGCGGTCAACAACATGATCGAAAAGGCGCTTGAGGGCGTCGAATTCGTCGTGGCAAACACCGACGCGCAGGCGCTGCAACACGCCAAGGCACAGGCCCGCATCCAGATGGGTCTGAAAGTGACCGAGGGTCTGGGCGCAGGCGCACGTCCTTCCGTGGGCGCCGCCGCAGCCGAGGAAAGCATCGAGGCCATCGTCGATCAACTGGCGGGCGCGCATATGTGCTTTATCACCGCCGGTATGGGCGGCGGCACCGGCACGGGCGCGGCTCCGATCATCGCGCAGGCCGCACGTGAGCTGGGCGTTCTGACCGTCGGCGTTGTGACCAAACCCTTCCAGTTCGAAGGCGCGAAACGTATGCGCCAAGCGGACGAGGGCGTCGAGCAGCTTCAGAAAATGGTCGACACGCTGATTGTGATCCCGAACCAGAACCTGTTCCGCCTCGCCAACGAGAAAACCACCTTTACCGAGGCCTTCTCCATGGCCGATGACGTGCTGTACCAAGGCGTCAAAGGCATCTCCGATCTCATGGTCCGTCCGGGCCTCATCAACCTCGACTTTGCCGACGTGCGTTCTGTGATGGACGAAATGGGCAAGGCGATGATGGGCACCGGCGAAGCCACCGGCGAAGATCGCGCCGTGCAGGCCGCCGAGAAAGCCATCGCCAACCCGCTTCTGGACGAGATTTCTCTGAAAGGTGCGAAGGGCGTTCTGATCAACATCACCGGCGGGCACGACCTGACGTTGTTCGAACTGGACGAAGCCGCCAACCGCATCCGCGAAGAGGTGGACCCGGAAGCCAACATCATCGTCGGCTCCACGCTCGACAACGACATGGATGGCGCGATGCGTGTGTCCGTCGTCGCCACCGGCATCGACGCCACCGTGGTTGCCGAAGTGCCGGTGCCGCGTCGTCGTCTGGCCGAGCCGCTGCAAGAGCCGACCGTTGTCGAGGAAAAGCTTGAACAAGCCGCTCCCGCCGCTGTGGCTGCTGCCGCCGCAGTCGAGGCCGCGGCCTACGAAGAGCCTGCCCAGCCGACCCTTGATGTCTTCGATCCGCAGGCAACGCATGCCCGTGCTGAGGCCCGCACCTCTGCACCGGAAGAGTCCTTCCGCGCGCTCGACGACGATCTGCCGCCGCCGGCCTATCAGCCGCGCCCGCAGCCCGCGCCGCAACCGGCCATGCACGAACCGCAGGCCGACGCTTTCGTGGCCCCCCGCGCGCCCGCTCCGGGCACGCCGTCGCCGGAAGCCATGGCCCGTCTTCAGGCCGCTGTCTCCAAACAGCCGCGCGCCGACGTGCGTCACGAGCAACAGCAACCGCGTTACGCCCAACCGGCGGCCCATCCCGCCGCAGAAGCCAAACCGGCCCGTTTTGGCATCAACTCCCTGATCGGTCGTATGACCGGCCATGGCGGCGAAGAAGAGGCACGTCATCAGGCCGCTCCTGCCGCGCCCGCACCGCAACCGCAGCAGGCCCGTTTCGGTGCCCAGCCGCAGGTGCGTCCGCAGGTGCATCAGGCCTATGACGAGGATCAGGACCCGAACCCGGACGCCGAGAAAATCGAAATCCCGGCCTTCCTGCGTCGTCAGGCCAACTGACATAAGTCTGTGATCGGGCCGTTATGAACCACATGACCTTAGGTCACAATCACAGATATTACAGACCCTAAAAGGCCGCCTTCGGGCGGTCTTTTTCATTTTAAAACAATGGATTGCCGCATTGCGGCAAAATCCTGCGCGGTTTTTTGCCTCTGCTCAAAGGGAGATGTTTCAATCCGTTACAAAGATTGAGTTGAGGTGGGGCGGGGGGAATGGTTATTTCAATATCAACCAAGCCCGAAGTGTATTTGGGCAGAGGTGAACAAAAAGTTAAAACATGAGGCACAAAGTGCAGAGCACAGTCGCAAAAGAAATCCGGTTTGACGGGGTGGGTCTCCACTCCGGGACGCCCGCGTGCCTTGTGCTTTCGCCTGCACCTTCGGGGCATGGCATCGTCTTTGTGCGCTCCGATCTCACTGCTGATGTGAATGCCCGCATTCCCGCGCGTTGGGATGCTGTCGTTCCCTCGCAGCTTTGCACGCTCATTCGCAACGAAGATGGCGTCGAGCTGTCGACCATCGAACATATCATGGCGGCGCTGGCGGGCTGTGGCGTGACCAATGTCATCGTCTCTGTCGATGGTCCGGAAGTGCCGATCCTCGATGGCTCCGCGGCCCCCTTCGTCGATGGTATCCTGGCCGCTGGCCTCGTGCGTCAGGACGGTCCGGCGCGGGCGCTCAAGATCCTGAAACCCGTCGTCGTTGAGACCGAGAGCGCCACTGCGCGCCTTGAACCCTCCGACACGATGGAAATCGAATTCCACATCGACTTCGCGGATCGCGCGATCGGTGTGCAGGACAAACATCTCGTGATGGCGAATGGCGCCTTCGTGCGTGAACTGTCGAATTGCCGCACCTTCTGCCGTCAGGCCGAGGTCGATATGATGCAGGCCAATGGTCTGGCTCTGGGCGGTGTCGCCGGTGAGAACGCCGTCGTCTTCGATGACGATAAGGTCAACGGTGGCCCCTCCGGTCTGCGCCATGCGGACGAGCCGGTGCGTCACAAGATGCTCGATGCTCTGGGCGATCTCTACCTTGCGGGTGCACCGATTCTGGGGCGCTACGTCGGTCAGAAATCCGGCCATGCGGTGACCAATGCGCTCTTGCGCAAACTCTTTGCTACGCCGGGGGCCTGGGCCTTTGTCACGGTGGACGCGAAAACCGCGAAACGCCTGCCGGGTGCCGGTGTCAGCCGCGCTGATCTGGCCTTTTGCGCCTGATCTTTCGGCTCTTCTTTCGGCTTGGGCGAGCAACAGGATAACCCCACAGTCCCGCGCATTTTTCGACGTGACGATCACGTGACGACTTTTCCCGTCTAAAGGCGTTTTGCCTCGGATTTTTCTGTGCTAGGAGTGTGGGCACGCCCCCAAGGAGGGGCGTGTGGAACGGTGAGGGTAGGGCCTTTCATGACGGCACGAAAAACAGGTCATTTCGCAGTAGTTGTTGGATTTTCCATGGCTTTTCTGACAGCCTGCGGGAACAATGCTCCGACGCGCGATTTGGAGGGCTACCCGGCCGAAGAGATCTACGCCCGCGCGGAATATGAGATCACGCAAAAAGATTACGGCGACGCTGCGCAGTATTTTGGCGAGGTCGAGCGTTTGTACCCCTATTCCGACTGGGCCAAACGTGCGCTGATCATGCAGGCCTTCTCCTATCACCGCGACAAGGATTACGAGAGCGCCCGCGTTTCCGCGCAGCGTTTCCTCGATTTCTACCCCGCCGACGAAGATGCCGCCTATGCGCAGTACCTTTTGGCGCTGTCCTATTATGACCAGATCGACGATGTGGGCCGCGATCAGGGTCTGACCTTCCAGGCATTGCAGGCTCTGCGTGCCGTTATCGAACGCTACCCCGACACCGAATATGCGCGCTCTGCGATTCTGAAATTCGATCTGGCCTTCGATCACCTTGCTGGCAAGGAGATGGAGATCGGGCGCTATTACCTCAAGCGCAAGCATTACGCCGCCGCCACCAACCGCTTCCGCGTCGTGGTCGAGCAATTCCAGACCACGCAACACACGCCGGAGGCGCTGCACCGTCTGGTCGAAAGCTATCTGGCGCTGGGTCTCGTGGAAGAGGCGCAGACCGCTGGTGCGATCCTCGGTCACAACTATCAGTCGACCGAATGGTATCAGGACAGCTACAAATTGCTGACGGGGCAGGGGCTTGAGCCGAAAGCCTTTGAAAACAACTGGCTTGGCGCGATCTATCGTCAGATGATCCGCGGCGAATGGCTCTGAGGCTCACACAAAAATGCTAAGAAGTCTCGACATCCGGGACATGTTGATCATCGACCGGCTGGAACTTGAGTTTCAGCCGGGTCTCAACGTTTTGACCGGCGAGACCGGCGCGGGCAAATCCATTCTTCTCGACAGTCTCGGTTTTGTACTGGGCTGGCGCGGGCGCGCCGATCTGGTGCGTGCGGGCGCGGCACAAGGCGAGGTGACCGCCGTTTTCGACCTGCCGAAAGGCCATGATGCCGAAGAGGTCCTGACCGAACTCGGCATGGACACCGACGATGGCGAGCTGATCCTGCGGCGGGTGAACACGGCCGACGGTCGGAAGACCGCCTGGGTCAATGACCGACGCGTGTCGGGCGATGTGCTGCGGCGTCTGTCGGAGGTTCTGGTCGAGCTGCATGGCCAGCATGACGACCGCGGGCTTTTGAACCCGCGCGGGCATCGCGTGTTGCTCGACACCTTTGGTGGTGTGGACACGCTGTTGGCGGCGACCCGGACTGCATGGAAAACGCTGGCCTCGGCGCGCAAAGCGCTGGCTCTGGCAGAGGCTGAACAGGCGGCTCTGAAAGAGGAAGAGGACTTCCTGCGTCATGCCGTGGGCGAGTTCGACGCGCTGGCGCCGGAGCCGGGTGAAGAGGCCAAATTGGACGCCGAACGCCGCCTCATGCAATCGGCGGAAAAGATCGCGGCAGATGTCGCCAAGGCGCATCAGGCGATTTCCTACGATGGTGGTGAGGGCATGTTGTCGGATGCGCTCAAATGGCTCGAAGGGGCGGCGGAAAAGGCCGATGGGCGGCTTGATAGCGCGATCGAGGCGCTTGGCCGGGCGCTCAATGAATTGGCCGAGGCGCAATCCGATGTTGAAGAGTGCATCGAGTCCTTGCGCTTCAATCCGCATGAGCTTGAGACCCTCGAAGAGCGGCTTTTTGCGATCAGAGGCCTGGCCCGTAAGCATAATGTTCTGGCCGATGACCTGCCGGCATTGGGCGAGGAATTTCGCACCAAACTCGCAGCACTCGACAGTGGCGCAGGCGATTTGGCGGCGCTTGCCAAATCGGTGACACAGGCGGAGGCCGCCTATGATGCCGCAGCGTCGGCTCTGACCGAGGCACGCCAAAAGGCCGCGTCCGAACTCGACGCCCTCATGGCCCGCGAATTGGCGCCTCTGAAGATGGAGCGCGCGGTGTTTGCGACCGAGGTCAGCCAAGGCGAGCCGGGCGCGGAGGGCCGCGACGAGGTGTCCTTTACTGTTGCGACCAACCCGGGCGCACCGGCGGGGCCTCTGGGCAAGATCGCTTCTGGCGGCGAGCTGTCGCGCTTTCTTTTGGCGCTTAAGGTCTGTCTGACCCGCGACCAGACCGGCGTGACGATGATTTTCGACGAGATCGACCGCGGTGTCGGCGGCGCCACGGCCGATGCGGTCGGGCGACGCCTCAAGGCGCTCTCGGACGAGGGGCAGGTGCTTGTCGTGACCCACAGCCCACAGGTGGCGGCGCTTGGTGGTCATCATTGGCGCGTGTCGAAACGGGTCGAGGCGGGCGTGACGCTCTCTGAGGTGACGCCGCTGGACGCAGGCGCGCGAGTCGATGAGCTGGCGCGGATGCTGTCCGGCGATACCATTTCCGACGCAGCGCGGGAGGCAGCAAGGTCGCTTTTGGCGGGTTAGAGTTTGATTTTTACTCATGGCGGGGGGGAATTGGTTTCGCCCAAGCTGTACTTATCTCGAACAAAGCTTTCAGGGGTCGGGTGAACCGGTTCGAAAAAGGAGACGGCTGATTGCCTCCTTTTCTGTTGCCGCCCTGGCAAGATTGAAGTCTACATGAATTCATTCGACCTTGAGACGTGTTGCGACCTGTTTTCCGCACAAGTCGCGAACGAGATACGAAGTGTTCTTGCATAGCGAGATGTAGTGTCGTCTAAATCTCAACTGCGGACGCTTTGAACGATAGCTTGGAGACAGTTTTGTTAGAACCTTACACATATAGTTCACATCAGTTTGGTGGACGAACCGCAAAACTGCCCAACAATCACGGCGGAATTATTGGTAGGCATTGGGCAAAAGGACGATTTTACGAGCAGGCGCTTTTGCGTTTCGTCCGGGCACAGACTGCTGCGGGGACCTACCTTGATGCAGGCATGAACATTGGCAATCATTCTTTGTTTTTTGCGAAATTCTGTAAATCTCGTACTGTATATGCGTTTGAGCCCTACATTCGTCATATCCTTCGTGCAGAGGAACTATTTCAAGCCAACGATGTTCATGAGAAAATCCGGGTTTTTAACTGTGCCTTGTCAGATCAACCTGGTGAAATTTCGATAAATATCGCCAATCAGCCAGCCACTGTGCCGGCGCTGAGAGTTGACGATCTGGGCCTTACGGATCTGGCCGTGATGAAAATTGACGTCGAAGGTGCTGAGGACGCGGTGTTGCGCGGTGCATACGAGACTTTGGGGCGGTGCCGTCCACTTCTGCTCGTTGAGGTGTTTGATGAGAATTACGATGCCAATGTGACGATTTTGGCCGACATGGGATATCAGATTGGCGAAAAATTTGGCCCCGCAACATATGCTTTCAAGCCGATTTAAAGCGTTTCTGCTTAGGGTCCTGAGCCTAAACCTGACTCCGGGTTTGAGCAGAAAAGCTTTAATCAATCTGTAGCATCTGTCTGTCACACTGTTGCCCGTGAAGGGTAGCGAGTTTTGGGCGCGGAGGTTTCCGCGCCCGTTTGCTTTTTCGGTCTTTCTTACGGCACCAACTTGCCGGGGTTCAGGATATTCGTCGGGTCCATCGCTGCTTTGAGCTGACCCATGATGCCCCAGGCGGCGCCATGTTCTGCGGGCATCAGGCCCTTTTTGCCGATGCCGATGCCATGTTCGCCCGTGATGGTCCCGCCCAGTTTCAGCGCGCGTTCGGCCATCAGATGCGCCAGACGTTTGCCTTCTTTGATCTCCGCCTCGTCATTCGGATCAACCAGCAGGATTGCGTGGAAATTGCCGTCGCCGACATGGCCCAAGATCGGCCCGTGCAGCGGAGAGGCGGCGATGTCGGCGCGGGTCTGTTCGACCGCTTCGGCCAGTTTCGAGATCGGCACACAGATGTCGGTGACCACCGCTTTTGCGCCTTGGCGCAGCGCCAGACAGGCCCAATAGGCATGGTGGCGCATGGTCCAGAGCGCGGTGCGATCTTCGGCCTTGGCGGCCCATTCGAAATCCGAGCCGCCGAAATCATGTACGATCTCGCCAAAGGTCTCGACCTGTTCGGCGACGGTGGCGTCAGAGCCGTGGAATTCGACGAAAAGATGCGGTTTCAGCGGGAAATCCGCGCCCGCATATTTGTTCACCGCATCGACGCTTTCGGCGTCCAAAAACTCAATCCGCGCCATCGGCAGACCCATCTGGATCGTCGCGATCACGGCCTCGACGGCGGGGGTGATTTCGTCAAAGGAACAGACGGCGGCGGAGATCGCCTCCGGTTGACCATGGAGCCGCACGGTCATTTCGGTGATCAGCCCAAGCGTGCCCTCGGAGCCGACAAAAAGCGAGGTCAGGTCATAGCCCGCCGAGGATTTCCGCGCGCGGCTTCCGGTGTGAATAATGGTCCCGTCGGCCAGAACGACCTCTAGCCCGATGACATTCTCTTTCATCGTGCCGTAGCGCACGGCGGTGGTGCCCGACGCGCGCGTCATCGCCATGCCGCCGAGAGAGGCATTGGCACCGGGATCGACCGGGAACATCAACCCGGTGCTGCGCAGCTCGACATTCAACGCCTCGCGGGTGATGCCGGGTTGAACCACGGCGTCCATATCGGCGTCATTGACCCGCAGCACCCGGTTCATGCGGTTGAAATCCACCACCAGACCGCCGGTCGTCGCGAGTGTCTGACCCTCCAAAGAGGTGCCTGCGCCGAAGGCGGTGACGGGCACACCATGGGCGTGGCAGATTTTCATGATTTCGGAGACTTCTGTAGTGGTCTCCGGGTAAGCGACCGCTTCGGGTGGCGTGTGCGGAAACCAAGTCTCAGACAGGCCATGCTGATCGAGTTCGGACTTGGATCGGGTGAGCCGACCCTCTAGAACATTGGAAAGCGCGGCATAGGCTGTGTCAAACATGGGGACTCACTTGTCTGTTAAGGCCCGGCGACCATAAAGGAGGCGGGCAGTCAGGGAAAGCGGATGCGCATGGCTGGGCAGGTTTAGGTGACTGTCGTTGCGTCAGGTGCCGAAAGTCACGCTGAAAGACAAGAGGGGGACAGCAGGCAGATGGCCGAAGACAAAACGGCATATCCGGCGAAAGCGTTTCAGGACATTCGCGAGGGTCTGATCGAGGCGCTCGATCTGATGCGCCGTCGTGGTCCGAGTCAGATTCAGTTCTGGTTCATCGCGCTTCTGATCGGGATCGCCTCGGGTTTTGCCGCGCTGTCGTTTCGCAAGGCGATCGATTATTTGCAGGGGCTGTTTTACGGCACCCATGACCTGCGCCACCTGCACAGTTTTGCAAGCGAACTGCCTTGGTTCTGGGTCTTGCTTTTGCCGGTGTTTGGCGGGCTTTTGGTCGGCATCGTGTTGAACTGGTTCACGCCGGACGGCCGCGTGCGCTCGGTCGCCGATGTGATCGAGGGCGCCGCGATGAATGAGGGCCGGGTGGAGAAACGTGCGGGCCTTGCCTCTGCACTGGCCTCTCTCATCACGCTTTCGACGGGCGGCTCTTCGGGGCGCGAAGGTCCCGTGGTGCACTTGGCAGGGGTGATTTCCACATGGGTGTCGAACCGCTTACATGCCGATGGTATCACCGGGCGGGATCTCTTGGGCTGTGCCGTGGCCGCCGCCGTTTCCGCCTCCTTCAACGCACCCATCGCGGGCGCCTTGTTCGCGCTCGAAGTGGTGCTGCGTCATTTCGCGGTGCATGCTTTTGCCCCGATTGCTATCGCCTCCGTGGCAGGCACGGTGATCAACCGGATGGAATTCGGCGGTGTCACCGAGTTTACGCTGGCCGCCGAGGGCGCGCTGACCTTCTACGTCGAATTGCCGGCCTTTTTGCTGCTCGGGCTGTTGTGCGGGCTGGTCGCCGTCCTGATGATGCGGACGATTTTCATGGCGGATGATTTCGGCACTTGGGTGCAGGAAAAGCTGCACCTGCCGCCCGTGCTCAGACCCGCCTTCGCCGGGCTCTTGCTGGGCCTCATTGCCATCCAATTCCCGCATATCATCGGGGTCGGCTATGAGACGACCTCCTACGCGCTCACCGGACAGCTCTTGTTGTGGCAGGCGGTGATTTACACGGTGATCAAGGTCATCGCCGTCTCCATCACCATGGCGGGGCGCATGGGTGGGGGGGTGTTTTCTCCGGCACTGATGGTGGGGGCCTTGACCGGCCTGTCCTTTGGTCTTGTGGCGACGGCGATCTTTCCGACCGTCTCCGGCACCGCGACGCTCTACGCGCTGGCGGGGATGGGCGCTGTGGCTGCGGCTGTTCTGGGCGCGCCGATTTCCACCACCTTGATCGTTTTCGAACTCACCGGCGACTGGCAGACGGGGTTGGCCGTCATGGTCACCGTCTCCTTGTCCACGGCTTTGGCTTCGCGCTTTGTGGATCGCTCGTTCTTCCTCACGCTTCTGGAGCGCCGCAATGTGCATTTGGCGGCGGGGCCTCAGGCCTATCTCTTGGCCACCGTCAGGGTGCATCAATGCTACCGCAAACCCGATGCGCCCCGCGCGGCCTCGGAAGACGCCTGTCGCGAGCTGATCGGGCAGGGGATTTACCTCTCGCCCAATGCCACGCTGGAAAAGGCCATGCCTTTGTTTGAAAAGAACAATCTGATCTTCATTCCTGTCGTGACCCTGCGCGAGGACACGGGCGCCGAGCTACATGGCGCTTTGTTTCAGGTCGACGCGCTTCGGGTGTTTTCGCGCAAACTGGCGGAGACGGCGGCGGAAGAGCATTCGTAAACGCAAAACGCGGACCTTTTGGCCCGCGTCTTTCAATGAGTATTTAGACCAAGAAAAAGCTCAAAGCTGTTCGACAGCGGCCTTTTGCGCGTAGAAGGCGATGTAGCCTTTGACCTCGGCGGCGACCTCATTGGGCTCTTCATAGCTCCAGGCGGCGTTTTCGATCACCACGGATTTGGTGTGAATGTCGAAATGCTTGGCGGTGCCTTTGAACGGGCAGGCCGCGACCGTGTCGGTCTCTTCGAGAAACGCCATGGCAAGGTCCTCGCGCGGGAAATAGATCACCGGCGGGTAATCGCCCTCGGTCAGCTCCAATGCATTGGCGGTTTCGCCCAGAACGGCCCCGCCAGCCCGCACCACCCATTTGCCCGCAGCGGGGCGAATTTTGATGTGATCTCCCATGTCGTCGTCCTTTTTATTTGTGTTGCGCGCAGCTTAGCCCCTTTTGTCCCAAGCTGGAAGCCAGACGGGCCTGAAAACGTCCCGTCAAAACGTCTTATAAAGGGGCGCCAAAACGCAGATTTGTCGGTTTCGACAAGGTTTTAGCAGGCTTTGCATGTCAGGTATATGTCAGACGGGGGCCACCGCTTGTCTCAGCCAGATTTTGGCATGCTCTGAGACCCGATCCTTGAGCTTGTCCCAGACCTCTTCGTGATAGGCGTTGATCCAATCCTGTTCCCAAGGCGCCAGCTCGTCGGCGAGGATCAGGCTACGGTCGATTGGCACCCAGGTGAGCGTCTCGAAACTTAGCATATCGCGCGGATCGGCACCGGTCAGTTCAGGCGCCTCTTGCACCACGATCAGGTTCTCGATGCGGATGCCATAGGCCCCCTCGCGGTAATAGCCCGGTTCGTTCGACAGGATCATGCCTTCTTCAAGCGGCAACATCGACAGCCGCGAAATCCGCTGCGGGCCTTCGTGGACCGACAGGTAGGCGCCGACGCCATGCCCGGTGCCGTGGTCAAAGTCTCGGCCCATCCGCCACAGAGGCGCCCGCGCCAGCGCATCGAGGTGCCCGCCCGCCACGCCGCGTGGAAAGCGCGCGGTGGAAATTGCGATCATGCCCTGCAACACGGCGGTGAAAGCGGCGCGTTCCTCGGCGCCCGGATCGCCCAAAGCAACCGTGCGGGTGATGTCGGTGGTGCCGTCCTGATACTGCGCACCGCTGTCGATCAGCAGCAATTCGCCCTCTTTGAGTGCGCGGTTCGTGTCCTCGGTCACCCGGTAATGCACGATGGCGCCATTGGGACCGGAGCCGCAGATCGTGTCGAAGGATATTTCCTTGAGTTTCCCTGTGGCGGCGCGGAAGGATTCGAGCTGTTTCACCACTTCGATCTCGGTCAGATCCTCGGGCATCTGCTCGGACAGCCAGCTCAGGAACTCGACCATCGCAGCCCCGTCTCTGAGATGTGCCTCGCGCGAACCGGCGATTTCCTCGGGCGTTTTGCAGGCTTTCGGCAGAATGCAGGGGTCCGTGCCCTCAATGATCTCGGCATGTTTCAGCATGGTTTTCACCGCGAAAGGCGCGCTGCCGGGATCGACCAGCACGCGGCCCGTCAGCTCCTCCAAGGCGGCCCCGAAGGCGGCACGCGGCAGAATGGAAATGCGCGGGTCCGGCCCGAGATGGGCGTATTTCGCGGCCTCGTCAAACAGCATCAGCCGCCCCGTGACGGTCAGAATGCCAAAGGCCTGCACCACCGGGTTATGCGCAATATCAGAGCCGCGAATGTTCAACAGCCACGACAGGCTGTCGGGCAGGGTGAGCACCACCGCCTCTGCACCTGCTGCGGCCACAGCGTCGCCAATCTCCGTGAATTTCTCCTCAGAAGTTTTACCCGTGAGCTCAAAGGGTTGAGCCGCCACAGGTTCAGAGGGCCGCGCCGGCCGGTCGTTCCAGATTTTGTTCACCAGATTGCCGGTGGAAATCAACTCCTTGCCGCCGCCCGCAAGCATCTGACGCAGGCCTTCGACCTCACGGATCGTATGCAGCCAGGGATCAAAGCCGATCTTTTCCGCCGTCTCGCCCAAAAGCCAGCCGCCCAAAGATGTCCCCGGCCAGTCGACGTAATCGAAAATCTTCGGATCGCATTGCGCGCGCACCTGCACCGTATAACGCCCGTCGGTGAACACGGCCGCGCGGCCCTTGAGCACCACGGCAAACCCGGCCGATCCGGTAAAGCCGGTGAGCCAGGCCAGACGTTCATCACAAGGGGCGACATATTCGCCCTGATGCGCATCGGCGCGCGGCACGAGAAAGGCGTCGAGCCCGGCCTCGCTCATCTCTTGGCGCAGCGCGGTCACGCGCGGGGCGGCCTGGTCGGGGCGAGAGGTCACGTCAAAGCTTTGGAACATTTTTCAATGTCCTTCATTGCAGTTTAAAATACTCAAATAGCGCTCAAGAGGCGCGGCGCATGCCCATCACGCGCGCACGGGCCCGCGGGTCGCTGTCGAACAGGGAGGCGAGTTGCTCCGTCATCGCACCGGCCAATTGTTCGGCGTCGGTGATGGTCACGGCGCGGTCGTAGTAGCGGGTCACGTCATGGCCGATGCCGATGGCCAAAAGCTCCACCTGGCGGCGTTTTTCGACCATGGCGATCACATCGCGCAGGTGTTTTTCCAGATAATTCGCGGGGTTGACCGACAGAGTGCTGTCATCGACCGGCGCGCCATCGGAGATCACCATGAGAATTTTGCGCGCCTCGGGACGCGCGGTGATCCGACGATGCGCCCATTCAAGCGCCTCACCGTCGATGTTTTCCTTCAGCAAACCCTCTTTCATCATCAGGCCAAGATTGGCCCGCGTCCGACGCATCGGTGCGTCGGCGGATTTGTAGACGATGTGGCGCAGATCGTTGAGGCGGCCCGGCTGTTGCGGACGGCCTTGGCTCAGCCATTCCTCGCGTGACAGCCCGCCTTTCCACGCCCGTGTGGTAAAGCCCAGCACCTCGACCTTGACGTTGCACCGCTCCAGTGTGCGCGCCAGAACATCGGCGCAGATCGCGGCGATCGAGATCGGCCGCCCGCGCATCGAGCCGGAGTTATCCAGCAAAAGCGTCACCACCGTGTCGCGGAATTCCGTGTCTTTTTCGACCTTGAACGACAGAGGTGTCGTCGGGTTCGCCACCACACGCGCCAGACGGCCTGCGTCCAAGATGCCCTCTTCGAGGTCGAACTCCCACGAGCGGTTCTGTTGCGCCTGAAGACGGCGCTGCAATTTGTTCGCCAGTCGCGAGACGGCGCCTTTCAGCGGCTCCAACTGCTGGTCGAGATAGGCGCGCAGGCGTTCCAATTCGGCAGGTTCCGCCAGCTCTTCGGCCATGATCTCTTCGTCATGTGCGGAGGTGAAGACCTGATAATTCGGGTCGGCATCCGAGATGGGCGCGGGCTGCGGCGGCTCGACGTCGCTTTCGTCCTGCGGCAGCTCGACCTCTTCGGAAAATTCATCCTCGGCCATGTCGTCGGACGACGCGGTGGCCTCCTGCATGTCCTGCTGTTCTTCCTGGGTGTCCTCGGAGCTGGCCTCGTTCTCGTCCTCTTGCTCCTGCTCTTCGCCCTGGCTGTCCGGCTCTTCTTCCTGTTCCTCGGTCTCGGCGGATTGATCCTCTTCCGGGTCGGTCTGATCCGGGTCCTCGCCCAGCTGATCGCCATAGCCCAGCTCTTCGATCACCCGGCGGGCGAGGCGGGCAAAGCCTTTTTGATCCTCCAAAAGGCTGTCGAGGTCTTCGAAGGTGTCCGTGGTCTGGCCCTCGATGAAATCGCGCCAGAGATCCAGCACATTATCGGCACCTGCGGGCAGGGTCCGCCCGGTGGCTTTCTCGCGCAGGTAATAGCCCATCGCCTGCGCCAGCGGCGCGTCTTCGCGTTTCGCGATGCCGTCATAGCCGCGGCGCATGGCGTCATGGCCGATCTTGGCATCGATGTTCTTGCCGGTGCCGGGCATGAACCGCGCACCCGCCGCCTCGCAGCGTGCGGTTTCCAGCGCATTGTAGATGTCATAGGCCATCTGTCCCGGCGGCGCATAGCGTTGGAACGTCGCTTGATCGTGGAATTTATGGCGCAAAGCCAAAGCATCCGCCGTGCCGCGCGCGATCAGCACCTCGTCTTTCGACATCCGGCGCGAGACCTGCGGCAGGCGCACGGTATCACCGGAAATCCCCGAGGGGTCCATCGAATAGGTGACGGTCAAATCGCTGTCGTCGGCCAGGACTTTCGTCGCTTCCGCGAGAGCTTTTTTGAAGGGATCGGCCGGGTTGTCTGAGGGCTTGGTCATAGGCTCGTTAAATCATGGGATTTGAGGCCCGGCAAGCGAAAGACAAGCGAAAGGGGCGTGCAGGGATGCGACCGGGGATACGCCAAAAAGCTGGCCATCGCAGGGGTGCACAGGCTTTGCAGCCCCCGCGCACACAATAGCGGCTTGAAGCCTCTGTTTGTGCAGACTTATTTAGGGGCCAAGTCACATCACCTCCTCCTCCTCCCGTAGATGTGCGTATGTAAAAGGAAGTCCCTATGTCCAACCCGAAAATTGCCATTGTGATTGGCTCCACCCGTGATGCCCGTTTTGCCGACAAACCGGCGCAATGGCTGTTCGCAAAAGTGAAAGAGCTCAGCACCGAGCTCGATTTTGATCTCGTCGATCTGAAAGATTACGAGCTGCCGATGTTCAACGAGATGGCCTCGAACCTCTGGGTGCCGTCCTCTGACGAAAAAGCCATCGCTTGGCAGGAAAAAATGGCCGAATATGACGGCTACATCTTCCTGACGCCCGAGTACAACTCCTCGATCCCGGCGTCGCTGAAAAACGCGTTGGATCAGGCCGGCAAGGAATGGGTGCGCAAACCTGCCGCCGTCTTCGGCTACGGCTCCGTCGGTGGCGCACGTGCTGTCGAGCATCTGCGCGCTGTGGTGATCAACCTGCAAATGGTGCCGGTGCGTTCCGCCGTTTACATCTCCGGCTCCGACTTCTTCAAAGTCTCGCCGCTGGGCGCCAACGCCGAAATGTCCGAGATCGAAGCGGGTATTCTGCCCTCCGTCGAAGCGATGCTGGGCGATCTGACCTGGTGGACCAAAGCCACGAAAGCGGCGCGCGAGGCGTAAGCCTCTCTAACGATGGTATAAACCACGCACATGTATGGCAAAAAGGCCCGTCATTTTGGCGGGCCTTTTTACGTTTTTGGGGTAGGGGTTAGCCTCCGAGAAGCATGCCGCGACACTGCCGCATGTTCTCGGCGGCCAGCGACTTGGCCCGGTCCGCTTCGCGCGGGTCAAAGGAAAACCGTGACACGGCCAGCAAGTCGCTCTGGGCCACATGGCCCGCGATGCGCAGCTCTTCATAGGCGGGCTCTGAGCCCGGCGACATGAGCGCCGCCAAAAGCTCCTGCATCGCCTCTTTCAACGCGTAGAGTTCCCGATCCTCATGATGCTGCGCCTCCGCCGACAGCCGTCCGGCGCAATAGGCGAATTGCCGGGCCAGAGGATCGTCGGCGGGCAGGGGCGCGGCACGCAGCGGTGCGGCAAAGGTGGCCATAAGACACAGAAGCGCAGCCGTTTTTCCGGTCCAGCCCAAGGGTTTGGAGCGGGTTTGGAAAAGAGACTCTGTGCGTGCGTGTCGTGTCATGGCCTTTGTCTGTCGTGGGAATGTTACATTGAGGCTAGGCGGGATTCGTCGTTCTGGCAAGGGATTTGTATATACTTTGGATATACCTTTTGGGCTCAGCTTAAAATCAGGGCGCGGCAATGTGCGATTTCGACTTCGGCGCGTTGCTGAGCGATGCGGGCCTCCTCCGGCCCTGTCCCGAACCACATCCGTGTTAAAAGTTCGGCATGGGCGACTTTGGCGACCAGCCGCAGATGCAGCACCTCGGGCCCCTTGTCGGGTGGGGTGACGGCCTCAAGAAGAGAAATCATCGCCAGTCGCTCGCGCGCGATCTGGTCGCTGTCGATGTTCGAAAACATCCAGCTGAATTCCAACTCGGCCGAATATCGCCCCGCACAATAAGCAAATTCGCGCAACAGAGGGGCCGAGGTGATGCTGTCCCAGACCGGAAGGGCCGGGGCGGGCAGGGCCGCGATGAACCAATTGATCATTGCGGCGGTTATGCTGGATAGCCATCGCATTCGACCAGTATAGCAGAAATTGCCTTCTCACGTCTTAACGCTGATGCGGTCTCGGAGAAGTCGTTGATCTAAAAGAAAAAGCGGACCCGAAGGCCCGCTTTCAATCTCGTCTGTGGAGGCGGTTTAGCCCGCGACAGAGGCCGCCGACTCGGGCAGTTCCTCGTCAAAGCACCGCTGATAGAACTCGGCCACGGTCTGACGCTCCAACTCATCGCATTTGTTGAGGAAGGTCAGGCGGAAGGCATAGCCGACATCGCGGAAAATCTCGGCGTTCTGCGCCCAAGTGATCACGGTTCGCGGGCTCATCACGGTCGAGAGATCGCCATTCATGAAGGCCGTGCGGGTCAGGTCCGCGACGGTCACCATCTGGCTGATCGTCTTGCGGCCTTTCTCCGTGTTGTAATGCGGCGCTTTCGACAGAACGATGTTCGCTTCCGCGTCGTGGCTCAGATAGTTGAGCGTCGCCACAAGGCTCCAACGGTCCATCTGCGCTTGGTTGATCTGTTGCGTGCCGTGGTACAGGCCCGTCGTGTCGCCGAGGCCCACGGTGTTCGCGGTGGCGAAGAGGCGGAAATAGGGGTTCGGTGTAATCACCTCGTTCTGGTCGAGAAGCGTCAACTTGCCGTCCGCTTCCAACACACGCTGGATCACAAACATCACATCGGCGCGGCCCGCATCATATTCGTCAAAGACGATGGCGCAGGGGTTGCGCAGCGCCCAGGGCAGGATGCCTTCCTGAAACACGGTGATCTGTTTGCCGTCCACGAGTTTGATCGCGTCTTTCCCGATCAGGTCGATCCGGCTGATGTGGCTGTCGAGGTTCACCCGCACCGAGGGCCAGTTGAGGCGCGCGGCCACCTGTTCGATGTGGGTGGATTTGCCCGTGCCGTGATAGCCCTGAACCATCACGCGGCGATTGTGGCTAAAGCCCGCGAGGATCGCCATCGTGGTGTCCGGGTCGAATTTATAGGTCGGATCCATCGCAGGTACGCGGTCTGAGGCCTCGGCAAAGCCTTTCACCGTCATGTCGGTGTCGATGCCGAAAACATCGCGCACGGAAATGGTTTCGGTCGGTTTTGCGCTCGCGTCCATGATCTTGCCCGTTCTGATTTCTCACTCACCTGACTTCTTGCCCTGTCGAGGCGTCAGGTGCAAGGGGCAGTGCGCCGCAGAGGCCCGCATTCTCCGAGGGCGTCCTGTGCAAAGCCTCACGGCCCTGTGATCCGTCGTGATATTTGTGCGGTGATCTGCCCGGCGATCCGTCCCGTATCCCTGACAACCTCGACACTGGGTCGGGGCATAAAAGGGAGAGACCTTATGAAACGCACGATTTTTGCCGCCGCCACTGCGACGCTTCTGGCCACCACCGCATTTGCGGACGATCACATGGCCAAGAACCCGATGGTGGGCGGCGCCGAGATGTTCGCTGACAAGAATATCGTCGAAAATGCGGTGAATTCCGCCGACCACACCACGCTTGTGGCGGCCGTGCAGGCTGCGGGTCTTGTCGAGACGCTGTCGGGCGAGGGTCCGTTCACCGTCTTTGCGCCCACCAATGACGCCTTTGCCGCGCTGCCGGAGGGCACGGTTGAGACCCTGCTTCAGCCGGAGAACAAAGACCAGCTTACCAAAATCCTGACCTGCCACGTGGTTGCCGCTGACGTGATGTCCGAGGCGCTCGTCGGTATGATCGAAGACGACGGCGGTGTGCATGACGTGCCCACAGTCGGGGGCTGCACGCTCAAGGCCATGGTCAAGGACGGCATGGTGATGATCGAGGACGAACAGGGCAATGCCGCCACTGTGACCATCGCCGATGTGGATCAATCGAACGGCGTCATCCATGTGATCGACAAGGTGCTTTTGCCGGCCATGTAATCCCTTCGGGGTTCATGCGGGGAGCGGGGTGCGTCTGAGGCGCATCCCGCTTTTTATGTGCGTCTTTAGATGCTGTGGGTTGGCCTTTCGGGCGCTTCGTGCCTACATACGTCCCAATGTAGTTTTTTACGTGGGGACAATGAGATGAGTGGCCTTCTGGCGCTTTTGGACGATGTCGCGGGGATCGCGAAAGTGGCGGCGGCCAATGTGGACGATGTCGCAACGCAGGCGGCGAAAGCCTCTGCCAAGGCCGCAGGCGCGGTGATCGACGACGCCGCCGTGACGCCGAAGTACGTCCATGGGTTCGCCCCCGCCCGCGAATTGCCCATCGTGGGCAAGATCGCTCTGGGCTCGATCCGCAACAAATTGCTGATCCTTCTGCCGCTGGCGCTTTTGCTGTCGAGTTTTGCGCCCTGGCTGATCATGCCACTGCTGATGCTTGGCGGGTCTTATTTGTGTTTCGAGGGCGCCGAGAAGGTCTATCACCTGTTCAAACCCCACGCGCCCCATGCCGATGGCCAGCCCGCCAAGGGCGATCCGGCCCATCTCGAAGAGCAAAAGGTCGCGGGCGCGGTGAAGACCGATTTCATCCTGTCGGCCGAGATCATGACCATCATCCTCTCCGCCCTCGATCCGGGCCTGTCGATCTGGTTCGAGGCGGGCGCTCTGGCGCTGGCGGGCATCTTGATCACAGTGGTGGTCTATGGCAGCGTGGCGTTGATCGTCAAAGCGGACGACTTCGGGCTCTGGCTCGCGCGCGTCGGGCGTCTCTCCGCCACCCGCGCTTTGGGGCGTGGCATTGTGAAATTCATGCCGCTGTTGATGAAGCTTCTGATGATCGTCGGCACGGCGGCGATGATTTGGGTCGGGGGCTCCATCGTCATTCACGGCATGCACGAGCTGGGCCTGCATCGCCCCTATCAGGACATCCACGATCTCGCCGAACTGGCCGCCCATGCGGTCGAAGGGGCCGCTGATTTCGTCAAATGGTTCGTCACCGCCTTTTTCGACGGCATCTTTGGTCTGATCTACGGGCTGATCCTGATTCCCATCGTGGCAAAAGTGATCAATCCGCTGATTGCGCTCTTCAAGAAAAAGCCCGCCACGCCTGCCGATCATTGATCTCAGGTCTTTGACCTCCTCCCCTTTAGCGCGGCGACGCTTGGGGGGAGGCCCGGTCCCACCTAGAGGTCCTCGCGGAACTCGGGAAATGTTACCGCCTCGATGCGGGCTTTGAGAGCCGCTTTCTCGGCCGCCGCGGCCTCTGCGGGCATGGTGGAAACCATCGCCTCTAAGGACAGGGCATCTTCGGAAAGTGCGAGCAATGTCGTGATCGCTTCGGCTTGCTCCGGCGTCAGGTCCTGCGCTGAGGGGGCGCGCATAAATATCCTCATCTCACCGTATACCCGCAGCATGGCACTGGGATTCAAAGTGTCATCATTGAGCATATCCAAAAGCGTGCTGCGCAGAAGAGAAGCGCAGGCTGTGCCATCATTGATGTGGCACGGCAGGGAGGTGCGGGTGTTTTGTGGCGTCGGCTTGATGGTTTTCAGGGTCGTACAGGCCAAAGCTCCGCCGCGCTGGCATTGATCCGTGAGCGTGGCGATCAAGGTGTCGGGGTCAGGATTTTGTGCCATGGCCTGACGCGTACAGCCCTCCATCACGCCAGCTTCACACGACAAACTTGCATAGCGCAGAGCTTTTGCATCGTTCTGCCGGGCCACGACACATTGCCGAGAGCCAGTGTACACGCCATTCTGTCTATAGACGTTGCATCGCCCAGTGGTCGTGGTCAGATAGGTTTTGGCAACCTGCAGACAGGCCTCGCCATCGCTGTCGTTTTTACAACGCAAGATATTGGGGCGAATGTTCTCGACATAATACGACACACGGATATCCGCGTCGCTAGAGGTATACCAAAAAAGCACGATCACGAGCACGCTGGCGACAAAACCGCTCAGAAGCGTTCTGCGCGCAGGGCTGCGGTCAATGCGCCGATATCTTCTATGCAGGATCACAGTGAGCGGGATGAATGCGACGATACCTGCGAGAAGCGTAAATAAGATGAACATTGCAAAAAACACGGGCGGGCTCTCCTTGGAAATCTGTTGCGTGACCTGAAATGTGAGCTGCGCGAAGGTGATCCGTGCGCGTTGGCCGAATTGTTTTCATCGACACATAGAAAAAAGGTGCGCCTTTCAGCGCACCGTTCTTATTGGCTTCAAAGTGACATCACTTGAACCAGCGGCTTTCCTTGAGCTGATCCCAGGCCCAGACCACCTGTTGCAACTGCTCCTCTTGCGAACGGTCGCCGCCGTTCACGTCGGGGTGCAGCACCTTGATCAGGGCGCGATACTGTTTCTTGATCTCGGCCTTGGTCCAATGGTCCTTGGCCTCCAGAATCTCGATCGCCTGACGTTCGACCGGCGGAAGTTTGCGGGTCGGCGCCGCCGGGTCCGATTTGCCCGGATTGCGCGTCGCGTTCTCGCCCAGAACCTCATGGGCATCGTCGATGCCAAGACGTTCCCAGGCGCGTTGCTCGACCGATTTCTTGCCGAAAGGCTTGGTCGGGCGGTCGCCGGTCTGAGACGATTTATAGGCCGCATCCATCTCGGCCTCGGTCGCATTGGTAAAGAAATTCCATTGCAAATTGTATTCGCGCACATGTTCCTTACAGAACCATTTGTACTCGTCGAGGTGATCCGGGGACCGCGGCGCACGATATTGGCCCGCTTCCTCACAGCCCTCCCATTCGCATTTGCGTTTGGAGGTCTCGAACGCGCCGGACATGCCTCTGCGGCCGCCGCGTCTGTTCTTTTTCGCGGACGATACTGACATATCAAAACCGAAGGGGTCTTTTTTATCCATCTGCCTCAACCTTTTCGACTCGGACGCAAGACTTTAGATGAGAACGGGAAAATGGAAAAGGGGCCGATGATGACAATTGCCGATCAAATGCGTGAACGTTTGCAAAATGCCTTTGCGCCCAGTGAGTTGCTGGTCGTGGATGACAGCGCGTCTCATGCGGGCCATGCCGGAAATCCGGGCGGCGACGGGGAGACCCATTTCAACGTGCGGATCAGATCAAGCGCCTTTGAGGGCCAGTCCCGCGTCGCGCGCCACCGCATGGTGCACAAAGCTCTAGGGGATCTGGTGCCGCGCATTCACGCCTTGGCGCTTGATCTGGATGTGTAAGCCCTGAGATCAGGACTCGCGGTCTTCGGCGATCTCTTCAGCCACATCCGGCGCAACCTTGCGGGCTTCGGCTCCGGCGCCTTTTTCCGCCTTCGCGGGGAAGGGCACGGAGGGCGGCGGCGTGTCACGATCTGCGGCCAGCGTTTTGCGCGCAGGGGCGGTCTCGACCTCCGCGCCCTTCGTCTCTAGCGTGGCTGCCATCTCTGCGGCCGCGCCAAGCTCGCGGCGGAACACCAGAACCGTATGATAATTCACGGTTTTGGACGCGATCCCCGCGCGTTCTTCCATCGGCACCAGATCGGCGCGCAGATACTCCCAGCCTTCGCGGCCTTTTTCGTTCAAAAGGCTTTGCATCGCCTGCGCGATCCGGGCTTCGGGCGTTCTCGCCGCTTTGGATTTCTCGCCTTTGCGCGGGGCGGGCAGGGTCAGATATTCGTAACGGGGCATCAGAGGGTCTCCTTGTTGCCCCCGGTGTAGCCGATCCCCGGAAGGGGTCAAGTGCGGCCCTATCACATACGCGTGGAACCGCTTTCCCTCGTTCAAGGCGTGGCAAAGGTGCCGTATTCCGGCTTGTCGGTGGCAAAAACACCGAAATCGCTTTCGCGGCGGAAAATCAGCACGGCTTGTTTGCCCTCGACCCCGTTCAAGGTGAATTCGTCCGAGCGCAGATAGGTCCAGCCGTCGCCTGCCATGGCATTGAGCCGCACGGTGACGGCATCGGCGAGCCGGGCCTGTGGCGTCTGCGCGGCAGAACTGGCTTCGCCCTCGTGAGGGGCAGGAATGGCGATATATTCGTAATGGGACATGGCGATCTCCTTCCTGACATAGCCTTACGCGAGAGGGCTTAACGGAGGATTGACGTCATTAGGCGGCCTTGTTTGCCAGAGAAATCGCACGTCCGGCCTGTGCAGGACGGGGCAGGGCGGAATGCGCCTGTTTCAGCGCTGCGAGATTGTCCGCGATCTCTGGCGGGAAGGGCACAACGCGCGGTCCTGACATGTCGATATGCAAGAGCAATTCCTCGGCAGTCGCCGCGATCCAGCCACCTTCGTGGTGAATCTCATGGAACAGCACCATGCGTTTGGTGTCAAAATCCAAAAGCTGTGTTTGCACCCGCACCCGGTCGCCGAGTTTCAGCTCGCGTTTGTAACAGATATGCACTTCGGCGGTGTAGCTCGTGTGGCCTTTGGTCTTGGCATAGGTCTCCCCCAGCCCGATCAGCGGGTACATCTGATCGCCGCCCAAATCCATGATCACCGCGTAATAGGCCATGTTGATGTGACCGTTGTAATCCACCCATTCGGGGCGGACGTCGATCAGCGTGGAGATATGAGGCGCGGGGAGGGGAGCGGCGGACATGGAGCGATCTTCCTGTGAGCGATCTTTCTGTTGCGTTGCCCGCCAAGATCGGTGCTCAGCCATCGCAGGTCAAGCGATGAAAAGGGGCGGTGGGCCGCCCCTTTCCGTCGTGCTGGTGGTCTCAGTGGCTGTGGCCCGCGCCCTCGATGATGGAGAGCGTGGGGGCCGGATGTGCCGGGCGCGGTTGGCCCTCTTGCGGCAGTTCGACCCAGGCGTTTTCGCCGCCCTCGCAGGTCTGCACGACCGGGATATAAACCGTGTCCCCCGGCGCAAACGCATCGCTCACATAGCCGCGAAAGACGAATTCGTCATATTGCCAGTCCTCAAGCGCCCCATTGGTCCAAGTGATCGACTTTGCGCCCTCGCTTTTCGGGCCGTGATCCTCGTAGCTGCGCGCGTAGGGGCCGGTCTCGACCGAGACGTCCCAACCGGCTTTCGGCATCGGTTTGACCGACACGAGGCCTTCCGGAATGTCGATCTTGACGGTGTGTGTGGCCTGACCGTCGCAGCCATGGGTCACGCGCATGACGAATTTAAAGCTCGTCTCCGGGGGCGTTTCGCTCACGTCGAGCGAGGCATGTGCGGAGGCGGAGCCTGCCGCAAAGGACAGGGCGAGTGCGGAAAGAACAGTGGTTTTCATGATATGTCTCCTGAACCCGACGCCTTCGAGTGCAACGGCGCGGGGGATTTGATGTCAAAGATGAGGGATCAGGAGAAAGAGGGCGGCGCGCGGATCGGCGGCGTGGCGCCGGAAAACACCGCGTGCGGGAGAGTTGCGACGATCTGTGTCTGTTCGGTCCGATGGGACAGGGGCCGGGGCAGAACAGGCTCTGTTGCGACCAACAGCGCCGCCGCGTGCAGCACACAGAAGGGACAGACGGGGGCGGTGGCGCCGTGGTCCTCTTTGCCCGCGCCGACGCCACAGATGTCCGACCAGTTCATGCCGGACGGAAGCGCCGCCGTGCTCAGCGGTCGCTCAGAGGCAACGAGAGCGGTTTGAAGTTGCGCGCCCGCGTGAACAATGCCCGCCGCCCAAAGGTGAATCGACAGCAGGCACAGGCCCAGCAGCCGGATCAATCCTTTGGACAGGCGCATATCAGAGACCGAGTTTGGTTTTGACCAGCTCGTCCACCGCTTTCGGGTTGGCCTTGCCGCCGGTGGCTTTCATCACCTGACCGACGAACCAGCCCGCGAGTTTCGGGTTGGCCTGGGCTTTCTCGACCTGGGCCGGGTTGGCGGCGATGATCTCGTCCACGGCGGCCTCGATGGCGCCGGTGTCCGTCACCTGTTTCATGCCGCGCGCTTCGACGATTTCCGCCGGGTTGCCGCCCTCGGTGTAGACGATCTCGAACAAATCTTTCGCGATCTTGCCGGAGATCGTGTCCGCTTTGATCAGCTTGACGATTTCGCCGAGTTGCTCCGGGCTGACCGGGCTTTCCGCAATATCCGTGTCGTCCTTTTTGAGACGACCGAACAACTCGTTGATCACCCAGTTGGCCGACAGCTTGCCGTCTTCGCCGACGGCCACGACTTTCTCAAAGAAATCCGCGTTCACCGTGTCGGCGGTCAAGACGCCCGCGTCATATTCCGACAGGCCGAAGTCCTTGACGAAACGCGCCTTTTTCTCGTCCGGCAGTTCCGGAAGGCTTTTGGCGATGTCGTCCACCCACGCTTGTTCGATCTCCAAGGGCAGGAGGTCAGGGCAGGGGAAATAGCGATAATCGTGTGCTTCCTCTTTCGAGCGCATCGAGCGGGTTTCGTTCTTGGCCGCATCGTAAAGACGGGTTTCCTGATCGACCGTGCCGCCGTCTTCGAGAATGGCGATCTGGCGACGGGCCTCATAGTCGATGGCGGCCTGAATGAAGCGCGTGGAGTTCATGTTCTTGATCTCGCAACGGGTGCCCAAATGCGAGAAATCCTGCGTTTCCTGGTATTTCTCATACTGACCCGGACGACAGACGGAGACGTTCACGTCAGCGCGCAGGTTGCCGTTCTGCATGTTGCCATCGCAGGTGCCCAGATAGCGCAGAATCTGACGCAGTTTCAGCACGTAAGCGGCGGCCTCTTCCGGCCCACGAATGTCGGGACGCGAGACGATCTCCATCAGCGCCACACCGGTGCGGTTCAGGTCCACGAAAGACATCGTCGGGTCCATGTCGTGAATGGATTTGCCCGCGTCCTGTTCAAGGTGAATGCGCTCGATCCGCACCTTGCGGGCGACCCCCGGCTCCATATCGACGATGACTTCGCCTTCGCCCACGATCGGGTGGTAGAGCTGGGAAATCTGATAGCCTTGGGGAAGGTCAGGATAGAAATAGTTCTTACGGTCAAAGGCCGAGAACAGGTTGATGTCGGCCTTGAGACCCAACCCCGTGCGCACGGCTTGCTCGACGCAATATTCGTTGATCACCGGCAACATGCCCGGCATCGCCGCATCCACGAAGGACACGTTCGAGTTCGGCTCATTGCCGAATTGCGTCGACGCGCCGGAGAACAGTTTGGCCTCGGAGGCGACCTGGGCGTGAATCTCCATCCCGATGACGAGTTCCCAATCCTCTTTCGCACCTGCGATGGTTTTCACTTTCGGTGCGGCATATTCGAGATGGTCAAGCATGGGCGTGTCCCTGATCTGATCGAGCTTTTCTGGCGTTCTAGGCGGTCTCAGGCCCATGGGCAAGAGGGGGCGGGCGCTCGGGCTTTGCAAAGAGGGTTTTCCCGGGCATATATAGACAGCTTGCTGATAAAAGGTGATGTGGTGTGACACGCGTGTCGAAAAGGATCGTTGGGGCTGCCTTCGCACTTCTCATGAGTGCGGTCACACCCGTTTGGGCCCCTGTTTGGGCCGCGGACACCACCTCGACCATGTCCGCGCCGGTTTTGCCCATGTCGGCCAGCCCCGTGCCCATCCCGCGTCCCTATGAAATCCGCATGCCGAAACTTCGCTGGAAAAATCAGACGCGCGGCCCGGCGTGGACGCGTGCGGCGATGCGCGCGGTGGCCAGTCATGGGCAGGGGCTGATCAAAACCGTGCCGGGGGACATTCACAATTGGTGTCCGGGCTATGCCACCCAAGACGAAAGCGGGCGTGCGGCGTTCTGGGCCGGGCTTCTCTCGACGCTCTCCTATCACGAAAGCACTTGGCGCGAGACGGCGGTCGGGGGCGGCGGGCAATGGTTCGGTCTGGTGCAGATCGCGCCGCCCACCGCGCGGCATTACAATTGTCGGGCGGGCACGGGCGAGGCGCTGAAAGACGGCGAGTTGAATTTGGCCTGTGCGGTCAGGATCATGAACAAAACCGTGGCCCGCGACCGGGTGGTCAGCCAAGGCATGCGCGGTGTCGCAGCCGATTGGGGGCCGTTTCATTCCAGCACCAAACGCGAAGACATGCGCCGCTGGTTGGCCGCGCAGCCGTTTTGCCGACCTATGCTGAAAAGCTCGCCGGTGCCTTTGTTGCGACCGGTGTCTGAGGAGGGCGATCTGGGCTCTGACGTGAAAGCCGCGCTCAGCTCGCCTTTCTGAGCGACACATCGCGAAGGCCCCGAAGCGCCTTTGCCTCCCAAGATTTCAACTCGTAGCGCGACAGCTCGGGCTGCGCGCTCTCGTCCTCGCATTCCGGGAACAGCGTCAGGATTTCACACCGCGCCTCATCCGACACGGATTTGAGGGCTTCTTGGCCCGGGTAAAGGCTTTCGGTCGGGCAGGCTTCGGCAAAGACGATCTGATGCGCGTCGAACAGCATGTGGAAATACTCCACCATACCGGTGCCATTGCCACCCTCGACGATGCGGATGCTGTGATCGTTGACCAGATATTTGGCCGCGACCAGAACGTCGCGTTCGCCAAACAGCACCTCGGCCTGCGGACCGCGCACCAGCATGCGGTGGTTCTGGCTCACCCACATGTCGCGCAGGTTGCCAAGCGCGCCCATGCGGATCAGCACCGGCGCGAGCGCCCCCGTTGCGGGCACTTTGCGCGATCCGATCCAGCGGATGGGCTGGGCCCCGTGATCGAGCGTGTTGACCAGATCGCCCTCTTTCAGCGTCTCGATAAAGCGCGGGCCTTCGGGCGTGTCGATCAACGTGCCGCGGGTCAGACAGACGGCGCCGTTGATGATCTCTTTGGCAAAGGTGTTGTTGTCGATGTTGAAATTGCCGTCGCCCTCATTGTCGATCACACCGTCGCCGTCGTAATCCATATCCGTCTCGTGATCGATCTGGATCACCGGGCGCAATTCGGTCAGATCCTGACCGGGCGCGATCAACACGTTGTTGAGACGCGGGCCCCCGTTAGAGGACACAAGCACATTGGCGTTAAAGCGCAAATAGGTGTCGCCCAGACCGGAGAGATCGCTTTGAATATTGGCCGTCTGGCCGGGGTTCATCGGCTCATAGGTGTAAAGCGCCGTGCCGTTCACGTAATCGGCGGGACTGTCATAGACGACGATTCCGGTGATCTGGCTGGAACCCGAAACTTCGCCATCCGTGACATTCTGGACGGTGATGACTACGACGTCGTCTTCCTCGAACGGCATCGTGCCGTTGTGGATCATGATATGCCCGCCGTTGCCGCCGCTGCTGTTGGTGCCGATGGACACATTGTCGAGCAGCGAGCCGCCCATCACCAGGATTTCTTCAGTCGACATCGCGCAGGCCTTCTACTGGAGAGCGGAGGGCATGAGGCATCGCGTCTCCGCGCTTTGTGCGGGACGGCCCAAGCTGTGGGGTCACGATGGGCAGGCCCATCACGATGCATTCGTCTTTCGGCATGACTGCTCTCTGCCTGTATGTTCTGTCCGGCCAGGGCCGAACGATCTGCCTCGGGTGACGCATCTTTAGATTTTGCAGATGCGGTCTTTTATTGTGCTCTGGTCAACGCCTTGTTTTTTCGCCTGTCCGGTGCTCTTTTGGACCTGAGACAGAGGTGGCGCTTGGCGCAGAGTATGACGGGGAGGAGGGCTTTCTGTCCAGCCCCGCCGCATTCAGCGCGCCGCAGCCGTGACCTTTGTGCCACCGCAGAGGCCAATCATCATCCGAGGAGGACCCCATGACCGCTTTGCGCCCCGATATCGACCCCGATGGATTGCTCGAATTCTCGGTCGTCTTCACCGACCGGTCGCTCAATCACATGTCGAAGGCCTTTCAAACCGTGATGACCGACATCCACGACACGCTCTGCGAGGTCTATTCTGCCGACACGGCTGTGGTCGTCCCCGGTGGCGGCACCTATGCGATGGAAGCCGTCGCGCGCCAGATCGCGGGTGGCGAAGACGTCATGGTGATCCGCAACGGCTTTTTCTCTTTCCGCTGGTCGCAAATCTTCGAGGCGGGCGACATTCCGGCCTCGCAGACCGTGTTGAAAGCGCGCCGCACCGGCAATGAACCGACCTCCGCCTTCTTGCCCGCGGCCTTGGAAGAGGCCGTCGCCAAAATCCACGAGCTCAAACCCGCCGCCGTCTTCGCGCCCCATGTCGAAACCGCTTCGGGCATGATCCTGCCCGACGCCTATATCCGCGCACTCGCAGAGGCCGTGCATGAACACGGCGGGCTCATGGTGCTCGATTGTATCGCCTCGGGCTGTGCCTGGGTTGATATGAAGGCGACCGGCGTCGATGTGCTGATCTCCGCGCCGCAAAAGGGCTGGTCGGCCCAGCCCTCCGCCGGTCTGGTGATGCTTTCGGAGCGCGGTGTCGAGGCCGTGACATCCCGCCAAAGCTCGTCTTTCGCGATAGATCTCGGCAAATGGCTGACCATCATGGAGGCTTATATGGGCGGCGGTCATGCCTATCACGCCACCATGCCGACCGATGCGCTCCGCGCCTTCCGGGACGCCATGCTGGAAACCAAAGACTACGGTTTCGCGAAACTCTCCGAGGCGCAATGGGAATTGGGCCGCCGGGTGCGGCACCTTCTGGCGGAGCGCGGCTTTAAATCCGTCGCGGCAGAGGGCGTCGAGGCGCCGGGTGTCGTGGTGTGCTACACGGACGATCCGATGATCAAAACCGGCGCGGCCTTTGCGGCGCAGGGGGTACAAATCGCGGCGGGCGTGCCGCTTCAATGCGATGAGGGCGAGGGGTTCTCGACCTTCCGCCTCGGGCTTTTCGGTTTGGACAAGCTCTATGACGTCGATGCCACGATTGCCCGATTGGAAGCCGCCTTGGATGCGGTGCAGGGCTAAGGGTTTCCTTTGGCCCTAAATACTCATCTGGCCAAAAGCTTTTGAGTATTTGGGGCAGCAAAGGAAACACAGACCGATGCATTTCAGCGCTTTCTCACGCGTGAACCTTAATCAGATTAACCTTAACGCGTGAGAAACATGAGGCAGTGGTGGGGGAGGTCAGGGTGCGCCTTAGATCGGCCCCAGTCCCGCTTCCATCACCTTGCGGCGCACCGGGCGCAGGTCATGCACCGCTTTCAGCCCCAAAAGCCGCACCGCGCGCAGGATGTCATCCTCGGAGCGCACCACGCGGTTGAACAGATCGACCACCTTGGCTCGTGCCGCGATGTCGCGATGCCGAGTCTTCGCATAAGCGTCGAGCATGGCTTCGCCGCCAAGTCCGACCGGATCGTTCTCTGCCAGCGCCAAGAGTTCCGCCAAATCGTTCAAAGACGTGTTCAACCCTTGCGCGCCAATCGGCGGCAACACATGCGCGGCCTCGGCGATCACCGCGACGCGTTCGCTCGACAGCCGATCGGCGAGCTGGGTGATGATCGGGAAAATACCGCGACCAGAGGCCAGTTCCAGCTTGCCAAACAGCCCCGCAGAGCGCGTCGTCATCGTAGCGTTGAAGGCGTCGACGTCCATGTTCAACAGCTCGGTGGCATAGGGCCCTTTGTTCATCCAGACGATGGCGGAGGCGTGTTTGCCGTCAATGTCGGCCAAGGGCACCATGGTGAACGGCCCGCCTTCGCGGTAGATCTCCGTCGAGACGTTGTGATGCGGCAGCTCATGGGTGGCGGTGAAGGCCAGCGATTTCTGACCGTAGCGCGTGGTCTTGACGCCGATGCCCGCGGCCTCGCGCAGCGGCGAATTGCGCCCATCGGCGGCCACGACGAGTTTCGCGCGCAGGGTTGTGCCGTCGGTCAGGGTGACACGCGCCTCGCTGGTGCGGGTGAAGAGGCTCTTGAACCCCACACCATAGCGCAACTCGACATTGGGAATATCAGGCACCGCACGGGCCAATTCGCGGCGGATCACCCAGTTCAGGAAATTCCAGCCGAAGGGCTCATCGCCGCTTTCGCGACCTTCGAATTGCCGCTCGGTGCGGATCACGGCGGGGGCGCCGTCCTCACCGGGTAACGTGTCGACAATGCGCAGGGATTCGAGCGGCGTCGCATGGGGCGCCAGCGTGTCCCAGATGCCGATGCGTTGGAACAGATCGCGCGCCGGGCGCAGGAACGCGGTGGAGCGCAGATCGGAACTGGCCTCGTCGCCAGTGATGACGGGCTCTGCGGGATCGACCATGAGGGTTTTGAACCCCGACGCCCCAAAGGCCGCCGCCGCGATCAGCCCCGCGATGCCGCCGCCAGAGACCAAGACATCAAAAGTGTCATTTGTCTGGGATGTCATGGCCGGATCTCCTCTGCATCTTCGGGCTTTGCCTCAGAGATAGGTGCAAAAGAGGGGATTGTCCAAGGGGCAACACGATCTGCGCGCCGCCCTTTGGAGCAGAAACTTAAGGCTCAGCGGCCCATGGTGAGCAGGATCAGCACGAGGTAGATCACCGGCACGGTCGCCACGGCGGTCACGCCCAAAACCCAGGGGCCGATCGCGAAAGCGCCGTAGATGACAGCGGCCAGAACCGCGACAACCACCAACAAAAACAGAGCCACACCGCGCGGCGTTGCCTCGCCACCTTCATGGTGATCGTGGGCGTCGTGGGACGGGGTGATGTCGAGAGTGGCGTCGGTCATGTGCGTGCTCCGCGAGTGATGGGGGGCGTTTGTGTTGGATTTCGACCGGAGATACGTGAGGACATGCCTGTCGTCACGGCGACGGTTTGACGCAGGCGATTGACTTGGATCAAGCGGGCTTAAGCGAAACTGCGGCAAAACTGCCGGGATCAGATCACATCAACTCGCGCAGGAAGCGCGCCAGATCATTGGTGTGGTGATCGATATGGGGTGCAGGAGGGGCGAGCGGTGAGGGGGCGACATAGATCGTCTTCATGCCGAGCTTGTGGGGCACTTCGAGGTTGCGCGGATCGTCTTCGAACATCGCGGCCTCTGTCGGCGTGATGCCGTCGAGCCCCAGCACCGTGTCAAAGGCTTCGGCCTTGGGTTTGGGATGAAACTCAGCATGTTCAATGCCATAGACCGCGTTGAAAATCCCGGTCAGCCCGCGCGCCTCAAGCACACGGTTCGCATAGGGCGCCGAGCCGTTGGTGTAGACAATCTTGCGCCCCGGCAGGTTGGTGATCGCGGCTTTCAGCTCCGCGTCACGCGTCAGGCCGGAAAAATCGATGTCATGCACATAGGTGAGATAGGGCAGCGGATCGGTGCCGTGTTTGGTCATCATGCCCGAAAGCGTGGTGCCGAATTCGCGCCAGTAGTCACTGCGCAGGCGGTTGGCCTCGTCCTGAGAGACATTCAATTCGCGCGCCACCCAATCGGTCATTTTGACCTCGATCTGGGAAAACAGCGCGGCTTCTGGCGGGTAAAGCGTGTTGTCGAGGTCGAAGACCCAGGTTTTCACGTGTGAGAAATGATCGGCTACCATGCGCCTTTGTTAAAAGCCCCCTTCGGCACATGCAAGCCGCCTCGTGTTAGCGCTTGATTGCGGGGGCACTGCATGGCTATGGTTTGGGCCTGCCCGGATGAACAAAACCCGCTGAGTCAAAAGTGAGCCGAGAGAGAGACCTGAGATGAAAGACCCGCGCGCGAGCCAGAAAGATGCCTATGGGCTGATCCTTGAGGCCATCGATACCGGCGTCTATCGCCCCGGCGACCGTCTGGTCGAAAGCGAGCTGGCGGAGCGGTTCGGTGTCTCGCGCACGCCGATCCGCGAGGCGTTGCAGCGGCTTGAGACCCAATCCATGCTCACCCGTGACGGGCGGTCTCTCATTGTGGCCTCGCTGGATCACAACCAGATGGCCGATCTCTATGTGGTGCGCACCGAGCTTGAAGGTCTGGCGGCGCGTCTGGCCGCGCGTCATGCCACCGCCGAAGAGGTCCGCGTGCTGCGCGATATGGTCGAGGCAGATCGCGCTCTCATCGGCCAGCCCGAGCCGATGTCACGCGCCAACCGCCGGTTCCACAAGCAAATCCACCTCGCGTCGCACAACAAATACCTCGTGCAACAGCTCGATCTCGTGCACCGCTCCATGGCGCTTTTGGCGACCACCTCTCTGGCCGCCGAAGGCCGTGGCGAGGAGGCGATCAAGGAGCACGATCTTATCGTTTCCGCCATCGAGGCGCGCGATGGAGAGGCGGCGCATAAGGCGCTCTCCGATCACATTTCGAAAGCTTTTGTCACCCGGCTGAAAATCGACGCGGAAAAAGTGCGTTAAGGGAAAGCGCCTTTAGGCACTGTCACGACTTTTATCGATTGGCGACACGCCCGGCACGAAGTCCGGTCGCTCGGCAAAAGCGGCCACATGCGCCCAGTCCGGTGCCCCCGGCGCGTTGACGGCGGGCGGTGGCGCAGGCGTTGTCAGCACGCCCAAGTTTTGGGTTCGCTCTGGCGTCGGGCGGATGTCCGGCTGAGGCGCTGGACGCAGGCGCTCCGGGTCGAGGGCCACGGCCGCCGCCTCCACCGCGCGGCGCAGGGCGGGGGGTTGCGGCCCGCGTGACAAGTCCAGCCCAAAGGTCAGCCGCCGTCCCGGAACCGGGGCCGAGCCGCCGGTCTCCGGTTGCAAGCCGTCAAAGGCAAAGGGCCGCGCCGCTTCGGCCACTTCGCGCAGAGGCATGGGGGCCTCGTCGCGGGTCGGATAGAGGACAGGCGGGGCGTGCTTTTCATTCGCGGGGGCCTTGCGGGTGACACGCGGCGTTCTCAAAACAAAAGGCGCGGTCTCGGCGACCTCAGGGGCAATCGGGTCCGAGAGCACAAGAGGCGCCTCGGCCTCAGTTTCCTCGTGAAAGCCGTGATCATCGATGCCATGCGCGGTCTTATCCCAGTAATAGGGCTTTGACACCACTTCCCAGAGCCCCTTGAGCGCAGCGAGGGTGGCCAGCGGATAATAGAAATGCAGCGTCGGCACCCAAGGCCAAAGCCATTTGTGTTTCGAGGTCGAGGTGGCGACCATGCTGGTGGCGATGGTGATGACCTCAGAAAACAGGAACACCGCGCCCAGAACCACCAAAAGATCATGCGGCAGCACCCCGCGCATCGGATGCGGCAGGCCCAAGGGGAACATCCAGAAGGACCACAAAAACGGTGCCAGCACGAATTGCGACAAGGCGCCCAAGAACAGCGCCTGCACCCCAAAGAACCGCCACGGCCCCAGATCGCGCCAGAGCTTGCCGGGCTTTTGCATATGCATGGCGTAGGTCATCGCGTAGCCCTTGAGCCAGCGCGACCGCTGCTTGACCCAGGGCCAGAGACGACAGTTGGCCTCTTCTTCGGTCACAGTATGCAACAACTCGGTGCGGTAGCCATGGCGCGCCAGACGGATGCCGAGATCGGCGTCCTCGGTCACGTTATGCGCGTCCCAACCGCCCAGCTCCTCGATGGCATCGCGCCGGAAAAACAACGTGGTGCCGCCCAAGGGCACGGTCAGCCCCATTTTCTCATAGCCGGGAAGGATGACCCGGAACCAAGTGGCATATTCGACGGTAAAACAACGCGATAGCCAGTTGGTGCGCGCGTTGTAGAAATCCAGAATGCCCTGCACACAGGCGACTTTCGGATCGGCCTGAGCGAAATGCGCGGCGATTTTGTGGATCTGCTCGGGCTCCGGTGCGTCCTCGGCGTCATAGATGCCGACGATGGACCCGCGACAGAAATCCAGCGCGAAATTCAAAGCCCGCGGTTTGGTTTTGACCCCCCCACGCGGCACGATGATTTGCCGCATCCAACGCGGCAAATCGGTGCCTGCGATGGCCTCTTGGGTGACGGTGTCATCTTCTTCGACCACCAGACAGATGTCCAAAAGCTCACGCGGATAATTCAGCCGGGACACGCGTTTGATCAGCCGCGTGGCGATCTCGCGCTCTTTGAACAAGGGCACCATGATCGACACGATGGGAAGGGCGGTTTTGTTGCGTTTGCTGGCAAATGTGCTTTGCCGGGTCTTGGAATTTCGCGCCTGAGCAAAGGCGGCGGCGAGTTTGAGCGCGGTGGAGATCACCAGCGTGATCACCGCCCATGAGGTCAAAAGGATCGCCGCCGTCAGCGGTGAAATCAGCGCGATGAGCAGGCCCAGAACCGCCAGAGACGACATGAGCCGCGTCAGCTTGCGAATGTCCATCTCGCGACAGCTCTCATGGGCCGCGACGCGGGTTTCGGCCTGTGACGCCAGACGTCGTTGACGCGATTTCAACAGCGCTTCGTGCAGCGCGGTTTCCGAGGTGACGGCCAAGCGCACCGGACCGAAAATCCCGGTCAAACGTGGGCGCAATTCCTCGAATTGTTCGGGACGGCAGGAGGCGATCAGAACCGTGCCACCCGCCTGCCGCCAGGGCAAAATCCCACGCCGAAGGCATTCGTCGGCTCCGATGCGGTCGATGAGGCGCACATCGGGCGGGCTTTGATCAAAGCGGGCGATCTCGGCGTTGAACTGGCGGGCGAGCGCGGTGTAGAGCGCGCGCTCGCTGACCATGCCGTGGGCCAAAAGAATATCGCCGATCCGCGCGTCTTCGCGTTGACGCATGGCGGCGGCGCGCACCAGATCGCCGGGGGCCAATTCACCCATCTCGACGAGGATTTGTCCGATCGGTTTGCGACTGCGGGGGCGCGGCGCGGGAGACGGGATCGGAGAGACGCGTTGAGTGGCAGACAGCACAAGAGGGGCCGCGGAGGTTCCGTGGCTTTTGAATGTCGGAAACTGTTGATGCCTGTCAAAAGACATCCGACCCCCGCTGTCTACGGATCGGGCACATCCCGACCGCGTTTGGACACCTTGGAGGACGCTTGGTTAACAACGCGTTAACCGCGACTGTGAAAGTGGTAAATGCGGCGTTCAGGACACGAAAAAGGCGGGCAAAACCCGCCTTCTCTTAACCTTAATACCGTCCGCTCAGGCAGATCAGGCGGTTTCGCGCTCTGCCATGGCCGCAGCGAAGCGTTCGAACAGGTAGTAGCTGTCCATCGGACCCGGGGAGGCCTCGGGGTGGTATTGCACGGAGAACACCGGCTTGCCCTCGACCGCAATGCCACAGTTGGAGCCGTCAAAGAGCGAGATATGCGTCTCTTTCACGCCCTGAGGCAGGCTCTGCGCGTCCACGGTGAAGCCGTGGTTCATCGAGGTGATTTCCACCTTTCCGGTGTCGAGATCTTTCACCGGATGGTTGGCGCCGTGGTGGCCGTGGTTCATCTTGATGGTCTTGGCACCCAAGGCGAGGGCCAGCATCTGGTGACCGAGGCAAATGCCGAAAACCGGCAGGTCTTTGTCCAAAACGCCTTTGATCATCGGTACGGCATATGTGCCGGTCGCAGCCGGATCGCCCGGACCGTTCGACAGGAACACACCGTCGGGATTATGGGCCAGAACCTCGTCGGCGGTGGCGGTGGCCGGAAGCACGGTCACGTCGCAACCGGCAGAGGCCAGACAGCGCAGGATGTTGCGTTTCGCGCCAAAGTCCACGGCCACAACTTTAAAGCCCTTGCCCTCACGTTTCGGGTAGCCATCCGGCCAAGCCCACCGCATCTCGTCCCACTGGTACGATTGCGCACAGGTGACGTCTTTGGCCAAATCCAGCCCCACAAGACCGGAGAAGTCGCGCGCCTGTTTGACCAGAGCTTCGATGTCGAACTTGCCTTCCGGGTCATGCGCGATGGCGACATGCGGCGCGCCCTGTTGGCGGATTGCGCGGGTCAGACGGCGGGTGTCGATGCCACCCATGCCGATGCGACCGCGTTTTTCGAGCCAGGGACCAAGGTCTTCCTGCGCGCGCCAGTTCGACGGGTCGGTCGGGTCCCATTTGACCACCATACCGGCCGCGACCGGGTCCGTGGTCTCGTCATCCTCGGCGTTGACGCCGGTGTTGCCGATGTGCGGGAAGGTGAAGGTGACGATCTGTCCGGCGTAGGACGGATCGGTCATGATCTCCTGATAGCCGGTCATGGCGGTGTTGAAACACAGTTCTGCGGTGGTGGTTCCGGTCGCACCGAAGCCTTTCCCGTAGAAGACAGTGCCATCGGCCAAAGCCAGACAAGCGGTTGGATTTCCGGACTGTAGACCAGATGCCATGGCACGACTCTCCTATATGGGCAAAATTGGCCGGAACCTAAGGAAAGGGGCGGGCAGCGTCAAGCACTCGGGGGGCGATTTTGAGCTTAAATATAGAGTGTAATGATTTCAATTATTTATGGCATGTATTGCCGATTGTGAACGGTGCTTGAGCTTGGTCGCCTGTTTCGCTATGTTGGCGTCTTGCGACTTCACTAAAGCGTTTTGCGTTTTGTCTGAGGCAGGTCAACTGAGGCAGGTAAAAGCGAAGCGCAGTGTTTGATATAACCGTAGTATGGCGTTTTCCGAAAATCTGTCACTCAGGTTCTTCGTCAAACGCTTTAGGGGATGAGGCCCATATGGATATGCGAAGCCGGCTGAATGCCGCACTGAAAACGGCGATGAAGGAAAAGGACAGCGAACGTCTGGCGACGCTGCGCCTGATCAACGCCGCCATCAAGGACCGCGAGATTGCGGCCCGTGGCGAGGGCGAGGATGTGGTGGTCTCTGACGACGACGTGCTCGGCATCCTCGGCAAGATGGTCAAACAGCGTCAGGAAAGCGCAAAAGCCTTTGAAGAGGGCGCGCGTCTTGAGCTTGCGGAAAAAGAACGCGCCGAGATTACGATCATCGAAGAATTCCTGCCGCGTCAGTTGAATGCTGACGAGGTCACCAAAGCCGTCGAAGACGCCATCGCCGAGACCGGTGCGGACAGCATCCGCGACATGGGCAAGGTGATGGGCGCTCTGAAGGCCAAATACACCGGCCAGATGGATTTCGGCGCTGCCGGGCCCATGGTCAAGGCACAGCTCGGCTGCTGAGGCGGCCGAAGATTGCACATCATGAGAGGTCGCTTTCGGGCGGCCTTTTTTCATGTCTTGGGCGTTTCGAGTTTCCTTTCGCGCGGAATCCGTATACCCCCGGCGACCCGTATCAAGTGAGGAGTTTTGCTATGAAAATGAAGATGTTGTGCGGCGCGGTGGCCATGGGGGCTTTGGCAGGGTGCGATCCGTCAAGCGTCACGCAATCGATGCACCCGGACTATGTCCGCCATGAGATGACGTCGCAGGACGGCGAGAGCGATTACGCCTTTCTCTGTGCCCCGCAAGCGAGCGAGGCCGCGACCAAGGCCCAGCTCGCAAAAGCACGTCAGATGACGGATGCCCATCTCGAAGCCAGCGCTGAGAGCATGTTTGAGCAGATGATGAGTGACGACGATTTCACCACCTGGGACGCCTATAAGGTCACGCGCGACAGCCAGAAACAGGCGGATGTTTTCGTTAAGGCGCTGAAGGCCGAGACGGGCTGTGTCCTCGTTGAGGCGGAGTGATCTCGGCGCAGCTCAGGCGTTTAATTCGACCGTTTCAACTCTGACAACATGGTCATGAGATCGTGATAAAGGCTTTGGCGCTCTTCCGGACTGAGAAAGGCGCCAAGCTCCACCTCGCGCGTTTGCGCCGGTCCGCCGCCTTTCATCGTCAGATAGTGCTCCACCTTGCCCTCTTTCGGGTGGAGCGTCAGGCGCAGCCAATAGGGGTTGGCCTGCCATATCAAAGCGGCGCCCTTGGCGGGCCAATGGGTCAGTTCCACACGATCGGGCCAGATCAGCATCTCTTCGCGCAGCCGGTCCCGGTCCGAACGCCTGAGCGCCACCCAAAGCGCCGCGAGTGCCGTCATCATGAAGATCAGCAGGACCCAAAAGGCGATGGTTCCAATGAAAGGCACCACGGGGATCAACCCGCCGCAGAACATGATCCAGATGGTGGCGGAAAAGCCTTTGCCCTTGAGCGAGCGATGCGGCCAGAGATCGAGCCGCAAGACAGGCGCGTCCTCCTCAGGAGGCCGGGGCAGGGGCGTGATCTGATTGGGCGTCCAGCGATAGGGCATGGTGGGGATCGGTGCGTTTCCCCTCACCTTAGGCGCTTCATGACCACAGGGAAAGCGATGTCTTTGCGCCGCTCTATGAGGGGGGCGTGCGGTGGCCTCTGTCATAACGTCAAGCACCAGTCGCTATCCCCATCTTCGATCAGCATGCCGCGCGGTTCAAAGGCGCCGATCCGCTCGCCGTCGAAAGCATAATAGGCTTTGATGCGTTGCGCCTGCGTGGCGTAGGCACCGTTGCTGCCATGTTCGAGAATGGCCACGAAGCCCGTTGAAGGATGCGCGGGAAAGAGCGCGGCGGCGCTGGCGGCCTCCTGGCTGGTCCATTTGCAATGGGTGATGCGGTCGATTTCGGTGGCAAGCGCATCGATCTGACTGCGCACGTTCATCGCGTCGGGATTGAAGAGCGGTTCCGGCGAGGTGATCAACATGGCGACACGGGTTTTGCCGTCGCGCGGGTCGTAGATTTTCGAGAATTGTGGCGGATGCCAATGGTCAGACACGAAGGTCGCCATGGGGGGCTCCCCGGTGTCTCGTGATTTGAAGAAAAACGCCAACATTCGTGTGCTCCTGACCGCTTGAGATCAAGGCTACTGAGGAAATCGGCGCAAACCGTGGCCTGTTGAGGGCAAAAGATGCCCAATGTCTTAAACGGTTAACGGCGGATCAAACGGGCTGTATGAAAAAGGCCCCGCATTTCTGCGAGGCCTCTCTTGATCCGGTGTGGCACTGGCTTAGTGCGAATGCTGGTGATCCCAGTCTTCGCGCTTCGGCAGCGTCTCGAACGTGTGCTCCGGCGGCGGGGAGGGCAGGGTCCACTCCAGCGTGTCGGCATATTCGTTCCAGTAGTTGTTCTCGGTCACGCGACGGCCCGCAAAGAGCGTGTAGAACACGATGCCGATGAACAGGACGAAAGAGGCGAAGGACAAAAGCGCACCGTAAGAGGAGACTTTGTTCCACATCGCGAAGGCTTCCGGGTAGTCGATGTAACGACGCGGCATGCCCTGACGGCCCAAAAAGTGCTGCGGGAAGAAGGTCAGGTTCACGCCGATGAAGAACAGCCAGAAGTGCAGCTTGCCCGCCCATTCCGGGTACTGACGGCCCGACATCTTGCCGATGTAGAAATAGATCCCGGCAAAGATGGTAAAGGCCGCCCCCATCGACATGGTGTAGTGGAAGTGAGCGACGACGTAATAAGTGTCGTGATAGGCCCGGTCCACACCCGCCTGAGACAGCACGATGCCGGTGACGCCACCGATGGTGAAGAGGATCAGGAAGCCGAACGCGAAGAGCATCGGCGTCTTGAACTCGATGGAGCCGCCCCACATGGTGGCGATCCAGGAGAAGATTTTCACACCCGTCGGCACGGCGATGACCATGGTGGCCATCATGAAGTAGCTCTGCTGCGTCAGCGACAGGCCCACGGTGTACATGTGGTGCGCCCAGACGACAAAGCCCAGAACCCCGATCGCGATCAGCGCCCAGACCATCGGCAGGTAGCCGAAGACCGCTTTGCGCGAGAAGGTCGCGATGATGTGCGAGATCAGGCCAAAGCCGGGCAGAACCACGATGTAGACTTCCGGGTGGCCGAAGAACCACAGGATGTGCTGATAAAGGATCGGGTCACCACCGCCAGCGGGCTGGAAGAAGGAGGTGCCAAAGTTCCGGTCGGTCAACAGCATGGTGATTGCGCCCGCCAGAACCGGCAGGGACAAAAGGATCAGCCAGGAGGTGACAAAGATCGACCAAGCGAAGAGCGGCACCTTGAACATGGTCATGCCCGGTGCGCGCATATTAAGCATCGTGGTGATCATGTTGATCGCGCCCAGAATGGACGAGGCGCCCGAGACGTGCACCGCAAAGATCGCCAGATCCATGGAATAGCCGCCCTCGGCGGTCGACAGCGGCGGATACAGCACCCAACCCACGCCGGAGCCGGACTGGTTGTTACCACCCGGCGCAAAGAGGGACGCGATGCCCAGAGCCACACCACAGACATAGAGCCAGTAGGACAGGTTGTTCAGACGCGGGAACGCCATATCCGGCGCGCCGATTTGCAGCGGCATGAAATAGTTGCCGAAACCGCCGAACAGTGCCGGGATCACCACGAAGAACATCATCAGAACGCCGTGATAGGTGATCATCACGTTCCAAAGATGCCCGTTCGGGTCACAGTTTTCGGCACCAAAGCCCGAAATCAGACGCGCGGCGGATTCGCCCGCTTCATTGAGACACATGAACTGAACGCCGGGCTCCATGAGCTCGAGGCGCATGTAGACGGTGAAACAGACCGAGATAAACCCCACGACGGCCGCCGTGAAGAGATACAAAATCCCGATGTCTTTATGGTTGGTGGACAGGAACCAGCGGGTAAAGAACCCCCGGTTGTCCTCGTGTTCATGCCCGTGAACGGCTGCGTCTGCCATGCGGTCCTCCCGACTAATGCGTGGTCATGCGTACAGTTTATGCGCTTGAAAGCGATGTTTATGCGTCTCTCCGCCGCCCCCTTCTCGGGAGTCATATCGCGGAATTACCATTTGTCTTAGAGCTTCACGAAGACGAGAGCAATAATTTGGCGCATTTTGTCGCAATAAAAATGCAGCTTTGGGGCTTGAAACTTTTGTTTTGGCTCAGTTTGCCGGTCCGGAGGGTGTCTCGCTTGCGGTGGTTTCGGGCTTCGGCATAGGGTCTGGTTTTACCGGAAAGTTTATCACATGCCGCAAATTGCCTTTCGCCGTTTCGTTATCGCCAGCGGCTTGACCAATCTGGCGGATGGGGTGGCGGTGGTGGCCTGGGCCTGGCTCACCTCTTTGCTGACCCGTGATCCTCTGATCATCGCGCTGGTGCCGGTGGTGTTGCGCCTGCCGTGGTTTCTCTGTGCGATCCCTGCGGGGATCGTGACGGATCGGGTGGACCGGCGGCGGTTGATCGTGGCGATGGATGTGCTGCGCGCCTTGGCTTTCGGCGGCACGGCTTTGGCGATTTTTTGGGCTCTGCCCTTGGCGGAGCCGCCCGATACAGGCCTTTCGTCACCTGCGTTGTTCACCGTGTTGATCCTCGCGGCCTCCCTCGTGGGTGTGGCCGAAGTCTTTCGCGACAATGCCGCCCAGACCATGTTGCCAAGCCTCGTGGCGCAGGATGATCTGGAACGGGCCAATGGGCGGTTGTGGAGCGTCGAGATGGTCGGCAATGCCCTGATCGGCCCGGCCTTGGGCGCGTCTCTTTTGGCCTTCGCCCTGCCTTTGCCGTTTTTCGTCAATGCCTTGGCCTATCTGTCTGCGATTGTCCTCGTGGCAAGGCTCAAGGGCAATTTTCGCCCGAAATCCAACGGCCCCCGCAACTGGCGACGGGAGTTGAAAGAGGGGTTCGCCTTTCTCAGAGACGCACCACTTTTGCGCGCACTGGCTTGGATCACCGGTTTTTGGAATCTGTTCTTTCACATGGTCCTGATCGCGCTGGTGCTGCATGTGCAGGAAAACCTCGGCGTCGAAGCGCAGGTCTACGGCCTGATCCTGACCGGCGGCGCCATCGGCGGCATTTTGGGCAGTTGGAGCGGCGGCTGGGTGGTCAAGCGGATCGGCGCGGCCAAAACGGCGCAAATCTCGCTCATGGCCTCGGTGCCTGCGTTTCTGGCGATCGCCTTTGTGCCGGGGCCGGTGTCTTTGGCGCTCACCCTCGGGGTGTTCGAATTCATGGGCATTCTGTGGAACACCGTCTCTGTGTCCTACCGCCAACGCACCATCCCCGACGCGCTTTTGGGCCGGGTCAACAGCCTCTATCGCCTCTTGGCCTGGGGCATGATGCCGGTCGGGCTGTTTTTGTCGGGCGTCATCGTGCGGCTGTTCGACGGCATCGTGCCGCGCGACACCGCCCTGATCCTGCCGTTTCTGGTGGCCGCTTTCGGGGCGCTTGTCCTCGGTCTTTTGGGCTGGCGGGTGTTGGGGCGCGGGTTTGCCGGATCGTAGACCAGACCCTGGACATGAAAACGCCGCCCCCGAAGGTGCGGCGTCTTAAATGCTCTCGCAGCAGGCGCTTATTCGGAAGCGGCTTCTTCTGCGGGGGCGTCTTCCATCTCCGCCGGTGCCTCTTCGGTCATTTCAGGCGCCGGAGCCACGGAGGCGAGGAAGGCCACGATGTTCGACGCATCCTTGATCTTAAAGGTCATTTTCGAGCGACCGGAGCCACCATGGGTGTCGATGAAGGCGGTCGGGTCCATGGCATATTCGACCAAGAGTTCCGGGGTCCAAACCATGCCGGTTTCGCCCACGGCGATGATGCCGTCGCCATAGTTAAAGCCTTCGACGGAGGCGACAGGACGGCCGACGATGCCGTAGAGGTTCGGGCCGGTCTTGCCACCGCGCACGATCGCTTCGCCCGCATCGTCCACAACCATGTGGCAGGCTTTGCATTTGTTGAATTCTTTCTCGCCCGCAGCAGCGTCGCCTTCGGCAAAAGCAGCGGTGGAGGTTGCCATCAGGGCGGCGGCTGTGAAGGCAAAAAACTTATTCATAAGGCGGTGTCTCCCGATTCATGTGTCCCAACTCAGAATACCGAGTTTGACTGGTGTTACCAGCCCGGGCATCTCCTACTTTGATCTTACTCAAGTGCCGGGGCGCGTTTGGGCTTGATCGGGACGTTTGGCCGCAGGGTCACTCTGCGAAAACCGTCCCGAAGCTGCGTTTCAACGCCATATCGACGTCTTCCATCGTCACCGGCAGGCCGAGATTGACCAGAGATGTCACCCCATGCTCGCGAATGCCGCAGGGCACGATGCCCTCGAAATGCGAGAGATCCGGATCGACATTGATCGACAGCCCGTGAAACGACACCCATTTGCGGATGCGCAGCCCGATCGCGGCGACTTTATCTTCGGGTTTCTGACCCAGAGCGGTGAGCGGTTTGTCATCGCGCACGACCCAAACGCCGACACGGCCCTCGCGGATCTCGCCCTTGATGTTGAACTCATCTAACGCGGCGATCACCCAGGCTTCCATATCCTGCACGAATTTGCGCACGTCTTTCCCGCGTTTGCTCAGATCGAGCATCGCATAGGCCACGCGCTGGCCCGGACCGTGATAGGTGTATTGCCCGCCGCGCTTGCTCTCGTAGACCGGAAAGCGATCCGGATCGACAAGGTCTTCGCGCCGCGCAGACGTCCCGGCGGTATAGAGCGGCGGATGTTCCACAAGCCAGATCAACTCATCGGCCTCGCCCTTGGCAATGGCCTCCGCGCGCGCCTCCATTTCGGCCACGGCCATGTCGTAATCCGTCAACCCGTCAGAGATTCGCCACTCGACCATTTGCGCCCGTCCTTGCCTGTGTCCCTTGCCTTGGCTCTGATTTAACGCGGCGAAGGCGCCGCGAAAAGGGGCAGGGGCTTTGCATTTTGAGAATTGAGGTCGGGTTTTCCATACCCCGTTGAGAGTTTCTTTAGGATTTGGCCAAAAACCTCTCAGAAGATCACGATCCGGTGATAGGCTTGGACATCTGTGTAAAATGAGGGGGATCTCATGCGTATCAAATATTTCATCTCCGCGGCTCTGGCCTCTGCCCTGATGCTCGGAACCACGTCTCGTGTTCAGGCCGATGGCGGCGATTTCATTGCGGGGGCCGTGATTGGTGGCCTTCTGGGCGCGGCCAGCCAGCAACCGAAAAAGAAAACCACCACCTCGACGCGCAGCTATCGCCCGCGTCTGCCCTCCACGCAGGAAGGCAAGGAAATTCAGGCCTCGCTCAATTACTTCGGGTTCAACGCCGGGTCCGTCGATGGCCAGTTGGGGCAAAAGACCCGCAACGCCGTGTCTTCTTATCAGGCCTATCTCGGCTATCCGGTGACCGGCCAGCTCTCGCCGTTTGAGCAGGAGCTGCTGATTTCGTCCTACAACCGTGCGCAGGCCGGGGGCATGCAAACGTCTCAGCTTGTGGCGGCCAGCCCCGATGGGACGCGCGGTCTTTTGAAACAATACCGCTCCGAGATGGCCTCTGGCGGCGCCACCATGGCGGGTGCGCCGATGATGGCAGCCCCCGGCACGACTGTGGTCGTGAACCCGGTGATGCCGCAGGGACAGGGCACATTGACGGCTGCGGCACCTGCACCGACTGCACCTGCGGCCGGAGGCATGCCCGCTTTCGCCGCCGCCCAGCCGGAAGGCGCGATGCCAAGCTTCATGGGCAACGGCGCGACGGTGTCCCTGGCGTCGCATTGCAACAAGGTTTCCTTGATGACCAACACCAACGGCGGGTTCGTCACCGAGGCCTCGATGTCCGACCCGAACCAGGCGTTGAACGAACAATTCTGCCTCGCGCGCACCTATGCGATCAGCACCGGCGAAGACATGATTTCCAAGGTTCAGGGCTTTACCCCCGAACAAATCGCCCAGCAATGTCAGGGCTTTGCTCCCACCATGTCGTCGCAAGTCGCCGCCCTGTCGATCCAGCCGCGTGATCAGGTTCTGACCGACACTTCGGCCTTTGTGCTGAACTCCGGCATGTCGCCGGCGCAACTGGCCTCGACCGCGAAAATCTGTCTCTCCGTCGGCTATCGCACGGATGATATGGATGTGGCGTTGGCCTCGTCTCTGTTGCTCGTGGCCTTGGGCGAACGGGCGTACGGCGAGCTTTTGGGTCACCACCTGAGCCAAGGCGTCGGCGTCACCCGTCGCCCGGATCTGGCGCAGGCCTGGTATGGTGACAGCCTCTCTGCCATCGACGCCGGCATGCCCGCCGTCTTCGCGCCGGGTCAGCCCGAGCGTCAGGGCCTTTTGCGCAAGGCCTCCATGTCGTTGAGCGGCGCGGTGATCCCGCAACCGGCCCCCGTGGTGCCCACCTCCGCGCCCGCGCTGCCGAGCTTTGGCGTGACGGAATAAGTCTGGAAGTCTCTCGGGTTTAACGTCTAAGGCCGCCACGGGTTCTCCCATGGCGGCCTTTCTCATTTGCGCGCTTTAGACTGCGCTGCGAAGCCTGTAGAAAAAAATCTGTCCGAGGGTCAATTTTCCTCTTTCCTTCCCCGAACCGCTTCGCTACATAGCCCCTCACCAAGCCTAGACAGTGCGGTCGTGGCGGAATTGGTAGACGCGCAGCGTTGAGGTCGCTGTGGGGTAACTCCCGTGGAAGTTCGAGTCTTCTCGACCGCACCATTGGCTCTTTGCAAAAGCAAAGATGCCGAAACCCTCCTAATGTTTTCATGCGGCAATCGTTTTCGGCACGAAAACGATTAGAGCCTTTGCGCTCTTGATCCTTGCTCGCCTGCGCCCTCACCCCACCGCCATGCACCCAGCCCAATGCCGCATTGCGTGTTGGGGCAAAGGCTTGAGGCCTCGTCTCTGGCGTGCCATTTGAGACCCATAGATCACAAGACAATGGACTTTCAAAATGTCAGACGCACATACACCCGAGGGCATGGAGCTCACGCTGCGCACGCTTGCGATGCCTGCCGACACCAATGCCGCGGGCGATATTTTCGGCGGATGGGTGATGAGCCAGATGGACCTCGCCGCCGCCATTCGCGCCAACGAGCGCTGCAACGGGCGCACGGTGACCATCGCGGCCAATGAAATCGTGTTCAAGAAACCGGTGAAAGTGGGTGATACGCTTTGCGTGTATACGGCCATTGATCGCGTCGGGCGGACCTCCATGGTGATCCGGATCGAGGTTTGGGCGCGTCGCTGTTATTCGGCCTTGCGCGATCATGTGACCGAGGCGCGGTTCACCATGGTGGCCGTGGATGAGGACGGCAATCCGCGCGAAGTCGGCCCGGCGCCGGAGCACGTGTAACTCTTAGTCCAACGTGGTGAGCAGGGGCGTCAACGTGTCGATCCCGCTCACTGCCTCGCGCAACAACGCAGCTTCGGGGCCGGTGTGTCGGGCCTGAAGTTTGACGAGCGTGGCGCGGGCCCGGGCCGGGTCCTCACGCAGATAGGCCAGACGCATCAAAGCGGCCCGTGCGGCACGGCGATTGGAGTCGGAGATCGCCATTTCATGCGCTGCCATCCGGGTCTCGGCCTGATTTTCCGCCTCCCGATGGCACCACATCGCCGCATGACCAAGGTTCAACAGCGCCAAAGCCGCATCTTGCGCCTCGGTCTGGGCCCGCGCGGCGCGCTCGGAAAGGCGCACCAGACGCAGCGTCCGGTGATAGAGCCGCGCCTGCCAATGGCTGCGGGTTTGCAGCGCCTTCGGATCGGCGGCCAGATCGCTCAGATCGTGCAGCATGGTCGTCATCAACGTGTCGAGGCGGCGTTTCAGGTTGGCCGGGTAGATGGTCAGATAGGCCCCCATCGCGGCCACAGGGGCGGCAATCACGGCAAGACCGGCGGCAACGGAGGTCTCGAAGGTGCCGGTCAGCGGCCAATGCGGCTGCGACATCAGCATCAGGACCATGTTGTAATCGAAACTCATCGCGACGGTTTTGTTATGCGCGACAAACAGCGGCCCGATCAAAATGAGGGGCAGGGTGAAGAGGATCATCTGGGTCTCCGTCTCTGCCATCGGCCAGATCAGCCAGCGCAAGATCAAGGCACCGATGACGCCTGCGAGCTGACCCTGAAAGACGGATTTCATCATCTGCGCCGGGTTCTCGAAGGTCGAGAACAGCGAGATCATCACCGACAGGCCCAAAAGCATGAAGGCGCCCACCGACCAGCCGGTCACCAGCCACAAGACGCCAAAGAGCAAAAGCGCGCCAAAGGCCCGAAGCCCCGCTTCGCGCGCGCCGGTCCAATCGCGGTGCAAGACCACGGAGAGCGGCGCGAATGCGGCGGGGTAGGCAACGGAGCGGCGCTCATGCGGATCGGCATGCCAATTGGCCAGCGCCGCGCCCATGGTGTCGAGTGTCTCGCGCAGACGCGGCGACAGGCCGGGCGTCTCGGCGGAGGCTTTGAGGCCCGCGAGGGTCTCGGCGATGTCCTCATCCGCCAGCGCGAGACTGGCCGCGCTCAGATGGCTGCGAAAGCCTGCGGGTTGGCTGTCGCCATGTTTCCAAAGCAAAAGCGGGGTGGCGGCAATTAAGAGCGTGCGGGTGGCACGAATGCTTTGACGCGAACGGATGGAGCCTGCGCCATGCGGGTCCAAACCCTCTTCGATGGCCGCGAGATCCGACAAAAGCTGGCGGCGACGCGTGTGTGACGGTGTGGCGGCGGCGGCCTCCGCCAGCATCTCGGTCAAAAGCGCGCGCACCTTTTGGCGCAGCTCGCCGGTGGCGGCCTTGGGCGCAAAGAGCGAGCCGATAAAGGTGGCGACGACGACGCCGGTCATGACGGTCGCCAGACGGTCGGCGCCGAGGCCCAGCACTTGATCCGGGTGGGCGGCGTCCAAAAGCGAGACCATGGCGGCGGTGTACCCCGCCAAGACGGTGCCATAGGCGACAAAACCGCGCTGAAGATTGCCGATGTAGGTACAGGCCCCGACCCAAAGCGCGAGACCGATGATTAGAAGCGAGGGGTGAAGCTGCATCGACAGAACCAAAACCACGCCCACGATGGTGCCGCTGATCGACCCCAGACCCCGAAACAGGCTTTTCTCCCAAAGCTGGCCACGGGTGGGCTGCGAGGCCGCCCAGACGGTCATCGCGGACCATTGCGGATGCTCCAGCCCGATGAGCCAAGCCAGCACAAAGGCGATACAGGCCGCAATCGCGGTACGGGTGGCAAAGCGCAGGCGGTTGGTGTCGAACCCATGGTTTGAAAGCCAGGAGAGGAGAGGGGTCATCAGCTGTCTGCCTTCGTCGTTTGCGTGAGCGCGCGCTCGACTGTGATGTTGATCTTATCCATGGCACGGATCAGCGCGGCGACCTCTGTGTCGCTGAGATCGGTCAAAAGCGTGGCCTCGACGGCGTTCAAATGCGTCTTGATCCGGGCGACATCGGCATGGCCTTCGGACGTCAGATATAAGAGACGCGCGCGGCGGTCCTTCGGGGAGACCCGGCGTTCGATCAGCCCGCGCTCTGAGAGAATGTCCAACAGACGCACGAGGCTTGAGGTGTCGAGCGCCAGTTGATCCGCCAGCTCTGTCTGGCTGATCCCGTCACCCGCATCGAGATGCACCAAGGGCGCCCAGGTGGCATCGGTCAGCCCGGCCTTGGCCAGTTCGGCATGGATCACCTTGCGCCAGCGCCGCGAGAGCGTGACGAATTGAAACCCGAAGAGGGTTTTGGCGGGGTCAGATTGGGGCAGGGCGGCGGGTGTCTGTGTCATAGATTGCATGTGCGTCAAAATGATTGGCATTGCAAACTATCTGCGTGCAAGTCGCCTGTGCATAGGATGCATGGCTCTTTTCGGGCGCGCCGGTTTCAAAGGCACCGGAAATCGCGTTACGCTGCGGTTATGTCCAAAACCTCTGACAGTCTCTCCCCTGAAAATGTGCCGCTGGCCGTGGCGACGATTGTCGGGACCGTGTTTGCCCTGTCCTTGGGGGATGCCCTGATCAAGGCGCTTGGCGGCGCCGGAGGTATGGGGATATGGCAGCTGTTCGCCCTGCGGTCTCTTCTGGCCTTTCCGGTTCTGCTGATCGGGGCTTTGAGCATGTTCGGAGCCAGCCGCTTAAGACCGCGCGCGCTCTTCTGGATCGTGCTGCGCTCGCTGCTTTTGGTCGGCATGTGGATCGCCTATTACCTGTCGCTGCCGCTTTTGCCGCTGGCCGTTGCGGCGGCAGCTTATTACACCTTGCCGTTGTTCATCGTGGCCTTCGCGGCGCTCTTTGGCGGCGAAACGGTCGGGCGCCTGCAATGGGGCGGTGTCGCTTTGGGATTTTTAGGCATCTTGCTGGTGCTCAGACCCGGAGGAGAGGCGTTTTCATGGGCGGCGCTTTTGCCCATTCTCTCAGCGGTGCTTTATGCGGTTGCGATGATCCTGACGCGCACCAAATGCCGTTTTGAACATCCGGCCACGCTGGCCTTGGGCTTGAATGCTGTGTTCATTCTGGTGGGCGGGGCTGGGCTTTTGATCGGCAGCGGCATGACGGAGGATATTCCCGGGTTCCTGACGCCGAAATGGCAGGAGATGACCGGGGTGCAATGGCGCAATCTGGTGCTTTTGGCCGGGCTTATCCTTGTGGCTTCGGTGGGGACGGCGGTGGCCTATCAGGCGGCTTCGGCCTCGACTGTCGGCACTTTTGATTTTGCCTATGTCGGATTTGCCGTGATCTGGGGCGTGGTGATTTTCGACGAACGACCGCAGGGCGCGGCCCTGGCGGGCATCGCGCTGATTGTCGTTGCGGGGGTCTTGGCCGTGCAGAGGCCAAAACCCAATTTGTCGTCACGCTAGGCGCAGGGAGGCCGGATTACGCCACCAAAAGCCCCGCCTCATGCGATTTGAGGCATTTGCGGGCGGTGTCGCCGTGATGCGTCGGCATGGAGCGCAGCTCCGGGAAGAGCGCAAAGAGTTCTTCGCGCGCGGCATCCTCAACGCCGGTGAGCGAGTAATCCGAGACGTGGAAGCTTTCGGAGGGTGCCCCCTCGGCAAAGATCACCTCGTGGCGGTCGAACATCAGGTGGTAATAGGTCACCATGCCGCCTTGAGATTCGCGGATCGTCGTGCCGTTGATCAGGTGCTTGGCGGCGGCGAAGACCTCGGAAGTGCCGAACAGCATTTCCGAACGCCAGCCGTTCAACAACATGCGGTGCTGTGGCGAAACGATCAGATCGCGGTCGTTGTTCAACGCGCCTGCCTTGATCTCGATGGGCGCGAACCGGCCCATCGCGGGCACCTCGCGCGCGCCGACCCAACGCAGGGGCTGCACGCCGTTGTCCATGGTCAGCACCAGATCGCCGGGCTTCAAGTCCTCAACCGCGCGGGCGCCGTAGGGGGTCGCGATCCGTGTGCCCTTGCCGAAACAAATCACCGTTTCGATGTTGGTGAATGTGATGACCGTGCCGTCGGCCAGCGTCAGAGAGCCGCTTTCCGGGTTGTTTTCGTCATAGATGATCGGTTTTGTCGACCAGTCGATGTCGAGGCCGGAGAGATCGAGCACATCGTTGTCGCCATCGCCCGGGTCCTCGGCACCGTTGATGGTGATCGCATTGCCGTCCAGCAGGGCAGGGTCGATGATGATCGTATCATTGCCGGTGCCGCCGTAGATCGTGTCGCCGCCGCCCGCGTAGATCGTGTCGTCGCCCGCACCACCGTCGATGATGTCCGCCCCTTCGCCGCCGTAGATGGTGTCATCGCCATCCTCGCCGAAGAGAATGTCGTTGCCGGTTCCGCCCAGAATGGTGTCGTTACCTGCGCCGCCATAGATCGTATCGTTGCCCGCGCCACCATCGAGGTAGTCGTCGAAATCGTTGACATTGGCGAGGTCGACATCGTCGATCAGATCGTCGCCGTCGCCCCCATAGACCGTGTCGCCTTCCCCGGTTTCTGCGTTGCCCGAGCCGTAGAAAATCGTGTCGTTGCCGTCGCCGCCATAGATGGTGTCTGCGCCGGAGCCGCCTTCGATGTAGTCATCGCCCGCGCCGCCGAGGATCGTGTCGTCGCCGTCCTCGCCGTAAAGCTCGTCATCGCCGCCCGCACCATCGAGGTAATCGTTGCCCGCGCCGCCGTAGAAAATGTTGGTGTAGGAATTTTCGCCATCGGTGCTTTGCCCGTCGAAGCCGATGAGCGTGTCGTCGTAATCCGACCCGATGAGGCCGTCGATGCCCGAACCGCTGTCGCCCTCGGCGTCGCCACCCGAGTATGTGCCAGTGCCGAGATTGACATTGACGCCTTCGGAGCTGTTGGAATAGTCGATCGTGTCCTGACCTGCGCCACCATCCATGTAGTCGGCGCCTTCGCCTCCGATGAAGGTGTCATCGCCGGCTTCGCCATACATCGTATCATTGCCGACGCCGCCTTCGATGATGTCATCGCCTGCGCCACCATAGATCACATCGTCGCCAAGCCCTGCGTCGATGATGTCATCGCCGTCGCCTGCTTCGATGATGTCATCGTATTCGGTCTGGATCACATCGAAGTTGACGTCGGAGATATGGATCGCCTGTTGTTGCGTGCCATTGTTGCCGTAGTCGATGGTGATGCTGGAGACGGGGCCGGGGATGGTCACGAGGATCGCGCCGGAGGCATCGTCGGGATTGACGTAATTCGCATCCGCCGTCCCCGTGGCGGTGTTGCCGGAGACGCTGACCTCGCCCTCGGGCGTGATGGTCAGGGTGACGGTGTTGCCCTCGGCATCCACGGCGGTGATGGTGACGGTGTCGACAAAGGCGTAGACGTCGAGATCGGAAATACGAAAGGTGACGTTTTCCACCTCGCCCAGAACATCGCTTTGGGTCGAGGAGAAATCGAGCGTGACCGACGAGGTGTCTCCACTGTTGCCGGAGCCCCAGAGGCGCAGCGAGCTGTTGTCGGAGAAATCCCCGTTCTCCGTGTAGATGGTCTCGTTGGAAATGGTGGCGGTGTTGTTGCCGTTGGTTTCCGTATAGCCGATGTTGACCTGCACACCATTGATGACGGTGGACATGCCCCCCTCGATCGAGGAGTTGTCAGCGGCCAGATCGTCCCAGCTTAGCGTGCTCTCCAAGGTGGTGGTGCCATCGACCATTTCGCCTTGCGGGTCGCCGGTGTAATTCGTGTCAATCGTGTCGTTGCCGTCCGTGCCGCTGACGACCCCGTCGGGCAACTCGGCGGTCGAGATGTAATCCGCATAGCTGAAACTCGGCGCCGTGCCGTTCGACGAGCCGGGATTGGAGTTGTAGTTGACGATCTGATATTGATGCCCGTCGATCAGCGGTTGTTCGGAGACGGTGTAAAAGCCGCGCGCGTCGCCGTTCTCGACCTCGAATTGGATGACCTGAAAGGTTTCGCCGGTGGTCATGTCCGTCACGGTCCATGCCATTTCCGCATCGACATTCGAGCCCGTCGAGGTATTGCCGCCAATGCTGACATTCGCCGTGGCGGTTTCGCCATAGCTCCCGCCTGCGCTGTCGTCTGTCAAAATAGCGTTGTTGTCTGTGACAGCTGCCGTGCCGGTGGGGCCGCCTCCGGAATATGTAAAACGTGATCCCGTTGTCGTGCTGAACACGCCGCTCGGGTTGAAATTATACACTTCCAGTTCGTAAACGGGCATCTGCTCACTCGTCTCAAATTGCTGGCCCGATTTCGTCAGGGACCGTCTCACCTGCGGCCGGGCGTCATGGTTAATGATTGCTTGAGGGACCAAGTGCCGCTTCTTTGTGGCACGATTGGGGCAAGCTTGGGTCAAAGCTATGAAATCACTGGGAGGCCAAGAAGAATTGTTTCTTCTCTGGCGACAATGGGCCGGGTGAGTTTCCAGACCTCTGTCTAGATCATTTTGGGGCCACTTTGCAAGTCACACATTGAGCCGTCGTGGTGGTTCGGGCGTGATTTTGAGGGCTTTTCGCCCCCGATTTTCGCCTCTGTTTTTTGCCCCAAATTGCTCTGCGCGAATTTGCCTCAAATGCGAAGTAAAAACGGCTTCCTCTTCAGGGAATGTAAGGGGTGCAGGGGTAAGATGCTCAAGACCTCTGAGGTTCGATACCCGGTGCAGGGCTGTGCAACAGGTGGCCCGTCGCAACCGCAGGTTTCGGCGCGACGGGACAAATCAGGACGCGTGCGTCCGAATGGGTGATTTACGGGTGACCGTGAATATTGGGGACTGCTTCTATGCCGACGAACACGCTTCAAGGCTATAATATTTATGATTTTTCGACCTCGACAGGGTCGATCTATGTCGGTCCCGGCGATACGATTGCGCTCAATCCGGGATGGGATCCGTCCGTCAATTCTCTGTCTATCGCCGTCACCGATGACGATGCGGTCTTCAATGGCGACAAGTATGCTGATGAGACGGGCGATGATAGCTCGCAATCCGCCGTCATTCAGAACGCGTCTGGCACCACCCTGGCCTCCGGTCAGGCCTATCTGGACGAGCGCATCATCCTCTCGGATGGCGAGGGCAACGTCATTCATGTCTACACGGTGGAAATCAACGGCACGCTTCAGGGGGTGATTTCAGACCCTGCGCTGGTGCCCGGCGTCACCTATACGGTCATCTCGATTGACAACGTCGATGCCGCCTCAGGCACCGCGCCCGCCTACGCCGATATCGCCACCTCGCATTATGACCCGGATCAGGGCGTCTATTACGATGGCGGCGCCAATGACGACAAGTTGACCACTGGCGCGGGCAACGACACGATCGAGGCGGGCGCGGGCGCCGACTGGGTCGAGGCGGGCGACGGCAACGACACCATCTACTATGGCGAAGGCGGCGCCACGCAGGCCGATGGCGACACGGTCTATGGTGGCGCGGGCGACGATATGATCGACGACGTGTCGGGCAGCGCCTACACCTATGACGACACGCTCTATGGCGAGGCCGGGAACGACACGATCTACGCCGGCGGTGGCGACGACGAAGTCTACGGCGGCGATGACAATGACACCATTTACGGTGAGGACGGCGACGACGAACTGTACGGCGATGCGGGCGATGACGTCATCTATGGCGGTGACGGCTATGACCTGATCTGGGGCGGCGAGGGCAACGACTGGCTTTACGGCGGCAATCAGGACGACGTGCTTTACGGTGGCGCGGGCATCGACGTGCTGTTCGGCGATGCGGGAGACGACACGCTTTTGGGCGAGGCCGGGGACGATCACCTCTACGGTGGCTCTGGCACGGATACGCTGTCGGGCGGAGCAGGTAACGATACGTTTTATGTCACTGAGGCAAGTGAGTACGACTACCTCTACGGGGATGACGACTGGGATACGGTCGACTTCACCTATGCGACCGGATCGACCGGCGTCACGCTCACCTTCTCTGGAGACAATGCCTTTGACTACACGCTCGATGGCACCACGGCCGCCGGGTCGGGCAACTCGATGGAGCATTTCAATCTCACTGATCAGAGCGATGAGATCGATGCCTCTTTTGATACCACTGGCGCCTCCTATTCACTTTTGGGGGGCGATGACATCTTCAAGGGCGGTTCCGGCAACGATGCGGTCTATGGCGGGGAGGGCAACGACACCATCTCGACCGGCGATGGTGGAGACTATGTCGACGGCGGCGCGGGCGATGACACCATTGACGGCGGTGCTGGCAATGACTGGCTGTCTGGCGGGGCGGGCAATGACACGATCTATGGTGGCACCGGGGATGATACCCTTGAGGGCGGCGCGGGAAATGACGTGCTCTGGGGCGAAAGCGGTCAGGACACATTTCTCTTTTCGGACAATTGGGGCGCGGATACGGTCTACGGCGGCGGGCTTGGCATTGATTTCGACACGCTCGATTTCTCCAATGTCACCGTCGATGTCACCGTCACCTTCTCCGGTTGGGAGGATGGCACCGCCACCGATGGCACCAACACCGTCACCTTCGACAATATCGAGGCCATCACCGGCGGCGCAGGCGATGACACGATCGATGCCTCCGCCGACGGCTCGGGGCTGACGCTTGATGGCGGCGCAGGGGCGGACACCATCACGGGCGGGACGGGCGACGATACCATCACCGGCGGCGCGGGTGACGATACGATCCTGCTCACCGACGGTTTCGGCAATGACACGATCACCGACTTCGACCTGTCCGATGGGGACGCGGACGGGTTCACGGCGGATCAGCTCGACGTCTCCGGCCTGACGGATGCAGAAGGGAACCCGATCAACGCCTGGGATGTCACGGTCTCCGACGATGGCTTTGGCAATGCGGTGCTGAGTTTTCCGAATGGTGAGAGCCTGACGCTCATGGGCGTGGCGCCCACACAGGTGGACAGCGCGCCGGAAATGTACGCTATGGGCATTCCCTGTTTCACCTCAGGCACGCGGATCATGACGCCCTCGGGCGAGCGCTTGGTCGAGGATCTGCGCGCGGGCGATCTGGTCTCCACCATAGAGGCCGGGCCGCAGCCGCTGTTATGGCATGGCCAAAGGCGGCTGGGGCAGAACATCCTCAAGGAGCGTCCCGAGCTTTTGCCGATTTTGATCCGCGATGGCACCTTTGGCAACCGGGGCGATCTTTTGGTCTCTCCGCAACATGGCATGGTGGTCCCTGATCCGCGCGCAGGCGCCGGTCGGGTCTTGGCGCGTGCCGTGCATCTGTCGCGTTTGGGCGAAGACCGTATCCGGCGCGCGACAGACCAGAAATATGTGATCTATCACCACCTGCTGCTGCCGCAACACGCGACGATCCTTGCCAATGGGGCACTGACGGAAAGCCTCTATCCGGGACGCTTTGCACTCTCGGGCTTTGATCGTGCGGCAAAGGCCGAAGTGTTCGACCTTTTCCCGGCGCTCAAAGCTATTATGCACGCGCCTGACGCGGCGGAGCATCTCTACGGGCCAAGTGCTTTGCCCTATCTGCGCGGGTCTGAAACGCGTCGCGTGTCTCTCTTGCGGCTGCTGACGGCTGACGGGGCTTACGGCAAGATCGCCAGCCAGCACCAGATGGTCAGGATGGACCCCGCCGTCGCGATCAACACCGAAGACGCCGCCACGCGTTTCGCCACACCATACATATTGGCAAAGAGATAGGCATTGATCCCCGGCGCCATGGCCGCGGTGATCGTGGCGGAGCGCAAGGAGGGCGTCGGCAGGTCAAAGACGAAATGCCCAAGCCCGTAGGCGATCATCGGATGCAGCACCAAGGAGGCGGCAACTGCCCAAAGGATGATCCGCATATCGCCCTCAGGCTTATAGCGCAAAAGCACGCCACCCAGACCAAAGAGCGCCGCTGGGATCGCCGCACGGGTCATGAGACCAACCGCATCCCACACGGGCGCGGGGAGGGGGATCTGCGCCAGATTGACGGTCCACCCCGCCGCGATGCCGAGGATCAGAGGGTTGCGCAACACAGAGCGCGCAATCTGCCGCATCAGGCCAAAGCCCGACAGGCCCAGCCCCCGCGTCCGGGCAATTTCCATCGCCGCAATGCCGATGCCGTAGAGCAGCGGAGAATGGATCGAGATGATCGCAAAATTCCCCGCCAAGGCCGCCTCGCCATAGGCGCGTTCGGTGATCGGAATGCCCAAGAGAAGCGAGTTGGAGAACAAGCCGATGAACCCAATCGCCACGGCGTCCGTCAGATCGCGTTTGAACAGGTAGCGCGCGCCCAGAAAGCAAAACAAACCGCCCGACAGAGCGCCTGCGTAGAATGAAATCAGGATCGGTGGGTGGAAATCCGCCCCCAGATCCATCCTCGCGATGCCAGAGAACAGCAACAGCGGTACGGCGAAATTCTGGGCGAATTTCATCACGCTGTCGATCAACTCATCGCTGACCCAGTCGAACCTGCGCGCCAGATAGCCGTAGCCGATCACTAAAAAGACCGGAAGGATGACGGTGATCAGGTCCTGCATGTCAGAGCGCTCCTGTGATCTCGATCACCATCCCGTCATGCGCGGGGGTGACGTGATCCGGGGTCTCCTCATCCACGGTCGCGTAGTCGATGTCGATGTGCATATTGGTCAGCACGGCTTGGCGCGGTTGGGCGCGGGCGATCCAGTCGAGCGCCAGCTCCAAATGCGCATGAGAGGGGTGTGGCGTGTACCGCAGCGCGTCGATCACAAAGGTATCAAGCCCCTGCATCGCGTCCCATGTCGCCTCATGAATCGCCAAGACATCGGGGATGTAGGCCAGATCACCGATACGGAACCCCTTGGCCTCGATCTGTCCGTGGTTGACCTGCAAAGGTGTCAGCGTCACGGGGCCGCCGGGGCCATCGATTGTGACCGGCCCGCGAATGGCATGAAGGTCCAGAATAGGCGGGTAATTCGAGCCCGCAGGCTGCACAAAAGCATAGCCGAACCGCGCGATCAGATCGTTTTCCGTCTCGCTGTCGGCATAGACTTTGACGCGTTCGCGCATGTTGAACACGATCTGGCGCAAATCATCGAGGCCATGCATGTGATCCGCGTGGGCATGGGTGAACACGACGCCATCGAGCCGCTCCACGCCTGCGTCGAGCAATTGCTGGCGCATGTCGGGGCCGGTGTCGATCAGCACGGTCGTGGTCCCGTCCGGGCCGTCGCGTTCGATCAGAGCCGAACAGCGCATCCGCCGGTTTTTCGGGTTCTGCGGATCGCAGGCGCCCCAATGGTTGCCGATCCGCGGCACGCCGCCTGAGGAGCCGCAGCCCAATATGGTGAAACGCGCGCTCATCGAATGGCTTTCGAGAACAGGCGTTCAAAATTGGCCTCGGTCAGCGCCGCGAACTCGGCAAAGTCCATCTCAAAGGTCTCGGCGGCGCGCTGGGCGGTGTGGGCGGTGTAAGCCGGTTCGTTGCGACGCCCGCGATGCGGCGGCGGCGCAAGATAGGGGCTGTCGGTTTCCACGAGGATACGATCACGCGGCACGGCACGGAAAATCTCGCGCAGCTCTTCAGAGCGCGGAAAGGCCGTGATGCCGGACATCGAAATGTAAAAGCCCCAGTCCATCGCCGCCAGCGCGAACGCCTTCGAGGCGGTGAAGCAATGCAGCACGCAAGGGTAGGCACCTTTGCGGTATTCCTCGCCCAAAATCTCCATCGCATCGGCGTCGGCGTCGCGGGCGTGGATAATCAGCGGCAGTTGCGTCTCACGCGACGCCTCGATGTGAATGCGCAGGCTCTCTTTTTGAATGTCGGCGCTCTCGGCGGTGTAGTGATAATCGAGACCGGTCTCGCCAATGCCCACGAACTTCGGATGCTCGGCCAGCGCGACAAGTTCGTCCACTGTCGCCAGAGGTTCCTCGGCCGCCGACATCGGATGCGTGCCCGCCGCCCAGAACACCGGATCGAAGCGTTCGGAAATGGCTTTGACCTGATCCACCTGCCGTAGCCGGGTGCAGATCGTCACCATACGGTGCACGCCAGCGTCCACGGCGCGGGCGACAACCTCCGGCAATTCCTCGGAAAAATCCGGGAAGTCGAGGTGGCAATGGCTGTCTGTGATGCGGGCGGGAAGGCTCATGCGGTCTGCTCGTTCTTCGGACCGCAGGACATCATCGGCTGATGCGGGAGGCGGTGTCGTTGATCTTGAATACCATATCGAGGATCAGAGCGGCAGGGTCAAGGTTCACCGCCCTCGCATGTTGTGCGCGTGCGGAAAGCTCTTGCTGCAACACCGCCCAATCGCGGGCGGCAAAGCTGTCGGGCGCCAGTCGGGTCAAAAGCGCGGCTTCTCCCGGCGCGGCCTCGACAATCGGCGGACGCCCGGCGCCTGCGCGCGCAAGCCGGGTCAGAAACCGGTCGATGAGGCCCAGCGTCAGGTCATAGCGGTCGATGTTGGCGGCGCCCACGCACCCTTCGGCGAGTTTCAGCGCCCGCGCGCGGTCGAGCCGGGGCAGGGTGGAGAACAGTTCCACCAGATCGCGATACACATCCAGCCCGCCCAAATTCGTCAACCTCAACGCCTCCCCCACAGAGCCGGCGGACAATTCCGCCAATGCGTCTGACTGCTCTGCGGCATCGAACCCCGCCGCGTCAAGGGCTTGGGCCAAATCGGCGGGCTGGAGTGGCCCGAGACGCAGCTCGCGGCAGCGGCTTCGGATCGTCGGCAAAAGCCGCGAGGGCTGGTGCGAGATCAAGAGTAGAAACGCGTCTTTCGGCGGTTCTTCGAGGGTTTTGAGCAAGGCGTTTGCGGCGGAGACGTTCATCTCATCGGCGCTGTCGACAATGACCACGCGACGCCCGCCGTCGGCGGCGGACATATGAAAGAACGCGTTGAGCTTGCGCACCTCTTCGACGGTGATCACCGTGCCATGGCGCGATTTTTTGGCGTCCCATTCGCGGCGAATGAGGCAGAGACGGGGTTCTGCGAGCTGCGCGGAGCGGCGGTAGACCGGGTGGTCGTGACCCAAGTCGAGGCTGTCCGTCGGCGGTGGGGCCTCGCCAAACAGCCCACCTTCATCCTCCACCGGCTGCGCCAGCAAAAATCGCGCGATGCGCCAGGCCAGCGTGGCCTTGCCCACCCCGCGCGGGCCGGTGATCAGCCAGGCGTGATGCATCCGGTGCGAATTGAAGGCGTCTAGAAAGTTCTCTTCGGCATGTGCCTGACCGAACAGCGTCGAGGTCCGGCGCGGATGCGGGGCGCCCGGCGCGCAATCGGCCTCCGGCGCCATCTCCATTTCGCCGAGTGATTGTGAGGATCGGCTGCTCATGAGGACAATTGCCCCGCAACGAGGGTCAGCACCTCTTTGGCCACGACCTCGATCTCGCGCCCGGCGTCGATCACGGTGAAACGGTCATGTGCCTTGGCCAGATCGAGAAAGGCCGCGCGGCATTTTTCCTGAAAATCCTGACCGAAATCTTCGAAACGTTCCTCGGAGGTCTGACGCCCCTTGGCGCGCGCCAGCCCGATCGCCGGGTCCATGTCGAACAACAGCGTGAGGTCCGGCTCGATCCCGATCATCTCATTGTGCAGCCGGTTCACCTTGTCCTGTAGGTCGCCGCGCGTGACGCCCTGAAACACCCGCGTGCTGTCGGCGAAACGGTCGCAAATGACGACTTTGCCCGCAGCTATAGCGGGGCGGATGGTCTTTTCCAGATGATCGCGACGGGCGGCGGTAAAGAGCAAAATCTCGGTTTCCGCCGACCAGCGGTCCGGATCGCCTTCGAGCACGAGGGAGCGGATTTCCTCGGCGCCGGGCGAGCCGCCCGGTTCTCGGGTGTGCACGACCTCATGACCCAAAGCCTGAAGCGCCTCGGCCAAAAGCCGTGCTTGTGTCGATTTGCCGGACCCGTCGATGCCCTCGAAGCTGATGAACATGGCGCACCCCGTGTTCGCGCAGTTGGTTATTCGGCTACGGCCAGACCCGTTTGCCCTTCCAACTTGTCCTTAAGCACCATGAAGGCCGTGCGCAACCTCGGAGCCAATCCGCCGCGCGCAATAGAGCGATCCGCGACCAAAGGGATACGCGCTTCGGGCAGGTCTTCGCGCGGGATCACCAGCTCGGCCAGCGTGTCGCCTTGGGTGATCGGGGCCTCAAAAGGGCCGGTGTAGATCACCTCTCCCGTCAGTTTTTCCAACTGGCTGCCGGGCAAAAGCACGGAAATATCCTCGGCGGCGACAAGCCCCACCTCGGTCTGATCACCCATCCAGACATTGGCACGGGCAAATTCATGGCCTTTTTCGGCGACGGATTTCTCGGCGAATTGGCGGAAGGCCCAGTTGACGATGCGTTCGCTTTCCTGCGCGCGGTCGGCCTCGGTCGCAAGGCCGGAGAGCACAAAGACCACCCGACGCGTGCCCTGGGTGGCGGACCCGACAAGACCATAACCCGCCTCTTCGGTGTGGCCGGTCTTGAGCCCGTCCGCGCCAATGCCGAGTTTCAACAAGGGGTTGCGGTTATAGCGGTTCTGCGGCGCACGGTTGTCGTAGGGAAACTCATGCTGGCCAAAATAGCCGTAATATTCCGGGAATTCGGTGATGAACCGGATTGCCAATTTGCCCAGATCCTCGACCGACATGCGTTGGTTGGGGTTGGGCCAGCCGGAGGCATTGGCGAAGGTCGAATTTTCCAGACCCAGAACCCGCGCACGGTCGTTCATCAGGCGCGCGAAATTGTCCTCGGTGCCCGCCAGCCCTTCGGCGACGACGACACATGCGTCATTGCCGGAGAGGACGATGATGCCCTGAATGAGTTCTTCGACGGACGGACGGTCGGTCTCGTTGAGGAACATGGTCGAACCGCCCATGTTTTTCGCCCGCGTCGAGACCGAAAACCGCGTGTCGAGCGTCACACGCCCATCGCGCAGCGCCTCGAACAGCATGTTGAGCGTCATCAGTTTCGACATGGAGGCGGGCGGCAGAGGTGTCTGAGCCTCTTTGTTCATCAAAACGGTTTCGGTCGTCAGATCATAGACCCAGGCGGCGCGGGCACGCGTTTCAAACGCGGCGGCGGGCAGGGTGAGGGTCAGGGTCAGAAAACCGGCTGTGAGGCTTTTGGCGATGAGGCGCAACATGGGGGCGGGGCGTCCTTTCGGGCGGGCGTCTAGGTTTGGGCAGGCCTCTTTGAGGCCCGCCCGGCTTTGTCTCTTAATGCGTTACGGCATAGGCGTCCGTGAAGCCCGCCTTTTTCACTTTTTCGAGAAGTGCCGCGCGTTCAGACGCGGTGGCGGCGGGGCCGACGACGACACGCCAGAAGTCTTTGCCGTTCGAGCTGCCGGATTTTGTCGTCGCAACGATGCCTTGCGAGCCCAACATATCGACCGTGCGTTTGGCATTGGCCTCGACTGAGAAAATCCCGATTTGCAAATAGGCTTTCGAAAGACCAGAGGACGCGGGTTTCAGCGCCGCCGGTTTTGGGGCGCTCGCTGCCGGTGCCGCTGTCGCTGTCGGGGTGGCTGGTTTCACCGCAGGCGCAGCGAGTGTGTCGAGCGTGGCCGCCGCATCGGCGATCGGATCGTCGAGCGAAGTCGCCGCGATTGTTTCCGTTTCTGCGAGGGTCTCGACGGTTTCCGGCTCTTGCGCGACTTCTTCGCGTCTGAGCGCGGTGATGTTCAGCTCGGCCGGAGAGCCTGCCAGCATGCCAAGGGCTTCGGCGGCGTCAGAGGACACCTGAATGCCCGGCCCGGGCGAGGTGGCTTCGCGTTTGAACAGCGCGCCGATGACGAATTTGCCGTTTTTCTCGTTGCGGATGATGACGCGCTCGGGATCGGTCACCTCGGAATGCGCCACCCAGACACCGCCCAAAGACGGACGCCCGTCCCAAAGGCCCGTGTCCGTCACCTGAAACACATCCGGCGCCTCGACATCGCGTTCCACCAGTTTCGTGGAGGTCGAAGCCGCCTGCGCCCCTGCCGGCGCTTTCATCTTGTCGAAAAAGGATTGTCCGTCCTCGCACGCTGTCAGCGCGAGTGTGACCCCCACAAAGAGCGCAACGCGCGTCCCTTTACCCGTCATTCGCATGAGTATGCCCCTATATCACCCCTGATTTTCCCGGCATTTTTCTGTCGGGCTCAGGTTACTCTGTCTGCTCATTTTATCTTTTGCCGTTTCGAGAGGGGAACCCCCCCTGTCGTCCCGAACGGATTTGGCGACAGTCTAACGGTTCGCCCCCAAGCTGGAAAGCCCCGCATTGCGCAAGTGGCGGAAAATAGCACGGCTCGCGCGCGGGGAGTTCATGGGGAGAGCAGGGAGGTGCGCGAGGGTGTTGGGCAAAACAGGATGCATAAGATGGGTTTTAGAATCAAACCGAGGACGCTAATCCTGTCCGAACCCGCTCGGGGCATGCGCGTAGGAGGCTTGGCAGAGTGGTTGAATGCACCGGTCTTGAAAACCGACGGGCGTGAAAGCGTCCCCAGGGTTCGAATCCCTGAGCCTCCGCCAGCGTCTCTTTTGCAAGGCAGTTAAGAGATCAACGACCACAGAGCCGATATGCCTGAGATCTTCTCTCGTCCTTCGAAGGTGGATTTGCTCCCTTTTTGAACCTGAAAAAGTGATACGGAAGCTTGAGGATTGGGGTGTAAGGACTTACTTTCGCAAGGCTTTACCGGCTTGAAGTCCTTCGGAAAAGGCGATGGCGATGCGGGCGAAGAGATCGTCTTCGGGGGTGCAGGCCGCGCGTCTGTAGGCCTCTTCGGCGCGTTGATTTTCGAGCGTGGAGGCGCGTGTGCCTTGCGTGTTCAGCGCGATGATCACCAGTCCTGCGCCGACATAGACCAGACCGATCACCAGCGCCGCAAACTGCGCATCACGCAGGGTGCTGAGCATGATCCAGGCGGCGACGGTCAAAAAGCCGATGCCCACCGCCATGAGGATGCCCCCCGCAGAAACCCAGGCCGCACGACGTGCGCCCCGGGTCAACTGATGTTGCAATGCCGTCAGCATGAACAAACGCTCCTTACGAGCGGCGGCTGGCCAGAAGGCCGACCAGAAACCCCACACCTGCGGCGATGCCAACGGAGGCGGCGGGGTTGGCGCGGACGGTTTTCTCCGCACCGGCATAGGCGTCACGCGCCTGCTTGCGGGCATATTCGGCGGTCTCGGCGCCTTTCTGTTTCGCAGATTCAAAGCTCTCTTCGGCGGCGGAGCCGAGCTGGGCTTTCTGCGCGCGACCGTAATCGCCCATCACTTTGGTGAGCTCGGCCACATCCGCTTTCAGCGTTTCGATTTGAGCCGAGAGATCAGCAGACGTTTGTTCGACGGCGCCATTGGTTTGAGCACGTGCCATGATCTTTCTCCTTTCGAATTTCAGTTGCCCCATCAACGCCTGAGCGCCGCGCAAAGTTCCGAAAAATATCTTTGGAACTTCGGGCCGGGGCGGGCCGTTATCCTCTCAGACCGCGCTTGATGAGCGCATGTATGAAATCGCTAATAAGGAGGCTCCCATGCTTGGTTGGGCACTTACTTTTCTTATCGTTGCGATTGTCGCCGGGGTTTTCGGTTTCGGTGGCATCGCGAGCGCTTCCGCCGGGATCGCGCAAATCCTGTTCTTCATCTTCATCGTCCTGTTTTTGCTGGCGATGGTCGCTCGTGCTGTTCGGGGTAAGCCGCCGGTTTAACACCGGCGCAGCCCCCAACATCACGCGAAAAATTTTATGAGAAAGGAGTACATTATGAAGGATGGTCTCGACACCACTCCCGAAGCCACCGACGTCAACACCGGGGTGAAATCCCCGAAAGCTGTCGCGGACGGGCTCTCGCAGGTTCTGACCGACACCTATACGCTTCTTCTAAAGACGCATATCTATCATTGGAACGTCGAAGGCCCGCTGTTCTACAGCGTCCACAATCTGACCGAAGAACAATATGGCGCGCTGTTCGAGGCGACCGACGAGTTGGCCGAACGCATTCGTGCGCTGGGGCAACTGGCGCCCATGTCCATCGGCGACATTCTGGCGGGCACCAAGGTGCAGGACACGCCGAAATCGCCGAGTGCCACAGAGATGGTGGCCGATCTGGCGCAGGACCACGAACAGCTGGCCTCCCAGATGCACAAGCTGATCAAATTGGCGGAAGAGCACGATGACGATGTCACCGCCGATATGGCGACCGCGCGTGCGGCCTTTCATGAAAAGGCGGCTTGGATGCTTCGGGCGATTGCAAAGTCCTAATCTCTTGAAGATCTTAACAAAAAGCGCCCCGCCGATCTCTCGGCGGGGCGCTTTATTTGGTTTGATCTCAAGCTCAGGACACGAGCGTTTCCGTGCTGGCAAAGAACATCGCCTGCGACACGGCAGAGCGCACCTGATCTTCGCTGTAGGGTTTGGTGATCACGAAGGCCGGTTCCGGGCGGTCGCCGGTCAAAAGGCGCTCGGGGAAGGCAGTGATGAAGATCACCGGCACATCGCCCGAGGCGCGCAGAATGTCGTTCACAGCGTCGATGCCAGACGAGCCATCGGCCAGTTGGATGTCCGAGAGGATCAGATCCGGCTGGGTCTCTTTCGCCAGTTTCACCGCTTCGCTGGCGATGCTGGCAACACCGGTGATCTGGTGCCCCATGTCGGCCACGATGCCTTGAAGATCGAGCGCGATGATCGCCTCGTCTTCGATCACCATGACACGGCCATTGATGCTTTCGGTCATTTCATTTTGCGCAACGTTCAGAAGGTGCTCGACCTCATCGACATCGGTGCCCATGATTTCGGCCACCTCGTCGAGGGTGAATTCCTCGATGGTGTGAAGCAGCAAAGCCTCGCGGGTGTTCGGCGTCAGGCGACGCAAATGCGCCTGGGCACGCTTTGCGAGACCCGTCTCATCCTCGCCCGTCGGCGCGCCGGCACTGGCCCAGATCAGGTGGAAAGCATGGAACAAAGCCACTTTCGGGCTTTCTATCTCATCAAAGACGGAGCGGTCGCTCAAAAGCGCCTCAAGAGTCGTCGCCGCATATTTGTCCCCGGTCTGTTGATCCCCGGTCAACGCCCGCGCGTAACGACGCAGGTAGGGCAGAAGGCTGGCCACAATGAGGGACAGTTTCTTCTCTGTCGGAGCTGTCGACATATATTTTCGTCCTTTTTTTCGATTTCTCGGGAACCAAACGCGGCCGGAATGCGTTTGGTTCCCGAAAACGGTATAAAATTTTCAGAAAGCCCACGGAAAATCCGGGAGATGGGCCTGAGATGGGAAAGATAATGGCGCAACAGAAACCAAAACATAATCTCGATGAGCAGATCGAGATGAATTTGAAAAAAGTCTATCAGAAAACCCTCGACGAAGAGGTGCCTGACCGCTTCCTGGAACTGCTTGAGCAGCTTAAGGAACAGGATGCGCGCAATGACCAGTAACGCAAGCCTGGCGCAAGACGCCCCGCCGCTCGATCCGCGCGAAGAGATCGTCACGCATTTGCCTGCGATGCGGGCCTTTGCTCTCAGTCTGACGCGCAACCCGTCGCAGGCCGACGATCTGGTGCAGGACGCGGTGATCAAGGCGTGGAAAAATCTCGCCTCTTTTCAGGTTGGCACGAACATGCGGGCCTGGCTGTTTACGATCCTGCGCAACACGTTTTATTCCGACCGTCGCAAAAGCAAACGCGAGGTGCAGGACACGGATGGCGCCTTTGCTGCCACTTTGGCGAACAAGCCGGACCATGACGGTCGCCTCGCCATGGCGGATTTCGAAGCGGCCTTTGTGCAGCTCAAATCCGAACAGCGCGAGGCCCTGATGCTCGTGGGTGCCATGGGGTTTTCCTATGAAGAGGCCGCCGAGACCTGTGAAGTGGCGGTGGGCACGATCAAGAGCCGGGTCAACCGTGCGCGTCAGGCGCTGAGCGAGTTGATGAACCTCGAAGAGGGTGAGCCGCTGGAGCTGACCGATCAACAGACATTGGCGGTGATGAGCACCAATATGCCGGGACGGGGGGATGCTGCGTGATCTGGCGCATTGTGCGTGCCCGCGTGGACGGGCTTGGCGTGCGTATTGCGGTTCTTCTGTCGATTGCGCTGTTTCCCATCGGCCTGATCGCTGTCTCCCTCACCCATCAATTCGCCAAAGCCGCGGATGAGCGCGCGCAGAGCAATCTGCTCGCGCTCACCGCGCAGGCGGCGGCGGGCGAAGAGGCTCTGATCCGCACGGGCTTTGGCACGGCGGAGGCGCTGGCCGCCGTCATGCCCTTTGTTGTCGCGGATGAAGCCGCCTGTGACGGGGTGTTTTCGGGGTTCATTGAGAGCAATCCGTCATTTATCTTTGCAGGCTATATCAGTGCTGATGGGATTTTGGTCTGTGGGTCTGCGGAAACCGGGCAAGATTTCAAAAATCGCAGTGTTTACAAAAGTATGATCGAGGTGCCTGAGCTCAGAAGCGATCTCGTTCTGGACGGTCAGGTCAGTCACCGGCAAGTGATCGTGCTCTCCGCGCCGGTCTTTAAGAATGGCCTGTTCGATGGCTATATCAGCGTCTCCCTGCCGCATGAGGACACCCGCATCAATCTCGAAAACGCGCCGGTCGACCGGCCTGTCGAACTGATCACCTTTAACGCAGAAGGCGAGGTTCTAAGTGCGTCTGGCGGGCTGGAAAACGTCGATGCGCGCTTGCCTGAGGGGCGTCCTCTGGCCCATCTCACCGGACAGTATCGCAGCTCTTTTTCGGGCGTGACCAATGATGGCGAGGAGCGTGTCTTTGCCGTGGTGCCGATCCTCAATGAAAAGGTCTACGCCATCGGGAGCTGGCCGCGCGAGCGCCTTTCGGTGGCGCCGGGCTTTGCGATTGCGACGCCGATGATCTTTCCCATCGCGATGTGGATCACCAGCCTCGGCGTGGCTTATTTCGCGGTGCACCGCCTTGCGATCAAACACATACGTCACCTGAGCCGGGACATGCGCACCTTTGCGTCGACCCGACGCCACAATCCGCGCCGTAAGGACTTCGGACTGCCGCGCGAGCTGCGCGACATCGAAGGGGCGTGGCTTGATCTGGCGGAAACCGTGATCCGCGATGAGGCCGAACTTGAGGACACGATCCATGACAAATCGGTGCTCCTGAAAGAGGTGCATCATCGCGTCAAAAACAACCTGCAACTCATTGCTTCTATTGTGAATATGAAGGTCCGAAAGGCGAAGACGCCGGAGGCGCGCTTTGCGCTCAAAGAGGTGCAGGGCCGTGTGATGAGCATCGCCACCGTGCATCGCAGCCTCTATGAAACGACCACAGAGGGCCGCGTGCGTGCCGATCAACTGTTGCGCAGCACGGTCGGCAAGCTGGTCGATGCGGGCGTCGGCAATGAGATCAAACTGGAGAACACCCAGAGCTACGAGCCGATCACGCTTTACCCGGATCAGGCCGTGCCCTTGTCGCTGTTGGCCACGGAGGCCACGACCAATGCCCTGAAATATGTGGGGCGGCCGAACGAAGGGTTGCCCTGTGTGGAGGTTAGCCTCACCCGGTTGGAACCTGAGATCGCCCGACTTTCCATTTCCAACAGCAAAGGCGCGCCGCTTTTGCCGCCGGAACAGATCAGTGGCACGGGGCTTGGCACCAGCCTGATTCAGGCTTTCGCACAGCAGCTCGGTGGTCAGCTCAAAGTCGAGGACGAAGAGGGCCGTTACAGTGTTGTGATCGACTTCCCGATTGCCTCTTTCGATGAGGCCTCCGACGGCGGGTTCACGGAGGTGGAAGGCGACTGAAGGGTCGCCTTTCCCCATTCTTTTCCAAATGTTTTAATCCATGAGAGGGGCCGACTGGCAGTGCTTAGACGGACCCAATCCGTCAAACACTGCCAGCCCCCAGACCAGAAGCGGAATGGCGATAAAGCCCCCCACAGGTCCCCAAAGCCAAAGCCAGAAACACAGCGACAGGAACACCAGAAGCGGATTGACCTGCATGTGGCGGCCCACGAGGGTCGGCGTGATGAACTGGCCCTCCAACATGTTGAGCGTGATAAATGTCGCGGCAGGCGCCAGAGACATTGCGCCGTCAAAAGCGATGGTCCCGGCGACAACCAAAGACACGGCTACGGTCGCAGGGCCGATGTAGAGCAGAAAATTCATCACGGCGGCAATCGTTCCCCAAATCACCGGACCGGGCAGGCCAAGCGCCCAAAAAGCGCCGGCGACGATGGCGCCGAAACAGGTGTTGATCAGGGTGATCGTCAGGAAATAACGCGACACCCGCGCATCCGCGTCGCGCAAACAGGCGGCGGAGGGGCCTTCGGGATGCAGTTTGGTGAGCCACTCATACATCTCGTCGCGCGACAAAAGGATAAAGAACATGGCGGCCGCGAAAAGCAGGATCTGCGCGATCAGCGAGGGCGCGGCGAACAGAGCGTCGCCCAGCGACGGCAGATCGACAGTATCGCCTTCATCGCCGCCGCCATCGGGTGAGATTGTGTCCTGAACCTCTTTCGTCACATCGCTGATGCCACGAAACATGTCTTGCACCTGACTGATGGTCGCGCTCAATTCGTTTTTGATTTCAGGGATTTGAAGATAGGCGCGCTCGACCACGGGTTCGGCGATGAACACCAGAATGGCCAGAAGGCTCAGCACCGTGCCGAGGCTCAAAAGCGCACCGATCGCAGGCGGAAGGCCAAAGCGTTTCCAGAAGTTCGACAGCGGAGACAGCACCACCGCACAGACAAAGGCCAAGACAAAGGGCGCGAGCAGCGCATGAGCCAGATTAAGTGCCATCACCCCGGCAATCAGCGCCAGGACCACCAAGGCCCAAGTCGCTGTCTCCGGGCGTCCCCGTTCGGTTTGCATCATGCTGTTCTCCTTATTCATGAGGGAACGCTCAAGTCTCTGTTCCGGTTCCGGTCGCGGGGAATTTGAACCGCCTCAAAAGACAGTTTTTTTGCTTTATCATCGTGTCGTCGGATCTATCATGATAAATATCGGGACGCCCCAATTCGCCAGATCGAGACCTCGCAGATGACCACTCCCTCCGTGCCGCAAAATGGCACAGAAAACAGACCTCAGCCCCGTCGCTCGCGCCCTGTCAGGGTGGCCGAGGAGATCAAGGATTGGGTGGTGAAACGCGGTTTGCAGCCCGGCGATCGTCTGCCGGGCGAGGCGGAGTTGATCGCGCGTTTTGGCATGTCCAAGGGCACGATCCGCGAGGCCATGCGGCTGTTGCAGGCGCAGGGGCTCATCGAGACCAAAACGGGGCCGGGCGGTGGCAGTTTCGTGGGCGAAGTGTCCCGCGACCGGGCCAGCGCGCTCTTGGCGAATTACTTCTATTTCCGCGATGTGACGGTGGCCGACATCTATCAGGTCCGCATCGCTTTGGAGCCGGAGCTCGTCGCCAGTCTTGCCGGGCGTTTGAGCCCTGAGCAACTGGCCGAGCTCGAAGAGATCATGCAAGACTACGCTGGTCCCGCCGCCGATGCCGAGGAAGAGCGCCGCCAACATGTCGCGTCTTTGCGATTTCACGCTCGCCTGTCGGACTTCGGCCAGAACGCGCTTTTGGGCTTTTTCATCGGCTTTATGGCCCAGATTTTGACCGATCTGACGGTCTATAAAAAGCTCTACGCGACGCCGAACGAAGACCTCTGGCGGCAAGGGCGTGATCACCAGCTTGGTCTCATTCGCGCGCTGAGAGACGGCGACTCGGAGGCCGCGCGGCAGATCATGAAAAGCCACATGGAGATGGCGAAAACCCGGATGGAGGCGCAGGAGGCCGAGGTGATGAAAGGCTTTATCGCCGAGTAGGGTTAGTCCGGGAAAGGAATGCCGCGCTCGCGGTCGTTCAGGGTCGGCACATAGGTCGTCCAGCGGGCATAAGCGCCGCTTGTGGCGCGCGTATAAAGTGCTGCGAGCGCTTCAAGCGGGGTGTCCGAATAATCGATGCGCAGGCTCATGGGCGGATGATCCCGGCTGACCACCAAAAGGGCGGCGGAGAGCAATCCGCGACTGTCGCCGCCTGCGCGGGACGCGGCCGTGAGCGCCGCCATGAGACGCTGGGCGAGGGGGGCTTCGGTGGTTTCGAAACCGGTGAGACAGGCGTCCAGCACCGCCTCCGAGGACAAGAGATTTCCCGCGACGATCACATGGCGCCCCTGACGCGCGCCTGCGGTGGCGATGCTTTGGGCGCCGGTGAAAGAGGCCGTGCCCCCCATGGGATCGAGCGCGGACAATTGACGCTCATTGCGGCCCGTATCGGCCTGCGTCACAGCCTGCACAGCCTCTGTCGCCGTCTTGCCATTGCGCATCAGCGTGAGGACATCGGTGCCCCAGAACGTGCTGGGCAGGGAGCCTTGCGAGGCCGAAAGCCCCGATTCGGCATCGCCCCGCAGCACCCAGCCGCCGACACAGAGGCTGCCCGTGGTCGCGGCTCCGCCATAAGCGCCCGTTTTTTCGTCAAAAGCCAGGATCGAGATTGTCATTCGGGTCTCCATGAAAAGGGAGGCTTGAATTTATCATGAAAATTTGGCCTCATCAATTTATCATGATAAATTATCCATTGCGCAAAACCGGGCGCATAACAAGAGAGGAAACCCCATGTCACTCTTTCACGTTCCCCGCCGCCTGAACCGTCATGTCACCCGCCGCGCCGTTTTGGGGGCGGGCACCGCGCTGGCCCTGACGCTCAGCCTGACCATGGGGATCGCCGGTGACGCGCAGGCGCAAACCCCGCCCGGAGTGCTCATCGTCGGCCAGATCGCCGAGCCCAAGGCGCTCGACCCGGCCGCTGTCACCGCCGTCAATGATTTCCGCATTCTGATGAACGTCTACGACGGTCTCGTGCGCTATAAAGACGGCACGTTGGAGGTCGAACCGGCGCTGGCGACCGCTTGGGAGATCAGCGAGGACGGCACAGAGTACACCTTCAACTTGCGCGAGGGCGTGACATTTCACGACGGCACGCCGTTTAATGCCGAGGCTGTGAAGTTCAATTTTGAGCGCATGCTCAATGAGGATCACCCCTATCACAACACCGGGCCGTTCCCCTTGGCCTTCTTCTTTTCCTCCGTAGACAGCGTTGAGGTGGTGGACGATCTGACGGTGAAATTCACCCTGAACGCGCCCTACGCGCCGTTCCTGTCCAATCTGGCCTATCCCACCGGCCTCATCGTCTCGCCCGCCGCTGTCGAACAATACGGTGCCGAGTTTGGCCGCAATCCGTCCGGCACCGGGCCGTTCAAATTCGCCGAATGGCGGTCGAACGAGGCGGTGGTGATCGAGGCCAACCCCGACTATTGGGATGGCGCGCCGGAGCTTCAGGCCGTGGTGTTCCGCCCGATCACCGACGCCAACACCCGCACCGCGGAGATGCTGGCGGGCGGCATCGATTTGATGGTCGAAGTGCCGCCCGTGGCGCTCTCAGAGTTCCAAAGTGACGCCTATCAGGTCTATGAACAGGCCGGCCCGCATGTCTGGTTCCTGATCCTGAACACCAAGGAAGGCCCCTTTGCCGACGTCCGCGTGCGTCAGGCCGCCAACTATGCGGTGAACAAGGAGGCTTTGGTCAATGAGGTGCTCGAAGGCACGGCAGATGTCGCCGCTGGCCCGACGCCGCCCGCTTTTGCATGGGCCTATAACGATGAGCTGTCGCCCTATCCCTATGATCCTGAGAAGGCCAAGTCCTTGCTGGCCGAGGCGGGCGCTGAGGGGGCCGAGCTGACGTTTTATGTGACCGAAGGCGGTTCGGGGATGCTCGATCCCATCGCCATGGGCACCGCCATTCAGGCCGATCTCGAGGCCGTGGGGTTCGATGTGAAAATCGAGACCTACGAGTGGAACACCTTCCTGGGCGAGGTGAACCCCGGTCTTGAGGGCAAGGCGGATATGGCCGAAATGGCCTGGATGACCAACGATCCGGATACGCTGCCGTTCCTCGCTTTGCGCACGGAGGCCTGGCCCGAGGCGGGCGGGTTCAACTCCGGCTATTACTCCAACCCGAAGGTCGACGAGTTGCTGGAAGCCGCGCGGGTTGCCACGGATCAGGGCGAACGTGCCGCGCTCTACAAAGAGATGCAGGCGATCGTGCAAGAGGACGCGCCTTGGGTCTTTGTCGCCAACTGGAAGCAGAATGCGGTCACCAGCGACAAGGTCGAAGGCTTTGCCTTGCAACCGTCCTTCTTCCTGCTGCTTGATGACGTCGTGAAGAACTGACGCGCTATGACACCCGCGGGCAGCCCACGCCCGCAGGGTTTTATGATCATTCACACAGCAAGCCGCCCAACCGGAGCCGCGTATGACAGGCTATATTCTGAAACGACTTCTCTCGGCGATCCCGGTGCTCTTCGGCATCACGGTCATCGTCTTTTTGATCATGGCGCTCATCCCCGGCGACCCGGCCACCGCCATTTTGGGAAGCTACGCCACACCCGAGAATGTCGAAAAACTGAACCGCGATCTGGGCCTCGATAAGCCTTTGGTGCAGCAGTATTTCATCTGGCTAAGCAATATGGTGCAGGGCGACTTTGGCACCTCTTTCGCACTCAACCGCCCGGTGATCGACGAGGTTTTGGAGCGTTTCAACGGCACTCTGGTGCTGGCGGGCACGGCCTTTGTCCTTTGTTCCGTGTTTGGTGTCGTGGCGGGCGTCATTTCGGCGGCCAATCAATACGGGCTGGCGGATAAGGCGATCACATTCGTCGTACTTTTGGGCATTTCGATCCCGTCGTTTTTCCTCGGCATGATGATGATCCTGTTTTTCGCCGTGAACCTGCGCTGGTTTCCGGTTTCCGGCATGTGGCCCATTTACGGCGACCGGACTTTGCCCGTGCTTCTGACCCATCTCGCCATGCCCGCCTTTGCCTTGGCCGTTGTCGCCACCGGTGTCGTCGCGCGGCTCTCGCGTTCGGCCATGCTCGAAGTGCTGCGCCAAGATTTCATCCGCACCGCGCGGGCCAAGGGCGTGCATGAGCGCGGCGTGATCTGGCGCCATGCTTTGAAAGCCGCGATGGTTTCGATCATCCCGGTCTTGGGCATTCAGGCTGGTTTCGTGCTCTCCGGCGCGGTCTATATCGAGATCGTGTTCCAATGGCCGGGCGTCGGGCGGATGCTGGTCGATGCGATCCTCAAGCGTGACATTTTGCTGGTGCAGGGCGGGGTGGTCTTTGTCGCCGCCTGCTATGTGCTGTTCAACATCATGGTGGATGTGGCGCAGAGCCTGCTCGACCCGAGGATCAAGACATGAAGAGTTTCCTCACCCTTCTGGTCCGCAACCGTCTGGCTTTGGCGGGGGGCATTGTCTTGCTGCTCGTCGTCCTGCTGGCGATCCTGACACCAGTTTTGCCGCTCGCGGACCCGGATGTGACGAACACGTCGAACCGGTTCCAACCGATCTTTTCCGAGGGTGCGCTTTTGGGCACCGATCATCTCGGCCGCGATCTCTTGTCCCGGCTGATGTGGGGCACGCGGCTGTCGCTCGCGGTGGGCGTTGCCGCCGCCATTGTCGCCGCCACGATTGGCGCCGGGATCGGCATCGTCGCGGGCTACTATGGCGGGCGGATCGACAATATCATCATGCGCGGCGTCGATATGTTGATGGCCTTTCCCTATATCCTCTTGGCGCTGGCCATCGTGGCCGCCCTCGGGCCGGGATTGTTCAATGCGCTGATCGCGGTATCCGCCGTCAACGTGCCCTTTTTTGCCCGCAACATTCGCGGCATCACGGTGGGCCTCGCACATAAGGAATTCGTGGACGCCGCCCGTCTTGCGGGCCTGTCCAATACCCGGATCATCCTGTCGGAAATTCTGCCCAATGTGATCCCGGTGATCGTCATCGCCATGTCCACCACCATCGGCTGGATGATCCTCGAAACCGCGGGCCTGTCGTTCCTCGGCCTCGGAAGCCAACCGCCGCAGGCCGATCTTGGCTCCATGCTGGGGGAGGCACGATCCGCGCTTATCACCAATCCGCACACCTCCATCGTGCCGGGTGTGATGATCCTGATCATCGTCATGTCGATCAACCTCTTGGGCGATGGGGTGCGCGATGCTTTGGACCCGCGTCTGAAATCCGGTGCCCTGTCGCGTCCGATGGCCGCCACGCGTGTGGAGCGCGCAGAGCAACCGCCCGCGTCCGAGGGCCAAGGCCTGTTGGAGGTCAAAGCTCTCGAGACACAGTTCCACATCAAGGACCGTATCTATCGTGCCGTGGGCGGCGTGGATCTGTCGGTCGAGAAAGGCGAATGCCTCGGTATCATCGGCGAAAGCGGCTCCGGAAAATCCGTGACAGCGCTCTCCATCATGGGTCTCGTCGCCTCTCCGCCCGGCGTGATCACCGGGGGCGCGGCCTATTATGAGGGCGTTGACCTGATCGGCGCGCCCTACAAGCGCCTGCGCGACATGCGGGGGCGCAATGTGTCCTATATTTTCCAAGACCCTCTGGCGACGCTGCACCCTCTGTACCGTGTCGGTGATCAGCTGATCGAAGCGATCCGTGCGCATCGGCCCATCGGGCGCGAAGAGGGCCGCGCCAAGGCGATCGAATTGCTCAACGCCGTGCGCATCCCCAATGCCGAGAAACGCATCTCCGATTACCCGCATGAAATGTCGGGCGGGATGCGCCAACGTGTTGGCATCGCCATGGCTTTGGCCAATGACCCGGACATCATCATCGCCGACGAGCCGACCACCGCGCTCGACGTCACGGTGCAGGCGCAGGTGCTGACCATTCTTGATGATCTCAGGCGCTCGCGCGGCCTCGCCATTGTGTTCATCACGCATGATTTTGGCGTCGTGGCGCAGCTCTGCGATCGGGTCGCGGTGATGTATGCGGGCCGCGTGGTCGAGACGGGGCGCACAAGCGACATTCTGGACGCGCCGCGTCATCCCTATACCGCGCGGCTCATGGCCTGTGTGCCGGAGCTTGGCGGCGGCAAACGGCGGCTGGAGGCCATTCCCGGCCTGCCGCCCGTGGTCGACAAGCTGCCCGTGGGGTGCGCCTTTGCCGACCGTTGCGACCGGGCGCAGGACGCCTGTCGCAATGGGGACATTGCACTGGCGCAGACCGGTCATCACGCCGTTCGCTGCCTCTATCCCGTGGCACAGGAGGAGATCGCATGACCAACGCGCTCAAACTCACAGACCTGTCGAAAACCTTCCCGGTCGGGCGGTCGCTTTTTGGCAAACCCACCGGCTCGGTCAAAGCCGTGCATCCGCTGAGCCTCACGGTGGAGCAGGGCGAAACGCTGGGCATCGTCGGGGAATCCGGTTGCGGAAAATCCACGCTGGCCCGCATGCTCGTGGGGCTTTTGCCGCCCACGACGGGCCAGATCGAGATTGAAGGTGCCGCACTCGATACCGCCGATCCGGCGGCCTTCGGCAAGCGCATTCAATATGTGTTTCAGGACCCGATTTCGTCGCTGAACCCGCGCAAGACCATTCGCCAGATTATGGAGGCGCCGCTCAAGCGCCTGCACCACATGCCGGCGGAGGCGCGGCGCCAACGGATTTCCGAGATTTTCGAAAGCGTCAATCTGCGCGAAGAGTTCCTCGACCGTTACCCGCATGAATTCTCCGGCGGGCAGGCGCAGCGCATCGGCATCGCCCGCGCTTTGGCGGCAAACGCCCGCATTCTGATCCTCGATGAGCCGGTCTCCGCGCTGGATGTCTCGGTGCAGGCGCAGGTGCTGAACCTCTTGGCCGATCTTCGCCGGAGCTTTGATCTGACGTACCTGTTCATCAGCCACGATCTGGCCGTGGTCGAAGCGGTCAGCGACCGGATCGCGGTGCTGTATTTCGGCTCTGTCGTGGAGGTTGGCCCCGCCGAAGAGGTCTTCGCCGCGCCCAAACATCCCTACACCAAATTGCTCGCCGACAGCGCGCCGGTGGTGGGGCGGGCTTTGACGCCGCCTGAGGCAGAGGGCACGGAATTGCCAGACCCGCTGAACCCGCCGCCGGGCTGTGCCTTTGCCGCACGTTGCCCGCGCGCCAGCGAGACATGCCGCAGAGAGGCACCTCGGCTCACCCCGGTCGGGGCAAGCTCAGAAGTGGCGTGTTTTCATCCGCTCTCAGTGTGACGTCGCCCTCTCAGGTCCTCTCTCAGGCAACTTCACCTTTCGGCGCGGCGACGCCCGCAGGCGTGTAGTTGAGGATCGGGGCGAGCCAGCGTTCGGCCTCCTCGATCTCCATGCCTTTGCGCGCGGCGTAATCGGCGACCTGATCGCGTTCGACCTTGGCGACGCCGAAATAGTAAGACTCCGGGTGGCCCAGATAGAGACCCGACACCGACGAGCCGGGCCACATCGCCATGCTTTCGGTCAGCTCGACCCCGGTGGCCGCTTCGGCGTCCAAGAGCTTGAACAGCGTGACTTTTTCCGTGTGATCCGGCTGCGCAGGGTAGCCCGGCGCCGGGCGGATGCCACGATATGGCTCGCCGATCAGCTCTTCGGGGCTGAAGGTCTCATCCGCCCCGTAGCCCCAATAGTCACGCCGCACACGTTCGTGCAGCATCTCGGCCATGGCTTCGGCGTAGCGGTCGGCCAGCGCTTTGACGAGGATCGACGAATAGTTGTCGTGTTCGCGGTCGAAGCGGTTGGCGATCTCCACCTCTTCGGGGCCCGCCGTGACGACAAAGCCGCCGACGTAATCTGCGGGGCCACCCTCGGGCGCCACGAAATCCGACAGGGCGACGTTCGGTTTACCCGCACGTTTGGCGTGTTGCTGGCGCAGGGTGTGGAGCATGGCAAGCTCTTCGCGGCGGTCCTCGCCGGTGTAGAGCCGGATGTCGTCGCCCGTGGCATTGGCGGGCCAGAATCCCACAACAGCGCGCGGCCCGAACCATTTTTCCTCGATGATGCGTTTGAGCATGGCTTGCGCATCGGCGAACAACGCCCGCGCCGCTTCGCCCTGTTTCGGGTCGTCGAGGATTTTCGGATAGACGCCCTTAAGCTCCCATGTGCGGAAGAACGGCGTCCAGTCGATGTACTCGGCAATCTCCGCGAGATCCCAATCCTCGATCACCTTCGCGCCAAAGAATTTCGGCGCTTCGACCTTATAGTCGCTCCAGTCGATGGCAAAGGCATTGCCGCGCGCGGTGGCCAGAGGCACGCGCTGTTTTTCGCGCTCGGACCGTTCGTGGCGTTCGGCGACCTTGGCATATTCTTCCCGAATATCCGTGACATAGGAGGATTTGTTCGCAGCCGACAAGAGGTTGCCCACGACACCCACCGCACGGCTGGCGTCCAGCACATAGACCGCCGGGCCCGAGTAGCGCGGGGCGATTTTCACCGCCGTGTGGACCTTTGACGTGGTGGCGCCACCGATCAGCAGCGGAATGTGGAAATCCTCGCGCTCCATCTCGGCGGCGAGATGCACCATCTCGTCGAGGCTCGGCGTGATGAGACCCGACAGGCCGATCACATCGACATTCTCTTCGCGTGCCACTTGCAGGATTTTCTGCGGCGGCACCATGACGCCGAGATCGACAATTTCATAGTTGTTGCAGGCCAGAACGACGCCCACGATGTTCTTGCCGATGTCATGCACATCGCCTTTCACCGTCGCCATCAGGACCTTGCCCGCCGACTGACGGCCATCGCCCCCGGTGAGGCGTTTTTCCTCTTCCATATAAGGCAGGAGCACCGCAACGGCCTGTTTCATCACGCGGGCGGATTTCACCACCTGCGGCAGGAACATTTTGCCGGAGCCAAAGAGATCGCCGACGACATTCATGCCGTCCATCAGCGGGCCTTCGATCACATGGAGCGGACGTTCGGCGGCCTGACGGGCCTCTTCGGTGTCGGCCTCGATGAATTCGGTGATGCCATTGACCAGCGCATGTTCGAGACGCTTCTCGACCGGCCAGTCGCGCCAGGCCAGATCGCGGACTTTCTCTTCGCGCTTGTCGCCGCGGAAGCGGTCGGCGATGTCCAAAAGCCGCTCGGTCGCCGTGCCGCCGGCTTTCGGCATACGGTTCAGCACCACGTCTTCGCAGGCTTCGCGCAACTCCGGGTCGATCTGGTCGTAGACCGCCAGCTGACCGGCGTTGACGATGCCCATGTCCATCCCCGCCTTGATGGCGTGATAGAGGAAGACCGCATGCATCGCCTCGCGCACCGGCTCGTTGCCGCGGAAGCTGAAGGACAGGTTCGAAACGCCGCCGGAGATGTGACAATAGGGCAGGTTTTCCCGGATCCAACGCGTGGCTTCAATGAAATCGACGCCGTAATTGTCGTGCTCTTCAATGCCGGTGGCGACGGCAAAGACGTTCGGGTCGAAAATGATGTCCTCGGGCGGGAAACCCATTTCGTCCACCAGAATACGGTAGGCGCGGGCGCAAATCTCGGTCTTGCGCTCAAACGTGTCGGCTTGGCCCTGTTCGTCAAAAGCCATGACCACGACCGCCGCGCCATAGGCGAGACATAGCCCCGCGTGATGGCGGAACAACTCTTCGCCCTCTTTCAGAGAGATCGAGTTGACGACGGATTTGCCCTGAACGCATTGCAGACCGGCCTCGATCACCTCCCATTTTGAGCTGTCGATCATGATCGGCACGCGGGCGATGTCGGGCTCAGAGGCGATAAGGTTCAGAAACTCGATCATCGCCTGTTTTGAATCGATCAGACCCTCATCCATGTTGATGTCGATGATCTGGGCGCCGTTCTCGACCTGATCGCGGGCCACATCGAGGGCGGTGGCGAAATCGCGGTTGACGATCAGCTTTTTGAACTTTGCAGAGCCCGTCACATTGGTGCGCTCGCCGACGTTCACAAACGGAATATCGGGTGTCAAAACAAAGGGTTCGAGACCGGAAAGACGCAGATAATGGCTCATGCGGAAATCTCCCGAGGGGCAAAAGAGGCGACGGCATCGGCGATGGCGGCAATGTGTTCGGGCGTGGTGCCACAGCAGCCGCCGACCACATTGACGAGGCCCTCGCGGGCGAACTCGCCGACCTGTGCGGCGGTTTGTTCAGGCGTTTCGTCATATTGGCCGAAGGCATTGGGAAGGCCTGCGTTCGGATAGGCGCAGATCAAGGACGAGCTGACACTGGCCAATTCGGCGATATGAGGCCGCATGGCCGCAGCACCCAAGGCGCAGTTGAGGCCGACGGAGAAGGGGCGCGCGTGCATCACGGAATGCCAGAATGCGGTGGGGGTCTGACCCGAAAGCGTGCGTCCCGAAGCATCGGTGATCGTGCCGGAAATCATGACCGGAAGGCGCACGCCCGCCTCGGCGAAGGCCTCGAAACTGGCGAAAATGGCGGCTTTTGCATTGAGCGTGTCAAAGATCGTCTCGATCAGGATCAGGTCAGAGCCGCCGTCAATGAGGCCCTTGATCTGTTCGCCGTAAGCCACACGCAGGTCGTTGAAACTCACCGCGCGGTAGCCCGGATCGTTCACATCGGGGCTGATCGAGGCGGTGCGGTTCGTTGGTCCCACGGCGCCCGCGACATAGCGTTTGCGACCGTCCTCGGCCTCGGCGCGCTCAGCGGCGCGGCGCGCAACCTGGGCGCCTGCGACGTTGAGATCATAGACCGCATGCTCAAGGCCATAGTCGGCCTGCGCGATGGTGGTCGAGGAGAAGGTGTTGGTCTCCATGATGTCCGCGCCCGCCTTGGCGAAACGGTAATGAATTTCCTCGATCACAGAGGGCTGGGTCAGGGACAACAGATCGTTGTTGCCCTGCTGCGGGTGATTGGATTTCAGATCATAGGACCCGTCGCCTTGAAAATCGTCCTCTGTGAGGCCAAAGGTTTGCACCTGCGTGCCCATGGCGCCGTCGAGAATGATGATCCGCTCTGCGGCGAGTTTGCGCAGGGCGGTGAGGCTGGGGGCATCTGGGAGAGAGAAATTGATCATGGCGCTCCTCGGGAACTGGGTGCGTTTGGCGTGCGTATGCCCGCAAGCGCCGGATGCGCAAAAGGGGCGTTGGGGGGATATAGTCTCAGTTGAACATGAGCGGTAGCGAATAATTCTTAAGATAATGATGAGCGAAATTCATCTGGACGGCATGAGAGGAAGGCCCGCGTGGCCGATCCGCGCGAACTGCGCCTGAAGCGAAGGCGCGTCGAGATGCGTGCCGATCAGCACCAGCCGGGCGCTGGCCTGACCATTGGGCCAGGCGTCCAGACGGTGCAGCGGGTAAAGCCGGTGGCCGACGGCATGGACCAGCGCCGGGGTGGTGGGATCGTCGCTCAATGCCACGAGACCCTTGATGCGTAAGAGACCGTTTTCGGGTTTGCGGCACAGGGCACCCAGAAAGGCCAGAAGGGCGGCTTCGGGCAGCGGCGCCTCTGCCGTGAGGGTCAGCGCCGTGACATCGCCGTGCCGGTTCAAATCGTGAAACGCTCCGCAGGCGTGATCGTGATCGGTGGCGAGCCATTGGGCGACATCCTCGCCCTTGCCAAAGGCGGAATAGCTTCCGGCCTTGAGCAACATTCCGGGGTCAAAAGTCGTGTCAGCCGCCCGATGCACCTGTGCGGTGGCGTTCAGGGTGCGGAGCCGCTCTGTCACCGCCGCCAGCCTCTCCGGCGTGACCTCATCGACATGGGTCAGCACGAGATGATCGGCAAAGGCGATCTGGCGCAGGCTTTCGGGATGCTGGGCAAGCGCGGCCTCAAGCCCCGCGACATCGACCACGGTGGTGACCGACGAGAGCCGAAACATGCGGGCGACCATGTGGTCGCGCAAGCCCATGGCCGGAAGCCCGCCGGGGATGAGGCTGTTGAGGATCGGCGCGGGGTCCGCGAGCCCTGTGGTCTCGACAATGACGCGCGAAAAGGCGGGCAGGCTGCCGTTTTGCCGCCCGACCATGAGCCGTTCGAGAGAGGACCGCAGGTCGCTCCCGGCGGTGCAACAGATACAGCCCGAGGTGGTCACCATCACCCGCTCGGAGCCTTCGCCGACCAAATCCTTCGCGATCAGGTCCTGATCGATCGGCACGAGACCGAATTCATTGATGATCAGCGCGGTGTCCTGAAAGCGCGGGTCCTGCAAGAGCCGGTTCAAAAGCGTGGTTTTGCCCGCGCCGAGAAAGCCGGTCAGGAGGTGGACGGGAAGCTGATCAGAGGAGGGACGTGCCATGCGCCTACTGTCTCACGACGGTGGCTTAGGGGCAAGCGGCGGCGGATCCCCAAAAGGATCACCGGGCGGGCCAACACGTGAGTCTCAAACCCGCGCAAGCCGGACCAAACAGGCCCAAGACGTTCGCGTTGCGCTGGAAAAGCAAGCATCAGCCCCCTCAAGGCGCGCAAAATAAGGCGGTTTGGCGCGTTTTTAGGCACAAAAGCCTCAAGAAAAGAGTGGGTCGGGCGGGAAACCTGCATGTAATGTCATAGAAGCATGCTTTTGTGATCGGGTGTCAGGCCCGCGTTCGGCGTGTAAGAAGAGTGATCTGAGTATGATGACGCCAGAGGGGACAATCTATCCCACCGCCCCCCGTCCGCCTCTGCGGGCAGGTCGGGGGCAGGCGCGCTCTGATCAAGGCCGGGATAAAAGCTGGTTCGGGCTCAGTGCCAAGCTGCGCGATCATCTTTTGCTGACGCTCTGGCTGGTGGTGACCTTCAAACAATTCCCGATGGACGAGCTGATCCTCTATCCGTTGTCTCTCTATTTCGGCTACGCCTTTGTACGCGACATCGACGAGCTTTTCCCGATTGTCGCGAAATCCTGGGTGCTGTTCCTGTTTCCGATCTGGTGCACGATGTCGGTGCTTTGGGGCGTCAACCCGAGCACCATCATCAAATCCGCCGCGCAGGGCTTTCTGACCGTGATGATTTGCTACTGCGTGGCGCTCAGGCTCGAGCGGCGTGATGTGCTTGTCTCGCTGGTCTTTGCGGCGGGGATCTTCGCCATCGCCTCGCTCATTTTGCCCGCGACCGGCGGCAAGGCCTCGCGCGGGGTCTTTGCCTCAAAGAACTCCATGGGGCTCAATATGGTGATCCTCTGGACGGCGGCGCTCTGTGTGATGCTTGACTATGGTCAACGCCGGGCCTTTCGCCTCATCGCGGGGGGGCTGGCCGCCTGTGCGCTGGCGCTGGTGTTCATTTCCAACTCCGCCACCGCCGTGCTTTTGGCCTTTGCGCTGATGTTGGTGATCCTTCTGTCCAAAATCCTCGAAGGCCGGGGGCTGTTTCATCCCGCTATTCTGGTGATCCTGACCTTGGGACTGAGCGTCTTGTTGATCGGCGCTTCTTTGGTGTTCTCCGCCGCCAATGTCGATGTGATCGGCCTTGTCCTTGATGAATTCGGCAAGGACGCGACGCTGACCGGGCGCACCGTGCTTTGGGGCTATGCCTTTGAGCAGATCAAGGAGCATCCGCTTTTGGGTGTCGGCCATGGCGGGTTCTGGAACCCGCGCGACTGGACCCATGTGTCGCGCAAGATTTTCATCGACTTCCACAAGGACTTCAACGCCTCCTTCACCTTTCACAACGCCTATCTCCAGACCGCCGTGCACCAAGGCCTGATCGGGCTGGGCATTGCGATCACGGCGTTTTCCTTTTCGATCTGGCAGGTCTTCGCCGCGATGATCCGCAAATGCGAGATGCCGCAGGCGTTTTTCGTCGCCATCGCCCTGATGATCCTGGCGCGCAACATGACGGAGCCGGGGCTGATGACCCCCTTCGCGCTGATGACGATGGTGCTCTACATGGGGGCGCTGATCGGGGTGCGGGAGCGGGTTTATGGCCCATCCTGACCGGGGTTTCGAGTGTGTTAAGATGGTAAACAAATCCCTGTTACAGTCAGGTTTGTATGGTGCGCAGAGGAAAATCGCCGCTCAAAAAATGAGCGTCACGGGATTTACCGGCCTTTGGGCGGGAAATGCCTTGATTGCGCAACGACGGTTGAGAAAGCTGAAGGTGAGGCCGGGGCGCATGTGGCGTGTCCGGCCTGGGGGTTGAGACATTGCGATGAGGCCAGCATCTGTGCGCTGGCCAGTGCAAGGGGCTTAGAGAGGGTGTGAGTATGAATCAGTATAGCGGTGTGCCGGCATTGTCGAAAAAAGACTATGAGCCACAAGACCACGCGTCGTCTCCACCGGAGGTCGAAGCCCCGAGAATGCGCCTGAGCGATCTCATTCAACTGATCAAGGACGGGCGCAAGACCATTGCGATTTTTGCGGGCACGGCCATCGTTCTGACCGGCCTGCTGCTGTTGAATGCGACGCCGCGCTACGAGGCCGTCTCACAGATGCTCTTGGGCGAACAGGGGTTGAGCGCGCAGAACAGTTTCGATCTGGTCGAGGAACAGAACCTCACCAGCTCGGTGATCGAGGGCGAGCTGGCCGTGCTGCGCTCGAACGTCTTGCTGCACCGGGTCGCGGAGCGGCTCGAGCTTGAGACCGTGCCGGAATTCAACCCCGCCGCTTTGGATGGCGACGGCCCGTCTTTCATCGGCGGGCTCAAATCCTGGCTGAAATCTCTGGTTCCCGATTTCGACGCGGATCGCGGGGCTGAGATCGCAGAGGTTGAGAGCCAGATCTCCGTGGCGGCTTCGGCGAGTGCCACGCAGTTGGGCGAATATCGTGACATCGTCGGCAAGCTGCGCCGGTCTTTCTCGGTCCGTCAACAGGGCACATCCTATGTGGTGCAGGTGACGGCGGAATCCGAGGACCCTGATCTGGCCGCCGCTTTGTCCAACACTTTGATGGACGAATATGTGAAATTCCTGACCGACAAACGCTTTGATGCGGCGCAGGAATTCACCCATTGGCTGGAGGTTCGGGTGAACGATCTGGCCGTGACGCTCGAAGAGTCCGAGCGCGCTGTGGTTGACTATCGCGCCCGGATGGAGGCCGATGCCGACAACCGCTCGCGTCTTGACCAACAGATGACCGAATTGACCACGCGTCTCGTGCAACAGCGCGCCGAACTGGCCCAGATCAACGCGCTGCGCGACAAGATGAACGAGATGCTGGAAAACGACGGCCCGCTGGCGGCGCAGCTTTTGTCCTCTTCTGAGGAGATGGTCGAATATCGCAGCCAGATGTCGAGCCTGCGCCAGCGCGAGGCCAATGCGGTCGGTCGCTTTGGCGAGGACTCCGCACAGGTCGCCTCGATCCGTCGCACCATTGAACAGCTCGAAGACGCCATCGAAACCGAGGTGCGGCGCGAGTTGGACCGGCTGGAAAACCAGCGCGAGGTTCTGACCGTGGTGGTCGGTTCGATGGACAATTCGCTCTCGGAGCTGTCGCGGCTTATGCTCAATCAGTCGGGCGAAGAAATCCAACTGAGCCAGCTGCGCCGCGTCGCCGATGCCAACCGTCAGGTGTATCAACAATTCCTCGGCCGCTTCAAAGAGCTGAGCGAATTGCAGAGCCTGCAAAGCCCGGATGCCGAGGTGATCTCCTACGCCAACCCGCCAAGTTCGCCGGTCTATCCGCGCCGCAAACTGTCGTTGATCCTCGCGGCCATCGGCGGTGTGTTTCTGGGCGTCGCCTATCTTTTGATCCGCAACATGTTGCCGCAGAAACTGGGCTCGGAACAGCAATTGGCGCAGGGCACGGGCGTCGGCGTTTACGGCACGGTGAGTGGTATCAGCGACGATTTGTTGCTCTATGATCTGTGCAGCAAGCTGAACAGCAAACCCGACAGCGATCTGGCGAAACAGGCGATGCGTCTGGCCAATAACGTCGATATGCGGGCAGGGGGCGCGGCGCGCACGATCCTCGTGAACACGGACAGCGACCGCATCGACCGGCTCCATACGGTGGTGATGCTGGCCTGGGCGCAGGCGCGCAAGGGCCGCAATTGCGTCTTCCTCGATGCCGACATCCGGGGCGCACAGCTGTCATCCAAACTGGAATATCTCAAACCGAAAGCGACCCTCGCGGACGTGCTCTACGGCAATGGCGCGGTCGAGGATGCGCTGACCCGGATGCCGCGGGTGGGGGCGTTTTTCATGCCGACCGAAACCATGACCGGCGCCAATCCCGCCGTTGTCTTCGACACGGAGAAATACCACGAGGTGATGCAGGCGCTTCTGGCCGAGGCCGACACGGTGATCATAGCGCCCCCCCCCGCCACGAGCTTTACCGAAGCCTACACCGCGACGGATGCGGTGGACGCGAACCTCTTTGTCGTCCGCGCGGGAACTTTGACGGCGGCAGACCTGAGCGAGCCGCTGGCCATCGCGCAATCCGCCAAGGCGCAGAACTTCGGGTTGATCATGACCTCGGCGTGAGGGAGAATATCTGACCTTTTTAGACCTATGAAATGATAGCCCGAGGAGATGATAATGACTGCGCAAAATCTTGGAGCAAACTATGTTCTGACGGCGCTCTTGCCGCGTTTGGAAAAACTCATGCCGGGTTTGTGCGATGAGCTTTTGGCGGGCATCAGGGCAGACAAAGAGGCTATCAACATGAGCGGAAAACTGACCGCTGACGTTGAAGAAATCTTTTGCTCCGCAGAGAAAATCCTTGCGCATTCAGGGCATGAGACGTGAGTGCCGAATTACAGCAAACCTAAAGTGTTTTTCGTTTAATCTGAATTAGATTGAGCGAAAAACGTTGCCACACTGAATTGATATTGCTGCGTTTCTCAAAAATTGAGTGCCTCAAGTTTTGCGAAACGCTTTATTCACCTCTCTTTTATGAAAAAGACCACCGCGCGGTGGTCTTTTGAGTCTCATAGTGGCCGCCTCAAACCCTGAGGCGTCTCACAGCTCACACAGGGCCTTCGAAATCGCCAGCGAGACATTCTCATTCTCGATGCCTTCCCAGCCCATGCTGGTGTCCGGCAACATGCCGAAGGGATCGGAGATATAGGCCTGAAGCGTCTGTTCAGTCCAGACCCCGCCCAGTTTGTCCAAGGCGCCGGAGTAGCCTTCGAAGGGGCTGTTGCCCGGCTCGCGGCTACAGATGTTATGCAGCGAGGGCCCCGCGCCATTGTCGACGCCTTCGAGCAGGCTATGGCATTGCAGACAGGCCGCCATGGTCCCATCCGCCGCCGCCAGCACATCGGCGTCCGCGGCGTAAGTCGTCAAAAGCTCGTCAAAGCGTGCCATCGGATCGGGGCCGGTGTCGGCGGTCAGGAATGACAGGCGGCGGTCGTCGGTGTAGAGCACGATGGTCTTGCCGCCGTGGATCGCGTCCATGTCACGGATGCGCATCTCGACGTTGATCGGCTCGACATAGATGCCCCGGCCATCCTCGACATGCACCCGGTGCACCGACCCGCTCAAAGCGCCAACAAGCACGTCTCCGTCCCAGGCGTAATGGAAATTCTGCACCGCCAGCGCCGAGGAGGGCGCAATCGAGGGCACAAAGGCGATCACCGGTTTGTCGTAGCCGTCATGATTGGCGTGGCGGTCGCCGTTGCCCGCAGGCTGGCGGTTGTATTTCGTGCCAAAACTCACCGCAGGGAAGCCGAAATTTGCGCCATCGAATACGAGGTTCAGCTCGTCACCGCCCTGCATCCCGTGATCGGAGACCCAGATACGCCCCTCTGCATCGACGCTCACGCCTTGCGGGTTGCGCAGGCCCTTGGCCACGGGCGTCTTGTCGCCACTCTCGATGTTGACCAAAAGGACTTTGCCATAATCCATGTCGTCCGACTGGCCGATGGCATGGGTGAAATCGCGCTCTGCAAAGCGGTCGGCGCGCTCATAGGCGCCGGAGGACCAGGCGATGCGCCCGTCGGGCATCCGGTCCATCCGACCGCCCGCTTCCAGGCCGAACATGCCCTTGCCGGTGGTGAACAGCTCAAGGCAGGGCTCGGTGCGCGCGATCACGATCCAATCATCGGCCTCGGCGCTCCATGTGGTCGGGTCCATGCCCTGAACGGCCAGACGTGCCATGGCGCTTCCAAAGCATTTCTGCTCCGGCAGCCATTCCGTGTAGGACAGCAAGAGATAGCCCGCGCCCTCTTGCGCACGGGCGTAGTAAAAGATGTCGTTAAATCGCATCCAGTTGAAGTTGATCTCGATCTGGCCCAATTCGCCCGCGTCCACTTGCGACTGAAGCGCCGCGCGGTGGTCATCGGGGGGCGCAACATTCAGCTCATGGACCACGGCGTCGGTGACCGAATACATCTTGCCGACACGGTCGGTGACCAGAACTGTGTCCTCACCGATGGTGCCAATGCCGCCCGCGAAATCCTTGGCCGAGGCGGGCAGGAAGATGGTCTCCTGCGACAGGATCGCCCGGTTGGTGACCAGTCGCTCGGGCTCGGGTTCTGCGCCCGCGTTGAAGTAGGAATTGTACATCCCGTTCAACTTGTAATGGATTTGCGCCGGAAAGCTGAACCGGTTCTGCATTTCCGTGTTGAGCGCATATCCCGCCCAAATCCCACCGCCGAACAGTCCGGCCAGACAGACAATGACCACAAGGGCCAGCGCCAAGATACGCTTTCGTGACATGTTTAATCCCCCGCCAAGATACTCATCACTCTACCACACCACAGGTACTCTGACTGTACGACGGATTGGTAACGAGGTGAACGCTCGTGAAATGCCGCCGGGGGTGCAGCGTGAGTCGCCCGCATCAGAGCCACACTCCTGTGACAATTTTGGGCGCTCCTTGAGCAAGTGGTCAAAAAGAAATCGCTTGGAGAAAGCCGTGAGCGCCAACAGTCCGTGCCGAAGGCGCGCGAGTCCTCGTGAAACTGGACGGAAAGGGGCGCTCTGCGTAGGCTTTTTCTGACGACAAGGGTCAAGACGCAAACAAGACGCAAGATCGTTACGATCACTGTGACATGTTGGGCCTAAGACATGTTGGACCTGTCGTCTGTCGATGCACCGGAGTGGGGCGCATCGATGGGGTTCAGAGTGAATAGAGTGAGTGTATCAGTGGGGGATTACATATGAATGTCGCGAGCAATCTGTCGGAGTCCGTCTCCGAAGCCTCGGTGGATGTCACTGCAAAGGCCGGGACAAAGGTGGGGGCCAAAACCGGCATCGCCTTTCTCGGCTGCGGCTATGTCGCGGATTTTTACCAACAGACCTATGCCAATCACAAAGACAGCCTGACGCTGCACGGCATCTGGGATCACGACGCGGCACGGCTTGAGAAATTCGCCGCGTTTTACAAGCTTGAGCACTACGCCAGTTTCGAAGAGATGCTTGCGGACCCGGAGGTCGAGATCATCGTGAACCTCACCAACCCGCACGCGCATTATGCGACGAGCAAACGCATTCTGGAGGCCGGGAAACACGTTTATTCCGAAAAACCTCTTGCGATGGAGATCGACCAAGCCCGCGAATTGGTGGCGCTGGCCGAGGAAAAAGGGCTTCAGATCGTCTCTGCGCCTTCATCCGTTCTGGGCCCGGCCGCGCAAAGGCTCTGGCAGGCGGTGCGCGAGCGCGAATTGGGCACGCCGCGTCTGGTCTATGCCGAGATCGACGACGGGATGATCCACAAGATGGGCTATGCGGGCTGGCTCAGCTCGTCGGGCACGCCTTGGCCCGCGAAGGATGAATTCTACACCGGCTGCACGCTGGAACATGCGGGGTACATGCTGACTTGGCTGGTGGCGATGTTCGGGCCGGTGACCGAGGTCCTCAGCATGGCGAGCCTCTGCATCCCGGACAAGGGCGGCGACACGCCCGAGGATTACACCACGGCGGATTTCTCCTGCGCGCTTTTGCGGTTCGAGGCGGGGGTGACCGCGCGTCTGACCAATTCGATCATCGCGCCGCATGATCATCGCTTGCGGATTTTCTGCGACGGGGGCGAGCTTTGCGCCCATGAGGTTTGGAACTTCCACACACATGTGGACGCCTATCCTCTGCCGCAAAACAAAATCCAGCGCGGGATGGAGAAATACCTGCACATGCGTTCCAAACGCAAACTGGCGGTGGCGAAGAACCCGGAGACGAAATTCGCCGAGGGCGGTCACCCGATGGATTTCGTGCGCGGCGTGGCCGATATGGCCGCCGCTCTGCGGGCGGGCCGTCCGGCGCGGCTCGGCGGGGCGTTCTCGCTGCATATCACTGAGGTGACGCTGGCGATTCAATATCCGGAGATTTACGGCACGCCCTATGTGCCGCAAAGCCGACCGGCGCCGATTGAGCCCGTGTGATATAATCTGCTGTGAGCGGGGGCGCCCCTACCGAAACTCGCTCTGAAACTCCGCCCATTTCGGCGCGAAATCCGCCTCCAAACGCGCCCGTGTCTTGGGGGGCAGTTCGGACGGCACTTTGAGCGGCTTGCGCAGCAGTTTTTTGCCCATGGCGATCACGCCCTTGGGCATCATCATGTTCAAGCGGTCGTAATATTTCCACCGTCGGAGCCGCGCCAAAAGTGCGCCGTCCATGCCTTGGTTCTCGCGTTTGTGCAGCGCCTGTTGTTCCGAGAGCGCCGCCAAGGCAGTCTCCGACGCATCGACATCCAGAAACTCAAGCACCTGCGCGTGGACCGCATCCTTGTCGGCCTTGTAGTCGTCCAGAAACAGCACCAAAATCTGATCGTCGGGGAAATGCTGGCGCAGGGTCTCGACCGTGGCGCCATAGTCGCTTGTGCCGACAATCTCCGGCCATTTGTCCAGAGCCTCATCGATGGGAACCACCTCGCGGGCGTTGGATAGCATCTGGACGTAATGGCTTTCGATCCGCTCAATCGGGTTGCGCACCATCATGATGAGTTTGGCATCGGGGATCGTGTCGGCGATCCGCTCCGCCGTGCGTTCGACACAATGGGACATCGCGTAATCCGGCGTGCCCTCCATCAAAAGCGCACCGTCCGGGGCGGGGTCGAACAGGCTTTTGTACCACTCCATGCCCCGCTTGGTGAACAGGTCGTTGAAGAAATGCGTTTCCTTCTTTGGATACATGTAGATGTCGGGGTGTCGCATCAAAGCACCGCAGAGCGTGGTGGTGCCGGATTTTGGGGTGCCGATCACGATGGCATGCGGAAGGTCGCGGGGAAGGTCGCATTTCTTGTCCATAGGTTGCATCTCCTAGGGGGTTAACTCCTGAACAGAGGATTGAGGATTAGGCATAGGTTTGGTCTTTCCGAGAGGCGTCACCACGATGAGCGACCAGCGCGCGCTGGGCCATCTCATGCATGACGGCGGGCGGTTCAACGAAGGTGTCGCGGGGCAGGGCGGCCAGCGACCGGCGCAGCTCCAGCATGGGGGAGGGATCGTTCAACAGGTGCTGGACCAGCGGGATAAAATGCGTTTCCACCGGATCGCCAACAATCAGCCCGATGCCATGATCATGCAGCCATTTGGCGGTCTCTGTGCCCTCGGGCGCAAAGGCCGGCACGCCGAAATAGCCGCCCTCATAGACCCGGTTGGGCAAAAGCCACAATGAGTTGAACCCCGCCTCATACCAATCCCCCGCCCAGACCAGATCGACCTCGCCGTAAATCTGGTTCAAATCCTCGGGCGCCTTATAGCGACCGTGATAGGTGATGTTGGGGAAGCCTTTGATTTCGCCTTCGAGATCGGGAATGACCGACAGCGCCGGATAGCCGCGCAGCACGATCTCGACCGCATGGGGGAAATGCCGGGCGAGGTCCTTGAGCAACTCCAGAGAGCGCCGACAGCGCAGATTGCCGAACCAGCCAAGTCTAAGCCGCCCCGGAATATGCGGCAGGGCATGTTCGGGGCGGGGCCCAAAAGCGTCGCCCTCGATCAGCCGGTTCTCGATCAGCATGTGCTGATACCGCCCCGGATAATAACGCCGGAAATGTTCCTCTTCGAAGCGCGGAGAGGACACGACGACAAGATCGCTGGCCTCCACCAGCCTCTTCTCGAACTGCCGAAACGCCTTCGCGGACAGAGCATCCCCCGCCAGCCGGTGGTGAATATCAAGGCATTCGTAGACCACCGGCACGGAAGATTTCATCAAGCGACGCACCCGCAAAGCGGTCGCCAGCATGTCGAGATTGCGGGCGTAGAACAGATCGGCGCGGTCCAAAGTGGCGCGCTGGGCGAGCGCGGTTTTGGCGCCGGTAAAGATGGATTTGACCCTATGCACATAGTCATTGTCGTGGGTTTCGCCCAGATCGACCCAGTCGAAGGGCACGGGCGTCGCCTCACCGCGTCGGGGCATGAAGCCCGTGACCTCAAAGCCCGCGCGCTGCATCGCAATGGCGCGGCGGCGCACGGCGGAATCCTTGGCGTTATGGCCGAAAAAGGCGATATGTTTGATCTCACCAGACATCTCAGCGCCCCGCCTTGCGCGCCTGAGCGAGGCCGACCAAAAAGCCAATCCCCCAAGACGTGTGCATCGCCGCCAGCGCGGGAAGCGCCACAAGGCCACACAGCGCCTGATGCTTTTGCGCCATGAGGATCGCAACCCCGCTCAGCAGCAGCAGGTAGAAAACCGGCCAGATCAGCCCCAAAAGGCTAAACGGCAGGATCAAAAGCGACAGCACCAGCAACAGCACATGCACCACAGGGATCATCTGACGCGGCGCGGGAATATCGCCATGTTTCATACAGTTGCGCGCCCGCCCGACACCGTATTTGTAATATTGCCGCCATAGCCCGCGCAGGCTGTCGCGCGGAGAATAACCGATGCGAATACTGGCATCGAGCCAGATCTTGCGCCGGGATGCGATGAGGCGGCGGTCGAACTCGGCGTCCTCATTGGCGATGAAGCTGGTGTCATAGCCCTCCATCGCGCGAAAGGCATCGAGGCGAAAGGCGGCGTGGTGGCCGTGCTCGACATAGCCCGATTTGACGCCGCCGCGATGCGGTGAGCCGCCCGCGCCCAGCTTGCTGTCGGCGACAAAGGCCAGACCGCGACGAAAACAATTCCCTTCCGCGACCGCATCCATCGGGATCACGATAGAGGCAATATCGGGTTGCCGGTCCAACTCGGCGCACAGGCGCGAGATGAAATCAGACGGGTAGGCGGCATGCGCGTCGCAGCGGATCGCAATGTCATAGCCGTCGAACTCCGGCGCCAAAAGCATGTTCATGGCATGGGCCTGGGTGCGTTTCGGGTTGTGTCGCAATTCGACATTGGGAAAGCGGGTGGTGAGGCCTTCGACGATCGCTCGCGTGCCGTCGGTGGAGCCGCCATCGGCCACGATCACGCGAGCCTGTCCCGCCACCGCGTCCTGCGCCAAAAGTTGCGTGAGAACGGCCTCAATGTGCTGCGCCTCATTGAGGGTCGGGATCAGCACGATGATGCGGTCGGGCGGGGTTTTTACCATGCGTAGGCCTCCAACGGCAGCCGGTCGCGTTCGCTCAAGGCCCGCCCCGTGGCGGTCGGGATCGACCAAGGCGGCAGGGCGGCCAAAAGGGCGGTGATCGCCAGCACCTCGGTGGGTTTTTTGCCCTTGATCGCCTCGCGCAGCCGCCAAACCGCCCCACGCGACAGCGCCCGAGCCAAGGATTTGCCCGCCGCCGCACGTTTCGAGATGTCGAGAATGCGCTTGCGCGTGGGGGGCTCAAACAGCTCCTGCGCGCCATGTTTGCCCGCCACGGCCCGGATCGCGATCCGGCATTCCTCGGGGCTTAAGGCCAATTCGGGACGGATCAGAACAGCCGCTTCGAAATCTTCGAGGGCCTGGTTCCAATCGCGCCGCCGGGCATAGACCGCGCCGCGCTGCAACAGGGCCGCGCGGGTGCAAAGTTCCGGCGTGTCGCATTCGAACATCGCCTCGTAGAGAGACAAAGGAATGCGGTCGCGCAGCCGTTCGAACACGACTTTGTCGGCGTTGCGCCACACATCGTCCGAGGATTTCGCCGCATGACGTTGCCAGGCGGGGCCGCGCTCGCCGTCGTGTTTGCGTTGCAAAAACACCGTGTCCTCGATCACCTCCGCCGGGTAGCGCGCCATCAGCCGCACCGTCATGTCGTAATCGATTGAGCGCGCCAGATCGACGGAGAAGGGCCCGACCTTGTCATAGCAGGCGTGGCGCACCAGCGTGGCGTTTTGAAAAAAGAAGATGTCTTCAAGCACATGACGCAGCGGGCTACCGGAGGTGAGGTTCGGCCAGTACCCCGCGTCGCTCAGCTCTTTTGTGCCACTTTCAGGCGCGGTGGAAAACCGAGTGTGCGCGCCTGCGGCCAAGCCAACTTCGGGCTTTTCATCCAGAATGGCGGCCAGTTTTTGTGTCGCATCCGGCAGTGCGATATCATCATCGTCACAAATCCAGATATAATCCCCCTGAGCCAGCTCCATGGCCTGATTCAATGCGGCGGACTTTCCGGCATTCTCTGCGCGCCGATAGTCGATCCTCGCGCCCTCATTGCGCAGATAGGGGGCTATGATGTCGGAAGTGTTGTCTGTTGAGCCGTCATCCCAGACGATGATCTGCGAGACTGCCCGTTTTTGCAGCAAAATCGCCTCGATCGCCTCGGCAAGAAGGGCCCCGCGATTAAAAGTTGGCACAAGCGCGGTAATTTGCGCAACCATAACAGTGTTCCCCCGTACAACATGGCCAGATGGTGTCTGGCTCTAGGTACTATGCTTAAAAGGTGACAAAGATGCATCTGCTTGCTCCTACGATAGATCGTCAGACGCACAGGGGGGCCGTTCCAACGGTGTCGTTGGGCATTTTCTGTGCGTTTTTGATGTCTTTGCCCGCAATAAAGCCGCTTTCGGCCCAATCCGTGGGCGTTTGGACGGCGGCACAAGAGGACGTGACGGGCGATATGGCCCTCTCGGAGGTGCCGAATCCTGCGGGTCTTTCGCTGGCGTCCTCCTTGCGTGAGGCTCAGAAAGGGTTTCTGGGCGTCGGCGATCAGGTCGCGCTCAGCATCGTCATTTGGGAAGACGCGGAGTTGGAATATCGCCAATGGGAACCGGTCTCCGGCATCTATACGGTCTCGGCGGAGGGCACGCTGACTCTGCCGCTGGTGGGCTCTCTCCCGGCGGTGAATGTGTCCCGCGAGGAACTGAGCCTTGAGATCGCCGGGATTTTGCAGAACCGCGCGCAGATGGTGGAAACCCCCGTCGTCACCCTCAACATCGCCGCCTATGCGCCATTTTTCGTGCTGGGCGATGTGGCGCGTCCCGGCGAATTCGAGGCCCGGCCCGACCGCACCGTCTATCAGGCCTTCGCCATGGCCGGCGGTGCGCCGCGTCTGGCGGGGGGGCTTGATAGCAATGTGCGCAGCCTGATGATCGACAGTGGCACGCTGTCGCAACTGCGCCGCGAGATCCTGCGCGCGGAGGTCTCCGCCGCCCGCTACCGCGCCATGCGCGACGACGCCGAGAGGATCACCTTGCCCGAAGACCTCACCCATCCCGACGGCGCCGCCGCGCTGCAACGGGTGATCGAGGGCGAGCAACAACAGCTGGACGCACGGCGCGAAGCCAAGGCGCTGGAGGTCGAAAACCTCGAGGGACTGAAAGAGTTGTTGAACACCGAGATCGCGAGCCTCGAAGAAAAGCTCGACGGGCTCTCGACCCAGATCGATCTGGCACAGGAGAACCTCGACAATATGCTGTCTCTGAAAGAAAGCGGGCTGGCGCGGTCGGTGCAAATCCGCGACGCGCAGGAATCGCTTTTTGACGTGGAAAGCCAGCAGATTGACATCGAAACCGCGATTTTTCGCGCCCGCCAACGGCATCAGGAGGCTGAACGCGATATTCTGGCGCTGCGCTCGCGCGACAAGGTCGAAGCCGCGCGCGAGCTTCAGGTCCTGCAAGGTGAGATCGAAGAGCTGCGTCTGCGCCGCGAAACCTACGGCGCGCTTGTGGAGGCGGCGGGGGGCGAATCCTCGACGCTGATGGATCAGGTCGCGACCTTTTATTTCCTGACCCGAAATGGCGATGCCGCAGGCGAAAAGCGCGTCGAGCCGGACACGTTGATCGGACGCGGCGACGTGCTGCGCATTGAACGCGTGGTGCTGGAAGGCGACGATCTGCCGGAGGTTCTGTCTGAGGCCGCGCCTACGATCCGCTCGGAGGTGCAGGAAGAGGTTCAGCCTGAGGTTCAGCCCGAAACACAGGTCGTGACACAGCCCGAAACACAGGTCGTGACATCAGAGCATGATGTGAGCCTCAAAGGGCCGGGCGAGGGCATCAGGCCGCTGTTGCGGCAGGAATAATTGACCCGACTTATCCGCCCGGCAGCCGTTTTCGAACGGCTTCCGAGAGTTTCGTCATCACCAGTTTGCGCGCTCTGGGGTTCGTGGCGCAGAGCTTTCCGGCGGCGATAATCTGGCGGTTTTTCAACTGGGTCATCACCACCTCCGCCGCCATCAGCGTCTCAAGATGCGTGCGGCGGATGTCGATCATCTGGGCCAGACGCTCCGTGCGGGTCTCGGCGCCGGGCGCCAGAACCTTGGCCGCAAACTCCGCGTCGGCGGCCAAAAGCGCCTCGATATATTTCGGCGGCACGGTGGCGGAGAGCGACCCTTCGGCCTGTTGATAGAGGTAGTCCGGCTCGGGCGCGATGATCACCTTGGCGCCTTCGGCAATCGCGGCGGCGATGATGTGATAGTCCTCACTGTTGCGCAGCGCCGGGTCATACCGTAGCCCGGTTTCCATAAGATATTCGCGCCGGAACATCGGTTTGAGATAGCCCAGACATTTCTCGCCCGCCGTCATCTGGTTGCCGGAAAGGTAATCTTCGAGCGTCAGATGATGCAGCGGGTCCACCTCGGAAGGCGTCAAAAACACGCCGCCATTCACCGGCGCGCCGTGGATGTCGACACGGGTGAAATTGCCCAAGACAATATCCGCATCCGCCGCCACCGCATGTCCCAGCATTGTGGACAAACGCCCCGGCACCATGTCGTCGTCGGCGTCTAAAACGGCGATCCAGTCGCCGGTCGCCGCCTCGATCGCCCGGTTGCGCGCCACGGAGGGGCCGCCGTTTTGTGGCATTTGGATATATCGAACATCCGGGAAATCCCGCATGATTTGAGGGGTTTCGTCCGAGGACGCATCGTCGACGACAAGGATTTCCGGCGTCAAACCGGATTGTTCCCGCGCAGATGCTATAGACTTGGGCAAAAAACGCGCTGCGTTATATGCCGCGATCATTATTGTGGTCTGCAGGTTCATGAACGCTTCCCTGCCTGAACAGCTGTGTTAACCTCTTACTTGTGTGTTCATTGTTAGGGTTCCCCCGTATGTCAGACAATCTGTACTTTCATTCTGACCGTAAAATCTTGCGCTCCTGCCTTATAATGTCGCTTTTCGCAGGCGCCGCATTGGTGTCGCAAAGCGCAGCGGCGCAGGAGGCGCCCGAATTGCAGGGGGAGCTTCCTCCGATCAGCGGATTCTTTCAGCTGTTTGAGACCGAGGCCGATCTCGGGGGATTCTATCAGTCGGATTTCGATTTCGGTGGCGACACCATGGTCACCGGCTATCGCCGCGACCGGATCGCCTATGACGCCGAGGCCAAGGAAGTCATCCTGAGCCTCTCGCCCGCGCCCGAAGGGTCGGAGAAAGCCTTTTGGGGCGCCGAGCTTCAGCGCGACGGCGGGCATGGCTATGGCGACTATGAGGTGGTGATGCAGCCCGCCAAAGCCGATGGCGTGGTCTCGTCGTTCTTCACCTATACCGGCGGCACATTCGGCGATCCGCACCACGAGATCGACATCGAATTTCTGGGCAAGGACACGACGGGGCTCTATGCCAATATTTTCGTCGATGGCGAACAAATGCCGGGGCGGCATATTCCGCTGGGCTTTGACGCCTCCGAGGGCATGCATCTGTACCGCTTTGAGTGGCGGCCCGAGGGCGTGCGCTGGTTTGCGGATGGCAAAGAGATTTTCTATGCCGCCGCGTCCGAGACCGCGATGCCCCTGTTTCGCGGCAAGCTTTTCGCCAATATCTGGGCGGTGACCGGCCCGCAGGAGCCCTGGGCCGGGGTCGTCGATCCCACAACCGATGTTCAGGCGCGCTATGGCTGCATGTCCTATGTGCCTTTAGGGCGGGGCGGGTTGCAATGTCAGGACTTCGGGCCCTGGACGACGGAGGCGAGCGCGCCGGAGACGGCCTCCGAGGGGCACGAGGAGGGCTGACCCGTGGTCGAGACAGTGCAGGTCGAGACAGTGCAGATCGACGTCTCCGTCATTGTGGCCGCCTATAAATGTGTCGCGACGCTGGAACGTGCGGTGCACTCCTGTCTCGATCAGCCCGGTGTTGCGGTCGAGGTGATCATCGTCGATGATGCCTCGCCGGATGACACGCTGGATTTGGCGCGACAATTGGCGGAGGCGCATGACACTGTGATCGCCCTGACCACTGGCGTGAACAAAGGCCCCTCGGGCGCGCGGAACATGGCGCTGGAGATTGCAAAAGGCACCTATGTCACCGTGCTCGACAGCGACGATTTCATGGAGCCGGGGCGTCTGGCGCGGATGTTGGCGCAGGCCCGTGTGTTGCAGGCCACCATTCTGGCCGACGATCTCTATAAGGTGATGGAGGGCGACGAAGAGGGCCCGCGCACGCGCTTGTTGGATCTCCCGAAACCCGGTTCGGATTGTTTTGCTGTCGATTTGGCGGAATTCACGCGCGGCAATATGACGACCTACAATGGCGCGCGTGGCGAGATGGGGTTTCTCAAGCCTTTGATTTTGCGTGGATTCCTTGAGGAGCATGGCCTGCGCTACCACGAGGACATGCGGCTGGGCGAGGATTTCGCGCTTTATGCCGAGGCGCTCGCGGCAGGGGCTGCGTTTCAGATCGTGCCGCCCGCCGGATATTTCGCCGTGGTGCGCCCGGACTCGTTGAGCGGCTCGCATGGCGCCAAGGATCTGGGCGCTCTGGCACGTCGGATCAAGGCCCTGCGCGATGCGGCGACCGGACCGGCGCGCGACGCGCTTCAGGCGCTCTGGATTGATACGATGAAACGCTACAACTGGGTGCGGTTGATCGATGCGGTCAAGGCACGTGATCTGGCCGAGATCGCAGCCTGTTTCAAAGCGCCCCCAAGCGTTTCAGTTCATTTGATAAACTGTCTTGGTGAACAATTTGTTTTGCGCACCGGTAGATTACTTGGTCGGAGTACCTAAATAAATTTGTGGGTTGGTGGTGAAGTGATGGAGGTTCTGCGTGGTGAGCGCTGAAATTCGATGGGGTATCGTGGGCGCGGGCATGATCGCGCGGCGTTTCGTGACGGATATTGCCTTGTGCCGCGACAGCCGTCTGGCGGGCATCGCCTCGCGCGCTTTGGATCGCGCCGAAGCGCTAAGGGATTTCGCCGGTGTCGCGCCTGAGGCGTGCCTCTGTTTTCAGGGCTACGACGACATGCTGGCCTCGCCCGAGATCGACGCGATCTACATTGCGCTGCCCACCGCCCTGCATGCCGAGGCCACATTGGCGGCAATTGCCCATGGCAAACCGGTGCTCTGTGAAAAGCCGCTGGCGATGAACGCAAGCCAGGTCGACGCCATCGCCAAAGCCGCGAAAGAGGCGGGCGTGCCGGTGATGGAGGCGGTCTGGACGCGTACCCTGCCGAATGTGCTCGAACTGCGTCGTCGTCTCGATGCGGGCGAGATCGGCATGCCTTTGCACCTGAATGCCACGCTGGGATTTCCGGTCGACGACAGCCCCCACAAAAGCGTCGCCGAGCCGTCTCTGGGCGGCGGCGTGATCCGCGATTTGGGGGTCTATCCTATTTCTCTGGCTCAGTTTTTCTTGGGCGATTTGAGCTATTGCGCCTCCGAGGTCCGCTATTCCGCGCGCGGCACGGATCGCGATATGTCGGCGGTGCTGCGCGGCGGCGCGCAGGGGAGCTGTCTTGTGACCCTCTCGGCCTCGCACAGCGGGCAATTGCCCAACCGGTTGGAGATCACCGGCACCAAGGGGCGGTTGTCTTTGGATGCGCCGTTCCTTTGTGGGCTGGGCGGTCGGATCACGCATTTTCCGGAGGTGAAGGAAAGCGCGGAGGCGCCGGTCACGGCAGAGCCCGCGACCAGCACGCCGAGCCCCGCGCCGCCCCGCACACGCGGCCTCAAGGACAAGCTGAAGCAATCCTCTGTGGGACGTGTGCTGCGCCGGTTTTTCCTTGACCGCCTGCGTCTCGATGGCACACAGATCGGCTCGGTCTATGAAGGCTCGGGCCTGCAATTCCAGATCGACGAATTCTCCCGCATGCTGCACCGGGGTGAGAGGGAATGTCAGCTGATGCGCCTGTCGGACAGCCTCGCGGCGGCGCAGCTTTTGGACCGGATTTCGGAGGGGAAAACGCTGGGCTCCCTCCACGGGCTCAATGGCGCACAGGCCCCGACGCTTACGGCCATGCCCTCCGAATAAGTCCTCCGAATAAGCCCTCGCATGTCCCACAGAGACTTGGCCGTGTGTGGTTTAACTGTGGTATTTTTGCGTTTTGTGACGTGCGTTTGGTCGCGGATTGGTCGGGCGAGGCCGGTTTGCGCCCAATTTATGTGCTTTGAGAGGCCTGCAGAGAGCCGGTTTCGATCTCCGTTAGGGTGGGGCTCAAAACTGTCGTATCTTTGAGATTGAAGCGCGTTAGACTTCTCGAAAGCGAAGTCGAGACGGATTTCGTCATGTGTTTCAGTGTTGCGTTCGGGCATGCCGGGCCTGTCGCAACCGCGTTGTGGTGTTTCCGGCAAGGGGGCTAAGCGTTTCGAAAGCGGCCAAAGCCGCTCCGGAATGCAGTGTGGGTGATGAATAAAGAGACTTTCAAATATGCACGCGGAAGCACGGCGGCGGACAGTTGTCTGATCTCCATTGGCATTTGCACCTTTCGGCGTCCCGAACTGTTCGAAACCCTGACCTCGATCGGCAATCAGATCGTGCCGGATGGCTACACCATCGAGGTGATCGTCGCCGACAATGACGATGTCGCAGAGCTGGGCCCGAAAATCGCGGTCGCGGCGCAGGACACCGGCCTCAACATTCGCTATCGTCCGGCACCGGCGCGCAATATTGCGATTGCCCGCAACGCCTGTCTGGACGCCGCCGAGGGCGAGGCGTTGATTTTCATCGACGATGACGAAACCGCGGATCCCGGCTGGCTGGAGAACATGCTCCGCTCTTGGCGACGCTCGGGCGCCAGTGTCATTTTCGGGCCGTCCTATGCGATCTACCCGGAGGAAACGCCGGAATGGATGGTCGAGAACGACGTGCATTCCAACATTCCGCTGGACCGCGACGGGGTGGTGGAGACGGGCTACAGCTGCAATGTTTTGCTGGACCTGCGCAACGCCCGCGTGCGCGAGGCGCGGTTCGACGAGGCCTATGGGCGCACCGGTGGCGAGGATACGGATTTCTTTTTCCGCCTGCATCGGCGCGGCGTCGATATGAACATCACATTGGACGCCAAGGTGCGTGAACCCGTGGCCGAGAAACGCATGTCGAAGGACTGGGTGATGCAGCGCCGGTTCAGTACCGGGCAGGCCTATGGTCATTGTCTGACCTCTGCGGGGCGCAACGCGCCCTTGGCGGAGCGGCTGGGACTGGTGCTGCGTGCCGGCGCCAAGAGCGCCTATTGCAGGCTCAGGGCCGGGCTGACGATGTACCGCGAAAGCACCTATCGGTTCTGGATGATGCGCAGCATGTTCCACGCCGGAGTGGCGCGCGGGGCCTGTGTGCCGCCGCAAACCCATCATTATGGGGGAGACGAGGCATGAGCCGCAAAACCGCCCCGAAAACCATTGCGCTGTTTTATGATGGCTATGAGACGCAGGCCAACGATGCCCCCTTTGGCCGCACCCGCTCGCATATTCGAAGCACCCTGCGACAGGCCTATCGCCGTGCCAAGAACCTGCAACCCTACACCGGGTTCTACACCGCTTTTCTCAATCTGAAACGCAGTCTCGAGGCCAGTGGCGTCACCATCCGGCTCAATGATTTTGCCTATGCCCGCGCCAATCCGACCATGCCCGTCGGGCTGACCGGATTTCGCTCGGTCTATGACAAGGTGCGCCTGCCAAATCCGGCGATGTTCGGTCCCGGCGAGGTGCCGGACCCCGACGATGCGCTCCGCGTGGTCAAGAATTGCAACCTCAAGATCGTGACCCAACCCTCTGAATGGTATTGTCAAATCTGGCGGCCGGTTCTGGGCAGTCGGGTCAAACCGATGTTCGTCGGGCTTGACACCGAAAACTGGCCCGATCTCTCGGGGCAGGACAAGGACATCGATGTGCTGATCTACGACAAGATCCGTTGGCACTACGATGAGCGCAAGGACGACCTGTTGGACCCGCTGATCGCGCATCTCGAGGCGCGTGGCTTGAGCTATCACATCCTGCGCTACGGGTTTCACCATCTGGGACAGTTCCGCGGCGCGCTGGCGCGGGCGCGCTCGATGGCGTTCTTGTGCGAACATGAAACTCAGGGGCTGGCCTATCAGGAGGCGATGTGCTCCGGCGTGCCGATTTTTGCTTGGGACGAGGGGCATCTCGTCGGTCCGCACGATCTGTCGATTGCGCCGCCGGGGCTTCAGGTCTCCTCTGTGCCCTATTTCGACGAGCGCTGCGGTGTGCGGTTCAAACAGCCGGAGCTGGTCGAGGCCTTTGATCGGTTCTGGGAAAACCACGCGGGCTATGCGCCGCGGGATTATGTCTGTGAGAACCTGTCACTGGCGGCGGGGGCCAAACGCTATCTGGAGCTGTTCCAGACGCTGGGCTGATGCCCCTCACTCTGTCCCTTACTGCGCGGCCATGCTCTTGTCTTTGTCGTCCGTTGCCGGTGCCGTCGCGGGCGACCAGGACGACCAGACCTTCGACAAATCCCGCCCCAAAAGCGCGTCCAGCCCGGCATTGCGATCCGACAAAAGGCGCGACAGATAGCGCGCGGTCTCGGGTTTCATTTCGGGCGGGCGGTCGGCGGTGAGCAAAAGCGGATTCACCTTGTGGAAGTAGAATTGATAGATGCGGTTGGCGAGCTTCTCACGCAGGCCGGTATCGCGCCGCATATGCCCCATATAGCGCAACCGCGACACCCGCCGCCCGACCAGGGCGTTGACCCACTGCATGAGCTTCGGCTTGCCGGGGTAACTCGTCTTGTTGAACCACAACTCATAGCCCTCAAGCGAAAAGGGCGCGACGCCGATGAATTTCGCGATGCCGTCCATCACCGCCTGGCGGTCGTTCTTGAAGTCCTCCAAAAGCACGATATGCACCCTGTCGCGGCCCAACACGTCGATCCATTGCTGCAAATGCGGCGCATAGGTCGAACCCGCCACGATCTGGGGCAGGGCGGTCAAGGCGCCCTCGAATGACGTGGTGACCCGCATCATCTTCATCGCGTGCCAATATTCGGAATAGGCGCGTTTCACCGGATCGCGGAGCATGAAAATCACCTTCGCCTCCGGCAGCCGCTGTTTCACGCGATGCGCCACCATCGGCGAAAACAGGTAGCGCGTGCTGTCCTCGCCCAAGAGAGCCATATCGCCCAAAGCCGCATATTTCGCCCGATACCAGTCGCGCGTCTCGGCGTTGTCGGGCGAGGGATCGCGGTAATCGAGCCGCCCGCCGCGTTCGAAAAACAGATCGGGCCAGTTGAACGGATCGTCGGCGTCAAAGTAGTTCACCTCATCCGTGGGAAAGGCGATCTCCGGGTGTTGATCGAGGATGAAGTGCAAAGAGGTGGTGCCGCATTTCGGTGCGCCCCCGATGATGAAATCGGGCTGGGGCGGGCGTTTCATCTCGGGGCTGGTCATCTTTACACGTCACTCTCTAAAAAAGGCCGGAGACTTTAGGGGCCAACGGCGGGGGTTACGGGAGGCAGCACCTGCGGCGTATGGCGAAACACCGCGAGGGCGGATTTGGATTTCTGGCGGTCGATCACGGCGGTCAAGGCGATGCCCAGCACGCCAAAGGCCGCAGCGATCATGAAATAGGCCACATTCGGCAGGTCGGTCAGGTGTTCGATCCAAAGATAGGTGACCGCCACGACGAGTGCCACGAGGCTCGATGGGATCAACTGGGCGAGACAGCCTTTGAGCGTGATCGGCACAAGGCGGGCGCCAAGTTGCCAGTTGCGCGGCACCATGATGAGGGACCAGAGTGTAAAGCTCAGCGCCACCGCTTCGAGGCTGAATTGCAGCGCGACGAGCACCATGACGATGCGCAGGATCACGCCTTCGATCGAGGTGCGCAGCAAAAGATCGGTGCGCGACACGGCGCGAAACAGCGCCTGCATGAAAAAGATCGCGATGGCCTCGAGCACCAGCCCGCCGATGGTCAGCGCAAAGAGCATCGCCACCGGCGCCCATTCCGGCGACAAGAGCACGGAGAACACCGGACGGCCCGCCACCGCGACCATGGTCATCGAGGGGATCAGGAGCACCGACAAAAGCCGCATCCCGGCATAATAGATGTCGCGCAGCTTTTCGGGCGACTTTTGCGCCTTTGACATGCGGACATAGATGACCGAGGACATCGGCCCCGCGAGACCGAATTGCGGCAGGCGGTTGAAGCGCTGCGCCATGGCGAAATAGCCGAGGGGGATCTGACCCAAGACGCGGGAGATCATCATGATCGGCAATTGCTGGCGGATCACGGTGAGAAAGGCGGAGGCCAGCGTGTCGCGCGCGTAGATCAAATGCGGACGCAACCCTTGGGTCGAAAAGGCAAAGCTCGGGCGGAAATGAGAGAGCATGAAAATGCCCACCATGCGCACTGCGGCCAGCATGACCTGTTGACCGACCAAGGCCCAGACCCCGATGCCGGCAAAGGCGCCCGCCACAGCAAAGACGATGCCCGCCACGGTGGCGATCACCTGCACCTTGGCGATGCCGCTGTAATTCTCGCGCCGCTCGATCTCGGCATTGGGGGCGGCGGTGAGCGCGTAAAACATCGGGATGACCGACATGACGAGCAGAAGCGGCACAAGCCGGTCGCTGTCGAAATAATGCGCGGCCAAGGGCGAGAGCCCGGCGACAAAGACCATACAGGCCACGCCCGCGCCGATCATCAGCCAGTTGACGGAGGACCATTCCACCTCATCGGCATCTTCGCGCCGGATCAGGGATCGCCCCATGCCGCCATCGCTGAGCGTATTGGCAAAGATCACCAGCGTCATGGCGAGGCCCATGAGGCCGAAATCCTCGACCGTCAGCTGGCGTGCGAGAATGGGAAGGACGAGAATTTGCGAGATCGCGACAAAGCTGCGCGCCGAGATCAGGGACCCAACGCTGATGATGAAGCTCTTGAGCCCCGGTGTTTCCACTGAACCGTTCACTTGCCGTCTCTTCCACATAACACCGCGCGACTACGAGGGCCGGAGCGCGCGGGACACCTTCAGAGTGTTCTATATTTGCACGAGACCAACAATAAAAAATGGCCTCAACAGTCCATATGACTGCGAAGCATGACATTCTTACGGCGTCTGGAAAAACAGCTTATTCGATTTGCGACTGAGGAAGAATTGAGCGCAACGCGGATCAGTTGCGGTTGGCGAGGTAGCTCCCCAACAAGAAGACCACGATCAACACCGCACCGATCGCGCCATAGATCGGAATGGCCCACAGAAGAGAGATGTCGAAGGACAGGAACAGGAGACCCGTGAAGATCAGCGCAAAGGGCAGGGCGAGAAGCGCGGCACCCTTGGCGGATGTCGTCGTTTTTGCGCCTTCCGGATTCTGTTGAGCTGCGCGTTCGGTCTTGTCGGTTGAAAATTCAACTTTGGCCGTTTTGGACTTCACGAAATATTCCTTGTTATCGTACTCGCACTAAAGTGGGTCAGTATTCATTGCTGTGGGGCTGACATCACATTGATCACTTTGTCCCGTCTCTTGTCACATGTTAGCGCAACAGATCAGGAAAAACACTCGGTACTAAACACATTGGTATTCATGCCATAGATCGGCTGCGAGGCCCAGACTATTCGCGATAAAGTTGTGCGATGCGCCGATTTTCGCCTTGGCTCTCTCATTTTGCATGTATTGGCTTAGTTTGGGCCGAATTTGCGCGGTTTTGCACGATGTGAGGGACGGTTTTGCCCGAGGTGTGAGGGGCCGTTTTTTGCCGATGAGGTCTCATTTGACCCAACGTCATTCTGTCGAGGGGGGTATCTGGGCGCAGTCATGGCCGAGGATTGATTCGCCGCAGTGCACACAGGCCTGCGAAAAAGGTCAGGGTTCACTTACCCATAGGTTGAGTGGGTTTCCGCGTCAGATTTATAAACGGTCTATTTTTTTGTCAGAAGAGGCTCTTTTTTGCGAGTTTTCGCCGATGCCAAGGAACGGCAAAAGGTTTTTTTCTGCAGGTGCGAAGGCGTCGGCGTTCGTTAAAATATTGTTAAATAAAGGTTAAAGATTGGTTAATGAGCGGGTGTCCCCGATTTCAAGCCAAAAATTGTTTTCTAGGCGATCAAATCCAATGAATTTAGCATGAAAGACATAAAAGTGGTGCATGTTGCGTCGGGCAGGCGCGTTTAGCGCAAATAGCACGAAAAGCCCCATGAGGTTTTCGAGACACAGGTGAAGGGGGGGCCCTTCTTGAAAGAGTTAACGCATTTGTGCGGGTGAGCGCACGTGCCCTTATGAGCTTATGAAGTGGATTGTTAAAATGTCGCAGATGGAACAGCAGGATTCCACCACACTCCCGCGTAACCAGTACTACTACAACATCGTGCCGATCTATGCAGGGGCCATGAAACGGGTCTTTGACATCGTTTTGTCGCTCTTGCTGCTTCCGATGATCGCGCCGCTCGTCCTTTTACTTTGCCTCATGGTGTGCCGTGACGGCGGCTCCGGCTTCTTCGGACATGCCCGGGTGGGCAAGGGGGGGAAAACCTTTAAATGTTGGAAAATCCGCACCATGGTGATGGACTCCCAAGAACGCCTTGAGGCGCTGTTGAAATCCGATCCCGTGGCGCGCGCCGAATGGGAACAGGATCGCAAGCTGCGCAACGACCCGCGGGTCACGCCGCTGGGCAATTTCCTGCGCAAATCCAGCCTCGATGAGCTGCCGCAGCTCTGGAATGTGCTCAAGGGCGAGATGAGCCTGATCGGCCCGCGCCCGGTGACGGAGCCTGAGCTGGTGATGTATGGCAAGGACGCCGCCATCTACGAAGCACTCCGCCCTGGTGTGACGGGCCTCTGGCAGGTGTCGGGCCGCAACGACGTGTCCTACAAAGAGCGTGTCGAGTTGGACGTGCGCTACCACAACAAGATGTCATTCATGCTGGACATGGAAATCCTGTTCCGCACGGCGAAATCGGTGGTGTCCCGCACCGGGTGCTGACGCAGGCCGAGGGGGACCTTATTTCAGCCTTAAAACATCCGGTCATGGGGCACCCCTTGGCCGGATGTGCGTATTGAGAGACCGCCACATCCGCTGGCTTGGCGACATATCGTCTCGCCGACTGGACCCGCGCGTCAGAATGGTGTTGGCTTCGCCCTGAGAGGCCGTCAGAGGGGAACTCGGGCGGGAGTGACAAAGGGCGCGAAACTGACATGAGATTTCCATGGGCTTGCATTGCCGTCACGCTCTCTGGCCTCTCTCTGGCGTCGCCACTTGCGGCCCAAGACACCCTGCGCATCGGCGTGCTGAGCTACCGCGCCGCCGAACATTCTTTCGACCATTGGAAGGCCACCGAACGCGCGCTGAATGCCGCTTTGCCGGACCATCGCTTCCAACTTGAGCCGCTCGACCTCACGGCCCTCGATCGGGCTTTGGCGGAGGAGGCGGTGGATTTCGTGATCACCAATCCGGGCCATTACGCGACGCTTGAATATGACCACCACATCAGTCGGATCGCCACGGCAGAAGGCGATTGGCCGGTGGCCTCGACGCTGGTCTCGACCGGCGGTGTGGACACGCTGACACAGCTTGCGGGCCATCGCCTTGCGGTGGTCTCGCCCGAGGCTTTCGGCGGCTCTCAACTGGTCCGCGCCTTGATGCAGGACAACGATGCCCGCCTTCCGGGGCAGGTCGAGCTTTTGGTCACGGGCTATCCGATGCAACAGGTGGCTGAAGCGGTGCTGGACGGGCGCGCCGAGGCGGCGGTGCTGCGCGCCTGTCTGCTCGAAGACCTCAAAGCAGAAGACCCCGCACGGTTTGCCACGCTCCAGCCCTTTGCTCTCAACGCGGAGGCCACCGAAGCCACCGGCTGCGCCACCTCCAGCGCGGTCTATCCCGGCTGGCCCTTTGCCAAGGCGCAACACACCTCACCCGAGCTGGCCAAAGCGGTCGCCATCGCTCTGATGCAGATGACTGAGGGCAATCTCTGGACCGTGCCTTTGGATTACCAGCCGGTGCACGACCTGCTGCGCAAGCTCCAGATCGGGCCCTACGCGCGCACGGGGCCTGTGTCCCTGCGCGAATTCATCGCCGACTACCGCGAATGGCTGATCGTGCTGGCCGCTGCGCTCGCCTTCTGGGCGCTCTATTCGGTGCGGATTGAAACGCTGGTGCGCCGCCGGACCCGGGCGCTCGACACGGCGAATGCCCAGCTCAAACAGGAAATGATCGACCGCCAGCGCGCCGAGGCCGCCGATCGGCAGCACCGACGCGAGTTGGAACATGTGGCGCGGCTGTCAATCTTGGGCGAAATGGCCAGCTCCATCGCGCATGAGCTGAACCAGCCGCTGAGCGCGATCTCGAACTATGCCCAGGGCTGCCTGCTGCGCATAGAGGCCGGGCGGTTTTCCGAAGAGGACATGGTGACGGCCTCACAGGAAATGGCGGGGCAGGCGGATCGCGCTGCCACCGTGGTGAAACGCATCCGCGCCTTTGTGCGCAAACGCGAAAGCCAGATGGCGCCCACTGACATTCAGGCGCTGATCGAAGAAAGCGCAGCACTCTATGCCGCCCCTGCCAATCGCGCGGGCGTCACCGTCGGGGTGCATGTGGCGTTTGCCCTGCCCACGGTCATGGCCGATCGGGTGCAATTACAACAGGTGCTGTTGAACCTCGTGCAAAACGCCATCGACGCCATGGGCGACACGGACCCGGAGGCGCGCAGTCTGGACATCCGCGCCGCGCGCTATGACGATCTGAGCCGGGGGCCGGGGCTGTGTCTTTCGGTGCGTGATCATGGCATGGGCATGACGGCGGAGGCGATGGACCATTTCGCGGAGGCCTTTTATACCACGAAACCGGAAGGCATCGGGTTGGGGCTCGCGCTGTCGCGCTCCATCGTTGAGGCCCATGGCGGCTGGATGCGCGCCGAAGCCCCGGAACAGGGTCCCGGTCTGAGGGTGCTGATCTGGTTGCCAATTAAGGAAGAAACATGAGCGAAACCGGCCTGATCCATATCGTCGATGACGACCGCGCGGTGCGCGACGGGCTTGGGTTTCTCTTGGGCTCTCTGGGCCTTGAGATCGCCACCCACGCGTCGGCTTTGGCCTTTCTCGATGCGCTCGATGTGGCGGCTCCTGTGGCTCCTGTGGGCTGTATCCTCGCCGATGTGCGGATGCCGGGGATGTCGGGGCTTGAGCTGTTGGACGAGCTGCAAAAGCGCGACTGCCCTTTGCCCGTCATCATGATCACCGGCCACGGCGATGTCCCGATGGCCGTGAAGGCGATGCGGGCGGGGGCCTTGGATTTCTTTGAAAAGCCGGTGCAGGGCATGGCGCTGATCGACCGCATCAAGGAAGCGCTGGAACTCAGTCGCACCCGTGCCGAGGCGGCCGGAGACCGCGCGGAAATCACCACCAAGATCGACAGCCTGACTGCGCGCGAGGCCGAAGTGGCCCGCGCCGTCGTGCGCGGATTGCAGAACAAACAGATCGCGGCGGAGCTGGGCATCAGCCCGAAAACCGTGGAAATTCACCGCCATAACGCCATGGCTAAACTCGCCGCCACCAGCACGGCGGACATGGTGCGGCGGCTTGTCGCGGCGGGATGGGGCGAAACCTAGGGGAAAACCCCTAAGCCCCACGGGTTTCCGCCGATACCGCGCAAAATGCCCCGGACGTAGGGTCTGGCTGAGCCACAAGAAAGGATCAGCCAAATGGACACGACACGTCGCGGGTTTTTAGGAGCGATCGGACAGGTGACCATCGGTGCCGCGGCCTCTGTCGCGGGCGCCGGCCAATCCGCCAGCGCCGAAGGCACAGATGTCCCGCATTGGGGCATGGTGGTCGATCTCAGGAAATGCATCGGCTGCCAGGCCTGCACCGTCGCCTGCATCATGGAAAACGCGGTGCCCGAGGATGCGTTTCGCACCCATGTTTCGGTCTATGAATTGGTCAAGGAGGGCCAAGACCCCGCGATGGTGATGCTGCCCCGGCTGTGCAACCATTGCGACGATCCGCCCTGCCTGCCGGTCTGTCCGGTCGAGGCGACGTTCAAGGCCGAGAATGGCGAGGTCTTGGTAGACGCGTCGAAATGCGTTGGCTGCGCCTATTGCGTGCAGGCCTGTCCCTATGACGCGCGGTTCATCAACCACGAAACCCAAGTGGCGGACAAATGCACCTTTTGTTTTCACCGCACGCAAGCGGGGCTCTTGCCCGCCTGTGTCGAAACCTGTGTCGGCGGCGCGCGCAACTTTGGCGATCTGAATGACCCGGAGAGCGAAGTGTCGAAAATGCTGCGCGACAATGAGGTCTCGGTGTTGCGCCCCGAGATGCACACCAATCCGAACGTCTATTACATCGGCCTCGATGACGTGCTCGACGGGCGTGTGGCGGGCGAAGCCGCCTATCACCCGGAAATGGCCGATGCCGTGCAACACCATGGGGAGGGCCTGTGATGGAAACCCAAGTTCACGAACTCGTCGGCGCCGTACATGACGCCGCATGGCAGCCTTGGGCGGTGCAGTATTTCTTTCTCGTCGCCATCTCGGTGACATCCCTTCTGATGGCGCTTCCCGCCTTTGTCTTTGGCAAATCCGCCGACCTGCGCGCCGCGCGTCTGGCGCTTATGGTCGCTGTCACCACCGGCATCACCGCGCCTATCGCGCTTTTGGCCGACCTGCACCAACCCTTCCGGTTCTGGGAGTTTTTCGTCTACACACATAAAAGTTCGTGGATGGCCTGGGGCGCGTGGATCGTGCCGTCTTATGTGGCGCTGATGCTGCTGTTCGCCTGGGCGATCCACCGGCCCGAATTTGACCGCATGGGGCAGGACGACTGGCGGTTCGCCTGGTTGTTCCGGCTGTTCTCCTTGGGCGGGGCCTCGAATGGTTTCGCGCGTCCGCTCGGGATGCTGGCTGGTCTCGCAGCTCTCGGCATCCTCGTCTACACCGGCTCCGAAGTGATGGTCGTGCGCGCCCGTCCGCTTTGGAACACGCCCTTCTTGCCGCTGCAATTTGCCGCCACGGGTGTCGTCGGCGCGCTGGGGGTGATGTTGATCCTCGAACGGATGCTCTGCCGCGACGGCGCCTTGGAAGCCACGCTCAACCGCCGCCTTGCCTTGGCGCTGGCACTTGTGGCCGCGCTCGGGGGGGCATGGTTCGCCGTGGCGATCTCCGGCGTCTCGCCGGTGCATTCCGAAGCGCTGGCCTCCGTCGCGGGCTTCCCGGTCTGGCAACAGATCGCGCTCTGGGGCGCAGCCTCCGTGGCGATCCCCTTTGTCCTCGCTCTGACCCTGCCACGCAACACCGGGCTGATCACCGGGCTTATTGCGATCCACGCCGCGTGGATGTTCCGCTGGACCGTGTTCATGGGCGGCCAAGCCGTGCCGAAAGTCGGCTCCGGCCTCTATGACGCGCTCATGCCGACAGGAGTCGCAGGCCTCATGGGAGTCATCGGCACCTTTGGTCTCTGGGTCTTTCTGATGATCGTCTACACCACCTTCGTGCCATGGTCGGGGGACGCGGCGGATGCCACACCGTCCGCGCGCACCTCCGACCAAGCCCCCCGTAAATCTGCCAGCCCTCAGGAGATCTGACATGACCAACCGTCGCAATATTCTCAAAGGTGTCGCAGCCGCAGGTGCGCTTGGCACATTCGGGGCAGGCTATGCCGAGACCGTCCAGAAACTCGCCCGAGGCAAATGGTCCGGGGAAAAGCCCCGCGATGAACATGTCGTCGGTAATTCGATCCCGCCGGAGTTCTCCGTCGATCCCGAAACAGGCGATGTGACGCTCAACCCCGATCAGGCGATGAGCTATACCATGTGCATCGGCTGCACGACCATGTGCGGCGTGCGGGTGCGGGTCGATAAGGCCAAAAACAAGGTGCTGCGCGTCGCGGGCAATCCCTATTCGCCGATGAGCACCGATCCCTTTATCCCCTACGAGTCCTCTGTCGCTGAAAGCTTTGCCGCCATGGCGCAGGCCGGACCGGGGCAGGGGCTGACACGTCGCTCGACGGCCTGCGGGCGCGGCAATGCGGTTCTGGAACAGGTCGACAACCCGCGCCGGGTGTTGAAACCCTTGAAACGTGTCGGCCCGCGTGGCTCCGGCCAATGGCAGACGATCAGTTTCGAGCAACTGGTCGAAGAGGTCACCGAAGGCGGCGATCTCTTTGGCGAAGGCCCGGTCGCCGGTCTGCGCGAAATCCGCGATCTCGACGCGCCTGCCCTGGAGGGTGCGCCCGAGTTCGGCTCGCGCGCCAATCACCTCGTCTGGATGAACTGCGTCGATGACGGGCGCGATAACTTTGTGCTGCGCTGGCTGAAACAGAGCTATGGCTCGAACAATTTCACCCGTCACGGCGCCTATTGTGGCGGGGCCTACCGCTCCGGCTCGGGCGCGATGTTCGGCGATTTCAAAGCCATGCCGCACGCCAAACCCGATTTCACCAACGTCGAATTCGTGATCTTTGCGGGCACGGCACCGGGCAATGCCGGGAACCCGTTTAAACGCATCGGCAATTTGGTGGCCAAGGCCCGCGCCGACGGCGATCTGAGCTATGTCGTGGTCGATCCGATCCTCAACAACGCGCAAAACGGCCCCTCGGGCGCGCGCGCGCGCTGGCTTGCGATCAAACCCGGCACCGATGGCGCGATGGCCATGGCGATGATCCGCTGGATGTTTGAAAACGACCGTTATGACGCCAAATATCTGGCGCAGCCCTCGAAAGCGGCGGCGGAGGCGGCGGGCGAGATGAGCTGGTCCAACGCCACCCATCTTGTGATCGTGGAGCCAGATCATCCGCGTTTTGGACACTGCTTGCGCGGGTCCGATATGGGCCTCTCTATCGAAGGCGAGGCCTATTCCGAGACCGATCCCTTTATGATCTCTTCCGATACCGGCCCAGTTACCGGCCCTGTCCCTGCCGGTGCCTCGGCCGCGCCTTTGTTCTTTGATGGCGTGGCCGAGACCCAAAACGGGCCTGTCGCGGTGAAAACCGCGCTGACGCTCTTGCGCGAAGAGGCAATGTCGCAGGACATGGAGGCCTATGCCAAAGACTGCGGCATTCCGGTCGAGAAACTCACCGATCTGGCCCGCGAATTCACCAGCCACGGTCGCAAAGCCGCCGTCAGTTCCCATGGCGGCATGATGAACGGCTCGGGGTTCTACAACGCCTATGCGTTGATGATGCTCAACACGCTCATTGGCAATTTGAACTGGAAAGGCGGCACGATGATTGCGGGCGGTGGCTTCCCGGAAAACAAGGGCCCCGCCTACGATCTCGCAAGTTTCCCCGGCGCTGTGCAGGCCAAAGGTCTGCCCTTCGGGCGCAACGTGCCCTATGAGAAAACCTCTGAATTCAAAGCGAAAAAAGCCGCTGGTGCCGCTTACCCTGCCGATGCGCCCTGGTATCCCAACGCGCCGGGGCTTGCGACCGAATGGATGTCGTCGCTGGTCACCGGCTACCCCTATAAGGCCGAAGCGCTCATCTTCCGCAACACCAACCCGATCTACGGCGTCCCCGGCGTGGCGCATCTGGTGGACGAGATGAAAGACCCCGCCGTGGTGCCTCTGATCATCTCCATCGACCCGTTCATCAATGAGAGCACCGCGATCTCCGACTATATCGTGCCGGACTCGGTGATGTATGAGACCTGGGGCTTCACCAAACCCTGGGGCGGTGTGGCGACCAAAGCGACCTGTGCCCGTTGGCCGGTCATTGAGCCGAAAATGGACCCCAATGCCGAAGGCGAGCGGGTGGGGATGGAGACCTTCCTCATCGCGGTCGCGAAACGCATGGGCCTGCCGGGATTTGGTGACGCGGCGATCCCGGACGCAGAGGGCACTTTGCACCCGCTGAACCGCGCCGAGGATTGGTATCTGCGCGGGGCTGTGAACGTGGCGATGATCGGCGCGCCGGTGTCGGATGCCTCCGACGAAGATATCGCTTTGTCCAACGTCGCGCGCATCGCCGATGATCTGAAAGCCACGCTAAAGCCCGAGGAATGGCGCAAGGCCGCGACGATTTTCGCCAAGGGCGGGCGCTATGAAAACATTGAGCGCAGCTATCAGGGCGACAAGGCGACCTATGCCTTCAACCCGCCGATGCTGGTCTGGAACGAGGGACTGGGGAGTTTCCGCCGCGCCACCACCGGCACGCGGCTTCCGGGCACGCCCGCCTGGCGCGCGCCGGAGTTTGCGGATGGCTCAAAAGTCAGCGATCACTACCCGCGCGAAGACTGGCCCATTCAGGTGATCAGCTTCAAATCGCCCTTGCAGAACTCCTATTCCGTCGGTGCGAAATCCCTGCTCCGCATCGTGGCGTCGAACCCGGTGAACATCGGGCGCGATCTGGCGGCGGCGCATGGTATTCAGACCGGCGACATGATCCGGCTGACCACGCCGGGCGGCACATTGGAAAGCGTTGCCGTGGTGCGGGCGGGCGTCGCGCCTGACACGGTGGCGATTGAACATGGCTTTGGACATCGCGGCTTTGGGGCTGAGGACATCACCATCGACGGGGCGACCATGCCGGGCGATCCGCGACTGGCGGCGGGTGTGCTTTTGAATGATCTGGGCATGTTGGACCCGACGCGTGCGAAGGCTGGCGTCTGGGTCGATCCGGTGTCGGGCACGGCGGTGCGCCACGGTTTGCCCGCCCGGATCGAGCGGATCTGAAGGTCCATCAGAGACGGTCCCCCCCTTGCACGAAAGCGCTTCGCGCAAGGGGGAGTGTTTTAGCCTGCCACCAAGGATTTGGTGCGTTCCAGTGCCTCAATTGCACGGGCCATGGCATTCATATGCTTGGCTTTTTCCAGCTGCGGAATTTCCACGCTTAGCACCGTGTCCGAGGGCAGCGCCTCGACCATGTCCTTGAGATCAATCCCCCCGTCGCCGGGCAAAAGCCGCGCGCCGCGGGCGATCTCGATCAACCCGGCGTCGCTTGGATCATAGGGCTTCGGCCCGTCGCAAATCTGGGCGTAATGGATCATCTCCGGCGGCAGATTGCGGATTTGCTCCACCGTGCCGCCCGCCCGATCCCAATGCAGCCCGTCGATCAACACGCCGCCGTTGCTTCGCCCTGCGGCGGTCACAATCGCCTGCGCTTCGGGCAGGGTCTTGACCCCGGTCCAAGGCATGAACTCCAAATCCCCGGTCAGACCATAGTCCGCCGCCAGATCGCAGAACGCGGCGAAGGTCTCGGTCAGGCGCGCGTGATCCGGGTCATCGCCCGCGACAAGCACGTTCTTGGCGCCAAGTCTTTGCCCAAGCGTCAGAAAATCGCGAAACCCCTCGACCTGCGTGTCGGGTTTCAACCGCGCGATCTCGATGTCGGCAATGCCGATCCCGGTCTCGTCGAGCGCCGCTTTGACGCGCGCCTCAAGCGCCGGGTCGGTCAGGATCGGGTAGGGCGGCTCCGTCGGGGCGGCGGGCAGAAACCGCAGCCCCACAAGATCATAGCCCGTTGCCGCCGCAATCCGCACCGCCTCGTCGGGCGGCACCTCATGCGTGGTCAGGAATGCCAATGAAAACAGATGCATCTGCGTCATGCCCCGATCATTTCAGCGGCGAGAACGGCAGCGGCATCGCCACGGCGCTGGTCATGTCTGGCGTCAGCCAGTCCGGGCCGCCTTTGGCCGGCCATTTGCCGTCGGCGACCGATTGGCTGCGGGCTTTCGTGCGCGCCTCAAGCGAGCTGTAGGGCCAGATTTGCGTGACGCGCGGGCTGCCATCCAGCCCCCACATCGCGAGCGTCAGCGCAGAGTATTCGGAGCGCGCCGGAATGGCCTCGCGCCATTTGTCCTGCGTCACCGAGACGCCGTTGAGCTTGGCCTTATAGGTGCGGAATTCATAGACCGGTCCATAGCTGCCCGGCGTGACGGGCGGCAGGAAATCGAAGGCTTTATAGCTGTCGAACCGCAGATCGACGAGATGCTCCACACACCCCATCGGATTGTCCGACATCACCGCACGTTCGCGCTCGGACATCATCTCATCGAGGCTGTCGAAGCTGCGCAGCACATAGACTTCGTTCAGATTGCCGATGTCAGTGCCAAAGGCGCCCAAGAGCGTGCCTTTGCCAGCGGCGAGCCAATTTTGCAGGCCCTCAGAGGCCTTGCCCGCCCCGAAAATGACCGTCTTGAGGGTCGCGATTTCATAATAGCTCATCATGCTTCCTTTCTTTGGAGTTCAATGTCTTGTGAGGCCTCATCGAGACCTGTCACCGGCAAACCCGCCAGCCGCCGTGCGGTGACGTAGCCGAATGTCATCCCCGGCCCGAGCGTGATCCCGCCCGAGGGGTAATGCCCGCCCATGATCGAGGCGGCGTCATTGCCGATGGCGTAAAGCCCGCCGATGGACGTGCCATCATTCGCGAGAACCTGCCCGTCAGCACCGGTCTTGATCCCCGCGAAGGTGCCAAGCGAGCCAGGGATCAGTTTGACGGCATAAAACGGGCCATGCTCCAGCGGCGCGAGCGAGGGGTTCGGACCTTTGTGTTTGGCCCAGCCAGAGACCCGGTTGTAGGGCGTCTCGCCCCGGTGAAACTCCGGGTCGTGCCCGTCGCGGGCATGGGCGTTGAACCGCGTCACGCTTTGCTCCAGCGTCTCAGGCGGCAAACCACATTCCACCGCCAGGTCCCGCAGGTTCCGCCCACGTTTCAGATAGCCCGAGCGCAGGAAAGGTCGGAGCGGGAAGGGAAAGGGTTTCGCCCAGCCGATGCCGAATTGCCGTTGTGCCTTGTGGTCACAGATCAACCACGCCTCAGGCGTCTCCTCTTCAGGGGTGACGGCCAGGAGTGTCTTGATAAAGTCGTGGTAGCTCACCGCCTCGTTGACAAAGCGTTTGCCATGGCTGTCGACCGCCAGAAATCCGGGTTTGCCGCGATCGACGAGATGGGGGAAATTCTTAAACCCGCCTTTGCCATCCGGCACCAGCGACACCGGCGCCCAGGCGGCGGGTTCGACAAGCGTCATGTAGATCTGCGCGCCGATGGTTTCCGCGATCCGTATCCCGTCGCCGGTGTTGGTGACAGGGGCGGCAGAGGCATGGGCGCGTTTGTCGAGATGGGCGAAATGCCCCTTTTGGCGGGTCGGATCATGCGGGAAGCCGCCCGCCGCCAAGATCACCCCCTTGCGGACGGTGATCAATTGGTCGCGCCCGTGATGGCGCAGAGTGGCGCCCGTCACCTGAGCGTTCTCGACGATCAGATCGGTCACCGGGCAGTCGCTCCAAAGCGTCACGCCGCGATCCGAGGCGGCTTTCAACAGTCGCGCGACCAAGGCATTGCCGCCCACCAACTGCAGGCTGCGGCCCTTGGTGGCGAGGTCAAAGGCATGGCGCGCCAGACGTTTGGTGACATGCCACATCGAGGCGGGCGCGCGCGTGGCGTTGAAGAAATGCGCCATATCCGCGCCGCTGTTGATCGCCATGCCGCCCAGGGTCAGCACGTCACGCGGGGGGCGCAACTTGTCGATCAGCGGGCCAAGCGCGCGCCCGTCAACCGGCTCGGCGGTCACTGAGCGCCCGCCCTCCGCCGCGCCATCGTGATCGTAGAAATCCGGGATCTTATTGCCATCGCGCCAGACCATGGCTCCGATGTCTTCGAGAAACCCGACCATCTCCGGGCCGTTTTCCAAGAACACCTCTAGGCGCGGATCATTGGCTCGGTTGCCCAACAGCGCGCGCAGATAGCGACGCGGGGCCTCGGCCTCTTCAACAATGCCCGCCCGCACCGCCAATGGGTTGCGTGGCACCCAAAGCCAGCCGCCGGACCACGCCGACGTGCCGCCGAAAACTTCGGTTTTCTCCGCGACGAGCACATCCAAACCCGCCTCTTTCGCCGTGATCGCGGCACAAAGCGCCGCTGCGCCTGATCCCATGATCAGAACGTCGCAGGCCTGAACGCCCGCCATTTCACTGTCCATTGTTCTGCCTTGGTCTACATGCGCGGAAGGCGCCGCGCGTTCGGGTCAGAGGGCAGAACCGTGACGGTTCAGCCGGCCTGACGGGTTTCGGTTTTGGTTTCGGGCGCTTGCGTCCGGTTGCGATTGAAGAAAAACGACGCCTCAGAGGCGGCGCCGATTTCTTCGGCTGCTTCTTTCAGAAGCGGGAAAAACGCGTACATTTGCTCAGGCGTCACGCGCACGGCAGGGCCCGCGATGGAGAGACATCCGATCACGGCACCGGTTTCACTTGAGCGGACCGGCATCGCCATGGCGCCCATACCGGCGTGATAGCTGTCGACACTGACGGCATAGCCGCGCGCGCGGGCCTCTTCTACGGATTTGAGCACATCGGTGATGGTCGTCGGCGCGCTTGGCCCGGTGATGAAATCCGCAGTCAGCCCCTGCGCACCGATTTTCGCCAGCACCTCTTCGTCGCTCATGGTCGAGAGCCAGGCCTGGCCACCGGCGGAACAGGCCAGATGCACCTTGATGCCTTGCTCGCGGCCCGGATCGTAGCGCAGCCCGGCAACCGCGCCCTGCGCCACGCCGACCCAGACGAGATCCTCGCCGTCGATCACCGACAGACGCACCAGCTCGCGGGTGTCTGCGGCCAGACGTTCCAAAATGGGCTGCGTGATGTCGGGCACGCCGGTGCGGGCCAGAAAGGCCAAGCCGATGCCCGCCAGTTTGATGGTCAGCGCATAATCGCCCTGATTGCGCAACTGGCGCACATAGCCAAATTGCGACAGCTCCTTGAGCAGCCGATGCGCCGCCGAGGCTGGCATATCCAGCTCGCTCGCAATCAGGCTGACCTGCATCCCTTCGGGGTGTTCGCCCAGAAGTTCAAGGATCGCCAAGGTTCGCTCCATCACGCCAGACATAATCTTACTCCATCATCGCTTTCAGCTCAGATGCAGCGTTTTGCGGCAGCGGGTCAATGCGGGCAGGGCGATTTTCCGCATGCGCGCGTCGAATGGCTTCGATCACGGCGATATTTGCGGCGCCGTCGGCCAGAGTGATGCGCGGTGCCTCGTCACCTTTGATGACGGCCGCGAAATGGCGGATCTGTTCGACATAGCTGTCTTGTGGCGTGGCGTGGAGCGGGTGGTTGCCCTGCGTCACGGTCCAGTCGCGCGCGCCCTCATGGGTCCAGAACGCCAGATCGGGCAGGCTCATCCCCGCCTGCGTGCCGGAGAACATATGCGAGACGGCGGGCATGGCGGGAAACCGCGCCGGGTTCTCGCCCGCTGTCGTGTCCCAGCACCAGGGGCCGACGCCTGCATCCGTCAGCGAGACCGTGACCAAACCGCCACCTGCGAGTTTGAGCAGGACGCTGGCCGTGTCCTCGACCTCAAATCCGCGCTGGCGGTTGCTGGAGAGGGCAAAGACCTCCGTGATCTCGCCAAAGAGATGCCGCACAAGGTCGATCTCGTGAATGAGGTTGATCAGGATCGGCCCGCCCGCACCCTTGTCGCGGCGCCAGGCGACGTCGAAATAGCTGTCGGGTTTGTAGAGCGACGCCATGATGGTGCCGGACACCAATGTGCCGAAGCGCCCCAGATCGATGGCCTCTTTTGCGGCCTGAACGATCGGATTGTGGCGGCGATGGTGGCCGACCAGACCGGGCACGCCGGTGCGCTCCGACAGGGCCACGAGATTTGCACAGGCGGCGGCGTTTTCGCCCAGTGGCTTTTCGACCAGCACAGGAATTCCTGCGCTGATCAACGCGGTGGCTTGCGGCACATGCAGCGCGTTGGGCGTGGCGATGATCGCACCGTCGATGTCTTTTGGCAGGTCTTCGATTTTGCTGAAATGCGGGCACTCCATCTCTGTAGCCAGCGCTTTTCCGGTTTCGAAAGGATCGACGATTCCGGCCAGATCCGTGTTCTCACACGCCCGAATCGCCACAGCATGTGTGCGTCCAATGGCGCCTCCGCCAATCACCGCGATACGCGTGCGTTTCATGCTGTTTCTCCTCCCGAGAGATCATTTGGGGGACCCGTTTTTGGTCCCTCTTGTTGCACTGACTATAGCAAGTCGAATTAAAAATAAAAGAAGTTTTAAAACTTGAAAGAGTTTCCAGAATCTATAATACTCATGAAAAGCGGTCACGGATCGCAGTGCAGGCCCAAGCAAAGGCTTCAGGTGGGTCACCTGAAAAACACATTTTAAAACATGGTCTTGCACATAAGGGAGGAAGATATGAACACAGAATCGCGCGCCAAATCTCAAAGAGCGCCTCAGGTGAAATCCCTGCCAAAGGATGGCAGCTCTTATGATGTCGTCGTGCTGGGCGCGGGGGCGGCGGGCATGTCGGCGGCCACCTTTGCGGCGATGGAGGGCGGGCGCGTTCTCCTGGTCGAGCGCACCGAATATCTGGGCGGCACATCGGCCTTTTCCGCGGCCACAACATGGGTGCCCAACACGCGATTCCGCGACGAGCTTGGCGCCGAGGACAGCGAAGAGACTGTGTTGGGTTTTCTCGACCGTGCCGTCGGCAATCGCGCGCCGCGCGCCTTGCGCGAAGCCTTCGTCACACGCGGACCGGAGGCCATTCACCGGCTCGAAGACGAGACCGACGTCAAATTCCGTGGCCGCCCGTTCCACCCGGATTATTTGTACGAACTCGAAGGCTCGACCTCTTTTGGTCGCGCGCTGGAGCCCGAGCCTTTTGACGGGGCGCTCTTGGGTGATGACATCTGGCTGGTGCGCCCGCCGATCCCGGAATTCACCATTTTGGGCGGGATGCAGATCGACCGCGACGACATTCCGCATCTTCTCAAGATGAAACAGAGCGTCCGTTCCATGGCCTATTCGATGCGCATCGTCGCGCGGTATTACCTGCGCAAATGGGCGCATGGCCGCGACACGCGGATGCTGATGGGCAATGCTCTGATCGGGCGCTTCCTCTATGAAGCGCGCAAACGTGGGGTAGAGATTGCGACGCAAACCAAAACCACCGGCCTGACGCCTCTGGGCGGCGGCGCCTATCAGCTCACTCTGGAGCAGGGCGGCAAGACGGTCACGGTGACGGCCACCAAAGGCGTCGTTCTGGCCTCTGGCGGCTTTGCCCGCCATCCCGTCAAGCGGCAAGACATGCTGCCCAATCCGGCGCCCCGTGTCTCTCCGGCGGCTCCGGGTCACACGGGCGAGCTGCATGACATCGTGCTGGGCCTCGGCGCGCATTATTCCGACAGCTCTGCGCAGCCCTGTTACTGGGCGCCAGTGTCGATCCGCAAACGTAAGGACGGCACGGAAGCGGCGTTTCCGCATTTCGTGCTGGACCGCTCAAAGCCGGGGATCATTTCGGTTGGCAAGGACGGCAAGCGGTTTGTCAATGAAAGCCGCAGCTACCACGAATTCGTCTCCGCCATGTATGCCGCCGACAAGGACGGTTCGCACATCCCGACCTATCTGATCGCGGATGCGGCAGCGGCCAAGAAATACGGTATGGGGATGATCCATCCGGGCACGAAAGATTTCACGCCCTTCCTCGCCGACGGTTATCTGACCCAAGGGGCGACGCTGCGGGAATTGGCGCAAAAACTGGGCATCGATAAAGCCAATCTGGTCGCCACTGTCGAGCGGTTCAACGCGCTGGCGAAAACCGGCGTCGACGAGGATTGCCATCGCGGCGAGACAGTGTATGAGCGCGCCAATGGCGACGCCACACATGGACCGAATCCGACGTTGCGCCCGCTTGGGCCGGGACCGTTTTATGCGGTGAAACTCTACCCGGGCGACATCGGCGCTGCGACCGGTCTGGTCACCGATGAAAACGCGCAGCTTTTGCATCAAGACGGCTCGGTAATCGAAGGGCTCTATGCCGCCGGTGCCGATATGAATTCGATCATGGGCGGGGTCTATCCGGGGCCGGGGATCACCATCGGGCCGGGCATCGTCTTTGGCTCCATCGCGGCGACCCATGCGATGCATCGCCCGATGGCAAGCCACGCACGGAAAGCCTCATGAGCGGCTGGCGCGATCACCCCGTCCTCGTGACTGGCGGCACCGGGTTTCTGGGCGCTTTTGTGGCCCGGGAGCTGGTGGCGCAGGGGATGCGCCCGCGTCTCTTTGATCTCAAACCCGATGCGCAGACGCTGGAGTTCGTTGCGCCGGGCCTGTCGCGTCAGTGCGAGCTGATCGCGGGCGACGTGACAGACCGTGCGGCGGTGGCGGAGGCCATGGCGGGCTGCGGTGCGCTCATTCATCTTGCGGGGCTGATGACGGTGGATTGCAAAGCCGATCCCATCCGCGCCGCGCAGGTCAATCTGATCGGCGGGCAGACGGTGATTGACGAGGCCGTGGCGGCAGGTGTCAGCCGCATGGCCTTTGCGTCCAGCTCGGCGATCTACGGATCGGGAGAGGGCAGGCTGCCCCATCCAGAGACGCTCTACGGGGTGCATAAGCTCGCGATTGAAGGCATGGCGCGCTGTGCGGGGCTCGATCATGGCCTGCTGAGCGTCGGGTTTCGCCCCTATATCGTCTACGGTCCGGGCGAGAGCGCCGGGATCGCCGCGGGCCCCTCGATTGCATTGCGCGCGGCCGCGCTTGGACAATCCGCGAAAATCGAATTTTCAGGTGCTGTGGGATTTGTCCATGTGGCGGATGTGGCGCGGGCCTTTGTGACGGGATTGTCCAATGCGGAAACGGGCGCGCCCTGTTTCGATCTGCATGGTGTCTCGGCATCTGTGGCAGAGTTTGTGACGCTTTTGTCCCGCGCCGTGCCGGGGGCAAGGGTGGATGTCGCAGGTATGCCATTGAAAACGCCTGAAATACTTCAGGGAGGGGCGCAGGCCGCATGGTTTGATGCGCTGCCGGTCACGGGGCTTGAGGAGGGGATCGATACCACGCTTGCGCATTGGAGGAATGCTGCAGTTGCAGCATGAGCGCGACGACAGGGATGTCACGGAGCGGGCGGCAAGGCTCTGACGAATTGTCCAACTTATCCGGGCCGCCGTCCATTCAGTGTTGGATCAAGGATTGCAATTTTAAACGAGAGGTGACGCGACGACAGGTGGCGTCAGGGAGGAAATGGGAATGGATGTCGAGCTGAACGGGGAAACCCGGCTCTATCCGATCGCGGGCGATCCGATCGCTCAGGTCAAATCGCCGGGGCTTTTGACGGGCATTCTGGTCGCACGCGGCCTCAACGCGCTTGTGCCGCCGATGCATGTGCGTCCGGGCGACTATGCCGGTTTTGTCGCGATGATGAAACAGCTGCCCAATGTCGGCGGACTGATCGCCACCGTGCCGCACAAACAGGCGACGTTGCCGCTCTGCGATCATCCGACGGAGCGGGCCGTGTTCGCAGGCTCCGTCAATGTGATGAACAAACGCGAAGACGGCACATGGCAGGGCGATAACACCGATGGTCAGGGCTATATGAACGGCGTGGCCGAATGCGGTTTTGACATCAAAGATAAACGTGCGCTTTTGGTCGGTGTCGGCGGGGCGGGGGCGGCGATTGCCTATGAAATCCTCGCGCGTGGGGCCGCCTATCTGGCGATCCACGACGTCGACGAGAGCCGCCGCGACGCCACGATTGCGCGGCTGTCAGACCGCTTTCCCGGCAAGGTCGGCGTCGGCAGTGCCGATCCGACGGGGTTCGATTTCATCGGCAACGCCACGCCCGTTGGCATGCGCGAGGGCGATCCTCTGCCCATCGAGGCGGAGAAATACGAGGCGCATCAATTCGTCGCCGACAGCATCACGAAACCGGAGATCACGCCGCAGCTTGCCATCGCACAGAGCAAGGGCTGCGCCATCATGCCGGGGCTCGGCATGTTCAACGCGCAGGCGGATCTTTTGGTCGACGTCATGACGGGGAGCGCGTGACGCCAAACGGGGACACATCCCCTCATCAGCATCTATCAGGGAGGAGACCATGCTGAAATCACTACTGACAGGAACCGCACTCGCGGCGGGTCTGGGGTTTGCCGCACAAGCGGAGACGGTTCACATCGCCAATATCGCCGAGCTTTCGGGCGCAGGTGCTGCGGCTGGGTCGGTTTGGGCCGACGGTGTGCATCTTGCCATCGATGAGATCAACGAGAGCGGCGGCATTTTGGGCATGAAAGTCGACATGCGCGAATACGACAGCCAGACCGATCCGCTGCAATCGCGCGCCTTGGTGCAAAAGGCCATCGATGAAGGGGCTTTTGCCTTGCTCGGCACGGTCTATTCGTCCTCGACCGTGGTGAATATGCTGGTCGCTCAGCAAAACGGCATCCCGCAGTTCACCGGCTCCGAGGCGCCGTCGATCACCGAGAAGGGCAATCCCTACATCTTCCGCACCACCTTTGGGGCGCAGAAAGGCATGCCGAAGATCGGCGCCTATCTCAAGGACACGCTGGGCGTGACCAAGATCGCCATCGCTTGGGCCAACACCGAATACGGCAAAGGCGGCCACGATGCGTTTTCTGCCGTGGCCGAAGAGATGGGCCTCGATATCGTCGCCGATGTGGCCTCTGAACAGGGGCAGGCGGATTTCTCCGCCGATGTGCTCAAGATCAAGAACTCCGGCGCAGAGGCGGTCTTTGTCTATCTGACCGAAGAGGAAAGCGCCCGCTTCCTGATCGAAGCGGAAAAACAGGGGCTCGACGTGCCGAAAGTCGGCGACACGGTGTTGACCTCGCAAAAGGTCATCGACCTTGCAGGCGGTGCCGCCGAGGGTGCGCTTGGCCATGTCGGACTGTCCGCAGATGCGCCGGTGCCGCTGTTGCAGGAGATGGATGCGAAATTCACCGAACGCTTTGGCTACCGCCCGGATCACAACGCGATCAAGGGCTATATCGGCGCCTATTCGATCAAATACGGTGCTGAAATCGTTGGCGAAATCGACAGCCAGAAGCTGACCGATGCGATGCATGGTCTGTGCCTCGATGCCGAGGAATACCCGGGCGTTCTGATGGACATTTGCTGGGATGAAAACGGCGAGGTGGCCCGCGAAAGCTTCATGGTGGAGGTCAAGAACGACGCGCAGGAGATCACCACCATTCTGCCGCCGAACTGAGGCGCCAGACGCAGCCGGAAAGATGAAGAATACCCTGTGCCGGGGACGGCGCAGGGGTCGCAGATCAGGACCCACGCACATCAAACGGGCCGAGCTGCGTTACGAGGAGTGTTCTAGGGAGGAACCGATGATGAAACGCAACGTTTTGGCGGGCGTCAGCCTGACCGCGATGCTGATGGCCGGGGGCGCATATGCCGACACGGTCAAGATCGCCAATATTTCCGAACTGTCCGGGGCAGGTGCTGCGGCGGGGACCGTCTGGGCCCATGGGGTCGATCTGGCGGTGGATGAGATCAACGAACATGGCGGCATTCTTGGCATGCAGGTCGAGATGCGCGAATACGACAGCCAAACCGACCCGCTGCAATCGCGCGCCTTGGTGCAAAAGGCCATCGACGAGGGCGCTTTTGCGCTTTTGGGCACTGTGTATTCGTCCTCGACCGTGGTGAACATGCTGGTGGCGCAACAAAACGGCATCCCGCAATTCACCGCCTCCGAGGCGCCGTCGATCACGCAAAAGGGCAATCCCTATATCTTTCGCACCAACTGGGGCGCGCAAAAAGGCATGCCCAAAATCGGCGCCTATATGAGGGACCAGCTGGGCGTCGAGAATGTCGCCGTCGCCTGGGCCAACACCGAATTCGGCAAGGGCGGGCACGACAGCTTTGTCGAGATCGTCGAAGAGATGGGCCTCAAGGTCGTGGCCGATGTGCCGTCCGAGCAGGGCCAGGCGGATTTCTCCGCCGATGTGCTCCGGATCAAGAATTCCGGCGCCGAGGCGGTGTTCATCTATCTCACCCAAGAAGAGGCCGCGCGCTTTTTGATGGAGGCCACCAAGCAAGGTCTCGAGATCCCGAAAATCGGCGACAGTGTGCTGACCTCCGAGAAGGTGATCGAGCTGGCTGGCCCTGCCGCCAATGGCGCGAAAGGCCATGCGGCGCTGACCATCGCCGCCGATGAGCCGCGGGTACAGGAATTTGCCGCCAAGTTCACCGACCGCTTTGGCTACAGCCCCGATTACAACGCGATGAAGGGCTATATCGGCGCCTACACGATCAAGTACGCCACCGAAATGGTCGGCGAAGTGGACAGCCAGAAACTGGCTGACACGGTGCATGGGCTTTGCCTCGATGCCGAGGAATACCCCGGCGTTCTGATCGACATGTGCTGGGACGACACCGGTGAGGTGTCGCGCGAAAGCTACATGGTCGAGGTCGTCAACGGCCAGGAACAGGTATCCGAGGTTCTCCCCGCGAACTGACGTTCGCACCTCCGGCGGCAAGACCGCCACGCCCTGTCCCGCAAGTCCCTGTGGGGCAGGGTTACGTTTCACACAAATGAGAAGGACTGGCCATGGCCGAGCTTCTGCAAATCTTAGTCTCGGGACTGTCGGCGGGCGCGATCTACGCGCTGGCGGCTGTCGGCTTTACCCTGCTGTGGCAGGCGTCCCAAACCATCAATTTCGCGCAGGGCGAATTCGTCATGCTGCCCGCGTTCTTCGTGCTGGCGGGCATGACCATTTTCGGCCTGCCGCTTTGGGCCGCGATCCTGACTGCGCTTGTGCTGTCGCTCGTGGTTCTGGGCGCGATGTTCAAGAAACTGATCGTCGAGCCGATGCTGCCGCATGGCACGCTGCCGCTGGTGATCGCCACCATCGCGCTTGGCATTCTGATGAAGGAAAGTGTCAAGGAGTTCTACTCCGCGCAGGGCCAGCCCTTTCCGCCGCTTTTCCCGCAGCATGTGATCAACTTCTTCGGCGCCTCGATCTCCATTCAGGACATCTGCAACCTCGTTGTGGCCTTCGCCGCGATCATTTCGCTGCAGCTGTTTCTGGGCCGCACCCGCACTGGTCGCGCCATGCAGGCGACCGCCCAGGACCCGCGCGTGGCCGAAATTCTCGGCGTCGATGTGAAAAAGATGGTGATGTACACCTTCCTGATCAACGGCGCGCTGGCGGCCATTGCCTCGATCCTGATTTCTCCGGTCTATCTGGCGAAATTCTCCAACGGTGAGACGCTTGGCATGATCGCCTTTATCGCGGCCATCGTCGGCGGGTTCAACCAGATCAAGGGCGCGCTTTTGGGCGGGCTTCTGATCGGGGTGATCGACAACCTCGCCGCCGTTTACGTTTCCGCCGAATACCGCACGGCGATCCCGCTCATCCTTTTGATCGTCATCATCATGGTGCGCCCGCAAGGCATCTTGGGCACGCCCGAAGGGAGGACCGTATGACCGCGCTCCGTCTGCTTTTTCTCGTTGCTTTTGGCCTCGCGCTGTTCATCGCGCCTTTGGGGCAGGGCAATTACATCATCTATGTTCTGTGCTCCTGGCTGATCTTTTCGATCTCCGCCATGGGCCTCAACCTCACCCTTGGCTACGCCGGGCAAATCAGCCTCGCGCAGGCCGCTTTCATGGGCATCGGCGCCTATATCACGGCGCTTTTGACCATGGCGGGGGTGCATTGGATCGTTGCTGTTTTCTGTTCGATCGGCGCAAGCTTTGTGATCGGGCTGGTGCTGGGCTACCCGGCGCTGCGCGTTCAACACCACTTCCTCGCCTTCGTGACGCTGGCTTTCACCACGCTGGTGTTCCTCGTGCTGCGCAATGAGGACTGGCTCACCGGTGGCTCTCTGGGCCTCGTCGGCATCCCGCGTCCGGTGTTCGGGCCGTTCGACACGATGAAGCAACTGCCGTTCTACTATTTCACCGTGGTCTGTTTCCTGATCACCGCAGGCGTCATGGCGTGGATGCTGCATTCGCCCTGGGGCCGCGCCTTCAAGGCGCTGCGCGAGAACCCGATCCGGGCCAACTCGCTGGGGCTGAACACCACGCGGATGACGCTTTTGGCCTTTGCCATCGGCTCCGCCATGGGTGGCCTCGCGGGCGCGTTGCAAGCCCCACTGGTGCAGTTCATCGAACCCGGTTCTTTCACCCTGATCCTCTCGCTGAAAATTCTGTTGATGGTGATCGTCGGCGGCTCCGGCTATTTCTTCGGGCCGATCCTTGGCGCAGGCCTTGTGGTGCTCTTGCCGGAAATGCTGCGCTTCACCGATGGCTATTACCTGATCATCTATGCGCTTCTGGTGCTGGTGGTGATGATCTTCTCGCCGCATGGGCTCATCGGTCTTGGCCAGAAACTTCTCTCCTCCTTCAAACCGCGCGAAGAGCGGGGCGATCTCAAACAGGGAGCACAATTGTGATGCACAGCGATACGGTTCTGTCCGTTCAGGACATCAACAAACATTTCGGTCCCATCCGCGCCGTCAATGGTGTGAGCTTCGAGGTGCAAAAGGGCGAAATCCTTGGCCTCATCGGCCCCAACGGCTCTGGCAAATCGACGCTCTTCAACTGCATCCTGGGTCAACTCACGCCCACCTCGGGCGGGGTGCAGATCAACGGCAAATCCGTGGCGGGCGCTCAGGCGCATGAGCTGAGCAAACTGGGCATTGGCCGGACGTTTCAACAGTTGTCTGTGTTTCCCGAAATGACGGTGATCGAAAACATCATCATGGCGGGCCAAGAGCATAAGGGCACCATGCTCACGCGTCTGTTTGGCAAATCCGACGCAGGGCTGACCGGCGAGGCGGAGGAAATGATCCGTTTCTTCCGGCTCGAACACCTGCGTGACGAGAAAGCCGGGTCTTTGTCCTACGGGCAACAAAAGCTGCTCGATGCCGCCATGGCCTTTATGGCCGGGCCGGAGATCGTGCTTTTGGACGAACCGGCTGGCGGCGTGAACCTGACGATGCTTCAGTATCTGAAAGAACGCCTGATCACCTACAACCGCGAACACGGCACGACCTTTGTCGTGATCGAGCACAACATGGAATTCGTCATGTCGCTCTGCACGCGGATCATCGTGCTGGCCGAGGGGCAGATCATCGCCGAGGGCAGCCCCGACGAGATCCGTTCCAACCAGCAAGTCATCGACGCATATCTGGGAGGCTGACCATGTCTGCTATGCTTGAACTCAAAAACCTATACGGCGGTTACGGCAAGATCACGATCCTCAACGGCACCACCTTTTCGATCCCGCGCGGCACGATCACCACGGTGATCGGTCCCAATGGCGCGGGCAAATCGACGGTGTTCAAAGCCATCTTCGGAATGCTCGACATCCACTCGGGCCAGATCATTTTCGATGGTGAGGATGTCACGCGGTCGTCGCCCAAACAGATGATCGGCCATGGCGTCACCTACGTGCCGCAGGGCCGCAATGTGATCCCGCAGCTCTCCGTTTGGCACAATCTGGAGATGGGCGGCATCACCTCCAACGATCAGGCCAGCGTCAAACGCCGGATGGAATTGGTGATGGATCAATTCCCGATGCTGCGCCAGTTCAAGGACCGCAAGGCGATCGAACTGTCTGGCGGGCAACAGAAACAACTCGAGATCGCGCGCTCTCTCTTGCTCGATCCGAAACTGGTGCTCATTGACGAGCCGTCCATCGGCCTGTCGCCCAATCTGGTGCAGGAGGTCTTCGAGACGCTCAAGACGCTGCGCGACGAAGGTGTCACCATCTTGATGGTCGAACAAAACGCCAAGGCGGCGCTGGCGATGTCGGATGACGGGATCGTTTTGGAACTGGGCCAGATGCGGATGCACGACAAGGCCGACAAGCTTTTGGCCGACCCGAAGGTCGGCCAATTGTTTCTGGGTGGTCATATGGAGGAGGTGGCCTGAGCCACCTCACACATCTATGTCACTCGGTAAAACCGGGACGGGGGACGCTGCCCATCAGGGTCTGGCTCAAGCCCCCGTCCACCACAATTTCCTGACCATTGATATAGCTGGCGCGGTCCGAGGCAAGGAACGCGCTGGCATGTGCCATGTCCTCTGCGGCGCCGATCCGGCCGGTGGGCACGCGGCGCTCGCGCGCGGCTTTGACCTCTGTGTTGGCGTAGAACGGCTCCGACATGGGGGTGAGCACCAGACCGGGCGACACCACATTCGAGCGCAGCCCCTTAGGACCCCACTCATAGGCCAAGGTGCGCGACAGCATCGCGACACCGGCCTTGCCGGGCGAATAGGCGCCGGAGAAGGGCTGCGGCTGGCTCGCCGAGATCGACGCCACATGAATGAGCGCGCCTTTGCCTTTGGCGATCATCTGCGCGCCAAAGGCCTGCGCGGTGATGAAACAGCCATCGAGATTGACCCGCAGCATCGCCTGCCAGTCTTCCAGCGCCAACTCTTCCAAGGGACCGGGGCGCAGGATTCCGGCGTTGTTCACCAAGACATCCGCACCGCCCAGCTTGGCGATCTGCGCCGCCGCCTTGGCGACCGAGGCCGGATCGGAGACATCGCAGCCAAAGCCATAGCCGTCCACCGCATGTGCCGCCGCCTCGGCATCCTCGGCACGGTAGTCGAGGGCCACCACCGTGGCCCCCAGCTCTTTGAACGTCGCAAGCATCGCCCGGCCAATGCCGCCCGATCCGCCGGTCACAACAGCGATTTTCCCTGTGAAATCAATCCAACCCATTTACGCCACTCCTGCCAGATGACGGCCCGTGATATAGCCGAAAGTCAAAGCCGGCCCGAGGGTGATCCCCGCGCCCGGATAGTTGCCGCCCATGATCGAGGCGCGGTCGTTGCCCACCGCGAAAAGCCCCGCAATCGGGGTGCCTTCTGTGTCCATGACTTGGCCTTCGACCGTCGTCGTCAGCCCGTCAAAGGTGCCCAGATCGCCCATGATCACCTTGAGCGCGTAATAGGGGCCTTGCGCGACCGGCGCGACGCAGGGGTTCGGCTTGACCTCCGGGTCGGCCAGGTAGCGGTTGAAGGCCGTGCTGCCACGCCCGAATTCCGGATCCTCGCCGCGCACCGCGTCTGTGTTATAGGCGGCAATCGTGGCCTTGAGGCCCGCCGCATCAATGCCGGCCTTCTGCGCCAACTCATCGAGCGTCTTGCCGGAGACGAGGTAGCCATTCTTCAGATAGGGCGCGAGCGGCACCGGCGCGGGTTTGGCAAAGCCCAGACCGTATTTGCGAATGGTCGGACGGTCGGCGATGAGCCAGCACGCGGTCTCTTTCTGCCCCTCGCAGGCCTTGATCAGAGCCGCGCCCACGTCGTGATAGCTCTCGCTTTCATTGGTGAAGCGTTTGCCATTTGCCAGCACGCCGATGATCCCCGGTTTGTAGCGATCCAGGAGATGCGGAAAGGCCTTGTAGCCGCCTTTGGAAGGCACTTTCGACACGGGCATCCAGGCGGAGGTTTCCGGGAAATTCACCTCGAACTTGCCGCCCACGGCGCGGCCAAGGTCGATCCCGTCGCCGGTGTTGTCCTCCGGCACGGGCGACAGGTGTTCGCCACCGCGTTTGAGATGCGGGTAGGCCGCGCGGATCTTCTCCACATCGTGCGCAAAACCACCTGCGGCCAGCACCACGCCTTTGGACGCGCGCACCGTCACGACACCCATCTCGCCCTTGACCTTCGCGCCGACGACGGCGCCGTTTTCGGTCAGGAGCTCGGTCGCGGGGCTGTCGGTGTAGATCGGAATGCCCAGATCGAAACAGCTTTTCGCCAGCCGCGCGGCCAGCGCATTGCCCGAGGTCACATGCGTGCCGCGACCGTAACGCGCGACTTCGGCGGCATGGGCCGCGAGCCGTTTGGTGACATAAGCAAAAGAGCCTATGCTTTTGGTCGCGTTGAAGAAATGTTTGATGTCGGCGTTCGAGGAATTGAACATCATCCCCATGAAGGTGATCGTCGACAGCGGCGGGCGCAGCCGTTTGAGGTCTTTGCCCAGACCGCTGGTGTCATAGGGCGCCGCCGTAATCGACCGGCCGACCTGCGCGCCGCCCGGCGCGTCGGGGTGATAGTCCGGGTAGAGCGAGGGCACGAATTTGACTTCGGTCTCGCGCTCGAAAAATTCCACCGCCTTGGCGCCGTTTTCGAGATAGGCGTCGACCGCCTCGGCTTCGAAAAAATTGCCGGTCTCGGATTTCATATACTCCCGCGCGCGCTCGACGTCTCCGGGCGCACAATGTGCGTTTCCGGGAATCCAGAGAACCCCGCCCGAAAAGGCGGTGGTGCCGCCGAAGACCGGCGCTTTTTCGATGATGATCACATCGAGGCCGTTTTTCTTTGCGGTGATCGCCGTGGACATGCCACCGGCCCCCGATCCGATCACCAAGACATCGCAGTGCGTGCCATCCTTGAGACGGTCTTGCATCTTATCTCCTCCAGTTGTGCGGCACATCCTCGCCGCCTCCCTGTGTCGAGATATGCCAATCCAGACCGCGCACGCGAATGGACGGACGCCGAAATTCATTGCACTATTGTTCATCGCAGTCGGAAGAGGAGCCGCCTGCTAGAAGGAGGAGGAAGAGGATGCTGCACGCACATGAGCAGTTGATTCCACGTATTTATCTCTACGGAGAGGAGCTTTCCGAGGTCGAATTGGACTTTATCCATGTCGAACCGATCCGGGAACGTTCGGGCGCCAACGATTGGACAATTCGTCCGCACGCGCATCCTGATCACATCCAGCTTTTGTTCGTCGAACATGGCGGTGGCGAGATCCGGATCGAGGCGCAGACCTATCAAATTCCGGTCCCTGCCGTGGTGGTGATCCCGGTGGCGATGGTGCATGAAATTCGTTTTCTGCCCGGCACCGACGGCCATGTCATCACCGCCGCCTGTTCCTACGCCAAGGCGATGACCCAAGGCGACGCCCGGTATGGCGAGGCGCTGGCGCATCCCGCGGTCTATCCTCTGGGCGAGGACCCGGCCAATTGCGGCGCGCTCAAGGAGAGTTTCGAATGGATGCGCCGCGAATACGTCTGGACCGCACCGGGACGCCGCATGGCGATCAAGGCGCAGTTTCAGCGCATTCTCGTCGCCCTGATGCGGCTGCGCGCCGAGGCCGGAAGCGTCGATCCCCAGCGGGTGGATCGCGACTACGATCTCTTGTGTCGCTACCGAGAGCTGCTTGAGGCGCATTTCAAAAGCGAGAAGGCGTTGGAGTTCTATGCCTCGAAACTTGGTGTGTCGATCCAGCGGCTGAACCTCGCCTGCAAGGCCCGCGCCGACAAAACCGCTTCGCAGCTTTTGCACGAACGCGTGGTGATCGAGGCGAAGCGCTGTCTGATCTATATGACGATGACGGTGGCCGAAGTGGGCTATGATCTGGGGTTCGAAGACCCGGCCTATTTCTCGCGTTTCTTCTCGCAACGCGTCGGCGTGCCGCCGGGCGCCTATCGCGAAACCTGTCTTGCGGAGCGGCGTCAGAATTGAGGGAATTGTTCAAGTCAAACCCGGGAATCTCCATGGTTTTCGCGGAAAAAGTGCGGGAATTGTCCAACTCTTTGAACTGAGAGGGAGAGTGGAATGATCCATGAATTGCGCGCCTATGATTTGAAGCCCGGCATGGGGCCAGCCTATTTGTCGCTCTTCATGCGGCAAGGCATCGGTGCCGTGACGCGGCATTTGCCGATGGCGGGCTATTGGCTGACAGACACCGGTGCGCTCAACCGGCTCTATCACCTGTGGATCTATGAGAGTCTTGAGGAACGCGCGGCGGCGCGGGTGGGGCTTGGCGCGGATCGTGATTGGATGGAGGGGTTCGTGCCCGAAGGCTTTCCGATGATCGTCACCCAGCGCAACATGCTGATGGAGCGGTTGGAGGGCAATGCGATGCTCGATGCTGCCGAAAACGGGCGCAAAACCCATCACCCGAATGCGCCGGACGCGCCGGTGTTCGGCGAGGGGATGCAAGGCCTGACCTTTGGCGCAGGTGCGATCTGCGATCAGCCGCTCGTCGGCCGCTGGCGGGTGATCTCCGGCGAAACGCCGGGCGAGATCGTGACGCTCTGGGGCGGCGATCCGATGGCGAGCGCCAAAGGGGCCGCCCGCCACGAAATCCTGCGCCCGATCTCGGTCTCTCCTTTGGGTTAAAGATCGTCTGCCGCGCCATAGGCCATCCAACCGGCATCGACGGAGAGTACCGATCCGGTGATCGCAGAGGCGGCATCCGAGGCGAGAAATGCAATCGCCTCGGCAATTTCACGCGGTTCGATCATCCGGCCCAAAGGCACGCGGCGCAAAATCTTGGCCTCGTCCAAAAGCCCGTCCTCGATCAACCCGCGCACCAGATCGGTCGCGACATAGCCCGGCGCGACGGCATTGACGCGAATGCCCGCGCGGCCCCACTCAGAAGCCATGGATTTCGTCATCGCCACCAACCCGGCCTTGGCCGCGCCATAGGAATTGCGTCGGGGCAGGCCGGTGAGGGCTGCGATGGAGGCCAGATTGACGATCGCGCCGCCGCCGTTGCCTTGCATGCGTTTGGCCACCTCGCGCGCCATGAGAAATCCACCCGCAACATGGATATCGAGCATTCTTCGGACGTGCGCGAGGCTTTGCTCGGTGGTCGGCAGATTCACGTCGCCAATGCCGGCGTTGTTGACCAGAATGTCGATGCCGCCGACCTCTGTGAGCGCTGCGATCACGCCCTCCTCATCGGTGACATCGACGGCGAGGCCGAGGTGATCGGGGCCAAGGCGCGCGGCGCTCTCGACCGCCAGATCGCCGTTCAGATCGAGGATCGCCACCCGCGCACCGCGGGCCGCGAAGACGTCGCAAACTGCCAGCCCGATCCCCGATGCGCCGCCTGTCACAACGGCGGTTTTGCCTTTGAATGTCATGTCGAAAATTCCTCCCTGTTTTTGCGCCATTTTGCGCCTCATGCGCAGGTGTCGCGATGCACAGGACTTGGGAATTCTTGCAGAAAAACGAAAACTCTAACCGGCCTAGGGATATGTCCATTGCCCGCGTCAGGCCGGTCTGAAAGTCTCGCCCGCAAACGCATATAAGACGGAGGACAAATCATGCGCATCATGTTGACCGGTGGAAGCGAAGGGATCGGGGGCGCGACCCTGCGCCAGATGGCGCGCGAGGCACAAGCGCGCGGCGAGGCGGTGAAAATCGTCACCACGGCCTCGGGCCGCAAACCGGCGCCCGCCGCGTTGATCGCGGAGTTGGAAAGCCTCGGCGCTGAGGTCCTGTTCCTGACGGGAGACTTGGGCGACGCGGAGGTGGCCAAAGATATTGCCGCAAAATCGCTGGAATTCCTGGGCGGTCTCGATCTGTTTGTGTCGAACGCAGGCGCCGGAAAACCCGCGCCGCTGGCCGAGCAATCGCTTGCGGAATGGGACCGGATGTTCAACCTCAACGTCCGCTCGACCTTCGTGCTTGCGCAGGCCTTCTACCCGGCGCTCAAGGCGTCAAAGGGCAGCATCGTTGTCGTCGCCTCCATGTCCGGCATGCAGGCGCATCTGGGGCAGGCGGCCTATGCGCCTGCCAAGGCGGCGGTGATTTCGCTCGTGGAAAATCTGGCCATGGAATGGGCGCCCGACGGCATTCGGGTCAACGCGGTGGCGCCGGGGATGATCCGCACACCTTTGACGGCGGCGATCTACGCCAGGGAAGGTCTGGAAGAGGCCCGCGCCAAACGCGTGCCGCTGGGCCGTGTTGGCCTGCCCGAAGACATTGCGGCGGTGATCGCGTTCTTGGCCTCCAAGGGCGCGGGCTATGTCACCGGCCAGACGATCCTGGCCGATGGCGGTGTCTGCGCGACGGGGCTCAATAACCTGCCGAGCTGATGCGGTCGGGGGCGGCTTACGCCTCGCCCGACAATAGCGCGGCATTGCCGCCCGCCGCCGTCGTGTCGACGCAGAGGTGACGCTCATGCAGCACATGGGCGGCATCTGGTGCGGTCGTCACGAGCGGAAGGATCGCGCCCAGACGCTGCGACAGGGCCTGACCGTAGGCGCGGGCTTTCTCCGCATCGCCCCACCAGATCACGCCGCCGAAACCGTCGATGGTTTTGAGCGCGTGGGTGGGGGCGAGGCCCTCTGCCATGACCGCAAACCCGCCCAGAGCGGTGACGGCCTTGGCCTGCGCCTCTGCTGTGGCGCGCCCCGGTCCCAGACAGAGGAAGGGCGGGCGGGCGTGGGTCGAGAGCGTGTTGGCTTCACCGGTCGGCCCCGGCAGTTGTTCTTTCGACAGCGGCGCTTCGGACAGGGGCGTCGCGGTGATCGCACGCTGAAGGGCGGCGGCCTCGGTGGCTGTGTCCCAGACCTCAGTGGAGACCTCAGACGGCGCGGCACAGAAGCGGTTGAGGTAGAGAGGTCCCCCGGCTTTCGGCCCGGTGCCCGACAGGCCTTCACCACCAAAGGGTTGCGAGCCGACGATGGCGCCGATCTGGTTGCGGTTCACATAGAGGTTGCCAACATGGAGCGCATCGCAGACCTGTTGCACCCGATCATCGATCCGCGTGTGCAGACCGAAGGTCAGGCCATAACCGGTGGCGTTGATCGTCTCGATCACCTTGTCCAAGTCCCGCGCCTTATAACTCGCGATATGAAGCACCGGGCCAAAGACCTCGCGCTCGAGGCTTTCGATGCCTTCGACCTCGATGAGAGCAGGCGCGACAAAGGTGCCCTCGGTGGGGGCCGTCAAGCGGTGCAACACACGGGTCCCGGCGGCATCGACATAGGCTTTGATCTGGTCGCGTGCCTCTCGGTCGATGACCGGGCCGACATCTGTGGACAAAGCCCAAGGGTTGCCGACGGAAAGCTCATCCATCGCGCCTTTGATCATCTCTATGAGGGCGGGGGCGATGTCCTCTTGCACATAGAGACATCTGAGCGCCGAACAGCGCTGGCCCGCCGATTGAAACGCCGAGGCCACGATGTCGCGCACGGCTTGCTCGGGGAGCGCGGTGCTGTCGACGATCATCGCATTCAGCCCGCCGGTTTCCGCAATGAGCGGCGCGCCGGGGGCGAGGTTGGTGGCCATGGCGCGGCGGATCACCTGCGCGGTGTCGGTGGAGCCAGTGAAGACCACGCCGTCGATGCGCGGGTCCGAGGTGAGGGCCGCGCCCACGGTCGGGCCGTCACCGGGCAAGAGTTGCAGCGCCCTCACCGGCACACCCGCCTCATGCAAAAGGCCTACGGCCAGCGCGGCGATCAACGGCGTTTGCTCGGCGGGTTTCGCCAGAACCGCATTGCCCATGGCAAGTGCTGCCGAGATTTGCCCGGTGAAAATCGCCAGCGGGAAGTTCCACGGCGAAATCGCGGTCACGCGACCCAAAGGTTTGGCCTCGGCACGGCGCTCTGCCTCATCGGCGTAGTAGCGCAGGAAATCCACCGCCTCGCGCAGTTCGCCCACGGCATCGGGCAGGTTTTTCCCGGCTTCCCGCGCCAGAACAGCGAAGATTTTGCCAAAGTTCGCCTCATAAAGATCGGCAGCGCGGCGCAGCACGGCGGCGCGCTCAGCCACGGGGGCGTCCCAAAGTGCAGCGGCGTCCAAAGCGCGAGAGACGGTTTTCGCATCGGCCTGCACAACCTCGCCCACGGTCTCGCCGGTGGCCGGGTTCACGACCGAGGTGGACGTGCCAGTGGCCTCGCCCGCGATCATCGGCGCGGCGTTTAAGTCGAAGGCGGCCTTCCGCGCGGCCTCGATCCGGGCCAGCGTGTTTTCGTCCTTGAGGTCGAAGCCTTTGGAATTCTCACGCACGCCGAAAATCTCGGAGGGCTGCACGAGGCCCGCAGGCGCCTGTGCGTCGAGGACGGAGACGAACGGGTCGAGGGCGATCTCCTCGGGCGTCACACTTTCATCGACGATCTGGTTCACGAAAGACGAGTTGGCGCCATTCTCCAACAGACGCCGCACGAGATAGGCCAAGAGGTCCTGATGCTTGCCGACGGGGGCGTAGATGCGGCACCGCGTGGTTTCGTCTTTCAGCACGATGTCATGCAGCCGCTCGCCCATGCCGTGCAGGCGCTGGAATTCAAAGGCGGGGTTTCCGGCCTCGCGGGCGAGTTCGAGGATCGCCGCGACCGTATGGGCGTTGTGCCCGGCGAATTGTGGATAAATCCGGTCGCTGTAGCCCAAGAGTTTCTTGGCGTTGGCGATATAGCTGACGTCGGTTGCGTCCTTGGTGGTGAATAGCGGGAAACCGGGATGCCCCTCGACCTGCGCGAGTTTCATTTCCGTGTCCCAATAGGCCCCTTTGACGAGGCGCACCATGAGTTTGCGGTCCAGTTCCTCTGCGGTCTGATAGAGCCAATCGAGCGTTTGCCCTGCGCGTTTGCCATAGGCCTGGACCACGATGCCAAAGCCGTCCCAACCGGCCAGCTCTTCGTCTTCGAGCGTGGCGCGGATGACGCGGAGCGACAGCGTGAGCCGCGCCTGTTCCTCGGCGTCGATGTTGAAGCCCATGCCAGCGGCGCGGGCCTGACGGGCGAGGGCGCGCAGCACAGGCACAAGCTCGGCCATGACGCGGGCCTCTTGGGCGACGTCATAGCGCGGATGCAGGGCGGAGAGTTTCACCGAAATGCCGGGATTGTCGGCGACGGAGCCTTTGGTGCAGCCTTTCGCAATGGCACTCATCGCATCGGAATAGGCCTTGGCATAGGCGTCCGCATCCGCCTGGGTCATCGCGGCTTCGCCCAGCATGTCGTAGCTGTAGGTGTAGCCTTTGGCCTCTTGCCCCTTGGCGCGGGTCATGGCGGCCTCGATGGTCTGGCCCAGCACGAATTGCTGGCCCATTTCCTTCATCGCGCGCGAGACGGCGGTGCGGATCACCGGCTCGCCCATGCGTTTGACGAGGCCGCGAAGGGTGCCTGCAACGCCGCTGCCGGGTTTCTCGTCATCCAGCACACGGCCCGTCAGCATCAAAGCCCAGGTCGAGGCATTGACCATAGCGGAGGTGGAATGCCCGAGGTGCTCGCCCCAATCAGAAGGCGCCACCTTGTCTTCAATGAGATCATCAATGGTCTCGCGATCCGGCACCCGCAGCATCGCCTCGGCCAGACACATGAGCGCCACACCTTCGCGGGTCGACAGCCCGTATTCGGCGAGGAAATGCTCCATCAGCGTCGGCGAGGATTCCTTGCGGATGCGGCGGACAAGCTCGGTGGCGCGGGCCGTGATCCGGGCGCGCTGTGCCTCGGGCAGGGCGGCCTGACGGATCAAAGCGTCCAGCACATCGGCTTCGGGGGCGAATTTGGTGGTGGACAGAGAGGACATCAAGTCCGTCAGGGAAAGCGGGTGGCCCATCTGCGTAATCCTAAAAAGAGAGGGTGCGTTCCTTTCACTATACAGGATTTAAACTTGCTCTTTTTCCCATTATCGTGCTTTAGGCGCGTCTAAGTGACCAAAAAATTCGGATTTCATGGTGCAATGGAAAAAGATCTCGATCGTTACGACCGGAAGATTCTCGACTGTCTGGCAACCGACGCCCGGATGTCTTTAACCGAGTTGAGCCAAAGGGTTGGCCTGTCCAAGAACCCGGTTGCGCTGCGGGTCAAGGCGCTGGAGCAGGCGGGGGTCATCGTCGGTTATCGCGCGATCCTGTCGACGCAGCGGCTGGGGCTGAGCCATGTGTCCTTTGTCGAGGTCAAGCTGGACGATACCCGCGATGCGGCGCTCAGCAAATTCAACGCGGCGGTGAAAAACGTGCCGGAGATCGCCGAATGCCACATGATTGCGGGCAATTTCGATTATCTCCTAAAGGTGCGCACCGGCTCGATGGAAGCCTACCGCGAGGTCATGGGGCGCAAAATCTCCAGCCTGCCGCATGTGCAATCCACCTCAACCTTCGTGGCGATGGAAGCGGTGGTGGAGCAAACCAACCCACCGCTTCCAGAGGCGTGACAGGGCGCTGAGGCTCAGATCTGTTTCTGACGCATCAGCGTTTTGAGATATGTGCCATAGGCGGTTTTCTGGAACATCTCAGCATGTTTCGCCATCTGCGCGTCGTCGATCCAGCCTTGGGTATAGGCAATCTCTTCGGGACAGCCCGATTGCATCCCCTGACGCAGCGCCAGTGTCCGAACGAAGTTGCCCGCATCCAACAGCGAGCCATGGGTGCCCGTGTCGAGCCAAGCATAGCCACGCCCCATACGTTCCACGGACAGCGTGCCGTCCTTGAGATAGCTTTCCAGAAGGGTGACGATTTCCAACTCGCCGCGGGCAGAGGGTTTGACCTCCCGCGCCCGGCGCGGCGCATCGCCATCGAGGAAATAGAGGCCTGTGACGGCGTAATTCGACGGCGGCACCTCGGGTTTCTCAATGATCTCCTCGACCATGCCATCGCGGTCGAATTTCACAACACCGTAGCGCTCGGGATCGGCGACGTGATAGCCAAACACCGTGCCACCCGTGTCGCGCGCATCCGCGGCGGCCAACATTTCCGGCAGGCCGTGACCGAAAAAGATATTGTCGCCCAAGACCATCGCGGACGGCGCACCATCGAGGAAGTCTTCGGCCAAAAGATAGGCCTGCGCCAGACCGTCGGGGGAGGGCTGTTGGATATAGGTGAGCGACAGGCCCCATTGGCTGCCGTCGCCCAAAAGATGTTGGAACTGGTGCTGATCTTCGGGTGTGGTGATCACCGCGATCTCGCGAATGCCTGCCAGCATGAGAACCGACAAGGGATAGTAGATCATCGGTTTGTCATAGACCGGCATGAGCTGTTTCGACACCGCCATGGTCAATGGATAAAGCCGCGTGCCGGAGCCGCCTGCGAGGATGATGCCTTTGCGGTCGGTCATTTTTGCACCTCCAGATCGCTGAGCACCAGAGCCAGCTCTTCGCGCCAGTTGGGACGCGGGATGCCGAACACGGCCTCGGTCGTGCGACAGTCGAGGCGGCTGTTGGCGGGACGTGCGGCGGGTGTCGGGTAGTCGCAGCTTGGGACGTCCTGCACCGCGATGTGTTTGCCGCTTTGGGCGAAAATTTCGCGGGCGAAGTCGGCCCAGCTCACGTCCGGCGTGCCGCTGAAATGATAGGTCCCGGCCACGCCCTCGTCCCGTTTCAACCGCTCGGCGATGGCGACACAGGCATGCGCGATGGCGCGCGCAGAGGTCGGGCCGCCGATCTGATCGGAGACCACCGTCAGAGTGTCGCGGGTCTCGGCGAGGCGCAGCATGGTCTTGACGAAATTATTGTCGTGCGCCGAGAACACCCAGGAGGTGCGCAGGATCGCGAAAGCGCCGCCTGCCGCGCGCACACCGTTTTCGCCCGCAAGTTTGGTGCGGCCATAGGCCCCCAAAGGCTCGGTCGGATGCTCCGGCGCAAAACCGGTCTCGCCCGCGCCGTCGAACACGTAATCCGTCGAAATCTGCACGAAGGGAATGCCCAGCTCGGCACAGGCCTCGGCCATGGCGGTGGGGGCGGCGGCGTTGATCAGATGGGCGAGGGGCTCTTCTTCTTCGGCCTTGTCCACGGCGGTGTAGGCGGCGGCATTGATCACCGCATCGGGTTTGAGATCCCGAATTTTTTGCGCGCAGGACGCGGGGTCGCTGAGATCGGCCTCCTCACGGCTCAGGAATGTGGCCTTGGGCAGGAGCCGCGCAAGCTCTGTCGCCACCTGACCGGATTTTCCGAAAACAATCATGCCTTTACTCCCAAACGTTCACCGACGCCGTGGCGATCTTGCAGCGCGCGCCACCACGCTTCGTTGTCGAGATACCAGTCTACCGTCTGTGTCAGCCCTTGCTCGACCGTCACGGATGGCCGCCAGCCAAGCTCGTCGCGGATACGGGTCGGATCGATCGCATAGCGCGCGTCATGGCCCGGACGATCCGTCACGAAAGTGATCTGATCGGCGTAGGACCCGGTGTCTTTCGGGCGCTTTTCATCGAGAATGGCACAGAGCGTTTGCACCAGCTCAAGATTGCTCCGCTCATTCTCGCCGCCGATGTTGTAGCTGCGCCCGATCGTGCCTTTTCCACCACGAGCAAAAGCGCGTCGGCGTGATCCTCGACATAGAGCCAGTCGCGAATATTGGACCCGTCGCCGTAGATCGGCAGCGGTTTTCCGGCCAAAGCGTTGAGGATGATCACCGGGATCAGTTTTTCGGGGAAATGATAGGGGCCGTAATTGTTCGAGCAATTGGTCAGCACGACGGGCAAGCCATAGGTCTCATGCCAGGCGCGCACCAGATGATCCGAGCTGGCTTTCGACGCCGAATAGGGCGAGCGCGGATCATAGGGCGTGTCTTCGGTGAATTGCACGGATTTGTCTGCGGGCAGAGAGCCAAAGACCTCATCGGTGGAGATGTGGTGAAAGCGGAAATCCTTCGGCTTGCCCGCCTCAATCCAATATTTGCGCGCCGCTTCCAGCATGTTGAAGGTGCCGGTGATGTTGGTCTCGATGAAATCTCCCGGCCCGTCGATGGAGCGGTCGACATGGCTTTCGGCGGCCAGATGCATCACCGCGTCGGGTTTGTGTTGGGCAAAGACCCTGTCCAGACCCTCACGGTCGCGAATATCGACCTGTTCAAAGGCGTAAAGTGGGCCCTCGGCGACAGAGGCCACATTGTCGAGACAGGCCGCATAGGTCAACGCATCGACATTGATCACCTCATGTCCGCGTGAGATTGCCAATCGTACCACCGCAGAGCCAATGAACCCCGCGCCACCCGTTACCAATAGCTTCATGTCTTGTCCTTCGTGAACGGCGTCTCAAAGGCCGCAAACTCTTGTGCTTTTTCGTCTTTTTCCGAGATCACCGGTGTGATCCCGTCCAGCGGCCAGTCGATGTCGCAGCTGTCCCATTTCACCGCGCCGTCGCACTCGGGCGCATAGTGATCGGTGCATTTGTAGATGATCTCACTGTCGGGCTCCAAGGTCATGAACCCATGCAGGAACCCGGCCGGAATCCAGAGCTGCACGCCGTTCTCAAACGACAGTTCCTCGCCATACCAATGCCCGTAGGTCTCAGAGTCCTTGCGCGCGTCCACCGCCACGTCGAAAATCCGACCCCGGCCACAGCGCACGAGCTTGCCCTGCGCATGCTGCGGGTTTTGCTGTGCTGGGAGGCAAGATGATCACAGGGCGCAAGCGGCGCGTGATGGGGGCCAAATACGACCGGCTCTGGGCCGAGACCCGCGCCCTGCCGATCTCGCGGCTGCTCTGGCCGCTGTCCTCGAAGGTGATCCTGCGTCTTTTGGCGGGGCTTTTGCTCTATGGCGGTTTGATCATGGCCCATGGGCCGGTGATCGGCGTCAGCCCGCTGTTTTGAGGCGAAGACCCGCCTGATATTTGAAAGCGCCTGCATAAAACATTCATACTCTGCGCCTAGGAAGGGGGAGAGAAAGACGATGCGGCGGGTTTTGGCCGGGATCAATGCACATTTGCTGCTGGAACAGGCGATGTCAGGGGGCAGATGTCTTCAAATGTTCGATTAGGATGCAAATGCCGCACCGCAGCCAGAAAATGAAGAGGGCCACCTTGCCATAGCGAAACTTTAGGTCTTAGCTGGTGAGGAAACAGTGTCTTACGAGTGTTCTCCCCCTCTCTTTTAGTCATAAGGTGATCCATGGTGCGAACTGCCCAGACCCCGAATTTCCGCGACGCTCTTCTTCAGCATCTCACCTATACGATGGGCAAGGACCCGGAACACGCGCAGTTCTTCGATTGGCGGATGGCCTTGAGCCATGCGATCCGGGATCGGATTGTTGACACTTGGGTCGCCTCGACGCGCAAGACCTATGAGCAAGACGGCAAGCGGGTCTATTACCTCTCGATGGAATTCCTGATTGGGCGGCTTTTGGAAGACGGGATTTTCAACCTCGATATGGTCGAGGAGGTGAAAGAGGCGCTTGAGAGCTTTGGCATGGACATGCGCACCATTCTGGATGACGAACCGGATGCGGCGCTTGGGAATGGTGGGCTTGGGAGGCTTGCGGCCTGTTTCCTCGACAGCCTCTCGACACTGGGCTGTCCGGCCTATGGCTATGGCATCCGCTACGAGAACGGGCTGTTCAAACAGAGCTTTGTCGAGGGCCGTCAGGTCGAAAGCCCGGAGACGTGGCTCCAGGAGCCGCACCCGTGGGAATTCGAGCGCCCGGAAGTGCGCATCAACATCGGGTTCGGTGGCGATGTCGCCTATGAGAATGGCAAGCCGATCTGGCGCCCCTCCGAAATGATTCAGGCCGAAGCCTTTGACACCCCCATCGTCGGCTGGCAGGGACGCTGGGCCAACACGCTCAGGCTCTGGTCGGGCCGCGCGGTCGATCCCTTTGATCTGGACCTGTTCAACTCCGGCGATTTTGCCGCCGCTTCCGAACACGAAGCGCTGGCGCGGACCATCTCGCGCGTGCTTTACCCGGAGGACAGCAACGAGGCCGGGAAAGAACTGCGTCTCAAGCAGGAATATTTCTTCTCCGCCGCCTCGATCCGCGACATCCTACGTCGTTTTGACAGCCATCATAACGATTTGAAACTGCTGCCGAAAAAGATCGCGATCCAGCTCAACGACACGCATCCGGCGATTGCCGGGCCTGAGCTGTTGCGCATCCTGCATGACGAACGGGGTCTGTCCTTTGAGGAGGCGCTTGAGATCGTCCACGGCTGTATCAACTACACCAACCACACGCTTTTGCCTGAGGCTTTGGAGCGGTGGGACGAGCGCCTGTTCGGGCGTCTTCTGCCGCGTCACATCGACATCATCAACCGCATCGACGACGCCCATTACCGCGCCAATCCGCACCGAACGCTGTCGTCGCGCTCCGACGGTCAGGTCAAGATGGGCGAGCTGTCCTTCATCATGGCCAATAAGGTGAACGGCGTTTCCGCGCTGCACTCCGATCTGATGAAAAAGACGGTGTTCAAGGAACTCAACGCGCTGCACCCGGAGCGGATCGTCAATCAGACCAACGGCGTGACCCCGCGCCGCTGGCTGCATTCCTGTAATCCCGGTCTCTCGGGGCTGATCACGGAGACCATCGGCAGAGAATGGATTGCGGATCTTGAGCAGTTGAAAAAGCTTGAACCGTCCATCGAGGACACGGGCTGGCTCGACCGGTTCATGGGCGTGAAATCCGCCAATAAAGCCGCGCTCTGCGACTATGTGGCCGAGGCGCACGGCCTCAAACTCAATCCCGAGGCCATGTTCGATATCCAGATCAAGCGGATGCACGAATACAAACGCCAGCACCTCAATATCCTTGAGACCATCGCCCATTGGCAGGAAATCAAGGACAACCCGAACGCCGATTGGGCACCGCGGGTCAAGATTTTCGCGGGCAAGGCGGCGCAGGGGTATCACTTTGCGAAAGACATCATCCGGCTGATCAACGACGTTGCCAAACTGGTCAATGCCGATGCCGCGACGCGCGATGTCTTGCAGGTGGTGTTCCTGCCGAACTACAACGTGACGCTGGCCGAACGTCTGGTGCCTGCCGCCGATCTGTCGGAACAAATCTCGACGGCGGGCAAGGAGGCTTCCGGCACCGGCAATATGAAATTTGCCCTCAATGGCGCGCCCACCATCGGCACGCTCGATGGCGCCAATGTGGAAATTCGCGACCATGTCGGCGAGGAGAATTTCTTTCTCTTCGGCATGTTGGCCGATGAGGTGATGCAGCGTCGGATGATCCACGATCACGCGCAACAGGCGATCCATGCCGACCCGCGTCTGGGCCGCGCTTTGCAGGCGCTCAGAGATGGCACCTTCAGCCCCGAGGACCCGGGCCGCTACACCCATATCGCCGACAATCTGACCTGGTCGGATTACTTCCTCGTCTGCTCCGATTTCACCGACTATTGGCGCGCCCAACGCGAGGTGGACAAAGCCTATCTGAACCCCAAATCCTGGGCTAAAATGGCGGCGCTGAACACCGCGCGCTCGGGCTGGTTCTCCTCTGATCGCACAATCCGCGGTTACATGTGCGATATTTGGGGAGCTGAAAGTCTTCTTACGTAAAATCAAAGGATTGTGCGGGGGTCCGAATCCTTTAATCTTGCCGTGAACAAAGGAATTTCGCATGGCTCCGGCACAAGATCACGACTTTGCAGACGCGAAGATTTTGTCTCAGATGTGTGAAGGTCGTTTCGACGATCCCTTCGCCATTTTGGGGCCGCACAAAAAGGGTCGGGTGCGGTTTGTGACCGCCTTCGATCCGGGCGCCGAAGAGATCACCGCGCTCTCAGACGGCAAACGCTATCCGCTGGCGCCGGTGACCGGCTACGCGGGGCTGTTTCACGGCAAAGTCTCTGGCACCAAACCCTACCTGCTCGAAGGGCGGCATGGCTCCGTGATCTGGACCATCGAGGACGCCTATCGCTTTGGTCCGGTTCTGGGCGAGATCGACGAATACCTGCTCGGCGAGGGCACGCATCACCACATCTGGAAAGCGCTTGGCGCCCATGTGATGGACCATGAGGGCGCGGAAGGCACGCATTTCGCGGTTTGGGCGCCCAACGCGCGACGCGTCTCTTTGGTGGGCGATTTTAACGCCTGGGACGGGCGTCGTCACGTCATGCGCCGTCGCGGCGCCACGGGGGTGTGGGAGATTTTCATGCCCGGCGTCGGCGAGGGCACGTCTTATAAATACGAGGTGATCGGCGCTTACGGCGAAGTACATCTCAAGGCCGACCCCGTCGGTTTCGGCAGCCAGCACCCGCCGGAAACGGCCTCCGTGGTGCGCGACATCAAGGGCTACGGCTGGTCCGACGCGGCGTGGTTGGAAACCCGCCAGTCCGTCCAGAGCCGCGACAAGCCGATCTCGATCTACGAGGTGCAGCTTGGCTCGTGGAAGCACAAGGAAAACGCTTACGGCGGCGCGCGCCCGATCTCTTATAAAGAGGCGGCGGTCGAGCTGGTGGGCTACGCCAAAGACATGGGGTTCACCCATATCGAGCTGATGCCGATCTCGGAATATCCGTTCGATGGCTCCTGGGGCTATCAACCCGTGGGGCTTTTTGCGCCCACCGTGCGCTTCGGTCCGCCGCATGAGTTCCGCGATCTGGTGAACGCGGCGCATGAGGCGGGGCTTGGCATCCTGATCGACTGGGTGCCGGGGCATTTCCCGACGGACAGCCATGGATTGGGGCAATTCGACGGCACGGCATTGTACGAACATGCCGACCCGCGCGAGGGGTTCCATCAGGATTGGAACACGCTGATCTACAATTACGGCCGTTTGGAAGTGGCCAATTTCCTGACCTCCAACGCGCTTTATTGGTTCGAGGAATATCACATCGACGGGCTGCGCGTGGATGCGGTCGCCTCGATGATCTACCGCGATTATTCGCGCAAGGAGGGCCAGTGGATTCCGAACGCCCAGGGCGGGCGCGAGAATCTCGAAGCCATCTCCATGCTGCAAACCATGAACACACTGACCTATGGCGAGGTGCCGGGGATCATGACCGTGGCGGAGGAAAGCACGGCCTATGCCGGCGTGTCTGCGCCGGTGGAGACGGGCGGGCTTGGCTTTGGCTACAAATGGAACATGGGCTGGATGAACGACACGCTGGACTACATGTCCCGCGAGCCGGTGCATCGCAAATATCACCACCACCAGATGACCTTTGGCCTGCATTACGCGTTTTCCGAGAATTTCATCCTACCGATCAGCCACGACGAAGTGGTCCACGGCAAGAAATCCATGCTCTCGAAAATGCCGGGGGATGAGTGGGAGAAATTCGCCAACCTGCGCGCCTATTACGGCTTTATGTGGGCGCATCCGGGCAAGAAGCTTTTGTTCATGGGGCAGGAATTCGCCCAATGGCAGGAGTGGAACCACGAGGCGGAGATCGATTGGGCCTGTTTGGGCTATCATATGCATGAGGGCGTCCAAAGCCTCGTGCGCGATTTGAACCATCTTTATCAGGGCACGCCCGCGCTTTATGCGAAAGACTGCGAAGGCGAGGGGTTCCAGTGGATTGAGGCCAACGATGCCGAGGCCTCGATCTATGCCTGGGTCCGGCGCGGCACTCCGGGCGATCCGGAGGTCGTCGTGGTCTGCAACTTCACGCCGGTGGAGCGGATGGCCTATAAACTCGGCTTCCCCTCGGAAGGCCGCTGGCAGGAGGCGCTCAACACCGATGCGCAAAGCTACGGCGGCGGCGGGCGCGGCAATATGGGCGGTGTCACCGCCACGCGTGAGGATCAGGACTGGCAGGGCCAACCTGCCGCGGCCACGATTTGCGTGCCGCCGCTCTCGACATTGATTTTTATTAAGGATGGGGCGTGACCCGTCAGGGGCACGTGAGAGGAGAAACAGATGCCACATACGCGCAACAGGCTCTCTGGTCGCACCGTCGCCTTCGTGCTCGCGGGCGGACGCGGCTCGCGGCTCAAGGAGTTGACCAACGAGCGGGTGAAGCCCGCCGTCTATTTTGGCGGCAAGAACCGGATCGTCGATTTCGCGCTCTCGAACGCGCTGAATTCCGGCATTCGCAAGATGGCGATCGCGACGCAATACAAGGCGCATTCGCTCATTCGCCACATTCAACGCGGCTGGACGTTCTTTCGCGCCGAACGCAACGAATTCTTGGATATTCTGCCCGCGTCCCAGCGCTATGAGGAAAGCACATGGTATCGCGGCACGGCGGATGCGGTGGCGCAAAACATCGACATCATCGACAGTTACGACGTGGATTACATCCTGATCCTTGCGGGCGACCACATCTATAAAATGGATTATGAAGTGATGATCCGCCAGCATGTGGACACCGGCGCCGATGTCACCGTCGGCTGCCTCACCGTGGATCGCAAAGAGGCCTCGGCCTTTGGCGTCATGGGCGTCGATGACAAGGACCGCATCACGTCATTCTTGGAAAAACCCGCCGATCCGCCCGGCATTCCGGGCGATGAGACCAAATCTTTGGCCTCGATGGGCATCTATGTTTTCAACTGGAAATTCCTGCGCGAACGCCTGCTGAAAGATATGGAAGACCCGCATTCGAGCCATGATTTCGGCAACGATCTGATCCCCGAGCTGGTCTCGAAAGGCAAGGCGCAGGCGCATCGTTTCACCGACAGCTGCGTGCGCCACCCGGATGCGCCGGCCTATTGGCGCGATGTCGGCACGATTGACGCCTATTGGAAGGCCAATATCGACCTGACCGATTTTACGCCGGAACTGGATCTCTGGGACCGCGACTGGCCGATCTGGACCTATTCGGAGAACACGCCGCCTGCGAAATTCATCCACGACCGCCCCGACCGGCGCGGTTCTGCGGTGAGTTCCATGGTCTCCGGCGGGTGCATCATCTCGGGGACGGAAATCCGCGAAAGCCTGTTGTTCACCCATGTGATGACCAATTCCTATTCCTCTCTGGAACGCGCCGTTGTCTTGCCAAAGGCCTATATTTCAAGGCATTGCCGGTTGAAAAACGTGGTCATTGATCGCGGGGTGCATGTGCCCGAAGGCCTCGTCGTGGGCGAGGACCCGGAGGTCGATGCCAAGTGGTTCCGCGTCTCGCCCGGTGGCGTGACACTGATCACCCAAGAGATGATCGACGCGAGGGCCAGAGGATAATGGCGATGATCCGCGTTCTCTCTGTGACGTCCGAATGTGTGCCGCTGGTGAAAACCGGCGGCTTGGCCGATGTGGCGGGGGCTTTGCCCGGCGCCTTGGCGCCTCTGGGCGTCGAGATGCGCACGCTTTTGCCGGGCTATCGCGCCGTCTTGGAGGCGCAGCCCGAGGCCGAAACCGTGTTCGAGGTCTGGGACCTCTTCGGCGGCTTTGCCCGCATCCGGCGCGGCACGCTCGGCGGTCAGGTGCTCTATATTTTGGACGCGCCGCATCTCTATGACCGCGACGGCTCGCTCTACATCGGTCCTGATGGGCACGACTGGGGCGACAATGCGCAGCGCTTTGCCGCGCTCTCTCTGGCCGCCGCAATGATCGCCGCGCATGGCATCGAGGACTGGGTCCCGCAGGCGATCCATATGCACGATTGGCAGGCGGGTCTGACGCCCATTTATCTGCGCGAACTGGGCGCCGCCGAGCGGGTCAAAACGCTGATGACCATCCACAACGTCGCGTTTCAGGGCTGTTTCGGCGCCGATATGATCGGCACACTGGGCCTGCCACCACAGGGGTTCACCGAGGGCGGCTATGAATATTGGGGGCAAATCTCGACGCTCAAAGCCGGGATCATGACCTCGACCAAGGTGACGACCGTCTCGCCCACCTATGCGCGCGAACTGATGGACGGGGCGTTCGGGCTTGGGATGGAGGGCGTTCTGGCCTCTCGCGGCGCGGATTTTTCCGGCATTCTCAACGGGATCGACCTCGACCTCTGGAAGCCCTCCTACACATCGCCCAAGGGCAAGGACAAACACAAGGCGGCGCTGCGCGAGGAGCTTCACCTGCCGGACAGCGACGGCCCGCTGTGCGTTGTGATCTCGCGACTGACCGGGCAAAAGGGCTTTGATCTTCTGCTCGAGGCGCTGCCGAGCCTGTTGGAGCAGGGCGGTCAATTGGCGCTTTTGGGCTCGGGTGAGCCGCATTTTGAGGCGGCCTTTCGCAATGCCGCAGAGAAATACCCCGGCGTCGCCGTGCGCATCGGTTATGACGAAGCCTTCGCGCGACGTCTCATCGAAGGCGGTGATGCGATCCTCGTGCCCTCGCGCTTTGAACCCTGTGGTCTGACCCAGATGTACGGGTTGCGGTTCGGGACGATCCCGGTGGTGACGCTCACCGGCGGGCTGGCCGACACGGTGATCAACGCCAATCCGGCGGCGCTCTCGGCGGGCGTGGCGACGGGTTTGCAGGTCTATCCGCTGACAAAAGAGGCGCTTTCGATGGGGTTGACCCGGCTGTGCGATCTCTACCGCGACACAGACGTCTGGCCGCAGATGATGAAAAACGCCATGGCGCAACCCGTGGGCTGGGACACCTCGGCCAAGGCCTATGCGGCGCTGTTCAAACAGATGGTTGAGAACGATAGCGAGGACGCCCGCGCATGAGTTCCCTGACGATCCTCGGCGGCCATGCCGCGCCTTTGGGCGCGACGTTTGACGGCGAGGGCGTCAATTTTGCGGTGTTTTCCGAACATGCACACCGCATCACGCTTTGCCTCTTTTCGCCGGACGGGCGGGTGGAAACGCATCGCCTCGATCTTCCGGAACGCGATGGCGATGTCTGGCACGGCTATGTGCCGGGGCTCAGGCCCGGTCAGCTCTACGGGCTGCGCGCCGACGGGCCTTACGCGCCCTATGAGGGGCATCGGTTCAATTACAACAAGCTTTTGCTCGACCCTTACGCCAAACGGCTGACCCGGCATCTCGACTGGCATGACGCGGTGATGGGCTACAAGGTCGGGGACAAAGAGGTCGATCTGTCCTTCGATAAACGCGATTCCGCGCGTTACATGCCGCGCTGCGTGGTCGAGGATGTGCTCTTTGCCTGGGGCCGGGACAAGGCGCCGCGCACGTCGACGTCGAAATCGGTGATCTACGAGGCCCATGTCAAAGGCCTGACCCAGCTCCACCCGGATGTGCAGCACAAGGGCAAATTTCTGGGCCTCGCTTCTGATGCGATCCTCGATCATCTGGTGAAACTCGGCGTCACGGCGATTGAGTTGCTGCCCGCGCAGGCCTTTCTCAATGACCGGTTTCTGGTCGAGAAGGGCTTGGTGAATTACTGGGGCTATCAAACACTTGGCTTCTTCGCCCCCGATCCGCGTTACCTTGCACATGACCAAATTGCCGAGTTTCAGCACATGGTCGCACGGCTGCATTCCGCCGGCATCGAGGTGATCATGGATGTGGTTTACAACCACACCGGCGAGGGCAATGAGTTGGGCCCGACGCTGTCGTTTCGCGGCCTTGATAACCGAAGCTATTACCGCCTCGCCGACAATCCGCGCTATTACATCAACGACACTGGCACCGGCAACACGCTCAACATCGACCACCCGATGGTGCTGCGCATGGTGTTGGACAGCTTGCGGTACTGGGTCGAGGAGATGCATGTCGATGGCTTCCGTTTCGACCTTTGCACCACTTTGGGCCGCACGCCGACGGGCTTTGATAGGGGCGCGTCCTTTTTTGACGCGATCCGTCAGGACCCGGTTCTGACCCGCGTGAAACTGATCGCCGAACCGTGGGACATCGGTCCCGGTGGCTACCGCGTCGGGGGCTTTCCGCCGCCGTTTCTGGAATGGAACGACAAGTTTCGCGATGGCATCCGGCGGTTCTGGCGCGGGGATGCGGGGCATGTCGCGGTGCTGGCCGACCGGATCACCGGTTCGGCGCTGCAATTCGACCATTCCGGGCGGCCCGCCACAACGTCGGTCAATTTCGTCACTGCGCATGATGGCTTCACCCTCACCGATGTGGTCAGCTACACCCAGAAACACAATGAGGCCAATGGCGAGGGCAACCGCGACGGCCATGGCGACAATGCGTCCGACAATATGGGCGTCGAAGGCCCGACCGACGATCCCGCGATCTTGGCCGCGCGCGCGCAACGGCGGCGTAACCTCTTGGCGACCGTGATGTTTTCCCAAGGCACACCGATGCTCTTGGCCGGGGACGAGCTGGGCAACAGCCAAAAGGGCAACAACAACGCCTATTGTCAGGACAATGAGATCGGCTGGATCGACTGGTCGCAATCCGATCCCGAGTTCCTCGATTTCGTGCGCCGCCTGATCGCGTTTCGTCGCGAACACCCGATCCTGCGGCAGAAACGGTTTCTGCACGCCCGCGAACGCATCGTGGACGGTATCGAGGATCTGTTCTGGTGGCGGGCCAATGGCGCGCCGATGACGGATGCCGATTGGGCTTGGTCCGATCTGAAAACGCTCTGTGTCGAAATGCGGATCGCTTCCGGCACGCCGGCCTATGCACAGCGCGAAGAAGCTTTGTTCCTGATTTTCAACCGTGGCCCTGCGGTGCCGGTCCATCTTCCGGCCTGCCCGGATGGGCGGCGCTGGCGGCTTTGGATCGACACGGCGCACCCGGAGATCGACGGCGAAGTGGTCGACGCCCCGATGATACAGGCCGCCTGCGAGAGCACATTGGTTCTGGAACTGGAGGCCTATAATGACTGATCTGCGCCTCGAATTGGCCTATGCGCGCGGCATTCACGCCAATTATTACGACCAGATGGGGGTCTATCATGAGACTTCCGTGGAGACCGCCGTGGCGCTTTTGGCCGCTCTCGGGATCAAGGCCGACACAGAGGCCGAGGCCCGAGCGCATCTTGACGCGGGCGATGCCTGGCTGCCGTGGGACATCGTGTTCGAGGCGGGGACCAAGCCCTGGGTCGACATTGGCGAGGCCACATGGCGGCTCACTTTTGAAGATGGCACAAAGACCGAGGGGCGGGGGGCTGGTGCCCTGCCTGTTGTGCCTTTGGGCATCCATCACCTCGAGGCCGATCTGCCGCATGGGGTCCAGCGGATCACGCTTTTGGCCGCGCCTGTGACCATCCCTCTGCCGGATCGCGCCTGGGGCATGACTGTGCCGCTTTATGCGCTTTCACCCGAAGGCATCGGCTCTTATGACGACCTTCTGCCCTTGGTGCAGGGGCTTGGCGAAAGAGGCGGCAGTTTTCTAGGCATGAACCCGGTGCATGCGGGCTTTCCCGCCGATCCGGGCCTCTTTAGCCCCTATACGCCGTCGCATCGTCGGCGCCTCAATGTGCTGCACCTCAAGACCTCGGGCGGGGCGTCAAACCCTCTTGTCGACTATGAAAACGACGGCCCGGCGCGGCTTCAGGCGCTGCGCGAGGCGTTTGAAAAAGATAAGGGGTCCAAAGCGTTCACAGACTATCTTGAGGCCGAGGGGCGCTCGCTTGAAACCTTTGCTCTGCATCAGGCCCTCTCGGATCGTTTCGGGCCGTTCTGGTCGGGCTGGCCGGAGGCCTATCAGGACCCGGAAAGTGCGGAATGCACCGCCGCGCGGGCCGAGTTGAAAGCCGAGATCGGCTTTCACAGCTGGCTGCAATGGCGGGCCGAAGCGGCCCTCACAGAAGCGCAGGCGCAGGCCAAAGCGGCGGGGATGAGCCATGGGCTTTACGTCGATCTGGCGGTTGGTACCCATCCGCATGGCGCGGAAACATGGGAAGATCGCGACAGCTTTGCCTTTGGAGCGTCCTTGGGCGCGCCGCCCGATGCGTTTTCTGCCGAGGGGCAGAACTGGGGCCTCGCACCGTTCAATCCGATCACGCTTCGGGACAAGGCCTATGCGCCTCTGGCGGAGACCTTCGCGCGGCAATTGCGCGTCTCCGGCATGCTGCGGGTCGATCACATCCTTGGCTTCGAGCGCACGTTTTGGGTGCCGCAAAACGCGCCCGGCTCCTATGTGACCATGCCACGCGACTCGATGTTGGCCGTCGCCCGGATCGAGGCGGCGCGCGGCAATGGCGGCGCGGGCGGGATCATCATCGGCGAGGATTTGGGCAATATCCCCGACGGGCTGCGCGATGCGTTGGCCGGGTCGGGGGTCTTGGGCTGTCGCGTGGCGATGTTTGAGCGCTGGCAATGGGACGACCCGGAGTTTAAACCGGCGCAGGAGTATGACCAGGCGGCGATTGCGTCGTTTTCGACCCATGACCTACCGACATGGATGGGCTGGCGTCAAGGGGCCGACATCACGGCACGCGCCCGGATCGGCAGTCTCGACAATGCCCAGACTTCGAAAGATCAGGGCCACCGCACCCGCGAGGTCGAGGCGCTTGATCGGCTTTTGCCCGAGGTGGAGCTGAACACCGGACAGGATGCGCTGCATGACTTTCTGGCCCGCACGCCCTCGCGACTTGTCGCGGTGCAAGCCGAAGTGATTCTTGATATGGTGGATCAACAGAACCTGCCGGGGACCACCAGTGAATACCCGAACTGGCGGCTCAGGCTGCCGGGCGGCGCGAAGGCGCTGGCCAAACATAAGAAACTGGATCGTGTGGCCGAGATCATGCGCCAGAACGACCGATAAAAAGACCGAAGAGAGGAACAATACGCCATGACCCGCCAAGTGGTTGCCACGACCCCCATCGAAGGCCAGAAACCCGGCACCTCCGGGCTGCGCAAGAAAACGCCTGTCTTCATGCAGCCGCATTACCTCGAAAACTTCGTTCAGGCGATTTTCAACGGCACGGGCGGCGCGGAAGGCAAGACCTATGTTCTGGGGGGTGACGGGCGCTATTTCAACGAACGCGCGGCCCAGGTGATCCTGCGCATGGCGGCGGCCAATCGCGCGAAAAAGGTCATCATCGGCCAGAATGCGCTTTTGTCCACGCCGGCGGCCTCGAACCTCATTCGCACGCGCGGCACGAACGGCGGCATCATCATGTCCGCCTCGCACAATCCGGGTGGGCCGACCGAAGATTTCGGCGTCAAGTTCAACACCGCCAACGGTGGCCCGGCACCAGAAAATATCACCCAGAAGATTTTCGAAGAGACGCAGAGCCTGAGTGAATATGCGATCTGCGAGGCGCAGGATGTCGATCTGTCGAAGCTTGGCGTGACGACGATGTTCGGCATGGAGATCGAGGTGATCGACCCGGTGGCGGATTATCATCTTATGATGGAAGAAATCTTTGATTTCGAAGCGATCCGCGATCTCTTTGCCTCCGGCTTCACCCTGCGGTTCGACGCCATGCACGCGGTTACCGGGCCTTATGCCAAGGCCATTCTCGAAGGCTCTCTGGGTGCGCCAGAGGGATCGGTCGTCAACGCCGTGCCCTCGCCGGACTTTGGCGGCGGTCACCCGGACCCGAACCCGATCTGGGCCAAGGAACTGATGGATTTGATGTTCTCTTCGGATGCACCTGACTTTGGCGCAGCTTCCGATGGCGACGGCGACCGCAACATGATCGTCGGCCGCAATGCCTATGTGACGCCCTCGGACAGCCTTGCTGTGCTGGCCGCCAACGCCACTTTGGTGCCGGGCTACAAGGACGGGCTCAAGGGCGTGGCGCGCTCCATGCCGACGTCCCGCGCGCTGGACCGCGTCGCTCATGCCGCCGGGATCGAATGCTACGAGACGCCGACGGGGTGGAAGTTCTTTGGCAACCTTCTGGACGCAGGCCGCGCGACGCTTTGTGGCGAGGAAAGTGCGGGCACAGGCTCGGATCACGTGCGCGAAAAGGACGGGCTTTGGGCCGTGCTGTTTTGGCTCAACGTGCTGGCCGCGCGCGATCAATCCGTGGCCGAGATCATGGCCGATCACTGGGCCAAATATGGGCGCAACTACTATTCGCGCCATGATTACGAGGCGGTGGACAGCGATGCCGCCAATGGTTTGATGGAGGCGCTGCGGACGCGTCTGCCGAACCAGCCGGGGCGGGTGATCGAGGGGATGACCATCGAGACCGCCGATGAGTTTGCCTATGACGATCCGGTCGATGGCTCGCGCTCCGAAGGCCAAGGCATTCGCATCCTCTTCACCGACGGCGGACGCATCGTGTTCCGCCTCTCGGGCACGGGCACCGAAGGCGCGACGCTCCGGGTCTATCTGGAAAAGGTCGAAACCAAGGCGGCGGCGTTGCAGGACAACCCGCAGAACGCGCTGTCGGGGATCATCTCGGCGGCGGATAAGCTCGCGGAAATTCGCAGCCGCACGGGCCGGAATGCGCCCGACGTCATAACATGAGCGCAATGCGCCCGACGTGATCACCTGAGCTTTGTCTCGGAGGACGATGAAAGCCGGGGCGCATTGCCTCGGCTTTTTTTGTGTGCGTTCAATTCGCGAGGAAGGGAATGGGCAGACCGAAGGTTTCAGCCAACAGTACGAAGTTGAGGCCCAGGACGGCGCAGGCGCCCAGGACGGCCAGCACGCGCAAGACCGGCCCGATCCGAAACGCCCCCATCACGTCGCGCTTAGCTGAGAAATACAAGAGCGCCAGCATCGGCACGGGCAGGGCGATGGACAGCACGACCTGCGACATCACCAAGGCCTCGGTGGCGTTTACCCCCATGGCGACCACGGCAAAGGCCGGGACCATGGTGATCAGACGCCGGAGCCAAATCGGGATGCGGATGTGCAGGAAGCCCTGCATGATCATCTGACCGGCCATGGTGCCCACGACTGACGAGGAAATCCCCGAGGCAATCAGCGAGGTCAGGAAAATCGCGGCGGCCGCCGCGCCCAAAAGCGGCGTGAGCGTGTGATAGGCGGTTTCGATCTCGGCCACCTCGGAATGGCCTTGGTGAAAGGCGCTGGCGGCCATCATGACCATCGCCATATTGACCATGCCTGCGACGGCGAGGGCCAGAACCACTTCGGTGTTGGAATAGCTCAAAACGCGCCGCCGGTCGGTGTCGTCCCGCATCACGGCGCGCGATTGCGTCAGGCCGGAGTGCAGGTAGATCGCATGGGGCATCACGGTCGCACCGATGATGCCGACGGCGATGGTCAGCGCGGCAGTGTCGGGCAGATTGGGCGTCACAAGGCCGGTCGCCGTGGCGCCCCAGTCGATGGGGGCGATGAGGATTTCCGCGAGATAACAGAGGCCTATGAGGCCCACCATGGCGCCGATGATCAGTTCCATCGGGCGAAACCCGCGGCCCTCGAAAATCAGGATGCTATAGGTCACAATCGCGGTGATCCCCATGCCGACGATCAGCGGCAGGTTGAACAAAAGCGCAAGCCCAATGGCGCCGCCCAGGAACTCTGCGAGATCGGTGGCCATGGCGGCCACCTCGCTCACCGCCCACATGACCCAGACCAGAGGCCGGGGCAGGTGATCGCGGGACAATTCGGCGAGGTTTTTGCCGGTGACGATGCCAAGCCGCGCGGAAAGCGCCTGAAACAGCATGGCGATGAGGTTGGCCAAGAGCACGACCCAGAGAAGCGTATAGCCATAGCCCGCACCGGCTTGGATGTTGGTCGCGTAATTGCCGGGGTCCATATAGGCGACAGAGGCGATGATCGCGGGACCGGCAAAGAGCAACCGGCTGCGCCAGCCGTGGCGCTGTCCAGTGAGGACGGCGGTGATGCCGTTTTGGGTTCTGCGCGTCAGATCCTGTCGGCCGGAGGATTGCCGTGTGGCGTTTTGCATGGGACTCACATCTATTGCCCTATGGATGATATATAGCCTATGCTATATTTAAATCAATCGAAGTTTTTGCAGACGCAGCAAAGGGGAGAGGCGATGACAGAGGTGGATCAGGCGGATCGCTTTGCACGCGCGCGAGAGGCGCAATCCGTGGCCCTCATTGAGGATTACGTCGAGATGATCGGCGATCTGATCGCAGAACTGGGCGAGGCGCGGGTGGCGGACATCGCCGAACGCATGGGCGTCGCGCAGCCGACCGCGACCAAGGCCGTCGCGCGGCTCAAACGCGAAGGTTTTGCCACCTCGCGACCTTACCGCGGCGTGTTTCTGACCGAAGAGGGCGCAGCGCTGGCGGAGCGTGTGCGCGCGCGGCATCGGACCGTGGTGGCGCTTTTGGTGGCCGTGGGGGTGCCCGAAGAGGTGGCGGAACTGGATGCCGAGGGGATCGAACATCACGTCTCAGAGCAATCTCTCAAGGCTTTTGAGCAGTTCTTGCAGGGCAAATAATCGGGAGAACAAAAACAAAAAAGGCCGGGCAATGTGCCCGGCCTTTTGGATGATATGTGGTGCGGATCAGGCCAGTTTCTTTTTGGTGCCGAAGATCTTGGTGATGATCACGAAGAACAGCGGCACGAAGAGGATGCCCAGAACCGTGCCGGTGATGGTGCCGCCGAGCACGGCTGCGCCCACGGCCATCCGGCCACCGGCGCCTGCGCCCGTGGACAGAACCAGCGGCACAACGCCCAAGGAGAAGGCCATGGAGGTCATGACGATCGGGCGGAAACGCTGTTTCGCGGCGGTCAGCACAGCCTCAAGAAGATCATGCCCGGCCTCGACCTGTTCTTTTGCGAACTCGACGATCAGAATGGCGTTCTTGCCGGTCAGACCGATCACGGTCAAAAGACCCACTTGGAAGAACACACCGTTCTGGAAGCCGAAATGCCAGGCGGTGAAGAGCGTGCCCAAGATCCCCACCGGCATGGCGAGCATGACGGAGAAGGGGATCGCCCAGCTTTCATAAAGCGCCGCGAGACAGAAGAAGATCGCCGCCAAGGAAAGCATGTAGAGCATCGGCGCCTGCGAACCGGATTCGCGTTCCTCGAGCGACAGACCGGTCCAGGCGACCGAAAAGTTGCCGGGGATTTGCGCCACGAGGTTTTCGATTTCTGACATGGCTTCGCCGGTGGAGACGCCCGGGGCAGGGGAGCCCTGAATCTGCATCGACGGCGTGCCGTTGTAGCGGTTCAGACCCTGCGGACCGTAGATCCAGCGCTCGGAGGTGAAGTTCGAGAACGGCACCAACTCGCCGGAGCTGTTGCGAACCCGCCATTTCTGCAAGTCACTCGGGGTCGCCCGGGACTCGGCCTCACCCTGCACATAGACGCGCTTGGTGCGGCCCTGATCGTTGAAGTCGTTGACGTAGGAGCCAGCCATCGCGATCGACAAGGTGTTGCCGACCTCGGAGGGATCAACCCCCATGGCACCCGCCGCACGCCAGTCGATGTCCAGTTTGAACTGGGTCGCATCCTCAAGACCCGAGGGGCGCACGGAGGCGATGAGCGGGCTTTGTGTGGCCATGCCCAAAAGCTGGTTGCGGGCCTCCAGAAGCTGTTCGTGGCTCTGACCGGCCGGGGCCTGAATGTAGAAGTCAAAACCCGAGACGTTGCCCAGTTCGATCACCGCAGGCGGCACGATGGGGAAGGCCATGGCTTCTTGGATGCCCATCATCGCCGGGAAGGCACGGCCCGCCATGGCTTGCACGGATTGCTGCGCTTCGGGGCGTTCCTCCCAGTCCTTGAGACGCACAAAGGCGAGGCCGTTGTTTTGTCCCACACCAGCGAAGGAGAAGCCGACGACGGAGAAGACCGAGTCCACATTGTCGCTCTCTGCGGAGAGGAAATAGTCGCGGAGTTGATCGGTGGCGGCCTGAGTGTTCTCTGCGGTCGAACCCGACGGGCCTTGGACCAGCGCCATCATGATACCCTGATCTTCGTCCGGCAGGAACCCGGTGGGGGTCTGCATGAACAGCCAGACGATGCCACCGCCCATGAGGGCGTAGACCGCCACCATGCGCAGCGGACGGCGGATGATGTAGCCGACCGTACCGCCGTAGCCGCCGGAGAGCTTGTCGAAGACCTTGTTGAACCAGCCGAACGGGCCGCGCGCCGTGTGATGCACGTCCTTGCCGCGCAGAAGCGTCGCACAGAGCGCGGGCGTCAGCGTCAAGGCCACAAGCACAGAGAGCATCATCGCGGAGACGATGGTGATCGAGAACTGGCGATAGATCACACCGGTGGAGCCGCCGAAGAAGGCCATGGGCACGAACACGGCGGAAAGCACGAGTGCGATGCCGACCAATGCGCCGGTGATCTGGCTCATGGATTTCTTGGTCGCTTCACGGGGCCCGAGGCCCTCTTCTTCCATGATGCGTTCGACGTTTTCCACCACCACGATGGCGTCATCGACCAACAGGCCGATGGCCAGCACCATGGCGAGCATCGTCAGGACGTTGATCGAGAACCCGAAGGCCGCGAGGATCGCGAAGGTGCCGAGGATCACGACCGGCACGGCGAGCGTCGGGATGAGCGTCGCGCGCAGGTTTTGCAGGAACAGAAGCATCACGAAGAACACCAGGATGATGGCTTCGATCAGGGTTTTCTGCACCTCGTGAATCGAGATCTCGATGAAGGGCGTGGTGTCGTAAGGGATCACATAGGTCATGCCCTCGGGGAAATATTCGGCATATTCCTCGACCATCTCACGCACGCGGTGCGAGGTGTCGAGCGCGTTGGCGCCCGGTGCCAGCTGGATCGCCATGCCGGAGGCCGGTTTGCCGTTATATTCCGCGATGGTCATGTAGTTTTCCGCGCCGACTTCGACACGGGCCACATCTTCGAGCAGCACAAGCCCGCCGCCCTGTTCTGAGCGCAGAATGATGTTGCGGAAATCTTCCGGGGTCTCCAACAGGGACTGCGCCGTGATCGTGGCGGTAAAGGCCTGACCGTCAGGCGACGGCATGGAGCCGAAAGAGCCAGCGGAGATTTGGGCGTTGTAGCCGGAGATTGCACCAGTCACATCCGTCGGCGTCATGTCAAACGCGGCAAGTTTCGACGGATCGAGCCAGATGCGCATGGCGTATTTTGCGCCAAACACCTGTGTGCCACCCACGCCTTCGATCCGGCTGAAGGCATCCACGAGGTTGGAGTTCAGATAGTCCGAGAGGTCGGACTGATCCATGCTGCCATCCTCGGAAATCACCCCGATCACCATCAGGAAGCCGGCGGAGGATTTCTGCACGGTCACACCCTGACGTTGCACCGCATCGGGCAGCAAAGCCGTGGCCTGTGACAGTTTGTTCTGCACCTGCACCTGCGCGATGTCCGGGTCGGTGCCGGTCTCGAAGGTCAGTGTGATCTGCGAGGAGCCCGACGAGGTGGAGGAGGAAGACATGTAGCGCATACCGTCGAGACCCGTCATCTGTTGTTCGATGATCTGGGTGACGGTATTTGCCACCGTTTCCGCAGAGGCGCCCGGATAGGTCGCCCGCACGGAGACGGAGGGCGGCGCGATCTGAGGATATTGCGCCACGGGCAGGGTGAAGATCGACAAAAGGCCGATCCCCATGATCAAGATGGAAATCACCCAGGCAAAGACCGGGCGGTCGATGAAAAAACGAGCCATAATATCAGGTCCTTATCGGGTTATTCGCTGGCTTCGGGCGCATCGGCGGCATCCATGGCTGCCTCGGGTGCGACCGGCGCTTCAGCGCTTTGTTCTTGCGGGGCCACGGTGGCGCCCGGAGCGGCTTTTTGCAGACCGGTCACGATGACCCGGTCGCCTGCGCTGACACCGCCGGTGACAACCCAATTCGCGCCTTGGTCGCTTTCCACATCCAGAATGCGTTGTTCGACCACATTCTCGGCATTCACCACCAAAGCCATCGGACGACCGCGGCGATCGCGGCTGACGGCTTCTTGCGGCACCAGCACGGCATTGGGCACAACGCCCTGCGGCATCTCGACCTGCACATACATGCCCGGCAACAGGAAATGATCCGGGTTCGGGAAGGACAGGCGCAGCACGGTCGTGCCGGTGTCCTCGTTCACATAGGGCTCAGCGGCGGACAGCTCACCACTGTAGTCATAGGTGATGCCATCCGAGAGGGTGAGTGACACGCTTTGATCAAGCGATTCCGGATGCGCGCCATTGCCGCTCCGGCGCCAGCGCAGAATGTCTGCGGCCGCTTGGGTCACGTCCACATAGATCGGGTCGAGCGCCCGGATCGTCGTCAGAGCATTGGCCTGACCGGCGGTCACCAGCGCGCCCTGTGTGATCTCACTAAAGCCCGTGGCACCGGAAATCGGCGCGCGAATTTGCGTGCGGTCCAGATCGATCTCGGCGGACAGAAGATTGGCTTCGGCCACTTTCACGGCGGCTGCGGCGGAATCGCGGGCGGCGATGGCGCTGTCGAGGTTCTGCTGTGCGACCACGTTGCGGGTGCGCAGCTCTTCTTGGCGGTTGTATTCGATCTCCGCCGATTTCAGCGCCGCTTTCGCCTGAGCGAGGCTGGCCTCTGCGACGGCTTTTTGGGCCTCATAGGTGGCCGCATCGATCTGATAGAGCGGGTCGCCTTCGGAAACCGTGCTGCCCTCCCGGAACAGGCGCGACTGGATGATGCCGCTGACCTGCGGGCGCACTTCAGCCTCAGACGAGGCCGCGACACGGCCCGGCAGCGGTGCCGACAGTGTCACATCCTTGGCCTCCAGCGTCACGACGGTCACGGGGCTCGGCGGGGGCGCGTCCTGAGCCAGCGCCGGGGCGGCCAGTGCGAGCGCCTGCGTGAGGGCGAGAGCGGGCAGGGCCCGGCGCAAAGAGGGGGAAAAGCGGCTGTGCATGAGGGTCTCCGACGAAAACAGCCCGGCCTTTAACGGACCGGGGGAAGGGATGCGGGCGCAGGGGCCAGCGAATTCTATGACATTTTTATATGTCAAACGTGCGTCACATATGATTTTACGAGTTGTGCTTGAATTTCGATTAAAGAAACCCGATAGTTTTGTAAAGCGGTGCCATAGCTTGTTGCTGTGCGCCACCGCTCAATAGGGTGTGGGGTGCTGCAGATGACAAAAAAACAGGCAACTGAGAGCTTTTGCGATGGTGCCCCCGCCGCGCGGCGTCGTGGGCGTCCTGTGCAAATGGATATGGCAGCGCGCGAAGAACGTATTCTCGAAGCCGCCAGTTCGTTGTTGACCGAAGGTGGGTTCGATCATGTCACCATGGCGGCCATCGCCCGTCGTGCGGGCATGTCGAAACGCACGCTTTATGAACATTTCGAAAGCCACGAAGCCCTGTTGGGCAGTGTCATTTCACGCATGGGGGAGCGGATTTTTCGCCCGCTGCGCCCCGAGGACGAAGGCCGCTCGCTCACAGAGCGGTTGCAGATTTTGCTGACCCTGAACAAGCCGCCGGGGGCGGAGAACAGCAAGCTGGAGTTCCTGCGGACCCTGATTGCGCGGGCGCAGACCTACCCTGTGCTGTCGCGGCAATTGCTTGAGAACGGGCGAGGGCGGTTGATCGGCCATGTCTCCGAGGAGCTGGCCCGCGCAAGCAAGGCTGGCGAGATCGAACTTGCCCCGAACTCTGCCGCGCTTGCTGCCGAAATGTTGGTCAATTTGACCTTCGAGGATCCGGTGCCGCGGCTGTTGCTGTGCGTCGAGTGCGATCCCTCGCCGGAAGAAATGGCGCAGCGCCGCGATCTGGCGATTTCGCTGTTTCTCCACGGCTGTGGTGCGAAAAACTTGGGCGCCTCTGACTGAAAATGAGGCAGGCGGGGTCAGGTGTCGGCCCATCTGTCGAAATCGCGGGCCTTTGCCGTCTCGCGCGGTAAGGTCTCGTGACGGACGACAGAGACGAGACACGACATGAGCGCCTATTCCTGCACACTTGGCGGCGAAAACTTTCGGTTCAAAACCCTCGCGGAGGTCATGGCCAAGGCCACGCCTGCGCGGTCTGGCGATGCTTTGGCCGGGCTGATTGCTGAGAGTGATGTGGAGCGTGTGGCGGCGCAAATGGTGCTGGCCGATCTGCCGTTGAAAGCCTTTCTTGCAGAGCTTTTGATCCCCTATGAAGATGACGAGGTCACCCGTCTGATTGTCGACAGTCACGACGCCGCGGCCTTCGCGCCAGTGTCGCATATGACCGTCGGCCAGTTCCGCGACTGGCTCCTGTCCGATGCCGCTACGCCTGCCGCGCTCAAGGCGCTCGCGCCGGGTCTGATGCCCGAAATGGCCGCCGCCGTCTCGAAACTCATGCGCAACCGCGACCTCATCGCTGTGGCGCGCAAAATCACCGTCGTGACCGCCTTTCGAACCACGCTGGGCCTTGAAGGCCGCATCGGCTCGCGCCTGCAACCGAACCACCCGGCGGATGACCTGAAGGGCATCGTTGCCTCGACCCTCGACGGGCTGTCCTATGCGGTGGGCGACGCGGTGATCGGCATCAACCCGGCGACGGACAATATCCCGACCGCGATGACGCTATTGTCCATGCTGGACGATCTGCGCACGCGCTACGACATCCCGACGCAAAGCTGCGTTCTGACCCATGTCTCCAACTCCATCGAGATCATCGAACGCGGCGCGCCCTTGGATCTGGTGTTCCAATCCGTCGCGGGCACCGAGGCCGCGAATGAAGGCTTTGGCGTGACGCTTGCGATGCTCAAAGAGGCCCATGAGGCCGCGCTGTCGCTGAACCGGGGCACGGTCGGCCAGAACGTGATGTATTTTGAAACCGGGCAGGGCAGTGCTTTGTCGGCCGACGCCCATCACGGCATCGATCAACAGACGCTTGAGGCCCGCGCCTACGCCGTCTGTCGCGCCTATGATCCGCTCATTGTGAATACTGTCGTTGGCTTTATCGGACCGGAGTATCTCTATGACGGCAAAGAGATCATCCGCGCAGGGTTGGAGGATGTGTTCTGCGGCAAGCTCCTTGGCCTGCCGATGGGGTGCGACGTGTGTTACACCAACCACGCCGAGGCCGATCAGAACGACATGGATGTGCTGATGACACTCCTCGCCAACGCCCGCGCGCAATTCTTGATCGGCGTGCCCGGCGCCGATGACATCATGCTGAATTACCAAAGCCTGTCTTTCCACGACATCGCCTATCTGCGCAACTCTTTGGGCCTTAAAGCGGCGCCGGAGTTTGAGGCCTGGTTGGAGGCGATGGGATTAATATCTGACTTAGGTCAGCTAATGGAAAATACCCTCGCCACCGCGCGACTTTTGGAGGCGGCGCAATGAGTGATGTCGTCAAAGACCCATGGGCCAAGCTCCGTGAATCTACGCCCGCGCGGATCGGTCTGGGACGCTCTGGCGCAGGCCTGCCGACCGGGGCCAATCTCGACTTTCAATTCGCCCATGCCCGCGCCCGCGATGCGGTGCATTCTGCGCTGGACGTGGCGGCTTTGGAGGCGGAGCTTGCGCCCTTCGAGGTGATCCGCGTCACCTCCGCAGCTCTGGATCGCGCGAGTTACCTGCGCCGTCCCGACCTTGGTCGGAAACTCGGCGCGGGTGAGGCGGAGCAGCTGAACGCCAGACCGCCCTGCGACGTGGCCTTCGTCATCGCCGATGGCCTCTCCTCAGCGGCGGTGCAGGCCCATGCGGCGGCGGTCGTGCATGCCGCCTCTGAAAAACTCGGCGGCCTCATTCTTGGCCCTGTCACCATCGCCACCCAGGCTCGGGTCGCCATCGGGGATGAGGTCGGCGCGGCTTTGGGCGCGCGCCTTGTGGTGCTGCTGGTCGGCGAACGCCCCGGCCTCACGGTGGCCGACAGCCTTGGCGCCTATCTGACCTACGGCCCGAAGCCCGGCACGAAAGACAGTCAGCGCAACTGCCTGTCGAACATCCACGGCAAGGGTGGGATGAGCTATGACCAAGCCGCCGCCAAGATTGCCTGGCTCACCCGCGCCGCGCTTGAGCGTGGGCTGACCGGCACCGGCCTCAAGGAGGAAAGCGGGTCTCTGGAAACAGAAAATGCCCCGCTGATCGACGGGGCATAATTCAGATTTATCAAACTCTTGCGTGGCAGCCTTACATCGCCGCCGCAACGGTCGTGAGGCCGTTGTCCACCGCGTCCAGAATGCGGTCGATGTCATCGGCTTTCGAGATCAAGGCCGGCGAGAAGCACAGCGTGTTGTTAAAGCCCGGCACAGACCGGTTGGTCGCGCCGATGATCACGCCCTGCTTGTCGCATTCGGCCACCACCGCCTGCACCAGCTTTTCATTGAGCGGCTCTTTCGTCTCGCGATCCGCCACGAGTTCCGCGCCACAGAACAGGCCAAGGCCGCGGGTGTTGCCAATGAGCGCATGTTTGTCCATCAGCGCGTCGAGGCCGTCCATCAGGCGCTGGCCCATCACCTTGGTGTTGTCCAAAAGGCCCTCTTCCTCGATGATCGCCACGTTCTCGATCGCGGCCGCCGGACCGCCAGTGCAGCCGCCAAAGGTCGAGATGTCGCGGAAATAGTTCAGCGGGTCCTCGGCGTTGTCCTTGAACATGCCGAATACCTCGTCGGTGGTCAGCATTACGGCGATGGCGGCATAGCCCGAGGCGACGCCTTTCGCGGTGGTCACGAAATCCGGTTTGATGCCGTAATTCTGATAGCCGAACCACTCACCCGTGCGCCCCATGCCGCAGACGACCTCGTCGATGTGCAGCAGGATGTCGTATTTCTTGCAGATCTCCTGCACCTTCTCCCAATAGCCTTTCGGGGGCACGATCACGCCACCGCCCGCCGTCACCGGCTCAAGGCAGAGCGCGCCCACAGTGTCCGGGCCTTCGCGCAGGATCACCTCTTCGATGGCCTCAGCGGCGCGTTCGCCGTAATTCTCGACGTCCCACTGTTTGCGGTACTCAAGGCAATGCGGCACCTCGACGAAATCCGGTACAAACGGCCCGTAATGCGTCGCGCGTTGTTGCTGGCCGCAAGCGGACAGAGTGGCCACGGTGGTACCGTGGTAATCGCGGTCGCGGTAGAGGATTTTCGACTTCTTGCCGCCATAGCGTTGCGCGGAAATCTGACGCACCATTTTGAAAGCCTTTTCATTGGCTTCCGAGCCGGAGTTGCAGTAGTACATGCGCGACAATCCGGGGGCTTTCGCGGTCAGAATCTCGGCGAATTTCGCACCCGGAACCGACCCCGCAGAGCCTGCGAAATAGTTCATTTTGATCAGCTGATCGCGCACCGCATTGGCGATCCGCTCGCGGCCATAGCCAACGTTCACAGTCCAGACGCCGCCGGAGACGGCATCCAAAAATTCGCGCCCGTTCTGGTCCCAAACCGACATGCCCTTGCCCTCGACAATGATCCGCGGATCACGGCTGTCCAGAAGCTGGTGCTGGAACATATGGTGCCAGACGTGGGCGCGGTCGGCCTCGACGATGGCGGAGAGATCATTGTCATGCATTGGGGGAACTCCATTCTTGACCTGACAAAGCAGGCGTGCGCGAGCGGTCATAATCTTAGTCAAAAGCAATTATAAGGGCAGATCAATGGCAGTGGCCGCCTGGACTCATTTTTTCCATTCACTGGCACCTTTGCCGTCGCCGTTTTTGCGGCAAGGAAAGGGGTATGACACAGACATTCAGCCCTCCCGCCGACGCCGTGGCCGCAATTGCCGCCTATCGCAACCTCAACCTCGTCGGTGGCGCGCGGGTCTCCGTGGGGCGGGGCCTCGATGTGGTGAACCCAGCCACAGGTGCGGTTTTGGGCCAAGCGGCGGCTTCTGGTTCGGCGGAGACCGAGGCGGCGGTGGCGGCGGCGAAAGCGGCGGGGCCTGGCTGGGCTGCGGTGCCAGCGCGCGAGCGCGGCAAGGCGGTGGCCGCAGGTGGGCGCGCCCTGTTGGAGCATTTCGAGATTGTGGCTCAGGTACTGGCCCGCGAGACCGGAAAAGCCATCCGCACGGAATGCAGGGGCGAGGTGAAGACCGCCGCAGACATCCTTGAATTCTATGGCGGATTAGGTTCCGAGCTCAAAGGCGAAACCATCCCGTTCAACCCGCGCATGTTGACCATGACCACCCGCGAACCTCTGGGTGTGGTCGCAGCAATAGTTCCGTGGAACGTGCCTTTGGTGTTGATGATGCTGAAGATCGCGCCTGCGCTGGTGGCGGGCAATACGGTGGTGGTGAAGGCCTCTGAGGAGGCGCCTTTTGCCACCTATCTGGCCGCCGAAATTCTCATGCACTTCCTGCCCGACGGCGTTTTGAACGTGATCAATGGCACCGGCGCGGACTGTGGCGCGGCGCTCACGGCGCATGCGGATGTCGCCAAAATCACCTTCACCGGCTCAGAGGCCGTGGGCGAAACCGTCTACAAAGCGGGGGCCGAACGCATTGTGCCGGTGTCTTTGGAATTGGGCGGCAAATCCCCGATGATCGTTTGCGACGATGCCCATCTGGACAAGGCGGTCGCGGGCGCCATTTCGGGCATGCGCTTCACGCGGCAGGGGCAAAGCTGTACGGCGTCCTCGCGGATTTATGTGCATGTGAGCCTCTATGACGCCTTCCTTACGGCACTGATCGAAGCGTTAAATGCGCTCAAAATCGGCGATCCGCTGGATGAGGCGACCGACATCGGGACGATCATCAACGCCAAACAGGCCGCCGTCGTCGCGGGCTATGTGGCGCAAGCCGAGGGCACCGCTGGCGCGCGCGTGATCCGCTGCGGCACGCTGCCCGAAGGTGCCGATCTGACGCCCGATCTCTTTGCCCTGCCGACGCTTTTGCTCGATTTGCCCGAGGATCACCCTTGCGTGCAGAACGAGATTTTTGGCCCCGTCGCGGTCATTCAAAAATGGTCCGACTATGACGAGGTGATCGCGAAAGCCAACGACAGTCGCTACGGGCTGGCCGCCACCGTCTGGACCGAGAACCTGTCCCGCGCTTTGGATGCCACGTCGCGGCTCAACGCGGGCTATGTGCAGGTGAACCAGAACTTGACGATCCAGCCCAACGTCTCCTACGGCGGTTTTGGGCGGTCTGGCCTGGGTAAGGAGGCGTCGCTGGAGGCAATGCTCGCACATTTCACGCGGTCGAAGACGATTGTGATTGCGATGGATTGAGGCAAAGCCCCTCAATCACGCCCCGCAACTCCGCAATCCCCGGCGCGATCTTGTCAAAGTCAATCGCGCCGAAACCAAGCCGCAGCCGGTTGCGTGGCGCGTCCGCGCGCAGGTAATGCGGCGTGCCGTCCTCGACCAAGACGCCGCGCGCCTCGGCCTCCATCTTGACCAATCCCGCCTCGACGCTTTCGGGCAGGGTGATCCAGACGCCCGAGCCGCCGGTCGTCATGGTCACCTCGCAACCGGGCAATTGCCGGTCGATCTCGCGCAGCATTTCGCGCCATTTCTCCGCCATGCCCCGGCGATGCCGCCGGATGTGGGCGTCGTAATGGCCTTCGGAGAGAAACAACGCCATGGCCCGCTGTGCCAAAGCAGACGGGTGGCGATACATCAGGCGCCGCAGGTGACGCAGCTCGCGGATCACCTCGCGGTCGGCGGCGATGAACCCCAGTCGGATGCCGGGAAACAGCGGCTTCGTCAGCGAGCCGATATGGATCACCCGCCCCGTGGCATCGAGTGCCTTGAGCGTCGGGTGCTGGGCGCCGACGAAGTTCAGCTCATGTTCGTAATCGTCCTCGAGAATGAGGAAATCCTGCGCGGCGGCGGCCTCCAGAATGGCCAGACGGCGCTCCATCGGCATGGTGATATTGGTCGGGCTTTGATGCCCCGGCGTTAGGTAGACCATATGCGCCTCGGCCAGTTCCGGCCCGGGTTTCAAGCCCTTGCGATCCACCGGGACGGGCACGACGTGGGCGCCTTGGGCGGCAAAGATGTTGCGCGCATCGACATAGCCGGGGTCCTCGATGACAATGCTGCGCCCGGGCGCCAGAAACAGGTTGGCGATCATCCAGATCGCGTTTTGCGCGCCCACGGTGATCAGCAATTCATCGGGTTCGGCGCGAAAGCCGCGCTGAGGCAGGATGCGGCGCGAAATCTGATCGAGCAAAAGCGGATCGTCGGCATCGACCCGGTCGTCCGCCCAGGACCCGACATGGCGCGTTGTGCCCGCCCGGCGCAGACAATCGCGCCAACGCGCGACGGAAACCTCGTCGCGCCCGACCTGACCATAGAGAAACGGATAGGGAAAGCGCCGCCAATCCTTGCGCTTGTCGATGTTCATCTGGTCGGAAAAGCGGCGCGGCAGAAAGCGGTTGAAATCGGGGGGCGTGCCGCCAGAATTTTGACGGCGCGGGGGCGCGACGTTGAGTTTTTCGCGCACGAAATTCTCGTCGATGAAATAGCCGCGCCGGGGTTTCGCGGTGATGAACCCGTCCTGATGCAGCCGGTCGTAAACAATCGAGATCGTGTTGCGCGAGACCTTGAGCGTCTTGGCAAATTCGCGCGAGGAGGGCAGCGGATCGACGGGCGAGAGCGCGCCGTCGAGAATGGCCTGAATGAGGCGCTCCTGAATCTGATGCTGAAGCGAGGCGCTTTGGTCAAAGCCCTGTTCAAAATATCGGTCCAGCATCCTCTGTCTCTTTCGCCCAGGGGCCTCTGGCCCGTTTCGCTCCTGCCAGTGTGGCGGGCGCTCTCCTTGCGTCAACGCCACTCTATTGTGCAGCGCAGTGCCGTCCAGAGGGGAAAGCGCCTCTGGTCCTATAGTTTGCCCCTTCTGGCTCTAAATTGAGCAGAAGCGGCCCTCCTAGGCTTTTGCAAGAGCGGTCTCTGATCCGTTTCGGGCCAGAAGACCGCCGCATAACAAAAAGTTCACGGCAAAACGTTCACGGGGAGTGACATGACGACATTCAAAACCAACAGCCGCACCCAAACCGGCCTCAAGCGCCGCAGCTTTCTCAAAGGCACCGCAACCCTTGTGGCCGGTCTCGCAGCACCCGCCATCGTGAGCCGCTCTGCGCTGGCGTCTTCGGGCGAGATCAATGTGATGATGTGGTCGGATTACCTGCCGGAAAGCTTTGTGACGGCCTTCGAGGGCTCGACCGGCATCAAGCTGAACTTCACCGGCATCGGTTCCAACGAAGAGATCATCAACAAGCTCAAGGCCACCGGCGGGGAAGGCTTTGACATCGTGTCTCCGACCGTGAACCGCAACCTTTTGTGGGCGGAGTTGGGCTTGCTCCAGCCCTTCGACATGACGAAAATCGCCATTGAAAAGGTCAACCCGGCGATGGCTCTGGGCGAAAAACACTGGAATTTCGGCGACGAAGGCACGTTTTGGGTGCCGCATATCTGGGGCACCGAAGGGGTCGCGTGGCGCACCGATATGTTCACGCCGGCGGGCGAGTTCCCGTCCTATTATGACATCTGGGACGACGCCAACGCGGGTAAGACCATGGGGCGCGGCCATTCTATGCTGTTGGGGCTGGGCCTTGGCATGGAGCGCCTCGGCATGATGGAGCCGGGTTCCATGTGGGCGGCCTATGAAACGCCCGAGAAAATGACCGAAGTCTGGACCATGCTGGTCGAGCACGCGATTGAAAAGAAAGGCAATATCAAGCTGATCTGGAATGACGCCGACACCCAAAAGAACGGTCTTTTGAATGAGGGCGTCATCGTCGGCCAGACCTGGGACGGCCCGCCGATCGCGCTGAAGAACGAAGGCGAGCCGGTGATGTACCGTGCGCCGGTCGAGGGCGCGATGGCTTGGGTCGATGGGATGGCGATGCCGACGGGGGCGACCAATATCGATCAGGCCTATGCTTTCATCGAGGCCTGCTACAACCCCGAGTGGGCCGGTGAGGCGATCAAGACCCATGGCTACAACTCGCCGGTTCTGGGCGCGGATGCTTTCGGTGGTGAAATCTATGCCAAGAACTTTGCCGACGCTTATCCGGGCGAGGCCTTGGCGAACCTCAACGCATGGCCCGCAGAGGCGCCGTGGTATTCGGAAATGCGCACCGAATTCACCAATAAATTCCTCTCCGCGTAAATTCACGATCAGGCCCCGCCGACGCACGTGCGGGGCCTTTTCACCTTCAAGTCATAAGAGAGGCAACATGCCCGACCAGACCCCAGATCGCATCCCCGACCGCTCTGTTCTCCTCGATCACGTCTCCATCCGCTTTGGCAATTTCACCGCCGTCGACAACGCCAATCTGAAAATCAACTCCGGCGAATTCTTTTCTTTTCTCGGGCCGTCTGGCTGCGGCAAAACCACCATGCTGCGCTGTATTTCCGGCTTTTCCGAACCGACCGAGGGCAAGGTGTTGATCGGCGGCAAGGATATGGCTGGCGTCGGCCCGAACAAACGCCCGACCGCGTTGATTTTCCAACATTTGGCGCTCTTCCCACTGATGTCCGTGGCCGAAAACATCGCTTTTCCTCTGGAGGTGAGGGGCGTGTCTAAAAAAGCGCGGCGCAAGAAGGCGGACGAGTTGTTGGACATGATTGCCCTGCCGGGGATCGGCGACAAGAAGGTCTCGGAACTCTCCGGTGGCCAGAAACAGCGCGTGGCGATTGCCCGCGCGCTGGCCGTTGAGCCGGATATTTTGCTCTTGGATGAGCCTCTTTCTGCGCTCGATCTCAAGCTGCGCCAACACATGCGCACGGAGCTGCGCGCCATTCAAAAGCAGGTCGGCGTGACCTTTATCTACATCACCCACGATCAGGGTGAGGCTTTGACCATGTCCGACCGTGTCGCCGTGATGAGCCGTGGCGTGATCGAACAGGTGGGCGAACCGGATCACATCTACAACCGGCCTCGGTCGGCTTTCGTGGCGTCTTTTGTTGGCGAAAACAATGCATTGCAGGGCGTCATTAAGGGGCAGTCGGGTGACTTGGCGGCGCTTGAGACGCCGATGGGCACCTATGAGGCCCGTGTCGGTGGCGGGCGCAAATACAAAGCGGGTGACGAGGCGCTTTTGTTCGTGCGCCCCGAGCAGCTTATCCCCGGCGCAACAGAAAACGCCTTTCACGCCACGCTCACGCGGCAGGAATTCGAGGGCGCGACGAACCATGTCTTCGCCAAAGCCGGAGACACCGAGCTGCGCATCTCCATGGTGAACGCGGGGCTGGCGGGCAGCCTTCCGGGGCAGGGCGAAAGCCTCTCTCTGGGGTTTCAGCCGATGAACGGCACGATCCTTCCGGTCGGCCATATGGCGAGTGACTCATGAAACAGTTGAAACTCGCCTACACCACTTTGCTCGCCAAACACGGCATGGGCGCCGCGCTGTTCGTCGCGATTTCCGTGTCGCTTTGGGTCGTCTTGTTCATCACCCTGCCGCAGCTTTCGATGCTGGATTATTCCTTTCGTTTCAATCTGCCGGCCGATCAGCTCGGAACCGATGCGGATCACTACACGCTCGATCAGTACCGCAGTTTCTTCTTCAACAACGATGGCTCGGTCAACACGCTCGACATCATGATCCTCGTGCGCACGCTGATCGCGGCGCTGATCGTGACTGTGATTGATGTGCTGATCTGTTACCCCATCGCCTATATCCTCGCGCATGGCGCCAAAGGTGTGGCCGCGCGGCTTATGGTGATCGGGCTGATCATTCCCTATTGGATCAACGAAATCCTGCGCGCTTTTGCGTTTCGCGTGCTCTTTGGCTCCACGGGCGTGGTCAATACCTGGGGCATGCAGATGGGGCTTTGGGACGCGCCGGTGGATTTCATCCGCGCCGATGTGGCGCTCTATTGTGGCCTCGCCTACGCCTATATCCTTTTGATGGTTTTCCCGATGTACAACGCCATCGAAGCGCTGGATCACACCCAAGTCGAAGCCGCCCGCGATATGGGCGCGCCTTTGTGGCGGGTGCATTGGCGGGTGGTCCTGCCGATGGCGAAACCCGGCATTGTCTCGGGCGCGACGATGGTCTTTATGCTGACCGCAGGTGCGTTGGCCGCGCCGCAGATTTTGGGCGGGCCGTCGTCTTTGTGGTTCACGCAGCTCATTTATCAGTGGTTCAATGAGTCCTCGAACTGGCCCAGAGGCTCGGCTTATGCCGTGGTCCTTTTGGTGACCTGTATCACTTTCGTGTTGCTGATGATGCGGGTGTTCAAGGTTTCCGTCGGGGAGATTGGCAAATGAACAGGCACACGCTTTTCGGCGGCGCCTATGCGCTTGCGTTTTTCTCCTTTCTGTTCGGCCCGCTGGTCATCATGGCGACGACCGCTTTCAACTCCTCGCGGTTTCCGCGTGTGGCGCCTTGGGAGTGTTTCACCACCGGCTGGTTCGGCGAGTTGTTCGGCAACGCCCGCCTGATGGAAGGCCTGATGAACTCCGTGATCATCGGGGTGGGTGTCGTGGCCTTGGCGGTGCCCATCGGGTTGGCGGGGGCGCTGGCGCTCTCCGAATTGCCGCCCAAGCTGCGCTCGATGCTCTACACGGTGCTGATCCTGCCGATCCTGATCCCCGGCGTTGTGCTCGGGATTTCGACCATCGTGCTTTGGGGCCAGATCACGCGGGGCACCGGGGCGGGGTTTCTCTATAATGGCTATTTCCTGACCATCGTGGGCCAGATCACCTTTGTCTCGGCCTATGCCATGTTGGTGTTCATCGCGCGACTGCAACGTTTCGATGCGACCCAGACCGAAGCCGCACTCGATCTCGGCGCCACGCCCGGGCAGGCGTTTCGCAAAATCCTCTTGCCCTTCATGGCGCCCGCGATTGGCTCGGCGGCCTTCATCACGTTGTTGGCGTCTTTCGAGAATTACAACACGACTGTGTTCACGGTTCTCTCAGAAAGCACCTTCACCACGGCCTTGGCCTCGAAAGTGCGCCACGGCACGGACCCGTCTTTGTCCGCTCTGGCGGTGATCATCATCACGCTCACATTGGTGGGCGCGCTCACGAATGAGGCCTATCAGCGCCGCAAAGAGGCCGAATCCGGTGGTCGCGCGTCCCGCTCGCCGCTTTATGCCAATCCGGTGACGCGGGCACTGACACATCCCGGTATCGTCTTTGCGATCCTCGTGACGGTGATTGGCGGGATAACTTACGCGGGCTCGCAATATGACAGTTCGGTCTGTGAGGCGGCTGTGTTGCAGGAGAAGCTGGATCGTCAGGAAGAGCTTCGCGCAGAGCAACGTGCGAGGATCGAGGCGCAGGAGGCGGAGCAGGGCGTGACCGTACCGAAACCGGACAGCGCCTTTGGCGGGGCTTTCGGGGGCGTTGGGACACCGGCGGCCCCTGCGGCGCCGAAACCGGAAAGCCCGTCGGCCTTTGGCGGGGCCTTTGGTGGGATCACCGCGCCTGAAGTGGATGAATAGGAAAGGGGGCCAAATGGCCCCCTTTTTTCTTCGCCCGAATAGCACCACAGGTGCCGGGCAAGCGCCTGCCCGTTCCGGCGGGCTGGCGCTTTTCTGCGTCTGACGTCGTCTCACCGGACGACGGATTTGGCTGGCATAAACTGCACTGCTCACAGATTGGAGCGCCACCCCACGGGCAGGCGCTCGCCCTCAGTCCGGGATCGTCCGCGCATAGCCCTCTGTCGACAAGTCCCGCAGCTCTTTCAGCATCTCGACAAACCCCGCGACCTGATGCGCACAGGTGGCAGCGCCTTTTTCAGCCGTCGCCAGATGCGCCTCGCCCACCGTGCCTTTCGGGTTCAAGTCCTTTGACACCCAAGCCAAATTTACCGGACCAATCGGCGAAATCGGTGCGGTCTCCGCCGTCGAACGGAAATCTTCGGCCTTCTCCATATCCACCAGATGCGGTTTGAAATGCAGCATGAGCGATGTCTCAAGATCACCGCCATGAATGCCGTAGGTGCTTTCTTGTGCGCTATACATGCCCTCGGGTTTGCCGAAATTGCCCCATTGGCATTTCACGACCATCATGCCCGCTTGCACCCTGAGTTCACGCCCCAGAATGGAAATCAGGTCCAAGTTCCCGCCATGGGAATTGACGATCACCATTTTTTTGAGGCCCGCACGCGCGACCGAAAGCCCGATCTCGGTCCAGGCGTCCAAAGCGGTCTTGGCCGTATAGGTCAGCGTGCCCTTGGCGTGGATGTGTTCGTTCGATTTGCCGACCGCCTGCACCGGCAGGATGAGGATGTCGAGATCGTCGGGGCAGGTGGCGCGCAGTTCCGCCAGCATGCCCTCGTTGATATAGGTGTCCACGCCCACAGGCAGATGCGGCCCATGCTGTTCCACGGCCGCCGTGGGCAGAATGACGATGGTTTTCTCAGGGTCAAAATCGGTGAATTCCGTGGTGCGGAACTCGGTCCAGTCGAAACGTCTCATGTGATGTCCTTCGGTGTGTAAGTCGCGTCAAGGCGCGACCGCAGATAATCGGCGCCGGTGACGGCGGGGTATTTGGCCTCGCCCGTGCCCGGCAGGGCGGCAATCACGCTGTCGGGGTTTGGGTCGAGGAAAAAGGCGATGGAGCGGCGGGCGGTTTTCGGCGGCAACACCCGGTGCGGGGTCGAGACGTAGATGTCATTCGACCAACGCATCAGGCAGTCACCGATGTTGACCACATAGGCGCCCGGCACATGCGGCACGTCGATCCAGTCGCCGCCGCGAGGGCGGACCTGCAACCCGCCGACGCCATCGGTCATCAAGAGCGTCACAGAGCCGTAATCCGTATGCGCGCCCGCGCCGATGCCCTCACCGTCGGGTGCCGCCGGGTAGGAGAGGACACGAAGCGTCGCCATCGGTTCGGTGAAATGCGGCGGGAAGTAGCCTTCGGGCAGGTTCAAATCCATCTCGAACGCCCGGTGCAGCGCGACCGAGAGGTGCAGCACGGCGTCATAGTAGTCGAGCATGGTCTCGCGAAATCCCGGCACATCAGGCCAGACATTCACGCCACGAAACGGCTCGCCTTTGAGGACACGCGGATCGTCTGAGGGCAAGTCAAAACCGACGTTGAAGGCCTCTTTGCGGTCCATCTGGCCGGAGGTCTCGTCCAGCGCCTCGGACCCCTGACAGGCCCAGCCCCGGTTGTGCGGGTTGCCCCGGATGTCGATTTTCGCTTTTTCCGCCACGGGCAGCGCGAAGAAGGCGTCGCCCTTGGCGAAGACATCCGCGATCAGCTCCTCGGGAATGCCGTGGTTCTTGACGAGAAAAAAACCGGTGTCGCGGCAGGCACGTCCGAGGTCTTGCACAAAGCCGTCGGCATCTGAACCGGTGGCAAAACGGCTCCAGTCGAGAACGGGAATGTCCATTTACCCCTCCTTCGGCGCAGGCGCCGCGATCAGCTTATCGAGCCGGTTCTGCACCCGTGTCAGATGCTTGGCGCGGCTCTCAGCTGTCGAGCTGTCCATCAGGAAATGTGCCGCAAAGGCGGTCTTGCAGCGTTTGGCCAAGATCACCCGAAGTCCACGCATCAGCGTGCGTTTGCCCGGCGCGCCGACAAAGAAGGTCAGCCATCGCGAGGCGCCGCAGGTGGTGAAAACGCCCAGTTTGGTGATGTGGGTCAGGCCGGGTTTGATGTCATCGCCCTCTTTTTGCGGCATGATGAAGGCCACGCCCGACACCATGGTGCGGTCAAGCCAGCCCTTGAGCATCGCGGGCAGGCCGTACCACCAGGTCGGATAGACGAAAATCAGGCTGTCGCACCACTCAAGGTCCGTGCAATCGCGGTCTACCAGAACGCGATTTTCCGGCACGTTTTCATAAATCTCATGCTCATGCGCGGAGAGCACCGGATCGAACCCCTCGGCATAGAGATCGCGCAGGCGAAACTCGACGCCTGCGGTCTCAAGGCGTGCGAGTACGAGGTCACGAATGCCGCGGTTAAAGGAGGTCTCGCGCGGGTGGCAATAGACAACGAGGGCGCGTTGCATCACATCGCCTCCATCTCGCGCCGCACCCGCTCCAGATGCGCTTTGAGTTTCGGCTCTTCGTTGCGGTTCATGTTATAGCAGGCGATGTATTTCTTCTTTGGCATGCCACAGGCATACCACACCGGCCGGGTGACGCATTTGCGCGGCGGGTCGCCGTTCATCATCGCGCGCCACCGCGTGCCGCCATAGGTGGTGCAGGCGTAGAGTTTCTTGATGTTGGTGAGCCCCGGACGGACCTTGCCATCCTTGAGCTTAAACGACACACCCGGAAGGAAAATCCGGTCGAGAAACCCTTTGAGGATCGCCGGATAGCCGAAATTCCACACCGGGAAGACCATCACCAGCGCGTCGGCGGCCTGTAGCCGTTCGACATACTCACGCACCGGTTCGATATTGGCGGGCTCGTCGTGATAGCCGCGACGGTCCTCCATCGTGAGCACGGGTTGAAAGCCCTCGACGTTGAGATCGCAGTCATCAACCTCCCAACCGGATTTGGTGAGCGTCTCCACGACCACCTCATGCACCGCCGCGTTGAAGCTTTCCGGGCAGGGGTGGGCGTAGAGGACGAGAACGCGTCCTTTGGAACTCATTCTGCCACCTCCGGTTTCGGCGTGATCTTGGCGTAGGAATACATCTCCGCGTAGTCGAAATCCGGCTCGTCCCAAGCGATCATTTTGCCGGGGTTCAAAAGGCCCTTCGGGTCCGCCTCGCGTTTGAAATCGAGCTGGCGTTTGTCCGTGGACTGCCGCCCGCCTTCTTCCAAAGTGTAGCGATGCGGGTTGAAGATCATGCAGTCCATCGCCTCATGTTTGGCGACCAGATCGTCGAGCTGTGCCTTGTCTTTGGGGAAGACAATCGGCAGACCTGCAAAGGAAATCCCGGCGCCCTCGCGCATCACTTCGAGGTGCATGTAGAGATCGTCTTTGAACGCGTCATAGGCGCGCATGACCTTTTCGATGTCCCCGCCATAGCGGACCTGAAGATAGGTCAGGTCTTTCTCGAACTTGAGCGCGCGCAGCGTGGTGTGGTTCCAGCCATATTCATAGACCGGGCCGGGGTGGCGATCCCATTGCACGTCGTCCGAACGGTAGATCACCTCGGCGCCTTCATAGCGGTCCAGAAGCGTCTGGAAACCTGCCATGGACTGCGGCGCGACCATGAGGCCACAGAGGTGGTCATTCTCAGACACATGCGCCTTCACGCGCTGGAAATATTTATGCGCGATGGGGGCGGCGTAGACAGAGGCAAGTTTGATCAGAATGCCCGGCTCGGCGGTCAGAGCACCGGCGAATTCGGTCGCCATGCGGAAGCTGTCAAAGCGCACGAACATCTCGACCCACTCATAAGCGGGGGCGAGCGGCATTTCGATCTCGGTGATGATGCCGTTGGTGCCATAGGCGTGGGACACGCGGTGCAGCTCTTCGCCGGTGAATTCCAGCGCGCGGGGCTCGGCCTCCATGGTGATCACCCGCAGACGGTCGATATTGCCGAGATCACGCAAGGCGCCCCAGTTCGCGGACCCGACGCCGCCGGAGCCACCCGCGATGAAACCGCCCAGAGAGGCCTGCGAATAGGTCGAGGGGAACATGCGCAGCTCCTGACCCGACTTTTCTTTCAGCTCGGCGTCCATCTCCTTGATGATGATGCCGGGTTCGGCGACGACATAGCCTGCACCGATCTCCTTGATCTTGTTCATCTTTGTCAGATGCATGACGCAGCCACCGGCCAAAGGCATGGCCTGCCCATAGTTGCCGGTGCCGCCGCCGCGACAGGTGACGGGGACGTCATGGGCGTAACAGGTCTTGAGCACCTCGATCACTTCGGCCTCAGAGGTCGGGTTGACCACAAAGTCGGCCTGCAAATGGTCCATCTCGGCTTTGAGCACCGGCGAGTACCAAAAGAAGTCGCGCGATTTGTTGCGGACGGTGGCGGGGTTTTCTTCGATGTCCAGATGTGACAGGGCGGCCATGGCCGCAGCGGAATTCTTGTTCATGATATTAGCTCACGATCTCATCAAGTTCAGAGTAAGACGGCAGGGTACGGTCGATGGGATCACCGTCGCGCAAAACCACCCTGTCGGATTGCGGTCGGGCGAACAGCTCGGTCCAGCCGCGTGCGTTGCAAATGACCAGATCGGCAGGGGCGCCCACCGTCAGGCTTGGGGTGTCAAAGCCACAGGCCGCCGCCGGATTGGTCAGAAAGGCGTTCACCCAGGGCACATCCGTGTGGTCGAGGTGGCAAATCCGCGTCGCCTCGCGCATCACTTCGATCATGTCCAGATCGCCATAGGCGTAGAACGGATCGCGGGTGTTGTCGGAGGCGAAAGAGACATTGACCCCCGCTGCGTTCAGCTCATGCGCCATGGTGACACCGCGCCAACGCGGCGTGCGGCCTTTGTAGCGGTCTTGCAGATACATGTTGCACATCGGCAGGGAGACGACGTTGAGACCGGCCTTGGCGACGAGCGCGATGATTTCGTCTGCGGTTTCTTCCGGCATCACCGAAATGGAACAGCAATGGCCCACCGTGACGCGGTTTTTAAAGTCCAGCTCGATCACCGTCTCCGCAATGGTGCGCAGCGTGTCGGAGGTGGGATCGTCGGTCTCGTCCACATGGAAATCGACGTCAAGATCATACATCACCGCGAAGTGGAAGAAGTCCAACAGCCGCTCTTTCAGATCCGGCACCGGGTAGGTGACAGAGCCTAAGATTTGCCCGGCCTCAGATACGATTTTCGCAATCGCCGGGAAGTCGCCCTGATCCTTGAAAATCTTGTCGACGGCCACCAAACAGGACGCCTGTAGCTCGATCTTTCCGGCCCATTTGTCTTGCATCCGTTTGACCACGCCAAAGGACGAAGACGCCAGCGCGTCCAGGCTGTCGATATGGGTGCGGATTGCCTTGGTGCCATGGGCATAGGCGCATCTGAGCGCGAAATCCATCCGCGCCTCGACATCCGCCGCCGTCCAATTGGCGTGGTCCGCATGGACGGTCTCCAGTGCCCCCATGAAGGAGCCATCAGGGTTCGAGGCGCGCGGCCAGATGTGACCCTTGTCGAGATGCGTGTGCATATCGACGAAGGCCGGAAAGACCATAGCGCCTTTCATATCGATCACGGTTTCGACCGGTTGCCCAGCGTCCGTTTGCGTGATCTTTCCATTTGTGATCGTGAGATCGGTGGTGATGAGGTCCCCGGATTGGCCGATGAGGCTGGCCGGGACCGTGACATTTCGAAGTGTCTTCGCGCCGCTGGGCAGAACGCAAAAGCTCATATAAGTCCTTATGACTCCCGTTTGATCGCACTTTCGTGCCATTTGTGCAGCAATGCATGAGAGAGCAGGGATGCTGCGGTGAAGATCACGACACCTGTCGCCGCGATCAGAAGAAGGGCCGCGAACATGCGCGGAATGTTGAGGCGATACCCGGCCTCAAGGATGCGGAACGCAAGCCCCGATCCGATGCCGCCGGTGCCCGCGACATATTCGGCCACCACGGCCCCGATCAGGGACAGGCCACCGGCGATGCGAAGCCCGCCCAGAAAGTAGGGCAGAGCGGTCGGCAGTTGCAAATAGCGCAGCCGCTGCCAGCGCGTCGCACCGTAGATTTTGTAAAGATCGCGCAGGTTGTGGTCGGTCGAATTGAGGCCGAGTGTCGTGTTCGACAGGATCGGGAAAAACGCCACGATCCAGGCACACAAGAGCAGCCCCGCGATCCGACTGTCGACATAGATGAAAATCAGAGGTGCGATCGAGACCACCGGCGTCACCTGCAAGATGACGGCGAAGGGGTAGAACGACATCTCGAAATAGCGCGACTGGGTGAAGAGGATCGCGAGACCCACGCCACCGATCACCGCGACGGCCAAAGCCGCGAGGGTGATTTTGAGTGTCACAATCAGCGCATCCGACAACATGCCCCAATCCTGGATCAGCGTCTCAAGCACCAATCCCGGCCCCGGCAGGATGTAATGCGGAATGTCGTTCCACACCACCATGCGGTCCCAGAGGAAAACCGCCAGCGCAATCACCACCACGGGGAGGACCCATTTGGCGATCTTTTCGCGCTTTTCTGCACGGGCGTAGCGCAGCTCTTCTTCGTCGACGATGGATGCGGTGTTCATGTCTGTCGTGCTCATGCAGAGGCCCTCGCGCCATGTTCATTCATTGCGCCATGCAGCGCCTCAGAAGCCTTGCGGCACAGTTCCGCGTAGTCTGCAGAGGTGCGGAATTCCTCGGTGCGCGGGTAGGGCGCGTCCACCGTGACTTCGGACGACACCCGGCCCGGACGTGCCGCCATGACGACGATGCGGTCCGACAGGAACACGCTCTCAAACACCGAATGGGTGACGAAAATCACCGTGCATTTCAACTTATCGCGCAGCTCCAACAGATCGTTGTTCAGCTTGTGCCGGGTGATCTCGTCCAAGGCCGCGAAGGGTTCGTCCATCAGGATCAGCCGCGGCTCGGTCACCAGCGAGCGCGCGATGGAGACGCGCATTTTCATGCCGCCCGAAAGCTCGCGCGGGTAGCTCTTTTGGAACTTCTCCAAGCCCACCATCTTGAGTGCCCACATGATCTCGTCTTGGACATCCGCGATGGATTTGCCGCGCAGTCGGAAGGGCAGCCAGACGTTCTGTTCGACCGTGGCCCAAGGCATCAGGGTCGGTTCCTGAAACACCACGCCCAGATCGCCGGTCTTCTGCCCGCCTTCCCAGTTGATATGCCCGGAGGTCGGTCGCATCAGCCCGGAAATCAGCCGCAAAGCCGTGGATTTGCCACAGCCCGACGGTCCTAAAAGCGAAATGAAATCGCCTTGGTTCACGGTCAGGTTCATATCCTTGAGCGCCACGACATTGCCGCCGAAGACCTTGTCCACATTGGACATCTCCAACAGTTTGTCGCGCTGGCCCATGGGGGGAATGGAAGAAGGGAGGGTCATGTGCGTCTTTCGAAATCAAAGGAGGCGAGGGCGGTAAAAAAAACGGGGGCCGCCCTCGCTATGTCTTTGGGAAATGGACCTTATTTCAGGTCCATGCCGACCTTCTGGTTGGTGAAGTCCAACGTATAGGCCGCGGAGTAATCCAGACCGGCCTCAATGACGCCCGCGTCGACCATCTTGTCGTAGAAATCCGCAATCTTCTCGTCGGTCATCGCCCCGATGCCCAGCTCAAGCGCGTCGCCGCTGTCGACGATGCCTTCGGATTTCATCTTCTCGATGGCGAAATCGATCTTGTCCTGGGTCATGTCCGGGTTGTCGGCCATGATCATCCCATTGGCGGCGGAGTTGTCGTTATAGAGGTAGTTGTACCAGCCGATCGCCGAGCCATCGACGAAACATTTCACCGCCTCGGGGCTCTCGTCGATGGTCTTTTGCATCGTCTCGATGGTGGTCGCATAGGTCGAATAACCGGCGTCCGCGATGAGGAAGACGTCGGGGGTAAAGCCGCCCTCTTTCTCGATCACATAGGGCTCCGACGACAGGAAACCCTGCATGGATTTCGTCTCATCGGCGAGGAAGGGCGCCGGGTTGAAGGTGTAGGGCTCACGCTGTTCGACCGTGAAGCCGTAAGCGGCGACCATCCACTGATAGAAGGAGGCAAAACCGTTGTCGCCGATCAAAAGCGTGGTTTTTTTCAGATCTTCGAACGTCTCGGCCACACCCGGATGCGCGATGATCACCTGCGGGTGTTTCTGGAAGGTGGCGGCCACGGCCACGACCGGAATGCCCTCTTTGGCGGCATTGAAGGCCTGCAACAGATCGCCGCCCATGTGGAACTGAATGCGATCCGCCATCATCAGCGCGCGGTTGTTCACCTGCGGGCCGCCGGGCTGAATGGTGACGTCGAGGCCGCAGTCCGCATAGGTGCCGTCGGCCACGGCTTGGTAATAGCCGCCGTGCTCGGCCTGCGCCAACCAGTTGGTGCCGAAGGCGACCGGGGTGAGGTCTTGAGCCATGGCTCCGGTGAGCGCAGTGGTGGACGTGGTCGCGGCAAGGGTCAGCCCCGCGAGGACGCGTTTCATGGTCATGTAAATTCTCCGTGGGTGAAATTCCGACCCCCACGTTAGTGAGCCTCATGGAGAGAGAGCAGCAGGCGCGGGGCGGGTTCTTGTGCACAATCTGCAAATGCCGAAATAGAGGGCGAAATTCTGGCCGATTGGTCAAATATCAGGCATTGGGTGGGAAAATCGGATGCGGAATTGTACACAATGGCGGCGCTCAAGGCCCAGGACTGGCATCACAAAACGGCCATTTGGCGAATCTGACAGAGACTCATCCCCGGAGCATTCCATGCACAAAGCCCTGACCCCATCCTCCATCGCCGCGCCCTTTGGCGCCTATTCGCATGGCATCGCCTCCGCCCCCGCAGGGCAGGTCATCGTGACGTCAGGTCAACTTGGTCTGGCCCCCGACGGCACCTGTCCCGAAGGCGTCAAAGCCCAAGCAGAACAGTGTTTCGCCAATATCGACGCGATTTTGCAGGAGGCGGGCGTGACCCGTGACACGGTGGTGCGCGTGAGCGGCTTTGTCACCGCGCGTGAGGATTTTCCGACCTATATGGCGGTGCGCGATTCCTGGCTTGCCGATGTGGCGGTGAAACCCGCCTCGACGCTTTTGATCGTCACAGGCTTCACCCGCGAGGAGTTTAAGGTCGAGGTCGAGGTGACGGCGGTGGTACCTGCTTAAATTGCAGCCACGGCGCGTGCCTGTTTTTTCGGCTTTCGCGCGGCTCAGCCCTTAAAATCCGGGTTTGGCATCGGGTTCGACCAAGCCCGCTTGCCCGCTCGGTCCATCACAGTGACCCGAATCCAAGGGCTTTTGTGAAACCGCATCAAAGGCACCTCGGCGCGGGTCAGGCTTTCGCCATGCACTGCCATTGCTGCCGAGCCGTGGCCCTGGACGATGACGGTCGCCACCGCGCTACAGTCCACGGTAACGGCTTTCTCCGTCACCTCGATCTGGCGCAGTTCCGGGCCTTGGCTGCTATAAAACTCGCCGCGTTTGAGCGCCGCTAACAGGGCCTCGGGCGTGAGTGCCGCCGCTTTGACCATGACCCAGCCGCCGAAATGATCCGGCTCGGTGAAATGCGCGTCATCCGTGGCGATCACCGTCAGATCGCGGCCCTCGGAAAGCAGAAGATCGGCATAAAACGCCCCATCCGCCCGGTCGCACCCCATAGCGCAGCCGTGGTTGTAAATCTCGACCGCATGGGCCGCCTCGATCGAGCGCGCGTCGGAAAGGCTCATCCCCGACCATTGCGGATGCGCGACGGCGACGAAAGCGCCCGCATCGCGTGCCCGCTGCGCCAACTCCGGTCCGCTTTCCTGACCCTCCACAGGGACAAAGGCCGGGGAGTTCGAGCGGGCGAACTCCAAGGGCAGCCCGACCGCAAGAATGTGCCACAACTCGCCATTCTCCATCGCGCCAGAATGTAACTCGGCGCCGAAGAGCGTCGTAAAACCCTCGTTGCGAAAAGCACTCGTGTCCACCAGAGGATAGTCATAGAGGCCGACGAAATGATCGGTCAGGGCAATGAAATCATAGCCTTCCGCCTTATAGCGGCGGCAGACCTCGGCAGGGTCCAGCGCGCCGTCCGAGCGGTTCGAATGGGTGTGCAGATTGCCGCGATAGAAACGGCCGGGGGCGGTGAAGGCGGATGGGATCATGGCAGGCTCCATTGGTCATACGCGGGTTAAAAGCGTTTTTCGTTTAATCTGAATCAGATTGAGCGAAAAACGTTGCGACACTGAATTGATCTTGCTGCGTTTTTCAAAAATTGAGTGCCTCAAGTTTTTTTAAAACGCTTTAGAAGCCGCGCGTGACATCACCGTGACAGAGTAGCAAAACCCCGTCGCGGGTCATGGAGCCAGAAGCCGAAAATGTTAGGATCAGAGTTTCACGCCCATGCGTTTGAGCACGGGGGCCCATTGCTCTTTCATCGGTGCGTATTTCGCCTGAGACTGGTCGAAAATCGACAGCCCTTCGCGCGCCAGATCGACATAGGCGGCACGTTCGGAAATCATCGTGACGATCTCCTGCCCGTTGGCCTCGAGAAACTCTTTCAACAACCGCCCATCCTTGCGCCGCGGGTCGATGCGCGAGCCGATGGGGAGGATGTCGACCTTCTCCTTGCGGATGCGTTTCAGATCACGCAGCGTTTTCAGAAACCCTTTGACCGCCAGCTCGTCGAACATCGAGGGCATAACGGGCGTGACCATGAAATCCGCCTCTTTCAGAAAGGGCTTGGCGTCTTCGGCCTCAAGCCCCGCACCGCTGTCGATCACCAGCCATTCGGTCTTTTTCGGCACCGACGGGCGGGCGCCGTTTGATCCCGGCCCGGACCAGTCGAGCACCGGTATATGCGCCGCATAGGCCGAACGCCGCTTGCCCCACATCCGGGCGGATTGCTGCGGATCGGCATCGGCCAGCGCGACCTTGCGCCCGGCGGCTTTCAGTGCGGCCGCGAGCGTGATCGCTGTCATCGTCTTGCCGGAGCCACCTTTGCTGTTGGCGACGAGAAGCGTCTTCACGGGTCACGATCCTTTCTTGGAATTCTTCTTGAGGAATTTGCGGATATGGTCGCGCAATTCGCGCGAGGCGGAGGTGTCCATATCCTCGCAAAGCGCCACGAACTCATCCCGGTCCGCCTTTGGCAGGCGGATGATCAGGGTGCTGTCTTTCTTGGTCTTGGGCGCCATGGTGTCATCCTGTTTTGCCTATACGCTGTATATACGCGCCAAAGCGAGGGTCAAGAGAGGCTCAGCGGTTTTTGCGCGTTTTTTTCGGCCTTTTTCGACGCTTACAGTAGGGCGACCACGATACGGCGTAAGCGAAAAAATCAATAAGACTTTGGTCGCGGATCAAACCCCATTTGAGCGTACCACCTCGTCATAGATTTTCTCAAGGTCTGTGTGTCTCGGGCCATCTTTATGGACCAAAACACGTCACGCCTTTGTCGATGAGGCCTTAATTGCGCCGGTTCTGTTTGCAGAAAAAACATACCCTTGGGCGAGAATGCCTGTTTCCGCAGGGTGGCGAAACGGGTTAGGACGAAAGCACCCAGTTGTCCCGCATTCAGAAAGGCCGACCATGACCCAAGCCGCCATCCTCGTCTCCGCCCCCTATTTTACCGCAGACGAACTTGCCCGGATCGAGGATGTGGGGGAGTTGGTCTATGCGGGCACTCCCGAGGAGCGCGCCGCTTTGTCGGAGGAGGCGCGGATGGGCGTGCGCGCCATCGCGAACAAGGGGCACAAACCCCTCGACGGGGCGCAGATGGATCTGTTTCCGAACCTCGAAATCATCGCGCAGTTTGGCGTCGGCTATGATGCCATCGACGTGGCGGCGGCCACTGCGCGGGGCATTCGGGTGACCAACACGCCGGATGTCTTGAACGAAGATGTGGCCGATCTGGCGCTGGCGATGATGCTGGCCTGGTCGCGCGAGATCGTGCGCGGCGACGGTTGGGTGCGGGACGGCACCTGGAGCAAGGGCAAGGAATTGCCGCGCAATCGCAAAATGTCCGGCGCACCAGTGGGGATTGCGGGCATGGGGCGGATCGGACGCGCCATCGCGGACCGTTGCGCGGGTTTTGGCATGCCGGTGCATTACACCTCGCGCAGCGCAAAGGACACGCCGGAGGGCTGGACCTATCATGGCGAAGACGTCGTGGCGCTGGCTGAGGCGGTCGAGTGGATGGTCGTGGCGGTGGTTGGTGGGGAAAACACCAAAGGCTATCTCTCGCGTGAGGCGATCCGGGCACTCGGTCCCCGAGGTGTGGTGATCAACATCGCGCGCGGCACCTGTGTCGATGAAGATGCGCTGATCGAGGCCTTGGAGGCGGGCGACATTGCGGGGGCGGGGCTTGATGTTTTTTACAATGAGCCTCATGTGAACCCGCGTCTGATCGCGCTTCCGAATGTGCTTTTGCAACCGCATCAGGCCTCTTCCACCGTGGAAACCCGCCGGGATATGTCGATGCTGCAATGTGCCAATCTGACCGCCTATTTCGCGGGCGCGCCCCTGCCGACCCCGGTGAATTGAGGCGCGCGGGTATGGCGGCGGTCATGGCAAAAGACCCACACCTGTACAAAGTTGTGCGATTTTTGAACGAAAACCTGTTTCACGGCGTTTCACAAAGGGCTTTAAGGGGCTCATACGTATGAGAAGACTGCGAAAGGACGAAGGTCGATGAAATATCTGCTCTTGGTGGGGGGGCTTTTGGCCTTGGCGGGGTGTGAGGCTCCTTTGACATCCGAAGGCTATCTTCAGGAGTTGCCTGAAGGTCTGTCAGATGTGGCTGCGCCGAACCAGAATTTGGCGGCCGTACAGATCAGCCCGGAAGACGGCTGTTACTGGTATCGTCACGACGGCCCGGTCGAGACGACCTTGTTGCCGCTGCGTGCGAAAAACGGTCGCCCGATCTGCACTTCTGCGCCGGCGACGCTTGAAACCGCGATGTGATCCTCTTCACATGAAGACATGAAAAAGGCAGGCTTAAGTGCCTGCCTTTTTGTTTTCGGTATTACCTGTGGTGTTTGGCCGGGGCGCTTAGCTGGTCGCGGTGACGTAATGCTCTGCCGGGTAGAGATGCGCGGTTACGCCGGTGTTTGCCCGGTCATAAAGATCAATGACATGCGCCATCACCATGCGCACACAGCCGGAGCTGGCGCGGGTGCCGATGGACCGCGGGTAGGGCGTGCCGTGGATGCGCAGATAGGTGTCGCGATTGCCGACATAGAGATAGAGCGCGCGAGACCCCAAGGCGTTGCGCGGGCCCGGGTCCATGCCGTCGGCAAATTGCGCGTAGGTTTCCGGCTCACGTTTGATCATCGCGGGGGTCGGCGTCCAGCTCGGCCATTTCGCCTTGCGGCGGATCGTGTAGGTGCCGGGCGTGTAAAGCCCGTCCCGCCCGATCGCCACGCCGTAGCGCATCGCGGTGCCGCCGTCTTCGACGAGGTAGAGGTAGCGCGCAACGGCATCGACATGGATGTCGCCCGTCCGCAGACCGTCTTTCGCCTCGACGCGACGCGGCAGGAACCGGCTGTGCAGACCCCAGGGGTTCGTGGTCTCGAGGTTGAAATCCGCAGGCGTCACCTGCGCATCCCAGCGGTCCCAATCGCTTTTGGTGGCGGCCATGGCGGGCGTGGCAGCCACCGTTCCAAGTGCCGTGGCGCCAAACAGCGCGGTGGAGGTTTGGATGAAATGGCGACGGGTTAACATGACGAATTCCTTTACGACTGAGCAGAGCGTAGTGATGGATGAGGTGGCAGCCTCGAATTTCACCTTCCTAGGTCAAACACATAAAAACGCAAGCTGTTCCGGCAGAGGAGTCACTTTTACGTGTGAGTTTTCAGGATGTTTTCGAAATGCGTGACCGATTTGAGGCAAAATATCGGCTTGGCGCAGGCCTGTGGGGCAGGCGAATTTGCTGAGTTTACGGGCGATAGGGATCGCTCAATTGGTTTAGCGATTAAAGAAAATTCCATTATCTGACTTTGGTCAGGTATGTTTTCTGACCAAGGTCAGGGGTCTCAAAATGACCCCCGTTCGCATCGCTTGGTTCGGGTCCGGGCCTTTTTCCAGTTCGTCAAATTCCTCATTAATGCGGTATTTGTCGAGGCCGCCCGATTGCTCCCGTTCCAAAATCTCCGCAGCCTATTCGGGACGCCTTTGGGTGAGCTGACGATAGCGCTGCGCGCCGTCAGTCTCGCGATATACGCGGACGGCGGCGTGATGCGGTCGTCGTGCACCGCTATGATTTTCTTGCCTGTTTAATTGGCGCGAAATGTCTCAGGGGATGGGCATCTTTGGGGCGTTGCGCAGGAGACTTGCGTTTGGGGTCTAGGGTTCGGACTTTACTTCTATGCTGAATTTAACTAAATGACTGGTCAGTTAGTTAAAGCCGCGACGACTCGGGAGGTCCGGATGTCCGAAGACACAACGCCAGAGGCGGCCCCAAAATTTCGCCGCCGCAAAGAGGCGCGCCCGGATGAAATCCTCGACGCCGCCTTGGATCTCTTTGTGGAGAAGGGGTTCGACCGCACAAGGGTCGAGGAGATCGCCACGCGGGCGGGGGTCTCGAAAGGCGCGGTCTATCTCTATTTTTCCTCGAAAGACGCGGTGATCGAGGCGCTGGTGGACCGGGCTGTCGGCGTGATCGTGGGCGAGGTGGTCGACCAGATCGGCGGCTTTAAAGGCGATCCGCGCGAGATTCTGCGCCAGATCGCGCCTTTGTTCATGGCGCGCATGTCTGACCCGCGCGTTCTGGCCGTGCCGAAGCTGGTGATCCGCGAGGCGCCGACGCATCCAAAACTTGCCACGATGTATCGCGAGCGCGTCATCGGCCGCGCCTTGCCTGCTCTGGTTGCGCTGTTTCGGCAGGGCATGGAGGGCGGCTATATCCGCGAGGTTGATCCCGACATGGCCGTGCGCTGTGTGCTTGGACCATTTCTCATGCATGTGCTTTTGGCGGATGTGTTCGACATCTGGCCCGACAGTGACCGGCCCAAAGACCTGCGCATTCCCGATCTCATCGACACCCATCTGACCCTGCTCTTTGCGGGCCTCGAGCCTCTCTCAACCGATCCTCATACCGAAAAGGAGCCGCAAAATGGCTGATCTTCCAAGCTGGCTGGCCTCTGTCATCGCGGCGATCTATCCGGGTTTCCTCGACACGCCGCCCTATGTCTACGACGGCTATATCGAGGGCGATTTCACCTATGCGGCGCCGGCCTCGGGCGGGCGGATCGACACTATCGCGGTCTCTGAGGGCGATCAGGTCGCCAAAGGCGCGCTGATTTTTGCTTTGGATGACGATCAACCCCGCGCAGCACTCCGTTCTGCCGAGGCGCAACTGGCGCAGGCCGAGGCGCAGTTTGAGAACCTCTCGACCGGCTCGCGGCAGGCGGAAACGGATGTGATCCGCGCCTCGCTCAATCAAGCCCGCGTGGCGCTCGATATTGCACAGACGCGGCTGACACGCTCGGAAACGCTTTTGGCGCGCGGGGCCACGACACAGGCCACGGTGGACGATCAACAGGCCGCCGTGGATGAGGCGCAGGCCTCCGTGACGCGGCTTGAGGCCGAATTGAAAGTGGCCGAGTTGCCCGCCCGCGATGCCGAACGGCTGGCGGCCGAAGCGGCGGTGGAGGCGGCCCGCGCGCAGGTCGATCTGGCGCGCTCCGATCTGGACGACCGCAAGGTCTACGCGCCGGTCACGGGACAGGTGGAAAAGGTGTTCTTCGAGGCGGGCGAAGTGGCCGCCAGCGGCGTGCCCGTGGTGTCGCTCTTGCCGCCGGGCCAGATGACCGCGCTGTTCTTCGTGCCCGAATATGAGCGCGCCGATCTGAGCCCCGGCGATGTGGTGGCGTTGTCTTGCGAGGGCTGTGCGCCGGGGCTGAGCGCCAAGATCACGCGGCTGGCCTCTGACCCGCAATACACGCCGCCGATCCTCTACACCAAGGCCGAACGCGGACGGCTCGTCTACCGCATCGAGGCCGAGGTGATCGACCCGCAGGGGGTGTTGCCGGGACAGCCGATCACGGTCGATGCTTCCGCCGCAGTGAAGGAGTGAGCCATGGACGATGTGGCTATCTCGGTCACGGGTCTGACCAAGGTCTTTGGCGACCGCAAAGTCGTGGATGACTTCGATATGGAGGTCAAAAAAGGTGCGATTTACGGCTTTCTCGGGCCGAACGGGTCGGGCAAAACCACGACGATCCGCATGATGTGCGGGCTTTTGACGCCGGATGGCGGCGCGGGGCAGTGCCTTGGTCTCGACATTCTCAAAGAGAGCCGCGAGATCAAGAAACGCGTCGGCTACATGACGCAGAAGTTTTCGCTCTACGAAGACCTCACTATTGCCGAAAACCTCGATTTCGTCGCGCGGATGTTCGGGATGCCGGGGCGGCGGAAACTGGTCGAAGAGGCGGTGCGTGATCTCGGGCTTGAGGGCCGCGCGGGGCAATTGGCGGGCACGCTTTCGGGGGGCTGGAAACAACGCTTGGCGCTGGCCGCCTGTACGATCCACAATCCCGATCTCTTGCTTTTGGACGAGCCGACCGCCGGGGTTGACCCCAAGGCGCGGCGGGATTTTTGGGACGAAATCAGACGTTTGGCGGCCAAAGGTGTGACGGTTCTGGTGTCCACACATTATATGGACGAGGCGGTGCAATGCGATCACATCGCCTATATCGCCTATGGCAAAAAGCTGATCGATGGCGCCGCAGAAGACATCCCGACGACCATCGGGCTGTCGACCTATGTGGTCAAAGGTCCCGATCTGAGTGCCTTGGAAGAGCGGTTGAAACAGGAGGACGGCGCCGGGCAGGTGATCCGTTTCGGCGCGGAGCTGCATGTGTCGGGGACGGACAAGGCGGCGCTGGATGCTTTGGCGGCGCGCGAGGCGGGTGGGGACTACGATTGGCAGGCGAAAAAGGCGGGTCTTGAAGAGGCGTTTATCTATCTCATGGCGGGCGCGAAGGACAATTTCGGCGCGGCCCAGGAGGAGGTCCAATGAACCGTCTGTTTTCATGGACCCGATTTCTCGGCGTGCTGATCAAGGAATTCATCCAGATGAAGCGCGACCGCGTGACCTTTGCGATGATGATCGGCATGCCGGTGATGCAGCTTTTGCTCTTTGGCTATGCCATCGACACCGATCCGCACAACCTGCCGACGTTGATCGAGGTGGCGGATGAGAGCCCCGTGGTGCGCAGCCTGACGGCGGCGATGGACACCTCGGATTACTTTGATTTCATTGGCATTGTGACCTCTGAGTTAGAGAGCGCCGAGGCGTTGAAAGACGGCACGGCGACGGTGATCCTGACCGTGCCGCCGGGCTTCGAACGCGACATGATCCGGGGGCTGAGCCCGGAAATTTTGCTGACCGTCGATGCCTCCGATCCGGTGGCGGCGGGCGGTGCGATTGGCGCGATGAACGGCGTGGTCGAGACGGCGATGAAACAGAGCCTCTCGGGGCCTTTGTCCTTCGCAGCAGGCTCCGAGCCGCCGTTCGAGCTTGTGGTGCACCGGGCGTTCAATCCGTCGGAGGAAACCTCGATCAACATCGTGCCGGGGCTTTTGGCGGTGATCCTGTCGATGACGATGATCCTGATCACGGCGGTGGCCATCGTGCGCGAGACGGAAAAAGGCACGATGGAAAGCCTGATCGCCACGCCTGTGACCGCCGCCGAGGTGATGCTGGGCAAGATTTTGCCCTATGTTTTCGTAGGATACGTGCAAACCTTCGTGTTTCTGATCGCCGCGCGGGTGCTGTTCAATGTGCCGTTCTCGGGTTCGTTTCTGGCGTTTTTTCTGGGCTTTAACCTCTATATCATCGTCAATCTCGCCATCGGATTTCTGGTCTCGACCGTGGCCCGGACCCAGATGCAGGCGATGCAGCTGTCATTTTTCACCATCCTGCCGACGGTTCTTTTGTCCGGCTTCATGTTCCCGTTTTCCGCCATGCCCGGCTGGGCGCAGAGCCTCGGCACGGCGATTCCCGCAACGCATTTCCTGCGCCTCGTGCGCAAGGTGATGCTCAAGGGCGGGGGGCTGCCGGAGGTGGCCGGCAATATGATGGCGATTGTCGTGATCCTTGTGGTGGTCGTGGCGATTGCTTTGCGACGCTATCGTCAAACGCTTGACTGAAAAGCGAAAACGAGAGGGTCATGCGGTTTTCGCAGGCCCTCTGACGCCTCTGTCATATTCCTATTAAAACAATCAGGATTGACATATCTGACCAAAGAAGTCAGTTAATCCCTTATATAGTGTCAGGCGTGTCACCGCGCGCAGATTGGAAGGCCCCGCCGTTAGGACCAAGGTGGGGGAGACAGAGGGACAAGACCACATGAAACGTATGATGACGGCCATGATCGCAGCCACACTTCCGGCCGCCGCTTTTGCGGGCGAAGCCGAAGTGGTGAGCACCTACGCCGATATGGCCCACGCCGTCTATGGCGACAGCCTGATCAAGGCGCAGGAATTGGACGCCGCCATCGCGGATTTCGTCGCGTCCCCCTCCGACGTGACGCTGGCTGCTGCCAAAGCCGCGTGGATCGAGGCCCGCGTGCCCTATCAGCAATCCGAGGTCTTCCGCTTCGGCAACCCGATTGTCGATGACTGGGAAGGCAAGGTGAACGCTTGGCCGCTTGATGAGGGGCTGATCGACTATGTGGATGGCTCTTACGGTGGTGCGACCGACGAGAACCCGCTGGCGGCCCTGAACGTCATCGCCACGCCGTCTTTCGAGCTGTCGGGCGAAACCGTGGACGCCTCCGCGATCACGCCCGAGTTTCTCGCCGAGACGCTGCACGAGGCCGATGAGGTCGAGGCCAATGTGGCGACCGGCTATCACGCCATCGAATTCCTGCTCTGGGGGCAGGACCTGAACGGCACCGATCACGGCGCGGGCGCACGTCCTTACACCGATTACCTGACCGGCGACAACTGCACCGGCGGCAATTGTGACCGCCGCGCCGAATACCTCGTCTCCGCGACCAAACTTTTGGTTTCCGATCTGGAATATATGGAAGCACAATGGGCCGAAGGCGGCGACGCGCGCGCAGCTGTCGTGAGCGATCCGGCGGCGGGCATCACCGCGATGCTCACCGGTATGGGCTCGCTGTCTTACGGCGAACAGGCGGGCGAGCGCATGAAGCTTGGCGTCATGCTGAACGACCCCGAAGAAGAGCACGATTGCTTCTCCGACAACACCCACAACTCGCACTTCTATGACGGCATGGGCATTCACAACGTCTATTTCGGCAAATACATGCGCGTCGATGGCACGCAGGTGAAAGGCGAGAGCCTCGCCAGCCTTTTGGCCGAGAAAGACGCTGGCCTCGCGAACGATCTGGGCCACGCGCTGAACCACACGATGGTTGAGTTGGGCCAGATCAAGGCGGCAGCAGAAGCCGGGTTCTCCTACGACCAGATGCTGGCACGCGGCAATGAAGCGGGCGAAGAGCTGATCATGTCCGCCGTGGACGCGCTTGTTGCCCAGACCCGCGAGATCGAGCGCGCCGTGACTGTGCTCTCGGCCACCGAGATCGAGGTCGAAGGCTCTGACAGCCTCGACAACCCGGACGCTGTTTTCCAGTAAATACGAGAGAGGTGGCCCTTGCGAAGGGCCGCCTTTTCCACTCCAACGAGAGCCGAGATCATGATCGTCTGTTCCTGCAATGCCATCACCGACCGCGACATCCATGCCGCCATCGACTGGATGCGGGCCTCGGACCCTGAGACGATCATCACCCCGGGCAAAGTCTACCGCGCTTTGGGGAAAACCCCCGATTGCGGCGGCTGCATGTCGCTTTTCCTTTCCTCTATGCGTCAGAATGATAACCTCAAGGTGCCTGCCGAATTGCGCGGGCTGAAAGACCACCGCAAGAGAGGATAATTCCATGAAAGGCGACGCCAAGGTCATTGAGTACCTGAACGCAGCACTCCGGTCCGAACTGACAGCCGTTTCTCAATATTGGCTGCACTACCGACTTCAGGCCGATTGGGGTCTGGCGAAGATGGCCAAGAAATCGCGCGAGGAAAGCATCGAAGAGATGAACCACGCCGACAAGCTGATCGACCGGATCATCTTTCTCGAAGGCCACCCGAATTTGCAAAAGCTCGACCCCCTGCGGATCGGCGAAACCCCGAAAGAAACGCTCGAGGCGGATCTCGCTGGCGAGCATGACGCGCTGACACTCTACAATGAGGCGCGCAGCTATTGTGAATCTGTCGGCGACCATGTGTCGAAATCGCTGTTCGAAGAGTTGATCGCCGACGAGGAAGGCCATGTTGATTTTCTCGAAACCCAGCTCGACCTCTACGCCCGTCTTGGCGAGCAAGGCTATGCGCTGCTCAATGCAGCTTCGATGGACGAAGCCGAGTAAGGCCTCTTTGCTTTTGGCCCTGTCCCTTATGGGGCAGGGTGCCTTTGGCGACCAACTCCCGATAACTGACCTGCATCTGTCCACCGTGCCTCGCACGGAGGCCGAGCGCGCGCGGATTGCCGCCGTCATCGCACCCGCAACGGATTTTACCAAAGCCGAAGCCTTCGAGGCCAACCAAGGCGGCGCGGGCACTGTTGCCGATCCGGGCGATGACACGGCCTTCACCTTGCCGCCCGCGACGCTGCCCTTTGAGAAGAAACTGGATTTCGAACTGGGCAATGCGCTCTTTGCCAAGCTCTGGGTCTCCTCGCCGTCCTCCACCAAGGCCTCCGACGGCTTGGGGCCGCTTTATAATGCGCGCTCCTGCCAGCGTTGCCACGTCAACGACGGGCGCGGCCATCCGCCCGAGCACGCAGAGGACGACCGCACCTCGATGTTCCTGCGCCTCTCCGTGCCAGCAGGTGACGCGCCTCTGAGCGCGCTTGAGGCCTATCTGGCGCAACTCGACGGAGGCAAGGCCACGCCACGCACGCGTCCCGTGCCGGGCTATGGCGGCCAGTTACAAGACCTGGCGCTGGTCGGTTTCGCCCCCGAAGGCCGGATGGAGATTGCCTATCAGGACATCCCCGTCACACTCGCGGGCGGTGAGGTCGTCACCCTGCGTCAGCCGACCTATAGCATCAGCAATCCGGGCTACGGGCCTCTGCCCGACGACCTGCAAACTTCCCCCCGGATCGCCAACCCGATGATCGGGCTGGGGCTTTTGGAGGCGATTCCCTCCGCAGACATTCTCGCACTGGCCGACCCCGAGGATCGTGACGGTGACGGCATCTCCGGGCGGCCCAACCTGGTCTGGTCACGGCATTTTGATGCCCCCATGTTGGGGCGGTTTGGCTGGAAAGCCGGTGAGCCGACGGTCGAGGAACAATCCGCTGCGGCCTTTCACGGCGACATCGGCATTTCCTCTCCGCTCTTTCCTGCGCCTGCGGGCGATTGCACGGCGGAACAGGTGGACTGCCTCGCGGCTCCCCATGGCGCAGGTGACGCGCGCGGCGATGAGATCGACCAGACCGGCATGGATTTGGTGACGTTTTACGCGAGAAACCTCGCGGTGCCCATGCGTCGCGACGTGGATGATCCCGAGGTCCTGCGCGGCAAAGAGATGTTTTCCGAGGCCGGATGCGCCGCCTGCCATACCCCGAAACACGTCACCGCCCGGCTCACCGAGGGGGAGGACGCCCCGCGCTCGTTCCAGCTGATTTGGCCCTACACCGACCTGTTGCTGCACGATATGGGCGAGGGGCTGGCCGATCATCGCCCGGAACATCGCGCCACCGGCCGGGAGTGGCGCACGGCGCCTTTGTGGGGGATCGGTTTGACGGCGCGCGTTTCAGGGCCTACGAGCTATCTTCATGACGGACGTGCGCGCACGCTCTTGGAAGCGGTGCTTTGGCATGGCGGCGAGGCCCAAGGGGCCCGCGACGCCGTGGTGGAGATGCCGCCCGAAGATCGCGCCGCGCTCATTCGTTTTCTCGAAAGCCTCTAGGAGGCCCACCACAGGAGTTCACATGCGTCATCTCTCCGCCTTTTGCGTCTCGCTTGGTCTCTCGCTTGCCCTGTCTGTTCCGCTCGCGCCCGCGATGGCCGCGCCTTTGGACGAGGCGCTGAGCCGCGCGGTGAACCAGCACACCATTCCAGCGGTTGATCGTTTCGATGTCGCGACGGCATTTCTGGCGGATGTGACGGAGGCCAATTGCCTGCCGGGCAATGTGAAACCCGCCTATGACGTGGCTTTTGATGCTTGGATGGGCCTGCAACATCTGCACATGGGGCCAATTGAGAAAAACGGCCGCATCCTCGCCATCGCCTTTTGGCCCGACAAAAAGGGCATGATCCCGCGCACGCTCTCGGGCTATATCGCGGATCAGGACCCGGTGGTCGAGACGCCCGAGGCCTTCGCCGACGCCTCCATCGCCGTGCGCGGTCTCTTTGCGCTGGAATATATGCTCTTTGACGATCAGTTCGACGGTTATGCCGAGGACAGCTATTCCTGCCACCTCGTCCAAGCCATCACCCACGACTTGCACCGCATGGCCGCAGAGATCAAAGCCGAATGGAACGCGCCCGATGGGTTCGCCCAGACGCTCTTGATGGCCGGGGAGGCGCCTCAGCCGCTCTATCTGTCGCAAGAGGAAAGCGTTCAGGCGCTTTACACTATGTTGATGGCGTCTTTGGAAAACACCAAGGATCAGCGCATCGGGCGGCCCATCGGCACTTTTGACAAACCGCGTCCCGAACGCGCCGAGGCGCGCCGTTCTGGCCGCTCCGAGCGCAATGTGATCCTGCAACTCGAAGCCGCCCGCGATCTGGCGCGCAATCTGGCGCCGGGCGAGATGCCGCTTTCGGAGGAGGCTTTCGCGAAAACCATCGCTCTCACGGAGGCGCTGAATGATCCGTCTTTCGCGGGTGCGGGCGATCCGATGGGGCGGTTGAAGATCGAGATCATCGGCCAGAATATCACCGGACTCATGGGCAATCTCGCCAATGAGGTCGGCGCCCCCCTGGGGGTCTCCGCCGGGTTCAATTCCTCTGATGGCGACTAAGGGCGGCGATTGAACATCGCCGTTTCCTCAATAAAAACAAGAAACTGGAAATATTCCTATGAGCACACGTCGTAACTTTCTCAAGGCGGCTCTGGCCGCAACTCTCGTGCCCCGTCTGAGCTGGGCCGATGCCGGATCGCCCGCCTTTCTTGGTGCGGCCAAGGACACCAATGGCGATTATGCCCTCTATGGCTTGGACGCGGCGGCGCAGATTCTGTTCCGCGCGCCTTTGCCCGCCCGTGGCCACGCCGCCGCCGCTCACCCGACCAAGCCTGAGGCGGTGGCTTTCGCGCGTCGTCCCGGCACCTTCGCCGTGGTGGTGAACTGTGCCACCGGCAAGATCACCCATCGGCTGGATGCCCCCGAGGGGCGGCATTTCATGGGGCATGGGTTGTTCGTGAACGACGGCGCGCTTTTGGTGACGCCGGAGAACAATTACGCCGAGAAAAAGGGCGTTTTGGGCATTTGGGACCGCGCCAAGAACTATGCCCGGGTTGGCGAAGTCGCCACGCATGGCATCGGCCCGCACGACATCCGCGCACTGTCTGATGGCACTTTGGTGGTCGCCAATGGCGGCATCTTTACCCACCCGGATATTGGCGAGGGGCGGCAAAAGCTCAACATTGACGAGATGGAGCCTTCGCTTGCCTATCTCTCTGCGAGTTTTGCCCTCGAAGAGAAACTGGTTCTGGCGCCTGAGTTGCATCAGAACTCGATCCGCCACCTCGCGATCGGTGCGGACGATCAGGTGGCTTTTGCCATGCAGTGGGAAGGCGATGAGACGGAGGTGGTGCCCCTGATCGGGTTGCATCGCCGCGGCGAGGAGGTGCGTTTGCCGGAGGCCGATTTGGCCGAGCAATATGCGATGAAGGGCTACGCGGGCTCGATTGCCTTTGCGGGCGATGGGTCCGAAGTGGCGATCACCTCACCGCGCGGCGGTCGGATGCATCGTTTTGCGCCCGATGGCTCTTTCTTGGGCGCCGTGCTGCGTGGTGATATTTGCGGGCTGGCGCCGATGGGAGAGGGCTATCTCGGCTCCGATGGCTTTGGCGCGCTTTTGGCCCTCAAAGAGGGCATGTCGCCTCTGAACGCCGTGCCGGGTCTGGCCTGGGACAACCACCTGGTGGCTTTGCCGTCTTTGGTGGCGTGACCTGTCATGTAATCACAGGTCGATAAAATTTTGCGAAAATTTTGTCTAAATTTGAGGCAAAGCGGCAACACCTCTGATTTTGTCGCTTTGCCCAATAGGGTTATCAGAGTGTGAATTAAGAATAAGTAGCTGTTTTTATATGGTTTTATATCCCGTGTTTGGCGCGTATTCACAGCCGCTTGCCAAGAAGGTGAGCGCTGAATTCCGCGACAGGTCCCGGGTGCTCTTGCAGCCCCCCCGGTCCGCTACTAAGACTTGGGTAACACTTCCGCGCTAACACATCAGATGAAGCAACAGGCAGGGCCCGATGAAAGATCCGATTGATACCTATATGAACACGCTCGTTCCCATGGTGGTCGAGCAGACGAGCCGCGGCGAACGCGCCTACGACATCTTCTCGCGCCTCTTGAAAGAGCGCATCATCTTCCTCAACGGCCCGGTGCATGATGGCATGTCGTCGCTGATCTGCGCCCAGCTTCTGTTCCTTGAGGCGGAAAACCCGAAAAAAGAAATCGCCATGTATATCAACAGCCCGGGCGGTGTGGTGACCTCCGGCCTGTCGATCTACGACACGATGCAGTACATCCGTCCGAAGGTCTCGACGCTGGTGATGGGGCAGGCGGCCTCCATGGGCTCGCTTTTGCTGACCGCTGGCGAAAAAGGCATGCGTTTCTCGCTGCCCAACTCCCGCGTCATGGTGCACCAGCCGTCCGGTGGCTACCAAGGTCAGGCGACCGACATCATGATCCACGCGCAAGAGACCCAAAAGCTCAAGGATCGTTTGAACCAGATCTACGTGAAGCACACGGGTCAGGAATTCCAGACCATCGTCGATGCGCTTGAGCGCGACAATTTCATGTCGCCCGAGGACGCGAAAGACTTCGGTCTGATCGACGAGATCGTCGAAAGCCGCGCGCCGCTCGCGGAATAAAATGATGGGCGTCTCGGCCTGACCGGGTCGATGCGCCCTCTCTTCAATCTCGGGGAGAGCCGTCAAATCGGGTGTTGGGGCAGAGAGATTTTGCCATTGTGCCCGAAAAACGGCTGTCCTACACTCTGTCAAATATCGCTCTTTGACCGGCTGGCCCCCGATGGGCCTATAGGTCAAAGCACAACGCAAGAGAGCCTGAGGCTCAGGGGAATGTGATGAGCAATTCGTCCGGTGGTGACAGCAAAAACACGCTCTACTGCTCGTTCTGCGGCAAGAGCCAGCACGAGGTGCGCAAACTGATTGCGGGGCCGACCGTGTTCATCTGTGACGAATGCGTCGAGTTGTGCATGGACATCATCCGCGAGGAGACCAAGACTTCGGGTCTGAAATCCTCCGAAGGTGTGCCTTCGCCGAAAGAGATTTGTCAGGTGCTCGATGACTATGTCATCGGCCAGGCGACCGCGAAACGCGTGCTCTCTGTGGCTGTGCACAACCATTACAAGCGTCTCAACCACGCCGCCAAAGGCGCGGGGGACATTGAGCTTGCGAAATCGAACATCCTGCTGATCGGCCCGACCGGTTGCGGTAAAACGCTTCTGGCTCAGACACTGGCGCGCATCCTCGATGTGCCTTTCACCATGGCCGATGCGACCACGCTGACTGAGGCGGGTTATGTGGGCGAAGATGTCGAGAACATCATTCTCAAGCTGTTGCAGGCGTCTGAGTATAACGTCGAACGGGCGCAACGCGGCATCGTCTATATCGACGAGGTCGACAAGATCACGCGCAAATCCGACAACCCCTCGATCACCCGCGACGTGTCGGGCGAGGGGGTGCAGCAGGCTTTGCTGAAAATCATGGAAGGCACCGTCGCCTCCGTGCCGCCGCAGGGCGGGCGCAAGCATCCGCAGCAGGAATTCCTGCAAGTCGACACCACGAACATCCTGTTCATCTGTGGTGGCGCTTTTGCCGGCCTCGATCGCATCATCGCACAGCGCAACAAAGGCACCGCAATGGGCTTTGGCGCCGATGTGAAAAACGACGATGACCGTGGCGTGGGCGAGCTGTTCAAAGAGCTCGAGCCCGAAGATCTGTTGAAATTCGGCCTGATCCCGGAATTCGTCGGCCGTCTGCCGGTTCTGGCGACGCTCGAAGATCTCGATGAGGATGCGTTGGTCACTATCTTGACCCAGCCGAAAAACGCTCTGGTGAAACAGTATCAGCGTCTGTTCGAGTTGGAAGACACCGACCTGACCTTCACCGAAGAGGCGCTCACGGCCATCGCCAAACGCGCCATCGAGCGCAAAACCGGCGCGCGCGGTCTGCGTTCGATCCTCGAAGACATCCTTCTGGACACGATGTTCGAGCTTCCGGGCATGGACAATGTGACCGAGGTGGTCGTCAACGAAGAGGCCGTTATGTCCGAGGCGAAACCTCTGATGATCTACTCAGAGGACGACGCCAAGGAAAAGACCGCGTCCTAAGGGATACGTCCGAACGATTTGCAAGCCCCGCTGCGGTTCCCGTCGGCGGGGCTTTGCTTTGCCACCGGAATGTGAAGCGGAATTCAGCAGGAAAAGGCGGGGCGGGCAGCGGCTGCCCTCTGGACCTCCGCGTCCGGATGGTTCATAGAAAGAACCAAGCGAAATTCGAAAGGTGACACCGTCATGGGGATTTTGAACACGGCACTGCGGGGGGTGATCTGGTGGAAAGGTCAAACCATCGGGACGCAGCTTTTCACATGGCGTCACGGCATCAAAGTCGGCGAAGATGCTCAGGGCAATGCCTTTTTCCGCAACAAAGACGATAGCCGTCGCTGGGTGATCTACAACGGCGATGTCGAAGCCTCCCGGATCAGCCCGGACTGGCACGGCTGGCTGCACCACACCTTCGCGAACCACCCGGGTCATGAGGCGCTTGAGCACAAGATTTGGGAAAAAGAACACGTCGAAAACCTGACTGGCACCGTGGCAGCCTATGCGCCTGCGGGTTCGATCCGTCAGGCCAAGCCGATTGAGCGGCGCGATTACGAGGCGTGGCAGCCCGAATAATGGCCGAAAATCCGACAGAAGTTGCGGTGGGCGCAGGCGTTGTGGCGCTGGCCTTGGGGTTTCTGGTCTATGCGGGCCAGATCACCGGGTTCGGCGCTGGCGCGTCCGAGCACTACCAACTCACCGCCTCCTTCCGCTCTGCCGAAGGCATCTCGACCGGCACCGATGTGCGCCTCGCTGGCGTCAAGATCGGCACCGTCACGGCGCTCGATCTCAACCGCGACAGCTTCCGCGCCGAAGCCAAACTGACGCTCGACGGCGATGTTGCGCTGCCGGATGACACGGCGGCGATGATCTCGTCCGAGGGGCTTTTGGGCGGCAATTTCGTCGAACTCGTGCCCGGCGGTTCGATGTTCAATTTCGAGGACGGCCAAGTGATCGCGGACACCCAAGGCTCCGTGAGCCTGATCAACCTCTTGCTGAAATTCGTGACCGGCAGCGGCGACGACGGAGCCACGGAATGATCCGTCGCGCGGCCTTCATTGCAGCCATGGTCTTGAGCACGCCCGTCTGGGCGCAGGACGGCGGGTTCAACGACGATCTGGAAACCGGTCTTGATGAGATCATCATCCAACCCTTGGAAGAGGGGGGCGAGGTCGGCGGTTTTGGGGCTGGCGGGCTGTCGCTCGAAGACCTGCAAAACCTGCCCAATGAGGGCTTTCAGCAAGAGCTGAAGGACATCACCACCGAGTTGCAGGAAAATGTTGTCTCCGCCTCCGGGGCGACGGTGCGCGCGCTCGACAAGCTGACCGGCCAAGTCGCTGATCTGACGCTAGAGACCGGCGGCACGCAGGTTTTCGGCCGGATCGAGGTGTTTCTGGGCGATTGCCGCTACCCCGAGGACAACCCCTCGGGCAATGCCTATGCCTATCTCGTGGTCCGCGCCCAAGGCGACGAAGCACCGGTGTTTTCCGGCTGGATGGTCGCCTCAAGCCCGGCTTTGAACGCCATGGATCATCCGCGTTACGACATCTGGCCCCTGAGCTGCAGCACGTCCTGAGGCGTCAAGCGCTCCGTGTGAGCCGTGAAATCTGCCCGTGTTGTCAAGGCGTTGCTCAGGAGTGAGCGATATTGCGAGCGGGGAATTTCGATGCCGCCGAGGCTTGCGAGATGCTCGGTCAAGAATTGCGTGTCGAAGAGCGTGAAGCCTGAGCGTTTGAGATGGGCGACCAGATAGGCCAGCACGATTTTTGAGGCACTGGGCACACGCGAGAACATGCTTTCGCCGAAAAATGCCGTGCCCAAGGCCAAGCCATAGGTGCCGCCGACCAGCCGATCCCCGTCCCATAGCTCGACGGAATGGCCAAACCCCATCTCGTGCAGCTCGGTGTATAGGTCGAAAATCGTATCGTTGATCCAGGTCTCGTCGCGGTCTGCACATCCTTCCATCACGGCCTCAAAAGCCTGATCAAAACTCACGCGGTAGCGCTCTTGCCGGATCAGCCGGGCCAAAGAGCGCGAGATGTGAAACCCGTCCAAAGGGATGATGCCGCGCTCGCGGGGATCGACCCAAAAGAGGCTCTCATCCTCGCGTGATTCCGCCATGGGAAAGACCCCATTGGCATAGGCTTGCAGGATCAATTCCGGGGTCAATTCGACGTGGTTCATGGCGGTGAATGTGACGTGGACGCGGGCAAAAGAAAAGGCCGCGCATCACACGCGGCCCTTCAAACTTTAGCGACGTCTCAGGTTAGCCGAGATTGGCCTCGAGCCATTTTTCCAGCCAGTGGATGTTGTAATTGCCCGTAAGCACATCCTCTTCCTGCAACAGCGCGTGGAACAGTGGGATCGTGGTGTCGACACCATCGACGATCAGCTCGCCCAGAGCGCGGTTGAGACGCGCCAAGGCTTCGGGCCGGTCGCGACCATGCACGATCAGCTTGCCGATCAAGCTGTCGTAATAGGGCGGGATCGAATAGCCGTCATAGAGCCCGGAATCCATCCGAACCCCCAGGCCGCCCGGCGCGTGATACTGCGTGATCTTGCCGGGGCAGGGGGTGAAATTCGGCAGACGCTCGGCGTTGATCCGAACCTCGATGGCGTGACCGTTCAGATTCAGATCGTCTTGGCTGAAGGACAGTTTTTCGCCCGAAGCGACAAGGATCTGTTCGCGCACGAGGTCTTGGCCAAACACGGCCTCGGTGACCGGGTGTTCCACCTGAAGACGAGTGTTCATCTCGATGAAATAGAACTCGCCGTCCTCATAGAGAAACTCGATCGTGCCCGCACCTTTATAGCCCATCTCCGCGATGGCCTTGGCACAGATGCCGCCGATACGGGCGCGCTCTTCGGGGGAGATCGAGGGGCCGGGGGCTTCTTCGAACACCTTCTGGTGACGGCGCTGAAGCGAACAATCGCGCTCGCCAAGGTGGACGCCGCCGCCCTGACCGTCGCCAAAGACCTGCACTTCGATGTGACGCGGCTTTTGGAGATATTTCTCCATATAGACCTCGTCATTGCCGAAGGCGGCTTTTGCCTCGGAGCGCGCGGTGCGGAAGGCAACCTCAAGCTCGGCCTCGTTGAGCGCCACTTTCATGCCGCGCCCGCCGCCACCGGCGGTGGCTTTGATGATGACCGGATAGCCCATGTCGGCGGCGGTTGTCTTGGCCGTCGCCACATCGGGAACGCCGCCTTTGGAGCCGGGGACCACGGGGATGCCCAGTTTCTCGGCGGTCTCTTTCGCGGTGATCTTGTCGCCCATCTGGCGGATGTGCTCGGCGGAGGGCCCGATGAAGGTCAGGTCGTGATCTTCGACGATCTGCACGAACGCGGCGTTCTCAGACAGAAAGCCATAGCCGGGATGGATCGCCTGCGCGCCGGTGATTTCACAGGCCGCGATGATGGCCGGGAAGTTCAGGTAGGACTGGGCCGAGCTGTTCGGGCCGATACAGACGGCCTCGTCGGCCATCCGCACATGCATGGCATCCGCGTCCGCTGTCGAGTGGACGGCCACCGATTGGATGCCCATCTCGCGACAGGCGCGGATCACCCGCAACGCGATCTCGCCTCGGTTGGCGATGAGGATTTTATCGAACATCGACAAACCCCTTATTCGATGATCATCAGAGGGGCGCCGAATTCGACCGGGGTGCCGTCGTCCACGAGGACGCGTTTCACGGTCCCGGATTTCGGAGCGGGGATGTGGTTCATGGTTTTCATGGCTTCGACGATCAGAACCGTCTGACCTTCGGAGACTTTGTCTCCCACTTTCACGAAGGGCGCAGCACCCGGTTCAGCGGCGAGATAGGCGGTGCCGACCATCGGCGAGGGCACTGCGTTCGGATCGTTGGCCGGATCACCTGCGTCGGCAGCGGGGGCTGCGGGTGCAGCTGCTGCGGCCACCGGAGCGGCGGCGGCGACAGGCGCGGGGGCTGCTGCGGCCACGGTCTGAATGACCTGAGGGGCGGCGCGGCTCACGCGGACGTTGAGGCTGTCATTGTCGCCATATTCGCGCATGACTTCGAGTTCGGTGAGCTCGTTGGCGCTCAGGAGTTCTGCCAATGCCTGAATGAAAGCCACGTCGGCGTCGTTTTGCTTTGTCATATGTTCAACTCGGTTTTGGGCCGCTCAGGTCTCGTTTGGGTGCCAGATGTGGCAGTCCGTTCGAGCCCGGGCTGATTGATCTTCTGCGTTCGTATATAGGCCTTGTGACGTTGCGTGAAAACCCGATAACCGACCCTGACCCGGGGAGAATGGCGCAAACTCTGCCTATGTTTTGGGCGTTCGCGCATGATTATGCGGCGTGAAGAGCGGGATAAGACCGAAAATAACCGGATCATAAATTTTACCGCTTGATAAAAAATTGAAGCCTGCCACGCTCGAGTCACCAATAAAAGCAAGCCAACAGGGAGCAAGCCCGATGACCAACAGCCCGCTGACGCCCGGCATCACCGCCGGACGCCTGCCCGAGGAGAGCTATGCCGCGCAGTTTTCCGATCTGCACCCGGTGCTCGATGATCACGAGGCGCTCGTCGCCGCAGATCGGTGTTATTTCTGCCATGACGCGCCTTGCATGACGGCCTGTTCGACCTCGATCGACGTGCCCCTGTTTATTCGCCAGATCATGACTGGCACGCCCGAGGCGGCGGCCAAGACGATTTTCGATCAGAACATTCTGGGCGGTATGTGCGCGCGGGTCTGTCCGACGGAAACGCTTTGCGAAGAGGTCTGTGTGCGCGAGATCGCGGAGGGCAAGCCGGTCGAGATCGGGCGTTTGCAACGCTACGCCACCGACACGCTGATGGCGAAAGGCATTCATCCTTACACCCGTGCCGAGGCGACCGGCAAAACCGTCGCCGTGGTGGGCGCGGGGCCTGCGGGTCTGGCGGCGGCGCATCGTCTGGCGATGAAGGGCCATGACGTCGTGATGTTCGATGCGCGCCCGAAATCCGGCGGGCTCAATGAATACGGGATCGCCTCCTACAAGGCGCCCGATGGCTACGCCCAGAAAGAGGTCGATTGGCTCATGCAGATCGGCGGGATCACCGTCGAGACCGGCAAAAAGCTTGGCGACGGTCTGACGCTCGAAGGTTTGAAAGCCGACTACGACGCCGTGTTCCTCGCCATCGGCTTGGCGGGCGTCAACGCGCTCCGCGCCGAGGGCGAAGAGACCGACGGCGTGCTCGATGCGGTGGATTTCATCTCTGAACTGCGTCAGGCCGAAGACCTCTCGAAACTGCCGGTGGGCCGCAATGTCGTGGTGATCGGCGGCGGGATGACCGCCGTGGACGCGGCCGTGCAGGCGAAACTTCTGGGCGCTCAGAACGTCTCGATGGTCTATCGCCGGGGCCGCGCCAGCATGTCGGCCTCCGAGTATGAACAGGAACTCGCCGCCTCGAAAGGTGTGCAGATTTTCTACAATGCGGCGCCCGTTGCGGTCTACGGCGAGGGCGCGGTCGAGGAGGTCGAGTTCGAATACACCTCCGAGGCGGGCGGCAGCCTGAAAGGCACTGGCGAGACCTTCCGCTTGCCTGCCGATCAACTGTTCAAGGCCATCGGCCAGACGCTGGACGGTGCGCCCGAAGGTATCGAAATCACCGGCGGCAAGATCGCGGTGGACGCCGTGGGCCGCACCTCGATTGCGGGCGTCTGGGCCGGGGGTGACTGTGCCTCGGGCGGCGAAGACCTGACCGTGACCGCGGTGTCCGAGGGACGCGACGCCGCCGAAGACATCCACGCCAAGCTGATGGAGGGCTGAGCCATGGCCGATTTGACAAGCACCTTTTGTGGCATCACAAGCCCGAACCCCTTTTGGCTGGCCTCCGCGCCGCCGACCGACAAGGAATACAACGTCCGCCGCGCCTTTGAGGCCGGGTGGGGCGGTGTGGTCTGGAAGACGCTCGGCGAAGAAGGTCCGCCGGTCGTCAACGTCAACGGGCCGCGTTACGGGGCCATTCATGGCGCGGACCGCCGGTTGCTGGGGCTGAACAATATCGAGCTGATCACCGACCGTCCGCTGGAGGTGAACCTCGAAGAGATGACGCGGGTGAAAAAGGACTACCCGGATCGGGCGCTGATCGCCTCGGTCATGGTGCCTTGCGATGCCGACAGCTGGAAGAACATCATTCCGCGCATTGCCGAGACGGGGTGTGACGGGTTCGAGCTGAACTTTGGCTGTCCGCATGGCATGGCCGAACGCGGTATGGGCTCCGCCGTGGGGCAGGTGCCGGAATATATCGAGATGGTGACGCGCTGGTGCAAAGAATCGACCGACCTTCCGGTGATCGTGAAACTGACGCCCAACATCACCAATATTCTCTACCCGGCGGAGGCGGCCCTGCGTGGAGGCGCCGATGCGGTGTCGCTGATCAACACGATCAACTCGATCACTTCGGTGAACCTCGATGCCTTCTCGCCCGAGCCGATGATCGACGGCAAAGGCACCCACGGCGGCTATTGCGGCCCGGCGGTGAAACCGATCGCGATGAATATGGTGGCTGAAATTGCCCGCAACCCGGCGACGGCGAAGCTGCCGATCTCGGGCATTGGCGGCGTGACCACCTGGCGCGATGCGGCGGAGTTCATGGCGCTTGGCGCGGGCAATGTGCAGGTCTGTACGGCGGCGATGACCTATGGCTTCAAAATCGTTCAGGAGATGATTTCGGGGCTGAGCCAATACCTCGACGAAAAGGAAATGGCGCTCTCCGATCTGGTCGGGAAAGCCACGCCCAACGTGACGGATTGGCAATATCTCAACCTCAACCACGTCACCAAAGCGGTGATCAATCAGGACGACTGCATCAACTGCGGGCGCTGTTATGCGGCCTGTGAGGACACCTCGCACCAGGCCATCGAGATGAGCCTTGATCGCACCTTTACCGTCAAGGACGATGAATGTGTGGCCTGTAACCTCTGCGTCAATGTCTGTCCGGTCGAGGGCTGTATCACTATGAAAACGCTTGAAAAAGGCGACATGGACGAGCGGACGGGCAAGCCGGTCGGCGACTATGCCAACTGGACGACGCATCCGAACAACGTCGCGGCTGTTTCCGCAGAGTGATGCGGGATGTGTCGGCTGATTTCGGTCAGCCGACAGTCGATGCGGCACTCACGTTGCCCCGGATCCTGCGAAATGCAGCCGGGGCAAGGCATCAGAGCAGGCCCCGAGACACTCTCGGGGTTCGCTTTTTGTCCCTGACCGGACGGCAAAGCTCCGCAGGGGCACCCGCTGGCACGGTGATCAGGGTCGATTTCCATTTTGAAAAAGAGCGCCATCCTGGCGCCCCAGGTTTAGAGGGTCACGACGTCAGCCGTCAAAAGGTGTCCTTTGAACCGCAGCCGGGCCGGAGAGCCGGGCTTCTGGGTCAATGGCCTCCGCAGGCGCATCGCTCAGCGCCATCACCTCTTCGGTCGCCATGTCTTTTGCGCTGTCCTCAGAGGCGTTTGTCGTCGCCTCGACAGGTGCGGTTGCCTCCGCACTCTCTGCCTTGGTTGCGTTTCTCGGCGCAATCGCCGCCTCATCTTCGACTTGCGTGCGTTTTGCGGCAATCTCGGCAATCGTGTTGCGCAGATCGAGCTCCACTTCGAGGACAGAGGCCTGAAACGCCGGCGTCGGGCCGGTCAGGATGTCGTCGGGAAGCTCCATTTTATCGGTGTCATATTCAGATGTCATCGCGCGCTCGGACGCGGTGACGGAAGAGGCGTCAGACACCTCGTCAATCTTGTAAGACAGGATATCGCCATTCTGGCCGGGAAGCTCGTTCCCTTTCGTATAAGTTGCCGTTCCGTTCAGCGCGGTTTCCGCGATCTGAGGAACGTCTGGCTTCGGCGGATCTGGCGGTTGTCTGAATGCAAATCCACCACCTCCGAAAGCCGGCACGCCCGCGATATTGGTCATGCTAAGCTCCTTTTCTCAGGAGCCCCCACCATCTTTCTTTATAAAACGTTATGGTTTTTGAAAGGTTAATACCCACGGGTATTTTGATGTATGGTTAAGAGCCGGTTAAGGACCTCAGACCGGCGTCAGCATCCGACGGAACAGCGTGTCGAGATAGGCCGCCGCATCCTCGAAATGCGCGTCTCCCTCAGGGCGCAGGATCGCACGCACCTGTGCATCGAAATCGGCGTAGTGCTGTGTCGTGGACCAGATCGAGAAAATCAGATGATAGGGATCGATCGGCGCCAGCGCGCCAGAGGCGATCCAACCCTCGATCACGCGGGCCTTTTCATCGACGAGGCTTTTCAATTCGCCCTCGATCTTGTCCATGATATTGGGCGCGCCCTGAACGATCTCATTGGCGAACAATCGGCTCTCGCGCGGGTATTCGCGGGCCATTTCGAGTTTGCGCAAAACATAGGCGAGAAGCTCTTCGACGGGCTCTCCGTCTGCCTCGATTTTGCGCAGAGGATCGAGCCAATTCTGCATCAACTCGTCGATCAAGGCCCGGTGGATCGCCACTTTCGAGGGGAAGTAATAGAGCAGATTGGGCTTTGACAGCCCCGCCGCCTTGGCGATCTGATCGAGGGTGGAGCCGCGAAAGCCATGCTGTGAAAACACGTCCAAAGCCGCTTCCAGGATGGTTTCCGTGTTCTTTTTCTGAATGCGTGTGCGCGGTTGTCGTCCGGGCATGTGTCGCTCGATTCCCATTTCCATCCTGCCTTCTAGCGCTTGTTGCTCTATATTTGCTAAAAAAAACGCCAAATCGAAGTCTGAATTGCCTTAAATCCGCACTTGATGCAAGTTTGCATGGGTTTTAGGCGTTTGCTCTGTTTCGCGTCTGCGCGCGGTGCTGCTAGTGTGCTCTTGACCAAATGGTCAAACTTGAGGGCCAGACTTGAGGGTCTGAGGCGGGCCGCATCTGTTCGGACACAGGCAATGCCGCCAACCCAAAGTTGGACCCAGATCATTTGGGACAGGACAGATTTATGGAAAGGAAACCCCATGGCCGCCGCTGGTGAGAACCTCAAGATCAACTCCGAACGTCTTTGGGACAGTTTGATGGAGATGGCAAAGATCGGGCCGGGGATCGCGGGCGGCTGTAACCGCCAGACGCTGACCGACGAGGATGCCGAGGGGCGCAAGCTGTTTCAGGGCTGGTGCGAAGCGGCGGGGATGACGATGGGCGTCGATGCCATGGGCACGATGTTCATGACTCGCGAGGGCACCGACCCGGAGGCTTTGCCGGTTTACATTGGCTCGCACCTCGACACCCAGCCGACGGGCGGGAAATACGACGGGGTTCTGGGCGTCTTGGGCGCTTTGGAAGCCGTGCGGACGATGAACGATCTTGGCATCAAGACGAAACACCCGATCGTGGTGACCAACTGGGCCAACGAAGAGGGCGCGCGCTTTGCACCTGCGATGCTGGCCTCTGGTGTCTTCGCCGGCAAGCTCGATCTGGATTACGCCTATGGGCGCACGGACCTTGAGGGCAAGACCTATGGTGAGGAACTGGCCCGCATCGGTTGGAAAGGCGACGAGGAGGTCGGCGCGCGCAAGATGCACGCTTACTATGAGTTGCACATCGAACAGGGGCCGATTTTGGAGGCCGAGGGCAAGGACATCGGCGTCGTCACCCATTGTCAGGGCTTGTGGTGGCTCGAATTCACGCTCACCGGCAAAGAGGCGCACACGGGCTCGACGCCCATGGCGATGCGCACCAACGCAGGCCTCGCCATGGCGCGGATTTTGGAGATGGTGCAAGAGGTGGCGATGGATCACCAGCCGAACGCCGTGGGCGGTGTCGGCCAGATGCAATTCACACCGAATTCGCGCAACGTGTTGCCGGGCACTGTGGTCTTCACGGTCGACATCCGCACGCCGGACATCGCCAAACTGACCTCCATGCGCAGCCAGATCGAAGAGCGGGCCGCGAAGATTTGCGAAGAGATCGGCGTCGGCTGTTCCGTCGAACCCGTCGGCCATTTCGACCCGGTGACCTTCACGCCGGAGCTGGTGTCCAATGTCCGTAAAGCTGCGGAAACGCTAGGCTATTCGCATATGGACATCGTCTCGGGGGCCGGTCACGACGCCTGCTGGGCCGCCGCCGTGGCGCCCACCACGATGATCATGTGCCCCTGTGTCGGCGGTCTGTCGCACAATGAGGCCGAAGAGATCACGCCGGATTGGGCGGCTGCGGGGACCGATGTGCTGTTGCATGCGGTCTTGGAAACCGCTGAGATCGTCGAGTGAGAGAAAGGGCGAGGGGCCAGCCCCTCGCGCTCCCCGGGATATTTAGAGACAAAAGAAGGCAGGTGCTCACGAAAGCATCGCCGGACCGACAAGGAGAGAGTTATGAGCAAGGTGATCAAAGGCGGTACGGTCGTCACCGCCGATCTGACCTATAAGGCTGACGTGAAAATCGAGGATGGCAAGATCGTCGAGATCGGGCCGGACCTGACGGGTGATGAAATCCTTGATGCGGAGGGTTGTTTTGTGATGCCGGGCGGGATCGACCCGCATACGCATTTGGAAATGCCCTTCATGGGCACGCATTCCTCGGATGATTTCTACGCAGGCACGCGTGCGGCTCTGGCGGGCGGCACCACGATGGTTGTCGATTTCGCACTCCCCGATCCGGGGCAGTCGCTCTTGGATGCGATCAAGGTTTGGGACAACAAATCGGCGCGGGCCTGTTGCGATTATTCCTTCCATATGGCGATCACCTGGTGGTCGGAACAGGTCTTTGACGAGATGAAGACCGTGACCGAGAAGGGCATCAACACTTTCAAGCATTTCATGGCCTATAAGGGCTCTTTGATGGTGAACGATGACGAAATGTTCGCCTCTTTCAAACGCTGTGCCGAGCTGGGCGCGACGCCTTTGGTCCATGCCGAGAATGGCGATCTCGTGGCCGAGATGACGACGAAACTCTTGGCCGAGGGCAACACCGGCCCGGAGGCACACGCCTATTCGCGGCCTTCTCAGGTGGAGGGCGAGGCGACCAACCGCGCCATCATGATCGCCGACATGGCGGGCGCGCCGCTCTATGTGGTGCACACCTCTTGCGAAGAGGCCCACGAGGCTATTCGCCGCGCCAAGATGAACGGCAAACGCGTTTGGGGCGAGCCGCTGATCCAGCACCTTGTGTTGGACGAGAGCGAGTATTTCAACGAGGACTGGGACCACGCCGCGCGTCGCGTGATGTCGCCGCCGTTCCGCAACAAAAAGCATCAGGACAGCCTCTGGGCCGGGTTGGCCTCGGGCACTTTGTCCTGCGTCGCGACCGATCACTGTGCCTTCACGACCGAGCAGAAACGCTACGGCGTCGGCGATTTCTCGAAAATCCCGAACGGCACGGGCGGTTTGGAAGACCGCTTGCCGGTGCTTTGGACCATGGGGGTCGAGACGGGCCGCATCACGATGAATGAATTTGTCGCTGTAACCTCCACAAATATCGCGAAAATCCTGAACTGCTACCCGCAGAAGGGCGCGGTCTTGGTGGGCGCGGATGCCGACCTGATCGTGATGGACCCGTCGATGTCGAAAACCATCAAGGCCGAGACACAGGCCTCTTCGATCGACTATAACGTCTTTGAGGGGATCGAGGTCACGGCGCTGCCGCGCTACGTGTTGACCCGCGGTTATGTGGCGGTCGACAAGGGCGAGCTGAAGGCCAAGGAAGGCCACGGCGAGTTCATCGCCCGCGACCCGAATGCGACGGTGAACAAGGCGCTGTCGAAGTGGAAAGAACTGACCGCGCCACGCCCGGTGGAACGCGCTGGCATTCCGGTGACCGGCGTCTGAGCCAAACGGCAAAAAAGGGTGGGGCCGTCTCAGGCCCGCCCGCACAACAGGGGACAGACCGCGAAAACGCGGCGAGTATAAAGACATTAGCCAATGAAAAAGCCAGTCATCGACGCGCAGAACGTCGATCTTACCTTTCAGACCAACGACGGGCCCGTGCATGCGCTCAAGGACGTCAATCTCCAGATCAACAAGGGGGATTTCGTCTCTTTCATCGGGCCGTCGGGCTGTGGCAAGACCACGTTCTTGCGCTGTATCGCCGGGCTTGAGACGCCGACGGGCGGCTCGCTGACCGTCAACGGTTTGACGCCCGAAGAGGCCCGAAAATCAAGGTCTTACGGCTATGTGTTTCAGGCGGCGGGGCTTTATCCGTGGCGCACGATTGCGGGCAATATCAAGCTGCCGCTGGAGATCATGGATTTCCCGAAAGCGGAGATGGACAAGCGCGTTGAGAAGGTGCTCGATCTGGTGGATCTCAAGGGCTTTGGCAGGAAATACCCGTGGCAGCTTTCGGGCGGGATGCAGCAACGCGCCTCGATTGCCCGCGCATTGGCCTTTGATGCTGAGATTTTGTTGATGGATGAACCTTTTGGCGCGCTTGATGAAATTGTGCGTGATAAGCTGAACGAAGAACTCCTCAAACTCTGGGCTGCGACCGATAAGACCATCGGTTTCGTGACCCACTCGATCCCCGAGGCAGTCTATCTGTCGACGAAAATCGTCGTCATGAGCCCGCGCCCCGGTCGGATCACCGATGTGATCGAAAGCCCGCTGCCAAAAGAGCGCCCGCTCGACATCCGCGACACACCGGAATTCATCGAGATCGCGCATCGGGTTCGGGACGGCCTCAGAGCGGGACATGACGTATGAGTAAAATCATTCCCGTCCTGACTGTCCTCGTAGCGCTCATCGTCATCTGGTACGCGGCGGCCGTGAAGATGAACAGCACATGGACCTATGATCAGGCCGAACGCGCAGGCAGTGAGGTCACGTTTTCCGAGCTGATCACCGACACGATGTCGCAAAAACGCCCGCTCTTGCCCGCGCCGCATCAGATCGTGGCGGAGCTTTGGGACACCACGATTGAGAAGAAAATCACCTCGAAACGCTCGATGGTCTATCAGGGCTCGATCACGCTCAAGACCACGCTTTTGGGCTTTGGTTTCGGCATCGTGATCGGCATCGCGCTTGCCACCGTCATCGTGCTGAGTCGGATCGGGCGGCTGACGCTCATGCCCTGGGCGATCATTTCACAGACCATTCCGATTGTGGCCTTGGCGCCGATCATCGTCGTGTTGTCGAACGCGGTCGGCACCGGCACGCTCATGGTGCCCAAGGCGATCATCGCAGCTTACCTGAGCTTTTACCCGGTGCTGGTCTCCATGGTCAAAGGCCTGCAAAGCCCCGATCAGATGCAGCTCGATCTTTTAAAAACCTACGGCGCGAGCCAGAGCGAAGTGTTCTGGAAACTGCGCCTGCCGTCGTCGATGCCCTATTTCTTCGCCTCGCTCAAAGTTTCCGTCGCCGCCGCTTTTGTCGGTGCCGTAGTGGCAGAGCTTTCCACATCGGCCATCGCCGGGCTTGGCGCGCGGATGTTGATCGGGTCGCAGTTCGGCGAGCCGATGATCATGTGGGCGGCGCTGTTTGCGGCGGCGATCCTGGCCGCGATCCTGATTTTTCTCGTCGGCGGGTTTGAAAAACTCGCGCGCAATCTGATGGGAGGGCGTGCGGTATGAGACCTGACACGACGTTCGAGAAAATCGTCTGGCCCGTGGGCTTTGGCCTTTTGGTGCTGGTGCTTTGGGAGGTCATCGTGCGCGTCTTTGGCGTCTCTCCCGCGATCTTGCCGCCGCCCTCCGCAATTGCCGCGGCCATGGCCGGATCGCTGCCGATTCTCTGGGAAGACTGGGTGCAAACCGTGGTCAAAGGGGCTTTGAATGGCCTCTGGATGGGCACATTGGCGGCGCTCATTCTGGCGCTGATCATCGACCGCTTTGACTTCCTGAAACGCGGCCTCATGCCGGTGGCGAATTTCTTTGCAGCCCTGCCCATCGTGGGCCTCGCGCCCATCATGGTGATGTGGTTCGGCTTTGATTGGCACTCCAAGGCCGCAGTGGTCGCCATCATGGTGTTTTTCCCCATGTTGGTGAACATCTTAGGCGGTTTGGCGGCGGTCGATCCGATGCACCGCGACCTGATGCGCACCTATGGTGCAACGCATATCCAAACGCTCCACAAACTGCGCGGACCGGCGGCGCTTCCCTTCCTGTTCAACGGGTTGAAAATCGCCACCTCTCTGGCGCTCATTGGGGCGATTGTTGCTGAATATTTTGGCTCTCCGATCCGGGGCATGGGCTTTCGCATCACGACAGAGATGGGACGCTTGGCAACGGATATGGTTTGGGCTGAGATTGTGGTGTCTGCCGTCACCGGGACCGCACTTTACGGTCTGGTTGCGGGCATCGAAAAACGGGTGACCTTTTGGCACCCCTCACAACGCGGGTAACCTCGCGCAATACTAGGTACGGGGGAAAAATCCTCGACCGAAAGACACAACTTGGAGGTTGTAAGATAATGAAAAAGCTACTGACGAGCGCCGCTGCTCTGGCCGCTATTGGCTCTGGTGCCTTCGCCGCAGATGACGTGACGCTTCAGCTCAAATGGGTCACTCAGGCCCAATTCGCGGGCTACTATGTGGCGCTGGAGAAAGGCTTTTACGAAGAGGCCGATCTCAATGTGACGATCAAACCGGGCGGCCCCGATGTGGCGCCGGTGCAGGTCCTCTTGGGCGGTGGTGCCGATGTCATGGTCGACTGGATGCCCTCGGCTCTGGCCGCGCGCGAAAACGGTGCGCCGGTGGTGAACATCGCGCAGCCCTATAAATCCTCCGGCATGATGCTGACCTGTCTGAAAGAAACCGGCATCACCGGCCCTGAGGATTTCCCGGGCAAGACGCTGGGCGTATGGTTCTACGGTAACGAATATCCGTTCCTCTCCTGGATGGGCAAACTCGACATCCCGACCGATGGCTCCGAGGGTGGTGTGACGGTCCTGAAACAGGGCTTCAACGTCGATCCGCTGTTGCAAAAACAGGCCGCCTGTATCTCCACCATGACCTATAACGAATATTGGCAGGTCATCGACGCCGGCATTTCCGCCGACGATCTCGTGACCTTCAAATACGAAGATCAGGGCGTGGCGACGCTCGAAGACGGGCTTTACGTGCTCGAAGACAGCCTGACCGACGAGGCGTTCAAGGATAAGATGGCCCGTTTCGTCGCCGCCTCCATGGAGGGCTGGAAATACGCCGAAGAGAATCCGGAAGAGGCCGCCGAGATCGTGCTTGAGTATGACGAGACCGGCGCGCAGACCATGGAGCATCAGGTTCGTATGATGACCGAAGTGGCCAAGCTGACCGCAGGCTCCAACGGCGCGCTGGACGTGGCGGATTATGAGCGGACCGTGGAATCGCTTTTGTCCGGTGGGTCCGATCCGGTGATCACCAAAGAGCCGGAAGGCGCCTATACGCTTGAAATCACGGACGCGGCGCTGAACTAAGCGGCTTCGATTTCTTGAAAAAAACCCGCCCCGGAGCAGATCCGGGGCGGGTCTTGCATGTCCCGAGGCAGGGAGGGACATACGTTCGAAAGATTACGAATTCATCGCTTGTTCGAGCGTCAGGTCACCTTCGACCTCTTCGTAATCCGCAAGGTTTACATCGGGCATCGCCTTCAGCTCTTCTTCGGTCGCGCCTTGGATCATCACGCTGTTCTCGTCAATCATGGAGAACTGGTCGATTTCGACCAACACGTCATGTTCGGCAATGCCGAGGAAGCCGCCGACACCCACGATCGCCTTGGTTTCACCTTCGGCCATCACGATGGCGTCGATCTCGCCGATGTCTTCACCGGATTCGGTCAGAACCTGCGTGCCGACGATCTCGGACACGGTCTCCTGACCAAAGGTCTCAAGTGCGGCGGCGACATTTTGCGCTCCTTCTTGGGTCGCGTCCCAAGCCTCATTCGCGGTGTCAGCCGTGGCATCGGCCACATCGGAAGCGGTGTCTTCTGCGCCGTCAACGGCGTTGTCCATGGTGCCATCGGCGCTCTCCATGGCGTCGTCCACAGCCGGGGCCTCCATGGAGGTGTCGCTCTGCATGGTCACGCCGTCCTCAGACACGGTCGCATCGGTCTCGCTGGTCATTTCGGCAAAGACCGGAGTTGCGGCAAGGCCAATCACAGCGGCGGTGGTCATCAGTTTCTGCGTCAGGGTTTTCATTTCTATTCTCCTCTCAGTCATGCGTTTGCATGTGGTATGGAGAGACAATGAAACCGGGCCGGTGGAAGTTCCTGAGAAAATCGAAAATGTCTTTGGATTTTTAAAAAATACCATACAAAACAATTGGATAGGCTATTGGTTTTCTTTGGTTGTTTCAGAGAATGCAGCATTTAAGGCCGTCAGGATTTTGTAAAATCCTCGAATTTCTTCTTCCGTGAACCCCTGTGCGAAGGCGGCGATCTCTTGCATTTCGCGCATGCGGATTGACAGGATTTGCGCGCGCGACCGCTCCGTGAGCCGGTAAAATTTCGAGGCGCGATGTGCGGGGTTGTCCTCTGTTTCAAGTTTGCCCTCATCCACCAGCGATTTGAGCTCACGCCCGACAAATTGCCGGGTGACGTCGAGATGCGCGGTGATCTGTGGGGCGGTGGCGTGGTCGAGTGCCAACAGCACCTCCAAGATCGCCCGCTGACCGACCGTGATCCCGGTGCCTTGCAGATCGTGTTCCACCCTTGCGGTGATGTTGCGCAGCAGCGGGCGGGTCAGTTGAATTCCGGCGTAAAGCTGGTCTGCCGGGCGCATGTCGCTCCTCGTCGTGTCGGACATCGAAATCTCCTTTCTTGTGTTGTAGGGCGGTATGTCTTAATCTGTCAACTGAGTTGACGATTCCCTTTGGCAGATGTGGAGGTCCGATGATGAAATGGTCGACGCTCAGTGAAAGACAAATTCTGAAGGCCAAGGCCGAAGGTCAGCTTGACAATTTGAAAGGGGCGGGCCAGCCGTTGAACGTGCAAAGCGGCACGGACAGCGATGCGGCGGGCTTTCGCATCATGGCCGAGGCGGGTGTCGTGCCGCGCGAATTTGAGCTGCGCAAAGAGATCGAGGCACTGACTGCGCAGATGCGTGGCACGGTCGAGGCGGAGGCCCGCAAAAAGCTGATCCGTCAGATCGCGCAGGTGCAACTCCGTCTCGACATCGAGGTCGAGGCCCGGCGCAAATATTATCGCAGTGCCTGATCCTAGATGAGTGCCGCCGGCGCGAGGCGCCGCGCCGTGGCACCGCTGCGCAGTTTGAACCGCGCCAGATCGGGCGCCTTGGCCGTGTCCAAAGTACCCAGATCGAGCCGCATCACGCCCTCCGCCTTGAGCCGTTGCATCGCGTCCCAAAGGATCAGGTTATGGGCGTTTGACGCGCGGCCTTCAGGACCGCTGTGTCCGATTTGATAGGTCGCCGTGTTGCCATGAACCACAAAAAGCATGTGCGCATCAGACGCGGTGAACAGGCGCAGGGATCGCGGCGCAACCTCTTGCAGGGCAAGGGTAAACTCCGGGGGAAGCGCACGGTATTTGCCCGCAGCCTGACGGTCTTTTTCCGCCTGCAATAATGGCATGAGCGCTGCGGGTGTCGCCTCCAGTCGGGCCACCTTGAGCCGCGTCGCCTCGGCCTTTTTCAACCCGTTGCGCCATTTGCCGTTCATCTGCGCCCGAAGTCCCGACAGGCTTGGCGTCAGGTCCAGTTCTGCAATTTCGGGCGGTGCGGAGAGAGACAGGCGTTTGAGGCGCTCTTCGGGGGAGGCCAGTTTTACCCCTTTGGGAAGGGCGCGACGCAGGCCACGCAGCGCGTTTGTACGTGTCGCCGTGTCGAGGTCAAAAAACAGCGGGCCTCTGGTGATGAGGCTTGTGCGCAGGCCGAACATGGGCCGCATCACGACCTGAGCCAGAGCGACAGGCATGTCACCGTCAAAAACGCAAAACCGTTTCACCTCGCGCCCGACACGCTCGGCGGCGTCGCCATAGAGCCAACGCTGGGGCAGGGGCGCCATGACCCGATCCGCCAGCGCCTCCCATGTTTTTTGAGTCTCGATCTCACGCACATCCATAGGTTTATGCGTGGCACAACAGGGTTAACAAACCCTTCAGAGGCGCCGGTTTTGGAGACTGTAAAAGTTTAATTGAATGTCACAGAGCAGGAGGGGCCCCGTTAACCAAAGCGGAAGGTTCCGGGCGCAAGATTGGGTCACTTTAAGAGGAAAACCCATGCAACATTCTCGTTTCCCACGCAATCTGACAGAGGTCGCCTGTTTGTTGCAGGTTTGGACTGTACATCCCCGCGAGGGCCTGTCCGCGCGCTGGACGCGCAGTGTTTCGCCCTGATGGCTCAGGTGTAAATGAAAAGCCCGCCCCACGTGTGCGGGGTGGGCTTTGTGATTTTGCAAAATGAGTTCGCCATGCGAACTGTGTGGGCTATGCGCTCAGATTATACAGCGAATTCGCAATCAACTCCTCGACGACGGCAGGCTCAGCCAGCGTGGATGTGTCGCCCAAAGACCCGGTGTCGTTCTCGGCGATCTTGCGCAGGATGCGGCGCATGATTTTGCCCGAACGCGTCTTCGGCAGGCCCGGGGCCCATTGGATGAAGTCCGGTTTGGCGATCGGGCCGATTTCGGTGCGGACCCATTTCTCGAGTTCCACACGCAGCTCGTCGGTCGGCTCCACATCGTTCATCAGCGTCACATAGGCGTAGATGCCCTGGCCCTTGAGCTCATGCGGCATGCCGACGACCGCGGCTTCGGCGACTTTGGCGTGGGCGACCAGCGCGCTTTCGACCTCGGCCGTGCCCATGCGGTGGCCCGAGACGTTGATCACGTCGTCGACGCGGCCGGTGATCCAATAGTAGCCATCCGC
>NZ_JAIVLK010000002.1 GCF_020524585.1 Celeribacter naphthalenivorans
GACTTTGGAGACGACGGAAGAAGAACTGATGAACACGGTCTTCCCGCATCCGACGATGTCGGAAATGATGCATGAAGCGGTGCTTGCAGCTTACGGACGGGCGCTGCATATTTGAGGGGTATTCTCTTAGAAAGTAACCCCTTTGAAACATTGTTGTTTAATCGAGATTGGTCGCGCCTATGGTGCGGCTGATTTCGCGCTTCTCGAGGCGGCATTTGGCGCGACGGATATTCCGCTGTTCCTGCATGGGGCGCAGACCCACATGATCCGTTCAGAGATGGCGCTCGCTTTCGGTGGTATGCCGATCACTGTACCTGCCAGCCGGTGGAAAGAGGCCACTGCACTCTTGGCGGAGATCGCGCCGAAGCACGAATTTCGCCTCCGTTGGCCTCTGGCCGTTCCTCTTGTGGTGATCTCATTCCTGTTCGGCGTGGTGCCGGTGCATTTCAATGCGACTTTTCCACGGTTCCGTGTGGTCGATGAAAGCATGCCAATGGCGTGATGTATCAATATCTGTGATGGGTGATATTATATGCGCCCCTCTTGTGCATAAATGTAGGTCATGTAATCTGACGCTTATGACTGATTGGGATTCTCTTCGTTACATTCTCGCCGTGGCGCGCGAGGGCGGGCTTTCGGGCGCGGCGCGTGTGCTTGGCGTGAACCATGCGACCGTGTCGCGGCAATTGGCCAAGGCCGAAGATGCCGCAGGGGTTCGTTTCTTCACCCGTTTGGCCTCTGGTCTTCAGCCGACCGAAGCCGGGCAGGTCGCCATTGCACATGCCGAGGAAGTCGAGGCGCGGATGGTCGCGCTCGATATGGCCTTGGCGGCGCGGGACGAGACCGAAGAAGGCGAGCTAAAAGTGACCATTCCGCCCTTGATGGCGGAAGACAATTTTGCCGAAGACATCAAGGAATTCAAGGCGCTGCATCCGGGGATCGACGTGCATCTTCTGGGGGCGACCGAGGTGTTGAACCTGCACCGGCGCGAGGCGGATGTGGCCATTCGTGTAACTCAGGCGCCGGAAGAAAGTCTTTGGGGCCGGATGGTGACGCCGCAACGCGCGGGTTGGTTTGCCTCGCCCGCGTTTATCGAGCAGTACAAGGATGTGCTGGAGCGCCGCGATATGGAAACGGCGTTGCCCTATATCGGATTTTCCTCGTGGTTTGCCTCGACACCTGCCGGGTTGTTCACCGATTTGCCGCCGGTGCGGGTGGCGATCAAGACGGACGATATGGTCTCGGCCATGTCTCTGGCGCGTCAGGGCATGGGGATGGTGCGCACCTCGCATCTTTTGGGGTCGAGCGATCCGAAACTGGTGCGGGTGCCGGGCGTGCCGCTGTCCGATCATATCCCGATCTGGGTGCTGACCCATCCCGACCTGCGCCATGTGCCGCGGGTGACGGAATTCATGCGCTTTATCGCCAATAGAATCACGGCCCGCCGCGCGCTCTACATGGGGCCGGACGAAAGCTCGGCCAATGCGGCGACGCGGTCGGATGGAGCGAAGCTCGAAGGCATCGCCAGCGAGATTGCGGAATAAGAAAGCGGCCTCTCAGGGCCGCTTTTTCATATCTGTGACGTGATTGTTGTCTCAAACGTTGTGCAACTCGCCGCCACCCGAGACCCAATCGTGCAGCCCGCCAAGGTTTTGCACGTCTTCGTGGCCCAGAGATTTCAACAGGCGCACTCCGCCCGACGACCGCGCACCCGAGGCGCAATAGAGCACTTTCGTCGTCTTGGTGTCCTTCATTTCCGGCAGGCAGCCGGGCGAGGCGGGATCGCATTTCGCCTGAAGCCCTTGCAACGGAATATGCAGCGCGCCTGTCGCGGTGCCGGACATATGCAGCTCCATCCCGTCGCGCACGTCGACCAGCACCAAAGTGCCCTGTGCCATCCCGGCTTTGACATCGTCCACAGAGATTTTCGGAGCGCTGCCGCCAAACAATCCAAACATCGTTTCACCTTTGCAGTCAGTGTTCTTGTTTGACGCTTTGTAACGCGGCGACGAGGGGGGCGTCTGTGACCAAATCACTCAGATGGGGCAGGTGGGTTGTCCTAAATGTGGGATCGGTGAAAAAAGGGGCGATCTGTGCGATAGTTCTTGTTATGTTCTCAATTTCCTGTTGGAACGGCGCAAGCTCTCCACTAGATATGAGGGCAGAAACCGAGTGGGGTGCCCGATGGCCGAGTTGAAATCGATCGAAGTGCGCGGAGCGCGCGAACACAACCTCAAAGGCGTGGATGTGGACATCCCGCGCGACGAGTTGGTGGTGATCACCGGGCTGTCCGGCTCGGGTAAATCCTCGCTGGCCTTTGATACGATCTATGCAGAGGGGCAGCGGCGCTATGTCGAAAGTCTCTCGGCCTATGCGCGGCAGTTCCTCGACATGATGGGCAAGCCGGATGTGGATCACATTTCCGGTCTCAGCCCGGCGATTTCCATCGAGCAAAAGACCACGTCGAAGAACCCGCGCTCGACCGTCGGCACGGTGACGGAGATTTACGACTACCTGCGTTTGCTGTTTGCCCGCGCGGGCACGCCCTATAGCCCCACGACCGGCGAGCCGATTGAGGCGCAGCAGGTGCAAGACATGGTGGACATCACCATGCGGATGGAGGAGGGCACGCGCGGATACCTCTTGGCGCCCATCGTACGTGACCGAAAAGGCGAATATCGCAAGGAATTTCTGGAGCTTAGGAAGCAGGGATTTCAGCGCGTAAAGGTCGACGGCGAGTTCTACGACCTCGACGAGCCGCCCACGTTGGACAAGAAATTCCGCCACAATATCGACGTGGTGGTGGACCGGATCGTGGTGCGTGAGGGCTTGGAGACGCGTCTGGCGGACAGTCTTCGCACGGCTCTGGACCTGGCTGACGGGATCGCCATTTTGGAAACTGCGCCGAAAGAGGGCGAGCCGGAGCGCATCACATTTTCCGAGAATTTCGCCTGTCCGGTGTCTGGGTTCACGATCCCTGAAATTGAACCGCGGCTGTTTTCCTTTAATGCGCCCTTCGGGGCCTGTCCGCATTGTGACGGGCTTGGTGTCGAGCTGTTCTTTGACGAACGCCTCGTGGTGCCGGATGCGGCGCTGAAAGTGGCGGATGGGGCGATTGCGCCCTGGCGCAAGGGCAAGACGCCCTATTTCCTGCAAACCATTGAGGCGCTTGCGAAACATTACGGGTTCAAACCCTCGACGCCGTGGAAAAACTTGCCCGCCAAGGTGCAGAACATGTTCCTCTACGGCTCCGGTGAGGAAGAGATCAAATTCCGCTATGACGACGGCGGGCGGGTCTATGAGATCGAGCGCAGCTTTGAGGGTGTGATCCCCAATATGGAGCGGCGCTATCGCGAGACCGACAGCAATTGGGTGCGCGAAGAATTCGAGCGTTACCAGAACAACCGGCCCTGTGGCCATTGCGGCGGCTACCGCCTGCGTGAGGAGGCTCTGGCCGTTAAGATCGACCAGCATCACGTCGGGCAGGTGGTGGAGAAATCCATCAAAGAGGCGTTTCTCTGGATCGACGGGGTGATGGAGACGCTCAGCCCGCAGAAACAGGAGATCGCGCGGGCCATCGTCAAGGAAATCCGCGAGCGCTTGGGCTTTCTCAACAACGTCGGTCTCGAATACCTCACGATGAGCCGCAACGCGGGCACACTTTCGGGCGGCGAGAGCCAGCGGATTCGTCTGGCGTCGCAGATCGGCTCGGGGCTTCAGGGTGTGCTTTATGTCCTCGATGAGCCATCCATCGGCTTGCACCAGCGGGACAACGACCGGCTGATCGGCACGCTCAAGAACCTGCGCGATCAGGGCAACACGGTGATCGTGGTCGAGCATGACGAGGACATGATCCGCGAGGCGGATTACGTCTTTGACATGGGGCCGGGCGCGGGGGTGCATGGCGGTCAGGTGGTCGCCAAAGGCACGCCGCAGGAGATCGAAGGGGACGCCGCTTCGCTCACCGGGCAATACCTGTCGGGCACGCGCGAGATCGCCGTGCCGACAGAGCGCCGCAAGGGCAATGGCAAGAAATTGACCGTGGTGAAAGCGACCGGCAACAACCTCAAAGAGGTCACCGCCGACTTCCCGCTGGGCAAATTCGTCTGCGTTTCCGGCGTGTCGGGCGGGGGCAAATCGACGCTCACCATCGAGACACTGTATAAGACCGCTGCGACCCGTCTGAACGGCGCGCGGGAGACGCCTGCGCCCTGCGAAACCATCAAAGGGTTTGAGCATCTCGACAAGGTGATCGACATCGACCAACGTCCCATCGGCCGCACCCCGCGGTCGAACCCGGCGACCTACACCGGCGCCTTCACCCCGATCCGCGACTGGTTTGCCGGTCTGCCGGAATCGAAAGCGCGGGGCTATAAACCGGGCCGGTTTAGTTTCAATGTCAAAGGTGGGCGTTGCGAGGCCTGTCAGGGCGACGGTGTGATCAAGATCGAGATGCATTTTCTGCCTGACGTTTACGTCGAATGCGAGACCTGTAAGGGCAAGCGCTACAATCGCGAAACTCTGGAAATTCAGTTTAAAGGCAAAAGCATAGCCGACGTTCTTGATATGACGGTCGAGGATGCGCAGGAGTTCTTTAAAGCCGTGCCGTCGATCCGCGAAAAGATGGATGCGCTGATGCGCGTGGGGCTAGGCTACATCAAAGTCGGGCAACAGGCGACGACGCTCTCGGGCGGTGAGGCGCAGCGGGTGAAGCTGTCGAAAGAGCTGGCGAAACGCTCCACCGGGCGGACGCTTTATATCCTCGACGAGCCGACCACGGGGCTGCATTTCGAGGATGTGAAAAAGCTTTTGGAAGTGCTGCACGAGCTGGTCGATCAGGGCAATTCGATGATCGTGATCGAGCACAATCTCGACGTGATCAAAACCGCAGATCATATCATCGACATCGGTCCCGAAGGCGGTGACGGCGGCGGGCAAATTGTGGCCTCCGGCACGCCCGAAAAGGTGGCCGAGGTCGCGGCGTCCCACACCGGGCGCTACCTCAAGCCAATGCTGGACAAAGCCGCCAGTCGGAAGGCGGCGGAATGACGGCCCCGACGATAGGAACGCCAAAACTCGCGGTGCTTGCGGTCTGTGAACGCGACGGAAAATTCCTCATGGTCCAGCGCGGCAAAGCGCCCGCGCGCGGCTCTTGGGGCTTTCCCGGCGGGCATGTGGAATTCGGCGAGCCTCTGGCCGAGGCAGCGGTGCGCGAGCTTCATGAGGAGACCGGTGTGGTGGCGACTGCGGGTGCTGTCATCGACCATGTCGAGTTGATCGAAGCGGGGGCCTACCACTTTCTGCTCATGGCGGTGCGCTGCGACTACGTGTCTGGCGAAGCGGTCGCCGCCGACGATGCGGCGGATGTGGATTGGATGAGCCTCGACGAGCTTTTGACGACCACGCGGGAGCTGTCACAGGACGTGACACGTGTGGCGCGGAGGGCTTTGAACTCTCAGTTATGACTTTCGGTCATTTCGGGGAATATCTAGCGCCGGGTCTATAATCCATTGGCAGCCCGATGGGATATGCGTCGCGTTCGGCCTCAGCAGGGCTGCGAGCTTTTCGCGTGGTGTGTCGGCAAGAAGGCCGCTGTACAGAAAGCCACTATTTGCCGTACATGTGATGTTATTTGGAGCAAGAAAAACAATCAGAGCGAGCGCGCGTGTAGAGAGCTGAGGCTTGATGTCATCACCATTTGTAAAATGGATGCGAGCGGATTGAATGCTTGATCGTGTGCCTCTTTGATACTCAAATGCTACCTCTGTTATGTCCGACATTTGGTATATGCTGCGCTGCCCGAATGCTCCGACCTGTGTGATGCTTGTTATTGAAATGCGCGTTGCAGGGATAAGGCACCAGAGGGACAGCATGAGGAGAAAAACGCCAAAGGATGCACTCGTGATCAGTCCTCGCCTGACCTCCGAGATTTTTGTTTTTACATATTTGGTACGTTTTTTTTTGAGAAGGGGGGAGAGGTCGCGCAGGAGCGAGGCGAACCAGATGATAAAGATGGCCGCCAACAAAGTTAAGATCCAGGTCAGCGCAAAGAAATGGCCTGGCGTTGTGTAGCTGGTCGCCGTGTTAGGGTGCAAAAGTTTGAAAACGCCATATGCCAAAGAATGCATGGCGAAGAACAAGAGTAGAAGAACCGGTATGACGACCAACACGATCACAACCCCGGTGAGGCATGATTTTAATTTATTAAGAATTTCAGTGAGTGATTTGGGCATGTTGAATAAGATGACTTAAAGGAAATCGCTAAGATTTTATGCCGAAATCTTCAATTTTCAAAAGTCATTTTAAGCACATCGGTTGTTCGAGACGTAAATTAAGTGAGGTGATGCTTTCGTCTGAAGGCATTGAAACTTAAACACAAAAGTAGGATTGCACCGAGTGCGGCCAGCCCTGCAATGCCCCATTCCGAGCCCCAGTTTTTCACCACGATGGCGATCAAAGCCCAAGCCGTGCCCAGAGCATAAAGCGGCGCGTCGGGGCGCAGGCGCGTGCCCGCATAGGCCACCGCAAGCGCGCCAATGAGGCAGATGTAGGCCCAGCCGACCGCGCCGAAAATAATGCCATAGCCCGCGCCGACATAGCCCAAAGATGCAAAGGACGCCGCCGTCAGCCAGCCCGCAAACAGAGCATTCGGTGCGCGGGCGAGCCACGGGTCGAGCACGGGCGCGCGGCTCATGGCTTTGAGCGCAAAGGCCAGCATGGCAAAGATCATCACTGTGGCGAGGATCGGGCTGGCGACCGCGACGCTCAGCCAAGGTGTGCCTATGAGGAGCGCGATGATCAAAGGTCCCCGCATCGGAGCCCAGTCGGGGGCGTCGTGGCGTTTTAGGCCCACGGCGGCGGAAATGATGAGCCAAAGATAAATCACACCCCAGATCGAGAACGCATATCCCGCAGGGCCCACGGGCGCATTGTCTTGCGGGATTGGAAAGTCGGCCGGGTCGTAGCCGCGGAAATCGGGCGCCAGAAGCGGTCCGGCGATGGCAAAGGCCAATGCGGCTGCGAGGTGGAGAAGGGCGATCAGGCGTGTGTTCCTCATAGGCTTGATCTAGAACGAAAAACGGCGCCGTAAAGGACGCCGTTTTTGATGAGTATTTGTCGCAGCAAAGGAGGTTCAGACGAGTTGGCCTTCGGCTGTCAGCGTCAGCTTGCCGCGCAGGTAGGGCGAGAGCGCCTCGGGCAGGGTGACGGAGCCGTCGGCGTTCTGACCGTTTTCCAGCACGGCGATGAGTGTGCGACCGACCGCGAGGCCCGAGCCGTTCAGCGTGTGGAGGAATTCCGGTTTGCCGCCGTCTTTGGGCTTGAACCGCGCGTTCATGCGGCGCGCCTGGAAATCGCCACAGGTCGAGACCGAGGAGATTTCGCGGTATTTGTCCTGACCGGGCAGCCAGACCTCGATGTCATGGGTGCGCACGGCGCCAAAACCGATGTCACCAGAGCAGAGTTTGACGGTGCGGTAGGGCAGGCCGAGGGCCTCGAGGATATTCTGCGCTTGCGTGGTCATGCGGATGTGTTCCGCCTCAGACTCGTCGGGGCGGGTGATGGAGACCATCTCGACCTTTTCGAACTGGTGCTGGCGCAGCATACCGGAGGTATCACGACCCGCAGAACCGGCCTCAGAGCGGAAACACTGCGTGTCGGCGACATAGCGGCGCGGCAGGTAATCTTCGTCGACGGTCACGTTGTTGACGATGTTGGTCAGTGTCACCTCGGCGGTCGGGATCAGCCACCAGCCATCGGTGGTTTGATAGCTGTCCTCGCCGAATTTCGGCAATTGCCCTGTGCCGTAGAGCATCTCTTCGCGCACCAGAACGGGGGTCATGGTTTCGGTCAGCCCGTGGTTGTCGACATGGGTGTCGATCATGAACTGCGCCAGCGCGCGGTGGATGCGGGCCACGGCGCCGGAGAGCAGGACAAAGCGCGCGCCGGAGAGTTTCGCCGCCGTTTCAAAATCCATCCCGGCTTTGACGCCGTCGATCTCGTAATGCTCTTTCGGCGCGAAATCGAAGGTCGCAGGCGTGCCCCAGCGGTGAATCTCGACGTTGTCGTCCTCATCCGCGCCATCCGGCACGTCGGCGGCCATGATGTTGGGTAGGCCCATGAGAATGTCACGCAGGCGCTCGTCCTCGGCCTTGGCTTCGTCATTGAGCCGGGCAATTTCGGCCTTTTTCTCGGCCACAAGCGCGCGAAGACGTTCGAACTCGGCCTCGTCGCCTTTCGCTTTGGCGGCACCAACCTCTTTGGAGGCTTTGTTCTGCTCGGCCTTGGCCTCTTCCGCGGCGGCAATCTTGGCCCGGCGGTCGGCGTCGAGCGCGAGGACCTCGGAAGACACGCCAGACAACCCTCTGCGCGCCATGGCGGCGTCGAAAGCTTCGGGGTTTTCGCGAATGGCCTTGATGTCATGCATCGGTTGGGTCCTCGGGGTCGTTGGTTGGGTTTGCGAAGGCTTATGCAACAGGGGGCGAAAGGAGGGAAGGGGTTAGACGTCTCGCTCAAGCCATTTTTCATAGGCTTTTATAAATTGTCCGTCATGCCATTGTTTTTCCCAGACATGTGATAGGTCTGGCCGGGTTTTCAGGTTCTCCAAAATACGATCTGACCAAACTGTTTCGCGATCTGTGAAAATGAATTTCCGTTGAGATGCTGTTAGTTGGAGGTTTGAGCTGTCACATTTTCTGAAGGCAGCATAGTCAAAGCAAGTGTTAACGCGATCTGTCCCTTCCGAGAATTCGCATTCTAAAAATAGGCAAAGGTCCACATTGGCGTCGCGAAAATTTGTGTTTTTGAAGCGGAAGTTGTGGAACTGTGCACCTTCGAGACGAGCATTTCTGAAATTAATAGTTACCGCCTCAATTGTTTCGGAAAAGACTGCGCCTTGGAGGTTGGTTTCTGAAAGGTTGAAGCCATATCCTTCTGGAATTGGGCCATTGCAGAGAATTTCAATGGCGGTCTGAATGTCCGGACGAGGACGAATGAATCTTCTCCAGTTGGCGTTTAGTTCACCTAATGGAGCTTGGCCTAAACCTGCTGCTGATAAAGCATCATATTCCGATGCGCCACGGCCAAGTTCGGTATGATAAATTTGTGTATTGTAAGAAGCTGCTGTTTCTACCGGAGCATTTGTGCGGATATATGCACAGATCAAATCAATTGCCTGAATGGCATCTTGTTCGCGACCAAGCATTAGTCTTTCCAGAGCGTAGAGGCCGCCGATACGAGCTTCCATGACAGGTAAGGTTTTGTCGCTCTCTGGTGCCGTAGGCTGAACTTTGGATAAGTTTTCTGTGGCTTTATTGATCAAATCTGCAAAATGACTTTGCTCCGCAATATCCGTCTGCTTCTGACGCACAATCGCTTGCCATGCTACGAATGGCGCACCGAAGGCGGCGGCGAGCAAGAGGCCGATATTGCGTGCCGCAGCGGACGGGTCTCCGCTTTCATCGCCGTTTATGACGTAGAGTGTCAGTGCCTTAATCAGTCCGGCAAGGCCAGCAATGCCAATAACAAGTGCCACTAAGAACAACGCAAAGCCCAAGAAACCACCAAGTCCACGTGCTTTCCCCCAATCTGGAGTACGTGTGTAACCGAGCCATTCCCAAAAACTGTTCTTTTCTGACATCTCGCAATTCCATTCGTCAAATCTATCCCTATATCCCCCACAACCCCGCGTTCCGCCAAGCCCAAACCACCAACCCCAAAGGACCCACCATGCCAGCCAAAGCCATTCACTCCTGTATCCGCGTTCTCGATGAGGCGCGGTCTGTTGCGTTTTATGAGGCGGCGTTTGGGCTGACGATCGCGGAAAAGCTCGACTTTCCGGAGTTTGCGCTGATCTACATGTCGAACCCGCTCTCCGAGTTTGAGCTGGAGTTGACCGTCAACAAAGGCACCTCAGAGCCCTATGATCTCGGCAATGGCTACGGGCATTTTGCGGTGTCGGTCGAGGACTTGGAGGCGGAGCACGCGCGGATGGACAAGGCTGGTCTCACTCCCGGCAAGATCGTCGATTTCGCGCCTGCTGGCACCCGCGTTGCGAAGTTCTTTTTCATCACCGACCCGGACGGCTACAAGATCGAAGTGATCCAGCGCGGCGGGCGGTTTTTGTAATCCGCTAACAGGGTCGTGAAACCCTACGCCCCTTGCTGGACAAGGGGAAAGCCCCGCTATAGGGTGCGCGGCGACTTTCATGGGTGAAAAGCCCGCTCAGAGATACCTAGAGACAAAGGACCAACAGATGCTCGTGACCCCCGCTTATGCGCAGGCCGCAGGTGGCGCCGCCGCCAACCCGATCATGCAGTTCGCGCCGCTGATCCTGATCTTCGCGATCATGTATTTCCTCATGATCCGCCCGCAGCAAAAGAAGATGAAGGAACATAAGGCGATGATCGAAGCCGTGCGTCGCGGCGACGAGGTCGTGACCGCCGGTGGCATCATGGGCAAGGTCGTCAAGGTGCGCGAAGACGGTTTCGTCGAGGTCGAGATCGCCGATGGCGTCAAGGTCAAGGTCCAGAAGGCGACGCTCGCCAATGTGGTGTCGAAAACCGAACCGGCCGCTGGCGCCTAAGCCCCAGTTTTAAAACGCTTCCAAGGCCCGCGCATCAGCGGGCCTTTCCCATTCAAAGACGTCTCAGGACCTTCCCATGTTGCAAATGCCTCTCTGGAAACGGATCGTGATTTGGGGCCTCGTGGCCCTAGGCCTTTTGGCCGCGCTCCCCAACGCCTTCTACCCGCGGGTCGAAGGCCATAACGATGCGGTTATCGCCATCGAGAGAGCCGGTGAGACGCCCGAGCGCGCCGCCGCGCGGGATGCCTGGCCGTCGGTTTTGCCGTCGAATTTGGTCAATCTGGGCCTCGATTTGCGCGGAGGCGCGCATCTTTTGGGCGAGGTCGAGGTGTCTGAGGTCTATGCCGCGCGTATGGATGCCTATTGGCCGGAGGTGCGTGACGCGCTGCGTGACGAACGCGACGTGGTCGGCACGATCCGCCGTCTCGATGCCCCTGCAGGCCAGCTTCGCGTGCGGATTTCCGAATCCTCCGGTATGGAAACGGCGCTTGCGACCGTGCGCGCTCTGGGCACGCCGGTGGTGTCGCTGACCGCTGCAGGCGAACGCGACATCGCGGTGTCCGCCACAGGGGACATCATCACGGTGCAGCTCTCGGAGGCTGAAAAAGCCGCCACGGACGACCGCACCATGCAGCAATCTCTTGAGATCATTCGCCGCCGCGTCGACGAGGTCGGCACCCGCGAGCCGACGATCCAGCGTCAGGGCGAGGACCGCATTCTCATTCAGGTGCCGGGCATCGGCTCCGCTGCTGAGTTGAAAGACCTGATCGGCACCACCGCAAAGCTGACGTTCAACCCGGTCGTGGGACGTACCACGAACCCGGACGAAGCGCCGGGCGCACGCAATTTCCTCGCGCCCTCGATCAACGAGCCGGGCATCTATTATATTCTCGAACAGAGCTTTGTGGTTTCGGGCGACGAGTTGACCGACAGCCAACCGGCCTTTGACCAGAACGGGCGGCCTTCGGTGACCTTCCGGTTCAACCCGACGGGGGCGCGCAAGTTTGGCGATTATACCGCCGCGAATAAAGGCGCTTTGTTCGCCATCGTGCTCGACAACGAAGTGATCTCCGCACCGCGCATTGAGGAACCGATCCGGGGCGGCTCCGGCCAGATCACCGGCTCTTTCACGGTTGAGGAATCGACCGAATTGTCGGTGCTTTTGCGTGCAGGGGCACTGCCCGCCAAGATCAACTTCCTCGAAGAACGCACCATCGGGCCGGAGCTTGGCGCCGACAGCATCGAGGCCGGTCGCATCGCCACCATGGTGGCCTTTGCCGCCGTGCTGATCTTTATGGGCGCGTGTTACGGGCTCTTCGGGATGTTTGCGAATATCGCGCTCATCATCAACGTCGGGCTGTTGTTCGGGCTGTTGTCCTCCATCGGTGCGACGCTGACCCTGCCGGGGATCGCCGGGATCGTGCTGACCGTCGGGATGGCGGTCGATGCCAACGTGCTGATTTTCGAGCGCATCCGCGAAGAGTTGAAGAACTCGAAATCGACGGGCCGTGCCATCGAACTTGGCTATGAAAAGGCGCTGTCGGCCATCATCGATGCCAACATCACCACCTTCATCACCGCTGCGATCCTCTTTGTCATGGGCTCCGGCCCGGTCAAAGGCTTTGCCGTGACGCTGGTGCTGGGTCTGATCACCTCCGTGTTCACCGCGATCTATGTGACCCGCGCCATGGTGGTTGCGTGGTACGGCCGCAAGAACCGCAAGGGGTGGAAACTCAACGGTATCAATCTGGTGCCCGCTGAGACTGCGATCGATTTCTTCAAACGGGCGAAGCTGACCTTTGGCTTCTCCGCGACGATGGTCGCGGTCGCTTTGGCGGCGTTCATCTCCATCGGCCTCAATTTCGGCATCGACTTCAAAGGCGGCACGACCATTCGGACGCAATCCGAATCCGCCGTGGATGTGGGCGATTACCGTGCGGCGATGACCGATCTGGGCTTGGGCGACATTTCGATCACCGAAGTCTTCGATCCGAATTTCGATGAGAACCAACACGTCGCCATGGTCCGCATTCAGGCCCAGGACGATGTTGAAGCGATCACGCCGGAGACCATCCAAATGGTTGAAGACGCGCTCAAAACCGTCGATCCCTCGATCACCTTTCCTTCGGTCGAATCCGTCGGGCCGAAGGTGTCGGGCGAGTTAATCTGGACCGCGGTCGAGGCCGTGGCCGCCGCCATCGCCGCTGTGTTGTTCTACATCTGGCTGCGGTTCGAATGGCAATTCGCCGTGGGCGCCGTGGTGGCGTTGGTGCATGACGTGGCGATCACCATCGGCATCTTCGCGCTCTTTGGCATCCAGTTCGACCTCACGATCATTGCGGCTTTGCTGACCATCGTCGGCTATTCGCTCAACGACACCGTGGTCGTGTTCGACCGGGTGCGTGAGAACTTGCGCCGTTACAAAAAGATGGACCTCGCGGGCGTGTTGAACATGTCGATCAACGAGACCCTGTCGCGGACGGTGATGACCTCCGGCACCACTTTGATCGCGCTGATCGCATTGTTGGTGCTGGGCGGCGACGTGATCCGGGGCTTTGTCTTCGCGATGACCCTGGGCGTCGTGGTCGGCACCTGGTCGTCGGTCTTTGTCGCCTCCAACATCCTGTTGTGGCTGGGCGTCAAGCGCGACTGGGACAAGAAAGAACCGGCCAAAGGCATCCAAACCGACGGCAGTGCGGTTTGACGCGCGGGGTCGAGTATTTTAAGCACAAAGGAAAGGCTCGCGCGCGTCGCGGGCCTTTTTATCAAGGAGACAGCCATGCAATTCAATGAAATGCCGTTCGAGGATGCCGTGCCGGTCGATGGTTATGGCCCGAACATGTTTCGCATCGACGGCAAGGCCTATCAGGGTGCGATGCTGGTCTGTGGCAACATGGTGGTGCCTTGGGGCGGCTATGCCGACACGGCCTCTCTGATTGAGCTGCGCGGGCGGATCGATTTCATCGTGGTGGGCACGGGACCGGAGATGACCCATCTGCCGCAAAGTTTCCGCGAGGCACTGGACGCCGCCGAGATCGGTTTGGAGCCGATGGCGACGCCCACGGCGGCGCGCACCTATAATGTGCTGGCTTCAGAGGGGCGGCGGGTGGCCGTCGCATTGCTGCCTGTTTGAGCCACGTTTTGTCTGGGGCTTGATACAAGTCAGATGAAAATCTTAGAATCGCTGTAAACAAGGCCGCATGAGTTTGATTTCTGTAAAAGATTTGACCGTCTCGCGTGGCGGCATGCCGGTGCTCGAAGGGCTGAGCTTTGCCGTCTCCGCAGGCGAGGTGTTGGTGCTGCGTGGCCCGAATGGCTCTGGCAAGACCACGCTGTTGCGCACGCTCGCGGGGTTGCAGCCGCCCTATGCCGGGGAGGTGATGGCCGAGCCCGAGAGCGTGGCCTATGCGGCCCATGCGGACGGGTTGAAAGCGACCTTGAGCGTGGCGGAGAACCTTGGCTTTTGGGCCGGGGTCTACGGTGGGCATGACATTGAGCCTGCGCTCCTGCATTTCAATCTCGACGCGTTGCGCGAGCGTCCGGCGGGGAACCTGTCGGCGGGGCAAAAGCGGCGTTTGGGTCTTGCGCGGCTCATGGTGACAGGACGCCCGATCTGGGTGTTGGACGAGCCGACGGTGTCGTTGGATGCGGCCTCCGTGGCGCTCTTTGCCTCAGCGGTCAAAGCCCATGTTGCGGCAGGCGGCGCCGCCGTGATCGCGACCCATATCGATTTGGGTTTTGAGGAAACCGTTTTTGACGTGACGCCGTTCAAAGCCCGCATGGATGTGGTCCGCGACGATTTTGACGAGGCTTTCCTATGATCCGGTTGTTGTGGCGCGACATCACTCTGGCGTTCCGCTCTGGCGGTGGTTTCGGGCTGGGCCTCGGGTTCTTTCTGATCCTCGTGACGCTGGTGCCCTTTGGCGTGGGCCCCGATGGTGAGATGCTGAGCGCGATTGCGCCGGGCATCCTCTGGGTCGGCGCTTTGCTGGCCTGCCTTCTGTCGCTGGACCGGATTTTCGCGCTGGATTTCGAGGATGGCTCGCTCGACCTTTTGGCCACTGCGCCGATCCCTCTGGAAGGCGTGGTCGCGATGAAGGCGCTGGCGCATTGGATCACCACCGGTCTGCCTCTGGTGCTCGCGGCACCTGCGCTTGGGTTCCTTTTGCATCTCGACAGTGCGGCCTATCGTTGGCTGATCGTGACGCTGCTCATTGGCACGCCTGCGCTGTCCTTCATCGGCTCTTTCGGGGCGGCGCTGACCGTGGGGCTGAAACGCGGCGGGCTGTTGATGAGCCTTCTGGTGCTGCCGCTTTACATTCCGACGCTGATTTTCGGCGCCGAAGTCGTGCGGCGTGGGGCAGGCGGCTTTCTGGTCGCCACGCCTTTGGCGATGCAGGCGGGGATCACATTGGGGGCCATCGCCTTGCTGCCCTTTGCCGCAGCGGCGGCCATCCGAGTCGCTTTAAGGTGAGTTGAGATCATCCGCGCTTATGCCTAATCTGGCACAAAATTTGGCGTGGGCATTGGGGAGAGAGCAAGAATGGCCATCAACTGGAATGCCTTTTGGGAATGGGCAAACCCGCGCAAATTCATGCGCTGGACCGACCGGGCCTTGCCCCTGATTTCGGTTCTGGCCGCCGTGATTTTCGTGAGTGGACTCGTTTGGGGGTTTTTCTTCACGCCCGATGACTATCGCCAAGGCTCCACGGTTAAGATTTTCTACATCCACGTGCCAAGTGCGATGATGGCGATCAACATCTGGGCGATGATGTTGGTGGCCTCTCTCATCTGGATCGTGCGGCGGCATCATGTCTCGGCCTTGGCGGCGAAATCCGCCGCCGCGATTGGCATGACGATGACGCTGATTGCGCTGATCACCGGTGCCGTCTGGGGCAAGCCGATGTGGGGCACTTATTGGGAATGGGACCCGCGGCTGACCTCGTTTTTGATCCTTTTGCTGTTCTACATCGGCTATATGGCGCTTTGGGAGGCGATTGATAACCCGGACACGGCGGCCGATTTGACCTCTGTGCTCTGCCTTGTCGGTTCGGTCTTTGCGATCCTCTCGCGCTATGCTGTTCTCTTTTGGAATCAAGGGCTTCATCAAGGTGCCTCCCTGTCGCTCGACGCCGCGGAAAATGTCGATGACGTCTATTGGTATCCTGCGCTCGTGGCGATTGCGGGGTTCATTTTGCTGTTTGTCTCGCTGGTGCTTCTGCGCACCCGGACGGAAATCCGCGCGCGCCGGTTGCACGCGCTTGAGATGCGCGAAAGGGTGAAAGATGCCTGATCTCGGGAAATACGCGGGCGACGTTTTGTTGGCCTATGGGGCGACATTTTTGCTTTTGGCCGGGCTGATTGCGGGATCTCTGATCCGGTCGGCCAAGGTGAAACGACTATTGAAAGCGGCTGAGGAGCGCAAAAATCATGGCTAAATTCAATCCGATGATCGCTTTGCCGCCCTTGGTGTTTGCGGGTCTCGCCGGGCTTTTCATGTTCGGCATGGGGCGCGAGGATGCAGAGCAATTGCCCAGCTCTCAGATCGGGCGCGCGGCGCCGTCGATTGCGGCCGTCACGCCCTTGGGGGAATTGGCGCCGCTTTCGGATGAGATGTTGCGCACGGGCGGCGTCAAATTGGTGAACTACTGGGCCTCCTGGTGTGCGCCCTGTCGCGCAGAGCATCCGCAACTCGAAACCTTGGCCGAGGAGGGCGTCACCATCTATGGCGTCAACTATAAGGACGGGGCGGGGAATGCTTTGAAATTCCTGGATGAACTTGGAGATCCTTTCACCGCAGTCGCTCAGGATGAACCCGGGCGCACAGCGCTTGAATGGGGCCTTTACGGTGTGCCAGAGACCTATGTTCTCGATGCCGAAGGTCATATCGCCTATCGGTTTGCTGGCCCCATCACGGTTGAAATCATGGAAAAATACATCAAACCCGAGATTGAGAAAGCGGCGCAATGAGGCGGGGTTTTGGTCGTGTCCTAATGGTGTTTGGCGTGGTGCTGATCCCGCTCGGCAGCTATGCCAATTTCTGGCTTATCGCCATGGGCTGTGGCATGAGTACGACGGGCTGTTCGAAAAGCTCTGCGGAGTTGTTCAGGACGATGATCTTTGGCTTTTGGCCGTTTTGGATCACCTTGCTCATCGCTTTTGGCCTTATCTGGCTGGGGCGGCGGCTTACAGGTTCTGCACAGAGCTCATAAAAGAAAACCCGCCGAACACGGCGGGTTTTGCGTTTTTGTCGTTGCGAAGGATCAGCTCAGTGCCTGATCCAGATCGCCGATCAGGTCGTTGGCATCTTCGATCCCGATGGACAAGCGCAGGATGTTCGGGCCAGCGCCCGCCTTGATCTGTTCTTCCGGCGTCAACTGGCTATGGGTCGTGGAGGCCGGGTGGATGACCAGCGAGCGGGTGTCGCCCAGGTTCGCCACATGCGAGAACAGCTTGAGCTTGGCAACGGTGTCGACACAGGCGTCATAGCCGCCCTTGAGCGCCACGGTAAAGAGCGCACCGGCGCCGCGCGGGCAGATGCGGGTCATGCGGTCGTAATAGCTCGACGAGGGCAGGCCGCTGTAGGTCACGGCCTCGATCCGATCATCGCCTTCGAGCCAATTCGCGACCTCGCGGGCGTTCTGAACATGTTTCTGCATCCGCAGCGACAGGGTTTCGATCCCCATCAAAGTGTAATGCGCCGCCTGCGGGTTCAGCGTCATGCCGAGATCACGCAGCCCCACGGCGATGCCGTGGAAGGTAAAGGCGAGCGGGCCGAAAGTCTCATGGAAATCAAGGCCATGATAGGCGGGTTCGGGTTCGGAGAGCGACGGGAATTTGCCCGAGGCGGACCAATCGAAGGTGCCGCTGTCAACGATGCAGCCGCCGGTCACGGTGCCATTGCCGGTCAGATATTTCGTCGTGGAATGCACCACCAGAGTGGCGCCATGGTTGATCGGGTTACACAGGTAAGGCGTCGCCGAGGTGTTGTCGACGATCAGCGGAATGCCCGCCTTGTTGGCGATCTCGCCCAACGCGTCGAGGTCCATGATCGCACCTGTCGGGTTGGCGAGGCTTTCGCAGAAAATCGCCTGGGTGTTCTCGTCGATCGCGGCACGGACGGCGTCGAAATCGTCGAAATCCACGAATTTGGCCGACCAGCCAAAGCGTTTGAAGGTCTGGGTGAATTGCGTCAGCGTGCCGCCATATAGACGGGTCGAGGCGACGATGTTCTTGCCCGGCGCCATGAGCGGGAAGAGCGCCATTATTTGGGCGGCATGTCCGGAGGAGCAGCACACGGCACCAGCCCCACCTTCGAGGGCGGCCATGCGATTTTGCAAAGCGGCCACGGTCGGGTTCGTCAGGCGCGAATAGATGTAGCCGACCTCTTCGAGGCCGAACAGCCGCGCAGCGTGGGCCGCGTCTTTGAAGACATAGGCCGTGGTCTGGTAAATCGGCACCTGACGCGCGCCGGTCGCCGGGTCCGGTTCCGTGCCCGCATGCACTTGGATCGTGTCAAAGCCTTGTTTTTTATCGGACATTTTGTCCTCCCTAATCGCAAAATCCCTGCGACATTACGCGCGGGGGGATGTCCTTTCAACAGGGAGTCTGCGCAACAAGATCATGAGCGTGATTCAACGGCTCTACGTGTCTGCGACGTGTCCGCAATTTTGCCATCACCCGGCAAGGATCATGAGCGCGAAAAAGGGCAGAAGAAGCATCAGCTCCGTGAGGGGGAGCGGGCTTTGCGGCAACGGGATATGGGACATGATCTGTTTCATGCTCCTAGGCTTACAGGGCAATGGTTAACCAAAACTCACCTTAAGCAACGTGAGAGGGAAACAATAAGTTTCTCTTTTGTTCTTGTTGTCTGTACGCCGCCCAAGGCGCAGGTTAGGCGCAACGAAGAGGTGCCTGAGATGACAACGATTTACCACAATCCCCGCTGCTCCAAATCGCGCGAGACGCTCAAGCTGATCGAGGCGGAAGGCATCACGCCCGAGGTCGTGCTCTATCTTGAAACGCCCGTGTCGCGCGAGAAACTGGCGGAGTTCGTGACGCGTTCCGGTCTGCCTGCGAGCGCGTTTCTGCGGGCGAAAGAAGATGAGGCCAAGGCGCTCGACGTGACGGCAAATTCCGACCCGGAGGCGATTCTGGACGCCATCGCTGCGCATCCGCGTTTGATGGAACGGCCGATTGTGGAGAGCGACAGGGGCGTCGCTTTGGGCCGGCCGCCCGAAGCGGTCAGGTCCGTGTTGTAAGCCCTTCTTCCGCCATGATCCGACGCCCGTCGTCGCAGGCGGGGGAGATCTGGTAGCGTGCGCGCAGCTCAGACATATAGTCGCGCAGCATCGGCACGCGGCGCGGGCGGAAGAATTCGTCGCCCAAGGTGAGCGACTGGATTGATCCCACGAGAAACTGCCGAAACGCGCCGCGCAAACGACAATGGGCGAGCAGCATCAGCTCTTGATCGAGATAGACAATCGCCAGAGGCCAAATTGTGCGCGTGCTCTCTCGTCCCTCCCGGTCGCGGTAACGCAGGTGCAGGGCGCGTTCCTCCCAACAGGCTTGGCGAATGAGGGAAAGGTCGGCTTCGTACTGTTTTTGTGGCTGATACCGATGCACCAACCCCACAGAATGTTCGATATGTGCGCGTTTCGTCTCAGGCAGACTGGCGGTGATCTTACTCAGCGCATCGCTTGCGGCCTGGGATAGCGCCGGATCTCCGCGCAGGCGCACCTCGGCCAGGCCCAAGACCAGAGCCTCGATTTCCAGCTGTGACAGGCTTTGCGGCGGCAGGGCGTAATCCTCGGTCAGGGTATAGCCAAATCCCGCCTCTCCCTCGATCCGCGCACCGGCACAGCGCAATGCTTCAATGTCGCGATAGAGCGTGCGTTGTGACACGCCCAGCTCCTTTGCCAAGAGCGTCGCCGTCACCGGCGGGCGCAGGCTTCGCATGAGATGCATGAGGCGAAACAGGCGATCCGATTTGGCCATGGGGCCTCCTTTTCGATCCGGCTTTGATCCGAAGGTGCCAAAGCTCTGCTGACGGTTTCTGACAGCAGGAACCTGCCATGGTCCGCCTCAATTGCAAAGTCCTGAGAGGAAAGATCATGCTCACCCTTTACCACGCCCCCAAATCGCGCAGCTCGCGGATCGTCACGTTGTTGATGGCGCTCGACGCGATGTCGGAGGTGGACATCCGCCTCACCGATATTCCGCGTCAGGACGGCTCTGGCGCGCGCGATCCGAACAACCCGCATCCCGAGGGCAAAGTGCCGCTTCTGGTCACGGAAGACGGCGAGATGATCCGCGAAAGCAATGCGATCATGCTCTATCTGACCGACCGTTTCCCCTCCGATCTGGCGCCCGCTGTCGGGGCGCCGGGGCGGGGCGCCTATTTGAGCTGGCTGTTCTGGTACGGCAATGTGTTGGAACCCGCCTATGTCCATCAGGTCGCGGGCCTTTCGCACCCGGTGCTGACGGCCACGTTCCGGGGCATGCCAGAGGCGGTGGCCTATCTGGTGGCCGGGCTTGGTGAGGGGCGTGAGTTTCTCATGGGCGATCACTTTAGCGCCGCCGATCTGTTGATCGCCTCGCCGTTTTTGTGGTTCCCGGAGGCGACGCCGGACGTTCCCGTGATCCGCGATTGGGTGGCGCGCTGTGGGGCAGAGCCTGTGATGAAAGAAACGGCGAGTTTTGATGCCAAGGCGCTTCAAGACATGGGGCGTGTCCCCGTTTGATGGACTTTCCAGTCGTCCTGTGTCTCTCTGGCGGCATCCACGCCAGAGAGACATGAAATGCAGTTCGATTTCACCACGCTTCCCGCCCGCGACCGCTATCGTTTGCTGACGAATTTCGTCGGCCCGCGTCCCATCGCGCTTGTGACGACGGTGAACCCGGACGGCAGCGCGAACGCCGCGCCTATGAGCTTTTTCAATGTGATGTCGTCCGAGCCGCCGCTTTTGGTTCTGGGCATCGCCTCCAAGCCGGAGCAGGAAAAAGACACCGCCGCCAACATCCGCCGCACCGGCGAGTTTGCCATTCACATGGTCGATAAGGCGCTCTCAGAGGCCATGTTGATCGCCGGTCTTGCGGTGCCGACGGGGGTCGATGAATTGGCTTTGGCGGGGGTGGAGACGGAGGCCTGTACGATGATCTCCGCGCCGCGCATCACCGGCGCGTCCTGTGTGTTCGAGTGCAAGACCGAGCGGTTGCTCGACTGGCCGAACCGCGTTCTGGTGATTGGCGAGGTGGTGCAGATGCATGTGCGGCGCGACTGTCTCGATGCCGAAGGGCGTTATGTGAACCCGGCAGTGTATCAGCCCATCGCGCGGCTGCATGGCGACAATTACGTGGGCTCAGACGCGCAATTCGTGCTCACCGCGCCGCCGATTGAGACGGTCTTCAAAGGCTAGGGGGCTGGTCTCAAGGTTGCGCGGATCTGGTCCCTTCCGGTGCCGGGAAATCCGGTGCAGCATGTCGTCATGGAGCCGATTCTACAGACAAAACTGAGCTTTGCCCCCTGGGCCGATCCCCGCACGGCGCGGCTGCCGGGGGTGATCCCCTTTGAGCTGGACGACTGGCTTGAGGTGGACACGGCTTACGGGGCGCAAATGGCCTTGCGCGATCATTTGATTGCCACGATGCCGGAAGAGGTCATCGCGCTGGATGACAGTGCGCGGCCGGCGGCTCTGGAATTGCTCGACATGATTTTAGGGCTTTTGCCGCGGCTAGGGTTTGTCGTCACACAGACCGAAGTTACGCGCCCCGGTGGTATACCCGTGCCGCTTGATCGCGACCGGCCAATGCACAGCTTGGGGCGGCTTTTGCAATGCGACATTTGCCTGATGCAGCCCGACCCGAGCGGCGCGACGGAAGAGAGCGTACTCACAGGCGGCGTGCTCTGTTTTCCCTCCGGTTGGCGGCTGCCCGAGAAATTCATGAAACCGATGCTGCGCATTCACCAACCGATCGAAGTCTACACCGCCGATCTCGCCGCGCGGGTGCAGCGGATGATGAATGGCGTGCAGGTGGGCCGGGGGCTGATGCGGGGCACGGCCTCGCGGTCAGACGCGCATCTCTGCGATCCGCGCTCCGAGGGCGAATACCGTCACGGCACGAACACGTCAAAATACATCCGGGTGGAGCGTCAAAGCCTTGTGCGTTTGCCTGAGACCCGCGCGGTGGTGTTTACGATCCACACGCAGGTCGTGTTGCCAGAGGCACTGACCCCGGACCAAGCCGCCGCGTTGGACGCGCGCCCGATCCGCCTCGCGGATTGATCACCACTCCTTTGAGAGCGTCAGAAACTTGGCGAGGCTGTCATCTTCGGGAAAGCGTTTTTGCGCGGCCTCAGCCGTGGCCATAGCCTCATCGATCCGGCGCAGTCCAACCAGCGCGATCGCCTTTTGTGTATAAAGCCGCGCGCTGGTTTTGGCGTGAAATTCCAGTCCGCGTTCCGCCACGACAAGCGCGTCTTGCGGGCGCTCCACGATGTTCAAAGCGCGGGCGTAGAAAGAGGTCACATCCTCGCTTTCACTGTCGAGATCCATCGCCGCGCCACAGTCCTCCACGGCCAATTCATCCTTGCCAAGCTCTTGGCGTACCACGCAGCGCGACAGATAACCCTGCATCGTCGGCGCCTGATTCAGCACCCGCGTGTATAGCCATTCCGCGGTCTTGTCATAGCCCAGCTCATGCCAGGTCCAGGCCAGCATGCGCTGGGTGTTGTGCGAGGGTTCCAGATGTTTCGCGCGGCGCAAGTCTCGGAGAGATTTTCCATTTTCCCCCAACTGCCGCCACGCCACCCCGCGCGCGGCCAGCGCTTCGGCCAGCTCATAGTCCGACAGATCGGTCTCAAGTGCGGCGGTGCAGGCCTCCACTGTCTCGGCCGGCTGCCGATTGGCGTTCAAACTGATACAGGTTTCATACTCCGCAGACGCCCCCTGTGCCCAGAGCATCATCCCACCTGTCAGAACCAATCCAAACCGCATGCCGTTCTCCTTTTGGAGAAACCTAACCCGTTTCCTTTGTTGCCGGAAATACTCAAAACAAAAGCCCCGCCGGTCTGGCGGGGCTTTCTCATTTCACAACAGGTGCGATTGGGCTTTCGCTTACGCTTTCGCCAGGTTCCGCAGCACGTAGTGCAGCACGCCGCCGTTTTCGATGTATTCGATCTCCGGCGCTGTATCGATGCGGCATTTGACCTTGATGGTCTTGGTCGTGCCGTCCGCGTAGGTGATCGCACAGTCGAGCGTCGCAAGCGGTTTCACCGTGTCGAGACCCAGAATGGTGACGGTCTCGTCGCCCGTCAGGCCCAGCGTTTTGCGCGTATCGCCGCCGGTGAACTCAAAGGGCACAACGCCCATGCCCACCAAGTTCGACCGGTGGATGCGTTCAAAGCTTTCCGCGATCACGGCTTTGACGCCCAAAAGCGCGGTGCCTTTCGCGGCCCAGTCACGCGAAGAGCCCGCGCCGTATTGTTCGCCGCCAAAGACCACCAAAGGCGTGCCTGCCGCCTGATAGGCCATCGACGCTTCGAACACGGAGGTCTGTGCGCCATCCGGGCCTTTGGTGTAGCCGCCTTCGACGCCGTCCAGCATCTCGTTCTTGATGCGGATGTTGGCGAATGTGCCGCGCATCATCACCTCGTGGTTGCCACGACGCGAGCCGTAGGAGTTGAACTCCCGCACCGGCACACCGCGCTCGGTGAGGTATTTGCCGGCAGGGGTGCTTTCCTTGAACGAGCCAGCAGGCGAGATGTGGTCGGTGGTGACCATATCGCCCAGAATGAGCATGACTTTCGCGCCTTCGATATTCTGGATCGTGCCTTTCTCGGCGCCCATGCCTTGGAAGTAGGGCGGGTTCTGGATGTAGGTCGATTCCGGCGGCCAGTCGTAGGTTTCGCCACCCGAAACCTCAACGCCCTGCCATTTCTCATCGCCTTTGAACACATCGGCATATTTTGCCTGAAACGCTGCGCGGGTCACGGTTTTCTCAACGAGTTCCGCGATTTCGGCGTTCGACGGCCAGATGTCTTTGAGGAAGACGTCATTGCCGTCCTTGTCTTGCCCCAAAGGTTCAGAGGTCAGGTCGATGTTCATATCGCCCGCCAGCGCATAGGCCACCACGAGCGGCGGGGAGGCGAGGTAGTTGGCGCGCACATCCGGCGAAATCCGCCCTTCGAAGTTGCGGTTGCCCGACAGCACGGAGGTGGCGATCAGGTCGCCTTCCGCGATGGCCTCGGAGAGTTCCGGCGCGATGGGGCCGGAGTTGCCGATACAGGTCGTACAGCCATAGCCCACGAGGTTGAAGCCCACGGCGTCGAGGTCTTCTTGCAGGCCAGCGGCCTCCAGATATTCGGTCACCACCTGAGAGCCGGGCGCGAGCGAGGTTTTCACCCAAGGCTTGCGGTTAAGGCCCAAAGCGCGGGCTTTGCGGGCCACGAGGCCAGCGCCGATCATCACATAGGGGTTCGAGGTGTTGGTGCAGGACGTGATCGAGGCGATCACGACGGAGCCGTCATGCAGCTCGTAATCCTGACCTTTGACGGCCTGAGATTTGTTGATGTCGACGGATTTGGTCGCGGCGGGGCCTTCGCCCACCATGTCCTTGGCGGCGTCGGAGACGTCGATGCCACGGTAATCGGCGACCACTTTTGCGAAAGACGAGGCAGCAGAGGTCAGCGCCACATAGTCCTGCGGGCGTTTCGGGCCGGAGATCGCCGGAACGATGGTGCCCATGTCCAATACGAGCGTCGAGGAATAGATCGGATCGTAATCCGTCCCACGCCAGAAGCCGTTTTCTTTCGCATAGGCCTCGACCAGAGCGATGCGGTCCTTGTCACGGCCGGTTTGCTCCAGATAGCGCAGCGTCTCGGCGTCAATCGGGAAGAAACCACAGGTCGCGCCATATTCCGGCGCCATATTGGCAATCGTCGCCCGTTGCGAAAGCGGCAGGTTGTCGAGACCGTCGCCGTAGAATTCGACGAATTTGCCGACAACACCGTGTTCGCGCAGCATTTCGACGACTTTGAGGACGAGGTCGGTGCCAGTGGTGCCTTCGACCATCTCGCCGGTGAGTTTGAAACCCACAACTTCGGGGATCAGCATGGAGATCGGCTGGCCGAGCATGGCCGCTTCGGCCTCGATCCCTCCGACGCCCCAGCCCAGAACGGCGGCGCCGTTCACCATGGTGGTGTGGCTGTCTGTGCCCACGAGCGTGTCGGGGTAGGCAACTTCCACGCCATCCGGGTCCGTGTCGGTCCAGACGGTCTGGGCGAGGTATTCGAGGTTCACCTGATGGCAAATCCCGGTGCCCGGCGGCACAACGCGGAAGTTCTCGAAGGCGGTCTGGCCCCATTTGAGGAACTGGTAGCGTTCCATATTGCGCTCATATTCGCGGTCCACGTTCATCTGGAAAGCGCGCGGGTTGCCGAATTCGTCGATCATCACAGAGTGGTCGATGACGAGATCGACGGGGACGAGCGGGTTGATCTTTTTCGCATCGCCACCCAGCGCTTTGATGCCATCGCGCATGGCGGCCAGATCGACCACGGCGGGGACGCCGGTGAAATCCTGCATCAACACGCGGGCGGGGCGGTAGGCGATCTCGCGCGGGTTCTGACCACCTTTGTCGGCCCATTCGCCGAACGCCTTGATGTCATCGGTGGAGACGGAAAAGCCGCCATCCTCGAACCGCAGCATGTTCTCCAACACAACCTTGAGCGCGGCGGGGAGTTTCGAGAAGGCCCCAAATCCGGCCTCTTCGGCGGCGGGGATGGAATAATAGGCGAGGGTTTTGCCGTTCACCTCTAATGTGCGGCGGGTTTTTGCGGTGTCTTGACCGACAACAACAGTCATGGGATGCCTCCGGGTCTTACTAAAACTGCGTGGCGCAACGGTCTGTTGCGCCTGACGTGGCTCTCTCAAGTCTTAGCGCATTCTGACGTCATGTCCATGACACGGCACGCAACAGGGGCGTGCAACAGGTTTGTTTCGATGGACAGGGCCGATGGCAGGGCGCTACAAGAGATTTGATCTGAGAGCGCTCGCATATCTTGCATCTGCGAAACGCTTCGTATACTTTTGCATACAAATAATTCGAGAGTCGGGAAATGCAAGTCTGCGCCGCCCGGATTTCGAGTTTTTCGTCACCAACTCGCATCTCAAATCGCATACCAAATCGCAGGGACCGTCATGAGCTTGTACACCGACTACCTAACCGAAATCGAAACGCGCAAAGGTGAGGGGTTGCACCCGAAGCCCATCGACGATGGCGCGCTGGTTGCGGAACTGATTTCCCTGATCGAAGACGAGGGCAACGCGCAGCGCAAAGACGCGCTGAACTTTTTCATCTACAACACCCTGCCGGGCACGACCTCGGCGGCGGGCGTGAAGGCGGCCTTCCTCAAAAAAATCGTGCTGGGTGAGGTTGCAGTGGCCGAGATTACCCCGGATTTCGCTTTTGAGCTTTTGTCCCACATGAAGGGCGGGCCGTCTGTTGAGGTGCTTCTTGATGTTGCGCTGGGCGATGATGCTGACCTCGCTGCGAAAGCCGCCGACGTGCTCAAGACGCAGGTCTTCCTCTATGAGGCCGACACCGACCGCCTGAAAGCCGCCTATGAGGCCGGCAATGCGGTCGCCAAAGACATCTTGGAGAGCTACGCGAAGGCTGAATTCTTCACCAAGCTGCCGGACGTCGAAGAAGAGATCAAAGTCGTCACCTACATCGCCGCAGAAGGCGATATTTCGACCGACCTTCTGTCCCCGGGCAATCAGGCGCACTCGCGTTCTGACCGTGAGCTGCACGGCAAATGCATGATCACGCCCGAGGCCCAAGCAGAAATCCAAGAGCTGCAAAAAGCCAACCCGGATGCCCGCGTCATGCTGATCGCGGAAAAAGGCACCATGGGCGTGGGCTCGTCGCGGATGTCCGGCGTCAACAACGTCGCGCTCTGGACCGGTAAGCAAGCCTCTCCCTATGTGCCCTTCGTGAACATCGCGCCGGTCGTGGCCGGGACCAATGGCATTTCTCCGATCTTCCTCACCACCGTGGGCGTGACCGGCGGCATTGGCCTCGATCTCAAGAACTGGGTCAAGAAAGTGGATGCCGATGGCAAGCCGGTTCTGGATGAGAACGGCGATCCGATCCTCGAGCAGGCCTACTCTGTCGAGACCGGCAAGGTGCTGACCATCAACTCCAAGACCAAGAAGCTCTATGACGCCGACGGCACCGAGCTGGCCGACATCGCTTCCGCCTTCACGCCGCAAAAGGTCGAGTTCATGAAGGCCGGCGGCTCCTACGCCGTCGTCTTTGGTAAAAAGCTCCAGACCATCGCCGCCGAAACCCTCGGCGTCGAGGCGCCGCTGGTCTTTGCGCCGTCGAAAGAGATCACCAAAGAGGGCCAAGGCCTTACGGCTGTTGAGAAAATCTTCAACCGCAATGCCGTGGGCGTTCTGGCGAAAGAGCCGCTTTTGGCGGGCTCCGACGTGCGTGTGAAAGTCAACATCGTTGGCTCGCAGGACACCACGGGTCTCATGACTTCGCAGGAACTCGAAGCCATGGCCGCCACCGTGATTTCGCCCTCCGTTGATGGTGCTTATCAGTCCGGCTGTCACACGGCGTCTGTTTGGGACAAAAAGGCTCAGGCCAACATCCCCAAACTCATGTCCTTTATGAACAAATTCGGCCTGATCACCGCGCGTGACCCGAAAGATCACTATCACGCCATGACCGACGTGATCCACAAGGTGCTGAACGACATCACCGTGGATGACTGGGACATCATCGTGGGCGGCGACAGCCACACCCGTATGTCCAAAGGCGTGGCCTTTGGCGCCGACTCCGGCACCGTGGCTTTGGCGCTGGCGACCGGTGAGGCGACCATGCCGATCCCCGAGTCCGTCAAAGTGACCTTCAAAGGCGAAATGAAGGATTACATGGACTTCCGCGACGTGGTGCACGCCACCCAAGCGCAGATGCTCAAGCAATGCGGTGACAACGTCTTCCAGGGCCGCGTGATCGAAGTGCACATCGGCACGCTTCTGGCCGACCAAGCGTTCACCTTCACCGATTGGACCGCTGAGATGAAGGCAAAGGCCTCCATCTGTATCTCCAATGACGAGACGCTGATCGGCTCTCTGGAGTTGGCGAAATCCCGTATTCAGGTGATGATCGATAAGGGCATGGACAACGAGGCGAAAACGCTTCAGGGCCTGATCGACAAAGCCGACAAGCGCATCGCGGAGATTTCTTCGGGCGCGAAACCGGCGCTGACGCCCGATGAGGGTGCGAAATACTTCGCCGAGGTTGTGGTCGATCTCGACCTGATCGACGAGCCGATGATCGCCGATCCGGACGTGAACAACGCCGATGTGTCCAAGCGCTACACCCACGACACCATCCGCCCGGTTTCCTATTACGGTGCCGAGAAGAAGGTCGATCTGGGCTTTGTCGGCTCCTGCATGGTGCACAAGGGCGACATGAAAATCGTCGCTCAGATGCTCAAGAACCTCGAGAAAGAGACCGGCAAGGTCGAATTCAAAGCGCCGCTCGTGGTGGCCGCGCCGACCTACAACATCATTGATGAGTTGAAGGAAGAGGGCGACTGGGAAGTGCTTCAGAAGTACTCGGGTTTCGAGTTCGACGATCTCTTCCCGAAGGCCAACGCGCGCACCGAGTATGAGAACACGCTCTACCTCGAACGTCCGGGCTGTAACCTCTGCATGGGCAACCAGGAGAAAGCCGCCAAAGGCGACACCGTTCTGGCGACCTCGACCCGCCTGTTCCAGGGCCGCGTTGTGGAAGACAGTGCCGAGAAGAAAGGCGAAAGCCTCTTGGCCTCGACGCCCGTCGTGGTGCTCTCCGCGATCCTCGGCCGTACGCCGACGCTCGACGAGTACAAACACGCGGTCGAAGGCATCGACCTGACCAAATTCGCACCGCCGCTTCAGGTGCCGAGCACGGCGAAATCCGCGCATTTCTGATCCGTCAGAGGTGAGAATTCAAAGGGGGCGGCACCTGAGGTGTCGCCCTTTTGCGTTCAAAATGGGGCGTGCGCCTGTGGCCCTCACGGCACGTTCAACGCCCTGTAACAGCATCTCGCAATTCCTTGATTGGCCTGAAACGCGCAATCGGCTTACATCTGTTGCGCAACCGACGGAGCCGACATGCGACAGATTTTTGCAGCGATGAGACCTTTTTCCCCCGCCCGCCTTCTGCGAGGCGGTGCTTTGGCCTTGGCTGTCGCGCTTCCCTTCGCCGCTCCGGGCGCTGCGCAAGACGCCCAGAGGCCGGGCAGCAAACCCCTCATCGTGGTCGAATTGTTCACCTCTCAGGGCTGTTCCTCCTGTCCGCCCGCAGATGCGATGATGTCCGAACTGGCCACGCGCGACGGCGTTTTGCCGCTCTCCTTGCATGTCGATTACTGGGATTACATCGGCTGGCGCGATCATTTCGCCAAGCCCGAATTCACCAAGCGCCAAAAGGCCTATGCCCATGCCGCGGGCAAACGCACGATCTATACGCCGCAGCTCATCGTGCAGGGCGCGGATCATCTCGTGGGCGCCAAGCCCATGCGCTTGGCCGATCTGATCATGCGCCATCACGACCAAACAGCAGCACCTGTGGCGCTTTCCGCGGCGCAATCGGGCAAAACGCTCAGGATCACCGCCGTGCCGATGGGGCCTTTGCCGCCCAATATGCGTTTGCAAATCGTGCGTTTCGATCCGCATGAACGTGTTTCGATCACCCGTGGTGAGAACGCAGGCCGTGAGGTGGATTACACCAATATCGTCACGGAATGGCGACCGCTGGCCGATTGGAGCGGGCAGGAGCCTCTGGCCGTTTCTCTGGATCTCGAAGGGCCTGAAAGTGCCGCCGTGCTGTTGCAAACGATCAGCCCCGCAGGCCCCGGTCCGATCCTTGCCGCTGTGCGCACAGATGCGCCCATGGGCCAAATCGCCTCGCAGTAACGTTTGCATTTTGGCGAATTGATTTAATTCAACGTAAAGGCTTAGCCGCTAACAAGGTCCCGATGTTGCACGCCGCAACCCTGCTGGAGACCAATATGCGCCTGATGCCCCCCCGTTTCTTTTCCTCTGCTCTCTCTGTGTTGCGGGCCTTCTGCGCCTCATTGGGTGTGCTCGGAGCCGCGAGCCTGTCGGCGGTCGCCGCTGAGCCGGAAGGTCTGGCGATCAGCCAAGAGGAGATCGCGCAGGTGCTTCGGACATATTACGAAGAGGAAATCGCCGAATTGGTGCAGGAGCCCGCTATTCTGGGGGCCATTCGCGCGCAAAATGAACGCATGCAGGGGCTGACAGAGGCCGAAATCATCGATCTCGATCAACAGTGGCGCGCGCAGGTGGGCGAGACGGATCGTCCCATGGTCAATGCTGTGGTCGAAGGCGCGGTGGCGGAGCGTTTGCTGCATAAAATCGCCCGCGCCGGTGGTGTGATTGCGGAAATATTTGTCATGGATGCGCAGGGGCTGAACGTCGTTGCTGCGGCGGCGACCTCGGATTACTGGCAGGGCGATGAGGCCAAGTTCCAGAATTCCTTTGGCGCTGGCAAGGATGGCATGGAGATTGGCGAGATTGAATTCGATGCCTCGATCGGCATTTCACAGGCACAGGTCTCGGCCACCATCGTGGATCCGGCCACGGGCGAGCCGATCGGTGCTGTGACGGTGGGGGTTGTGGCGGATTTGCTGCTTTAAGAGGCGCGATCTTGCGCGGCTTCTTTGGCCAGAGCTTTCGCCAAGCGCTCTGGCTTCCAGCGGCGGTGAATCCAGAACCATTGTTCCATATGCTGGCGCGTGATGGCCTCAAGGCTGTCGTTCAGCGCCTGCGCCATATCTTCCGGCGTGCCATGTGGGATGGGGGCTTCGACTTGCACCCGGAAATTCAGCCCATCCTCTTCGCGCACGCCATAGATCGGCACCAGAAGCGCGTCGTATTTCAACGCCAGCTCCGCCGCTGACAAGGCGGTGCGGGCCGGTTTGCCGAAAAACGTCAACATCGCGCCTTGGTGGACATAGACGTCGGAGAGAAAGCCGATCATCCCGCCGGATTTCAGATGTTTCAACAGTTGCGCATAGCCTCTGCGCCCACGCGGAAACAGAGGCTGGCCGATGGTCCCGATGGCTTTCACGTAATGCACGTTGAAGAATTTGTTCTTCATCGGATTGTAGAGCGAGCCGACGTCATATCCATGGGCGATGAGCGCGGCGCGCGGCACGTCGTAATTGCCGAAATGCCCGGTGTGCAAAATGACCGGGCGGCGCGTGTCCCGCGCTTCACGCAGAATCTCGGCGCCGGGGCCATCAAAGCGGATGTCTTTCATCTTGGCGATGAATTCCGGGCCGGAATAAATCTCGATCAGGGTGCGACCCGCATTGTCCGGCACGGCGCGCATCAGGCGTTTGACCTCGGCCTCGGGCAGATCGGGCAGGACGTGATGCAGGTTCTCGCGCACGCGGTTGGTATAACCCGCCAGCGGGGCAAAAATGCGCGCCATGAACCAGCCCATGAAGCGCACGCGCGTCCGATAGGGCAAAGACAGTGCCAGTGCCAAAAGCCCACGCGTGGCGAGATTGCCAAGGTACTGCCCCAGCGTCCCTTCGATCTCTCCGCGTGTGATTTTCATGGCTGACCCATTTCTTCGGGCACGGGCGTCGCCGTGCCAGCCTTGCGTTCTCGGTGCCAGACATAGAGTGCGGCGGCCACGATCACAAGACCACCCAGAGCCGTCCAGAGATCCGGAAAACTGCCGAAGACGACATAGCCCAGACCGGCGGCGGCCAGAAGACCGAGGTGAGACGTGGGCGCGATGGCGGAGGCTTCGGTCACGGAATAGGCGCGGATCATCGTCAGTTGACCGAGGGTGCCCAAGGCGCCGATGGCGCACATCAGAGCCACAGCGGTCGCATCGGGGCGCACCCAATGGAACGGGACGATGAGGGTCAGAACACCCGCGCAAAACAGCGCGGAATAGAGCAGGGCGGTGATCGGGCCTTCCTTGAGGCCGATGTGCCGCGTCGCGAGGACGTAAGTCGCAAGGCAGGCCGCAGTGGCCAAGGGCCATAAAGACGCCGGGGTGAAAATCTCCGAGCCGGGGCGGATGATCATGAGCGCGCCGATCAGGCCAAAGGCAACGCCAAGCCCTCGGCGCACACCGACCTTTTCTTTCAGGAAAAGCGCCGCGCCCAGAGTGATCAGCATGGGCGACAATTCGGCGATGGCGGTCGCTTCGGCGAGGCCGAGATGTTGGAGCGCTGCAAAGAAAAACGCGGTGGCGCCAAGCTGCATCACGGCGCGCAACAGTTGCAGCCAGGGATGATCCGTCTTCAGGGCAGGGATCAACCGCGGCGCAAAGATCAGGATCAGCACCAAAAGCTGCCCGCCATAGCGCGCCCAAAGCACTTGGGGCAGGCTGACGCGCTCCCCCAAAAGCTTGGCGGTCATATCCATCGTGGCGAAAACCGTAACGGAAATCAGCATGTAAAGAATGCCGCGCGTCTGCGCCGGCAGGCGGGAAAACCAGATCATCCGGGCGACGCTAAGAGCGGCGCTGCCTTTTGTCCATATGAGGCGCCGCAAAGGCGGTCCGCATCACAGCCGTGCCCGTGTCTAAAGCGTTTCTCAAAAACTTGAGGCACTCAATTTTTGAGAAACGCAGCACTATCAATTCGGTGTGGCAATGTTTTTCGCTCAATCCGATTCAGATGAAACGAAAAACGCGTTAATCGTCGCCAGTCAAAAGGAAAATCTCGCCCGTGGCCTCAAGATCGCGGATTGCGGCGACGACGGCGTTCATTGCCTCTTCGGCATCCGTGTCCTTGACCTTACCGAGGTTCTCCATTTCTTCGCGCAAACCGTCGGCCATGCGTTTGGACATGTTGGACAGGATAAAGTCGGTGGAGGCGGCGGCCTCGCCGGTGGCGCCCGCGAGCGCCTTGATCAGCAGATCCTGCTCGACACCACGCACGACTTTGGCGACATCGCGCGCATCGATGCGGGTGGCGATATTGGCATAGGTGAAGATATTCTTGCGGACCTGTTCGGCGAAGTCTTTGTCGGTTTCATCCAGCCCCTCAAGCACCCCGTCACGGGTGCTCGACGAGGAGAAGTTGAGGATGGCGCCGACGCGTTCGGGCGGCTCGTCGGAGAAGGCCTGAGACGGTTGTGCGTCAAGCTGGGCCGCAAGTGAAATACCGATGCGCTGCACCACCTCCGGCGAGACCGAGGAGGTCAGAGAAATTGCATAGGCCACACGCCGGGCGCGCTCTCCGGGAAGCATGGACATAAGCTGCGCGGCTTTCGAGACCTTGAGTTTGGACAACAGCACGGCGCCCACTTCGACGCTTTCCTCCTGCAAAATGGGCAGGAGGCGGGCAATTTCGACATCCGAGATGCGTTGCCACGGGTCGCCGGTAAGCGAAAACCCAGCGTTCGAGCGCAGTTTCGAGGCGGTGGTGGCCGAGATCGTGCCATCGAGCACATGAAGCGCGCCCTCGAGACCGCCGGGGAAACTGAGCCCGATGGCTTCAAGCTCTTCGAGGAATTCCTCGACGACCGAGGTCAGCGTGGTTTTGTCGATATAGCGCAGATCGGTGAGCTGATGCGCCAGCTCAACCTGCATCTCCTCGGGGAAGGTCGCGAGCGGCAGTTTGACCTCTTGTGAGGCAAGAAGTTTGACGATGATCGCGGCCTTGGCCTTTTTCGAGAGCCGGGCGGGCATGCGCGACACGGGCGGTGGCAGGTCAAAGCCCCCACCAAAACCCCCCATGTTTCCCATGCCTCCCAAATCGGGCAGGGATCCCATATCGTCAGAGATTTGCGGCAATCCGTCCACGCGCGCCTCACAGCCATTTTAGCGATTCACTTTTGTTGGGATCACCATGGAGGATGAGCCTTAACGCAAAGTGACCAGCAGCGCGAAATTTACCGAAAAATGCGTTTATCCAACAACCTGTTCGACGCAGGTGCCGGTTTCCTTGTCCCATGTATAGCCGTCCGCGCAGGAGGCGAGTTTTTGTTCATGGGGGCAGGTATAGTCCTGCGCGAAGAGGGCGGAGGGGGCGAGCAGGACAGTGACGAGAAGTGTGCGTTTCAACATGAAAATCTCCCGAAAACGAAATGCGCTTTCGGGAGATCATATCATAGAATCGGTGATTTTCGCAGAGGTTTGCGCCTGAACCCCCTGTCGGGCTTATTCGCCAAAGACCCTTTTGAAGATCGTGTCGACATGTTTGGTGTGATACTCCATGTCGAATTTCGCGTTGATGCCATCGACGCCCAAGGCTTTGACCACGTCTTCGTCGGCCAAAAGCTGTTCGCGGAAATCGACGCGATCTTCCCAGACTTTCAAGGCGTTACGCTGCACCATGGAATAGGCGTCTTCGCGCGACACACCGGCTTGGGTGAGCGCCAAAAGCACGCGCTGGGACATCACGAGGCCCGGGAATTTGTTCATGTTGGCCAACATGTTTTCCGGGTAGATGATCATTTTATCGACCACGCCCGCCAGACGGTTGAGCGCAAAATCCAAGGTCACAGTGGCGTCCGGGCCGATGCCGCGCTCGACGGAAGAGTGCGAAATATCGCGCTCGTGCCACAGCGCCACGTTTTCCATCGCGGGCACCACGGTCATGCGCACGAGACGCGCCAGACCGGTGAGGTTCTCGGTCAGAACCGGGTTCTTTTTGTGCGGCATCGCCGAGGAGCCTTTTTGGCCCATGGAGAAAAACTCAGCGCCTTCAAGCACTTCGGTGCGCTGCATGTGGCGGATTTCAATCGCGATGTTCTCGATCGAGGAGGCAATCACACCCAAAGTGGCAAAGAACATGGCGTGACGGTCGCGCGGGATGACTTGGGTCGAGATCGGCTCTGCGCGCAGGCCCATCTGTTCGCAGACATGCTCTTCGACGGCCGGGTCGATGTTGGCAAAGGTGCCGACCGCGCCGGAAATCGCGCCGGTGGCGATCTCCCATTTGGCTTTCTCGAGACGGTTCTTGTTGCGGTCCATCTCGGCGTAGAAACGCGCAAAGGTGAGCCCCATGGTGGTCGGCTCGGCGTGGATGCCGTGGGAGCGGCCAACGCGGACGGTCATCTTATGCTCCATCGCGCGTTTTTTCAGCGCGGCCAACACTTTATCGACACCTTCGAGGAGGATGTCGGCGGCACGCACGAGCTGAACGTTGAGGCAGGTGTCCAAGACGTCAGAGGAGGTCATGCCCTGGTGCACGAAACGGGCCTCTTCCGAGCCGACATGCTCGGCGAGGTGGGTCAGAAAGGCGATGACGTCATGTTTGGTGACGGCTTCGATCTCGTCGATGCGGGCGACGTCGAATTCGACGTCCTTGGCTTTCCACACCGCATCCGCGTTTTCCTGCGGGATCACGCCGAGTTTGGCCTGAGCGTCACAGGCGTGGGCCTCGATCTCATACCAGATTTTGAACTTGGTGGCGGGTTCCCAGATGTCGACCATCTCTTTGCGGGCATAACGGGGGATCATCGGCAGGCCTTTCAGGTTATACAAACGCGTCGCGGCTCTCTTACGGGGATGGGGCGCGGCGTGCAAGTCTGACGCATGTGGTGCGGTTCAAAAGCCAGTGTCAAAAGGCTTTGGCGCAATGGCGTCGCGTGGTAAAGCCGGTTGGACGACAGCATTTTGCGGTGGGATGGCGATTGTTTGAGTATGGGGATCCGAAGCTGACGACCTTGGCGTTTCAGCTTCATGACATGATCAGGCCCTCGGGGGTCGTTTTTTATCGTGCGCGACAGGACGGCGGCAAGACGCTGCTCGAAGTGCTGGCCAACACCAGCACGCCGGTGAACCAGCCGCTGGAGCGGATTCTCATGCCGGACAATACCATCGGTCATCTGGTGGTCGAGATGGGGCAGGAGATTGTGATCGACGACACGCTGACGCATCCTTTGGTGCAAGGCAGCGGGGCGGTGCAGACCATGGGGATCATGGCCTATATCGGGGTGCCCTGTCGGTTGGGCGGTGAGGTGATTGGCGGCATCTCGGCGGTGCATCAACATCGCAGACATTGGTCGGCCTCCGACATTGATGCGGCGCGTTGGGCGGCGCGTGCCTATGAGGTGATCGCTGAGGGACGGTTGGCTCGGCAGGCGAAAAAGGGCTGGCCTGAGCGCGATGATCCTGAGACAAACGGTTCCGAATAAGGACCTGGAGAGGGGCGTCGAGAGGGGCATGATGATCCGATTGCAAGACTTTGCCGGGCGCTGGTCCATGGCGCGCGAGATCGAGGATTTTCGTGTCGATGCGCGGTCAGAGCTGACGGGCACCTGCGATTTTGTACCCGACGCAGAGGGCGGGTTTCGGCAGGAAGAGCGCGGATTTTTGCATCTGCCGGGGCGCGACAAGCCGTTGCAGGCGGAGCGGCGCTATCTTTGGCGCGCGGTGGCGCAAGAGATTACGGTGTTCTTCGACGACGGGCGGTTTTTTCATAGCTTCGACCCGAATGCCTCCGCGCCCGAGGCCGATCACGCCTGCGATCCCGATAGCTATCAGGTGCGCTATGAATTTGCCGATTGGCCCAATTGGACAGCGAATTGGCGCGTCACCGGTCCGCGCAAGGATTACCGGTTTCAGACCCGCTATTGGCGCTAAAGCGTTTCTCAAAAAACTTGCGGCACTCAATTTTTGAGAGACGCTTTAAGGCCCCATCAGGTTGACGATGCCATCCCGCAGCAGACCGAAAATGGCGTGACGCAACTCGTCCTGAACCACCAGCAGGCCCAGAAAGATGAAGAACCCGCTGAAGCGAAACCAGAAGCCCATGCTGTAGACGCCATCGATGAAACGGGCAAAGCGGCTGGGGCTCGGGTGATCCTTCATGGTTTGGTGATCAGCGAGGTGCTGCCGATCCTCAGCCCGTCGAGCAACGCCTCTATCGCCGGGACAAGGCCGCCCTCCCTGATGATCATCGGGATGAGAACCGCACCGATCGCCAGCACATGCCAGATCGTCCAGCGGTCCCGCTGTTTGCGCCCGCGTACCGACCATTGCCCGCGCAGCATCGCATAGGCGCGGATTGGGGCTCCAAACATCAAACGCAGGGGCAGGGGCACGCTTTTGAGCGTGTCTTTTTCGACCTGATCCCGGTCCAGCGCGTAGAGCCGGGCCTCGAGACTTGTGACCTCGCGCTCTTGGCTGTGGGTGAGATGCGGTTTGGCGCGCAACTCCGCCAGACGGCTGCGGGCGGTGTCGGCCTTGGGCGGCAGGAAAAAATGACGCGTCGCATGGCCTTTTTCCGCCGTGCGAAAGCCCTCGCGCCGCGCTTTGAGGGCGCGGTCGATTTTACGGTTGTCCGGGTGGCGGCTGTCGAGCGGGTGCAGCTCTCGCGACAGTCCAAATATGGGACCAAATTTGGAGCCAAACATTAGAGCCTCATTTCCTAAACACTTCGCAAGCAGGTTAACGCCGCGCCATGGCAGGATTTGGGCAGGATCGGGGAAAAGCGCGCTCAGCCCTTTGTCATGTCGAAGAGCATCGTGAGTGCGCAGTCGGCCATCCCCATGTTCTGAAACACGGCGAGCGTCTCCGGGTCGCCCTGCAACATCATCGCGAGGTTCAGCACCGAGGAGGTTTCGATCAGGGTCGGCGTTTTGACCTCAAAACCGACATCGGCGGAAATATCCATATTCTCGCCCGCATTGGCCAGCACTTCGCCCTCATAGCTGTTCGGGCCGGTCTGGGTCCAACTCAGGCTCTGTCCCTGCGGATTGAGGAAATTGAGCGCGTCGGGGTGGTTCGAGCCGTGCCACGCGATCTCATGGCTTTGCGGCGGTTGCTCTGCCATGCCTTGCAGCATGTTCATCATCATCGCGCTGCAATTTTTCTGGCTCATCTCGCGAAAGGTGACGGTCCAAAGCCCGTCTTCGGGGACAATCTCGCCATCCGCGCCCGCGTCCCCTTCAAAGACCTCGATGGGGCCCTGTTCTGCGCCGTCCTGCATCACCGGGATGATATGGGGGATCTCAAGCACGCCGCCGTTGTCTTCGTGCAATTGCTGCGGATCGGCGGCAATGATCGTGCCGCCCATCCCGTCGGGCGCGCGCAAGATCACATGGCTGTCCTGCGCCACGGTGGACGGATCGATGCCATAGACGATGGCGGCGTCTTGGATCGAGATTGTGGCCTCTTCCAAGGTACAGCCATGCCCGGCCTCGCAACTGACAATGCGGGCATTTTCCGCGACGCCTGCCTGCGCCAACACAACCAACAGACCGGTCGACCCGGCCAAACCAACACTCTTTACACGGCTCATATGAGGCTCCCCCTGACTTGATGGGGCAAGTGTGCGTCTGCGCGCCCGTGCTGTCAGGGGGAAAATATCGAGAGACGTGGCAGGGGACTTTCCGGTCTCCCCCGTGCAAATGTGGGGGCTTAGGGGCAAACCGCCTTGACGATATAGCGCGCCTCCGGCACGCCGCCGACAAAGGACAAGACATCGCCGCTGGAGGCCATGGCCGGTTCTGTCACCTGACACAGGCTCATGCCGCGCACGACATCTGCGGCGATTCCGGGCTGTTGAACAGGTGCGATCGCCGTCGGTTGACCGGATTTGCCCATGAACATCACCACATAGGTGACATTGCCCGAGGTGGCCTTGCCCGCGCGGCGCACTTCGACCGTCTCGCCATTGACGCGAGCGGTGCCGCCCATGCGGTTGGTTTCATAGGTCATTTTGAACGCGACCCGGCTGCCTGTCGTGGCCGGTGTGCGGGATGCTGCGCCCGATGATGCGACCGGTGTCGGGGCCGCGACGGCGGGAGCGGGCGTAGCAGAGACATAGGGTGCGGCACTTGTGGCGACGGGGGCCGGGGCCGGTGTGACCTGTCGTGCGCCGGACCCATAGGGGTTGGCGGTTTTGTAGCTCTCGTAATCCGGGGTGACATCGCCGCCACAGGCAGCGAGCGCGATCAGGGCAGAGGCGGCGAGGGGCAGGCGGAAGCAAGTCATGAGAAATTCCATTAATTTATTGGTTTGGAAGCAGAATAGGTCCGACGATCTTTGGGATCAAGCGACCGTGGGCCTGAACCGCACATTGGGATAGCCGCCCTTGGCCACAGTCGTGCACAGGCTTTCCCATTCGCAGCCCGGGCAGGCGCTTCGGATGTCGCCTGTGGCAAAGGCGGTGCGCAAGGCGGCGGTGATCTCTGGCGTCAGGGTCAGACGTGCGCCGGGGGCAATGTCCGTACAGAGCAGGCGGCCCACGTCTTGCGCGGCGCGGGTGTCCCGCGAGATCACCGAGGTGCCGTGGCAATGTTCCTTGAGATCGCAGGCAATCGGCGCGCAGATGTCATCCGGGCTTGCCGTCATCTCGATCTCTTCGCCCGCATTCAAACGCGCAACGATCCGGTCATAGCCCGCGACGAAGGCAGGGGAATAGCCTTTGCCGACATAGGTCAGGAGGCACAAAAGGTGATGCGGGCGCAGTGAAATGGTCATGGCGAAGGCTTACCGCAGCGCCGCGCGGATGAAAACAGATGGGAACAGGGGCGACCGCTGCGGCGTTGACCCTGATGGGAGTGAACTCTCGAAAGACGGGGCGGAACATGTCGCAGAAAACATCAACACATCAATCCGAAGCGCATCAGGAAGAGGTGCTCGAAGAGGCGTCGAGCATGGCCGCGCCTCTGGTCTTTGAGGTGATCCGCCGGGAAGGCGCCGAGGAATTGCAGCGACCAAACTCGTCTCTGGCGATGTCCGCGATGATCGCGGGGCTGGCGCTTGGGTTTTCGGTTCTGGGCAAGGCATTGTTTCATGCGCATTTGCCGGATGCGCAGTGGCGTCCTCTGGTGGAAAACCTCGGCTATGCCATCGGCTTTGTCATTGTGATCATGGGGAAAATGCAGCTTTTCACCGAGAACACCATCACCGCCGTCGTGCCGTTTCTGACCCGTCCGACGCATCATGTGTTCGTGCGGATCATGCAGCTTTGGGGCATTGTTTTGGTGTTCAACCTCGCCGGATCGGCGCTTTTTGCCGCGGCGGTCTATCACATCCGTTTCACAGAGCCGGAGGTGTTTGAGGCGCTGGTGACGATCTCGGAACATGCGGTCGAGGGCGGTGTCTGGCAGACGTTGTTTTTGGGGGTGGGGGCTGGCTGGCTCATCGCCTGTCTGGTCTGGATGATGCCCAACGCCGGGTCGTCCAAGCTGTTTCTGATCATCCTGATCACCTGGCTCATTTCTCTGGCCGGGTTCTCCCATGTGATCGCCGGGACTTGTGAGGCGGTTTTGCTGATGCTGACCGATCATCTTACGGTTGGAGAGGGCCTCTTTGGTTTCATCCTGCCTGCACTGGTTGGCAATATCCTCGGCGGGACGGTGATTTTCACAGGGCTGATCTGGGCGCAAATCCGGGCGGAACGTTGCGAAGTGGACCCGGCGTTTGCCCTTCAGAAACTGCGCAAAAGACGCTGATTCATAAAGGTGTGATCCATAAAGAAAAGGGCCCCCGAGAGGGAGCCCTTTCCAAATCTGTACGTCGCGTCCCGCTTAGCAGGAGTAGTACATTTCGTATTCGACCGGGTGCGGGGTGTGCTCGTAGGAGTACACTTCTTCCCATTTGAGGTCGATGTAACCTTCGATCTGGCTCTTGGTGAACACGTCGCCTGCGGTGAGGAAGTCCATGTCTTTTTCGAGCTCTTCGAGCGCTTCACGGAGCGAGCCGCAAACGGTCGGGATTTCGGCCAGTTCTTCCGGCGGCAGATCGTAGAGGTCTTTGTCGGACGCGGGGCCCGGATCGATCTTGTTCTTGATGCCGTCGAGGCCGGCCATCAGGAGCGCTGCGAAGCAGAGATACGGGTTTGCGGACGGGTCGGGGAAGCGAGCTTCCACACGTTTCGCTTTCGGGGATTCCGACCACGGAATACGCACGCAGCCAGAGCGGTTACGGGCGGAATACGCACGCAGAACCGGAGCTTCAAAGCCCGGGATCAGACGCTTGTAGGAGTTGGTGGACGGGTTGGTGAAGGCGTTCAGCGCTTTCGCGTGCTTCAGGATGCCGCCGATGAACCACAGGGCTTCGTCGGAGAGATCAGCGTATTTGTCGCCAGCGAAGAGCGGCTTGCCGTCTTTCCAGATCGACATGTTCACGTGCATACCCGAGCCGTTGTCGCCTTTGATCGGCTTCGGCATGAAGGTCGCGGAACGGCCATAGGCCAGAGCCACGTTGTGGATCACGTATTTGTATTTCTGCAGGTTGTCGGCTTGCTCGGTGAGCTGACCGAAGATCATGCCGAGCTCGTGCTGCGACGTGGCCACCTCGTGGTGGTGCTTGTCGACCTTCATGCCCATGTTGGCCATGGTGGTCAGCATTTCGCCACGGATGTCCTGGCCGTCGTCGGACGGGTTCACCGGGAAGTAGCCGCCTTTGTACCCCGGACGGTGCGCAAGGTTGCCCATTTCGAACTCAGCGTCGGTGTTCCAGGCAGCGCCGTCGGCGTCGATCTGGTAGCCCACTTTGTTCGGGGTGACGGAGTAACGTACGTCGTCGAAGAGGAAGAATTCCGCTTCCGGACCGCAGTAGAAGGTGTCGCCGATGCCGGAGGATTTCAGGTAGGCTTCGGCGCGTTGCGCACAGCCGCGCGGGTCGCGGTCATAGGATTCGCCGGTGTCCGGCTCAACCACGGTGCAGTGCACGCAGAGGGTTTTTTCGGCGTAGAACGGGTCGATGTAGACCGAGTCCGGATCCGGGATCAGTTTCATGTCGGATTCTTCGATGGATTTCCAACCAGCGATGGAGGAACCGTCGAACATGAAGCCTTCTTCAAAGAAGTCTTCGTCCACTTCCGTGTGGCGCAGCGTCACGTGCTGAAGCTTGCCGCGCGGATCGGTGAAGCGCACGTCTACATATTGGACGTCTTCGTCCTTCATGGTCTTGAGAACGTCTTGGATGCTCATTTTTGACCTTGTCCTTTGGTTAAGTATTGCGTTTTGGCGAAAGGCGCGACCCCGGATTACCCCACGGCTCCGCGCCATGCGCCTCCCTTAAAGCGCGTCTTCGCCAGACTCGCCTGTTCTGATGCGGATGGCCTGTTCGACGGGCGAGACAAAGATTTTGCCGTCGCCGATCTTGTCCGTCTTGGCCGCCGCCACGATCGCCTCGATCGCACCATCCACCTGATCGTCCGACAGAACGACCTCGATTTTCACTTTCGGAAGGAAGTCCACAACATATTCAGCGCCGCGGTACAGCTCCGTGTGCCCCTTTTGACGCCCGAACCCCTTCACCTCGACCACGGAAAGACCCTGTACGCCGATGTCTTGCAGCGCTTCTTTCACTTCATCGAGTTTGAAGGGCTTGATGATCGCTTCGATCTTTTTCATGGACCTTCGACTCCCTAAATTTCATTTGGTGACTGTGAGACCATTTCTCTTATCCGGCCACAATCGACTAACCTGACGCCAGCGAAAACGCCCACAGGATTCGCGACCTTGTGCATATTATTTGTGCGAAGTGGATTCAAAAAGGGCAATTTGAAAACTTATGAGGTTTTTTATGGCAGAATTGCTGACCGGTGCACAAATGCGCGCCATTGATTTTGTGACTTTGGGCACTGTCGCGACGATGGGGCAGTGAGGCCGGCCATGACCGAGATTCTCACAGCCGCGCAAATGCGTGCCATCGAGAAGGCGGCCATCGACAGCGGAGAGGTCACCGGCCTCGACTTGATGGAGCGCGCCGGTGCGGGTGTGGTGGAGGCCGTCATGGAAGAATGGCCAGACCTCGCGCAGTCCTCCTATAAAGCCGTCGTCCTCTGTGGCCCCGGCAACAACGGCGGTGACGGCTTCGTCATCGCGCGCCTGTTGAAGCAACGCGGCTGGGAGGTGGAAGTCTTTCTTTATGGCGACCCCGAAAAGCTGCCGCCGGATGCGAAGGTGAATTATGAACGATGGGGGCAGATGGGGGAGGTCCTGCCTTTTACGTCTTACTCGGAGCGTAAGACTTGGGCCTGTAGCCTTATGGTGGACGCACTGTTCGGCACTGGGCTCACGCGCGCTGCGCCCGAGCTTGGTGAGCTGTTCTGGAATATGGAGGACATGGTCGATTGTTTTGCCATCGAGCCGAACCATCCCCTCGGGAGGCCAGCCATCGTGGCGGTCGACATCCCCAGTGGCCTCTGCGCGGACAGTGGTCGGGACTTCGAGATCGAGGAGCATTGGTGGCGCGCTTCGGCAACAGCGCATCTGACGGTGAGTTTTCACCGCGCAAAACGTGGGCATTACCTTTTTGATGGTCCTCAAAAGTGTGGAAAGCTTGCCGTGGTGGACATCGGCCTGTCAAAAGGCAGGCCAGCGAAGCTCGATGCCCCGGTTAAAGCCGTAGGGCCTATCCATAAAGCCTGGCTTGATAAGGGCGGTGACTCCCACAAATACACCTTCGGTCACGCCCTGATCCTCTCCGGTCTCTCTGGCAAAACCGGGGCCGCCCGTCTCGCCGCCCGCGCGGCGCTGCGTGTCGGCGCTGGCCTCGTCACCCTCGGCACCCCGCATGAGGCCGTCACAGAAGTCGCCGCCCAGATCACCGCCATCATGCTGACCGAGATCGACACGCCGGAAATCCTGTCTCGTGTGCTGACCGACAAACGCTTCAATGCGCTCTGCATCGGTCCCGGTTTCGGCGTCGAACGCGCTGTGGAATTCCTGCCTCATGCACTCGCCGCCAAACGCGCCACGGTGATTGATGCCGACGCACTCACGGCGCTCTCGGAAAGCGAAACTGGCTTTGCCAATCTGCATGAAAATTGCGTCCTCACGCCCCACGCGGGCGAGTTCAAGCGCCTCTTTCCCGACCTTGCCGCCAAGCTCGCCGAACCGCCCATCCAAGGCCCGGCCTATAGCAAGGTCGACGCCACGGTTGAGGCCGCCAAACGCGCCGGCTGTACGGTGTTGTTCAAAGGCCCGGACACGGTCATCGCGTCTCCAAACGGGCGCTGTTCGATCAACGCGGCGGTCTATGAACGCGCCGCGCCTTGGCTCGCCACCGCAGGCTCCGGCGATGTGCTCGCAGGGCTGATCACTGGCCTCCTGGCGCGTGGCTTCCCCCCGCATCAGGCGTGTGAAAGCGCCGCCTGGCTGCATGTCGAGGCCGCCCGCAGCTTTGGTCCCGGACTGATTGCGGAAGACCTGCCGGACGAACTGCCAAAGGTTTTCCGTGCGCTCAAAATTTAAAAGTGCATCAGGTTTCTTCTGCTGCACCAAATACTCAAAACAAAAACCGCCTCAAAAGGGGCGGCTTTTCTCGTTCCGGAACGCGTAAAATTCAGGCGGCGAAGGGCATGCCCGTTTCGCTCATCACCATGAGCCCGTCGGCATAGATCACTTCCTCGCGCTCAAAACTCAGCTTGAATCGTTTCGGGGCAGGTGTGTCGATTCCCAAAAGCGTCCGCATGCCCGCTCGCGTGATTACCCGGTCGCCGGGTTCGAGAAATTCGACAGGAAGGATGCCGTCGGCGGTCATCACCTTGGTGCCAAGGGGCAAGCCCTTGTCATGATTGGGTAAAATGTCACGCACGTGGAGCGATTTCGACGGATTTCTCCCGTCGTTGTGCTCATGATCGTGCCCGCTGCCTTTATAGGTCATGTCAGGGCCTCTATATGTCTCTGCCTCATATGCTCCATAGAATATGTTAATTTTGTGTTACCGAACAGGACTTTCTTGGGCAGTGCGATGGCTCTCAGTGAGTTGGCGTGGAATTGTCTCTTTCCCTCCCGAATGCCTTTTGCTATCAGACGCGCCACGCGGGTGTGGCGAAATTGGTAGACGCACCAGATTTAGGTTCTGGCGCCGCAAGGCGTGGGGGTTCAAGTCCCTCCACCCGCACCACTCTTCTTTCGAAGGGTATAAACATCCCCCAACGCCTTGAATGGCAAGGCTATTTCCGGGGTTCTAGCACCCAGTTTTCGATCATAGACAACGCGCTCTGCAAAGGCCAGTTTGGCGACCAGTCTGCGGGCATGGATGTGACCTATTTCCCAGAGTTTCCAATGGGTTGCGGGGAAGGTCAGGACTGGTTCTAGCTTGTCTTCGAAGCTGTCTGGTTTTTGCGGTTGGTGATGCAGCGTTTCGGCCATCAACGCTTTTTGCTGTTCCAGCTCACCGATCTTCGTTTCATAGCTCTGAATCACGATGTGATTGCTGGCCGCCATGATGCGGCCCAGCAGCGTGGCGATCTCTTTATCAATTGTCGTAATCCGCCGTTTGGCGGCATTGATGATATCCTGCGCCTGATCACGCCGCGCATTCCATGCATCGCGGAACATAGCCGTGGCCAATATCATAAGCGTGTCGGTCGGTTGCAGCGTTTTGATCAGGTCCCCAACATCCCCTTCCAGCTTGTCACGCGGGATCGACTTACCATAAGCCTCACAGCCTTTGGTCTGACAGAGATAATACGGGTAATGGCCACCTTTACCGCGTGTGATGGAGGAGCGCAAAGACGCGCCACAATAGGCACAGGTCACCATACCGCGCATAACGAAGGTCTCGCCGATGTCGGGGCGCTTCGGAGCCTTGGCAACCCCTTGGCGGCGCTCTTGCACCTTGTTGAACAGAGCCAGCGTGATCAGCGGTTCATGCTGGGCTTTGAGCTAGTTGATGCCATAGACCTCGGAGCAGTTATGCCCGGTATAGGCCGGATGGGTCAGAATGTCGGTGACACGTTGCTGTCTGATCTCGCCATTCTTGGCGCGCGGGAAGTCTGGGAATGTCTCGAAGAACCGCTTCATCTCGGCTTGTGATTGGAACCGCCCCGAGGCGTAACCTTCGAAGGCCTCCACAATGATCGAGGCCAGAGGTTCATCTCGGATCAACAGCTTGCCATGGCCTTTGACGGTTTTATAGCGATAACCGATGGGAGCATTATGGACCCAATAGCAATTGCGCATCCGGGCCGCCATTTTCTGCGAGACCTGCCGTCCATTTTGTTTGCGCTCCAACGCACCTTGTGCCGCCATGATGGTTTCGATGAACTCGCCCTCGGGCGTGTCTTCGAACTTGAAGTTCAGGCATTCGATGGTGGCTCCTCGTGATCGAAAGGCTTCACGCAGATCGAGGTGGAAACGCGTATCACGGGCGAAGCGTTTGAGATCATCGAAGATCACGATGAATTTTTGATCTGGCTGGGCGTCCAAGAAAGACAGCAACGCCACCATGCCGGGGCGTTTCATAAAGTCGCCGCCGCCTGTGAAGGTGTCAGGAAACACCGCCGCAACTTCATAACCTTTGGCGGCGGCAAACTCGCGACAACGGGTTTCTTGCGATTGGAGACCGTGGCCCTCGGCCTCTTGGGCACTGGAGGACACACGACAGTAAATGACGGCGGTGGGTGGCGTAGAATTCTTATTGCTCATGGTGACTCCCTTCTTCGGCCTGTGGGAGGTCTCCCAAAGACGGACTTTGTTCTTGCTGTTGCTGTGTATGCTCTGAGTTTACCACATCAGGCGAGAGCGCAGGAGATAAAGACACCTCTTGTCCACAGGCTTGCGCCAATGTGCCGCCCAGCTCGAAATCCAGATCGACAAAGCTGATCACAATAGACCAGAGCGCTTCGATCAAGGCGCGCTTTTGCTCTTCGAGAATATCACTGTCTTCGAAGAACGGCAAATAGGCGTCCCAGTCGATGGTGAGGCGGGGTTTTGTGTTGGGCGGGGAAGATGATGCGGACATGGCTGGGCTCCTTTGGCGGTTCGTGTCTCCTTTGGGTTGGGGGAAGGGCTTTGTTTCTGTGCGCGTCAATCATCGTGCCGCATGAGAACAAATATAGAACACAATAAGATAGAAATCCTATTTCTCAAAGCGTTATTTTGACTTTTCCCAAGCAGACAGGGGTAGGATACTGGTCAAAGTCCCGCTCCTCTTGGGTCAGGGGCGGGTCAATTGGGGTAATTTATTTGAGGGGTATGTTGATGACAGAAACAGAGAATGACGCTCAGGCGTTTGATTGGTCCAAGGCGAGCAACGCGGAGCGGAAGAAGCTGTTTTCCGTGACTAAAGCGATTGCTTCGGCAACCGGCACAGCGCTTGAGGTGTTGCTGAATACGGCGTTGGGACAGCCTTCCGATCATGACTGGGGCGATATGGCCAATCTGCGCAATGGCAAGCTTGCACGAGAGAAAAGCCAAAAGCTCTACGACTATCTGGCTGAACATCATTACGAGCTGGCGCAAAAGACCAATGAGACTCTATTCCCGTTTCGGGTGGTGCGCGATGTAGAGGCCTATATTACAGAGGCAGCGCATCAAGGCCGATTACATGTCGTGCCGACGACAGACGAACTGGGTTTGGTCAAACGCAAACGCCAGCACTTGCCACCAGATGCGGTGTTGGAACTGGGCGAAAGCTTCTGCTTAGAGTTGGATGCGATCAACCCGGGCTTTGCCGTGGCGTTCCAAGGCTACAAAGGAGAATGGCACCCTCTTCCACTTGGCGCAGACGGCGAAGAACAAGCCTGCCGGATCAAAGAAGGTATGCAGCTTCTGCCGCAAACGGCAGAGGGACAGCCCGAATCCTTGAGCGAAGACGAAGACACTGGATAGCACCACTTCCTGATCCTGACCGCGCGCAACCGCTATCATTTGATGAACCAAGGCAAGCTCCCAGAGCGGCTGGACAGATGCGATCTCTATGCCGTTCGGGTGGAGGTTAAGGCGACGTAATCGACAATAGTGGTAGGATTTTGACGTTGGTCGCCACCAAGCGCGCCCATTCTCGCGCGCCATTGGTTTGCAGATCAGGAAAACGCGCCACATCCCCGCGCCTGGCGATGCCAATATCTTCGAAAAATGGCGTGGGATCGCCCAGATCATTGCGAATGGTCGGGACATCGGCAACACGGGCCAAGGTGACCGCATCAAGAAAAGTCGGAATGACCACCTGAGTGCGAAACGCCGCTTTTTCTTCCTCAGAGGGCAGGTCTTCGGCGCGGACGGTCTCACCTCGCTCTGCGGCCAACATCCGCGCCGGGATCGACCACATCTCGGAGAGATGCCCCAGAAGCTGGTATATCCGTGTTGCGGCCAGAGGATGCGTGGTGTGATGTGTTCCACTCGCCAAATCCTGCCGTTCGATCAACACCATCACCGCCGAAATACAGGCAGCCCGGACGCGCAACTCATCCCAGTGATCGGGAGAATAAGCATCCAGCAGGTATTCGATGGCTTCATGATCGGCTTGCAGCTCAAGACAGGGCTGCACCTTGAGACGGTTTTGTTCGGGGAGTTTATGCCACCAGTCAGGCTTGCGAGACGAAGTGCGCTGCACGAGATCGAATTGTGCAGGCACGGCCCCTTCGGTCAGGGCTTGGGTCCGGCCCAAGTCGAAATGGCCGAGCGTGTAATGCTCTAGCTCATGCATGATCAGCCATGACATGGAGATCGAGGTCAGCCAGTCGATATCATCGACAATGGCGCTGCCGTCTGGACCGCGAAACAGACCGTCATCCAACCCGCCTTTCCACAATGCGCGGAGCTGTGCTTCGCAGCCGGTGCTTACGGTGATGGAGGGAATGCCGTTTGGTCGTGAGACGACAGCCCAGAACCCATCGTCTGGTTGGGCCTTGATTTCGGGCTCTGGCTCATAGGGTGTGCCCATGACTTCGGCGATTTGGGTAAGGGCAATTTGGAGCGGTGCAAAATTATGCATTCGTCAATCTTACAGCTCATAGCCCCCAAAAAAACTAGCTTAGAAAAACAAGGTGTGAAATCATCTCATGGTGTGGGTTTAAATGGGGCAGAGCTCACACTGGGTGAGTTGATTTCGACCGTAGTAGTTTGTTGTTGCTTGCTTGACAGATAGAGGCCGCCCAAAAATATTGGAATTGTTAGCGCTGTAATGCCTATGTGAATTAAATCAATGCGTTCATTTTCTAATCGCTGTTCGTGCTCCATAGTATAAATCCCTTCAAAGTGTAAAATATGGAAATGAGAAAAATATCCTTAAAATATCAATAGCATACACGAAAATTTCTGCTGTTGCAAATTCTGCAATCTCCTTAGCCGTCTTTCTAGTGTTCAAGCCTTTATATGAGGCTTTTAAAGCTGAAGGTGCGCCAAACATTGATAATGTCGTCTGGGTGACTGTTTCAGCAGGTTTTACGATGTTTGGTTTATTGCTGACATTTCGTTCCAACCACATAGAGCTTCTTGAAGCACTAGATAAGAACGACGGTCTTCTAAAAGTTACACGATTTCAGACAAGTGAAGATGTAAACGCTGCGCTTTTGGCGCGTATCGGCTCTGCGAAACAAGTTAAGAATACCTATTTTCCAAACTTAACGAATGCTCGTGTTGATGGGCGTGAGGCGATGGACATTCGGAAGCTTTACGAGAAATGGTTGTCCGGTAACGCCGAGGTTGACTGGTTTGATGTTGTGACTCCAGAAGAGGTTTTTGACAAACGTTTTGTAAATCTCGGCCAAGGCATTGATGTAAAAATCATAAAGAACACACCATTCATGTCTTCCGTAATAAGAACACTTGCCCCAATTTTATTCTGTTAGAATATGCGAGTGGTGCTCAGGAAGTGTTTTGGGGCTGGCTTTCGTCAAAGCATGACACACGTTCTAATGAAGAGGTCGCATATGTGTATCGCTCTTCCAGTGTCGAACTCGTGCGTTTTTATGAGGAGCTGTTCGATATATTGTGGAAACGAAAAACGTGGGGTGAACCCATTTTTACTAGTTTTTCGAAAGGTAAAGAAAATTTACTCAACGCACATAATAATTTAGTCGATAAAATTGGAGTTTGGATCAATACCAGCCTGCAAAATGATCAAATCCATACCTACGGGCTATACCAAATCTCTATCGTGGATACGGCTGAGGGGCAGCGTGCCTTTGAAATTTCAGGATATACATTTGATCAAGAGTTAGAAGTCATTGAGATTGCACACCACGAACAACATCAAATCGCACACTATGAAAATAAGATGCTTATCGAGTATGGTTTAGGAGAGCCAGAAGGGCGAGGCGGTTTCTGTTTCTATGAATTTAGGGAGTCCCACTCTGAAATTCGGCTTACCGGCTTTTTCTCAAATGAGCGTAGTGGGATCGCACATATTTTGAATGGCAGGAAAATTTCGTCCCCAAAAGAAGGTTTCCCAGTATTATACAATGGGACAAACTTATACAATGGGACAAAAAGCTCCGGATAATTATGGAGTTCTTTTTAAGGAGTTGGGTAAACAGCACGCTAAATCGAAAACTTTTGCGGCCAAAGGTGTCACCTGACATCCTCGACAGGAGCAGCTTTGCAATAACTGGTCCATTAAGTATCTTGGCGAGATGTGGGGCAAACTGACCCGCTTCCGCTGCGCCCCTTCGGGCCGTTTCCGGTATTAAGAGATACCGCAAGATGTGTGTGGTAGTGCCACACCTCTTGGCAAGGGGACCCGCTGCGCGCCCCCGTTGCATCCCCTCGGCTGTGGCTGGATCAGGACATTGAGCCCAGAGCCAGCCAGCAAACATATCGCTGTTTGATCGCTCGTCAGGGAGAAGTCATCTCTCCCCAACACCCCATAGACCATTCCATGGAGGCCAAAGACAGGAGCATGTCATAGCTCCCTTCCTTGGAACCTTCCCATCGACTTAGGGGCGTTCCTGCCCCCAAGACCCCAGACCAATGGTGAGTTCTCGGAGAAACACAGCAATGAAGAACATTATTTGTCTCTTCATTATCGGTTGGTCAGCATCCTGAAACTGATGCTGGTAGATGTCTAACAAGGGTACGCAGAGCATCTCCTGAAAAAACGCAGTGAGATCAAATGGAAGCCAGTCAACAAGCGACGCTTGCACCACCAAATTGAAGCGCATAGGCTCATCAGGGGATGTGTCAGAGCCCCATACGGGAAATACTTATTTGTCCTGAGTTATTTGTTGATGGACAGCCGGGGGGGGATATTTGTTGTTTGCTGAAAGGAAGTTTCCGTGTTGAACGATGAAATTTTTATCGACGATTTCCAAAACGATGATCTGGTTTTCTTTCATGAAGGTGCTGGCATTTCCATCAACATGAAGAAGCAACGGATGATTCTTTTTCAAAAGGTCGGTGGAGATTGGTTCGATCATGCTGAACCTCTTTCAGCGCTCCGTGGTGTTGCAGAGTGTGATCCCGAAACTGCTCAATATGGCTATGAGGGGGCACAACATGGCAGTGCGCGTGGTACAGGCTTGGCCGTTGGGCTTGCTGTTCGTAATGCAGTTGAAAAAGCGAAGGCTAGAAATGCGACTGGCGTTGAACTTCGTTTTAAGTCTGTTGAACGGCCATCATTTCTTTTCAACATTCTTGATGAAAAAGAACGGGAGCGCTTGCTTGAAGCATTTAGGCAAGTGTTGAGTGATGGGGCGGTTGCTACACCTTATCGAAAAATTCCTGATGATATTGTCGATATTTACACTCCCCTAACGGATGAGGATTTGCTTAAGGCTGAAAATCTGGACCGTGCTGAGCGGGAAAAAAGAGATAAAATTTCGCTGAATGGGAGGGACTATTTTACAATTTTAACTTCTAGCGTGGTTGTTAGTCTGATTTTTTACCTATCTGCGTCTCGCATGTTTTTGGGCGAGTTGATGATCCTATTCCTTTTGTGCGCTTTCGTGGTGTGGTTTGTCGTTATTGTTTTGAAATACTTGAAATACACGTTGGGTTTCTGAAAGCTGAAGCATGAGGTGTTCTGTTGCGATATTTTTAATTTGATGAATTTAAAAATATCGCAGAGGAACAGGAACTGCTCAGAGTGACAATTGGTTACAATGCCGCAAAACTGAGATCCAGTAAAAGACTGTGAAAATCAGTTCAGAAATTGTGATGACAGCAAGGAACTTTTCGCCTCGGCTGAGTGACTTCCATTTAATTTGTTTCTCCGGGACGACTAGAAGCTATTGCCCCTCCACCTTGCCCCGTCTATTTCGGGCGGCATTGTAAAGCCTGAGTTGGTCTTTAAGGCCCATTGCATATGACGGATATGGCAAAGTATCCCCTTCTTGCAAACCAATCTGATCCAAGTCGCGATCTGTGAGTTCTTTTTTAGTTGGCAGATCCAGCCAGCCAGGCATTTCGTTTTTGAGCTACCCCCAGAAAATCGGACACTGACGTAAGCTACGCTTTGTTGTCTGCTGATCTTCGACGAGAAGGAGAATGAGACCTTGTCCGCCATTGGTCCGAGGACAATGGTCGAATGATGTCGAAACGGAAGCAGCATTCGCCTGAGTTTAAGGCGAAGGTGGCGCTTGAAGCGCTGAAGGGGGAACGGACGGTGGCTGAGCTGGCGAACCTGTTCGGGATTCACCTGACGATGATCCACATCTGGAAGTGGGCGTTGCTTGAAGGCGCATCCGGCGTGTTCGAACGTGGTAGCAAGAAAGTCCCCGAGATTGACGAGGAGCAAGTTAAAGAGCTGCACGCCAAGATCGGGGAGCTGGCTGTGGCCAACGATTTGTTGTCACGAAAGCTCAAACCGTGGACCGGCAAGTGAGGCGGAAGATGGTTGAACCCGCCAATCCTGACCTGTCCATCGGCAAGCAGTGCAAGCTGCTGTCGCTCTCGCGGTCGTCGTTCTACTACACGCCCAAAGGCGAGACCGAGCAGAGCCTTGGCCTGATGAGGCGGATCAATGAGCAGTTTCTGGAAACGCCGTTCTTCGGTGTCCGCCAGATGACGTGGCACCTGCGCAACGACGGCCATTTGGTGAACGAGAAACGGATACGACGGCTGATGCGCCTGATGGGGCTGATGCCGATCTACCAAAAGCCCAACACCAGCAAGGCGGCGAAGGGGCACAAGACGTATCCCTATCTGCTGAGAGGTCTGCGGGTGGAGCGTCCGAACCAAGTTTGGTGCTCGGATATTACCTATCTGCCCATGCGCCGAGGGTTTCTGTATCTGGTCGCCATTATGGATTGGCACACCCGTAAGGTGCTGGCTTGGCGCATCTCGAACACGCTGGAGGCGGACTTCTGCGTTGAGGCACTGAACGAGGCCATCCACAAGTTTGGTCCGCCGGAGATCATGAATACTGACCAAGGATCTCAGTTCACATCTTTTGCCTGGACGGATCGGCTGCGCCGGACCGGCGTCCGCATCTCGATGGATGGCAAGGGCGTTCGCAAGCTCACCCTCGACAATATCTTCATTGAGCGGCTGTGGCGAACCCTGAAATACGAGTGCGTCTACCTGCATGCCTGGGAGACCGGATCAGAAGCGAAGGCAGGCATCCGGAAATGGATGACCTTCTACAACAACCAACGCCCACACTCAGCCCTTGGCGGTAGGCCTCCAGCCGTGGTCTATTGGCTGAGAAATGACAAAACCCAACCCGATCAGCAGGAGCAGAGAGTAGCTTAATTTACGCCAAATTCTGTCCAAGGGATGGGGAGTAGCTCACTGATTGGGGATGCCCACCGAAAAGGCCGACGCCCTGATGCCCGAGAGGACCTCTGTGTGCTCACTGTGACAGTTTTCTTTTTTAAATCCATGCTCTGAGGGACGTCCACCAAAGATGTAAGTGTTGCACACTGACATTTAAAGAAGCGGAACTTAACCTTCGCGCTTCGAAGGCCTGCGTTCGGAGACCGACTGCCTGCCCAATTATGTGCGTTTTCTGTGCCTCGGTTATCGGGTGTGACGTCTTGGCTGTCCATTTTGCATAGCCCGTTCCCCGGAACGGGGCGTCGCAGGGGGAATTGCGAGCCGACAGGCGCAAATGCAGGCGGAATAGCCTTGCGCGATAGGGATTCTGCCCCTAGAAGAGCGTCTGATTTATCAGGTCGCGGTCCAGCGGCCGGAAGAGACGTAAGAACGTAAAAAGGACGCCAAGATGCAGGTCACCGAGACCCTGAACGAAGGTCTGAAGCGCGGCTATCAGATCACCATCACCGCCGCTGAGCTTGACACCAAAGTCAACGAGAAGCTCAAGGAAGCCCAGCCCGAAGTCGAGATGAAGGGTTTCCGCAAAGGCAAAGTGCCGATGGCGCTCCTGAAAAAACAATTCGGCCAGCGTGTTCTTGGCGAAGCCATGCAGGAAGCTGTCGATGGCGCGATGAACGATCACTTCGAAGCCTCTGGCGACAAACCGGCGATGCAGCCGAATGTCACCATGGAAGGCGGCGAAGAGTGGAAAGAGGGCGACGATGTCGTCGTCACCATGTCCTACGAAGCCCTGCCGCAGATCCCGGAAGCCGATCTGTCGGGCGTGAAGCTTGAAAAGCTCGTTGTCAAAGCGGGCGAAGACGAGATCGCTGACGCTCTGAAAAACCTCGCGGCCACCGCGCAGAACTTTGAAGACAAAGACGGCGAAGCCGCCGATGGCGACCAAGTCGTGATCGACTTCCTCGGCAAAGTTGACGGCGAAGCTTTCGACGGCGGCGCCGCAGAAGACTACCCGCTGGTGCTGGGCTCCGGCTCCTTCATCCCGGGCTTCGAAGAGCAGCTTGTGGGCCTGAAAGCGGGCGACGAGAAGAACGTTGAAGTGAAATTCCCTGAGCAATACGGCGCAGAGAACCTGGCCGGCAAAGACGCCGTGTTCGAATGCAAAGTCAAAGCGGTCAAAGCCCCGGCTGACTCCGCCATCGACGACGAACTGGCGAAAAAATTCGGTGCCGAAGATCTCGCCTCCCTGAAAGGTCAGATCGCTGAGCGCCTCGAAGCCGAATACGCCGGTGCCGCCCGCGCTGTGATGAAGCGTGGCCTGCTTGACCAGCTCGACGCTGTTGTGTCCTTCGACCTGCCGCCGTCCTTGGTGGAAGCCGAAGCCAACCAGATCGCGCACCAGCTGTGGCACGAGGAAAACCCGGACGTGCACGGTCACGATCACCCGGAAATCGAGACCACCGAAGAGCACACCAAACTGGCCGAACGCCGCGTGCGCCTTGGCCTCCTGCTCGCCGACATCGGTCAGAAGCAAGAGATTCAAGTGACCGACGCCGAGTTCACCCAAGCGGTCATGATGCAAGCGCGTCAGTACCCGGGCCAGGAGCGCCAGTTCTTTGAATTCGTTCAGCAAAACCCGCAGATGCGTCAGCAGATTCAGGCCCCGCTGTTCGAAGACAAAGTGGTCGACTACATCGCCGAAAACGCTCAACTGACCGAGAAAGAAGTCTCGAAAGAAGAGCTGGAAAAAGCCGTCGAGAGCCTCGACGACGAATAAGACAAGCCCGATAGGGCATCTCGCCAAAGAGCGAGGGACAGAGGGTCGCTTCGGAAACGAGGCGGCCTTTTTTATGTGGTTCAGGCAAAGAAAAAGGGGGCTCTGCCCCCTTGTTGTGCGCACCCGATATGTCCGGACAAAAGAAAGGGTTAGCTGCGCAACCCCGTCTCATACAAAAGCCCCTGTTTCTTGGCCTCGTAATAATAGCCGCGTGCGTACCAGCCCATGGCGCTGTCGATGTCGCCGCCGGAGACCATATAGGCGCCGCGCAGGTATTTTCCCGCGTATTCGAGGTTCACATTCGGGTCCAAAAGCTCTTCGGCCGGACCTCGGTGGCCCATGGTGCGGGCGGTTTGTGGCAGGATTTGCAGGAGGCCCCAATAGGGTCCATTGCGCGCCCAGGGGCGGTGGGTGCTTTCGCGCACCGCCTGACGGTGGATCAGTTCGCGCGGAATCTCGTAATGGTCGGCCCATTTGTTGATCAGCGTCCGCAGTTCCGGCGTCTCATTGGGGTAGAGCGGCGGATCGAAGGGGCGGTTGCGGGAAACTTCGGTTTTGTTGCCACAGGCGGCAAGGGCGAGGGCAGACAGAAGGAAGGTCCGGCGGGCGACTGCGGTCATGAGGAGCTCTTTGAAAATTCAACTGCGTTTATTGATCATGTTCACAGGTCTCTGCCAAGTTGTTGTGAGTCCACTCGGCAAAACCCCGCTGAGCACCTGCTGAAACGGCCAACTTGTGGCGACTCGCTGAGCCGCGCAGCATGGGGAAGGGCGGGGGCCTCGGCCTCTCGCCGTCTTTGGGAGGAGAAAAGTCATGACAATATGCACAAAACTTGCCGCCGGTTTCGTCGCTCTATGCGGTGTCGCGGGGATGGCCGCGGCAGAGACCTACGACCTCGACACGCTGCGCCGTGCGGTGGAAAAATATAAGGACGTCGATGTCGCGCTCGCTGAGGGCTATATCCCCGATCCATCAGGGCAATGTGTTCATGCAGCGACGGAAGGTCTGCCGGCAGAGTGGGGCGGAATGGGGGTGCATTACCTTCATCCGGCGATGCTTGAGCTGGCCCCGCCGGGCGGCCGCGTCGACGGGATGGGGACGCATACGGATTTTATGAAACCGGCGATTTTGCTCTATGAGCCCCAAGCGGATGGTACGATGGAACTGGTAGGGATTGAAAATCTGGTGTTTGAGGCAGCATGGAAAGCGGCCGGTCATGAGGAGGCGCCGATGATGAACGGGCGTCTGTGGGACCATATGGCCGACAACCCGGAGACATCGGCGGATGAGGCGCATGGCTTCATGCCGCATTATGATCAGCACATTTGGCTGTTTCGTGAAAATCCGATGGGCGAGGCGATGCCTTTTAATCCGAATGTCACCTGCGATCATCATCAGATGTAGGTGAAGCCAAAAAAAAGCCCCGCTGAGCGGGGCTTTTTGAATTTTGCGACGGAAAGAAGATTACTCTTCTTCGGTCTCGGCAACTTCGGCCAAATCGTCGTCGTCGGACGCGGCGGAGCCGATGTCGTCGAACAGTTCTGCGATCTCGAATTCGGCCTGGGCTTCGGCTTCGGCGGCGAGTTCCTGAATGGATTTGCCTTCGGCCTGAAGTTCGGCTTCTTCGACGGAGCGAGCGACGTTCAGGATGATCGTGGCTTCAACTTCCGGGTGCAGGATGACGTGCAGCTCGTGCAGGCCAAGCTCCTTGATCGGGGCTTTCAGAGCGACCTGTTTGCGGTCGACGGAGAAGCCATTCTCGGTGGCGGCGTCTGCGGCGTCACGGGGCGTGACGGAACCGTAGAGAGCGCCAGCGTCGGAGGCGGAGCGAATCACGACGAATTTCTGACCGTCGAGTTTCGCGGCCAGAGCTTCGGCCTCTTTCTTGGTCTCGAGGTTACGGGCCTCGAGTTGAGCTTTCTGAGCTTCGAAAGCTTTGATGTTCGCTTCAGAGGCGCGCATTGCTTTTTCCTGCGGCAGCAGGAAGTTGCGGGCGTAGCCGTCTTTGACGGACACGACGTCGCCCATTTGGCCGAGTTTGGCCACGCGTTCGAGAAGGATAACTTCCATGGGATCTACTCCTTACTTCACAGCGTAGGGCAGCAGGGCGAGGAAGCGAGCGCGTTTGATGGCACGGGCCAGCTCACGCTGTTTCTTCGCAGAGACTGCGGTGATGCGGGACGGAACGATTTTGCCGCGCTCAGAGATGTAGCGCTGCAGAAGACGGGTGTCTTTGTAATCGATCGCGGGAGCATTGTCGCCAGAGAACGGGCAGACTTTGCGGCGGCGGAAAAACGGTTTAGCGGCCATAGGTTAGGTCCTTTCCAAACAAGATTACTGGCGACGCGGACGACGCTCTTCGCGGTCGTCACGTTTCTGCATTTGTACGGAAGGGCCTTCCTCGTGAGCGTCGACCTTGATGGTCAGGACGCGCATCACGTCGTCATGCAGACGCATCAGGCGTTCCATTTCCTGCACGGCTTCCGACGGGGCGTCGGTGCGCAGGTAGGCGTAGTGGCCCTTGCGGTTCTTGTTGATCTTGTAGGCCATCGTTTTGACGCCCCAGTACTCGTGCTCGACGAGTTTCCCGCCGTTGTCGGCGAGGACGGTGCCAAAATGTTCGATGAGACCTTCGGCCTGCGCGTTGGAAAGGTCCTGACGCGCAATGAAGACATGCTCGTAAAGCGGCATGGGTGCTCCAATCATGTTCAAGCGCATTTCATAGGACGGGCATTTGACCTTCCGCGGCCCGACCACGAGAGACTGCGCGGTTCATACGTGTCTTGCGAAAGGATGCGTCCTTATACGCATTTCGGGCTTTGGTTCAAGGATAAACTCTGGCTTTCCCGAGGGGGCGGGAACGGAGCTTTGATGCGCCGCAAAAAATCACCGTAAGCCGGTCACATTCCTGCCCACATTAACCAACATTACAACCTATGGATGAGAAGAATATAAGGATGAAGGCAATGAAGCTGTCTTCGAAACTGCACCATGACACGGACGCGCACGCTCCGAAATTGCAGGACAAAGGTACGATTTTTCGGCGTGAGACAGCCTGGGGTTACAGCCTCTCGCAGCAGGACGGGCTTTGCGCGATGCGGCCGCGCGCGGAGCTTGGCTTGCGTGTTTTGTCATTTCTGGCCTTTCTGGTGATGGCGGCTCTCTGGCTTTGGCCCGGGGCGAGTTTTGCGTTTGGGCTTTTGGGCATCAAGCTGGGGCTGACGGTGTTCCTTGGGGTCATGGGGCTGACACTTGGTTATATGGCGGAGCGGGGCCTCCGTCGGGAGGTTCAGGTTGATCTGCAACGCAATCAGCTTCGGGTCGTTTGGCTGAATCGGCGTGACGAGACGCGGTTGCATACGGTGATCGGCTTTGACGAGATCGGATCGGTGTTCGTGCGCCGAGGCCCTGTACCGGGGCGGACGACACATCTGGATGTGCGGTTTGGCACGCAGGGCGAGGTCGAGACGTTGTTTGAGGGCCGGGAAGAGGTGCTGCGCGAACTTTGGTATGATCTGAACTCGGATTTGCGGGACGAGGCTTCGGTGTCTGAGGTGCCTGTGATGGCAGCCAAGGCCATCGAGGGGCGTCGCCGCTCTTTGTCGCGCAAGGCGGCCATCAAAGCGCTTCCTCGCGCGCTGCGCTGATCTCCCGATCGATGCTTGTTGCGCTTTGTCGGGCTTGCCGCCTGCGCGCGAGACCGTTAGACCCGTCTGCAACATTGAGACAGCTGGAGGGGCGAGCATGACGCGCGCATTCGTTTTCCCGGGGCAGGGCGCCCAAACCATCGGTATGGGCAAGGCTTTGGCCGAGGCATATCCTGCGGCGAAAGCCGTATTCGACGAGGTCGATGAGGCTTTGGGCGAAAGCCTTTCCTCGCTGATCTGGGAGGGTGAGATCGAGACGCTGACGCTGACGCAAAACGCACAGCCTGCATTGATGGCGACCTCCTTGGCGGCCATGCGGGCGTTGGAGGCCGAAGGCTTTGCGGTGACCGACGCGGCTTTCGTGGCCGGGCACTCCTTGGGTGAATATTCTGCGCTCGCCGCAGCTGGCGCGATCTCCGTCGCTGATACAGCACGGTTGTTGCGCACGCGCGGCGAAGCCATGCAAAAGGCTGTGCCTGTGGGCGTGGGCGCCATGGCGGCTCTTCTGGGGTTGGATTTCGCGACCGTGAAAGACGTGGCGGAAGAGGCGGCCCAAGGTGAGGTGTGTCAGGCGGCGAATGACAACGATCCGGGACAGGTTGTGGTCTCTGGTCATAAAGACGCCGTGGAGCGTGCCGTTGAGATCGCCAAGGAAAAAGGCGCGAAACGTGCGGTGCTTTTGCCGGTCTCCGCACCGTTCCACTGCGCGCTGATGGGGCCTGCGGCGGATGTGATGGCCGAGGCTTTGGATGATGTGGAGATTAACGTGCCTGCCGTGCCCTTGGTGGCCAATGTGCGGGCCTCTGCCGTGACCGACCCGGCACTGATCCGGGCGCTTTTGGTCGAGCAGGTGACGGGGTCCGTGCGCTGGCGCGAATCTGTGGCCTATATGGCGGCCGAGGGTGTCACCGAGATGTGGGAAATCGGCGCGGGCAAGGCGCTTTCGGGTATGGTGCGGCGGATTGAGAAATCCATCGCTTGCAGTGCCGTGGGCACGCCGGAAGACATCGCGAAGCTGAAAGGGTAAGGGGCGCTGCCCCTCACCGCGCTTTGTTGCGCGGTTCACCCCGGGATATTTATGGACAAAAGAAGCGACAAGCTTCGGAGGAATTGGAAATGTTTGATCTGACTGGGAAAAATGCGCTGATCACCGGCGCGTCCGGTGGCATTGGTGGTGCGATTGCCAAGGCGCTTTATGACGCGGGCGCAACCGTGGCGCTGTCCGGCACGCGAGTGGAGCCTTTGGAGGCGCTGGCCGCTGAGCTTGGCGAGCGTGCGCATGTGCTGCCGTGCAACCTGTCCGACAAGGAATCCGTCGAGGCGCTGCCGAAGCAGGCGGCTGAGGTGATGGGCTCGGTTGATATTCTGGTGAACAACGCGGGCATCACGCGCGACAACCTGTTCATGCGGATGTCGGATGACGAGTGGGAGAGCGTGTTGAACGTGAACCTGACCTCGACGATGCGGCTCTGCAAAGGCGTGCTGCGCGGCATGATGAAGGCGCGTTGGGGCCGGATCGTTAATATTTCCTCGATCGTCGGTGCGACCGGCAATCCGGGGCAGGGCAACTATGCCGCCTCGAAAGCGGGCATGGTCGGCATGTCGAAATCGCTGGCCTATGAGGTGGCGACGCGCGGCATCACGGTGAACTGCGTGGCGCCGGGGTTCATTGCGACGGCGATGACCGACAAGCTGACCGACGATCAGAAAGACAAGATCAACGCCCAGATCCCGAGTGCGCGCATGGGCACGCCGGAAGAGATCGCGGCGGCGGTGTTGTATCTGGCCTCGCAAGAGGCGGGCTATACCACCGGCACGACGCTGCATGTGAATGGCGGGATGGCTATGCTCTAAGGGCATAAGACCTTTCTGGACGTGGCGTCACAAAACATTTGCCACCGGAGAGGATTGTGCTATGAGCAGCGCAGATTGAGCACGGGCGATTTCACGCCGGTGGGCATGTGGGCGTTCAGGGTTGAAACCAACTCGTGGCGCATGCATGTAGAAAGAGTGGTCCGAGCGGCCAAAGCTGAAAGCGGGCAACGGGCCCCAAACTGTGAGGAAAGAACATGAGCGACATCGCAGATCGCGTGAAAAAGATCGTTGTCGAGCACCTCGACGTTGAAGAAGACAAAGTGACGGAAACCGCGTCCTTCATCGACGATCTGGGCGCAGACAGCCTCGACACCGTTGAGCTGGTCATGGCATTCGAAGAAGAGTTCGGCATCGAGATCCCGGACGACGCAGCCGAGACCATCCAGACCTTCGGCGACGCGGTGAAGTTCATCACCGAAGCTTCCTGATCCGAGCCTTTCGGGGTTAGGTGCCCAAGCGGCGCCGATCAGAGACAGAATTTGAAACGGCGCGGTCCTTTGGGCGGCGCCGTTTTCTTTTGGCCGTTATTTGCCTGTCAGGCGGCGGCTTCGGGCGGTTCTTGTTTGGCCGTTTCACTGTGTTCTCGATCCGAATTTTTCGGCTCCAATGCCTCTTCGTCGGAGGATTCAGGGTCTTGGTGCGAGGCGGGTTTGATGCCGTCGGGGGCATAGGATGAAAGCGGGATGTCGAGGCCCATTTGACGTGCTTCTTCGCGTTCGGCGGCAATTTGCGCCGCATAGGGGCCCAGGAGCGAACGCATTTCCAACTCGGACAGGCTGCGGTCGAATTTCACGCCGACGAAGTGATTGTTGCGCCAGATCACTCTGGCTTTGCGCTCGACCGGGCCGCAGGTGAGTTTGACTTTTTGGCGCAGGGGTAGGTTGAGATTGGTTTCTATTTTTGCGCCGATCTGGCTGATGTCGAGATACTCGCCGATCACCGGCACGATTCCGTCGAAAATGATCACGGGCAAACTGCAGGGGTAGCGAATGGCACGGCGTTGCACGATGCCGTAGCGCATCCAGACCCAAGAGGTGATGGCAGTGATAAAGGTGAAAATCCCCAAGACGAAGGCGACGTTGCCCGAGGGGCTGAGCGCGACGGTGGGTTTATCCTGAGCCGGGGTGGGATGAGGGCGGAATTCGTCGAATTTCGTTGGATCGACGGGTTCGGGCGTGTGTTCTGCCTCCTCCTCCGGGGTGAGCAGGGAAATCATTTCTTCGACGCCTCCGGCCAGACGCGCCATGAAGCTTTGTTCGTCTTCTTCCGCAGCGTTGAGGTGGTCGGGGGCATTGGGGTCGCAGGGCACGGCGGTGAGGTAGCGTTCGAGATTGCTGGCCTGGGTGCCAAAACGCGGATCCGAACCATAGCGTTCGGCCATTTCCGGCCAATTTCCGTTATGCAAATCAAGGAGATGGCGGCGCGATGAGATATAGTCCATCAGCGCTCTTTCATTTTGGCCCAAATCGGCCTCGCGGATTTGTTTCAAAAGTCGGTCACGGTCGTAACGCTCCATTTCGGTGCGAAATTGTCGGGCGGCCTCGTGTTCGGAGGCACTGCCAAGGGCGGCGACATAGGAATTGGCGCTGTCATTGAGCGAGGTGAGCCAATCTTCGAGCCCGCAGGACGGATCGGCCCGCGCCAAGGTCGGAAAGGTCACGCAGAGAACACCGACAAGTGCGGCGAGGCAGAGGCGCAGGATGCCGAACAGGGGGAGGTGACGCGGTGGCATTGGTATTTCAATCGGTTGCAGGTCCCCCTTGATACGCCGCCAAGCCTCAATATCTGGTTACCATCCGCCGAATTGGTGGCAAAGCTCGTCTCGGACTTCCATCGCCGGGCGGAGCCGTGTAAGAAAACGCAGACGAAAAATGAGGGGGCACGGATGCGCCGAGTAGTTGTCACTGGACTTGGAATGGTTTCGCCGCTGGCTTGCGGTGTGGAGGAAACATGGGCGCGTCTTCTGGACGGCCAATCGGCGGCTGGGACGATCCAGCGGTTCGACGCGAGCCATCTTGCGACCGATTACGCCTGTGAGGTGAAATTCGGCGACGGGACCGACGGGACGTTCAATCCCGAGGACTGGATGTCGAACAAAGAGCGCAAGAAGGTGGATGATTTCATCCTCTTCGGTGTCGCGGCTGCGGAACAGGCGCTGACGGACGCGGATTGGAAACCCGAGGGCGAGGAAGATCGCCTGCGCACGGGTGTGCTGATTGGCTCCGGCATCGGTGGCCTGTCTTCGATTGCGGATGCGGCTGTCCTTTTGAAAGAAAAAGGCCCGCGCCGGATTTCTCCGTTCTTTATTCCGGGGTCGCTGATCAACCTGATTTCTGGTCAGGTGTCGATCCGCTACGGCTTTAAAGGTCCGAACCACGCGGTTGTGACGGCCTGTTCCACCGGCGCGCATGCGATTGGCGACGCCTCGCGTCTTATCGGTTATGGCGATGCCGACGTGATGGTTGCGGGCGGTGCGGAAGCGGCGATTTGCGAGCTGGGCATTGCGGGCTTTAACGCCTGTAAAGCCTTGTCCACAAAGCGCAAAGACGATCCGAGCCACGCCTCGCGCCCCTATGATGACGACCGTGATGGGTTTGTCATGGGCGAGGGCGCTGGTGTTGTGGTGCTCGAAGAATACGAACACGCCAAAGCGCGAGGCGCGAAGATTTATGCCGAGGTCGTGGGCTACGGCCTGTCGGGTGACGCCTATCACATCACCGCGCCGTCTGAGGATGGCGATGGCGGTTTCCGCGCGATGCAGGCCGCTTTGGCGCGCGCCGGGATTGAGCCGTCCGACATCGACTATATCAACGCGCATGGCACCTCGACCATGGCCGACACGATCGAACTGGCCGCCGTTGAGCGCCTGTTGGGCGATGCGGCGTCGAAGGCCACGATGTCGTCGACGAAATCCTCCATCGGCCACCTTTTAGGGGCCGCGGGTGCGGTTGAGGCGATCTTCTGCGTGCTGGCGATCCGCGATCAAGTGGCGCCGCCAACGATCAACCTCGACAACCCGGCCGTGGAGCCCAAACTCGATCTGGCGCCCAACGCCAAACGCGAGCGCGAGATCAATGTGGCGCTGTCGAACTCCTTCGGCTTTGGCGGCACCAACGCCTCTCTGGTTCTGAAAAAGGTGGACGGCTGATATGTGGCGATCCATCGCCTCCAACGCGCTGACCCTCTTCATCGTCGCCCTCGTCGCATTGGCGGGGGCGGTGGCTTGGGGCAAGCGCGAATTTGTTGCACAAGGCCCGCTCGATCAGGCGATCTGTCTGCGCGTGCCGTCGGGGTCTACCATGCGTCGCGTGTCGGAAAATCTGGCCGATCAAGGCGCGATTTCCAGCCCGCATATTTTCCGCATCGGTGCGGAATATAGTGAGAAGTCTCAAGATCTTAAGGCTGGGTCTTTCCTCGTTGAGGAAGGCGCCTCCATGGTGGAGATCATCGATCAGATCACCCGTGGCGGGGCCTCGACTTGTGGCACCGAGGTGGTCTACCGCATCGGTGTGAACCGTGCTGAGATTCAGGTGCGCGAGCTGGACCCGCAGACCGGCAGCTATGTCGAGACGGCTGAATTCGAACCCATCGCGGAGAGTGACGAGGTTCAGGAAGTGCCGGCGGAATACACCAAGGTGCGCGCGGAAACGGACACTCGCTACCGCGTGTTGGTGGCCGAGGGCACGACCGTGTGGCGCGTCGTCGAAAGCCTCAAAGCGGCAGATTTCATGACAGGATCGGTTGAAGCGGACGAGATGCCTGCAGAGGGCATGTTGGCGCCGGACAGCTATGATGTGCGCGAAGGCTCCGATGTGGACGACCTGATCGCCCGCATGGAAGCGGCACAGCAGCAGCGGATCGACACGGTCTGGGCGACGCGGGTCGAGGGCCTGCCGCTTGAGACGCCGGAAGAGATGCTGATCATGGCCTCGATCATCGAGAAGGAAACCGGGCTGGCGGAAGAGCGCCGTCAGGTGGCTTCTGTGTTCGAGAACCGTTTGCGTCGTGGTATGCGGCTTCAGACGGACCCGACGGTGATTTACGGCGTGACCAATGGCGTCGGTGTCTTGGGGCGTGGGCTGCGTCAGTCTGAGCTGCAATCGAACAGCCCCTACAACACCTATGTGATCGAGGGCATGCCGCCGGGACCGATTGCCAACCCCGGGCTTGAGGCGATGCAAGCGGCGGTGAACCCGGATGAGACGCCGTATCTCTTTTTTGTGGCCGATGGTACGGGGGGGCATGCCTTTGCCGAGACCTTGGTGGAACATAACGCCAATGTTGCCAAATGGCGCGAGATCGAAGCGGAACGCGCAAGCCAGTAAGACATTGATATGATAGGAAAGGGCGCGGCGAGGCTGCGCCCTTTTTCGTTTTTAGGATGAGACGATGGATACGATTGCCATTATCGCGATGACGCTTTTGATGGCGGGGCTGTTGAGCTGGCCACGTTTGGCGCAGGCGCCGCTTTGGAAAGCGACGGTGACGCCATTGGCCTCGATCATCGGGTCGGGGTTTCTGGTTTTGGGGCCTATTTTGGCACAGGCTTACGGGGCGTGGACACCGCTGGCGATGGCGCTTTTGTGTCTCTTGGCCTATGCGATCGGCGCTGCGGTGCGGTTCAATATCGCGGCACTGGACGAGCGCGGACATGATGCGCTGAGCGGTCGGCTCGAACATCTGGCCTCTTGGGTGCTGTCCTTCGCCTATGTGATTTCGGTCGCTTATTATCTCAACCTTTTGGGCGCCTTTGCTGTCAGTCTGACGCCATGGGACACGGAGGTTGCGGCGCGTCTTGTGACCAGTGCGGTGTTTGGTGTGATCCTGATCACCGGCTGGACCAAAGGGTTTTCGGCGTTGGAGCGGTTGGAGCAGGTGTCCGTCGGGTTGAAACTGGCGATCATTGCCGGGCTTTTGGTCGGTTTGGCGTGGTTTTTCGCGGGGAAAGCCAGCACTGAGACGTTGATCGTGACGCCCGCGAGCCTGACGGGCTGGCCAGCGCTGAGCCTGTTGTTCGGACTCGTGGTCACGGTGCAAGGGTTCGAAACCTCGCGCTATCTGGGCGAGGAGTACGACGCCAAGACCCGCATCCGCTCGATGCGGATTGCGCAATGGGTCTCGACGGCGATCTACATGATCTACGTGCTGCTCATGGCCTATGTGTTTCGCCCGGATCAGATCGAAACCTCGGAGACGGCGATTATCGACATGATGCGGATCGTTGCGCCGGTGCTGCCGATGATGCTGGTGATCGCAGCACTCGCGGCACAGTTCTCGGCGGCTGTTGCCGACACCTCAGGCGCGGGTGGGTTGGTTGAAGAGCTGACCAAGGGCAGGGTGCCCGTGAAAATCGGCTATGCCGGATTGGTGGCTTTGGGGCTTTTGATCACGTGGGGCCTCGACGTATTCCAGATCATTTCCTGGGCGTCCAAGGCCTTTGCGGCCTATTACACGGTGCAGGGGGCGATCGCTGTGGTGCTGGCGCGCCGTGCGGGGAAATCGACGGCCCATGTCGCTTTCTTCGCCGCAGTGACGGCAATCGCGGCCATGGTGACTCTGTTCGGCACGGCCGTCGAATAGGTTTCCTTTGTGGGAAAAATACTCCCGCCGGAGGCGCTAAAGCAGGCCTTCGGTTTGGATATGCACCACGGCGCCGCAATGTTTGCAGTGGGTCGCATCCGCGTCATGTAACATGAGCCCGCAGCTTTCGCATTCGTACCGTACTTTGGTGGGGCGAAAGAGCACTTGGGCGAGGCGCAGGAACAGAGTGACACCAAAGAACATCACCGCGATGGAGACCAGGCGCCCCGTGGTGCCGGGCAGGGTGATGTCGCCGAAACCGGTGGTGGTCAGCGTCGTCACGGTGAAATAGAGCGCATCCGCGTAGTTGCGGATATGCGGGTTATGGCCGTGCTCCAAAGCGTAGATCAGCCCGGTTGTCACGAAGATAAAGACCAGAAGGTTGATCGCGGCGACGATGACCTCTTCGTGTTTGCGGAAGAGTTTGAAGTCCTGCCGAAGCCGGTTCATCAGCTGATAGGTGTGCAAGAGGCGCAGGGTGCGCAGGATGCGCAGGAAGCCGAGGCCTTCGCCCGCGAGCGGCGCCAGAAAGGAGACCATGGCGATGACATCGGCGATGGTCGCGGGGCGGGTCAGGTAATGGAGTTTGCGGTCCGAGACGTAGACCCGCGCGGAGAAGTCGAGAAGGATCAGAAAGCCGAAGACCAGATCGGTGATCTCGACCCAGAGCGGGTGCGGGAAGAAGGAGGTGACGATGACGAAAAGGATGGTCACCATGTCGAAGGCCAAAAGCGCGTAGCGAAAGACATGCGCGCGGTCGGAGTTGCCCTCGTAGAGCGCGTAGAGCTTGGCGTGAAAGGCGCTGGCCATGGCTTTCTCCCGGTTTCTTTCGGTGATGCGCAAATTTGGCCGTGATTTCAAGTGGGAACGCTGTCGTCGCCCCGAGGCAAAAGGTTAACGCACTCTGAAACCCGCTGCCCGCGCGCAGGCTTTAACCAATTTTTGGGGTTTTGTCGCAGGGCGGTCTGGCTGGAAAGCGTGGGGGATGAGGCGGAAGGGACCTGAGGGGGTCCAAAGACGTCGCATCAAAGTGCTGAGGGGCACCGAAAACCTCGCGTTTCTCGTGCGGAGATCACTCAAGCATGAGAGGCGAAGACAATGAAAGTGACTTCATCTGTGGGGGATGAACACGGGTTGGACAATCTGGTGAAGATTGCGGACCAAAGCGTGCTCCGGGCGATCGGGGCCGTCAACGAGGCCATTATCGGGGTGCGGGCCGGAGATCCGGAGGCGGCGAAGGACATCGCCAAGCACATGGCGGATCTCAACAAGGCGCTGAACACCTCATTCGACGAAAGGAAACGTCTCGATGAGCACAAACGCAAAAGCGGAGAGCTCGGCGGCGGAGAGATCGACTTTGACGCCGCCAAATCTGAGATCCTTGATCGGCTGGCTCGCCTCAGAGCCACCAGAGACACAGCGTGAGTTTCTGGACACTTTGGGGGAGGGGGCGCTTGTGGCGCTCCCTTACCTGTTCGAGGCTTGGGCGCTGGATCATCAATTGCCGCCGGAGGGCGATTGGCGCACATGGGTGATCATGGGCGGGCGCGGCGCGGGCAAGACGCGGGCAGGCTCCGAATGGGTGCGGTCGATGGTCGAGGGCAGCCGGGCGACGCAAAGAGGCCGCGCGAAACGTGTGGCCTTGATCGGAGAGACCTATGATCAGGCCCGCGAGGTGATGGTCTTTGGCGACAGTGGCATTCTGGCCTGTTCGCCGCCCGACAGACGCCCAACGTGGGTGGCGACGCGACGAACGCTGATCTGGCCCAATGGGGCGGAAGCGACGGTGTTTTCCAGCAATGACCCGGAGGCTCTGCGCGGCCCGCAATTCGATGCGGCCTGGGTCGATGAGCTGGCGAAATGGCGCAAGCCGCAGGAAGCGTGGGACATGTTGCAATTCGGGCTGCGGCTCGGGGATGATCCGCGCGCGGTGGTGACGACCACGCCGCGCAATGTGGCGATTTTGAAATCGCTTCTGGAGCGCAGTTCCACCGTGACAACGCACGCGCCGACTGAGGCGAACGCGGCCAATCTGGCGGCGTCCTTCCTTGAAGAGGTGAAGACGCGCTATGCGGGCACGCGGCTGGGGCGGCAGGAGTTGGATGGCGTTTTGCTGGATGAGGAAGAAGGCGCTTTGTGGTCGCTGGCGCGGATCGAGGCGTCGCGGGTGCAAGAGGTGCCGGAGCTGGACCGCATCGTCGTGGCGGTGGACCCGCCGGTGACGGGGCATAAGGGTTCGGACGAATGCGGGATTGTTGTCGTTGGCGTGGTGAACAAGGGCGATCCGAAGGACTGGTGCGCCTATGTGTTGGAGGATGCGTCGGTGTCGGCCTCGTCGCCGACGGTCTGGGCCGAGGCGGCGATCAACGCGCTTAAGACTTGGGAGGCGGATAAGATCGTGGCGGAGGTCAACCAAGGCGGCGATTTGGTGGAGACCGTGATCCGGCAGATCGACCCGCTGGTGCCCTATAAATCCGTGCGCGCGACACGCGGCAAGGCGGCGCGGGCGGAGCCGGTGGCGGCGCTCTACGATCAGGGACGTGTGGTGCACACGCGCGGGCTTGGCGATCTGGAGGATCAGATGATCAAGATGACGGCGCAGGGGTTTCAGGCCTCTGGATCACCGGACCGATTGGATGCGCTTGTGTGGGCCGTGCATGAGTTGATGATCCTGCCCAATCCCGGACGTCCGCGGATCAGGACGTTGGGGTAAACTCAGAAGGATAAGATCAGACCTCGCCTTTGGGCGGGGTTTTTTATTGAAGAGTGCGCAAGACGAGTTTTGCGTAGCGGAGCGTCAGTTCACCGGCTACCGCGAAGGCGGCCCATGTGAAAATATATATGAAGCCGGCGAAGAGCAGAGGGAACCAAAGCTCAGACCAGGATGGTGTGCTTGCAGAAGAGAAAAGCAGATCTGAGATGAGAATCCAGAGAAGGATTACGACAGCACCCGAGACAAATTGTGCGATTATACGTCCGTCTTGAGGGGCTTTGATGCAGAGGCGTTCATTTGGGGTGGCGGTGACGAATGCGATGCAGTGAAAATCCATGCGCAAGACCCATTTGGGCACGCCTTTGGCAAAATAGGTGCGGTTGATGTGGTCCGCGCCCTCTGCTGACAAGGGAAGAATCTGTGGCGCAATGTTGGAAATGGGCAGGTCATATTCCGCGGCGCTGATGATCCATGTGCCAGGCCAGAACTTTCGCAGGTGCATCGCTGTTAAATTCTTTCTCTGAAATCGTTGAGACGAGTGAACGCGATTGCGGTCTTGGCGACAAGGGGAATCTCCAATCCTCATATAGTTTTCATGAAAACAAAGGCTTGAGGGGTGTTGCGTGCGGTGTGGACCAGCGTGCGGCCTGCTCAGAACTTCTTACTTCCTCTCCCTTAGAACTGCTTTCACCGACGGCGCAGATGTCTCTTTGAGAAGCCAGCCGAAGGTGCGGCGCCGGGCGGGTGCGGGCTGGACGCGGGCAAGATGACGCCGGTCCCCCGCCCGGAGGCCCGGGATTTGAGATGCGGTTTGAGAGAAGGCGGCCCGAGAGGCTGACCGGAAGATGAGGAGAGACACGGATATGGTGTTTGACTTTCTGAAGCGGGGCAATGTCGAGATGCCCGAAACGAAAGCCTCGGCGACCGGTCCGGTCGTGGCGGCGGTCTCGGGGACGGGCCGTGTGGCCTGGAGCCCGCGCGACACGGTCACGCTGACCCGTGTGGGATTTGTCGGCAACCCGGTGGGCTTTCGTGCGGTTAAGCTCATTGCGGAGGCGGCGTCTGCCCTGCCGCTCATTCTGCAAAACCGCGAGGTGCGGTTTGACGATCATCCGCTTTTGAAAGTGATTTCGCGTCCGAACCCGGCACAGGGCCGTGCGGAATTGTTCGAGGCGCTTTATGCGCAGTTCCTGCTGTCCGGCAACGGCTACCTCGAGGCCGTGGGCGATTGGGGGCAGGCGCCGCAAGAGTTGCATGTGCTGCGCTCGGATCGCATGAATCTGGTGCCCGGCGCGGATGGCTGGCCGGTGGCTTATGAATATGCGGTGAGCGGGCGCAAACACCGGTTTGACGTGATCGAAGGTCATTCGCCGATCTGCCACATCAAGGCGTTTCACCCCTCTGACGATCATTACGGCCTGTCCCCGATCCAAGCGGCGGCGACGGCGATTGACGTGCATAATGCGGCGTCGCGCTGGTCGAAATCCTTGCTGGACAACGCGGCGCGGCCTTCGGGGGCGATTGTTTACAAGGGCGCGGATGGCAATGCCTCGATGAGCGCGGATCAGTACGATCGGCTGTTGTCCGAGATGGAGAGCCATCATCAGGGCGCGCGCAATGCGGGTCGGCCGATGCTTTTGGAGGGTGGTCTGGATTGGAAGCCGATGGGCTTCAGCCCCTCCGACATGGAGTTCCAGAAAACGAAAGAGGCGGCGGGGCGTGAGATTGCCTTGGCCTTTGGTGTTCCGCCGATGCTTTTGGGCATTCCGGGCGACATGACCTACTCGAATTACCAGGAAGCGAACCGGGCGTTTTACCGTCTGACGGTGCTGCCGATGGTGTCGAAGGTGACGGCGGCGATTGGGCATTGGCTGTCTGAAATGACCGGCGAGATGCTGGAGCTGAAACCCGATCTCGATCAGGTGCCGGCGCTGGCCGCCGAGCGCGATGCGCAATGGAACCGGATCGCGGGCGCGGATTTCCTCACAGATGACGAGAAGCGGATGATGCTTGGCCTGCCGCCGCTCACCCCGCCTGAGGCGGAGGAGGTGGTGTTTGAGGACCCGTCTGAGGAAGAGGGTTTTGAGGACGAACCGGAATTGCCCTTCGAGGAAGAGACCTCTGAAGAGGATGTGGATGCCGAGGAAGGGAACTGAGATGCAGAAAGAGTTCTACAGTGATCTGGAGCGTGGTCTTGAGCACAAATTTGCCCGTCTGGGCGAGGATGTGACCGTCAAGGAGACGACGGAAAACGGTGTGAAGATTGAGGGTTACGCCTCGCTCTTCGGGCATCGCGACACCGGTGGCGACATGGTGATGAAGGGCGCTTATGCCAAATCCCTGGCGGCGCTGAAGGCCAAGGGGCGCTCGGTCAAGATGCTGTGGCAGCACGATCCGGCGCAGCCCATCGGGATCTGGGACGAGGTGCGCGAGGACGCGCGCGGTCTCTATGTCAAAGGACGTTTGCTGACCGACCTGCAAAAGGGTCGCGAGGCGGTGGCGCTCATCGAAGCGGGGGCGATTGACGGGCTGTCGATCGGCTACCGCACGGTGAAGGCCCAAAAGGATACGAAAGGCACGCGCCTTTTGTCTGAGCTGGAGCTTTGGGAGGTGTCTTTGGTCACGTTCCCGATGCTGCCGGAAGCGCGGCTGACTGCGGAGGCGAAGGGCGCGGATGCGCTCATGGCCGAGGCGATGCTGCGCGATCTCGCGGACGCTTTGAATGGCGCTCGCAAGCTGCTGGCCGGAGGTGGCTTTGGAGATGACTGAGGCCAGCGCATTCACCCGCGAAACCCAACATCAGGACAAAGGAATGTTTGGATGAGCAACCCTGAAAGAGTGGCCCGACAGTCGGGATTGGCCACGAATATGGCCCCAAATCTGACCCGTGAGGTGAAGACCGCGCTGGCCGGTTTTATGAGTGATCTCAACGACTTTCAGACCGAAATCAAATCGAAACTTCAAAAGCAGGAAGAGCGACTGACTATGCTTGATCGTAAATCTCACACATATGGCCGTCCGGCCCTGTCCGCCACGCAAGAGGTGGATATGTCCCATAAATCGGCGTTCACCACCTATGTGCGCAATGGCGATGACGATGCGCTGCGCGGTCTTGCGCTGGAAGGCAAATCCATGTCCACCGCCGTGAATGGCGATGGTGGGTATCTGGTCGATCCGCAGACCTCCGACGTGATCAAATCGGTGCTGAAATCCACCGCTTCGATCCGCTCGATCGCCAATGTCGTCAATGTCGAAGCGACCTCTTACGACGTGCTGATCGATACCACCGATCTGGGCTCCGGCTGGGCGACCGAGACCGGCACCCTGTCCGAGACCGCGACCCCGACCATCGACCGCATTTCGATCCCGCTCTACGAGCTTTCCGCCCTGCCGAAAGCCTCGCAGCGTCTGCTGGACGACAGCGCGTTCGACATCGAGGGCTGGCTGGCGGGCCGCATTGCCGACAAGTTCGTCTCTGCCGAAGCCTCCGCCTTTATAAATGGCGACGGCGTCGACAAGCCGACCGGCATTCTGAACCACACCCAAGTGGCCAACGACAGCTGGGCTTGGGGGTCTCTGGGTTACATTGCGACCGGCACCGACGGTGCGTTTGACGGCACCAATCCGGCGGATGCCATCGTTGAACTGGTCTACGCGCTGGGCGCGCAGTACCGCGCCAACGGCACCTTCGTGATGAACTCGAAAACCGCAGGTCAGGTGCGCAAGCTCAAGGATGCGGATGGCCGTTTCCTCTGGTCCGATGGTCTGGCCGCTGGCGAGCCGGCCCGTCTGATGGGCTACCCGGTTCTGATCGCCGAAGACATGCCGGACATCGCGTCTGACGCGGCGGCCATCGCATTCGGTGACTTTGCCTCCGGCTACACCGTCGCTGAACGCCCGGACGTGCGCATCCTGCGCGATCCGTTCTCCGCGAAACCGCATGTTCTCTTCTATGCGACCAAGCGCGTGGGCGGCGATGTCTCCGACTTCGCAGCGATCAAGCTTCTGAAGTTCGGCGTCTCCTAAGACACCCTGACTGACTATGCCCTTGTCCGGGACCGGACAGGGGCGGCGGATGCGCGGTCCATTATCCCCGTGTTGTCTAGCAGCTCCCCCTCCGTCCGAGCAGCAAGGGGGGTCGCGCGTCCGTTCATACGAAACAAGGGGGCCCGGATACGGAGTTGTACCATGATGTTGATGGAGCAGACCCAGGTGGCCACGGCGGCGCTGCCGGTCGCTGAATTCAGGGACCATATGAGACTTGGCACCGGGTTTGACGACGACGGGGTTCAGGATGGGGTTCTTGAGACGTTTTTGCGCGCTGCCATGGCAGCGGTCGAAGCGCGGACCAACAAAGTCCTGATCTCTCGCGATTTTCTTTACACGGTGACGGCCTGGCGCGATCTGAGTGCGCAGGTGTTCCCGGTGGCCCCGGTGACGACGATCGGCAGTTTCATCGTTGTTGACCGTTTGGGCGCCGAGACCACGGTGGACACGGCGAAATACATGCTGGAGCCGGATATGCACCGTCCGCGTCTGGTGTCCACGGGGTTCGTGTTGCCGCAAATCCCCGTCGCGGGTCAGGCCAAGATCGCCTTCACCGCAGGGATGGCAGATGTCTGGGGCGGATTGCCCGCAGATCTGGCGCAGGCGGTGTTCCTTTTGGCGGCGCATTATTACGAGCACCGTCACGAGACGGCGGTGGGCGAGGCGACGATGCCTTTCGGTGTCAGCACGCTGTTGGAGCGCTACCGCAACCTGCGTCTCTTCGGAGGGCGGAACTGATGGCAGCCGTGGTGCATCTCAATCGCAAGCTTGTGCTTGAGGAGGCCGAGAGGGTCTCTGACGGCGCCGGTGGCTATGTCGAAACCTGGACGCAGCTCGGCACGCTTTGGGCGGCGATCCAGACGGGGACCGGTTCGGAGACCTCTGAAGACTTTCTGACCGTGTCGCGTGTGGCGATGAAGATCATCGTGCGCGGCGCGCCTGTCGGATCGAAGCGCCGTCCGAAACCGGATCAACGTTTTGTCGAAGGCGGGCGGATTTTCGTAATCCTCGCCGTGACGGAAACCGATGCGCTGGGTCACTACCTGAGCTGCACCGCGCGTGAGGAGGTGGCGTCATCATGAGCTATGGGGTAGCTGCCGCGCTTCAGACGGCGATTTATCAGGCCATGGTGGCGGATGCGACACTCACCGGGCTTGTGGGCACGGCGATTTATGACGCAGCGCCCACGGGGACCTTGCCATCGCTCTATGTGAGCCTCGGGCCGGAGGATGTCTCGGACGCGTCCGACAAGACGGGCGCAGGGGCGCGTCACGATTTCACCGTATCGGTGGTGTCGGACACGGCGGGGTTCCTGACGGCCAAACAGGTGGCCACGGCCATTTCCGACGTGCTGGTGGACGCCGATCTGGCGCTCAGCCGCGGCACGCTCGTCGGGCTCTATTTCGTGTCGGCCAAGGCCCGGCGCGTTCAGGACAGCGATGTGCGCAGGATCGATATGAAGTTCCGCGCGCGCGTCGAAGACAACTGATTTCTCAAGACGGAGTAAATGACATGGCTGCCCAAAACGGAAAAGACCTCTTGATCAAGCTGGACATGACCGGGTCCGGCACATTCGAAACCATCGCGGGGCTGCGCGCCACGCGGATCTCGTTCAACGCGGAAAGCGTCGATGTGACCTCGCTGGAAAGCTCCGGCGGCTGGCGCGAGCTTCTGGGCGGCGCGGGCGTAAAAAGCGCGACCATCTCTGGCTCCGGCGTCTTCAAGGATGCGGCCACGGACGAGCGTGCGCGTCAGATATTCTTTGACGGCGAAGTGTTGGATTTCCAGGTGATCATCCCGGATTTCGGCACTGTCCAAGGCGCCTTCATGCTGACCTCGATCGATTATGCGGGCTCCTACAATGGCGAGGCCACCTACGAGCTGTCGATGGCGTCCGCGGGCGCGCTCAGCTTCGTGGCGGCGTAAGCTATGGCGAACCCCTTCCAAGGCGAGGTGGCGCTCACGATGAATGGTGAGCGTCACGTACTCAAGCTCACGCTTGGGGCGCTGGCCGAACTTGAGGCCGGTCTGGAGACGGACACGCTTGTCGCGCTGGTCGAACGGTTCGAGGGCGGCAAGTTTTCCTCCGCAGATGTGCTGCGCATTGTCGTGGCGGGTCTCAGGGGGGGCGGCTGGAAGGGCGGCTATGACGACATCCTGACGGCGGAGATCAAAGGCGGGCCACTGGAGGCGGCGCGGGTCGGGGCGGAACTGATTTCGCGCGCTTTCACGGTGCCGGGATGAGGGCCGGGATGAGAGGTGTCGCATGGGGATGATGACGACAGAGGGCTTTGACTGGCCCGCGCTGATGCGGATCGGGATGAAGGGATTGGGGCTGAAACCCCATGAATTCTGGGCGCTGACGCCGGCGGAGTTTCTGATCCTGACCGGGGCAGGAAGCGGCTCGGCCCCGATGGGGCGGGCACGGCTCGATGAGCTGAGCAAGGCCTATCCGGACGCGAGTTCAGGCGTAACACAAGGGTAAGACGATGGCTGACGAGATCAACGGCACGGATATCAACGGGCTCGACACGTTCGAAGACAAGGTCGAGCAGATGGAAAGCGCCATCGGCGGCGCGGAGGCCATGGCGGCGGCGTTCAATCAGGAGATGGTGCGCTTGCAGGCCACGGTGGCGGAGACCCAGCGCGAGGTGTCGCGTCTGGAAACCGGTATTTCGCGGGGGCTTAAGAAGGCTATCGACGGTTTGGTGTTCGACGGCGACACGCTGGCGGATGCGCTTCGGGGCTTGGGTGAGTCGATGCTCAACGCGGCTTATAATGCGGCGCTGGCGCCAGTGACGAGCCATATTGGTTCGGTTCTGGGCAATGGGCTTGAGAGCGTGATCCAGGGCTTTTTGCCGTTCGAGAAAGGCGGCGCCTTTGCGCAGGGCCGGGTGATGCCTTTTGCCAATGGTGGCGTGGTCTCCAGCCCGACCTTTTTCCCGATGCGCGGTGGCACAGGATTGATGGGCGAGGCGGGGGCCGAGGCAATCATGCCACTCACGCGGGGTGCCAACGGCAAGCTCGGTGTGCAGGCGCAGGGCGGTGCCGCGCGTCCCGTCAACATCACGATGAACATCACGACGCCCGATGTGCAGGGCTTCCAACGCAGCCAGAGCCAGGTGGCGGCCCAGTTGAGCCGCGCCTTGGGCCGTGGGTCGCGCAATCAGTAACGCTGTGTCCGGGGCAAAATGGCCCGAGACCGCCATTCGGAGGGTAGACGATGGGTTTTCATGAAGTGAGATTTCCGGCGAACCTGAGCTTTGGCTCGGTCGGGGGGCCTGAGCGGCGCACCGATGTGGTGACGCTGGCCAACGGGTTCGAAGAACGCAACACGCCCTGGGCCCATTCGCGTCGCCGCTATGATGCGGGGATGGGAATGCGCTCTCTGGATGACATCGAGCTGATGATTGCCTTTTTCGAGGCGCGCAAGGGCCAGCTTTACGGGTTCCGCTGGAAAGACTGGTCGGATTACAAGACCTGCAAAGCCTCTGCCGCAATCGGCTTTGAGGATCAGGTGATCGCCTATGGCGACGGCGAGACCACGGTGTTTCAGCTGAATAAAAATTACACCTCCGGCGAGACCACCTACGTGCGTCCGATCAAGAAGCCCGTGTTCAGCACGGTGAAACTTGGGATCGGCGGGCAGGAGGCCTTTGAGGCCATCGACTGGGAGGTCGATACGCTCACCGGACTGGTCACGTTTGGCACGGCGCCGGGCGAGGGCGCGGCCATCACCGCTGGGTTCGAATTCGACGTGCCGGTGCGGTTTGACACGGACAGCATCTCCACCTCGGTCGCCTCGTTCCAGGCGGGCGAAGTGCCGAATGTGCCGGTTGTGGAGGTGCGGGTCTGATGGCGCTCTCTGGCGAACTTCAAATGCACCTGCTGAGCGGGACCACGACGCTGTGCCGGGCCTGGGCCTTGGTGCGCAAGGATGGGACGACCTACGGGTTCACGGATCACGACAATGATCTGAGCTTTGAGGGGCTGACCTTCAAGGCGGACACGGGCCTGACGGCCAATGCGTTGGAGCAATCCACGGGTCTGTCGGTCGACAACACCGAGGCGCTGGGCGCCTTGAGTGCGGCGGCGGTCAAGGAAGAGGACATCCGCGCCGGGCGTTTTGACGGCGCTGCTGTGCGATCCTGGCTTGTGAACTGGGCGGATGTGAGCCAGCGCGTTTTGCTGTTCAAAGGCACCTTTGGCGAGATCACGCGGGTCTCCGGCGGCTTTCGCGCCGAGCTGCGGGGTCTGACCGAAGAGCTGAACCAGCCGCAGGGCAAAATCTACCAGTCGAGCTGTTCGGCCATTCTGGGCGGAGAGGGCTGTGCCTTCAACACTTTGCAGCCGGGGTTTTACACCGAGATTGCGGTCGAAGCCGTCGAAAAAGGTAAGATTTTCAGCTTTTCCGAGCTGACGGAATTCGATGACCGCTGGTTCGAGCGCGGGCGTCTGACCGTTCTGTCGGGCGCAGCGCAGGGTCTTGTCGGGCTGGTGAAAAATGACCGCCTGTCGGCCACGGGTCGCAAGATCGAGCTTTGGGAAGATTTGCGCGCCGCGATTGCGGTGGGCGATCTGATCCGTATCGAGGCGGGCTGTGACAAACGCGCGGAAACCTGTCGGTTGAAGTTCGACAACTTCCTGAATTTTCGGGGTTTCCCGCATATTCCGGGCGAAGATTGGCTGGCCTCTTATCCGGTTCGAAGCGGCGAAAATGATGGTGGTAGCCTGAAACGCGGCGGGATTGAGGGGCTGTTTCAATGATGGCGGGTGATTTCAATATTGCGGCTCTCGCGCGCGCTTGGATTGGCACGCCTTATCTGCATCAGGCGTCTTGCAAGGGGGTAGGGACGGATTGTCTCGGCCTGCTGCGCGGCATCTGGCGCGAGGTTTACGGGCAGGAGCCGGAGCTTATCCCGCCCTACACGCCGGATTGGAGCGAGCCGCAACAGGACGAGCGTTTGCTGCGGGCGGCGCGCGCACATCTGATCGAACAATCACTGGCTGAGATGACGTCCGGCGACGTGTTGGTGTTTCGCATGCGCAAAGGCGCCGTGGCCAAACATCTCGGCATCGTGGGCGAGAGCGGCGCGGTGCCGACATTCATCCATGCCTATAGCGGGCATGGGGTGATCGAAAACGCGCTCAGCGCACCGTGGAAACGGCGGATTGTGGGCTGTTTTGCCTTTCCGTCCACGAGCCTTTCAGGGAGGTAACTCATGGCAACGATTGTACTTTCAGCTGCGGGTGCGGCCGTTGGCGCCTCTGTTGGCGGTGGCGTGTTTGGCCTGTCCTCTGTGGTTATTGGCCGCGCCATCGGGGCCACCATCGGGCGGGCCATCGACCAGCGCCTGATGGGGGTTGGCAGCCAGACGGTGGAGACCGGGCGTGTGGAGCGTTTCCGTTTGACGGGCGCTTCCGAAGGCTCGACCGTGGCGCAGGTTTACGGACGGATGCGTGTCGGTGGTCAGGTGATCTGGGCGACCGAATTTGAAGAGCATAAGAAAACCAGTGGCGGCGGCGGCAAAGGTGCACCAAAGGGTCCACAGGTGACGGAATACAGCTATTCCGTTTCTCTTGCTGTGGCGCTTTGCGAGGGTGTGATTTCGCGTGTGGGCCGGGTCTGGGCCGATGGCAGCGAGATCGACGTCAGCACACTGAGCATGCGTGTATATCACGGCACTGAAGATCAGCTTCCGGATGCCAAGATCGAAGCGGTCGAAGGCGCAGGCACTGTGCCAGCCTATCGCGGTATTGCGTATGTCGTGCTTGAGGATGTCGACCTGACGGCTTTTGGCAATAGGGTGCCGCAATTCACTTTTGAGGTGATGCGCCCGGACCAAGCGTCTGGCGAGAAAAGCGATTTGACGCATCTGGTGCCCGCCGTGGCGATGATCCCCGGCACAGGCGAATATGCATTGGCGACCGATCCTGTGTATCTCAAGGACTCGACTGGGGCCTCCATCGCATCGAATGTGAACACCGCCTCGGGGGATACGGATTTCACCACGTCGCTTGATGCGATGTCCGAAGAGTTGCCGAATTGCGGTTCCACCTCTTTGGTGGTGTCGTGGTTCGGGGACGATCTGCGCTGTGGCTCCTGTCAGGTTCAGCCCAAGGTCGAGCAGGGGACGATCGACGCCAAAGACATGCCCTGGTCCGTGTCTGGCATCACGCGTGGCGCAGCGGCGGAAATTCCGCGCGATGCGGATGATCGCGTGATTTATGGCGGCACGCCGACGGATCAATCCGTGGTGCAGGCCATCGAAGCCCTGCATGACGCCGGTCAAGAGGTGATGTTCTACCCGTTCATTTTGATGGATCAGATGGAGGACAATACGCTTGTCGATCCTTGGTCCGGCAATGTCGGGCAACCGGCGCTGCCTTGGCGGGGCCGGATCACGAGCTCCTTGGCGCCAGGGGTGTCTGGCACGACGGATGGCACGGCGGCGGCCGATGCCGAAGTGGCGGCGTTCTTTGGCTCTGCGCAGGTCAGTGATTTTTCTGTTGAGACCATCAGCAGCGCAGCCACAGGCGATTTCTTTGACTTTTTGGCACAGCCGACTTCGACACCCGGTCAAGGGATCACCTACACCGGCCCTGCGGAGTTTTCCTTCCGCCGGATGATCCTGCATTACGCGCATCTCTGTGCGCTGGCGGGTGGTGTCGAGTCCTTCTGCATCGGAACCGAGATGCGCTCGCTGACCCGTATTCGCGGGGCGTCCGGTTTCCCGGCGGTGGATCAGTTGATTCAGCTGGCCGCCGATGTGCGCTCGATCCTCGGACCGGAGTGCAAGATTGGCTATGCGGCGGATTGGTCGGAATATTTCGGCTATCAGTTCGACGGCAATCTCTATTACAACCTCGATGTGCTCTGGGCCGATGACAACATCGACTTCATCGGGATCGACAATTACATGCCGCTGTCTGACTGGCGCGATGGCGACGATCATGCCGACGCCGATTGGAGCGCGATCTACAATCTCGACTATCTCAAGGCCAATATCGAGGGCGGTGAGGGCTATGACTGGTATTACGCGCATGAAAACCATGACGCGGCCCAGATCCGCACGCCGATCACCGATGGCGCCTATGGCGAGGATTGGGTCTATCGCTACAAGGACATTCGCAATTGGTGGCTGAACGATCACCATGAACGGATCGGGGGCGTACGCATCGAGACGCCCACCGCCTGGGTGCCGCAGTCGAAACCGGTCTGGTTCACCGAGATGGGTTGTGCCGCCATCGACAAGGGCACGAATGAGCCGAACAAATTCCTCGATGCAAAATCCTCGGAAAGCGCGCTTCCGGCCTATTCGAACGGGCGGCGGGATGACTTTATCCAGCTGCAATACATTCGGGCGATGACCGGCTATTGGGGCGAGGATGAGAACAATCCGACCTCCGAGGTTTATGATGGTCCTATGATTGACATGACCCGTGCCCATGTTTGGGCTTGGGACGCGCGGCCCTATCCGGCGTTTCCGTCGGTCACGGCGGTGTGGTCCGATGGTGACAATTACGCGAGGGGGCATTGGCTCAACGGGCGCTCGACCGCGCGGTCTCTGGCCGATGTGGTGGCCGAGATTTGTGCGCGGTCCGGCGTGGAAGAGATCGACACCTCTGAGCTTTGGGGTGTGCTCCGGGGCTATAACGTCAACGACATCGCGGGGGCGCGTTCGGCGCTGCAACCCTTGATGCTGGCCTATGGCTTCGAAGCCGTCGAGCGTGAGGGCCAACTGATCTTCCGGTCGCGGGATGGCAAATCGCAGCTGACGCTGGCGGATACGGATTTTGCTGTTTCCGACGAGTTGGACGGTCTGTTCGAGCGCGTCCGCGCGCCTGAGGCTGAGGTCGCTGGCCGCGTGCAGCTGACCTTTGTCGATGCCGACGGCGACTATGCGGCGCGGTCTGAGGAGGCGATCTTCCCGGATGAGGCGAGCCGTCTGGTGTCGCAATCCGAGCTGCCTTTGGCGCTTACACGAGCCGAAGGCCGTCAGATCGTAGAGCGCTGGCTCTCCGAGTCGCGGATCGCACGGGATACGGCGCGGTTCTCCCTGCCGCCGTCGCTCATGTCCTATGGCGCGGGCGATGTGATCAGCGTCGAGGCCGAAGAGGGCACGCTGCGCTACCGCGTCGATCACGCCACCCTTGGTCAACAGCAACAGATCGAAGCGGTGCGGGTCGAGCAGGAGGTCTATGAGCCTTCCGACATGGTCGAAGAGATCATCGAGGCCAAGGCCTTCTCCGCGCCCGTGCCGGTCTACCCGCTGTTTCTTGACTTGCCGTTGTTGACCGGAGACGAGGTGCCTTACACGCCGCATATCGCGGTAACGGCCAATCCCTGGCCGGGCTCTGCGGCGGTCTATGCGTCGGCGTCGGACAGTGGCTATACGCTCAATACTCTGGTGCCGAGCTGGGCTACAATAGGGGTCACGCAGACTGCACTTGATGCGGCCAAACCCGGTCTCTGGGATCGCGGTCCTGTGCTGCGGGTCAAACTGACGCGGGGGGAATTGTCCTCGGTCGACCCTCTTGATGTGCTTAATGGCGCCAATGTTGCGGCCATCGGAGATGGCACCTCGTCCAATTGGGAGGTGTTCCAATTCGCCAATGCCGAGATTGTCGGAGAGAACACCTATGACATCTCGATGCGCCTTCGCGGGCAGGCTGGTACGGATGGTCTGGACACGGGCGATAAGACGCAAAGCTGGCCTGCGGGCTCGCGCTTTGTGCTGATCGACACGACATTGCGTCAGCTTGATCTGCCTCAGTCGTCCCGTGGTCTGGCGCGTCATTACCGGATCGGGCCGTCGAACCGGGCCTATGATGACACGAGCTTCAACCACTATGTCGAGGCCTTCGATGGCATCGGATTGCGGCCCTATGCGCCCGCGCATCTCCAAGCGGAGCCGACAGGGACAGGCGGCACGGCGGTGAGTTGGGTGCGGCGCACGCGCATCGATGGCGACAGTTGGCAATCCTTCGAGGTGCCGCTGGGCGAAAGCTACGAGCTCTACCTCGTCCGCGTCATCAAGGACGGCGCCATCCTGCGCGAAGTTACCACCGGCTCCTCGAGCTGGACCTACACGGCCTCCCAGAAAACCAGCGACGGTCTGACCGGCGCTTATGAAATCCACGTTGCCCAAATGTCCGAAAGCTTCGGCGCGGGCCTCTTCAAAAGGATTGAGATCAATGAGTGATACAACCCGTTTTGCCCTGCCGCTGATCGAGGCTGCTCAGGCCCAGAAACATGTCACCGTGAACGAGGCGCTGAGCCGGATCGACGGGCTGATGCAGCTCACACTTATCTCCGTGACCGGTAACACCCCGCCTTTGACGCCACAAGAAGGCGACACCTATGGCGTGGGCTCTGCTCCGGTCAATGCATGGTCCGGTCAGGCGGGGATGATCGCGCTTTATGTCAATGGTGGCTGGGCTTTCGTGCCCGCCACTTTGGGCATGCGCGCCTATGTCGCGGATCAGAATGGCTGGGCCGGATATGACGGCGCGGATTGGGTTTTGGGCCTTCAGACCCTGTCCCCGAATGGCGCTGGCATGGTGCAAAAGGTGATCGAAGTGGATCACACGATCACCGCCGGGACCACATCGGCGGCCAGCTTTGCGCTCCCCGGACAATCCGTCGTCTATGGCGTCACAGGGCGGGTTCTCAGCGACATCACCGGCACCGGGCTCACGGGCTTTTCGCTCGGTGTGGCGGGGTCTTCGAACCGCTACGGCTCAGGTCTTTCGCTCTCACAAGGCAGCTGGCTGCGCGGTCTCACCGGCACACCTTTGACCTATTACGCCTCCGAGGACCTGATCCTCACCGGCGAGGGCGGGGATTTCGATGCGGGCGGGGTGATCCGCCTCGCTATCCACTGCGTGCAATTCTCGCTGCCCTACGAATAACACATGGACGACGACCATCCGGTCGATCACGCAAAATCACAAACCCCGTCGCGCACTTGCGGCGGGGTCTTTTTCATCTTTACGCTCTTGCGCTTTTGAATTCGGGGCTATCTATAGTACACTCTCGAAAAAGAGGAAAAGCGCATGGCCAAGACACGCACCACTTTGAAAAAACTCGATCCCGTCTGGAGCCAGATCGTCTCCGAGGCGCGGCAAGCCGTTGAGGCCGAGCCGCTCTTGGGTGGGTTGGTCCATGCCTGTATCCTGCATCACGAGACACTGGAGGATGCGCTGGCCTATCGGATCGCGCAGAAACTCGCCTCTCCCGAGATGTCCGAACAGCTCATTCGCGAGATCGCTGACGACGCCTATGCCGCCGACCCGATGCTGTCTGAAGCCGCGCGCGCCGACATCGCCGCCGTTTACGACCGCGACCCGGCCTGCCATCGCTACATCCAGCCTTTGCTCTATTTCAAAGGCTTCCAGGCGATTCAGGCGCATCGTGTCTCCAACTGGCTCTGGCGCGAAGGCCGCCGTGATCTGGCCTATTTCTTCCAGATGCGCATGTCCGAGCAATTCTCCGTCGACATCCACCCCGCCTGCCGCATCGGCAAGGGGCTGTTCCTCGATCACGCCCATGCTTTGGTCTTTGGCGAAACGGCTGTGATCGGCGACAATGTGTCGATCCTGCATTCCGTGACGCTCGGCGGCACCGGCAAAGAGGACGAGGACCGTCACCCGAAAATTGGCGATGGTGTCCTGATCGGCGCAGGCGCCAAGGTGCTGGGCAATATCAAGATCGGTGATTGCTCGCGCGTGGCTGCGGGGTCTGTCGTTCTCAATGATGTGCCGCATTGCACGACCGTGGCGGGGGTTCCGGCCAAAGTCGTGGGCGAAGCCGGCTGTTCCCAGCCGTCCATCTCGATGAACCAACTCATCGGCGCGCGCGGTGAAAAGGCCTGATTAGGGCGCTGTTGCAATGGACGTCAAATCTCTGCTCTCCGCGGGCTACCGCCATGTTTTCGCTCGCAAACATAAACCAGAATCCGCGCCGCTCATCCTTGTGATGATCCCGCTCGTCGGCAAGGCGCGGGCACACGACTGGACCCGTGTCTGCGGTATTCTCGAACTGACCTTGGCCTCGCTTCAGGCGCAGAGCTATTCGAATGTCGAGGTGATCCTCTGTTCTCAGGATCGGCCTGAAAACTTCCCCGAAAAAGACGGCTATCATTTCGTCTCTGCTCCGCCACACAATGCCGCGGCCAACGTCTCGGATCAACGGATCAAGGTGCGTTTGATGGCGGAATATGCCGCGCGGACGTTCGATCGGTTCAGCTATGTCATGCATCTCGATGCCGACGATCTGCTGCACCCCGATCTGTTCCGCTATGTGGCTGAGGATAACAATGGCCGGGGCTATCTGGTCGAACAGGGCTATATGATGGATGCGCAGTCCGGGCGCTTGGCCCCTCTGGGCCGCGCCATCGGCGGCGAGACCGAGTTTTGGAAGCATTGCGGCTCCTGCGCTTTTTTCGCGGTGGACTGGGGCAAACAGGCCTTTCCTGTCTTCTTCCTGCGCATGATCGGCAAGGGCCACAAGAACTACGCCTCGCGCGCGGCGCGACTTGGGTTTCCGCTGGACCCGGTTCCGTTTCCTGCGATGCTTTATGTGGTCAACCACGGGGACAACATGCAAATCCGCAAGGGCAACGATAAGCTGCTCTATATTGAAGACAACGACATCACTGATCCCGCGCGTCTCTCTGCCATTCGGGAAGACTTCGGTCTGTCTGAACCGACCGCCGTATCCCTCTAACGCGGTCACCCTCGGTCTTCGTCGCGTGGCGCACAGATCAGCCGGGCTTTCGGCGGCAAAAGATCAGCCAACAGCATACGGCTTTTGATCTCGATGCCGACCAATTCCATCCCGATCCGTTCGCAATGGACGGCACTGAACTCCGCAAGCTGATACCGCCCTTGGTCTCCGCTGTGCCACATCGGTCCCTCGAATAGACGTTGACCTTCTGCGCCCGCCTTGGACCGCATGAGCGGCCCCATCGGATTGGGGGAGGCCGCCACAAGCCCCGCGTAACACAGACCGGCTCCGAACACAGCGCCCAGTAAAAATTTCAACATCCAATGACCCCTGATGCAAAAGGCCCCGCACATGCAGGGCCTTTCGTATCTCTATGATATGGCTTGCGATTACGCCAGCATCGCCACCGGATTTTCCAGGTTTTCGACGATGGCTTTCAATAGATTTTGCCCCGCGGACAAATCTTCTATCAAACAGCAGAAAGCTCCTGAGCTTCGGCAAAAATCTTTTCGAAATCATCGCCCGACAAGGTGAGGTCAAAACTACCGAAACCATATTCCCTGCACCCAAGGCTGCGCGCATGGTTGTACAGTTTTTCAGCAGTGATGGTTCGCGTTTGATTGCTTTTGTCCACCAAGTTGACCTCTAACTCTCCAAAGTTCATCGGCGCAGGTGTCAGTGTACGTGTCTCTTCCGTCACTGTGAAAAAATGTCGATCAGGCGGTGCATCTTGCTGAGGTCTGCCTTTGAGGCGATCCAAAAGACGCCGCTTTGGCGCCTTGAAGGTCATGGTGAACATTTGCGCGGGATATATATCTTCGACGTCGTCGATCTGTTGAAGGGCAATGCCTTCCAGCATGAGCCTGTCGATTTCGCTCAGGCGGTCTTGTGCACTGAGTGCCTTTGATGTTGGGAGGGCGAAAGGGCGTTTGTAACCGAAGACGGTCGAATATTGATCTGTGATCTGACTGCCAGATTGCGCCATGAGCAGTTGCGCTTCGTTTTCTCGTGCGGCGATCCAATCCTCACCGCCATACTCCGCAAGGCGTTCCGCCGGTATCGCGTGCTCATCGTCCTCTGCGTAAACTTCGGCTTGCGTTCTCTTGGCGATGACCGATGCGATCTCCCGAGCCAGATACGCGTCGATGCGGGGTGTGAACGCGTTCAGACCGATGTCATAGCCATCATTCGTTTCATAAAGGATCACCCCGCGCAGGGATTGCCCCGGGTGATAAAAGACCGTCCCGGCGTCTGTTTGTAGGGCGGCGACATCGCTCTTGGTGAGCGCGTTGAGGATATCGTCCGTTGAGATATTATTTTGGGTTTTCAATGTAAAATAGAAGCTCAAACCAGAAACCTCTGAAAAGGATGATGTTTAATATTTCCTGATGTTATCCAATGTTCATATGGATACAATAAAAAAGCCCCGCTTTGGCGGGGCTTTTTCGCGATTTGCGTTGTGGCACGACTTACGCCAGCATCGCCACCGGATTTTCCAGGTTTTCGACGATGGCTTTGAGCAATTCCGCGCCCAAAGCGCCGTCGATCACGCGGTGATCCACCGACATGGTGACGGACATCACGGTCGCGACCTTGATCTCGCCATCTTCGCCGATCACTGGTTTCTTGACCCCGGTGCCAACCGCCAGAATACCAGCGTGCGGCGGGTTCACGATGGCGTCGAAATTGTCGATGCCGAACATGCCGAGGTTGGAAATCGCAAAAGACCCGCCCTGATATTCATGCGGCGCAAGCTTGCGGTCGCGGGCACGGTGGGCGAGGTCTTTCATCTCTTTCGAGAGCGCCGAGAGCGACTTCATATCGGCGTCTTTCAACACCGGTGTGAACAGCCCGCCCTCAATCGCGACCGCCACGGCCACGTCAGAGGCTTTCATCTGCAACACACGGTCGCCTGCCCAAACGGCATTGGCCGTCGGGACCTCTTGCAACGCGTTGGCCACGGCCTTGATGATGAAATCATTGACCGACAGCTTCACCCCCTTGCCGGTGAGCTGGTGGTTCAGCTCGGCGCGGAATTTCATCAGCGCATCGAGCTGAATGTCGCGGCGCAGGTAGAAATGCGGGATGGTCTGCTTGGCCTCGGTGAGACGCGCGGCGATGGTTTTGCGCATGCCGTCGAGTTTGATTTCCTCGTACTCGCGACCTTCGTACATCTTCGCGATCATATCTGCGGAGGGGCCAGCAGGCGCTGCGGCTGCCGGAGCGGCGGCAGGGGCCGCGGCTTTCGGAGCTTCGGCTTTCGGCGCGGCCGTGGCATTCTCCACATCCGCTTTCACGATACGGCCTTTCGGACCAGACCCCGAAATCGCAGAAAGATCGAGACCTTTCTGAGCCGCGATGCGACGCGCCAGAGGCGAGGCAAAGATGCGCTCGCCGGAGGCTGCAACCGGAGCTGCCGGGGCAGGGGCCGCAGCAGCGGACGGCGCCGGAGCAGCCGCCTCGGCTTTCGGGGCTTCCGCTGCCGCCGGAGCAGGCGCAGAAGCGCCGACAGTCTCAGCGGCAGAGGCGTCTTCGCCCTCTTCCAAAAGCACCGCAATGGGCGCGTTCACTTTCACGCCTTCGGTGCCCTCGGCCACGAGGATTTTCCCCATGACGCCTTCGTCCACGGCTTCGAATTCCATCGTCGCCTTGTCGGTCTCGATCTCTGCGATCACGTCGCCGGAGGACACTGTGTCGCCCTCTTTCACGAGCCATTTCGCCAGCGTCCCTTCCTCCATCGTCGGAGACAGCGCGGGCATCAAAAGTTCAATAGCCATAACGGGTTCTCCTTAGCGGTAGGTGACTTCTTTGCAGGCAGCCACGACTTCGTCGGTGGTCACAAGCGCGAGTTTTTCGAGGTTGGCGGCATAGGGCATCGGCACATCTTTACCGGCACAGTTGATCACCGGCGCGTCGAGATAGTCAAACGCGCGCTGCATGATCACAGCCGAGATGTGGTTGCCGATGGACCCGACCGGGAAACCCTCTTCGACGGTCACACAGCGGTTGGTCTTCATGACAGAAGCCAGCACGGTGTCATAGTCGATCGGGCGGAGCGTCCGCAGGTCGATGACCTCGGCGGAGATGCCCTCTTCGGCCAGCTTGTCGGCGGCTTCCAAGGCGTAGGTCATGCCGATGCCGAAGGAGACGATGGTCACGTCGGTGCCTTCGCGCCAGATGCGGGCCTTGCCGAACGGAATGGTGAAATCTTCGAGGTCCGGCACTTCGAACGATTTGCCGTACATGATTTCGTTCTCAAGGAAGATCACCGGGTTCGGGTCACGGATCGCGGTTTTCATCAGACCTTTGTAGTCGGCGGCCGAGTAGGGCATCACGACTTTGAGACCCGGGATTTGCGCATACCATGCGGCGTAGTCTTGGGAGTGCTGCGCACCCACGCGGGCGGCGGCCCCGTTCGGACCACGGAACACCATCGGAGCGCCCATCTGACCGCCGGACATGTAAAGAGTCTTGGCGGCGGAGTTGATCAGGTGGTCGATGGCCTGCATCGCGAAGTTGAAGGTCATGAATTCGACGATGGGTTTCAGCCCGCCGAACGCAGCCCCCGTGGCGATGCCCGCAAAGCCGTGCTCGGTGATCGGCGTGTCGATCACGCGTTTCGGGCCGAACTCGTCCAGCATGCCTTGGGAGATTTTGTAAGCGCCTTGGTATTCGGCGACCTCTTCCCCCATGAGGAAGACGTTCTCGTCGCGGCGCATCTCTTCAGCCATGGCGTCGCGCAATGCTTCGCGCACGGTCTGGGTTTTCATCGGTGTGCCTTCCGGGAAATCCGGGGAGGCTTTGGACACCACCTCGACCGGAGCCGCAGCTTTCGCCGGAGCAGACGCCGGTGCTTCGGCCTCCGCAGGGGCCTGAGCCTCAGCAGCGGGGGCAGGGGCCGCGATGTCGTCCGCGCTCTCGCCCTCTTCGACGAGGATCGCGATCACCTCGTTGACCTTCACACCCTCGGTGCCCTCGGCCACGAGGATTTTGCCGACGATCCCTTCGTCCACGGCTTCGAATTCCATCGTCGCCTTGTCGGTTTCAATTTCCGCGATGATGTCGCCGGAGGAGACGGTGTCGCCCTCCTTGACCAGCCATTTCGCGAGCGTGCCTTCTTCCATCGTCGGAGAAAGGGCGGGCATCAAAAGTTCGGTTGCCATTGTGTCGTTCTCCCCGGATCAGGCGTTATGCTGCGGAATTTCGTCCGCGTAGATGTCGGTCCAAAGCTCTTCGAGCGCCGGTTCCGGGCTTTCCTTGGCGAATTCTGCGGAGGCGTTGACCACGGCCTTGATGTCCTTGTCGATGGCCTTGAGATCGTCCTCGGTCGCGTGGTTGCCGGTCAGAAGGATAGACCGCACGGCCTCGATCGGATCGCGTTCTTCGCGCATTTTCTGCACTTCCTCGCGGGTCCGGTATTTCGCCGGATCGGACATGGAGTGACCACGGTAGCGGTAGGTTTTCACCTCAAGGATATACGGCCCTTTGCCCGCGCGGCAGTGGGCCACGGCACGCTCACCGGCCTCTTTCACGGCCAGCACGTCCATGCCGTCCACTTCCTCGCCTTCGATCCCGTAGGCCGCGCCGCGTTCCCACAGGGATGGCGATTTGGTCGAGCGGGCCACCGAGGTGCCCATGGCGTATTGGTTGTTTTCAATGACGAAAATGACCGGCAGGTCCCAAAGTTCAGCCATGTTGTAGGTCTCATAGACCTGACCCTGGTTGGCCGCGCCATCGCCGAAATAGGTAAAGGTGACGTTGTCATTGCCTTTGTATTTGTCAGAAAACGCCAGACCCGCGCCGAGCGGCACCTGTGCGCCAACGATGCCGTGACCGCCGTAGAAATGTTTCTCTTTCGAGAACATATGCATCGAGCCGCCCTTGCCTTTGGAATAGCCGCCCTCGCGACCGGTCAGCTCGGCCATCACGCCGTTCGGGTCCATGCCGCAGGCGAGCATATGCCCGTGATCGCGGTAAGAGGTGATGCGCTTGTCACCCTCTTTCGTGGCGGCCTCAAGCCCGACCACAACGGCCTCTTGGCCGATATAGAGGTGACAGAACCCGCCGATGAGGCCCATGCCGTACAACTGGCCGGCTTTTTCCTCGAAACGACGGATAAGAAGCATGTCTTTGTAATAGGCAAGAAGCTCGTCTTTAGAGACGTTGGCTTGGCTTGCCGGTTTGGACGCTGTTTTACGGGGTGCCATCAGGCCTCCTCCTCCAAGATCACGGCTGATAGTTTAGTGTTAAACTATATGATAAAGGAGGTGAGCCACGATTGCACGGCTTTTCTGATATGCGCTGTGGGAGGCAGCTATGCGTTTTGGGAATGTCGGATGCGCTGAACGGGCCGAGGACTATAGTCTTCCATTCCCACAACGCAATGCAGTGATCCAATCCCGCTTACGCAACGGTTTTGATTTGTCACCGTGGGATTCATAATAACTGTCTACGACAGTGTAACCAGTCGCCTCTGGGTCCAAAAATATTGCGCGGCTTTCTGCAAGGCGCACAAGGCCGCGTGTTTGCACAAGCCGTATTCTCCCATCCGGTTTCGTAGCGTCCCTTCGATAGGAGGTCACTCCATTTGTCTTGGCGAGTAGGGCATGTTGCTCAAAGCAGGCGATAAAATCTTCAGGCGCCCCAGAGAAATGCATCGTTTTAGGAAAAGGGACAAAGGATAAAACTGTCGTTTGAAAGGTTAGGAACAACAGCGTCAGTATAACGAGGAGAACGCCAATGCTCTTAGATAATCTATCTGCGCGGCGTTGCCGCCGTTTCCACGCGGTCTTTTGAGGATCGTTCTTTGGCCTCACCGACGACAATACCCCAATTGCGCTTCATAGCGCGCCGCACGTGTCGCCACCCCGTCCGCTACATTCAGCAACCATGTCTTGCCGTTATGCGAGCCGCGCCGGTAGCCCGTGCGGCCTTCGTGATAGGCGAGGTAGCTGTTGCGGGCGTCGGTGTTCGCAATCCCCAGGGCGGCGTTGTTGGTCGAGACATACCAGCCGATGAAATCGGTGGCGTCGCGGATGTTGCTGCGGCTGGCGCCTGCGCGACCCGGGCCGTTGCGGTAGTCGTCCCATGTGCCGTCGAGCGCCTGCGCATAGCCGCGGGCGGAGCTGGCCCGGCCTTTCGGGATGATGAACAAGACATAGCGCTTCGGCGGGCGGGCGGTCGCGCGGAAGGTGGATTCCTGATAGATCAACGCCATTTGCACATGCACCGGCACACCCCATTTGCGCGCGGAGGCCTCAAGCGCCCTTTGGTAATGCGGGCGCTCGCGGAAGATCGCGCAGGCATCTTCGGGGTTCGCAGGCGCGCCGCCATAGCCCCCACCACAGGCCGACAACGCCAAAAGACCCGTGCCACCCAAAATCATCCGGCGGCGGGTCAAAAACGGTGTGGTGTCATCGGCTGTCTGTGTCATCTTTTGCCTTTCGGGCAGGGGATGGTGTCAGCGGATCACGATCTCATCGGCGCGCAGATAGCCCAAAACATCGCGTGCCTGTTCATCCAAAAGATCCAGATCGAGATAGCTGTCGGACAGGCGCAACGTCTTGTTGCGCATCACGGCCAGTTCTTCGTCCAGTTTGCCGCTCACCGCTTGCAACTCGGACAATTCTGCCTCGATCTGCAAGCGGCGAAACAGCCCGTATTCCCCTTGCACGGAGGCAAAGGTGAAATAGCCACCAAGGGTGACCATCACGCCGACGTACAGAAGCACGGTCAGCGACGGGCGTTTGCGCGGATGAGCCATGATAGGCTTCTTACCTTTTTGTATGAAAGATGCCCGACCGGGGTCAGGTCACCTGTACTGCCTCACGGGGCGTTCTCATTGGCGGAACCCCTCCGTAACCCTCTTATGCCACAGCCGATTCGCGCTGTGAATCCCAAAAACGAATCATCTGCAAAAAAATGCTGAAACGGATTCTGAGCCGCCCGAACACACTTGCGTGTTACTCTGCGGGCATCGGCTGCGCTGCAACGTCTGCCTTTCGCGCGGGCGTTTGACGTTTTGCGGACTTCTGAATGTCGCCCAGCCAAGCCACGGCAATGAGGATCAGCGCACCCAAGGGCATGAGCATCCAGCCGAGCCAGTCGGCCTTCTCATAATAGCCCATGATCACATGGTTGAAGAGCGCAAGCACCGTGCCCGCCGCGAAGACCAAAAGCCCTTGACGCCCCAGAAGCCGCAAGAAGGACAGCGCTTTCGACCCGGTCAAACGCGTCACCCAAGGCAGGCAGGACAACACATAGGCCAGGGCCAGAGCATGGGTCATGCGGGGCAGGGCGAGGAAGGTCTTGTCATGCGACACCATGTTGAACGGCAGGCCCGCCTTGCCCAGAACCGCCATCTGATGGTTCATGAACGGCCCGAAGCCCGGCACATAGCGCCACGCGAGCACCACCGCGAGCCAACCGGTCGCGAGCCAAAAGAGCCATGGCGTTTTCGGCACGAACCGCTCGCCCCGACGTAGGAAAATCCCGGTCAAAAGCCCGACGACAAAGATGAATTGCCAGGCGACAGGGTTGAAAAACCAGCCGCCCGGATTGGGGTAATTCGGCAGGTTGATCCGCCAAATGCCCGCCGCCAGCCAGAGCGCCGCCGAGAGCCCCAAGAGCAACATCGGCCGCCAAAGCCCCAAAAGGATTATCAAAGGCGCACAGAACAACAGCACCGAATAGGCAGGCAGAATGTTCACATAGCCCAATTGATGCCCCAGCAACGGAATGCCGATCAGCGCCTCGGCGGTGTTGCCAAACACTTGCCTGAGGTTGATCTTGGTCAGCAACTCATCGACGCCAAACCACGTGGCGCCTGCGGCAAAGATCGCGATGGCCAGAGAGGTCAGCAGGATCTGCACCAAGTAGAGCGTCCAGGAGCGTTTCCACATTGGCGCCACAGCCTGCCACAGGCCTTTGTCGTGGCGCGCCTGAAACCGACCGGTGTAGGCCAGACCGGCGGCGATGCCCGACATGATGAAAAACGCCTCCGCCGCATCGGAAAAGCCGATGTTGCGCACGGTGAGATATTCAAAGGGATTGTGCGGCGAGTGATCGACAAAGATCATCAAGAGCGCCAGCCCGCGAAACGCGTCGATGCGCGGGTCGCGCGGGCGTTTCACAGGCGTGGCCAACTCATTCGGCACCGCGATGTCATGCCGGGACATGGGTCACCTCCGGGCTTGCCACATCTGCGCGCGGCTCCGCCTGCCACCGACCAAGGATCTCGCGATAGCTGCGGATCACCGGGGCAGGGCGGCGCTCTTCGGGCACCAGAAACAGGGCATGTGTGAGCGGACGCGAGGTCCATGCAATCAGGAAGGGGGCGGCCACCATCGGCAAGCAGACCGGCAGGAGCCAAAGCGTCAGATCGGGCGCCACACGGGCGACCAAAGCCAGCGCCGCGCCGCCTGTGAGCATGATCCAAAGTCCCGCGCGGAAACCTTCCAGCAAGCTCAAAGCGCCTTCGCCACGCTGGTTCGCGGGCCAACCGCCATCGCGACCGGAGAGCACCTGAAGCACGGCTTTGGTCTGATACATCAGCATCAAAGGCGCAATCAGGGAAGACAGCAAAATCTCGGCCACCACCGACAAGCCAGCCCGAACAGAGCCGCCAAACCGGGCGGTGCGCCGCGTGCCCGAGGCTTCATAGAGAATGGCGAATTTCGGCAGGATCAAAAGCCCCATGATGCCAACGATCAGCGCGGTGATTTCCTTGGTCCGGTCGTCCGGGAAGACCGGGAACAGCATATGCGGCTCCGGGAAATAATTCGGCACGGGCGCGAGGATCGTCGCCACCACGGAGGTGATCAGAAAAGCGGCCCAAAGCACGGAGACGAGATAGGCGAAGATGCCCTGTAAAAACACAAAGCGCGACCAGCCGGCGATGCCGGGAGACAGCAAAAGCCGGGAATGTTGCAGGTTGCCCTGACACCAGCGGCGATCGCGTTTGGCGTAGGACAGGATGTTTTCCGGGCCTTCCTCAAACGAGCCGCTGATGGTGTGATCGACCTGCACGCGCCAGCCACCGCGCGCCAAAAGGGCGGCTTCGACATAGTCATGGCTCAGGATGTGCCCGCCAAAGGGTGGCGGACCGGCCAGTTCCGGCAGGGCGCAGCTTTCGGCAAAGGCATTGACCCGCACCATGGCGTTATGGCCCCAAAACGGACCCGTGTTGCCCTGAAGCCGCTCAAGGCCACGGGTGAAAATCGGGCTGTGAAAGCTTGCGGCGAATTGCATCGCCCGGCCAAAGAACGACCGCGCGCCGATGATTTTCGGCAGGGTCTGCAACAGGCCAAGCTTCGGGTCGGCCTGCATCTTGGCGGCCATCTCGCGCACGGCGCGGCCTTCCATCAGGCTGTCGGCATCGAGGATCAGCGCGAAATCATAGGCGCTGCCGGAGCGACGGATGAACTCTTCGATGTTGCCCGCCTTGCGTCCCCGGTTGTCGTCGCGACGACGGTAGAAAATGCGACCTTCTCCGTGTGTCTCGCGGATCAGGCGCAGATAGGTCTGACGCTCCAAAAGCGCAGATTCATCATTGCGGGTGTCGGACAGGATCGCGATGTCGGCGGCGAGACCTTCGGCGCGGATCGACTGATCCATCGCGGCGATGCGCGCAAAGGTCGTCACCGGGTCTTCGTTGCAGATCGGCACCAAGACGACGAGACGCGGGGCAGGGGATGTCAACTCCGGCGCAGGGCGGCGTTTGCCGACGCGCGGCGCGAGGCCGACGAAAGACAACGTCGCCCCCCAGGCGAGCCAGGCGGTGGTGACAAAAATCAACACCCCGCGCACCACGTCCCAAACATCGACACCGTCCTGAATGGCGGCATCGGCCAGAAGCGTCGAGGCGGTGAGGGCGGCCAAAAGCGCGAAACTTAGGGCCAGTGTGCGGATCAGCTTGGTGCGGGCATCAGCGGGCAGGGCCCTGCGCGCGGCCTTGCGAGGCGAAGAGGACATGATCTGTCTCTCGGCCTCAGACCGCTTTGCCGGGCAGGATCAGGCGCAGAAGGCGGGGCCATTCGGCCCGCCGGGTGTCGCGTTCAAGCACTTGGCGCGGCATCTCAAGCGGCGCCTCGGGCGGCAACCAGTCCTGCGCCGCATCGAGATGTGCGTCGGTGTTCATATCTTTGCCCATATCCAATTCGGTCTGTTGAGAAGATCGCGTCAAAGTCAGTCCCTCATCCATTGGTAAAGCCACGTTTCTGTTAATGTCTGTCCATAACCCGTCAGAGCGGCTTTAAGTTCCGCAACATTTCCGGGATCGGTTTTCGCCTCGATCACAAGACGCCAGATATTGGTGCCGCTGACCTTGCTGACAATGGCCTGCGTGATCTCGCCACGGCCGCTGCTGACCTGCGGGACCAGCACGGCATCGGCAGGCAGAGAAGACAGAACGCCCCCCTCGAAATCGATCACGAATTTGCGGGTGTCGCTTTTCTGTTCAACGCCGGCCACACCGCCTTCGCCCACACGGGTGCGCAGGACGCGGGCGCGATCGACGCTGCGGTCGCCTTTGGGCGCCATGCCCCAATGCAGCCGGTAGCCATATTCCAGCGCCGCGCCTTTGTCGAACGTCCCATCCGGCACCCAGAAGGCGACGATATTGTCGTTGCCCTCAAGTTTCGACGGGATCTCCACCAGACGCACGGTGCCCTTGCCCCAATCGCCAATCGGTTCGACCATCAAGGACGGGCGGCGTTCATAATGCGCTTGCGCGTCGAGGTAATCGTCGAAATCGCGGCTGCGCTGGATAAGGCCGAAGGACAGCGGGTTTTCTGCGCCCAGATAAGAACTCGCCAGACGCGGCGGATTGTTCAAGGCACGCAGGAAAGTCTCGCCACCTCGGGTGTTGAGCACGAGATATTCGCTGTCATGCACAGAGGCGCGGAAATCGTCGAAACCACGCGGATCGGCGCCACCGAAGAGATACATCGAGGTCAAGGGCGCGATGCCGATCTGATCGGTTTTCTCGCGCAGGAACAGCCGGGCGGTGACCTCCATCTCGGTGTCCTCACCGGGGGTGATGACAAAGCGGTAGGCGCCGGTCACGGATTTGCTGTCGAGTGCGGCATAGACCGTGATCGTGTTGGCGCCCGGCATGGGACGTTCGATCCAGAAATCGGTAAAGCGCGGGAATTCTTCGCCGCCCTGCATGGCGGTGTTGACCGCGAGGCCTCGCGCGGAGAGGCCGTAAACCGTCCCCCGACCCAAGGCGCGGAAATAGCTCGCGCCCAGGAATGCGATCAGCTCATCGAAGATGTCGGCACGGTTGAGCGGGTTGTGCAGGCGGAACCCGGCCACCCCCGGCATCGGCGTGTCCTCGGGGATTTGTTCGCTGACATTGCCGCCATATTCGAAATCATGGGTGGTGAAGTCCATCGGCTGGGCGCGGCCCTCGACGATTTCGAAAATATGCACCGGCTCCTTGAACAGCCATCCGAGATGGAAAGCGTGCAGGCGGAATTCCTGTCCCTCGTCTTGCCAGCGGGCATGGTCGGGGCGGAAGCGGATGCGTTGGTAGGCGTCGTAATCGAGACCGGCGAGCGCGCCTTCGATCTTTTCCGCCTCGTGCCAATTCTCACCGGCCGCTTTGCGCATTTCCTCGGAGAGCGCGTCAAAACTAAAGGGCGGGAATTCGGGGGCGGCGGGCGCGACAGGCTCTGCGGGCAGAGGGTCGGCTTCGGGGGCCGCGGTGACAGGGGCTTCGGTGACTGGGGCTTCGGCCTCTTGGGCCATCAGCAAAGAGGGCATCACCGCAGAGACGGCAACAGAGCCCGCCATAGCCGATAGAAACCGGCGGCGGCGCAGATTGTCAGGGGAAGTCTCAAGGGTTGCGGCGGAACCGGCGGGAATCGTCAAACTGGCACTCCGTGATGTCAGGGTCTGGAGGGTAAATAAGGCGTCAATTTTGCTGTGCAGCACAAAATGCCAATCTTAGGGTGTCTGTGGCGGAATACTGCTTAATGCGGGCGGAATTCCTCCTAATCTCAACGCCTTTTGACCTTTTTTGTCCATCGCGCAAGTGGGATTCTGCGCGTGGGATGCGGATTTACGCTGATCAAACGGCGAAGTGATTTCGCAAATGCAGCATATATGTTCGTAAAAGTGTTACACGGTTTTCGCGATCGAGTTCCAGTGAGCAAATGCACATATCTTTCCCACCCTCTCTGGTCTTGTCGTGGACTTGCCACGGCGCGACTCACCTTGGCCTCGGGGTGGTGGCGCGCGAAAAGGGCGCCCCCGGTGAGGAGCGCCCAAATTTCTGTAGGGATGCGCAGATCAGCCCGCGATGGAGGCCGCGTGGATGCTGTCCACGGCGGCTTTCAGCGTGGCGTCGAATTCCGCGTCGCTTTGTTTGGCGTTCAGCCCCTCGGAGAGCGCGCGCGAGAAAGACGCGATCATGCCGGTGTTTTTCGACAGGATGTCATTGGCCTCATCGCGCCCGTAACCGCCCGACAGCGCCACGACTTTCAACACGCGCGGGTGATCGACCAGCGGTTTGTAGAAATTGGCCTCGGTCGGCAGGGAGAGTTTCAGCATGACCTGCTTGCTCTCGTCCATGGCGTCGAGATGCTTGAGGATTTCTTCGCGCAGGATGGCTTCGGCTTCGGCCTTATCCGCGATGGTGATGGTCACTTCCGGCTCAAGGATCGGCATGAGACCGGCCTTGATCACCTGTTCGCCGATCTCGAATTGCTGGTCGACGACGGCTTTGATGCCTTCTGGATTGGCGGCGTTGATCACCGAGCGCTCTTTGGTGCCAAAGACCTTGAGCTTTGCGGCGCGCGCCAAAAGATCGTCGAGACCCGGCATCGGTTTCATCAGCTGAACGCCATTTGCCTCGGCTTCGAGCCCCTTGTCGATCTTGAGAAACGGCACCACGCCTTTGTCTTCCCAGAGGAACAAAGAGGTCGGTTTGCCACCGACTTCGCGGTCCATGGTCATCTCAAAGAGGATCGCGCCGATGACTTTGTCGCCGGTGAAAGACGGCGACTGGATGATGCGCGACCGCATCGCGTGCACCATGTCGAACATCTCGTCGTCACCCGAATATTCGCTTTCCTCGACGCCGTAGAGTTTGAGCGCCTTGGGCGTGGAGCCCCCCGATTGGTCAAGCGCTGCGATGAAGCCTTGGCCTTCGCCCATTTTGGCGGTCATTTCTTGAATAGACATCTCATTCCTCTTCTTGGCCTCTGTTGGGTCAAATCCCCTCGCGGGGCTCAACTGATCTCACTACCGAATTACCGTGCCCGGCGCCGCGTCGCAATCTTGGTGGCGCTAACGTTTTGGAATCTCTTGCAGGTTACGCGCTCGGCTCACCTTGGCGGTAGGCTATGCCGCTTTTCCCGGCAGGGACTTGATGTCCCTCAAACGCGCCTCATGATGTGTCTGAAAATGAAAAGGCCCGCCAGAACCGGCGGGCCTTGAACACTTAGCCGAGGGCCACAACCCCGGGCAATTCCTTGCCTTCCATCCACTCGAGGAAGGCGCCGCCCGCGGTTGAGATATAGGTGAAATCTTCGCCGTGGCCCGAGGCGTTGATCGAGGCCACCGTGTCGCCGCCACCCGCGACGGACACCAAAGCGCCCGCCTTGGTCTGTTCGGCGATCTTTTCGATCATCGCGAAGGTGCCTTTGCCAAAGGGCTCAAGTTCGAACACCCCAAGCGGGCCGTTCATGATCAAGGTCTTGGCACCTTCGATGATCTCGCTGATGCGCTCGACCGATTTCGGACCCGCGTCGAAAATCATCGCATCCGCCGGGCATTCGGTGACCGGCACGACCTCGTTTTCGGCATTGGCCTTGAACTCGCGGGCGATGACGACATCGACCGGCAGCACGATTTCGCACCCGGCCTCGTCGGCCTTTTTGATGATCTCGCGCGCGGTGTCGGCCAGATCATGCTCGCAAAGCGATTTGCCCACATCGACGCCCTCGGCCGCCAGGAACGTGTTGGCCATGCCGCCGCCGATCACCAAGTAATCGACCTTGCGCACCAGATTGCCCAGCAGATCGAGCTTGGTCGAGACTTTCGCGCCACCGACCACGGCCACGACCGGGCGTTCGGGGGTGGAAAGTGCGGCTTCGAGCGCGGAAAGCTCGGCTTGCATCAGCCGACCTGCGCAGGAAGGCAGGAGTTTCGCCACCCCTTCGGTCGAGCCATGCGCGCGGTGCGCCGCAGAAAAGGCGTCATTGACATAGACATCGCCCAGAGCGGCGAGAGAGGCGGCGAATTGGCCGTCGTTCTTGGTCTCGCCCTCATGGAAGCGGGTGTTTTCCAGCAACAGAACTTCACCTTCGCCAAGCTCACCCACACCCTCTTTTGCCGGACCGCCGATGCAGTCACTCGCAAATTTCACCGGCACGCCCAGCACGTCGGAGACGGCGTCCTTGATCAGCCCAAGGCTCATCTCCGGCACGACCTGACCTTTCGGACGCCCGAAATGCGCCAAAAGCACCGGCTTGCCGCCTTTTTCCAGAATGTCGTCAATCGTCGGCTTGATCCGCTCGATCCGGGTGGCGTCGGTCACTTTGCCATCGGCCACGGGCACGTTGATGTCCACACGGGTCAGCACGACCTTGCCGGCCAGCTCCATATCATCGAGGGTTTTCCAAGCCATAGCAATCGGTCCTTTCGGGGGAGGGGTTGGCGTCTGACACTTGTTTGAACTCTGATCACCGCTTCGTCAACCACCGTGAGTTGTGGCGGGTGCAGATGAGCAGGCTTGTGATGAGTTCGGCCTTTCCCTCGTCTCACGCGCAGATTAAACTGTGCCAAATTTTGACCGTTTCTATCCGGAAGGAGCCAGTCATGGCCGACATCAAAGATCCTGAAAACACGATCATCATCACGCTCGAAGGCGGCGAAGTGGTCATCGAGCTTCTGCCCGACATCGCGCCCAAACATTGTGAGCGGATGAAAGAGCTTGCGCGCTCCGGCGCCTATGACGGGGTGGTGTTTCACCGCGTGATCGACGGCTTCATGGCGCAGACGGGCGACGTGAAATTCGGCAACCAGAACAAAGACTTCGAACTGCGTCGTGCGGGCACCGGCGGCTCCGATCTGCCGGATCTTCCGGCTGAGTTCTCCGGCATTCCGCATGATCGCGGCACCATCGGTGCGGCGCGGTCGCAGAACCCGAACTCCGCCAACTCGCAGTTCTTCATCAACTTCTCCGACAACCACTTCCTCAACCGCCAGTACACGGTCTATGGCCGCGTGATCTCCGGCATGGACGCCGTCGACAAGATCACCCGTGGTGAGCCGCCGATGTACCCCGACGCGATGATCTCCATGAAGGTGGCCGCCGATGCTTAAGTCGCTCACCCTGATCGCCGCTCTGGTGGCGGGGCCGGCCTTCGCGACCGGGCTCGACATCACCGTCTCGGGCGAGGCCAATGGTGTCGTCCATATCGACCTGTTCGACGATGTGGCCCCGGGCCATGTCGAGCAGATCACGAAACTCGCCTCTGAGGGCGCCTATGACAATGTCGTGTTTCACCGCGTGATCGACGGCTTCATGGCGCAAACGGGCGATGTGCAATATGGCAAAATGGGCGCTGCCGATTTTTCGATGCAGATGGCCGGGCGCGGTGGCTCCACCTATCCCGATCTGAAGGCCGAGTTCTCCGATCAGTCCTTTGACACCGGCGTCGTCGGCATGGCCCGCAGCCAGAACCCGAACTCCGCCAATGCGCAGTTCTTCATCATGTTCGCGCCCGCGCCGCATCTCGACGGTCAATACACCGTGGTCGGCAAGGTGACGTCCGGCATGGATGTGGTCAATCAGATCAAACGCGGCACCGGCCCCAATGGCGCCGTCATCGGTGAGCCGGATGTGATGACGTCTGTGAAGGTCACGGACTAATCCGGCTAATCCGGTCCGACACTGCAATAGAAAGGGCGCTCTCGGGCGCCCTTTTTCATGTCTGACTTCTGGGTTTAAAACTCGAAGCGCACCGCCGCAGAGGCCAATCCATCCCCCGCGCCATAGCCGCCCGACAAATCCAGTGAGGTCGAGCCGCGCAGGTAGATGTTCGCCCCCAAAAGCGCCACGCCATCCTCCGGTTCCTCAAAGGGCACAGAGACCAATTCGGTCAGGGACAGCCGGTCGGTCACTTGGTGGCGATAGGCCAGTTCCACCGCGGCGGGGGCATCATTGGCCTCATTGTAGGACAGCGTGCCGGACATCTCGCCCGCGCCCAATTCATAGCGCCCTTGCAGTTTCGCATTGGCATCATTGGTGTCGCCATCGACATATTCCAACGCCACCTCGATCTGCCAAGCGCCGCTCTGCCAGCCGCCGCCAAGACCCAGAATCGTGGCGTCATATTCATCGACATAATGGAGCGAGGTCGCCACGCCTGCGGTTTGATAGCTCACGCCATAGGGCAGGTATTGGCTTTCGGTGATCGTGCCATTGGTCAATCGGCTAAATCCCGTCTCTGTGCGTCTCAGCGCTTCCGGTAGCATCACGTCGGAAATCAGCGGGCGGGCGAATTGGTCATAGGCCGGGCGCGGATTGCCGATCTCGAACCGGGCGCCGGAGCTGAGGCTATAACTCAGCGCCGCATAGGTTTCATGTTCGCGCCCCAAGGTGCCAAAGGCCCCGAAACTCAGACCCAGCCCATCCCAAGCGGTGGTCCATGTGCCATCACCGCCCAGCCATGCCTCTTCGGTATCGATCGTCGATGCACCAAGCGCGATCCAGCCGTCGCCGGTGATCCATTGGCTCGCGTCAAAAGATTGCGCCTCAGCCGTGCTGGCGAGGCCCATGAGAACAAGGGGGAGGAATGCGACTCTCTTCATGCGTGTATTCTGCGCCTGAAAATGGAAAAAATCCATGAAGATCAGCGTCCTTTAATATCACAAAACCGCGCAGTTGCTGCGCGGCTTTGGATCATTTCGTGAAGTCGGGCGGAATTTAGCCCTTGCAGACCACCAATGCGTGGCGCTTTTTGCCTGCCGAGAGCTTCATCGGCTCCTTGAGCATATCAGCCGTCACCAGAAGGCCTGCGTCCTTGTGGTCCTCGTCATTCACCTTAGCGCCGCCCTCGGAAAACAGGCGTTTTGCTGCTTTGCCGCTGTCGGAGAGGCCGGATTTGACGAAAAGCTGCACGATGGAAATGCCGTCGCCGATGTCCGACGCCGCCAGTTCCACGGTCGGAAGATCATCGCCCACGCCGCCTTTCTCAAACACCTCGCGTGCGGTGGCCTCGGCCGCCTTCGCAGCTTCGGCGCCATGCAACAGCGTGGTGACCTCATTGGCGAGGATGATCTTGGCTTCGTTGATCTCGGACCCTTCAAGCGCGCCGAGACGCTCACACTCTTCGACCGGCAGATCGGTGTAGAGCTTGAGGAAGCGCCCGGTGTCGGCATCCGTGGTGTTGCGCCAGAACTGCCAGAACTCATAGGGCGAGAGCATATCGGCATTGAGCCAGACCGCGCCGCCTTGGGATTTGCCCATCTTGCGGCCATCCGAGGTGGTCAAAAGCGGCGTGGTCAATCCGTAGATGTCATTGTCCAAAACACGGCGCGTCAGGTCGATGCCGTTGACAATATTGCCCCATTGATCCGATCCGCCCATCTGCAAAAGACAGCCGTAGCGGCGGTTCAGCTCGAGGAAATCATACGCCTGCAAAATCATGTAGTTGAATTCGAGGAAGGACAGCGATTGCTCGCGATCCAAACGCGATTTCACGCTCTCAAAAGACAGCATCCGGTTCACGGAGAAATGCCGCCCGATGTCGCGCAGGAAGTCGAGGTAATTCAGGCTGTCGAGCCACTCGGCATTGTTGCGCATGAGCGCAAGATTATTTTGCCCTACCGCTTCGCTACTTGAGGGCGTGTTGCCCTCATCCCCGTAATCGAGGTAGCGGTCGAACACCTGCTGCATGCCCGCGATGTTCTCGTCGATCTGCTCCGGCCCCAACAACGGGCGTTCGTCGGAGCGGAAAGACGGATCGCCCACCTTCGTCGTGCCGCCGCCCATCAGCGTGATCGGCTTGTTGCCGGTCTTCTGGAACCAGCGCAGCAGCATGATGTTCAACAGATGCCCGACGTGCAGCGATTTCGCCGTCGCGTCATAGCCGATATAGGCGGTCACCATCCCATTGTTCAGCGCGTCGTCCAGCTCTTGCAAATTGGTGCAATCGGCCAGGAACCCGCGCTCGATGATCACGCGCAGGAATTCCGATTTGGGATGGTAGGTCATCTGTCACATTTTCCGTTCAAAGGGTCAGCGGGGCCTGATATATCGGGGTGCGCACCAAAGGGAAAGAGTGTGATGAGCAGTCAGGGTAAGAAGTCTCCGATCTGGGCCGCCGGATGTATGTCCGGCACGTCTTTGGACGGGGTGGATGTGGCGGTGTTGAAAACCGATGGTGTCGAGATTCTCGAATTCGGAAAAAGCGTCTTTTGGGATTACACGCCGGATGAGCAGGATAAATTGCGGGCGTCCCTCGGGTCGTGGGCGGCACCTGAAGAGGTGTGTGAAATCATTGAGACGGCGCATAGCCATGCCTTGATGAATCTCATCGTTGGCGAAGATGCGGCGGAGTTCGATCTGATCGGCTTTCACGGCCAGACCTTGAACCACGCGCCTGACGCGGGGAGGACCTATCAGGCCGGGAATGGCGCAGTTCTGGCCGAGATGTTCGGCTGCACGGTGGTCTGGGATTTCCGCACGGCGGATGTCGAAATGGGCGGGCAGGGCGCGCCTTTGGCGCCGTTCTTCCATCACGCTTTGGCGCGCTACATCGGGGCCGAGGCGCCGGTCGCCTTCCTCAATCTCGGTGGTGTCGGCAATCTGACTTGGGTCGATCCCACCGTGGAGGACCCGGCAGCACCCGGCGCTTTGCTGGCCTTCGACACCGGCCCCGCGAATGCGCCGGTGAACGATCTGATGCGCGCGCGCCGGGGCGAGACCCATGACGCGGGTGGCGCACTGGCCGCTGCGGGTCAGCCGGAGATGAAGATCGTCGCCAAAGGCCTTGAGCATCCTTATTTCTACAAAATGCCGCCGAAATCTCTGGACCGGAACGATTTCCACGGTGTTCTTGAGGCCGCCTTATCGCTGTCCGACGCCGATGCCGCCGCCACCCTGACCGCCTTTGCCGCCGCTTCGGTCGCCCGCGCGATGGAGCATTGCCCGACACCGCCCACGGCGCTCTATGTCACCGGCGGCGGGCGTCACAACGCGACGTTGATGGCGATGATTGCGGCGGGGGTGGATTGCCCGGTGTTGCCGGTCGAAGAGGTGGGGCTCGATGGCGATATGTTAGAGGCGCAGGCCTTTGCCTATCTCGCAGTGCGGGTGATCTACGGGATGCCGACCTCTGCCCCCATGACGACTGGCGTGCGGACTGCGATCGGGGGCGGTCGCATTTCGCGGCCTGATCTGGGGAAAACGGAATAGGTTAAAATGGGAGGAGAACGAGACCCGGCAGCTTGCGAGGTGCAACTCCGCCGGGCCCAAAACTCGAAACAATGGGAAAACGTGTGGTCACTGGTTCCCCCCCCGACACTGGTTAACAGGTTCAGGTTAACCTAACGTCATTTTTAAGCCAGTCTGGAAAACCTTACCATTTTGCCAAATCTGTGGGGAAAAACGCGACAGTATTCCCCATAATCCGGCATTATCTTTGCTCTGGCCCCAATTCGCTGCGCGGAATCTCAAAATCGGGCGGCGCCAGATCGAAGCCGTCAAACCGGAACCCCGGCGAGACCGTACAGCCGACCAGCGTCCAGTCTCCTGTCGTCTTGGCCGCCTGCCAATGATGCGGTGGTACGATGAGCTGGGGCGCTTCTCCGGCGGTTAAATCCGGTCCAAGGATCAAATCCCGTGCCGGGCCGTCTTCCGTCTCCGACATCGACAAAATCAGAGGCGCGCCCGCGTAGTAATGCCAGATCTCCGTCGCATCGACCCGGTGCCAATGGCTTTGCTCGCCCGCCCTGAGCAGGAAATAGATACAGGTCCCCGCCGCCCGCGCATCGCCGTCCGTCTCGGCGATCCAGGTTTGCCGATAATGCCCGCCCTCGGGGTGAGGCGTCAGGTTCAGCTTTGCGATGATCTCATCTGCGGAAATTTCTTTTGTCATAATTTCAAATGTTTACCTTGTTTTCGCTCACGCATTTGCACGTTTAGTACAGTTTTTTAGGAACCATTCCGGCGAGGCTGACGTTGACCCCACAGCAATAAGATCAACGGGAGACTTCCATGTCCAAGAAAATCCTTTTGGCGATGGCCTTTGCCGCGCCCGCACTCGCCGCTTGTCAGATGAGCAACACCGACATGAGCACCGGCGTCGGCGCTGCTGCCGGTGCTGGTCTGGGCTACATCACTGCCGATGCGCTTGGGTCCAATGACGAATGGACCGTCCTGGCCACGCTGGGTGGCGCTGCTGCCGGCGCTCTGGTCGCCAAGGATGCGAGCGCTGCGACCTGTGCCTATTCCAACGGTGACGGCACCTATTACACGGCGAAATGCCCGTAAGAGCGTACGGTTCGCCCAAGAGTTTGTGACGTGACCAGTGCTTAGGTTTCTGTTCAGAGTGTTTGTTTTCGAAGGCCTCGCAATGTTGCGGGGCCTTTTGCTATGAGCCTTTCAGATCATAGGAATCTGCGGCGCGGCCGTCTTCGCCAGCGGACCATTCATGCGCGGATCGTCCATCACCTCGATGGCGCGCCGGTAGGGGGTAAAGCCTGAGCGGATGTAGAACCCCACGGCCTGCGGGCTGTCCAGCGTACAGGTGTGAACGAAGAACCGCTTGATCGGGTGCGCGAAGGCCTTGTCCAAAGCATGTTCCATTAACCACCGCCCGGTGCCGCCGCCGATCAGGCTCTTATCCAGCCCGAAAAACGCCAGTTCGGTGTTCTCGGGATCGCGGAAATCCAATTCCAAAAGTCCGAGATCCATGCCGTCTTTGCGGACCGAATAGACCTCGACATTCGGATCGGTCAGGATCGCGGCAAGCGCATCATCCGCCATATACATCCTTGAAAACCAAAGCCAATCCTCGCCGACACGTCGATAAAGCGCGCGATACCATTCGAGATCGGGCGCCTCATGACGCACCAGCTCCAACCCCGGCTGCTCCGGCGCAGGGCGCGGAGCGGGGCGGGAGTGCATTTCGAGGTAAGTGACAATGGCGGCGAGCTTGCCGGAGGGCAACTCGTGGGTGCCGTCGGGGAGCGGGCTGGAGAGGGAAGTCATATCTTAATTATTATTCCTAAGTCGGATTAGGTAGTCTTCTGCCAAGGCAGAATGATCTCGTGACCCATAATCTTGTAAATTGCCTCTTCCAGAAGAAATACAAAATCGGAGGTATCTTCAAAGTAATTTCGAAATGCTTCGCGAATATGTAGAGGTGTTTTGGCTCCAACCAACACTGCATTCAGAGTTTCTTCTCGCCCTTCAATTTCTGAAATTGCACGGAGCGCTTGAGGAAAACTTGAAAATGAAAACACGAACAAATCTCCTTTTGTCGTTCGCTGTAAGATACTGTTTTTCTTTAGAGGTCTATAGTTAACGGCAACTTGTAGGCCGTGTATCATAGTCACAGTGTGTGTTTGATACTCTAATTCTATAAAGCGGTTGGCCAGTTTTATGTCGTCCATTTCAGCTAAGCACCCGCTGCTGGCTTCATGAACTCTTGCTAAGATCTCGCTGGCGATGAGAAACTGTTCGTAGGCAGGGTTTTCAGACTGCTGAAACTTAAATCGCGCAGTTTGAGTGTCGTCATAAATTTCGACTGCTGTTGCCCATGCATGTTGAACAGCGGTGCGTAGTTGTACTTCAAATTTAAGGCCGTTCCATGGAATGCCACTCGGTGATGCCACTTGTCTCTCCATTACTTCATGTATACCGCGGTATCCTGTAGTTTTGGGTGACTGAATGTAGTCAAATTTATCGACATCATGGGTTAAACGATGTTGGGCTTTGGATTGCCGCATTTGATCTCGAAAATCATAAATTTCATCCAGAGATCTGAAGATTGCACGGACGCCAGCGATATCATGCATTGTAGATAGATCGCGAGACCGTCCCGTGGCGAGCTTATCGACAATGGTATTGATACGTTTCAGACGTTGACCAACGATTGGGCGACCTGGAGAATTTAAACGTCTAAGCCATGCTTGTGCAGTATTTAGCACAGCCCCATGGGATGTGCGCCAATTTTCCAAAATGAGATATTCCTCATATGGAATTGCTAAGTTCCATACCAAGTGCTTTTTTTCGTTGTATGCAGCTGCAATTTTTTTTCCTGCGGTCCTCACCCTGTTTTTAGAATACTGTGGGGTCGGCCAAGCCATATTCGATGTCCTTTGAGATGATGTATGAAATTGAGCTTATATAAATAGGCATAAAACAAAAAGCCCCACCAATCCGGCGGGGCTTTCTCTATCTCGTCAAGCGGGTTTGCCCGCCGTGGCGCACGGCCTTATTTCTTCAGGATCGACGTCCCGGCATATTCCGCCGTCGCGCCCAGTTGTTCCTCGATGCGGATCAGCTGGTTGTATTTCGCCATCCGGTCGGAGCGCGACATGGAGCCGGTTTTGATCTGGCCGCAGTTGGTGGCCACTGCCAAATCGGCGATGGTGGCGTCTTCGGTCTCGCCCGAGCGGTGCGACATCACGTTGGTGTAGCGCGCGCGGTGGGCCATATCGACGGCTTTGAGCGTCTCGGACAGCGACCCGATCTGGTTCACTTTCACCAGCATGGAGTTCGCAACACCTTGCTCGATGCCCGAGGCCAGACGCTCCGGGTTGGTCACGAAGAGATCGTCGCCCACGAGCTGGACTTTATCGCCGAGTTTCTCGGTCAAAAGCTTCCAACCGGCCCAATCGTCTTCGGCCATGCCGTCCTCGATGGAGATGATCGGGTAGTCGTTGCACAACTCGACGAGGTAGTCGGCGTTTTCCTCAGACGTGAGCGATTTGCCTTCGCCTTTCATCTCGTATTTGCCGCCCTCGTAGTACTCGGTCGAGGCGCAATCGAGCGCGAGGTAGATGTCTTCGCCCGGTTTGTAGCCAGCTTTTTCGATGGCGGAGAGCACGAAATCCAGCGCTTCGCGGGTCGAAGAGATGTTCGGCGCAAAGCCGCCCTCATCACCGATGCCGGTGTTGTAACCGGCGGCGGAGAGCTCTTTTTTCAGCGTGTGGAACACTTCGGCGCCCATGCGGATCGCTTCTTTCACGTTCGATGCCGACACAGGCATGATCATGAATTCCTGGAAATCGATCGGGTTGTCGGCATGCTCACCGCCGTTGATGATGTTCATCATCGGAACCGGCAACACGCGGGCGGCGGAGCCACCGACGTAGCGGTAGAGCGGCAGGGCGGAGTAGTCGGCGGCGGCTTTGGCAGCGGCCAGAGACACGCCGAGGATGGCGTTGGCACCGAGGCGGGCCTTGTTGGGCGTGCCGTCCAGCTCGATCATCACCGCGTCGAGCGCTTCTTGTTCGGTGGCGTCCATGCCGACGAGCGCTTCGGCAATCTCACCGTTCACGGCGGCGACGGCTTCCAAAACGCCTTTGCCTAGATAGCGGGAGGTGTCACCGTCGCGCTTTTCCACGGCTTCGTGTGCGCCCGTGGAGGCGCCCGACGGCACAGCGGCGCGGCCCATGGTGCCGTCTTCAAGAATGACGTCCACTTCCACGGTCGGATTGCCGCGGCTGTCGAGAATTTCGCGACCGATGATGTCGATGATGGTGCTCATTGAAGGTGTCCCTTTGCAATTTGGTTAAGCGGGCCAGTCGCCTGCTTGATACCAGCCGGGGCGTATAGGTCAACAACCCATGCGCTAACAACGGCCAACTCTTTGAAAACGGCGCATTCTAAAACGGCGCTAAAACAGGGATCAAACTCGAGGCGCTTCGAGGTCTGCCATCAACATGTCGCGATCCAGCCGTGCCAATTTGCGTTCGCGCAGGAAGCTATAGAGGCCGGAGGCGATGATCAGCGCAGAGCCGAGATAGGTCATCACATCGGGCCGCTCGCCAAAGACCAGAACGCCGCCGATCATGGTAAACACGAGCCGCGCATAGCGAAACGGCGTGACGGCGGAGGCATCGCCCAACCGCATCCCTGACACGATCAGCGCATAGCCCAAAGTGCCCGCGAGCATCGCGATGACCAACATGCCAGACAGGGTGAGATCAGGGGCCACCGGCGGTGCGCCAGAGACCCAAAGCGCCAGAAGGGCGGCAGGCAGGACTGCGAGGTAGGCTTGCATGGACACGACGGTGGAGGGCACGGCCACATCCATCACCCGTGTCATCAGGTCGCGTGCCGCCACGGCCACCACCGCGACGAGCACCCAAAGCGCCTGCGGCTCAAACGCGGAAAATCCGGGGCGAATGATCATCAAAACGCCGATGAAACCGACAAAAATCGCGCTCCAGCGTCGCCAGCCGACACGTTCCTTGAGGAAGACCGCCGCTCCGAGGGTGACGACCAGCGGCATGGATTGAAAGACGGCGCCGACGGTGGAAATCTCGACCCGGGACAAGGCCGTGACGAAAGCAATGGACCCAACGGCTTCGGTCGAAGCCCGCAAGAGGATCATGGGGCGCCAATTGCGCGCGGTGAAAATCCGGTCACGGCGCAGCAGAGCCCAGATCGTGAAAATCGCTGCGCAGCCGATACAGATCAACAGCAGCACCTCCGCGACCGGCATCGCGGTGGAGAGCTGTTTGATGAACATGTCCTCCACGGTGAAAAAGGCCATGGAGCCGATGATCATGAGAATGGCGCGCAGATTGTGCATGTGGGATCCTGAGTTTTTCCCAGACCTAGCGGGGCAGACACCCAAGCGGCAAGCTTTGTGAGGCCTCAAAAGCCGCAGACGGGGGAGGGCGAAACCACTCAACCCCGGGTCGCAAGGCGCTCAGCGCTTTTTGCGCACGCCGAAAAGTTCGAGGCGATGCCCCTTGAGATCGAACCCCAGCCGCTCCGCGATCTTTTCCTGAAGCGCTTCGATCTCCGGGTCGACGAATTCGATGACCTGTCCGGTTTCCATGTCGATCAGGTGATCATGATGCGCCCGATCCGCCGGTTCATAGCGCGCCCGCCCGTCGCCGAATTCGAGCTTGTCCAAAATGCCGCGCTCTTCGAACAGCTTCACGGTGCGGTACACCGTGGCCAGCGAAATTTTCGGGTCTTTGGCGGAGGCGCGGGCGTAAAGCTCCTCGGCATCCGGGTGATCCACCGCCTCTTCGAGCACGGAGGCAATGACGCGACGTTGCTCGGTCAGGCGCAGGCCCTTGGCCTCGCAACGCATCAGGATCGTGTCTGTCATGAGGGCTCCGGCTCAGGTGGTCTGCCCAAAGGTAAAAAAACGGGCCGGATTGGTCCAGCCCGCATTTGCGACTTACTCGCAAAACCATTTTGTAAGGATAGTCTGCTTTGGTCTCAAAAGACCAGCTTGCCCTCCATCATGCGGATCGCCTGACCGCCGATGGTGACGCCTTCGGGCGTGGCATGGACCGAGATTCGCGAGGGGCGGCCCATGTCGTCGCCTTGATGGATCGTCATGGTGATGTCGCCCCCGTCGCGCTCTTGGAACACCCGCCCAAGGGCGGCTGCTGCGGAGCCGGTCGCGGGGTCTTCGGGAATGTCATCGAGCGGCGCGAACATGCGCAAATGCACGGTCTCACCGTCGCGCCAATAGGGCGCTTGGGCAAAGTCGAGGCCCATCGGGTAGCGCGCGTGGCCCTCGCGGAAGCTGGCAATGTCGCAGGTGACGCGCGCCAAAGCCGCGCGCGAGGTGAGTTCCGTGAAGGTGAAGGCCAAGCCCATTCCGGCCATCACCGGCGCGGATTTCAGATCGCTCTCGGAAAGGCCAAGCGCTTTCGCGACCAAAGCCGCCTCGGGATGCGCGACGGTCTCAAGCGGCTGCGTGGCGGTGAATTCCGCCTTGCCATCCGCGGCTTTGGCGGTGATCAACCCGACCTTCAACTCAAGCCGCAACTCCGGCCCATAGCCCATCTCAGAGAGCGCCACAGCGGCACCGATGGTGGGATGCCCGGCAAAGGGCACCTCCATCGTCGGCGTGAAAATCCGCAAACGTGCAGTGTTTCCCGCCTCCTTGGGCGGGTAGAGAAACACGGTCTCCGAATAGTTGAACTCGCGTGCGATCTTTTGCAGCTGTTCTTCGGGCAGGGTGTCCGCCTCCGGCACGACGGCCAGAGGATTGCCGCCAAAGGCACGGTCGGTGAAGACGTCATAGGTCAGGTAGCGGGTCATACATCCAACTCCGGTTCAGGGCCGACACGTTTGGCGACGGCGGCGACGGTGAGGCCCTGGACGATGATCGAAAACACCACCACGATATAGGTCGCCGTCAGGATCAGCGGTTTCCATTCGCTGTCGGGCAAGGAGAGCGCGAGGGCGACGGAAATCCCGCCTTTGAGCCCGCCCCATGTCATGATCGGGATGGTGCCTTTCGAGAAATTCGAGAAGGGTTTGAGCAGGAACACCGGGATGGCCACCGCTGTGAGCCGCGCGATGAGCGCCAGCACGATGGCCATAAGTCCGCCGATGACGGAGGTGGTGTCAAAGGCCACGGCGAAGACCTCGAAACCGATCATCAGGAAGAGGATGGCGTTGAGAATCTCGTCGATCATTTTCCAGAAGGCATCGACATAGCGGCGGGTTTCCTCGGACATGCCGTATTTCGCGCCCACATCGCCGATCAAAAGCCCGGCGCAGACCGCCATGATCGGGGCGGACACATGCATCGCGACCGCCAATTCATAGCCGCCGAACGCAAGACCCAAGGTGATCAGCACCTCCAAAGCATAGTCATCAATGAGCCGCATCACGCGGAAGGTCAGCCAGCCCAAAACAAGACCCAACAGCGCACCGCCAATGGCCTCTTGGGCAAAGAGCCAGAGCGCGCCTTCGACGGCATTCTCACTCCCATGCACATCGCCATGACCCGTGCCCGCAAAGGCCAGGCCAACCAGCACAAGATAGACCACATAGCCCACGCCATCGTTGAACAGGCTCTCGCCCGCGATCTTGGTCTCAAGGCTTTTCGGCAGCGACGCCTGCCGCAACACGCCCAGCACCGCGACCGGATCGGTCGGCGAAATCAGCGCTCCGAAGGTGAGCGCGATCAACAGGGGCATACCGGTCAGCCAGCTAAAGCCCGCGCCCACCACGGCGGTGGACAGGGCCACGCCCAAGGTCGCCATGAGAAACACCGGCTTCCACTGCGCGCGAAGATCGGAGACCTTCACATGCAGAGCGCCCGCAAAGAGCAACAGCCCCAACATGCCTTCCAACAGCGTGTCGGAGAAATCAAAGGCCAGAACTTCGGCGCGGATGGTCTCTTCGACCAGAGAGGCGGGGAAAATCGCATCAAGTCCGATCACCGCGAGAGAGGCGATCAGCGCCACGACGAGAATGCCGATAGAGGAGGGGAGTTTCAAAAACAGGTAGTTGATCGCCCCGAAGGCGCCGGCGAGCACGATCAGAAGCGAGGTGATTTGCAGAAGTGTCATGGGAAGTGCCTTGAAGGGGGAACCGTTAAAATCGTCTTGGCAGCGGTTTAAAACGATTTCTCGGCCAGCGCACCACAGATTATCGCATACCGCTCCTCCAAAGAGCGCAGCTCTGAGATGGCCCGCCTCAAAGCCCCGCGCGGATCATGTCGCGAATTTTGGCTGATTTTTCAAAGTGATCGAGCTGATGGGTCTTGATCCACCATTCTGCGGCTTCCATCAAAAGCTCGGGGTCGTCATTTTTGTTGGCAAAGAAGGCGTAAAAAGACAGGCCAACCGTGTCGCCATTCTTGGCGATCTTCTCTTCACAGATTTTGATCGCTTTTGCCCGCAGAGTGTTGCGCATGTCATGCCTCGTATTTTTGTCGGACCATAGGCGAGGAGGCTATGAGATCAAGGCGTTATGCGGCGGTGCTCAGATATTCAAAGGTCTGAGATCGGCCCAGATCGGCAAATGATCGGAGGCTTGGCGCGACAGGACCGTCTCCGCCACGCCTGCGTCCCGCATCTCAAGCGCGGGAGTAAAAGCGATGCGGTCCAGCGCGGCCATCGGGCGCGAGGCGTGAAACGAGCGTCCCGGCGCGTGGATGTCGAAGGCATCGCGCAGCGGATCGAGGCCCTGCGTGCGCGACCATTCGTTGAAATCGCCCAAGATGACGGTCGGACGGTCGTCGAGTTTTGCCAGATGCGCGCGGATGGCGTGAAGCTGTTTCTGCCGCGAACTGCGCAACAGGCCCAGATGGACGCCAACGACCCGCAACCCCGGCAGATCCACGGCCACCGACCCACGCGGCTCCAACCCCGGCAGATCAAACCGATGCACGCACTCGACCAAGGCCCCTTTGCGCAGGAGGATCGCATTGCCATGCCAGCCGACGGACACCGGCGAAGTGTTGATGGGCAGGGCAGTGAACTCCGTATGCGTGTCGATCATCCGGGACGGCAACGCGGCAGGGCGTGGTCCCAACCGCAGATCGGCCTCTTGCAGCGCGATGACATCGGCCTCAAGGCTGTTGATCACATCCAGCACCCGCCCCGGCGCGCGTTTGCCATCCGTGCCTTTGCATTTGCGCAGATTATATGAGGCGAGGCGCAGCGCGCCGGTTTCCACTTTCGGTATCATCTGGTTAACATAGGCATGCAACAACAGGATTTCACCATGTCTGCCAAAGAGACTTTGCAAGAGCTGATGACCAAGGCCCGCAGCCAGCCTTTGGTCATGCGCCTCGTCTGGGTGGCTTTGATGGCGGAATTCGTCGCGGGCCTCGTGGCGGCGCGCTACACCTCGTCCTTCATCGCGCTGGGCACATTTGGGCTGACGCTTGTGCCGATGTTCTTCGCGCGTCGCTTTCACATCTATATCCCGCGTTCTTTCATGGCGGGGATCGTGCTGTTCATCTTCGCGACGCTGTTTCTGGGTGAGGTCGGCGATTTCTACAATCGCTATTGGTGGTGGGACATCGTGCTGCACGGAGGCTCTGCGCTGGGCTTTGGTCTTGTGGGCTTCATCGCGATTTTCATGCTGTTCCAAGGCGACCGCTATGCGGCCCCGCCTTGGGCCATGGGGCTCTTCGCCTTTTGTTTTGCGATGTCCATCGGCGCGCTCTGGGAGATTTTCGAATATACGATGGATCAGACTTTTGGCACGAATATGCAGAAATCCGGCCTTCAGGACACGATGTGGGACCTGATCGTTGACGCGGGCGGCGGCCTCATCGGCGCGGTGTCCGGCGCGATCTACGTGGCCTTTGACCGCAACACGCCTTTCGCAAGCCTGATCCGCGATTTTATCACCCGCAACAAGCGCTTGTTTGGGAAATACCGGTCGAAGTGAGAGATCACGTGCCGCAGAACGTTTTGTGCACCACCTGATCCTCGGTCGGCGGATGCGTCAAATCCTGATCTTCCTCTGCCAGATCAAACGGCGCACTCAACACCCGCGCCAGCCGCGCCGCCTTGCTCTCATCACCCTCAAGTGCGGCTTGAATGGCCTCTTCGATCCGATGATTGCGCGGGATGACGGCAGGGCTCGCCTTGGTGATGATCTCACGCCAAGTCCCCGCGCGTCGCGCCTCCCAACGCGGCACCCAGGCGTCAAACGCCTCCCGGTCCAACATCCAGTCGCGCGCAGAGCCGTCTAGCAAACCTCTGAACGTATTGGTGAAATCCGCGCCATCTTTGGCCATCAGGCCCAAGAGGTCCTGAATGAGCGGCACATCCGCCTCATTCGGATCGTCCATCCCAAGCTTCGCGCCAAACACCGCGCGCCATTCCGCCTGATAGGCCTCCGGAAAAGCATTCAGCACCTCGGTCAGCGCATCAATCGCCTTGTGCTGCCCGCCCAGCTCTTCCTCCATTTGCGGCACGAAACACGACCCCAATTGCGCCAAATTCCAATGCGCAATCGAGGGCTGTTGCTCATAGGCATAGCGCCCGAATTGGTCGATCGAACTATAGACCGCCTTTGGCGAATAGCCGTCGATAAAGGCGCAGGGGCCGTAGTCAATCGTCTCGCCCGAGACCGCCATATTGTCCGTGTTCATCACCCCATGGACAAAGCCCAGCCCCATCCATTTGGCGATCAACCGCGCCTGCGCTTTGACAATCTCGGCGTACAGCTCCAGCGTATCTTTGGCCTGCGGGTAATGTCGCGCGCGGACGTGGTCGGTCAAAAGCTTGACAGAGGCCTCATCGCCGCGTGCCGTGAAATATTGAAACGTGCCAACCCGGATGTGACTGGACGCAATGCGCACCAAAAGCCCGCCGGGGTAGGCGCGCTCGCGCTGCACCCGCGCGCCGGTTCGAAGCGCCGCCAAGGCGCGTGTCGTCGGCACACCCGCAGCCTGCATAAACTCGCTGATGATATATTCGCGCAGCACCGGCCCGATCCACGCCCGCCCATCGCCATTGCGCGAATAGGGCGTGCGCCCCGCGCCTTTGAGGTGGATGTCAAAGCGGCCATCCTCTGTGACCACCTCGCCCAAAAGCACCGCGCGCCCGTCGCCCAGCTGCGGCGACCAGCCGCCGAACTGATGCCCGGCATAAACCTGCGCAATCGGATCGGCGCCCTCGGGGATTACATTGCCCACAAGCATCGGCGCATCCCAATCGGATACACCCAAGGTCTCCGCCAATGGCGCATTCCATAGCATCACCTCGGGCGCGGGCGATAGCTCCGGCGCGATCCTCGTGTGAAACGCGTTGGGCAGGCGGGCATAGGAATTGTCGAACTGGGTCATAGCCTCAATGTAATCCGTTTCCTTTGCTGGCCAAATACTCATTGAAGGCGGCGGACACGCTCCGTCAACAGGTCAAAGAACCCATCCGCATCCGCATCCCCCATGAACATCGCATTTTTGGGCCGATCCGTGACGCCCCACCAATCGGCAACGGTCATGCCGCGGGTCAGTTTCGACTGGGTTTCAATCTCGACATTGATGAAACGCCCGGAAAACAGCTCCGGTTTGATCAGATAGGCGATCACCGTCGGATCGTGCAGCGGGCCACCCTGAGAGCCGTATTTCTCGATGTCGAACCGCTCAAAGAAATCGAGCCAGCCCGCGACCACGTCGCCCAAGTGATTGCCAAACGCCTTGAACGCCTGCAAACGCGGTGCGGTGACCAGCACTTTATGTGTACAATCCAGCGGCATCACCGTCAGTTTGACGCCAGATTTAAACACAATATCCGCCGCTTCCGGGTCGACATAGATGTTGAACTCGGCGGCCGGGGTGATGTTGCCCACTTCGAAATAGGCGCCGCCCATCAGGACGATCTCCTGCACGCGTTCGACAATATCCGGGGCTTTCTCGAAAGCCGTCGCGATGTTGGTCAAAGGCCCCATCGGGCAAAGAGTCACCGTGCCGGGGGCTTCGCGGCGCAGTGTTTCGATGATGAAATCCACACCGTGTTGCTTTTGCAAAGGCATGGTCGGCGCGGGCAATTCGATCCCGTCGAGGCCGGTTTTGCCGTGCACGTGTTCGGCGGTCACCAGCGTGTGTGCCATCGGCCTGTCACAGCCCGCGAAAACCAACACATCGGGGCGCCCGGCGACTTCGCAGATTTTGCGCGCATTCTCGGAGGTGCGCTCGATCGGCACATTGCCCGCGACCGCGACGATGCCCAAAAGGTCGATCTCCTCGGGCGAGCCAAGCGCCAGAAGGATCGCCATGGCGTCATCCTGTCCGGGGTCCGTGTCGATGATGATCTTGCGCGGGAAGTCCGACATGTGCGTGCCTTTTTACTGGTTGGTCAAAGGCGCAGCATGCTCCGCAGGGGGCGGGATGTAAAGCGGATCAGGCCGCTTAGCGCCGCACTTGGCGCGCGCCGTCAGCCCCGCGCACAATCACCGTGCGAATGCCCGCGATGTCCGTGTTCGACAAAGATTTCGCCGCCGTAATCTGACGCTGCGCAGGGCTGAGCGCAGGCACCGTCTCAGAGGGCGCACGCAGGCGGAAATCAAAGACCAAAGTGTCGGCGCGATCAGAGGGCGCGGCGACCAATTCGGCGTCATAATAGCCCGCAGAGGGCAGGGCGGCGGTGGCGGTCACGATGGCGCCTGAGGCGGATTTGACCATTTGCACCTCAGTGATCTGAGGCGCCAGCGGGCGGGTGTCGACAAAGACCGGATAGCCTTTGCGCGGCGCGAGGGTTGGCAGGACCGTGACGTTCTGGCCGTTCTGATCGACCGCGACGGCTTCGGATTTTCCGAACCAGTTGAGCGGGTTGAACCGCGACTCTTTCACTGTGGCGCAGCCCGCCAAAAGTGACAAAACCAGCCCCGAAATGATCACCTGACGCCGCATCGGCTTCTCCCTTACACCTTCGTGGTCCAAGGGCTACCCGAAAAGCCCCCTATTGAAAAGCCCGCGTTGCGGCGCCAGTCGAAAACACATGGCAAAGCGTAGGGCATAGCGCGGGGCAAAGAGCGGCGGACTGGACCTTTGCCGGGCAAAGGCCTATGTGATTTTGGCAGCAAAACTGAGGATCCGATCATGGCGCAAGAGAAGTTCGAAGAGATTGTCGAAACCTTTGAGTTTCTGGACGATTGGGAGGACCGCTATCGCCATGTGATCGAGATGGGCAAGGCCTTTCCGCCGCTTGATGACGCCTTCAAGGTGCCTGCGACCAAGGTCGAGGGCTGCGCCTCGCAGGTCTGGCTGGTGCCGACGATCGAGGGCGGTAAATTCGAGTTTCAGGGCGCCTCTGACGCGATGATCGTGCAGGGCCTGATTGCGATTTTGCATGAATTGTTCGCCGGATTGACCGTCTCTGAGGTCTTGACCACCGATGCGCCCGCCGAGCTCGCCCGATTGGGCCTCGATGAACACCTGTCGTCGCAGCGCTCCAACGGTCTGCGCGCCATGGTCGAACGGATCAGGGAGACCGCGCAAAAAGCGGCCTGAAAATCGCACGACAAGAGGGAGGACTAAGTTCTCCACTTGGCAAATGTTCTCTTTTTGTTCATATTTGTGGCATGAGCCACGAATCCAGAAACCCCTCCCATCTTTCGAGCGATTTCTTCAGCGACACGCTGCCTTTGGGACTGGTGCCCAAAGCGCGTGGCAGCACGTCCAACGCCGCCGGCCGGTTCGAACGTCTCGCCCGCGAAACCTTCATTGACGGTTGGGATGCGGAGCTTGAACAAAGCGTGATGCGCACCACCACGGTGGATGAGCGCCCGCGCAAAATCATCACCCGCAACGACAGCCCCGACATTCCTTTTGATCGCTCGATCAATCCCTATCGCGGCTGCGAACACGGCTGTTCTTACTGTTTTGCCCGCCCGAGCCATGCCTATCTGGGCCTGTCTCCGGGGTTGGATTTTGAAACTCGGCTGACGCGCAAACTGGGGGCGGCGGAGGTCTTGCGCCGCGAACTCTCCGCCAAAAGCTATGAGGTCGCGCCGATTGCCATGGGCACCAACACCGATCCGTATCAGCCTATCGAGGCGCGTGACCGCATCATGCGCAGCATTCTCGAGGTGCTTGCGGAGCACAATCACCCGGTGACCATCGTCACCAAGGGCACATTGATCGAGCGCGACATTGATATTTTAGCGCCGATGGCCGCGAAAGGCCTTGTGCATGTCGGGGTGTCGGTGACGACGCTGGGTTCGCGCCTGTCGCGTCAGTTGGAGCCGCGCGCGCCCGTGCCTGCGCGGCGGCTGAAAACCATCCGCGCGCTCTCTGAGGCGGGCATTCCCGTCCGCGTCATGGTCGCGCCCATCATTCCCGCGCTCACCGATCACGAGTTGGAGGCCATTTTGACGGCCGCGGCCACGCATGGGGCCAAAGCGGCGGCCTATATCATGTTGCGCCTGCCTCTGGAGGTCGCGCCTTTGTTCGAGGAGTGGCTTGAAACCCATGTGCCAGACCGCGCCGCGCGGGTGATGAACCGGGTGCGCGAGTTGCGCGGCGGCAAGGCCAATGACAGCACCTTCGGCACGCGGATGCGGGGCGAGGGCGAATGGGCGGAGCTGATGTCGAAACGCTTCGAGGTCGCGCTGTCCCGCACCGGATTGTCGCGCAAGGGAACAGTCCTGCGCACGGATCTCTTTGCTGTGCCGCCCAAACCGGGCGATCAGCTGAGCCTGTTTTAAAGCGCGTCCTCGGCAGGGTCTGTGTCGACCACGAAGGGCCCAAGGGCTGCGACCACCTGTTCGAGTGTCGGGCGGGCACCTTGCGGACGATGTTCCAGCGCCTGTTTCATCGCTTTGAGATGCGCAGGGCTTGTGCCACAGCATCCTCCGATGATCCGCGCGCCAGCATCACGTGCGAGACAGGCGTAATTGGCCATCATCGCAGGCGTGATGTCGTACTGCAGCTGTCCGTCGATCACCTGCGGCTGGCCTGCGTTGGCTTTGGCCACGATGGGGCATTCGGGCGCGCGGGCGGTGAGGTCCAAAATGCTGCGCACCACAGCGGACGGCCCCGCGCCGCAATTTGCGCCATAGGCCAAAGGCGGTTGCGCCATCCTGTCCACCAGAGTGGAAAGCTGCGCCGGGGTGACGCCCATCATCGTCGCGCCGCCCGTGTCGAAACTCATCGTCCCGATCCAAGGCAGCCCCGCGTTGCTGGCCCCTTCGGCGGCGGCGCTCAATTCGTCGAGTGAAGACATGGTTTCGATCCAAGCAATATCGACGCCCCCGGCTTTCAACGCTCGCGCCTGATCGAAAAACATCTCAGTGGCCTCCGTCTGGGAGAGCGTGCCCATCGGGGCCAAAATCTCTCCTGTCGGCCCCATCGTCCCGGCGACGACCACCGGGCGTGTGGCGGTGTCGGCGGCTTGGCGGGCCAGCTTGGCGGCGGTTTTGTTGATCTCAAAGACCTGAGCTTCGGCGCCCATATGTTTCAGCCGTGCCGCGGTGCCGCCAAAGGAGTTGGTCAGAAGAATGTCGGCCCCTGCCGCGATGGCCTCTTGGTGCAAGGTCAGGACGCATTCGGGTCTGTCGAAATTCCACATCTCCGGCGCTGTGCCGCGCGGGAGGCCCATGTCATAGAGCGTCGTCGCCATGGCTCCATCGGCCAAAAGCCACTCGTGGGCGCTCAGCAGTTGGCTCAAAAGGGTGTCAGACGGCGTATCGGGCACGAGTTTGGACATGTGGTCTCCGGCAAATGCAATGCCTGACCTCCTAAAGCCTTTTGCAAAGAGAGGCAAAACACGTCGGCGACAACAGGTTTATTTTCGGCGCAGTTTCAGGGCTTTGGAGAGCCGCAAAGTCGGGTGGGTGGCGGAGCGGGCCGCTTTCATCGGGTTGGCGGTTACTTTCGGCGGCGGCGCGGTCACGCGGCGCAGGATGTCCATGCCCGCGACCGTGAGCGCCAGACGCGTCGGTGCGGCCAGATAAAGCGTTTCCCACTGCGGTGCGAAGGCCGATTTGAAGCGGCGCAATCCTGCCGCCCCGGAGCGCGCAAGGAATTTTTGACGCAGCCAGCGGGTCAGGGGCGCGTGGTCTTCGCCCTGCCACGGGACGGCGGCCAAAGACAGGCGCGGCACGCCCTGTTTGCGGGCGGCCTCGATGGCTTTGACGATCAAAAGCTGGATCGTGCCATCGGGCGCGGCCTCGCCAGAGCGCATCAGATCGAGCGTCATCTCATTGCGGCTTTCATGAAAGCTGACGAAGGCCACGAGGTTGGTGCCTTGCCACGCCAGAAACACCCGCTGACAAGAAATGTAGTCGCGATCATAGGTGCCCATGGAAAAGCCGCGTTCCTGACCGCGCATCGCCAGCCATTCGGCGGCCACGCGGTCCATTTGACCGAGCGGCAGATCGCGAATGCCTTCGGTGACGCGAATGCGGCCTTCTTCGGCTTTGCGAAGAATACGTCGCAGTTGGCGTGTTTTCGAGCCTTCCAGATTGAACTCCGCCGGGATGAGCCAGGCTTCTTCGGCGGTGGACAGCACTTGCCAGCCCGCGCGGCGGGCGGAGGCGGCCATGCGGGCGCCGCATTTGTAGATCGCAGGCATCCGGTAGCGCCGGGCGGCGGCACGCGAGAGCGCATCACGGGTTTGTCCGGGGCAGTGCGCGGAGATCGGATCGGAGAGCATGACAAGCGACTGACCTATGGGGGAGGCCAGCCCCAGAGCCGTGCCATCTGCGGCAGACAACAGAGAGAAATCGCGGGTGCGCAACAGCCCGGCCTCGGCGCGCGGGGCGGCGAAAATCTGCACTTCGAGCTGGGGCGGCAGGTAGGGGGAGGGCGAGGTTTTCACCAGATGCGGCTCGCGGGCGAGATTGCAGCGCTTGGGGCCGCGCAAAATGAAGAGCGCCGAGATCGCAGCGGGCACGCCGTAATAGATCAGGCGAAAGGCGACCACGGCGCCCAGAAGTGGCTCAATCGGAATCGCAGGCAGCAGGGACGCCAATGTGGCCTCGAATGGGCCAACACCGCCGGGGGTCGAACTGATGAGGCCAGCGCCAAGAGAAAAGAGATAGGCCGACACCGTATGTCCCAGAGGCAGCAATAGGTGATCGGGCAAAAGCACGTAAAGCGCGAGGCCAGCGCAGATTGTGTCGATGGCGGCGAGGCCCACGACGGTGACCATGGTCTTGATCGAGGGCCAGGGCAGGCGGACGAGCGCGCGCGGCGGATAGATCGAGAGGGCGGCCAGCGTGAGGAAAAGCGCGATGGCGCCGGTCGCGAGCGTTTTCATCAAAGGCACTTCGGGTTGAAACACCAAAAGCGCCATGGCGGCCACTACGGCCCAGCCCATGAGAAAGGACAAGGCAACGGCGCCGGAGAGGCGCGCGGCCTGCCACAGCGTCAGTTCGGGCAGCATGCGCCAGCGGATGAGCGTGCCGGTCAGCGCGCCAAAGCCCAAAGCCTGCGACAGGCCGATGGCGAGGATGCCGGAGCTGCGGGCGGAACTGTCGGAAATGCCGGTGCCAAGCTGGGCGTGGAGCACCCGGTCATATTGTCCGACGGCCCAGAAACTGGCGAGCGTGGCCAGCCCTGCGAGCCCCCATTGACCGGGGGTGACGGTCGCAACGGTGGCAAACACGGCTTTCACATCGAGATGCGCGACTTTTTCCCACAACAGCCAGGCGAAAAACACCATGACGGCCAGCGGCAGCATCTGTTTTCCGAGAAGTTTGTGCAGGCCCTTACGGTCGCCTTGCGCGACCAGCGTGGCTTTGGCGTCTGGGGTCTCGGGGCCAGTGGCGCGCGGAGCGTGCGTCAGGACGGAAGATCGTTTGAGCGTGTCCTCAATCTCGATCTGGCTGTGTCGCATCGGATGTCGCTCCTTTGGCCTATGGGCCTGATCTGTGCCATGTCGTTCAACACCTTTGGCCATGTGTAGATTTGGCCATGTGCAGAGGTACACATGTCTTGCCGCGCTGAGGGGGTGTTGAGAGCCTTAAGCGCATTTTCCCAATATTCGATTAAAGCCTTTGACCTCTTCGAGAGCCGAACAGGGGGGCTTTGGCGCGACCGGAAACCTTTGCGGGGGCGTTTGAACGGATATTGTGGGGAACGAGAACAAGGCCCGCATCGTCGATGCAGGCCTCTCAAGGCGTCACAACAGAGCGTCACGTTAAGGTGACAAGATGGTGACGCGCGGTGGGGCAGGCGTGAGCTGCGCTCAGCCGTCCGCCAGCTCCACTTTGGCTTGGCTCAGAAAGCCCGTGTACAGCGTGCGCAGCTCTTGCATGGTCACGGACGCGCCCAGATCTTCGGACACTTTGGTGAGCACATCCTCGAAACCGGCCTCTTTCATATCGGCGCGGATCACGTCCTTGATGTAATCGTCGAGCTCCGCCGAGGGTTTGCCGAGCTTTTCGGCGGCCCAGATGGCGAGTTTCTTGTTGGCGCGCGATTCGGCGCGAAACTGAGCGGCAGAGTCGTGGGCATATTTGCTTTCAAACGCAGCTTCGCGTTCGTCGAAAGTGGTCATGGCAGGCTCCTCCTCGTTAAACCTTTGATTTAGATTATGCCCTTTGCATATCGGGGCGACAAGGAGGCAGATCAATGTTTCGTTTAAAATATAGGCGACATTAAAACAGTTTTCGGTGCGCAAGATGACCGACCGTTCCCCTGTCATAATTCCGTCTCATCGGATCGGGCCACCTTGCCCCGAGGGCCGCCTTGCCCTAAAGAGCGCATTTGAAGTGGCCGGTCGCATCGATTCCCGGCCCCACCAGCTTTTGGAGGCCCCATGGCGCGCCGCAAGAAAATCTACGAAGGCAAAGCGAAAACGCTCTACGAAGGTCCGGAACCGGGCACTTTGGTGCAGTATTTCAAGGATGATGCCACCGCGTTCAACGCCGAGAAAAAGGCGACGATTGAGGGCAAGGGCGTTCTCAACAACCGCCTGTCCGAGTTTTTCATGACCGGCCTGACGTCTCTGGGCATCCCGAACCACTTCATCAAGCGTTTGAACATGCGCGAGCAGCTCATTCGTCAGTGCGAAATCATCCCGCTCGAAGTGATCGTGCGCAACTATGCCGCTGGCTCCATGGCGAAACGTCTGGGTCTCGAAGAGGGCATGCGCCTGCCGCGGCCGATCATTGAGTTCTCCTATAAGGACGACGCTCTGGGCGATCCGCTGGTGCCGGAAGAATATATCATCGCTTTCGGCTGGGCCTCTCAGCAGGACCTCGACGACATCGTCGCACTCGCGCTGCGTGTCAACGACTATATGTCCGGCGTGATGTATGGCGTGGGCATCAAGCTGATCGACTTCAAAATCGAGATCGGTCGCGTTTGGGATGGCGATTTCATGCGTCTGATCGTGGCCGATGAAATCAGCCCCGACTCTTGCCGCCTGTGGGACATCGAAAGCGGGCAGAAGCTCGACAAGGACGTGTTCCGCCGCGATCTCGGCTCGTTGACCGATGCCTACACCGAAGTGGCGCGTCGTCTGGGCGTGTTGCCGACGAATGGCCCGATCGGCGACAAGCCGACCTTGATCAACTGAACTTTCAAAGACTGCCCGAAAGAGGATAACCCCATGAAAGCCCGCGTTTTTGTCATGCTGAAAAACGGTGTTCTGGACCCCCAAGGCGCCGCCGTGCAACACGCGCTGGGTGCGCTTGGTTTTGACGGTGTGAACGAAGTCCGTCAGGGCAAGGTGATCGAGCTCGATCTGGCCGATGGCACCACCGAAGCCACGATCAACGAAATGTGCGAGAAACTCCTCGCCAACACGGTGATCGAAAGCTACCGGGTCGAATTGCTCTGATCCGCACGGCGGTTTGAAGATTTGAAAACGCCCGTCAGGTTGTCTGGCGGGCGTTTTTCGTTGGTCTGCGCTTTGCACAAGTTCCGGTTCGCCAGTGGCGCGCTGCCCTGTTTACCTCAGGAGAGACAAACAGGAGCTTTCGCGATGAATTTTCAAGGACTTCCCACTCTCACGGCCCATGCCTATCGACTGGGCAAACCCGATGCCAACGGGCAGGCGCCCGAGCAGGTGCTGAACCCCTATGAGGGCGCGCCCTGTCGGCATTGCCTGCGCAATATCCCCAAAGGCCACGGCATGTTGATTTGCGCGCATCGACCTTTTGAGACCCGCAATCCCTATGCGGAAACCGGTCCGATTTTCCTCTGTGCCGCCCAGTGCGCGCCCTATCGGGGCGAGGGCTTGCCGGAGGTTTTGACCACATCTCCTGACTATCTGATCAAGGGCTATTCCATCGACGAGCGCATCGTTTATGGCACCGGCCGGGTGACGCCACAGGCCGAGATCGACAGCTATTGCGCGGCCCTTTTGGCGCGTGACGAGATCGCCTTTGTCGACATCCGATCCGCACGCAACACGTGCTGGCAGGTGCGGGTGACGCGATAAGCGGGCTTTAAAGACGCGCGGCACTGTCCTAAGAGAGGGGTGTTTCTCCGTTTCAGATCAAAAGGTTCTCGATGTTCACTCGCCTCAAGTCCGCCACCGCCATGCTCACCCTTGCCGCCGTTCAGGTGATCGCACCCGATCTGGCGCGTGCCCAAGACATCGCACAATTCCACCACAAGCAATGGCAGGCGAAATGCGGGCCGGACTATTGCGCGCTGACCCCGCGCGCGCATCCGATCCTCTCGCTCGCGCGCAGTAATGATAGCGGGCATGATAGTGGCAATTGGGTCCTGAGCCTGCGCAATCGGGAAATGTTGGATGAGGGCGTGATCCAGATCGACGGGGCCGTGCTGGACCTGTCCGAAGATGTCGAGATCACTTTTCCGGAGGTGCTGCTCGACGGCGACACGCTTGAGATCGTTTACGCCGCCGAAGGCTTTAGCGAAGGTGTGTCTCTGGCGGGGATCAAGGCGGCGCTGCTTTGGGCCGAAGACCAACAAGGGCGCGTCGAAGATCGCGTCGAGGATCGCAAGCTGACGCTGCACCAACCCGATTGGGTGGCCTTGCAGGCTGAGGCGCGCAAGATCACCGAGGAGATGTGTGACGGACCCTTGCCCGGCGTGCTGGACAATGAGGCCGCGCCGCAAGAGATCGAAGGCCACCCGGAGCTGCGCGTGTTGTCGCAGCTGTGCTGGACGGCGGCCTATAATGTGGGCTCTCAGGTCTATCTTTTGGGGCCGGAGCTGGACGGCGTGGCCCCGGTGCGGGGCGCGGCCATTGATGAAGAGGGCGCGGCTGTGCCGGAACTGGCGCTTTGGGGTATTCAGGGCGACACGCGCATGCTCGACAGTTTCTACAAGGGGCGGGGCCTCGGCGATTGTTTCACTCAGGAGAGCTACCGCTTCGACGGGTTTTCCTATGTGCTGGAGCGCCGTGTCGTAGATGATGCCTGTGACCAGAAAATCATCCCCCATGTGGTCTGGCCTGAATGACAAAGCACCTTGCGGACGTCAGGGCGCGTGAAGAGTCTTGAATAGGCGGGGGACAACGCGTATCAGGCGCGTAAACCGCCCTCACAGGAGTCCCGCCCGATGAAAGCCGCCGTTCTGCAATTCCCCGGTTCCAACTGTGACCGCGACATGGCCATGGCGCTGAAACAGGCGGGCGCCGATGTCACCATGGTCTGGCACAAAGAGGCCGATCTTCCGGCCGGTGTCGATGTGATCGGGGTTCCGGGCGGCTTCTCCTATGGCGACTACCTGCGCTGTGGCGCGATTGCGGCCAATTCGCCGATCACCAAGGCGCTCAAGGCCCACGTCGACCGCGGTGGCTATGCCTTTGGCATCTGCAACGGCTTTCAGGTGCTGACCGAAGCGCGGCTGTTGCCGGGCGCTCTCTTGCGCAACGCCGGTCTGAAATACATCTGCCGCACCGTGGGTCTGGCGGTCGAGACCACGGACAGCCCCTATACTTCCGCCTATGCTCAAGGCCAGCACATCGGCATTCCGATTGCGCACCATGATGGCAATTTCACCGCTGACGAGGATACGCTCGACCGGCTCGAAGGGGAGGGCCTCGTGGCGTTCCGCTATCTCGACAATCCGAACGGCTCCAAGCGCAACATCGCGGGCATCCTGTCTGAAAACCGCCGCGTGCTTGGCATGATGCCGCACCCGGAGCGCGCGTCCGAGGCGGCGCATGGCAATGAAGACGGCAAGGCTTTCTTTACCTCGCTGCTCGATGCGGTGGTTTCCGCCTGACACGTTGGTTTTCCGGCAAGAATTTGCTCAAAACGCTCCCGAGAGGGGGCGTTTCTGCGTTTTGGGCCGGTGGCTTCCCCTTGCGGGTGGCGCCCGCGCCCGCGTAATCTCACCGCATGAGCGACACCGGGGGAAAATCTGACGCGGGAAAAGCCCGCACATCGGCAGGCACGACGGCCCGAACCATGGGTTGGACCGGGCGTCTGGCGCTGATCGGTTTTGTCGCGGCTGCGATTGGCGTGGTCTGGGTGTCGAACCTTTTGCTGACCGAACGCTACACCACCGTGACCCGCAACCGCGCGGAGGTGCGACAGGCGCTTTACGCCGGCAACCTGATGAGCGAATTGCAGCGAAACTCCATCGTGCCGACGCTTTTGTCCCGCGACCCGGTTCTGGTCGGCGCGCTCACCTCGAATGATTTTCAGCAGACCTCGCAACACCTGATCACCTATGTGGACGAGATCGGCGCGGCGGGGATCACGCTTTTGGACGAAACGGGGCGGGTGGTCGCGGCCACGGATCGCTCGCTTTTGGGCACGAACAACCGCCAAAGCCCGAATTTCGTCGATGCGCTGCGCTCCAACGATACGATTTTCAAGGCGCTGCAACTCGACAATGGCGCCTATGAGTTCAGCTATTCGCGCCGCATCGATGTGAACAGCTCGCTCGCGGGTGTCATCGTCGTGAAGGTCGATCTCGCCAAGTTCGAGAAAAGCTGGGCCGGGATTTCGGATGCGGTGATCGTGGTCAATTCCGAGGGCAATATCATCCTCTCGACCGAACCGCGCTGGCGCTCGAAATCCGAAGGCGAGGCCCTGGCGACCCGCGATGCCCCCACGGCGATCGAGCGCGCGTTTCAGCTGACGACGGATTGGTCGGCAAGCCCGGATGAGACCTATCTGGGCGGCGAGGCGGTGATGCGTCTGGAAAGCCGTATTCCGTTTCGCGGCTGGCGCATGACGTCCTTTACCACCTACGCCTCGGTGCGCGAGCGGGTGAACGGCTTTCTGGCGCTTGAGATCATGGGCTTTGCCATTTTGCTGTCGGGCGCCTTCTACATGACCTCGCGCCGCGCCGTATCGCGGGCGGGTCTTTTCCAACGTGAAAGCGCCGAATTGCGCCAGTTGAACGCCGCTCTTCAACGCGAGATCGCCGAACGCAAACGCGCTGAGAAAAGCCTTGAGGTCGCCGAACAGACCCTGGCGCAATCGTCGAAACTGGCCGTGTTGGGCGAGATGTCGGCCGCCGTCAGCCACGAGTTGAACCAGCCTCTGGCGGCGATGAAGACATATCTGGCGGGCGCGCGGCTGTTGATCAAACGCAAGCGCTCCGAGGAGGCTTTGGCCTCTTTCGGGCGGATCGACGATCTGATCGAACGCATGGGCGCGATCACCAAGCAGTTGAAATCCTACGCCCGCAAAGGCTCGGATCAATTGCAGGAGATCGACCTGCGCGATTGCGTGTCCTCGGCCTTGTCGATGATGGAGCCGCAATTCCGTCAGGGTGCGGTGGAGATCATCAAAAGCCTGCCGCCCGAACCCGTCATGGTCGATGGCGACCGTGTGCGGTTGGAGCAGGTCTTGGTGAACCTGTTGCGCAACGCTTTTGACGCCAGCAAAGCCTCCGAGGAGCCGCAGATCGAGATCATGGTCACCGGCGGCGTTTTGGGCGGCACTCAAGCAAGTGTGACCGTGCGTGACAACGGCACAGGCATCGAAAACCTCGACGATCTCTTCGAGCCTTTCTACACCACCAAGGCGCCGGGCGACGGGGTGGGGCTTGGCCTTGCGATCTCGTCGGGGATCGTGGCCGAACTGGGTGGGCGTTTGATGGCGCGCAACCGGCCCACGGGCGGCGCGGCCTTTGAAATGGTGCTGCCGCTGTCGCGCGAGGCGCAGCACGCGGCGGAATAAAACGACAGAATTTTGGGAACCAAACGGGTCCCTGAGACGTTTAGCCCTACCGGGCTACAAGAAAAAGGAAGAACACCCATGGCGACGGCAATGAAAATCGCGATCGTCGATGACGAACAGGACATGCGCCAATCCATCAGCCAATGGTTGGCGCTGTCGGGCTTTGACACGGAGACATTTTCCAGCGCGGAAGATGCGGTCAAATCTTTGGGGCCCGATTATCCGGGCGTGGTCATCACCGACATCAAGATGCCCGGCATGGACGGCATGCAGTTTCTCAAGAAATTGATGAGCACGGACAGCGGTCTGCCGGTCATCATGATCACCGGCCACGGCGATGTGCCGATGGCGGTGGAGGCGATGCGGATCGGGGCGTTCGATTTTCTCGAAAAGCCGTTCAACCCGGACCGGATGACGGAACTGGCGAAAAAGGCCACCAATGCGCGGCGTCTGACGCTCGACAACCGCGCGCTTCGCCGCGAATTGTCCGACGGCACCGGCATCATGAACAAGCTGATTGGTGCGTCTCCGGTGATGGAGCGGCTGCGCGAGGATATTCTCGATCTCGGTCAAGCCGACGGGCATGTGTTGATCGACGGCGAGACGGGGACGGGCAAGACCTTGGTCGCCCACGCTTTGCACGCGGTCGGCACGCGGGCCTCGAAGAAATTCATCACTTTCGCCTGCGCAGGCCGCGACGAGGCCGATCTGACGCGGCGACTGTTTGGGCCGGACCCGGACGGGCAAATTCAACCGCTCATTGAGGAAGCGCGGGGCGGGACCTTGGTTCTCGAAGACATCGAGGCCATGCCGATGACGCTTCAGGCGCGGTTGCTCAAATGGATCGACGAACAGGGCACGCCGCCCGAAACGCGCATCATCGCGATCTGTAACCTTCAGGAACAAGGGCGGACCTGTGAATCTGCACTGCGGCCCGACCTCTATTTCCGCCTCGCGGCGATGAAGATCACCACGCCGCCGCTGCGCTCGCGCGGCGAAGACATTCTGTTGCTCTTCACGCAGCTTTCTCAGCAATTCGCCGAGGAATACGGCTGCGACGCGCCGGAGGTCTCCGCGCAGGAGGCCGCGCAATTGTTGCAGGCGCCTTGGCCGGGCAACATCCGTCAGCTGATCAATGTGGCCGAGCGCTCCGTGCTGCAAAGCCGTCGCGGATCGGGCTCGATCACCTCGCTTCTCTTGTCCGAAAGCGACGCGCCGGAACAGCAGACGATGACCACCGAGGGCAAGCCTTTGAAGGAATATGTCGAAGCCTTCGAGCGCATGTTGATCGACAACACGATGCGCCGCCACAAAGGCTCGATCGTGGCGGTGATGGACGAGCTCTGCCTGCCGCGCCGGACGCTCAATGAGAAGATGGCCAAATACGGGCTGCAGCGCTCGGATTATTTGTGACATGTTGAAGCGGGGGTGAAAGCGCCCGCTTTTTAAATGTGTATTTAAAGAGCCGAATTTCAAACGCGTAAACCACGGATCGTTTTGCATTTGACGGTGTTATTTTTCTTAAGTCTTTTCATTGTGTTTTGGCTCAGCAACTTGGTTGTCGTTGTCGCCGGTGTCTGGACGCTTTTGCGCAGGCGCTATGCATTGGGAACGGGCATTTTTCTTGCTTTCTTGGCATTTTATACCCTGCCGCAACTCTACTCATATTTTCAGCTTCGCAGCGCCGAGCGTGACCTGATGGAGATGGCGTATCACGATATAGAGAAACTTGATATGCATGGTCGCCGTGTTCTTTGTCTGATGTCGCATGATGATGGCGAGGGGAGAGTGGCCTCTTTTTGTGAGCGTATGTTCGAGCGCTATACGCCCACAGAGATGATCGTTGTGGGCAGTTTTGAAGGCGACCAAGTTATGGCGTCAATGACGTTAGATTTGAGCGAGTTAAGAGGGGAGAGGCTGCGAGTTGAGGCGCGGAAGATGCCAGATGGGCGTGGCTATCTGGCGACCGTCGCAGAGCCGGCGGAAGGGCAGGTCGCGGTTTCCGATTACGATGTACTCCTGCGGCTGTCGACATTGGCGCCCGAGGAGAATGACAGGCTGAAACTCACCTCTTCTGAAATATACGAGGCCTATGATCTGTCTATTCAAGGCCTGCCTGTCGCCCGGCTCGCCACAGGTCATGTAAGGGTCTATAAAGGCTGGTTTTGGTTCATCGGGGACGTTGAGAAAGTCCCACGCTTCTATCAGAGGTCTGCCAATGTCCGGGCATTTTTTCGGTGATTCCGCTGTCTTGGACGGGGCCGTGTTTTGTTATTTGAGCATTAAAACTCTTAAGAGGGGAAAGGTCATAAATGATCAGTATTAGCACTTGGGATATGATTGTTGTTCTATTGATGGGCGTGCTGGTTTTTCTGGGGCCGGTTGCTCTTTTCCTATGGGGGATTCGGTTGATCCGGCGAGGTCGGAAGGGCATCGGTTATACCTTTGTCGTTCTTCCGATTGGGTACTATCTCATCCCAAATGTTATTGCTGGTGTACAGTATCTGACGATGCGCTCCTACACTATGTCGCTGTGGGAAGTGCCTGAGACGCCTCTTACCGTGGAAGGGCGCAGTATTCTTTGTATTTCGGAGAGCGAAGGCGTCCCATCGATTTGTAGAAACCTCCTCGAATATCGAGCACCTTCCGGGATGATCCATGTTCAGGTTTCCGACGAGGTCGATGATACAGGTGATTTGGACGCCGCCTATCAGAGGGTTGAACGTCTGACTGTTGAGACTGAAATGTTCTATGAACATGAGATTACGAGTGTCGTTCAGACGCCGATAGAGCTGAAAGTAAAACCGGAACAATACGACGTTGTGATCCGGGAATTTTGGACGCACCAGCGCGAGGAGCATAAAGAACGCATGCTGCGAAATCTTCATGTCCGGTTTGTTCAAGTGTTCGATAAAGCGCAAAAAGCGGGTCCCGTGGCACAGTTTGCAGACGGGCACGCACAGTTGAACTATGGCATCGTATGGATGTTCGGAAACACTATTTATTTTCCCGATGGCGATGAAATGAATCTGAGGCGCAATCGTTTCATCTGCGGGGATGATGCCAATCAACATTGCTCGGGATATTGAATGGAAAAAGGCGTCCCGGTTGGGACGCCTTTCTCATATCTGAGCGAGGGAGCCTCAGATGTGGTCTGCCACCCATTTGGCATAGGCTTCGAGCCAGGATTTGAGAAAATCCTCGGTGCCTTCGGTGACAATTTTGCCGTCTTCGTCAAACATGTTCCAAAGGTTGCCGATATAGGCCTCGGGCTGTTGCATGGCGGGCATGTTGAGGAACACCAGCGGCTGGCGCAGGTGGTGGTTGGCGCCGAAACCGCCGATGCCCGAGGGGCTTGCGGTCACGATGCCGGCGGGCTTGCCGCCCCAGGCGCTGTCGCCATAGGGACGCGAGCCGACATCCAGCGCGTTCTTGATCGCGGCGGGCATCGAGCGGTTGTATTCCGGGGTCACGAAAAGCACGCCGTCGGCGGCTTTGATCTCTTTGCGGAAGCGCGCCCATGCGGCGGGCGGCGTGTCGGTGTCGAGGTCTTCGTTATAGAAGGGCAGGTCGCCGATTTCGACGAAATTGAACTCAAGGCCCTCAGGGGCAATTTTGGTCAGCGCCTTGGCAAGCTTCAGGGTGTGCGAGTCTTTGCGGAGCGAGCCAACGAGAACAGCGATACGGGTCATGGTACATCCTTTCGGGATTGCGCAGAGGGCTGCGCGTTTGTGCTAAATCTTGATTTTTAATGTAGTATTGCGAGCGCAAATAAACAGTGAAACTTATGTGCAGCGCAGCACCTGATCCCTGTCTCCGCGCACATTGAAAAAGCTTTGGCTGTTCATCCATGAAAAGCTTTCGTTAATCGGTTTTGCGCTATTTTATGCGGCGAAACGCTTTTTGAGCCGCTTTTTAAGGGTGAACTTAGGGCGAACTGTGGCCGAAAATGTCGTTTCCATGAATTTGCGTGTTGTCTAAAGGCACATGCATCACTACTGATATAAGAACGCAGGTCCGCTTGGTGGCATTCCCGCCCCGGAAACCGCGTGTGAAAGATTCGCTGTATGCGTGTTTTGGAGGCCCGGGGTCGCGAAAACGATCGACTGTAAGGCACCGCCCGCAGAACAGACCGATACCGCCGCATGGAATGACAAAACCTCGGCACGAACCGTCCCGACAGTCCTTTGAGGGCCCGCGGGATTTAAATGGGCGCAAGAGTGACAAAGATCACGCGATGCGCCGGAGAAGAAACGCGATGCAACGCGCACAGGCACGAAGAAACGCAGACACGGGGGCCCTTGGCCGCTGTGCGTTTGCGACCGCTGCCTTAGCCGATCCGCTCGCCCCAAAACATCACCCGCTGACCCGCGACGCCTCTTTCAACAGGGGCGCGCCCGTATCGGGTGCCGGAAGACAAATTCAATGGCAAAGAAAATGCTCATCGACGCCACCCACGCGGAGGAAACCCGCGTTGTGGTGGTCGACGGAAACAAGGTCGAGGAATTCGACTTTGAATCGGAAAACAAACGCCAGCTCGCTGGCAACATCTACCTCGCAAAAGTAACGCGCGTCGAGCCGTCCTTGCAGGCGGCCTTCGTGGATTACGGCGGCAACCGCCACGGCTTTTTGGCGTTCTCTGAAATCCACCCGGATTACTACCAAATCCCGGTTGCGGACCGTGAGGCCTTGCTGGCCGAAGAGCTGGCCTATGCCAAAGCGCTCGAAGAGGAAGAAGACAAGCCCAAACGCTCTCGCCGCCGCCGCACGCGGTCGCGCTCGAAATCCGATGAGACCCAATCCGGTGACGTGAAAGCGGAAGGGCTCAAGAGCGAGGATGCGGTGGAGACCAAAGAGGTCGATCTGCCCGCAGAGGATGGCTCTGAGGCTGACACGCGCGCTGTTTCTGGCCCGGTTTCTGGCATGGATGTGATCGAGCCGGAGGCCTCCGAGGCCGATGCTCTGATTGCTGACGACGTTGCAGAAGAGCCGGCTCAAGAGGCCGAAACCGCAGAGGCGTCGGTCGAAGAGGGCACATCGCCCGCATTCACCGTGCAGGAAACGCCGGTCGAAGAGCCGGAAGATGCGGCGGAAACGGCGGAAGAGGGCGCATCTGACGACGAGGCGACCCAAGACGACGCAGACTCTGATGATGAGTCTGACGATGAAGACGACTCTGACGAAGACGACGCCGAGACGGCCGCTGACAAGGACGAGTCCATCGAAAGCGTCGCCGACGATGACACCGACGAGGAAGTGCGCCCGAAACGCAAACCGCGTCCGCGCAAGTATAAGATCCAGGAAGTCGTCAAAGTGCGTCAGGTCATGCTGGTGCAGGTCGTCAAGGAAGAGCGCGGCAACAAGGGCGCGGCGCTGACCACCTACCTGTCTCTGGCCGGTCGCTACTGTGTCCTGATGCCGAACACCGCCCGTGGCGGTGGCATTTCGCGCAAGATCACCAACGCCGCAGACCGTAAGAAACTCAAAGAGATCGCAGGCGAATTGGAAGTGCCGCAGGGCGCTGGTCTGATCATCCGCACGGCGGGCGCACAGCGCACCAAGACGGAGATCAAACGCGATTACGACTATCTCAAACGGATGTGGGAACAGATCCGCGAGCTGACCCTCAAATCTGTCGCACCGGCGAAGATTTACGAGGAAGGCGACCTGATCAAACGCTCGATCCGCGACCTTTACAACAAGGACATCGACGAGGTTTTCGTCGAGGGCGAGATGGGTTATCGCGAGGCCAAGGACTTCATGCGCATGATCATGCCGTCCCACGCCAAGAACGTGAAGCATTACGCCGACCAACTGCCGCTCTTTGCGCGCTATCAGGTCGAAAGCTACCTCGCGGGCATGTTTAACCCGGTGGTTCAGCTCAAATCCGGCGGCTACATCGTGATCGACGTGACCGAAGCCTTGGTCGCCGTCGATGTGAACTCGGGCCGCGCCACGAAAGAGGGCTCGATCGAGGACACCGCGCTCAAGACCAACCTGGAGGCCGCCGAAGAGGTGGCGCGTCAGGCGCGTCTGCGGGACTTGGCCGGTCTGATCGTGATCGACTTTATCGACATGGAAGAGCGTCGCAACAACACGGCGGTCGAGAAGCGTCTGAAAGACAAGCTGAAAACCGACCGCGCGCGCATTCAGGTGGGCCGTATCTCCGGTTTCGGCCTGTTGGAAATGTCGCGTCAGCGTCTGCGTCCCGGCATGCTTGAGGCGACGACCCAGCCCTGTGCGCATTGCCACGGCACCGGTCTGATCCGCTCCGACGACAACATGGCGCTGTCGATCCTGCGCCAGCTCGAAGAAGAGGGCACGCGCAAGCGTTCCCGTGAGGTGCTGCTGAAGGCGCCGGTGGCCATCGTCAACTATCTGATGAACCAGAAACGCGAAATGATCGCCCAGATCGAAGCGCGCTATGGCATGGCGATCCGCATCGAGGCCGATCCTTTCCTGATCTCGCCGGACTTCTCCATCGAGAAATTCAAAACCGCCACCCGCGTGGTGCCGGAAGTGAGCGCGACGGTGATTTCTGCCTCTGCCGATCTGATGTCGGATTACGACGACGATGAGGTCGAGGATCAGGTCGAAGAAGATGTGAACGAGGCCGAGGAGGGCGCCGCTGAGACTTCGGAAGAGAGTTCCGAGGATCAAAAGCCGAAGAAACGCCGTCGTCGTCGTCGCCGTCGCAAGTCGCGTGACGAAAACGGTGAAAACGGCGAGACTGGGTCCGAAGAGGGGGAAACCTCTGAGGGCGAGGGCGCTGAGGCTCCGGAGGCTCAGCAAGAGGCTGAGGCCGCGTCTACGTCTGAGGACACTCCGACCGAAGAGGCCCCGAAGAAACGCACCCGCAGCCGCCGCAAAAAGGCCGAACCGGTCGAAGAGGTGGCGTCTGAGGAGGGGGCCGAGGCCGCCAAAGAGACCGCCAAAGAAACCTCGGAGGAGGCCGCAGAGGCTCCGGTCGAAGAAAAGCCGAAGCGCACCCGGACCCGTCGCAAAAAGGCCGAAGAGCCTGTTGCGGAAGCTGCAGGTGAGGCCGCTGCAGAGGAGGCGCCGAAGCCGAAGCGCAAGCGTCGCACCAAGGCGGAGATCGAGGCCGACAAAGCCGCGAAAGCTGCCGCTGAGGCGGAAAAAGCTGCGGCAGAGGCAGCAGAGCAACCACCTGTCGAGGCCGCGCCTGAGGTGGCGTCGCAAGAGGTGGCCGAGGTCGTGCCAGAAGCAACGCCCGAGGTCGTGGAAACGCCTGTGGCTGAGGTCGCGCCCGAGGTGGAGCCTGTGGCAGAGGCCCCGGCTGAGCCAGAGGTCGCAGCGGAGCCCGAACCCGTGACAGAACCCGCCAATGCGGAGGCTGAACCGGAAGCGGACAAGCCGAAGCGCCGGGGCTGGTGGAGCCGCTAAGGCACGCCCTCTAAAGCACACTCGCAAAGACATGAAACGGCCGGGCACAGTCCCGGCCGTTTTCATTTGATGCACTCTCAAACGAGAATGTGAGCCGCTGCGACAGTCACGACGCTGGTCAGAACCGCTTTCCTGTGGCATGAGCAAAATATGTTCGGAATTGATCTCTTTGACGCCACGCTTCTGCCCTCCATGTTCGTCGCGCTTGCGGCGGGGATGGTGTCGTTTCTCAGCCCCTGCGTCCTGCCCATCGTGCCGCCCTATCTGGCCTATATGTCCGGGATTTCGATGAATGAGCTGACCGGCGGCGGCAAGGCCTCTCGCAAGGCGATCCTGCCCGCTCTGATGTTCGTTTTGGGGCTCTCGACTGTCTTCCTGTTCATGGGCTTCACGGCCTCGGCCTTTGGGATGTTTTTCCTAAAAAATCAGGTGCTTTTCGCGCGCATCTCAGGCGTGGTGATCATCATTTTGGGACTGCATTTCCTGTCTGTGTTCCGCATTCCGATCCTCGACCGCGAAGCGCGTCTGGACGCGGGCGACAAGGGCGGCACCGCTCTGGGGGCTTACGTTTTGGGCCTCGCTTTCGCTTTCGGCTGGACGCCCTGCATCGGGCCGCAACTGGGCGCGATCCTGTCGATGGCGGCCTCTGAAGGGTCGGTCTCGCGCGGCACCACGCTTTTGGCGACCTATGCCATTGGCCTCGGTCTGCCGTTTCTCTTGTCTGCGATTTTCATCACCCGCGCGGTCGGTCTGATGAACCGTCTCAAACGCCATATGGGGCTGATTGAGAAAATCATGGGCGGGCTTCTTCTGCTCGTCGGCCTGCTGATGGTCACCGGCGCCTTCTCGCGCCTGTCGTACTGGCTTTTGGAAACCTTCCCGGCGCTGAGTCAACTGGGTTAAAGGGGCTTAATTTCGCCCCAAACCCGCGCTAGTGTACCGAAAACGTTAAAGGTTTCGGGATGAGCGAGCAGGGTAAAGAGGTTAAACGGCGTCGGGTGTTTTACATCCCCGGCTACGACCCCATTCCGCCGCGCCGCTACCGCGAATTGTACCGCAAAGAGGGCGCGACGCAGGCGGAAATCTCCGGCTATTCCCTCACGCTTTCCCCGAAAAAGGGCCGCAATTTCGGTTGGTCCGTTCGCGGCGAGATCGACGGTCAGGCGACTCAGAGTGAGATCGACGTCCTCGTCTGGTCCGACATCGTGCAAGGCAGCATGGAGGCGGGGATTTTCCGCACCTATCTGATCCTTGCGCGCACCGCCTGGATTTACATCTCCACGGGCGCGCTGTTTCGCCTTATGAAGCTCCGGCGCGGGCCGGTCATTGCCGCGCTTTACCCGATTGGCGTGTTGCTGGCGCAGCTTCTGATTGCGCTCTTGTTGGTCTGGGCGATCACTTGGATCGCGGGTCTCATGGGGGCGGCTTGGATCGGTTTTGGTCTCGGCCTGATCGCGGGCTATTTGCTTTTGCGTTGGTTCAAGGCGAAAGACGGCAAGCTGTTCGCCTATTATCTGATGCATGACTACGGGTTTTCGGCGCGCTGGCGCGGGGCCAATCCGCCGATGCTGGACGCTCGCATGGCCGCGTTTCGCGCCGAGATTGCTGAGGCGCTCACGCAGGATTGGGACGAGGTTCTGCTCGTCGGACATAGCTCCGGCGCGCATTTGGGCGTGTCTATTCTGGCCGATCTGATCCGGGCGGGCGAGGGGGCTAAGGCAGGCCCCGTTCTGTCCTTCCTGACCCTTGGTCATGTCGTGCCGATGGTGTCTTATTTGCCGGAGGCCAAGGTGCTGCGCCGCGATCTGGCCTATCTTTCGGCGCGTCCTGAGCTTTTCTGGCTCGATGTCACGGCGCCGGGCGACCCGTGTTCTTTCGCGCTCTGCGATCCGATCAAGGTTTCTGGCGTGGCGCCTGACGGGCAAAAATGGCCGCTGGTGATGTCGGCCGCCTTCACCCAGACGCTCAGCCCCGAGAAACAGGCCACCATGAAACGCCGTTTCTTCCGGCGGCATTTTCAGTATCTCTGTGCGTTCGATCGGCCCGGTGACTACGACTATTTCAAAATCACCGCAGGCGGCGAAACTCTAGCCACGCGGTTTGCGGATGCGATGCCAAGCCCCTCGCGGATCGACACGCCGGCCAATAAATTTATCGAAATGGCGCCGGAGGATAGGTCATGATCCCGCCAAAACCGACCCCGCGCCCGGAAAAAACCAGTCTGCGCAATTACGTCAAACTCTTCCGCAAGGACATTCTCTCGGCGCAACCGGCCAAGCTCTATCGCGCCTGGATGGCGGAATATAAGACGCCGTTTTTCCGCAGTTTTCTGGTCAACCAGCCCTCTTTGGTCAAACGCGTGCTCAATGAGGAGCCGATGAATTTCCCCAAATCGGGGCGCGTGGCAGAGGGGCTCAGACCGCTTCTGGGCAATTCGGTGTTCCTGACCAATGGCGAGACCTGGCTCAAACAACGGCGCATCATCGACCCGGCGTTCGAGGGCGGGCGGCTGAAGGACACGTTTCCGGCGATGCTTGGGGCAGGGCAGGCGATGGTGGCGCGGTTGCAGGATCAGACCGGAGCCAAAGACGGCCCGCTCGACATCGAACCCTACGCCTCAGAGGGCGCGGCGGATGTGATTTTCCGCACGCTGTTCTCGATCCCGATCACCCATGACACCGCCTCGAAGGTCTTTGAGGAGTTCCAAGGCTATCAACGCGCCCAACCCATTCTCAACATCGCCGCCTTCATCCCGCTGCCGAAATGGTTGCCCCGGTTTCATCGCAAACGCACTCGCGACGGCGCCAAGGCGATCCGCAAGCTGATCACCGATCTGACCGCCAAACGCATGGCGGAGATCAAAGCGGGCACCGCGCCCGACGATCTGGCGACGAAGATCATGACCACCGCCGATCCGCAAACGGGAGAGCGGTTTGACACCGAGGAAATGGTCGATCAAGTGGCGATCTTTTTCCTCGCGGGGCATGAGACCTCGGCCACGGCGCTGGCTTGGGCGCTTTGGCTTTTGGCGGCGAATCCGGAGGTTCAGGACCGTGTGGCAGAGGAGGCGCTGAGCCTGCCCGACGCGCCGACGTTTTCGGACCTCTCAAAACTGCGCTTTACCAAAGACGTGTTCCGTGAAACGCTCAGGCTCTATCCGCCGGTGCCGATGATGGTGCGTGAGGCGAAATGTCCGGTGCGGTTTCGCGAACGCGACGTGCCGAAAGGGGCGCAGATTGTGCTCTCGCCCTGGCACCTCGGGCGGCATGAGATTTTTTGGGAACGGCCTGATGAATTCGACCCGGATCGGTTCAAAACCGAAAACGGCAAGACCTGTCTGCGCGACGCCTTCATCCCGTTTTCCTCGGGGCCGCGGGTCTGTACCGGCGCGGGATTTGCCATGGTCGAGGGGCCATTGTTTCTGGCGCTTTTGCTGCGGGCGTTTCGAGTTGAAACCGTCGCGGACAAGACGCCCGTGCCCGTCGCGCATCTCACCGTGCGCTCGAAAGACGGCATCTGGCTCAAACTCACGCCTCGGCAGGACGCTTTTTGAGGGCGGAAATCCTCACAGGGTAAGCTGTTCGGGCAAACGCGCGTTCCGGCATCGCGCGAAAAACCGGAACAGCCTCCCTGTCTCTTTGGCGCTGTCTTGAGTTCGCGGAATGGACGTCCTACACATTCAGGGACTGCGAGATTTAAAGGATATATCTATGTCTGCTCCTTCTGCCCTGAAACGCGATATGATCGACAGCATCGGCAACACGCCCCTGATCCGGCTCAAAGGCCCGTCGGAGGCGACCGGCTGTGAGATTTACGGCAAGGCGGAATTCATGAACCCCGGCCAGTCGGTCAAGGACCGCGCCGCCCTGTTCATCATTCAGGACGCGCTGAAAAAAGGCACGCTGAAACCCGGCGGCACGATTGTCGAAGGGACGGCGGGCAACACCGGCATCGGTCTGGCGCTTGTCGGCTCTGCTTTGGGCTTTCGCACCGTCATCGTGATTCCGGAAACGCAGTCTCAGGAGAAAAAGGACATGATCCGGCTCGCAGGCGCGGAACTCGTTCAAGTGCCCGCTGCGCCCTATAAAAATCCGAACAATTACGTGCGTTATTCCGAGCGTCTGGCCGCGAAACTTGCACAAAGCGAACCGAACGGCGTGATCTGGGCCAATCAGTTCGACAACGTGGCGAACCGTCAGGCGCATATCGAAACCACCGGCCCGGAGATCTGGGATCAGACCGGCGGCAAGGTGGATGGCTTTATCTGCGCGGTGGGCTCCGGCGGCACTTTCGCGGGTGTCGGCATGGCGCTTCAGCCCAAGGGCGTGAAAATCGGTCTCGCCGATCCGATGGGCGCGGCACTCTATAGCTACTACAAAACCGGCGAGCTGAAATCCGAGGGCGGTTCGATCACCGAAGGCATCGGGCAGGGCCGGATCACCGCCAACCTCGAAGGCTTCACCCCGGATTTCGCCTATCAAATCCCGGACGAAGAGGCGCTTCCGGTCGTTTTCGACCTGTTGGAACACGAAGGCCTCTGCGTCGGCGGCTCGTCCGGCATCAACGTCGCGGGCGCGATGCGCATGGCGCGCGAGATGGGGCCGGGTCACACCATTGTAACGATCCTGTGCGACTACGGCACGCGCTACCAGTCGAAATTGTTTAACCCCGAGTTTCTCAAGGAAAAACAACTGCCCGTGCCGGAATGGCTTGACCGTGGACCGCGCGCGCTGCCTGACGTATATGAAGGGGTATGATCAGCCAGTTTTTACGTCGATTCATCCTGATAGTCCTTTTGGCCCTGCCGCTTTCGGCAGCGGCCCAAGAGGGGGCCACACCCGATTACAAGCAATGGGAAAGTGAGGCGCGCGTTGCGGAAGAGCAAATCTCCGCAAGCGACACCTCGAATGCCGCGCTTGAAACGCTTCGTGGTGAGCTTGTCACCTGGCGTGAAAGTTTCCTTTCCGCAGAGGGTGCGAATTCCACCCGGATCGAGACGCTCAAGGCGCAGATCGACGCGCTGGGGGCCGCGCCCGCCGAGGGTGAAAGCGAAAGCGCCGAAATCACCCAGCGGCGTCGCGAGCTGAACAGCCAACTTGAAAGCGCGCAGGCGCCGATCAAGACCGCCGAAGAGGCCTATACCCGTGCCAACGGGCTGATTTCCGAAATTGACGCAACGCTCACCGAACGTCAGGCCGATGAGCTGATGAGCCTCGGTCCGAGTCCGCTCAATCCGACGCTTTGGCCCGCCGCCTTTGGCGCTCTGGCGCAAACGGGTGTCGCGGGCTGGACCTCCATCGTGGAAAATGCCGCCTCGCAAACCGGGCGCAGCACGCTGAAAACCAATGGGGCGATGATCGGCCTGTCGCTTTTGGTGGCGCTGATTTTCATCATGCGTGGGCGGCATTGGTCGGAAAGCCTCACCAATTGGGTGCGCGCTCGTGTGTCGGGGGATGCGGGCAAGGGCGTCACGGGGTTTCTGGCCTCTTTGCTGCAAATTCTGATGCCGATGATCGGCCTGATCGCCATTCTCGTGGCGGCGACGCTGACCGGCGCCTTGGGGCCGCGCGCCGCTGTGGCGATGGCCGCGATCCCGCAAATCGGTCTGGTGTATTTCTTCTGGCGCTGGATTGCAGGGCGCCTGTTCTATGCGACGGGCGCGGAGGAGCCGATCCTCGATCTGGGGGCGGTGCGCCGCGTCGAGGCGATGACCATGGGGGCCTTGGCGGGCATCATGTCGGTGCTCAACGAGGTGCTGATTCAGCTGGCGGAGATCGATGCCTATACGCCCGCGACCCTGGCGGTTCTGAGCTTTCCTCTGGTGCTGGTGGCGGGGATTGCGCTGTTTCGTCTGGCGCGGATTCTGGCGCCTGCGAAAATCTCCGCCTCGGATGAAGAGCATCCTGAGGGGGCCGTCGAAGGTCAGGGCTTTGGCGCGCTGATCCTGCAAACCATCGCGCGCATCGTGTTGATCGCCTCGGTTTTGGCCGTGTTGCTGGCGGCGGCCGGCTATATGGAAGCGGCCAAGAGCATCGTCTTTCCGCTGTTGCGTTCGCTGGGCCTCATGGGCTTTGTCGCGGTGCTCTCAAAGCTTTGCTACGATCTCTACGCCTTGGTGACGCGCCAACAGGAGGGCGCCAAGGACGCGCTTATTCCGGTCTTTGCCTCCTTCCTGATCACCGTGGCGTCCCTGCCGTTCTTCGCGCTGATCTGGGGCATGCGCGAGGATCAGCTCTGGGAGCTGTGGGTCCAGATCAACGAGGGCGTGTCCCTGGGCGGGGTCACCATTTCGCCCGGCGTTTTTGTGACCTTTGTCATCGTCTTTATGATCGGTCTTGGCGCAACGCGGCTGTTCAAAGCGGCACTCAGAAGCACCGTTCTGCCGAAGACCAAGCTCGACAAAGGCGGCCAAAACGCCATCATCGCGGGCGCCGGATACCTTGGCGTCTTTCTGTCGGCGATCATTGCCATCGTCTCGGCGGGCATCGATCTGTCGGCACTGGCGATTGTCGCGGGTGCGCTGTCTCTCGGCATCGGTTTCGGCCTTCAGAACATCGTGCAGAACTTTGTCTCCGGCATCATTCTGTTGATCGAGCGGCCGATTTCCGAGGGCGACTGGATCGATGTCGGCAATGGCCAGATGGGCTTTGTGCGCGATATTTCCGTGCGTTCGACGCGGGTCGAGACCTTTGACAAGACCGACCTGATCGTGCCGAACGCCGATCTGATTTCCAATCAGGTGACCAACTACACGCGCGGCAATCTTATCGGTCGGGTGATCGTGCCCGTGGGCGTGGCCTATGGCACTGACACGCGCAAGGTCGAGGCGATCCTACGCGAGATTGCCGAGGACCAGCCGATGGTGGCGATGAACCCCGCGCCGCAGGTCTGGTTCCTGAATTTCGGGGCCGATGCGCTTGAGTTCGAGATCCGCGCGATCCTGCGGGACGTGACCTATATCGTGGCGGTGAAAAACGACATCAACCACGCGATCGCGAAACGCTTTGCCGAGGAAGGCATCGAGATTCCCTTTGCGCAGCGCGACATCTGGCTGCGCAATCCTGAGGTTTTGTCGCCAAAACCGGCGGTGCCGGATGCGGGTCAGGCGACTGAGGGGCAGAAGCCGCAAAGCACAGCGGGTGAGACGCCGAGCAAGGCCGATCCAAGGATGTTGGAAGACGAAGATTTCGACCAGGACGCGGAGGGCGACGCAGATGGGGACAGCACATGACCGTGCTGCTGTTTCGCGAAGATGCCTATCTGCAAGAGGCCGAGGCCAGGGTGCTGCGCCACACCTCCGAGGGCGGTGTGGTGTTGGACCGCACGATTTTTTATCCCACGGGGGGCGGTCAGCCCGGCGACAGCGGGCGGTTGGATTGGTCTGAGGGCGGCACCAAAGCTGGCCTGACGATTGCCACGACGGTGAAAGGCGCACCGAATGGTGCCCGCGATGAGATCGTCCTGATCCCTGCCGAACCCGCCCCCCTGCCGCCCATTGGCGCCACGGTGACCCAGCGTTTGGATTGGATGCGACGGCATCATCACATGCGCATTCACACGGCGTTGCATCTTTTGTCCGTTGTCTTGCCCTATCCGGTGACGGGCGGGGCGATTGGCGCGGAAAAGGGCCGGTTGGATTTCCAGATGCCGGAGCCCGTCGCGGACAAACAGGCGCTCGAAGACGATCTCAACGCCCTGATTGAGCGTGATCTGGTGGTCACCGAGGATTGGATCACCGACGAAGAGTTGATTGCCAATCCGGCCATCGTCAAGACCATGTCGGTCATGCCGCCGATGGGGCAGGGCCAGACTGAGGGCCGCGTGCGGTTGATCCGGATCGGGCTGGGACGCGATCAGATCGACCTGCAACCCTGTGGCGGCACCCATGTGGCGCGCACCTCTGAAATCGGGCGCATCCGCATCGGCAAGCTCGAGAAAAAAGGCCGCGACAATCGCCGGGTCTCGATCCATCTGGATTGAGTGTATTGCCTTGTTTTTATGGCGCAAAAGACCCTTTTCGCAGAGACGCTTTCGCGCGGCGTCAAAAAACATTCATTTTCTGACAATCGGGGGGTTGCACCCCCCCCATGATCTCCACTATAGACGCCGGCGGAGAGGTGGCCGAGTGGTCGAAGGCGCACGCCTGGAAAGTGTGTAGGCGGGGAACCGTCTCGAGGGTTCGAATCCCTTCCTCTCCGCCATATACCCTAAGAAAACCTGTGCTTGCTGCGATGTGTTGGCGGCATTTCCCTTTATTTAGACGGGGTTATTTGCGGCCTGTTGAGGGCTTCGCGTTTGGCTTTCATGCTTTTCTCACGTATGTTTCGCTCCAGCCTGTTCATTTGATGTTGTCCCACATGGGGGAGGGCGTTGGTAGGGGGCTGCGATGTAGGGCCGCTTTGGTCTACGGGCTGGATTGATCGTCTGTCTTGCGGTCAGAAGGCAGGATTAAGCCAAACAGATGTTGCGGCTCCTTTCCGAGTGCAATCGCCCAATCGTTCAACAAGGTCTGACGACGGTCATGCTGCCCAAATGGGGCGCGCTAGAATGTGCCTGCTTTCGCTGAGGAGGCGCGACAAAAGCAAACACCCACAGCGTGCTGAGCTTATGTCCTCTGGCTCGAGAAAGCGCCCTTCCGTTGGACGCGAGGCCTGTCATTCAAAAGCGCTGGAAACGGACCGGTTGGCAGGGGGTGGCCATCGTGATTCGGGTTGGATTCACGATTGGGCCGCTTGTGTTGTTCAGTGCGGTTTGTGCATTGCGGCGTGGCGAGGCGGCGATTGCGCGCAAATTTTCCTACAATACTAAAGTATATATTCTAGATGCTTTTGCGGGAGGCGTGACCCTGCGTGTTTGGGGGAATTGAGGTTTGCTGTTTGAGTTTATGCAATAATATAGCTCTTTTAAGAATTCTTTTTCACGTTGTTGATACCGCGTTTCAGCAAGGTCACATCGCTTTAAGGCTTCGCCGTTATGTTCGGGAAGTCGTTTTTTTACTTAGGTATGTCCTTATATACAAAATGCTGGATATGGGTTTCTCTCTGTCGTATAAAATAGTAAGTAACGTCGACGAAGCCTCTTGTGTTCGATGTGGATGTTGCGGGTGTCGTGTTGATTTTTGAAGTGTGGAGTGCGTCAGAAAATGGCGAAAAATGATCAGGATAAGCCGGTACAGCGCCCTGTAGATGAGGCCGCGCACCCTTTTCCTGTGGGCGCATCCCAACAAGAACGTATGAATCAGAAAGCCGGCCTGAACGGTGCGGCAGCCACCGCTATTGGTATGGGCTTGGCCTTGCAGGCGGGAATGTCAGAGGGGCTCAGCGCCTTTGCTGGCACGCCTCAAGAGGCGGTCGCCGAACAGGATGGGTCGGAAGACATCGTCCAGATTGCTCAAGCTGAAACAGACGCGCCGGAGGACGGCGAACTCAATGAAGAATTGCCTGATGTCGGTGCGGATGAGGGTGCCGACGATGTGTTGGGTGAATTTGACGTTGCTGTGTCTGGAGCCGTTGCCGCAGCGGGGCGGACCGCACAGACATCCGATGCAGGTGCGGCAAATGCGGCGGCAGTCGAGATTTTGGCGGAGGCCGATGAAGCAACGGCTGCACGCTTGGGGGGCGATTCCAATGATCCTCCCAAGGCTGATTTTTTCGACGGCGATGACGATGACGGCGGTCTGCTCGGGGATGTTCTCGATCCCATCATTGGGGATGATGGTCTTGTCGATGCGCTCCTAGACGCGCTGTTGGGCGAAGGTGGAATCCTCGATACGCTCCTTGGGGATGAGAGCCTTGTCGCTACGCTGCTCGACACTTTGATCGGTGAAGATGGCTTGCTCGATCTTGACGCTTTGGAGGCGCTTCTTGGCCCTGATGGGCTTTTGGGGAGTGCGCTGACGGAGTTGCTCGGAGATGAGTCTCTGTTGGCCGATTTGCTCGGCGAAGACGGTGTGATCGATGATCTCATGGATGCGCTGGTCGGCGAAGATGGTGTGTTGAGCAGCATCCTTGACCCGATTTTGGGGGACGGGGTGCTCGACGGCGTGTTGGGCGACGATGGAATCATTTCGGACGTTGTCGATGACCTGTTTGGCGAGGGCGGCCTTTTGGACGATCTGGTCGGCGATTTGCCGATCATCGGAGATCTCGTCGGCGATGGCGGCCTGCTCAGCGGGTTGCTTGGTCTGGGCGGCGGATCTGATGCGACGGATGAGGCAGATGGTGTCAGTGGTGAGGAAGAAGGTGATTTCCTCGATACGCTGATCGGCCTCGATTCGTCCGCTGGGGATGTCGGAGATGTTCTCGGCGAGGTGACGGACACAATTCTGGATGGCGTCGATGACGTGCTGACGGGCCTGTTGGGCGATGAGGATGTCTTTGACATCGACGTTCCAGAGGTGGCTCTGGGCGGGTTCGACGATCTGTTTGCCGGTCTTGTGGGCGAGGACAGCCTGACCGGATCGTTGGCCGATCAAGGGCTCTTGGCGGGCGATGTCGGCCTGCCGCTGGATGGTGAAATCGATAGCCTGCTGAGTGAAATCCTCGGCCCCTCGAGCTCGGATGTCATGGCGGGCGGCGATGCTCTGGATGCGATTCTGGGTGATGTGGTCGAAGACAGCGGCGAGCTCATTGGCGGCTTGCTCGGTGAGACTGGCGATTTGGCTGGGGCACTTGTTGATACGGTCGGTGTCGAGGATACGCTCCTTGATGGATTGTTCTCGCATGATGATGCCGCACAGTAATGTGTAAACTAGGGTTGAAATTTCCACCCCAATACTTGATGTATTAAATATATACCTTTAGGTGGTAAAAGGCTTAATGTTTCACCTTTAGGGTGCATCATGAGAAGGCCGTATCCGCTTTTGTGGATCCGGCTACGTCAAACGTTTGTTCTGGGGGGTCGATCGCTCTTTTGCAGGGGGGAATCGATAGCGATGATATGATGTTAAGAACTTTTGTAGCGATGCGGAGACCGACCCTAATTCTGGGTTCACTTCCTATCTCCACGGCTGTGAGTACTCTCAGATGAGGCGGGAAAGCAGGAGACCTTTGCCAGCCACACGCACGCTCGGGCGGTCCCTTGGGAAACGCGTCCGGAAGGGCCTCATTGCATCCGCTTGTGTTCTGACAGTTTTCTCAGCACCTGCCGCATGGGCGCAGATGTCGTTACAGGAAGCGGTCTTGGTTGCTTCGGTGAACGATCCTGGCGTCGAAGCGTTGCGGCAAGAAGTTGCGATGAAAACCGTCGATATTCAGGCGGCGCGCGATGCCTATTTCCCGTCCATCAGCCTCTCCGGCGACACAAGCACGACAGATAGTGATGGTCCGGGGCTTACCATGAGCGTCACGCAGGTGCTCTTCGATTGGGGCAAGACAAAAGCGGATATCGAAGAAGCCTCTCAGGTCCGCGTCCAGGCAGTGTCCGATCTGAAGGTTGCGATCGAAGATCTGACATTCGAGATTGCGGGCTTTTTTCTTGATGTAGAGGTTTTGGATCGCAAAATCGCCTATACGAGAGAGTATATGGCATTTGCGCGCCGTTTGGCGGATCAGGCGCAGGATCGCGCCCGTGCGGGCGTCAGCGACAACAGCGAAGTGGCGCGTGCGCGCCTTGAGATTGCGCGTGCGGATGAGCAGATGTCGCAACTTTTGGCCAATCGCCAAATCGCCATGGCCCAACTGGAATTTCTCATTGGTCAGCCGGTGCCGAGCGTCAATAGGCCGCCCGTGATCGGCTTTTCGGAGCATTACGGAAGTTCCGAAAAAATCCGCGCGGCCATTCGCATCGCGCCGGAATATGTCGCCGCCCGGGCCGCCGTGGCCGAAGCTGAGGCGGGGATCACCACCGCGAAAGCGCAGCGGTTTCCCACGATCAATCTTCAGGCGCAGGGGCGCGTTGATTTGAATGGCGGCGAGACACAAACCGCCTTGGGGATTTCCGCAGGTGTGGACCTGAATTCGCGTGGCTTTGGTCAGCGCCAGATTCAGATGGCCCAGCTTCAGGTCGAAGGCGCGAAAGCCTCGCTCAATGGGGTCGAACGTCAACTCATGAACACGGCCAGCAGTGCGCTGGAACGGCTAAGCCTTTTGCGGCGGAGCGAAAGCTCCAAAGCGGTGCAGCTTCGCGAGTCGGAGAAAGTTCTGAGCACCTACGAAGAGCAATTCGTCGCGGGACGACGTGAGATTCTCGATTTGCTGACGACGGGGCGTGATCTTTATGACGCTCAGCTTGATGAGATTGACACATACGATGAACGCAAACGCACGGAATATGAATCGGCCAAGGAACTCGGTGTGCTTGGCACGATGCTCTCCGTCACCACGGTGATACAGTAATTAGGGAACGGACGTTGGCATGAAAGATACGGTATCGCACGATCCTCTTGTCCTGGGCCTTCTGGAACTTTGCCGGTTGCAGGGGGTGTCCAGCTCGGTCACCCAGTTGACCGAAGGATTGCCGCTTGAGGCGGGGAGCCATTTGACACCGGAGATGGCGCCTTTGGCGTTGCGACGTGCCAATATGAGCTGCCGGATCAGCCGCGAGGTGCTGGACACTCTGCCTGAACATAGTTTTCCGGTTCTGCTCTTTCTGAAAGACGGCCGCACGCTGATCCTCGAAGAGATGTCGGGCCAGCGGGCCAGAGTCGTTCTACCGGAGTCCGGCGGCGGTCGAGCCGTTTGGACCCTCGAAGAACTTGAGCGCCTACACGACGGTAAACTGTTGATTTCAAAGCCGCTCGACATCGTGTCCGACCGTCTGGATGGCAAAAAGGCGGGGCGTGGGCATTGGTTGCTTGGGCCGCTGTGGGAAAATTGGTGGATTTATAGCGACGTGATGATCGCGTCCTTTGCGGCCAATCTTCTGGCCGTCGCGACCGCGCTGTTTTCGATGCAGGTCTATGACCGCGTGGTGCCCAACAATGCGATGGACACCCTGTGGATTCTGGCCAGTGGTGTTGGCATCGCCATCGTGCTTGAGCTGGTCTTGCGCTTGATGCGCTCGTCTTTGGTCGATGTCTCTGGGCGCGATTTGGATTTGCGTCTTTCGGCACAGCTTTTTGACAAGGTGGCGAACATGCGCCTTGTCAACCAGCCCGCCTCACCGGGCGTCTTCGCAAACCAAGTCCGTGATTTCGGCGTTGTGCGTGAGTTCTTCACGTCGAGCACCGTGACGGCCATTTGCGATCTGCCTTTCGTGCTGATCTTCCTGGGCGTGATCTGGTTCATCGGTGGCTCTGTCGCGCTGGTGGTGTTGGCCGGGGTGATCCTGACGGTTTTGCCCGGCATTTTGATGCAAAAGAAACTGGCGCGGGCCTCAAAGGAAAACACCCGCGAGGCGGCTGCGCTCAACGGGCTGTTGCTCGAAACCATCACCAATCTCGAAACGGTCAAAGCGGCGCGCGCCGAAGGTCGGCTTCAGCGGGCGCACGCACAGCTGACGGCGACGATGGCGACGACGGCGGTGAAGACCCGCAATCTGACGACGTTGATGACGCAGCTGGTCAGCGCGGTTCAGCGCCTTGCATATGCGGGTGTGGTGATCGCTGGCGTCTATCTGATCAGCGCCGGTGATTTGACCGTCGGTAGCCTCATCGCCTGTACCTTGTTGTCGACCCGTGCGATGTCTCCGATGGGGCAGGTGGCCGGGCTTCTTGCCAAGTGGCAACATGTGCGCGCCGCGATGGAAGGTCTCGACGAGATCATGAAAATGCCGGTCGAGCGCCCCTCGGATCGGCATTTCGTGCGCGCAGAAATGATGCAGGGCGACTACCAGCTTCAGGACGTGGTGTTTCGCCACAATCCCGAGGCTCCGCCGGTCTTGGCCATCCCTGAATTGAAAATCGAAGCCGGGGAGCGGATTTCTCTTTTGGGTGGCAACGGGGCCGGGAAATCGACGCTGTTGCGTTTGCTGGCCGGTTTGACCGATCCGCAAACGGGGAGCGTCCTGTTGGACAATCTTGCCTTGAGCCAGATCGATCCGATCGACCGGCGGCGTCAGATCGGCTATCTGCCGCAGAGCGTCGCTTTGTTTCAGGGCACGCTGCGCGAGAATCTTTTGCTCGATCACGGGCTGCATTCCGACGAAGAGCTTTTGACCGCGCTTGATGCCGTGGGACTTGGCAAATTCGTGCGCCAACACGTGCGCGGGCTCGATCTTCAGATTCAAAGCAATGCCAATGTCTCCGGCGGTCAGCGACAGTCCATCGGTTTGGCGCGCGTCTTGTTGCAGGACCCGAAAGTGGTGCTGCTCGATGAACCGACCTCAGCGTTTGACCATGTGACCGAAGCCAAAGTGATCGCCTATCTCAAAGACTGGCTCAAAGGCCGCACGACGATCATTTCCACCCACAAGCGCGAGTTGCTCGGTCTCACCGAGCGGGCGATTGTGTTGAAGGACGGGCGCGTGGCGCGGGATGGTGATCTGCTTCAGATCCTCAACACGGCGCGGGCCAATTCGGCGCAGTCCAAACCGGTGCAGGCCGTGAAATGAGCAACGCCGATCTGATCACAACGAGCCATATCGACGGCAGCTATCGCAGGCAGACCGTGAAACGCGCGCGCTTGGTGATCCAGACGGTCGTGCTGTCATTGGTCATCGCAATCGGCTGGGCCGCGCTGGCCCAGATCAACGAGATCACCCGCGGCGACGGGCGCGTCGTGCCGCTGCGTCGTTTGCAATCCATCCAAAGTTTGGAGGGTGGCATCCTTGCGGAACTGCATGTGAGCGAGGGGGACATCGTTCAGGAAGGCCAGCTGATCGCCCGTCTCGACCCCACGCGGTCGCAAACGGCCTTCAACGCCACGCAGGCCGAGATCACCGCATTGGCGGCAGAGGTTCAACGTCTCGAGGCGGAGGTTCTGGAGCAGCCGCATCTGGAGTTTGGGCCAACGCCCAACGAGGCGGAAGCGACGGAATTGCGCCTCTTCGAAGCCCGCCGGACCAAGCTTGAAGCCTCACTGGCTTCGCTTGAAGAGGAACGTGGCACGATCGAGAGCCAGATCGAAATCACCAGCCCGCTGGCCGCGGGCGGGGCCGTCAGCCAGATCGATCTTTTGCAGTTGCGTCAGCAAAAGGCGGAGCTTGACGGCAAGATCAACGAAGTGCGCAACGCCTATGTGCAGGACGCCTACAAGGATCTCGCGGCACGGCGCGCCAAACTGACGACCTTGCAGCAGGACCTGATCCAGAAGCAGGACGAATTCCAACGCACGGAAATCCGCTCGCCCGTGGCCGGACGTGTCAACAACATCGAAATCACCACACTGGGCGGCGTGGTGCAGCCCGGTGAGCCGATCATGGAGATCACGCCGACGGACGATCAGCTTTTGATCGAGACCAAGGTCAAGCCGCAAGACGTTGCCTTTGTCGCGCCGGGCATGCCCGCGAGCGTCAAGATCACGGCCTATGATTTTGCGACCTATGGCGATCTCGCCGGGGTGGTCACGCAGATTTCCGAGGACACGGTCGAAGAGGACACGCCGCAGGGTCCGCAAGATTTCTACCGCGTGATGGTGCGCACGGAGACCAGCTATCTCGAACGCTTTGGGGAGCAGTTCGCGATCCGGCCCGGCATGGTCGCGCAGGTCGATATCGAAAGCGGAGAGCGGTCGGTTCTGAGCTATCTGACCCGTCCGCTGATGCGCGCAAGATTGCGTTGAGCGTTTTGGATGTGGGGGCATCAGAAACGCAGACGCAGAGCTGAAACAATTGAAGAGATGTAAGAGAAAGACACCTATGCTGCCGCCACTCTTTGCTCCTGCCGTGCGACGCACGGCGGTTCTTTTTCCTGCTTTGGCACTGATTGCGACAGTGGGTACTGCGCAATCTGTTGGGACCCAATCGGTGCAAAGCTTTGCCCGCGTCGAAGTGCGCGGGGCGCAGTTCATCCCGGAACAGGACATTCAGATGACCTGCGGGGCGGTGCCGAATGTGCCCTATCTCTCGCTGGAACTGCGCGCCATCGAGGATTGTCTCATGTCCACGGGCGTGTTCGAGAGTGTTGTGCTTTATCCCGAGGGGGAGACGCTTGTCATCGAGGTGCAGGAGTTGAACACCCAGCCGGGGCGGATCGAGGGCAGCCTGAGTTACGCGTCGCAAGACGGGGTGATCGGTGGGCTGTTTTTTGAACGCTACAACCTTTTGCCCGACACCTACGGCTCGGTGCGGCTGGAATATAATTCCGAAGTCAAACGGGCCATCGCGCGTCTCTATCATGTCGATGTCATCGGCGACGACATTGATTTGGGCTTTCGCACGGGGTGGGAGGAGATCTCCTACGACGACCGCTCTTTCTCGCGCGAGGCGGCTCAGATCGAAGCCTATCTGGCCTGGACACTCACGACGAGGACGCGTCTGGAGGCGGGTCTGGGATACCGTGATTACCGGCTTTTCGATGTGGCGCCAGACGCCAGTGCGCTTTTGCTGGCGGAAGAGACCGACAGCATCGCGGCGCCCTATGTGCGACTGGGCCTCAATCACAGCTCTTTTGAGGATGGCGAACGTGGCTGGGGCACCTGGGAATACAATCTCGGCATGGACCAGTATTTCTGGAACCTCGGCACGGATGACGAATTGTCCGATTTCCGCTTTGAAACCCGCTCCTATGTGCCGCTTGGGGCACAGTCTCGCATGTTGATCTCTCTCGAGGCGGGCACGGTTTCGGGGCAACAGGGCAATGCCACACGGGTTCTGGACCGCTTTGCGCCCGGCGCCGACATGTTTCGCGGCTTTGCGCCGCGCGGCGTTGGGCCGCGTGACAACGGTGAAGGGCTTGGTGGCAACAAGTTTGCGGTGTCTTCCGTCGAGTTCCAGCACAATTTCGAAGCCCTCGTCGAGGCGCCCGTGGTGGGAGGCGTGTTCTGGCAAACGGGCGCGGCTTGGGGCTTGGACGATACGCAGGGTGGGGCGATCGACGACGATTACCACCAGCGCAGTTCCGTGGGGCTGTCGTTGTCCTTTGAGGTGGGAACAAGCCCCATTTCTCTCTACATCGCAAAGCCGATCGAGAAAGAGGACGGCGATGAAGAGCAGGTTTTTGGTCTGAGCTTAAGCACACGTTTTTAGGCGTTTTTGACATCGGTTCGTCGGTGTCATGTCTGGAAATTTGATGGGCGTTGGCATCTCGCGGAGCCAACGCCTGTTTTCTATGCAATTCCTCGAGATTGATTTTGTACTACATACTAAAGATTATTTTTTAAAAATAAGTATAGGTATAAATATCCATTCGTGCTATCTCATGTCTCAAGACGGCGCAAGGACCTCAGGGTTTAGGGGGCGGCGCGATTCGAGATTTCGGGAGTTGGTCCCGGTTAGAGTGTTTGGTGATTTCATGCTTTTCAAACGACAACAGGCAAGCGGCAATAAGCGGAGCAGTCTGGAAGATCGTCTTTTTGCAAAAATGGACCGGAAAACGGCGCAGCAAAAAGGGGCGAATGGAGATTTGGTGCAAGTGCTTCGGGTGAACCGCCATCTGTCGGTTTGGTCGGAGCTTACGGAAGATGCTGCACCATCACGAAAGCACGCAATGCGTCGGCCGGTGCGGTTGGCATACTTGGAGTAAATATAAGACGCCGAAAGTGCGTCTGGGGATGACGGGGGCTCACGCATGCTACAGCAAACTTTAAAACCGGAAAATGCCGTCGCAGTTTCAGCCGGGTCTGCGCATTTGGTGATCAATGTGATTGCCTTCACCGATTGGGACGCAATCCCCATGGATATGTCTCAAATCAGGCAAGGATTTCAGATGTCCTTGCTCCACAGCGACAATGCGCACAATGCGCTGAGCCATCTACATGGTGGCGTCTGGAAACCAGATGTTCTTGTCGTGGATGAGGATTTTTTTGGTGCGCCGGAGGCCGCAGCAGATGCCTGCTTGCAAATCCGACGCACCTATCCCGATATTCGCATTGTCGCGCTTGAAAGCGAGATGTGGGAAGGGGAGTCCGTTCTGTCTTCTCTCGGAATCTGTCACGCCATTTTGCCCGCGAAAGCCTGCGGGCAAACGGTTCTGCGATCCTTGCGTCAGCTACATTAACGCGTTCTCTTTTTATCTGAGGCAGGGAATAAAGAGAAACGCGGTGCAAGGGAGAGCGGTGCGGGCGTTTCGCAACAGGCTCAGATGTAGTTCCTGTCCTGCGCCACGATGACCGCTTGTGTCCGGTTGTTCGCGCCGAGTTTCGTGCAGATTGATTTCACATGCATCTTGACGGTGGCTTCAGCGAGGCTCAGACCCTGCGCGATTTCGCGGTTCGATTGCCCCTCTGCCAAATGCTCAAGCACTTGCATTTCTCTTTCCGAAAGCGGTGATTTCGTCGTGCCGCGTGATTTAAGGCGTTGCAGGTCAAGCAACTCGACCGGCACATATCGTCCGCCCGCCGCCATAAAGCGGATTTCGTTGGCCAAATCTTTCAAAGACGCGGTCTTGAGGATGACGCCAGAGCTACCCATGGCGAGAATCTCGGTGACAACCTGAGCTGTCGGATCGCTGGTCAAAAGCCCGGTCGGTTTGCCTTGGTTTTTCTCAAGCGCTTTCCCCAGCCCCTCGACACCGTTCATGCCCGGCATGTTCAAGTCGACCAAAACCAAATCATAAGGGCCATCGCGGTCGAGAATGTCGATGGCTACATTCAGATCGGGAGCCGTTGTTACCTCGAATTCTGGGAGGTTGGAAAGAAAATGATCGAACATTTCCAAAACCATCGCGTGGTCGTCTGCAATCAGAATTCTCGTCTTAGAGGCGGTCGCCGTCATCTGCTTTCCTTCTTTTCCAAGCCTGTGCGGCCCAGTTGGTCTCACTGGTGAACTTCAATACGCAATGAAGCTCTATAGAGATCACTAAAATATTTTCACCACTCTTTAACTGAGCAAATGCTCATTATGTTCCGGAATTCTGCACGAAATCCACATTTTGCAATCTATGGTTGTATTTGAGGTGGGGCAATATAGCTTATGGTAGTTCAAAAATCGCTTTTTGAGTGCGCGCGAGGTCTTTTTCCAATTGTTTCTGACAGTCCTCTAAGGGGGCGCCAGCATCAAAAGCCTTTTCCATACACCGCAAGCAGGCTTCCAATGCGCCAAGTCCCGTGAGGCTACAGGCCCCTGTCGCCGCATGCAGCATGCGACCCGTATCGGGGCTAATGCCGTCTTTTTGCAGCTTGGACAACACTTGGCCCGCCTCGGCATGTGCGCGGGTCATGAAAGAGGTTGCGCCCTGATGGCCAAGTTGTGTCAGCAGTTCGTGCACAATCTCGTCTTTGAGCGGCGGAACCTCTGTCGCTTCCGGCTCAACGGCCTTGACCTCGTCCTGTGAGGCCGGCGGCGACAGCCTTTGCGACGTCCCTCTGGCGTCCTCCAAGACCGCGTGTAACGCCGCGCGCAACTGTGCCGGTCGAATGGGTTTCTCAAGCACCTTCGCAATACCGGCGGCGTCACAGGCCGAGAGCACGGCATCCGCCACATGCGCCGTCAGAGCCACGATGGGGCCGTGCCAGTTGATGTCTTTTTGTTTGCGCACGCGTTGCGCGAATTCGACGCCGGACATGTAAGGGAGGGTCATGTCGGTCAGGATCAGATCGAGTTTGTCGGTAATGTCCGATTTCGTGAGCAAGGAAAGCGCTTCAAGGCCTGTTCCAGCCGGCCAGACATGGGCGCCTGCGGCGCGCAGGACATGGCAAATCCAGTCCCGGCTTGCGGGGCTGTCCTCGACCAGAATGATGGAGAACCCTTGCAAAGAGTTTTCTTCGGGCAGCGACTTGTTTGGCGTTTCGGAAAACAGGCCCGTCTGCTCTCCTTTTTCTAAAACCAGTGTCACCTCCATCACCGTGCCAATGACCGCGGCGTCCGTGTCGGTTGCCGTCTCACAGTCGCCTGTATAGCGATCGGAGAATTCAAGCGTGCCGCCGAGTTGTCGCAAGGCATGGGCGAGGACATTCAATCCCGCCGACGGGCGCTCGGATTGGGCGGTGGTGCTGTCTCGCGAGGATTCGATCTGCTTCGCGTCGGCCTGACCGAGCGCTTTCAAAAGGCGCGCTTTTTGATCCGGGGGCAGGCCGCCCCCCATGTCTTTGACCGTCAGAGTAAGTTTGAGCGAGGGCTCATCGGTTTCCGTTGTGGCGATGGGACGACAAGAGAGCCCGATTTCGACATCCTGCCCGCCGTATTTGGCAGAGTTGTCGATAATATTTTGAAAGAGTGCCCGCACAAAACGCACCGGCCCATGCACCCACACATCTTCATGTGGATCGAGCCAAAGTTTGAGATTCACATGACGGGCGCGCGCGATCGGAGAGATCATCATCATGAGGCTGCGCAATTCCTCGGTGATGTTGAATGTCTCGTCCGGACGCAGGCCGCTGACGCTTTGCTCACCGCGAATGACACCAAGCACGTTGCTGATATGCTCCAGCGCCAACTCGGAGGTTTTCTTGAGCTGATTGCGGGCCTGTTGGTTTTGGGCCATGTCGTTAGTGGCGGCGGTGTCCAGAACATTCTCCGCCGTTGCCAGGAGAGACTGGATCGGCGTACGCAGGTCATGCGCGACGCGCATGAGCGTGGCGGCACGTGAGCGGTTGCGCAGCCAAGCGGCCTCGTGATCATTTTCTGAAAGTCGCAAAAGAAAGCCGTCGCCCGCCCCAAGAGAGAGATGGACGACTTCGCCCTCCAGCTCGGTTGCGCCAAGCGTGAGTGAGGTGGCGACACTGGTGGCGCGATTCGCCTGTTTGCACAGGGCTTTCCAGTCGAGTTTGTCTTGCAGATCCCCCTGATCAAGCTGCAGACGCTGTGCGGGAGCGTTGGCCAGAAGGATGCTTCCGGTCTCGGTGGCAAGTAAGGAAGGGCGCCGGTCCGTCGCGATGAGACGCGCAATGGTTTGAATGATCGGTCGCATCGCTGCGTTGTTCTGAGCGGGCGATGCATAGGGGTCAGACGTCATGTTTAACCATACCTGTGTTTCAGTCCTCGACGGAGTTTCCGTGCTGTCTGCGTCAGTTCTTTGCTTGGCCATGTTCAACTTAGCCGTGTGCAATCTGTCACGCGCTGAGTGTCGCTGAGTGATTGGCGCAAAGGAAGGGGAGATGCAACTTTTCGGCAATGTTTCTCGCTGCGTATTGTTCTAACTCTGATCAATTTGATGCTCTAAATATTATTATTGATGTAACTACATACTTTTGATAACTAAGGGGAGGGGTTATTGCTTACGTAACGATTCTGGCCGCAGGGGCCACATGAAAGGACTAGGGAAATGGCGATGAGTGGATTTGTTGTTGGCGACGCAGTGGATGTTCAGATTCATCTGAATAAGGACAGCGTGAGCCGTTTTGTGAAATCCGGAAACGACCTTGTTATTGAACAGGTCAATGGTGACACGCTCACCCTCAGCAATTTTTATATCGAAACCGCCAGTGGCGAGGCGCATCGCCTGCTCTATGCAGATGGCACGTTCAGCGGTGTCGAAGGCGTCTGGGACGATGAAGACGCGGTCGCAGGGCTTGGTCAGGGGTTCTCCTTGGATGAAGCCGGCGCTGGTCTGGCCGCCTTGGCGGGGCTTGGTGCCGCAGTGCTTTTGGATGACGACGACGACAATTCAGACGATGATGACGATGATACGGTCGACCCGGATCCCGAGCCCGAGCCCGAGCCGGAGCCCGAGCCGGACCAATCGACGGGCATTCTCGACTCTGTTGTGGATGACGACGGTCTTCTGGGGTCTTTGACCGGCAACGAAGGTGGCCTTGGCGCGATCACAGGATCCGAAGGCCTGCTGGGCAGCCTGATCGGCAATGACGGCCTTTTGGGTGCCGTGACCGGCGAAGAAGGTCTCTTGGGTGGTCTGCTGGGCGCAGGTCTGCTCGGTGACGGCCCGAGCTCCGATGATCCTTTGTCCAGCGTGACCGATGCGCTGTTGGGCGAGGGCTCGCTTGTCGGTGGCTTGCTCGGCAGCACCGGTCTCACCGCCGGTTTGCTGGACGCTGACGGTCTTGTCGGTAGCCTTCTGACCGAAGACGGTCTCGTGGGCGGATTGCTGGGCGATGAGGGGCTCGTCGGTGGGCTTTTGGCGGAGGACGGTCTCGTGGGCGGTCTTCTCGGCGGCGATAGCCTTGTCGGTGGCCTGCTTGGCAACGAAGGTCTGGTGGGCGGTCTCACGGATGGTCTTCTCGGCGGCGAAGGCGGCTTGCTCGACGGTCTTCCGCTGGTCGGTGGTTTGACCGATGGGTTGCTGGGCGGCGAAGGCGGCCTGTTGGACGGCCTTCCGATTGTGGGCGGTCTCACGGATGGTCTTCTCGGCGGCGAAGATGGGCTGCTTGGCGGCCTGACCGGCGACGACGGACTTCTGGGCGGCTTGCTCGGCGGGGAAGGGGGACTTCTGGATGGTCTCCCGCTCGTGGGTGATCTGACCGACGGACTTCTCGGCGGCGAAGATGGACTCCTCGGCGGTTTGACCGGCGACGACGGTCTGCTTGGCGGCCTGCTCGGCGGCGAGGGCGGTCTTCTCGACGGGCTTCCGCTGGTTGGTGATCTGACCGATGGTCTCTTGGGCGGCGAAGATGGCCTGCTGGGCGGCTTGACGGATGGTGTCCTAGGCGGTGAGGGTGCCGGGCTTCTGGATCCTGTGCTGGCTGATGGGGGGCTGCTGGGCGATGTGACTGGCAATAGCGGGCTGCTCGGTGATGTGACTGGCAACGATGGCCTGCTTGGCGGCGTCGTTGGGGATGAGGGGCTCGTGACAGAACTGACGGGTCTGACCTTGCTGACCGATGGGGGCGAGGCCTCTGACGGTCTGCTCGGTGGCCTGACCGATGGCTTGCTGGACGGCATCATCGGCGAAGACGGTCTTCTGGGCGGTCTGACCGGTGGTCTGCTCGGTGGTGAGGATGGCCTGCTTGATGGGGTGATCGGCGACGAAGGTCTGGTCGGCGGTCTGCTCAGCGACGGTGGTCTCGTTGGCGGGCTTACGGACGGTTTGCTCGGTGGAGAGGATGGTCTTCTGGGCGATTTGACCGGTGGTCTGCTCGGTGGTGACGATTCTCTGATCTGATCGATCTCGGAAACGCGATGAAGCGCCCTGCCTTTGGCGGGGCGTTTTTCTGTTTTGATGGCCCTTTGTGAGCACGAGGCCGGGGGGAAATGCGCCTGAGTTGTGCGTGTCGTCGGATTTTCTCCGAATATGATGCGAGAAAACTTGACTAGGCATACTAAAATATCTCAGATACATACTTAAGTCTTTCGTATGAACTTACGTATGTGTTCGTTACTGTGCGAAGGGTGTAATTGGGTATTGGAGTGAAACATGACTATGAAAACAATTCAGGCGTCCCCGAATGAGGTGCGCGTTCCGCTGAACATCGACCAGACCGGGCTTGAGACATACAGCCGGTCGGGCAATGATCTGATCATTGATCTTGGCAATGGGGATATGATCACCGTTGCTGGCTATTACGTCCCGGCTGCAGACGGGTCGCTTCATAGCATTGTCTATAGCAACGATATGGTGATTGAAGGCGATCCCGCGGCGGCTGGCCTTGGTGAAAGCATGCCCGAGGAAGCCGTGGCGGCGCTCGGTCTTGGCGCCCTCGGTCTCGCAGCACTCGCCGGTGGCGGTGGAGGCGGCGGTGATGACAGCGACGCCGATGCGGACGCCGACGCGGATGCTGACGCCGACGCGGATGCTGACGCCGACGCGGATGCAGATGCGGACGCCGACGCGGATGCTGACGCCGATGCAGATGCTGACGCCGATGCAGATGCTGACGCCGATGCAGATGCAGATGCTGACGCCGATGCTGATGCTGATGCGGACGCCGATGCCGACGCGGATGCTGATGCTGACGCCGACGCGGATGCAGATGCTGACGCCGATGCTGACGCGGATGCCGATGCAGATGCTGACGCCGATGCTGACGCGGATGCCGATGCAGATGCTGACGCCGACGCTGATGCGGACGCCGATGCCGACGCGGATGCGGATGCCGATGCTGACGCCGACGCGGATGCTGATGCGGACGCTGATGCAGACGCCGATGCGGATGTTCAGGGCTTCCTCGATCCGCTGATCGGTGCTGGCGGTCTGCTGGCCGGTCTCACGGACAACGGTGCGCTGTTGGGCGATATCACGGGGTCTGATGGCCTTCTGGGTGATCTCGTCGGGGAAGACGGCGTGCTTGGGGGGCTTGGAAACGACCTTCTGGGGCAACCGCTTCTGGGCGACGGGGTCCAAGGTGACGATATTGGCCTGCTTGACGGTCTCGTCTCCGATACCGGCTTGCTCGGCGATCTGACCGGAAACTCCGGCCTGCTGGGCGACGTCACGGGCTCCGGTGGCCTTCTGGGCGATCTGTTGACGAACGATGGCGTGCTTGGTGACATCACGGGCTCTGAAGGGCTTGTCGGCGATTTGATCGGCACCGGCCTGCTCGGCGAAGGCGCAACCGACGGCAGTTCGGATGGCGGCCTCCTTGGCGGTGATCTCCTCGGCGGTTTGACGGACGGTCTGCTCGGCGGTCTGACAGATGGTTTGCTCGGCGGCGAAGGCGATCTGCTTGGTGGTCTGACGGACGGCCTCTTGGGCGGTGACCTTCTCGGTGGTCTGACCGATGGTCTGCTTGGCGGCGAGGGCGACTTGCTTGGTGGCCTGACAGACGGCCTCTTGGGCGGTGATCTGCTCGGTGGTTTGACCGATGGGCTGCTTGGCGGCGAGGGCGACCTGCTTGGTGGTCTGACAGACGGCCTTTTGGGCGGTGACCTTCTCGGTGGTTTGACCGACGGTCTGCTCGGTGGCGAAGGCGATCTGCTTGGTGGCGTGACGGACGGCCTCTTGGGCGATGATCTCCTTGGCGGGCTGACCGATGGTCTCCTTGGCGGCGAAGGTGGGCTTTTGTCTGGGCTGACGGGCAGTGACGCTGGCTTGCTCGACGATGTGCTCGCAGATGGTGGCCTGCTCGGCGATGTGACCGGCAACAGTGGCCTCTTGGGCGACATCACCGGCAATGACGGAGTGCTTGGCGACGTGATCGGTGACGCAGGACTTGTTGCCGATGCGACAGGGCTTGTCCTGGTGACGGATGGTGACCCGGCGGCGTCCGGTGGGCTCCTTGGTGGGCTGACGGATGGTTTGCTTGGCGGTGATCTGTTGGGCGACGACCTGCTGGGCGGTGTCACCGACATCCTGCCGATCTAAACAAAACAGACCCGGGCGGAATTGCCCGCCCGGGCTCTATCTGGGGCATAGCGTGGCCAAGCCGGTAGTATAAAAAGAGATCACCATCCAACGGCCATTGGATGGTGTAGGAGAAGACCCTGCAAATAACTTCTCCGCACGCAGGGCTGGTCTCTCACCGGACCAACCCAACACTTGAGAGGCGGATTGTGTCACCCCCAATATCACTCACCCAGCATGATCTGCCTCTCTCCTTTAGGAGTTCGACATGAACCAAAGCTTGAATGATCTCCGGCATACTGATGCATCGACACAGGGACTGTCCAGCAATTTGATTGCGGACGCGCTTTACGCAAGTGTTATTGCTGAATCTTTGGGCTTTTCAGCGACGTCTCGTGCCTTCGCAGCTCTGGCGGCAGACCATCAGGCGCTTTTCAAAGCGGGTCAGGGCCAGAGTTAGGGCCAGAACAGCTGAGCCAGAGCTTTGCCGCCATGGTCTTGTCGTGAGGACTGTGTCGACATGTCTTTTCTGGGACGCCAGTGTTGACTTGGATCGTGGTGCTATGATCCTATCCTTTCGGCGTATTTACTATGCTCAAAAGGTGAGGGTGTCTGAGCCGTTCGGGATGAACCTGCTCAGGATATAAGTCATGACGAAGACTATTTGCGACCCGCTCTCCCGCCTGACCGCCTCGCCTTTGGTGCCGCTAAGCCAACTTTTGGCGCAGGCACGTGCGGCGCTGACCTATGCGATGTCATCCGCTGAAAAAAACGCGCCGCTTCGGGTCTTTTTCTCGATCAGCAACGGCACCGAACGTGCGACAGTCATTCATTTTTCCGCGCCGGATGTGAAAGCCCTTTGGACGCAGCTCGAACAGTGGTGCATCGAGGCGGACGCCTCCGACAGGAAGGTCCGTTGGGTGCGCGTGGATTGGGTCAGCCAAAGCTGGGCCTTGTCATGGGAGCAGGCACAACAGGCGTTTCAAGCCAGCAAACGCAACTATTTCCGCTATGGCGTGGCACTGGACCCCGGGTTTTCTCAGGCGTTTCTCGAACAGGAACTGAATGCCAATGCGATGCTCTATCTTGGCAATGCGGTCGAACACGCGGGATTGAACATCAAGAACTTCACGGCCTATGGCAAGCGACGTTTCGGTGCGGCGTTCACCTTGCCGACTGAGGCGCAGGCCCCCGTGCAGCTTTTTGCGACAGAGGCGTTTTTGCTTGAGGCCGATGCGCCGCCTGTGCCGCTACATGGCTATGAAGGCGGGGTCGAAGGGCGGGATACCGGGCGGCGCAAATTGGCGGATCTGGATCAGCCCTGCGTCACGCGGTTGATTGACGACGCCAGCCGTTTTTTGGCTGAGCAGCTCGACGAGAAGGGCCAATTTACCTACGGGCTGCATCCGTGTTTTGATCGGGAAATCAACTCTTACAACACCTTGCGCCATGCGAGCACGCTTTATGCGATGCTGGAGGCCTGGGAGGTGACGCAGGATGCGGCGCTCAAAGAGGCGATTGATCGCGGGCTTGCTTTTCTGACCGAGACGTTGATCCAACCCTACGACGCGCCGGAGGGGGGACAGGTCGCTTACCTGCGCGACATGAACAATGAGCTCAAACTGGGCGGAAGTGCCGTTTGTCTTCTGGCGCTTGTGAAATACACCGAACTGACCGGCGATGAGCGTCATCTGTCCCTTCTTGAGGCGCTGGCCTTGGGGATTGTGCGGCTTCAGGACGCAGAGACGGGACAGTTGGCGCATGTGCTCAATGCCGATGATCTTTCGGTCAAGGAGGTGTTTCGCATCATCTATTACGATGGCGAGGCGGCCTTTGGATTGATGCGCCTGTACGGATTGACCAAGGACCCGCGCTGGATCGCGACGGTTGAGAAAGCGTTCGACTATTTCATCGCGCAGGAGCATTGGAAAATTCACGATCACTGGCTGAGCTACTGTGTCAACGAGCTGACACTCTACCGGCCGGAGGAACGCTATTTTCGCTTTGGACTTCAGAATGTTGTCGGGCATCTCGACTTTGTGCTCGACCGGATTACCACCTTTCCGACGCTGCTCGAATTGATGATGGCCGCGCATAAGATGATCGGTCGCCTCGACCAAAGCGCGGAGCATCGTCATCTCCTGAAGCAGTTGGATCGTGATACATTTTACCGGGCACTGGAAACCCGGGCGCATCATCTGCTGAACGGCTTTTTCTGGCCCGAGATTGCGATGTATTTCAAAAATCCTGCGCGTATCTTGGGGAGTTTTTTCATCCGGCATCACGCGTTTCGGGTGCGCATTGACGATGTGGAACATTACCTCTCGGGCTATGTTGCCTATCTGCGGTATTATCTCGGCCAAGCCCAAGCGACAGCTGCAATCGAGAGTGCGCCACAGGCTTCGGTCCCAAGTTTGCCGCATCCGGCACAGGCTGTCGTGGCACTGGCGGGCAGTCTCAATCTCGGCGGGCGCGTGCATGACCGCGCCGGACAGCTTGGACTGGATCAACTGATTGAGCTTCCCGTGTTGAAAGAGGCAGATTTGTCGATTGCGACCCTTGATTGTGTGGTGAGCACATTGGGCCAGCAGGGGGTCGACAAGGGCGAGCAGGGGCCGTTCTATCGGCGCGCCCGGCCAGAGATGATCGAGGTGCTCGCCAATGCCGGGATCGATGCGGTGACGGTCGCCAATGCCCATAGCGGCGATTACGGTCCAGCGGCGCTTTTGCAGCAAAAAGACATTCTGGATGCGGTCGGTATCGCCAGTGCAGGCAGCGGATCTGATCGTGAAGCGGCCTTTCAGCCGACCTATTGTCAGGCGGGCGATCTGCGTGTTGCGCTGTTTGGTATCGATGCCTCCCAAGAACGCTTTGCGGCAGGTGAGGCTGAGGCCGGAACGGCTTATCTCTCGCCCCACCATCCGGATGCGTGGCGCCTGACGCAGGAGTTCAACGCCGCGGCAGAGCAGGCGGATGTCGTTTTCGTCTCCGTGCATTGGGGGAAACAGGTCGCTGAGGCGACCCAACGTGCGCTGTCGCAGGCCCTGATCGACGCAGGGGCCGATCTGGTCTTTGGCGCACGCGACAGCCGGCTTGAAGGCGTCGAAATTTATAACTCCAAGCCGATCCTGCCGGGCTTGGGGGTGATCTTGTCAGAAGCTTTGCGAAGCGACATCAAACCGGGCGGCGTGTTTCGTCTTGGCCTTGAGCGTGGCCGCGTGGCTTGGGTCGAGTTTCTTCCCATCGGTGTCGGGTATGGTTTTTGCGAGACCTTGCCCGCCGCCGCCGCCGCGCCCGTCCTTGCCGATTTCGCTGCGCGCTGTCGGGCGGTCGGAACCTCTGTTGAGATCACGGAGCAGGCTGTGGTGATCCATGTCGATGCGCCTGCGGATCGTGCCGCCAGGCCGACAGACACGACGAACGCCCGAACCGAAGCCGTTGCGAAACAGGAGAAACCCCGTCGGCTTGAACGCCTGTCGGAGTTTGCGCCCGCCGTCCGTCTCGGACAGGCGACCCATGTGCCCCGCGATGCCCGGGTCGTCCCTCAGATCGTGAACGGGCTTGAGCTCTTGGGGGTTCGTCTCAATCCGACGCAGATCACCCGCCGCGAGATGCTTTGGGTGGAGACGTGGTGGCGCGCAACGCCTGTGCCACCGGATGATTTGAAGCTCGAGTATCGGGCCGTTCCGCCCGGCGGGGAGCATCGCGCGATCTGGGGGCTCGGTTCGGCGCATGATCCCTGTGACTGGATGCAGCCAACCTCCCGCTGGCAGGCGGGAGAAATCTATTATGACCGTTTCGGCCTGCGTCCTCCGGCGCTCGAACATCTGCGTGCGGCGTATTTGCAGCTTGAAATCCGTGTTGTTGGACGGCGCCCGAATACGGACTGCTATCTTTTTCCAAGACCTCTTCCGCTACGCTTGGGAGACCCATCGTAGCCGCTGCGCCAGATGGGGACTTCTCACACAGGTTTACGAGATTTTGGGGCTTTGGGGCATAAAACCCGCGCCACGTCGAAGGTCGCGCGGGTTTTGACCATCTGTGAGCGGGGCGTTACGCGCCGCGCATGATCATCCGGTAGCGCATCTGGTCAAAGATCACCGCAAGGATCAACAAGCTGCCCAGCAGCACCATCTGCATGTAGGAACTGACGCGGGCGATGTTCATGCCGTTTTGCACCATGACGATGAAAAACGCGCCCAAGACCACGTTCTGAACCCGCCCGATGCCGCCTCGCAATGAGACGCCCGCGATGACACAGGCTGCGATCGATTCAAGCGCCATGGTGCCGCCGAGATTGGCCTCGCCGCTCTCGACGCGGGCGGTCAAAAGCACGCCGGTCAGCGCGGCGATCAGCGAACAGAGCACATAGGCCAGAACCAGCGTCTTCTTGGTGTCGATGGCCGAGAGATGCGCGGCCTTGATGTTGCCGCCGACGGCATAGATGCGGGTGCCCAGCGTGGTGCGCGACATCATCAGCCACATCACGACGATACAGATCACCGCGATGAACACCGGCACGGGCACGCCGAACCATTTGCCGAACCCGAAGGTGTCGCCAAAGGCAATGGGCAGGCCGGAGATCGGGATGCCGCCGGTCATGAAGAGCGCAAGCCCTGCGCCCACGGAGGAGACGCCCAGCGTCATGATGAAAGGCGAGACCTCGAAATAGGCCACACCCACGCCGTTGATCAGCCCGACGATCAGCGCGACGCAGCCGCCTGCGAGGATGCCGGTCGCGATGATCAGGAACACGCTGTCAAAGACGCCCGCGGCCCATGTCATCGACAGGGCGGAGGCCACAGAGGTCAGCGCAATCGCGGTGCCGACCGACAGATCGAACCCGCCGGAGACCAAGACCAGCATTTGCCCCAAGGAGACGAGCACCAGATAGACCGACTGGCGCGCGACATTCATCAGGTTCTGCCCGGTCAGGAATTTGTCGGACATAAAGGAGAACACCACCAACGCGATGCCCAGAAAGAACGGCAAGACGCCCACGCGGATGAACAGGGTTTTGATCGGATTGGCGCGCGGTGTGACCTGCGCCGCTGCGGTTGCATCGCTCATTGGACGGGCTCGCTTTCGGTGAAGAAATAGTTCAGGACGGTGTCTTCGCTGGCCTCAGCGCGCGGCAGCTCTGCCGACACATGACCATTGGCGAAAACAAGAATGCGGTGGGACAGGTTGATCGCTTCGGGCAGATCGGAGGAGATCACGATCACCGCCTTGCCCGCTTCGGCCAGAGCCTTGATTTTCAGGTAAAGGGCCGCGCGGGTGCCCATATCGACGCCCACGGTGGGTTCGTCGAAAATATAGACATCGGCCTCCTGACCAAAGGCTTTGCCGAAGAGCACCTTTTGCTGATTACCGCCCGATAGTTGCGACACACGCCGGGCGCGGTAGTCCTCGGGCAGCTCGACCCGCGTGGCAATCCCGGCCACCGTGTCACGCACATTGCGCCAGTCGATCCAGCCGCGTTTCACGGGCGCACCGGAGGTCACGACATTGAGCGCAAGGTTCTCGTCAGAGGTCTTGGCCAGATCCAGCCCCTCGTGTTTGCGATCAGGTGACAGGTAATAGAGGCCTGCGCGGATGATCTCGCGAGTCGGCAGTCCGGTGATGTCGTGCCCGTTCAAGTGGACCGTGCCGGAACGTCGGGGACCTAAGCCCATCATGGCGCGGAAGAACCGCGATTTGCCGCAGCCGACCAACCCCGCCACACCCAGAACCTCGCCTCGGCGCAGGCGGAGCGAAGAGGGCGCGATACCGAGGGTGGCGAGATCCGCGACCTCAAGCACCACGTCGCCGGGCGTCGTGGCGATGGTCGGATAGATGTCGGCAATCTGGCGTCCGGTCATCATTTCGACCAAAGCTGCCTCATCCGTGCCCGCCATCTCGACCGTGCCGATCTTGGCCCCGTCGCGCAGCACGGTGATGCGGTCGGCGATGCGTTTGAACTCCTGCATCCGGTGCGAAATATAGATGATGCCGACGCCTTTGGCCTTTTGTCGGTCGATGAAATGGAACAGGTGATCCACCTCGCGTTCGGTCAGGGAGGCGGTGGGTTCATCAAGGATCAGCACCTTCAGATCGCCGTGAAACGCCTTGGAAATCTCCAGCATCTGCTGCTGTGCGCGCGACAGCGTGGAGACCTGCGCGGTGGGGGAAATCGGAAAGCCCAGCTCATCGAAAATCTCCTGCGCCCGGCGGCGCATATCGGCATGGTCGATCAAAATCCCCATGCGCGGCTCCTGTCCGAGAAACATGTTCTCGGCCACGGTGAGCGTGGGGATGAGAGAGAATTCCTGAAACACCGTGTAGACGCCATGCGCCTTGGCGCGGGCCACGGAGTCGAAGGCCACCTCGTGATGATCGAGGTAAATTTTGCCCTCGGAGGGTGTATTTGCGCCTGCGAGCATGGAGATCAGCGTGGATTTCCCCGCGCCGTTTTCGCCAAATAAAACATGCACTTCGCCCGCCATAAGATCAAAATCTACGCCATCGAGGGCACGCACGCCGGGGTAGGTCTTGGTGAGGTTGTGGGTCGTGAGAAGAGGAAGAGTCATGGGGCCTCCTATCGGGTGAGACGGCAAGGCCTCACCCGTGTCTTCGGATCAAAGAGGGATCAGGCGATCACTCGACGGAGAAGACGGGGCGGAAGCCTTCCGGCGGCAGGATCGCATCGCGGGACAGATCGCCAATGGTGTCGCTGTCGACGACAAAGATTTTCGGCCCGACGTGTTTGACGTAGTCCTTGCCTTCGATGATCCGCACGGCTTGGTCCATGGCGATCCGGCCCTGAATGACCATGGAATCCGCCGGTGCCGCCGCGATCATGCCGCGCTGGATGCCTGTGTAGACGCCAGGCGTCATGTAAAAGGCCAAAAGGCCGATCTCATCCGTCAGACCGCGTTCACGCAACAGACCCTGTGCGGCTTCGGCGGTGACGGCCGTGCCCGCGAGGTAGCTCACATCCGGGTCGGATTGCAGCACGTCCTCGACGAGTTTGAGTTGGGCTTCCTTGCCGGTGTCGCCGTAGCGCGGTTCCAGAACCTCAATGGCGGAGCCTTTGACGGCCTCCATAAAGCCGGAGTTCGCGGCCTCGACCCAACCTGCGCCTGCCGGACCGGGGAACCAGCCGACTTTGGCCGGATCGCTGCCCGCCGGGTGTTTTTCGGCCAGATATTTGCCGGTCTCAAAGCCCATCGTGTAGAAGGACACGAGAGATTTGGCGGAGATGTCGGGCGAGGAGACGCCGTTGATCACATCGATCACCGGAATGCCTTTGGCGGCGGTCTCTTTGATCACGTTGTTCAGGCCATCGTAAGAAATCGCGCCGATGATCACCGCGTCAGCCCCTGCGGCCACACAATCCTCGATCTGGCTCACCTGTTTGGCAAGCTCGGTGTAGCCGCCTGCTTCGACGAGGTTCATCTTGACGCCGAGACGCTTGGCTTCTTCTGCGACGCCATAGTCGACACCCAGCCAATAGGCGTCTTTCATATGCGGGAAGGACACGCAGATGTCATAGGCCGCATCGGCCTTCTCAAGCGGCGTGTAGGTGACGGCGCTGGCGGTCCCGTCGGTCGAGAAGGCGGGGGTCACCTCTTCGGCCTCATAGGGAAACCAGTCTTCGGCAAAGCTGGGGGATGTGGCCAGCGCGGCAAGCGCCGCGCCTGTCATCAGGGCGAGTTTCATGGATCTGACTCCTTGTTGGTTCATCAGGGAAGGCGGCTTTGTGCCGCTTATTGTTGTGGTCTGGCTTTCGAGGTGGGGCCGAAGCCCCGGGGGGACGTCGGCCCCTCAGGAGAGGGACTGACGAATGTCTGAAATCAGGGCTTTGCGTGCGGCGCGGGCGGCAAGTGCTTCGTCCATCTCGACGCGTTTGAATTTGACCGGCGTGTTGGGCTGTAATTGCCCGATGAGGTCCATATCGGCGGAGATCACCGCGCCGAGGGTGAAATACCCGCCGCCCGACACCGCATCGCGGTGCAACACGATGGGCTCAAGCCCGCCGGGCACCTGAATGGAGCCGTAGGAATAACAGCCGTCGACGATATTCGACGGATCGGAGCCTGCGCCGAAGGGCTGCGGACGGTCGACGAATTCCATCGGCTGGCCGCCACGGAAGCGGTAGCCCATGCGGTCGGCCTCGGGCGCGACCACCCAATCGTCGTCAAAGAACGCCTTTTGGCTCTTTTCCGTCAAACGGTGCCAATACAGGCCGGTCAGGACGCGCAATTCGGCCGGGGTGCCGGGGCGGCGTCGGAGCGCGTCGGGGACCACGCGTCCCTCCGCCACCACCGACCCGTCGCCGACAGGGATCACATCGCCTGCGGCAATGGCGCGGCCTTCAAAGCCACCCAAAGCGCCAATCGGATAGGTCGAGCGCGAGCCAAGTGCGGGCGGCGTGTCGATGCCGCCGGAGACCGCGATATAGATGCGCGCGCCGGTTTTCAGAAAGCCGAAGGACAGCACCTGACCGGGTTTCACCGTAAAGGAGGTCCATGTCTCGCGCGGCTCGCCGTCAAGGAACATGGGCATCTCTGCGCCTGTCACGGCCACGCTCATCTCGGCGCCGAATTTGATCTCCGGCCCCATGAAGACGGCTTCCAATCCCGCGGCCCCTTCGTCATTGCCAACGAGCAGGTTTGCGGCCCGAAACGCGAGGCGATCCATCGCGCCGCCTTCGGGAATGCCGAGGTGAAAATAGCCGGGGCGGCCAAGGTCCTGAATGGTCGTTGCAAGCCCGGGTTTGATGATCTCAAGCGTCATTGAGGGCCTCCATCAGCTTGGCGTTAAAGCCGGTCATGTCGTCGTTGAACGCGTCGAGATCAAAAGCGACCTCGGCGATGCGCGGCGTGTAGGTGCCATCCTCGACCGCCTGCGTGATGCGGTCGTATTCGGCGCGGTCGATGGGTTTCCATTTCACGATGTCGCCGGGTTTAAAGAAGACCATGAAGTCTTTGAGATAGCTGATCTTTTGCTCCGGGTCGTAGATCGGCATCGGCGTGATGCCGAACATCTGGTACCCGCCCGCGCCGCGCACGGAATAGATGCAGGAGAAACAGCCACCATAGCCCACCGTCAGCTTCGGCGTGTCGGTGCGGGGGCGCAGGTATTTCGGCACTTCGAGCTGTTTGTCGCGCTCGACGAGTTGGTAGAGAAACGGCAGGCCGGAGACAAAGCCGACCATCGAGACGAACCACGGCTGGCTGTGATGCGCCTCGATGAAATCGGCGACCGTATCATAGCCGTTGATCCGCGCGGCGTAATCGAGATCGCTGCCCGTCGGGTCTTGGTGGCGTTCGCGGAACCGCATCAGGGTCTCGTGGGTCCAGGGGTCCTCGTAATAGAGCGGGATTTCGATGATCCGGGTGTCGAGGCGCTTTTCCTGCGCTTCGGCCTGATGTTCGAAGGCTTTGATCTTCTCCATCATCGCGTCGGGCGCGATCACGTCGGGGTCGAACCGCACTTCGAAAGAGGCATTGGCGGGCAGGATCTCGGTCACGCCGGGGATATTCGCCTCGCGCACCATGTTCGACAGAGAGAGCGCGATGAAGAAGGCGTCGAGCGACATTTCATCGTCGATCTCGACATAGATATGTTCGTCCCCGCCATATGTGTAACGCGTTTTCATGCGGCGTCTCCTTTGGTTGCGGACAGGTTGCCAGCCTCAAGCCAGGGCTCGAGCCATTGGGTGTGGAAGGCGCCTTTGCGCACCTCCGGGTCGGAGGCCAAGGCCAGATGCAGCGGCGCGGTGGTTTTCGTGCCGCCGATCTCCATGCTTTCGAGCGCCTCCACCAGCTTGTCGATGGCGGCCTCGCGGGTCTCGGCGTAAACGATGACCTTGCCCAGCAGAGAGTCGTAGAAGGGCGGGATTTGATAGCCCTCGGAGAGGAAGTGATCGAAGCGCACGCCGTCGCCGGTGGGTTCCTTCAGCGTGGAGACGACACCGGGCCAGGGCATGAAGTTCAGGAACGGGTCCTCGGCGCAGAGGCGCACTTCGATGGCGTGACCGGTCTTTTTGATCTCATCTTGCGTCATCGACAGTGCCGCACCACCGCAGACCTTGATCATTTCGGCCACAAGATCGACGCCGGTGACCATTTCGGTCACGGGATGTTCGACCTGAATGCGGGTGTTCATCTCGATGAAGTAGAACTCATTCGCCGCTTCGTCGTAGAGGTATTCCAAGGTGCCCGCGCCGCGATAGTTCACCGCTTTGGCCAGCGCCACGGCAGAGGCGCAGAGGCTCTCGCGGGTCTCGTCGTCAAGGCACATCGCACCTGCTTCTTCCCAGACCTTCTGGCGGCGGCGTTGCAGCGAGCATTCGCGCTCATAGCAATGCACGGCTGTCTCGCCATCGCCCAGGATTTGCACCTCGATATGGCGCGGCGAGAGGATCGCGCGTTCGATGTAGAGACCCCCGTCGCCAAAGGCGGCTTCGGCCTCGGCCTTGGCTTGCGGGGCCAGCGTTTTCAACTCGGCTTCGTCTTTCGCGATGCGGATGCCGCGCCCACCGCCGCCTGCGGCGGCTTTGATCATCACCGGATAGCCAATCTTTTCGGCGACAGATAACGCCTCAGAGACGTCGATGCGCCCGTCGGACCCGGGGACAACCGGCACGCCAGCGGCCTCCGCAGCCTGACGGGCCGCAACTTTGTCGCCCATGCGCTCGATCGTGTCGGCGGAGGGGCCGACGAAAATCAGACCGGCCTCTTCCACGGCGCGGGCAAAGGCGGGGCTTTCGGACAAAAAGCCATAGCCCGGATGGATCGCGTCCGCCTTGGTGGCCTTTGCGGCTTTCAAAATGGCGGGGATGTTGAGGTAGCTGTCTTTCGATTGCGCGGGACCGACGCAGATGGCCTCATCGGCCAGTTTGACGGCCAACATCTCTGTGTCCGCTTCGGAATGCGCCTGAATCGTGTGGATGCCGAGGGCTTTCGCGGCTTTCACCACGCGCACGGCGATCTCCCCACGGTTGGCGATGAACAGTCGTTGGATCGCCATGTCAGTCAAGCTCCGCCAAGACGGCGCCTGCGGTGACGGGGGTGGCGTCGTCGACGTTGTAGCTTTTGAAGGTGCCCGCGATGTCGGCAGTAACGGCGATGAAGGTTTTCATCACTTCGATCAGGCCGATCTGGTCGCCCACGGCCACCGCATCCCCGGGCGCCTTAAAGGGCGGCTCTTCGGGGGAGGGTTTGTGATAAAACGTGCCGGGGAGGGGGGATTGAATGTCGCTCATGATGTGGTTTCCCTGTTGTTTGGACCGGTTCAGGCGGTCTCGAGCACGGCGGAGGCCGGTGCGATGTTGATCCCGTTCTCGGTGAGAGCGGCGCGAATGGCGCGCCCGATCTCAACCGCGCCGGGGGTGTCGGAATGGAAACAGATGGACTCGAACGCGATGTCGATATCTTTGCCGGTGACGGTGGTCACCTTGCCTTCGACGCAGGCACGCAAACATTTCTGGGCGATCTCTTCGGGATCGGGCCGCGCCACGCGGCGGGTGAAGACGATGGAGCCGTCGTCGCCATAGTCACGGTCGGCGTAGAATTCCCGGATCACCGGCTGGCCCAGACGTTTGGCAACCTCGTAGGTTTTCGAGGTCCCCATGCAAAAGATCAAGAGATCGCCGCTGATCGCCGCCAGACTTTCGATCATGTGGCGCGACAGGTCTTCGTTGACAGCAGCCTCCATGTAGAGCGCGCCGTGGGGTTTGACGTGCTGGAGGCGAATGCCGTGACGGCGCCCGAATTCACGCACCGCGCCGACCTGATAGATGATGTCATTGACCAGCTCTTCGGGCGTGGTCTTGATGTAGCGGCGGCCAAAGCCCTGAAGATCGCGGTAGCCGGGATGCGCGCCAAGGCCCACGCCGTAGGCCTGCGCCAGTTTGATCACCCGATCCATGGAGTTCGGATCGCCGGCATGAAACCCGGCCGCGATATTGGCCGAGGAGATCAGAGCCATCAGCTCTTCATCGGGGGCGTCGCTCAGAACCCAATGCCCGAAGCCCTCTCCCATGTCGCAATTCAAATCGATGATCTTTCGCATGTTCGGTCCTTAATTTCTTTGGACCCATCCTCTGAAAAAAATCTTCCTGTTGTAAAATTCAAAATATTGTTTGTGCATTATCGAAAAATCAGAATGAAAGAGCGGGAAAGAGATCATCTGTAAATCGCTTAAAACAGGGATTTGGTGCAAAAATGGGCGGAGTTGAAACGAAATCGCCTGAAAGTTGTTCTGATTTGTAGATAATGCATATCTACAAATTCGAAATTTACGTTTCCGCGCTCCTGCGACAGGATGTTTCGGAATAAACCGCCGATGGGTATCGGAGATTCCGAACAGGGACAGCACCATGAATCTGCGTCAGTTGAAATATTTCATTGCCACCGCCGAGCTCGGTCAGGTCAGCCGCGCCGCCAGCGAACTCAGGATTTCGCAAAGCTCGATCACCACCGCCGTGCGCGAGTTGGAACAGGATCTCGACGCCATCCTCTTCGTGCGCACCGCGCATGGCATGGAGTTGACGCCGCCGGGGCGCGAGCTTTTGGGGGCGGCGCGCGAAATCATGGAAAAGGTCGAAATGGCGCGCAATGTGGTGCAGGGGCATTCCGAGATCGAAGGCACGATCAACATCGCTGCGACCTATACGGTGATCGGATATTTCCTGCCCTTCCACCTCGACCGGCTGCAACACAGGTTCCCCAAACTCGACATTCGTCTGAGCGAGTTGAACCGCGAGAGCATCGAAGAGGGGCTGATCACCAATCGCTTCGACATGGCGGTGCTTTTGACCTCGAACACGCAAAGTCCCGAACTTGAGACCCAAACCCTGTTGAGTTCCCCGCGTCGGCTGTGGGTGCCGCAAAACCATCCGCTGCAAATCAAAGGCCAGGCGCATTTCGAGGAGATCGCCGAGGAGGATTACATCATGCTGACGGTCGATGAGGCGGCGCATACCTCGATGAAATATTGGGGGCCGACGGGGTTGGTGCCCAAGGTCAAGCTGCGGACCTCTTCGACCGAGGCGGTGCGGTCCATGGTCGCCAACGGGCAGGGCGTGACGATCCTCTCCGATATGGTCTATCGGCCCTGGTCGCTCGAGGGGCGGCGGATCGGCACGGTGGTGGTGGATCGCGACATCCCGTCGATGGACGTCGGTCTGGCCTGGCGCAAGGGGCAGGAGTGGAGCGAGGCGACGCGGATGTTCTTTGACTACTTCAGCGAAGTGTTCCAGGCGCCGCAGATGGGGCATTTGGGGGTGAGAGGCTAGGGGCGTGAGGCGAAGCGAAACCTTTTAGCCCCGCATCAACTCCGCCAGCGCCTTTTGCACCTCTTCGTCCAGCCCGGCCTCTTGCTGCAAGAGCGCTCCGGCGGCCTGCATCGCGGGCCCGTCGCCCGAGGCAAATTTCTCCGCCAGCGCAAGTCGCGTGGCGCTCAGAGCGGATGGGGTGATCAGATCGGCGGAAATTCTCTCGGGCACCACATCGAGTGCGAGGCGTTCATCCAGCGTATGGCGGGCCAGAATCGCATCGAGCGCCTGCACCTGCGGTAGGAAAATCGCGCGCGCGACGGGGCTGTCGGTTGGCAGGTGGACATCGTCTTCGGCCCGCAGCCGGTCGATGCCGCTGACCCCGATGTGCATCCCGGCAATGCGTGTAGAACTCGCCAAGGGTCAGCTCCCTTTCAGCGCATCGGCAATCGGACGGGTGCGCCGATCAGAGAATTGCTGTTGCAACAGTTGCTTTTGCGAATAGCGCAGCACATTCACGAATTTCGGGTTGCGGCGGGACATATGCGCGGCCCCCGACAGGTGCTTGCGGGCCTCTTTCAGATGACCGAGCGCGCCGTCGATGGTGCCCAAAAGCGCAAGCGAGCGCGGCTCTTCGGGCCAGACGCGGGTTAGGAAACTGGCCACGCTATGTGCCATCTTGTTCTGACCCATCGCATGCAACTGCGTGGCAAGACCATACAAAGACTGAATTTTATGTTCAGCCAGCGCCGCCGAGGACAAAAAAGCGGTCGCGGCCTGTTCGGCCTCACCGGCAGCGGCCAATTCGCAGGCGGTGAAATAGTTGGCGTCATTCCAGACATCGGGTTCTGCGGCGCGCAACATTTCAAGAAGCTCGAAGACCTCGAGGCGCGTCGCCCCGCTTTCAAATCGCACGCCCGACGCTGACGTCAGGTCAGGGGTATCGTGCTCAGGCAAAAGGCTGCTGATGACATCGGGCATGTCCAATCCCTCGAAGTCCGTCAAGGCTCCGGGATCCAGAACCCTGTCCAGCATGGTATTCAGCATATGTCCATTTCCTTGTTTGAATGGAACCGGCGGTTCGGACATGATTTCGCATCATCACACTGTCAGAGTTCATCTGTCCTACATTTATCATTTAACACACCCCGACGTCGATAAGTTCCGCAAGGCGTGCGCGGCGCGGCGCTTATTCGGACGTGCTGACCTTCCAGCTCAACCTATCCGGGTAAAGCGCGACCTGATATCCCGAGGTCAACCGCAAAAGCACCCCCAGTTCGCCAATCGAAACGATGCGGCTGTCGAGGGTCGGGGCCGAGCCTTCGTGCAATTTGCGACCGTTTTCCAGCATGACGTAACGTGCGCCACTCAGATCGACACCGGTCATCACCAGAGGAAAACGCGGCGTGTCTCTGAAGATGTAATCGGCAAATCTGTCGTTGCGTTCGGTTTCCTGCAAAAAGGTCGAAGAGGTCGCGAGCCGCATCGAAAAGGGGCTGACCTCCTGCATGAGGCAGGCGCGCAGGCGATCCGGCGACAGCGCAGCTTCGAGAATGGTCTGACGGGTCGCATCGTCGAACCCCGACAGATCGGCATCCCCCCCGAGGCTTAGAATATCGAGCCAGAGCATGACGGCGGGGAGCGTCTCGGCGTGCAGGCTGGCGCCGGGCCAACATTGTCCCTCCGTGGAGAGGTCGCGATACGGCTGGGCGGAGAGAGGGCGCGGCCCGCGCAAAAGGGTCTGGCCGTCTTGCAAGGCCGCCTGTTGGCGCTGCGCCAGATGGAACAGTTCCGGCGACAGCTGCGCGAGTCCGGGCAACAGGGCCTGCGCCGTTTCAGACAGCGCCAGATCCCCGGTGTCCGTCGCGGCAAAGAGACGTGCGCTTGCGCTCATCAGCTGTCTTGAGCGCGGATCGTCTGGTGCGCCGACCGGGAAGCGTTCGTAATCGGTGCCCGTTGCGGGCAGGGCGCTCAGCCCGGTTTGGGCCTCTGTGGTGTCCTGAAGTAGGGCGGCAATCGTGCCCGCAGCGGCGGAGCCGGGCATCGCAATTTGAGGGGGGACACCTGCGGAGGAGAATTGCCCGGCCTGAAGTGCCGACAGGCTGGTCACCCGGCCGTTGGTTGCCGAGGCGACGATGGCATCGACCACATCGGGGTTGTTCGCGGCGTAATCGGAAATCACCGAGGCGATCAGCGGCGGCACTGTGGTGCGCGTCGGGCTGCTGTTCGGTGCGCCGTCGCTTGCGCTCTCTTCCACGGAAAGCTGCGGGTCACTGTCCGCCGTGAACGGTCCAAACACCTGATCCGGGCCAAGGGTCACGCCATCGGTGAGCGACTGTGACGAAAGCTGTCGACCGCCCAGAGCTCCGATGATCTCGCTCTTGCCGACCACGAGAGGCACGGAGTTGTCGCTGACCGGCGCGTTTTCCAGCGTCACGAAAGACCGAAGCGGCACGTCGTTGGCAAAGCGTTTGGCGTAGGCCTGTACGAAACCGACCCAATTGTCGGCCTTTTCCGCAGGGATCACGCCGGTGGTCTCGATCAGCATGCCATCGAGGCGGGCGATCACCAGATCGGTCAGGGACAGCCGGTTGATCAAGGCTTGCACTTCGGCAAGATAGGTGCCGGCGGTGCGGATGTCGTTTTGCACGGCGCTGAGGCCAAAGACCTGTGTGCGAATGGTCGTGACGATCTCATCGGTCTCTGCCGGATCGAGGTGCACACCTGCAAGCGTCACCACACCATCCGCCGACAAGGAGGCCGTCAGATTGGGGTCCTGCGCGCTCAAAAGCCCGTCGATGTCGGCCTGCATCGCGTCGAGGGCCCAGATCCGCCTGTGGACGTTCAATCCGGTCTCGGCGATGGCATTCTCCACTGCGCGCCGCTCTGCCGCGCCGGGCACATAGCCGGTGACGATGAGCCTGCCGTCGGCTTCGGCGGCGGCGTCCAGCTCTGCCGGGAAGGTCAGGGACGCAAGCACGCTGCGCAGCGTGGCGATCTCGGCTGCGGTGTCGGCCGATTGCGCGGAGGGCGAGGTCTCTTGCGGGGATTGCAAGGCGACCCCGGCGACGCCGAGCCCCAACAAAACCACGAGTGCCGCCGCCGAGGCTGGTATGGTCCAGCCTTCCAGTTTCGGCAGCGACCAGGATTTTGCGCTTTTCGAAGTCTGCGCGGCTGAGGCGCCCGGGATCAGAAGTTCCGCCCAATTTGCGCCTTCGACGCCCAAGGCAAAGCGCGTGGTCGCGGCGGTCACCACATCGAGCTGGGCGATCTCGCGCCAGTCCTCGCCGCCCGGTTCGATCACCAGACCCGAGGCCATGGAGAGCGGCGTCCCCAAGGCTTGCAGCGCGATCTTGCTGCCGCTCACCCGAATGCGCCCCTGAAGCGCGGGCATGGCGATGTCGATCAGCCGCAGATCGGCATCCTCGCCCGATCCGAAACTGTAAACGCCATCGGACAGCGCGACCTCGGCGCCGGATTGGGTGCCGTTGAGAAGTTTGAGAATGATGGTGCGGTCGGTCTCTGACATGGTGATCTTTCGCCCCCTCCGGGGTGCTGCGCGACGGCGCATTGCGGGCTGATTTGCGGGCTGAAGCTAGGGAAAGCGGGGCCTTGCGTCCACGTCTTGTCCCTTTTCGCGCGACCGCTGGTGACAAATATCACTTGTGGACCGACGGCATGCGCCGGGGACCGTAGGATCACTTTTTTCCTCCTCAGAGGCCGATATAGTTGCCGCAAAACAAACGGGCGCTGTCTCTAGTGGTCATGCGTCGTGGCAGGAGTTGAGAATATGGGCATGAACGGTTTGCGGTTTCTCGGGGCAATGTCCCGTCCGTTGCGATATGGGGTCGTGGGCGTCTGTTTTTTGCTGGCCTCTTGTACGACGTCGGGCACAAGCTCTTCCGGTGCCGCGCCGCAACTGGTGTCGGCGCATCCGCGTGGCGGCGGGCCTGAGGTGATCACGGTCGCCCGCGACGAGACCGCGCTCAAACGCTTTTTCTCGGCGCAGAACCTGCGCGAAACCGTATTCTCCTCTCAGCCCACGCCGCGCCTCGCCTCCTCAGGCGCCCAGCCGACCGGCTTTCTCGACACCCGTCAACTGAATGCGCCGGGGGTGACCGGCGCCAATGCCGAGGAACAGTTCAACTTCGACACCTCCATGTTGGTGATCGAACCGCTGCGTCGGCAACAGATCATCGGCGGCGAATGGCAGGCCGATCTGGGCCGTGGCCCACGCGTGGCGCTGGACTTCACCAACGAGCCGTTGCGCAATGTGACGGAGAATGTTCTCGGCGGCATTCTGGGCGTGAACTACATCGTTTCCGACACGGTCGAGGGCACGGTCACCTTCCGCTCCGAAAGAGAATTTTCGAAATCCGAGCTGTTGCAGATCCTCTCTGACATTCTCGCAAGCCGCGGCTATCTGATCCAGTATTTCAACTCGGTCTATCACATCGGCCTGCCCGAAGAGCTGGAGCAGCTTACAGGGCTGCGCGGACGCAGCACACTTGAGAGCGATCAGACCTATGTTATTGAACTGGCAGGACCTTTGCCGGAAAACCTTGCCGAAGTGGCGGGCTCTCTGGTGCCGCCGGGCAATGTTGTGGCCGCAGTGCCGGGCAGCAACAATCTTGTGGTGCGGGGCGATCCGTCGCAATTCCAGTCAATCGAAGACATGGTGCGGATGCTGGCCGGGCGCCCGGGGCGGTCGCAAAAGCTGGCTATTTTGCCGCTGCGCCATGCCGCGCCCAATATTGTCGCGACGCAAATGGGCGATGTCTACGCGCAGCGTGGGCTGGGCGACGCCTATTTCCTGCCGATTGAACAGCGCAATTCGCTTTTGATCGTGGCCGAAAGCCAAGCCGCCGTGAATGCCGCGCGCGAACTGGCCGTCGGTCTCGATGTGAACAACCGCGACGAGATCGGCCTTCGGGTGATCCAATTGGCGCACCTCGATGCCACGGAAGCCGCAGAACAGCTCAACGAGATTTTCGGCGGCACCGGGCAGGCGGGGGTCACGAGTGAAACCACCGGCGACATCTCGGACATCGTCACGGCGGCCTCGGAAATCGCCAATTCGGGCACGTCGGCACGGGGGGTGAGCAGGAATGGCGCCAATGCGCCACGCTTCTTGCGCAATGGTGAAAGCGAGGACCAGGACGAGGCCGCGCCTGCGCCCCGTGTGGTGTCCGGCAATGCCGTCACCTCGCCGGTGCAGATCACCGCGAACACCCGCAACAATGCCCTGATGGTGCGCTCGACCTATGCTGATTTCAAACGCATCAACAATGTGGTGCGGGTGCTCGACACGCCGCAATCGCAGGTGGTGATCGAGGCGACCATCGTCGAAGTGACGATCAATGACGCGCTGCAATATGGCGTTCAGGCCTTCCTCGAGACCAGCGGCGTCTCCGTGCGCTCTTCCAGCTCGACGGCGGCCTCTGACAGTGGCGGGGCCGGGTTCTCTGCCATTTTGGGCAAGGACAGGAACCGTCAACTGGTGCTGAGCGCCTTGCAATCTGCGACCAATGTCAAAGTGATCTCTTCGCCCTATCTGACGGTGACGAATGGCTCCATGGGCCGTCTCGCGGTGGGCGATCAGATCCCCTATGTCACCGCGTCCCAGACCTCGAGCTCGGGCGGCGATGTGGTCGTGACGCAAGAGGTGCAGGCCAAGGATGTCGGTGTGATCCTTGAGGTTCAGCCGACGATTTCGCCCTCCAATGGTGTGACGCTCGATATTTCGCAAGAAATCAGCAGCGCCGCCTCTATCGAAACGGCCGCCGGGGCGAACCCCATCGTGTCTCAGCGCAGCGTGCAGAGCCAGGTCAATGTGCAATCGGGCGACACGATCCTCTTGGGTGGGCTTATTCAGGAGCGCTCGGAGAACAACGAAAGCGGTGTGCCGGTGTTGCGCAAAATCCCGGTGCTGGGCAATGCGTTCAACCAGACGGAAAACACCCAGGTGCGCACCGAACTGTTGATCCTCCTGACCCCGCGCGTGGCCCGCAACAACAGCCAGATCAACGACCTGACGCGTCAGTTGCAGTTGATGTCTGCAGCGAATTGATCGCGGACGGATGTCTGATCGGCACGTCTCTGTCTTGAGAGGGGCGTGCCGGGGTCGGGCTTATTGCGCCTGACTTGCGACGCGCATGATGGTGTAAAAGGTCTCGAGAAAGCCCCACATCTGATCCTCTTGCCCCAGCGCATAGCGGAACAGGAGCGGGATGTAGAAAATCAGGATGAACACGGCGATGGCGCTTTTGATCGGCATCGCGAGGATAAAGACCTGAATTTGCGGCGCAAAGCGGCTGACCATGGCCAGCGCGAATTCGGCCAGAAACATGATCGCGATCACCGGCCCGGAATACAGCACGACAAGCATCATGCCGTGGTCGAGCACGGTGAGCAAAAGCTCGGGGAAATCGGTGATGGTCAATGGCAGGGCCTGAAAAATCGGCCAGCTCGTGTAGGACCGGTAGAGCATCTGGATCATCACCAGAAAGCCACCGACCGAGAAGAAATAGGTGATGAAAGCCTGCGAAAACAGGATGCCTAGGGGCGAGGCCTCATGGCCCTGAAGCGGGTCGATGGAAGAGGCGATCGCGGCGCCACGTTGGTTGTCGATGTAATTGCCCGCCGCCTGCATCGCCCAGAACATCCAGAACACCAGATAGCCCATGACAAAGCCCAGAGCGACCTCCTTGGCGAAATATATCATGAACAACCCGGTGTTGTCGCGCAGCGCTGGCGCAAAAGGGATCGCAAGCGGCGTGAGCGGCAGGGCGATCACCAGAATCGCGACATTGCGCGCCATGCGCGGCACGGCGGTCGGCGCAAGCAATTGCGAGGCCGCGACAAAGGCATAGGCGCGGGGCAGGCACAGCAAAAATGCCGCCAGCATGTGTTCGCTCTCGCGAAACAGGGCAACGATCTGATCCAAGCTAAAGGTCCCTTTTTGACATCTGCATCATGCACGCGCGCGCGCGCGTGGCTTGTGTCGTCTGACACCGCGCTGAGGGTCAGGGGCGTGTTAGCCTGAGGCGACCAAAATGAGGGACCCATTGTGAGCATCACCTCCGCCAGAGAAACCGTTCAGAGCCAAATCGCGACCCATAATGCCGCATCTCCCGTCGGCAGCGACGTGATGGCAGGGCAGGCCGGAAAGTCGCGCCTGTCCGGCGAAAGCGTGCAGGTTTCGCCCAGTCAGGCCGACATCACCGATGCGCTCGAAGAGCTGGGCATGGCGGCGGCCACGCGGGGCAAATCCGACCTCGACAAGATGAAAATGCGGCGCGGCGCGGCGGCCAACCTCGATGCGCTGGGCCGTATCGCGGAATATTACGACAAGCTTCCCGACATGCCGTCCGACGACCGGCGCCGTGAGTTGGTGCGGGAGTTCAAGGGCTATGAGGACCTGTTCCAGAATGGCGGTGACGGCTCGAAGCTGCCGACCGCCGAAGACCTGCGCGAGCTGTTGCAGAGCTTCGATGGCGACATTGCGCATCAATTCGCAGCACTTGAGAATATCCGCGAAGAGGCGGTGCAATCCGGCGCACCTCAGGCCTATGTCGCGGTGCTCGACACCCTGCGCGAAGAGATGCGTCGCCCGGAAAATGCCCGCGAAATCATGGCGGGGTTTGCCTCGGCTGGACAGGCGCAGAAACTGGCGGGTGAGCTTGGGACAGAGCCAGAAGCCTATCGCAATTCCTACCGCGAAATCCTGCGCGAGACGCCCAATCTCGGGCGGTTGTTCGGTGCGTTGCGCCAGTTCGATCTGACGCAGAACTACGATCAGGTGATCGACAGTTTCATCGCCACGGCGGGGGCGGATATGTCCAGTTTCGGCCCCTCGACCGATGCGGTGCAATTGGGCGGCGTGGTCGCCGAGCTGTCCAAGCTCAAAACCCTGCGCACTGTGCTCGATATGTCCGTGACGGTGGGGGCCACGCTGGATCGCATGTGCCCACCGGACGGCAAGGCCGCCCGTCCCGATGGCGAAGAGATCGCCGCGCGGATGTTTGGTTTTGCCACGATGCCCACGCCGTCGATGGTCGAGGCTGAGAAATTGATCAAGCCCTATGAGGCGGAAGAGGCCGAGGTGCCGGTCGCGGCGATCAACCTGTTGCGCGATCTGCATGGCCAATTGCCCGATGCGGTGATGCCCTCGGATGCGGCGCGGCTCGGCCAGTCGCGCATTCTCATGACACTCTCGGATCGGCTCGTTGCCGCCGAAGACGCCGCTTACGAGGCATAAGGACACAGTATGACCACGCTTTCCAGACAGGCGACCTCCGCCGTGACCCGTTTCGCCGAAAATATGGGGCTGACCGCTTTGCCCGCCACGGACGGCAGCTTTGGCTTCGATTTCGAACGCATGGGGCGGGTGTCGATCACCGGCTCTGAGAGCGGCGATGTGTTGGTGTCTCTGACCCGGCGGCTGTTGCTCGACGGGGTGCAGAACCTCGCGCATCTGGCCGGGCAGGCGGGGATTTCCGATCTCGACGGGCAGGTGATCCATGCCGCGCGCAACCGCTATGACCAACCGGTGCTGATTGCCCGGCTGCGTGAAGAAGAGCTTGAGACCTCGCGCCTCGAAACCGTGATTTCCGATCTCGACGGGCGGTTCGCAGCGCTTGGGTGGTGAGGCTTTGGTGTGACCAATGTCACCCGGTATTTTTGGACGCGCAGATAAGGTGCCCGCATGACACAGCGCACTGCAGAGACATATGTGGCCGAACTCCTCGCCCCCGAAAACCGGGAGGCGGTCGAGGCCATTATCGCCGCCACCGAACGGTTTGAGGCCGAGTCCGGCATGGCCGAGAACCCCGTCTATCAGGGGCTGAAAGAGGGTCGGACACTGGCGCAGATCCGAGGGATGAGCCGCGAGGACCTCGAGGTGCTCTACGGCTACGGCTACACGCTTTTGACCCAGAAGTTCCTCGACAAGGCGTTGGTGATTTTTAGCCATCTCGCGCTGATCGATCCTTTGGAGGCGCGCAATCACTATTGCCTTGGGGCCTGCCTGCAACAGCAGGGCAACATGCGCGCCGCGCGCGACGCTTTCGCGACATTCATCGCATTGGACGCCACCAACCCCGAGGGGCTGATGCGGCTCGGGGAATGTTTGCTGGCCGAGGGCGATCGCGAGGCGGCCGGGGATGCGTTCCGGCTGGCGCTCGGAGAGGCCGAGAAAGGCCATGGCACGGCGAAATCGCGCGATGCGGCAGAGGCCCGGATCGCGATGCTTGACTTGACGACGGGAGACCAGAATGCGGATTGAAGACAGGGGGCCGCTCGGCGGCACCGGTGCGCTCGGCCCGGATGCGGAAAAAGAACGTGAGGTGCGCTCCAAAGGGACGTCGGGGGCAAGCGGTGCTGTCCCGGACGCCGTGCGCCCGAGTTATGCCAGCATGCTGGAGGGCCTCGCCGCCTTTGCGCCCACCGATCTGGGCACGGATTTCGAAGCACGTCTGGCAGAAATCGCTCAGAAAATGCAGGACGCGAAAGGCGAGGCCGATATGGATCGGTTGAGCAACGAACAGGAAACCAAACGCAACCAAATCCAGGAAAACCGCGACCGGCTCGATGCCGCGCAGGGTAAGATGGAAGGGTCGGGTGTGGCGGATGACGCGGGACGTGTCAGCGCCATCATCGGGTCTGTGGCGGCGGGCCTCGGCGCTGCGGCCATGATGGTCGTCGGGGCGGTCGTGACCGCCGTGCCGGGGCTTCAGGTGCTCGGCGGGGCCATGTTCATCGGTGGCATGTTTATGGCTGCGGGGGCGATCAATGGTCTTGTCGCAGGGGCCAGCGACAGTGGCATGGGCGTGGCTGGCAATCTTCTGACCGCCATCGGAGTGGAAGACGACGTGGCTGCGGGCTGGGATATGGCGGCGTCCATCACCTTGGCCGTGGGGGCCGTGGTCTCCGCCGTCGTCGGGACTGCGATCTCGGGGGGCGCGGGGGCACCTGCGGCTGTGGGGGCCATGCTGACCTTGGTCAATGCGGTCAACGCCGCGACATCGGGCGTCACTGCTGTCGCGACCAGCACCTCTGGCCTTGTCGCCAATGCGCTGAGATCCGATGCCGCTGAAATGCGCGCCCAGACCCAAGAGTCGCAAGCGGTCATCCAGCAGATTGATGGCCTCATGGAAGAGCTGATGGATTTCCTGAGAACCTCCACGGACCAAGTCAACGCCTTGCTCGACAGCGCTATGCAATTGCACCGCGACACGGGCGATAGCCTGTCACGCACCCGTTTCGCCGGGTGAGACATCACGAAAGGATACGATCATGCCTATTCAATTCATTCCCGGCCTTGGCGCAACCACCGGTGCTCAGCCCTCGCAATCCGAAGACATGGCCCCGACAAAGGGAGATGCACAAGCCGGCGCAGGGGCGCTGAGTTCGAGCTCTCCGCTTGAGGAGATGAGGGCCCTTTTCGAATCCGCTCTCTTGAACAACGGAAATCGCGCGGGCCAAGACGGGGCCGCGGGCGGTGCTGGCGCGGAATGGGGCACAAACGATCTTTTTTCTGACCCCAATGATTTCGATTTGAACGGCAGCTTTGGACGGTTGGAAGCGGCCGCAGAGAAACTGACCCAAGCCGGGATGGATCCGCTTGAGGTGTTGAATGAGCTTCTGGGCGAATTGGGCGCCGCCGAAGATCTTGCGGCGCTGATGATTGAATTTGCCTCCATGGGGCGTCAAAACGCGCTCGATCAACGTCTCAGCGCGCGCGATCAGGCGCGGGCCGATCTGGAGGGGCAGGCGCAAACCATGCGCGAGGCCGCCGTCACGCAGCTCGTGGTCTCCGTCGTCTCGACCGCCGCCGCCGTGGGGGCGTCGGTTGTCTCCTTCAAGGGGGCGGGGCAGGCCGGCAAGCTGGCGGGGGCTGCGAAAGACGCTTCTATGGAAGGGGCATCCGAGATGTCCACGGCGCTCAACACGCAGGCCCAGAACGTCAGCACGCGCGCACAGGCGGTGTCCGGGTTGATCAATGCGGGCTCCTCTGCGGGCGAAGGCGGCGGCAATATGATCTCGAAGAACATCGAAGCCGGGGGGCAGGAACTGGCCGCAAAAGCGCAGACCGAACAATCGAATGCCGAATTGGGCAAGAGCGTCATGGACGATTTCAAGGACTTGGTGCGCTCCATCATTCAGTTCCTGAAAGATCAACAACAGGCCGAGATCGATCGCATGGCCACAACCACCCGGATTTGAGATGCAACGCAGTTTTCCGTCTTCGCGAGGTCCCGAGGTTGCCGATGCCGTGACCCGCATCTGGCAGGTGCTGGGCCTCTCCGCTCCGATGGAGCCGATCGGCGCGCGGTTCGATTTCGAGCTTGAGGACACGCCCGTCGAGATTGCGCGCACCCCTGATGGGGCGGCGCTTCGGATCACCGCCACGCTTGGTCACCTCGCTGGCGACCCGCATCTGTGCGATGATCAGCTGTCGCGGCTTTTGAGGCTCTCGCTTGCGCTGGTCGGCGTGAACCGTGCGGTGCTGAGTTTTCCGGCGGGGCAGGATGCGGCACGGATCGCCGAGCTGTCGCGCCCGGATCATGCGCCCGAGGCCGTCTATGCGGAGATCGTGATCGCAGAGGCCGCAGAGGCGGTCGAGGCGCTGCGCGAGTTGATGCAGTGGCGCAGTTTTGCCGGGGATGTCATCGCGCCGGTGGGCCAGTCCCCCGACGCGGGCGCCCCTGTGGCCCCTCGGGCGCTTGACCCCGCCGATATGGTCATTTTCCAACCTTGAACCCCCTGCCGATGAGAAACTCTGACATGTCCCCTGATACCCTGCCCATTGGTCTCGCCGCTCAGTTTGGCCTGTCCCGCAACGATCTGTTGCCTGTCGCCCGACAAGCGCGCCAGAAATTGAACAGCGGCCAGCCTAAAGAGGCGCTTTCGCTGTTCGGTCAGCTGGTGCTGGGCTGCCCCGATGATCGCGATTTTCAGATCGGTCTGGCCCATGCCGCTCTGGCCTCAGACGAGCCTGAGCTGGCGCTTCAGGCCGCGACGGCGGCCATCGTTTTTGAGCCGACCCGCGCGGATGGCTATCTTTTGTCGGGCCGTGCCTGTTTGGCCCTCGAAGACTTCGGCGCAGCCGAGGAGGATTTCGCGGAGGCCGTCACCCGCGCCGCCAGCACCACGCCGGAGGGTGAAAGCCAGGCCGCCATCGGCCAAGTGGCGCAGAGCTGTCTGGACGCGCTCAAGACCGCTTTGATGGCGCATGGCTGATCTCAATCTGACCCAGGATTTGACCCATGACCTGACCCCGGCGGAGCAGGTGGCGATGCGGCAGGCTCTGGTGGGCCTCGCCGGGCAGACGGGGTTTGCCTATGACCGTGTGTTCGACGCTCTCACGGCGGGGCAGAGCCTTGTCGAGGCGCTGAACCTGCCGTCGGAGATTGTCGATTTGCTCTATGCCCAAGCCTTCGCGCGGTTCAACGCGGGCGATATTTCGACGGCTCAAAGCCTGTTTCTGGCGCTCACGCTGATCGCGCCCGAAGTGCGGGACCATTGGTTGGGCCTCGGCATTTGTTTGCGGCGGTCGGGCGAGGCGCAGGGTGCACCCGAGGCGGCGCAGGCCGCGTTTCTGAGGGCCGAAGAGATCGCCCCCGACGATCCGGCGGTGCAGTTTCACCTGACCGAGTTGATGTGCCAGCGCCGGGACTGGCATGGCGCCGAGGGGCATCTCAAACGTTTCATCGCCTTGCCCGAGACGGCGGCGCGGCTTCGGTTGATCCCTGAGATGCGCAAACTCGCCACCCTGCTCGAAACGCAACTGACGCGCAAAGGCAAAGCATGAGCGGGCCGGAGGGGCTTTCCGATCTGCTGCACGCCGTGCTTCAGCGCGAGATTGACCGGCTGGACATCGACAGGGCTGAGAGTGACATCCCTGAGGGGGACGACATCGAGACAGAGGAAGGGGGGGCGGCTGAGATCGCGCCCGGTCTCGGTGCGCTGTTCGTGCCACATTTCCCCGCGATCGAGACGTTCTCCGAAGGGGCGGCCCTGAGCCTCTCGGAACTCAGCCCGCCCGTCGATTGGCGCGATACGGACGGGGCGGCGCCGACGGCCTTTATGGAAACGCTTGTGGTGCTGAACGCCGCCATGGTGCCCGGCTGGCCCTTCTCGTCGAGCCTGCTGCGCGATGCGCCGATGCTGCCTCTGCCTGTGAAACCCGTGGTGTCCGAGCCGGGGGGCGAAATGTCAGAGAAAGAGCGCGCGCAATATCTGGCCAGCCTCATGGCTCCCTATCGCGAGGCGCTGTTGCGGCTGCGCAAGCTGTTGCGTGACATCGAACGGCTCGATCCGGCGGAGGCGGAAGGCGCTTTTCGGGCCTTGATGCAAATGCTTGGCATGGTGGCGCAGGCGGTGCGCGAGGCCTTGGACCTCAAAGATGCCGGGCTGCGGGTGGCTGAGGAATTGGCGCTGGCCAACCCGTCGCCGCAAGGCCCCGGATCTAAGCGGCATCGCTACCGGCTTTGAGCGCGCGCCGCCTCATCAACCAGAGCAGGGCGAAAAGCCCAAGAGCACATCCCAAGAGGTTGCTCAGACGAAACACAAGGGTTTGAAGCCGCGGCCACAGTGCGGGCGAGGCGGACGTCTCTTGTCCGCGCGGCATCACATCGCCTGCGCCTTGATGCAAGAGGACCGCCAGACGCGCTTCGAAGCCGTCACGCGAGGCGCCGCGGTTCGCGAGGGCCAGAAACCCCTGACGCCAGCCCGCCGGGGTGGCCAGAGCCTCAGGGACGGTGATTTCGATCCACTCCTGCCCCTGCAGGGTTGCGGCGGCCTGATCGTAATGCACGTGCGAGAGGACAAAAAGGAGAGCCGGTTGCGTCGGATCGGGCCGCTCTGACACCGGGTGCAGCCCCGTCTCATCGAGATCGTAGACCGTCACACCGGGGTGCAACCGCGCCCAAAGGGCATCGACCAAGGCGGCGGGGCCTTGGGGCGTTTGCCGATGGCCCGCCGCCTTGTCCGGCGCAGGCATGAGGGCGACCAGCGTCAGGGCCACCATCGAGACCGCCAAAAGATTGGCGGCCATATCGGGAAGCCAGCGCCACGAACTTTGGGGCGGAGTCACGGCGCGCATGACAATTTTCCCTCAGACAGATGACGCTCGCAGGCCGTGCTGCGGCGGATCAGGGTGATCTCTTGCCCGCCAAGCTGCGCCAGACGCGATTCCGTCAAAAACGCCGCTTCGCGCCCGTCGGGGTCGATGATCAATGTGACGGGGGCGGTTGTGAGGAGGGCCGTGCTGAGCGCATCGAGGGGGATGTGCTCGGAGGGGGAAAGCCAAAGCCCGGTTTCACTGGCGATCCAAGAGGCGGTGGGGGCGGGGGCTTCGTCGTTTGGCAGGACGCGCAAAAGCGCCATGAGCACCATCAACACGCCCGCCAGCCCCAACATCACATCGGCGCCGATCAGCGTGGGGAAGGCGTCAGTCTTGCGCCGCATCTTGATCCGTTTCTCGATCTGCTTGGGGCACAAAGGTTTCGACCAGCGTCAAGACCATGGCACCGCCCAGCCCAATCAACGTGGTTTCAAATGCACTGCCCAGCCCGCGCAGCATCTCGGTCAGGGCGGGGCCATCCGGTGTGCCACCTGCGAAAATTTCCGGCAGGGCGGACAGCGCGGTCATCAGGCCAAAGATCGTGCCGAAAAAACCCAAAAGCGGCAGAAGGCTTGAGAGCACAGTGGCAAAGCGTTCGGTGCGCAGGGTCCAGTGGCCTGCGAGCGATGCGGTGACGGTGAGTGACAGTGCCGAGAGAAAGGTGAGCCAGAGGCAGAGATGCACCGGGGTTTTCAACATGTAGGGTAAGAGCGCGGGGGCGATCAGGCTGCTGAGGGTGGCGAGGCCGAGGGTGAGCGCGGTGCCAAGGACCACCCCGTCGCGGGGTTGCGGCGTTTGCGTCGTGAGGCGGGGCAGCCAGATCGTGAGACATAAGAGAAACAGCGGCCAGACCTGAAAGCGTGACAGGTCCGGCGCGGGTGTGCCTGTCGTGCCCCAAAGCATCGCGACGGCGGCCCCGATGGCGAGGAGGGCCAAGAGGTGATCGGTCAGGTTTTGCAAGGTCGGTCGCCAGAGCATCCCGCCAATTTCGGCGATCACGGCCAAAAACGCCAAGGCATCGAGACCCGCGCGCAGAGGGTCCGGCACCAGCCCGCGCCCCAAAGCGTAAAAGATCAGCGCCAGCGCCGAAAAGCCGACCCGAAAAGGGGCATCGTTCGGGCCGGGTCCGGGGGCTTGGCGCGCCGACATCAGGACAGCTCGATGCGTTCGAGCGGCTGAATGTTCACCTGTGGGCTCAACTCCTGAAACGACAGAACCGCCAAGTCGGGGAATTCACGCTCGACGATCTTGCGCATGAAACGGCGGATGTCCATCGGGGCGAGCACCACGGGTTTGAGCGTGTGACGGCTCAGATCGCCCACGGTCTTGCGCAGGGCTGCGACCAGTTTCTTATGCGAATCCGGCGACAGCGTCAGATAGGAGGCGCCCGAGGTCTGACGGATCGCGCCGCGCACCTCATCCTCGATGGTTTTCGACAAAAGATAGGCCGAAATCACGCTTTGGCCGCCCGCGAATTTATGGGTGATGTAGCGGCTCAGAGCCGAGCGCACATGTTCGGTCAAAAGGATCGGGTCCTTTTCGCGCTGGCCCCATTCGACGAGCGCCTCCAAAATGGTGCGCATGTCGCGGATGGAAATTTCCTCCATCACAAGACGCTGCAACACATCGGCGATGGTGATTACCGGCAAGGTGCGATTGGCCTCGCGCACCAGTTCGGCAAAGTTCTTTTCCATCTCGCCCATGAGATACATGGTCTCCTGCACACCGATGAATTCCCCGGCGTGGGATTTCAGCATATGCGCCAGATGATAGGTCAGGATCGCGGGCAGGGTGAGGGTCTGAATATCGGCCTTTTGCAGCAAGGGCTCGTGTTTCGCCGCCACCCAGAGGCTTGGCATATTGGGCAGGAAATCGTCGCCGCGCTCGAAGGGAATGTTGAACATTTCGAGATTGGCAGGCGTTTCGCGCACGATCATGTAGCCGGGGCGCGACCGACCAACGGCAACGGGTATCTCATTGACCAGAATGCGATATTCGTCCTCGTCGAGCCGGTCGTTCAGGCGCAGGTGCACCCCTGGAAACGGCACGCCGAGATCGAAATAAAGCGCGCGGCGGACCTTTGCGACCTCGGCATCGAGGCGGCGCGGTTCGATATAATTGCGCACCGAGGTCGAAATATCGACGATCAGCGGCACGGTGAGGGCAAAGGTGACCGGCTCGACCTTTTCGATCGGCTCGGCCTTGCTGTCTTTCGGCAGGGTCGGCAGTTTGTCCGGCTGATTGGCCGGGGCCAGAGCGGGCATGAACTGGCTGGTTTCCATATCGGACAGCTTTTTACGGCCCTTGGTGATCAGCACGCTGCCGACGCCCGTGAGTGCGGCCAGACAGAGGAACACCACCGTGGGAAAGCCGGGAATGGCGGCAAAGCCCAACAGGATGCCAGAGGCGATCAGGAGCGCCTTGGGCTCGTTCATCAACTGACGGCCGATGTCGGTGCCGAGGTTTTCATTGTCGTCAGAGGCCACGCGCGTGACGATGAAACCGGCGGTGATCGAGATGAACAGCGCCGGGATCTGGCTCACCAGACCGTCGCCGATGGTCAAGATCGCATAGACGCTCACCGCGTCGCCCGCGCTCATGCCGTGTTGGGTGGTGCCGACGGCAACGCCGCCGATGATGTTGACGAAGATGATGATCAACCCGGCGATGGCATCGCCTTTGACGAATTTCATTGCCCCGTCCATGGCGCCGTAAAGCTGGCTTTCCTTTTCCAACTTGTTGCGGCGGGCCTTGGCGTCCTGAATGTCGATCATGCCGGCGCGCATGTCGCTGTCGATGGACATTTGTTTGCCGGGCATGGCGTCGAGCGAGAACCGCGCGGAGACCTCGGCCACGCGTTCGGAGCCTTTGGTGATCACCAGAAAGTTGACGATGGTCAGGATGAGAAAGATCACCGCGCCGACGACGAGATTGCCGGAGACCACGAAATTCCCGAAGGTCTCGACGATCTTGCCCGCATCCGCCTGCAACAGGATCAGCCGCGTCGTCGTGATCGACAGGGCGAGGCGAAAGAGCGTGGTCAGCAGCAGGATCGAGGGAAAGGCGGAGAATGCCACCACCTCGGAAAGGTAGATCGCGACCATCAGAAGGATCGCGGAAATACTCAGGTTGATCCCGATGAGCACATCCACCAGCTGCGTCGGCAGCGGCAGGATCATCATGAACACGATACAAATCAGCAGAAACGCAAGGATAACGTCATTGCGTTGCGAAAGTTTGGTCAGAAATTTCTGCACCGGGGCCCGTCCTTGAAACATAGGAAATCTGGGCGCGAAACGCCCCTGTTTCGGCCGGTGTATCCGCGCTGCGCTCTGCGCAAGTGTGTCAAACTTCATTCCCGATCTTCGGGAGCTGTGGCAGGTCGGGTTCATAATTCGTAAACGAACGGGACAAAGAGCGTGGGTATGAACCTTGACCGCGACGCCGCACGGCTATTGGCCGAGATCGGTTTTCTGGGAATAGGCCGGGGCGAGGGTGCCGCCGCGGCCGATATTTTCGCGACCCTGCGCCTGCTGCGCCCTCAGGACGATGCCGGCCCTATCGGTCTGGCGCTTGCCGCGCTTGGGGCGGGGGCCTGCGATCAGGCACAGGACATTCTCTCGCGCGCGCCGCAAACCGACGCTGTGGTGGCCTTTGCCGTCATGGCCCATGCGATGGGCGGGGATCGGGCACAGGCGGAGCTGTTGTTCGAGGACCTGCGCGCCATGCATCCCGACGCAGGGCTTGTGGCCATGGCCGAGGCGGCGCTTGCCGGGCCTGGCGCGGATCAGGAATTAGAAGGACAGGTTGGATGACGATCACCACTGAGCTGGGACAGTCCGTCCTGACACTCACGCAACCTGCCTCCGGCGCTTCGGCCTCGGGCGGCAGTCTTGCCAATTTTGAAACCGCGATGCGCAAGGCTTTGGCCTCGCAAGACGAGGTCGCGCCCGCCGGGTTCGAACCGGTGCAACTGGCGCAGACCGGGCCTTTGACCGAGGTGCCGCAGGCGGGGGCGATTTCTCCCGTCGGGGCCGCGGAATTCGACCCGCTGAACGCCCCCGTTGCGCCGCAACGGATCGAGGGTGCCACCGCCGCCGACACCCGTGCCGCCAGCGGATTGGGTGTTGTGGGGGCCGCCGAGGGCGCGCCGGGACAGACCATTCTCTCCGGGCTCGAACGCCTGCGCGGGGCCTTTGATGGCAAGATCGGCAGCGTCGGCGCGCGGATGGAAAACACCGAAATGAGCGTTCAGGCCATGGTCAGCCTGCAGGCTGAGGTGGTGGAATATTCCGTGCTTGTGGATGTGTCTTCGAAACTGGCGGGCAAGTCGACACAGGCGATGGACAGCCTGATGAAAGGCCAGTGACCGTATGAGACGCCCGCTTTTTCGCAGCACGGCTACGGCCCTGACGGCGCTTTTCCTGCTGACCGCCTGTCAGACTGAGATCTATTCCAACGTCTCTGAGCGCGAAGCCAATGAGATGCTTGCGGCGCTTTTGGCGCAGAATATTTCCGCCTCGAAAACCGCGATCGGCGACGGTGTGTTTTCGCTCTCCGTCGAAGAAAGCGAATTGCAACGGGCCTTGACCGTCCTCGACAACAAAGGTCTGCCGCGCAGTTCGCGCGAAACCATCGGTCAGGTGTTTTCCGGCGGCGGCATCGTGTCCTCGCCCTTCGAGGAACGCGTGCGCTACATCTATGCGCTGGGGGAGGACGTGGCTCAGACCCTGCAGGAGATCGACGGTGTTCTGGTCGCGCGGGTCCATATCGTGATGCCCGAAGAGGCGGCGCTGGGCCAGGAGGCGAAACCCGCCTCAGCGGCGGTCTTTATCAAACAGCAAGCGGGCTATGATCTCGATTTTCTGGTGCCGCAAATCCGCCGTCTGGTCGCCAATTCGATCGAGGGCGTGAATTATGAGGCGATCACCGTGGTGTTGGTCGAATCCACCGCAGAGGATATTTCCGCGATGCCCGATGCGGTGCCGACCGTGCGCACCATGGGGTTGGAGATTGGGCGTGGATCGGCCACGGCCTTGCGCACGGGGGTGATCCTCGGAACGCTGATGTTGATTGCCGCGCTGGCCGGGGTGGCGGCGCTGGCTGTGATGAACCATCGCCTGCGCAAGGCCGCTCCCGCCGCCGAGGAGGCATGATGGCGCTGGCGCTCGACACTGAGAGGGGCCGCGCAACGCTGCGCCTGTCACGGCTTTTGGCCGACCCGCTCGCCGTGTTGCCGGAGGGCGCCGTCGCCGTGCCGGGCCTGTTTCGGGCGCCGGGCTTTCGGGCTTTGGCCCCCAAGGCACTGGCTGGCACATCCGCAGGGGGCTTGCTGGGTGAAATTGCTGAGGCCACGCGCCGCTTGCCGGATCGTTTGGCGCCGGAGATGACGCAGGCGCTGGCCTTGGCTTTGGCGCCCGAGGGGCAACAGGCCAAGGCCCGTCGCTATCTCGCCGCCGCCATCCATGCGCCGCGTCTGCGCGCCGCGCTTTTGAAAACCGAACGTGAGGCCATGACCGCTTTGCTCGGGGCGGGGGCCTTTGATTTTGCGCTGCGCGAAGGCGCGGTGTTCTGTCATCATCTCGCGCGTTTCGATGAAAGGGCGCTGCTGACCGGCGCAGATTTTGCGACCCATCCGGTGGCCGAGACCGCGCATCGGCTGATGGCGGCGAGTCTCGCCGCAAGCCTGCCGGTCGCGGGCCATGTCTATGCGTTGCGCAGCACGGGGGCGCCGCTGGGCGATCTGCCGGAGCTGACAGAGCTTGAGATCAAACAGGCGCTCCGCGCGATGGAGCGGGGGAGAGCGGCATGAGCGACGTCTATCGTTTGAACTCTTTGGGCCTCTCCATTGCCGCGCCCGATGGCATTCTGCGCGCGGAAACCCTCTCTGAGATCGCGGGCGCTGAGGCCTTGATCCGCACGGCCGAGGCCGAAGCTGCGGCGATCCGCAAAGCCGCCGAAGAGGTCTATGAGTCCGAGAAAGCGCGTGGTTTCGCCGAAGGCATGGCTGAGGCAGAGCGTCAGGCCGCCGGGCGGATGGTGAGCGAACAACAGGCCATCGACCGGCAATTGGCGACGATGGAGCGCGATCTGGGCCATTTGGTGCATGACTGTGTCACGCGTGTCATCGAACAATTCTCCGATCACGAGTTGACGCTCGATCTGGCCCGTTCGGCGCTTGCGACCATGCGCAACCAGCGCCGCGGGCAATTGTTCGTATCCCCCGATATGGTGGATGAACTGCGGGCCGCGCTTGCAGGGGTGTTGGATGAATTCCCTGAGATCGAACTGATCGACGTGATTTCCGATCCGGCGCTGGAAAGCCCGAACCTGCGGCTCGAGACCGATCTGGGTGTGGTGAGTTTCGTGCTGGACGACACTTTGGCACAGCTGCGCAGCCTTCTTGAGATGCAGGAGGGCTAAGCGGGTGTTGGACGAGACCGAGATGCCGCATCGACCGAAAGCCGATCTGTCGCGTCTGGCCACAGCGCCCGACCGGCTGCGGGCGCGGGCGATGCGCTGTCAGCCGTTTCGTTTGACGGGGCGGGTGAAAAAGGTCGTCGGCACGATCATTCACGCGGTCGCCCCCGAGGTGCAGGTCGGCGAATTGGTCAATCTTTACACCCGTGAGACCGGCCATCGTCTGGCCGCCGAAGTGGTCGGATTTTCCGGTGCCGAAGCGCTTTTGTCGCCGATTGGCGACACGCAGGGCATCTCGCCCTCGACCGAGGTCTATCCCACGGGGCAGGTGCAATCCGTTGCGGTGGGCGCGGGGCTTGTGGGGCGTGTGCTCGATGGCTTTGGCAATTTCATCGACGGGCTCGACACGCCGTTCACGCCCGAGGCCCATGTGCCGGTGTACCGGGCGCCGCCCGACCCGATGAAACGCCGCATCATCGACAAGCCCCTGTCGTTGGGCGTGCGGGCGCTCGATGGGCTTTTGACCTGTGGTGAGGGTCAGCGCATGGGGGTTTTCGCGGCGGCGGGCGGCGGGAAATCGACGCTGTTGTCGATGCTGGTCAAGGGCGCGGATGTGGATGTCACGGTGCTGGCGCTGATTGGCGAACGGGGCCGGGAGGTGCGCGAATTCATTGAGCACGATCTCGGACCGGAGGGCCTTAAACGTGCGGTGATTGTGGTTGCGACCTCTGACAAATCCTCGATGGAACGCGCCAAAGCCGCCTCCGTCGCCACGGCCATTGCCGAGTTCTACCGCGATCAGGGCAAGCGGGTGCTGTTCCTTATGGACAGTGTCACGCGTTTCGCCCGGGCGCAGCGCGAGATCGGTCTGGCGGCTGGCGAACCACCGACCCGGCGCGGCTTTCCACCCTCGGTTTTCGCCACTTTGCCACGGCTTCTGGAGCGCGTGGGGATGAGTGAACACGGGTCCATCACGGCGCTCTACACGGTGCTGGTCGAGGGCGACGACATGAACGAGCCGGTGGCGGATGAAACGCGCTCGATCCTCGACGGTCACATCATTTTGTCGCGCAAACTGGGGGCGCAAAACCACTATCCGGCGATTGATATTCTGGCCTCGAAAAGCCGGGTGATGACCAAGGTCGTCGACCCGGAACATCGCAACATGGCCGGGCAGGTCAACGAGTGGATGGCGCTGTATCAGGATGTCGAACTGCTTGTGAAGATTGGCGAATATCAAAAGGGCAGCGATCCGCGCACCGACAAGGCGATCGAGAAACACGATGCGATCCGCGATTTTCTGCGCCAGCAGACGGACGATTTGATGCCCTATGACGAGACGCTGGCCAAGCTGCGGGAGTTGACCCGATGATCATCCAGTTTCGCATGTTGCGAGAGGTCAAAACCCTGCGTCAGGACAAGGCGATGCGGGCGCTTGAGGCGGCGCGCAGGGCGCTCAGCGAGGCCGAAGAGCGCGCCGAGGCGTTGAACCGTTTGGTGGAGGAGAGCGCCGCCAGCCTGCCGGACCGTGAGCGGGCGTTGTTTGCGCCGATCCTTGGCAAGGCGATCGGCACGGAAGACGTCGATGAGGTTAAAACCCGGGTGCTGGCCCTGATCGAGGAGCATCAGCGGCTCAGTGACCGGCGCGACAGGGCGCAAGATCATGTGCGCCGCTGCCATGAGCGGCTCAGCGCGGCACGGGTCGAGCTGCGCAAGCGCGAGGCGGAGTGCGAAAAGATCGACACGCTGTTGGACGAGATGTGGCGGGGCGCGCAAGACGCGCTCACCGCAAGTGAAGAAGCCGAAATCGAAGATGTGTTCAGCCGCCCGCGCGGCATGGGAGGGCTGCACTGATGGAAGTGAGATCTCAGACTCCGCAGGATCACCAAGAGCGTGGGCTGGAACAGGATGGCTCGGCACGTCAGCCGATGCAGCAAGGTCTGCAGCAGGGGATGACCCGTCAGGACGGCCGCACCGCGCAGGATCAACAGGCGGCATTTGCAGAGGCTCTGGGGCAGGCGCTGTCTGCCCAGCCTCTCGCGACGGCGCGTGAGCCGGAAGACGCGCTCGAAGAGCTCGTGACGTTAGCGCCCATGGTGGCCTCGCCGCTTTCTGTTCCCGTGCCTGCCGTGGCCGCCGCACAAAACGCCCCGCATCCCAGCGCCTCTGCGCAGGCGGTACAGGTCGCGATGGAGAGGCTTGAGGCCAAACAAAACGTGCCGACGGCTGATCTGGGGGGGCTGCGCTTTTCGCTTGGCACGGAGATCGCGGGGCTGCGCGAAGCAACGCTCTCGATGACGAGTTCCGCCATCACCGTGACGCTGCACAGCGCAGCAGGCGCGAACCCCGCAGAGATCGCCGCCGTCGCGCGTGACATGGCCGCGCAGATGCAGCTGCGCCACCCGGACAAGACCGTGCGTGTGGTGTCGGATCGCGAAGAGGAAGAGGCGCGCGGCGCGGCGGAGTTCGACCCGTTCCGTGGCCCGGTGACCGGCAGCAGAGGTGCGCGATGAAAGATGGGCGGATGGATATTCTGACACTCACGGATCAGTTTTCGATCTGGAATGCCGCCTGCGGTTTTCTGGGCCGGGCCTTGCCCTTGGCCGGTGGCGCAAGCGTGGTGCTGCGCCTGTCTGAGCCCTGCGCCGAGACGGCGTTTTGGTCCGAAGAGGCGAGCAGCGGAATTTGTGCCCGGCTCGAGATGCTGGATTTTGCCGGTCTGACCGGTGAAGCCTTTGATATGGCGTCGCTTTCGGCTCTCGATCCCGAGCTCTCAGACGAGATCGCCCGCGCGGGTCTGGCGGCTCTTTTGCCGCTTTGGGGGGCGGGTGACCTGCGCGCGTCTCAGGCACCTGAGACGGCGGAGCTTTGGCTGCGTGCGGAGATCACCCATGCGGGCGGCGGCACAAGTGCGGTGCTTCTGGCGGGATCACAGGCGGCCTTTGTGCGGGCCTTGGTCGCGCGCGGGATCACGGAGCTGGCAACCGCCTCGAACGAGAGCCTGGCCGCGCAGATCCCGGTGCCGGTGACTTTGGAGAGCGGCGGGCTTGAGATGCGGATGGGTGCGCTGGAAAGCCTGCGTCCGGGGGATTGCCTGATGGCGGGGCCGGTGCCCGATGTCTGTTGTCTGCGCGCCGGACGGTGGCGGATCGAGGCGCAAAAAATAGAAGAAGAGTGGAAGGTGACGAGAATGAGCGATGCGCCCGAGGATATGCCGGTCGCGGCCAAACCGGTCGAGCAGAGCGTGGCGACAGAGATCGGGGACATCCCTGTCACCGTTGCCTTTACCATCGCGGAGGGCGAATTGCCCTTGTCTGCCGTTTCGGCGCTGACGCCTGGCGGAGTGTTTCCCTTGAGCCCGCCCGAGACCGGGCCGGGGATCGAAGTGGCGCTGAGCGTGAATGGTCGCAAGATCGGCACGGGGCACATCATCACCCTCGATGAGCAGCCCGTGGTGCGGATCGCGAGCCTGTTTGGGGCGGGCGGGGATGATTGATCCGCTCAATCTGATCCTCGCGCTGGTGGTCGCGGGGCTTGTGCCTTTTTTGGCGGTGGTTGCCTCCGCCTTTATCAAAATCTCCGTGGTGCTCCTTTTGGTGCGCAACGCCTTGGGGGTACAGCAAATCCCGCCGAATATGGCGCTCAATGCCTTGGCGATCATCATCTCCGGCTACATCATGGCGCCGGTCTTTGTGGAGACCTTCAACATTCTGTCCAACGGCGATTATCGCTTCGACAGTGTCGCGGAGGTGCAGCGTACTTTTTCGGCCGCCAAAGACCCGCTGTTGAACTGGATCAATCTGCATTCGGACGAACGCGAACGGACCTTCTTTGTCCTCGCGGCAAAAGAAATCTGGCCCGAGAGCCTGCAAGACAGCGCCAATGCCGACAATCTGGCCGTGGTGCTGCCGGCCTTCGTCGTCAGCCAGCTGCGCGAGGCCTTCGAGATCGGCTTTCTGCTCTATCTGCCCTTTATTGCCATTGATTTGATCGTGTCCAACATCTTGTTGGCGATGGGGATGATGATGGTTTCGCCGCTCACGATTTCACTGCCGTTCAAGCTGTTTCTCTTCGTCATGGTCGATGGGTGGTCGCGACTGATCCTCGGTCTTATTCAAACCTATGCGGTGTAGGAGGGCAGGGCGATGACACCGGCTGAGGCCACAAATCAGATCACCGAAGCGATGATGCTGGTCATGATCCTGTCGATGCCGCCGATCGTGGTGGCATCACTTGTGGGGATTGTCGTCAGCCTGCTTCAGGCCCTGACGCAGGTTCAGGAACAGACGCTGTCTTTCGCGGTCAAACTGATCGCCGTGGCGATCACCATTGCGGCGATGGCGGGGATTTTGGGGGCTGAAATGTTGAACTTCACTCAGGGGTTGTTCGACAATTTCCCAAAAATGGTCAGGTAGCGCGCGTTATGGCGTTGCGCTTTGGCGCATGTAGAAATCAAGTGCTGCGCGCCCCTCTTCGTTCAAGTCTCCATGCAGAGCGAAGAGGCTGCGCGCCTTGATGTAAGAGCGCATGCGGATGCGGCGGCGGGTCTTGGCGCCGAGATTCACCTTGGCAGGTTCCACCTCTTCGCACAGCGCGACGGCGTCCAGGGCGGCGGCGTGATCGCCCAGCGTGTTTTCGGCGACGGCAGAGGCAAAGACGATCTCAGGCGTGCGCAGCCCGGCGGCCATTGCGCCATCGATCAGGACCTTGGCCTCATCGGCGCGCTGATGTTGCAGCCGCACGAAGATGGCGATCATCAGGAAATCCGCCTCGCGCGGGTTGAGGTCGGTCAGAATCGGTATCATGTCTCCGCGCATCTTCACGCTCCTCATAGCAAAAGGAACGGCCACCGGGGCCGTTCCTTGATGGTCATGTGGCACCTATCATCCAAGGTGCTTATGCAACGTTTCGCACGATGGTCTTGAGCGTATCCGCGACGGTTTTGAGCATGTTGGTGCGCAGGTTCGTCACCGCCGACCAGGTGTTCATCGCCATCTGCATGGCGTACATTTTCTCCGTGTCGGAGAGGTTGGCGTTCTGTTCGATCTCTGCGATGTCGGCCTCAATCGCGGCGGTCTGGGTCTGGAGATACTCCTGACGCCAGATCAGGTCGAAGCCGTCGCGGGCCGCATAGCCGTAGCCAGTCGAGCTGGAGCCTGCGCCCCAATCGCTCGAATCGATCCCCCAGGATGTTGTCGTGTCCCCGATCGCCATTTTATCTCTCCTTATGACCTTGTGTGGCCAATATGTGTTTGCTGGCCGTGATGGCCGTAAGTATGGATTGCGCCTTGGCGTAATCTTCGGGGGACAGCCCCGCGTCGATGGCCTGAGCGGTCTCATTGCCGAGCGTGTCGAGACGGGACAGGCAGTCGCGCAGAGCTGCGGGTGCCTCATCCGTCATCAGTTTTTCTTCCAGTTCCGAAAAGCCAAACACGCGCGAACCTCATTTGTGTAACGTGACTGTGCGGGTAATCTGCCCCGAATACGCCGAAAGGGCTGTATCAAATGACACCGTTCCGTCCGTGATTTGGAGGCCTCGGGCGGTGGCTGAGATAAAGGCTTAGATCGGGGCCTCAGTCGGCGTTGGCCGCGATGTCTTCGAGCCGCATTTTGTCGCACAGCAGGATATGGCGGTCTTCGAGTGCGATGATGCCCTGTTTTTCCCAGCTTCTGAGCGTCTTGTTCACATTCTCACGTGTGCCACGCGCCATTGACCCCAAATCTTGCTGGGTGATGATCGGGCCGAGGCATTCGAGCATTTCGCCCTTGTAGCGGATGCGGTTGCCCAGGGTGCTTGCGAGTTGCAACAGAACATGGGCGAGACGCAGCGACAGGTTCGGCAGATATAGCGCGCGGGTCAGATGCACATGCTCGCGGTAGCGTTTGGCGATCACCCGCGCGATGGCGCCGTGCACCCCGTGGGACAGATCGCCCAGATGTTTGAGCGCGTTGAGATCGAGGTGCAGCACCTCGGCCGGGCCGATGGTAAAGGCCGTGTCGCAGTTCGGGCTGGCGTCGAACACACCGGCCTCGCCGAAACTTTGCCCCGAGGGGACCACGGAAATCAGCGTCACCATGCCGTTTTCGTTGATGTAGGTCAGGCGCACGTAGCCCGACAGGAGAATGTGGAAATGCGTGGTGGGGTCTTCTTGGAAGTAGATCACCGAGCCTGCGGGATACTGCACCACTTCGCAAAACCGTGCGAGCTGTTCTGCGGCCTCGGGCTCAACTTTCAGGGCCTGATCGAGGGATGTCAGGATGCAGGGTTTCACACAGATTGCTCTCCATTCGGCCGAGGACGGCATGCTTAAAATGCCGCAAGTTTTGCGGCTGCTCATTCTTTCGGCGCACAGATGAATCTCCCAAGTAATTAAATAATTTGGAGATTTTTTTCTATCCGAATGGTTTATCTTTTTATCAGGAAGTTTATCATTTCGCGTGTTGCTTATCACACTGAATGATGTTGATTTGTGAAATTGATTAACCGGTAAAATATCACAACAGGAGTTTTAGACGACATGCGGCAGTTGGCTTGGCAGGTCGGAAGCGATGGCGATATGATCCTTCCCGGTGGGGCGGGGCGCATGAAGTTTCGCTATTATCCCAGCGGTATTTCTCTGGCCATGTCGGCCATCCAGATGGATGAGGATACCCAGATCAATTTTGCGGCGGACCCGACGGGGTGTCAGGTGTCGGCCCAGTATTTCATCGTTGGCGATTCAGAAATTCACCTCGGCAATGGCGAAATACGGCGCTGGTTGAGCGACACTGCGATGGTGATCCGCTCCGACACGCCCGGGTTTCACCTCAAGATCGGTGCCGGACAGGTGCTGCGTCACGTTTGTATTTCCATGTATCGGGACAATATCCAGAGCCGGATCAAATCGGTTTTGCCGCCGTCGCTCGAAGCGTTGATCCAACGCGAAGGCCCTGTCGATGTCGGCATTTCCCTGCGTGTGACCGAGCAGCTCAAATATCTCGCCAACGAGCTTTACAATTCGGAAACCGACAGCGGTCTCGACAGCATTCGCTCTGAAACCAATGCGATCCGTTTTCTCATCGAGGTGCTCGATCTCTACGGGCAGGACAATGTCGAGGAATTGCCCCAGGCGCCCACTGTTTCGGGGCTGCGCAAGGAGATTCTTGCGGCCATTAAGGGGCGGATCGACCAGGCCCCCTCGATCGATCTCGCCGAGGTGATCTCTGAGGACGGAAACCGCATTTCCACGGGGCTTTTGCGTCAGCTGTTTCAGACCGAATACGGCATCTCTTTGGCCACCTATCAGCGCAGCGCGCGGCTGAATGCAGCGCGCAATCTGCTTGAAAACGACGGGGTGCATGTGAAAGAGGCGGCTTTTGCCTGTGGCTATTCCCACATCGGCAATTTCACCCGCGCCTATCGCAACCATTTCGGCGAAGCGCCCAGCAGCACGCGCAAACGTGTCGTGGGGCACTGAGGTCGACCGTTTTCGGTCTTCGATTTTGGCCCTGAGTGCGGCCTCTTAGTCCGGCCCCGATCCTTTCCCTGATCCTTGCCCGTGTCATTTGTTACACGGGCGGGGCGCAGATGTCCCTAAGGTGATCTCAGATCAACGAGGGGAAGATTATGACGACGCCACTCCCATCCATCGGCGCGACGGGTGCCGCGCTTCAGCCCGGTGAAACCGCCGAGGTCACATCCGGTGCTCAGTCGCCGCTTCCGACGCCGAGTTATGATTTTGGCGTCAATGTCGCCGGCACGGCTGCGGCGCTTGGATTGTCGCAACCCCGCAATGTGCAGGATCTGGAACTCGCCTACGCGCAGGTCGCAAGCGAGATTGATGCCACGCGCAGCCAGAACGGCGACCTGACGGCGGCGGCGGATTTGTCGAAAAAGGCCAGCGATCTCAGTGTGATGGGGCAGGCCGGGGCGACTCTGAATTCCATGTCGCCTTTCGTCGAGGATGAAGACGACCTTGCGCTTTTGGTGAGCTTTGTCGTGTATCTCTTCAATGCGGTGTTCGGCATGATTTCCGACACGGCGCAGAATTCCGGGGCGGTGGACACCACCGACACTTCGACGGAACGCGGCATCGAGACGGCCATCGGGCGTCCGTTGCAGACGGAAGAGGCGCTGTTCGACGATCAACTGAGCCGGGACATCGCGAGTCTTGAGGACATCGCTGTCGCTATTCCTGAAAACGAAGGCGACGCGACCAAGGTTGCGGAACGCACTTCGGCTTTCGCATTGGCGCTTGGGGCCGTGGCGGCCGGGCTGGAGCAGGTGATGGCCACCGCCGTGCCGCAGAACGCCGGGGCCATGGGGCCGTCGTCGCAAGAAGACGGGCGGGTGCGCCTTGCCGTCTGACCGCAAGACCTCCTCTCGCCAGACCACTCGGCAAGAAGTCCGGCAAGAAGACTGGGCCACCCTGCTGCGGCAGATGGGGGGGCAGCTTGATATTTTGGCGCGCCATCCGTTCCTGCGTGGCGATTTGGAAGCCGAAAGTCGGCTGCGCGCCATGCTGCGGGCGCGTGATCTGGAGGCCCTCGACAAGGCGACGGATCATTTGGCCGATTACCTGACCGCAAAGCGCGATTTTCAGGCCGCATTGGAGGCCCGGCGCAAAGGCCTGCCGCCGCCACCGCCGTCGCGTTCGATCGCGGGGCCGACGATGGGCCGGGCAGAGGCGCGCCGCGCCGCAGTTGCCGGGCCGTCAGGCGATGATTTTGAACTGGGCACGGCGTCTGGCACGCCTGAGACATTCGACCGGCGCGGCCGGCTTCGGCTGTGACGCGAATGTGCCCGCGAACATTCTAAGAAAGACGAGACAATGGTGGACGTAAGCGAGCTTGGATACAGCAGTTTCTGGGAATATTTCCGGGAGGAAAAAGGCGGCATTTCGGGCACCACCGGGGATGATCAGGACCATCCGAGCGACACGATGCCAGGGTCCTCGGCGGGGTCGGGGTCTGACGGCTATAAATCCGGTGCGCGTGAGGTTTATCCTATCTACGATGGGATTACCCATAAGCTTCCGGTGGAAAATCGTCCGGAAAGCTGGACGGTCGATGTCCCTGAAGACGGTGTTTTCCCTCATGATTTCTCGACCTGGCATTCAGCCTATCAGGTGGAATATCTCGCCCTGCAACCGCGCAATGCAGAGGGCTTTCCGGAGGGGGTAGACGGGCTTCAGGAGGTCGTGATCGAGGTGGATGGGGTGACGCTCGCGTATTATGTCCTCTCCGATGACAATCGCGCGGTCAATTTGATGACCATGACCTTGGCGGAATTCAGTGCGCTCTCTGCGGCGGATCAAGCAAAATTTGCGATCAGATTGGAAGAATTGGGCCGGTTGACCGAGCTGGGCCTGACGCGGGATCTGAGCGGTGTCGATGCGCGCATTCAAGAGATCATCGACATCATCAACAGCAGCTCCGTGTCGATCCCGGCGGAGGACAAGGCGGTGTTTCTCGGTCAGCTCAAGCTTTTGGTCGAGGCGTTGGGTGGCACGTTCAGCACGGAGGGCACACAGGGCCTGTCCGCGGCAGTGGTTGCCGAAGACACCATGTTGCAGGCGCTGTCGAGCATTGTGGAACGCTTTCAGCGTGCGAACACATTCTTCGAGACCGAGGAAGCGGAACGGTTGCTGGCCTACATGCGCCGCAATGGGCGCAGTGCTGACAGTTTGGAGAGCTATGGCTCGCAGGGATCGTCCGGTTTCGTTTTGAATTCCAGCAGTTCCGATTTCGGAGAGACGATCCGAAACGGCTATGAGGCCTTTATGCGCTCGGAGCGCGCCATTCTGACCTCGGACACACGCCGCGCAGCCATGGCGCATTCTAACTTTGCCGATCCGTCGATAGACGTGCCGGGGCTCATCACGCGGTATCAAACGCTTTATGAATCGCAAGCCGAAGCGATCGCGGATTCGGGCACGGATGAAATCCGGCAGCTGAACAAGTTGTTGCAGGATTACGCGGTGATGCAGCAGCTTGTGAACAAGCAACTGAGTTTCTACGACCCCAGCAAGGCGTCAGAGCAGCGACGGTTCATGAATGTTGGCTCTTTCACCTTGGCCGATGGCACCGAGTACCTCGATCTGCGTCAGAGTGTCGATGATATCACGGTGGAAGAATTGCTCATCCCCTATGGGGCAACGTTTCAGTTCTATGCCACGGATCCCGACGGGAACTATGAGGATTACCTGCTGCGCCACGGGATCGATCCCAAAGATTATGGCGAAGGGGATTGGTTGCACTATGCGGTGACGAAGGACATGCCGAAGTTCAATTTTTCCCTTATTTTCGACGGCACCAGCGACATCAAGACCTATGCCAATCAGCTGGGAAGGACCGATATTGCGCCGAATGCGACCCAGAATTGGGACGGAAATACTCTCGATCAGTCGCAGATGGCGGTGCTCTCGATGTTCGTCGAACAGGCCATTTTGGGCAAAGGGGACAATGCGCATCCGCTCGAAAAGCTTTACGGCGTGGATCGGCCGTCTATCGACATTATTGACTGGACCGACAACACATCGGACGGCTCTCTGGCCTTGATGACCAGAAGCCAATGGGAAAGTTTTTCGACCTCGCTCTCCGAGAGCGTGACGATCCTCAACCAGCAAAACCAGATCAAGCAGAACGAAATCGATACGGCGACGAAACAGCAGAACCGGCATTTCGAACTTGGCAACAATGCGCTCAACAAAATGAACAACATCCTCATGTCGATCGGGCAGATCTGACCATGGCGATTGACACCTTCTGGACCACGCAAAACTCCGGCGCCTACGATCCTGTGCTCGATGAGACATTGGGCGACAGCTTCGATGCGCCTCATACCTATTTGGCGGGGGCGTTGAGCGATGATGCCTTGGGCGCGCAGTTGGCCTCCGACGCGGCAGAGCTTTATCCTGTCTATGATGGCGCGACCCATGTGATGGCCGGACGACCCAGCGATTTCGACAATCCGACGGCGGAAAGCTTTCTGAAATGGCATTCGGCGCATCAGTTGGCCTGGCTCCGCGAATATGGCACCGAGACCACGATCGATGGGCAACCCGTGCGCATGGCGACCTTCGGGACGGATGCCAACCCGTTGAACAATGTCACCGTGCTGTTGTCGCAAGACGGACAGTCGGTGATCGTGGTGAACCGGTTGAGTGTCGAACAGATCGCGACGTTGCCGCTCGTGGATCAAATGGTGCTGGCGGGGCTCGATGCGTTTCGCGCGTTGATTGCCGATCTCTATAACCTGTCTCCCGCCACGGGCGAAGGCACATCGGATGAGGTCCGCATGGAGCTTCAGACGGTGATCCAGAACGCGATCGATCAAATCGCGGCGCAGGACAGCTACACCGACGGAGCGCGCGACAGGTTTCTGAACGACCCTTCCAGTCGGGGCGAACTCTATCATTATCTGTTCACCGAACAGCTCGAGATACTGTCCCTTCGTTTGGACAGGATGGCGGTTTTCGACATCGATACGATCGAGCAATCCATCGCCGATATTGTCGATCGTTTCACCCGGCTCGAACGCTATATGACGATGACGGAGGCGGGGACGGAGACATTGCCGACCCATTCCAACGGGTTGGATGGCGGCGCGTCGGTCGCGGCGGCGGCTGAGGTGTTTTTGACCATCGAGACCCGGATCTATGACGCGTTGACCCAGTCGCGCGACCTGTCCTTGTCGGGCAACTACAATGGCCGCGACACGGATGCGCCCGGGCTGATCTTTCTGTTCCAGACCTTCGCGACCTATGTGAGCGAGGCGGAGGCCGAGGGCAAAACCGAGGAAATGGACCAGAACAACAGGCTTTTGGAAGATTACGCCAAGCTGCAGGAGCTGCTCAACGAGACGCTGCGCGCCTTTTCCGAACCCGGCGCGAGCGACAAGGTTGGGCTTGGCGGGGTGACGACGCTGGCGGCGCTGAAGGAGCTTGCGGCGGGGAATGCGCTTATTCTGGCGATGTTCGACACCCGGCTGGTCGATGCGGACAACAACACGATGCATCCGCTTGAGGCCGAAAAAGTCCTGAAGCGTCCGACGCTCGATCTGGTTGGGACAGACGGCAATTCCCTGACCCATTACACGAAAGAAGAGTGGAACGCCTTTGCCACCAACATCGGGGAAATGACCACTCTGATCGGGCAGGACACCGAAATTCGGATGTCTGAGCTGACGCAATTGGGCGAGATCAAGAACCGTCACTACGAATTGGGCAGCAATGTTCTGAACAAGATGAACAGCTTGATCCAGTCGATCATCAATATCTAAAGGAGCCTGCATGACCCTGCGCTGCACGCATGATGTCGTTTCCACCATCGCCGAGGCGTCGGGCCTCGACGATCTTGCCCTCAATGCAGAGGGCGTCTTCGAGCTGATCGTGGCCGACCGGTTGTCGGTCTATTTTCGTTTTGAGGGCGAAGAGGTTCTCGAACTGTCGGTCGAAGTGCCTGCGTTGCGCAAGACAAACGATCCTGCGGTGCTGCGCGAGATGCTGGCGGTGAATGCGACCTCGCCGAATGGGCGTCTCGGCATGGAGCCGGGCACGGGGCGGGTGTTTTTCGGACGGCGTCTGATGATCGCCGATTTGACGCGCGCGACCTTGCTGAACCGTGTCGACGATTTCATCCGGGCGGCTGCGGTTTGGACCGACAACGCCCCGATGAATGCGGCAGAGGCGCTATTGGCGCGGGCGGCACAAGACGTGCCCTTCACGGATCATGCTGTGCTGCAGGATACGATGCTGCGCGCCTGAGCTCTCAGGGTCATATCAAACAACACCGCAACGTCTCTCCGGCTGGTCTATTCCCGAGGTTGAGAGACCAAGCTGACGAAAAGGATCGGATCATGACGGTCAGTAAAATTGGCGGAGGGGCGCTGCCGCCGGCATTCGACACCTCCGCACTGCCCCAATCGGCGGGGGACACAGCCAAGGTGGATTTTTCGTCGATGGACGAGATCCTCGCGTTCACCGGGATCGGCGGCAAACAGAAAGAGCGTCCGAAGATCTCCAAGGGCACCGGCGAGGGCGCACCGCGTCTCGATGGGGCGGCCAAGGAGCGCAAAGAGACGTTCGGCGACTTTATCACGAAACTGGCCAAAGGCATTGCCAAGTCGATTGAGAATGCCTTCGCCAAACTCGGTGGGGCCAGTGATCAGCCGAAGTTTCATGCCACTCGTACGCGCGAGGCGCTGCCGCAGGGGGCGGAGATCACGCATCCCGGAAAAAAGCCGATCAGCGAAGGTCATGCCTCGCACGAAAACCTCAAATCGCATCTTGAGGCCTTCACCGATGTGGGCACCTTTTTGCGTGGCAATGACAAGACCCGCAATGCCGGGTCCGATTTCCTGCGCAGCCATGCGCGCTACGACGTGGCCGCGACAGATGCCTTGATTGCGGCGGATAAGCCTTTGTCGCAGTTGAGTAAATCAATTGAGGGCGCGGAAGATTTCCTGTTTCTCAAGCGGGACAATCTGAGCGACGATCAAAAGGCGTTGGTCTATCAGGCGGCGGGCGAGATGCTTGGCGCGCTTTTGCCCGCCGAAGGCAGCGGCACGCGCGGGCTGGCGGATGTGTTCTCGACCGAGGCCAAAGACATCACCGGCATGGGGTTTTCGTTGATCGCGGACGGCGAACGCTCTGGCCTGTCGCCCGAGGATCAAAAGGCGGTGGCGCATAAGTTTATCAATTCCGAGACGGTCCTGCGTGGGCTCAATCCTGAGTTCATGACCATTCGCGCGGGGCTTGAAAAGGAACAGGACGGCGCGGCGTTGAATTTTGCCGTCAGCGTGATCCAAAGCGTCTTTTCCGGGGCCAAGGAGCCGGGCGGCATTGCGCAAGACCCGGTGCAGGCGCCGCTCTACAACGACCTTTTCGCAACCTTCGCACCGCGCGTCGAAGATTTTTGTGCGGCGATGGGCATGCCGGAGGGATTGCGCCATGAGTTTTGAGACGCAGCGATTTGAGCCTGAGAGTTTTGAGCACAGGTCTGAGTTTTTCATGTCTGACGGCTCCATGTCTCATCATGCCGTATTTTCCTCACCCTTCGCCCCCTGTGTCGATCTTCGCAAAGGAGCTTGTCATGAAGCTGAATGACACTCTCAATATGTTGATGTACGCCTTCGGTGTCGATCAGGTGCAGGCGCTGGAAACGGGCGAGATGTCCTATCATTTCGGCGGGGATCAACCCTTTGGCGCTCTGGCGTTTCCGGGCAATATCCTTCGGCTTCATGTGCCCTTGTCGCTCAAAGCGGCCGATACGGCGGCGCTGACGCGGGTGTTGGAGGGCAATTGTCTTGGCATCGAGAGCGGGACGGGGCAGCTGGCGCTGAGCCCGGAGAGCGATGGTCTGGCGATGGTCGATTTCATTGCACTCGACGCGTTGGAAAAGGACGACGTTCAGATGCGCATCGTCGACCTGCTGCTCTATGCGGACTATTGGGAGACCATGGGCGCGGGGCTTTTGGGGCAGCAGTCCGCCAGCACATTCGCGCCCGAGGATGCCCTCATGACGACGATCCGCGTCTGATCGGCTGCGATGAGCGGAGAAAAGACAGAAAAACCGACCCCAAAGAAAGAGCGCGACGCCCGACAGAAAGGTCAGGTGGCGCGCTCGCAAGAGGTTGTGACCACGGTGTCGCTTTTCGGCGTGATTGCGGTGATCTGGCTGATGGGCGGGATGATCTGGGAAAAGCTGGTCGCGATCATGGACATCGTCGCCGGCCTTGCGGCGCGCAACGATGACATGGCGTTGCAAAACGGGTTGGCCGCGACCTTCAACATGGCGGTGTCGATCATGTTGCCGATCCTCGGCGTCGTCATGGCCTTTGGTATCGCGGCCAATTACGTTCAGGTCGGCTCTTTGTTTTCCTTGCAGGCGATTCAGCCAAAACTGGAAAAGATCAGCCCCGCCAAGGGGGTAAAGCGCATTTTTTCGATGAAACAGGTCGTCGAAATGCTCAAATCCATCTTTAAAATCCTGTTTCTTTCTCTGCTTTTGTACATCGTTCTCAAAGAGGCGATCGGTCCGTTTCTAAGCTCGATCAGCTGCGGCACGATCTGCGTTTGGGCGGTGACCAAAGTGGTGACGCTGAAGCTTTTGATGGTCTCTGCGGTGGCCTTCGTCGTCGTGGCCGGGCTCGATTTCATGTACCAGCGCCACAGCCACACCAAGAGCCTCATGATGTCGAAGGACGATGTGAAGCGCGAATATAAGGAGAGCGAGGGCGATCCTGTGGTGAAAGGCCAGCGCAAACAATTGGCGCGCGAACTGGTCATGTCAGACGTCAAGAAACAGGTGCCGCAGTCTTCCGCCGTGGTGGTGAACCCGACCCATCTCGCCGTCGCGATCCGCTATGAGGAGGGGGAGACGCTTTTGCCGATTGTGGTGGCCAAGGGGCGCGAAAAGATCGCTCAGGAGATCCGCATGGAGGCGGAACTCGCAGGTGTGCCGATTTTTCGCAATGTGCCACTGGCGCGCAGCCTCTACGCGGACACGCCCGTGGATGGCTATGTCTCGGATGAGGCCTTTACGGTGGTTGCGGAAATTCTCGCCTGGGTGAAAGCCCATGAGGCGGAGCTCTATCAAGGCCCGCTCAAACACGGGGATCTCGACATGGAGCGCGAGGATCACAAGGTGCAGCGTCGCTGATACATCCACATCGTGACATGAAAAGCCCCGCGAGATGCGGGGCTTTTTGGGTTTGACGGGGCGCGATCAGGTGTCGAGCTCCGCCCCCCATCGGCGGATCGCGGCATCGTCTCCGGCCATGAGCGCCACCAACATCTGACGTGCGCTATGGCTGCCGATGTCGATGCGCTGGAAGGCGTCATGATCGAGCAGCGCCCCGAAATCCGTGGCGCGTTTGTCGGGGTCGGGGTGGGTCATGAGGTTGACGAGATCATCGACATACCGGTCGCCCAAGGTGGTGCGCACCGCGCCGTCATGCGCCCCGATGGGAGCGACGCTGTTTTCATGCAGGCTAATCTGTTGCTTTTCCGCCGGGGTGTCGAAGTTGAAATTTGTTTCCGACAGCTTGAAGTCCCCGCTCAACATATTCGCGGTCGTCACGCCGAGGGCGAACATGTCGTAGCTGCGGCCATCAAATTGTGTTTGTTCGAAATAATCGGCCTTCGAGACATCCAAAAGGCTCTCTGCGATTGCGGATTTCATCCTTTTGAACGCCGCTTCATCCTCCACGCTGCGCTCTCCCGGCATAAAGAAGTTCTCGGCAAAGGCGCGCCCGGCCTGTTCGGACTGGGGTTTCAGGGCTAGAAGCTCTTGCGACGAGTTCGATGAGTAGAGCACCTTGGGGTCTTTCCAGATGTATTTGTCGACATGATTGCTGTCGGTCAGGGTCGGCGTTTCCGTCATTACGGTGGTGCCGAAATCCGCGATCTTGCTGGTGCCGTCTTCGGAGATGAAGAGGTTCGGCTCTTTGAAGTCGATGTGGGTCATTCCGGCGGTGTCATGCAGGTGTTGCATGCCCTTGATGACATCCACCATGACGGTCAGGGCCACGGTCTGTGCGGTTTTTTGTGAGATTTTGCCATCCGCAAGTGCGCCCGCAATGGCATCACGGGCCTGGGCGCCGTCGCCGGCCCCCGCCAGCGGCGTGGCGATAACGAAATTGCCCTCGCGTGTCCGGGCCGCCCCCGAAAATCCCAGGATATTGTCGTTTGGCTCGGCGGCGGCATGACGATGGGCCTTGATCTCTTGGGCGAGGCTGTCATGCGAAGAATCGTTGATCTCAAGCTCGAATTTCACCGCGAGGCTGCCGGAGCCGTCCTGCGCATCGTAGCGCACCACCTCGCCAAATCCACCCTGAGCGAGTTTGGGGCCACGGTCATAGGCCTTGCCGTCGATGGTCAAAACCGCCATGTCCTCGGAAATCTCGCCGCCCAGCATTTTGTTCATCGTCTGCTGAACTGTCTGTTGGGCCAGCTCGCGCAGCTCGTCCTTGATGATCCGGGGCAGTTTGCCTTCGCCGGTGGCATTGGCCATATCACGAAATTTCGTGTTGAGCGCCGCCACGAGGTCTTTGCCGTCGCTGAGTTCGAAATCCGGGTGGAGTGCTCGCATCTCCGGCGTGCTGAGCGCGGCGGCCAGCGAGTCGGACAGCGTGTCGGCGATGCCCTGCGTGCTGTAATTTTCCAGCCCGGCGTGGTTCAGACTTGCGATCATCGCGTCCCCGGCGTCCCGCACCGCGACACGGGCGTCGAAGGGCAACTCGCTCAGCCCGATTTTGCTGTTCTCCTGAGCGCGCTGGTTGGCCAGATCGCCCGACATGGCATTGGCGAAAGAGGCAATTTCCTTAAGCGCGGTGCTGTTCGGTTTGGTGAATTGCCGATGCTGGGTCAAGTTCCTGATCAGGCTTTTATCGGCAGAGCGCACGTCGTTTTCGCCGACCTGAGTGATCGCGCGTTTGGCCAGATCGATCCGGTCCTGCGCACGGCCCGACATTTTCGACAGAAAGCCGGATTTGTTGTGCGAGGCATAGAGCGTGATCGAGCCGTCGTCATTTTGCTTGCCTTTGAGGTGCATGCCATCGTCGAGGCCCTGCGCGAATTGGTCGAGCTGGGCGGCGGTGGTCGAGCTGTTGACGGTCAAAGAGGGTTTCAGTCCCATAAGAAGGCTCCTTATGCGCGCAAAATGTGATCGGCGGTGAAATCGACAGGGGCGGCGGCGTTTTGCGTCAGAAAACGGGCCCATTGCGCCCGCGCCAGTCGCAGCGCATCGAGGCCGATGTTCAGGCTGTCGCTGTCGATGGTCGCAACCGGCAGATCGGTGATCAGGAAAATCTCGGTCCCGGCAAGGGCGGTGCGGATATTGCCGCTTTCACGCCACATGAGGTTGTAGGCCAACAGCCCGTCCTTGGCGCGTTCCAGCGTTTCGTCTCCCGTGGCGGGCACGGTGGTGGAAAGCATCACGCGCTGGCCGATCTCGAAGAGTTCCAGGTCGATCTGTTCTTCGGTCTCGAACCCAACACTCCAGCGGCTTGCCGAAGTTTGCAGAACGGCGGTGATGCCGGGATTGGCGTCGGCCAATGCGACGAGCGTGTCGGACATGAACGTATCGAAGTCTCGGTCTTTGTCGGTCATTTGCGGATCTTTCTATAGGTGGTGACGATCCTATCTTGTCAGGCTGGCGCTCAGGCCGCTGTGTCATTCGTCTCAACCCTGTGAGGGGGACAATCGGCGCCGCAACCGGTCCCATCGGGCCGGGAAATTCGCCTGCCGGAGCGGGTCTGGTTCGGTGGTGAAAATGTATTGTTTTACAGTGGGTTGTGTGGGGTTTTTCCGGTTGTGGAGCCGCGGTGTTCTGCGCGCGGAAATAAAAAACCCTGCAATAAAATATAGACTTTTCGCCAATGTCAGAGAAGTTTTGTCTCTGTTAGGCTGAGGTAGAAACAGGTGAGAAATGGTTTTCCGATGAACGACAAACCCTCCATTCGCGTCGAAGGTGCCTTGCAAAATGCTTTGATTATCGACGACCACCCGCTGTTTTGCGATGCCTTGTCGATGACCTTGAAGGCGGGGCTTGGCATCGAGCGGGTGCAGACCGCAGGCGCGCTGGAGGAGGCTTTGTCGGTGCTGGACGGCGGGCTTGAGCCCGATGTGATCCTGCTCGATCTGAACTTGCCGGACGTCAACGGGCTTGATGGTCTCGTGCGGCTGGTCAAGCTTTGCCCGCGCACGCCGGTGGTGATCGTGTCGTCGATGGCGGAGCCGCGCGTGGTGCGTTCGGCCATTCGTGTGGGGGCGGCGGGGTTCGTGCCGAAACATTCGCCGCGCGATGTGTTTCGCAAGGCCTTCGAGCATATCGCCAATGGCGAGATTTACGCCCCCGAAGGGGCCTATTCCGAGAGCGACGCCAATATGCCGCTGAGTTCCGGCGAGGAGGCGCTCATTCGCCTGTCGCATCTGACGAAACAACAGGCGCGGATTTTGCAGTTGATCTGCGAGGGGCAGATGAACAAGCAAATCGCCTATGAGCTCTCCATCGCCGAGACCACCGTCAAGGCGCATGTGACCGCGATCATGCGCAAGCTTGGGGTGCAAAGCCGCACTCAGGCGGTGCTCATCGCGCAGGAAGCCAACTTCAACAGCCTCTTGCCTGACACCTGAGTTTGCGTCACCCTCATTTGAGGGAGGACATCATGAGACATCAGAACGCAGCTTTCGGTGCGGGGTTTGGCGCGGGCTTTGGGCCGAGCTTTGGCGAGGGCGCGCCCATCGTGCGCTCGGCCGAGGTCGAGGCGCAGGACCCCGACGCCATCCGCAAGCTGGTGCAAAAGCTCGGCAAGGGTCCGTTTTCCATCGTCCTGATGTTCATCGCGCCCAGTGTGGACCGCGTGGCTCTGGCGCGTCAGATCAAGGCGGAGGTGCCTTGGGGGCGGGTGATGGGCTGTTCGACGGCGGGCGAATTGACCGCCGAAGGCTATGACGAGGACAAAATCCTCGCGGTCGGCTTTCCGGTCGAACATTTCGGGGTGGAGACGATCCTTGTGCCCGAGCTTAAGTCCTGTCTGTCGCAGGACCTGATGAGCGGCTTGATCCGCGCGCGGCAAATTCTGGCGCAACGCTACCCGCATTTCGAACATGAATTCGCGATGCTTTTGGTCGATGGGCTCTCGGAGCGTGAAGACGCGTTGACCGCCGCCTTAGCCTCTGGGTTAGGGCCTGTGCCTTTGTTCGGTGGCTCGGCGGGGGACGGGGTGCGGTTCAAGGAAACCTTTCTACTCAACGGGCGCCAGATCACCGAAAACGCCGCGATGCTGACGTTTTTCCGCACCCATTGCCCGGTGCGGGTGTTTTCCTGCGATCATTTTCAGGTCACCGAAAAGCGTATGGTCGTGACCGAGGCAGAACCGGACTCGCGTGTCGTCAATGAGATCAACGCCGAACCCGCCGCGGTGGAATATGCGCGCCTGATCGGTCAGGACCCGGCGGCGTTGAACGATCAGGTCTTCGCCGCGAACCCCGTGGTGGTGCAGGTCGGCGGCAAACATCATGTGCGTGCGATCAAATCGGCGGACCCCAAGGGCGATATGTCGTTTTTTGCCGCGATTGATCAGGGCTTGGTGCTGACTTTGGCGGAACCCAAGGACATGGTGGGCCATCTGACCGATACGCTCGAAACCCTGTCACGACCTGCGGCACCGGAGATGGTTTTGGCCTTCGATTGCATCTTTCGTCGGATCGAGGCGGAGCAAACCCAGAAGAAAACCGAAGTGTCCGCGCTGTTGCGCAAACATAAGGTGCGCGGATTTTCCACCTATGGCGAACAGATCGGCGCGATCCATGTCAACCAGACCTTCACCGGGGTGGCGATCTATCCGCCGGGCACAGAGATGAGCGAGGGCGAATTGACGGCCTGTTCCGGTGCCACATCCGCAGAGGGGGCGCCCAGATGAACCGGCCCTCTGATTTTGTCCTGAACCCCGCCGACACCCCGGAGCGGTCGCGTGAAAAGCTGTTGAAAATCGTCGATGTGCTGATGAGCCAGACGGAACAGCGCTCGAATGAACATAGCGCCGCCTATGCCCAGTTTCAGCGCGCCGCCATGTTCGAGGAACAGGTCCGGCAGCGCACCGTCGATCTGGAATATGCGCTCGATCTGCTCAATGTCTCCAACGCGCGGCTGGCCGAGGCGAACCGCGATCTCGACACCGCGCGGCGCAACCTCGCCAATGCCATCGAGACGGTGCAGGACGGCTTTGCCCTGTTCGATTCAGACGATGTGCTGGTGATGTATAACTCGCGCTTTGCGAGTTTCCTGCCGGATGTGCGCGAAGCCCTTCACGAGGGGATCGGCTTTGCGGATTATGCCGAATTGGTCGGCAAGTCCAAACATCTCGATCTGACCGAAACGGACACCGCCTACGCCTGGGCCGAACGTCGTGTCGAACGGCACCGGGACCGGCATGTGGTGTTCAACATTCACGTGGATGGCGACCGCTGGATCCAGATTTCCGAACAGCGCACGCCTGACGATGGCACGGTGATCTTGCAGACCGATGTCTCCGATCTGGTGATGACCGAACGCGAGACCCGCGGGCGGATGCTGGACGATCAGGCCCAGATGATCCGCGCCACTTTGGAGCATGTCTCTCTGGGGGTGTGCATCTTTGACAAGGACGCGCGGCTCGCGGGCTTTAACCAACGTCTTGGCTATCTGATGGGCTTGCCGATGTCCTTCATGCGGATCGGCGCGCGGTTCGACACCATGTATCAGCGGGCCGAAACGGCTTTGACCCTGAGCGACGGGATGACGCCCGAGGCCTTGCTCACCTGGGTCTACGGACAGGCCCCGCGTGTGCCGATCAGTTTTGAACTCAAACATGTCGACAACCGCGTGCTGGTGGTCTCCGCCGAGGATCTGCCGGATGGTGGGTTCGTGATGTCGGTGATGGATGTCACCGCTGAACGCAAAGCGATGGACGAGCTGACGCAGGCCAACGAGACGCTGGAGGCGCGGGTGATGAGCCGGACGCTTGATCTCGAGGACGCGCTGGGCCGGGCAGAGCGCGCCAATGCCGCGCGCTCGCGCTTTGTCGCCGCCGCAAGTCACGACCTTTTGCAGCCCCTCTCCGCCGCCAAGCTGTTCGTGGCCTCCGCCGAGGACGATGTGACCAGCCCGCTGGCGCAGGAAACGCTGGCCAAGGCGCAAAATGCGCTGGCGAGTGTCGAAAACATCCTCTCTGCGCTGCTTGATATTTCGAAACTGGAGGCCGGGCGGTCTGCGCTCGACATCATGCCGGTGCCCTTGGCGCCGATGCTGATGCAATTGCGCGAAGAATACCTGCCCGCCGCGCGCGCCAAGGGCATCGACTTGCGTGTTTTGCGCACGGATAAGATCGTCGAAAGCGATCCGACGTATTTGCGGCGGATTTTGCAGAACCTGATGTCCAACGCGATCCGCTACACCGAGGAGGGTCGGGTGTTGGTGGGCGCGCGGCACAAGCCGAACGGGCGTGTGCGTCTTGAGGTGCGCGACACCGGACCCGGTATTCCAGAAGCCTCGCAACAGGCGATTTTTCAGGAATTTCATCGGCTTGGCACCTCCGCTTCGGCCTCTGTCGGCATGGGGCTCGGGCTTGCCATCGTGGACCGGGCCTGCGCGCAGCTGGGTCATCCGATCCATCTGCACAGTGTGCTGGGCAAAGGCACGGTGTTCGGCATCGATCTCGCCGTGACCCGCCATGTGGCGGCGCAAAATCTGGCCAGTTTTCAATCCGCGCCCACGGTCCCGGATCAGGCCTTTGGGCTGATCGCGCTTTTGGTCGAAAACGACGCCGATGTGCGCCGCGCCATGACGCTTTTGCTCGAAAAATGGGGGCTTGCAGTGGTGGCGGTGGAAAGCGGCGAAGAGGCGCTGTCGCTGGTGGCCGAGCTGGATGTGGTGCCCGATCTCATGCTGGTCGATTACCAGCTTGGCGAGGGCATCGACGGCATCGAGGTGATCCGCCAGATGCGGGGACTTTACGGCGCTATTCCGGCGCGTCTGGTGACCGCGAACCGCTCGCCCGAGGTGGTACAGCACAGCGCGGGGGCGGGCGTCAAAATCCTCTACAAACCCATAGCGCCACAGGACCTTGAGCGCTTTGTCATGGCGCCGCAGTCCGAGCCGTGAGGCCGCCTTTGCCCGCCGCCGCAGGGCCCCGCCAGCGCCCGGCGGCGCGTTCCCACGGCTGGATCACCGCGACCTCGATCACCAGCATGACGGCCACGAAACTGAGTGCATAGGCCAGCACATGAGCGGTTTGAAAGTTCTGAAAATGTAGGTGAATTTTAAAGCCTATCCCATTGGAACGGCCTAGAAATTCCACGACAAGCACGATCTTCCAGATCATCGCCAAACCGTTGCGACCCGCAATCGCCAGATAGGGCGCAAGCTGCGGCAGAACGACATGGCGCAAATAGCGCGCGCGGGGCATGTCGTAGCTATATGCCATCTCATCGAGCCGCCGGTCCCGCGCGGCTGTGCCGTCGCGCAGCGTCACCGTCACCTGCGCCAATTTGTTGAGCGTGACGGCGGTGATTGCGGCCACCTCATTGAGGCCGATCCAGAGATAGCAAAGCACGATCACCACCAGCGCCGGCAGGTTCAAAAACACCGTCACCCAAGGGTCAAACAGGCGGTTGAGACGCGGCGACAGGCCGAGCAAAATCCCAAGTGCGGTGCCAAGCACCATGGCCGCCGTGAAGGACAGGATCACCCGTGTCAGCGTGGCCTGCATCTGCGGCCAGAGCATGCCTTTGGCGATCAGATCGGCCAAAACCACCATGACCGCCAAGGGCGACGGCAATATCTCCGGGTCGGCTTTGAGCCAAGCCGCAAAGGCCCAGAGCGCGACCAGCCCGCCCAGGGACAGGGCCGTATATCTCACTGACGTGATCCGCGGGTTTTGCATGACGTCCTCCCGAATTGACTGTAGCGCGGGGCGGGTCGCAGGGCGTGCTGGACTTTGGTCGTATTCGCCGCGCGCACGGGTGTTGTTAGCGTGATCACATGCGCAGGCTCATTGTCTCTCTTCTTGTCTCACTGCGGGCGCTGATTTGGATCGTGCTCACCTTTTTTCCCCTGACGGTCGTGGCCGCCGGGCCAGAGCCTCTGCCGCGCGACGAGATCGCGGAGCTGATTGTCCCGCCCTATGCGTTGGGGAAGGAAATTGACGACCGAGGGGTCTATCAGCTTTTGAATTCCGGCGGGGCCGAGGTGGGCTATGTGTTGGAAACCGGCCCGCTGGCGCCTTTACCCGGATTCTCAGGAAAGCCAATCAACGCCTTGGTTCTTTTGGATAAATCTGGTGTCTTCATTGATGTGCGCTTGTTGTCGCAATATGAACCGGTCTTTGTCTCGGGCCTTGGCGAAGCGCCGTTTCGCGAGTTTCTGGCGCAATATCCGGGCCTCTCGATCACCCAAAGCCTCGTCGTCGGTGTGCCCTATGGCGCGGGCGGTGGCGGCTCCGATCTGGTCTATCTCGACGGGGTCACGAAGGCGACCGCCAGCGTGCGGATTGCGCATGAAAGCATCCTCGCCGCCACGCTGATCGTGGCCCGCGACAAGATGCAGGGGCTGGCAACAAGCACGCCCGCGCGCCCCAATCCCGACATTGAGGAGGCGCTGACATGGGCCGATCTCGTGGACCAAGGCATCGCGCAGCACCTCTCCGTCACCAACGCCGAGCTCGACGCCGGTTTTGCCGGCACGATTTGGGCCAATGACGATCCGGAGGCACAGGCCGACCCGGAGGGCCGCTATCTCGATCTCTGGCTCATCGACATCGGTGCGCCCTCGGTCGCGCGGGCGGTCCTGTCTCCGGGTACTTTCGATGAGGTGCAGCGGTTTCTCGAGGTTTCTCCCGAGGCCGAGCCTCTGTTGGTCATGGATGCCGGGCGGCACGGGTTGGTGTCGGAGGACTTCGTGCGCAACACCGCGCCGGATCGGCTCTCGGCGGAGCAGGGCGGCTTTCCCGTCGCGCTGCGCGATGCCGACATCTGGGTCGAACTGGCGCCTGATGTGCCGGAGCCTGAAACCGCGATGATCCTGCGCGCCGACCGGCGGTTGGGGTTTGATCCGATCTCGGAGTGGGTGCTGCGGGTTCAGGCCGTGCGCGAACATGGCATGTTCCAGCCAGAGATCGGCGACACGCATTTCGAGCTGACTTACAAAGCGCCGGAGCGGTTTTATAGCGTGCCCGAGGTCCACAAACCGCTGCCCGGCTGGCTCGAAGCGGCGTTCAATCGCAAGGCCGATCTGATCGCTCTCGCGCTGTTCCTGACCACGCTTTTGGTGCTCGTCGGCCCCTTGATGCATCGCTTCGCCGCCCTTCGTCATTTCACCGCGCTGCGGCTTGGCATCCTCTGCGTCGTGATCGGCTTCATCGGTTGGTGGGGGCAGGGGCAATTGTCCATCGTGACGGTGCTCGCCGTGCTGCGCGCCGCCGTGGGGGATGGCAGCCTGTCGGTGCTTCTGTATGACCCGTTTTCGCTGATGATCTGGGCGGTGAGTCTCCTTGGGTTCGTGCTCTGGGGGCGGGGGCTGTTTTGCGGTTGGCTTTGTCCGTTCGGCGCGATGCAAGAGGTGCTGCATCATCTCGGCAAGGCCTTGGGGCTGCGGCAACGCGAGGCGACGCCGCTCTGGGATCGACGTTTGAAGAAAGGGAAATACGTCGCGCTGGCGGGGCTGATCGTGGTGGCCTTCGCGGCCCCGGATCACGCCGAAAAGGCCGCCGAGATCGAGCCGTTCAAAACCGCGATCACAGTCTATTTCAGGCGAGAGTGGATCTATGTCGCCTACGCGGTGTTCCTCTTGGCCACCAGCCTCGTCTTTTTCAAAGGCTTCTGCCGCTATGTCTGCCCCTTGGGGGCGGTCATGGCGATCGGCGGCCTCTTGCGGGGCCGCGACTGGATCGCGCGGCGCGAGGACTGCGGAAGCCCCTGTCAGCTGTGCCGTGTGAAATGTCGCTACGGGGCGATCAAGAAGACAGGAGATATCCAATATGATGAATGTTTCCAATGTCTTGACTGCGTTAAAATTTACGACGACCCGACCCAATGTGTGCCGCTGGTCTTGGCGGCAAAACGTCGTGACAAATCACAGGAGATTGCGGCATGAGGCTGTCTCGACGCCGGTTTCTGACCCTGTCCGCCTGTGCTTTGGCGGCGCCCGCAGGGGCTGCGACGGGGCGTTGGACAGGCTATGCCTTTGGGGCCGAGGTTTCCGTGGAATTGCGTGGACCGCACGGGCTGGTTGAGGCGGATTTACAAGCGGTGATCGCTGAAATCCGTGCCTTGGAACGGCGCTTTTCACTTTATGATCCGGCCTCCGATCTGTCACGTTTGAATGCGCGTCGGGAGGGGCCTCTATCACCGGAAATGCGCGAGGTTTTAGAGCTGTCACACCGGGTTCATGCTGTGACGGGCGGCCTGTTCGATCTGACAATCCAGCCGCTCTGGGAGGCTCTTGCACAGGGCGGGGATGTGACAGCCGCCCGCGATTTGATCGGTCTGGATCGGGTCACGCTTGAAGCCGATTATGTCAAGCTGGTTGCGGGGCAAAAGCTCAGTTTCAACGGCATCGCGCAGGGCTATGCCACGGACCGGATCGCCGCGCTTTTAGCTGCGCGCGGCTATGGAGACGCCCTGATCAACATGGGGGAATTTGCCGCTTTGGGCGGGCCATTTCGGTTGGGCTTTGAGGACCCAGACGCCGGGCGTCTGGGCGCGGTTCACCTCAGCGCGGGGGCGATGGCGACGTCTAGCCCAAGCGCGATGACGGTGGGCAGCGAGACGCATATCCTGCACCCCAAAGGTGGAAAAGCGCTGTGGTCGACCGTGACCGTACTCGCAAAAGGCGCGGGCCAAGCGGCGCTGGCGGATGCGGCCTCGACCGCCTTTTGCCTGATGCCGCGCCCCGAGATCGAGACGGCCAAGCGAAAGCTCGGCCTGTCTCGGGTGTACCTTGTGGATGTCGCGGGCAATCTGAGCTCGCTGTAATCCTCACCGCTCGGGCGGCAAAAAACTCAGGCCATGTTCGACAAAAATGGCTTCGATCCGCCCATCTGCCAGCGCTTTTTCAATCGCGTAATCGACCGCATAGCCCAGATCGCGATGTTGCTGATTGACGGCAACGCCCACCGTCCAGCTGTTGCGCACCAGACCGGGCAGGGGCGGTTGATGGACGCCGAACCCCTCTTCCAGCCCTGCTTCGATCACCGCCAAAGGCGCCATGACGGCCATGGTCTCGCCCGAGGTCATGCCCGCGACGGCCGCATCCGAAGAGCGGTAGCGATGGATCGCATCCCCGATGGCACCGCGCCCGACAGAGGTCAGATAGAAATCCGACAGGCTGTCGTTTTCCACCGCCACCGTGTCGAAGCGAAAATAGGCAGGCGTCGGTTTGGCATCGGGATAGTCGGCCTCATTATAGCCGATGGCCAAGGCCTCTCCCGCATATTGTCCCGTGAAAACAACCTGTTCGATGCGACAGGTCAACTCGCTGTCATAGGGTACATGCAGCATCACGTCAGAGACGCGCCCGCCCACCGTGGCGCCTTTCCAGACGTAGTTGCGCAGATCCGCGTCGAGGGTCTCATCCGCCTGCACCAGCCGAAATCGGGGCGTGACGCCGAGATCTTCGGCGATGATCCGACCGATTTCGACGTCGATGCCTTTGGCCTTCCCACCCTCTTCATAAGACCAGGGCGGGAAGTCTTCGTAGAGGGCGAACTCGATCCAGCCCTCATCGATGATGCGGTCGAACTCGCGGCCGACATCCTGCGCAAAAGTGTTCTGCGGTTTCGGGCCGGGGACATAGTCCTCACAGCGCGCGAAAGCCGGCCCCGCGAAAGCGAGACCGGCGAGCAGGGCCACGACAGGACCCGATGTGATGTGACGGCGCATGATTCACTCCGCCGCAGAGAGGCCCACCGTCAACAGATCGGCGGTGTGTTTCCACGTCGCGGGATCGTCGGTCATGTTGCGCGCGGCCTCAAATGCCACACTGTCGGCGACCGGCGCGCCGGAGCCGGTTTCGACATCCGCGGCGATGCTGGCAAGCTCTTCTTGCACGGCGGTCGGGTTCTCGACGTCCCCAGCCAGAAGGTGGTCTCGAATTTCCGTCAGACGCGCCATGTGATCGTCCAATGCGCCATCGTCGGGGCGGGTTTCGACATAGGTGCGGATCGCCCAGGCGGCCTTTTGGCCGAGCAACTCCCCAAAGGCAGGCATCTTGGTGATTCCATTCTGGGTCATGCCGTGCTGGAACCGTTCCACGAACCATTCGTCGCCATATTCCTCGGCCTCCAAATAGCGCAGATCGGGGGCCAGACCGCCCGACACAACGCCGAGGCCATGACAGCGCGCGCAGTTCTGGTTGTAGCCGGACGAGCCGATTTCAATGGCCTTGAGCCAGACCTCTTCGCCCGCCTCCTCCGCGCGGTAGGGGTTTTCGGTCAGCCATTCTTCGCCCACATCGGGCAGGGCGTCGGTGTTCACCGGCTGCGGGGTCACATCGCCATGGGCGAAGGCGACGGTTGCGATTGCGGTCGTGAGTGCGGCGAGCAAGGCGGTGCGTTTCACAGCATTTTTCATTGGGTCCTCCCATCGTTTTCCCATGAATATCTCTGCCGCGAAGGCGCGCGCCATTAGACCTTGGTGCCACTGTCGAAACAACCATGCGACTTTGGTCGTGGTTCGCCTCTGACCCCGCGCCGCATAGGGTTTTGGGAGGGAGGACGACGATGATAAGGACTTGGTGCGCCATAGGTTTTATGGCCTGTGTCTCTGTGATGCCTGCTGATCTCAGGGCAGAGCAGATTGACATTTCAATCGGCTATCTGCGCTTGGAGACCCCGCCGCGTGCGGTATTGTCGGGGCTCGATCCGATCCCGCCTGCGCGTGGTATTGACGGCGCGGAACTGGCGCTCAAGGACAATCAGACGACGGGCGGATTTCTGGGGCATCAGTATACGATGGATGTGGTGTCCATTGCGCCCGATGGCGATGTGATCGCCGCCGCGCAGGCGATGTTCGGCACGCATGATCTCGTGCTGCTCGACATGGCGGCGGGGGCTCTGTTGCAGGTGGTGGACCTGCCTGCGGCGCAGGCCGCTTTGGTCTTCAACGTCTCGGAAAAGGCCCCGGCGCTTCGGGGTGCAGACTGCCGCGCCAACCTGTTTCACACCGTGCCGGAGCTTGGCATAGAGGCGGACGCCTTGATGCAGGTTTTGATGGAAAAACGCTGGACCAAACTGGCGCTGATCGAGGGGCCAAGCGCGGAAGACGCGGCTTTGGCGCAAAGCTATCGCGATGCGGCGCGGAAATTCGGCCTCAAGATTGTCTCGGAGGCGAAGTGGTCTTTTGACACCGATCTGCGACGTGCTGCCTCCCGCGAAGTGCCTCTGTTCACGCAGGATTTCAAAGCGCATGACGTGGTGCTGGTCGCCGACGCGCATGACGATTTCGCCCGCTACATCGAACACAACACATGGGAGCCGCGCCCGGTCGCGGGTGCCGTGGGGTTGGTGGCGGAGGCCTGGGCGCCCGTCGTCGAACAATGGGGCGCGGCGCAGTTGCAAAGCCGGTTCGAAGACCTGACCCAGCGCGATATGACGGCGGAGGATTACGCCGCCTGGGCCGCCGTGCGGGTGATTGGCGAGGCGGTGACGCGGACCGGATCGGCGGAGCCCGACGTGCTGCGCGACTATATTTTGTCAGACGGATTTGAACTGGCGGCCTTTCAGGGCAGGCCTTTGAGTTTTCGCACCTGGAACGGCCAGATGCGGCAACCGATCCCGGTGGTGAACGCCCAGGCGCAGGTGGCCTCCGCCCCGCCGGACGGGTTCGAACATGCCCGAAATCCGCTCGACACTTTGGGATTGGATCAAATGGAAAGTGACTGCCATGCTTTTGAAAACTAAGATGTCTGCCAGCCTTTTGGCGCTTGCGTTCGCTTTGCCCGCAACCGCCTCCGAGATTTGGGTCAGCAATGAAAAAGACGACACGCTCTCGGTGATCGACATCGACACATTGGAGGTCGTGCGCACGATTGAAGTGGGCGAACGCCCGCGCGGCATCACCTTTAATTCCGATTTCACACGGCTCTATATCTGCGCGTCCGACAGCGATGCGGTGCAGGTGATGGACCCGGAGACGGGCGAGATTCTGCACGATCTGCCCTCAGGCGAGGACCCGGAACAATTCGTGCTGCACCCCGATGATCGGCACCTCTGGATCGCCAATGAGGACGACGCGGTGACCACGGTTGTCGATGTCGAGACGCGCAAAGTGGTGGCCCAGATCAACGTCGGCATCGAGCCCGAAGGTATGGCGGTCTCGCCCGATGGCAAGACGGTGATCACCACGTCGGAGACGACGAATATGGCGCATTGGATCAACACGGAAACGCATGAGATTTACGCCAACACGCTGGTCGATGCGCGGCCCCGTCATGCGGAGTTTGTAAAGGACGGCAGCGAGCTTTGGGTGTCGTCAGAGATCGGCGGCACGATCACGGTGTTTGACACGGTGGATCAAAGCGAGGCCGGCAAGATTCACTTTGAAATTCAGGGCGTTCATCCCGATCTGATCCAACCCGTCGGCTTCGAGCTGACGCCGGATCACAAGACCGCTTTCGTGGCGCTGGGGCCGTCGAACCATGTCGCTGTTGTCAACACCGAGACGCTTGCGGTCGAGGATTATATCCTCGTCGGGCGTCGGGTCTGGCACATGGCGTTTTCGCCGGATTACAGCCAGCTCTTCACCACCAACGGGGTGAGTGGCGATGTCACGGTGATCGACGTGGCTTCTCGCAAACCGGTCAAGACCATCAAGGTGGGGCGGTTTCCCTGGGGCGCAGCCGTGCGCCCGTAAATGTCTAATATAAAGGAATATTTCATGCGTTACGCACTCATTGCCGCTGCACTTCTTGCCGCAACATCTGCCTTTGCAGATGATGACGATGCCCCCGAATTCGGCCTCGCGGGCATCCTGTCGGCCTCGAATTCCGAAGACCTGCCGCCGATTACGCTCTCCGCCGGGCAGCCCTTGGCCGACGCGCCGCTTAAGCTCAAATCCGGCACCTATTACGAGATCGAAATTGAGGCCGATGGCTCACAGGAACTGGCGCTCGAAGGGGCGGGGTTCTTTCGGGCGATCTGGATCGATGAGATCGTGATCGAAGGGCTGGAAATCCGGCCTTTGGGCATCGACAGCGTCGAATTTGATGAGGCGGGCACGATGGAGATTGGCTTTGTGGCCATCAAGCCGGGGCGCTACGAGCTGCGTGTGCCGCAATCCTCGGGCGATCTGCAACGGTTGGAGATCACGATTGAATAAGGCGGGCGAATGAGCAGGCGAATGACTGGGTTAAACGTCGAAAATATCACCCACGACTGGGGCGCAAAACGTGCTCTGGAGGCGGTGAGCTTTTCGGTCGCGCCGGGTCAGTTTTGCGCGCTTTTAGGGCCGAACGGGGCGGGGAAATCGACGCTTTTCGGGCTTTTGACGCGGTTGTTCACGCCTCGCACCGGGCGGATCGACATTGCGGGACATGATGTGTCCCGCGATCCGCTGGGCGCCCTGTCGAAAACCGGTGTGGTGTTTCAACAGCCGACGCTCGATCTCGACCTCTCCGTCTGGCGCAATATGCTCTATTTCGCGGGGTTGCATGGCATCACGGGCCGCGCGGCGCGGTTTGCGGCCTCCGAGGCCTTGGACCGTTTGGGCATGGAGGAACGCGCACGCGAGCGGGTGCGTGATCTCAACGGCGGGCACCGACGACGGTTGGAGATTGCCCGCGCGTTGATGCATCGCCCTGAGGTGTTGCTGTTGGATGAGCCGACCGTTGGGCTGGACGCGCAGACCCGCAGCGATCTCGTTGCGCATGTGCATGGGCTGGCGAAAGACACCGGTCTGGCGGTGCTTTGGGCCACGCATTTGACCGATGAGATCTGGCCCGGCGATCGGCTTGTCGTCTTGCACAAAGGGCGCGTGTTGGAACAGGGCGAAGTGCCCGTCACAGGCGCGGCTTTGACGGCGCATTTCCTGAAATTGACCGAGAGCGAGGGCGTATGAGACATGCCTTGGCTGCACTCTGGGTGATCTGCCATCGCGAGGCGCTGCGCTTTCTGGGGCAGCGCGCGCGGATGCTGGCGGCGCTTGTGCGACCTCTCGTCTGGCTCTTTGTTTTTGCGGCAGGCTTTCGCGCCGCTCTGGGCCTGTCGATCACGCCGCCGTATCAGACCTATATCACCTATGAGACCTACATCGTGCCGGGGCTCTGCGGCATGATTTTGCTGTTCAACGGCATGCAATCCTCGCTCTCTTTGGTGATGGACCGCGAGATGGGGACGATGCGGCTCTTGCTCACGGCCCCTCTGCCGCGTTGGTGGCTTTTGAGCTGTAAACTCATCGCAGGCGCGCTGATTTCCGTGCTTCAGGCCTATGCGTTTCTTGCGATCTGCGCGCTCTATGGCATCACGTTTTCGCCTCTGGGCTATGTCGCGATCCTGCCGGCGTTGTTTCTCACCGCTCTCATGGTCGGCGCGCTTGGCATCGCTTTATCTTCCACAATCAAACAGTTGGAGAATTTCGCGGGCGTGATGAATTTCGTCATCTTTCCGATGTTCTTCCTCTCCACCGCGCTCTATCCGCTTTGGAAAATGGCCGAGGCCTCGGCGCTTTTGGAGACGATCTGTCGCCTGAATCCGTTTTCCTACGGGGTCGAGAGCATCCGTTTTGCGCTTTATCTGACGCCCAATCCGCTGGCTTGGGGCGTTTGTATCGCGGCGTCGATTGCCTTCATGGTGCTGGCACTTTGGGGCTATGATCCGGCGAAACGGATGATCGGGCGTAAAATGTGATCTTGCGACTTTGGTCGCAGAGTGCCTTGGACCTTTGTCCCATTCGTCGTCTGGTCCGTCTCTGGCATGCTTGTGCACGGGAGGACTGTCACATGAAACGTATTTGCCTTGGGTTGGCGATGGCCTTTGCCGCGCCTCTCTTTGCCGAAGATTTACCCATGGAGCTTGGCCCCGACACCCATGTGGACGAACAAGGCACGCTCAACCCGCATGAGATGTCGATGGCGCAGGTGATGGAGAGCATCCGCGAGGGCGACACCGGTATGGTGATCTGTTCGCAGGGCTATCTGATCACGAAATCCGGGCGTCACGAATTGGCGCGTGAGCTGTTTTCCAACTGTGCGGATGCGGGCTGGACCGGGGCGATGACCTGGATGAGCCAGCTCGATGACAACGGTCTGGGCGGGCCGCAAGATTTGGAGGCCGCAGCCGTTTGGAACCGCAAGGCGGCCGAGGCGGGCGATCCGGTGGGCAAGTTCAACCATGGGCTTGATCTGATGCGCGGCTGGGGCGTGGCGCGGGACGAGGACGCAGGCCGCGCGCTTGTGGATGAGGCCGCGAATGATGGCCTGGCCGTGGCGCAGCGGTTGCAACGGGCCGGGTATGATCTCGACGAGGTCACGCCCGACGCCGATGAATGGCGCTATCTCAACCTGTTTTGACGCGAAATTACGACCAAAGTCGTAGAAGCCCCCCGACCAATGTCGGGGGCTTTTCTTGAGGCAGGTCAACCCTTTGGAGCGGCTTCCCGCGCGATGATACCTCAAACAGTCGCGTAGGAGAGACCCCCATGAAAGCCAAACACATCGCCGCTGCCGTGATCCCCGTTGTAGTTCCGGCACTCTTTGCAACCGTCGCCTTTGCGGGCGAATATGACGCCATCAAAACCGCCGCAGGGGCCGAGTTTTTCGACAAGGAATGCCACCGCTGCCACTCCGTCGATGCGGACCGCGCGAGCTATGGCCCGCTTTTGACCGGCGTCGTCGGGCGCGCGGCGGGGACGTTCGAGGGCTATCCCTATTCTGACGCGCTGAGCAACGCGGGCTTTGTCTGGACCAAGGGCGCGATCCGGGCCTGGATGGAGGACAATGACGCGCTCGTGCCGGGCACGAAAATGCGCCACGTCGGCGTGAGCGACCCGACGGTGCAGGATTTCATCGTCACCTATCTGGCGTCGATCTCCGAATAAGTTGAGAGGTCGCGCGGAGCCTGGCGGGGCTGCCGTCGAGGCAGAGCACCCGATCCGCGAGCCGCGCCGCCTCTTTGTTGTCATGCGTGACCAAAAGCGTCGTCGTGCCGTGCCGGGCGCGCAGCGTCTCGAACAGCTGCATCATCTCATCGGCCAGCTTTGGGTCGAGCGACACAAAGGCCTCGTCCATCAACAATAGATCGGGCGCGGCGGCAAAAGCACGGGCCAGCGCGAGGCGGCGTTGTTGGCCCAGCGACATCTGTTCGGGGAAGTGATCGGCGTGGTCGGAGAGGCCGACGGCGGTGAGCCAGTCGCGCGCCTGTGCCTTGGACATCCCGGTGGTCAGGCTGAGGTTCTGCCAGGCCTTGCGCCAGGGCAAAAGCGTCGGGTTTTGGAACACAGTGGAGAGCCGGGGCGGGCGGGTGAGGGTGCCTTCGTAGTCGCGGTGTAGCCCCGAGATGACCCTCAGTAGGGTGGTCTTGCCGACCCCCGAGGGGCCGGTCAGCGCAACGGTTTCGCCCGCATGGATGTCCAGTTTTATGCCCCCAAGGATCTGCGTCCCCCCGGCGGACACCGAGCGCAGATCGAGGTGCAGCAAGGCGGCCTTCACAGGGAAAGCCGCCTCGTGATTGTCCGAGAGGATGGACATGTCATGCCTCATGAGGCCGGGTCATAGAAGGTGCCTGCGGGCAGGGTGGTCGCTTGACCGACCAGCTCCTCGCCGCCGAGTTTCGCCATGAGGGCGAGCATCTTGGCGGCGTCTTCTTCGGAGACCGGACCCTCGGCGGGAATGCCCGCGATCCAACCGGCTCTCAATGCCTCGAATTGCGCGTCGTTTTTGACGTTCATCCGCTCGCGCAACCGCTCCCAGGCGGCGTCATCCGTGGCCAAAAGCACTTTGGCCTGACGGGAGGCTGCGGCCAAGCCTTTGATCAGTTCGGGATGGTCTGCCAACACCTCGCCGCGCACCACATAGCCCAGAAGCGGCGTGTCGGGGTTCAGCCCCAGAGCCAGAGAGGCCTCAGAGGTGGAGGCCAGAAGGCGCATGCCGGCGGCTTCCATCTTGGCACCAAAGTGCCAGAAATTGATCGCGCCCTCCAGCTCGCCCGAGAGCGCGGATTTGAAGATCAGCGGCGGCGCGCCGAACACTTGTTCGGTTTCAGAGGCGAGGTCCTGACCGGTCATTTGCTCGGCATAGGCGCGCAGGATCAGCCAGCTTTTGTCAGTCGGCCCGCCCGCGATGCCAATCTTGCCGCCTTTGAGATCGGCGAGGCTTTGCGCGGGGCTGTCTTTCGGCACGTAGAGCCCGCCGACGGCCTTGGAATAGGGGAGGAAGACGTAGTCCTTGCCCTCGGCACGTTGGGCGGCGACCCAGAGCCAATCGGCGACGATCATATCGACTTCGCCTGCGGCCAAGGCGACGCGCGAGGCGGCAGCGCCTGCGACATCCATAGGCTCGAGGGTAAAGCCCTGCGCGGTGTCAAAACCGTTGTGGCGGATGGTGTCGACCTCCCAGGCCACGGTGCCGGACATATAGAGCGCGGCCTTAAGTGTCGGCAGGTCTTCGGCTTTCGCGGCCAAGGCGCCTGTCAGAGACATCGCCGCCGCAAGTGCGGCAAGCCCTTTGGTGAATTTCGTCATGTGCAGTCCTCCCTGACAAAAGAGCCTAGGTCGGGCGATGCGCGGGCGAAATACGACCAAAGGATAGGAGGGTCGCAGGGGGCCTACGACCAATGGCCAATATCCGCCGGAACGGCCCTGTCAATAATGGATGAACATGAGCCGTGGTCCATACGTCAGGGGTGCGGTCTGCTATGGGAGGACTAAAATGAACAGGTTTGTAACGGCTGCGACGGCGGCCATCATGAGCTTTGGGTTTGCGGGCGGGGGCGTTGCCGGGGTCACCGAGGAAGACCTTTTGAACGACGCCAGCACGCCGGGCGATGTGTTGACCAACGGCATGGGGCGCGATCTTCAGCGCTACTCACCGCTCGACACGCTTAACAAAGACAACATCCAAAACCTTTTCCCGGCCTGGGCCTTCAGCTTTGGCGGCGAGAAGCAACGGGGTCAGGAAACCCAGCCGCTGATTTACGATGGCGTCATGTATGTGACGGGGTCGTATTCGCGGATGTATGCGATCGATCTGAAAACCGGCGAGGAGCTTTGGCAGTATGACGCACGTCTGCCCGAAGGCATTCTGCCGTGCTGTGACGTGATCAACCGCGGTGGCGCGATTTATGGCGACAACATCTATTTCGGCACGCTGGATGCGCGCATCGTGGCGCTGGATCTGAAGACCGGCGATGTGAAATGGAACAAGAAAATCGCTGACTACAAAGAGGGCTATTCCTATACGGCAGCGCCTTTGATCGTGAACGGTCTGGTGATCACCGGCAACTCTGGCGGTGAATTCGGCATCGTCGGCGAAGTGCAAGCGCGTGACGCCGAAACTGGCGATCTGGTCTGGACCCGTCCGGTGATCGAGGGACATATGGGCACGCTCAATGGCGAAGAAAGCACCATGACCGGCACGCTCAACGCGACATGGCCGGGCGATATGTGGAAGACCGGCGGCGGCGCCACATGGCTTGGCGGGTCTTATGATGCGGATACCGACACGCTGGTCTTTGGCACCGGCAACCCGGCGCCGTGGAACTCGCATCTGCGCAATGCCGGCACGCCGACCGAGGGCAACGCGGGCGACAACCTCTATGCCGCCTCGCGTCTGGGCATCGACCCGGCCACCGGCGAGATCAAATGGCATTTCCAAACCACGCCGCGCGAGGGCTGGGACTTTGACGGGGTGAACGAGGTCGTGTCCTTCACCGACAAGGACGGCAACAAGCGTTATGCCACCGCCGACCGAAACGGGTTCTTCTACGTGCTGAACCGCGAAGACGGGGCTTTCGTGAACGCGACGCCGTTTGTGTCCAACATCACCTGGGCCGAGGGCATCGACGAGACGGGCCGCCCGATCTACATCGAGGACGCGCGTCCGGGCAATCCTTTGGAGGCCGAAAAGGGCGAAATGGTGTTCTCCGTGCCGTCCTTCCTGGGGGGTAAAAACTGGATGCCGATGGCGCACAGCCAGAAGACCGGCATGTTCTATGTGCCATCGAACGAATGGGGCATGGACATCTGGAACGAGCCGATTTCCTATAAAAAAGGCGCAGCTTACCTTGGCGCGGGCTTTACCATCAAGCCGATCTTTGAAAGCCACATCGGGTCTTTGAAAGCCATCGAGCCGGAAACTGGCGACATCAAATGGGACTTCCAAAACGACGCACCGCTTTGGGGCGGGGTGATGACCACCGCGGGCGGCCTCGTGTTCTTCGGCACGCCTGAGGGTGAGTTCATTGCGCTCGATGACGAGACCGGTGAAAAGCTTTGGTCCTTCCAGACCGGCTCCGGCATCGTCGGCCAGCCGGTGACCTATGAGTTCGAAGGCGAGCAATATGTCACCATCGTCTCCGGCTGGGGCGGCGCGGTTCCGCTCTGGGGCGGGGAAGTGGCCAAAAAGGTCAACTACCTGAACCAAGGCGGCACGGTCTGGACCTTTAAACTGCCGAAACAGCTGGCCATGGCGAACTGAGATGGCAACTTGAGATGACGAAACGAGAGTGATCTCTTTCGACATGGAAAATGCGCCCTGAGAGCCAGGGCGCATTTTTTATGTGGGTGAGGGGAGCTTAAAAGTAAGCTTCGGTGATCAACTCACGGTTCTCGGCAATCGCCTCTGCGGTGCTGGCCAACCGCACTTGTCCCTTGCGAAGCACAACAATATCGGAGGCCAGTTGCAGCGCCACTTCGACGAATTGCTCCACGAGCAAGACCCCCACGCCAGAGGCGGCCAGTTCCGAGACCACGCCGACCAGACGTTTGACGATCAAGGGCGCCAGACCCAACGACATCTCATCAATCAACACATAACGCGGACGCGCCATGAGGGCGTGACCGATGGCGAGCATCTGTTGCTGCCCGCCCGACATGGTGCCCGCGATCTGGCGTTTGCGTTCGGCCAACTCGGGGAAAAGCGCATAGACACGATCGAGCGCGTCCTTGGTTTCGGCCAAAGACAAAAGCGAGGCGGCGGCGCGCAGGTTGTCATCGACCGAGAGTTTCGAGAGCACCTGATGCCCCTCCGGCACGGCGGCGACACCGGCGGCGCGGATGAGGTTCGGGGCCTGCCCGGTTATTGGCTTGCCATCGGCGCGGATCTCGCCGCCCGTGACGGGCAAAAGCCCGGCGATGCCCAGCACCAATTCGGATTTTCCGGCACCGTTGGCGCCCAAAAGCGCCGTCACCTTGCCGGGTTCGACGGTGAGCGAGACGTCTTTCAACACCGCAATGCCGTCTTTTTCGATGGTTACACCAGAAAGCTCAAGCATGCTCTTCCTCCACTTCGATGCCGAGATAGGCCGCCTGAACCGCCGGATCGCGCAGCACCTCCGAGGTTGGGCCAAAGGCCACGCGTTTGCCGAAATCCAACACCAGCGTCTCGGCGCAGATGCGTTCGATCAGCTCGACGTCATGGTCGATCACAAGCACCTTCGCGCCGGTCAGATCGTTGATGCCGAGGATCAAATCGCCGAGACGTTCGGTCTCCTCGGGCGTCAGGCCGCCTGCGGGTTCGTCGAACATGATCATCTTCGGGTGGCCGATGACACAGCGGGCGACATCGGTGAGACGGCGTTCGAAAGTGTTGAGATCGCGGCCCATTTTGTCCAATATCGCGGTCACACCGGCGAACTCGGCGGCACGTTCCAGATCAGCGCGTTTATCCGCGCGCGCCCCACGCAGGTGATCGGTGATCGCCATCAGGTTCTCGCGCACGGTCAGGTCATTGGCGATCTGTTCCTTTTGGAACGACCGGCGCAGACCCCATTGCACGCGCTTGTGCGGGGCGAGTTTGACCAGATCGGTGCCCTCGACAATCACATGGCCGTTGTGGGCGTCCAGAAAGCCGGAGATCACATTCATCGTCGTCGTCTTGCCCGCGCCATTCGGCCCGATGAGGCCAGAGACATTGGCGGAGAACTCGGCGCCGATGTGATCGAGCGCCACGACACCGCCGAAGCGCACGGTGAGATTTTCAATGGAAATCATGCCTTGGCTCCTTTTTTGTCGGACTTTGCGCCGGGGATCAGGGCACGCACCGCGCCATTGATCTGACCGGCCAGCCCGTCAGGCGCGGTCATCACCGCGTGGAGCAGGGCCGCGCCAAAGATCACCAGAGACAGATCGGCATCGACGCCCCAGTTGTTCAACAGTCCCGGCACGACGCGGAACAGCACGGCGGCAATCACCGCCCCATACCAGAAGCGTGCACCGCCGACGATGACGAGAGCAAAGAGCATGACGCTTTCGCTGGCGCGGAAGGTGGCGGAGTCCAACAGGCCAAGGCTCCCGGCCAAGAGACCGCCGCCCAAGCCCGCGAGCAGGCCCGACAGCCCAAAGGCCCAGGTTTTATAGAGCGTGACATTGACGCCAGAGGCGAGAGCGGCGGCTTCGGATTTGCGGATAAGCGCCCAGGCGCGGCCCGGGGCCATACGGCGGTGCAGCTCGATCAGCACGAAGCCAATCACCAGCCAGACCATCGTGTAGCGCAGGTAGGCGGCATCGCTTTGGGCCAGGAGAGGCCGGCGCATGTCGGCGGCAAAGGTGGTGCCAACGCCCCAGAAGCCCGCCGCGCCATTCGGGAATTGCTTGGCAGTGAAAACGATGTCGAGACCGGCGGCAAACATCAGGGTGATGAGCGCCAGATAGAGCCCGCGCATCCGGAGCGCCGGAAGCGCGATGAGATTGCCCAGAAACATCGTGACTGCGCCCGCGACCATCAGGTTGATCTCAAACGGAAAGTTGAAGGCATGGTTGAGGCGCAGCGTGACCCAGCCGCCCACGCCCATCAGGCCGACCTGCACGAGGCTGACCATGCCGAGGCGGGTGTAGAGGAATCCGGCCCCCGCGGCAGCCATGGCGAACGTGGTGGTAGAGGTGAAAATCTTGATCCATTGCCCGCCCGCAAATGCCGGCAGCACAAGGATCAGCGCAAGGCCAAAGACGGCCCAGATCGTGTTGGTGGTCGAACGCATCAATCGTCTCCCGCGAAGGTCAGGCGGCGGCCCCGGTTCATCGCCAAAAGGACGAGCGCCGCGATCACGAAGGGCGCGATGGGGCGCACCTGTTTGAACGTGTCGGAAAAGGTGAGAAGGCTTTCGATCACCCCGATGGTCAAACCGCCCATGAGCACATCGGGCAGGCTCTGGAGACGGCCACAGATTGCGGCGGCGATGCTTGGGATGACCATAAAGGTGATGACGGAGGGCTCAAGCCGCACCAGATCGCCGAACATCAGCCCGGTGAAGCCGAACAACAGACCGGAAAGGCCCCAGGCCATGGTCTCGACCTTCAGGATCGGGATGCCGATCAGCGAAGAAATCGAGCGGTTGTTGGCCAGCGCGCGCATCTGAAGCCCGACGCGGGTGACGTTGAGCGAGACAGTGATGCCGATCACCAGAAGCACGGCGGCGGCCACCACGATCAGACGGGTGACAGTGACACGCAGACCGACGATCATCACGGCCATATTGTCGGTCGGCAGCGAGAACTTGCGCGGCTCATCGGGGAAGATAAAGGCCACGACGCCAAGGATCGCGATGGCATAGCCCAGCGAGGCGACGGCTTTGACCACGGGCTCGCGCCAAGCCATTTGCGGCGCAATCATGCGGCCATAAAACAGCGCCAGAGCGACACCGATGGCGAGACCCAAGGCCCATGCCAGCGGCCCGAAAAGGCCCCATTGCGCGAATTGCCAGGCGGCCATGACTGCGGCCATGCCGATGGCGCCCGCCGACAGGTTCAACACGCCGGTCGCGCGATAGAGCACCACAAGCCCGATGCCGCCAAGCGCATAAAGCGAGCCGACGGCGAGGCCTGACACGATGAACATTCCCTGAACCATGACGGGTTTCCCCGACCCGAGCCAAAGCGCAGTTCCTGCGCAGACTGCGAGACAGAGCGCAGCCGTCCGTAGCACTTGCCACATGATCTTTCCCCTGATTTCAAATGGGTGCCGCGCCCCCTGTTTCGGAGGCCGTATAGACGCCAAGGAGCGCGGCAGGTCTGCGTTGGGAGGTCAGCGCAGGCCGAGCGCCTCTTCCTGTTCGAAGATCGGCGCGAAATACGGGCTGTCGTATTCGAAACAGTCACGCACGGTTTCAAAGCCACCGTCTTTCACCACCACCATGGTGCCCGCGTGGTTCGGCATGTGACGGTCGGCCTCGCCCACGTAGAAGGGGCCACAGACCAGATCGCTCTCATAGCCGTTGATCGCGGTGATCGCCTCGGTCACTTTCGCGCGGTCGTCGAGATCGGCGGGGTCCATGCCCAACAGCGTGTCGACAAAGATCTTGGCCGACAGGAAACCCGCCTGGCTGAAGCTGTCGCGCGGGTCTTTTGCGTCACCGTAGGCGTCCATCACGGCGAGCCAGTTGGTGGCATCCTCGCCGCCCTTGTCCCAGGGCGTCATCTCGGCGCTTACGAAGAGTTTGCCATCCCAATAGTCGCCCAGAGCGCCCGGCACATCACGGTCGTAGAGCGGGGTGGAGGAGGCCCATTGGTAGGCGTCGCCCAGACCTTGCTCTTCGGCGGCTTTGAGCACGGCGATGCCGAGACCGGCGGGCAGGTTGACGATGATCGTGTCGGCGCCGGAGGCAATGGCTTCCAAGAGACCGGAGTTCACGTCCGGCGAGGCCGGATTGAGGTAGACGCCGGTGCCAGACAAGCCTTTCGATTCCATATATTCCACGGCCGCGCCACAGGACCACGGGCCGGAGTTCGGGATGGTGAGCGCAATACAAGACACGTTCTGCGCGCCTTTTTCCTCGACCATATACATCGCCGCGCCGATGGAGGACGGAAGCGGGCCCTGGTTCGTCGAGACGATGTTCGAGCTTTCGAAACACTCAGACGCGGCACAGGCGGAGGCCATGGTCATCACGTTTTGGTCTTTGTAAAAGCCTGAGTTCACAGACATTTCCACGAAGGAGCCGTTGCCCACCAAGGCGACGACATCTTCGTCGACCACCAGTTTGGAGGCGGCTTGCGAGGCCAGCTCCGGGTTCCACTGGTCGTTTTCCACGAGGTACTCAATCGGGCGACCGTTGATGCCGCCATTGGCGTTCACACAGTCGAAATAGGCCGCCGCCGCCGTGGTCGAGGACGAAAAATCCCCCGGCGCCGCATTGCCATGGATGCCGCCGACTTTGATCGGCGCGCCGGTGGCGGCCTCGCCCGTGTTGGCGCCACAGCTCGGCGCCGCAAAGGCCGCACCGGCTGCAAAGATCAGGCCCATCGCGGTGCCCGTGGTCTTGAGTGTCTTCAACATGTTCTTTCCTCCCTGGTTTAACGTTGCGGTCTTAGGCGACCGCAACGGTTTCTTTGCCGGTGATGAAGCGCGAACAACGTTCTGCGATCATGATCACCGGAGCATTGGTGTTGCCGGACACGAGCGTCGGCATGACGGAGGCGTCCGCCACACGAAGCCCCTCCAGGCCCCGCACACGCAGCTCACTGTCGACGACCGACATCTTGTCGCTTTCCACACCCATCTTGGCGGTGCCGCTGGGGTGGAACACGGTTTTGCAGGTCTGGCGCACGTAGTCGCGCAGCGCGTCCATGTCGTTTTCCAGACCCTCGACGGGCAGCGCACGACGTTTGATAAATTTCTGCATCGCGGGCGCGTTCATGATGTCGATGGCCTTGAGCACACCGCGGGTCAGCACCTCGAGATCGTCATTGTCGCGGAAGGTCGCGGCATCGAAGAGCGCCTTGTCCTTCGGGTTCGAGGAGCGCAGACGCACGGAGCCGCGCGATTTCGGACGCAGGAAACAGGGCGCGATCTGGAAGCCGTGGGCCTCGATCGGATCACGGTCGACCCAACCCGCCATGAAGGGGATGCAGTGGAATTGCACATCGGGCTGGCCCGCGCCGGACACATCGGCAAAGCCGCCGCATTCCACCACGTTGGAGGCCACAAGCCCGGTGTTGGTCAAGAGATAGCGCAGCATGTGACGCACGGCCTTGAGACCTTTGTCCTCGCGGTAGAGCGAGATCGGCTCATAGGTCTCGCCCTGCACGGTGCTTTCCATATGGTCCTGATAGTTCGAACCGACACCGGGCAGATCGGCCACGACCTCGATGCCGTGTTCGCGCAGATGTTCCGCAGGACCGACGCCCGAGAGCTGCATCAGACGCGGGGTCTCGATGGCGCCGGCGCAGAGGATGATCTCGCCCTTGGCGGTCATTTTGCGCCCGTCTTCCAACTCGACGCCCGCGGCGCGTTTGCCTTCGAACAGGATTTTTCCGACGCGGGTCTGCGTCATGATCGTCAGGTTCTTGCGCTTTTCCGCCTTGCGCAAAAACGCCTGCGCGGAGGACCAGCGGCGGCCATTGTGGGTGGTGGACTGGTAAAAGCCCACGCCCTCTTGCTCGGCGCCGTTGAAATCGGGGTTGTAGGGCAGGCCGACCTCTTGGCCCGCGCGGATGAAGGCGCGCGACAGCGGGTGTTTGTTCGGCGCCTCTGAGACGCGCACTTCGCCCTCCGTGCCGTGGAAGCCATCGGAGAAGACCATGTTGTTCTCGACATCGCGAAACGCCGGAAGCACGTCCTCGTAGGACCAGCCTGTGTTGCCGAGCTGCGCCCATTGGTTGTAGTCGTTGGCATGGCCGCGAATGTAGATCATCGCGTTCACCGACGAGCCGCCGCCGATGACATGGCCCTGAAGCACCACGGATTCCCGCCCGTTCACGCCCTCGTCGCGTTCGCCCACATAAGGCACGATGTCGCGGCCTTTTTCGATGACTTTGAAGAAGGTCGAGGGGATGTGGATGTAGGGGTGGCTGTCGCGGTGGCCGCTCTCGATCAGAAGGACACGTTTGCTGCTGTCTTCCGAGAGGCGGGAGGCCATGACACAGCCCGAAGACCCACCGCCGACGACGATGTAATCGAATTCCTGAGACATGTTTTTTCCCTTAGATATGAAGGACCTGGATCTCGGTGTTCTCGAAGAGGCCTTCTTCGCCGAACTCCCGGCCGATCCCGGACATTTTGGCACCACCGAAAGGCGCAACCGGGTTGAGACCGCCGTGGCTGTTGATCCACGCCGTGCCGCATTCGAGGCGGAGCGCCAGTGCCTTGGCTTTCTCGATGTCTTTCGACCAGATCGAGCCGCCGAGACCGTTTTCGCTGGCGTTGGCGGCTTTGATTGCCTCTTCAACGTCCGTGAAACGGATGATCGGCAGGGCGGGGCCAAATTGCTCTTCGTGAATGAGCGGCGCGTCGTCCGGCAGATCGGAGATCAGCGTGATCGGGAAGAACAGGCCTTCGTCCGGGGCGCCGCCCAAAAGCACATTGCCGCTCTGGACCGCGTCGGCGACCAGCGCGCTGACTTTGTCGAATTGCATCTTGTTGGCGACCGGACCCAAGACGCTGGCGTCATCGAGACCGTTGCCCATTTTCACGGTGCGCGCATAGGCGACGAGGGCGTCGCAGACGGCGTCGTGGATGTCGTCATGGACGTAAAGGCGTTTCATCGCGGCACAGGTCTGGCCGTTGTTGATGAAGGCGCCCCAGAACAGCTTTTCGGCGATCTCTTCGGGGTCGCAATCCGGCAGGACGATGCCCGCGTCATTGCCGCCGAGTTCGAGCGTCAGGCGTTTCATCGTGTCGGCGGCGGATTTCATCACCCGCGCGCCGGTGGCGCAGGAGCCGGTGAAGACGATCTTGCCAATGTCCGGGTGGGACGACATGGCGGCGCCGATGTTGTCGAGCGTGTCGTCAGAGGTCACCACGTTCAGCACCCCCGCCGGAAGCGTCGCGGCCATGGCGGCGACAACCTGAAGCGTCGAGAGCGGCGTGAAGGGGGAGGGTTTGATCACCACGGTGTTGCCCGCGCGCAGCGCCGGCACGATGTGCCAGATCGCGATCATCACCGGCCAGTTCCATGGCGTGATGGAGCCGACGACACCAATGGCTTTGCGGTGCAGCTCGACGCGGCCTTCGTTATTGTCCTGAAGCACTTTCACCGGCAGCTCGAGGCTTGCAGTGTGGCCGGTCCAGGCCATCGCACCGCCAAGCTCAAAGCGCGAGCCCATGCCATTGAGCGGCTTGCCCTGTTCGAGCGTCAGCGTGTGGGCGATCTCATCAGCATTGGCCTCGATCGCTTTCACAAGCGCGGCACAACGCGCCTGACGTTCCGCATCCGGCAGCGCGGACCAAGCGGGAAAGGCGGCTTTCGCGGCGGCCACGGCGCGGTTCAAATCGTCCACCGTCGCATTGGGCGCGCGGCCAACCAATTCCCCCGTCGCAGGGTTAAATACATCAAAGGTTTTGGAACCGAGGACGCTTTGTCCGTCGATGGTCATGCCGAGTTCCAGCATAGTCTCTCCTCCCATATTTCACCTGTAACAATGCTGCGACACGCGCGTCAGGTCTTGGACTCTGGCGACATGAAACTTTGCGAGGGGCGACAGCTCTGTGTCGTGATGACGCATTAATTAACTTGTAAATTAAGCGGAGCCACGGCATTCTCGCTCCATGTTGCCCCCTGTGAAATATCCCGAAACTTCGGTCGACGCTTTTGTCGCGGATCTGCGCTCTGTCTGCGGACAATTTGACGTGCGTCCGGGCAAGGAACGCCTCCAGATGCGCGGTGGCGCTTTGCTGGAAAACCGGGCGGGTATCGAGATGGCGCGCATGGCGATGGACGTGCAACAGGTTGTGCGCACACAGAAATCCGTCAAACAAGAAAGCGGCGAGCATTATTTTCTGATCGTTCAGGAAGAGGGCAAGGCGCTGATGAGTCAGGCCGATGTCTCGGTGATGATGTCGCCGGGGGATATGGTGCTGATCGACAGTGCCGCGCCGTCGGAATTCACCTTTTTCGGGCATTTCAACCGGCAATTGTCGCTGCACCTGCCACGCGCAGAACTGCATTCGCGATTCGGCTATGATCTTTTGCGGGGCGGGCTAAGCCTGCCGCGACATGATCCCACGAATATGGCGCTTTACGGCGTGTTGGCGAAGGTGTTCAGCACGACAGAGGCCAACAATTCGACCAATCATTACCTGCGCGAGGCTTTGATGGGGCTGTTGGGGGCGATGCTGCACGAACGCTCGGGGCGGGAGGATTTTTCGGGGATCGACTCGGATCTCGGAAGCTCGCACGCGCTCACCGCGGCGCAGGCCTATATCGACACGCATTACCGCAATCCCGAGATGTCGGTGCAGCATATGGCCGATGATCTGTGCATGTCCGTGCGGCAAATTCAGCGCGGCTTTGCCTCCATTGGCACGACGCCGACGAAATATCTCATGCTCAAACGGCTGGAACACACCCGGCGCGGGCTTGAAGATCGTAAGGCCGGGCGGCGCGACGATTTGATTGCCTCGATCGCCTATGAGGCGGGGTTTTCGGACCTGTCCTATTTCAACCGTTGTTTCCGCCAGGCCTTTGGCCAGACGCCGAAAGAGTTTTTGAAACTGGACGTGGTGCAGCTTTCATAAATCGAACGGCCTAACGAAAAACGCCCCGAACCGGGGCGCTTTTTTTAGGATGTGATCCCGGATCAGAGTGGGAAGAAGACGTTGACCTGACCGGTGCCAGAGGAGGGGAAGTAGTCGGTGACGACCTCGGCCTTGCCTTTGTACTGATCCCAGCCGAGTGCGCCGTAGAGCATGATGGTGTCATGCATGTCGCCTTCACCGTCGCAATATTTCGCGTAGTCGGGCAGCATTTCGAGGAAGAGCTCATGCTCGCCGTTCTGCCAAAGCTCGAGCACGCGGCGGTCGACCACTTCGTTGAATTTCGACGAGATGGTGAAGGTGCCGTTGTTCTCCGCATAGATGTCGTTCGGCCAGATTTGGTGGCTGAGCGACCCGGAGGCGATGAGCGCGACCTTGCTGTCGGATTTCTTGATGGCTTCGGCAATCGAGGCGCCGAGGCGACGGGATTGCGCGAGCGAGTGCACGGTGCACATGGCGGCGACGGAGACGACCTTGAGCGACTCGTCGTGATCCATGTTCATGTAACGCATCGGCACGAGGGTGCCGTATTCAAGATCGAGACTGTCGACCTGATGGCTCAGCGTGTAGACATCATTGGCGCGCGCGGTTTCGGCGATCAGGTCGCCCAAGGCGGCGTTGCCGTCGTAGGCGTAGGGCATATCCTTGATGAATTGCGGGAATTCATGCGAGGTGAACATGCCTTCGAAATGGTGGTTGGCGTTGATGTGATAGGCGGCGTTGACGAGCCAATGCGTGTCGAGCACGACAAAGGTGTCGGCGCCGGCTTCGCGCGCACGGCGACCCAATTCGCGATGCCCGTCGATGGCGGATTGGCGCACACCTTTCAGCGGACCGTCCAGCTCGGACATGACCATCGTTGGAACGTGGGTGACCTTGGCGGCCATTACGATTTCACCCATGGTATCCTCCCAGTATTAGTAAACATGTTAAGCGTATGGGTTGAATCCCTCCCGAAATCCTTGATCCAAATCAACTTGGATATGTTTTTCGGGAGGGAAAGTCGTTTGGCCGTCAGGAGGCGACCAGCCAGAGCGAGATCGCCGGGAAGGCAATCAGGATCAACAGGCGCAGGATGTCAGCGATCCAGAAGGGCAGGATGCCTTTGAAGATCGTTTTGAGCGAGATGTCCGGCAGCGTCGCCTTGAGCACAAAGACGTTCATGCCCACGGGCGGGGTGATCAGCGAGACTTCGGTCACCACAACCACGATGATGCCAAACCAGATCAGCGCGTATTCCGGGTCGTACAAAAGATCGAGACCGAAATCGAGTTGATACATCAGCGGATAAAAGATCGGCACGGTCAGGAGGATCATCGACAGGCTCTCGAGCACGGTTCCGAGGATCAGGTAGATCACGATGATCATCGCCATGACGACCCAGGCGTTGACGTCGAGGCCCTCGACGAAAGAGGCCAGCTCATCCGGCAGACCAGCGAGGTTGATGTAGTTGGAAAACACCTCGGCGCCGATGATGACGAGAAAGATCATCGAGGTGCTGATCGCGGTTTCCATCAGCGATTGCCAGACTTCGGCGAATTTGGCGTGGCCGGTGACGACCACCATCAAAAGCGCCATGCCCGCGCCCATGCCAGCGGCCTCGATGGGGGTGAAGAACCCGCCGTAGATGCCGACCATGATGAAGGCAAAGAGCGCGACGGAGAGGATCACTCCGTAAAGACCTTCGACCGGATGGTCATCGAGTTCATAGTCCTTCGGCGCCAGTTTCGGGTTGACCAACACGGCGGCCCAGACGGCGAGGACATAACCCAAAAGGCCCAAAAGACCGGGGATGATGCCTGCGAGGAACAACAGCCCGATGTCGCTTTCGGTCAGGATGCCGTAGATGATCAGGATCACCGAGGGCGGAATGAGGATGCCGAGCGTGCCACCTGCGGCGATGGCGCCTGCAGACAGGCTGTCGGAATAGCCGAAGCGGCGCAGAGACGGCATGGCGACCTTCGACATGGTCGCGGCGGTCGCGAGAGACGAGCCGGAGACCGCAGAGAAGCCGCCACAGGACAGCACAGCCGCCATGGCCAAGCCGCCCGGCAGGCGCCGCACAAGGCGCTGGGTGGCGGAGAAGAGGCCGGAGGCCACGCCCGAATGGGCCAAGAGGTTGCCCATGAAAATGAACAGCGGGATCACCGACAAGGAATAGGAAAACACCGTGTCAAACGCGGTGGTCGACAGCATGGTCAGGGCGACGGGCACACCGCGCAACAGCGCAAAGCCAACGGTGCCGACCACGATCATGGCAATGGCGATCGGCACGCGGAACACCGCGAGCCCCAGCAAGATGATGGTGGCGATCAACGGTTCGAGCATGTCAGACCTCCTGACGCAGATGTTCGGGAATGAGCGCGACCATGCCGCTGAGCAGATAGGTCAGCGCCGCAAGCGCCGCCACGGGCCAGACGGGCAGGGCGAGATCGTTGGTCCGCGCGCCTTCTTCCATCAGGCCAAGCCCATGCGAGGCGACGGTCCAGCTCAGGATGAAAAACACCACGGCCATTGTCGTGCCGCCAAAACGTCCGGCGAGACGCTGGGTGTTGTTGGACCAGACCTGGCTCAACAGATCGACCTCCACATGCGCGCCCTTGAGCGTGGTCAGGGGCAGGGCGGTCAGCACCAGATCGGCCAGAAGGATTTGCGTCAGTTCGAACGCGCCGGGCAGCGGGCGGTCAAAGACATAGCGCCCGACCACATCGACGACCGTGACGGCCACCATCATCAGGATGAGAGCGGCGGCAAAGGCCGGAAGCACGCGTTCCACGAAGAAACGAAGCCCCCGGAGGGGCTTCGAATTGAGGGCGTTGAGAGAGCTCATTGTGCAGGCTTTGCGGTCTGCATGGCGGCCAAGGCGGCGGCGCCGTCAAAGCCCTGTTCGGTCACAGCGGCGACCCAGGCCTCTTCGAGCGGGCTGGCCACGGCCTGAATTTGCGCCAAAACGGCCTCATCCGCCGGGTAGACATTGATGCCCGCCTTGCTGGTGGCGTCATAGCCGGTCGCGTCCGCTTCGTCCCAGGCCTTGCCTGCGAGTTCAGAGAAAGCCGCGCCGGAGACGGACATGATCGCCTCTTGGTCTTCGGCGGAGATGCTGTCCCATTTGCCTTCGTTCATCACGAGGAACCAGGAGGTGTTATAGAGACCGCCGGGCACCGTCATCACGTCGGTGATGTGTTTGTCGAGTTTAAAGGCGCGCACGGAGTCCATCGCCATGCAAAGCCCGTCGATCACGCCACGGGTCAGTTTTTCGTAGACTTCACCGGAGGACATGAACAGCGTGGTGGCGCCGACGCCGTTCATCAGATCGGCCGGGTAGCCGCCGGGGGTGCGGACCTTGAAGCCCCCGAAATCATCGGGCGCTGCGAAATTGCGATCTTTGGACAAAAGCACGCCCGGACCATGGGTGAAGAGGCCCAAAACATGGGTGCCTTCGTGTTCACCGGCGGCGTCGAGGTCTTGGGTGTAGACGTTCCAGAAGTTGGTGGAGGTGGTCACCGCGTCATCGCCAAGGAAGGAGAACTGACCAACGCGGGAGCGCAGGAAGCGGTCGTCGCTGGTAAAGCTGTGCAGACCGTAGGTGATGTCGGCGACGCCGTCGCGGGCCATGTCGAAATGCGCGGGCGGGGCGCCCAGCGGCTTGGCCAGCACGCGGATGGTGACGCGGCCTTCGGTCACTTCCTCGACCTGCTCGGCCCAGGGTTTGATCGCGCCGACGACCAGCGGGTGGCGCGGCGGCAGCCAGCTTGAGAGCACAAGCTCGGTCTCGGCGAAGGCGGGCGTGGCGCCCAAAGTCGCGCTCAGCGTGACGGCGAGAGCGGTCCCGGCAAGAAAGGCACGTTTGGTGATATTCATTCTGATCCTCCCAGATGTGAAGTCATGGGGTCGGCGCAGTTTTGGTGTTTCGCGGCCCCCGGAGCTCTTGAAACACAGGCCTCTCCCAGATCGATTACCAAGCATTAATTTAACATGTTAATCTTGTGGCGGGCAAGCATCGCCCGCCACAGATCGTTCACAGTGACGTCAGGAAAACTTGGCTTTCAGCCCCAAAAGGCCCGCCCGAAGCACGCCGACATCGGAGCCGACGGCGAGGAATTCGACGCCGAGCTCGCGGTAGGATTGCGCAAGTGCTTGATCGGACGTCAAAATGCCCGCTGCCTTGCCCGCCGCTTTGATGCGTTTGAGGGTGTCGACCACCACGGCCTGAACCTCGGGTGCGGCAGGTTGTCCCAGATATCCCATATCGGCAGCCAGATCGGCGGGGCCGACAAAGACGCCGTCGACGCCGTCGACGCCGAGAATCGCGTCGAGCGCCTCGACCCCCGCCATGCTTTCGACCTGAACGAGGACACAGACCTCATCATTGGCGGTTTGCAGGTAATCGGGGATGGCGTTGTACGCGGAGACGCGCGCCAAAGCCGCGCCGACACCCCGCACACCCAAGGGCGGGTATTTCATCGAGCGGACGACTTCGGCGGCCTGATCGCCGCTTTCGATCATCGGCACAAGCAGGGTCTGCGCGCCAATATCGAGCATCTGTTTGATCTCGGCGCGGTTGTCGTCGCGGGTGCGCACGACCACCTGGCTTTTGTCTGCGGCGCTGCGCAGTTGCCCGAGCACATCGCGCAGACCGTTTGGCCCGTGTTCGCCGTCGATCAGGAGCCAGTCAAAGCCGGTTCCCGCCGCCAGTTCGGTCACGGAGGGATCGCCAAAGCCCAGCCAGAGGCCGATTTGAACGTCACCCGCCTTGAGGCGGGATTTGAAGGTGTTTTTCGGTGCAGGCATGTGGTCCTCCCTTATGCGAAATTGACGGACACGCTGCCGAAGGGGCCGTAATCGGCCTCGATCTTGGTCCCTGAGGGGCATTCGATCGGCGCGATGAAAGAGCCCGCGAGCACAACCTGACCCGCCTCGATGCGCTGGCCGTATTGGCCCATGCGCTCGGACAGCCAGACGATGCCCATCACCGGATCATTGAGCACAGCCGCGCCCAGACCGGTGGCGACCACCTCGTCGTTCTTGGTCAGGATCGCACCGACCCAGCGCAGATCGAAGGCCTCGGGCGCATGTTTCTGCGGCCCCAAGACGATGCCCCCGTTGGCGGCATTGTCCGACACGGTGTCAAAGATGACTCGCGTCTTGCCGGTTTCCGGGTCGGCGCGCAGGATGCGGGTGTCGAGGATTTCGATGGCGGGGGCCACGAAATCGGTCGCCGCCAAGACGTCCTCCCGCGTGACCTTGCCCTCAAGCGGGGCTTTCATCACAAACGCAATCTCGGCCTCGATGCGCGGCTGGATAAAGCGGGTGGCGGGCACAGTGCAGCCATCCGCGAAATCCATGTCGTCGTAGATCACGCCGCTGTCCGGCGTCGTGATCCCAAGCGCGTCCTGCATGACTTTCGAGGTCAGGCCGATTTTCCAGCCGATAATCTCACGACCCTGCGCCAGTTTCTGCGCCATTTGCGCAGATTGGATCGCATAGGCGTCGTCCAGCGTGATCTCCGGGTGTTTCAGCGACAAAAGCCCGATCTGTTCGCGCGTCTCCTCAGCCGCAAGAAGCGCGGCTGCTGCGGTTTCAATGTCGGATTGGGCGAGCATCACTCGTCCTCCACACCGTTGCGCAGGATGCCGATGCCTTCGGCTTCGACCTCGACCACATCACCCGGCTTGAGCCAGATCGGCGGATCGAAGCGTGCGCCTGCGCCCGTCGGCGTGCCGCAGACGATAACGTCGCCCGGCACCAGCGTGCAGTAGGTGGAGACGTAGTTCACGATGTAGCGGAAGTCGTACATCATGTTCTTGGTGCGGTCGTTCTGACGCACTTCGCCGTTCACGCGGGTGGTCAGTTCGATGTCGTCGAGCTGATCGGCGGAGCGGAAGGGCACAAGCCACGGGCCGATGGAGCCGGTGCTGTCCCAATTCTTGCCTTGGGTGACGTTGAACTTCGCATGACGGACCCAATCGCGGATCGTGCCTTCGTTACAAAGCGTCAGCGCGGCGATGTGGTCATAGGCGTCTTCTTTCGCGATGCGACGACCGCCTTTGCCGATCACGATGGTGACTTCGCCTTCGTAATCGAGCTGTTCGCTCTCCGGCGGGCGCACCATGTTGCCGTTATGGCCGGTGAAGGAGCGCGGGAAGCGGATGAACATCGACGGGTAGGATTTCGCGTCCGTGGTGCCGTCTTTGTATTCCGCGTTGCGGTCCGGGAAATTCACGCCGATACAGATCAGCTTTTCCGGCTTCGCGATCGGGATGAGGTAGGTGACATCCTCTTCGCGGTAACTCGGCGCGCGGCCTTCAGAGGATTTGAGCACCTCTTCGAGCGCACCGGCCTCGACCACGTTTTGCAGCGTGGCAAAACGGCTGCCGTATTCGGGCGTCATGTCGATGATGCCGGCGTCAGTGACCACGCCGTAACGGTCGGCGCCATTGGCGTGGAAGGCGGCAATGCGGGCTGGAATGGGTTTCATAGGGCGTCCTCCTCAGACGATCCCGCCGAAGCAGAGATATTTGATTTCAACGAATTCCTCGATGCCGTATTTGGAGCCTTCGCGGCCCAGACCCGAGGATTTGATCCCGCCGAAGGGGGCTTCGGCAGTAGAGATGAGACCGGTGTTGATGCCGACCATGCCGTATTCGAGCTGTTCGCCGACCTTCCATGCGCGTGCGAGATCGCGGGTGTAGAAGTAGGAGGCGAGGCCGAATTCGGTGTCGTTGGACATGGCCACCACATCGGCGTCCGTGTCGAATTTGAACAAAGGGGCGACGGGGCCAAAGGTTTCCTCGGTCGCGACCGCCATGTCTTGGGTCACGTCCTTGATCACGGTCGGCTCGAAGAACAGCCCCCCCAAGGCGTGCGGTTTGCCGCCCTGGATGACGGTGGCGCCTTTGCCGGTGGCATCCGCGATATGTTCCTGCACTTTGGCGACGGCGTTGTCGTCGATGAGCGGGCCGAACACGGTGTCCACCTCCATGCCGTCGCCGACTTTCAGCGTCGAGAGGCGCTTGCCGAGTTTGTCGGCGAATTCGTCATAGACGGCGGATTGCACATAGATGCGGTTGGCGCAGACGCAGGTCTGGCCGTTGTTGCGGAACTTGGAAATGATCGCGCCTTCGACCGCCGCGTCGAGATCGGCGTCTTCGAAGACGATAAACGGCGCGTTGCCGCCCAGTTCGAGCGCGAGCTTTTTCACGGTCGGCGCACATTGGCGCATGAGTTCCACACCCACTTCGGTCGAGCCGGTGAAGGTTAGCTTGCGCACCACATCCGAGCTGGTCATCACGCCGCCGATCTCCCGCGCGGAGCCGGTGAGCACGGAGAAGAGACCGGAGGGCAGGCCCGCACGTTCGGCGAGGACCGCCAAAGCGATGGCGGAGAACGGCGTTTGACCGGCGGGTTTCAACACGATGGAACAGCCTGCGGCCAGTGCCGGGCCCGCCTTGCGGGTGATCATCGCGTTGGGGAAGTTCCACGGCGTGATCGCGGCGACAACGCCGATGGGCTGTTTGATGACCACGATGCGCTTGTCGGCGGCGTGGCCCGGAATGACGTCGCCGTACACGCGGCGCGCTTCTTCGGCGAACCATTCGATGAAGGAGGCGCCGTAAAGGATTTCACCCTTGGCCTCTGCCAAAGGTTTGCCCTGTTCGAGGGTCAGGATTTCCGCCAGATCGTCGGCGTTTTCCACCATCAGATCGTACCAGCGGCGCAGCACGGTGGCGCGCTCTTTCGCGGTTTTGGCAGCCCAGTCTTTTTGTGCAACTTCTGCGGCGGCAATGGCGGCTTCGGTCTCTTTCGCGCCCAGACGCGGCACGCGACCGATCACCTCGCCCGTGGCCGGATTGGTCACTTTGATCCCGTCGTCGCCAGCGGCGATCCACTCGGCGCCAACAAGGGCGGCCTCTTTCATCAGTGTCGGGTCTTTGAGCATAGGGATGTCCTCGAAAACAGGTCTTATAGGGAAGGGACAGGCACGGATGCGCCTGTCCCGGAGGTGTGATGTCGCTTACGGAGCGATGATCGGGGAAGCCGCGAGCGTGCTTTCCTGCGGCTCGATGCCTTTGAAGGTGGAGCCATGCTCGAACCAGCTGCGCGGTGCGGGCGCGCCCCAAAGCGTCTGACGCTGAGGGTCCTTGAGGTCCCATTTGATCGCTTCGAGATCCGGGTCGACCGTCTGGTAGTCGGAGCAATAGATCTCGATCCGGTGCCCATCGGGGTCCAGAATGTAGAGGAAGAAGGCGTTGGAGATGCCGTGACGGCCCGGACCGCGCTCGATGTTGGTCACGTAACCGGTGGTGGCCATCAGGTCGCACAGATCGATGATGTTCAGAGGTGTCGGCACCCAGAACGCGGTGTGGTGCAGGCGCGGGCCCAGACCGTTGGTGAAAGCGATGTCATGCACGCCGCCCTTGCGGTGGGTCCATGCGGCCCAGAGCTTGCCGCTCTCTTCGTCCTCGGTGTACTCGGTGACGCGGAAGCCAAGTTCGTTATAGAAAGCAACGCTTTCGTCCACGGAGGGCGAGTAGCAGTTGAAGTGGTCGATGCGCAGCGGCTTCACGCCTTTGTAGAGCTCGTACTTCTGGTGGATCGGCGACAGGCGGTCCATTTTGAAATAGAATTCAATCGGCATGCCGTAGTTGTCGACGGTCGCCAGCGTCCGGCCCTGATAGGGGCGCTCGACCCAATCGGTCGCGTGGCCTTTGGATTTGAAGAAGGCTTCGGCCTTGTCCAGCTCTTCTTCGGAGAAGACCTTGAAGGACAGGGATTTCACTTCGCTGACGTCGGATTTCTGCAGCACCATACAGTGGTGGCCACGCTCTTCGAGGGCGCGCAGATAGACGGTGTCGGCGGACTCATCGGTGACCTGAAGGCCAAGGATGTCGACGTAGAATTTACGCGACGCGGCAACGTCTTTGACGCCGAACACAACGTGGCTCAGGCGGATGATGTTGAACGGGGGATAGAGATTTGGGGCCGGGATGGGCATGTCTCTCACTCTCTTCTTTTGTGCGATTGGTGTTTTGGTGGGGGAGGCAGTGTGGGCCACCTCCCCATGTTTGGTTTCGGGCGCGTCAGCCGCCGAGTTTCGGCACCTTGTGGTACTGACGCGGGAAGGAGACGTTGACGGTCTCCATGTAGAAGTCGAAGGACCAGTCGCCACCGTCGCGGCCAATGCCGGAGGCTTTGACGCCACCAAACGGCGAGGGCAGGTGGCGGACGTTTTCCGAGTTCACCCACATCATGCCGGCTTCGAGGTTGTCGGTCATGTACATGGCGCGGTTCAGGTCGTTGGTCCACAGGTAGGCGGCCAGACCGTATTGCACGTCGTTCGCCAGTTTCAGCGCCTCTTCGTCATCCTTGAACGGGATGGCGGTCAGCACCGGGCCAAAGATCTCTTCTTGGGCGATGTCCATGTCGTTGGAGGCGTTGGTGAAGAGCGTCGGGCGCACGAAGCAGCCTTCTTCGCCGACCTTTTCGCCACCAGCAGCGATGGTCGCACCGGAGGCTTTGGCTTTGTCGAAGTAGGACAGAACCTTGGTCTCGTGTTCTGGGTGGATCAGAGGGCCGACCACGGTTTCCGGGTCGAGCGGGTGACCGACCTTGATGCGGCTGGCGACATCGGCAAGCTTGTTGGTGAACTCTTCGTAGATGTTCTCCTGCACGAGCACGCGCGAGGACGAGGTGCAGCGCTCACCATTGAGCGAGTAGATCATGAAAGCGGCGGCATCGACCGCACGTTCCATGTCGGCGTCGTCGAACACGATGACCGGGTTTTTGCCGCCCAGCTCAAGGTGGAACCGCTTCAGCGTGTCGGCACCTTGTTTCATGATCAGAGAGCCGGTGCGGCTTTCGCCCACAAAGGCAACGGCCTTGATGTCTTTGTGCTCGGTCAGGGCCTTGCCGGCGTCTTCGCCGAAGCCGTTGACGAGGTTCAGAACACCTTTGGGCAGACCGGCTTCTTCGGCGATCTCGACCAGCAGTTTCGCGGTCATCGGCGAGAATTCGGCGGGCTTGTGCACGACGGTACAACCGGCGGCCAGAGCGGGCGCGATTTTCCAGGTCGACAGCATGAAGGGCGTGTTCCACGGCGTGATCACACCGATCGGGCCGATCGGGCGACGCGAGGTCACGTTCATCTGGTTCGGGTTGCGCAGAGCCAGACCGTCTTCGGCGGTGGGCGCCTGATCCGCGAAGAAGCGGAAGTTGGCGGCACCACGGATTGCGGCTTTGGACATGAAGCGCAGCGCCTGGCCGGTGTCCATGCATTCGGTGAAGGCGATCTCTTCTGCGCGGGCTTCGATGCCCTCGGCCACCTTGATCAGGATGGCTTTGCGCTCTTTGCCCGGCATTTTGGACCAGGTTTTAAAGGCTTCTTTTGCGGCGGCCACAGCGGCGTCGATGTCGCTTTCATCGCCCTTGGCAACGGAGGCAAGCACCTTGCCATCGACCGGCGAGGTGGTCTCGAAGACCTTGCCGGATTTGGCGGGTACGCTTTCGCCATTGATGTGGTTCAAAACGCCGGTTTCGGCGAATTTGGCCATATAGGCCTTGGCTTTGGATAGGTTCTCTTCGAGAGCGCTCATCGTCTTTCCTTCAGCTTTTGCCCGACAGGCGGGCGTGAATGGGGGTGTCTTTCCAGCTCAGCTCCGGGTTGATTTCCCGGATCTCGAGCGAGAGGGCGAAATGAGGGGTGGAGAGCGGGCCTTTCAGCGCCTCCTGCACGGCGGCAAAGATCATGTCGCCAGCGTCTTTGAGCGCTTCGGTGGACCGGCCTGCGCCCACCGAGAGGGTCAGCGCGGCAAAGTCGTTTTCCGGCAAAGCATCGCCCACGATGGCCACGTCGGCCTTGTGCGCGCGGACACGAATCCCGGCTTTCGGAAAAATTCCGGCGGTGAGCATGGCCTCATAGGCTTTTTCACAAACGCCTTTAATATCAGCACGCGCCTCAAGGCCCGCCGAATATTCAATCGCTAGATGCGGCACGATTCTCTCTCCCTTACTTGTTGCTTAACATGTTAAATGTAATTCTGCTTGTCAACCCGCCCACAATCTCCGATGGGAAAAGATAACAGGGAGAAGAGAGACCGATGGCGCCAAATACGCATTCTGAAACGCATAAAGACGGGTTTGGACTGGCGCGCACGCATCGCACGTTGCCGATTGCGCTGTTGCGCGCCCGCGAAGTTGTGATGGAGCGCTTCCGCCCCATGCTCGCCGCCAATGACGTCACCGAACAGCAATGGCGCGTCATGCGGGTGCTCGAAGAGGCGGGGGAAACGGACGCCAGTTTCTTGGCGAACAAGGCCTGTATCCTCGCGCCATCGCTCACGCGGATCATGCGCACGTTGGAGGCGCGCGGCTTTCTTCAGGCGCATCGCGATGAGGCGGACGGGCGGCGGATGCTGGTCGGTCTGACCGAAGAGGGGCGCAGTTTCATCCGCGAGTTGGCGCCGCAAAGCGCGCAGATTTATGCGGAAATCGAAGCTAAAATTGGCGACCAGAACATCGAGAAGCTGCTGGATCAGATCGAGCATCTTCTGCAGGCGCTCGAGGCTTGAGTGAGGCTGGTTTCACGTTACTCCTATGCTTTAAGTGTTTTGTTTAACGCATTGTTTCTTGTTGATTAAGTTGATGAGGGTGCGGACTAAAAATAGGTCCGCACCCGCTCTGTCTCGGGTCAAACGATCTGCCGGGTCTGCACGAAATAGGGCGTGATCTCGGCGAGGAACACCTTGGCGTGTTCCTGTGTCTGGGTGACGATGTCGCTGGCGTAGAGCTTGGCGGCGGTGTCCGTGTCGCGGAACCAGAATTCGACGATTCCATCGATGGGCACACTGGCGTAGTCCGCGCTGTCCTCGCGCGAGGCGTGATAGCGGTCCACGACGATATTCTGCGTGTAGCCCAAAACATCCGGCCACTGACGCACCCAATCGGCATGCACTTTCAGCCATTCGTGGCGGAAATCCGCGTCCGACATGCCGTCGAGTTTGCGCAACAGGGTCATGCGTTTCACGAACGGACCGCCTTTGGCATCAAAGGGCACGACCACATGTTTTTCGCAGGCCACCAGATGCACATCGGCCAGAAATCCGTCCTCATCGCCCAAAGCATCGGCGAAGCTCGGCGTGGCGACGGCCTGTTTCATCGCCTCCAGACTGTCGAAATGCAGCTCGGACATGCCGTCGAGGTCCCAAGGCCCGCGGGCGTGCGAAATGCCGAATTGCTCTTTGTCCACAACGCGGTGCTGCCAATAGTTGCGCAGACCGGGCATTTTCGACGCCAACGGGCCGTGGACGTCTTTCCAATGCGCATCAAAGGCCTCTTCCGAGAGGCTGGCGGATTTCTGCAAAAGTCCAAATCGGGCGATCATTTTGCCTCTCCTTCTGCGCTCTCAACGTGTTCCGCGATCAGCCGCTGAAGCACCGGTTCGCGTTTGTCGAGCCAGGCGCCGTGACGCTCCGGCCAGGTTGCAAAGCCTTCGCCTTCGCTCAGCACGCGCTGCGCCTGAACTGGCCAATAGGGGTTTTCCAAAGCGGCGCGACCGATGGCGACCAGATCCGCCTTGCCCTCGGCGACGATGGCGTTGGCCTGCGCGGGGGAGGTGATGAGGCCGACGGCTTGGGTCGGAATGCCGACCTCTTGGCGGACGCGCTCGGCGAAAGGCACTTGGAAACCAAAGCCACGCGGCACGTTGCTGCGCCGGGTTTCCTCAGAGAGGCCGCCGGAGGAGCAGTCGATGACATCGACGCCCACGGCTTTGAGTTCGCGGGCCAAAACGACGGTGTCATCCATGTTCCAGCCGCCCTCGGCGCCATCGACACAGGACAGGCGGACGAAAAGCGGTTTGTCTTCGGGCCAGACCGCACGCACGTCGCGGGCGATCTCGATGGCGATCCGCATCCGCCCTGCGCGGTCTGTGCCATAGGCGTCGTCGCGGGTGTTGCCGATGGGGGAAAGAAAGCTCGCCACCAGATAACCATGGCCGTAATGCAGTTCGACCACATCCATCCCGGCGGCATCGGCGCGCCGCGCGGCGTCGACATGTTGCTGACGGATTTCGGCGATCTCCTCGATGCTGAGTTCCTCGGGCGTGCTCCATTCGGAACTCGCGGCGATGGCGCTTGGCCCGACGCGACGCCAGTCGATGCCGGCGGCGTCGATCTCGGCGGGAGTCATGGCTTGGCCGCCATGCCAGAGCGGCTGCGAAAAGGCTTTGCGCCCGGAATGCGCGAGTTGCACGCCCATCATACCGCCATTGTCATGGGCAAACTCTGCGAGGCGTTTCAGACCCGGAATGTGATCGTCGGACCAGATGCCCAGATCGTCCACACCCACGCGGGAATCCGAGGCCACCGCCGTGCTCTCGGTGAGCACCAAAGCCGCGCCGCCCAAAACGAATTTGCCGTAATGCACAAGGTGCCAGTCGGTGACATAGCCATCCTTGCCGGCATGTTGGCACATGGGCGAGATGGTGATGCGGTTCTTGAAGGTCCGCCCACGCAGGGTGAGGGGCTGCAGCAGGGCTGCGGTCGTGTCAGTCGAAGAGGTCATAAGAGGGCCTATCGCATTGAATGTGGCAGGGAGAGCACGAGGCTCGGGACCGCGATCACGAGGATGAGCGCCGCCATCTGGATCAGCACAAAGGGGATCACGCCGCGATAGATCGTGCCGATCGGGATCGAGGCATCGACACCGCGCAAATAGAACAGCGCATAGCCGAAAGGCGGCGTGAGAAACGAGGTCTGGAGATTGACGGCCAGCGCGATGGCGAACCAAAGGATGACGTCAGACGAGGGCATGCCAAAATCGAGGTTCGCCACGATGGGCGCGACAATGGGGATCACCACGAGGCTGATCTCGACCCAATCGAGAAAAAAGCCCAGCACAAAGATCAGCGCCATGATCAGGGCGAGGGTGACATAGGGGCTGACGTCCTGAAAATGGAACAGATCGGCGACCATGGCGTCGCCACCCAGGCGGCGGAACACAAGGCTGAACACCGTCGCGCCGATCATCACAAAGGCGATCATCGCGGTGGTTTTCGTGGTCTCAAAGACGGCATGGCGGAAGGCAGAAAAACTGAACCCGCCGGTGAGTGCGGCCAAAAGTGTGGCCCCAACTGCGCCGATGGCGGCGGATTCCGTGGGTGTCGCCACGCCGGTGATGATCGTGCCCAGAACGGAGAGGATCAACAACATCGGCGCCACGAGATCGCGGGTGAGCGACAGCACCGCTTTGAGCACTGGAACGCCATCGGTCTGCGGCGGGGCGGGCATATGCGAGGGGCGGAAGATGGCGTTGAGCACGATATAGGCAAAGTACAGACCCGACAGGATCAGACCGGGATAGATCGCGCCCATGAACAGATCGCCGATCGGCACGCGCAGCTGATCGCCCAAGATGATGAGCATGATCGAGGGCGGGATCAGGATGCCCAAAGTGCCCGAGGCGGCGACAAGCCCGGTCGCCAGCCGCATGTCGTAACCGGCCGCACGCATGGCGGGCAGGGACATCATCCCCATGAGCACGACAGAGGCACCGATGATGCCGGTGGAGGCGGCCATGACGACACCGATGACCACCACGGCAAAGGCGTAGCCGCCCGGCAAACGTCCGGCAAGGGCTGCGAGGGACTTCATGAGGCGTTCGGCAATGCCGGATTTCTCCAGCATCAGCCCCATGAAGACAAACAAAGGAATGGCGGCCAATAGCCAGTTGGTCAGCGTGCCCGAATAGATGCGCTGAACGCCCATCGACAGGAAGACGGTCGGCACATCGGCCAGAAGGGCAAAGGCGATGCCAACACCTGCGAGGACAAAGCCCACGGGATAGCCACTAAAGAGCAGCACAACGAGCGCCAGAAGCATCGAGATGGGCCAAATATACTCAGCTATCATGGTGAATGTCCGTTTCGTGGAAGGTGCCGCGCCGCAATTCGCAGAGCGTTCTCAAGGCGTTGGTGATGGCGGCGAGGCCCAGAAGGCCGAAGGCGACGGGCAGGGCGCCCTTGATCAGCCAATGCGCGACCAGACCGCCTTGGTTCGAGCCTTCGCCGGTGCGCCAGGCAGTGGCGGCAAAGTCCGACCCGTAGCGGATCACCAGAATGCAGAGCGGCAAAAGCAGAAAGAGATCGCCAAACAGTGCGATATAGGCGCGGGTCTTGCGGCTCAGATTGAGGGCGATGAAGTCGACCGTCACATGGCGGTCCTCGAAATAGGCCCAGACGCCGCCGAACAGCACGATCAGCGAAAAGATGTACCATTGCATGTCGACGAGACTGTTGACGGTGAGCGCCTCGCCGAACAGCGGGATGCGGCCCTCCCAATCCATCAGCGTCGACCAGCCGAAGCGGGCGGCGATGACAGAAAGAACGATGGAGAGGATCAGCGGAATGATCAGCCAGGCAACGATTTTGCCGGGAAAGCTGAGCAAGGCGCGGGCGAGCGAAAGTATCCGAGACATATCGGGCCCCATTTTATGTGCGTATCTTTGCATCCGACGCGTCTAACGGCGTCTTTAGAGATGCGGTGTGGAGGGCGCGCGGGGTGTCGGCGCCCTCCTGATCAGAGCTTATTCGGTCAGTGCCGGAATGCTTTGCAGCTCCGGCCATTCGCCCACGCTCACCATATAGGCTTTGAGCGACTCCAGAGCCTCGGCAAAGAGCGGGTCTTTCGCGGCTTGTTCGTCCATCACCTCATAGGCGGCGGTGCGCAGGCCGATGAGCACCTCATCGGGGAAGCGGCGCACTTCGGCCCCGGCTTCGCGGATTTGCGCGATGGCGGGCGCTTGGGTGTTGACCTGATCGGCGAGGTTAAACGCGATGTTGGCGCGGCAGGCGTCTTCCATGATCGTCTGGTTTTCTTCGCCCAGATCGTCCCAGACCGCCTTGTTCACGATGATCGAATCCCAGGCGGATTGCTGTTGCCAGCCGGGGAAATAGTAGTATTTCGCCACGCGCTGAAAGCCCATGCCGACATCGAGCGAGGGCGCGGAGAATTCGGCGGCGTCGAGGCGACCGGTTTCCAGGCTGAGGTAGATCTCGCCCGCGGGCACCGTTTGCGTGTTGGCGCCGAGTTTCGCCAGCGTCAGCCCGCCAAGCCCCGCGATGCGCATGTTGAGGCCTTTGAAGTCGTCGAGGCTGGTGATCTCTTTGTTGAACCAGCCGCCTGCTTCGGCAATCACCAGATGGCAGGGCAGGAAATGGACGTTGAACGGATCATAGGCCTTTTGGATGATCTCCTGACCGCCGCCGTAATACATCCAACCCAGCGCGATCTCGGGCGAGGGGCCAAAGGGCATAGAGCCCACGATATTGGCGACCGGGATTTGCTGGCTCCAATAGCCGCTCCAGTCAAACCCCATATCGAGCGCGCCCGAGCTGACCGCGCCGAAGACCTCGAACGGCGGCACGAAATCGCCCGCGCCATGCACGTTGATTTTGACCTCGCCGTCGGTCATGGCGGAGACCATGCGGGCAAAGTTTTGCGGGCTCGGGCCGATCGAGGGCACGTTCAGGCCAAAGGTGCTCTGTAGCTCATAGGTGTCGGCATGGGCCGCGCCAGCGGTCACGCCAGCCGCCAGAGATGCGGCGACAACTGTCTTGATGAGTTTCATTGAATTTCCTCCCATTGCGTTTCGGGACGGTCTCAACCGATCCACGCTCCCTGTGAGGAAGGTTAGTTAATGGCAAACGAGCTTGCAATGAGTAAATTTTAATTTCGCCTGTTTTCACGCCCGTCACGCCAGCGCAGTTCAGTGGTGCGCGTAGCGGTCTCGGGGCTTAAAATCGTGGCTGTGCCTGCGGTTGTCTGAGGTGGCGTCTCTTTGCCCAACAACGGCGCGCCTGTCCAAAAGGACGGGTCCAAAACGACGACGCGACGGTCCCGATTTGGGGCCGTCGCGTCCGGTCTTCGCGTCTAAACCGAAACGCACTATGGCCATTTCGGTTTGATGTCAGTGGGGATCAGCTGGCGATTCGATGTCCCAGATTGACGGAGAGCGTCTTGGTTGCCTCCAGGAGTGCGGGAATGAATTCCGACTCGGCGCGAGGTTCAAGATTGTGATCCTGACCGATGATGGTGATCGCCAGAACGATCTGCCCGGTGTGGTCGAACACCGGCGCGGAATAGGCATGGATGCCGGGCACGGGCGGCGGATCGACCGTGGCATATCCCTGTTCGCGGATCTGATCGATTTCACGACGCGAAACGAATCGCGAGACACCGACACGCCCGGATCCTGTCGGGTCGCGTTTTTCGCGGGCGACCGAATCCTTGACCTCTTTCTCGGGCAGAAAGGCGGAGAACACGAGGCCGCTCGCCGTGCCAGACATCGAATAGACGGTGCCGGGGCGGGTGTTCATGTTGATCTGGCTGCCGCTTTCCTGCACCTGCACCACGGTCGGGCCAAAGGACCCCCAGACCACCAGCGCGACGTTGAGAGAGGTGGCGCCGGACAGCTCTTGCACCGTGTCATGCGCCAGTTCCATCGGGTCGGTGGTGCGCATGGCGGTGAGGCCAAGGTCTACCGCAAAGGGGCCAAGCGAGTAGCGCCCGGTTTCCGGGTGCTGTTCGACAAAGCCGATCTTTTTGTAGCTGACGAGATAGGCGTGGGCCTGCGCCGGGGCAAAGCCCGCGACCTTGGCGAGGTCCTTGAGCATCATCGGCTCGGGTTCTTGGCAAAGGGCCTGCAACAGGCGCGAGCCCAACTCGATGGACTGGACGCCACGGCCCTCGGATTTCGGTTCCGTGCCGCGGCGTTTGGTGGTTGTGAGGCTCATGCGGACACCTTTTCGCTCATGTCTGTGACGGGGGACAGTTCTGCGGCCAGCGCACATAGGCCGGCAAGCGCCTCGGAGTCCGGGTCCATCGGCAGGGTTTCGGATTTGCCGATCAAAGAGATGGCAAAGGCGAGCGCGCCGGTCTCGGAAAACACCGGCGCGCCAATCGCGTTGATGCCGGGGATCGGGCGTTTCTCGGCCAGCGCATAGCCGCGCTCGCGCAGCTCCTTGATCCGTTCTGCGAAGGCCTCGCGGGTGATATGTTCGCCGATCGCCTGATTTTGCGAGGTGCGGGACATTTCCGCATCGGCCAGTTCCATAATCGCGGGGGCTGTGCCGTAGGCTGCGAAAATGCGTCCTGTTGCGGTGCCGGTGACGGAAAAGATCGAGCCCTGTCTGAGGTTCAGCGTTGCCTGTGTCAGGCCGGCGTAGGTGTGCACGATGGTGGGGCCCAATTCGCCCCAGACGGTGATGAGCGACATCACCCCAAAGGTTTCGGTCAGGGCCTTGAGCCCCTCGATGGCGCGGGCGGTTTGCGGGTTGCCCCTGAGCCAGCTGACGCCCAGGCGAAGTGCGAAGGGGCCGGGGGAGTAATGGCCGGTGGCCCAGTCCTGATGCACCAGCCCGACATTCTTGAGACTGGTCAGATAGGCGTGGCATTGCGCGGGTTTGAGATCGGCCAGTTCGGCCAGATCCTTGAGCATCATCGGCTCGGCGGTTTTCACGAAAGCGCGCAGAATGCGACCGCTCACTTCTACGGATTGAATACCCCTCGAACCCTCGGCCATGCCAGAGCCCTCCCACTCTTATATCCGCCTCTCATTTGGGCGAATGTTTGATATTTGCATATGTATTAGTCTAATTCGACGAAGATCAATCGCGCAAGACGCCTCTGTGTATCACGGCATGAAAAGGCCCTCAATTGGCCCTTTGCGCCTGCGGCAAGTCCTCAGATTTTCACGGTTTTCCCTTTCGGGCGCCATAAGACTTTTGGCTCTACTCTGACTGCGTTTCCGGCGGTTTGCCCCGATTCTATGTGTCCCTTGGGGGTCTGAAAGGGGGCGTGTTCTGTGCTTTGTCTGATCGTTGTTGGTGGCGGTTATGCGAGGTTTCGGGTGCATAAATAATTTATGATTGACTAAACAATTTGCGCATGACAAACCTAATGCGGAGGAGGTCAGATGCCGTGGTGTCTGGCTAAAGGGAAGGCTGGCGCCGCACTGGGGCGCCGAGGTGGAGGAGGCAATTTCATGCCCGACTATATTATTATTGGCGCTGGCTCCGGCGGCGGCGTGCTGACCAATCGTTTGAGTGAAAATTCGAATGTCGAAGTGGCCGTCATCGAGGCGGGCGATTGGGACAAAAGCCCCTGGATTCACATGCCGATGGGCTATTTCCGTCTGATGCAGACGCTGCAACTCGACTGGGGCTACCACACGGTGCCGCAAAAACATGTCAACAACCGGGTGATGTTCGTGCCGCGCGCGAAAAGCATCGGCGGCTGTACGACCGTCAATGGCATGATCTACACCCGCGGCCACCGCACCGATTACGATCATTGGGCGCAGATGGGCAACAAGGGCTGGGATTACGAGAGCATCCTGCCGTATTTCCGCCGCGCCGAGAACTGGGGCGGGGGCGGCGATGAGGCAGTTCACGGCTATGACGGCCCGCTCGCGACCACGCGCAACCCGATCGAGGCAGAGCCGTGCGTGGCCTACCGCGACGCCTGCATGCAGATGGGCGTGCCTTATAATGAAGATCTGAACGGTGGCGAACAATATGGTGTTGGCCCCTGTGACGGCACGGTCCGTGATGGCATCCGCTCCAGCGTGTCGCGCTGCTACATCACGCCGATCAAGAAACGCAAAAACCTGACCTTCTACACCAAAGCCATGGTGTCCCGTATCATCGTCAAGGGTGGCCGGGCGGTCGGTGTCGAATTCGTGCAGGGGCGTCAGAAAAAGACGATCTATGCCGACAAAGAGGTTATTCTCTGCGGCGGTGCGTTCAACTCGCCGCATCTGCTGCAAATCTCCGGCATCGGCGACCCCGAGCACCTGAGCCGTATTGGCGTGAACACTGTGCACGAATTGCCGGGTGTGGGTCGCAACTTGCAGGACCACCTCGCAAGTTCGGTGAAACAAGGTCTGTCGAAACCCGTGTCGCTTTTGGGTCAGACCAAACCCTACGCGGCCGCAATGGCGCTTTTGCAGTATTACACCACGGGCAAAGGCCCGGTCGCAGGGCACGGGGTGGAGGTCATGTCCTTCCTCAAGACCCGCGAAGAGCTCATCGCGCCGGATGTGCAGACCCACTTCAACAACATCATGTACAAGGATCATGGCCGCGAGATCATCAATGTTGAAGGCTGCATGCCCTATTTCAACATTTCCCGCCCGCAAAGCCGCGGCACGGTGATGGCGAAATCCGCCGATCCGTTCCAATTGCCGGAACTCGATCCGAACTTCCTGTCTGTGCCGGACGATCTGCGGGTGCTGCGCGATGCGCTTCGGATGCACCGCGAAATCATCGCGCAACCGGCCTTTGATGCGATCCGTGCCGAGGAATATGCGCCGGGTGTCAACATGCAGTCGGATGCGGAACTGGATGAGTACATCAAGAACGACTGCAACAGTGTCTATCACCCGGTCGGCACCTGCAAGATGGGCTCCGATGATATGGCGGTGGTCGATGACGAGCTGCGGGTGCACGGGCTGAGCGGCCTGCGTGTGGTCGATGCTTCGGTCATGCCGACGCTGACCAGCGGCAACACCAATGCGCCGACGATCATGATTGCGGAGAAAGCCTCCGACATGATCCGGGCTGCGGCCTAAGATCTGCGGCCTAAGGATCGCGGCCTGACGGCGACAGAAGGGCCGATCTGGGCCCCATAAGATTACCCCTCTCCCGATGCGGGCAAAGACCCGAGGGGGAGGGCAAGAATACAGCACCAAACTGTAGGTCTAGGGAGGAAAACATGACCCGCACAACCAAATTTACGCAATTTGCGCGCCTGTCCGGGACGGCTGCCGCTGTCGCGCTCATGGGCACGATGGCGATGGCGCAGGACACGGTCCGCGTCGATCAGGGCGGCGACATCACCGAGCTTTGCGGCTCCGATCCGATCCGCGTGGCGCTGGTCGATGGCTGGGGTGGCGACACCTGGCGCAAGATCACCTTGGCCGAGCTTCAGGACGAAGCCTCGAAATGCCCGAACGTGATGGCGGAGGACCACACGGACGCAGGCGGCGATCAGCAGGCCTATAATGCGGCGATCAACGGCTATGCGACACAGGGCTATGAGATCATCTTGGCCTTCACCGACTTCGGCGAAGCGGCGATGCCGACCTACCGGATGGCCAATGGCAACGGCACGACCATGGTGCCCTATTTCACCGATCTTCCGGGCACCGATGGCGTCGATTACGCCGTGAATCCCTACCAAGACTCGGTCGCCATCGGCAATCAGTACGCTGAATGGTTGGCCAAGGCTCTGGATGGCGAAGGCAACGTTCTCATGCTCGGTGGGCCTCCGGGCGCGTCCTCTTCGAGCTCCTTCCTGCAAGGGTTCAAAGAAGGTCTCGCCAATCATCCGGGCCTCAAACTGCTGGATGATGATTTCATCTCCACCAACTGGAACCCGGCGGATGCGCAAAAGGCCGCAGCCGGCCTCATCGCCAAATACGGCGATACCATCGACGGCATTGCCTCGGACTACGGTGTGACCGCTCTTGCGACGATCAAGGCCTTCAAACAGGCGGGCGTCGATGTGCCTGCCATGGCGGCCATCGCGACCAACAACGAGCTGAGCTGTCTCTACACGGCCGCGCTCGAAGAGGGCACGGCATGGCCCTATCTCGCGGTCGATGGGTCGACCGGTGACATTCGTTTTGCACTCCGCGCAGCCCTTGCGGCTCATAACGGCATCGAATGGAACGAGCCGCTGGGCGTGGTGCCCTATGTCTACGCCGACAGCACCCAAAACATCGTCCCGAAATGTTCGGACATTGCCCCGCCGGACGCCGATCTGTCCTCGCTGATGGATGAAGAGAAGCTCTTCTCTCTCTTCAACCGCTAAGCCCTTGGCGGTCTGAGCACACCCAAAGACCCGATCCCTCGCGATCGGGTCCCCCTCTCTTTTGGAGCTAGACACGAAATGAATAAACCTTTCTCTATGGACGCCGTCCTGGATCATGTCAGCGCGGAAACCCGTGCGTTCCTTGGGCAAAAGCACCAACTCTTCATTGGCGGCAAAAGCCTTGATGCGGTCGAAGGCGGGCGGCGCGATGTCGTCGATCCGGCCACGGGGCAGGTGATTTCGAACGTCGCCGACGCCACCGCCGCCGATGTCGATCTGGCCGTGGCCGCCGCGCGTACCGCCTTTGATGACGGGCGCTGGTCGGGTCTCAAGCCCAACGAACGCATGAAAATCATGTGGCGTTTGGCCGAGCTGATCGACGAAGCCTCGGTCGAGCTGGCCGAGCTGGACGTGCTCGACGAGGGCTCGCCCTATGGTGTGGTCAAGAATTTCTACATCAGCCTTGGTGCGGATCACTTCCGTTACTTTGCGGGCTGGGCCAACAAGATCGACGGCTCCACGCTGCCGGTCAACATGGATGGCGAGTGGCACGTCTACACCACCCGCGAACCCGTGGGTGTCGTGGCACAGATCCTGCCGTGGAACGTGCCTTTCCTGATGCTCGCTTGGAAACTGGCGCCTGCGCTGGCCGCCGGCTGTACCGTCATCGTCAAACCGGCCGAAGATACGCCGCTCTCCGCGATGCGCTTTGTCGAGATCTGCCGCAAGGCGGGCATCCCGGACGGCGTCGTCAACATCGTCACCGGTGATGGCAAGGTCGGTTCCGCGCTTGTGGATCACGGTGACGTGGACAAGATCGGCTTTACCGGCTCCACCGCCACGGGTCAGGCCATCGTGCGCGCCGCGGCGGGCAACCTGAAACGCGTGAGCCTTGAGCTTGGCGGCAAGAGCCCGGTCTTTGTCTTCCCCGACGCCGATCTCGAAACCGCCATTCCGGGCGTCGCCGAAGCCGTCTTCCTCAACAGCGGCCAGGCCTGTACCGCAGGTTCGCGTCTCTACATCCACGAGGAGGTCTATGAGGCGGTGCTCGAAGGTGTTGCGGCCTATTCCGAGAAGCTCAAACTGGGTCACGGTCTCGATGCCGAGACCAACATGGGGCCGATCGTGTCGGAGAAGCAATACACCCGTGTGACCGGTCTTTTGGATGCCGGAATTGCCGAAGGCGCCAAGGTTGTGACCGGCGGCAAGACCGAGGGTGCGGGCTATTTCCTCAAGCCGACCCTTCTGCGCGATGTGACGCCGGAGATGACGGTCTACAAACAGGAAATCTTCGGCCCGGTGATCAGCGCGATGAAGTTCAGCGATGAAAGCATTGAGGAGCTGGCGAAAGAGGCAAACAACACCGAATACGGTCTGGGTGCCTCGATCTGGACCAACAACCTGTCGCGTGCCCATAAATTCGCGGCGCGTATTCGGGCCGGGATCGTCTGGATCAACAGCCACAACCAGAGCGACGCGAACATGCCCTGGGGCGGGTACAAGCAATCCGGTTGGGGTCGCGAAATGGGCAAGGACGCCATCGAGATCTACACGGAGACCAAATCGGTCGCGGTCAATCTCGGCTGATCCGATCTGTCGCGGCGCCCCTTTCGGGGGGCGTGTGCGATGCGGCAGGGGTGCGCGGGACGTTAGCTGTCCTTATGTCCCGCGCGCGCCGTCAAAGCGGTCTCCAACTCGGACAGGAGCGCGCGAAACTGCGCTTCTTTCTCCGGGGTGAGGGCGGTTTTGAGGTCGCGGTCGAACTGAAGCGCGGAGCGGCCAAGCGCCTCGAAAAGCGCCGCGCCTTCCTCGGTGAGCGACAGCACCTCGGTGCGTTTGTCCGTCTGCCCGAGCGCTTTGGTGAGATGGCCCGCCTCGGTGAGGGCGCTGACAGCGCGGCTGACCTTGCTCTTTTCCTCATGCGCGATGGCACAGATGTCGCGCGCGGTGATGGCACCATAGCGACCGGTGATGGCCAGAACGCGCCACTGACTGCGCGTCAGGCCGTAGCCCTCGCGATACGCCGGTTGAAACGCCTGGCTGGTCGCCTCCGCCGCCTTGTTGAGGAGAAACGGCAGGAAGGTTTCAAGTTCGAAACCTGTGTCTGTCCCAGTGTCTGCCTCGGTGGGAGACGTGGTCGGTGCGGGGTTTGATGTGGTCACTGTGTCGCCTGTCTGACATCGAAGGGTCTGCCCCTAGTGTTTTGATCTGGGCTGCGGGCGCAAGGGCAAAAGAGAAAAAGGGGCAGGCGATCTCAGTGGCCTGTCTTACGGGGAGATAAATTCGACAATCGCGAATTTGTTCGTCAGATTTGTTGCTCTTGCAACGATTTTGTGGTGAAATGCGAGAAGACGCTGAACAGGGAAACTGACCATGACTGCATTTGATTTGCCGAAAGGCATGATCCGCGCCACGGGCACGACCGGCACCCATGAGGGCTATATGCCGGGCTTTGGCAACGACTTCGAAACCGAGGCGCTTCCTGGCGCTTTGCCACAGGGGATGAATAGCCCGCAGAAATGCAACTACGGGCTTTACGGCGAACAGCTTTCGGGCACCGCCTTTACCGCCCATCCGCCGGAGCGCACCTGGACCTACCGCATCCGCCCGTCGGTGAAACACTCCGCGCGCTACGAGAAAATCGACCTGCCGTATTGGAAATCCGCGCCGCATGTTTTGGACGATGTGACCTCTCTGGGCCAGTACCGCTGGGACCCGGTGGAGCAGACCGGCGAAGAACTGACCTGGCTCACCGGCATGCGCACGATGACCACGGCGGGCGACGTGAACACCCAGATCGGCATGGCCGCGCATGTCTATCTCGTCACCAAATCCATGGAAGACGCCTATTTCTACTCCGCCGACAGCGAGCTTTTGGTGGTGCCGCAAGAGGGCAAGATGCGCTTTGCGACCGAGCTTGGGATCCTTGATGTTGAGCCGCAAGAAATCGCGATCATCCCGCGTGGCCTTGTCTACCGTGTTGAGGTGCTCGAAGGCCCGTGCCGCGGCTTTGTCTGCGAGAACTACGGCCAGAAATTCGAACTTCCGGCGCGTGGTCCGATTGGCGCCAACGCTTTGGCGAACCCGCGCGATTTCAAAGCGCCGGTGGCGGCCTATGAGGACCGCGAGGTGCCCTCGACGCTGACCATCAAATGGTGCGGCCAGTTCCACGAGACGAAGATCGCGCAATCGCCGCTCGACGTCGTCGCCTGGCACGGCAATTACGCGCCCTACAAATACGACCTGCGCACCTATTGCCCGGTCGGCGCGATCCTGTTCGACCACCCGGACCCGTCGATTTTCACCGTGCTCACCGCGCCGTCGGGCGTGCCGGGGACCGCGAACATCGACTTTGTGCTGTTCCGCGACCGCTGGATGGTGGCCGAAAACACCTTCCGCCCGCCGTGGTATCACAAGAACATCATGTCCGAGCTGATGGGCAACATCTACGGTCAATACGATGCGAAACCGCAAGGCTTTGTGCCGGGCGGCATGAGCCTCCACAACATGATGCTGCCGCATGGGCCGGATAAGAACGCCTTTGAAGGCGCGTCGAATTCGAACCTCGGGCCGGAGAAGCTTGAGAACACGATGTCCTTCATGTTTGAGACCCGCTTCCCGCAGCATCTGACCGAATTCGCGGGCAAAGAGGCGCCGCTTCAGGACGATTACATCGACTGTTGGGACAGTCTTGAGAAGAAATTCGACGGCACGCCGGGGCTGAAATGAAGCTCTACACCTACTGGCGCTCGACGACCTCTTACCGGATCCGGATCGCGCTTAATCTCAAAGGGGTCGGCTATGAGCCGATCCCGGTCAACCTCGTCGCGGGCGAGCAGCGGGCGGAGGATTATGCCGCGCTCAACCCGGCGCGCGGGGTGCCGACGCTGGTGCTGGACGACGGGCGGGTGCTCACACAATCCATGGCCATTCTCGAGTGGCTGGACCGCAGTTACCCGGAGCCCGCGCTCTTGCCCGACGACCCGTTTGAACGGGCCGAGGTGCAGGCGGCGGCTTTGGGATTGGCGACCGACGTGCATCCGGTCAACAACCTCAGGGTCGTGCAAAAGCTCAAGGCGATGGGCCACACGCAGGACGAAACCGTCGCCTGGATGAACGAGTGGATGGAACAGGGATTTGCCGCCTTTGCATCGCTGATCCGACCTGAGACGCCGTTCTGTTTCGGCGATACGCCGGGGCTCGCGGACCTCTGCCTCGTGCCGCAGCTCTATAACGCACATCGCTGGGGGGCGGATTTGACGGCTTTCCCGCGCCTGACCGAGATCGAAGCGCGCTGTCTCGCGCTTCCTGCCTTTGCCGAGGCGCGCCCCGAGGCGCAGCCAGACGCAACTTGATGGCTGAATATGGACTAAGGACTTGATATGACTGACTTGAAACGCTCCTGGGTCGACAGCGCGAACAGCGCAGAGACACCTTTCCCGCTCAACAACCTGCCTTATGGCGTGTTCTCGACCGACGGCGGCGCGCCGCGCTGTGGCACGGCCATCGGCGAGATGATCCTCGATCTGGCGGCTCTCGAAGCGGCGGGGGTGCTGGCATTTGACGGCACACTTCAAACCGGGAGCTGGAATGCGTTCATGGCGCTTGGCAAACCCGAATGGGATCGTCTGCGCGCCGAGCTGACCGAGCTTTTGACCGAAGGTGCGGCGGCTGAGGCCGACCTCAAAGCGCATCTCGTCGCGCAAAGCGATGCCACGCTGCACATGCCGTTCAGCGTCACGGAATACACCGATTTCTACGCCGGACGTCACCATGCGTTCAACGTTGGCACCATGTTCCGGGGCCCGGAAAACGCCCTGCCGCCGAACTGGCTGCACATCCCGATCGGTTACAACGGCCGCGCGTCCTCCGTGGTGCTTTCCGGCACGCCGGTCGTGCGTCCGAACGGTCAGCTCAAAGGGCCGAACGACGAGATGCCGCGCTTTGGTCCGTCGCAACGCTTTGATATCGAACTGGAAATGGGCGCCATCGTCGGTACGCCCTCGAAGGGTCCGATCTCGATCTCTGAGGCCTATGACGCGATCTTTGGCTATGTCCTGTTGAACGACTGGTCGGCGCGCGACATTCAGGCTTGGGAATATCAGCCGCTCGGGCCGTTCCAAGCCAAGGCCACCGCGACCACGATCAGCCCGTGGATTGTCACCGCAGCCGCCCTTGAGCCGTTCCGCACCTCCGGGCCGGAGCGTGACGTGCCGCTGCTCGACTATCTCAAAGAACCCGCGCCGATGCTCTACGACATCGATCTCGAAGTGACGATGGCGCCCGAGGGCAAAGCGCCCACGGTGATCAGCCGCACGAATTACAACGAGATGTACTATTCCGCCGCGCAGCAGCTCACGCATCACACCACCTCGGGCTGTCCGATGCGGGTGGGCGATCTCTTGGGCTCCGGGACGATTTCCGGGCCTGAAAAGGCGAACCGTGGCTCTCTTTTGGAGCTGAGCTGGGGTGGCAAGGAGCCTCTCACGCTCGACACGGGCGAGACCCGCAGCTTCATCGAAGACGGCGACACGCTGACGCTCAAGGGCGCGGCGCATGGCGACGGATACCAAATCGGCTTTGGCGATTGCATCGGCACATTGATGCCGGCGCGCCCGACAACACACTGAAAATCAGGAGGAAAACACATGGCGAAAGCATTCGCGAGCCAAGGTGACTTGGAAGAAAAAAAGGTGAGCTTCACCGAAGTGGGCGAGGGGCTTTACGCCTTTACGGCCGAGGGCGATCCGAACACCGGCGTCATCATTGGCGATGAGAGCGTGATGATCGTCGAGGCGCAGGCCACGCCGCGTCTGGCGCGCAAGGTGATCGAGTGCGTGCGCACCGTCACCGACAAGCCGATCAGCCACGTTGTGCTGACCCACTACCACGCGGTCCGCGTGCTGGGCGCCAGTGCTTACGGCGCGCGCGAGATCATCATGTCGGAGAAAGCCGCCGGGATGGTCGAAGAGCGTGGTCAGGAAGATTGGGACAGCGAATTCGGGCGTTTCCCGCGCCTGTTCCAAGGCCATGAGGAAATCCCCGGTCTGACGCGTCCGACCACGACGTTCCGTGACAAGATGACCGTCTACCTCGGCAAGCGTCGGGTCGACATCATGACGCTGGGCCGTGCGCATACCGCAGGCGATGCGGTGATCTGGGTGCCGGATCAAGAGGTTATGTTCACCGGTGACATCGTCGAATACCACTCCGCCTGCTACTGTGGCGACGGGCATTTCGGCGATTGGGGTGGCACGCTCGATGCCATCGCGGCCTATAAGCCGAAGTCCATCGCGCCGGGCCGTGGTGATGCGCTCGTGGGCGAAGAGATGGTCGGCAAAGCCATCGCCGCGACCCGCGATTTCGTCGACAGCACCTATGCGCCAGTGGCGCGGATCGTGGCCCGTGGCGGCTCTCTGAAAGAGGCTTGGGACGCTGTGCGCGCCTCTTGTGACGAGAAGTTCGGCGACTATGCGATCTATGAGCACTGCCTGCCGTTCAACGTCGCGCGCGCCTATGACGAGGCCCGTGGCATCGACACGCCGCGCGTCTGGACCGCTGAGCGCGACCGCGAGATGTGGGAAGATCTTCAGAACTGATCGCGAGGGGCTACGTGCCCTTCATGGTTTCTCTTGGGTGTCCCTCATGGGGGCGCCTTTTTATTTGATAAATGCGAATGGATTTTTCATTGAACTTGATCTGGATCAAATGGCGTTGGCGGCGAGTTCTGTAATTTGGTTGCAAATGCAACCAGTGGAGATCACGCTATGGACCACACCATGAAAGTCGAACGCATTCACCACGTCGCCTACCGATGTAAAGACGCCAAGGAGACGGTCGAATTTTACACCAAAATGCTCAACATGGATTTCATCCTCGCCATCGCCGAGGATCAGGTGCCGTCCACCCATGAGCCGGACCCCTATATGCACCTCTTCCTCGATGCGGGCGACGGCAATATCCTCGCGTTCTTCGAGTTGCCGACCAAGCCCGAAATGGGCCGCGACGAGAACACGCCGATCTGGGTTCAGCACATCGCGTTCCAAGTGAAAGACCGCGACACGCTGGTGGAATTCAAAGAGCACCTCGAAGCCAATGGGGTCGAGGTTCTAGGCGTCACGGATCACACGATTTTTGACTCGATCTACTTCTTTGACCCCAACGGCCACCGCGTCGAACTGGCCGCGCCGAGTCCGGCGCAGGATAAGAACCTCGAACGCCTCGATGCGGTGAAATGGGATATGCTTGAAGAATGGAGCAAGACCAAACGGGCGCCGAAACACGCCGATTGGCTGCATGCCAAGGAATTCGAAACCAACTGAGGTTGGCTGAGAGACTTGAGACAGGCGCGGGGGACTGCGCCTGTTTTTTGTGCCTGATTTCTTGTGCTCAATGAGAAGGGCGAGCAGACATGAAAAAGCCCCGCCGAAATCGACGGGGCTTTTCAGGGAGGTAAGGCGTTTAGCTGTTGGCGCCTGCCATGTGGCGTGCGGCGATATAGCCAAAGGTCAGAGCCGGGCCGAGGGTGATCCCGCCGCCCGGGTAGTTGCCGCCCATGATGGAGGCGGCGTCGTTGCCCGCAGCGTAAAGCCCACCGATCGGGGTGCCGTCCTCATTGAGGACCTGGCTGTACTCGTTGGTCTTCATGCCCGCAAAGGTGCCGAGATCGCCCACATAGAGCCGCACCGCGTAGAACGGGCCTTTCTTGACCGGCGCGACACAGGGGTTCGGCTTGTGATCCGGATCGCCCAGCGAACGGTTGTAGGCGGTCGAGCCCTTGCCAAACTCCGGGTCCTCGCCTTTGACGGCGTGTGTGTTGAACTCGGCAACCGTACGTTCCATCTGTGCGGGGTCTGCGCCGATCTGTTCGGCGAGATCGCGGATGGTTTTGCCTTGGATCAGATAGCCCTGTTTGATCAGAGACTTATAAGGTACAGGCGCCGGTTTCGCGAAGCCGAGGCCATATTTGCGGAAGGTGCGGTGATCCGCCACGAACCATGCGGCCAGCTCGGCCTCGGGGCCACCTTCTTCCTGACAGCGTTTGACCATGGCCTGACAGAAATCGTGGTAACTCTGCGCCTCGTTCACGAACCGTTTGCCGGAGCGCGTCACGGCGATCACGCCGGGTTTCGAGCGGTCCACAAAATGCGGGAAGGTGCCCAAAAGGCCGTTGCCCATCGGCGGGCGCGAGATCGGCACCCAAGCGGCGGAGTTCGGCAGATCGGTCTTGATCGATGCGCCCGCGCTTTCCGCCAGACGCAGCCCGTCGCCGGTGTTGCCCGGAGGGGCAGGCGAGACGTGTTCGTGGCCCGAGGGCGCATGCGGCATGAGTTCTTTGCGGCGCACGGCGTCCTGCGGGAAACCGCCTGCGGCCAGCACAACACCTTTGCGGGCGATGATTTCTACCGGACCGTCGGGGCGGTTGACGATGGCGCCCTTGATGCTGCCGTCCTCGTTGCGGATCAGCGATTTCACCGGCGAGGAGGTCCAGATCGGCACATCCTTGTCGAAACAGGATTTCGCCAGACGTGCGATCAGGGCGTTGCCGTTCATCAGACGCATAGAGCGGCCGTGGAAAGAGACGTCCCGGGCGAATTTTGCCACCAGACCGGTGACGAACAGGGCCGAGATCGGCGAGCGCGTCACGTTGAAGAAATGCAGCAATTCCTTGCCCGAGCCGATCATCATGCCAAGCACGGTGATCTCACGAAGCGGCGGGCGCAAGCGTTTGATTTCCTTGCCTAGATCGCGCCCATCAAAAGGCCGGGCGACGATCGAACGGCCGCCGTCGAGGCCGCCGGGCGCGGTCGGGTGATAGTCCGAGAACGTCGGCCCGAGATCGAATTGCAGCGAGGTCTTGCTTTCAAAGAAATCGACTGCTTTGGGACCGGCTTCGAGAAAGGCTTCGACCTTGGCGGAATCGTAGTGATCGCCGGTCTCATGTTTGAGATAGGTGCGGGCCTTTTCGACGCTGTCCTGAACGCCCGCGCGTTTGCCCGGCGCGTTGTTGGGGATCCAGCTCCAGCCGCCTGAGCGCGCCGTGGTGCCGCCAAAGACCGGTTCCTTTTCGGCGACGATCACCTTGAGGCCGCGGTGCGCCGCAGAGACGGCGGTGGACAGTCCGCCGGCACCGGAGCCGACAACCAGGACATCTACTTCTTGATGTTTCATGAAATCCTCCGTTAGGCGGCGAGATAGCCGCCATCGACCGGCAGAAGTGCGCCGGTGACGTAGCTGGATGCGTCGGAGGCGAGAAACAGCACCGGTCCGACGAGTTCTTCGGGTTTGCCCGGACGTTTCAGCGGCGTATGCGCCATGAAGCGGCCGATGGCTTCGGGGTTGTCGCGGGTGGCGACGGTCATCGGGGTCTCGATGACACCGGGGGCGAGTGCATTCACGCGCACGCCGAATTCCGCGAGATCATGCGCCAAAGCGCGGGTCATCTGAAGCACGGCGCCTTTCGAGGCGGCATAGGCCACGAGACCGGGGTTGGCGGCGACCGACATGATCGAGCCGAGGTTGACGATGCGGCCCTTGCTCTCGATGAGCTGGGTGCGGAAGGCTTGCACCATGTTGATCTGGCCGGTGGCGTTGACGTTCATCACGGCGTCCCAATCGGCTTCGAAGGTCTCGCTGTCGGGCAGGGTGCGGCGGATGATGCCAGCGTTGTTGATCAGGATCGACACTGGCGCGTCAAAGGCGGCGCGCGCGGTTTCGGCGGCGGCCTGACAGCTGGCGCGGTCGGTGATGTCGAGCGCGATGCCCAAGGCCTCGCCGCCCGCGTCGATGATCTCCTGGGCCACTTTGGCGACGGCCTCTTGTTGAATGTCGCATGCGATAACTTTGGCGCCTTGGGCCGCGAGCCCAAGAGCAATGGCGCGTCCATTGCCCTGCGCCGCGCCGGTGACGACGGCGACCGCTCCTGTGATTCCCTCCATGATCCCTCCCTAAAGGTTGTCCAAACCCGCTCTGCTCCTCGCAGAATCTAATGTTTGGTAATAGCGAATAAGTTTGATTTAAACAAATGATCATGGAATGCCAAGGAAAAACTCTCCTTGCTGCTATCGCAGGGTTTTGGCGAAAGCTATTTCGGTAAAATTAAGGTTTTGATTTTCAATGATAATTTGCTGTTCTTGGCGAAAATCCTACTCTGTAACTTATATTATATTGACAAATGTATTCACGATAGGAGAATTTCAGTTGAGGAGAATTGGGTGGCCACGCAGCGCGTGGACCGCCTTCGGAAGGAGAAGACGCACCGGACGCCAGGAGGCCCTCTCGCAACTGCGGGCAGGGCGCGCGGCAGGCATCCGGGCGTCACGTACAGGGGAGGAATTTTATGCAAAGCGATAAGCTTTTGTTGGAGATGCAGGGCGTGTCCAAGCATTTCCCGGGCGTCCGCGCACTGCACCAGATCACGTTCGACGTGCGGGCAGGCGAGGTGCACGGGCTGGTCGGGGAAAACGGGGCGGGCAAATCCACATTGATGGGGGTCGCCTCCGGCGCATTGCAGGCGACCGAAGGCACGGTGCGTATCGACGGCACCGAAGTCTCGGCGGACCCGGATCTGGCGCGTGAGCTGGGTTTGGCGATTGTGCGTCAGGAACCCGCCTTGATGCCGGATTTGTCGGTGGCGGAGAACCTCTATCTCGGTCTGCCGCATGGGCGCCGACCTTCTTTGTCAGGGCTCAACGATTGGGCGCGCAAGTTGCTTTTGCATTGGAGCGACGACGTGTCCATCGACCCGCGTGATCACATCACGACGCTCAACCCGGAACAGCGCTTCATCGTCGAAATCGTCAAGGCGCTGGAATGCGAACCCAAGGTTCTCGTTCTCGACGAGCCGACCGAACACCTCGCCACCGAGGACGTCAAACGGCTCTTTGACCGCGTGCGCAAGGTCACGGCACGGGGTGCGGCGGTTGTCTATATTTCCCACCGCATCCGCGAAGTGCAGGCCATCGCCGACCGTCTGACGGTGCTGCGCGACGGCGAGGGGCAGGGGACGTACCCGGCCCGCGAATTGAACGAAGATCAGATTGTGTCGCTCATTGTCGGCGGCGATCTCGACCGGACCTTCCCGGACAAAGCCGCGCCCGGCCATCACGAAACGGTTCTGGCGACGCAGGATTTCTCCGGGCCGGGCTTCTCCAACGTCTCGCTTCAGGTGCGTGCGGGGGAAATCCTTGGCCTTGCGGGGATCGACGCCAACGGGCAACGCGAATTCATGCGCGCTTTGGCAGGCATCCATCGCGGCCACGGCCATCTGACGCTGAGCGGCAAGGACATCCAAATCCGCTCGAGCCAGGGCGCCAAGGCGCTTGGCATCAGCTACCTGCCGGGGGATCGCCACCGCGAGGGGATTTTCCCCGAACTGTCGATCCGCGAAAACTTTTCGATCCGCAGCGCCCATGAGGACACCCGCCTGGGCCTCGTCAGCGGTCGCGTCGAACAAGGCCGGACCCGCGAGGCAATCAAGCAATTCGCGGTGAAAACGCCCAGCGGTGAAACCCCGATCCAGTCGCTGTCGGGCGGCAACCAGCAAAAGGTCGTGCTCTCCAGCGTCTTGGCGATGAAGCCGAAGGTGCTTTTGGTCGATGAACCGACCCAAGGCGTCGACGTCGGCGCGCGGGCGGAAATTTACCGCGTGATCCGCGAGGCGGCGCGCGCCGGTGTCGCCGTGATCCTCGTGTCCTCGGACCAACAGGAGGTCGCGGGGCTGTCGGATCATGTGGCGATTTTCTCGCGCGGTCGCGTGGTGGACATGCTGACAGGCGATCGTGTCACGGAAGACAACATCACCTCCGCCGTGCTCAAATCCACCGAGCAGCGGGACAAACATCACAAATCTCTCGGCGCTTTCTGGAAATGGGCGGCGGGCAACAGCGCGCCGCTCATCATGGTGGGCCTTGCGATTGTGCTTTTGGGCGCGGTGGCGGGCGCGTGGAACCCGTTCTACCTCTCGCCACGCAGTCTTTCGAATATGATGACGCTGGCCGCAACTCTGGCGATTGTCGCCTATGGTCAGCAATTCCTGATGCTCGTCAGTGGCATCGACCTCTCGGTCGGGCCAACGATGGGATTGGTGCAGGTGGTCGCCTCCTTCTTCCTGCTCACGGGCGCCAGTGGCGGGGATCAGGCCATCGGGTGGATGCTTGTGCTGGTCGTGGCCGCCGTGGTCGGTTTCGTGAACTGGGTGCTGGTCGAGGGGCTGCGGTTGCACCCGATGGTGGCGACGCTCGCGACCTTCATGTCGGTGCAGGCGGTGTCCTTGTTCCTGCGGCCGGTGCCGGGCGGGATGCTGGACGGCAATCTGATGGCCGCGCTCAACACCAAGGTGGGCATCGTGCCGGTGACCTTCATCGCCGCTGTCGTCTTGGCGCTGGTCATGGAGTTCTTCCTCTTCCGCCGCAGCCTCGGCGTCTCGATGCGGGGCCTGGGCTCGCGTCAGGAAGCCGCGCGCACCGCCGGTATTCGTCCGGTGATGGTGCGTCTCATCGCCTATGTCGGCTGTTCGGTCTTTGCCGGTTTTGCGGCGATCACCATGTTCGCTCAGGTCGGCATCGGCGATCCGCGCGCAGGCATCAGCTACACGCTGGGCTCCATCGCAGCGGTCGTGATCGGCGGCGCAAGCCTCTTTGGCGGACGTGGCTCCTTCATCGGGTCGCTCTTGGGCGCGATCTTCATCACCCAGGTGAACTCGGTCACCGTCTTCCTGCGCCTCAGCCAGGAATGGCAGCAATACCTCCTCGGGTTCCTCATCCTCGCCTCCGTGGCGCTCTACTCGAAGAGCCGTGAGAAAGTGGTGCAGGCATGACTATGACAATGACGAAAAGCAAAACCATGACCCAGCCGAGCTTTGGCCAACAGATCAAGTCCACGGTGTTCAACGAATTTTCGTGGATCTGGGGGGGCACGATTGCGCTCTTTATCCTCTGTAGCTTTGTCGCGCCCGGCGTTGTGCGCCCTGCAGCGATCAGTTCGATGTTGCCCTTTGCGGCGATCCTCGCGATCACGGCGGTCGGCATGACCATCGTGATCCAGCAACGCGGCCTCGATATGTCCCTGCCGGGGATGATGACCATCGCCGGGCTGTTGTTTGCGCAGATCGGCTTTTCCACCGGATCGACGCTTTTGGCGGTGCCGCTGACCTTGGCCATCGCTTTGGGCATCGGCATCGTCAACGGGCTTTTGGTGGCGAAACTCAACATCACGCCGATCGTGACGACGCTGGCGACCAACGCCATCCTGATGGGCGCCGTGCGCGCCGTGTCGGGCGGCAGTCCGATGAGCGCGCCTGCCGAGTTGGCCGAGTTTTCGCATTCGAAACTCTTCGGCGTGCCGATGACGCTGATCCTCGCCCTGCTGTTTATCATCGTGATCAGCATCGTGACCAAGCGCACCATTCCGGGCCGTCGTTTCGTCGCGGTGGGTGCCAATCCGGCGGCGGCGACGGCGGCGGGCATCCCGATCCTGCGCTATCAGGTGGCGACCTATGCGATTGCGTCCTTGTGTTTCGCGGTCGCGGGCATGCTGTTCACCGGCTTCATCGGCTCGGCGTCCCAGACCGCGGGTGTCGACTATCTTCTGCCCGCGATTGCGGCGGTGGTGGTCGGTGGCACGCCCTTCAACGGCGGGCGCGGCAGCGTGATCGCCAGTGGCGTGGCCGCTCTTTTCATGACCCAACTTGGCCAGATGGTGCTCGCGCTTGGCGCGGGGACCTCCGTGCAACTCCTCGTGCAGGCTCTGGCCATTATCATTGCTGTCGCGGTGCGTCATATCCCAGAGTACCTTGGGCGGCAATGAGACCCCGGGCCGTCCGATCCCCCGGTCGGACGGCCCATTTTTTCTAACATCGAGACCAAATGAGGTGCTTTCATGATTACCGTAATGGGTCTGATCCAAACCGCGACCGATCTCTCCGAGACCAGCTATAGCGACAACGAAGAGGCCATGCGCCGCGGCGTTGGCGATCTGTCTCTGGGGGGCGTGTTCAACCGTGTCGTCGACAACAGCCAAAAGGGCATTTCTTATGCCCGTGGCGCTGTCGAGCTTGATGCGATCACACAGTTTTTCTTCAACGATATTTCCGCCAGCATGACGGCGGCCTCGATGGGCAGTTTCAACCTGACCATGGGCCTGTCGGGACCGATGGTGGCGGAGATGCATTCACTTCTCTGTTTGCAAAACACCGTGGTCGCGCCGCCCGCGATGGGGCAGGGCCTCAAACGGATGTCGATCCTGCGCAAACGCCCGGATGTCTCGGCGGAATTCTTTCAGGAACAATGGTTCGAACTTCATGCCATTCTGGTCAAGCGCCTGCCGGGGCTGACCGGCTATCGTCAGAACCTCGTGCTCGACGGGCCGCGCTGCCCTGAGGGGCATATGATGGTCGATGGCATGGTCGAGCTTTGGTTCCCCGATGGCGAGACCATCGACAGCGCCTTTCAATCCGACATCGGCAACACGACGATGATGCATGCCAAGGAGTTCATTGCGGAAATTTCAACCTTCCTCGTCGAGCCGCATTGTGTGAGAGGCCTGTCCTGACGCGGGTCGCGCGAGGACGTTGCAAACATGACACCTGATCTGACATTTCTGATCGTTCTGGCGATCTCCGTGACTATTCTTGGCCTGTCCAAGGGCGGCTTTGCGGGCATCGGCATGGTCAGTACGCCTTTGGTTGCGGCCTTCAGTGACCCGTTGACAGCGGTGGCGCTGATGCTGCCGATCATGCTCGTGCAGGATGTGGTGGCGGTCTATCTCTACCGCTTCGAGTTTGACGCATCGATCCTCAAAAAGATGATCCCCGGCGGTGTCCTCGGCGTTTTGGCGGCCTATCTTTTGGCCTCATCCGTGCCCGAATGGGTGATCAAGGCGGCTTTGGGCGGCGTGGCTTTGTTGTTTTCGATCTGGCAGGCGGTGCTTTTGTCACGCGGGCTGCCGGAGATCCCGGCCAAGTCGCGCCACGACACGGCGCTTGGCGTCGCGGCAGGCGCCGCGGGCGGCTTCGCCAGCGCCATCGCGCACGCCGGTTCGCCGCCGTTTCAGATCTACGTCATGCCCAAACATCTGCGCAAAGAGATCTATGTCGGCACCAGCGTGATGTTCTTTGCCGCGCTCAATCTGATGAAACTGCCGAGTTTTGCCGCACTTGGGTTCTACAACCGCGAGACCGTGCATCTCAGCCTGTTCTTCATCCCGCTGGCCGTCGTCTCAAGCTGGGCCGGGTCGCGGCTGGTGCGCTATGTCGATCCGCGTGCCTTCAATCTGATCATCACCCTGATCCTGTTCTTCGTCAGTTTTGTGCTGATCTGGCAGGCCTATATCGACGCCGCCGCCTGATCCGGGCAGATTGCGCAGAGATTCTACGAACTTTAGGACATCCATTATGAAACGCTATTCGCTCCTTGATCTTGCCCCCGTTGCCGAAGGCCATGGTGTCGATGAGGCGCTGGCCAATTGTGTCTCTCTGGCGGTGGCGGCGGAACAGGCCGGGTATCACCGCTATTGGGTGGCCGAGCATCACAATATGATCGGCATCGCCAGCTCCGCCACTGCCGTCTTGATCGGCCAGATTGCGGCGGCGACCAAGGAGATGCGGGTCGGTGCAGGTGGCATCATGTTGCCCAACCACGCGCCTCTGATGGTGGCGGAGCAATTCGGTACGCTCTCTTTGATGCATAAGGGCCGGATCGATCTGGGCCTCGGCCGGGCGCCCGGCACGGATATGTCCACCGCGCGGGCGCTGCGCCGTCACATGCAACAGGGCGACACGTTTCCGCATGATGTGCAGGAGTTGATCGCCTATCTGGGCGATGTGCCAGAGGGCGCGCCGGTGCGGGCCATTCCGGGCATGGGCACCCATGTGCCGGTGTGGATTTTGGGGTCGAGCCTCTACGGCGCGCAGCTTGCCGCGCATTTTGGCCTGCCTTACGCCTTTGCGTCGCATTTCGCGCCGGATATGTTGGAGGAGGCGCTGCACGTCTATCGGACCACATTCCAGCCGTCCGAGAACTTGGCCGAGCCCTATGCGGTGATGGCCGCCAGCGTCTGTGCCGCCGAGAGCGATGAGGAGGCGGCCTATCTGCGGACCTCACAGCTTCAGGCCTTCGCCAATATCGTCACCAACAACCGGGGCAAATTGCCAAAGCCTTCGCTCGAAGCGGTTGCCAACATGCCCTATCCGGTGCGCGCGCAGGTCGACCGGATGCTGAACTGTGCTGCGGTGGGCGGGCCTGAGACGCTTGTGACGCAAATCTCGGCATTGATCGCCCGGTATCAGCCCGATGAGCTGATGGTGACGGGGATGATCCACGACCAGACCGCGCGCATCCGCTCTTTTGAGATCGCGGCAGAGGTCATGCGCGGGCTGGTCTAGGCCTTCGCGGGGGGCGGGCTCACTGCAACAGAGGGTCGGCTTTGGCGATCCAGTCGATGAAGCTTTTGCTCGTGGCCGACATCGGGGTTTTCGCGGTGACGAAATAGGAGGTGCCGAGATCGACCTCGCCCTCCGGCCACATCCGCAAAGACCCGTCGCGCAGCGCGCCATCGGCGATGGATTTCCAACCGAGCATAAGCCCCTGACCTGCCTGCACTGCCTGTGCGGCCTGCACGTAATTGTTAAAGCTTTGCCCCGACAGCCGCTCGCGGGAGAGACCTGTGGCGCGGAAATAATCTTCCCACCCGGCCCAATGGCTGTTGTGCGGGCTGCGCACATGGATAAGCGGCGCGCGGTCGAGGCCGATGCCTTCGGCTTGCAGGCGCTCCAGAAAGGCGGGGGCGGCCACCGGGCAGACACGTTCGTCAAAGAGCTTTTGCGTGACGCCCTCGCGCCAGCCGCCGGTGCCGTAGCGGATCGCGATGTCGATGCCGGGGGCAAGGTGGGGCAGGTCGGTCGCGGGCGCCTGCACGTTGACGGTGATCTCGGGGAAGCGGGCGTAGAAATCCGGCAGGCGCGGCATCAGCCAATAGGTTGCCATGCCCAGCGTGCAGGAAATGGTGATCTGATTTCCGGCCTGTCCGGTGAGGCTGCGGATGTCCTCAAGCGCCGACGAGATTTGCCCAAGACCGTCGCGCACCGCACGGGCGAGAATCTCCCCGGCCTCGGTCAGACCCGCCGGACGGCGCGTGCGATCGATCAGCGGCGCGCCGACATGGGATTCGAGCGCCTTGAGCGCCTGGCTCACCGCCGGTTGCGTGACGTTCAGTAGGGTGGCGGCCTGTTGCATCGAGCCGTGACGCGCGACGGCTTCGAAGGTGGTCAACAGACGGAGCGGGGGGAGGCGGTCCATATCATTACCATTTGCTTATATTAAATTAAGACTAAACGCGCTGTTCGGATTTGAAAAGCCGTGAGATGGTTCGGGTCAGAAATCCTCCCCAATCCACTCAAAAACGCTGAGAAATCACATGAATGTCATGAACGCACCCATCGCCGCCCCGGTTCTCAAAGAGCAGGGTCTGGATGTCATCCTGTCCGACGGTCAGCCGCATTACTTTAACTACTACTGGCTGCGCGACAATTGCCCCAGCTCGTTCAGCAGCGCCACCCGCGAGCGCAGCTTTGACATTTTTCACCTCGTAGACGCACCGACGCCCAAGGCCGCCGAGATCGTCGGCGATGCGCTTGAGATCGTCTGGTCTGGCGAAGATCACGTCACGCTGTTCCCGCTGAGCTGGCTTGAGACCTACGCCACCGCAGGCCCGCGCAACGACCCGGCGGATCTGCCGCGCGAGGCCTGGTATGGCGATCACTTCCCGGAGGTGCCGCGCTTTAGCCAGCCGGAGCTGATGGCCGACCCGGAGGTGCGCCGCAAATGGATCGAGGCAATGCTGGTCGAAGGTTTTGTGATCCTCACCGACATGCCAGACAGCAACGAGGCGCTGACGGAAACCGCCAGCCTGATCGGTCAGGTGCGCCCGACCTTCTTTGGCGATTATTTCGACGTGAAAACCTATATCAATCCGACCAACACGGCCTATACCTCCGCCGCGCTGGAGTTGCACACCGACACGCCGGCGGAGGAACATGCGCCGGGGGTTCAATTCCTGCATTGCCGCGCCAATACGGTGCAGGGCGGCGAGAGCCTCTATGCCGATGGTGTCGCCGTGGCCAATGACTTCCGTCAACGTGACCCCGAGGGGTTCAAGCTGCTCTCCGAGGTTTCCGTGCCGTTCTATTGCGAGCATGACGATTACGACATGCGGTCGCGTCAGACGGTGATCGAGCTGGATCAGCATGGCGAGGTGTCGGGCCTGACGATCAGCCAGCACATGCTCGACATCATCGATCTCGATCAGGAGTTGCTCGACCGTTACTACCCGGCCTTCTGCCGGTTTGGGCGGATGTTGCAGGAAGAGAAATACATGATGCGCTTTCTGATGAAAGCGGGCGAATGCATGGTGTTCGACAACCACCGCATCGTGCACGGGCGCGCGGCCTATTCGGCGACCAGCGGCGACCGCTATCTGCGCGGCTGCTACACGGATCGCGCCGAGATGCGCTCGACCTATCGCGCGCTCGTCAGCGAAGGGCGGTTCAAGGCATGAACACCCACGTTTCCCCCGATCAGACCCTCGTCGATCCTGTCGCTTTGCGGCAGGATCTGGCGGATGCCTTTCGGATTTGCCACCAGCTGGGCTGGAGTGAATCCGTCGGAAATCATTTCAGCGCGGCTGTGTCCGACGACGGGGCGCGGTTCCTATTGAACCCGCGCTGGCAGCATTTCGCGACGATCCGCCCCGAGGACCTTTTGCTGCTCGACAGCAACGACGAGACGGTGCTCGACGGGCCGAATGCGCCCGATGCCTCGGCCTGGTGCGTCCATGGCACGTTGCACCGGCGCAAACCGGAGGCGAAGGTCCTGTTGCACTGCCATTCGCCCTATGCCACCGCATTGGCTTGTCTCAAGGACCCCACCGTCGTGCCCATCGACAACAACACCGCGCGGTTCTACGGGCGCACGGCCTATGACCTCGATTTCGGCGGCATCGCCGATGCGGAGGAAGAGGGCGAGCGTCTGGCGGAGAGCCTTGGCGACAAATCGGTTCTGGTGATGGGCAACCATGGGGTGACCATCGTCGGCGACAGCGTGGCGGATGCTTTCGAGGACCTGTATTTCTTTGAAAAAGCCGCGCAGACGCTCATTCTGGCGCGCTCAACCGGGCAACCTTTGGCGGTGCTTTCGGACGCGGTGGCGCAGAACACCGCCGACGGCTGGATCGCCTATCGCGGCATGGCGCAACGCCATTTCGAATATCTGAGATCGCAACTTCCGCGGCTTTAGTCCCTCTGCGGTCACTGTCTTAAAGTCAGATGTTTTGATCTCGATAGACTGCCCCCGATGCGCTATGCCTCGGGGGCGTCTTTTTATGTCAGGAGAGCTGCCATCAAACGTTTTCCCTCTATTCAGGCGCTGCGCGTCCTTGAGAGCGTCGTGCGCAATGGCGCGCTGTGGCGTGCGGCCTCTGAGCTCAATGTCACCCGCAGCGCGGTCAGCCATCAGCTTCGGCTCATGGAACGCGATCTGGGATTCAAGATCGTCGAACGCAGCGGCAACCGCACCGAGATCACGCCGCGGGCGCGCGCCTATGCCGAGGATGTGCGCCGGGCGCTCAACATCATCGCAAGCTCGACCGCGCGGGTGTCGCAAGACCGGTTGAACGGGCGGCTGTCGGTGAGCGCGCCGCCGGGCTTTGCCGCCGCGTGGCTCTGCCTCAACATGGGGGATTTTCTGGCCGCGAACCCGGAAGTCATCCTCAATGTCGTCAGCAGTCATCAGCTTGCGGATACCAGCAACCCGGAGGTCGATACATTCATCACCTTCGGCCATGAACCGCGCGCCCATGTGGTGGCGGAGCCTTTGTTGTCGGTCGAATTCACGCCGCTGTGCAGCCCGGCCTATCTCAGCCGGTACAAGAATTTCAACGATCCGCACATCCTCAAACGGGCAACGCTTTTGCACATGAATGACTTCACCGATTGGGAAAACTGGATGCAAATGTCGGGCATGCCGATGGAAAATGCGCATCGTGGCATTTGCTATTCTGACATGAACATCGTGCATACGGCGGTGATCGCGGGCGAAGGAATCGCGATTGGCGATACGGTGCTTTGGGCGTCGGATTTGCGTGAAGGGCGGTTGATGCGACCCTTTGCACAAACTTTGCACTCTGATACCGGCTATTTCCTCTGTACGCCGGAGGAAAATCTCGAAAATCCACTCGTGGTTGAATTCCATAACTGGTTGAAAACACGTCTGGAAGTGAGCCGTATTGGTCTGGATTTTAGGTCGTGACAAATTTTGTTTGTCACGCGGAACAAGAAGTTTCATTTGCAGTTTGGCAAAGCGCCTCGCACCCTCAGAGCATAACGCACAGACTGAGAAAGCGAGACGATTGTGGCAAACACAACGCAGATCGAAGCCCATTCCGTCGGAAAAATGTTCGGGGATTTCCACGCCTTACGTGACGTGTCCCTGGACATCAAAGAGGGCGAATTCCTCTCTCTTCTTGGGCCATCAGGCTCAGGCAAAACCACCTTCCTGACGATGCTCGGCGGTTATCAGAACCTGACCTCGGGCAAGCTGCTCCTTGAAGGGCAGGACATGACCAATTGGTCGGCCAAGCAACGCGGCTTTGGCATGGTGTTTCAGGGCTACGCCTTGTTCCCGCATCTGAGCGTGGCCGAAAACATCGCCTTTCCGCTCAAGGTCAAGAAATGGTCCAAGGCACAGATGTCGGCGCGCGTCGATCAGATGATCGAGATGGTCGGCCTGTCGGGGCATGCGCATAAGAAACCCAAGGCGCTTTCCGGAGGTCAGCAGCAAAGGGTCGCTCTGGCCCGCGCGCTGGCCTACGAGCCGAAGGTTCTGTTGCTCGATGAGCCGTTTTCGGCGCTCGACAAGAACCTGCGCGGCCAGATGCAAGAAGAGCTGCGGCGGCTGCACAGGGATCTCGGCACGACCTTTGTCTTTGTGACCCACGACCAAGAAGAGGCGCTGGCACTCTCGACCCATGTGGCGATCTTCAACCAAGGCGCGCTGCAACAGATCGGCACGCCGAGTGAGGTCTATGAACACCCCGCGAACCGCTTCACGGCGGAATTCTTGGGCGACATCAATATCATGTCGCTGGACGCCGAAAAGGGCGGGGTTGCCGGGACAAAGATCGACCTGCCGACCAATGCGTCGGCCTTCGATCATATCGCGCTGCGTCCCGAACACATGCGCCTTGCGGGCGAGACGGACGTGAATAAGCTCCCGGTGACGGTGCGCGACATGGTCTATCTCGGCTCGAAATCCCGTCTCGTGCTTGAGACCAAAGCGGGCGAAGAGTTGATGTTCTACATCGACAACGGCCCCGGCCTGCCGCCTCCCGATCTGGGCGCGGGGCTGCACGTCGCATGGGACACCGGCGACAGTTTCGCGCTCTGACATTCCCTATCGCAACGCATCTTCAAGGGCCGCCACACGGGCGCTCGACAGAGAAGCTCTGCGCAAAACTACAACAATTCCAACACCAACCAACAGGTGAGACAATGCACAATCACTTCCAGAAAGACCTCGTCGACATTCTCAAGGAACGGAGTGCGAAAGGTCAGATTTCCCGCCGCCAACTGATGCAGGGCTTTGCCGCGCTCATGGGCACCTCCGCCATCGGTTTGGGCGCCACGCCTGCGCGCGCTGAAGACGGTCGGCTGGTCTTTGTGAACTGGGGCGGGGATGCGCTCGATGCGATGGATGCGGCCTTTGGCAAACCCTTCGCCGAGGAAACCGGCATCAAGGTGTTCTACGACGGCTCCGGCCCGACCGAAGGCGCGATCACCGCGCAGGTGCAGGGCGGGCGTCCAACCTGGGATCTCGTCGATGCGGATCCCTTCTCGACGCAGGCGCTGGGGCGTAAGGGCATGATGCAGCCGATCGATTACGACATCGTCGATCCGGCGAAACAGCGCGAAGGGTTTCAGTGGGAATACTCCTCGTCGTGCTATTTCTACTCCTATGTGATCGCCTATGACGCGACCAAATACGACACGCCGCCGACCTCTCTGGCGGATTTCTTCGATGTCGATAAATTCCCCGGCAAACGCTCCATGTACAAATGGGGCGCGGGCATGTGGGAGGCCGCGCTGCTGGCCGATGGCGTGGCACCCGCGGACCTCTATCCGCTCGATCTGGACCGCGCACATGCCAAGATCGACGCCTTCAAAGAGCATATCGGCGCCTTCTGGGGCGGCGGGGCGGAAAGCCAGTCTTTGCTGCTCAACGGTGATGTCTCCATGGCGCTGATCTGGAACACCCGCGCGGGTCTGTTGCACAAGGACACCGAGGGCGAGATCACCTTTACCTGGGACGGCGGCATCATCGGGCCGGGCGGCATCGGGGTGCTCAAGGACAACCCGGGCGGCACCGAAGCGGCGATGAAATACATCGCGGCCACGCAAGAGCCGGAGCGTCAGGTGGTGCTGTTCGAAATGCTGGGCAACGGGCCGAGCAACCCGGCCGCCGATGCGCTCATTCCGGAAGAGGACCGCTGGCTCAATCCGATGGACCCGGCGAACCTGCCCAAACAGGTCGCGCTCGACACGGATTGGTACGAAGAGAACTACGGCGCGGCGCTCGACGCCTATCTCCAGATTATTTCCGCCTGATCCCCCTGACTTGGCCCTCCGTTTGTCACGAACGGAGGGCGCGCAAAAGGAAGATCCATGCGCCCCTATCTCCTCCTTATCTGCCCGGTACTTTTGTTCCTGGGCGCGAGCTATCTGTTGCCGTTTTTAGGCATCGTTCAGCTCAGCTTTACCGATCCGGACCCCGGTTTCGCGCAATATGGCCACGTTTTGAGCGATCCTTTGTCGCTTGGCGTGATCGGGCGCACGCTGCGGCTCTGTCTGATCGTGACCGTGGTCTCGGTGACCAGCGCCTATGTCATCACCCTTCTCTGGGTGCGTGGCTCGCCTCTGGTGCGGATGATCACCGAACTGTGCATCATGATCCCGTTTTGGATTTCTATCCTGAGCCGGGCGTTTGGGTGGCTGTCCATGCTCTCCAACCGCGGCCTTCTGAACACCTGGCTTCAGGACCTTGGGCTGATCGACAGCGCCATCCAGATGACGCGCAACGAGTTTGCCGTTGTGGTCGGCATGTCGCATTACCTCATCCCCTTCGCCGTCTTCCCGCTGGCCACCGCCATGCGCAATGTCGATGAGCGCGTGCTCACCGCCGCCGATGGCATGGGGGCCTCTCGTTTGCGGATTTTCTGGCAGGTCTATCTGCCGATGACGGCGAGCGGCATCATGGGGGCAACGCTCTTGGTCTTTGTCTTCTCCATCGGCTTTTACGTCACGCCCGCGCTTTTGGGCGGGGGGCAGTCCGTCTTGGTCGCCGAGCTGATCTACCTCTGGATTTTCCAGATCCCGCAATGGGGCATGGCCGCCGCCATGAGTGTGGTTCTGATGATCGCGGTGGGGGGCATTCTCTACCTTCTCATTCGCCGCTACGAGGATGTGACGCCATGACCCGACTTCGTCCCGGCGTGATCGCCACGCTTTTGTCCTCCCTCGTTGCGCTGTTCCTGTTGATGCCGCTCATCGCGGTGGTGCCGGTCAGCTTCACCTCGCGTCGCTACCTCAGCCTGCCCAATGGCGACTGGTCCTGGCGGCACTACCAGTTGCTGTTCGAGAACCCGGAGTGGGGCCACAGCCTCATGACCTCTGTGCAGGTCGGTGTGCTGGCCAGCGTCCTTTCGGTCGCGCTCGCCACGGCGTTTTGCGTCGGCATCTGGCTCCTGCGTCCACCGTTCGCCATGCTGATGACCGGCTTTGTGCTCTTGCCGATGGTCGCGCCGCCTGTGGTGTCCTCGCTCACGCTGTTCTTCTTTCTGACGCAGTTGTCGCAATGGAACAGCCTGATCGCCTATGACACGTTGGGCGGGGTGGTTCTGGCCCATATGGTGATGGTCGTGCCCTATGCGGTGGTCGTGCTCATGGTCTCTCTGAGCCAGGTCGACCGGCGCATGGATTTGGCCGCGCAATCCATGGGGGCAAATCTCTTCACCCGGATCTTTGGGGTGATCCTGCCCAACATTCGCTTTGGCATGTTGGGCGCATTGTTCCTGTGTTTCCTTCTGTCCTGGGACGAAATCGGTGTGACGCTTTTCGTCACCTCGGTGGAAACTATCACGCTGCCACGTCGGATGTGGATGGGGCTGCGCGACAATGTCGATCCTGCCATCGCCTCGATTTCCGTGCTTTTGATCCTCGTGGTCACGCTGGTGATCCTCGCCCGTGCCGCCCACCTTTGGCGAAAGGTACGCGGCCCCAGTTGATCCCTATTCCCACTTAACCCTTCCGCAGCGCGCGGACCTCTCGCGCGCTGCTTCCTCCCTGACAACAACATCCTTTCAACATGAAAGAGGGTGACCCATGCATTTTGGCCTGACCACTGAACAGGAGATGATCGTCTCCACCGTCCGCAGCTTCGTTGAAAACGAAATTTACCCCCATGAAACGCTGGTCGAACGCACCGGAGAAGTCCCCGCCGAGATCGGCCAGGAGATCAAACAGAAGTGCCTCGATCTGGGGTTTTACGCCTCGAACTTTCCCGAAAGCGTTGGCGGTCCGGGGCTCTCGCATCTCGAATTCGCGCTGGTCGAACGTGAGCTGGGCCGTGGCTCGATGGCGCTGACCCATTTCTTTGGCCGGCCGCAGAACATCCTGATGGCCTGCAAAGGCGAGCAGATCGAAAAATACCTTATGCCCGCCGTGCGCGGCGAGAAAATGGACGCTCTGGCGATGACCGAGCCGGATGCGGGTTCCGACGTGCGCGGCATGAAATGCTCCGCCGTGCGCGACGGCGGCGATTGGGTGATCAATGGCTCCAAGCACTTTATTTCCGGCGCGGAACACGCCGACTTCGTGATCGTCTTTGTTGCCACCGGGGTCGATGAGACGCCGCGTGGGCCGAAGAAACGCATCACCTGTTTCCTCGTCGACCGCGGCACGCCCGGCTTTGAGATCGCGCGGGGTTATAACTCCGTGTCGCACCGCGGTTATCAGAACAGCATCCTCTATTTCGACAATTGTCGTCTGTCGGATGCGCAGGTTCTGGGCGAGGTCGATGGCGGCTTCGACGTGATGAACGAATGGCTCTACGCCACGCGCATCACGGTCGCGACCAACTCCGTGGGCCGCGCGCGCCGGGTCTTCGATCACGCCTTGAGCTACGCCGCCGAGCGCAAGCAATTCGGCCAGCCCATCGGCAAATTCCAAGGCGTGAGCTTTCAGATCGCCGATATGATCACCGAGATCGACGCCGCCGATTGGCTGACGCTCTCCGCCGCATGGCGTCTGGACCAAGGCCTCCCGGCCAACCGCGAGATTGCTTCGGCCAAGGTTTACGCCTCCGAAATGCTGGCGCGTGTGACCGATGCGGCGCTGCAAATTCATGGCGGGATGGGGCTCATGGACGAGCTGCCGATTGAGCGGTTCTGGCGCGATGCCCGTGTCGAACGCATCTGGGACGGCACCTCGGAAATCCAGCGCCACATCATCAGCCGGGACCTGTTCCGGCCTCTGGGAGCGTGACGCGGATGGGTGCCCTGAGCCGGTTCATCTCGCCCAAGGCCATCGCCGTGATCGGCGGTGGCACATGGTGCGAAAACGTCGTGCGCCAATGCCGCGATACCGGGTTCACCGGGCCGATCTGGCCGGTGCACCCGAAGAAAACAGAGCTCGGCGGTCTGCCGGCCTATCCCGATCTCGCCAGCCTGCCGGGCGTGCCCGACGCGGCCTTCATCGGCGTGAACCGTGAGCTGACCGTCACGGTCACGGCGGAGCTGTCCAAGATGGGCTGCGGTGGCGCGGTCTGCTTTGCGGCGGGGTTCAGCGAGGCGGTGTCCGAGCTGGCCGATGGCGCAGAGCTTCAGGCGAAACTGGTCGAAGCCGCAGGCGACATGCGGGTTTTGGGGCCGAATTGCTACGGCATCGTCAACGCGCTCGACGGCATGGCGCTTTGGCCCGACCGCCACGGCATGGCGCCGGTCGAACGCGGTGTCGCCGTCATAGGGCAATCCTCCAACGTGCTGATCAACCTGACGATGCAACGGCGCGGCCTGCCGCTGGCCGCCGTGGTTGCGGCGGGCAATCAGGCGCAAACCTCGATGTCCGATCTCGGGATTGCCCTTTTGGAAGACCCGCGCATCACCGCCTTGGGGCTGCATATCGAGGGGATCAGCGATCTTCCGGCCTTCGAAGAGCTGGCGCGGCGTGCGTCCGATCTGGGCAAACCCATCGTTGCGCTGCGTGTCGGCAGCTCGCAACAGGCGCAGGCCGCCGCCGTCTCTCACACCGCCTCTCTGACCGGGTCGGATGCGGGCGCGCGGGCTTTGCTCAAACGTCTTGGCATTGCGCAGGTGGACACGCCGACCGAGTTGGTCGAAACGCTGAAGCTCCTGCATGTCACTGGCGGGCTCCGCTCCAGCCGCATCGCCTCTGCGTCTTGTTCGGGGGGCGAGGCCTCTCTCATGGCCGATATGGGCGAGGTGGCGGGGGTGGTCTATCCGCCGCTCAACGCCCAGCAAAGCGACGGCCTGCGCGCCGCTTTGGGGCCCAAGGTCGCCTTGGCCAACCCATTGGATTACAACACCTATATCTGGGGCGACGAGGCGGCTTTGACCGCCACCTTCACGGCGCTTTGCGATGCCGAACTGGGCCTTGGCTGTGTCGTGGTGGACTATCCGCGCGACGACCGGTTCGAGGCGCCCGATTACGATCAGGTGCTGCGCGCGGTCGCCAAGACCGGCGAGGTGACCGGCACACCGATGGCCATGGTCTCGCTTTTGTCCGAGGGCCTCTCTGAAGCGGTAGCGCAGCGGGCGCTGGAGCTGGGCGTCGTGCCGCTTTGTGGCATGGGCGATGCGTTGCGCGCCATCCGTGCGGCGGCCGAAGTGGGCGCGCGCTCAGGCGACAATCAACGTCCTGCGCCGGTGCTGCAACCGCTGAACGGCCATGGCGATCCGCGTGTCTTCTCGGAGGCCGAGGCCAAGGCGCTTTTGTCCGGTTTTGGCGTTCGCGTGCCGAAATCCCAACGTGCGATGACGGCGACAGAGGCGGGCGTGCAGGCCGAGGAGATCGGCTTTCCCGTCGTGCTCAAAGGCGAAGGCATCGCGCATAAGACCGAGGCCGGGGCGGTGGTTCTGAACCTCACCGAGGCCCGCACGGTGACCGAGGCGGCAAAGTCCATGCCCGCCGCGAGTTTCCTCGTCGAGGAGATGATCACCGGCACAGTGGCTGAGCTGATCGTCGGTGTGACCCGCGATCCGGCGCATGGTTTTGTCCTGACGCTGGGCATGGGCGGCATCCTGACCGAGCTGATCCGTGACACGGTCTCACTGCTTGTCCCCGCCTGCCGCGAAGATGTGCAAAGCGCCTTGTCCGATCTGAAAACCGGCGCGCTTTTGACTGGCTATCGCGGTCGCACGCCCGCCAATCTCGACGCGGTGATCGACACGGTCATGGCGCTGCAAAAGCTGGTCACGGACCATGCCGAGGCCTTGCATGAGATTGAAATCAACCCGCTGATCTGCCGCGCCGAAGATGCCGTGGCGGCGGATGCACTCATCAGAATGGAGGAGCAGCCATGAGCGCTCAAAACGTCCTGACCGACCGCCGGGGTGCGGTGCTTGAGGTCACGCTGAACCGGCCCAAGGCCAATGCCATCGACATGGCGACGAGCCAGGAACTTGGCGAGATTTTCACCACCTTTCGCGACGACCCGGAGCTGCGCGTGGCGATCGTCACTGGCGCCGGAGAGAAATTCTTTTGCCCCGGTTGGGATCTCAAGGCCGCAGCCGAGGGTGAGGCGGCGGATGCGGATTACGGCAAGGGCGGCTTTGGTGGCTTGCAAGAGCTGCGCGGGCTGAACAAGCCGGTGATCGCGGCGGTGAATGGCATCGCTTGCGGTGGGGGCTTGGAGTTGGCGATCAGCGCCGACATCATTCTGGCGGCAGATCATGCCACTTTTGCCCTGCCGGAAATCAAATCCGGCACGGTGGCCGATGCCGCCTCGATCAAACTGCCGAAGCGCATTCCCTATCACATCGCGATGGAGCTTTTGTACACCGGGCGTTGGTTCGATGCCGAGGAGGCGCATCGCTGGGGCTTGGTAAATCGCATTCTGCCCGCCGCCGATCTGATGGCCGAGGCGCGCAAGATGGCGGATGAGCTGGCCTCCGGTCCGCCTCTGGTCTTTGCGGCGATCAAGGAGATCGCGCGCGAGGCCGAGGATATGAAATTCCAGGACGCGCTCAATCGCATCAACACCAGCCAATTCGAAACCGTCGAGCGGCTCTACCGCTCCGAGGACCAGAAAGAAGGCGCGCGCGCCTTTGCCGAGAAACGCGATCCGGTCTGGAAGGGCCGGTAACAGGACGACGATCATGCCCCTTCAAATGAACCGAAAACTCTTTCTCACCGCCGCGATCACCGGCGCCGCCGCGACGCAGGACAAAAGCCGACTCGTACCGCGTTCGCCGCAAGAGATCGCCGCGGCCGCGATTGACGCCGCCAAGGCAGGCGCCGCCGTGGTGCATTGCCATGTGCGCGACCCGGAAACCGGCGCGCCCTGTCGCGACCGTGGGTTTTTCCGCGAGCTGACCGACCGCATCCGGTCGTCCGAGGTGGATGTGGTCTTGAACCTCACTGCAGGCACCGGCGGCGATCTGACCTTTGGCGCGGCGGAGACGCCGATGGCGCTCAACGCCGCCGAGACCGATATGGCGGGGGCGACCGAACGCATGGCGCATATCCGCGATTGCCTGCCAGAGATTTGCACGCTGGATTGTGGCTCGATGAATTTCGGCGATGGCACCTATGTGATGACCAACACGACCGACATGCTCCGCGCCATGGGGCGGATGATGACCGAGCTGGGCGTGAAGCCGGAGATCGAGGCCTTTGACACAGGCCATCTGTGGTTCGCCAAACAGCTGGTGAAAGAGGGCGTGCTGGAAGACCCAGCCTTGGTACAGCTTTGCATGGGGGTGCCATGGGGTGCGCCGAATGATCTCAACACCTTCATGGCGATGGTGAACAACATTCCCGAGGGCTGGAACTGGTCGGCCTTTAGCTTGGGTCGCGATCAGATGCCTTACGTGGCGGCGGCGGCGCTGGCGGGGGGCAATGTGCGGGTTGGGCTGGAGGACAATCTCTATCTCGACAAAGGCGTGCTGGCGACCAATGCGCAGCTTGTCGAACGCGCGGCGAGCCTCTTGTCCAACATGGGCGCGACGCTCATGGGGCCGGAAGAGGTCCGCGCCCAGCTTGGCCTCGTCAAACGCGCGATGCCGGAGACCGTGGCATGAGCCGCGCGGCCATCATCGGCGGCGGCGTCATCGGCGGCGGTTGGGCGGCGCGCTTCCTGCTCAATGGCTGGGACGTTGCGGTCTTCGACCCGGACCCGGAGGCGGCGCGCAAGATCGGCGAGGTGCTGGACAATGCCCGCGCCTCTTTGCCCGCGATCTACGACCGGCCCTTGCCGCCGGAAGGGCGCCTGAGCTTTTGTGACAGCATGGCCGACGCTGTGACCGGCGCCGATTGGGTGCAGGAAAGCGTGTCGGAGCGGCTGGAGTTGAAACATCGGGTCTATGACGAGATCGCGAAATCCCTGTCGGACGGCGTGTTCATCGCCTCTTCGACGTCCGGGTTCAAGGCCTCCGATCTGGCCGCCAAAGGTGCGCCTGTCGTGGTCGTTCATCCGTTCAATCCGGTCTATCTTTTGCCACTTCTGGAAATCTCCGGCGCGCCGGGGCTTTGCAAAAAGGCGGCAGAGATTGCCACCTCCATCGGGATGCATCCGCTCATTCTCAAAACCGAAATCGACGCCTTCATCGGCAACCGGTTTCAGGAAGCGGTCTGGCGCGAGGCGCTTTGGATGCTCAAGGACGGCATCGCCACCACCGAGGAAATCGACGACGCGATCCGCATGGGGTTTGGCCTCCGCTGGGCGCAGATGGGCCTGTTTGAGACCTATCGCATCGCGGGCGGCGAGGCCGGGATGAAAAGCTACATCGAACAATTCGGTCCTTCGCTGCAATGGCCCTGGACCAAGCTGACCGATGTGCCGGAACTCGATGAGGCTTTGATTGCCACGATCAGCGATCAGTCCGACGCGCAATCCGGGCATTTGACGATCCGCGAGCTTGAACGCCTGCGTGACGACAATCTCGTCGCCATTCTGCGCGCCCTGCGCCATACCGGCAGCGGCGCGGGCGGGGTGGTCGCCACGCATGAAGCGGGGCTTGCCACGGGCGGTGAGATCGACGGTTTGCCGGTCACTTTGCGCCGGGTGGTGCCGGTGACCTGGACCGATTACAACGGCCATATGAACGAAGCCGCCTATCTCGAGCTTGGAACCTGGGCGACCGACGGGTTGATGCAACTCATCGGCGCGGATGCCGCCTATGTCGCCTCTGGCAAAAGCTTTTTCACTGTCGACACCCGCATCCGCTACCTCGATGAGGTGCATCGCGGCGAGGCGCTGACGGTGACGACGCTGGTGCTTGAGGGCGCGGACAAAAAGATGAAACTGTTCCACCGTGTGCTCAAGGCGGATGGCACGATCTGTGCCACCATCGAGACGCTGTTGCTGCACACCGATCTGACCACCCGCCGCGCCTGTGCGCCGGAGGCGCCTGTCGCAGGCGCGCTCGCACATCTTGCCATGACCCATGCCGATTTCCCCGCCGAAGGCGCGGGCGGCTCGGTCGGGCATCGCGGCTAAGCCGGAGAGAGACATGACCCCCAAAGAGCAAAAGACCCGCGAAGATCTCGCCGCCTGCTACCGTCTGGCGGCGCTCTACAAGTTCACCGATCTGATCTACACGCATATCACCGCCCGCGTGCCGGGCGAGGACGGGCATTTCCTGATCAACCCCTACGGCTGGCGGTGGGAGGAGATCACCGCCTCCTCGCTGGTCAAGATCGACGTCGAGGGCAACAAGGTGGACGACAGTCCTTACCGGGTGAACCCGGCGGGCTTCACCATCCATTCGGCTGTCCATATGAACCGCCACGATGCCGCCTGGATCATGCACACGCACACCCGCGCGGGCGTGGCGGTGTCGTGCATGGAGGAGGGGCTTTTGCCGCTCAACCAGATCTCGCTGCAATTCCACAACCGCATCGGCTACCACGATTTCGAAGGCATCGCGCTCGATCTCGAGGAACGCGAGCGCATCGTCGCCGATATGGGGATGCACCCGGTCCTGATGCTGCGCAATCACGGGCTGATCGCCACGGGGCGAAGCGCGGCTGAGATGTTCAACAACATGTTCTACCTCGAGCGCGCCTGCGAAATTCAGGTGGCGGCGACCTCGACCGGCCAGCCGCTGCGTTTGATCGGTGATGAGGTTGCCGGACGGGTGCATGAGCAATACATCCAGATGAATGAGGAAGACGGCGATCTGGAGCTGGAATGGCAGGCGCATCTGCGTTCCATCGAGGGGATCGGCGCCGACTACCGAAGCTAAAACGAAAGGCAGCCCATGAAACAAATCACGCTCAAAGCCCCCGGTGGGCTCGACAATCTTGTGGTTGAGGAGGCGGCGGAGCCTGCGGCACCGGGGCCGGGAGAGATCACCGTGCGGCTGCGCGCCAGCTCGCTCAATTTTCACGACTATCGGGTCTGCGCCGTAGAGGGCGCTTTGCCCGACGGGCGTATCCCGATGGCCGATGGCGCGGGCGAGGTGGAGGCCGTGGGCGAGGGCGTGAGCGCCTTTCGGCCCGGCGATGCCGTGGTGTCCTGCTTTTTCCCGGACTGGCAGGAGGGCGATGATCGGCCCTTCGATTTCTCCACCACGCCGGGCGATGGGCGCGACGGCTATGCCCGCGAGCGCGTGACCTTGCCCGCCAATTGGTTTACCCCTGCGCCCAAAGGATGGAGTGCCGCCGAGGCCGCGACGATCACCACCGCCGGGTTGACCGCTTGGCGTGCTTTGGTGGTCGATGCGGGGCTGAAAGCCGGGGATACGGTGGCGGTTCTGGGCACCGGTGGCGTGTCGATCTATGCGCTGCAACTGGCCAAGGCGATGGGCGCGCGTGTGATTGCCACCTCTTCGTCAGACGAGAAACTCGAGCGTTTGCGCGCGTTGGGCGCCGATCACGTCATCAACTACCGCACAACGCCGGAGTGGGGCATGGAGATGCGCCAACTCACCGGCGGGCGCGGGGTCGATATTGTGGTCGAGGTCGGTGGGCCTGCGACGCTCACGCAATCCATCGTGGCCGGTCGTCCCGGAGCGCATATCGCGCTGATCGGCGTGTTGACCGGACGGGCGGGCGAAGTGCCCACGGCGGCGCTGATGGCGCGGCAGCAGCGGCTTCAGGGGCTGATCGTCGGCTCGCGCCAGCATCAGCTTGATTTCGTCAAGGCGCTCGAGGTGCTGGACATGCGCCCGGTGATCGACCGGACATATCCGCTCTCAGACCTTGCGCAGGCTTTCCGCTATCAGGAAAGCGGCGCGCATTTCGGCAAGATTTGCGTCGAGATGTGAGGCTTTGATGAAGCTTTGATCCTGTGCGTCAATAGCCGCGTGCAGGATCGACGATGCTGTCACAGGTCTCGCCATCGCGCAGCGCGCGGGCACAGGCGATGACCTGACGCACCAGTTCCTCGGGCAGGGTGTGGCTGGCGAGATGCGGGGTCAGGCGCAGTTTCGGATGCGCCCAGAACGGATGATCGGCGGGCAGGGGTTCTTGCCGAAAGACATCGAGAGAGGCGGCGGACATCTGACCGCTGTCGAGCGCCGCGATCAGATCACCTTCTACCAAATGCTCGCCCCGTCCGATCTGGATCAGCCGCGCGCCGGGGGCGAGACGGGCGAAAAGATCGGCGTTGAGTGCGCCTTCGGTCGCCTTGGTCAGAGGCAGGAGATTGATCAGATAATCGGCGCCGGTTGCGGCCTCCATCACGGCCATGTCGCCGGAGAAATAGGTCACGCCCGGCAAGGGGGCGGTGGGGGCGGAGCGGCTGGCGACGCGCAAATCGAACCCCAGAGCGGTGAGGCTTTTGACCACAGCTTGCCCCATGGTGCCATGGCCCAAAAGCGCGACGGTCACGGACCCCGGCGAGCGGCCCAAGACATCCGTCCAAAGACGGGCTTTGGCATTGGCGCGGAGCTGGTCGAAGCCGCGCTCGTAATGTAGCACCTCATGGGCGGCGAACCCGGCCATTTGATAGGCCTGCTCCGTGTCGCGAATGCGGGCGACCTTCATTTCGGGGCGCAGTCCGGGATGGGCCAGAAGCCGATCGACACCTGCGCCCGCCGCGATCGCCAGCTCCAGCGCAGGATACGTGTCAAAGGCCTCGGGCGCCGGTTCCCAACAGAGGGCAAAGCGGATGAGCTCTGGGGCCTCGACCTCATCTGGCCGCAACAAAAGGACGTCACCGGCAAGGGCGGCAAAGACCGCGCCATAGGCGGATTTCAGGTCAAAGTCCTGGCTGCAATACACGCCGTAAATCTTTGAATTGTCGCGACGATCTTGCATGTGCAGCCCTCCGTTTCGGGACATGCTAACAAGGCTTTTGGTCGCGCGATAGCGGGCTGGCTGTGAGGAATTTCACAGCGTCCTTGCCGGGATGCGGGACCCCTGATCACCCGTTGCGGCGGACATGCAGGCGCAGCACGAGGATGTAGCCGATCACCATGACGGCGGCCAAGGTGAACCATGTCAAAGCGTAGCTCAGATGCGAGTTGCGGAAACTCACCACGGTTTTCCCGCCACGCGGCCAGCCGCGCGGGTCGGTCATGTCTTGGTCCACGAAATAGGGTGCGGCTTGCGTATAACCCTTGGCTTCGGTGATTGAGCCGATGTCGCGGCGATACCAATTGCCGCCTTCGGGGTCGTTGTCGCGGGAGAACAGCCAGCCTTGGTCCTCGGAGAGACGCAAAAGGCCGGTAAGGGAGGTCTCGCCGGTGATACGGGTGAAGTCGCCTGCGAGGGCGCGCTCTTGCGGGACGACGCCGCGATTGACCATCACGATGGTGCCGTCTGCGCGTTGCAACGGGGTCAGGACCCAATAGCCGGGGCCGAAATCCGAAGGTGTGTAGATCAGCACCTCGTCGTCATTGAGAAAACGGCCGGTCAAGGTGACGCGGGCGTATTCGTCTTTCTCCGCCGTGATTGTGGGCCACGCGTCGGGGCCGGGGGCCGGGACGGGATCAGCGGCCAGACGCGTGTCGACCCGTTCGATCAGGTCAAGTTTCCACGACAGGCGCTTGACCTGCCAGATGCCGAGGCTGGTGAAACCGGCCAGTCCAATGGCGGCGATCAGGGTGGCGACGATCAGTTTGGCGGAGAAGAAACGGGCAGGGGGCATATCGGGGTCCTTGATGGCAAACCGGGGCCACGTGGGCCCCGGCATTTGGTGTGCTCTGAGAGGAGAGATCAACCCTGTTGGGACTGAAGGCTCTGCATCTCTTCGATCATCTGATCCATTTCATGCTCGGGCATCATGTTCTCGTTCATGTTGTGCATGACCCACAGAGAGCCCGCCAGAACGATGACGAGGATGATCACCGCCAACATGGTCGACATGAAGGTGCTGCCCTCTTCGGACTTGGTGCTCAAGTGCAGGAAGAACTTCAAATGCACGACGATCTGAACGGCGCCCAGACCCATGATGATGCCGACCAACGTGGTGCGGTCCATCTCGACCTCGGCCATGACGAGGCCGAAGGGGATGATGGTCAGGATCGCGGCGAGCGCGAAGCCGATCATCAGTTGACCCATGGTACCGTGGTCGTGATCACCGTGATGGTCATCGTGATGGTCATCGTGGTGGGAATGCGTATCAGCAGACATCAGATCAACCTCACGAGATAGACAAAGGAAAACACGCCGATCCAGATCAGATCGAGGAAGTGCCAGAACACCGACAGCGTGCCGAGGCGACGCATGTTGGCCGTGGTCAAACCATGGGCCTTGATCTGCGTCAGAAGCGTCACGAGCCAGATGAGGCCGCCCGTCACGTGCAGACCGTGGGTGCCCACGAGCGCGAAGAAGGACGACAGGAAGGCGGAACGATCCGGGCCTGCGCCGATGTGGATCAGGTGACGGAACTCATAAAGTTCCATCGCGATGAAGCCCGCGCCCAGAAGGCCGGTGACCATCAGCCACATCATCGTTCCGTCGCGTTTGCCCTTGCCAGCCTGGAGCATGGCGAGGCCGAAGGTGATCGAGGAGAACAGCAGCAAAGCCGTCTCGATGGCGACGAACCCAGGCTCGAACAAATCCTTCGGCCCCGGCCCGCCCGCGAACCCGCCGCCCAGGACGGCATAGGTCGCGAAAAGCGCACCGAAGATGATGCAGTCGCTCATCAGGTAAATCCAGAACCCGATGGGCGTGGGGCTTGCGTGGTGCACTTCGTGTTCTGCGACGCGCACGCTTGCAGTTTGGGAGTGGCTCATACGGCGGCTCCTTTGGCTTCGGTTGCGGCGACTTCATCAACAGGGATGTAGTAGTCGCGTTTGTAGTTGAAGGTATGCGCGATCCCGATGCCGACCATGGCGGCAAAGCTCAGGATGGCGAGCCACCAGATGTACCAGACCATGGCAAAGCCAAAGATCATCGCGATTGCAGAGAGCACCACACCGGTCGCCGTGCCTTTCGGCATGTGGATCGGCTTGTAGTTCTCTGTCGGCCATTTGAAGCCTTGTTGCTTCATGGTCCAGAACGCTTCGCGGCCTTTCACTTCCAGATCGAAGGGGAAGTTGTAAGCGGCGGGCGGGGACTGAGTGGCCCATTCGAGTGTGCGCGCATCCCACGGATCGCCACCGACACGGTTTTGCTTCCGATCCCGGATCGAGACGTAGAAGTTCATGAAGGTGCAGAGAATGCCCATGAGGATCAGCACTGCGCCGATTGCGGCGACGATGAAATAGGGCTGCCACCCGGCGTCGACATAGGAGTTCATGCGGCGCGTGACGCCCATGAGACCCAGTGCGTAGAGCGGCATGAAGGCGACATAGAACCCGATGAACCAGAACCAGAAGCTGCGCTTGCCCCATTTGTCGGACATCTGGAAGCCGAAGGCTTTCGGCCACCAATAGCTCACGGCCGCATAGACCGCGAAGACCACGCCGCCGATGATCACGTTATGGAAGTGTGCGATCAGGAAGAGCGTGTTGTGGAGCTGGAAGTCGACCGGCGGCACGGCCAGAAGCACGCCCGTCATCCCACCGATGGTGAAGGTGACGAGGAAGCCAATGGTCCAGAGCATCGGAACTTCGAGACGCACGCTGCCTTTGTACATGGTGAAGAGCCAGTTGAAGATCTTCACACCTGTCGGCACGGCGATGATCATCGTGGTGATGCCGAAGAAGGTGTTCACATTGGCACCGGAGCCCATGGTGAAGAAGTGGTGCAACCACACCACGAAGGACAGCACCATGATACAGGCCGTGGCCCAAACCATCGTTTTGTAGCCAAAGATCGGCTTGCGCGAGAAGGTCGAGACGATTTCCGAGAAGACACCAAAGCAGGGGATGATCAGGATGTAGACTTCCGGGTGACCCCAGATCCAGATCAGGTTGATGTACATCATCGCATTCCCACCGAAGTCATTGGTGAAGAAGTGGAAATCTGCGTAACGGTCAAGGGTCAGAAGCGCCAGAGTTGCGGTCAGCACCGGGAAGGCGGCGACGATCAGCACGTTGGTGATCAGCGCGGTCCAGGTGAAGATCGGCATGTCCATGAGTTTCATGCCCGGTGCGCGCATCTTGAGCACCGTGGCGATCAGGTTGATCCCCGACAGCGTGGTGCCGACACCCGCGATCTGCAACGCCCAGAGGTAGTAATCCATCCCCGGTCCGGTCGAGTAACTCGATCCCGACAAGGGCGGGAAGGCCAGCCAACCCACGCGTGCGAATTCACCGATAAAGAGCGAGATGTTGACCAAAAGCGCGCCCGACACCGTCATCCAGAAGGAGAAGTTGTTGAGGAACGGGAAGGCCACATCGCGCGCGCCGATCTGCATCGGCATGACGTAGTTCATGATGCCGGTGACGAAAGGCATCGCCACAAAGAAGATCATGATCACGCCGTGGGCGGTGAACACCTGGTCATAGTGGTGCGGGGGCAACCAGCCCTCTGATCCGCCAGCGGCCATCGCCTGTTGCGCGCGCATCATCAGCGCGTCGGCAAAGCCGCGGATCATCATGACAAAGCCCAGCACCATATACATGATGCCGATTTTCTTGTGATCGACAGAGACAACCCAGTCGCGCCACAACGGGCCCCAGAGTTTGAAGTAGGTCATCAGCGCGAGGACCGCGAGACCGCCCAGGGCGACGCCCGCGAAAGTCGCGACGAGGATGGGTTCGTGGACCGGAATCCACTCGAACGTCAGACGTCCGAAGATAGGCGAGAATGTTTCCGCCGGTTGTGCGTTAGCCATTGCTTTTCTTCTCCGCGAAAACGAAATCCGGGCGACAGATTGCGTCGGGGTCATTCCAGAAGGCTTCGTGGAAGGCCTTCACTTCAACTTCGGGCAGATCGACGAGATTGCCGAATCCGTCGATGGTGCGGGCGCGGTCGTAGCTATAGGCATCCGCGTGCGGAATGCCCTCAAGGCCACCGCCGCCCATTTCGTCCTGCATCATCATGTGGCCCATGCAGACCTTGCCGTCTTCGACGCACATTTCGACGATCCGGCGGAACAGGCCCTCTTCGACGGAGGCGTAGCTGTGCACGGGCTCGTCGATGGTCGGTTTCTCAAGTTCGAGATAACTTGCGCGGTCCAGCGTGGGGCCATCGGCCTTCACGTCTGCGACCCAGGCGTTGAAATCCTCGTCGGTCATTGCCAGCGTGTCGAAGGTCATGTGAGAGAACCCCGGACCCGAGTAATGCGCCGAACGGCCCGGGAAGGTGCCGGTCTCATCCGCGATCAGATGCAGTTTCGTCTCCATGCCGGTCATGGAATAGACCATGCCGCCAAGCGCCGGGATCGACAGTGTGTTCATCACGGTCGAGGACGTCAGCGAGAAATTCACCGGACGGCCTTCAGGGATCGCCAACTCGTTGACGGAGGCCACACCGAATTCCGGATAGATAAACAGCCATTTCCAGTCGAGCGACACGGCCTGAACCTCGATCGGTTCGCCAGCTTCGAGGTGGTCGAGCGGGCGATAGGGGTCGAGACGGTGCGTGTACACATAGGTGAACCAGCCGAGCGCGACGATGATCAGGATCGGCACACCCCAGATCGCAACTTCGATCTTGTTGGAATGTTCGAAGGTCGGATCGTAATCGGAGGTATCCTCGCGGTCAGCGCGGTATTTCAGCGGGAAATAAACCGACATGACCAGCACGGGGATGATGACGATGAGCATGAGCAGGGTCGAAATGATCAACAGATTGCGCTGTTGATCGCCAACCCAACCCTGTGGCGAAAGTACATGGTACTGACACCCGGACAGCGCAATAGCGCCGGCGAGGGCCAGCAGGAGGGTCCTGAGTCTAAGCAATGTGCGTGCCTTTGTTATTGTCCGGCAGTCCGGCGACTCTTGCGTTGGTCGCCAGCACGCCGACCATGAGTTTGTGCCGCCGGGGCTACGCTTCTTGGCGCCGAGTCTCAAGCGCGACGGATTGACGCACTGCAGCATTGGCCAAGGTTTTTGGTGAATTTTCACAGGGAGTTGATGACAGAGACTACAGGCCTGTGCGCTGACGCAGCTGGCGCTTACGAAATCTTGTCACATGCATAATTTGGAATGAGATTGCGAGAATGTAAAGACCAAATATTCCCAGAGCCTGCCGGGGGCGGGCGGCGTCGTGACGTGGCTATGAGCCCCTCATGGAGGGGCAGGCGTCCGGACCGCGCGGATATCGTCTGTTCGACCATTCTATCGGCATGGGCGAAGTGGGTGTGTTGCCGGGGGTGATCTTGTCTCACCAATAGATGTGCCTGAGCAGTCGTTGCGGCTGAGCCTTGGATATGGGGGCAATACACAGGGTCAAGCAGGTCGGCGTTTTAGATGAGACGGTCGTTTTAGTCAGGTGGGGCACCGAAAACGGTCTTCTGCACACAGCCTCATGATCGGATCAAAGAAGACCCTGCACGTGAAACGTCTCACGCGATCACTGCGAATGACGCGGCTGAGCGGGATCACCGGCACAAAATTGCCGTTCAGGGACGCAGCTCCGGAGCCATATTCTGAAACGCTCGCGCGAGAGAAATATAGCCTGAGGCAGACCATGTGGGTTCCTAAAACCACGCAATTTCCCCGGAGTCGTCTTCGGAGAGCGCAAAGGGCGCGTCGATATTGTCAAACAGCTTATGCGCCAGATGTCTGAGGCGAATGACCTCGCTTAAAGGGTCGATCTGCACCGTGGCGGATTCGGCTTGGGCTGCCAAATGCCCCATGACGCGTTGCAGATCGTCGATGGTTTGATGCAAGCGGTCAATCGCTTGCAAGCTGCGCTGAACCGCCGGGGACAGCGATTTTGCTTCGGCAAGGGTCGGGCCCAAGGCGATCTGAACCTCTGCCGCAAGGATGACAAGCGCGACCATTTCATCTTGGATGCGCTTGTTCAAAGTCCCAAGCGGGATGGCCGCGGGCGCATTTGTGCCGCTCTCTTGCGGGGCGTGTTCAGCATAGGCTTTCATCAGAGTTTGCCCACGATTGCTTCGATCGCCCCGCGCAGCCCTGCCGGATCGAATGGTTTTTTCAGAAAGTTGTTCATCCCGAGGCGCTTGCCCATGTCGATGATTTCCCGGTCGGCCCGCCCAGTGATCAAGAGAAAGCCGACACCGCGCGTCGGGCCGTTGGAGCGCAGGGCATGCAAAAGCTGCAGGCCATCCATGCCCGGCATGTTGTAATCCGAAATCACGAGATGCACGGGATAGGCGGCCAGTTTCTGAAGTGCGGACGGCCCATCTGCTGCGCTGGCAACATTTCTGATGCCATATGAATCCAAAGCGTTCGTAATAAGTCCACGGCTCGTAGACATATCATCAACGACCATGACACGGAGTTGATCTCTAAGTGCCATCAGACAGGTCCTTTACTTTCATGCGCACCGATTGGTGCGGGTGATGAGATGGTTTGTTTTGTTTTGTAGGTCGTGACGCCTGCGCTTTCGAAAAGCTGCGTCACGCTTTCGTTGAGACGTTCCGAATGTCCGAGCATCAGCCAGCCCCCAGGTTCCAGGATGTTGGCATAGCGTTTGTACAATCGAATTTGAGTTTCCTCGTCGAAGTAGATCACGACATTTCGGCAGAAAATGGCATCAAACTTTCCCTTCATTGGCCAATCGGCATGAAGGTTGAGCTGACGGAAGGACACCATGTTTCTGACGTTGGGAGTCACCGTCAGAGTGTCTTCGCCATCCTGATGGCTTTTCGTGAAAAAACTCGCAATCGTCTGGTCGGTGAGCCCCGTCGTCAATGATCCGAAGTATTGGCCGCTTTTGGCACGGGCCAGCACTTCTGGGTCAATGTCCGTCGCGAGGATTTTCAGATCTTTCTGTGCCAAATCTGGCGCAGCTTTCAAAAGCGTCATCGCGATGGAGTAAGGTTCCTGACCGTTCGAGCAGCCGGCTGACCAGATTCTGACTTTTCCACCATTCGCCAGCTTTTGTTTCAGATGGGGAAGGATGGTGCCTGCCAGGTACTCGAAGTGATGATTTTCCCGAAAGAAATGCGAGACATTCGTTGTGAGCGCAGAAATGAAATTGTTCATTTCCGTGCGGTCTCCCGAGGCTTCCAGAAAATCAAGATAATCGTCAAAACTGGACATTTTGAGCGCGCGCAGGCGTCGTGTCAGACGAGACTTGACCATGGAAACCTTTGACGCAGCCAGAACGATCCCGGCTTCACGCGCGGCTATTGCGGCAATGCGTGAAAAGGCACGATCAGAGATTGCGCTGGCCATTTTGGGGTGGCCGTTGATGGGAGACAGTTCGCTCAAGCGACCTCCTCGCCCTGCGGGGGCATGACGGCTTCGAGGTCCAGGATACGGATCATACGGCCTTCGACGATGGTCAGGGCGGAGACGAAGGTCCTTGCCTCGTCGGCTGCAAGATCCGGTGGGGGCTGCATCTCCTCAGAGGGGATGGCCAGGATGTCGGACACGGCATCTACCATCAGGCCAGCGGTGCGCTCCCCGAGATCGACCACGATGATGACGTTGCGCTCTGTGTCTTCGCCGGTTTGAAGGCCAAGGCGTGCCGCAAGGTCGATAATCGGAAGCACCGTGCCGCGCAGGTTGATCACGCCTTTGACGAAAAAGGGCGCATGCGGCAGGGACGTGGCTTTCGCAGAGCCGCGAATTTCTCGAACGGACATGATGTCCACGGAGTAATCCTGACCGCCAACGCGGAAGGACAAGAGTTCGATCGAAGTGGAATCGGTCTGTTTTTCGGTGTCAGTCATGATCTTATCCTACGAGTGCTTGTTGTGGCTGGCGGATACGGGTCCGCCCCGAAGCCTGACCCACCAAATCGGTCGGATCGAGAATGAGAGCGATTTGTCCATCGCCCAGAATGGTGGCCGCTGCGATGCCGGGGACGCGACCGTAGCTGCCTTCGAGGCCTTTAATGACGACCTGACGCTGATCTTCGATCGCATCGACGGCGAGGGCGGCGCGGTTGCCATCTTCCTGACCGATCAGGAGCACGATGCCTCCGACATAGCTGTCTTGCGGCTGGCGATAGCCAAGCTCGGCGCCAAGATCGAGCAGAGGGACGAAACCGCCACGGATTTGAACGACATGTGTCTCCGGCCCGAGGGCTTTCAGATCATTATCGGTCAATGTGAGGGTCTCGAGAATGGCATTGAGCGGAACAACGAGGGTTTCATCCGCGACACGAACCACCATCCCGTCCAGAACCGCGAGGGTCAGGGGCAGGGAGATCGAGAATGTGGTGCCTTTGCCTTCCTGAGACGTGATGCTGATCCGTCCGCCAAGAGCCTGGATCGAACTTTTGACAACATCCATACCGACGCCACGACCAGACAGGTTGGAAATCTCGGCAGCCGTTGAAAAGCCGGGCAGGAACAGAAGGTTGTCGATGTCACTGTCGCTCAGTTGCGCATCGGCGGGGATCAATTCCTTTTCAATGGCCTTTTGCTTGACGCGCTCTCGATTGATGCCTGCGCCATCATCACTGACTTCGATGACGATACGACCAGAGCGGTGCTGGGCGGTCAGCGTGACATGGCCCTCACGGCTCTTGCCGCTTTCAAGACGTTTTTCCGGGCTCTCCAGACCATGATCGACGGCGTTTCGGATCATGTGGGTGAGCGGATCGGCGAGCCGTTCAATCACGGTTTTGTCGACTTCGGTGTTTTCGCCATCCGTATAAAGGCGCACTTCCTTGCCGACGGAAGCCGAGGATTCCCGAACAATGCGGCCCATGCGCTGGAACAGAGATTTGATCGGCTGTGCGCGGATCATCATCACGGATTCCTGGATGTCGCGGGTCAGTTGCAGGAATTCTTCGAGCCCCGTGGATACGGGCGAGTTGGGCGGTAGGCCTGCTTCGGTCACGGATTGGCTCAACATGGCCTGATTGATGACCAGCTCGCCGACGAGGTTCACGAGACGGTCGATGCGTTCGAGATCGACGCGAACGGTGGCCCGAGGTTGTGTCGGTGTGCCTGTGGCTTTGACCGGAGCGGAAGACCCGCTCTTTTCGTCTTTGGGAGCTTCGTCCAGCGTGTCGTCATCAGAGTTCACTGGAGAGGCTACTGGGAGCTTTGCAACGGGTGCTGGAGGAGTGGGTGCGGGTGCGGAGACCACTTCGATCGCCGCTGCGGGCTTTTGAGGGGGGGCAATCGGCGCAGCTTCTGGGGCTGCGGTTTCGACAGCTTTCTCGACGGCGGGAGTCGGTGCGAGAGCAGGGGCGATCATGGCGGCGGCGCCGGTGATAGGTTTGATTTCCAGTACACAGAGGCCATCGACGAATTCGAAGACTTCGCGCACGGATTGTTCCGACTCTTCGGTGTGAACCGTCACATCCCAGGACAGATGGCCGGTGTCCGGATCGAGCTGATCGAGGTTTGGCAGGTCGCCACAATGGCAGGTGACGGAAATGTCGCCAAGATCGCGCAGGGCGCGGAACAGATAGAGCGGTTCATTGCCCGACGCATAAAGCGCATTTTCTGGCTTGAAATGGACCGTGAAGCCTTTGGTCGTGGTTTCCGCCAAGGGCTCTGCCGTAAGAGCAGGCAAGTCGGCGGGCAGGTCCAGAGACGGCAGACCCTCCACGGAAGGGGCCGCGTCAGGCAGGGCACTCAGGTCGGGGAGATCCGGCAGGTCCGGCAAGCCGCCGCCATCGCCAAAATCCAGCGACAAAGTTGCAGGGGTGAAGTCGAGATCTTCCTCCTCTTCCTCTTCGATGCCCACAAGTTTGTCGAGTTTTTCGAGGACGGGTCCGGTGATGCCATCGTCGACCTGATCGTCATCACGCGCGGCACGGACGAGATCGCCCAGAATGTCGGCACAGGCGAAGAACAGGCGAATGGCCTCGCCATCGGGATGGAACCGACCGGCGCGAACCTCGTCCATGGCGGTTTCGAACCGATGCGCAAAACGGACCAGATCATCCAGCCCAAAGGCGCCGGCGCCACCTTTGATCGAGTGCACGGCGCGGAACACGATGTTGATCGTTTCCGGGTCTGTGTCGCCATCATCCATGAGTTGGAGGCCATCCTGGAGGCTTTCCAGGAGTTCCTCGCATTCAATGAAGAAGGAGGCGCGGATTTCTGCCATCGGGTCGGACATAGTGAACCTCTTAACCAGCCACCATTTGCAGGGCTTTTACGAGTTTTGCCGGGTCGAACGGCTTGACGATCCAGCCGGTGGCACCGGCGGCGCGGGCCTTGGCCTTGAGCTCATCGGCGCTTTCGGTGGTCAGCACGAGAATGGGGATACGGCTCCATTTCGACTCGGCACGCACAGCATCAATGAAGCCGAAACCATCCATGCGGGGCATGTTGATGTCGGTGATGATGACGTCGGGTTCGATGTCTTCGAGGACTTCAAGGCCATGCACGCCGTCCTCGGCGAGATGGGCGGTGAAGCCGGCAGAAGAAAGAGCAAGATTGAGCATATCGCGCATGGTGCGGCTGTCATCGACAGCGAGAACTTCCAGGCTCATGTCCAAGCCTCCGTTTGGGTCAGGGTTTCAGGAGAAAAGCCAAAGAGGCTCAGAATATCGACGCAGCCATCGGAGGCATTCGTCAGGCGGGTGTGTTTGCCCTGTGCGGTCCGTTGTTTGACGGTCGCAAGGATCACTTGCAGCGGGAGCGTGCCAAGGTGGCGCACGTTTCCTGCATCAATCACCAGCTCGTCATCGGTGATGGTCTTCAGTTCTTCCATGAGGGGCATCACGGACTGATAATCGAGCCGGTCGTGGAGCTGCACATGCGTTGTCATGACAGCACTCCGAAATTTCGGCAGGGGTGAGGCATCTCAATATTTCCTTACATCTGCGGTCTCTCGAACCTTTAGTAAGGGGCAGGGAGTTAAAACGAGGTTACGTCGATCAAATTTTATTCGAGACAAAAGAAAACGCCCCCGCCGGGGTGGCGGAGGCGCATTTGTTTCGTTTTAGAATGCCTTACGGGTAGATGTGATGCATGTGAGAGGCACAACCGGTCAGCGCCGCATAGTCGTCCTCGATCACGGAAACCGAAAAATTCTTCATGAAGCCCGCAAAACGGCCCTTGTCACGGAAGGCTTCGTCAAAGCCGAAACGGTCGAGATAAGGCGCGATATGGCGCGCCACGCCGCCGACCAGATAAACGCCGCCGAAGGGCAGTTGCACCAGCGAGAGGTTGCCCACGACGGTGCCGAGGATCTTGACGAAGAGCTGAGCCGCCGCCGTGGCGCGGGGATCGTCATCCGCCTCGACGCAGGCCATGATCTCGGCGGCGGATTTTTCATGCGCGTCGCCCGCTTCGGTGCCCAGAAACAGGTAAACGCGCTCAAGGCCACGGCCAGAGAGCACATCCTCGACCGCCGGAAAACCATGCGCGGTTTCGACGAACTGACAGAGCGCCAGCTCGTGTTCATTGCGGATCGGCAGGTTGGCGTGGCCGCATTCGGAGGGCGCCACAAGACGGCCCGCGCCGGTCTCGAACACAGGTGCTGCGTTGAACCCGGTGCCGATGCCGACCACGAGACGCACGGCCTGAGGCGAGGCTTCAGGGCCGGTGATGATCGGGCGGATATTGTCGGAGCTGACAAGGCCCAAAGCATGGCCTTGCGCCTGAAGATCGTTGAGGATCGCCACATGTTCGGCCTGACAGGCGCGGCGCAGCGTGTCCTTGTCGATGGTCCAGTCGAGATTGGTCATCGTGCCGACGCCGTCGCGCACAGGCCCCGCCACGGCGACACAGGCGCCTTTGCAATCCACATCGCCTTCTTCCGCGATATATTGCCGGAGCACGGTTTCGAGACCCGGGAATTTGCGGTTGGAATAGCGCCGGATCGTCTCGGGCAGGAGCGTCACCCCATCGGCCAGAGCCACGCGCGTGTTGGTCCCGCCGATGTCGGCCAGAAGGGTGAGGGTGTCGGCGGGATGTTTGGGCATTTTCAGCTCCGTGCGATCATGTCTTTCAACATGTGATACGAGGCTTTGGGGGTGCGCTGCAATGTTTCAAAATCTACATGCACCATGCCGAAGCGGCGCTCGTAGCCGAAAGCCCATTCATAGTTGTCCAAAAGCGACCAGTAGAAAAAGCCTTTGAGGTTCACGCCCTCGGCAATCGCCTGATGCATCGCGGCCAGATGGTCCTTGATATAGGTACAGCGCTCGGGGTCGTGTACCACGCCGTTTTTCACGTGATCGTCCCAAGCCATGCCGTTTTCCGTCACCACGATCGGCAGATCGCCGACATAGCGGTCCTTGAGCTTGACCAAAAGCGCGCGCAGGCCTTCGGGGCAGATCTCCCAGCCCATCTGCGTGGTGGCCAAGTGACCCTGCGCGGGTTTTGTGTGGGGCCAAGGAGAGGTGGCGTCATGGGCGACGAGTTGGCGGAAATAGTAGTTCACGCCGAGCCAGTCGATGGGCTGGGAAATCGCGGCCATATCGTCCTGCCAGCCGTTCGGCAGATGCGGCTCAAGGCCCGCGAGCGCCTCCTCAGGATAGTGCCCTTTCGCGATGGCCTCGATGAACCAGCGGTTGTTGGTGGCGTCCTGCGTGGCGGCGGCTTGAATGTCTTTCGGATCGTCGCTGGCGGGTTGGGTGTGTTCGAAATTGATCACGATGCCAAGGTTTTTGCGGCCTCGGTCGCGCAGGCGGGTCATGGCTTCGCCATGGGCTTTGAGCACATGATGCATGGATCGGGCAGCGGCGCGGATGTCGCGGCGGCCTGGGGCGTGATGACCCAGAAAATGCGAGAGGTAAGACACGCACCACGGTTCGTTGATGGTCGCCACAGAGGCCATGCGGTCACCGATCTTATCGTCGATCACCTCGACGAAATCGCCGAACCAGAGATGCACGTCGGGGTTGGTCCAACCGCCCAGATCGGCCAGAGCCGCGGGCATTTCCCAATGGTAGAGCGTCAGATGTGGCTCGAGGCCGCGTTCCAAAATGGCGTCGGTGAGCCGGTCGTAATAATCAAGGCCTTCGCGGTTCACGGCACCTCGGCCTTCGGGGATCACCCGCGCCCAGCTGGTGGAAAAGCGATAAGCGTCGAAACCGCCGTCTTTCAACAGGTCCATGTCTTCGCCGTAGCGGTGGTATTGATCACAGGCCAAGGCGCCGTCCTCTGCGCGCAACACATTTCCGGGCGTGGCGGCGAAGGTGTCCCAATGCGTGCGCCCCGCGCCGCCGAATTTATGGCCTTCGACCTGATAGGCGGCGGTGGCGGCGCCAAAAAGAAAGCCGTTCGGAAAATCTTTGCGGGTCAGGGAAGAGCGGGATGTCATGGGACCTCCTTGTGCTGTAGGCGGTGGATTCTACTGGCGTAGATAGCGCTAACTTTTGCGCATGGAGCGCGCCGGGGAACGCGCGCGGTTGACTCTTACATAGTCTTGAAGTCTCGCTCGAAGCAACCCCAAAGCGCTTTGGATTTGCGGCAATATAAAAATTTCTCCGAAAATACCGAAGTGGTTGAGGGGCGGGACTTAGTCCTGTGGCGCCGGTCCGGTGGTGTGGCCGATGATCAATTCTGCGTCCAAAAGCACATGGCGCAGCGGGCGTTTGGGGTCGGAAATCTGTTCCATCAGAATCTCGGCACAAATCCGGCCGGCCATGCGCACAGAGGAGCGCGTCGCGGTGTAGATCGGCTCGGCCGCACCGTTGCGCAGATAGGAGAGATCGTCGTCATGGACGATCAGCGACACATCCTTGCCGATCTTCAACCCCGAGGTGTCGAGCGCCCGGCGCACGCCAAAGCCGACAATGATCGACGAGGCCAGAATGGCGGTGGGCGGACGGCGTGAGGCCAGCATTTCCATGGTGGCGGAAAACCCGTATTCTTCTGTCATTTCAGAAGAATAACAGAGTTCCTTGCGCTCTTTCAGGCCGGCGGCGGCCAGCGCCGCGCGATAGCCTTCGCGGCGTTTCATGGCGAAATCCATGCCCTCTAAGCCGTTCAAAAGCCCAATGCGGCGATGCCCGAGGTCTATCAGGAATTGGGTGGCGCGCTCGAACGCGCGGGTGTTGTTCATATCGACCCAGGAATATTCGCTTTCCTCGGCAATGCCCGACCGGCCATGCACCACAAAGGGCATGCCGATCTCACGCAACAGTGCGATGCGGGGATCGTTGGCCTTGGGGCCATGCACGATGACGCCATCGACGGAGCCTTTCGCGGCGATCTTGCGATAGGCTTCGGCCTCGGTTTTATCGGGCACGATGGTGAGCATCATGTCGTAATTTTCGCGCGCATAAATCTCGGAGGCGCCGGCGATGAAATCGGTGAAGACCGGGTTCACCACCTCATGTTCGGTCGACAGCGGGATCACATGACCCACCGCATGATTGCGCCCCGTGGCCAGCCCGCGAGCGCGAATGTTGGGGGTGTAATTGTGCTGTTTGGCGGCCTTCATCACCTTGTCTCGGGTCACCTCGGAGACTTCGGGATAGCCGTTCAGCGCCCGCGACACGGTGGTCTGGGACAGGCCGAGCAGGGTAGACAGCTCTTTGAGGTTCATCTTGGGCCTTTTCAGTCATGCACAGCGTGCGCAATTTTTCCCATGCTAGCCGCGGCTTAGGGTCGCGGTAAAGCCCCTTCGCACGGTCCGTGCCGGCGGTCGTAGAGCGCGAGGGGGGAGGGGCGTGACCTTGGGTCGCCCCGCGTCGGTGGTCGAAATTTTCCACCTTGAGTGCGCGTGTCGCTTGATCACAGTCATTGACAGCGAGGGTGGCTTCGGCAAGGCTTGGAGAAATGCCAAAGCGCTTTGGGGCGGGGGGTGAGTCCGGGAGAACCATTTGATTTCCCGTCTGATAGCGCTAGGGTCGAGATGCCCATGTCCGGGTATGAAAACTGGGAGGTTTACATGAAAAAGACACTTTACTCCGGTGCCGCCACGCTCGCTTTGGTTGCGGGTGCCGCGCAGGCGCAGGATTTGACAATCGCCGGTCCGTGGATCGGTGCCGACCAGGAAATGGTCGAACAGGTTTTGGCCGTTTTCGAAGAGCAGAGCGGCCTTGATGTCGCCTATGTCGGCTCCGACAGCTTCGAACAGCAGATCGTGATCGATGCCGAGGCGGGCTCCGCGCCCAACATCGCCGTTTTCCCGCAGCCGGGGCTTGCCGCCGATATGGCGCGCCGTGGGTTCCTCACGCCGCTGAGCGAGGGGACGGATGCATGGTTGAAAGAGAATTACGCGGCGGGCGAAAGCTGGACCGCTTTGGGAACCTACACGGGTAAGGACGGCGCCGATCATCTCTATGCGTTTCCCTATAAGATCGACGTGAAATCTCTGGTTTGGTATGTGCCGGAGAACTTCGAGGATGCGGGGTATGAGATCCCTGAAACCATGGAAGAGCTCAAGGCGCTGACCGAACAGATCGTCGCCGATGGTGAGACGCCGTGGTGTATCGGTCTGGGATCGGGGGCTGCGACCGGCTGGCCCGCGACCGACTGGGTCGAAGACCTGATGCTGCGCGTTCAGCCGCCTGAAGTCTATGACGGCTGGGTCACCAATGAGGTGAAATTCGATGACCCGCGCGTGGTCGAAGCCATCGAGGAATTCGGCTGGTTCGCCCGCAATGACGACTTCGTCTCCGGCGGCTCCGGCGCGGTGGCCTCCACCGACTTCCGCGACAGCCCGAAAGGCCTCTTTGCCTCGCCGCCGCAATGCTACATGCATCACATGGCGTCCTTCATCCCGGCCTTCTTCCCCGAGGACACGATGTTGGGCGAGGATGCGGATTTCTTCTATTTCCCGGCCTATGAGAGCAAAGACCTCGGCCAGCCGGTGCTGGGCGCGGGTACGCTTTGGGCGATCACCAACGACAGCCCGGAAGCGCATCAGTTCATGGAATTCCTGAAAACCACCGATGCGCATGAGGCCTGGATGAAACAGAAAGGCTTCCTGACGCCCTACAAGGCGGTGGACACCTCTGTCTTCTCCGACCCGACGCTGAAAAAAATGAACGACATTCTTCTGGGCGCGACCACCTTCCGCTTTGACGCCTCCGATCTGATGCCGGGTGGCGTGGGCGCTGGCTCCTTCTGGACCGGTATGGTCGATTATGCTGGCGGTGAACCTGCTGCGGACATTGCCAAGTCGATCCAGGACTCCTGGGACGCTCTCAAGTAAGCACTTGATTTAAATAGTACTCCGGGTCCTGTTTCCGATGGGCCCGGAGCAATTCGCTCAGACCTCGCAAAGGGGCAAATGGCCGCCAACGGTCCGTGACAGGTCTGTGGCATGGTCGAGAGAGAAGGGGAAACAATATGCATCCGGCACTTCAAGGGCTTTTGACCATCGCCATCGGCGTGGGGGCCTGTATCGGTTATTTCTATTTTTCCAACATCATCCTCGACAAGGTGATCTTCCCCGCGCGGGGGCAAAATGCCGGGCGCAATATCAACCGCGCCAATCTGGTGCGGCCTTGGCTGTTTCTGTTGCCGGGGCTTTTGGCCTTGGGGCTTTATCTGGCCTATCCGGTGGTCGAGACGCTGCGGCTGTCTCTCACCGACCGCGATCTCGGCGGGGCCTATGTGGGGCTTGAGAATTACCGCAAAATGTCCGGCGATCCGAAATTCTGGGAGGCGATGCGCAACAATGCCTTCTGGCTTTTGGTGGTGCCTGCGATGTCCACCGCTTTCGGGCTTTTGGTGGCGCAGCTCACCGACCGCATCCGCTGGGGCTCAATCGCCAAGTCTTTGATTTTCATGCCGATGGCGATCTCTTTCGTGGGCGCGGCTGTGATCTGGAAACTGGTCTATGATGCCCGGCCTCTCGGCACGGAGCAGATCGGCATTTTGAACGCGATCTATCTGGCTCTGGGGGGCGATCAGCCGATGAACTGGCTGACGATACCGTTCTGGAACAACTTTTTCCTCATGGTGGTGCTGATCTGGATTCAGACCGGGTTCGCCATGGTGATCCTCTCGGCGGCCCTGCGCGGCGTGCCGGAAGAGACCATCGAGGCCGCGATTGTGGACGGCGCCAACCCGTTCCAGATTTTCTTTCGCATCAAAGTGCCGCAGATCATGGGCACCATCGTTGTCGTCTGGACCACGATCACCATCGTGGTGCTCAAGGTCTTCGACATCGTTTTTGCCATGACCAACGGCCAATGGGAGACGCAGGTGCTGGCGAATTACATGTACGACCAATTGTTCCGCGCCCGCGACTGGGGTGTCGGCTCGGCGGCGGCCATGGTGATCATGCTTTTGGTGACGCCGATCCTTGTGTGGAACGTCTACAACGCCCGCAAAGAGATGAAGTGAGAGGAGGGGATCATGGACAATATCGCCGGTAAGAAACCTGCTCTGATCTGGGCGACGCATATCTCGGTCGTTGTGCTCGTCATCTTGTGGCTCTTCCCGACCGTGGGCCTGTTCGTCTCGTCGTTTCGCACGGCGGATCAGATCTCCAGCTCGGGCTGGTGGAAGGCGATGTTCCCGCAGGAACAGAACACGATGATCCGCACCGCAAGCCCTGAGACGCAGCAGCAGATCGACGGCAATTACGTGATCGAAGGCAATCTTTTCGAAGAGGCGGGGGAGACGCGGGGCGAGATTTCCGCTTGGGGCATTTCGTCCCGCGACATTGCCGCCTACGCCCCCGGTGACACCGCCGATATGGGCGAGGACGGCCAGTTGAGCGTCGCGGTCAATGGCGATTATCGCTTTGTGAATACGACAGAATTTTCGGGCCGCCGCGGCGAGCGCGTGTTCCTGACCGCTGTCACACCGCCGTCTTTCACGCTCGACAATTACCGCACGGTTCTGGTCGACGGGCAGGCCACCGACAAGATGGGCAAGGCGTTTATCAATACGCTGACCGTCACCATCCCGGCGACCGTCATCCCGATCCTGATCGCGGCCTTCGCGGCCTATGCTTTGGCGTGGATGGATTTCCGGGGCCGGGCGTTCTTGATTGCCGTGATCGTCGGCCTTCTCGTGGTGCCGCTGCAACTGGCGCTCATTCCACTGTTGAGCTTTCATGGCGCTGTTGTCGAATGGTTTATCGCACTTGTCGGCACGCCGATGGAGGGAAACGCGCGCCGTTTTGCCGAAGTGGGCGCTTTGGGGCGGCTGTTCGGCTTTGCACCCGGCGATACGATCAATTCCAAAGGGTATCTTGGCGTCTGGGCGGCGCATACCGGGTTCGGCCTGCCGCTCGCGATCTATCTCCTGCGCAACTACATGGTCGGCCTGCCGAAAGACATCATCGAGAACGCCCGTGTGGACGGCGCGACGGATTTCCAGATTTTCACAAAAATCATCCTGCCGCTGTCTTTCCCGGCTCTGGCGTCCTTTGCGATCTTCCAATTCCTCTGGACCTGGAACGATTTGCTCGTGGCGCTCGTGTTCCTGATCGACAGCTCCGGCGAAACCACCGTGATGACGCGGCAGATCGTCGAACTTCTGGGCACCCGGGGCGGCAATTGGGAAATCCTCGCGACCGCCGCATTCGTGTCCATCGCCGTGCCGCTGACGGTGTTCTTCTTCATGCAGAAATATCTGGTGCGCGGCCTTCTGGCCGGTTCCGTTAAATAACCAAAATGAGTGATCCTATGACCGCAACTTCTTCCTCCCCTGCGCATTTCACCCGTGAAAAAGACTGGTGGCGTGGCGCCGTCATCTATCAGATCTATCCGCGCTCCTATCAGGACAGCAACGGCGACGGCATCGGCGATCTGTTGGGCATCGTCCAGCGTTTGCCCTATATTGCCTCCCTCGGCGTGGATGCGATCTGGATTTCGCCGTTCTTCACCTCGCCGATGCGGGATTTTGGCTATGACGTCGCGGATTATTGCGATGTCGACCCGATGTTCGGCTCTCTCGCGGATTTCGACGCGGTGATCGACACGGCGCATCAATATGGCGTCAAAGTGCTGATCGATCTGGTGCTCTCGCACACCTCCGATCAACACCCGTGGTTCATCGAGAGCCGCGAGGACAAGACCAACCCGAAATCCAATTGGTATGTCTGGGCCGACGCGAAACCCGATGGCACGCCACCCAACAACTGGCTGTCGATTTTCGGGGGCTCCGGCTGGCAATGGGATGCGGGGCGGATGCAATATTACCTGCACAACTTTCTGACCTCTCAGCCCGATCTGAACTTCCACGAACCCGAGGTGCAAAAGGCGCTGTTGGATGTGGCGGAGTTTTGGCTGCACCGCGGGGTGGACGGGTTCCGTCTCGACACGATCAACTTTTACACCCATGACGCCGAGCTGCGCGACAACCCGCCCTTGGCGCCGGAGCTGCGCACGGCAAAGACTGCGCCTGCGGTGAACCCCTACAACTGGCAACAGCACATCTACGACAAATCCCGGCCTGAGAACCTTGAGTTCTTGCGCAAGTTGCGGGCGGTGATGGAGCCGTTCAACGCCGCCGCCGTGGGCGAAGTGGGCGATGAGCAGCTTGGGCTCGAAATCCTTGGCGAATATACCAAGGGCGACGATCTCATGCATATGTGCTACGCCTTCGAGCTGTTGTCCGGGGATACGCCGACGCCCGAGTACATCAAGGGCGTGATGGACAAGGTGGCCGAGGTGGCCAGCGATGGCTGGGCCTGTTGGGCCTATTCGAACCACGATGTGGTGCGGCATATGTCGCGCTGGCATCTCGATCCGCAGGGCGCGCGGGCCTTTACGACGCTGATGATGTGTCTGCGCGGTTCGGCCTGTATTTATCAAGGCGAAGAGTTGGGCCTGCCGGAAGCGGAGTTGAAATTCGAAGACCTGCAAGACCCCTACGGCATCCAGTTCTGGCCGGATTTCAAAGGCCGCGATGGCTGCCGCACACCGATGGTCTGGGAACGCTCCCAGCATCATGGCGGCTTTTCCAGCGCAGGCCAGACCTGGTTGCCGGTGAGCGCGGATCACTATCCGCTGGCGGTGGCCCAATCCGAATACGATCCGGGCGCGATCCTGCATCATTACCGCCGCGCGATTGCCTTCCGCCATGCGCATAAGGCGCTGATGACGGGGACGATGGAGGATATGCGTGTGGATGGGCCTTGCCTGATCTTCACCCGCAAAAATGACGAGGAAGAGCTGTTCTGTGCCTTCAACCTGTCCGATCAGCCAACGAGCCTTGAGGCGCCGAAGGGCAATTGGCATCAGGTCGGCAGCGAATTGAATTCCGCCTCGCCGATGGAAGACGGCAAGCTGCATCTGGGCCCGTGGCAGCCCGCGATTATGCTGCGGTATAAGGGCTGAGAGTTAGGGAGGGGAGAGAGGTCATGGCTGATCTGAAACTGGAGAATGTCGCCAAGGTTTACGGCGGCAAGGTCGAAGTCCTCAAGGACATCAATCTCGACATCACGACGGGCGAGTTGATCGTTTTCGTCGGCCCGTCCGGCTGTGGCAAATCCACGCTCCTGAGGATGATCGCGGGGCTTGAGAAAATCTCCGGCGGCACGCTTGAGATCGACGGGGTGCGGGTCAACGACGTGCCCCCCGCCCAACGCGGCATCGCCATGGTGTTTCAAAGCTACGCGCTCTATCCGCATATGACGGTCTACGACAACATGGCCTTCTCCCTGAAACTCGCCAAAAAATCCAAGGACGAGATCAAGCAGGCGGTGATGCGTGCCGCTCATATCTTGCAACTCGAAGACTATCTCGACCGTCTGCCCAAAGCTTTGTCGGGCGGGCAGCGTCAGCGTGTCGCCATCGGTCGCGCCATCGTGCGTGACCCGAAGGTCTATCTCTTCGACGAGCCGCTCTCGAACCTCGACGCCGCGCTCCGCGTCGCAACCCGGCTTGAGATCGCCCAGCTTAAAGAGAGCATGCCCGACAGCACGATGATCTATGTGACCCACGATCAGGTGGAGGCGATGACCTTGGCCGACCGCATCGTGGTGCTGGCCAACAAAGGCATCGCGCAGGTCGGAAGCCCGCTCGATCTCTACGAGAAGCCCGACAATGAATTCGTCGCGCAATTCATCGGCTCGCCCTCGATGAACCTGATCCCCGGCGAGATCATCGAGACAGGGGCGCTGACCAAGGTCAAACTCGACGGCGAAGGCATTGCGACCTCGACAATCCCGACGCAGCCCTCCGACATGGGCCGCAAGGTCAACATCGGCGTGCGTCCCGAGGACATGCATCTGGCCGAGGGCGACGCGATCGTCGACGGGGTCGTCGATGTGGTCGAGGCGCTGGGCGAGGTGACCTTGCTCTATTTCGTCGCCGAACGCGGTCACGAGCCTCTGATCGCCAAGCTCCCGGGCATCCATGCGGGGCTCAAAGGCCAGACGGTGAAGCTCTCCGCCCCGCCGGAAAAGGTGCACTTGTTTGCGGACGGGCTGTCGATGCGGCCATGAGGCGATCAAGGGGTTAAAGGTTTTTCTGCCGATATGTGAAGGGTTCTTGCAACATCGCGCAGGAAATACGTCGCATTCGCAACTTAAGTTTCCCCTACGTCAACTCGTTTCGGTATAAGCTATTGCTACAGACGAGCGCCACCACGCGCCTGTCGCAAGCACAGATATATCAAACAGAGACGCAAGATCTCTTGAGCGAGGGAAACACCATGTCAAAACTGGCAAAACTTCTATCCGGCGCCACCATTGCGGCCTTGGCCGCCTTCGGTGCGACGGGCGCGTCGGCCTTCACCTTCGAAGGCGCAAATGTGACGCTGGCCTACAATGGCCATGACGATGGCAATGACGAATCCTATTCCGACAACAACACGCTGCAACTTTCCGGCCGTGCTTGGTATGGCTTTGGCTCGAATTTCAAACTCGGCTTCTCGGCGGGCACCGCGCGCGAGCAATATGAAGGCAGCTTCTATTCCTCGACCAAATCCATCGGTCTTCACCCGGCTTATGCCTTCGACAATGGCCAATTGGGCGCCTTCGTGTCTTATCAGAAGGAAAACGGCTCTGATGAGGACTACATTTATGCGGGCCTCGAAGGGGTCTACAATATCGGCAAATTCGGTGTCGAAGGCTATCTGGGCAAGTCGTTCGCCCAAGGCGATTTCTTTGAGGATTTCACCGTGGGCGGTCTGGCTCTGTCCTATGAAATCATCGACGCGCTGTCCGTTTATGTGAAGCATCAGAGTGATTATTACGACTCTGACAATGAGTTCACCCTGAGCTCGATCGGGATCGAATATGACCTGAATGCACCGTCTCTGACGCCGATGACCCTGTTCGCGGAATATTCGGAGTTTGGCGATGAGGACGGGTTTGACGATTGGGGTCAGATGACACTCGGCGTGACCTTTTATCTTGGTGAGAAAGCTGAGCGGTCTCTGTTCCACGAGCAGTATTCGCTCGAAAGCTACTACGATTGATCTGCGGGTCTTGCGTATGAGATCAGAGGGCGGCCCAAGGGTCGCCCTTTTTGCTGGCAGGGTGGGGGCCGCGACATCGCGCCCTCTATGATCCTCTTGGAAACGCTTTCCTGAAACGGGGCAGGGTGATATTCAGCCTTTGAAATGTATAGAGGCCGCCGCCATGACCACACCGCCCCGCATCATGCCCAAACCCTTCAATGCGCCGCCGCAGGGCCTCTGGCGCGCCACGCCGCCGGCGATCTTTCCGCCGATCCTGGGGCTTTTGGGCATGGGGCTTGCCTGGCGTCAGGCGGGCAATATCCTGCCTTCCGCGCCCAACTGGATCGGCGAAATGATCTTGGGCGCCGTCTCCTTGCTCTACATCTTCGCGGTGGTGGCCTATCTGGCCAAAATGGCCCGCCGCTTTGGGGTTGTGTTCGAGGATGCCAAAATCCTACCGGGCCGCGCCGGTCTTTCCGCCATGACGGCCTCGGGCTTTCTCTTTGCCGCCACAATGGTGCCCTATAGCGTTGTCTTCGCCAAAGCCGTGCTGGTTCTCGCCCTCATCGGTCATGCCTTTGTTGCCTTCGCGATTATTGTCGGAATGATGCGCGGTCCTGCTGAACAGCGCCGCGTCACCCCGGTGTGGCATCTGTCTTTCGTCGGCTTTATCATCGCCCCTCTGGCGGCTGTCCCGCTGGGCTGGACCGGTCTGTCCCAGATCATCTTCGCCACGACCCTGCCGATTGCCGCCGCCGTCTGGATCATTTCCGTGATGCAATTCGCCCGCGCCGATGTCCCGCCGCCGCTGCGTCCGCTTTTGGCGATCCACATCGCGCCCGTGTCACTTTTCGGCATCGTCGCGACGCTTTTGGGCTACACGACGTTGGCGCTGGCCTTCGCCTGGATCGGCGTCACTGCGCTGATCGTCTGTCTCGCGGGCATCCGCTACCTCACCAAAGCCGATTTCTCCGCGCTCTGGGGCGCCTTCACCTTTCCGCTCGCGGCCTTCGCCAATCTGATGTTTGCCGCTGCCAGGCTCCAACCGATGCCGTTTCGCCTCATCGGCGGGCTGGAACTCGTCGCCGCGACGCTGGCGATCACCTATATCGCCGTGAAAATCATGCAGCTCTGGACCCGTGGCAAACTGGCCAAAGCCACCAACGCCGCTGTGGTCTGACGCCGCTTTGACGTTTCCTTTGCTGCCCAAAATACTCAAAAAGGGCCGCCTCTCCCCAGAGCGCGGCCCTAAATCTTGCGTGACATCTCGGTGAAACCCACAAAACACCCTTTCCATTGTGGGACATCCATGCAATAGGGACGTGCCAAACCGTATCCCCCATGGAGAGACCCGATGGAGATTCGCGAGGCGCTTACCTTCGATGACGTATTGCTTGTTCCGGCTGCATCTTCCGTGCTGCCGTCAACGGCGGACACCAAGACCTTTGTGACGAAGGCCATTCAGCTCAACATCCCCCTGATGTCCTCTGCGATGGACACCGTGACCGAGGCTCGCATGGCCATCGCCATGGCACAGGCCGGCGGCGTGGGGGTGATCCACAAGAACCTCGACGTGGAAAAGCAATCCATTGAGGTCCGTCGCGTCAAACGCTTTGAGAGCGGTATCGTCTACAACCCGGTGACCCTCACCGCGAACCAGACCATCGCGGATGCCAAGGCGCTTTGTGCCCAGTATAACTTCACCGGCTTCCCGGTGATTGATGAGGCCCGCCGCGTGGTCGGCATCGTCACCAACCGCGACATGCGGTTCGCCACCTCCGATGACACGCCCGTGTCGCAGGTGATGACCTCGAACGATCTCGCCATTCTGCAAGAGCCCGCAGATCGCGACGAGGCAATCTCGCTGATGAAAGCCCGCCGGATCGAGAAGCTTCTGGTGACGGATGCCAAGGGTCACCTGACCGGGCTTTTGACGCTCAAGGACACCGAGCAAGCCGTGCTGAACCCGTCGGCTTGCAAAGACAGCCTCGGCCGTCTGCGCGTCGCGGCCGCCACCTCTGTAGGCGACGCGGGTTTTGAACGCTCCGCCGCCTTGGTGGACGCGGGCGTCGACATCATCGTCATCGACACGGCACATGGCCATTCCCAAGGTGTGATCGACGCCGTGGCGCGCGCCAAGAAAGAGTTCGGCGACAAGGTCCAGATCATCGCGGGCAACGTTGCTACCGGCGAAGCCACCAAGGCGCTGATCGGCGCAGGTGCGGATGCGGTCAAGGTCGGCATCGGCCCGGGCTCGATCTGCACCACCCGCATGGTCGCAGGCGTGGGCGTGCCGCAGTTGACCGCGATCATGGATTGCTCGAAAGCTGCGGGCGACGTGCCTGTGATTGCCGATGGTGGCATCAAATTCTCTGGCGACTTCGCGAAAGCCATCGCGGCGGGCGCTTCCGTTGCCATGGTCGGCTCGATGATCGCGGGCACGGATGAATCCCCTGGCGAGGTGATCCTCTACCAAGGCCGGTCGTTCAAATCCTATCGCGGCATGGGTTCCTTGGGCGCCATGGCGCGCGGCTCGGCAGATCGCTATTTCCAAAAAGACGCGGCCTCCGACAAGCTCGTGCCCGAAGGCATCGAGGGTCAGGTGCCCTACAAAGGCCCCGTCGGCACTGTGCTGCACCAGATGGTTGGCGGTCTTCGTGCGGCCATGGGCTACACCGGCTGCGCCACCGTGGCCGAGATGAACACGAACTGTCAGTTCACCAAGATCACCGGTGCGGGCCTCAAGGAATCTCACGTCCATGACGTGCAGATCACCCGCGAAAGCCCGAACTACCGGATCGGTTGAACCGACCCGCATCAAAGAAACAACGACGGCGGCCCTCGGTCGCCGTTGCTTTTTGCAACAGACCCTGTTTTTGCTGAACACATGACACCCGCTGCTCGCCTTTCCGCCGCCATAGAGATTCTCGACGATGTGCTGATCGGCGAGAATGCCGAACGTGTTTTGACCACCTGGGCGCGGGGCCATCGCTTTGCGGGCTCGAAGGACCGTGCGGCGATCCGCGATCTGGTCTTCGATGCGATCCGGTGCCTGCGGTCTTACGGCTGGCTCGGCGGTGCGGGGCAGGGACGGCCCTCGGCGCGGCAGGTGATGATCGGCGCTCTGCGCGCCGCTGACACCGATCCCGACACGTTGTTTTGTGAGGACCGTTTTGCGCCGCGACCCTTAACTGACGAGGAACGTGCGGCGGCCCCTGCGCTGGAGGATGCGCCACAGGGTGTGCGTCTCGACTGTCCGGACTGGCTTTTGCCGCTGTATAAAGAGACGCTTGGCGAGACCATGGAAGAGGTCCTGGCGGGGATGCGTCAGCGCGCTGAGGTGTTTTTGCGGGTCAATGCGGCGAAATCGACGCTCGGCCATGCTTTGGAACATCTGGGTACTGACGACATCGAGGCGGTGCCGCATCCGCTCTCGGAAACGGCCTTGAAGGTCACCAAGGGCGCGCGCGCCGTGGCGCGGTCTCAGGCCTATCTGACCGGTCTGGTCGAGCTTCAGGACGCAGGATCTCAGGCGATCATCGACGCGCTGCCGCTCGAAGATGGCATGTCGGTTCTTGATTATTGCGCGGGCGGCGGGGGCAAGTCTCTCGCCATGGGGGCGCAGGCCAAGCTCACTTTGACCGCCCATGATGTCGATCCGGCGCGGATGCAGGACATCGCGGCGCGGGCCGGGCGCGCAGGGCTCAAGATCACCACGGCGCGCAAATCCGAACTGGCCGCGAGTTACGATCTGGTGCTCTGCGATGTGCCTTGTTCCGGCTCCGGCGCCTTTTCCCGCAGTCCGCAAGGCAAATGGGCGCTGACGCCCACGCGGCTCGCGCATTTGGGCGCGATCCAATCCGATATTCTCGATGAGGTTGCGCCCATGGTGCGTCCCGGTGGCTGCCTCGCCTATGCGACCTGTTCGCTCTTTGAGGCGGAAAATGCCGGGCAGGTTTCGGCCTTCCTTGCTCGAAATTCTGATTTTCACATGGAAAAACAGCGTCTTATAAGCCCCCTTGAGGGCGGTGACGGGTTCTTTTATGCGGTTTTGCGTCGCAACGCCTGAGACTGTTTCCACTCTGGAAACGGGAAAAATAAGCCAACAATACAACTTTACCGATAGTTCTTCACGTTTTATCGTGAAACGGACCGGGCATTAAAAGCACATTAACCAAACCGCTTCCACACTCGGTCTGAACGTACGGAGTTTTCAGATTCCGTTGACATATTTCCCGACGGCTGGGTCGGGCCATGATGAGACATGCCGAAGTGCAACGGCAGGACAGACGCATAGTCAGGGGGGACGTGTGCAAACCACAATGACCGCAGGCCCATTGTCGAAACAGGCCGGCCGACTTGCGCCCTATAGTTTGGCGATTGCCCTCGCTGGGGCCGCGTTATGCGCCAGTGCTTTGGTGATCCCCCTGCCACGGCTGGGGATCATGGCCTTTGCTGCGGGGGCGGTGCTGCTTTGGGCGGCGCTCCTCGTGAGGCTTTTGAGCTATCGTCAGAAACAGATGCGACGCAGGCTTTACGAGGCGCTTTCTGCCTTTGTGGCCAATGATGCCGCGCCGTCTTTCACCACGGATTTGAATGGCGTGATCGGGTATGAGAACCGTGCTGCGGTGGCCCGGTTCGGCGGTCGCGGCGGCGAGACGCTTTTGGGCGCGCTCGAAGACCTCTTCGCGGCCCCCGCCGCCACGCTCAGCCGCCTGCAATCGCGCGCACTGGCCAAAGGGGCGGCGCGCGAAGACGTGGTGATGCGCCACGGGCATATGCGCCTCGCGGTGCATCTGATCGGCGAAGACGGTTTTTTGTGGCGGCTCGAAGATATGGCGGAGCGGGGTGGCACGCTCGATGGCGATGCCATTTCCCTGCCCATGCTGACGATGAGTAAGAACAACACCATTCTTTACATGAACGAGCCTTTGCGTCGTTTGCTCGGGCACCGCGAAAAGGCCCTGGACCGGATGATCACCGATCTGCCGATCCGTCCGGGGGACGTGCATGTTCTGGCCGGGGTCGAGGGGCGGATTTATGCCCGTGTGGCTCAATTCGAAAGTGGAGATTCGGGGCGTAAGGAGTTGTATTTCCTGCCGGAAACCACGCCCAATGTCGGGGAGTGGGACGCCTTTGATGCGCTCCCCGTGGCGCTCTTGAAGGTGGCGGTCGATGGGCGGATTTTGCAATCAAACCGACACTCGCGCGAGCTTTTGTCGATCCCATCGCATGATCAGTTGAGTCTGAGCGATCTGGTCGAGGGGCTTGGGCGTCCGGTGCAGGATTGGGTCACCGATGTGGCGATGGGGCGGGCGCGCAAGCCCGAGTTTGTGCGCGCGTCGCGGCCGCAGAATGACACCTTTTTGCAGATCACCCTCAATCGTGTGGAGGGCCAGAACAAACAGATCGAGCTGATTGCCGTGCTGTCGGACGCGACCGAATTGAAATCGCTCGAGGCGCAGTTCGTGCAGAGCCAGAAGATGCAGGCCATCGGCCAGCTTGCGGGCGGTGTGGCGCATGATTTTAACAATCTTTTGACAGCGATTTCAGGGCATTGCGATCTTTTGTTGTTGCGTCACGACAAGGCGGACCCGGATTACAGCGATCTTGTTCAAATCCACCAAAACGCCAACCGCGCGGCCTCTCTTGTCGGTCAGCTTTTGGCGTTTTCGCGCAAACAGACGTTGAAACCCGAGGTCATCGACCTGCGCGATACGCTGTCCGATCTGACCCATTTGTTGAACCGTTTGGTGGGCGAGAAAGTCACCCTGACGCTCAATCACGATGCCGGGCTTTTGCCGATCCGGGTGGACAAGCGTCAGCTTGAGCAGGTGATCATGAACCTCGTGGTGAACGCCCGCGATGCGATGCCGTCGGGGGGCGAGATCAAGGTGGAAACCCGCAACGAGGTGCTGCGCGAAGGTTTTACGCGCGACCGGGCGACGCTTCCGGTGGGGGAATATGTCATGGTGACGGTGTCGGATCAGGGCATCGGCATCCCGCCCGAGCGGCTTCAGAAAGTGTTCGAGCCGTTCTATACGACAAAGCGCACGGGCGAGGGCACGGGGCTTGGGCTGTCGACCGCTTATGGCATCATCAAACAGACCGGCGGCTTTATTTTCGTCGACAGTGTGGTGGGGTCAGGCACGGCCTTTACCATCTATCTCCCGGCCCATACGGCACGCGCCGAGGCGGTGGTCGAGGCCGCGAATAAGCCCTTGCCCGATGTCACGACCCAGACCGAGCGCGGCTCTGGCGTGATCCTTCTGGTCGAGGACGAGGCGCCCGTGCGGGCCTTTGCCTCGCGTGCGCTGCGCCTGCGCGGCTACACGGTGATCGAGGCGGAGAATGCCGAGGAGGCTTTGGAAACCTTGGAAGACGACAGCCTGCATATCGATGTTTTCGTCTCCGATGTGATCATGCCAGGGATGGATGGGCCAAGCTGGGTGTCAGAGGCGTTGAAAGAGCGTCCGGGGGTCAAGGTGGTCTTCGTGTCGGGCTATGCGGAGGATCATTTTTCTGAGCAGCAATCGCGCATTCCGAATTCGACCTTCCTGCCAAAGCCGTTTTCTTTGTCCGAACTGACCGCGACGGTGCAGGCGCAGTTTCACTGAGGGGAACTGCGTCAGCCGCAAAAATTATTTTGTCGCGCCGATTTTTAGAAACCTAGCGTTAACCAATCTTGCCTCACAGTGATTTTCGTAAATTTAAGTTGAAATGTTCTCTTTTTGTGCTCATAAAGATTAGTGAGAACAAGAGGCGAACACGAGCTCCACATCGGACACCGCTCCAAACGTGATACAGATTGCGTGATGGACGCTTTGGGACGGGTGTGAAATAAGGAATTAAACAGATGGCAACGGCGACCAAAGATATGGCAAAGAACGATAAGCAGAACGGGGACAAGCAAAAGGCGCTCGACAGCGCGCTGGCCCAAATTGAGCGGCAATTTGGCAAAGGCTCGATCATGAAGCTTGGTGCCGATAACCCGGTGCAGGAGATCGAAGCGACCTCGACGGGCTCTTTGGGCCTCGACATCGCGCTTGGCATCGGCGGCATCCCGAAGGGTCGGATCGTTGAAATTTACGGACCTGAGTCGTCGGGTAAAACCACGCTGACGCTCCATTGTGTGGCCGAAGAACAGAAAAAAGGCGGCGTTTGTGCCTTTGTCGATGCGGAACATGCGCTGGACCCGATCTATGCGAAAAAACTCGGTGTCGATCTTGACGAACTGCTGATTTCTCAGCCGGACACCGGTGAGCAAGCGCTTGAAATCGTGGACACTTTGGTGCGCTCCGGCGCCGTGAGCCTCGTCGTGGTCGACTCGGTCGCGGCACTGACGCCGAAATCCGAGCTCGAAGGTGACATGGGCGACAGCTCCGTCGGTGTGCAGGCCCGTTTGATGTCTCAGGCGATGCGCAAGCTGACTGGGTCAATCAGCCGCTCGAAATGCACCGTGATCTTCATCAACCAGATCCGCATGAAAATCGGCGTGATGTTCGGGTCGCCCGAAACCACCACCGGCGGCAATGCGCTGAAATTTTACTCCTCTGTGCGTCTGGACATTCGCCGCATCGGTGCGATCAAGGATCGTGACGAGGTGGTCGGCTCCGAGACCCGCGTGAAAGTGGTGAAAAACAAAGTTGCGCCGCCGTTCAAACAGGTGGAATTCGACATCATGTATGGCGAGGGCATCTCGAAAACCGGTGAGCTTCTGGACCTCGGCGTCAAGGCCGGCGTGGTGGACAAATCCGGGGCCTGGTTCTCCTATGGCGACGAGCGTGTGGGGCAGGGGCGTGAGAATGCGAAACGCTACCTCAAGGACAACCCGCAGGTGGCGCTTGAGATCGAGGATAAAATCCGCGCCGCGCATGGCCTCGATTTCGATCTGGGCGATGATTTCGAGAAGGACGATCTGCTCGACGACGAGTGAGATCACCGCTGAGATCACCACGACAATCTGATTTCAAAGCATTAGATTAAAACAAAGGGCCGAAGTGTTTCGGCCCTTTTTGCTGTTGCGCGTTATGGACAGCTTCGCATGAGAGCGGTAAACCGTCGGGAACGCCAAGAAAACCCGCAAGGACGCCACATGCCCAGCGTGAACGACATCCGCTCTACCTTTCTTAACTATTTTGAACGCAACGGTCACACCGTCGTGGACAGCTCGCCGCTGGTGCCGCGCAACGACCCGACCTTGATGTTCACCAACTCCGGCATGGTGCAGTTCAAGAACTGCTTCACCGGGCTGGAAAAACGCGATTACGTGCGGGCCACCACGGCGCAGAAATGTGTGCGCGCAGGCGGCAAGCACAACGATCTGGACAATGTCGGCTACACGGCGCGGCACCACACGTTCTTTGAAATGCTCGGCAACTTTTCCTTTGGCGATTACTTCAAACACGAGGCGATCCCCTTTGCCTGGGAGCTGATCACCAAGGATTTCGACATCCCGAAGGACAAGCTCTACACCACCGTCTATCACACCGATGACGAGGCGTTTGAGATCTGGAAAAAGGTCGGTGTGCCGGAAGATCGGATCATCCGCATCGCGACCTCGGACAACTTCTGGCAGATGGGCGACACGGGGCCTTGTGGTCCCTGCACCGAGATTTTCTACGATCACGGCGATCACATCTGGGGCGGTCCTCCGGGCTCGCCGGAAGAGGACGGCGACCGGTTCATCGAGATCTGGAACCTCGTGTTCATGCAGAACGAGAAATTCGCCGACGGCACGATGACCGATCTCGACATGCAGTCGATCGACACCGGCATGGGGCTTGAGCGGATTTCGGCGCTGTTGCAGGGCTCGCACGACAACTACGACACCGACATGATGAAGTCGCTGATCGAGGCCTCGGCGCATGCGACCTCTGTCGATCCTTATGGCGACAAGAACGTCCACCACCGGGTGATCGCGGACCACCTGCGCTCGACGTCCTTCCTCATTGCCGATGGTGTGATGCCGTCGAACGAGGGCCGGGGTTATGTTCTGCGCCGCATCATGCGCCGCGCCATGCGTCATGCGCACCTCTTGGGCGCGAAAGACCCGATCATGCACAAACTCGTGCCGGAATTGGTGCGCCAGATGGGCGATGCCTATCCGGAGTTGCGCATCGGTCAGGCGATGATCGAAGAGACGCTGAAGCTCGAAGAAACCCGGTTCATCCAGACGCTGGATCGCGGGTTGAAACTGCTGGAAGACGAGCTTGTGGACCTGCCCGAGGGCGAAAAGCTTCCGGGCGAGGCGGCGTTCAAGCTCTATGACACTTACGGTTTTCCGCTCGATTTGACCCAAGACGCGCTGCGCGAAAAGGGCGTTGAGGTCGACACCTCTGGTTTTGATGCCGCTATGGCCGAACAAAAAGCCAAGGCGCGTGCCGCTTGGGCCGGCTCTGGCGAGGCGGCGGATGCGACCGTCTGGTACGACATCGCAGAAGACAAAGGCACCACGGAATTCTTGGGCTACGATACCGAGAAGGCCGAGGGCGAGATCGTCGCACTCGTCAAAGACGGCGCGCGCGTGGACAGCGTCAAAGAGGGCGACACGGTGCAAATCGTGGTCAACCAGACGCCGTTCTATGGCGAGTCCGGTGGTCAGGTCGGCGACAGCGGCGTGATCCGCGTGGAGAAGAGCATCGCCAAAGTGACCGACACGAAAAAGGTCGCGGGCGTCTTTATCCATTTCGCGACCATCGAGTCTGGCGAGATCAAGGTCGGCGCACCGGCCGCTCTTGAGGTCGATCACACCCGCCGGTCTGCCATCCGCGCCAACCACTCCGCGACGCACCTGTTGCACGAGGCGCTGCGCGAGGCTCTGGGCGATCACGTCGCACAGCGCGGGTCGTTGAACGCGCCGGATCGTCTGCGGTTCGATTTCTCGCATGCAAAGGCGCTGAGCGCCGAGGAAATCGCCAAGGTCGAAGCGGACATCAACCTCTACATCCGCCAAAACACGGCTGTGGAAACTCGGATCATGACGCCCGACGACGCCCGCGAGTTGGGTGCGCAGGCGCTCTTCGGTGAGAAATACGGCGAAGAGGTGCGCGTGGTCTCCATGGGCACGGCTGACACCGGCAAGGGCACCGATGGCAAGACCTATTCCATCGAGCTTTGCGGCGGCACGCATGTCAAACGCACGGGCGACATCGGCCTTTGTGTGATCCTCGGCGACAGCGCGTCGTCGGCCGGTGTGCGCCGGATCGAGGCCCTCACGGGGCAGGCGGCTTTGGCGCATCTTGAGGTCGAGGCGCACCGCGCGGGCGAGATCGCGGCGCTGCTCAAAACCCCGGTCTCCGAGGTCGTGGAGCGGGTTAAATCGCTGTCGGACGAGCGCAAACGCCTCGAACAGGAAGTCGCCAATCTCAAGCAACAGATCGCCATGGGCGGCGGGGCCAAAGGCGGTGCCGAGGCGCAGGATGTGAACGGCATTCCGTTCCTCGCACAAGCGCTGCAAGGCGTTTCCGGCAAGGATCTGCGCGGCTTGATCGATGCGCATAAAAACAACCTCGGCTCCGGCGTGATCCTTTTGATCGCGGAAGAGGACGGCAAGGTCGCCGTCGCTTGCGGTGTAACCGACGACCTGACCGGCAAAGTCTCCGCCGTGGACGTGCTCAAAGCGGCCGTGCCTGCGGTCGGCGGCAAAGGCGGCGGTGGCCGTGCCGATATGGCGCAGGGCGGGGGCAAGGACTTCGCGGCCGCCGAGGCTGCGATTGACGCTGCAGTTGCCCTGTTGAAAGGATAAGCCATGCCAGCCCTTTGGATTGCCCATGTGACCGTCACCGACGAGGAGGCCTACGGCAAATATGCCAAACTGGCCGGTCCTGCGATTGCCAAACACGGCGGCAAGTTCATCGCCCGCGCTGCGCGTTATGTGCAGCTTGAGGGCAAGGACCGTCCGCGCAATGTGGTGGCGAAATTCGACACGGTCGAGGCCGCTGTCGCCTGCTACCACTCGCCGGAATACCAAGAGGCCCTGAGCCATGCCAAAGGTGCCTCAGAGCGGGAGCTTTTGGTGGTCGAAACGGAAGAGTGAGAGCTCTTATATGATGTGAGAATGGCGCGGGAATTTCCCGCGCCGTTTTTCATGACGCAAAGGGATTTTGTGCGGCGCGATCAGAGGAGAGCGTCTTCGTCCCCTCGTGCACCAGCTTCTCAATCGCGTCTGCCAGATGTACCGTGTCGATATGGTCATCGCCTGCCGCCACTCGGATCAGATGCGCGCGGTGCAACACGTCGGTGTGGGTGTAGCCCAAGGGCGGCTCGAACCGGTAGGACGCCAACTCGATCAACATCCCGTTTGGTTCGCGGAAATAGATCGAGTCCATGAACCCGCGATCCTTGACGCCCGAATGTTTCACCCCCCGTGCGTCGAGCCGGTCCACCACCTGATCAAAGCTCACTTTCGAGACATTGAAGGCGAGGTGATGTAGAGACCCCGGCCCCTGATCGATCCGGTGGCGACCAGGTTTGCGATCCTCGGAGGTAAACACCGTGATCAAGCGCCCGTCGCCCGGGTCGAAATAGAGATGGCCCTGTTCGGGCGCGTCCAGATTGGGTTGGTCAAAGACGAAGGGCATGCCCAGCACACCCTCCCAAAAGTCGATGGTCGACTGGCGGTCGGCGCCGGTGATGGTGATGTGATGCACGCCCTGAGTTTGGATTTTACGCATGGCTTGTCTCCTTTGAGACCAAGATAGCGCAATCATGCCGAAATCCTAAGCCCGTCAGCCGCACAGACTCTGCGCATCCATGCGAAAAAGGCCCGCCGGTGAGGGCGAGCCTTTGGTTTCCTTTGTGCCTGAAATACTCAGAAGGCTTAGATCTGAGCCGCCTTGGCGTTGCGCTTGCGCTCATGCGGGTCGAGGTAGCGTTTGCGCAGGCGGATGCTCTCCGGCGTCACTTCGACCAGCTCGTCGTCGTTGATGTAAGCGATGGCTTCTTCGAGCGAGAGCGTCACCGGCGTCGTCAGACGCACCGCATCGTCCGTGCCGGAGGCGCGCACGTTGGTGAGTTTCTTACCTTTGAGCGGGTTCACTTCGAGATCGTTGTCGCGCGAATGCTCGCCGATGATCATGCCTTGGTAGACCTTGGCTTGAGCGCCGATGAAGAGCTTGCCGCGCTCCTCGAGGTTCCACAGCGCATAGGCCACGGATTCGCCGTCTTCCATGGAGATCAGCACGCCCTGACGACGACCCGGGATCGGGCCTTTGTAGGCGGTCCAGCCGTGGAACACGCGGTTCAAAACGCCGGTGCCGCGGGTGTCGGTGAGGAACTCGCCGTGGTAGCCGATGAGACCGCGCGACGGCACATGCGCGATGATCCGCGTTTTGCCGTTCTGCTGTTTCATCTCGGTCAAATCGCCTTTGCGGGCGCCCGTCAGTTTCTCGATCACGGCGCCGGAATATTCGTCATCCACGTCGACCGTGACTTCCTCGACCGGCTCCATGCGTTTGCCGTCTTCTTCCTTCATGATCACCTGCGGGCGGGAGATCGACAGTTCGAACCCTTCGCGACGCATGTTTTCAATCAGAACGCCCATCTGCAATTCGCCACGGCCGGAGACCTCAAAGGCCTCGCCGCCGGGGGTGTCCTTGACCTTGATCGCGACGTTGGTTTCGGCCTCTTTCATGAGACGGTCACGGATCACGCGGGACTGGACTTTCTTGCCTTCGCGACCGGCCAGCGGGCTGTCGTTGATGCCGAAGGTCACGGTGATGGTCGGCGGATCGATCGGCTGGGCTTCGAGCGGCTCATCGACTTCCAGCGCACAGATCGTGTCGGAGACGGTCGCTTTGGTCATGCCCGAAAGAGACACGATGTCGCCCGCGATGGCTTCGTCGATCTCTGCCATGGCGAGACCGCGGAAGGCTTGGATTTTTTTGACCTGGAATTGTTCGATCTTTTGGCCGTTGCGGGTCAGAGCCTGCACGGTGGCACCGGCTTTGATCTTGCCGCTTTCAACGCGACCGGTCAGAAGGCGGCCGAGGAACGGGTCGGAACCCAGTGTGGTGGCGAGCATTTTGAACGGCTCGTCCTGATGCTTGAGCTGACGCGGGGCCGGGACGTGGTTCAGGATCAGGTTAAAGAGCGCATCGAGGTTCTTGCGCGGCCCGTCGAGTTCCGCGTCACACCAGCCGGAGCGACCGGAGGCGTAGAGATGCGGGAAGTCGAGCTGATCGTCATTCGCATCGAGCGACGCAAAGAGGTCGAAACACTCGTCCAGCGCGCGGTCAGGTTCGGCGTCCGGCTTGTCGACTTTGTTCAGAACCACGATCGGGCGCAGACCCAGAGCCAGCGCTTTCGAGGTCACGAATTTGGTCTGCGGCATCGGACCTTCGGCGGCGTCCACCAAAAGGACAACGCCGTCCACCATGGAGAGGATACGTTCAACCTCGGCGCCAAAGTCGGCGTGGCCGGGCGTGTCGACGATGTTGATGCGATGGCCTTTCCATTCGACCGAGGTGGCTTTCGCCAGAATGGTGATGCCGCGCTCACGCTCCAGATCGTTGGAGTCCATGGCGCGTTCGGTGGTGGCCTGGTTTTCGCGGAAGGTGCCCGACTGTTTCAGAAGCTCGTCCACGAGCGTGGTTTTGCCGTGGTCAACGTGGGCGATGATGGCGATATTGCGAAGATCCATAGGGTAGGGGTTTCCGTGGTGAAAATGAGTTGGCTTGCGCCTACCCCGGTCCGGGACAAAAAGCCAGACGTAAAACCGCATTTTGGCGGTTTTAGGCGGTTTGACCCGGTTGCATGCGGGGATGCCCGCCGTTGCGAGGCACCTAGGGGGAAAAACGCCGCGGAATTTTCCCTTTGCAAAATCAGCCGATTTCCGATTTTGGGGCGCAACAAACTTTCTCAACGATAAGGGACATAAGAGTGCAAGACCAAGAGTATCGCCCGGTGGTGTTTTCCGGGACCGCACGCGAATATTTCGGCGTGTGGATCGTCAATCTTCTTTTGAGCATTGTGACGCTCGGCATTTATTCGGCCTGGGCCAAGGTGCGCCGGTTGAAATATTTCCACCAACATACCGAGATCGAGGGCCGTCGCTTCGACTATCACGCCACCGGCAAGCAGATTTTCATCGGCCGCCTGATCGTGATCGCCGCCATCGTGGTGTTGCAGATCGTCACGGCGGTTCTGCCGCCGCTTGGGATTTTGCTCTGGCTCGGCGTGCTGATCTACGTGCCGACGCTGATCAACAAAGCGCTTCGCTTCCGCGCCCGCATGACCTCTTGGTCTGGGCTGCGGTTCGATTTCGAGGGCAGTTATTGGGGGGCGTTGCGCACGCTGATCCTCTATCCGGTGCTGTCCCTGTTCACGCTTTATCTGGCGCTGCCCTTCGTGATCCGCGCGCAGCACAGCTACACCACCAACAACCACCGCTTCGGGACGGCGAAATTCCATTTCGAAAGCCCCATCGGCCCGTTCTACAAAGCCTTCATCTTTGCCATCCTGTGGATGGCGGTGATCGGCGGGGTTGGCCTCTGGGCGCTCGGTGCGGGCGATCTGTTCACGTCTCTGGCGATGGAAACCGCTGAGCCGACGCCGGAGATGATGATCCGTTTCGGCCTGATCTACGTGGTGGCACTGGTGGCGATTGTGCCGATGGCCTTCATCTATCAGGCCTTCCTGCGCAATGCCGTCTTTGCGGGCACCGAGTTGGAAGGCGGGCACAAGTTCCGTTCGACCATCTCGCCGGCGGGTCTCCTCTGGGTGGCCTTTTCCAACGCCTTCTTCGTGGTGATCTCCTTGGGTCTTCTGACGCCGCTCGCCCATGTCCGCATGTCGCGCTATCTGGCCGCGAACACCTTTGTCGCGCCCAACGGCTCGCTCGATGAATTCATCGGCGGCGAGGCTCAGAAAACTTCGGCCATTGGCGACGCCTATGTCGATATCGAGGGCATCGACCTCGGCATGGCCATCTAAGTGATGGCGGAGAGCTACACATCGGTTCGGGGGCAGGCCTATGCCCCCGGCACCTCTCGCCTCATCGCGGCGGAGTTGAAACGCAATGGCGTGGAGATCCTGTTGTGCGACGCGGCGGGTGAGATTTTAACCCGTGGCGCGCCCATCGACCATGAAACCGGCCCTGCGGGGCGCGATGTTTTGAGCTTTGCCGATGGGATGCGGTTTGAGACGACGGACCGCGAGGGCCTGCGCGCGCTTGGCGTGATCGCCCAGGACGGCTGGCTCGCCCGGCTCGAGGGCTGGCATCCGCGTCTGGCGCTTGTGGTCGTGGTCTGTGTTTTGGGCGCGATTGCGATCTGGCGCTGGGGGCTTGATCTCTTGGTCTCGCTGGCGATCCTCGCGACGCCTGCGCCTTTGATCACAAGCATGGATCGCGGCAATATGCTGATGATCGACCGCACCATGGCCGAAGACAGCGGCCTCTCTTTGGAACGACAGGCGGAGGTCCGCGAGATTTTCACTACGCTGAGCGCCGTTGCGCCGGAGGCCCCCTACGGGGCTTACAGGCTTGAATTCCGTGCCATAGACGACATGGGCCCCAATGCCTTTGCGCTGCCCGGTGGCACCATCGTGGTGACCGACGCTCTGGTCGAGCAATTCGGAGATGAAGACATCCTCGCGGGCGTCCTTGGGCATGAGATGGCCCATATCAGCGAACGCCATTCGCTGCGCCAGCTCTATCGCTCGCTGTCGGTCTATGTGCTGATCGGCATGATGGCAGGCGACGTGGGGCCGGTGTTGGAGGATCTGATCCTTGACGGCGGCGTGGTTCTCTCGCTGGCCTATTCGCGGGCGCACGAGCGCGTGGCGGATGACGTTGGCGTGCGCACGGCGGAGGCGGCGGGCTATGACGGTACAGCCTTGGCCGGGTTCTTCGAAGAGTTGGATCGCCGCTATGGCGGGATTGGGCCGGAATGGATGTCGACCCATCCGGACTCTGCGGAGCGCGCGGCGCGCATTCGCGAGATGCAATAAGGATCGGGCGGGCTTTGGCCCGTCCGAGATATTTCCGGGACCTTTTCCGGGACCTTAATGCGAGGCGGTCTGCGAGAACAGGTGGATCACCAGAACGCCCGCGATGATCATCGACATGCCAAGGATCGCCGGCAGGTCGAGCTTTTGCCCCAAAAACACCAGCCCGATCAGCGAAATCAGCACAATCCCCAACCCCGACCAGACCGCATAGGCGATGCCGACCGGCACGACTTTGAGCGTTTGCGACAGGAAGTAGAACGACAGCCCGTAGGACACCACGAGGATCAGAACGGGGATCAGTTTGGTGAATTGCTGGGAGGCGGCCATGGCCGTGGTGCCGATCACCTCGAAACAGATCGCAAGGATGAGAAAGATGTATTGGGTCGGCATCGGCGGGCTCTTTTCGAATGAGACGTTGCGTTACATGGCGATGTAGCGGTCGCGGCGGTGGTTGATGGCGATCACGAGGTTGACGACCACGGCCCCCACCAAAGAGTAGAGCACCAGCGGCAGCGGCATGATAAAGAAGGCGACGGCAAAGAGACAGGCATCAAAGGCCAGTTGGACATAGCCCGCTTTGAAGCCGGTCGCATCCTGAAGATAGAGCGCGAGGATGCCCAAGCCGCCCAGAGAGCCACCGTGGCGGAAAATCGCGATGAGGCCCGCACCGGTCATGAACCCAACCATGATGGCGCCGAACAAGGGCGTGATCGCCTCAAACGAGATCATGCTCGGGAACCATTCGGACAGCGCGGAGATCAGTGCGACATTGATAAAGGTCTTGCCCACGAAGGTCTTGCCCATGCGTTTGTAGCCGAACCAGTAGAACGGCAGATTCACGGCGAAGAACACCCAGCCGAAGGGCAGGCCGGTGACATAGGAGATCAGCACGGCCAAGCCCGCCATCTGACCGGTGATCAGCCCCAGTGAGCGCAGCATCACAAGCGCGAAGGCGCACATGGAGGTGCCGAAGATATAGCCCTGAAGGTTCTCGAACCACGTGTGTTTCTCGGGCTTTTGCGCGTCCGTTGGCATGATGTCCTCTTCGGTCAAGCGGTGGTGTCAGTCGGCGATATAACGATCGCGGCGGTGATTGAAGGCGATCACACCGTTCAAAATCACCGCGCCCAAGAGCGAATACAGGACACGGCTGGGTTCGAAAAGGAAGAAGGCGACGGCAAAAAGCACAGCGTCGAAGCAGAGCTGCACAACGCCCGCGCGGATGCCGAAGCGGTCCTGGGCGTAAAGCGCGACGACGCCGAGGCCGCCCAGTGAACCCTTGTGCCGGAACGTGCCCAAAAGCCCGTAGCCGGTCAGAATGCCAAAAGCGATGGTGCCGAAAAGCGGATCGAGATGGGAAAACGTCATCCAGTCGGGAATGATCGCCACGAGGATCGAGAGGATCGTCACGCAAATGGCTGATTTGATGGTGAATTCTTTCCCCATACGGAACCAGGCGAGGGCGTAGAAGGGGATATTGATCAGCCAGAAGACCCAGGAAAACGAATAGCCCGTCAGGTAGGAAATCACCAAGGCGAGGCCTGCGGTCTGGCCGGTGATGAAGCCAAGCTGGGCAATGATTGTGAGCCCGATCGCGGTGGTGATCAGGGCAATGGAAAAGCCCTGCACATCCTCGAGGAGGCTGTGCTTCTGGACATGTTGAGGGATCGGCATGGGCGCTGGCATGGCTCAGATTTAGGACAGCTTTGCTGACCTGTCCAGCGAAATGTGAGCGCCATCGCTGTCTGGGGGTGACGGTCCGGCTGGCTGCTAAAAAGAACGGCAAATGCTCCGGCGAGGAGACGCTATTCGACCCAGAGTCTTTGCGCCTGAAACAGCACGAGGGTTTCGGCGAGTTGCGGCGCCGAGGAGGGCGCGGGGGCGGCGCTGGCCCGGCTCATTTGCGCTTCTTCCAGTTTGAAAAGCTGGGTCGAGAGGCGTTCGGTGTCCTGACCATAGCGTTGTGCCAGAGCAAGCTCGGAGCGCGTCTTGGCAATCAGATCGACCGGGGCGTCGGCGTCGAAATCCTGATCGCCGATGCCGTAAACGCTGCCGGAGGCCTCCATCTCCGCATGATAGGCGGCACCTTGGCGTTCGAGCGACATGACAAAACCCAGATCGTCAAAACGCGCGGCTTTGAGATCGGCGGTGAGCGCGTCGATTTGGGTGGGGGTGATCTTGGTCAGGTCGTATTTGGCAAAGACATCTGCAGCTCCCCGGATGGTTTTGCGCGCGGCCGCGTTTTGCGTTGTGGTGGCGTCTTGCGCGCCGTTTTTTGCCCCGTCTTTAGCGGTATTTTTCTGGCCCTGCGCATCCGTTGCGACAGAAGAACCGCCTGCATCCTTTGCGGCGGTTTTCGGGTCTTGTGGGTCCTGACGCAGTTGCGATTGCCCCCAAAACTGTGCGGCAGAGAAAATCTGCATGATCGGGAAACCTTCTGTTCTCCGTTTGCTAAGAACATAGGCACGCGAGGCTTAAGGCCAATATAACAAATAAAATTGCGCGGATTTTCGCCCGCGCAATCTGAGACTTATAGTTAATGAGGTGTGTTAGCCCAGCAAAAGCGACAGGCCCATGAGCGTCGCCACGGCGCCCAGGAGACGCGGGCCATAGGGCAGCGCGCGGGCCATGAGCCCGGCGGCCAGAATACCGGCGGCGTGAAGGGCTGCGGTGGCGATCACGAAGCCAACACCGAAGCCGAGCGCATTGGCGGCGCCCAGTTCGGCACCATGGGCATGGCCGTGGAACAGGCCAAACAGCGCCGCGATGGCCACGCCACCTGCGAGCGCCGGTTTGACGGCGAAGGTGGCCAGAAGCCCGATCAGGATCGCGGAGGCGAGGATCATCGGTTCAACGAAGGGCAGGGACAGGCCGGTGACACCACCGAAATAGCCCAAAGTCATGGCACCGACAAAACCCGCGGGCACGGCCCAGACGGCCTTGCCGCCGATCTGAAGCGCCCAGATGCCGACGGCGACCATGGCGATGATGTGATCGAGGCCGAAGAGCGGGTGGGACACGCCCGCCATGAAAGAGCCGTGCTGTTCGGGCGGAAGATGGGCGAGGGCGGGGCTGGCGGCGAGGGCGAAGAGGCCGGTCAGAAGATGTTTTTTCATAACTGTCCCTGAGTGTTATCGAAGAATATGTCGAGAGGCGTCCCGGAGGGGGCGCGTGTCGCTTTAACCTGACGAAGCGGGGTCGGACACGCAAGGGCCGGGGGCGCATTGCGGCAAAAAGAACACGTTTCCCCGGGGTCAGAAAAAAACCTTTGCCTGAAATTCGGGCGTCCGGCATGGTGTGCCCACTGAAACTGGCCACATTGGAGGGCGACATGACTGTTTATACGCAACGCACCCTTCGAGGACTCGCCGGACGCGGAGAAATTCGCGCGGCCGGGGTTCAACGTGGTCAGGACGCTTTTGACGCGCGACGATCTTAACCGATCTCTTTTCCTGAAAACGTGCCTCTGCGTCTGTCTTCGTGATGGGCCGGTTGATGACCTGTGTATGACATCCGTTCAATGTCACGGATGTCTGTCGCGGGCGGCGCGGTCCATATCCTAAAAAATCTCATATAAGGCCGGCATTTGCCGGGCATTTCTCATGTTGGATGTTCTGCCTCCTGCGCCGCTCACCTTGCGGCATCACCTTGAACCTTTGATCGAACACCATGGCCTTTGGCGCGTGCTCAAGGCCGCCTTTGCGGCGCGGCGCAACCTGCGGCGGGAGGCGAAACTGGCGCGGAGCTTTGCGCATCTGAGCCCGCACTTGCGCCGCGATGTGGGCCTGCCGCCCGAGGCGCCACCGGGGCGGGATTATGCGCTTTGGTTGCGCTGAGAAAAGGCCATAAAAAAGACCGGGGCGCCTGAGGGCCCCGGTCATCTGTGGCGGAAAGGACTGGGGGTCTTATCCCGCCAAAGCTTTGTTCAGGTTCTCGTCGATTTTCTCCAAGAAGCCCATGGTGGTGAGCCAGGCCTGATCCGGGCCGACGAGAAGCGCGAGGTCTTTCGTCATGAAACCGCTTTCGACCGTGCTGACGATGGTTTTCTCCAGCGTCGTGGCAAAGCGCATCAGCTGTTCGTTGCCATCGAGTTTCGCGCGGTGCTTGAGGCCGCCGGTCCAGGCGTAGATCGAGGCGATGGAGTTCGTGGAGGTCGCCTCACCCGCCTGGTGCTGGCGATAGTGGCGGGTGACGGTGCCGTGGGCGGCTTCGGCCTCAACGATCTTGCCATCCGGCGTCATGAGCTGCGAGGTCATCAAGCCCAAGGAGCCAAAGCCCTGTGCCACGGTGTCGGATTGCACGTCGCCGTCGTAGTTCTTACAGGCCCAGACGAATTTGCCCGACCATTTCATCGCACAGGCGACCATGTCGTCGATCAGGCGGTGTTCGTACCAGATGCCTGCTTTTTTGAAGTCTTCCGCGAATTCCGCGTCGAACACCTCTTGGAAGATGTCTTTGAAGCGGCCGTCATAGGCCTTGAGGATGGTGTTTTTGGTCGACAGATAGACCGGCCAACCGAGGCTGAGGCCGTAGTTCAGCGAGGCGCGGGCGAAGTCGCGGATCGAGTCGTCGAGGTTGTACATCGCCTGATAGACACCGGCGGAGGGGGCGTCATAGACGACCTTCTCGATCACCGTGCCGTCTTCGCCCTCGAATTTCATCGTGAGCTGCCCCTTGCCGGGGAAGCGGAAATCGGTGGCTTTATATTGGTCGCCAAAAGCGTGGCGGCCCACGACGATGGGATCGGTCCAGCCGGGCACGAGGCGCGGCACGTTTTTGCAGATGATCGGCTGACGGAAGACGACGCCGCCCAGAATGTTGCGGATCGTGCCGTTGGGCGATTTCCACATTTTCTTGAGGTTGAATTCCTCGACGCGTTGCTCATCGGGCGTGATGGTCGCACATTTGACGGCGACGCCGACCTCTTTGGTCTTTTCAGCCGCATCGATGGTGATTTGATCTTCGGTCTCGTCGCGGCTCTCGATGCCCAGATCGTAATAGAGCAGGTCGATGTCGAGATAGGGCAGGATGAGTTTCTTTTTGATGAAATCCCACATGATGCGGGTCATTTCATCGCCGTCCATTTCGACGATTGGGTTGTCTACCTTGATCTTGGTCATCTGGGGAAGCTCCATGCGATGTCTGGAAGAGTCGGGTTTGTTTTAGCGCAGTTCCGGGGAGAGTGAAATGTTTATTGTATGCCATTGCATACATTTTTCGCCTTTTGTCTCTGAACAGCCTGTCAGGGCAGGCCACGTCTGTCTATGGGATCGGTATCGCGGAGAGATGTTTCAAATCTGCAACGTTGTGCTTCAGTGGCCCAGATTTATTCTTGATAAAAATAGTAAGAATATGTAGGAGCAGCCTGAATGCTGGCTCCGATCCACACGGCGGAGCTTCCAGGTAGCGACAGCCCCCAAGACGCAGCACATCGAAAATGCAAACGATGAGGGGGTTTTCATGACCACTTTGCACCGGACCGCTGGGGTCCGTATGCGCCTGCACTGCAGTGTCGCCATTCTAGTTTCCTGTTTTCCGATCGCCACTTTGGCGCAGGATGTGTCGCAAAATGTCACCGTCCTCGACACCATCGTGGTCGAGGGCAACACAGGCGAGACCAGCGTCGAGACCCTGACTGGTGGCGAGATCGCCGTCGTTGAGGGCGAGGCCGTCGCCGACAGTTATACAGGCGATGTTGCCACCGCACTGCGCTCCGTGCCCGGCGTGTTCACGCGCTCGCCGGGGGACAACCCCGCCGTCACGGTCAACATTCGCGGCATGCAGGGGTTTGGCCGCGTCAACACGATGATCGACGGTATCCCGCAGACCTTCCGCAATATGTCGGGCCATGGCGGGTCTTATGACGATCAGGTCTTTGTCGATCCCGGTCTGGTCGCCAGTGCCGATGTCGCAAAAGGCGCCGTGGCGGGGGCCGCGGGGATGGGCGCGCTGGCGGGGGCCGCGAACTTCCGCACCATCGGCATCGACGATGTGCTCGATGGGGAGAAACGCGTTGGCGGGATGTTGAAATTCAGCGCCGGTACCAACGGCTACGGCCCTCATGTGACGGCGGCGGGCGCCATGCAGGGCAATTTCGCCACCGGCGGCGACTGGGGGACGATGCTGGCGATTTCCGGCTATGAGAATGGGCAATATGCGGATGGCGATGGCACCAAATCCAGCGAATATACTCAGGACGAGCCACTCACGATCCTTGCCAAAGCCCGCTTCCGCCCGTCGGACGCGCTTGAGATCAATATCGCGGCGCAGGACTATAATAACAAAATGTTCCCGGCGAGTTCGTCTGGTTATCTCTGGGACATGGAGCGTCAGAGCGTGTCTGCCGATGTCCATTACAACCCGGCCAGTGAGCTGATTAACATCTCCGCCAATGCCTATTGGCAGGATATGTCCTTTGATTTCCCCGGTCACGAAGGTCAAGCCTACAATGGCAGCACCGGGCGCGAGGGCACGGATATCTCCAAGGGCTTCTCCGTGTCGAACAGCAGCCGGTTTAGCCCGAACCTGCGCCTCGACTACGGGTTGGCCTGGTCGAACAACGATTACGATGTGAATGAGTTGGGCGGCAACAATGGCTCTGGCGAGTTGGACAAGCTGGGCGCGTTCTTGCAGGCCAGTTACCAGATGGGCGCCTGGGATTTCGGGGCAGGGCTGCGCTATGACACATGGGAGCTGTCCGGGGAAATTCCCGAGACGGTGAATAACGTGACCACCGTGGTGCCGCTGGACAATTCGGGCGAGGAGCTTTTGCCGAACCTGAGTGCGCGCTATCACTTTAGCGATGCGCTTTCGACCTATGCCTCTTATGCGCAAACCATGCGTGCACCGACCGCGACCGAGATGTTCTACGGCGTCAATGGCAATGCCCACACCGGCGGCGGCACCACGATCCGTGTGAACCCGGATCTCGATTCCGAAAAAGCGGAGACCTTTGAGATCGGGGTGAACTATGCGACCGAGCTCTATTATGTTTCGGCCTCGGCGTTCCAATCCAATGTCGAGGATTTCATCGTCTTCGAGACCGACAGCGACAATGAAGTGCGGTTCATCAACATTCCGGGCGAGACTAAGCTGCGCGGGGTCGAACTTGCGGGTGGCTTTGAGACGGAGCGGTTCTTTGGCTCTCTCTCTGTGACGCTTTCCGACACGGACCAGCCCGCAGCGCAGCAGGCCGGTGGCGGGCATGACCAATATGGCGAGCTGCCGAATGAGTATCTGACGCTCGATCTCGGTGCGAAATTCCAGGGCGACGACGGTCGTATCGGCGCGCGGATGCGCTATGTCGGCGACAGCGTCGTGGCGCGCTACACGAGCTTTAGCGACATGACGGCGACGATGATCGACAAACCGTCTTACACGCTCTTTGACCTCTACGGTTCCTATCAGGTCAGCGACAATGCCGAGCTTTTCGCCAGCGTGGAGAATGTCTTCGACAAATATTACGTCGAAGCGAATTCCGGTGACACCAGTCTCAATGGCGGCATCGGTGGGCGCGGGCGCACCTTTACCCTCGGGGCGACGTTCCGGTTCTGAGGTGTAAACTGTCTTAACGAGTGTTGGCCTGTCCTTTTCGGACGGGCCTTTTGTTTATGCGGCGTCGCGCCGCGTTACCCTGCGACCACCAAACCGACGCCATAGGCCACAAGCGCACAGACGCCGCCGACCAGAACCGTCTCGCTCACCGCTCGCATAAGTCCGGCGCGGGTGGCGACATGGCGCAAGACGCCCAACAATGTGAGCGCGGTGGCGGTGGCGGCCACGGCGGAGCCGAACCGGATGCCCAGAGGCAGGCCCAAAATATAAGGCAGGATCGGGATCACGCCGAAGGCCACGAAGGACAAGAATGTGATCAGGGCGCGGGGCCACAACAACCCCTGTCCGGGATCTTCCAGCCCTTCGACTTGCGAGAGCGTCATCTCCGCCATCAGCCCCGGCGATTTCGCCGCCAGCGCCGCCATGGTCGTGGCGTCGAGCGTCGAGAGTCCGTGGCTTTGCAGGTGCCGGGTGAGGGCGTCGATCTGTGCCGATGGGTTTTGCCTCAACTGCCTGTGTCTCAGCTTCGTCATGTCGCGGGCGGCGCGGGCCGAGAGGAATTCGCCCAAGCCCATCGAGGTCGCATCCGCAAAAAGATTGGCCAGTCCGAACACCAAGACCGCCAGAGCGGCGATTTCGCCTGTGCCCTCGGCATTGGCGCCGGCAAAGCCCGCGACGATGGCGAAGGTGGTGACGATGCCGTCATTGCCGCCATAGACGATCTGTTTTAGGTGATCGGTGAGGGGGGACCTTGCAAACATGCTGGGCTCTCGTGTTTGTTTGTGCGAGAGCTTAGGCGAAAGCCCCGATTGATGCCAGATTTTCGACGGGAACGGAGGTTTTGCGCTCGGGGAGGGTGATTTTGTTGGGGTAAAATGATACCTATTTTTTAAGGTATTGTTTTTGCTTTGTAAATCGAAATAAGAGCCGCTTGACGTGGCGCGCGAAATGCTTAGAACACGCTCAATCGAATTCCTATCCCATAAGGGCTGAACCTATGAAAACCTTTTCCGCAACACCGGCGGACATCGACAAGAAATGGATCATCATCGACGCCGAAGGCGTGGTGCTGGGCCGTCTCGCGTCTATTGTCGCTATGCGTCTGCGTGGCAAGCACAAAGCCACCTTCACCCCGTCCATGGACATGGGTGACAATGTCATCGTGATCAACGCCGACAAAGTGCAACTGACCGGCAAAAAACGCACCGACGAGCGTTTCTACTGGCACACCGGCCACCCGGGCGGCATCAAATCCCGCTCCATGGGCGAGCTGCTTGAGGGCAAATACCCCGAGCGCGTCGTGACCAAAGCCGTGCAGCGTATGCTGCCGGGCGGCAAACTGTCCCGTCAGCAAATGACCAACCTGCGCGTCTACGCCGGTGCCGAGCACCCGCATGAAGCTCAGAACCCCGAAGTTCTGGACGTGAAGTCCATGAACAAGAAAAACACCCGGAGCGCATAATCATGGCTGATGAAATCAAATCCCTCGACGAGCTGAACGCCGTCGCCGGTGGCGAAACCGTCGTCGAAGTTGCAGCTCCGCGTGAACCGGTTCGTGACGAACTGGGCCGTTCCTACGCCACCGGCAAGCGTAAAGACGCTGTCGCGCGCGTTTGGATCAAACCGGGCTCCGGCAAAGTCACCGTCAACGGCAAAGACATGTCTGTCTACTTTGCCCGTCCGGTGCTTCAGCTGATCGTGAAACAACCGGCTCAAATCGCTGGCGTCGAAGGTGAATTCGACGTGGTTGCCACCGTCAAAGGCGGCGGTCTCTCCGGTCAGGCCGGTGCTGTGAAACACGGCATCTCCAAAGCTCTGCAGCTCTACAACCCGGAACTGCGTGCCGCTCTGAAAGCCGCTGGCTTCTTGACCCGCGACAGCCGCGTCGTCGAGCGTAAGAAATTCGGTAAGCGCAAAGCCCGCCGTTCCTTCCAGTTCTCCAAGCGTTAATCGCTTACTGGACCCAAGATTTGGAAACCGCCACGGAGCACTCCGCTGGCGGTTTTCTCTTTTTTGCGCCCGTTTTCGCCCTTGGCAGTGTTGCCATGCTGTTTCATAATTTTAGAAACAGAAAAGGCCTGTCTTTTGAAAAATCCCTATTCCGACCTGCCGCCGAAAGCCTTTTGGAAAACCGGCGTCGTTCAGACGGACAAGGTCCACTGGCCCGAGCTTTTCGTGCCGAAATTCACCATCTCCGCCAACAGCGCCGTCGCCACCGCCGGCAGTTGTTTCGCGCAGCGCATCCGACAGGCACTGGCCGATGAGGAGATGCCGATCCTCGACGTCGAACCCGCGCCTGCGGCGGTAGAGGGCGATCTGGCGCGGGAGTTCGGGTACGGGCTGCATTCCGCGCGCTACGGCAATATTTACACGCCGCGTCAGCTTTTGGAGCTGTTGCAGGACATGCAAAAGGACGCGGTGCACAAGGCGCTGATCTGGGAGCGGGACGGGCGCTATGTCGACATGCTGCGCCCGAATGTCGAACCCGATGGCTGTGCCTCGGTGAAAGAGGTGCTCGAGCTGCGAAAGCAGCATCTGGCACGTCTGCGCGAATTGTTTGAGACGGTCGATGTCTTTGTCTTCACGCTGGGCCTGACGGAAGCGTGGATTCACGCGCCGACCGGGCGCTGTCTGCCGGTCGCGCCGGGGGTGATCGCGGGGGAGTATGATCCCAAACTCTACCGGTTCCACAATTTCACCCATTCGGAATTGCTCAAGGATCTCAAGGCGATCCGCGTTCTTCTTCGCGATATTCGCAAGGGGGTGAAGATCATCCTGACCACCTCTCCCGTGCCGATCACGGCGACGGCGTCGGGCGATCACGCGTTGAACGCCAGCACCTATACGAAATCCACGCTGCGCTCTGTGGCGGGCGAAATGGCGATGAAATTCAAGGATGTCGACTATTTTCCCGGCTATGAAATTGTCACCACCTGGGCGCGGGAAAACCCGGCCTATGAGGCGAACCAGCGCAGCATCCGGCCTGAGGTCGTCGCCCATGTGATGGCGGTGTTTCTCGACGCTTACGGGCTGCGCAAAACCGGCGCGGCGGATCAGGCGGAGCCCGCAAAGATTCATGACGATGCCGAATATCTCGAAGGCCATGACGACGATCTGGTCTGCGAGGAAATCCTGATCGAGGCCCTGCAAAAATGACCCGCGCCTTGTTGATCGGAAACTCGCATGTCGGCCCTTACCTCAATGCGCTGAAACATGCGGAGGGGGAGGTCGCTTTGGACCTCGATTGCATCGCGGCCTTTGGCGACGGTCTTGAGCGCTACACCATTGAAGACGGCGTGTTCTGCGGCAACATCCTTGATCCGAAGGTGACCGGGCGCAAGGGCAAGGGGCCGTTTCCCGGCTCGGAGGTGCGCGCGGTGCTGAAGGATTACGATGTGGTGCTGCTGACCGGTCTCAGGTTCTCGATCTTTCAGGTGATCCGTGTGTTCCGTGATCTGGGTCTTGTGACGATGGACAGCTCCCGCGATTATGCGACGGCGGCGGAAAACGGCGTGACGCTGGTCTCCGAGGCTTTGTTGCACCGGCTGATCGCGGAACGTCTGTCGGGCAGTCTGATGATGCAGATCGCGCGGGACATCCGGGCCGCAACGGATGCGCCGATCCTTGTGCTGGCCCAACCGCGCCCGACGCGGCAGGTCTTGGTCGAAGGCACAAGGTTCGAGACCTTTTGCAACGCCGAAGAGCGCGGTGAGGGGGACTTTGTGTCGAAGACCTATGAGCGCCTCGCGCAGGAGCTTTGCGCCGGGATCGCGGCGCATTATGTGCCGCAGCCGCCGGGAACCATCGACGGGGGGATGTTCACGGACACCTCCTATATGATGGGCACCCTGCGCCCGCCGTTTTGGAAAAAGAACGGGCGCCCTGTGGATTTTCGTCATGGCAATGCCCGCTATGGGGCACGGATGTTGAAACATGTGGCGCGGGAGCTGGAAACGCTGTGAGCCATCCCTATGAAACGAGCCCGGCAAAAGCGTTCTGGCGCAGTGGTGTTGTGGAGACCGACCGGCGGCGCTGGCCTGAGATTTACACGCCGGCCTTTCCGATCCGGGCCGAGACGGCCGTCGCCACCGCCGGGAGCTGTTTTGCGCAGCACATTGGCCGGTTTTTGCGGGACGCGGGCGTCAATGTTCTGGATGTGGAGCCTCGTCCTGAGGGCATGAGCGATGAGGCGGCCAAAGCGCGTGGCTATGGCCTCTATTCGGCGCGCTACGGCAATATCTATACGGCACGCCAGCTGCGCGAGTTGTTGGAGGATGCCTTTGAAATCTATGTGGAAGACCGCCATTTTCTGACCCGCGACGGAGCATGGTTCGATGCGCTGCGCCCCGGTGTGGAGCCGGACGGTTTTGCCACTTTGGAGGCGGCGGTGGAGGCCCGGCGGGCGCATCTTTTGCAGGTGGTGGAATTGGCGCAGGAGATGGAGGTGTTCATCTTCACACTGGGTCTGACCGAAGGCTGGATCGACCGTGAAACGGGGCGCGTGCTGGCCATGGCGCCCGGCGTGATTGCGGGCGATTACGACCCGGAACGTTATGTGTTCCACAATTTTACCTATGACGAAATTTACGCCGATCTCGTTGAAATCCGGAAACTTTTGCGCGGCATCAATCCCAATGTGCAGCTCCTGCTGACCGTCTCGCCGGTGCCTTTGACCGGGACGGCCTCCGACCAGCATGTTTTGGCGGCGACGAGTTATTCGAAATCGGTTCTGCGCGCGGTGGCGGGGGATTTGGCGGAGGCATACGCGACGGTGGACTATTTTCCCTCCTATGAGATCGTCACCACTTGGGCAGCACCCGAGGCGGCTTTTGCGGCGAACCTGCGTTCGGTCCGGCCCGAGATGGTCGAGGGGGTGATGGAGGTGTTTTTGACCGCGCATGGATTGGAGACCACTGGCGGTTGACAGGCGGTTGAGGCGCTGCCTGTTTGGTGATCGAAGATTTGGCACATGCCATGAAATTGATCGTCGTGTTCGGGTGTCCTTGGGAAACCTCTTGCACATTTGATCAAAATCTTTTCAGGATCGAAGAGACAGGGGATAGGGCCGGGACCGGCCCGGACATTGGGAAGGGAGCCAGCATGGCCGCGAGCGACAGGATACGTCGTTTTTTCCGAACAGAGCAGGGGATCGGGATGCTTTTGGTGTCCCCGACGGCGCTCTATGCGCTGTTGCTTTTGGCCGTGCCCTTGATCGCGATTTTCGTGATTTCGTTCTGGACCCAGACCGGCGTGCGCGATTTCGACACCGCCTTTACGCTCGCGAATTACAAAGAAGCGCTGACCGATCCGCTCTATCGCCAGCTCATGCTGCGCTCTCTCATGGTGTCGGGGCTGGTGACTCTGATCACCGTGGTGCTGGCTTTTCCGATTGCCTATTTCGTGTCCTTCGGGGTGAAGCCGGAGCATAAATCGCTCTGGATTTTCCTGATCACCATTCCGTTCTGGACCTCTTATCTGATCCGCGTGTTCCTCTGGAAGGTGATCCTTGGCTATAACGGGGTTCTCAATTCCGGCTTGCAAGCCGTTGGGATCATTGATGAACCTCTGTCCTTCATCCTCTACAACGTGAACGCGGTGATTATCACGCTGGCCCATGCCTATGCGCCTTTCGCGATCCTGCCGATCTTTGTCGCTTTGGAGAAAATCGACCGCTCTCTCTTGGAAGCCTCCCGCGATCTGGGCGAGAGCCGGACGATGACTTTCCTGCGGGTGACCCTGCCACTGGCCGCGCCCGGCGTGGTCGCCGCCGTGTTGATCGTCTTCATCCCGACCATCGGCGACTATGTCACGCCGCGCCTTGTTGGCGGGCCGGGGGGCCTCATGATCGCCAATATGATCCAGACCCAATTCCTGCGCCTCAACAACGCGCCTTTGGGGGCCACTTTGGCGGTGCTCGCGATGCTGATCGTCGCGGTGATTGCCATTGCCTTCCTGCTCCTTGGCAACCGGGCTGCAGGTGGCAAGAAAGGAGCGCGCAAATGAAATCGCTCAAGACCTATGCGATCCTCTATCTGATCTTTCTCTACGCGCCGATCTTTCTGTTGCCGCTCTTCGCCTTCAACAGCTCGACGATCATCGCCTTTCCGTTGGAGAGCTTCACGACCGAGTGGTTCACCCAGCTTTTGACCCTTTCCGAGATGCATGGCGCTTTGCTCAATTCGCTCAAGATCGCCGTCACCTCCGCCGTTTTGGCGACCACTTTGGGCATTTTCGCCGCCATGGCCGTGTCGCGCTATAGCTTTCCGGGCCAAAAGGGCATCATGGGGTTCATCATGCTGCCTCTGGTGCTGCCGGAGATCATCGTCGCGGTGTCCTTGCTCATCGTCATCTTGCGCATGGGGTTGGACACGGGCGCCTGGTCGGTGATCGCGGGGCACACGCTGATTTGCACGCCCTTTGCCATCGCGATCCTGCAATCGGCCTTCGCCGCTCTGGACCCCTCGCTCGAAGAGGCGGCCTACGATCTGGGCGAAACGCCCGCCTCGACCTTCCGCCTCGTGACCTTGCCTTTGGTCATGCCAGGGATCATTTCGGCGCTGTTGATTTCCTTCACCATCTCGATGGACGAGTTCATCATTGCCTTCTTCCTGACCGGCGCCGAGCCGACTTTGCCGGTCTATCTCTTCTCCATGCTGCGGTTCCCGAAACTGCTGCCTGCGGTGATGGCTTTGGGCACGATCCTCGTCGTCCTCTCCATCCTCCTGATCACAATCGCCGAATTTTTCCGCCGCCGGGGCGCCAAGCGCACGGGCAATGACACCGGGGGCTTTCTTTGACTATGGCTGACATGACTGCTGATAAACCTCTGATCTCTCTGCAAAACGTCAACAAGCACTATGGCGATTACCATGCGCTGAGGGGCATCAATCTCGACATCCGTCAGGGCGAGTTTTTCTCGCTTTTGGGGCCATCGGGCTGTGGCAAGACCACATTGTTGCGCACGATTGCGGGCTTTGAGGATTACGACACCGGGTCTGTGATGATCACCGGGCGCGACATGCGCGGCGTGCCCGCGAACAAGCGTCCGACCAATATGGTGTTCCAGTCTTACGCGATTTTCCCGCATCTCTCCGTCATCGAAAACGTCGCCTTCGGCCTGCGCAAATCGAAGATGTCGAAGACCGACAAGACGCTGGCCGCCGAGGCCGCTTTGGAGATGGTCGGCCTCAAAGGCTATGGCCACCGCGCCGCGCATGCCCTGTCCGGCGGGCAGCGCCAGCGGGTCGCCTTGGCCCGTGCACTGGTGCTGAAGCCCAAGGTTTTGCTCTTGGACGAGCCGCTCTCCGCGCTCGACCGCAAGATGCGCGAACAGATGCAGGTGGAGCTGATCAAGCTGCAACGCGAGGTGGGCATCACCTTTATTCTCGTGACCCACGATCAGGAAGAGGCGCTTGTGATGTCCGACCGGATCGCGGTGATGTTCGAGGGTGAGATCGCACAATGTGACGACCCGGAGGTGCTGTATCGCAAGCCCAATTCGAAACGCGTGGCGGATTTTATCGGGGTGATGAATTTCCTGCCCGCGACGGTGCGCAAAGAGGGCGAGACCTACCTCGCCACGATTGCCGGGCTGGGCGAAACCGAGATCACCGAGGCGCAATGCCCGGGCGGTGTTCCTGTTGGCGAGGCCACAGTGGGCTTCCGCCCCGAGACCCTAACGCTGCTTTATGAGGGCCAAAGCGCCACCCACCGCGAAGCCCCCGCCGTGGTCGATGAGGTCGTCTATTACGGCGACATGACCTATTACGACGTGCGGTTCGAGGGTGTCGAAAAGCCGGTACGCATTTCGATGCGCAACATCTTTGGTCGCGATGTTCTGGGCGTTGGCACGAAGGTCCGCGTCAGCTGGTCCCCGGGCGCGTTGGTGGTGTTTGATCAGAGCGCGTGAGGCCCGCCGCCGTCGGACGATCATGTTGACCCAATGGATGTTGTCAGCGATATAAGTGTCGTTGATAAGGATTTCATTCAAAAGGGATTTCAGGATGTGGCGGGCTTTCGGCCTATTGGCTGTATTGGCGATGATTGCAGGTGCAGCAGGCACCCTTTGGTTCAAAACGCCGCTGAGCGATACCTTTCAAATCACGCGTCAGCTGCGGAATGTCCCGGCGCTTGAGGGGTATGAGATTGAGCTTGAATCCTGCACCTTGACGCTCTCGCACGAGAGCGTGGACGAGGATCGCAACAGTGTCAGGATCATTCGGAGCCTCCTCGATCTGTCGCAATACGACCTCAAGAATGTGCGCATTCAAAGCCTCACCGATGGAAGCGCGATCTATAGCGCTTCGCCGCGTCGGGCCACGCCGGACATGGCGCGGGAGGCCATGCGCGTGGTCGCGCTTTTGCCCGATAGTTTTTCCAGCAAAGAGACGACGCTGACCCTCTTGGGCGAAAATGGTGCGCGTGAGGTGCAAGACACGATTGAGGCGGAGAGCCCAGAGGCTTTCAGCCTTGAAACTGTACGAGAGCTGCTGGCCAAACCGGATCAGACTTTGACCTTTTGGCTCAACAGGTTCGTTCTCATTCCAAGTGAGGGGAGCGAGCCGGAAATTCAACCGGATGCGCCGGATTTTGATCGGTTCGCGAGGTCTGTTCTCACCCTCGACCCGCCGGTCTCCACGCTTGTGATGCGGAACTATCTGTCGAAAACCGAAGACCCCACGCGGTTGTTGTCGGGGCAGGTCACGGTTTTCCCGAAACTTGATCTGCAATTCAAAACCCAAGACGACTTGATGGCCTTTGGCCAGCGTTTGGCGGGGTATCAAAGGCGCGTCTGCCCGGTCCGGCGGTAAGGCTGGGGGGATGGCTCAGCGCTGCAACGCCTTCGTCACGAAGCCCGCTACAGCCCGCTCCAGATCGGGGATTTTGCCGGTGCCGAGCGTGCGGTTCACCTCGGCGTGGCGATAGTTTGAGCCATCAAACAGGGCCGCATCCGCGCCCTTCGACCGGGCATTTGTGACGAAATTCGACATCGCCGTGGCGTGCCCGTGAGCCCCTGAGGTGATCGCCAGAATGGGCGGTAGATTTTGGGCGAGATTGTAGGTCGGCGACAAGGCGCCCCATTGATTGCGGTCCTTGAACACACTCGCGGTGCCAAAGGGCAGGTGGCCCTGATGGGCGCGCGCCAGCGTGATCAGATCGACCGCCCCGCTGTCATTGACGATGACGCCCGCCGGCTGCGGTCGCCAGCCCGTGAGCGCCGCCATGGCCACAAGATGCGCGCCAGCGGAATGGCCCATGACGACCGTGCGGTCGGGCTTGGCGACATTGGCAAAACACCAGTCCATCGCTTGCCGCACGGCTTTGATCTGGCCGGTGACAGGGGTTTTCGGCAGCGTCGGGTAGTCGATGGAGACGAAATCGAGGCTCATGGAATTGACCCAATCGGGTTTCGCGTCCACCGCCTTGCGCGAGCCTCTGCGCCACGATCCGCCACGGACATAGATCACCGCTCCGCGTGGGCTCGCGGCGCGGTAGATGTCCAAATCCTCTGCGCCGTAGTTCTGGGTCTCAGGCTTTCCTGCGGCCAAGGCAGGCAGAGGGCAGGCCGCGGCGAGAGCGCTCAAAAGAAGGGTGCGGCGGGACATGGGCATTTGACGTGTCATCTGCTCTCCTCATTTGTCTTGAGGGATCAACCCCAATCCGCGCAAGTATATGCCGATTCCGGTTTCCAAAAGGTCTTCGGGCGGGAAAGGCACCCGCGCGCCGGGTGTGCCACGGGCGAACAGTTCGACCACGCCATGCGCCATGGCCCAGACATGCGCCGCGAACATCTGGGGCGGGGGGCGTTTGCCCTCCGGAATTTGTTCCGACAATTGCGTCGCGGCGCGTTCCAACACGCCCAAGGCACGCTCGGCCACGGCGAAAAGCTCGGGCGAGCGCTGCATCGAGATGCCGCTTTCGAACATGGCGATGTAATGGCCGGGGTAGCGGCGGGCAAAGGCCAGATAGGCGCGGCCCACCGCCTCAAAGGACGCCAGCGCCGAGGGCTGGCCGGTGTCATAGGCATAGTCGAGAAGATCGGCGAAGACCTCAAAGCCTTGCCGGGCGATCTCGGCGATCAGGTCCTCGCGGCCTTCGAAATGGCGGTACACGGCGGCGGGGGTGACGCCTGCGGTTTTGGCGGCCTCGGAAAGGGTAAAGCCCGTCGGGCCCTTTTCCTCGATCAGCTGCAAAGCCGCCTCGATCAGCGCCTGCCGCAGATTGCCGTGATGATAGCCGCGCTTGCTCATTCCGGCTTACTCATCCTCGTCGCCGGTGATCAACAGGCTCGGCCCATCGACAATCTTGTCGTCGATCTCGCCGATGTTGTCCGCGTTTTTGCCCTTATAGTCGATCTGACAGAGCACCGAGCGAATGGCATTGAGCCGCGCGCGATATTTGTCGTCCGAGCGGATCACGGTCCAGGGCGCATCTTTGGAATGGCTGCGCTCCATGGTCTCGGAGATCGCCGCCGTGTAATCGTCCCAGCGTTTGAGCCCCTCGACATCGATGGAGGAGAGTTTCCACTGTTTCAGCACATCCTGTTCGCGGGCCAGAAAGCGTTTGAGCTGTTCCGCGCGACCGACGTTGAGCCAGATTTTGAAAAGCTGAATGCCCTCGGAGACCAGCATGTCCTCGAACTCAGGCAGCTGGTGAAAGAATTTTTCGCGGTCCTTGTCGGAGCAAAAGCCAAAGACCTTTTCCACCACGCCCCGGTTGTACCAGGATCGGTCGAAGAGCACGATTTCGCCTTTGGTCGGCAGGTGGTCGATGTAGCGCTGGAAATACCATTGCCCGGCCTCACGCTCGGTCGGTTTCGACAGCGCCACAACGCGGGCGGAGCGCGGGTTCAGGTTTTCGCGGAACCGTTTGATCGTGCCGCCTTTGCCCGCCGCATCACGGCCCTCGAACACGACAACGATGCGCTTGCCGGTCTCGCGCACATCGGCGAGCATCTTGACCAGCTCGCGCTGCAACAGCTTGATTTCATCCTCATAGTCGGACTTTTTCATCCATGCGTCATAGGGGAAGGAGGGCGACAGGATCTCTTTCTTGCCGCCGTCTTCGACCGCTTTGCGGATGGATTTCGGCGCGTCTTTTTCGAAATAGCGAGAGATGGCGCCGTCAAAAGGCAGGTTTGAGGATTTATCGGTCATGGCGCATCGCTTTTTCCGTGTTAATCACCTTAACACTATGGGGTTTTTCAGGCCGGGTTGCAATGTGCACCGCCGACGGATGTGGCGCGAGACCTGGCGCGTCTCACAGCCTCGACCACAGCCTCCGTCGCAACGTGATGCGGCATATGGCCGATGCCGTCCAGCCGCGTGAGCACATTGGAGGCCACTTTGGCGTCAAAGGGCAGGGCGTGGATGTGGTCGGGGACGATGACATCCGCCGTGCCATGCAGGCTTTCAATCGGCAGGGTTAGCCCCGCGTAGCGCGGCACCATGGCGGCCATTTCGGCCTTCAAGGCAATGCGTTGGCGGGCGTTCTGACGGTGACGCGGCGGGTGGATCGAATTGCGGGGCTGGAAATGGTCGGCGTAGCCCTCGGGGACGTCCTGAGGCGCGAAAACCTCAGCCAATTGTTTGGCGATGAGCCACTGCGGCGTCAGCGCATGGATCAGCTCGGAGGCCCACCAGCCGAGGACAGGTTCGGCAAGCGTCCGGTGCAACAGCGGGTGGCCGGCCTCCCAGTCATGGGACGGCGAAGAGATCAGAACCAAAGCCGCCAGATCGTCGGATTGCAGCGCCCATTCAAGCGCCACAGCACCGCCGTAGGATTGACCTAAGACGATTGCGTTGCGGCTATCGAGGGTCTGGATCGCGTCGCGCAGGACGCGGGCTTGGGCGGCGAGGCTTTCGTCTTTCATCCGGGGGCTGTGGCCAAAGCCGGGGCGGTCGACGACATAGACACAAAATTCTTGCGCCAGAGCGGGCGCGAGGCGGAAACTCATGTCATAGGTCGAGCCAGACGCGCCGTGGATCAGAACCACGGGCGGGGCGACGGTCTCGCCATAGGTCTCGACATGGATCACTGCGCCGGAGCTGTTGTTCACCAAATCGCCCCGGCGTCGTGTCTTGATGGCGCGCAGAGGGCCGCGCCGCGCAGGCATCCCAAAGAGGTCTCCAGCCGGTCGCGGTGCCACCGATCAGCCCCCGATGTCTTCCAGACGATAGGGCGTGTCCTGATAGATCGCGTTGATCCAGTTGCCGTAGAGCAGATGCGCGTGGCTGCGCCAGCGGTTCATCGGGCGCAGCGACGGGTTGTCATCCGGGAAATAGTGTTTCGGCAGGATGATCTCTTTGCCCGCATCCACATCCCTTTGATATTCCTCGAACAAAGTGCCCGTGTCATATTCGAAATGGTTGAAGATATAGAGCGCGCGATGCTCAGGGTCCTGCACCAGACAGGGGCCGGTTTCATCCGACCCCAAGAGCGGCACAAGACCCGGCACGGCGTCGATTTCGGATTGGCGCATCTCTGTCCAGCGGCTCACGGGGATGTAGCACAGGTCAGAGAAGCCGCGCAGATAGGGCGAGCTGGGGGCCAGGTTTTCCTGTTGGAACAGACCGAAGGCCTTATGGTCCAGATCGTATTTCTTCACGCCGTGGAAATAGTTGATCATCGCCATCCCACCCCAGCAGACGCCGAAGGTGGAAAACACATGGCTCTGGGTCCACTCAAACACCTCTTTGAGCTCTTCCCAATAGGTGACCGCCTCAAAAGGCAGGTGCTCGATCGGGGCGCCGGTGATGATCAACCCGTCGAATTTCTCGCCGGAGGCTTTGACCTCGGAAAACGGCCGGTAGAATTGCTCCATATGCTCGGCGGCGGTGTTTTTGGTCTGGTGCTCGCTCATGCGGATCAGCTGAAAGTCGATCTGCAAGGGCGTCGCGCCGATCAGACGGGCGAATTGGTTCTCCGTCTGGATTTTCTTCGGCATCAGATTGAGCAGAGCGATGCGGAGTGGTCGGATTTCCTGCGACTTTGCCCGGCCTTCGCCCATGACCATGACGCCCTCGGCGGAGAGCACGTCATAGGCGGGAAGGTTTTCGGGCAAGGTGATGGGCATTTCAGGATATCCTTTTAAGGGCAGGAAGGTAATTTAGGCTTGGGCCGCGCGTTTATCAAGCGCACGTTTTTCAAGTGCGGTGGCGATGAGGGCAGAGAAGTCGTCGGGGCCGGTGATGCGTTTGACGTCTTCGTAATCGAGCGTGATGCCCCAGTTTTTCGCCATCGCCTCGTAACGCGGCTGGCGGTGGTTGAGGGCGCGGGCGTAGGTGTAGCGGATGAAATCGTCGGGGTTGACCTGATCCTCTGTGAGGCCTTTTTCCGAGAGATATTCCGCCCAGATCGCGCTCAGGAATTCGGGCTGATAGGCCATCGGTTTCGGCGCCTTGTCAAAGCGGCGGATCAGCTCTTCTGTGTGGGCCTCTGAGCCTTTGAGCCACACGAGAAGCGCGTTTTGAGAGAGCGCGCTCAGGATCGGGTCATTGGCGTCCTCGGGATCGACCCATTCACAAATCGAGCCCCCGGTGTCGCAGACGAAATGCGGGTAGTCATAGAGCGTCTGGGCGCGGGTGATGAAATGGCTGGTGTCCATCAGAGCGGCTCTTTCAGCCTCTTCGAACAGGCTCTGACGGCGCTGGAACTCTGCGATTGGGATGCCGCCCTGCGCCTCTGATCCGGGTTTGCCGAGGAAATAGGAAACAGGCGCGAGGTTGTCGAAGGTGATGTTCGACTTGATATAGATGCTGTCCGACAGGAATTGTTCGCGCAGGAACGGCTCGCGCATGGCGACTTTTTTCAGATTGTCGTCAATGGCTTCGCCCAGATACCGCGTGCCGATGCGGTAGTCGATGGAGTAGTGATACCACGCGCCCGTGTCGCGCAGCATGTTGGAGATCACGGTTTTTCCGAGACCCGACATGCCGAAAAGGATGAGGCGTTTGTGAGCCGCGCCCTGCCACTCTGCCGCTGTGTCGTAATGCATCTGTCTGTTCCTGTTGGTCTCGCCCTGTCGGTCGCGGTGGTGCCATGCCGCGCGCGGCCTCGCAAGTGTTATGCGGGGTTTTGGCGTCTCAGACGCGTCAAAACCCGGCCGTCGATGACCAAAAGCCCCAAAGCGATGAGGCCAAAGCCCAAATAGGCCTGAAGCGAGAGGCTTTCCCCCAGCACGAGCGCGCCCAAGGCGATGGAGACCGGGGCGACGATGAGCGTCGTGAGCGAGGTGTTCCCGGCGCCCGCGAGTTGGATCACCTTGTAATAGATGATGTAGGGCAGGCTGGTGGCGAGGATCGAGAGATAGAATAGCGCGCCCCATGTCTCGGGGCGAAGTGTGACCGGGGGCAGGCCAGAGATCAGGAAGGCTGCGGGCAGGGCAAAGAGCGCCGCCCCCGTGAGCATACCGGCGGCGGCAACTTCGGGGCGCAGATCGGACAGCATGATGCGCCCGACGCAGTTCGACAGCCCGTAACACATGGTCGCCCCGATCATTGCCAGTTGGCCCAAAGAGGTGAGGTCAAAGGACCCAAGTGCCTCGACGCCGATGATGGTCACGATGCCCATGACGCCCAAGAGCACGCCGGTGCCCTTGCGCAGGCCCAGCTTTTCATCGGCAAAGATGAGTGCGGCGAACAAGACGCCGAAAATGGCGGTGGAGGCATTCAGGATGCCCGCGAGGCCTGAGGGGATGTGATGCTGCGCCCATGAAATCAACAGGAAAGGCACGGCGGAGGTCAGGCAGCCAACAAGGATGAAACGCCAGAGGTAGCGGGAGAAGGCGGGGAGGGGGAAACCTTTGATCAGCACATAGGCCCACAGCACCAGCGCGGCGATGGAAACGCGGCCCGCGACGATCCAGAGCACCGGAAGTTCGCGGATCAGGATGGCGACCGAGAGAAAGGAACAGCCCCAAAGACCGCCCATGGCGAAGAGCCCGGCCCAGGCGGCGGGGGGGATGGTTTTTTGTGGCGCCATGCGGGTGGGTCCTTTTGTCTTTTGGGACAAGGTCGCGTGCATCGGCACAGGTGGCAAACCGGAAATTGTGCAAAAGCCCATCACGGTTTCTGATGAACGTCTTTGGCAGGAAAAAAGGCCCCGCGAGATGCGAGGCCTTTCAAATGCGTATCCGGTCGGATCAGAAATGATGCGACAGTTTCAGGCCGACACCGATGGCGGTGTTGTCTTCGAATTCGGAGAGGATCGAGGTCGATGCATCGCCGAGCCAGACATAGGAGACACCGCCGGAAATCGCGGTTTGTTCGGTGATCTGGTACTTCGCACCGACCGTCAGAGAGGTATAGCCATCGCGCGGCGACAGGTTGCCGGAGAGGCCACCGGTGCCATCTTCATAGCCGATCGCAACAGAGCCGGACCATTTGTCGTTGAAACGACGCCCGATGCCGAGGCTGTAGGAGGTGGTGTCGCCGTTGTGATCGACGAGAATACCGCCACCGGTCAGGGCGTTGTAGTCGTTCGGGTCGATCACGGTTTCGGTCCATTCCGCCCAACGCGCGGAGAACATCAACAGCGTGTCGGCGGCAATCCCGGTCTGGAAGTCGAAGTTCACAGATTTCGGCATCACGACCTCCATCTGCGAGACATTCGTGCCAAGCGGGATAGAGCTTTCCGTCACATCGAAGTCGATGGTCGTTTCTGAGTGGTAGGTCAAAGAGGCCCGAAGCGCGATGTCCGGAATCTCATAGGCCACACCCGCAAGCCAAGACCAATCGTTCTCGTCCGAGGTTTCCATGCTGTAGGTCAGGAACGGCAGCGACACTTCGCCGGAAGAGGACAGGTTGCGCACACCGCCATGAACGGAGAAGCCGTTGCCAAGTTTGTAGCGCAGGATGGCTGTCACACCGACCGTATCGACAGTGGCCGTGGAGTTTTCCAGCAAGTAGCCTGCTTCGGCATCGCCATAATCCACATCGGCGCCATAGGGCTGGTCGATGATGATGGCCATGGAGAGCGCGTCTGTCAGATCGCGTTTGTAGGCGCCGGACAGCTGGGTGTAGGACGGGGCCATATCGCCCGAATAGCCGTAGACGGGCGAGGTGCCGGTGACATCCGGGCTGATGGACCCAAAGCTCAGTTCGACATAGGTGCCTGTCTCGAAAATCGGTGCAATGGATTGACCGGAACGGTCCATGCCGCCTGCGAATGCACCCGTTGAGCCGACCGCGAGTGAAGCGGCCAGAAGTGTTGTTGTTTTCATGATCTCCATCCCTGACGAGCACCGAGGCTCGCTTCGATCTAAGTTGTTCGTGTTGAGCGACTTTCCGCTCTTATTGTTCACTCAGCCTAAGCTGCGACAAAATTTCAAGCAATTCTGACGCCACGTCATGATGAAAACGGGGTGATCATGGTTTTTGTGCATCAACTTGGGGTGGAGTGGGCCGAAATTCGACGGTTCTCGGCCAAGATGTTGATGTAATTGGCGGAAAAGATGATCGCAGCGCCCAGAAACACCAGAGCATCGAGGCCTTCGCCGTAGAACATCATGCCGATGACGGCAATGATCGGCAGGCGCAGGAAGTCGATCGGCGTGACGATGGAGGCGGGCGCCAGAGACAGTGCCGTGGTCAGGCAGAAATGCGCACCGAGGCCAGAGACGGCCACCACGGTGACCCAGGGTAGATCGATCAAGCGGGGTAGGGCCATGTCGCCGTCGGCCAGCGCGCAGACGAGACCAAAGCCGAGCTGAAGCGTGACCATCCAGAACATGATGCCCAGAATTGTGACATGGGCTGTGAGCGTCAGCCGCTTGGTGAACAGAGCTGAGGCGGCAAACCCGAGGGCACAGGCCATGGCGGCAAAGATGCCGATGGACAGGCCATCAGCGCCAAAGGGCCGCGCGACGATCAGGATGCCTGCGAAGCCCATTAAGGAGGTGAACGCGCGGGTGGGCGTCATCTTTTCGCCCAAAAAAATCGTGGCGCCGAGACCCACAAGGATCGGGTAGGAGAATTCGAGCGCGAACAGCTGTGCCATCGGGATCAGGGTGAGGGCATAGAGCCAGAGGTTCTGGCCTGCGAAATGGCCGAGGTTGCGCCCGACATGCAAAGGCATGGCGGAGGGGCGGCACTCGCGCAGGCGGCCTTGGGTGACGGCGATGGTCAAGACGATCACGAGGCCGATCAGGGAGCGGTAGCCCAGAATTTCAAAGGTGTCGAGATGGCCGGCGAGCTGGCGCCCGGCCACGGCCATGGAGGAAAATCCCAAAAGCGCGCCGCTCATCCAGAGTGCGGCTTTGATCGGCTGACTTTGCATACTCATTTAAAGGAACTCATGCGGCGCTTTTTTTGAAATTGCGCGCCATATGATGGGTGACGCGCCACCAGTCGGAGCTTTGCGTGCGGTCCTGATGCGCCTCGAAGGCGCGGGCGTCGCGGAACACTTCGGTGAGGTGAAACTCAGTGGGGCGCACCTCATCCTGCCAGAGATCGAATTGCAGACATCCGGGTTCGGCGCGCGACAGGCGGATGTGCTCGGGCAAAAGCGCCAAAACGTGATCCACCTCATCGGGCGCGCAGGTCATCGTGCCGGTCAATAGCACTTTTCCAGCCATTCGGTTCTCCTCCCAGAGCTCGGTGTCGGAGCTTTACGGCCGCCCCCCTGCCTCATCCCGCGAGAGGGTCGTTGCAAAGCGTCAGGATGTCCATCCCTGTTTCGTCGGAAAGCTGCGCAGCCTCCTTGCGCCAATGCATATGGGCCTGACGTTGAAATTCGGTCATGGCCTGGGCGTCTTCAGGCTCGCGCCATGGCTTTTTATGGGATGCGAAATGAAGGATGCCGGGATGTGCAAAGGCCTCACGGTATTCGGCACGTATGCGGCGCGGCACATACTGTCTCTGTATCCTGCGATCTGCAATCAAAAGGTGTTGCAGGTTCCAGCGGATCGGCAAGGGGGCGATTTGACCGGCGAACAGAAAATTGAACCAGTCCTGATCATTCATGGGCCAGTTTTTTTCCGCTTTGGTTTTGAGACAGGCCTCAAGATCGCAGAGGCGCTCCGCTTTGCCCTGCGCGTGCAGTTTGGGCATGTCGATCAAAGTTATGCCGGAATTGACGTAGCCCGAAATAGGAATGTCCCGTTTCGTTGCATGAAGAAAAGCGTTGATCTTTTCACATTTCTTTTTCCAGATCAGAGGAAAGCGCTGGTAGAACTGAAGCTTGTAGTAGAGCCAGTGATAATCATAATCCGGCGCGGCTGCTATGGCATGATCGCCTAAGGGCGTGTCATAGGCCTGAGCGGCGTCATCCACGACCAAAGTGTCCCCGTCGATCACAAGGCTTTTGCGCGGCAGGATGTCGTAGAGATACAATTGCCAGAAGTTCTGAATGGGAGCTTTGTGCGCCCAAGGGTGATCCGTCCCGGGCAGGTCCGGGTTTTCGACCAGTGTGATCCGGGCGTCGGGGTGGCGCTGTTTCAGGTGGTCGAGCGCCAGATGAAATGCAGGAAGGGCCCGGTCGGTCAGGAGCAGAACCTCGCAGGCCCCGCGGCTCTGACGCAGAAGGGACGAGAGCGAAACAAGCGTCGGAAAGGTGTAGCCTGCGTTGAAAACGTAGGAAAAATGCGCGTTGTGAGCCATGAAATATGGGGTGCTTTCAAGACGACATGCCCCAGAAGGGGCATGTGTTGTGTTTCGGGATCTGCGTTATTCCAGCTCGATCGTTCCCGGCGGCTTCGAGGTGCAGTCGTAGAACACTCGGTTCACGCCTTTGACCTCGTTGATGATCCGGGTGGAGGTTTCACCGAGGAACTCATGGCTGAACGGGTAATAGTCCGCAGTCATGCCATCGACCGAGGTCACGGCGCGCAGCGCCAGCGCATAGTCATAGGTGCGTCCGTCGCCCATCACGCCCACCGTGCGCATCGGCAGGATGGCCGCGAAGGCCTGCCAAATCTCGTCGTAGAGGCCGTGTTTGCGAATCTGGTCGATGTAGACGGCGTCGGCCTTGCGCAGAATCTCAAGTTTGTCGCGGGTGATCTCGCCGGGGCAGCGGATCGCGAGACCCGGTCCGGGGAAGGGGTGGCGACCGATGAAGGACGCCGGCAGGCCCAGCTCATGACCGAGTGCCCGCACTTCGTCTTTGAACAGCTCGCGCAGCGGCTCCACGAGTTTGAGACCCATTTTCTCGGGCAGGCCACCGACGTTGTGGTGCGATTTGATCGTCACCGAGGGGCCGCCGGAGAAGGACACGCTCTCGATCACGTCCGGGTACAGCGTGCCTTGGGCGAGGAATTCTGCGCCTTCGATCTGGTCGGCGTATTTCTGGAACACGTCGATGAACAGCTTGCCGATGGTTTTGCGTTTGACCTCCGGGTCAGACACACCTTCGAGCGCGCCGAGGAACAACTCGCTCTCATCCGCGTGGATGAGGTTCAGGTTGTAGTTGTCACGGAACATCGAGACGACCTGTTCGGCCTCGTTGAGGCGCAACAACCCGTGGTCCACGAAGACACAGGTCAGCTGGTCGCCGATGGCTTCGTGCAACAGGATGCCGGTCACGGAACTGTCGACGCCGCCGGACAGGGCACAGATGACCTTTTTGTCGCCAACCTGTTCGCGGATTTTTGCGATCATCTCTTCGCGGTAGGCGCCCATGGTCCAGTCGCCTTTGAAGCCTGCGATTTTCACGAAGTTCTCATAAAGCGTCGCACCATTCGGCGTGTGGTGCACTTCGGGGTGGAATTGCACTGCGTAGAAGCGACGCTCGATGTCGGCGGTCATCGCAAAAGGCGCGCCCGGCGAGGTGCCGTAAACATCAAAGCCCGGCGCAATCTCGGCGACGTGGTCGCCGTGGGACATCCAAACCTGTTCGCGGCCGGAGGCGTCCAAGAACCAGCCGTTGAAGAAATCGGTGCTTTTGTCGGTCGGCGTCACATAGGCGCGACCGAATTCGGCGGTGGCATGTTCGCCCGCTTCAACACGACCGCCCAGATCGTGCATCATCACCTGCTGGCCATAGCAGATGCCAAGAATCGGCACGCCCATTTCATAGGCCGCTTTCGGCGGACGGGGGCTACCCTCGCGCATCACCGAATCCGGGCCGCCGGAAAAGATGATCGCTTTCGGATCGAACTCTTTCAGGCTTGCGTCGGTGACGTTCTGATAGGGGTGGATTTCGCAATAGACATTCAACTCGCGCAGACGCCGCGCGATGAGCTGCGTCACCTGAGAGCCGAAGTCGATGATGAGGAGGCGGTCATGGGATGTCTGGGTCATGACTTGCCTTTATGCGCGCGCGGGCCTTGAGGCAAGATGGATTCCCGCCTCGCTTTCGCTGTTGCGGGGTTTGGCGCACAAAAAGGCATGAAAAAGTCCCCGGGGCCGCCTTTTTGAAGGGGCGCCGGGGGCGTGGGAGAATGCTTTGGGGTCAGGCGGCGTGTTGTTCGCTTGGGAGCAGGCGCGCCTCGCCCATCAGGGCGATCAAAAGCTCCACATGGCGTTTCACGCTATAGGTCGCGTCACCCGCGCGGCGGGTCTCCTCGATCTTGGCCTCTTCCTCGATCAGCGCGGAGAGGGCGCGGCTGGGCGAGGGGGCGGTGCTGGTGCGCATCACGCGCTTGAGGTCACGATTGCGGTTGTAGTCGTTCAGGCCAAAGCGCGCGGCCCGGATCAAGAGACGGGGGCGACGCAGGGCGTTGAGCAGGGTCGTGACATCATTCATGAGTTTTATCTCCTGTTGTGGTGTGTCGTCACGATGACGACGCATTGATGACACATTTGCACAACCTTAGCGTGTGTTGCGCATTGTTTCCGAAATGCGAACGGTCCTTTCCTCAAGTGTTTAGAAATAGGAAACAATACTGGATGAACGAGGTCATAATTAACCTTTGGGTAACCAATACAACCCATGGTTGAGGCAAGATTCGGGATAAATTTGGGGATAAAGCGTGGAAAAACGGTGGATAATTTGCTGACCCGCCAAAACGTCTGCCCCAAGTCTTAACCGTATCACTAATGGAAACAATTAACAGAACTGCCGGGGGAAAGATGCTGGAATCAGGGAAGCCGACGATGAACCAAGGGAGTGCACGAGGGGGGTGCCTGCCGAAATGGGTGCCTCAGGAAGCCAAACGTTATCTTGCGCATACGGAAAGCGGAGACACGATCCGGGAGCTGGCGCGACAGGGGGGCTGTGCGCCCTCCACGGTGATGCGACAGGTCCGTAAACTCGAGCAAAAGCGTGACGATCCACTGATCGACGAAGCGCTGGCCTCGCTCAGTCGTCTGGCCCCGAAAGATGCCGATCCCCAGCCCCCCCTCAGCGCGCTGCCCAAAGCCAAGGACATGGACACGATGACAGACAATAGCCCGTTCGACGACCCCATGGGGTCCACCCCGCCGGATGACGCGACGATCAATCGCGAAGCGCGCCGCATCTTGCGCCGCCTGTCCGAACCGGGGGCTTGTCTGGCGGTGGCGAAGGATATGGAAAAGGCCGTCGTGGTGCGTGATCTGCCAGACGGGCGCACCACGCGCACTGCCGTGCTCGACCGTCCGATTGCCCAGGCGATGGCGCTCAAGGATTGGATCACCGCGAACGCCAAGGGCAAGATCACGCGCTATACGATCACCTCCGCGGGCCGCGCCGCGCTGCGCCGGTTTCTGGCCGAAGACGAATCCGCCCGTGCAGGGTTTGCTGAGGCCCCGGCACGCTTTGGCGAGATGGACCCGGACTATGATTTCCGGGCTGAGTTCGATCAGGGCGAGAGCCGCAACAAGCGCATTCGTTACAACACGGCGGAAAGCCCGGTCATGGTGCTGGCGCGCCGTCGCGACAAAGAGGGCGAAGCCTTTCTTTCCCCGGAACTCGTGGGGGCTGCGGAGCGTCTGCGCGAGGATTTCGAGCTGGCTCAGATGGGGGCGGGCAAGGAGCAGAATTGGGACCTCTACCTGACGGCGGGGGCGCAAAAGGATGTCGCGGGCAACGTCAACGGCTTTGGCCCCGATGCGGCGCGGGCGCGCGTCGGCGCGGCACTTTTGGACCTCGGGCCGGGTCTGGGCGATGTGGCGCTGCGCTGCTGTTGCTATCTTGAAGGCATGGAGCAGGCCGAGAAACGCATGGGCTGGTCGGCGCGCTCCGGCAAGATCGTGCTGCGGATCGCGTTGCAGCGGTTGAAAAAGCACTACGATGAGGCGGGGTATAGCAATCTGATTGGGTGAAATCCGGTCCTGGGCACAGCCCCGGATGAGCGCGGGGCAGGCCGAGTTAAGAGCATCCGCGTTATTGCAATAAGTTGTCACGCGGCCCTCGTTTGATTAGATAAACTAATCAAACGAGGGCATCTCCCATGCTTACACTCCGACAAATGACCTATTTCGTGGCTCTGGCCGAGCGGCGCAGCTTTTCGGCGGCGGCTGAGGCCGTGCATGTCACGCAGCCCGCTTTGTCCCAGCAAATCAAGGAGATGGAGGCCTCGTTGGGGACGCAGCTCGTTGAGCGTCTCCCGCGTGACATTCGGCTGACCCGCGCGGGACAGGTGGTGCTCGAGCGTTGTCACGAAATTCTGGCCCTGACCCGCAATCTCGAGGCCGAGATTCGCCTGTCCAAAGGCCTCACCGGGCGGCTGACCCTTGGTGTCATCCCGACCATCGCCCCCTATCTCTTGCCGCGCGCGCTGACACGGATCAAGGCGGCGGCATTGGATCTCGACATGCGGGTGCGCGAAGCACAGACGGCGGAGCTGATCGCCATGGTGGCGGCGGGGCAACTCGACGCGGCGGTGATCGCGTTGCCCTATGACACGCTGGGGCTGATGGCGGAGCCGTTGTTCACGGATCGTTTCTTGCTCGCCGGGTCGCAAGCGCGGATCGAGGCGCTCACAGCGCAAAGCGCCCCGCGCCCAACCGATCTATCCCCAGATACGCTTTTGTTGCTCGATGAGGGCCATTGTCTGGCCGATCAGGCGCTCGATGTCTGCGGTCTCAAACGCACCCGCCAGACAGTGGACCTCGGCGCCTCGTCCTTGGCCACGCTTTGCGGGTTGGTGGCGCAGGGCTTTGGGCTGACTTTTTTGCCGGAGATCGCGCTCTGTTCCGAAATGGCAGCGAGCCCCGATATGGCCGTGCGGCGTTTTCCCGATCCGCAACCCGAACGCACCGTGGCGCTGGTGCGGCGGCACTCGACGGAGGTGAAAGAATGGTTCACGGAATTGGCCGCGCTGTTGAAAGATGCGGGTGAAGAATTGCTTTGCGAGGCACGTGTTCGCGCCTAAATTTGTCTCCCAATAAACCACTCAGCCCGTTGAACAAAAATGTCTTATAAAAAGAAATCTCGTCGGCAACGATCTCGTTCGACGTCTGGACGTGCGCAGCCGGCGGATTTGTCCTTTGAACTTCATCTCAGACACAAACGAAGCGTGCCGCGTATGCTGTGCGGGGCTGTTTTGATCTGGGTCGATCTGAAAGGCGTGCTGGGATTGATTGCGATACAGCCTTTCTGGGGGCTGTTTCTGTTTGTGGGCATCCTGGTGGTTGCTGGTGGTTTGATTTTACCCGGCCTGATGCGGCGACCCGCCGTGGACATCCAAAATGGTCACGTGCGGTTCAAGACATTGCTAAGAACATATGAGTTTGATGCCGGAAGACCCCCGGCGTTTTTCTATCCGCTGACGGTTTATTTTTACACAGTCCTGATGATGAAGGTGCGCAAGGGCAACGGGTACAAAGGCTTTGCCGTGCAGATCCACAACATGCGCCATTTGAATGGGGATAAACCAGACCCTGAGGCACTTCAAATGGACATGATGGGGGTCAAAAGGCTGGATGAAGATGACCGGGAGATGTTTGCTTATGCGGAGCGATACCGAGGGTTCATCGGTTCGATCCGTGCGATGGGCTGGGCGTTTTGGCTGATCCTGATCATGGCGATTGCTGCGCTCATCTTGCGGGAGTTGGGGGTGGGGGGAGGTCTTCGGTTTTGATTTGAGCCATGCGTCTCCGGCATTCCCGGTATGCGACGGTACTCTGAAATCTCAGAATGCCGCAGATGCAAAAAGGCCCGCGAGGTTTCCCCGCGGGCCTTTCGTATCATCGGAGAGGCGGGCGTCTTACGCGACGGCTTCGGCCTCTTCGCCTTTGAGCCACTTGAGCACGTTTTCCGGGGAGGAAACGCCATAGGGGTCTTCGCCGTGGTTGTCGCACAGACCCGGCTCTTCGAACCAGGCTTCGACAACGCCGTTGTTGACGACGGCGGCGTAGCGCCAGGAGCGCAGGCCGAAGCCGAGGTTGTCCTTGCGCACCAACATGCCAACGCGGCGGGTGAATTCGCCGGAGCCGTCCGGGATCACGCCAACGTTCTCAAGCTCTTGAGATTGCGCCCATTTGTTCATGACAAAGCTGTCGTTGACGGACATGCAGTAGATCGCGTCGATGCCTTCGGCTTTGAAATCTGCAAAGCCTTTTTCAAAGCCCGGCAGCTGGTAGGTGGAGCAGGTGGGGGTGAAGGCGCCCGGCAGGGAGAACAGCACAACGCGCTTGCCTGCGAAGTAATCGGAGGTGGTTTTGTCTTCCCATGTGAACGGGTTCGGGCCACCGATGCTCTCGTCACGCACGCGGGTGTGGAAGGTCACTTCGGGGAGTTTGTAACCGGCTTTCATCATCTTGCTCCTTGGATCGCGCGCCCGGATCACGAAGGGGCGCTTCATTCTGTCGCGGACCTTTTAGAGCGATTCTAAAGCACGTATCAATGCACTTGCAGCGAAACCGGCCCCGCCCCGGAAATCTGCGGATTTCACGAGACATTTGCGGGCAGGTTGCCTATATCGTGATCCATACGGAAAAGCCCAAACGGAAAAGCATCCTGCCATGCGTGATCTCAAGATCCCCGACCAACGCCACCCCGAAAAGGCACATCGCCCCGACAACGCCCAGCCGAAGAAACCGGATTGGATCCGGGTCAAGGCCCCAACGTCCAAGGGCTATATGGACACGCATAAGATCATGCGTGAGCATAAATTGGTGACGGTGTGCGAAGAGGCGGGCTGTCCGAACGCGGGCGAATGCTGGTCGCAGGGCCACGCCACCATGATGATCATGGGCGAGATTTGTACCCGTGGCTGCACCTTCTGTAACGTCGCGACCGGGCGCCCCGATGAGCTCGATGTGTTCGAGCCGGGCCGCGTCGCCGATGCGGTTCAGAAACTGGGCCTCAAACACGTTGTGATCACCTCTGTGGACCGCGATGACCTCGAAGACGGCGGGGCTGAGCATTTCGCCATGACCATCCGCGCCATTCGCAAGCGCTCGCCCGAGACCACCATTGAAATCCTCACGCCGGACTTTCTGAAATGCGCCCCGTCAGCGTTGGAAACCGTGGTCGCGGCCAAGCCGGACGTGTTCAACCACAACCTCGAGACCGTGCCGGGCCTCTATCAGGAGGTGCGCCCCGGTGCGCGCTACTTCCACTCTCTGCGCCTGTTGCAGCGTGTGAAAGAGCTTGATCCGACCATGTTCACCAAATCCGGCATCATGGTGGGGCTGGGCGAAAAACGCCCCGAGGTGCTGCAAGTCATGGACGATATGCGCGCCGCCGACATTGATTTCATGACCATCGGGCAATATTTGCAGCCGACGCCGAAACATCACCGCGTCGCCGAATTTATCACCCCCGACGCGTTCAAAAGCTACGAGAAAGCCGCGATCAACAAAGGCTTTTTGATGGTCTCCGCCACGCCGCTGACGCGCTCGTCCTACCATGCCGGCGACGATTTCGCCCGTCTGCGGGAAAACCGTCTGGCAAAATTCGGGCAGGCCTAAGTGTCAGACACATTTGAAATTTTCCTCGGCACCCAGCCGGGGCTTGAGCCCTTTCTTCTCGCTGAGGCCGAAGAGGCCGGCTTCCCGTCGCCGGTCGCCGTCGGCGGTGGTGTGACCTTTGAAGGCACGTGGGAAGACGTCTGGCGCGCCAACCTGACCCTGCGCTGTGCGGCGCGCGTGCTGGCGCGGATCGGCAATTTCCGGGCGCTGCATCTGGCGCAGCTCGACAAACGCGCGCGCAAGTTCCCTTGGGGCGATGTGTTGCGCAAAGACGTGCCTTTCCGGGTCGAGGTTGTCACCGGCAAGCGCAACAAAATCTACCATGCGGGCGCCGCGCAGGAACGCATTGAACGTGCCATCACTGAGGAACTGGGCGCGCCTGTCTCGGCCGAGGCCGAGGTGGTCCTGAAGGTGCGGATCGAGGACGATATGGTCATCCTCTCCGTCGACACCTCCGGCGAAGCGCTGCACAAACGCGGGTTCAAGGCCGGTGTGGGCAAGGCCCCGATGCGCGAAACCATGGCGGCCTCTTTCCTGCGCGCTTGTGGCTTTAACGGCGCCGAGCCGGTACTCGACCCGATGTGCGGCTCCGGGACCTTCGTGATCGAGGCGGCGGAAATGGCGCGGGGGCTTTTGCCCGGCCGTGCGCGCTCCTTTGCCTTTGAACATCTGGTGGGCTTTGACCCCAAGCCTCTGCAAAATTTCAAAGACCAAGCCCCCAAATGGGATACGGATGTGCAGTTTTACGGCTCTGATCGCAATGTGAACGTTATTCGCATGGCGAACGACAATGCCGAACGTGCGGGCGTCGCCGATCTGTGCCAGTTCAAACCCGTCTCCGTCTCGGAAATCGAGCGCCCCGAAGGCGCGCCGGGTCTGGTGATCGTCAACCCGCCTTACGGCGCGCGGATTGGCAAAAAGAAAGACCTCTATGCGCTTTACGGTGCCTTTGGAGAGGTGATGCGCGCGCGGTTTTCCGGCTGGCGTGTCGGTATGATCACCTCGGATGCGCAGCTGGCCAATGCGACGGGTCTGCCCTGGCTGCCGACCGGCGCGCCGGTGGCGCATGGCGGTTTGAAGGTCACGCTGTTCCAGACAGCGGCTTTGCCCTGAGCGTCAACCACACGGCCGAGTCACGACCGCAAAGCCTGTGCAAAAATCGCCCTTCATGTGATCTCTCTCAAGGCAGAGTGCACGACTCCCATGCTATATTTCGCATATATCAAGGGAGAGACTGATATGATGCACAGACCAAATTGGGACGATTATCGGTTCGTGCTCGCCGTGGCCCGCTCCGGGTCTGTCTCGGGGGCTGCGCGCGAGTTGGGGGTCAACCATGCCACCGTTTTGCGTCGCGTGGCGGCCATCGAGAAACGTCTGGGCGTTGAACTGTTCGAAAAATCCGTGCGCGGCTACGACATCGCGCCCGAAAAGCTGCGGCTGATCGAAGCTGCGCGCGAGGTCGAGGCCGCTGTCGGCGCCGTCGAGCGGCTGGCGCAGGTGGGGGAGGCGCCCTTGGCGGGCGTCATTCGTGTCACCTCGACGGATACATTCTGTCAGGCGGTTCTGCCCAGGCTTTTGGTGCGGCTCTCGGAACATGCGCAAGACCTGTCCTTCGAACTTTTGTCCTCCAACGGCCACCTCGATCTGGCGCGGCTTCATGCCGATGTGACCGTGCGCCCGACCTATAAGCTGCCTGACGATCTGTTCGGCGATATGGCAACGCAGATGGCCTTTGGCTTTTACGCCGCCTCCGACGCGGTGCCCGAAGATCACTGGCTGGGCCTGACGGGCGGCATCGGGCGGTCTCATGCGGGGCAAAAGCTGCGCGAGGAACTTGAGCGGCGGCGCGTGCATTTCATGGCCGCTTCCGACAGTTTCCTGACGCTCCGTGCCTTGGCCGAAGAGGGCATGGGCCGGGTGATGTTGCCGGTGTTTTTGGGCAATGCCTCCAAGAGTTTGCAGCGGATCACGCCGGTGCTCGATGTGCCGCCGGTGCCGGTCTTTGTGGCCTCGCATGTCGATCTGGCGGACGCGCCGCGTCTGCGTCAGGCGCGATCGCGGATCGCCATGGCTTTGGAGGCCGAAGAGGATCTGTTGATGGGGCTCGAACGTACGAAACCTGTCTCGGCGTTTACTGAAGCCTGACCTTTGCGGGCCGCTCGACCTGCATCCAGTCGGGCAGTCCGATGGTTTTCTCGACCGCGTAGAGCGCGATGCAGGCGGCAATGATCGCGAAGGTGAACTTCACCCGCTTCGCAGAGGGCGGGTGTTGCGCCCAGCGTTTGGCGCGCAGCATCCAGCGCATCTGGTTCACGCGCTTTTGCCTGCGTCGTCGTCGTCAAACACCACCGAACCGATGAAGGGCAGGTTGCGGTTGGCTTGGGCAAAGTCGATGCCATAGCCGACCACAAAAGCGTCGGGGATTTCAAAGCCGGTCCAGGTCGCCTTGAGATCGACCTCGCGCCGTGCCGGTTTGTCCAAAAGCGCGATGGTTTCGATCTTGCGCGGGTTGCGTGAGTGCAAAAGCTTCATGACGGCGGACAGCGTATGCCCGGTGTCGACAATGTCCTCGACCACCAAAACATCGCGGCCTTCGATGGGGCCGCGCAGGTCTTTGAGGATTTTCACCTCACGCGACGACTCGGTGGCGTTGCCGTAGGAGGAGGCCTCGAGAAAATCGACCTCGACATTCATCTCCAGCTCGCGCACGAGATCGGCAATAAAGACGAATGAGCCGCGCAACAGGCCCACGACCACCAATTTGTCGGTGTCCTTGTAATCGCGCCGGATCTCTTTCGCGAGGTCCTCGATGCGGGCGGCGATCGCCTTGGCCGAGATCATGACATCGATGTGATAGGGTCGCTGCGTCATCCTGTTCCCTTTTGGTCCCGTTTTGGACCCTTGCAATTTTGGGCTCAGCCATAGATGTATCAGGCAAGGAAAACATAGACCAGAGACCATGCCGACGCACCAGGAAACAAAGCACATGCCGTTCAGCGCCGATCAGATGTACGCGCTGGTGGCCGATGTCGAAAGCTACCCGAAATTCCTGCCGTGGAATGCCGCCGCGCGCATCCGCTCGCGCAGCGATATGGGCGACCACGAGCTGATGCTCGCCGATCTGGTGATTTCCTTTAAGGTGTTTCGCGAAAAATTCGGTTCGCGTGTGAAACTGTTTGCCGAAGAGCGCCGGATCGACACCGAATATCTCGACGGCCCGTTTCGTTATATGAAAAGCTGGTGGCAATTCACCCCCGCCGAAGATGGCGGCTGTGATGTCGAGTTTTTCGTCGATTTCGAGTTCAAGAACGCCATCCTGCAAGGCGTGATCGGCATGGTCTTCAACGACGCGATGCAACGCATCGTGCGGGCGTTTGAGCGCCGGGCGGCGGAGCTTTACGGGTAAGGCTCAGAACAACCTGACCGTAAAGATCGCCGTCATCACCACGCCGACCAAGACGATGAAATGCTTGAGCCGTGCGGTGTTCTTGATCCGCCGCGCGTAATGCGCGCCCAGGAAACCGCCCGCAATCATCGCGGCGGCCAGCAGGGCGGCATAGTCCCAGGCGATCACACCGGCCAAAACATAGGTCACGGCGGAGACCAGCGACAAAAGCACCGACAAGGCGTTTTTTAGCCCGTTCATCGCATGCAGATCGGTGAACCCGATGAGGCCCAGAACGGCCAAAAGCATGATCCCCAGCCCGCCGTTGAAATAACCGCCGTAGACGGAGACCGCGAAGAGCGCGACAGCGGCGCTCGCAGGTCCCAACATCTCGCGTGCAAACAGCCGTTTGATCATCTGCGGTCCCCCGGCGAACAGCACGGTCGCCAGAGCCATCAGCGCAGGCACCACCACGAGGAAGGTGTCATTGGGCGTGATCAGCAAAAGCAGCGCGCCCATCACCCCGCCCAGCGCCGAAATCACGATCATCCGTGCGGCGGGCATGGTGGCGGTGGCGTGCAGGTCGCGCCGGTAGGCCCAGACGCTTGAGACATAGCCGGGCAGGGCGGTGAGTGTGGCGGTGGCATTGGCCGAAACCGGCGGCACACCGGCAAAGATCAAGGCGGGCAGGGTCAGAAATGTCCCGCCCCCCGCGACGGCATTGAGCGCACCGCCGGCGAGCCCGGCGATGAGGATCACGATCATTTCGAGCATTTTTCCTCCCCTTACGTCCTCCCCCTGAGCGGGCCCGAAAAAAAAGCGGACCCGCAGGCCCGCTTTCTTATGAGATTTTCTGTCGCAGGTCGATTACGAATTGTGATCGTAGGCGCTTTCGCCATGGGCCGAAAGATCGAGCCCCTGATGTTCGCTTTCCAAATCGACGCGCATCCCCACGAGCGCCTTCGTCACCAGCACCAGCACGACGGTGACGACAAAGGTGAACACCCCCACGATGGCCAAAGCCCCAAGCTGGGCCAGCCATGTGCCCTGACCGAAGGCCGCAATCATGATCGTGCCGAAAATACCGCCCACACCATGAACGGCAAAGACGTCAAGCGTGTCGTCGATCCGCAGTTTGTTGCGGATCAAACCGACCATTTCCTGACACAGAATACCGGCCACGGCACCAATGATCAGCGCTTCAATCGGGCCGACAAAGCCCGAGGCCGGGGTGATCGACGCAAGCCCGGCGATGGTGCCGGTCACAAGCCCGACAAGTGAGGCTTTGCCATATTTGATCCGCTCCCACAGCGCCCAGGTGAGCGAGGCGGCGGCCGCCGACAGATGTGTCACGGTGATCGCCATGGCGGCGCCCCCGTCGGCGGCAAGCTGTGAGCCGCCGTTGAACCCGAACCAGCCGACCCAGAGCATCGAGGCGCCGATCATCACATAGCCGGGGTTGTGCGGCGGTTTGTTGTCCACTTTGCGCCGCCCGAGCATGACCGCGATGATCAGCGCGGCAAGCCCTGCGGTTTCATGCACCACGATGCCGCCCGCAAAATCGCGCGTTCCGGTTTCGCCGAAAATACCGCCATCGGCCATAAAGCCGCCGCCCCAGATCCAATGGGTCACCGGCGCGTAGCACAAAAGCATCCAGAGCGCGGAAAACAAAAGCACAAAGCCGAAGGTCACGCGTTCGACATAGGCGCCGACGATCAGCGCCGGGGTGATGATGGCAAAGGTCATCTGAAAGGCAAAGAACAGCACTTCTGGCAGGGTGCCCGACAGGCTCTCGGCGTCGATGCCCGCGAGGAACATCTTACCCGGACCGCCCCAGATCGCGCCCCAGACCCCGCTGCCTTCACCAAAGGCAATGGAATAGCCAAAGGCCAGCCACAAGACGCTCATCAAACAGGCGATGGCATAGACATGCATAAAGACCGAAAGCACGTTCCGGGCCCGCACAAGCCCGCCGTAAAACAGGGCGAGCCCTGGCAATGACATGAAGAGCACCAGTGCTGTGGCCACCAGTATCCAGGCGGTATCCGCTCCGACCATTGTTCCTTCGACCATTGTCCCCTCCTTGGTCAAAATCTGCGCATGATTTGCGCGTTGTGCTGCGTAAAGCGGCACTGATGATGATTTAAAAGAGGCAAGACAGTGGGAAATGAGGCCAAAAATGCATCATTTTTGGAATTGCATATAAAATGACCTAAAATTCCGGCTTGAGTGCAAAATCTAGCCGGAATTGAATCTTTGTCGCACCAGAGGGCGATTCATCGGAGAGAGAGGTCAAATCCGGTCGCTATGAAGACTCTCGCAGAGCATTTCCAGCGCCGTGATCACGGTCGCACTGCGCACATTGGCGCGGCCAATGGGGCCGAACTCCACCGTTTTCACGATCGTGTCGTGCCCCTCATAGGCCAACCCGAAACAGACCCGGCCTTCTGGTTTGTGCTCCGACCCGCCGGGGCCTGCGATGCCTGTGACCGCGACGGCGATCTGGGCCTGAGAGCGGCTCACGGCGCCTTCCGCCATCTCACGCGCCACCTGTTCGGCGACCGCGCCATATTGCGCCAAGGTCACCGGCGAGACGCCCAACATTTCACGCTTGGCGGTGTTGGAATAGGTGATGAAGCCGCGCTCCACCACGTCCGACGAGCCCGCCACTTCGGTCAGGCTGCCGATGATCATGCCACCGGTGCAGCTTTCTGCGGTGGCGATCATCACGCCTTTCGCGCGCGCCGCCGCAAGTGTCGCCTCGGCCAGCTCATAGGGAATTTCGGTCGTCACATGATCACCTTATGGTAAATCCCCGCCATGATCACCACGACCAGCGCGGCAAACACACCGGCGATCACATCGTCCAGCATCACGCCCAAAGCATCGCCGCGCCGGTCGGCCCAGCCGACAGGTCCGGGTTTCCAGATGTCGAAGAGGCGGAATGCGATGAACGCCGTGGGCCAGGCGGGCCAAAGCGCGGTCGAGGGCGCACCGGCCATCGCAGAGCCGATGGAGACCGGAATGAGCGCGATCCACATGCCGACCAACTCGTCGATGACAATCTCGGAGGGGTCGTGATTGTCGGAGCCGCGCGTCATTTCGCCCGTGGCCCAAAGCCCCGCGACGAACATCACGGCGGTGCCGATCAACACGCCCGGAACGCCCAGAGTTTCATGCAGAATCCAGAACAAAGGCACAGCGGCCGCCGAGCCCCAGGTGCCGGGGCCGGGGCGCATATAGCCGATCCGGGCCATGGTCGCGATGAGTTCGGCGAAAGGGTTCATGTCTCTCTCCTTCGGGGTCAGGTTAGCGGCGCATCAGGGCGGCGGTGGCTAGGGACGCGATGCCTTCCTCGCGCCCGGTAAAGCCCAGCCGCTCAGAGGTGGTTGCCTTGACCGAGACTTTTTCGACATCGACATCCATGATCTCGGCCAGAGCGGCACGCATGGCCTGAGCATGCGGCCCCACCTTGGGGCGCTCGCAGACCAGTGTCACGTCGCAATTCATCAGCTCATAGCCCATTTCGCGCGCCAATCCGATCGCATGACGCAGGAAGATAGGGCTCTCGGCGCCTTTCCATTGCGGATCGGAGGGCGGAAAATGCTGGCCGATGTCGCCGCGCGCCAGAGCGCCGTAGATCGCATCCGTTAAAGCATGCATGCCGACATCGGCGTCGGAATGGCCCTGAAGGCTGCGTTCATGCGGAACTTTGACGCCGCAGAGCCAGACGTGATCGCCTTCGCCGAACCGATGCACGTCGTAGCCATTTCCAAGACGTATATCCATCTGTGTCGTCTCCTGTTCCTGCTGGCGCAAAAGCGCCTCCGCCCGGGCGAAATCCTCCGGGTGGGTGATTTTGAAATTCTCTTCCGCACCGCGCGTGATCGTGACTTTGATGCCAGCCGCGCGGGCCACTTCGACATCGTCGGCGGCCTCGCCCTGATACGCTCTGTGGGCGGCCAGAATCGCCTCGAACGCGAAGCCCTGCGGTGTCTGGGCGCGAAACAATCCGCTGCGATCCTGCGTACCGTCCACGAAACTGCCTGTTTCCGTGGCATCCTGCGAGAGGCCCCCCCGCCAAAGCGCATCCGTCACAGCAAGCGCGGGGGCGGCGCCTTGGTGGTGGGTGAGGGCGCTCTTCACGCCTTCGATCACGGCATCGGGGACCAAAGCGCGCGCCGCGTCATGGATCAGAACCCGGTCGATGCCCAGCCCGACGAGCGCCTCAAGCCCCGCCCGCACCGACTCCGCACGCGTCGCGCCGCCGCAGACAAGTGTCACATTTTCAAGGCTTTGCGCGAGGTCGAGATCGTCCGGGTGATGCACCACGACGATGTTGTCAGCCTGCGCCCGAAACCGCGCGATGCTATGGTCGATCACGCGCATGGACGCAGCCGCGCCCTTGAGCACCTGCCATTGCTTCGGCAGCGTCCCGCCCGCGCGGGTGCCGCGTCCGGCGGCAACGATGATGACGGCAGTTTTTGTCATGCGACTTGGGATAAGCGCTGGCGCGCGCCCTTGCAATGCGCTGTTTTTGACTGTCTGATAGATTAAATTTTGTGCAAACGTCGTTTTTCGCCCCTTTTTTCCTCGAAAGCCCCGCGCGACCCTTTGCGACTCGCATCTCTGGACGCTACCTCTGGTCGAAATGCTTAAGGATTAATCGCTTGCCCGTTCGTTTGGCGCAACTCACACTGGACCCTCCCGTGTTTCTGGCCCCTATGGCCGGGATCACCGATCTGCCGTTCCGCACGCTGGTCTCCAGCTTTGGGGCGGGGCTTGTGGTGTCCGAGATGGTGGCCTCGCATGACATGATCAACGCGCGTCCCGGCACTCGCGAAAAGGCGGAGCTGGGCTTTGGTGTCGAAAACACTGCCGTGCAGCTTGCGGGGCGCGAGGCAGAGCCGATGGGCTTGGCCGCGAAGATCGCCGAAGACAGCGGTGCGCAGATCATCGACATCAACATGGGCTGTCCTGCGAAAAAGGTGGTCTCCGGCTATTCCGGTTCGGCGCTGATGCGCGATCTCGACCATGCCTTGACGCTCATTGAGGCGGTGGTGGCGGCGGTCGATGTGCCGGTGACGCTGAAAACCCGGCTGGGCTGGGACGATGCGCTGTTGAACGCGCCGGAGCTTGCGAAACGCGCCGAAGACGCGGGCATCCAGATGATCACCATCCATGGTCGCACCCGGTGCCAGTTCTACAAAGGCCGTGCCGATTGGTCGGCGATCCGGGCGGTGAAAGAGGCGGTGTCGATCCCGGTGATCGCCAATGGCGACATCACCTCGCCCGAGGCCGCGCAGGAGGCATTGAGCCAATCGGGCGCGGATGGTGTGATGATCGGGCGCGGCGCGCAGGGTCAGCCTTGGGTTCTGGCGCAGGTGGCGGCGAACCTCACTGGCCTGCCTGAACCCGTGCGACCCGAGGGCAAGGAGTTCGCCGATATGGTCGCCGGACATTATGAGGCTGGTGTCGCCTTTTATGGCAGGGACCTGGGCGGGCGCGTGATGCGCAAACATCTGGGCTGGTACATGGAGACCGCAGGCACGCCCGCGGCGCTGCGCAAACGTGTTTTGACCGAAAAGACGCCCGAAGGCGTGCTGGCGCTTTTGCCGGATGCGCTCAGCGGAGATTTTACCGATACGGAAGGATATGCCGCATGACAGATGCGCGGTTCGATATGCTCTGGCCTTCGCTGCCGGTGCCTGCGGTCATGATCGACGCGACGAATCTGATCAATGAGGTGAATTCCTCGGCGGAACTGTTTTTGAATGCCTCCGCGCGGACCCTGATGGGCGTGCCGGTGTTTGACAAACTGGCCATCGATGCGCCGCTCGAAGAGGCTTTCGCCCGCGTGCGTCGCGACAATTCGCCTTTGTTTATCAACAATGTGGATGTCTCGGGCGGCAATGCCGCACCCGTGCAATGCAATATCCAGATCGCGCCTTTGCAGGGCATGGACGACTGGCTGGTCCTGTTGATGGAGCCGCGCCAGATCGCCGACCGGCTGGGGCGCGCGCATCAGGTGAAAACCTCTGCACGCTCGGCGATCGGCATGGCGGAAATGCTGGCGCATGAGATCAAGAACCCGCTTGCGGGCATCACCGGGGCTGCGCAATTGCTCTCGATGAGCCTCAGCCCCGAGGATCTCGAACTGACCGATCTGATCGTCGCCGAAAGCCGCCGGATCGTGGCGCTTTTGGAGCAGGTCGAGCAATTCGGCAACCTGCGCCCGCCTGCGAAACGCGCGATCAACATTCACGACCTTTTGGACCGTGCGCGCAAATCGGCCGAGCTCTCCTACGGCGCGAATATGAAGTTTGTCGAGGAATTCGACCCCTCTCTGCCGCCCACTTTTGTCGATGGTGATCAGCTGTTGCAGGTCTTTTTGAATCTGATCAAGAACGCCTCCGAGGCGGCTGGCAAAGAGGGCGGTGTGATCCGTCTGCGCACCTTTTACGACCTGTCTTTGCGCCTCAGGCGCAAGGATGGCACCGGCGGCGCGTTGCCGCTTCAGGTCGAGATCATCGACGACGGCCCCGGTCTTCCGCCGGAGATCGCCTCGGATATTTTCGAACCCTTCGTGTCGGGCCGCGAGAACGGCACCGGGCTTGGCCTTGCTTTGGTGTCCAAGATCATCTCGGATCACGAGGGTTGGATTTCGGTCGACTCGACGCCGGGCAAAACCGTGTTCCGAATTTCTCTGCCGGTTGCTCCACGCGATGCAACATCCTCGACGTGAAGGCGATGATCTGGGCATGATGTGTAATAAAACTGTGAAGAACCCCGTTAAAAAGGGGATGCGCGGCGGGCAGGGGACGGCTTTGGTTCCGTTTTCAGCTCTGGCGCGAAACTGACAAGGAGAGAAAAACATGGATGGCACGATCCTCGTCGCTGATGACGACCGCACGATCCGCACCGTTCTGACCCAGGCGCTGACCCGCGCCGGATGTAAGGTCCATGCGACCTCATCTTTGGTCACCCTGATGCGATGGGTCGAGGAGGGGAAGGGCGATCTGGTCATCTCCGATGTGATGATGCCCGATGGCAATGGCTTGGAAGCGCTGCCGAAAATCGCCGAGCTGCGCCCCGGTCTGCCGGTCATCGTGATCTCGGCGCAGAACACCATCATGACGGCGATTCAGGCGGCAGAGGCCGAGGCCTTCGACTACCTACCGAAACCTTTCGATCTGCCCGATTTGATGAAGCGTGCCGCGAAGGCGTTAGAGGTCAAACGCCGCGCCAATCCGGCGCCGTCCAATGCCAAAGCGCCCTCCGAGGGGCCGAAAGAAGACCTGCCGCTGGTGGGACGCACGCCCGCGATGCAGACGCTTTACCGCCTTGTCGCCCGCGTGATGAACACCGATCTGCCGGTGCTGATCACCGGCGAGAGCGGCACGGGTAAGTCGCTGATCGCTCGTGCGATTCATGATTTCTCGGACCGGCGCACATTGCCCTTCGTGGTGGTTTCGGCCGCCGATCTGGCGACGATGGAAGGCCCGGCTGCGGTGATTTCCAAGGCCAAGAATGGTTCGATCCTGTTTGACGAAGTGGGCGATCTCGATGAGGAGGCGCAGGCTCGCATCGTGCGCATGCTCGACAGTTTCACCGACAACGGCCCGCGCATCATGGCCAGTTCTCAGGCCAATCTGGCCGCGAAAATGGAAAGCGGCGCTTTCCGTCAGGATCTGTTCTACCGTCTGGGCGGCGTGACGATTTCCGTGCCATCGCTGCGGGAACGCGTCGATGACATCCCGCTTCTGGCGGAGTTCTTCCTGTCGAAAGCCGAGCGCGATGGCCTGTCCGCGCGCCGCTTCTCGCATGAGGCGATGGAGCTTGTCCGGGCCTACAGTTGGCCGGGCAACGTGCGTCAGTTGGAAAACACCATTCGCCGGTTGATCGTCACCTCTCCCGAAGAGGAAATCACCCGGATCGAGGTCGAGACGGTGTTGGGCAATCAGCCCGCGATGGAGCCGCTACAAGGCGGCTCCGAGGGGGAAAAACTGTCCTCTTCCGTGGCAAAACACCTGCGCCGCTATTTCGACCTGCATGGCGGTGTGCTGCCGCCGCCGGGGCTGTATCAGCGGATTTTGAAGGAAGTCGAAGGGCCTTTGATCGAAATCGCGCTCGATGCGGTGGGCGGAAATCAGGCCAAATGTGCCGATCTGCTTGGCATCAACCGCAATACCTTGCGTAAAAAGATCAATGATCTCGATATTCAGGTGACACGCCGCCGCAAGTTGATGTAAAAAGGCCACATCCGTGGTGATTTGGGCGCAGTGATGCGGAAAGCGCGCAGCTGCGACCAGATTGCAACGGATGTCCGTGCTTTGCGTCTTGGTCATGATTTTGGTCCAACCCGCGCAAGAGGGCAGGACCAGGAGCAGGATAAAGACGAGGCGCAGCGTGGCCAAAACACGGGCAGATAAGGCCCTGGCACAACGGATCGGACGGCAAAGCTGGCAGCGGTTGACGCGGCTCAGGCGTCAGCGCCGTTTGCAAAATGTCGCGACCCTCGCGGTGTTCATTCTCGGCCCGGTTCTGGCGATCATGACCTTCCTCGTCTTGGGGCCTTTGGATCATGGCCCGGCCTCGACCGTGCTGCGCTCGGTGCTTTTGGCCGATGTGGTCTATGTCATTCTGGTTGCGGGGCTGGTGGCGCAACGCATCGCACGGGTTATCGCCGCCCGGCGCGCGCATTCCGAAGGCTCGCGGCTCCACCTTCGGCTCTCCGGCGCCTTCGTGCTTTTGGCGCTCATCCCGACCGTCATGGTGGCGATCTTCGCCGTGGTGACGGTGAATTTCGGCCTCGAAGGTTGGTTTTCTGATCGGGTGCGCAATGTGGTGGGCTCCTCTTTGGAGGCCGCGAAGGCCTATGAGGACGAGCACCACGATGGCCTCACCGAGGACACCCGCGCGCTTGCGAATTTCATCATCGACCGCCGCCGTCAGGTGACGATCCTGCCCGATGGGGCGCTCAGACAGGTGCTCAATCAGGGGCAGGGCCTCATTCAGCGCGGCCTGCGCGAAGCCTATGTGATCGACCGGGCGGGCGACATCAAAGCGCGCGGTGATCGCTCCTATCTCTTTGATTACGAACATCCCTCCGAGGCCGATCTGGCCCGTGCCGAGACCGGCGAACTGGTGCTGATCGACGACTGGGATCAAAACGAATCCCGTGCGCTTCAGCGGCTTGCCGGGTTTTCGGATCGCTATCTCTATGTGACCCGCGATGTGGACGGCAAAATCCTCAATCTCTTGGACGAAACGCAGGACAGCATCGCGCTTTATAACCAGTTGGAAAGCGACCGCGGGCGGCTGTTGTTTGAATTCGGGCTTTTGTACATCGGCTTTGCCATCATCCTCATTCTGGCAGCGACTTGGCTGGGCTTGTGGTTCGCCGAACGCCTCGCGCGGCCCATCGGGCGGCTGGCCGGGGCGGCGCAGAAGGTGGGCGAGGGCGATCTGTCTGTGCGTGTGCCTGAGGAAGAGGGCCAGGACGAAATCGCCACCTTGGGCCGTGTGTTCAACCAGATGACCGGGCAGGTGAAGCTGCAACGCGACGAGCTTTTGGAGCGCAACGAACAGATCGACCAGCGCCGCCGCCTGTTCGATAGCGTGTTGTCTTCGGTGACGGCGGGCGTCGTGGGCTTGGACGCGGAAGGGCGCGTGACGCTTTTGAACCGCTCGGCGCAGGCGCTTTTGAGCCTTGGCGAGCGCGATGTGACGGGCGAGGCACTGGCCGTTGTGGTGCCGGAATTCGGGCCTTTGTTCGATGTGCTGCGGGCAGGCAATCGCGAGGTGGCGCAAGAAGAGTTGCGGCTCATTCGCTCCGGCGCGCAGGAAAGCCTTTTGGTGCGCATCGCCACGCGGCGCGACGTCGAGGGGCGGCTTGAGGGCTATGTGGTGGCCTTTGACGATGTGACCGATCTGGTGAGCGCGCAGCGTCTGGCCGCTTGGGGTGATGTGGCGCGGCGCATTGCGCATGAGATCAAGAACCCGCTGACGCCCATTCAATTGTCCGCCGAACGCATCCTGCGCAAATTTGGGCGGGGCCTCGACGAAGAGGCGCGGGCGGATCTTGAGCAATACACCTCCGTCATCGTGCGCCAGACCGGCGATTTGCGGCGCATCGTGGACGAGTTCTCGAAATTCGCCCGCATGCCAAGCCCGGAACGGCGCGAGAATGATCTTGTCGATCTGGTGAAAGGCGCTGTGCTGTTGCAGCAAAACGCGCTGCCGGACGTAAAGGTGCGGGCGGAGATCGAGCCGGATCACGCCTGGGCCGAAGTGGATGCGACGATGATCGGTCAGGCCTTTACAAACTTGATAAAGAACGCCGGAGAAGCCATTGAAACCGTGTTGGAAAATGGGTTTCAGATGGGCTATGAGCCAACCGTCCGCGTGGCGATGCGGCGCGAAGACAATGAGGCGGTGGTGACGATCACGGACAACGGCATCGGCCTGCCCGAAGATCGTTCGCGCCTGTTTGAACCCTATGTGACGACGCGCGAGAAAGGCACCGGTTTGGGCCTGCCGATCGTCAAGAAAATCATCGAGGAACATGGCGGAACGCTGACGCTCACGGATGGTGAGCCGATTGATCCCTCGGGGCGGATCGGGGCCTGTGCCACCATTCGCCTTGCCTTGGTTGAGGGGGTGAATAAAGATGAAAAACAAGAGCTTGCAGTGTAATGATGAAGTCTGGAGTGAACCATGTCTGATATTCTGATCGTCGACGATGAACGCGATATTCGCGAGTTGATCGGGGATATTTTGCAGGACGAAGGCTTTGAGACGCGGCTGGCGGCCAATTCCGACGACTGCATGAAACAGATCGGTGACGCGGTGCCGGCGCTGATGATCCTCGACATCTGGCTGAAGGACAGCGAGATGGACGGGATTGACATTCTCAAACATGTCAAACGCGAGCACCCAGAGGTGCCGATCATCATCATTTCCGGCCACGGCAACATCGAGATCGCGGTGGCTGCGATCAAACAGGGCGCTTACGATTTCATCGAGAAACCGTTTAACATCGACCAGCTCATGGTGGTGATCACCCGCGCGATGGAGACCTCGCGTCTACGTCGTGAAAACGCCACGCTGAAACGGTCGGGGTCGGGCGATGTCGAGATGATCGGCGTTTCCACCGCCTTCAAACAGCTCAAACTCAATCTGGAAAAAGTCACCAAATCCAACGGCCGTGTTATGCTGACGGGCGGCGCGGGCGTGGGCAAGGAAGTGGCGGCGCGGTTCATCCATGCGGGTTCTGACCGCAACGACGCGCCTTTCGTCTCTGTGTCCTCCGCCAATATCGAGCCCGACCGGATGGAAGAGGTGCTCTTTGGCCGTGAGAGCCCGGAGCGCGGCATTGAGAAAGGCTTGTTGGAGGAGGCCAACGGCGGTGTGATCTATTTCGACGAGGTGGCGGATATGCCGCTTGGCACCCAGTCGAAAATCCTGCGCGTGTTGGTCGATCAACGGTTCACACGGGTGGGCGGCACGGCGCAGGTCTCCGTCGATCTGCGGGTGATTTCCTCGACTTCGCGCGATCTGACGGCGGAGATCGCGGCGGGGACCTTCCGCGAGGAATTGTATCACCGGCTGAACGTGGTGCCGATTGAGGTGCCTGCGCTGGAAAAACGTCGCGAGGACATCCCGGAACTGGCCGGGTATTTCATCGAGAAACTGAACCGCGAACAGGGCCTGCCGCAGCGCGCGCTGACCGAAGACGCCGCAGCGATGCTTCAGACCATGACCTGGCCGGGCAATGTGCGCCAGCTCAAGAACGTCATCGAACGCGTCTTGATCCTCGGTGACAGCACGGGCGACATCGAGGTCTCTGAGCTGCCGTCCGAGGATGGTGCGCGCGAAGACGACGGGCGGGCGGTTCTGTCGCCTGCGATTGCGACGCTGCCTCTGCGCGAGGCGCGTGAGTTGTTCGAACGCGAGTATCTTCTGACGCAGATCAACCGCTTTGGCGGCAATATTTCCCGCACCGCGACCTTCGTCGGCATGGAGCGCTCGGCGCTGCACCGCAAGTTGAAATCTCTGGGCGTTGTGACCGGCAACAAACAGGGCGGTCGCGTGGCCTATGTCTCGGAAGAGGCGGAGTGACGGCTGTTGACGGCCCGAAATGACGTGACAGCCACGTTGACGCCTTCGCCGTTAAGTGCGAAGGCTGGGGCGAAGCAATAAAGGTGATGCGATGAAAGTCATCATTTGCGGCGCGGGCCAGGTCGGCTGGCAGATCGCCAAACAACTCTCTTCCGAGAAAAACGACGTCACGGTCGTGGACAACAACCCCGCGCTGGTGCGCCGCGCGACCGACACATTGGACGTGCAGGGCATCGAGGGCTTTGCCTCCTACCCGGACGTGTTGGAGCGGGCAGGGGCACGGGACGCCGATATGGTGATCGCCGCGACCTATTCCGATGAGGTGAACATGGTCACCTGTCAGGTGGCGCATTCGGTCTTTGGCGTGCCGCGCAAAATCGCGCGTCTGAGGGCACAGAGCTACCTGACCGCGATCTATTCCGATCTTTACCGCCGCGATCACCTGCCGATTGATGTGGTGATCTCGCCCGAAAAAGAAGTGGCCGAGGCCGCGTTGCGGCGTTTGGCGGCGCCTGCGGCCTTTGACACGCAGGCGTTTCTGGCGGGCGGCGTACAGCTCATGGGCATCCTGCTCGATGAGGACTGCCCGGTGCTCAACACCTCTCTGCGCGAGCTGTCGGATCTGTTCTCGACGCTCCGGGCCATCGTTGTTGGCGTGCGCCGCGAGGGGCGGTTGTTCGCGCCGGAACCGGGCGATCAATTGTTTGCCAAAGACGAAATCTATGTCTTTGCCCATTCCGACGACCTGACCCGAACGCTGGAGATTTTCGGCAAGACCCATGCCAAACAGGACCGTGTGGTCATTCTGGGCGGCGGCAACGTCGGTCTCGCCGTGGCGCAGGCCTTGGAAACCCGCACCGAACGCGTGCGCGCCAAGATCATCGAGAAGAACCGCAAGACTGCAGAGAAGGCCGCCGACAGTCTGGAGCGCACCATTGTGCTCAACGGCGATGCGCTGGATCAGGAGCTTTTGGCCGAAGCGGGGATCACCCGCGCGGACGCCGCGCTTTGCGTGACGGATGACGATAAGGTCAACATGCTCGCCGCCGTGCGCGCGAAACAACGCGGCGCGAAGATGGCGATTTGTCTGGTGAACGACCCGACTCTGGTGCCGATCCTCAATGCGCTCGACATCGATGCCTATATCAACCCGCGGGCGACCACGGTGTCCTCGATCCTGCGCCACATCCGTCACGGGCGGGTGCGCAATGTCTATTCGGTGGGTGATGGCGAAGCGGAGGTGATCGAGGCGCAGGTGCTTTCGACCTCGCCGATTTCTGGCAAGCCGATCCGCGACATCGACTTCCCCGAGGGCGTGTTGGTTGGCGCGATCTCCAAAGGCGGCAAATACGTCAAACCGACCGGGGCCACGCGCATCGACGAGGGCGATGTGATCACCATCTTCTCGCTCCGGGACGACGTGCCCGAGGTCGAGCGCCTGTTGCAAGTGTCGATTGATTACTTCTGATGAACCGCTTTTCGCGCATGCCATTTTTTGTCCAGCTGATGCTGGTGAGCGGGGGCGCGATGCTGGTCCCTGCGATCTATGCTTTGGTGCTGCGCGAATGGGACGATACGCGGGCGTTTTTCTATGCGGCGGTGCTGTTTTCCTCGCTCGCGGGGTTCATCGCCATTGCCCGGTTCCGCCCCGAGGCGACCGAGGATCGCGAGAGCCTTATGGACCGCGACCGGGAGGGGCGAAATCAGCTTTTGACCCTTTTGGGCACCTATACCGCCGTGCCTTTGATCCTTGCCGTGCCTTTCGCCGAGGCGACGAAAGACACCACCTACTTCAACGCCTATTTCGAGATGGTCTCGGCGCTCACCACCACGGGCGCGACGCTGTTTGACGACCCGGCGCGACTGTCGCGCCCGGTGCATCTCTGGACCGCTCTGGTGGGCTGGCTTGGCGGGCTTTTTGCCTGGATCACGGCGGTGGCGGTGCTGGCGCCTTTGAACCTTGGCGGCTTCGAGGTCATCTCCTCGCGCGGCGCGGGGCAAAGCGAAGTGCGCGCCTCTCAGATCACCCGTGTTGCCGCCGCGCCCGAGCGCCTCGCGCGCTTCACCGTCAAGCTGTTCCCGATCTATCTCGGCCTGACCTTGGCGCTGTGGTTTGCGCTCTCGATGATCGGCTCGAACCCCTATGTGGCGCTCTGTCACGCCATGTCCGTGATGGCCACCTCTGGCATTTCGCCCGTTGGCGGGCTGACCGAGGCAGGCACCGGATTTATCGGCGAGGTTCTGGTCTTTGCCTTCCTGTTTCTCGCCCTGTCGCGCAAGACCTTTACCGCAGATCAGGCCCGCACCGACGCGCCGCCTTTGTGGCGCGACCCGGAGATGAAGATCGGCCTGGCGCTCATCGTCGTGATCCCGATCTTGCTGTTCCTGCGCCATTGGGTGTCGGTGCTGGAGGTCTCGGGCGACTGGACCTTTACCCGCGCGCTGTCGTCTCTCTGGGGCGGCACCTTCATGGTGCTGTCCTTCCTGTCGACCGCGGGCTTTGAGAGCCTCGGCTGGGAGGAGGCGCGGCTTTGGTCCGGGCTTCAGGCGCCGGGGGTCTTGCTCATGGGGCTGGCGATTTTCGGCGGCGGCGTGGCGACCACGGCGGGCGGTGTCAAGCTGCTCCGGCTCTATGCGCTGGTGCGTCACGGCGAGCGCGAGATCGAAAAGCTGATCTCGCCACACTCTGTCGGCGGCGCGGGCGCCAATGCCCGGCGCATCCGGCGCGAAGGCGCCTATGTGGCCTGGGTCTATTTCATGGTTTTCGCCTTCACCATCGCCGCCGTGATGATGCTTTTGTCCCTGTTCGGGCTGCATTTCCAAGAAGCGGCGGTGTTCACCATTTCCGCGCTCACGACGACGGGGCCTTTGGCCAATGTGGTGGGCGATGTGCCCCTGAGCTACGCGAGCCTTGGGGATGCGGAAAAAATGATCCTGGCGGCCACCATGGTGCTCGGGCGGCTTGAGATGTTGGCGATCATCGCGCTGTTGAACCCGGAATTCTGGCGGCGGTGATCCGCCCCTCCCGGAATGTTAGCGTCCGGAGTGACGTAAATTTGTGTCGTCTTTTCCATAGCTGCGACACAAGAGCGGGGAATTTCAGACGCTTATCTTGACATTCGGGTGAATCTGCGGCGAGGTGTGCTCAAGTGCTGTCGCCCGAGGGACAGTTCGCATCATAAAGCGCAAGAAAAAGGCAAAGATCATGGCCGCCGACAAACAGAACCTTCAGGACGCCTTCCTTAACCACGTTCGCAAGACCAAAGTGCCCGTCACGATCTTTTTGATCAACGGCGTGAAACTTCAGGGTGTGATCACCTGGTTCGACAACTTCTGCGTCCTTCTGCGCCGTGACGGCCAATCGCAGCTCGTGTACAAACACGCGATCTCGACGATCATGCCGGCCCAGCCGATCAATCTGTACGACGGCGAAGAGGCCTGATTTCGGGCCCTCTTGCAGTTTGCATCTCGAAGATTACCTAAGGACGCGCACCTGACGTTTCGGCGACAGGTGCTTTTGCGCGTTCTGGCGTAACGTTTTAGACCCTATCAAAGGAGCGGCATTTGGCCGAACTTTACGAACATGAGGTGAAGCAGACCCGTGCCTGGGTGCTTCATCCCGACATCACCTCCGACCGCAATCGCCGCGAACCGCAGGCGGGGTTGGAGGAAGCCGTGGCGCTGGCCGCCGCACTCCCTGACCTCGAAGTGGTCGGCTCCGAGATTGTGCGCCTGCCGAAAATTCAGCCCGGCCATCTTTTCGGCTCCGGCAAGATCGAAGAGCTGAAACAGCGCATGAAGGCCGCCGAGGTCGAGCTTGTGCTGATCGACGGCCCGGTGACCCCGGTGCAGCAGCGCAATTTGGAAAAGGAATGGAAGGTCAAACTTCTCGACCGGACCGGCCTTATCCTCGAAATCTTCTCCGACCGCGCGCGCACCCGCGAGGGCGTGTTGCAGGTCGAAATGGCCGCGCTCAGCTATCAGCGCACGCGATTGGTCCGCGCCTGGACCCACCTTGAGCGGCAACGCGGCGGGTTGGGCTTTGTCGGCGGCCCCGGCGAGACCCAGATCGAGGCCGACCGTCGCGCCATCGACGAACAGCTCGTGCGTCTGCGCCGGCAGTTGGAGAAAGTGGTGAAAACCCGCGAGCTGCACCGGGCTTCGCGCGCGAAAGTGCCGTTCCCGATCGTGGCGCTGGTGGGCTACACCAACGCTGGCAAGTCGACGTTCTTCAACACGGTCACCGGCGCCGATGTCTTTGCGAAAGACATGCTCTTTGCGACGCTCGACCCGACCATGCGCCAGCTTGTGATCGAAAACGCCCACGGGGGCGACCGAGAGATCATCCTGTCCGACACGGTGGGCTTTATTTCCAACCTGCCGACGCAACTCGTGGCCTCCTTCCGCGCGACGCTCGAAGAGGTGCTGGACGCCGATCTCATCCTGCATGTGCGCGACATCGCCGCCGAGGAGACCGAGGAACAGAAAGACGACGTGCTGAAAATCCTGTCCGATCTGGGCATCAAGGAAGACGCGCCGATGTTCGAGGTCTGGAACAAGATCGACCTTCTGGACCCGGAGGCCCATGCCGCCCGGATGGAGCGTGCGGGGCAGGAAGAGGGCATTTTCGCGATCTCCGCCGTCACGGGCGAGGGCGTGCCGGAGCTTTTGTCGGCGATTTCGGAGTTTTTCGAAGAAGACAAGATTGAACGCGATCTCGTCCTGCCCTATTCCGAAGGCAAGAAACGGGCCTGGCTCTTTGAAGAGGGCGTGGTCTTGGGCGAGGAGATGGCCGAGGATGGCTATCAGCTCAAGGTGCTTTGGACCCCGCGTCAGGAAAAGCAATTTCGGGAGATGTGAGATGAGCAAAGAGCAGGCAGCCAAGACAAAGACCAAACCGGACGCCAAGGCCCCCGGCGAGGGCAAGCCTCAAAGACATCTGTTCATGATGCTGTTTGAGGCCACGGCCGGCGCCAAAACCGGCCTGCGTCTGGGCGGGCGTCACGCGATCATGGTCTTCATGGTGGCGGGCGAACAAAAGCTCGCGATTGCCAAGGGCTTTAAGGCGCTTGAGGCCACTGGCTGGTCCAGCATGGAGATGAAAAAGGGTCTGGACCTCACCGGGCGCCCGCGTCTCAAAGACAAGGCACTCGATGCCTCGGCGCGGAAAGCCATGCAAAAGGGCGCGGCGTTCTTGGTCTATAAGGATGAGATCAAAGGGCAGGCGTGAGGCCTTTCCATGCATGTCTTTTACGAAGACATTTTGAGCCGCATTTTTGAGCCGGTGCTTTGGTTCGACGAGAATGCGGTTCCGCGCTATTCTGACTTTTCACCTGACCGGGTTGCCAACATTTATGCGCAGGAAGTCGTGTTGCTTTTGATCCGATGCCAAGCCTGTTGTAGGGAGTTCCGCGTCGCGCTGTCTTCGTCTGAAATAAAGCCAGTTTTAGCATCAAAGATTGAAGCTCAGGCATTGCGCTTTGGCGATCCGCCAAATGTTCAATGCTGTCCCACTGGACCGACAATGAATTCCATTTCGGTGCGGGTTTTGGAATACTGGTTCAAACAACAGATCCATGGAAGGCTTGGACCGGAGGTCGGGCTTGATGCATGGGCTGCACAAAGTGAATTTGCGCGAGGTTCAGAGTACGAGCGCGTATTTTCGTCGCATTAAGGGCTTCTTAAATCCCCCGCGCCGGATTCCCCACGACCCGCGTGCCCGGGGCCACATCCTTGGTCACCACAGAGCCAGCCCCCACGATGGCGCCATCGCCAATCGTGACCCCCGGCAAGATGATCGCAGCGCCGCCGATCCAGACATCCCGGCCAATCGTGACGGGCAGGGCGCGTTCGATGAGTTGCCCGCGCAGCACGGGATCGCGGTGGTGATCGGCGCAGTAGATTTGCGTGCGCGGCTCGATCATCGTGTTCTCCCCGATCTCGACCCGCGCGCTGTCCAGCACGACACAGCCGACATTCAGAAAGGCACCGTCGCCCAGAAACAGGTTCTCGCCATACAAGAGGTGAAACTGCCCCTCAATCCGGGCGGTCTCGGGCGCGGCACCCAGCAAAGCGCGCAGCTCAGGGTGGATGTCACCGCGCTCTGAGGGCAGCGCCATGTTGTGGCGGTGCACGGCGTCAAAGACCTTTGTCCGGCGCGCATCTATGTCGGGGTCCATGCAGCAATACCACTCGCCCGCGCGCATTTTATCCCACTCAGAGCTCATTCCTCTGGCACCAGATGGGTGATACCGACGCCGGCGGCGCGCGCGAGTTCCGGGTCGAGGCTCATCGGTACATATTCGCCGCGCCGCCACAGCTCGCCCAGATCGTCATAGTGCCGGCTCAAAGGATGGCCGGACTGGCCGGTGGCGGTGATGAAGACCGAACTGTCGGGATCGGCGAAGTCATAGACGCCACGGTACGCCGCGCCATGGACGTTGGCAAAGGGCGCCGCCCCATCGCCCGCCGTCACGCCGCGCATCAGCGTGTTGTCGCCGCCGGAGGTCGACTGCCGGATGTTCACCACCCATTTCAGCAAAGGCACATCGCCCAGCACCGGGTGATCGTGTTGCGCCATATGAGCGTCGCCCCAGCGCAGGCTCTCAAGGTTCGTGGAATAGTGCTCACCAATCCACAACAGCGCATCGTCGAGAGATTGCCGCGCGATGTCGGTACAGGTCTCCACCGGCGCCGATTGGATCACATCGCACCAAGCCGAGGCACCGCCGATGTCGCGGTAGACGCGCTCGATAAAGATCGGATCGACATGGGTGAACTCGTGGGCCAGCGGCCCGATCTCGTCGCGGATCAGACGATCCTGAAGCGCACGCATCCAGGCGTAGTAAATCAGCGGCTCCGGCAGATGTTCGTTCATCTCGCCATTCCACTCGGCCAAAAGCGTGAGCGCGCGTTGGCGTTGGCGCTCGGTCGTGCCTTCGGGTGCGGCCTCGCCGGTGAACCACAGATCGGCACCGACCAGCGGCAAGAGGTTGCGCGCGGCGGGGGAAACCACGTCGTTTTGCACCTCGATGAAACTGTCACGGGTGTGGACCTCACGCGATTGCATCAGGCGCTGCCAACGCTGGATGCGCTGGGTGTCGCCCCAATGGTAGGACAGGTGATCGGGAAAGGGCGCATCGACGGTCTTGTTGTTGGTGTTGCCGATGATGCCGTCGCGTGCGGCGGTAAAGAGCGGCAGATCGTCGAAATCGCGCCAACCCTGCCAACGGTCGGCCTCAAGCCACCCGGGCGAGGGGATGCGGCCCTTGGATTGATGCAGCGGATCGCGCAGCGGCGCGCGGCCGATGACCTTCATCTGCACCCGGTCGGGGTCTGCCATGGCGAGGTTCAGCGCGGGGGCGGCAAAGTCACGCGCGGCGACCATGGCCTGCGTCAACGTCGTCGCATGGTTGAGCGCAATCACCGCCGACATGGACCGGTCATCGGGCACAAGCGCGGTCCAGGCCACAGAGACCAGATGCCCCGGCGGGGTGATTGTATCGACGTCAAAAGCGGTGCTGGGCAGGATCGGGCCATTCTCGGACCACTCCAGCGTCAAGGTGACGGGATCGGCGTCCTTGATCTGGACAATCGAGGGGCGGCTGCGCAGCGGTTTATAGCCGTCAGGCGTCAGAACCTCGCCCGGCGCATCGGGGTTTTGCTTTTCGATATAGAGATCGGCGTCGTCCAAATAGGCCGCCGTGATGCCCCAGCCGAAACTCTCATGTCGGCCCGAAACAATCGCGGGGATGCCCGGCACGGAGGCGCCGATCACACCGCCGGTGCTGAGTTGCAGCCGCGCCAGATACCAGGCGCCGGGGGCGGAGAAATTCAGATGCGGGTCATTGGCCAAAAGCGTGGCACCGGTGGCCGAACGCCCCGGTCCTGCGGCCCAGACGTTGGAGGCACCCGCAAGGCCGGATTTCGGGAAAGGCGAGAGGGCATATTGCGTGCCGGAGGGGGCCAAGCCCGGCTGCGCCTCGGGGAAAAGTGCGGCGTAAGAGGGCAAAAGCCCAAGCCCCGTGCCCGGCGCGTCCGGCATCAGATCGCGCAGGCGCTCTTGCGGCAACAAGAGAGAGGCGCGGGCGCGCAGCACTTCGTTCGGGATTTGATCCGAAAGCTGCACGGCCACGAGTTTCAGGATCGCGATGGAATCGGCGGGTTGCCAATAGGCGATCTCCGAGGGGAAGAGAAAGAACTCCGGCGCGCCGCGTCCCAGTGCGCCTTCGTTCACCTCTTTGATCCAGGCGTTCACCCCGCGCGCATAGGCCTCGAGCGCGGCGGTGGCTTCGGGGCTTTGCACCTGTGCGGATTGCCGCGCGGCCTCGTAAAGGCCGAGACGCCGCATCAGCTCGTCGGTCTTCAAAGTGCGCTCGCCGAACATCTCCGACAACCGGCCCTGCGCTGTGCGTCGCAGAAGCATCATCTGGAACAAGCGGTCCTGCGCATGCGCAAACCCCAGCCCGTAATAGACATCCTCATCTGTGGCGCCGAAAATATGCGGCACATTGGCGTTGTCGCGCGCGATCTCCACCGGCGCGCTGATGTCCGCCACCTCAAAATCCGCGTTGTAGTCGGGCAGGGAGCGCGCGGCGAGCCAATAGGTCAGCCAGATCGCCAGAACGGTCAAAAGAACAAGACCTGATACGATCTTGAGCAGCAAAGAGAAAATCCGGGCCATGAGGTGGACGGTCCTGTCATATGTGCGCGAATGCATGTTGACGCCGCGCCGCGAGCGGCTACGGTTTCGGCCGTTAAACCACATCGACGCGCGAGGGAAAAGCCATGGTGAAAACGGGCGTGAACGCTGCATTTTTGGGTCTTGGGGTCATGGGATACCCGATGGCGGGGCATCTCGCCGCGATAGGCCATGCGGTGACGGTCTACAACCGCACCAGTGCGAAAGCCGAAAGCTGGGCCAAAGAGCACGATGGCGGCTTTGCTAAAACCCCGCGCGAGGCGGCAGAGGGCGCGGATTTTGTGATGGCCTGTGTCGGCAATGACGACGACCTTCGCTCCGTCTGCCTCGGCCCCGACGGGGCGTTTGCGGGCATGAAACCCGGCGCGATCTTTGTCGATCACACCACAGTGTCGGCTAAAGTGACCCGTGAGCTGGCCGCACACGCCGCAGAGGCCGGGATCGGCTATGTCGACGCGCCGGTGTCCGGCGGGCAGGCGGGCGCCGAGAATGGTGTACTCTCCGTCATGTGCGGCGGCGCGGAGGGGGATTACGCCAAGGCCGAGCCGGTGATGGCCGCTTACGGCAAGATCGTCAAACGACTGGGCGAGGTCGGCATGGGCCAGACCGCCAAGATGTGCAACCAAATCTGCATCGCGGGGCTGGTGCAGGGGCTCTCCGAGGCGCTGTTGCTCGCCGAAAAATCCGGCCTCGATGGTGAGGCGCTGGTCGATGTGATCTCCGGTGGCGCTGCGGGAAGCTGGCAAATGGTCAACCGCCACAAGACGATGCTTGCAGGACAGTACGAGCATGGCTTTGCCGTCGACTGGATGCGCAAGGACTTGGCGATCTGTCTCGAGGCGGGCGAGGACACCGGCACGCCCTTGCCGGTCACGGCGCTGGTCGATCAGTTTTACAAGGATGTGCAAACCATGGGCGGCGGGCGTTGGGACACCTCGAGCCTCATGGCGCGGCTCAAGGCTTTTGGCTGAGCTGTGAGTGAGTATTTTCGGCAGCAAAGGAAACAGCGCCCGAAAAGAGCGGGGTGAGGTTTCCTTTGCTGTCTAAATACTCATGCGGCTCTTTCCCTGAGCGCGTCGGCTCTGTTATAAGGCCTTTCGATCAAAAGGACGCGGAAACTCATGGCCGACAAAAAGAAAACCGGGGCAACCTCAGGACGCGGCGCGCGGGATTTGCGCGTCAAGGTGAAGTCTGCGCGCGGGCGCAAGCTGTCTTCGACGCTATGGTTGGAGCGTCAGCTCAACGATCCCTATGTCAAACGTGCGCGTGACGAGGGCTACCGGGGGCGTGCGGCCTTCAAGATCATGGAGATCGACGACAAGTTCCGCTTTCTCGTGCCCGGCGCGCGGGTGGTCGATCTGGGCTGTGCGCCCGGCGGCTGGTGTCAGGTGGCGGTCAAGCGTGTGAACGCTTTGGGCGAGAAGTCCGGCAAGAAGATCGGCACCATTCTGGGCGTCGATTTGCAGGAGGTCGAACCGATCCCCGGCACAGAGATTCACCAGCTCGATTTCATGTCCGACGATGCCGACCAGAAGGTGAAGGATTGGCTGGGCGGCGAGGCGGATGTGGTGATGTCGGACATGGCGGCGGCGTCCTCGGGGCACAAGCAGACGGACCACCTGCGGATCATCGCGCTCTGCGAGGCGGCGGCCTATCTGGCCTTTGATGTGCTTTCTCCGGGCGGCACCTTTGTGGCCAAGGTTCTGGCCGGCGGCGCCGAGGGAGAGTTGCAGCATTTGCTCAAGCAGAAGTTCGAGAAGGTGCAGCATTTCAAGCCGCCCTCGTCGCGCTCTGACAGCTCCGAGAAATTCGTCGTCGCGACAGGGTTCCGTGGTTAGGGTTTGGGGCTGATGGAGCTGCGGCTGTGTTGCGGGGCGCTTGCGCTTAGGTTTGACGCCTCTGTCGGCAATATCCGAAGCTACACCGTTCAGGATCGCGAGGTGTTCCACACGGCGCATTGGGTCGGTACGCCTTTGGCGGCTGAGGCTCTGAGCGTGGTGGACGCGCATCTGGCGGGGGATTTTCTGGCCGCGCCCTTTGGCGGTTCTGATGTCGTACAAGATCCGCCCCATGGCTGGACGGCCAATTCGGCGTGGCATTTGATGTCTCGCTCTGAGACTGACGCTCATGCCCATATGAAGCTCGCGCTGGAGCGTCCGGTGATGGGGGCGCAGATCACCAAGGAGATTACGCTCCGTGCCGATCAGCCGGCGCTCTATCAGCGGCATGAGATCGCGGGCGGTGAGGGCGGTTTGACCTTTGCGCATCATCCGATGATCCGCGTCTCTCCCGGAGATCACATCGCGACCTCTCCGAAACGCGTGGCGCTGACCTCGGGGGTGCCTTTGGAGGAGGCGCATATTCTGGCCTATCCGGGGCGCAGTACCGATCTGACGCAATTCCCCGCGCGGGATGGGGGCAGGGTGGATTTGAGCCACTATCCGCATCAGACGGGGCACGAGGATTTCGTGACGCTGGTTGAAAAGGACGTGGAGGGGCTCGGTTGGACCGCCGTGTCGCGGGCCCGGGAGCGCGACATCGTGGTGTTCGTCAAAGACAGCCGTGTCATGCCCGTCACCATGCTCTGGATGTCGAACGGCGGGCGCGATTATGCGCCTTGGGACGGGCGGCATGACGGCGTTTTGGGTGTCGAGGATGGCTGTGCGGCGGGAGCTGAGGGGCACAGGGCGGCGCTTGGCGACAATGCCGTGGCGCGGGAGGGCGTGCGCACCGTGCTCGCGCTGGACGAGGGGCGCAAACATGTGCTCTGCCATGCCACGGTGGTGCTCGATCAGCCGGAGGGTTGGACGGGTGTTGCGGGTATCCGTTTCGAAGATCACGCCATGATCGTCGCGGGGCAAAACGGCAAAACTCTGCGCGTGCCCTTCGAGGCCTCTCATTTCTCTATCTGAAATATACCTTTCTGATCCAGATCAAAGTCACAGTATTTTGACGCCAAGTAATGTGGCTGAAACCTGCGTGCGCCCCTTGTCCAAACCCAAGCCAGAGATGGAGACCGCCAACCATGCGTTTGACGATCCGAACCAACCTCGCCATGCGTGTGCTCATGGCCTGTGCTGTGAACGAAGGCCATATGGTGCGCCGTGCGGGCATTGCCAAGGCGGCCAATGCCTCGGAAAACCATCTGGCGCAGGTGGTGCATCTTTTGGCGAATGAGGGCTATATCGAGACCACGCGCGGCCGTGCGGGCGGGATCGTTTTGGCGCGCAATCCTGACGAAATCACCATCGGCGAGGTGTTTCGGCATTTCGAGGCGCATGTGCCCTTTGCCGAATGTTTCGCGGCGCAGGACAACACCTGTCCGCTGCAGGCCGTGTGTCGTTTGCGTTTGGCGCTGACGGCGGCTCTGGAGGCGTTTTACGGCGTGCTTGACGATATGACGCTGGCCGATTTGGTGGCGGACAATGCGGGGCTTGAGGCGCTGTTGAACCTGCCGCAGCCGGATATGATGATGCCGCAAGAGGGCTGCATGGCACGCGGCTGACCCTAGGACCCGCCGCCTTTGAGGTGCGGTTGTTCCGGTTCCTTGAGCGCGAGGATCAAGAGCGCGGCCAACCCCAAGCAAATCGGCACGGCAGAGAGCGCCAGCGCGTGATTGCCGCCCGTGAGGTCCAAAAGCCAGCCAACCAGTGGCTGAAACACCAAAGCCGCGCCGATCCCGATCATGTTCACGAAGGCGGTGACGGTGCCGACCGCGCTTTGGTCCTGGCCCTCTTTCGCCATGGCGAAGGTCAGCATCTGTGCGCCGCAAAACAGCCCGCCGAAGAAGAGCGCGGCGGAGATCAGCACCATGTTGCTGCTGCCCCCCAAAATGACCCAGCCCCAGAACAGTGTGGCCGCCACGGCGCCCGTGAAGACGATCCATTTGCGATGGCCCAAGGCGTCAGAGACGGCGCCCCACAGCACCGATCCTGCCGCCATGCCCCAAAACATCATAGAGACGGCGGTCTCGGCGGAGACGGCAGAGAGAGCGTGATCGGCGATCAGCTCTTCGTTGCCCCAAAGCCCGCCATAGACGTTGATCGGCATGTAGATCAGCGCGCCCACGAGGGACAAAAGCCAGACCTGCGGGCTTTTGATCACCTGACCCAAGGGGCCGATCGGATTTGTGTGCGTGTCCGTGTCGCCCGCAGACGGCGCTTCGCGGTAGAAAAACAGCGCCAGAACGAAAAGCGCGCCGCCGGTGATCCCGATGCCGATGAAAGACGGGCGCCAGCCTGCGGTCTCGGTCAGGGATGTGAGCCAGATGACACCAATCGCTGTGCCCAACATGCCGACCGCATTGACGAGGCCTGACAGAAGCGCAAAGCGCGCGGGCGCGAACCAGTGGTTCACCACATAGAGCGCGCCGACAAAGGCGAAAGACGCGCCAAACCCGGTCATCAACCGCCCGACGGAGGCGATCACCACATTGGGCGCGAGACCGATGAGGGCAATCCCTCCGGCGCAAAGCGCGATGGCCGGCACCACAAACCGCCGCGCCCCCCAACGGTCGAGCAACAGTCCGACCACGATCTGCATGGGCGCATAAACCCAGAAAAACAGAGAGGAAAACACGCCGAGACCGGCCTTGGTCAGATCAAGATCCTGCGTGATCGCCGTGGTCGCGGTGGAGGGCGCGATGCGGGAGATGAATTCGAAGAGGAAAAACAGCGTCGCCAGCGCAAAGGCCGCGGGGGCTTTCCAGCTTGTGCTCCGTCCTGTGCTCTGTCTTGTGATCCGTGGTGTGTCGGTCATGCGCGCGTCTCCCTGTGTCGCGCATGTGTTTGGGATATTGTGCGGAGGCTCGCAAGGGGAGGCTCTTGTCATTTGCGGCGAAGGTCTGATTCGAGGCCAAGGTGTTCAATTTCTGCAATGCAATTAAAGTCTGCTTTTGAGAAGCACGATATCACGCTCACATAAACCGGCTCAAATCTGTGCCATGAGTAGCAGAGTTAAACGGGTAATAGGAGATATTCTACGAAGTCTTCTGTAAACTCAAATCGGTCGACATCGTTGTATGTAGTTTCAATGATCGCATCATAATTTTGCATCACCTTCAGCATAGGCTTCAAGTTGTCGTGGTCTTCAAAAAGGTATGCGAAAATGCGGTTCTGCGGGTCCCTATTGTATGACCCATTCTTGGAGCCAATAATGAATTCACGCACAAAAGGTGCGCCAGTTAAATCTTCTCGCATCTCTGCTAAAAGACTTGGCATCTTGTCTTCAAGCTTCTGAAAGCTTCGAGATATTACAATTGCAAATCCGCGAATACCTAAATACGCGCGCATCTCAGCGAGAGTTTTCCACTCTCTAAGCTGATCAATGGAATGACTGGTGATATCTACGTCAACCAACCTGCTACAGGTCTGACAGAGCCAAATACCATTTTCGGCGGCGGCTCGTTCTTCGGGCGTCAAAGTGGGATCATACCTTGGCCCGCCTTCGGCAGCGGCAGTAATGTGTGCGGCAACACCAATGCTAGCGCTTTCGTCGGCTCCGTCCGGTCCAATCGTCGGACGCAAACAGGTTTGATTTGAACAACGATATCCTGCACGTTGCGCAATTGTTCTTATTACGGGAGCTCTAAAATCATCGCGGTTTGCCATATGTAATACAATACTACATCAGATGTCTCTTGAAAAGCGGACACCGTCTGGAACTATACAAACGGCAGCTCCGTCCGCATACCAGTCTCCCCCAACGCGCGTGAAACCATCTCCAAACTTCGCCTCGTTACCTTTCCCCCAGATACACCATCCCCTCAATCCATGTGAACATCGTGTTCAGCGCATCGGATGCGTAGGCGTTTCGGCCTTCGAGCAAAAACCTGACGACCGCAACGCGTGACCACTCCTCGGTCAATTGCCAGTTATACTCCGGGGCCTTCAAAAGCCCGTGCGTTGCATTGGGAAAAACAATGATGCGGGCGGGGATGCGGCTGTGGTCGGGGCGGTTGTCGAGAGTTTCATGGAAAATCTCGGGGTTTCGGGTGGGGTCGACATTCAAATCCTCCGCGCCCCAGAGCGCCAGCAGGGGGATGTCCAGCTCAGACAAGGCCTGTCGCGCGTCTGCGCCTCGGTTCAGGTGGATGAACTGCCAGCGGTCCGGGGACATGCCGTCAGGTCTGTCTTCGGGCGTCGCGTTGGGGCCAAAGAGCCGGTCGTCTTCGATCTCTTGCGCGGCGAGCGTGGCTTTGATGACCTCTGCGTCAGTGCCTTCGCGGGTCAGGCGCACGGCGGTGTAATAGTCGCCCTGATCCTGCCAGGAGACCGCCGCACCGACGGTCACCAGAAAATCCGCATCAGTACGCGTCAGGCCGGGGAGGACCCAGCCCGCTTGAGAAAAGCCGAGGGCGCCGACTGGGGTGTCTTCGAACCGCTCTTTGAGAACTGCGAGAACCGCGCGGGTCTCTGCTGTGCGATCCGACATGGTTTGCCGCAACCAGTTGCCCTCGCTTTGGCCAACGCCCGGCTTGTCCCAGGACGCGATGGCGAAACCCCGGTCGAGAAAGGCATTGATCAGAGGCGCGTAGCCGCCCGAGGACGTCCGGTCTTGTGCGCCATCGCCATGCACGAGCGCCACCACCGCGGTCGGGGCCTCGTCAGGCAGCCAGATCGTTCCGGCGATGCGCGCGCCCGAGACCGTGACAAAGAGCGTCTCGCTGGGGCGGCGCTCCAGATCGTGATCGCCCAGCCGCCACATCACGACGCACACTAATAAGGCCACAACCCCGGCCGCCCCAAAAAACCATCGCTTCATTTGAAATCAGTTGTCTTTGTCACCATCTACGCTCTGTACCTATGGAGTGCGTTTAATGAGTACAATATTCCAAATCGAGCCCTTCACCGTGGAGCAGGGGGTTCAGCCGCAGCATCTTGCGCAGGCGGCGCAGGGATATTGGCGCGCCTTCTCGCGCAAGCTGCGCTATCCTCTGGGGCCGGAGAAAAAGGCCGTCGCCTTTCTTGAGAGCGTCATGGACCCGACCCACGCGATTTCTGCGGTGTCGAAAGACGGGGCGTTTCTCGGCATGGCGGGGTTCAAATCGCCTCAGGGCGCGCTGGTCGGTGGGAATATGCGGGATATGGCGCGCGTCTATGGCTGGCTCGGCGGCAGTGTTCGGGGCGCCTTGATCCAAGCCCTGGAGCGCAGATGCGACGATGATACGCTCTTGATGGACGGGATTTTCGTGGAACCGGAGGCGCGGGGCCAAGGTGTCGGCACCGCGCTTTTGAACGCGATAGAGGTCCATTGTGCCCGTCAGGGGCTGCGCCAGATCAGGCTCGATGTCATCGACACCAACCCACGGGCGCGGGCGCTTTACGAACGGTTGGGATTTGCGGAGCGCTCTGTCTTGTCGCTGGGTCCATTGCGGTCTGTCTTTGGCTTTTCGTCAGCCACCGAGATGACGAAAAGCCTCATTCGCTAAGGGGCTTTGGGGCGCTTTGGCGATGGTCAAAACGCCTGTGCAGGATTTTTGCTTTACCTTTTCGGCGGAAAAGCCATCCTCAGCGCAACTGGAGGAGACCCCCAATGAAATTCACACGTTTTGGCCCCAAAGGGGCGGAAAAGCCCGGTTTGATCGACGCCAAGGGCCGTTTGCGCGATTTGTCGGATCATTTGGACGACATGTCGGGCGATGTTTTGACGCGGCTCAGTGAGTTCAATCGGCTCGACATCGAGACGCTGCCCTTGATCACCGAAGAGGTGCGTTTGGGGCCCTGTGTCGGCGGCACGGGCAAATTCATCTGCATCGGGCTGAATTTCGCGGATCATGCCGAGGAGAGCGGCATGGACCTGCCGAAAGAACCGGTGATTTTCGCGAAATACACCTCTGCGATCTGTGGGCCGAACGATCCGATCCTGATCCCGCGCGGCGCGGAAAAGGTCGATTGGGAGGTCGAACTGGGTCTCGTGATTGGCAAGCCTGCGAAATATGTCACTGAGGACAAGGCGTTGGAGCATCTGGCGGGCTATTGCCTCGTGAACGACGTCTCCGAGCGCGGCTTTCAACTGGAACGCGCGGGGCAATGGTCAAAGGGCAAGTCGTCGGACAATTTCGGCCCCGTCGGTCCGTGGCTGGCGACGCCTGACGAGATCAAAGACCCGGAGGCTTTGGCGATGTGGTGTGACGTGAATGGCGAACGCATGCAGGACGGGTCGACGGCGACGATGATCTTCAAACCGGCCTTCCTGATTTCCTACCTGTCGCAGTTCTTCACGCTCCATCCGGGTGACATCATCTCGACCGGCACGCCCGCCGGTGTCGGCATGGGCAAGTCGCCGCAGCAGTATCTCAAGGACGGCGATGTGGTCGAGCTGGGCATCGAGGGCCTCGGCGCCCAGCGTCAGGTTTGCGTGGCGGACGTTTAGGGGCTTGGCTGAAGCTGCAGGTTGCCGATTGAGAATTGGCAACTTGCGCCGTGGTGATAGGTGCAGCCGGGGCCTTGATCGAGATCGAAACTGCCCCTTGTGGCGCTCTGGGCGTTGGGCCTGAGCGCGATCAGGCATTGGGTCGTGTCATACTCGTCATCCATGATGACATAATTCCCGAGCTGATCCTGCATCAGAGTGCCGGTCATTTGGCCAAGACAGTTATGGGTGCCGACGGTCAATAGGACCCGGTTGCCCGTCAGTTGAAAGCTGACGCGATAGCCGTCGCTGCCCGCCCGATAGGTGCCGGAGTAGAGCTGGAGCGGTGGCTCCTGTGCCGACAGGGGCTGGCCGGCAAGGGGCAGGCTGACAAGAGCGAGGCAAAGGGCTTTGAACAGGTCGGTCATGCGTAAAATCCATTGAAGATGCAGATCAATGGAGAAAGCTTACGGCAAAACCGCGCGGCTTCGATCAGAAAATCAAAGCTCCACGCCCTTTTGCGCCTTCACCCCGTCTTTGAACGGATGTTTGACCAGCGTCATCTCGGTCACCAGATCGGCGGCTTCGATCAGCTCGGGCTTGGCGTTGCGGCCGGTGAGGCAGACGTGGGTCATCGGCGGCTTTTGCGTCAACAGGAAATCGACCACCTCGTCGATGTCGAGGTAATCGTAGCGCAGCGCGATGTTGATCTCGTCCAGAAGCACGAATTGGATCTCCGGGTCGAGGATCTGTTCCTTGGCGATGCGCCAGCCGTTTTGCGCCGCCGCCACATCGCGGTCACGGTCTTGGGTTTCCCAGGTAAAACCCTCGCCGGAGACGAAAAACCGCACTTCGTCGGAGAACCGCTCGCGCAGGAGGGTCTTTTCGCCGGTCTCCCAGCTGCCTTTGATGAATTGCACCACGGCGGCGGGCATACCGTGCCCGATGCAGCGCATGATCATGCCGAACCCCGACGAGGATTTGCCCTTGCCACTGCCGGTATGCACCATGATGAGACCTTTTTCCTCGGTCTTCGTCGCCATGATCTTGTCCCGCGCGGCTTTGATCTTGCGCATTTTTGCGTTGTGGCGGGCCGTGATGTCGTCTGGGGTGGGGGCGTCGGGCGTGGGTGCATCGGTCATGGCGTTTCCTGACAGTTTTTGTTTCTGCCGGGAAACTGGCAGTCAAAGCGCGGGCTGTAAACAGGGAAAGCTGAGGACGGCGTGGCCTTAGTCCGCGATTTCGATCCGCACAGAGGTCTCGCCCGCGTCGACCAGAGGCGCAAGAGAGCCATCGAAAGCGCCGAGACGCACAAGGCCGTTCGATTTCTGGAAGGGTTTGTAAAAGATCGCAAGATTGCCCCAGGGCGCATAGAGCGTGATGTCGCCGGTCTCGGGTTTATAGGCCCGAGGCGCGTCGGTGGTGTCGAGTTTGCGTGGCAGGTCGGCGATCTTCTCAATGCCGTGGTAATCTGTGAGGTCTAGGTCGAGCGGCAGCAGGGCGGCGAAATCCCGACCGGCGGGGGTGTCGTCGAGCGTGGCGGTGAGAACCTCTGCGCCGAAGGTGAACTGGATTTTCGTCATTGGGCTGTCTTTCTGGGGTGTCGTCGCGGAAGTGTCCGCGAAAGCCGGAGCGGTCAGGGCAAGGCCCAGCAGCGCGGTGCGGAGGATGGGGGCGAACATCTCTTTGGCTCCGTAAGGGGGATCAGGACGGGGGCTAGGACCCGTCCCGACAGAATGGCATCAGGCCGCGGTCATGTCGATGACATAGCGGTAGCGCGCCTGTTTGTTGACGACCTTTTCACAGGCCGCGCCGATCTGATCCGGGGTGATCATCTCGTAAGACGCGGCCACGCCATGGTCGGCGGCAAAGTCGATCACGGCTTGGGTTTCCGCGATGCCCCCGGTCATGGAGCCCGCAAGGCTCTGGCGGTTGAAGGCCATCATCATGCCCTGAGCGCCCTGAACCTCGAAGAGCGCGCCGACATTGACCAGCGTTTTGTCGAGTTTCAGCATGTTGAGGAAGGGCTGCATGTCATAGGCCACGGGGACTGTGGAGATCATCAGATCAAAGCTCATCGCCTGTTGCGCAAGCGCCTCTTCGTCGGACCAGAGATAGGCTTCGGTGGCGCCAAAGGCCTTGGCATCGGCGAGTTTGTCCTCGGAGGTGGTAAAGACCACGACCTCGGCGCCTTTCGCAACGGCGAGTTTGACGGCGAGGTGGCCCAGACCGCCCATACCGATCACGCCGTACCGCTGACCCGGTTTCAGATCCCAGTGGTTGATCGGCGAAAAGGTGGTGATGCCCGCACAGAGGAGCGGCGCAAAGCCCGCAAGGTCCACCCCCGGCGGGATGCGCAGGGCGAACTCTTCTTTGACGACGATCTTCTTGGAATAACCGCCATAGGTCACACCGCCGGAGATTTTATCCTCGGAGCCATAGGTGAAGGTCGTGCCGTTGAGACAGTTCTGTTCCCGGTCGGCCATGCAGTTGGCACAGTCTCCGCAGCTGTCGACCATGGTGCCGACACCGGCGAAATCTCCCTCGCGGAATTTGATGACATCTGCGCCCACGGCGACCACACGGCCGACCATTTCGTGGCCCGGCACCAGCGGATAGACCGCAGGACCCCAGTCGCCTTTGTAGGTGTGAATGTCGGAGTGACAGATCGAGCTGTACATGATCTCGACCACCACGTCTTTCGGCCCGGCGGCGCGGCGCGTGATGGTGTGGGGGGCAAAGGAGCCCTCGGTGTCGAAGGCGGCCCAGGACTGTACTTGGCTTTCCGCAAGCGCATTGGCGTCTTGCGCCTGAGCGGTCCCGACAAAACCGGTCGCAGCCAGAGGGGCGGCCACAGCGGCGGCGGCACTGGCGGTCAGAAAGCCACGACGGCTCTCGCCTTCACGGGTCAGAAATTCGGGGGAGGAGTTACAGGCGTCACACATGATCTCTTTGGCGTCCTTTTGTGGGAAGGGGGCAAACATATGCAGAGAGGATGACGCAAAACGGGGCGAGGATAATCGCCAATCCATGCAAGCCATTCATGAGAGGTCATCATGAATGCGTTGAGAGAAGGGACCATGATCCGAGAGGGGGCGCGACCTAAGTTGTCTGCAACATGTATCAAACGAGAGAGGACTACCTATGAAACTCGCACTTGGCCTGACGCTGGCCCTGACCCCCGCCGCACTCTTTGCTCAATCCGTCGAAATCTCCCACCATCACGAACGCCCCGGTCAGATCGGCAGCGACGAGACCTTTACCGGCACCGCCTATGTCGCACCGGTCTTCGCACCCGAGATGCATGACGTGAGCGCCGGTGAAGTGACCTTTCTGCCGGGGGCGCGCTCCGCGTGGCACACGCATCCGGCAGGTCAGATGTTGGTGATCACCCACGGGACGGGCTGGACCCAAGAACGCGGGCAGGAGAAACAGATCATCACCGCAGGCGATGTGGTCTGGTGTCCGCCGGGGGTTGAGCATTGGCATGGTGCCACCGACAGCACCTCTGTGACGCATTACGCCATTCAGGCCAGCGTGGAAGGCTCCGCCGTGGAATGGGGCGAGAAAGTCACGGATGCCGAATATGGCGAGTAAGCTGAGGCCCGCGCTGGGGCTGGCCTTGGTGTTCAGCTCTGGCGTGACAGCTGCGGCAATGGCACAGGGGATGACGCCGGGGGAGGCCGTCTTGGACGGTCTCGACTACCCGTGGGACATCGAGGCGCTGGGCGATGTGATCTATGTGACCGAGAAGGCGGGCAGTTTGGGTCTGTTCGACGGGGAGGGCTTTACGCGTTTGCCCGTCGAGACCTCTGTGCCGATCCTCAATCATCGTGGCGGGGGGCTTTTGGGCCTCGCGCTGCGTCCTGATTTTGCCGAGACCAACCGCGCGGTGCTCTATCATCACGCGGGGACACCGGAGGCGCGGTACAATCGGGTGATCGAGGTTGAGAGAGACGGGGAGCGCTGGCGTGAGACCCGTGTGCTCTTGGACAATATCCCCGGCCATCCGCTTTACAACGGCGGGCGCGTGGCCTTTGGGCCGGACGGGATGCTTTATGTCACCACCGGTTGGGTCGAAAACCGCGCGCTGCCGCAGGATGTGGAGAGCCTTGCGGGCAAAATCCTGCGCCTGACGCCCGACGGCGCGGTGCCGGGGGACAATCCTTTTCCCGGCTCGCCTGTCTACTCCTTGGGGCATCGCAACCCGCAGGGGATCACTTGGGACGCGTCGGGACAGATGTTTGCCGCAGAGCACGGGCAATCCGGTCACGACGAGGTCAATCGCATCGTCGCGGGGGGCAATTACGGCTGGCCCGTGATCCAAGGCGATGAAACCCGTGAGGGGATGCTGGCGCCTTTTGCGCACTCCGGTCGTAGCACCTGGGCGCCTTCCGGGCTGACGTCTTCGGGGCAGGGGCTTTTGCTCGCTGGGCTTCGGGCAGGTGCTGTGCTTGGTCTCTCCGAGACGGGGGAGGTCACAGAGGCCTATGGGGCCTATGGCGCAGGCGAGCGTCTGCGCGATGTGCTGGTTGTGGGCGATGAGGTCTATGCCATCACCACCAATCGCTCGCCGCGCCGTGATGGTGCCTCGGAGGATCGGCTCGTGCGGCTCGCGCCATAACGATCCCGTTATGAGCCACGCATAATCCGTCGACTTTATGAGTCTGAAACATATATCATGAGGGAACCCGTTAGATGATCACCTCCCAACCCCCGGCTTCCCTCATGATACGCGAGAATATCAACGACCTCATCGCCTTTGCCGCCGTGGCCGAAGAGCGCAGCTTTACCAAAGCGGCGGCCCGGCTCAACGTGTCGCAATCGGCGCTGAGCCATACCATCAAGGGGCTGGAAAAGCGCCTTGGCTTGCGGCTTTTGACCCGCACGACGCGCACGGTGGCGCCGACGCTGGAGGGCGAGGATCTTTTGGCCACCCTCAACCCCTGTTTCGAGAAGATCGAGAACCGGTTGCAGGCGCTCAACGATGCGCATGACACGCCCACCGGCACCGTGCGGATCGTCGCCGTGGAATATGCCATCGAGAGCATTCTTTGGCCGAAACTCTCACCCGTGCTCAAGCAATATCCGTCGGTCAATGTCGAGTTCGTCATGGATTACGGCTATACCGATCTGGCCGCCTCGCAATGTGATGCGGGCGTGCGTTACGGCGATCAGGTCAGCGACGGCATGATCGCGATGCGGATCGGGCCGGACGAGCGGATGATCTGTGTCGGCGCGCCGGAGTATTTCGAGGCGCTGGGCGCGCCGGAGGTGCCGCAGGATCTGGTGGATCACCGCTGTATCAACCTGCGGCTTTCGACCCATGGCGCGCTTTATGCTTGGGAATTCGAGGATAAGGACGGGCAGGAGATCAACGTCAAGGTCAAGGGGCAGGCCTGTTTCAACACCGTCAACCCGGTGCTTCAGGCGGCGATTGACGGGCATGGGCTGGCGCTTGTGCCCGAACGTCTCGCGCAGCCGCATCTCGAGCGTGGCGCGCTCAAGATGTGCCTCGATGACTATTGCCCGTATTTCCCCGGATTTCACCTCTATTATCCCAGTCGCCAGCGGCCGTCCTCGGCCTTCACGGTGGTCTTGGAGGCGCTTCGGGAGCGGGGGGCATCGTAGGTTTGACTGGGATTGATGAAATCGGTTCATGAGTGGGGTGATGCTGAGCGGCATTAACCGCGCCGCCCTGCGCCCCATATGTCTGGAAACACAACAGGAGTTCCCATGACGTTTTCGAAAAAGACCCCGATTGCCGCTTCCGCCTTCGCTCTGGTGACCAGTGCCGCCCTCGCGCAGGATGTGCGCGACACCGTGCCCTCGTCGCTCGCCCAAGTTGCTCCGGCGCTTGAGGCCTACACCTCTGAGACCATCCTCGGTTCCGAGTGGGAAAGCGAGGCGATGTCCGTGCGCGACCGTGCGCTCGTGACCTTTGCTGCCCTGATGACGCGCCATGAGACCGAAAACCTCGCAAGTTATGTGACGCTGGCGCTGGACGCTGGTGTGACGCCTGCGGAACTCTCCGAGACCATCACCCATCTGGCCTTCTACACCGGTCTTGGCAACGCCACCGCCGCCGCCGAAGTTGCGGCCCCCGTGTTCGAGGCCCGTGGCATCACGCCCGATAGCCTGCCCGGCGCGGAGGTTGAATTCCTGCCGCTGAACCAAGAGGCCGAGGACGCGCGCGAAGAGCTTGTCAGCGGCAATTTCAGCAATGTCAGCATCGGCGTGGTGGACAACACCCGCGACGTGCTGTTCCGCGATCTCTGGCTCCGTCCGGACCTCGCACCGCGTGACCGCAGCCTCGTTACTGTCGCCGCTCTCATCGCCGCCGGTCAGCCGGAACAGATGACATTCCACCTCAACCGTGCCATGGACAATGGTTTGACCCAAGAGGAAGCCGGGGCCATGCTGTCGCATCTCGCTTTCTATGCGGGCTGGCCGAAGGTCTTTTCGGCCCTGCCGGTGGCGAAAGCCGTGTTCGAGAGCCGCGCAGAGTAAAGAACAGGGAGAGTTTGGCATGAAAATCGGCATTCTGGGATCGGGTCTCATGGGCGGCAAACTGGGCCGCATCTGGGCCGAGGCGGGTCATGACGTGACCTTTTCCTACGCCAGGGATCATGCCAAGCTCGACCGGCTCGCAAACGCGGTTGGCGCCTCATCGGGCAGCGTGGCCGAGGCCGTCGAAGGTGCAGATGCGGTGCTTTTGGCGGTGCATTGGTCCCGCCGCGCCGATGTCTTGGAACAGGCGGGCGATCTGGCGGGCAAGGTTGTGCTGAACTGCTCTTTGCCTTTGAACGACAGCAACACCGCGCTGGTCGTTGGCACCACCTCCTCTGGCGCAGAAGAGCTTGCGAGGTTGCGGCCTCATGCCCGCTGGGTGTCCTGTTTCAACACCAACCCGTCGGAGAGCTTTTATCCGGTCTTTGCCCAAAAGGGGCAGGGACCAGCCCCGCAGGTCATGACCTATGGCGACGACAAGAGCGCCAAGGAGACTGCATTCGGGTTGATCCGCGACGTCGGGTTCGAGCCCTTGGACTGCGGCGGCCTGCACAACGCCCGCTTCATCGAACCCTTCGCCATGGCGACCGTGGAATTGGCCTATGTTCAACCCGGCGGCCCGGCGCTGACCTATCGTTTTGACAAATTGCGCGGCTGAGCCCCGCGTTTCTGAAAGGAGTATCCCCATGAAAATCATCCGTTCCGGCAGCAATCCCTCCATGCCTGGTCCCGAAGATTGGTTCACCGGCACCGTGCGTGTCGATCCGATGTTCCAAGCCGAAGACCCGGGCCGCGTCGGTGGCTCGCATGTGACCTTCGAGCCGGGCGCGCGCACCGCATGGCACACCCACCCCGCAGGTCAGACCATCATCATCACCTTTGGCCGTGGTCGCGTTCAACGCGAAGGCGGCCCGGTCGAAGAGGTGAGCGCAGGCGATGTCGTCTGGTTCCCGGCCGGCGAGAAACATTGGCACGGGGCCGCGCCCGAGAATGCCATGAGCCACTATGCGATCCAAGAGACCGTGGATGGCTCCGCCGTGACCTGGATGGAGAAGGTCGCGGACGACGATTACAACGGCTGATCTCTGATCTGAGCTCAATAGGGTCACTCATGATTTCTCGTCATGAGTGGCATCTATTTTGCCCGGATTATCATAGCTCACGCTTTGACCTAGATTGAGCCAAGACAGAGGTCTCCTGCTTCGGTTGGGGGCCGCGCCGTTCCCTTGGCGCCTTTGTTGCGCAAACGGCGAAACGCAAAAGAAAGGAAGATCCAATGATCCTTCAAGAGACATTCACTCTCTCCAATGGCGTCGAAGTTCCGAAACTCGGCCTCGGCACCTGGATGATCGACGATGACAAAGTGGCCGAGTCCGTAAAGGCCGCCGTCAAACTCGGCTACCGCCACATCGACACCGCGCAGGCCTATGGCAACGAACGCGGCGTCGGCGAAGGCCTGCGCGATTGCGGCGTGGCCCGCGAAGAGCTGTTCCTGCAAACCAAACTGGACGCAGGCATCAAGGATTATGAAGGCGCAAAAGCCGCCATCCAAGGCTCGCTCGATCTTTTGGGCGTCGACTACATCGACCTGATGATCATTCACAGCCCGACGCCTTGGGACAAATTCGGTGGCGAAGACCGCTATTTCGAAGGCAACCTCGCCGCCTGGACCGCACTGGAAGAGGCCTACAAAGAGGGCAAAATCCGTGCGATCGGCGTGTCCAACCACGAGAAGGCCGATCTCGACAACCTGATCGACAACGGTACCGTGGCACCGATGGTGAACCAGATCCTCGCCCACATCACCAACACGCCTTTTGAGCTGATCGACTATTGCCAGAGCAAAAACATCCTAGTTGAAGCCTATTCCCCGATGGGCCACGGCGAGCTGATGAAAAACACCGAAGTGCAGGCCATGGCCGACACATACGGTGTGAGCCTGCCGCAGTTGGCGATCCGCTATTGCTTGCAACTGGATCTACTGCCGCTGCCGAAAACCGCGACGCCTGCCCACATGGAAAGCAACGCCGCCGTCGATTTCGAAATCTCCGCCGAGGACATGGATGCCCTCAAAGCCATGGAGAAAATCAAGGACTACGGCGACGCCAGCATGTTCCCGGTCTACAGCGGCGTGTGATCTTCTGGATCGCTAGGCTTTATGCTTCAAAGGCTCCACGACAGTGGGGCCTTTTTTGTTGGCTGTTAACTAAGGGAGCAGGGCATCGGCAGGCTGGTCCGATGAATAAGATACTTCGATGGTTTGGGGAATATGGCGGAGAGACAGACGCCCATCGTAGATTCTATGGTGTTCCTGAAATGTGCATTTTGTTCCTAATATAACAACGTATTAGGTGATTTTCACGTTCCGAACAATTCTTGTGGATTCTTGCTGTTTCCGGTTTTAAAAGGGGGAACAAAAGAGGGAACATAGTATAGTTCTTCATGGGAAAACGAGATGGGCAAGAAACTGACGGCGACCTTCGTGCGCAACATTCAAACGCCGGGGAGCTATTCGGATATGGGCGGCATGGGGCTGCGTCTGCGGGTCAAACCGGATGGTCGGAAAAATTGGATTCAGCGCCTCACCGTGAGTGGAAAGGTCAGGGAAACCGGCCTTGGGTCTTTTCCGGTCGTGACCCTCGCCATGGCGCGCGACAAGGCGATTGAGAATAAGCGCATGGTGATCGACGGGCTGGACCCGATCGAGGAACGCCGCAAGACGCGCGCCCGGCTGAGTTTCGCGGATGCCGTGGATCGCTACATTGACGTGAAGGTGCGGGAGTTGCGGAACGAGAAGCACCAAAAGCAATGGCGGTCTACGCTCGACACCTATGCCGTGCCGATCATTGGGGCGCTGCCGGTCGATAGCCTGACCGTGCATGACGTGCTGCGGGTTCTTGAGCCGATCTGGACCACGAAAACCGAAACCGCGACCCGGTTGCGGCAACGGATGGAAGCGGTCCTGTCGTGGGCAACTGTGGCGGGGTTCCGCACCGATGCAAATCCGGCGATCTGGAAAGGCAATCTCTCGGAACTACTGCCCAAGCCCGCGAAAGTCGCGAGCAAGCGCCACCATGCGGCGGTGAAGGTCGCGGATATGCCGGAGTTCTGGCAAGCGCTGTCGGCGCGGGACGGGATGAGCGTCATGGCGCTGCGTTTCCTGTGCCTGACACTGGCGCGCTCGGGCGAGGTGCGCGGGATGGTCTGGAACGAGGTGGATTTGGACAACCGTCTGTGGGTCATTCCGGCAGAGCGGATGAAAGCCGGGCGCGAACATCGTGTGCCGCTTCCCGATACGGCGGTGAGCCTACTCAAGGCCGTGCCCCGGGTGAAGGGCTGTGACCATGTGTTCTTTTCGACCCGCAACGGTCCACTCTCGGATATGTCCCTGTCTGCGGTCATGCGGCGGATTGACGAGAAGGCGCAGGAAACCGGCGGTAAACGCTTCCTAGACCCGCGTTCCAACCGCCCCGCAGTCCCGCACGGCCTGCGCTCCACCTTTCGAGTTTGGGCGGCAGAGAATGGCGTGGATCATATCCAAGCCGAATTGGCGTTGGCCCATACCGTGGGGAGTGAAGTGGAGCGGGCGTATCGGCGGACGGATATGGTGGAGCAAAGAAGAGCGTTGTTGGAGCGGTGGGCGGCGTTTGCGGGAGGGTAGGGTGGGTTTTGTTGAACACTCTTCGATCAGAAATTGGTGCCGCAAGCTTGGAACCCTGTTCTCCTAAACCGCATGCTGGGAAACACTATTTTTGTAGAAAGCTGCTTGGTGGGCAAGTATCTTGCAAAACTGAAAGTAGCCACTCAAACACAGAAATTTTCAGAAAAATCGGCGGAGAACTGTCTCTCTCTGCGAGTAAACTATGGTGCCTCTCACCGTCTTGTGAAAAGAAACTGTCTTTTGCTTTGTGAACTGTAGTAGCTTTTAGAAACAGTAGTTTAATAAAGGAATTTCATATGGAAGCACGTACCAAAACGGTTGAAGACTGGTTTGCAATGATCCGCGAGGGGCTTCTGACATTGCCCAGATTTCAACGCTTCGAGGCATGGCGACCAAGCCAGATTGAAGGCGTTCTTGAAAATATTCTCCGTGTTCCATCATTACCCATCGGTGCACTTCTGCTCTTGGAAGTGGGCGATAAGGAGCTTTTCCACTCACGGCCACTTTCCGGGGCGCCAGACCCAAAGGGCATGCCGCAAATGAACTTACTTGATGGGCAGCAGCGCATGACTGCGCTTTGGAGGTCATTGATTGATAACTACGAGGAGTTCACGGTCTTTGTTTCTTTGGGAAATGAAGAGCGTCCAGAGATCGAGATCGTAAAACGTTATTTTTCCAAGTCGGGAAAGCGCATGCCTCTTTGGGCCGACAATCCCGTTGAGTGTTTGGAGCGTCGTTATTTCCCGGTTTCTCTTCTTTGCCCGGGCGCCAAAGGCGAAGATGCGATGGATAAGTGGACTGAGGTAGCTGAGACGAACAAGGCGACTGACAAAACCATCATGCGCTTGCGCCAAAGACTTGCCTCCTATCCGATTCCATTTCTATCGCTACCCGTAACTACGGAACAGGAAACCGCGCTCGACGTATTCATCAAGATGAACACGTCGGCATCTCCGTTGAAGGATTTCGATATCGTTGTTGCGCAGCTCGAGGGGGCTGTTGGCGACTCTCTTCATGATATGATTGCCCAACTCAACGAAAAGGTTCCTACCGCAGCGGACTACGGTAAGGTGGAAGATATGGCCTTGGCGGTTGGAGCGTTGCTGAACGGTAAGCCACCATTGAAACGCACTTACCTCGATCCAGCATTTGGCAATGAGTTGGCCCAAGTTTGGAAACAAGTCGTCGTTGGGTTGGAGCGTGGCATGGCATTTTTGAGGGACGAAGCAATTTTCAATGAGCGTTTGCTGCCGACTGAGGTGATTGTCTACCTGACGGGAGCCCTCTGGGCCCATGTTCCTGTCGACGGTGCAGATCAAGAGGGGCGCGCTCGCACGCTAATCAGGAAAACGATCTGGCGAGCAAGTTTCACGGATCGCTATCTCAAGACGGCAAGCACCCGTGCCTTTGCTGACTACAAGGCAATTCAGGATATGATCGTAAATCCAAATTCAAGAGCCGCACCGGATCTGTTTGATGATGCTCAAAATCCGTTACCTCCGGCCGCAGAACTGATTCGTGGCGGTTGGCCGAGTCGCAAGGATAGGCTTGGGCGAGCAATCGTAGCGGTCTCCCTCTATGGAGGAGGCTATGATTTCGCCGATGGCGCGAAAGCAACTGCAGACACTGTACGCTTCCGCGAGTACCACCACGTCTATCCGCGTAGCCTCGTTCAAAATAAGTTCCCTGATAATGAAGTGAATTCCGCCCTCAACTGCGCGCTAATTTCGTGGAAGACCAACAGAAAGATTGCAGCCAAAAATCCCAAACAGTACCTTAAAGAGCGTGGGCAGGATGCGAATGCCACAAAAGAACAGGTTCGGCATAGGCTGGAAAGCCACCGTGTGCCTTACGATGATCTGGTAAAAGGTGATTTTCGCGAGTTCATCGAAACTCGCGCAAATCTGATCCACGCGTCAATGCAAAAACTTTGCGAAGGTTCAATTCCTTAATTTGATCGTGGGACAGTCATTCAGACAAAACTAACGACAATTCCGTTTTCAGAATAGGCGTTCGAGTTACTATAGCTATGCTCTCGCAGTGAATGGTCGCAATGCGGCCTGCAGCTGCAGCATAGTAACATTATTTCAAGCGGCAACTTTGGGTCGGTGGCTGCCCGCCTTACGGCCCTCGATCTAAAATATAGTAGTCTTACTCCCGCAAGTTCGACTGCTCGAACGTCCACAATCGATTCGTCAAATCTGCTTCGACATTTCGCGGGTTTCTCCATTTCGAATCTCTATGAAGCATTTTTGTTCGTAGGAAGAGTTAATAAGGCAATCTCGAGTAAAATTTAATTTTGTATATTTTACAATGATTTGCGGACAGAGGTGGAAACGTGTTTATGAGAAAGCTTGTTCATAAAATGCTGTTTTTTATGGTTAAGGGAGCCTTAGTTTGCGGACATTCCTCTTATGAACTTTTCTTGCGCAAGCCCATGTAAATACGCTGATTTTGTTTGAACTCCGACGCTGTCTTGCGCTTATTTCGGCCTTGCGAGGCGCTTCCCGGTGGTAGGCGGCTTGTGTCGGAACCGATGCGCTAACATCGGTCCCGACGAGTTGGGACTCAGCAAGACCCACTCCCTCATATCGCCAGAAACATGACCGCGTCAAAGCTCTTGGCGCGGAACAGAGGAGGTTTGTCCAAAATGGAGAGCCGTGTTCTGAGACGACCCGAGGTCGAACATATGGTGGGCCTGTCCCGCTCGACGATTTACGCGATGATGGCCGAGGGGCATTTTCCGAAGCCGGTGCGGCTGGGACGCCGCGCGGTCGGTTGGCGCGAGGCGGATTTGCGCCGCTGGCTTGCGAGCCGGGAGGTGTGAGCGATGGAGGGATCAAACCCGACGCCCGGCACTGCGTCCTCCGATCAGGGCCATTGCGAAACCGCCGCGAACTATCGCCGCGTCATTGTCACTCATGGCCGCTACCGGGTCGCGATCTGTCGCGATGGGGTGCAATGGTTGTTTCAAAAATGCACTCGCGAAAAACCCTGTGCTCGGGCGCGTTGGAAGACGGTCGGGTACTTTGTCACCCGCGAGGCGCTGCGCGCGCTGCAACACAGGTCCACGGGCGCGAACTGGCCGGAATTGGATGCACTCCCCGAGGGGATGGATCGGGAGACCAAAGAATGAGCCGGGCGGAGAACCTGACCCGCCAGCTCGGCGGGCGCTGGCACGGTCATTACGGTATGGCGCTTTGCCCTTCACATGAAGATCGCAGCCCAAGCCTCAGTATCACATTGGGAAATGACGGGCGCATTTTGCTTAAATGTCACGCGGGGTGCTCTTACGCGGATATTCGCGCGGCGCTTGAGGCGGGCGGTATGGATCGGAGCGCGTTACGCGGGAATCTGAGCCTTGATCCCGAACGAGACGCGGAGCGACGGGCCAAGGCGGATGCAGACCACCGCAAGCGTTCGGATCAGGCGCGGCGGCTTTGGGAGGTGGCGCAACCTATCTACAGTAGCATTGCGGAGCGCTACCTACGTAAGCGCGGGATCAGTTGCCCTCTGCCTGATACGCTTCGTTACGTAGAGACGTGCTGGCACCCGACGGCCAAGCGGCTCCCCGCTATGTTATGTTACGTATCGGTCGGGGACGGGTTTGCATTGCATCGCACTTACCTATGTAACGATGGGAGCGGGAAAGCCCCGGTGACACCCGCTAAGGCTATGCTCGGGCGCACCAAAGGCGGCGCTGTGCGCTTAATTAGGGGCCACGGGCGTTTGGTGGTCGCGGAAGGGGTCGAAACCGCGCTGTCGCTTGCCTCGGGCCTCATTAAAGACCGCCCCACGATCTGGGCGGCCCTGAGCGCATCAGGCATGATCTCCCTGCGCCTGCAGCAACAACCGGGCCTGCTAACCATTGCTGGTGATGGCGATCCTGCCGGACGCGCGGCGGCGGGGCAACTGGCTCGGCGGGCGTCGGACATGGGGTGGCAGGTCTCGCTCATGATCGCCCCTGAAGGGCAAGACTGGAATGACGTGCTCAGAGAACGGGAGGGGGTGCTGTGAACATGCTACCACAAGAGACCCCGTTCATGGGCGATTGGCCGGTGCCGTCCCCGCGTCTCACGCAGGGCGCGACCTTGCCCGCCCCGGAATTGCCTCTCGCTGATGTGTTTGGCCCGCTCTGGGCCGATTGGATCAGTCGGGCGGCAGAGGCCAAATCCGCACCGCCGGATTATGTCGTGGCGGGTCTGCTCGCGACGGTCGGCTCTGCCATTGGCAACACCCGTTGGGCTGCGCCGTGGGAGGGCTGGCAGGAGCCGCCGATCCTCTGGACCATTTCCATTGGCTCGCCCTCCTCGAACAAATCACCCGGTCTCGATGCTGTGCTGGGACTGATCAAGGAAGTTGAGCGCGAGAAGCGACATGCCATGGAAGGCGATCTGGCGGAGTGGCGCGAGAAAGCCGAGATTGCCAAGCTCGCCGAAAGCGCGTGGAAAGAGGTGGCAAAAGCGGCGCTGAAGGACGGGAGCGAGCCGCCGGAGCGTCCGGATACGTTACGTATTGAACCAGAACCATTTCTTCCGCGCTTTTCGATTGCGGACGGGACGGTAGAACGGCTGGCGGTGATTGTTTCGAAACAGCCGCGTGGCACCTTGCTGGCGCGCGATGAGCTGGCCGGGTGGTTGCAGGGTATGACGCGCTATTCCGGTGGCGGCTCGGATCGGCCTTTCTGGTTGGAGGCCTATGGCGGGCGGGCCTATTCGGTCGAACGGATGGGGCGCGAACCTGTCCATATCGACCGGCTGTCGATTGCCGTGACAGGCGGCATTCAGCCGGACCGGCTCAAATCGCTCTTGCTGCGGAGCGATGATGATGGGTTGCTGGCGCGTTTCATCCCGATCTGGCCCGATCCCGTACCGCTGCGCAGACCGCGGGCGCAAGCAGGGGCGGAACGCTGCGCCATAGCCCTGCGGCGGCTATACGGCCTTTCGATGTATCGCGACGAAAACGACAGGGAGCGGCCTTGGGTCATGCCTTTCTCCGATCCGGCGCGGGATGTGCTCGACGCCTTCCGCTTGTCGGTGCGGGCATGGGAGCGCGATGCCGAAGGGCTGCTCTTATCCTTCATCGGCAAAATGTCGGGTCTCGCGGTGCGCCTGTCGCTGATCTTGTCCTATCTCGATTGGGCGATGAGTGACGAAGGGGAGCCGCAAGAAATCGGCCGTAACGCCTTCGGTCGTGCGGCGCATTTTGTCGAGTTCTATGCGCTGCCGATGGCCCGCCGGGCCTATGCCGATGCGGCGACTTCCAAGGCGGAACGCGGCGCGCGGCGTTTGCTTGATGCGATCCGGGCAAGGGGCTGGCCGCGTTTTACCAGCCGGGAGGCCCTGCGCCTCGATTTGTCCGGCCTAAGCTCCGCAGCACAACTCAACGCGGCGCTGACGGTATTGGAGGATGGGGACGCGATCCGACCGATTGCACCGCCGCCCAATCCCAACGGAGGCCGCCCCACACGGCTCTTTGCGGTCAATCCGGCGCTCTTGGCGGGGATGTCATGAGCATCTGGCTCGATGCCGCCCGGCAGGGTCCGGGGGCGATGACAAAACTGACAAAACCGACAAAACCCCAATCCGGTCCGGGGGCTTCGGGGGAGGTTTTGTCAGTTAAGTCGGTTTTGTCAGAGGGGGGAGAGCTTACCCCCTCTGATCTCTTTGATCTCTGGGAAGAACGCGCCGCGATCCTGCAATTTGACGCCGGGATGAGCCGGGAACGGGCGGAGCGCGAAGCGGCTAGGCGTCTCGGGTTGTCTCTGCGTGCAATGCAGACATTGGTGGAGCGCGCGGCGAAAGCGAACTAAGAGCCCAAACTGCCGAATGCTGCAGAAAGCATGAACGGCTGCGAAGCGCGCAGACAGACATTGGCAAATGCAATCATAGTGGACATCGGAGGCCCAGTCTGGTTGCAGCATTCGCAATCTGCTTTGTTAACGTTCGAAGAACCTTAATACTCGGTTAGGGTTTGACTTGGCAGTGGCACAGACTGCTGAGAGGAAGACTGGCGCACCTTGGTCTCCGGGTTGCACCGCAGGTACAATTAGGAATCCTTGCCGCTTGCAAAAACATACCCGGCAAGCGTTCCAAGAAGCGCAGCAACTGCCTCTCCCGGAAATTCATTAATTGCTGTCACGCCCAGCAGAATGGGTAGGAACAACACGATCCCAAGTGCGCGCACAGTCTGGGGACCAAAACCATCATCCTTTCGCCTGAGAACTGACCAAACCAAAGCCAAACCTGCCAGAAACATTATCAGAACAATGACCATAAGAAGGGAACCTGTTTGGCCTCCCCAGAAGGTTGCCCAAGCCGTTTTCACAACACTTTCTCCGTTTTCCATAGCTTCCTCCATTCAAAGCGATATTTTCCAAATATGACATCATTGGTTGCGATAGTGCTGCTCGCAAAGCGCTTTGACAACCTATTCCGACCATCCGCTCAGCCGACGCCCCGGTTGTTTATATCCAGATTCCGCGTTTGCGGGCGATAACCAGATAGTTCTGCAGATGCAGAAAAGTTCAGCGTTCTGCCCGAGGTGCGCTCGCCTCAGTCGCCTAACGCACAAACCTGACATTGGCGCAGGCGCAGCGAAATGGTGCTCCGTCCCGCATAGTCAACGTTCGCAGTTCAACGGGTGAATGTCTGCTCTGGCCCTGATCAGCACGTTTCGGTGTCTTCCCGTTGCAAAACCAAAACACGCTACCCGCCGTCACGACCCCCCGTGGTCGGCGTGTTGTTTTGGGAAATCCAAACTCAGGCATGAAATCCGCAAAAGGGATCAAAAGGGGGATCAGATTTCGCGATTTGAGGAAAAACTGTTTAAATACATTGACTTACAGAAAATGTATGGCGGAGAGACAGGGATTCGAACCCTGGGTCCCCGTGAAGGGACAACGGTTTTCGAGACCGCCCCGTTCGACCACTCCGGCACCTCTCCGCGGGGGTCTGGTGGCGGGTGATTTATCCTTGCATTCGGGGGTGTGCAACCCCTTTCGTGACATTCTTTTTAGCATATTTACGCTCAACGGCTCGCAAAATCATGCCGCTCGGGCACAAATACGTGTCCAGTCTTGTTCTGTGCTTCACTCTTTGTTTAGCTGTTTGGGTGACATTACGATCGGAAGGGACCGAAATGACTGCGATTGCCACTCCTAAGATGTTTTCCTGCCTGTCCGGCTTTGCGCCGCGCGACGGTTTGAAAAATGGTGTGAAATATACGCTCTTGTCGACGGCGCTTTGTCTTTTCGGCGTGGGCGCGCAGGCGGGCCCGGATGAGGCACAGCTCACGACGCTGATGCAGGCGATGATGTTCGAGGATGTCGTCGATGTGCTCTGCGACGAGGGGGCCGAGATGTCCGAGGATTTCGTCGAGGCGGGTTACGGCGTGCCGAAACCGATGTGGGACAAGATGCTCTCGCGTCTTTACGATGAAGATGTGATGGCCAAGGCGTTTCACGAAGAGATGGGCGAGGCGCTTGGCGATACCGATCTGGCGCCGATGATCGCGTTTTACGAGTCGGATCTGGGCCAAAAGATTGCCCGGCTCGAACTTGAGACCCGCAAGGCCATGTCCGACGAGGCGACCCAGGAGGTGGCGAATGACGCCTGGGCCCAGCTCGACCCGGACACTGCGCGCGCGCATCTGATCGAGGACTACGTGCAGGTCAACGATCTGGTCGAGATGAATGTCGTGGGCGCCATGAACAGTGACATCGCCTATTATCAGGGTCTCTGGAGTGCCGGGTTCGAAAACGCCCAAGGGTCGAGCGACAGCGACATCCTGAACGAAATCTGGGCGTCTGAGCCCGAGGTGCGCGCGGATGTGTCGGAATGGGTCTACGGCTTTTCGACCATGGCCTATCAGACGCTGTCGGACGATGAATTCGAGGCCTATATCGATTTCGGTCGCACGGAGGCCGGGCAAAAGCTCAATCATGCGCTTTTCTCTTCCTTCGATGCGGTCTATGAGCATGTCTCGCGCGGCCTTGGCGCGGGCACTGCGAAGCTGATGCAGGATTTCGACGGTCAGCAGCTCTGAGTGACGTCGTCGCCAAAGTCTGAGCGGGGCAGGCGGCTGCCCCGTCTTGGTCGTCAAGACAGGCCTGATCGCCAATATATGCTTGACTTTTAAGCCCCGATTCCCGATACACGCGCCACCCGGCGGACCCTTGGTGCGACCGGGTGATGTGTTTTTGTCCGGAAGTTTTCCAACAAATCAGGGCCAAAACCGCATCTTACATGAAAATCTCGTCCCCAAAGGGGCGCGCTGTTTGAAGGCACCCCAACGCCGAAACTCTACGATTTCGGGGCCACAGAACGCGGGTATATCGAAAGGAAGACTGCATGTTTGCGGTTTTGAAAACTGGCGGTAAGCAATACAAAGTGCAGAGCGGCGACGTTCTTCGCGTGGAAAAACTTGCCGCTGATGCTGGTGAAAAAATCCAGTTCAACGAGATTCTGATGGTTGGCTCCACCATCGGTGCCCCCCTCGTGGAAGGCGCCGGCGTGCAAGCCGAAGTCATCGACCAGATCAAGGGTGAGAAACTCATCCACTATGTGAAGCGTCGTCGTAAGCACTCTTCGCAGCGCAAAAAAGGTCACCGTCAGCAGCTCACGCTGCTCCGCATCACCGACATTCTCGAATCCGGTGCGGACAAATCCGGTGTCAAAGCTGCCATCGGCGCGGGTTCCGTTTCCGCTGCTCCGGCTGCTGCCGCTGCTCCGAAGAAAGCTGCTGCCAAAGCTGAGGCTCCGGTCGCTGCTGGTGCAGACGATCTGACCGCCATCACCGGTGTGGGTCCGGCTGCTGCCAAGAAATTGGCTGAAGCAGGTATCACCACCTACGCTCAGCTCGCCGCTGTTGACGTCGACACCTTCGACGCCGTCAAAGTGAAGGCCGAGTGGGTCGCACAAGCCAAAGATCTGGCTCAGTAAGTTACGTTAAGGAGAGAACACCATGGCACATAAAAAAGCAGGCGGCTCATCCCGTAACGGTCGCGACTCCGCAGGTCGTCGCCTCGGCGTCAAACTCTACGGTGGCCAGTCCGCCATTTCCGGCAACATCATCGTCCGTCAGCGCGGCACGAAGTTCTGGCCGGGTGAGGGCGTTGGCCTTGGCAAAGATCACACGATCTTCGCAACCACCGATGGCGTTGTGACCTTCCGCAAAGGTCTCAAAAAACGCACCTTCGTGGACGTGCTTCCGGTGGCGGAGGCCGCTGAGTAAGCCGACCCACCGTCCAGACATCGGACATCACAATCAGGGGATCGGCGAGAGCCGGTCCCTTTTCTTTTGCGTTTTCTGACTTAAGTAAGATTCAGAAGGCCTTGAAAAATTTTGAAATTTCAGGCCAAATCAGCTTTCGCGCATGGGTTTGTTCAGCCGAAGTTAACGGAACTGTCGTATTGGGACGCTAGGCTGTGTCTTCATATCCGACGTCTCGGGACCGACGGGCAGGGCAACCTCTCTTCAGGGAGGAAGAGGGCGCGGAAACTCTTTTGGAGGAAGAGGGATGAAAATGGAGACCGTGAAAGACAGAGCCGCACAGGCTGTTTTGGGCAGTGTGGAGGGCGTCGTCACGCAGCCGGTGATCGAAACCGATCGCTTTGTCATGCGCCCACCGCGTCTCTCGGACGCCGGTCTGTTGAACATGTACGCCAGCGATGCCCGCGTGGCGCGCAATTCGCGTTCCCTGCCGCATCCGATGCCGCCGGGCGCGACGGAGGCCTTTGTGGCCCGCGCGCTGAAACCTGAGACCCGTGAAAAAGTCTGGATTCTCGACGGTTCTGCGCATGGTCTGTCCGAAGTTCTGGGCGTGATCTCCCTCAAGCCGCTTGACCGCGATCAATGCGAAGTGGCCTTTTGGGTGGCGCCGAGTTTCTGGGGCACTGGTTTGGCCCGCACCGCGTTGAAGGCACTGGTCGAGGCCAACCCAATGGGCGCCAAGACGCTTTTTGCGGAGATTTTTCAGGACAATCAGGCCTCGGCCCGTGTCGTGACCGCCGCAGGGTTCGACTATATCGGCGATGCCGAGACCTATTCCGTTGCCCGCGGCGCGCAGGTCCCAACCTGGACCTACCTGCGCAAACTTTAAAGACCTCGGAGATCGGGGTCGCCATATTGGAAGACCCCGATGACCCAGCCCATTCTCACCACAGACCGCCTGACTCTCCGCGCCCTTCGAGCTGAGGACGCAGGCGATGTCGTGCGCGCGTTGAACGATTTCGAAGTGAGCAAATGGCTGACCCGTGTGCCTTTTCCGTATTCTGTTCACGATGCGAACTGGTTCACCCGCAGGGTGGCCGCGACAGCCTTTGTCTTCGGCCTTGAATTTGAGGGGCGTCTCATAGGCACCATCGGCTGCGAAGGCGAATTCGGCTATTGGCTCGGGCGCGCCTATTGGGGGCAGGGGCTGATGACGGAGGCGGCGCGGGCCGTGCTTGCGGCCTATTTCGCCGAAGGTCATGACGGGATCAAAGCCGGATATTTCGCGGAAAATATCCGCTCCCCAAATGTGTTGCGCAAAATGGGCTTTGTCGAGACCGGGCATTCGCGCAGTTTTAGTCTCGCGAGGGGCCAAGAGGTCGACCGGATCGACATGATCCTGACCCGAGACGCCTTTGAGGCGCGAAACGGCAATTGAGTTTAACGTGCGGGCAAGATACATCTGCCCGAAAGCCCCCATCGACATCCGGTCGCAGGGGCAGCAAAGGATAAGACAATGAAATTCCTCGATCTCGCCAAGGTCTACATCCGCTCCGGCTCCGGTGGCAACGGCTGCGTGTCCTTCCGGCGCGAGAAATTTATCGAATTCGGCGGCCCGAATGGCGGCGATGGCGGCAAGGGCGGCTCGGTGATCATCGAGGCGGTCGAGGGGCTCAACACGCTGATCGATTTTCGCTACCAACAGCATTTCTTTGCCCAAAACGGCCAGGGCGGCATGGGCAACAACCGCACCGGCAAGGACGGCAAGGACATCATCCTGCGCGTGCCGGCGGGGACTGAGGTGCTGGACGAGGACGAAGAAACCGTAATCGCCGATCTCACCGAGGTGGGCGAGACCTTCGTTTTGGCCAAGGGCGGCAATGGCGGCTGGGGCAACCTGCGGTTCAAAACCTCGACCAACCAGGCGCCGGGCAAGGCGAACCCCGGCCAACCCGGCATCGACCGCACCATTTGGCTGCGCCTCAAACTGATCGCGGACGCGGGGCTTTTGGGCCTGCCCAATGCGGGCAAATCGACATTCCTGTCGGTGACTTCGAACGCGCGACCGAAGATCGCGGATTACCCGTTCACCACGCTGCACCCGAATTTGGGCGTGGTCGGCATCGACAATGCGGAATTCGTTGTGGCCGATATTCCCGGTCTGATCGAAGGCGCGTCCGAGGGCCGTGGTCTGGGCGATCTGTTCCTCGGTCACGTCGAACGCTGTGCGGTGCTCTTGCACCTGATCGACGGCACGTCGGAGGATGTGGTGGCGGATTACGAGACCATCATCACAGAGATCAACAATTACTCGCATATTCTGGGCGACAAGCCCCGGATCACGGTGCTCAACAAGATCGACAGCCTTCTCGAAGAAGAAGTCGAAGAGAAACTGAGCGCCCTGCAAGCGGCCTCCGGCGGGCGGGTTTACACCATGTCGGGCGTGTCGCGTGAGGGCGTCGACACGGTGCTGCGTGCGCTCAAAGCCGAGATTTCCATGGACCGCCTTCGGATCAAACAGGCCGAAGAAGGGGATGACGAGGAAGACACGCCTTGGCAACCCTGACGGCCTCCATGCCCGCAGCGCTTGCGGGCGCGAAACGTATCGTGATCAAGATCGGCTCGGCGCTATTGGTCGAGCGCGGTGAGCTGCGCGCCCAGTGGCTCGATGGGCTGGCGGAAGATGTCGCTATGCTCACGGCGCGCGGCGCGCAGGTGATTTTGGTCTCCTCCGGCTCCATCGCTTTGGGGCGGGGCATTTTGGGTCTGCCGTCCGGCGAATTGCCGCTGGAGCACTCGCAGGCCTGCGCCTCCGTCGGTCAAATCCGCCTCGCGCGTGCCTATCAGGAGGTGCTGGAGCCCCGTGGCATCACCACCTCTCAGGTGCTTTTGACGCTGGAAGACAGCGCGGATCGCCGTCGCTACCTCAACTCGCGCGCCACGTTGGATGCGCTTTTGTCGCTGGGCGTTGTGCCCATCGTCAACGAGAATGACACGGTGGCGACCGATGAAATCCGCTACGGCGACAACGACCGTCTGGCTGCGAATATCGCGGTCACGGTGGGCGCGGATCGTCTGGTGTTGCTCTCCGATGTGGACGGACTTTACACGGCGAACCCCTCGGTCGACCCGGATGCCAAACACATCCCGGTGGTCGAGGAAATCACGCCCGAGATCGAGGCCATGGCGGGCGATCCCGTGTCTGGTGTGTCGAAAGGCGGCATGAAGACCAAGGTGATGGCGGCCAAAACCGCGATCTCCGGCGGCTGCTCCATGGCGATTGCCGAAGGCTCGCACATGCGGCCTTTGAAGGCGCTCGAAGAGGGCGCGCGAGTGACCTGGTTCCTGGCCAAAGAGGACCCGGCACATGCCCGCAAACGCTGGATCGGCGCGATGAAGCCCAAGGGCGAAGTGCAGATCGATGCGGGCGCCGTGGCGGCACTCGCGAAAGGAAAATCCCTGTTGCCCGTCGGCGTCGAGGAGGTTGTGGGCCATTTTGGCCGCGGCGAACCAGTCGTGGTGCTCGGGCCTGACGGGGCGCGCATCGGGCTCGGGCTGTCGCGCTACACTTCTGACGAAGCCGAAGCCATCAAAGGCGCGCATTCCGAAGACATACAGGCGATCCTCGGCTATCCCGGCCGGGCCGCCTTGATCCATAGAGACGATTTGGTGACATGACCGATAGTGACGTGAAAGACATGATGAAAGACCTGGGCCGTCGCGCGAAAGCCGCGGCGCAGGTATTGGCGACGGCCTCCTCCGAGGCCAAGGAACAGGCGCTTTTGGCTGCTGCCGACGCGCTTTGGGCCAACCGTGCGGAGATCATCGCCGCCAACGAGAAAGACCTCGAATTTGGCCGCGACAAAGGCCTGACGGATGCCATGATGGACCGGCTCAAACTCGATGAGCCGCGCATTCAGGGCATGATTGACGGGCTCAAGGCCATCGCGGCCCAAAAGGACCCGGTGGGCGATGTGATCGCCGAGTGGGATCAACCGACGGGGCTGCACATCAAACGCGTGCGCACGCCTTTGGGGGTGATCGGCGTGATCTATGAGAGCCGCCCGAATGTGACGGCGGACGCGGGGGCTTTGTGCCTCAAGGCCGGGAATGCCGTGATCCTGCGCGGCGGCTCCGAGAGTTTCCATAGCTCCGGCGCGATCCATGCCTGTCTGGCCGAAGGGTTGAAAGCCGCCGGTCTGCCCGAAGACGCCATCCAACGCGTGCCGACCCGCGACCGGGCGGCGGTGAGCGAAATGCTGACCATGACCGATTATATCGACGTCATCGTGCCGCGCGGTGGCAAGGGCCTCGTGGGCCTCGTGCAGCGCGAAGCCCGCGTGCCGGTCTTTGCCCATCTCGAGGGCATCGTGCATGTGTTTGTCGATGCCTCCGCCGATCCGGAAAAGGCGATGAAGGTCGTATTGAACGCGAAAACCCGGCGCACGGGGATTTGCGGGGCTGCGGAATGTTTGCTGATCCATCAGGACATTGCCGACACGCTGGGCCGTGATCTGGTGGCGGCTCTGGTTGAGAAGGGCGTCGATGTGCACGGCGATGCAAGGGTGCAAACGCTGGTCGATCAGGTGATGCCCGCCACGGAGGAGGATTGGGGGCGCGAGTACCTTGATAGCATCATCGCGGCGAAAGTCGTGGCGGATGTGGATGAGGCCATCGCGCATATCCAGCGCTATTCCTCGTCGCATACCGAATGCATTTTGTCTGAGACTCCGGAAAATGTGGAAGCGTTTTTCTCCCGCATCGACAGCGCGATCCTGATGCACAATAGCTCGACGCAATTCGCCGATGGCGGCGAGTTCGGCATGGGCGCAGAGATCGGCATCGCGACAGGCAAGATGCACGCGCGCGGGCCGGTGGGCGCGGAACAGCTGACGAGCTTTAAATATCTCGTGACCTCGGACGGGGCCGTTCGGGCCTGATCTGAGTATTTGAGCTGCAATGAAGACAAATAGGGCGCGCCAAACCGGCGCGCCTTTTCTTAAAGCGTTTTTGTTTAATCTGGATCAGATTGAGCGAAAAACGTTGCCACACTGGATTGATATTGCTGCGTTTCTCAAAAATTGAGTGCCTCAAGTTTTTTGAGAAACGCTTTATGCCATCAGAGAGATCACGCCATCACCAGAGCCCTGTGTGATCCGACGCCCGAGGGCGGCGGCTTGCAAAGGGGCGAGGATGAACTGCACCTGAGAGGGTTTCAGCCCCTCGGTGCCTGTCACACTGCCGAGCCGGGCCCAGAGATCGGGCGCCGGTTCAAGGCGTTCGGAAGAGGCGCGAATTTTCCATTGGCTGTTGGAATAGGTCACCTTGATTTCACCGCCACGGGGCAGGGCGGTTTCCAGGCACATGAGCATGAGGCAGGCCAGTTTGACCTCTTCGCGCGGCAGATCCTCTGCGGGGTCCCAGACATAGGTCAGACGCGGGGTGGAGATCGCGTTCAGGATGCCGGAGATTTCGGCGCGCGAGGTCATCTGACCGGCCGAGGCCATGCCGAACGCGATGCGAAAGAATTTCACCCGGGCATTGGCATTGTCGACGCTTTCGGAGATAAGGCTAAGCTCAGGGCCGGTTCCCGCGCCCGACATGGCCATCAATTCGACACCGTTCGAGATCGCGCCCACCGGGCTGATCAGGTCGTGACAGATACGGGAACCGATCAGGGCGGCGATGTCGCGGGTCATGTCACGTTTCGTGTCTTTTGGCGCATCTGTGGGCATGTCGTGGGTCATTCAAGTCTCCGTTTTTGGCCGGGTCAGGCCGGTATTTCGAGGAAGAAACCGATGCAAAATCGCACTCTGGACGATCTCAATGCCATGCTGGAGCCGGGCCAGATGGTGCGCCACCCGCAGGAGCCCGATTGGGGGCTGGGTCAGGTGCAATCGAACATCAATGGCAAGTTGACGGTGATGTTTCAGCATCAGGGCAAGGTTGTGATCGACAGTCGGCGGCTTGCGCTCCTCCCCGTTTTCGACTGAGGCCCGGTCGAGGCCGTGTCGCGTGGCGTTTGCGCCCTATGGTGGCGCGAATTGGTCGAATTTTCAACCTAAGCGGTATTCGCGCCGCATGGAACCCCGCCAGTCTGTTGCATTGAAATCAACAAAATCTTAAAACCCGCCCACCTGTCACCCGTCAGGGCCAAACAAATCAGGGCCAAGCAAAAGAGATCGACATGAGCGCAGAGGCGCAGCCGTTCCAGTTGAAATTCGCCGAGACCGAGGCCGATCTGCGCGCGGCGCAGCGTTTGCGCTATCGGGTGTTCGTTGAGGAACTGGGCTCCGACGGCGAAATGGTGGATCATGTGGCCATGTTGGAGGCCGACCGCTTTGACCCGGATTACCAGCATCTCATGTTGATGGACCCGACGCGCTCTGACGACCCTCTGGAGCAGTGCGTCGGCGTTTACCGGCTTTTGACCGGGGAAAAGGCCGCAGACTTGGGGCATTTCTATTCCGAGGGCGAATACGATCTGACGGCTTTGAAAACTTCTGGCAAGCGGCTTTTGGAGCTGGGGCGGTCCTGCGTGGCGCGCGAGTATCGCGGTGGCGTGGCGCTGTTTCAGATGTGGGCGGGGCTGGCGAAATATGTGATCGAAGAGGGCTATGACGTGCTCTTCGGCACGGCCTCGTTTTTCGGCGCGGATGTGGCGCAACATGCCGAGGCTTTGTCTTTGCTGCATTCCCGACATCTGGCGCCAGAGGTCCTGCGGGCCCGCGCCCAAGAGGCGCATTTCCAGAGCATGGATTTGGTGCCTGAGGATCAGATCGACCGCAAACGCGCGATGCTGGCGATCCCGCCGCTGATCAAGGCCTATCTGCGGCTTGGCGGCACGGTGGGCGAGGGGGCGTTCGTGGATCGGGCGTTCAACACGGTGGATGTGTTGTTGATCCTCGACGTCGACCAAATCTCCGAACGCCAGCGCGCGATGTATACCAAGGGCCTCACAGGAGCCGGATCATGAGCCGTGCGCCGAATGGACCTCTCTGGGAAAGCCGCATTCCGCCCTCCGAACCCGCAGCCGTCAAAGGCGGCACATGGCGGATGATCCGCCGGGGTCTGCCGGTGATCCTGCTCATCGTGATCTGCATGGTGCTGATGTTTGCGACGCGCGCGGTGGAGCGGCTGTTCTACGGGTTGCGGCGTCCGTGGTCGTCGTTTTATCCGCGTTTCGTGTCGCGCAACGCGCTGCGGCTTATGGGGGTCAAACTCAGCGTCAAAGGCCAGCCGATGCGCCACCACGGGGCTGTCGTGGCGAACCATTCGACTTGGCTCGATATTTTCGTGCTCAATGCCGTGCAGCGGATTTTCTTTGTCTCCAAGGCCGAGGTCGCGAATTGGCCCGGCATCGGCACCATGGCCAAGGCGACCGGCACTGTGTTCATCAACCGCGACCGCAAAGAGGCCGCTGAGCAGAAGCGCGTGTTCGAAGAGCGGCTGCATCTCGGGCATAAACTTTTGTTTTTCCCGGAAGGCACGTCCAGCGACAGTCTTCGGGTTTTGCCTTTCAAACCAACGCTTTTTGCCGCCTTCTTTACGCCAGAGCTGCGTGAAGAGGTCTGGATTCAACCCGTCACCGCGCGCTACATCGCGCCGGAGGGGCAAGACGTGCGGTTCTACGGCTGGTGGGGCGAGATGGAGTTCGGGCCGTCTCTGGTACACGTGCTGAAAGCCAACCCGCAGGGCCGCGTCGAGGTGACGTTTCACGATCCTATTGCGGTGAAAGACGTGAAGGACCGCAAGGAGATGGCCCTGCGCTGTGAGGCGGCGGTGCGGTCGGGATTGCCGGAGATACCTGAGACCTATAAACACGTTTAGGACCAATACGGGCAGGGGAAGGGAGAAGAACATGGGGATGCGGCGTCGCGGTATTGCGAGCGGACTTGTTTTTCTGGCCCTCGCGCTCGTGCAGGTTGACACGGCAGACGCGGACAGTTGCGAGTTTTGCGAAAAATATCGCAACGATCGCTCCGAAATGTCTGAAGACAACCTGTTCCGAATGGATCGGGTGGCTTGTATCGAGGACAATGATCCCGCGACCTTCGACAGGAACTGGTGTGTCTCAAGCGCTTGGTTCAACAGCGATCTGGATTTTTTTGCCCGCCTCGAGAAATGCGCCCCTGTCGATCCGAGAGGGCGGAGCGCGGCGCTTGAGATGTTTGAAACCTTGAACTGCGACTCGACAAGTCTCGATGAACTTTCGAGGTTTTTCGGCGGCACAGATGATGATGCGGGCCAACAGGCAGGGCTGGCCACTGCCATCGTTCATGACAGTGAAAAGATTGGCGAGCCTTTCCAGTTTATGCGGAATATGGCCCGAGGCTATTACGAGCGCGGGAAAGGCGACGGGTTTCAGGAATTGACCCGTTTCGTCGCGGTTTTGAACCGGCGCGGTGAAAATGGATACGCCTATCTCGACAATGTCGCGGCGGCTATCGACATGTATGACGGCGAAGTTTTGGGGTATGACAACCTTGCCACACAGCACATGCGAATGATGTGTGGTTTGGGTGTGACGTTTGCGCAATCGGATTACGCCGCGCGCTATCCTTGCGCGCGCAACCCGAAACTGTTCGATAAATATAACTGATCGGGCTCACCCCATCGCCGCGATCAACTCTCCAAGTGCAACCACCGGATCTTGCGCCCCCCAAATCTCCTCACCCACGGCGAAGAAATCGGTCACGGGGGTCAGCTCTTTGACGATGTCCACAGAGAGCGCGCCCTCGGCCACCACGGGCACTTCGATCATCTGCGACCACCACTCAAAGAGATCGCGCGGCGCTTTGGTGCCGTCGCCCAGATCGGTGTCGCCCACGGGGCCAAAGGCCACGTAATCCGCGCCCGCTTCGCCCGCCGTCATGCCGTCATGACGCGAGGCGCCACAAAACGAGCCGACGATGGCGTCATCGCCCAGGGTTTTGCGCACTTTGCGGATCGAGCGCGCGCCATCGGTGAGGTGCACGCCGTCGAGGCCGTGACGTTCGGCGAGCGCCACATGGCTTTCGATCACGATGGCCACGTCGCGGGCGTGGCACACTTCGCGGCAGGCGTCGGCGGCCTTGCCCAGCACATATTCGTCCTTCGAGGCCAACACGAGGCGCACGCAGGCCACCTCATGCGCATCCAGAACCGCGGCCAGTTTCGGCGCGAAGTCTTCCGGCTCAAAAGCTGTCGGCGTCAGCAGGTAGATCTGCGGCAGTTCGGATTGCGGCTCGGACATTTGGGCACCTCAGGTGGAGTTTTGCCCGCTATAGCGCAAGCGACGCGCCGGGGGAAGCCTTGCTCACAGGGGGAAATGCCGCTAATCGGCAGGCAAAGCCGAAAGGAAACGCCGCCATGTCCGAAACCCCTGACCTCATCACCCCCGCCATGATCCTTGTGCGCCCGCAGATGGGCGAGAACATCGGGGGCGCGGCCCGTGCGATGTGGAATTTCGGGTTGGACCGGATGCGGGTTGTGGCGCCGCGTGATGGCTGGCCGAACCAGAAAGCGGTGGCAATGGCCTCGGGTGCGGGGCGGTTGCTGGATGAGGCAGGATTGTTCGGTACGGTGCGCGAGGCGGTGGCCGATTGCGATTACGTCTTTGCCACGACCGCCCGGATGCGCGGCATCACCAAACCGATCATGACGCCGGAACGCGCGATGGAGCACGCGCGTGCCTTGGTCGCGGAGGGCAAGAAGGTTGGCGTGATGTTTGGCCCGGAACGTGCGGGGTTGGAGAATGAGGATGTGGTCGAGGCCAATGCCATCGTGACCGTGCCGGTGAACCCCGCGTTCGCCTCGCTCAATCTGGCGCAGGCGGTTCTGCTCATGTCCTACGAATGGGGGCGTCAGACCACGGACGTTCCGCCCGAGGTTATGGAGATGGCGAAAACGGAGTGGGCCGGTCACGTTGAGGTCGAGAAACTCGGCGATCACTACGAAGAGGTGATGGAAGAGGCCGGGTTCTTTTTCCCGGAGCATAAGGCCGAGAACATGAAGCTCAACCTTCGCAATCTCTGGTCGCGCATGCCTTTGACGCGGGCCGATGTGCAGATGCTGCACGGGGTGATGCGTCAGATGAAGCGTTGGAAAGATCGTAGCTAATCTGGTCACTTTGGACATGCGGACAAGAGCGCGAGGGATGCCCTCGCGCTCTTTTGCGTTTCAAGTCTGGTGCGTTTTTAAGTCGTGGATTACGACTGCGGGCGCACCACGAGCGGGTATTGCCCCTCAAAGGCGGGTTTGCTCGGGTCGGGTTTCGCCTGCGGCACCACCAAAAGCCCGTCTGGTGCGGTCTGTTGCACCGGGACCAGATAGCTGCCCGAAACCCAAAGCGGCGCGGCGCCATGGGCGGACACCTTCACCCAACCGCCGCTGTGGCCCAGAGCGGTGAGCGGCGTGCCGGGTGCATAGGCGGTCACGGCGCGATAGCCGGTGCCGGGACCAGAGCGCGCGTTGAGCGTCACGCCGGGTTTGACCTTGTAATCCGCCCTGTAATTCGCATGCGCCACGGCTTGCGTTTGTGCTGTGGCGGCGGTGGGGGCGAGCATCGGAGCGGTGATGAGCGCGGCGCCCATCAGGGTGGCGGCGAGAATGTTGCGTTGAGCAGTCATGAGACGTCTCCTTTCGTCTGTACGAAGGAGAAACGCTTAAGGCGCCGGGCAGGGTTCCCCAAAAATTTCTCTCTCGGCGGTAACTTGCCGCACGTTTGCCAAGTCTCTCCTTGTGAAATTCATCCCGAAACGCTTGCCCTTCGCGGTGGACGAACCTAGGGTCTGCGCACGCAACGAGACGAGACCCCAAGAGGCCCAAATGGCACAAAAACGCAGCATTTTCGAAGAGGTGGGCACAGATCAAAAGCCCAAAACCGCAACGGAGTCCAAACCCAAAGGCGGGCTGATCGAAAAGGGCAACCGGGGCGCGCGCAAGGGCATCCGGGCCTGGCTTATGGTGATTTTCGCACTGGTGATGATGATGATCGCCGTGGGCGGTCTGACGCGGCTCACGGACAGTGGGTTGTCGATCACCGAGTGGAAACCCGTCACCGGTGCTGTGCCGCCGATGGATGAGGCGACGTGGCAGTCGGAGTTCGAGAAATATCAACAAATTCCGGAATATACGCTGCAAAACGAAGGCATGAGCCTGTCGGAATTCAAATCGATCTACTGGTGGGAATGGGGCCATCGTCAGTTGGGCCGAGTCATTGGCCTCGTCTGGGCGCTCGGGTTTGTCGGCTTTGCGGTCGCCAAAAAAGTCCCGACCGGCTGGCACAAACGGCTGATTTTCATCGGCGCTTTGGGCGGGCTTCAGGGCGCGATCGGTTGGTGGATGGTGTCCTCTGGGCTGACGGGCGAGATGCTCGATGTGGCCTCTTACCGTTTGGCGATCCATCTGGGGTTGGCCTTTATTATTCTGGGCTTCATCGCGTGGTATGTTTTCCTTCTGGGCCGAACTGAGGCCGAATTGATGCAGGCGCGCCGCGCCAAGGATGCAAAACTTTTCGGCATGTCCACCGGCATGCTGCATTTCGCCTTCCTGCAAATCCTCTTGGGCGCTTTGGTCGCGGGCATCGACGCTGGCCGCGGCTATACCGATTGGCCGCTGATGGGCGGGCAGGTCTTGCCGCCCGATCCGTTCTACATCGAACCTCTGTGGCGCAATTTCTTTGAAAACCCGGCAACCGTGCAATTCATTCACCGCGTTGCGGGCTACCTGTTGTTTGCCTTCGGCGTCGTGACTTGGCTCAAGGGCCGCAAATCCGCGAATAAAACCACCGTGGCTGCTTTTAACATGATGGGCGCGCTGCTGTTCCTGCAAGTCGTTCTGGGCATTGTCACCGTGCTGCATGGCGCACCTTTGGCTTTGGGCCTTGCGCACCAGGTGGGCGCCGTGGCGCTGTTTGTGGCGATCTCCCGCGCGCGCTTTCTGAGCCAGTTTCCGAAACCCCAATCGGTCCGGGAGGGCCTTTGAATGTCTGCCTATGATGAGTTGATGAGCTACACCCGTGAGACCGAGGCGCTTGGCGCGATCATGGGGCGGCTGAGCTGGGATCAGGAAACCATGATGCCGCGCGGGGCCGCCGAGCAACGCGGCGAGGAAATGGCCGCTCTCGAAGGCGTGCTCCACGCCCGGCGCACCGATCCGAAAATCGGCGCTTGGCTGGAGGCAATCGACGCCTCTGTCTTGGGCGAGGTGGGGCTTGCGAAACTGCGTCACATCCGCCGGTCCTATGAGCGCAACACCAAGGTGCCCGCCAAATTGGCCGCCGAGATCGCGCGGGTGACCTCGGTCGCGCAGGGCACATGGGCCGAGGCCCGTGCGCGCGATGATTTCGCCCATTTCGCGCCGACCTTCAAAGAGGTCGTCCGCCTGCGCCGCGAAGAGGCGGCAGCTTTGCAAGAGGGCACGGATTTCGACCTCTGGGACGCGCTGCATCAGGATTACGAACCCGGCTCGACGGGCGCGGAGCTGGACGCGATGTTCGGCGCGCTGCGCCCGCGTCTTGTGGCGCTGCGTGATAAAATTATGGGGGCGGATCAGCCCAAAGGCCTCTCCGGCACCTTCGATGAGACCAAACAAATGGCGCTCACCGAGGGTTTGGCCGCCGCTTTCGGCTATGACTTCGCCCATGGCCGGGTCGACAAGGCGGTGCATCCGTTCTCCTCGGGGTCTGGCCTTGATGTGCGCATCACCACGCGCACCAACCCGGAAGACCCGCTCAACTCGATCTATTCGACGATCCATGAGACCGGGCATGCGTGCTATGAGCAAAACATCTCCCGCGACTATTTGCTGACCCCTCTGGGCGAGGGCGTATCGATGGGCGTGCATGAAAGCCAGTCGCGGATTTTTGAAAACCAACTGGGCCGTTCGCGCGCCTTCACCGAATATCTTTACGGTCAGATGCGCGACACCTTCGGTGAGATCGGTGTGGACAGTGCGGAAGCGTTTTACGCTGCCGTCAACCGCGTCACGCCGGGCTATATCCGCACGGAAAGCGATGAGGTGCAGTACAATCTGCACGTGCTGCTGCGCTTTGATCTGGAGCGTCAGATCATCGGCGGCGCGCTGGAGATCGACGATCTGCCGGAGGCCTGGGACACGCGGTTCGAGGCGGATTTCGGGGTCAAGGTCGACAAGGTTTCGAACGGCTGTTTGCAGGATGTGCACTGGCCCGTTGGACTGTTCGGCTATTTCCCGACCTATTCTTTGGGCAATGTCTACGCGGGCTGTCTGCACAAGGCGCTCCGGGCCGAGATGTCCGATCTCGATGCACAGATGGCCAAGGGCGACACATCCAAGGCGACCCGCTGGCTGGCGGAGAACCTGCAACAGTTCGGCGGCCTGCGCGAGCCGCGCGATACCATCGTGCATGCCTGTGGCTTTGAACCCACCGAAGCGCCGCTTTTGGACTATCTCGAAGAGAAATTCGCGGGCATCTACGGGTTTTGAGTATTTGAACAGCAAAGGAGACATCGCCCTGAGGTGGTGTCTCCGTTCGGTAAAATCGGCCGGGTAAAAGGTGAGTCTCGTGGCGCGTTGGCTAAAGGTGATGTTGCCGCTGATCTGTTTGGTCGCGGGAATGTTCGTGATCTATTTTTTGACGCTCTGGAGCGATCGCGATCTGGTTTCTCTGAGCTTTGTCATCGGCTTTCCCTTTGTGGCGGGGGGCGTTTTTACGGTTTTTCGCCCTAGAGGAGCGTTTCGGGGATTGATCGGCCTGATCTTCTGGATCGTGCTGGTCATGGTGCTCAGCCTTGCGGGCTCACAGGCCTCGGGGTTCGAGGGGCTGATCTGTATCGCCATGGCGGGCGTGCCGATGATTGGGGCAGCACTTTTGGGCGGCGTGATCGCCCTGACCGTGCGACGCGCCAAGGTGGATCGCAAGACCACGACGGGCGTCTATCTTTTGCCTCTTCTGGCCTTTGTGGCGTTGGATCAGCTTCCCAATGCGCCGCGGATTTACGCAATCTCCAACACGGTCGTGATCGACGCACCTGCCGCCGCGGTGTTCGAATTCGTCAAAGAAATCCGCGACATCCGTCCCGAAGAGATAGACACCCGTGCCTCGCATCTTTTGGGCGTGCCGAAACCGACAGAGGCGCTTTGGGTCGAAGGCACTGAGGGCGTGGTGAGGCAGTCCTCATGGGGCGATGAGGTGCGGTTTCTCGAACATATCACCCGCATCGAGCCGGGGCGTGTGATCGAATGGCGCTTCGAGTTCCCCGAGGGCTGGGCCGAGGGTGTCGAAGACCCGCATCTGCAGGTCGGCGGCGCCTATCTCGATATTTTGAGTGGCGGCTATGAGATCGAGCCGATGGGCGACAAGACCCGGCTGACCCTAACCACGCGCAGCCTTGATCGCTCAGGGTTCGGGGCCTACGCGCGGTTCTGGCATCATTTCTTTATCGAGGATTTCCATCTGGTGATCCTCGATCTGGTCAAGCACCGGATGGAAGCCGCCAGACCCTAGAGGGCGTTCCGCGCGACGAACCAAGGTTCGCATTTGGCGCGGATATAGGGCCAGAGTTTGGGGCAGCCACGGGCGATTTTGACGCCGACGCGGCTGTCGAGCTGGTGCAGTTTCACGTCATAGGTCCGCCAAGAGCCACCGTCATCGGCGAGGTTGTGCAGCACCGGCTGGCAGCGGTCGATGGATTTTGCATAGATCGCGGTCGGTGTGTCTGCGGCCTCGAACTCGTCCCAGATGGCGCGGAATTCCATGGCCTGATCGGTGGGCAAAAGGCCAAAGAGCCGGTCGGCGGCGATGAGTTCCGCCTCTTCCTGAGCTTTCAAGGCCTCGGGCGTCACGGCGCCGTGGATCGGTGTGTCGCCGGCGTCAACCTCGACAATGTCATGCAGGAGGAGCATTTTGATCGCCAGATCGACGTCCACGCCATCGCCCGCATGATCCGCGAGCGTGAGCGCGTAGAGCATGATGTGCCAGCTGTGCTCACCGGTGTTTTCCTTGCGCGAGCCATCGGCAATCGGCGTGGCGCGGTAGACGGTTTTCAGACGATCCGCCTCGCACCAGAACGCAAAGCGTTTGGCGAGGGTGGGATCGGTGTCCGCGCCTTCGAAGACGGCTTTCGTAAAGGCGAAAAGCTCCGGCAGGATGTCTTTGGTTTTCACCGCACGGCCCCGGCGCAGGTTGCCCGCAACGATCTCGCGCTCTTCGTCCAATTGCACTTTGGCACCAATGCTTTGCAGCGCAGGCGCGAGGTAGTCGATGGATTTGGCAAACCGCGCGGTCTCCGTTTCCATCGCTTCGAATTCGGTCCAGATGGCGCGGAAGGCGGTGCCGAGGTCTTCGGGCAAAAGGCCATAGATGCGGTCGGCGGCGGCGGCCTCGCGCGCGGCAATGTCGTCGGTGTCGTAGAGGATGTGGATCGGGTGATCGCCCGCGTCGACCTCGACGATGTCATGTAGCATGAGCATCTGGATCACGCGGCTGAGATCGACCTGATCCGAGGCCAGCGGCGCCATGAGAAAGGCCAAGAGGCAGGCGTGCCAGCTATGTTCAGCGGAGTTTTCGAACCGGGAGCGGTCCATGACCTGATTGGCGCGCTCCACCGTCTTGAGCCGGTCGGCCTCCATCAGGAAAGCGTATTGAGCGTCGAGGCGGGGGGAGGCGCTGTCTTTGGGCATGGGGTCCTAAAGCGTTTCTCAAAAAGCTTGAGGCACTCAGTTTTTGAGAAACGCAGCAATATTAATACAGTGTGGCAACGTTTTTCGCTCAATCTGATTCAGATTAAACGAAAAACGCTTTAGTATTCGATGTCGTCCTCTGAGCCCGGCGGGGGCGCGGAGGCTTGGAGGCCAGCCTTGGCCTCAGCGATGCGTTTTTGCAAATACGCACGCGCGCGGGCCTCAGAGAGGCGAACGCGCGCGGCGGTGAGGAAGGCTTCTTGCGTGGTGATGGACGAGGCGCCGATCACACGGGCCACGTCCTGGATCAATTCGTCGGTGCCGACAATGTCGAGCGCCTCAATGGTTTCCTTCGCCAGATCGTCGGCGATGTCCTCCATGATCCCCATAGCGCGCTCCTCAGCGGGTGTTTTCGGTCAGGCGACGGCGGACATATTCGTCCACGGAGCCGATCATCTGTTCCATATGCGGGTCTTCAAAGAAGTGGCCCGCGCCCTCGACTTCCTCATGGGTGATGGTGATGCCTTTTTGCTCGTGGAGCTTGTTCACCAAGGACTGCGTGTCCTTCGGCGGCGCCACACGGTCGGCGGTGCCGTTGATGATCAGACCCGATGACGGGCAGGGCGCCAGGAAGGAGAAGTCGTACATGTTGGCGGGCGGAGCGACCGAGATAAAACCGGTGATCTCCGGGCGACGCATCAAAAGCTGCATGCCGATCCATGCGCCAAAGGAGAAACCCGCGACCCAGCAATGTTTCGCATTGGGGTTCATCGATTGCAGGTAATCGAGCGCGGAGGCCGCATCGGACAGTTCGCCCACACCTTGGTCATACTCGCCCTGAGACCGGCCCACGCCACGGAAATTGAACCGCAGAACGGTAAAGCCCATGTTGTGGAAGGCGTAATGCAGGTTGTAGACCACGCGGTTGTTCATCGTGCCGCCAAATTGCGGATGCGGATGAAGAATGATGGCGATGGGGGCGTCTTTTTGCGGTTGCGGGTGGTAGCGGCCTTCTAGCCGGCCTTCTGGGCCGGGAAAAATCACTTCGGGCATAGTCGTCCCTGTCTCCTCATGTCGCTGCGGCCTTGAAGGTGTGTCCCGAAGGGCATCTTCAGGCCGTGGCGCTCTTTTGCGGCAAAGCCGATATGGCGGTTTTGCTCTCGTGTCTGTGGCGCGGGCGCTTTATAGTTGACGGAATTGCTCAGGCTATTTAGAAGCATTCTAAATTGACCAGGAGCAAGGCGCACGCGGGTGGTATGGAGGTAAGGCTCTCACGCGCGCACGTCAATGTTTTTGCGCGGCTTTTCGCGGGTCCGGGCATAGGAATCGCTGAAAGCCTGGGTCTAAGGGCCGATGGCGCGGTAAAAACGCGGTCGAAGAGAGGGCATCTGGCCGAAAGGCGGGGCTCAAATTGAAGGGGAAAGCCGATGAAACTGTCCACGAAAGGGCGTTATGCCATGGTGGCGCTGGCCGATCTGGCGCTGCAGAAGGATGAGAGCCTGTTGTCGCTGGCGGAGATTGCCAAGCGTCAGGATATTTCTCTGCCTTACCTCGAACAGCTTTTCGTCAAACTGCGCCGGGCCGATCTTGTGACCTCCGTGCGGGGGCCGGGCGGTGGCTACAAACTGGCGCGACCGGCGTCCGAGATTCGCGTCTCGGACATTTTGGGCGCCGTGGATGAGACCGTGTCGGCGATGCACACGGGCGCGGGGGCCTCGGGTGGTGTGTCTGGCTCTCGGGCGCAGTCGATGACAAACCGGCTTTGGGAAGGGCTGTCGGCGCATGTCTATGTCTTCCTGCACCAGACGCGCCTGTCGGATGTGGTGAAAAACGAGCTGCGGCCCTGTCCGGCGGTGCCGACCCTGTTCGCCGTTGTGGATGAAGAATAATCACTCTTTTGAGTATTTGACCAGCAAAGGAAACCCGTGACCAAGACCCGCACATATCTCGACTGGAACGCCACGGCGCCTATGTGTCAGGCGGCGCGTGAAGCGATGATGGCGGCCATGGATGTGGTCGGCAACCCGTCGTCGGTGCATGGCGAGGGGCGGGCGGCGAAGGCGTTGATGGAGCGCGCGCGGGCGCAGGTTTCTGAGGCGTTCGGTGCCCAAGGCGCGGACATTGTTTTTACCTCGGGTGCGACGGAAGCGGCGGCTTTGGCTTTGAGCGGGCGTGGGATACACTGTGCGGAGGTCGAACATGAGGCGGTGTCCTCGTGGTGCGTGGCTGATTTGCCGGTCGGACGTGATGGCCGTGTGACAGTGACCGCGCCGCATGAGAGTGCACTGCAAGTGGCGAATTCCGAGACCGGGATCATTCAAAGCCTGCCCGAAGGTCTGGCGGTTTGCGACGCGACGCAGGGCTTTGGCAAGATGCCGCTGGCCTTTAATTGGCTGGGCTGCGATATGGCGCTGGTGTCGGCGCATAAGCTCGGGGGCCCGAAGGGCGTGGGTGCTTTGGTGTTGAAGCAGGGTTTGGATGTCGAGGCCAATATCCGTGGCGGTGGTCAGGAGATGGGGCGCCGCAGCGGCACCGAGAACCTGATCGGCATCGCAGGCTTTGGCGCGGCGGCGGAGGCGGCGGCGAAAGCTTTGGCGGACGGCGTTTGGGAAGAGGTCGCGGAAAAGCGCGATCATCTTGAGACGCTGATTGCGGGTGAGATCGAAGCCCCTGTTTTTGTGGGGAAAGACGTCGCGCGCCTGCCCAATACGATGAGCCTGATCACGCCCGGTTGGAAGGGCGAGACGCAGGTGATGCAGATGGATCTGGCGGGGTTTGCGGTCTCCGCAGGCTCGGCCTGTTCGTCGGGTAAGGTCAAGGCGTCCAAGGTCTTGACCGCGATGGGATACACCGAAGAGGAGGCGGCAAGCGCGCTTCGGGTGTCGATCGGCCCTGAGGTGACGAAAGACGATTTGGAGCGGTTCGCCACGGCGTGGCTGGCCGCGCACAGTCGCTGGCGCAAACGCGCGGCGTAAAGATAAACGAGAGGGCCAGAGGCCCCGGATAGCACATGAGGCGCAAGCCTCCAGAGATACGGTAAGGAGTGATCCCATGGCGGATGACGTACAATTGAAGGATCAGGTCAAAGACGGCGTCGAGGAAGAAACCGTCGCCGCCGTTCAGGCGCTGGCCGGCAAGTATAAATACGGCTGGGACACGGAAATCGAGATGGACTACGCGCCGAAGGGCCTCTCCGAGGACATCGTGCGCCTGATTTCCGCCAAGAACGAAGAGCCGGAATGGATGCTGGAGTGGCGTCTTGAGGCCTATCGCCGCTGGATCACGATGGAAGAGCCGGATTGGGCGATGGTCGAGTACCCTGAGATCGATTTTCAGGACCAGTATTACTATGCGCGTCCGAAATCGATGGAGAGCAAGCCGAAATCCTTGGATGAGGTCGATCCGAAACTCCTCGCAACCTACGAAAAACTCGGCATTTCTCTCAAGGAGCAAATGATCCTCGCGGGTGTCGAAGGTGCGGGCGACGTGCCGGCGGACGGCAACAATTCCGAGCGCAAAGTGGCCGTAGACGCGGTGTTCGACTCTGTGTCCGTGGGCACGACCTTTAAGAAGGAACTCGAGAAGGCAGGCGTCATTTTCTGTTCCATCTCGGAAGCCATCAAGGACCACCCGGAACTGGTGAAAAAATACCTCGCCTCCGTGGTGCCGGTGTCCGACAACTACTATGCGACGCTGAACTCCGCCGTCTTCTCCGACGGGTCCTTTGTCTATATCCCGCCGAACACGCGCTGTCCGATGGAGCTTTCGACGTACTTCCGCATCAACGCGGAAAACACCGGCCAGTTCGAGCGCACGCTGATCATCGCCGACAAGGGCAGCTACGTGTCCTACCTCGAAGGCTGCACCGCACCGCAACGCGACACCGCACAGCTTCACGCGGCGGTCGTTGAGATCGTCATCGAGGAAGACGCCGAGGTGAAATATTCCACGGTGCAAAACTGGTTCCCCGGCGACGAAGAGGGCAAGGGCGGCATCTACAACTTTGTGACCAAACGCGCCGATTGCCGGGGCGACCGGGCGAAAGTGATGTGGACACAGGTCGAAACCGGCTCGTCGGTGACGTGGAAATACCCGTCCTGCATCCTGCGCGGCGACGACAGCCAGGGCGAATTCTATTCCATCGCCATCACCAACAACCATCAACAGGCCGACACTGGCACGAAGATGATCCATCTGGGCAAAAACACCAAGTCGCGGATCGTCTCCAAAGGCATCTCGGCGGGTGTGGCGCAGAACACCTATCGCGGTCAGGTGGCGATGCACCCGAAGGCGAAGAATTCGCGCAACTACACGCAGTGCGACAGCTTGCTGATCGGTGACAAATGCGGGGCGCATACCGTGCCCTATATCGAAGTGCGCAACAACTCCTCGCGGGTCGAACATGAGGCCACCACATCGAAGGTGGACGATGAACAAATGTTCTACTGCCGCCAGCGTGGCATGGACGAAGAGGAAGCCGTGGCGCTGATCGTCAACGGCTTTGCCAAGGAGGTGCTGCAAGCGCTGCCGATGGAATTCGCCATGGAAGCGCAGCAACTGGTTGCGATTTCGCTTGAGGGGTCTGTGGGGTAACCGGTGCAGTGACATCTGCCCATAACAGCGGGAGAGAAGACCAATGATCCAATCCGTTTCCAAGAACGTGGCCAAGGCGCGCCGGATTTATCCGGGGCATGGAGCACGTGCGGCGGGTGAGGGGCGCGAAGTGTCCGTTCTCGTCCTGCTGATGGTGGGCGTTTTCGGGCTGACGATGCTACATGACGAGATCGTCGCAGAGCTGGTCGAACGGGGCTGGCTCAGCGGTTTGCGGGCGGAAACCTGGGAGGTTCTGCTCTGTGCCGTGCTGTTCCTGATCTGGAGCTTTCTGATGCTGCGTCTCGTGACCTGTCTCAACACAGCGCGTGACAGCAGAGCCGAGAACACCAGCACGGGGGACTGACGATGATCACCACCACGACCCCCTCCATCGAGGGCCGCAAGATCATGGCCTATCATGGCATCGTCACCGGCGAGGCCATCATGGGCGCCAATATCGTGCGCGATCTCTTTGCGCAGGTCACCGACATCATCGGCGGGCGTTCCGGCGCCTATGAACAGAAACTGGGCGAAGGCCGCGAGACCGCTCTGCGCGAGATGCAGGAGCGTGCGGTGGCCATGGGGGCCAATGCGGTTGTCGGTGTCGATCTCGATTACGAGGTGATCGGACAGATGCTTATGGTCTCTGCCTCCGGCACCGCGGTGACAGTGGAGTAACTCATGCGTTTCGATCTTTTTCCCATGTTCCTCGCAGGCTCCGCCGGCATCGGCCTTGGTGTCTTTATCGGCGTTTTCATCGGGCTTCTTGTTCGCGTAAAGGCCGGTAAGCGCGAGGGGTTGTTCATGAATTCGGTGGCCGCCACCGCCTTTCTCGCCTCTGTCGCGGCGCTGGTGATTTCCGCGCTGATCAAACTGGTGACCTTCTCCGGCTGACATGACCCAGATATGACCCTGCACAGCGCACATATCCCCACCTTTGGCCCCGATGGGCCGGAGCTGACCTTCCCCGAGGAGGTCAGGGAGGTCGTGTGTGCGCAATATGATGCGGCTGAGGTGATCCTTGAGTATGGCTCCGGCGGCTCGACGGCTTACGGTGCGGCGCAGCCCGGAAAGACGCTCTATTCGGTCGAAGGCGACAAGACCTGGCACAGGGCGATGGAGCATCATTTCGCAGCCCATCCGCCCAAGGCCGCGCTGCATCTGATCCATGCCGAGATTGGTGAGACGGGGGAGTGGTCCTGGCCCAAGGGCAATGGAAAATGGTTCCGCTACCCGGATTATTGCTTTGGCATCTGGCAGCGCGATGACCTGAAATCGCCCGATCTGGTGCTGATCGACGGGCGGTTCCGCGCGGGCTGTTTCCTTGCCACCATGGTGTCCATCACGCGCCCCACGCGGGTGCTGGTCGACGATTTTGTCGGGCGCGAAGACAAATACGGCGTGATCACCGAATTTGCCACGCCCACCGGTTTTCACGGCCGGATGGCGCAATTCGACCTCTCGCCGATCTCGACGCTGCCTGCGGGGGCGCTCTACAGTCTGCTCAAAGCGTTTCAGGTGAAAGCATGACCAGAACGCGCCTTTTCCTTCCTTCCGATCATTCTTGTGCTCTGGCTCTGCCCGAATTCTGCCACGATTCATTGGTAAACACGGTTAACGTGGGGCTTATGCTAGGGAAAAGGGATCGCGATGGATCAGCGACAAGACTTTCTAAGCCGCATTGGTCGCGTCTCGCAGGCGCCGCAATCGCGCCTCGAAGGGATGGGGCTCGACAATATGGGACCGGCGCAAACCCGCACCCATGGCCGCAATCAACGTCTCTCCGAAATGCTCGAACGGCATCAGGCGCAGGGCGTGCATGGCCGGAGCTATGCGGGCGAACCGCGGCTCAAACTTTCGCAGATCATGTCCTATGTGCTGGCCTTCGCCATGGGCGGCATGGCGGCGGTGATCGCGCGGGTGCTGCGGTTTCAAATCTCTGGTTCAGAGGTCATGGGATCGGCGGACGCCGATCTGGCGCTCGACGTGATCTTCGCGATCTTCGTGGCCTTTATCCTGCGCGAACTGGTGTCGCTCTCGGCGGTCAAACGCATGGGGACGCAATTCGCGGGGATTTTGCTGGCGATCGTCACGATGCACAATGTGGTGCACGAAATGCCCGACCTGTTCTCGAAGCTGTTTTCCCAGCAATGGGTGCAATATGTGACCGGCACGACCGAGCCGGGCACGCTCTATTTTCGGGGGCACAGCTATCACATCTGACCCAGCGCGTGACCCAGCGCGTGATCGTGCGCGCGGGTGACGCTGCGTCATTCGTATCGGGCGCAAGAATGCCCGTCGTCCGCCGCAATCTTTCCCAAATTCCCGGCCAATCTGTTTGTGAAGACAGAAGAGAGGGGCAGGGAGAAGATGCAGCATCAGCACGCTCAGTTCGCCGACAGGATCAAACGGATCGAGGCCGGGGCGCCGAATACATTCGCGACCGTCTACACGGGGCTACAGAATGTGGACACGCCCAAGGGCAAACTCGTTTCGGGCGTCAAACACCATGGTGTCGTGCAGCAAGACCGCTTGCTCAGACGCACGCTCTTGGCCATGGGGCTCAAATCCGGCCTTCTGAAACTGATCGCACTGGGCTCCGGCCTGTTGATCTTTTTGCATTTTTCGGGCGTCTGATCGCATCAGGTTCCCGTTCTGATAAGGCGCGCCCGCGCGTCACAACCTCCACGCACATGAAAAACACACAGGCGCCTGCCGGGTTCATCCCGCGCGGGCCCTTCCTCGTGAAAGGACAATAATATGTTGGAAATCAAAAACCTCCACGTCAAACTTGAAGAAGAGGACAAGCAAATCCTCAAAGGCGTCGACCTGAAGGTCGGCGAGGGCGAAGTGCATGCCATCATGGGCCCGAACGGCTCCGGCAAATCGACCACCTCCTATGTGCTTTCGGGCCGTGACGGCTATGAGGTGACCGAGGGCGAAGTGCTTTTGGACGGCGAAAACATCCTTGAGCTGGAGCCGGAAGAGCGCGCCGCCGCCGGTCTGTTTTTGGCCTTCCAATACCCGGTCGAAATTCCGGGCGTTGGCAACATGACCTTCCTGCGCACCGCCGTGAACGCCCAACGCAAAGCGCGCGGTGAGGAAGAACTGTCCGCCACCGACTTCCTCAAAGAAATCCGCGCCAAAGCGAAATCGCTTCAGATCGACGCCGAGATGCTCAAGCGTCCGGTCAACGTCGGCTTCTCCGGCGGTGAGAAAAAGCGCAATGAAATCCTCCAGATGGCGATGCTGGAGCCCAAACTCTGCATTCTCGATGAGACCGACTCCGGCCTCGACGTGGACGCGATGAAACTGGTGTCCGAGGGCGTTAACGCGCTGCGCGACGGCAAACGGTCTTTCATCGTGATCACCCACTACCAGCGCCTTCTGGACCACATCAAACCGGACGTCGTGCACATCATGTCCAACGGTCGGATCATCAAGTCGGGCGGCCCCGAGCTGGCGCTTGAGGTCGAGAACAACGGCTATGCCGATCTTCTGGCCGAGGTGGAGCAAGCCTGATGAAACGCGCAGAGTTGAAACAACGCAAGTTGGACGCCACCAGCGCCCGTGTTGAGGGCATGACCCTGCCTGCGGGGGCGGCTTGGGCCGAGGCGCTGCGTCAGGACGCTTTGAGCCGCTTGCTCGCCATGGGCTTGCCGCAGGGGCGCGACGAATATTGGCGCTGGACCCGTCCGGACACGCTGAATGCCGACGCGCCGAAACCCGCCACGGTGTTCGACGCCAAGGAAGCGCCGGTGTTCTCCGGGATCGACCGGCTGAAGATCGTTTTCGTCGATGGTGTGTTCGATGCCGAGGCCTCGGACGCGCTCGACGGCGAGAACCTCGAGATTATGCGCCTGTCGGATGCGCTCAGCGCTGACATCCATTGGGTGAAAGACGCTTACGGCGTGCAGGAGAAAAAGGCGCAAGACCCGGTCGAGCGGCCTTTCGCGACGCTCAACACCGCCTTTGCCACGGATGGCGTGGTGATCCGCGCCACGGGCAAGGTCGCGAAACCGGTGTCGCTGATCTATCTGCACCGCAATGAGACCTCGGATGCGATCCTGCACCATGTGATCCGCGTCGAAGAGGGCGCCGATCTGACGGTTCTGGAAAACGGCCCGGCCGCTGCGCGGTTCAACAAGGTGATGGAGGTCGAGGTTTCCGACAAAGCCGCCTTCCACCACGTCCGCGCGCAGGGCCGCGATCACGAACGTCGTGCGGTAACGCATGTGTTTGCCACGATCGGGCAGGAGGCTTTGTTCAAAAGCTTCACCATGACCGCCAATGGCGTACTGACCCGCAATGAAGTGGTGCTCGATATCCAAGGCGACGATTCCATGGCGCATGTCGCCGGTGCTGCGCTTGGCGATGGCGATTTCCACCACGACGACACGGTCTTCATCACCCATGACGCCGAGCGCTGCGAAAGCCGTCAGGTGTTCAAAAAGGTGCTGCGCAACGGCGCGAAAGGCGTGTTTCAGGGCAAGATCCTCGTGAAAGCGGGCGCGCAAAAGACCGACGGCTATCAGATCAGCCAAGGCCTTCTGCTCGATGGCGACAGCCAGTTTTTGGCCAAGCCGGAGCTTGAGATCTACGCCGATGACGTCGCCTGTTCGCATGGCTCCACCGTGGGCGCGATCGACGATGAGGCGCTGTTCTACCTGCGCTCGCGTGGTGTGCCGACGGCGGAGGCGACCGATCTTTTGACGTTGGCGTTTCTGGCCGAAGCCATCGAGGAGATCGAGGATGAGGCCATCGCCGAAGACATCCTGCACCGTCTCGAAGGCTGGCTGACACGCCGCCGTGCAGGCTGAGCCTGATGGGTGTCGTCACCGACATTGCAAAGAGCTACCGCGCGCCCCGCGCGGTGCTCCGTCACAGGCTGGCGGGCGGGGAGAATGAGGGCAGTGCCCTTGTCACCCTGATGCTGGCCTGTGGGCTGATTTTCGTGGCGCAATGGCCGCGACTGTCGCGGCTGGCCTATGAGACCGGCCAAGAGGTGCAGATGCTGATGGGGGCCACTCTGTTGAGTTGGCTGTTCATCATGCCTTTGGTCTTCTACGTCTTGGCGGGGATTGTCGCTTTTGTTCTGCGTTTGCTCAAGACGCCTGCCACCGGGTTCGAGACCCGCATGGCGCTGTTTTGGGGCCTTCTTTGTGCTGCGCCCCTCTGGCTTTTGTGGGGCCTGACCGCAGGCTTCGTGGGCCCCGGTGCAGCCACAACTGCGGTGGGCGTTTTGGCGCTTGCTGCCTTGATCTATTTCTGGGGCGCGATGCTGTCCGAAGTCGCCCACACACCTGAGAAAGAGAGCTGAGATGTTCGACGTCAACGCCATTCGTGCCGATTTTCCGATCCTGTCGCGGCAGGTCAACGGTCAGCCTCTGACCTATCTCGACAGCGGTGCCTCGGCACAAAAGCCGCAGGTGGTGATCGATGCGATCACCAAGGCCTATTCCGAAGAATACGCCAATGTTCACCGTGGCTTGCACTATCTTTCTAATCTTGCGACCGACAAATATGAGAACGTCCGGCAAGTGGTGGCCAAGTTCCTGAATGCCGGTCATGAAGACGAGATCGTCTTTACCTCTGGCACCACCGAGGGGATCAACCTTGTCGCTTACTCCTGGGCGATGGAGAATTTGCAGCCGGGCGATGAGATCGTGCTCTCTGTGCTCGAGCATCACGCCAATATCGTGCCTTGGCAATTCCTGCGCGAACGTCAAGGCGTGGTTCTGAAATGGGTCGATTGCGCAGCCGATGGCAGCCTTGATCCTCAAGCCGTGATCGACGCGATGGGGCCGAAGGTCAAACTGGTCGCCGTGACGCATATGTCCAACGTCACCGGCACCGTGGTCGATGTCAAAACCATCTGTCACGCGGCGCGCGCGCGTGGCATCGCGACGCTCATTGATGGCTCTCAGGCCTCTGTGCATGGGCCGGTCGATGTGCAGGACCTCGGCTGTGATTTTTATCCCATTACTGGGCATAAACTCTACGGTCCGTCGGGCTCCGGCGCGATCTATATTCGCGCGGAACGTCAGGCGGAGATGCGGCCTTTCATGGGCGGCGGCGACATGATCGACACGGTGACGAAAGACGCTGTGACCTATGCCAAACCGCCGTTGAAATTTGAGGCCGGCACACCCGGCATCGTCCAAACCATCGGCATGGGCGTGGCGCTCGATTACATGATGCAGATCGGCATGGAGAACATCGCCGCTTACGAGGCCCAACTGGCCGCTTATGCCTCCGAGAAGCTTCAGAACCTCAATTGGCTCAATGTCCAAGGCACCGCACCGGGCAAGGGCGCGATTTTCTCCTTCACCATGGAGGGCGCGCATCCGCATGACATCTCGACGGTTCTCGACAAAAAAGGCGTCGCGGTGCGGGCAGGGAGCCATTGTGCCATGCCCTTGATGCAGCATCTGGGCGTCACCGCCACCTGCCGGGCGTCTTTCGCGATGTATAACACCACCGAAGAAGTCGACCGTCTCGTTGAGGCGCTGGAGTTGTGTCGGGAATTCTTTGGCTGAATTTGGGGGCTGAATTGGCGTCTGTGAGGCAGGGCTTGTCTGAAACGGGATGTCATGCCACGCTTCTGCTCGTGTGAGGTAAGAGGAGACGCGGCATGACGCCTTTTAGACTCTCTGTGATGGCCGTGGTTGGCATGGTGCCGCTGATGGCCATGGCGGCGGATATTCAGCCGAATTCCGGCCAGTGGCAAGGGCAGGCGACGCTTTTGGGGCAGGACGGTTGCCCGCCGCAAATGGTCGATCAAATGCCCGGCGCCTTTTCCGAAAATGCGAATTACGGTCCGCAGCAGATCGCCTTCCCCGATCCGTTTACCCCGGAGAGCTTTGCGGGGGATTTCGCTTGGGTCAAACTGGGCGAAAACCACTGGCAGGCGGCCTTTCAACAGAGCAACCAGACTGGCATGGGCGCTTTGGTGGCCGATCACAAGATCGATCTCTATGTGCGGTCTGAGACCGCGCTGGAGCAAATCTCTGTTTTGCAGGTCTCCTTCCCACCGGCTTTGGCGCAAATGATGGGCACATCGGCGCCCTGTGTCATCTCCTCGCGCGTGGATCACCGTTATGTCGGGCCGTGACTGCGCCTGAGCGCCCATGTGCAGGAACATGAGCAGCAACATGAGCAGGAACAAGTTCAGGAAGAAAAGGCCGTGGCCATGAAAACCGATTGCGCGCCGGTTTTTCATCCCCTATAGAAACCCCACTGACGCGGTCAGCCCGCGCACCCATAGCTCAGCTGGATAGAGCGCTGCCCTCCGAAGGCAGAGGCCAGAGGTTCGAATCCTCTTGGGTGCGCCACAAAATCAATAGCTTACAGATTTTACGATATGTCCGTACCTGTTACGCGTAACAAGAACTGTCATTTCCGGCGGCGCTCCATGGCTGTTTTTGCACTGTGCATGAAGTCTGGGGCGTGGTGGCCGTAGACCTTTTCTATGGTTTCCGGGCTTGTCGCAAAGAAGCCTGCCGCATCCCAAATGCTCACGCCGTTTTGCAATGCCCAGGTGATGGACGTGTGTTTGAGGGTGTGAGGTGTGACGCCTGAAAGGCCAGCATCTTTCACGGCATTGGCGAAGCCGCGCTTCGGGTCTTTGATCAATCCACCATTATATTCGACGGCCCAAACGGCTCCTTGAGCTTTCCAGCGTTTCAGGTGGGCGAGAAGTTGGCGAGGGATGGGGGCAGGGGTTCTGCGCTTCTTTGTTGCTCGCTCTGATGCGCTCATACGATACATGATGCCATGATCTAGGTCGAACCAGCCGCCTATGGTGTTCTTCTCAAAGGCCATTCTTATGATCGCGTCTTTCCGCGTACCAGTATAGAGGCCGATGAGAATGAACCGTGCGATGTGTTTGGCCTTGTGACCTCTATATGCTGCCCAAATCAGGCGGGCTGCTTCATCTCGCGTCAGCCATCGTTCCTTCGCTTCTGGTTTCTCAGGCAGAGTGACAAGCGGCGCGCTCGTGAGGAAGCCTTCTCTTTGGCAATAGTTCAGCGCGGCCTGTAACGTCCCAAGCTCCCTTCGCACGGTGCCTGCAGAAACTGGCGCCCACTCGATGGGTTCGCCTTCTGCATCGCGTTTGATGACCTTCTTTCGAAACTTCGCATAGCGCCTACAAGTCTCGCCCTTGACGTGCGACACTTTGAGTTCAGCCCAGAATGGTATGAGGGCATCAAGCGCATATCCGATCCGTTCTGGCGCGGCGACGGTTGGTGCATATTCTTCGGCGTAGACTGTCAGTACCTCACCGCAGGTTATGTTTCCCGGTTCATTGGCAGAACCTTCCCGGCCTTTTGTGGCGATGTACGCGGCAAGGGCTTTTTCAGCTTGTTCGCGGCTTGTGTGGCCCGTGCTGCGGTCTGGTTGCCCGGTGTCTCGGATGTACCAGTACGGACGGTGCTTGAATTTGTGGAGCCTGGCTCCTTTGGCTGGTCTCGGCATTTTTTCACCAAATCAGGAAGTCGCTCGCTTTCGAGCAATACGGCCCGCCCCATGCGGACGATGAAGCCGTGAGTTTCTGCGGCGGAGCGCAGGGATGCTTTGGGAACGCCAAGCGTTTTGGCGGCTACTTGAACGGAGCAAAGCGGAGGAAGCGCCTCTAAAGCGTTAATCTGTATGTGTCTACCCATGGTTGAACCCATCATTTGTCTTCTCCGGTTCACATGTTGGCACGTCCATTGTGACCGCGATGATAGTAGTGCTGGCGATCATTGGGTGTCCTCTTTGGTTGAAGGTGGTTTGAAGTCTTCGATGGTCTCGGGAAAGCAGCGCGGGCACGGGATCATGGCAAATCCCATCGGATCTTCGACGCCGTGGCCATGGCAGGCCGGGCAATTAGGGTTTGCTTTGTGCGTCATGCAGCGATCCTCCGGCTTGCGGCTTGGCCCCATTGGTCGGCCATTGCTGAGGCGAGGCCAGGGTAGAATTTCGAACGGATTTTCCAGCGGTCAGGACCTGGGCGTGCCTTGTGAACACTGTCGCGAGCTGTTGTTCCGTCGAGTGATCCGGTAGGTGTTAGAGGCGGCAAATTGTGTAGCCAAAAACAGGTACGCTTGCGCTCATTGTCCGGCCCGCTTTCATCTGTCCCGAATTGCCAAGGCTGGACCGTCTGTGAAGGCGGCTTGTAATTCTCGATGCGCTCTTTCGCGTGGCGGTGCATCACCGGGTTCTCGATGGCTCGGCACGGGATGTGGGTGGCGTTCCAGACGGCGGAGAACAGTGCCGCGCCATCATCGAGCTCACGCCACATATCGTCCAGACAGCGGCCCTTCGGTGCGCGTGTAAGCCAGCGCACACCGGAATTGCAAAGCCGGGTACAAGGGGGATGCATAACCGCCATAAGGTCCCATGCGTCCAACATGACGTCGCGAATGTCTCCCCGGATGTGGCGGTTAGAACTCGCGTCTGAGGGGAGGATGTCGCAGGACCACGCATCATAGCCCAATGCGAGAAAAGCATTGCGCACCATGCCAGAGGTTTCGCAACCGATGAGAATTCTTGGCGAGCTCATCGATCAACGCATCCCCAGCGCTTCTTTGTACATGTCGAGAATTGCCTCTTCGTCGGCGATCTCGTCGGCGGATTTCTTGCGCAGGGCGATCAGTTTGCGCATGACTTTGGTGTCGTAGCCACGGCCCTTGGCCTCGGCCATCACCTCCTTTTGCTGGTCGGCGATGTCCTTTTTCTCAAGCTCCAGACGTTCGAACCGTTCGACAAAGCTGCGCAGCTCATCGGCGGTCACGCGGTAAGCTTGATCGGCGGCTTGTTGGAAATCTGGATCATGCTTCATGGGTGGTTTCCCTTGTTTGCGGCGCTGCTTTTCGTGGCTGTCGCGCATGGCTTTTTCGATGCCGTCGCCGGTGTCGTCTGTGTCGCTCATGATTTGCGCTTACCGTTGGCTTGCGACCTTGCCGATCCATGCGTCGAAGTCGGTGCGCAGGGCGGCGAATTTGGTTTGGGCGGTTTTGCTGGTGGCGAGGTCGCGGCGGCTTTCGATCTGGCAGACATCGCGGAGATATTCGGCGGCGGCTTCGGGGGTGAATGGGTCTACTGTGATGCCACCACGAAGAACCGCGAATTTCTGAAAGCGCGGGTCGTTGCAGAGGATGCCCGCTTGCTGTGGCAGGGGCAGGGTGTCGAAGGGCTGTTTGGTCATGGTCAGTCCATCCGGTAGAGAATTTCGAGATAGGCCCAGTGGCCAAAGGCTCCGAACCCGGCGCCGATGGTTAGGCAGGCGAGGGCGCAGATCATGACAGGGCCATGAGGGTGAGAGCCGCGCTCATGGAGATGATCGCTGCGAAAAACGTGATTGGCGTGGCGACGTTCTTCTCTTCGGTCTTGTTCTCCTTGGAGACTGTCGTTCCGAATGCGCCAGCAAGCAAAAGTGCGGCCAATGCCAAAATGATCGCCAACAGGCGCGCGAAAATAAGGCTCATGGGCGCATCTCCGTGCGGCGAACTGCGGTGTCAGGCTGCATTGCGATCTCCATGGCTGGCGCGGTGGAAATCATCCGGCGTTGTGCCGAGCCAAAGCTCGGCCAGCGGGTCGCGCTCTGCCTTGCGGCGCATCTTGGCGGCGTGCATGCGACGGTGACGGATGCGCTCTTGCCAGAGGTGCGGGCTGTCGCCCCATGTCTGGCGACAGATCCGGTTCAGGATGTATTTGCCGACCTCCGGGCCGCGTTCCTGACAAATGCGCTTGATCGCCTTGTGACGGTGATCAAGGCGCATTGCGGCGAGTTTCTGAACGGCGCCGATCATTTGCGACCGCGCTTGGTGAAGGGTTTGGCCTGATGGACGGTCGGGGTTTTGCTCTTGTTCTCATCGAGAAAGGCAAAGGCGAGCGCCAAGCCGAGGGCGGAGATAAAACCGAGGGCGATGATGGCGGTGCTCATGATGTGGCCTCTTTGATCGCGGTGCGGGTTGCGGCGATGCGGAACCAGAGGCGTTGGGCCTTGTCTTCGGTCTCGCCGGTTACGCGGACGCCGTGCAGATCGATCAGCCAGTGACCCTCTACACGCGGGGCGTAGGTGCCGCCGGTTTCCATCGCCTCGTTCATGAGCGCGTCGTGGCGCTCGTTGAAGGTCGAAGATTGCGGGTCGATGCGATTGAGCATGCGCTGAATTTGATCACTCATGCCGGGCGCCCTCCGTCGATCACGGCCATGGATTGGACCAGCATGCGGCCCGAGTTCATGGTCTGGCCTTTGCTGCGCATGAGGGTGCGCCATGCCAGCGTGCGCACGGTGGCGGTGAAGAGGTGGCCGTTCAGAGCGACGTGACGCGCCCCGTCAGGTGTGGTTGCAAGGTGAGAAGATTGCATCTGTGTGCCTCCTGTTGATGGGAGGCAAGAAATACGGAAAAATCGTATTAGTCAAACCAAAAGTGCGAAAAAATCGTATTTATCGTGTTCGGCGCTTTCCAACTGCGATCTTGCAAATTAGAACAAAGCAAGAACATGTGGGGGAATCGAATGTGGCCACGAGTTATTGCACACGTGCTTTTGCCGCTAGGGGTGAATTTAAATTGGGTTTTTGCGCCTTTGGTTTGGCTTAGAGTTCGGAAAGATTGCGAAGGATCGCGTCGCGAGTATCTGCGGGAAGTCGAGATGGGTCGCCGCCAAGGATGAAATTGAAATCAACCTGATGGTTTGCGAGGTAATAGCTCATCATTTTAACTGATGGTGCGCCAGATTGTTCTTGGGATCGGAAGGTCGTGTATTTGATACCCGCGTGTTCGGCGAGTTCCTTTTGGGTCATGTTCGTGGTTGCAAGTCTAGTTGCAACCAGTCGCCTGTGAATGGCTTCTGGCGACGTGTTTCCGCGCTGCGTTAGCTTTTCGATCTGTTCGTAATCCATAAGTGTAAATTGCCTCGATACGATTTTTTCGCATCATTTTTCGTCCGCACCGTTGCAAATACGAAATTGTCGCACTAAAGCCGATTTATGGCACATGATGTTCGCAGTTTTATCTCGGACCTTGGCGGATACCGTTCCGTAGCTCTTCGGCTCGGAAAGAAACCGACGACGGTTCACACCCATATGCAGGCCGGAGCGCTTCCGGCGGCGTGGTATGACGCATTGTGCGATCTCGCGCGCGAGCTGGGGAAGGCTGAGCCGAAGCGCGCATTTTTCTCTTTCGTGCCTCTTGTGGCGTTGCCAGAGGAGAAGGCCGCATGATCTGCGCTTTCCTTCATCGTTTCATCCTCACATTTGTTGCCGACTGCCCTCATGAAGTGTCATGCGCGGGCGTCTGTCATGTGAACTCGACGGGGTGTTTTTGACATGCGCGGCGTACGGGCAGGGTCCGTTCAAAGCGCGGTGCGGGCGGCGTTTTCGTCGGTCGGCGGGTTGGAAAACGCGTCTGTCGATTTGGGCGTTTCGGTGTCCACGCTGTCCTATGGCACGTCCGTAGACGAGGCGCGGCCCGGAGGCTTAGGGGTGAATTACCTCGACCGCCTCGGACGCATGCATCGCGCGGCGGCTTTGCCGCTGGCTCAGCATTTTTCGACCTTGGCGGGCGGGTTCTTTCAGCCGGTCGATCTGACCGGGCTAGACGGGGTGGCGATCCACGATCTGACCGCCGAGTTTTCCGAGGTTTTGCGGGACTATGCGGCTGCGCATTCGCCCGCTTCACCAGACCCGACGGGCTACACCGACGACGAGCTGCGCAAGATGATCGAAAGCCTTTCGCGCCTGTCCAAGGCCACCGCTCGGCTGCGCGCCGGGCTGGTGGAGAGTTTGGAGGGGCGGGGATGATGTCAGGCGTTTTTCAAGAACAGTTTACGGTCGGCGGCTTTGGGGTAGAGCAGGGCAAAGCGAATAAAGACAGCTTGCCCATTGCTTTTCTGTCCGATGGTGCGCAACCGTGCTTTCAGCGGGAGGCCGTCGGTAAATTCTGCTGCAACTTGAGCGGAGATCGTGGCGGGTACGTAGCCGAGAAGGTTTGCTGTCGCGCTTTGGTTGGGCTTGCCAAAGACAGCCAGGGCGTTCGCGTCTTCGGGGTTGTCTGGTTCTCTGCGGATCTCCAATTCGGCGGTCGATCTGTCGAACCTGCCGAAAAAGTCCTCGGTGCGGCCTTCAATGTTAACGCCCTCGACGGTGATGTCGTTGGCGCCCTTGATGTGCGTGAAGCCAGCCGGGTTGCTGCGTTCGACGTCCAAGCGTTGCCAATCGTAGGCGGGTTCATAATCCGATTGGAAAATCGGATAGAGCTTATGTTTGCCTTTCCGGTTTGGCTGGCTCTTCGGTGCAGCTTTTGCGGGCTGTTGTTGGGGCGCAGGTTTGCGGCCAAACAAAAAGCTCAAAAGTCCCATATCAATTTCCTTTCTCAAATCCGGGCGCAGCGTAGCGCGGGGTGGGTGCCCTGTCGAGCGCGGCGTCTGGGCCTGCCCAAAGCCTCCTCACCTTGTGCGGCGGGCAGGGGCGTGCGCTCCATTTCCTCCTCCCAAAGGGGCGCGCGCGTGAATTCGAGATGCGTCGAGCGCGCTTGTGCGCGTTCCGCATGGGCAGCGGGTTCGGGGTGTCACCCGTTGCCCCGACGGGCGCGGCGGCGATCAGGGGCGAACTTGCCGCCGCGTCCGCAGATTTTCTCAAGAGAGGTGGTTCATGGGCTGTGAATTGAGTGTGGCGCCCGAAATCGGGATGGCGGCCACCGATCCAGATCGGGTGCGGCTCATGTGGCTGGCGGCGTTGGTCGAAGGGGTCAACACGGCGCTCGGTCATGGCACAGGGGATATTTCCGTCGTGCAGCGCATCGAGGCGGTCGCCTGGATCGGCTCTCCCGATTTTGACGATGTGTGCGGTTTCATCGGCATAGAGCCCTCGGTGGTTCTCATGCAGATCGAGACGCTGCGCGAGGCGGGACTGCCGTTTGAGGTGGAGGTGTGGCGATGAGTACACAATTGCAGGTTGGGGGGACGAAATGAGCCATCGCGCCACATCTTGGGCTTTCTCTCAGAAGGGTTTGAAGCCCGCGACCAAGTTGATTTTGGTCTATCTGGCAGACTGTCATAACGACCACACTGGGCGTTGTGATCCGGCTCAGAAGACATTGGCTGACGGCTGCGGCATGTCCCGCTCCACGGTAAATCTGCACCTTCAAAAGCTCGAAAAGGACGGTCTTATTCGGCGTATCCAGAGGTCGGACAAGCGAACGAACAAGCAGGAAAATACTCTCTACATTCTGGGCTGCGATGAACAAAAGCCCGTGTCCGAAAACCGGACACGGGATGACGGCGGTTTTGGATCGCCGCCGGTGGGGCAAAAATCGGGAAAGCCGTGTCCGAATAGTCAGACACGGAAAACAGAAAAGCCGTGTCCGAAAAAATGCGATTCCCGTGTCCGAAAAAACAGCATTCCCGTGTCCGAACTGTCGGACACGAACCGTAAGTTAACCGTAAATAAACCTCACGCGGGTGCGCGTGGGCGCGAGGGTGCGCGCGAGGAACCGCCTTCTGAGGTTGTCGGTCAGATCGAGGCTTGGGACACGAAGGTTCAGTCGATCAAGCGGGGGATTGCCGCGATGTGTCGCAACGTTCGGATGGGGGAAGCTTTGGTCTTCATCAAGGAAGGTTTGGTCACCGTCGAAGAGGCTCGAAAGGTCAATCTGGTCACGATTGCCGACTGTCGGGCTGCTGGGATCGATGTTTGAGATTTGCTGAGAAAGGGGGCTGAGATGGAAAGGGGTATGCAACAGGTGGAGAGCGGTCGGGCGCGTGTGAAGCGGGTTTTGATCTCCCCTCTGGAAGCGGGCGGTATGGGGCGCAAGCGCGGGGTGAGTGCGGCGGATCATGAGAAGACGTTGGAGAAGATAGCGGATCGGCTGAGCTACATGACCGAGGACGGGTTGAAGGGGTTGGCGATGTATCTGATCCGCATGGCGGGGGAGAAGAACGCCTGGCCCCAGCTCAACATCGTTTTGCGGGCGGCGTGGTCGATGGAGGCGCCGCCGCCGCGTGACAATGATTTCTTGCTGAGCCTGATGCGGTCACGGGCGGGCGAGGCGGCTTTGACAGGCGGGTATGCGCTGCAACTCTATGCCGCCGCGCGCAAGCTTGGGCCACCGCCGTCGAAGTATGAGGTTTTGCGGCTGCGCGAGAAGGCGCAGGGAGATCGCGACCGCAAGCGGCTGATCGAGGATCGGATCAAGCGCGGGATCGTAACTGAGGCGGAGCGGGGTTGGCTCGAAGGGTATCTGCGGATGAGTGATGAGGCAGAGGCGTTGATCCGCGAAGGGATCGAGAAGCGAGACGCGGAAAGGGATGCGGCATGATGCGGGTTGTTTTTGTTGGTGAGAAAGAGCGGGTTGCGCGGGCGGATCGGGCGGATGAGGCCTTGCGGATTGTGCGCCGGATGGGCGCTGTTCCTTCCGTATGCGGGCCAGAGGTGAAGGAAGCGCCTGCGCGCGGGCCGATCCGTTTGGTGGTGCCGACTGTCACGCGGGTTGTCGAGGATGGGGCCAAAGACGCCGAGCGTGTGGCGGTGAGCCATGAGGGCCGCAAGGTCGCGAAGGTGTGCGATGTGTTCGATCTCATGGAGGTGCGAGCCAAGCGGTCGCTCTTCACGAAAGCGCAGGTCGATGTCGGGCGCCGGTATGGTGCATTGGTCGAACGTCATTCGAAGGGGGCGACGAAGTGCAGCTCTCTTGAAGCGGTTGGCGGCGGTGGTGCCGGGGCGTTCATGGACGCGTTTCTCGCCGAGGGGCGTGAGATTGCGGCGTTGAAGCGCGCGGCAAGCTTTGATCGCGAGGGGCGCGAGGTCGTGGCCTTGGAAGTTTGCGGCTCAGGTAAGCGTCGCGTGATCTTGGCGGGCGATCTGGTCGAGCGGGTTTGTGTCGGGCAGCAAAGCCTGAGTGCGGTTTTGCGGGCGCATTGCGTGTCCAGCAGAGGCGGCCATATTGGTAAACTTAGGGCAGCGCTTGGGGAAGCTTTTGAGCGAATGAGAGGGATTGGCGCTTTTTGAAGGGCTTAGGCATGATTTTTTCTATGGTTTGATAGGGCAAATCGTTTAGCCTTAATAAACGGCGGGTTTATTAGAGCTTAGACATATGAAAGTATCATTCATCTACCCTTTGATCGTCTTGGCGAGTGCTCTGGCGACATATATTTTTTTTCGCGTTGTTTACGGGGATGATCCAAGAGCTCATTTTGGGAAAAGAGCGGCTGGTATAGTCGCCATTTTTTTATTCATCCTGTCGGCTCCTCTTTACCTAGATGAGCTGAAAATCTTGCCGTCGCGCTGGGTTTACTACCTATCACAAGTTGATGTGTTGAACCGCTGGATGCACCTTGATGCTTACGTTGTTGATGAAAATCAGACTTCAAGTACGAATACGGACAAGCAGGACACTGTGATGAATATGCTTGTGGTTGATCAGGAGGCGAGAGATGGCATGTACACAAGTGACCTTCTGCTTACTCAGACATCGCCCCAAGTATCATTTGCCTGCAATCCTTTGATGGCTAACGTGAGCATTCTATTCTTTTCGGATGAAGAGGCTACCAGAGAATTTGAAAAGATCTTTGGGAAAGATCCTATTTCAACCATTGGAGCTTCTTTTCTGTTTGCATCATCAGGGCGTGCAGCGGTGATTAAGCTCTCTGAGAGTGATATGGTTCAAACACCCACACGGATATTTTATAGCGATATAGAACGAGTTCAGAAGTGGGAGCTTGAAGCTATCGATAGTATTTTCTCGAGAGCTTTGAAGAATGAGGAAAGCTTTTTTGTGACATTCGAAAAGGATGGTAAGTCTTGGCAAAGTAAGCTGATTTCAATGGATGGGGCTTGGAAGCGCTGGGTTGACGCCAATAGCCGTAGACTTGGAGTTCCGCTCGCTAAGAACCATTATTCCGATCATTGCCGAGAAATGGCTGCAAGATTGCCTACATAAAAATTTATGTTGGAGGGGGTGACAGGTCAGGTCGCGTGACTGTAGGGATATATCCATCATCCAGAAGAACGCCCGCCGGAAACGGTTGGGCGTTTTTCTTTGTGTGGTCGAAGGGGGAAGATATGGCGCGGCGTTTGATCTGTGTCGTGGCTGGGTGCGATGAGCTTGCCGAGCCGGGCGGAAATCGCTGTGCCTGTCATGCCGAAAAACAAGCGCGCAAGATTGCTGAGAGCAAAGCGCGGGTGAAACGCAGCGATGAGGCGGTGAAGTGGCATAAGCTTTACAGTGATCCGCGCTGGCAAAGGTTGCGTGGCGCGTATCTTGCCCGTCATCCGTTGTGTTCGGATTGCGGGGAGCTTGGGGTGGTCGTGCCCGCGACGGAAGTCGATCACATCGAGCGCCATATGGGCGATCTCGGCAAGTTCCTTGACTGGGACAATCTGCAAGGTTTGTGCAAGCGGTGCCATAGTCGCAAGACGGCGCGCGAGGTGTTTCATGGAGCTGAATAAGGGGGGGTATCCTGAAAATCCGGGGCGGAAACGTCTCACCGGAGAGGGGACAATTCTTTTTGCGGCTCTGTAATTGAGGAAAAAAGCCCACTTTTCAGGAGGGTTAGGAGAAAGGGGAATGAAATGAAAGGGCCGAAACCGAAGCCTAACAATGTCATCCCCATGAAGGGCGATGCGTCGAGGTCGGTGCCGGAGCCGTTGGCCTTCCTGTCGGATGAGGGCAAAGACGTCTGGCAGCGGCTCGCACCGGAGATGGTCAAACTGGATCGTCTCAAGCCGCAGTATTGCGATCTGTTCGGCGCCTATTGCGAGGCTGCTGCGGATCTCATGCGGTTCACGATCCAACTTGTCGACGGGCGCTATAACTACACCTCTCAGACCCGCAATGGGGAGCAGGAAAAGAAAGCCGCCGCTTGGGGGCAACGGCAAGAGGCCATCGCAAATCTGCGTCAGATTGGCGCCCTGTTCGGCATGTCGCCAGTGGACGAACAGCGGCTCTCGGATGGCGGGCAAGGAAGCTTGCTCGATGAGCTGGCACGGGCGGTGCGCGGTGAATCCGCTTGACCACCCGGTCACGCAATATGCCGTTTCAGTTGTCGAAGGGAAAGAAATCGCAGGAGAGCTGGTCCGGCTTCAATGCGAACGGCATTTGCGCGACCTTGAAACCGCTCATGAACGCGGCCTGATTTTCGATTGCGCAGCGGCGAGCGCAATCGCCAACTTTGCCAATGTGTTGCAACACACGGTCGGGCCGAAGGCGGGACAACCGCTCAAGCTGGAGCCGTGGCAGGTTTTCCGGCACGGTTCGGTGTTTGGCTGGAAATATGAGGCGACCGGGGTGCGCCGCTTCCGCTCGACCTATCACCAAGTGGGCAAGAAGAACGGCAAGACGACAGACACGTCGGTGCCTTTGCTCTACTCGCAAATTCTCGACGGGGAAGCGGCCCCACAAGCCTATATCGCGGCGACAACGCGCGATCAGGCGGGCATTCTGTTCAAAGAGGTCAAACGGATCATCAAGCGCAACCGGGTGTTGCGCGGGTTGATGGTTCCGGGTGTCTCTGTGATCGAAACGCCCGAGGTTGATGGGCTGATTACATGCCTGTCGCGAGATGGGAACAGCGCGGATGGCATCAACCCGTCATTCGTCGCGCGCGATGAAATGCACCGCTGGACGGATCGCGAGCTCGCAGAAACGATTGTGCAATCCATGATCGCGCGGGCTCAGCCGATCGATTGGGTGATCACCACCTCAGGCCATGACCGGCAATCGCTGTGCGGCGAACTGCGGGGCTATGCGGAAAGCGTGCTGACGGGGCAGGTCGAGGATGATCGTTTCTTTGGCTATGTCGCCGAGCCGCCGAAGAACTGCGATCCGATGGACCCGCGTTACTGGAAAATGGGCAACCCGAACTTGGGCGTTTCCAAGCCGCTGGAAGCGATGGAGGCAGCGGGCAAACGGGCCCAGATTATTCAGGCCGAAATGCCAAACTTTCGGCGGTTCCATCTCAATATGTGGACCGAGGGGGCACAGACGTGGATCGCCAGTGAAGTTTGGAACAAGGGCGATGCGGACAAGGCGTTCGATGACGCGCAACTTTTCGGACGCGAGGCGTGGGTCGGTGTCGATCTGTCGAACAAGATCGACACGACGGCGATTGTCGTGGCCGTGCCGGTCGATGGGCTGATCTATCTGATCTGCTACACCTTCTTGCCTGCGGGTCAGGATGGGTTTGTCGCCCGCGCGCAAAAGGAAAAGCGCGAATATGTCGGCTGGCGCGATCAGGGCTGGCTCGAAGTGCATCATGGCGGCTCCATCGACGAAGAGCTGATCGAAGCACGTCTCGATTGGATCAAAGCCAAGTTCGATGTGCAGGAAGTGGCCTATGACCCTTGGGGCATGAAGTACCTGGCCGACCGGCTCGACAAGAAGGGGTTTCCTCTGGTCGAGCACCGGCAAGGCTTTGCCTCGATGTCGAACCCGATGAAACGCGTCGAGGAATTGGTCGCTCAAAACCGGCTGCGCCATGGCGGCAATCCGGTTTTGTCCTGGCAAGTGGGCAATGTTCACCGCGACGAAGATGCGGCGGAGAATATCAAGCCGAACAAGAAACGCTCGACTGGCCGCATCGACGCGGCGGTCGCGGCCATCATGGCAATCGGTCGGGCCGAGGCCGGGCATCGCAAACGCAAAACGAGGGAGTTTGACTCGATATGACTTTTCTGTCCCGCTCCAAACACCGGGCGCATCATGTGGTGGAGCGGGCCAGCTCGGTTCCGGCTGTGCCGCGTATGCGTGAGCCTGCACAGGCCTCGGTCTCTGTGTCGAATCCTGCGTCGGCGTCCGTCTTCGAGGGGCTTGGGTTTGGTGGGGTCTCACGGAGCAACGTGACCACCTTGCCGCGTGTCTCGCCGGAACTGGCGCAAAAACACGCGACGGTCACCGCCGCATGTTCGGTGATCGCGGGCGATCTGGCAAAGCTTCCTTTGCAGGTCTTCGAGCGGGGGGCGGATGGGCGCGAACGTCGGCTGCGGGATCACCCGGCGGAGTACCTTTTGAACACCGAAAGCTCGGCCGGTGTCCCTGCGAAAGTGGCACGGTTCGGATTGAGCTATTCCTTTTGTCTTCGGGGGCGCGGCTTTGCCTATGCACCCCGTGACGCCGGAGGAGAGCTCGAGCTGATCGAGTCCATTCGCCCCGATCAGATGATGGTTCTGCGCGATGGCCGGGCGCGGTTTTATGAATTCGAGGATGGCGCCGGGATACGCCGCCGGGTTGCGGGCCGTGTCATGGTCCATCTGCGCTACATGGCAGAGGATGGCTGGACGTCGCGCTCTCCGATTGAGGTGGCCGCTGAAAGCCTCGGGATCGCGCTCGCCGGGCAGGAAGCGGCGGCGCGTCAGGCCAGCGGCGAGAGTTTCAAACAGATCGCCAAAATCTCCGCCTTTGATGCGGATGACGAGACTTGGGAGCGGCAACGCTCTCGCCTCAAGGATCACATGCGGCGGGATCGCGACAGTGGTGTCCTGATTGTCGGCTCAGAGGATGATTTCAAAACGCTCGGAGCTTCGGCTGCGGACTTGCAGCTTTTGGAAAGTCGCAAGTTTGATCGCGAGCAGATCATCGCGCTCTATCGCGTCCCGCCGTCCAAGCTTCAAATGCTTGAACACGGGGTCAAAGCAAATGGCGAGCAACAGGCCATCGACTACAAGGCGGACTGTCTGACCCACTGGGGCGGGTTTGTGGAAAACGGCCTGACGCTTGGCCTTTTGAGCGAAGGCGAACGGCGGCGTGGCCTGTTCCTGCGTCACAACTATGACGCCTTGCTCGCGGCCACGACCAAAGAGCGGTTCGAAGCGCTGACCAAGGCGGTCGGGGGACCGTTCATGCTCTGGCAAGAGGCGCGCGAGATCGAAGGCATGAAGGACCTGCCAGAGGGGCAAAGCCCCTATCCGCCGTCGAACATGACGCGCAAGGATGACAGCGAAAAGGAAAGTGACACATGACGCGGACGATTGAACAGGTGATTGCGCGCGGCGGGATGATGGCGCTGGATCGCGCCCTGTCTCTGGATCATCTGGCCCAAGCGTGGCCGGAGGTTCTGGCCGAGGCCGGAGAGCGGTCGCCGAAAGTGATGGCCACGCCCGAGCGGTTCCATGTTGAACGTGGTGTTGCGGTTGTGCCGGTCCGTGGCGTGCTCACCGCAAGCTCTGTGATCCTTGAGAAGTATTTCGGTTGGACCACCTATCGGGGGCTGGAAGAAACCTGTGACACGCTTGCGGCCGACGACAGTGTGCAGGACGTGATCCTCGATGTGAACAGCGGCGGCGGGATGGTGTTGGGGCTCAAAGGTGCCGCCAACGCGCTGTCTCGTTTGGCGCAGTCGAAGCCGGTGCATGCTCTGGTCGATACGGTCGGCGCGTCTGCGGCCTATTGGCTGGCCTCACAGGCGGGCGATATTTCCATGACGGCGGGGGCCGTGGTCGGGTCCATCGGGGTTGGCGTGTCGAGCTATGCCTATGTGCAGCCGGGCGGGTCCGGGGTCCAGCTCTTTGAGTTCACCTCGACACATGCCCGCGCCAAATGGCCGGACCCATCGACCGAAGAGGGCCGCGCCGAAATCCAGCGTGATCTCGATGCGACGGAGGCAGAGTTTCACGATGCGGTTTCTTCGGCGCGCGGGATGTCGCGTGATGAGCTGACAGCGATTTTGTCTGTGACGGATGATCCTCGCGATGGCGGCGCTGTCTTTGGTCCGGCGGACGCCATGGCGCGCAGCTTGGCGGATCGCATGGAAACCCGTGCCGAATTCTTCACTCGGTTGATTGGCGCTGCGCCCACGCAGCCGAGGTCGAAGTCGCGCGCCAGTCTGGCGCGTGCCCGCGTTGCTTTGGCCACGTCACAGATGTGACGGCGCACTGACACACGGTCTTTTTGCCCTGCCATTCGGCGGGGTTTTTTGTTGCCGCTGCGGCGGCGTGACTTCACTCACAAAGGGGACTTTCGATGGCGAAAAACATCGACGATCTGCGCCGTGACCGCAAAGCGGCTGCGGACAAAATGCAAGAACACGCGGACCAGATCGCCGCGCTTGAAGAGGCCGAAGCGCCGGATGAAGAGGCGCTTGCCAAAGCTCAGGCTGATTTCGATGCCGCCGAAGCCGCGTTTGCAAAGGCGCAAAAGGCGGTCGCGCGGGCCGAGGCAACCGAAGCTGCGCAAGCCGCCGCCGCTGGCGCCGGGGATGAGGGCGGTGCTGCCGGATCGGTCCCGGCACAGGCCATCAACCCCGAACACAAGGGCGCGGAAGCGGCGCTGATGGTGCATGCCTTGGCCGCGTCTGGCGGCGACAAGGACAAGGCCGTGACGCGGCTCGAAAAGACGGGCTATGGCGCGGTCGCGGCCACGTTGATCGGTGCGGATGAAAGCTCCGGCGGGGTGCTGATCCCGCGCGCGCAGGTGTCCAAGGTGATCCCGATGCTGCGTGCCAAAACCGTGCTCGACAAATGCGGGGCGCGTCCGGTCCCGGTTTCCGCAGGCGAGATGCGCAACGCCAAACAAACGGGCCGCGCCAGCGCCGCCTATGCCGATGAGATCGGTGAGGCCGCCGAGAGCAACCCGACCTATGAGCCGGTCTCTGAAACGCTCAAGGACCTCAAAGCCTTAGTGCCGGTGTCGAACCGCCTTCTTGAGCGGTCGGACGTGGCCGTCGCCATGATGGTGCTCGACGACATGCTGTCGGCCATGGCGCTCAAACGCGACATCGCCGGTCTGCGCTATGATGGCACGGGGCTTTTGCCGAAGGGTGTTCGGCATTGGATTCCGGCGGGGAACTGGTTGGCCACGGTCGATGCCTCCTCGGTGGCTCTGATCGACATTGCTCTGCGTTCCTTGGTGGACAAGGTGGAAGATGCCGATGTGATGATGCTCAAGCCGGGCTGGGTGATGCGCGCCAGTGCCAAGAACTTCTTGGCGTCGCTCAAGGATAATTACGGCAAGCCCTATTACCCCGAGATCGACGAAAAGGGCATGTTGAAGGGCTACCCGATTTACACCACCTCGCAGGTCCCGAAAGACCTGGGCGTGGGTGGCGATGAAACCGAGATTACCTTCGGGGACTGGGCCGAGCTGATGATCGGCGAAGAGGATCGCATCCAGATCGCGCAATCGCGCGAGGCAGCTTACCGCGACAGCAATGGTGAGTTTCAGTCGGCCTTCCAACAGGGCAAGACCTTGCTCCTTGCGGTCACGGCAAACGACTTCGCGCCGGATCATGAAGAGGCCTTTGCGGGCTTCAATGCTCAGGGCTGGACGCTGGTCTGAGCCTGACCGTCGCGCGGCGATCTAAGCCGCGCGTCACTCTCACAGAAAAGGATAGGGATATGGCAAAGATTGCTGTCGAGTTTACGAAAGTGAAGGGCTCTTTCGTCACGGGGGATCGCGCGGCGTTCTCCGATGAAAAGGTGAAGGCTCTGGAAAAGGGCGGATTTGTCCGGCGTCTCACGGGCGCCGAAGTGGCGGCGGCGCGCGAAGTCGCGGGCAAGTCTTCCACGCCTTTGAATGAGATGGCCGATCTCAAGGAGCGCTTGGGTGTTGCGTCGGGCGAAATTGCGGCGGCACGCAACGCGGAAGCTAAGGCCGTGCAGGCGGCTGAAACCGCGAAACGCGAGCGTGACACGGTACAGGCGCAATTGGACGTCGCTCGCGCCGAGCTGGACGTGTTGAAGGCGCAGGTCTCCGATGGGGCGCAGGATGCCAAAGCGGGCACTCAAACCGTTGCGGCGACGGTTGCGGAGAAGACCGAGGCGGCGAAAGCGACCGGAACGCCGCCGAAGCAAGGGGCAACCAAGTAAAAGGGCGATGTCATGCAGGTGATTGGCGGCGAGGTGCCGAGTGCTGTGTCGGTGGCAGACTTCAAGCGCGCGACACATTTCTCGGGCGGGGATCAAGACGACGATCTGTCTCTCGCCGCCTATCTCATGGCGGCGCAAGAGGTTGTCGAGACGGCCAGCGGGCGACCGATCGGGGCGCGATCTGTGCGCTTCGAGGTTCCGATACAGGCGGGGTGTCTGCGCTGGTGGTTCCCAGTTGCGCCGGTCTCCGCCCTTTCGAAGGTGCAAGGTCTGATCGGCGGGGCGTGGGCCGATCTCGATGTGAGCGCGGCGCGCGTCGAATTTGGACATGATGAGCCGCAATTCGTCATGTCGACGGGTTTTCTTAGCGCAGGACAAACCGCAATCGCGGTTGAAGCCACGGTTGGTATTGATGGAGGCGCGCGCGAGAAGGCCCTGAAACAGGCCGTGATCCTGATCGCGAAAAGCTGGTTCGAAGCGGGCATTGCGGTGGAAGACTTCTCCGAAGCCAAGATGAGTTTTGGAGCCAAGGCCTTGATCAAACAGGCCCGCTACAAGCGGCCCTGCATTTGGAGGGCGGCGTGATGCGGTTTGATCGGAAATTTGCAGTGCATCGTGAGGTCGAAACCGGACGCGATGCGATGAATGAGCCGGTGACGGAGCCTCAAAAGATCGCCGGAGGCTGGTGCGCCGCTTTGAACGTGTCGCGGGAAAGGTTCGATGCGTTGGGCCTGTCTGGCTCGGTCGAAGCGGTTGAGCTTGTCGTGGGGGACGTTGCGGCGCTGCGCGATTTGCGCACGACGGACCGGATCGCGCTTGACGGTGTATCCTATCGCTATGTGTCACAGGGCGAACGTCCAGAGGCCCGGCGTCGGTATCTCAACCTGATTGCGGTGCGTGAGGTGTCGTCATGATGGAAGCGTTTCTTGCGCATCTTCTGTCGCCCGAGATCACCGCGCTTGTCGGCGGGCGGGTCAATTGGCGGGTGCAGCCGCCGGACCAAACCGCGCGGCCCTATGTGAACCTGCAACTGGTGGGCGGGCGGCGCGACTACAGTCTCGACGGCCCGCGCCGTTGGCGTGGATCACGGGTTCAGGTCGATGTCTGGGCCGAGGGCGGCGCCTCTGCGAATGATGTCTGGGCGGCGGTCGAGGCGCGGTTGTCCGGGTTCGCAGGGACACTCTTCGGTGTCGAGTTTTCGATGATCCGTCTCGAAGGCCTGCGCAGCCTGTCTGACCGGCTAGAAGATGGGACGCTGCTCGCTGGCCGTTCCGGGGATTTTTCGTTTCGTTGGAGGGACGCAACATGAAGATGGAATTTCACGGCGGGAAAGACGTGGAAGAGGCTTTGCGCGAGCTGAAGCTTTCCACACGCAAATCCATCGCCCGAAAACTTCTCAAGCGGGCAGGGCAGATGTTCGCAGATCGCGCGAATGCCCTGGCGCCCAAAGGTCGCGGCTCGCCTAACTTGTCGGGCTCTTATGGGGTCACAACGCGTTTGAGCAAGCGACAGGCGGCAGCGGCGCGCAAAGAGGGGCGGGACGATGTGTTCATGTATGCGGGCACGAATGATCCGGCGGGGCAACAACAAGAATTCGGCAATTCGCGCCACCCTGCGCAGCCTCATGCGCGGCCTGCTTTCGATGAGACGGCGAAACCAATGTTCGATCTGATCCAGAACGAGATGGCCGAAGAGGTCGAGAAATCTGTCGCGCGCGCCCGTCGCAAGGCTGCGCGCGCGGCCAAGTAAAGTTTCAACTGAAAAGGGGGCCGAAATGGCTGGTGATAAGGAATTTTTCGGGGGCGTCGTGCGACGCTCCCCGGATGGTCTCACGTTCACGGAAATTCGTGGCGTGAAGGGGGTGAAAATCCCGGAGCTGTCGATTGACATGAAGGATCGCAAATCCCTCGACTCTCCGGATCGCGTGGTGCGCAAGCGTCCGGGCTGGGCCGATCCCGGCGAGTTCGAGATCACGGTCTATGACGACGAGGGCGACATCGACGAGGCGATGGACGATCAGGCCCGCACCCTGTCGGGCGCGTCGACCTTCTACGAGATCGAATTCAAGAGCGGCAAGAAATGGGCCTTCGAGTCCTTCCCGCTGGTGACGCCGCCCGCGCCGAGCGAGGTCGATGAAGATCTCGAATTCACAATCAAAGGCGCGGTCTCCGGCCTGCCTGAATTCACGCCTGCGGCGTGAGCTGACACAAGAGGTTCAATTCCATGACTGACACAAAGAAAATCGCCCGGCTCAAGGTCGGAGGCGAAACCCTGGCGCTTGCCTTCACGACGAATGCGCAGGCCGAATATGAGGATGAGATGAGCTGTGATTTCAGCTCTGTCACCGAGTTTTTCGGCAACGCGTCGAATAAGGATGCGGCTGGGAACGCCAAACCCGTGAAGCTGTCGATCCGCACCATGCGGGCCATGCTCTGGGCGGCGCTCAAAGGGGGCGATGAGGCGGGCAAGGGCGTGTCGATGAAGCGCGCAGGCGAGATCATCGACGAGGCCGGGCACGAAGGCGTCATGGTGGCGCTCTCCGAGGCGCTGGCGCTGGCCTTTGGCGTCGAGATCGAGGACACGGCGGAAAAGGCCAAGGCGGCTCCGAAAAACGTGGAGAAAGTGCAAGAGACGCTCGCCAGCGCCTCCTGACACTCTGGGTCGAGGCAGGGCAGCCGTGGGCGTTGTTCTGGCTCCTGACCCCCGCCGAGATCGCTTTGGTGCTCTCCGCCTATGTGAAGGGGGTAGAGCGTAAGGCCAGAATGCGGCGCGCGGACATTCACGCGCTTGCCTCTCTGGTCGGGGTCGCCGTTAACAATCCGAAACAACTCCCGCGCGGGCGTGACTTCATCGAGGGTCGCGCCCGTTCGCGTTTCTCCAGCGAGGCGCAAATCGACGCCTATTTCAGGACGCTGCAAAGCGTGAAGAAAGCACAAGGGGCAGGGCATGTTTAAAGGTCTGATCGGGGCGCTTCGCGTTGACCTCGGCATGAATAGCGCGGAATTCACGAAGGGCGCGGATCAGGCCATTTCTTCGGTCGAGCGTATCCAGAAGCGCATGGGGGCGATTGCCTCGCGGATGCGCAGTGTGGGGACCAAGTTGTCGGTTGGGGCAACCCTGCCGCTTGTGGCTTTCGCGAAAAAATCCATGAATGCGGCGGAGGTGCAGGAAAGCGCCGTCGCATCCATGGAAACGGCTCTGTCCTCGATGGGCAATGTTGCGGGGTACACTTCCGAGCGCCTGCAAGCCATGGCGTCCGAACTGCAAAATAAATCTCTCTACGGCGATGAGGAGATTTTGGATAAAGTTACGGCCAACCTTTTGACCTTTGGCAATGTCTCGGGTGAGGTCTTCGCGCGGGCGCAACAATCCGCTCTCGATTTGTCGGCGCGCCTGAAGCAGGATTTGCAATCTTCGACTGTGATGTTGGGCAAGGCGCTGAATGATCCGGTGAAGGGGGTCACGGCGCTGACACGTGTCGGTGTGTCGTTCACGGAACAGCAAAAGAACCAGATCAAGGCCATGGCCGAGGCGGGGGATGTCGCCGGGGCACAGAGCCTCATTCTGGATGAGCTGAACAAGCAATATGCGGGGCAGGCGGAAACTCTGCGAAATCTTCCAAGGGGCAAAATTCAGGCGGCAATCATGGCGATTGGCGATGCGATGGAAAAGGTCGGCTCGATCATCCTGCCTATCGTGGCGGATGTGGCGACGCATGTCGAACGCCTCGCGGTGAAATTCCAAGCCCTGTCCCCCGAGACGCAAAAGGCGGCGGTTCTGGGCGCGGCTCTCGCGGCCGCGATGGGACCGGTTGCGATTGCGGTCGGGGCGGTGGTCGTCGGGATCGGCGCGCTGCTCTCTCCGATTGGTTTGGCGGTCGTCGGCATCGGCGCGCTTGTGGGCGCGGGCACCTATCTCGTGGTCAAATGGGACGAGCTGTCCGAACGCTTCCCGGTGTTGCAGCAGGTCGCAGATGGCGCGCGCCTTGCGTTCGAGGCCCTGACGCCTGTGGTTGAATTTTTCATGGAGCAGTTTTCACTGGTTGTGGAAACCGTTTCTGCGCTGATTTCCGGGGATTGGGCGGCGGCATGGGATGCGGGCGGCCAAGTCCTGAACAATGCCGTCAAAGCCTATGTGTCGATCATGACAGGCCTCGGAGAGAAGCTTTTCGAGGTCCTTTCGGCTCTTGGCGAGATCATCGCGAAAGAGATGGCCAAGCTTGGCGACAAGATGCGCGAATGGGCGGGCAATGTCGTTGATGGGTTCGTGCAGGGGTTTAAGGACAAAGTGGCGGACGCCAAAGCGGCAGTCACCGATTTCGGCGATAATGTCGCCGGGTGGTTCAAGGACAAACTTGGCATTCATTCCCCGTCCAAGGTGTTTGAAGGCTACGGCGTCAATATTGTCGAGGGGCTTGTGGTCGGTGTGGATGGCGCCGCACCTCTTGCAGAGCGAGCGGTGATGTCGCTGGGTGAACGCCTTATTCAGATTGCGGCCTCAACCGGGCAAGCGATTGCGCAGGGGTTTGCATCATCTCTGGCTCAAGGTGATCTGGTGGGCGGGATCAAAGGCGTCTTCTCGAACTATATGTCCGGGGCAACGCAATCCTTCACTTCGATTTTGTCCGATGCGTTCTCTGGCGGTGGTCTCGCGTCCATCGGCAACAGCTTGTCGACGGCTTGGGGTGGGATCACCTCTGCCATTTCTGGCATTTCTTGGGCCTCTGTCGGGTCTGTGTTCAGCGGCATCGGCGGTGCGATCTCTGCGGCCATGCCGATTGTCGGTGCGGTCAGTGCTGTCATCGGTATTTTCAAGGGTTTCAGTTCCAAGAAAATGACCGGGGCAGGCTTTGACTTTTCGTTCGAGGATGGGGCGCTCTTTGGTGGCACCTATGAGACCTGGAAGAAAAAGAGCTGGTGGGGGCTGAAAAGCAAGACGTCCACCAAGCTCAAAGCCTTCGACGATGAAACCTCCGACGCGATCATGGAGCAAATCGAGGCGGTCCAAAAGGCTGTCGCGGCGACCTACAAAGCAGCAGGTGAAGCCGTTGAGGACGGTTTTGTCGAAGGGTTCAACTATGACTTCGGCAAGATCGAAACCAAAGGCCTGAGCGAGGACGAGATTTCCGAAAAGCTCTCCGAAGCCTTCTCCGATTACGGCGATGCGATTTCGGAAGCTATCGGGGGCGTCGGTCTTGAGCTGGCCTCGACCTTTGCACAGGTGAAAAACATTCTTGAGCCCAGTGGTCAGGCGTTTCTCGGGACATTCGCCGAGATGGCTAAGGCGGCGTCTCAAGTGGCCGATCTTGTCGGTGGCACATCTGCGTTGTCGTCTGGCGTCAGTTCTTTCGTGGCGACCTATTTTAGCGGGGCTGAACGCTTCCAAATGGTCTCTGATCAAGTGGCCGCTGTTTTCGACGATTTGAATATGGCGATCCCCGGCACGCTCAAGGGCTTTCGTGAGCTGATCCTGTCTCAGGACCTCATGACCGAAAGCGGGCGCGAAACCTATGCCGCGCTCTTGGGTATTGCGGATGCCTTCGCGGCGGTGCACGCCGGACTTGATGAGAGCTTTGACGCCTCGGGCGGCTGGTATGCCAACGAATATGAGGCGCGTCTGGCGCAGGTCGCGGCGGCGCGCGGGTACTCGGTGGTGACTGAGGTCGCGCAATCGTCGGGCACAACCCAATACGGGCGAACGTCGCTTGGCGGGGATGAGGGGGCTGCGGTGCAGCTTCTGCAAGCCATGCTGGGGATTTTCAAAAACTGGGACGAAGAGGGTTATCCGCAAGAAAGGAGCTTTTGATGCTGGTATGTGAGCCGGTCGAGATGTCGCTGGATGCAATCTCGGTTTCCTTGCCCGAAGACGATGCGCCGGCATGGGATGGGGTCACGGTTTGGGAGCTTGGGGCGTGGGTTGTCCGCGATCATCGCATCTTTGAGAGCATGGTCGCGGACAATACCGGCATTGATCCGGCGACGGTCGATCAGAGCAAGGTGTCGGCGGAATGGTTGGAGGTGCAATATACCAACGCCTTCCGCGCCTTCGACGGCGTGCTCGACAATCCGACGGTCGGCTCTGAGAAGATCGAGATCGATGTCACGGTCGCGGAAAGTTTCGACGTGCTGGGCCTGTTTGGCGTCCGGGGTGTCTCGGTCTCCGTGACGTTTTACAACGCAGCGGGCCAGAAGGTCGGAGAGCGCAACCTGTCGCTCGGTGGGCGCATCGTGTCGGGATGGATGGAGTGGTTTACCGTCCAGCCAACGCCGCGCCGAGACAAGGCGTTCTTTTACAATATTCCGGTCTCAGCGCGGCGGGCCGTGGTCGAGCTCCAAGGCGGGGCATTGCGCCTTGGTGAGGTCTTCTTGGGGCGGTCGTTTTATGTCGGAGAAGCGCAGCCCAGAACCGCAGGGCGGGCGGTGACGGCGTCTCGCTATGAAGTCAATGACTTCGGGCGCACGATCTGGACCAAGCGTCCGACGCGGCGAGAGATGACCTATATCGTCGAGGCGGATCGCCTTGCGTTCGAGTCTATCGAGCCACGCATGGGGGATTTGGCCGGGTCACTGGTTGTCACCGTCGGGGCCTTCAATATCCCATCCACCATTCAATTCGGAATTCTGGGCACAATCGACTGGGCCGAAGATGGCCCGGACGAATATCTCTATTCCTTCTCAATCAAGGGGCTGTCATGAGCTTTACCGAAATCACGCCATACGATGGGCAATTGCCGAGCTCGGATGATTCCGCGTCGTTCGATGGTCGGGCCGCGGCTCTCATGTCCTGGCTGGTGGCAAACTTTGCACCTGAATTGCAGGCGCTGGCTGTCGAAATCGCCACGGCTTTGAATGGTGAGGAAGACACGTTGGCGTCTCTTCAAGCGTTGCGGGGTGATCTTAAGAACGTTGCCAGAGTGTCCCCTCATGAGGGTGCCAACCTGCATGCGCTCACAGAAACGGGGTTCTTTGTCGTCGATGGCACGGCTGGAAACCTCCCTTCTGAGGGGCGACATCATGCTATCGCGGTTCGTAACAACTATGACAACCTGACGCTTTTGCTGATCAATGCGCTCACGTCTGACCTTTACCTGAAGGCCAAGGTTGGTGGGGTATGGCAAACCCCTGTTCGTTTTGCGCGGGCAGATGAAGTGCCGGGATTGGGGCAACGCTGGGATGATGTGTCGAGTGAATATTCCAGCGGAATTGCGTATCAAAACACTGAGCCTAGAGAGATTGAGTTTGCGGTGCAGATCAACACGAATGCCGGGTCTGGCAGCACCGACATCCAAGCTTCACACGATGGTGTGACTTGGGTGTCGCTCGCCAATATCAGCGGCAATAACGGCAAGACAATTTCATTCTCTGTCCCGCCGCTTGGGTATTTTCGCTCAAGCAACGCGGGGGCCGTGTTGGGATGGAAAGTTAAGAGGACCGTGTAAAATGGCACACATCGGATTTTATCATCCCGAGCGCGGGTACTGGCAGGCGACATCTGAGCCGAGCGAAGAGGTCCGAGCGACCTATCCAGAGGGGACGGTTCGGGTTCAAATCAAGCCCGGCGCGGATTATCACTGGCAGGATGGCGAATGGGTTTTTGTGGCACCGGCGCGCGATGATCTTTTGATCGGAATTCGCGCCACACGCACGTCTCTTCTGGTCGCTTCCGACTGGACACAGATGCCGGACAGCCCGCTTTCCGCAGCCGAGAAATCCGTCTGGGCGACGTACCGCCAAGCGTTGCGTGACATTACGGAATCCGAAGACCTGAGTGCCGTGGTCTGGCCCACGGCGCCCACCTGATCTCACCCACAAAACAGCAATACGAGCCGCCTTCGGGCGGCTTTTTTATGACTTGAGGACACAATGAGCAAACTTGAACACATCGCCTCGACGAAGGCCGCTTTGACCGTTTCGGGCGGCTCGATGGCCTGGCCTTTTCTCGTCCCGTCACCGGACCAATATGCCAGCTTTTTGAACCTGATTGTGGTGCCGACCATCGGTGCGCTGATTGCCGTGGTCACCTTTTTGATCAAGTGGCGGCAATTTTGGCGCGGGCGGGCGTCGGGGTTTCATAAGGATGAAAGCGGTGCGGTCGGAAAGCGTGGCCTGATTGTCGGCGGTGTTTTGACCGCAGCACTGGCAAGCGGGCAGTGGGCCTATACCTCCGCATGGGAGGGCTACGAGAATTGCGTTTATCTCGACAGCGGTGGTTACCCGACGGTTGGTGTCGGACACATGGACCCATCGCTTGAACTGGGCGCGTGCTATTCCGACGCCCAGATCGAGGCGTGGTTCTGGCAGGATATGGAATGGAAAGTGGATCGACCTCTGAGCCGCTGCATCAGCCACCAAAGCCTGCCTGAGAATACCGTCATGGCGGTGCGCGACTGGACGTTCAATGTCGGGGCAGGGGCGGCCTGTGGCTCAACACTGGTACGTCTTTTGAACGCCGGGAAGGTCAAGGAGGCCTGCGAGGAATTGCCGCGCTGGGTGTTCGTCAAAGGCTTCATCGTGCGCGGCCTTGAAAACCGCCGCTGGCGAGGCTTGCCCGGCATGCCGCCGTCAAACCGGGCGCTTTGCCTGTCGGGTTTGGTGTGATGTCCCGGTTGTGGGCAAAGATCGTCACGCCGCTTGTTCTCGCGCTTGCTGTGGTCGTTCTATCCCTCGGCGGGTGGGCTTGGTGGCTGCAACTGGGCAATGCGTCTCTCAGGCAAGATTTGCGGGGTCTGCGCACGGATTTGGCCACGCAGACCGCTCTTGCATCTTCCAACGCCACGCGCCTCGGCAACTGTCGGGCGCTCGTGTCCATCAAAAGTGAGGTATCCCATGCTGCGGACGATGACCTTTCCAACCGTCTTTCTCGTCCTTAGCGGGTGCTGGGATACACGAGAAGCAATCACTGTGCCGGATACAGAAGTGAATTTCTGCGAGGTGGTTCAGGGTGAGAAGCTGTTTCAGCCGGAGACCGCGTTGGCGATTGTGAACACGGATCGCGCTGTGGCGGAGCAGGTCGAAACAGAGAACGAGGTGTGGCGGAAAGAGTGTCGAGTGAGCGTCGAGTAGACGATTTTCGAGGCTCACACCTTCACATTTTGTTCTTGTTATGTCTCTGTGAGACATTTCAAATAACATTATGTTTTAAATGAATATCGCATGAATTCAAAATCCCCCGGCTTTGCGGCCTTACCGGTTCGAGGCCGGCCACGGGTACCAATTTGGACAAGAGGTTCTCCACCAAAGCCCGAAGTGTGAGCGCATGTTGCTCACACAGGCGACGCCCACTTTCCTGTTTCGTTGTGATTTTGTTCTGCTTGGTGATTTGGGTTGGGAGTTGAGTAGAGGTTGGGGCAGAGAAGGTCGGCTCAGGGCCGATACCGAAGTTCCTTCAGTTTGGGTGGGAAGCGGTCATCTTCTGTACTGAGCATGAATAATCGCAAAAGGGCTGATGTCGTTTCTAAAATTTGCAGCTCAGTTACTTTTTATTAACCAACCTGCGCTTAAGCTGAACTTGGCTCAAGCAGTGCCCACTAAACCTATCAACTTACCAATCCTAAAGCTCTACGATTTCGAAAACTGAAAAAACTTCGATTGCATTCGCGTCGAAGTTTTTCGGCATGGAAAATGTTTCTTCTTCAGGTTGAGTAACGACTTGTTAACCAACATCTGTTCATGCTGAGAGGAAGCGGGAGAAGAAAGACAATTGGCAGGCAAAAAGTTTTTCTTATACTCGTCTTGATATGCGGGCTGGTCGGTTCCTCCCTATTGGTCGGCAGACTGATAGCTGTTCAGTCATTCGCGAGCATCGCGACATATCTCACGCTGGTAATTGTTACTGGTTTAGCTGTGTTCATTTACAACAGGTACTTTGGGGAGGGAAATGAATGACGATCTCGGAGCATCCAAATTTGAAGAGCGTCTATGCGGATGCTTTGGTCCTTAGTCGGGACGAGACCCAATCGCTCAATATGCGCCGAGCCGCATTGCGACTTGTTTTGGCAATCCGTATGGAAGTTGGTGAAGACCGCTTGAGTGAAAAGTCATCCTTCGATCAAAGGAGCTGCTCCACGGCTCTAGATCGGGTTCTTTTCCACAAATGATTTCCACAAGATAATCCACATGCAATTCGGGTTCTCGAGCGTTTTGTTAATCATCTGGTAACCAATTTGAACGAAATCTTACGCTGAAATTATCTATGGAGGATGTATGTTTAAGATATTGCAAAGTGCTGCCGCAAATTGGTCGGTTAGTCAGGGTAATTTTGCAGACCGTCTCCGTTTCATTAAGGCCCATCCTGAAGTTGTGTGGAAGGATGTCCGCAACATTGCATCGGCAGCACTATGTCGAGCTACGGGCTAAACTTCGTTTCCCCAAATAGCTCTCCACCAAATGCCAGCGAAAGCGCGTGAAAATGGTGGTTTTTCGCCGCATCTAGCCTAGCTAAGAGCGAGAAATCGCGCACGAAACTGCCCATACTCTTCATTTAACTTTTTGTTAAGGGACTCGGCGCGCAATAGTCATATCCCAAACACGGAGGCTTACCGTGAATATTCAGACACTTTTACTGACCAACCCCCTTCAAGAAGGGGCGGAGAAGGCTCAACAGCCCCCATCTCCTTCACCGCTGCGAATTGAGCTGGCAACCTACCGCAACCAGCTTTTAACAGCTTTTTCTGACGCCGACATTTCGGGATTTGAAGCCACAAAAATGGCTTTGGCTGAAATGCTACGCGAGGTGGAAGAGGAACTTAGAGACGTGAGGGCGCGGGAACAACAGAAAGTGTAAATAGTTGCTGCGCCAGCGTCTGAAGTTCGTAATGCCTGCTACACATGTCGTAAAAGACAACTTTCTCAATGGCCTTCTGCTGTTTTGGTCAAGGTATAAGGCCACATGTTGGAGATCACCGGCGGACTAAATGGCTTGAGGTCGGTCAATCTCTGCACGGGGTAGGTATGATCGTAAAGGGCTGACGCCGTTGCTAGAATTTGCAGGTAAGTCACCCTTTATTAACCAGCTCGCGTCGAAGATTCTCGGTATGCAATAAGCTCCCCTTTAATTTGAGAAGCGCGTTGTTAAGCAATTTGTGCTCACGCATAGATCAATCAGGGAAAGCAAACAATGAGCAGGCAAAAAGTTTTTCTTATACTCGTCTTGATATGCGGGCCGGTCGGTTCCTTCCTATTGGTCGGCAGACTGATAGCTATTCATCTAATTCCTTCACAATGTTAGGCGCCAATTAAATAATTATTCGTACCTTTCTGCTAGCTAGAAAAAAACGATTAGGAGTAAGCATGCGGAAAGATATATCTAAAAAGGCGAGGCAACGCAGCCGCAATGAATTGTTTCTTTTGCTTATGGAATTTGATTTTGACAATCCTGTGTTTCCAGTCAAAAGAAAACCAAAAGCACCTAGCGTAAAGGCGAAAATAGCTCTTATGTTCCAGAATGACGAATTTATTTTTTGAACAAGTGAGCTACTTCCCAATGTTTGGACAGGATCTGGCGTAAATTAAGCTACTCGTCGCACCTGCTGATCGGGTTGGGTTTCGTTATTTCTCGGCCAATAGGTCACGGCTGGTGGCCGACCGCCAAGGGCTGAGTGTGGGCGAGAAGGTCATCCATTTTTGGATGCCCGCCTTTGCCTCCGAGCCGGTTTCCCAAGCATGCAGGTAGACACATTCGTATTTCAGAGTTCACCACAACCTCTCAATGAAGATGTTGTCGAGGGACCGGACTCTCCCATCCATTGAGATACGCACGCCAGACCGCCGCAACCGATCCGTCCAGGCGAAGGACGTAAACTGGCTTCCCTGATCTGCATTCATGATCCCGGGCACGCCAAATTTGTGGATGGCTTCGTTCAAAGCGTCGACGCGGAATTGGGCTTCCAACGTATTCGAGATCCGCCAGTACAGAACTTTGCGGGTGTGCCAGTTCATGATCGCCACGAGGTAGAGGAACCCGCGGCGCATGGGCAGATAGGTAATATCCGAGCTCCAGACCTCGCTCGGACGCTCCATCCGCAGACCTCTCAGCAGACGAGCCTTGTGCGCCATTGGTTCAAGCACAATGGCGAGTGATAGGTCTTGTGCCCTTTCGCCGGCCTACTGGTATTGGGCTTTTGGTAGATCGGCATCAGCCCCATCAGGCGCATCAGCCGCCGTATCCGTTTCTCGTTCACCAAATGGCCGTCGTTGCGCAAATGCCAAGTCATCTGGCGGACACCGAAGAACGGCGTTTCTAGGTCCGCAGGACACTCATCAATCCGCCGCATCAAGTCGTGGTTCTGCTCCGTCTCTCCCTTGGGAGTGGAGTAGAAGGACGAACGCGCGATCGACAGCAGCTTGCACTGCTGACCGATGGACAACGCCGAATTGGCCGGCTCAATCATGCTGCGCCTCACTTGCCGATCCATGGTTTGAGCTTTCTGGACAAAGTTAAGTGGGGCCCTGGCCCCAGTGGGGCCGCGTAAGCCCCCGTACCGTTGGCCACAGCGTTCGCCTGTTCTCTCGAACCGATGGCGTTCACAGATTCACCGCACGATCTTGGCGTGAAGCTTCTTCACACGCTCTTCGTCAATCTCGGAGGCTTTCTTGCCCCCACGCTCAAACACACCGGAAGAGCCCTCCAACAGCGCACGTTTCCATTGATGGATCATCGTCGGATGCACCCCAAACCGGCTTGCCAGTTCGGCGGCAGTCTCCTCATCCTTCAGGGCTTCAAGCGCCACCATCGCCTTAAACTCGGGCTCGTGTTGTTTCCGTTTCGACATCATTCGACCATTGTCCTCGGACCAATGGCGGACAAGGTCTCATTCTCCTTCTCGTCGAAGATCAGCAGACTGCAAATCGTAGCTTGCGTCACTGTCCGAATTTCGGGGGGCTAGCTCAACCCAACCTGATCAGCAGGGACAGAGAGTAGCTTAATTTACGCCAGATACTGTCCAACGGATGGGGAGTAGCTCAGTTCAAAATTATTCAGCCTTTTAATGGCTCGCTACATTTTTGCCATATCGTAGAAAGTATTTCTTAAACACATCTAGGTACCCTCCAAGCAGCTATTCCGACACGAAGCAATATTCGCCCAATGCTTCAACGACTAAGGATCTAGGTACCATGACGAGCTTTTCTCTCCCTGGCCAAGTTACTGAGGCTTCTTCTGCAGCTGAGATTACGAAGGCGCATTTTCAAAGTGTACTGGTAAACAAATACGTGTTTCAAGATTCAGAAGATCGTCTCGAACAAGGAACCGTCTTTGATGAGGGTGTAGATACCTTGGGAATTTCTTCAATTCGTTTCCCTGGTGGCACAGAAGCTTGGGATGGATCGTTCGATTTCCGGAATCCGGATGATGTTGCCAGACTTTATGCTGTCATTGACTACTGTGCTAGTCAAAATATCACCTTACAGTTCACTGTTCCCGTACGTTGGTTTTTGTCTTCAGACTTGGATTCCACAGGACAAAGAACCGTACAAATCTCCGATTCAGATGCTGCCGCGCTGGCATCATTCATTGAAGAAGATCTCATGGGCTACGCTGCCAGCGTAGGTGTGACTGTTGAGAACATAAAGCTAGGTAATGAATTTCTTGCTTCAGCGGACGGAACAAGTGTTGGCATGGATCTCTCAAGCATGTCTCCGGAGGAATATGGCGCTGCCGCGAGTGCTGTAGCGATCATTGTCGGTGAAGCCTTAGAGAGCTTTTCAAGCAACAATTCCCTGTCTGGGTTCTATGATCAGCCGGATATTGTTCTTGAGATGCCTAATTGGACTGGTGGTATCGACAGGATGCTGGCTAGCTTCGACACAAACGCAATCGAGTATATTGGAGCTGTTGATACTCATGCACCACATTCCAGCCTTGAAGCTAGCATGGATGAGTTGCTCGGTACAAACGCCAGCAGCACAACTTGGTACGATAATGATTCTGTAGCAGAGCGCCTTGAAATTCTTATTTCGTATATGGAGGAAGCTAGCTCTGAGTACGGCTTCGGCGAATTGAACTATTTGAATGAGGCATGGGCTGTAGAGGAAGCTGGGTTAGACCACCTAACTCAAGCCATTTTGACATTCCATTCCATGTCGCTCAGCGGGGTTGAATCAGCCACGCTTTGGACGGCGTTCTCAGGCGGAGATTATACGACAAAGTCTGCTGCGTTTACGGACAATAATGATGGCAGAGTTCGTTTGTTGGGCGAACTGATGATTCAAATGCAAAGCCATGTGACAGGAATGAAAGCTGTCGAATTAGACATGGGAATGAGTGGCGCAGAAGAACTTGAGCAAGATTATATTGTACGAGCTTTTGTCGATGAGCAGGGTAGGGCAGTCATTTATGTAATGAACCATCAATCTGATGAAGATCAAATCGATCTTGACCTGACGGAATTTCTCAGCTCCGTGCCAGGTTTTTCATCTGGGCTGGATGATATTGAAGTCGTGAAATTTGGAGCTGCGAAAGGCGCTTATGATAGTTTCTATAAAAGTTCTGATATGGAGAAATATGGTAGTGAAATCCTTGGAGTTGATCCGATAGTTGATGGCATTACTCTCGGGGCATACGAAGTCTTGCAGATTACCGTTACGAGCAATGGAGAATTCGCTACAGATGGTGATGACACAATCATTATCGACGGGGATGAGAGTGCATGGATTTTCGGATATGCAGGAGATGATGTAATAGAAACCGGCAGTGGCGCAGATATAATTGATGCGGGCGCGGGAAATGACGTCATTGATGCAGGTGGAGGTAGTGACTTTATCGTTGCAGGGGAGGGTGATGACATTGTCACCGGAGGCTACGGTATGGACGAGGTCTATCTTGGCGACGGTGACGACACATTTTACGACGAAATTAATCAAACAAATGTGTGGGGAAATGACTTCGTCGATGCCGGAGACGGCAACGATACCATTTTCGGCGGAGGTGGGGATGATACCTTTTACGGTGGTAACGGCAACGATTACATCGAAGGTGGGACTGGAAATGACACCATTCAGGGAGACTCGGGAAATGACACCATCTATGGCGGGAATGGGTCTGATTACATTCTAGGTGGAGAGGGAAACGATACAATTGACGGCGGGGCACACGCGGACACAATTCTCGCCGGGGATGGAGACGATGTCGTGGTAGGTGGTTTTGGCAAGGACATCGTCTATCTTGGCGATGGTAACGATGTGTTTTTGGACCATGCACAAAAAGGGCGATACGGTCGGGACATCGTTCACGGTGGCGCGGGAGATGATGAAATTCACTTGGGCGGGGGGAATGATGTTGCCAGTGGCGGTGAGGGCGCAGACGTTTTCATTTTTTCTGGCGTCATAGAAAATGATCGTATCACAGACTTTGTGATCGACGAAGGAGATCTGATCGACCTAAGCGATTATAATTTATCCGGCATGTCGGACCTCACAATAGGTCAAGATGAGTACGGAAATGCGCAAATAATCCTTGATGGATATGGAACCGTGACTTTCGACAATCTTACCATGGGAGACATATCTGCCGATATGTTTCTGTTTTGACAAAAGTCAGTTCAACGCACCCCTTCCCTTTGTGAGGAGCGCTACCAATGTCTGTAATTGGACCGGAAGCAACTGGCGAAGTCCGAAACTGCATGCCAAGAGAAGTATCCGTTTCTGCGCATAGCTGCCATTGACGCAATCCACAGCAAAGGTCTGCACGCCGCCCCTAGACATACTTTGCTCTTCCCTTCTCAAAAGGCCCCGGATCATCCTGTTGCAATCCAAAATCAACCACTTTTCGCCGTAGTGCCTATTGAAATTGTTAATGGTTAGCGACAGGCGCACTTTATTTGTTTGGCGTCTCCCTAAAATCCAGACAGTTCTGTGCTCTCAAAGGGGCTATAGAAATAGAATAATTATATGTAGGCGGCGTCGTCACAGTTACTGGTACGTGTAACTGATACTAGCACTTCTAAATCTTTCAGTGCGTGATCAAAACAAGTATAAATATCGAACTTTTGGAGGACATAGGCTATAAATCTGCCCTCCGAAGGCAGAGGCCAGAGGTTCGAATCCTCTTGGGTGCGCCATTACTCTCGAAATTCCAGACTGTTAAATGACGTTTCTGATGCGTGTGCCTCTGCATCGCGAGACAGGCCTGCCCACTTGGGCCCCTTCCACGGTCAGGCCGCGAAAGGGGTGTCTGGCGCTAGAGATCCAGGAACTGCGCGATGGCCGCGAGGGAGGCGTTATGGGCCGTCGCGCGGTCCCAGTCTTCGGGGTCGTCGCAAATCGGGTCTTCGCCTTCTTCGATCAGCAATTGCGCCGCATGATCCTTGCAGAGCGGAAGAAAGGAATAGTGGTGGGCATTGGGAATGATCGTGTGCTCGACTTGGGCGAGCATATCGACCAGCCCGCTGCCTTCCGTGCGGACATCGGTTGTGGGCCAGGGAAAGCTGTCGCCGAGGGACAAGAGCTGGATAGGCCGGTCGATTTTGGCGGCGCTTTCGGGGGTGGCCGCATAGGTCCAGCCGGGATCGACCGCAACGATGGCGGTGAACCGCGGGTCCGACATATTGGCGGAAAACTCGGGCGGCAGAGTGTCGAGATCGACGCCGCCGCGCATCAGGAACAGGCAATCTTGCGCCGTCTCTTTGAAGCGGGCGCAATAGTCCCGGTAGGCCTCCGGGTCGAGACGCAGACCGGCGAGGCCCAGCACCGTTGAGCCGCCGAGAGAGAAGCCGACGGCTGAAATTCTTCTGTTGTCGATATGCGGTGCGATCTGCGGGTCGAACAACACATGATCCAGCGCGGCGCTCATGTCTGCGGCCCGTTCAGAGAGGCGCACGGTGCGGCGCGGGGAGCTGTCTCCGGTTGTCGTGCCGGGGTGGTTCAGAACCAGAACCATGGCGCCACGTTCCGCCAGCCCGGCCGCAAGCCAGGCGGTGCCATCGATGCTGCTGCCAGAACCATGGGACAGGACGATCAGCGGTAGCGTGCCCTCGGGAAGCGCCGCACCGAGATAGGCCTCGACCGGTTCGAAGACCAGACTGTCGCCGACGGAGGCGGCATAGGTCGCCCGGCCGGAGGGATACCAGATTCCCGCTGCGAGAGGCGCCGAACGGTGATCGGTTTTGACGTCGAAGCGGTCGAAGCCGATGGTGGGGGCCGCGGCACTGGGAGCTGTGACAGCGGGAGCTGCGACATCGGGACCTGTGACAGCGGGACCTGCGAGAGCGGCCATGAGGGGGACGGTAAGAAGCAAATGTTTCAAAGTATGTCTCCATGAGTGAGGGGATGGCCTTTTGTCCGTTCCAATCGCCATACTTGCGACCTGAAACCGGTTTGAGGTCGTGCAGGACGGGATATTGGACTAAGCGAATGCCATGTTGATGCTTCCGATTCCGCTTGTGGTCGCCCTGATCCTCGGCTTTCTCGCCTTGCGACATGCTCTTGCGGGCGACCGATCCGTGCTGTTTCTCGTGCTGCTCGCAAGCTGCGCGTTTCAGGCGCTGGTGATCTCCTTGACCCAACATTACGGGCTGGTCATGCTATGGCCCTTGCAGCTCCTTGCCGCCGTCGTCATGGCGCCGCTGGCGTGGCTGACATTTCAGACCGCTGTCTTGCGCCCGGTCGATCTTGGGCGTGATTGGGTCCATCTGCTTGGCCCTGTTTTCACCCTCTTTTGTGCCGCTTTCGCGGGGTCGACGCTGGACGTGGTTCTGCCGATGCTGTTCCTCGGCTATGGCGGGGCCATCCTGCTGTACCTGCGGGGCGATGAGGCTCTGCCGCTGGCGCGGCTCGGCGCGGGGCCGGTGCCCGCACGGATTTGGCAAGCCGTCGGTATTTTGCTGATCCTTTCGGCCCTGTCCGATATTCTGATCGCCCTTGCGCTTTGGGCCGGTCATGTCGCATGGCGGCCGCTGATCATCAGCATTTTCACCTCCTTCACCTTGCTTGGCATCGGTCTTTTGTCCCTCTCCCGAGACGCCGAGGGGGCGGCTCAGGAGAAGCCCGAGACTGACACCTCTGAGACGCCAGGCCCGACCGAGGAAGACGCCGCCCTGATCGCGCGTTTGGAGGTGCTGATGCAGGCCGAGCGTCTGCATCTGGACCCCGATTTGACATTGGCCCGTCTCGCCCGTCGGCTTCACGTGCCGATCAAACAGCTCTCAGTGGCGATCAACCGGATGACGGGAGAGAATGTCTCTCGCTATGTCAACGGATACCGCGTGCAGGCGGCCTGCACGGTGTTGCAAAAAGGCGAGACGGTGACCGAGGCCATGCTTGCGAGCGGGTTCAATACGAAATCGAACTTCAACCGGGAATTCTCGCGCGTCATGGGGCAGACGCCCTCCGCCTTTCTGCGCGCAGAGGGGGCCGGGAAGGGATGACGCCTTTTGCCATCAGCAAGGAAAAGAGGAGGCCAAAAGCTCAGACAAGCTTTTGGCTTTGTCTCGCCCTCTATGGGAGCGTCACGATCCTTTGCCGGTCTTCTCGTGATACATCGCGCCCAGAACATCGAGCGTCAGGCGCGCCGCCAGAAGCGAAATGATCCCGACGGATCATAGGGAGGCGAGACCTCGACGAAATCGACGCCAACAACATCGAACCGCGAGGCGATTTCGCGCAGGATGTCCTCGCCTTCGTAATAGCTCAGGCCGCCTCGTCATCCTTGCGGCTGACCGAGGCCATATTGTGCGGCGCCAGCGTGGTGATGCCGGTCACATGGGACATTTCCGACGCGCGCCGCATCGGGCTGCCGTGACCCCAGGAAATGCCATTGCGCTCGTCGATAAAGTCGAAATGCGCGTCGATATGGAGGAAGTGGAGCGGCGGCTCATCGGAGTATGCCGCCACGGGCGCCATGGTGATCGCATGATCGCCACCCAAAATGTAGGGCAGGGTGCCCTGATCCAAAAGCGCGCGCACCGCCTCGGTGGCATTGGCGAGGCTGCGTTTCGTGTCGGCATAGATGACATCGCTGTCGCCCGCGTCAACGATCCGCACCTCATCGGCGCTCAGATAGGTCACCTCATCCTCGAAATCGAACACGCCTTTGGGGGCCAAAGCTGTGGAACATCGAGGCCTCTCGGATCGCGCGCGGCCCAAATCGGGTGCCGACGCGATCGCTCGACGCCCGTGTCGATGGGCACGCCCAAAATGGCAACATCGGCACCTCTCAGCTGGCTCCAGTCCTCCTGCGCGGGGTCTCCGGCAAAGCTGATCAGCCCCACGGCAGGTTTTTGCGGTCGATACGACCGCGCGGCCGATTTTCCCGCCTTTTCCGCGTAGTCCTACGCGCGGGCCGGAGATGTGCGCCGGGCTTTTCTGCGCCGGGTCAGGACGACGCCGGCTGAATATCGCGAGCATTTTTGCCGATCCAAACTCCCTGCGCGCGTATAGCACCGGGAGAGCACCGGGAGTTGTGACGTCTACGGCGTCCGGCCGAGGGACAAAAGCGCCTGTCGGAAGTCCGCCTCGCTGAGCACCACCTCTCCGGCCCCCAGCGCCTGCGCATGGGCAAGGGCGCGGGAGGTCAGGGACTGCGCCGTTTCCACCGCCTCAACCAATGACTGCCCTCGGGCCAGCCCGGCCAAAATCAAGCCGCTGAACAGATCGCCGGTGCCGGGCAGCGCGCAGGGCAGATGCGCGGTCGGGTGGCGGCTCGGCGCGCTGTCTGTATGCGGGCCGCAAATGATGCTCTCGATCTGACCCGGTTGTGTGGTGTCCAGAATACAGCCGGTCGCGATCAGATGTGCGTCATCGCGGATGTTGAGATCGCGCCTTGCGGCCTCGACATCTTGCACGGTCGCGATCTGCCGCCCGGTGAGCCAGCCAAGCTCGAACGGGTTCGGCGTCGCGATGTCCGCCAGCGGCAAGAGACGCTTGCGCATGACCTCGGCGATGGGTTGGGGCACGTAAAGACCGGGGCCGCTGTCCCCCAGCACCGGGTCGCAGAGATAGGTCAGCGTCGGGTTCACCGCCTTGGCCTCGGCCACGAAATCCGCCACCATCTCGGCCACCTCAAGCGAACCGATGTAGCCCGTGACGATATAATCAGCCCGCGTGAGGAGGTCTCGTTCGCGCGCACCTTGCAACAGATCGGCAAAGAAATCGGGCGGCAAAGCGCGCCCGCGCAGCGTCGGGTAATCGGGGGTGTTCGAGTAGATCACGGTGGGGATCGCCGCAACCTGAAGACCTGCCGCCTGCATCGGGAAAAGCGCGGCGGAATTGCCGACGTGGCCGAAAACCACTTGGCTCTGGATCGAGATCACAAAGGGAGAAGGGGTCATGCCTTGCCGTCCAATCTTGGGCTCCAGTCCTCAACGCGCCGGTTCGCCAAGCGGCGGACGGCATATTTTCGCCAGCCGTCCGCCAGAACATCGAGCGCCGCGATGCCCTCCAGCTCCGACAGATTCATGCGGTCTACATAGAGCGCATGCCAGAGCCGGTGCAAGGTCCAGTCCGGCGCGACCCGATCGGTCAGTTCCAACCTGTCACCGGGCGCGACCGTGCCGGGCTGAAGAACACGGTAATACCAGCCGGTACGGCCCGTGTCTTGCACGCGTCGCGCCATGTCGGGGACATCGAACCGCCGGTTGAGCTTCCAACAGGGTTGGCGCCCTTGTGAGACCTGCACCACTGCGCTGCCCAGCCGAAAGATGTCGCCGACCGCGACGGTTGTCTCGGTCGGCCCCTCGGTCGAGATGTTTTCGCCAAAGCCGCCCGGGGCCTCGAGCGCCGGAAGCGCGCCAAGTTCCGAACGCCACAGCGCATAATGTTCGTGCGGATAGTGGTGGACGGCCTTTTCAGGGCCGCCATGGACACGAAGGTCGGCCTGTTCGTCGCTCTCAAAGCCGTTGGGGTCGAGTTTCAACGGGCGCTCGACACAGGTCTTGATGATGCCGCTGGGGGTCTCCGTGCCGGAAAGCGGTGCAATCCGGCCGGTCATGAGGGTGATGGGGGACGGGGTCATGGGAGCCTCTTGTCTTTTTCTCCTCTTTGGCGACAATTTGGCCTGTCTAAAAGTGCCAGTATGAATGAAAGAGATAGGCCGGTTTCTAGGATGCGCGAGCCTCTTGCCCTCGATATTGAGCTTGGCCGCGATGGCCCGCTTTTCCTCGCGATTGCCGAGGCCATCACCCTCGACATCACCCGTGGGCGTTTGAGGCCCGGTGCGCGGCTGCCCGGCACACGGGCGCTGGCGCAAGAGCTTGGCGTACATCGCAACACGGTCGATGCCGCCTACCAAGAGCTGCTGATGCAGGGGTGGTTGGAGGCGAGGCCCGCGCGGGGCACCTTCGTGGCGCAGGATTTGCCGCAAGGCGGGCTGGTGCGCCGCAGCGCGCCGGAGCCCGTCGCGCCGGAGACGCCGCCTCCCGCGCTGGCCTTCACCGATGGCGCGCCCGACCCGAAACTTGTCCCGGACAAAGCATTGGCACGGGCCTTTCGCCGTGCGCTCTTGTCGCCGGGGTTCCGCGCCGGGGCGGATTATGGCGACGCGCGCGGCACCTCTGTGTTGCGACAGGCCCTCGCAGGCTATCTCGCCTCCGACCGGGGCGTCGTGGCGGACCCGTCCAGCATGATCATCACGCGCGGCAGCCAGATGGCCCTGTTTCTCGCGGCGCGGGCGGCGCTGTCGCCGGGCGACGTCATCGCGGTCGAAGACCCGGGCTATCCGCTCGCTTGGGAGGCGTTTGGCGCGGCGGGGGCGGTGGTGCGGGGCGTGCCGGTGGATGGCGGGGGGCTCAGGATCGACGCGCTGGAGGCGGCGCTGGCCCGCGATCCGCGCATCCGGGCCGTCTATGTGACGCCGCATCACCAATATCCGACCACGGTGACCATGGGCGCGGCGCGGCGATTGCAGCTTTTGGAGCTGGCGCAGCGTCACGGGATCACGCTGATCGAGGACGATTACGACCACGAGTACCGCTTTGAGGGCCGCCCGGTGTTGCCGCTGGCGGCCCGCGCGCCGGAAGACCTGCCGTTGATCTACGTCGGATCGCTGTCAAAGCTGCTCTCGCCGGGCATTCGTCTGGGCTATGCTTTGGCGTCCGGGCCTGTGTTGCGGCGGATGGCGGAGGCGCGGGCGGCCATCGACCGGCAAGGCGACGCGCCTCTGGAGGCGGCGCTGGCGGAGTTGATCGTTGATGGCGATCTTGGCCGCCATGCCCGCAAGGCGCGGCGGATCTACCGGGCGCGGCGGGATTTTCTGGCGGAGCTTTTGCGGGTGCAACTGGCCGGGCGTGCCCGTTTTGAGCTGCCCGCCGGGGGGCTTGCGCTTTGGCTGCGCTGCGACGGTGTGGCGGCAGATCTCTGGGCCGAACGCGCGGGGCAGGCGGGGTTGGCGCTTTTGCCGGGCAAACGTTTTGCTCTGGAGGGCGCGGAGCCGCAGGCTTTTCGTCTGGGCTATGCGGCGTTGGACGAGGAGCGGATCGCCCGCGCGGTCGAGATTTTGGCCAAAAGCTGGCCGGCATAACCGGGCGGGGCGGCGGCACGGGTTGCCACACCGGGTGCCACGCCGGACGCCTGATTTTGTCTTGAATTCTCACCTCAATTTTTCCGCCTTGACTTAGAGCGCGCTCAAACCCCTAGAGTCGGGAGCGTCTTGATGAGAAGCAGGTGCAATGCAAATCGGTGAACTGGCGAAACGCAGCGGGCTGTCGGCCCATACGATCCGCTATTACGAGCGTATCGGGCTTTTGCCCTATGCGGATCGCGATGCGGGCGGGCGGCGCGACTATGATGAGGCGATCCTCGTCTGGATCGCGTTTCTCGACCGGCTGAAAACCACCGGGATGCCCATCCGCGAGATGTTGCAATATGCCAAACTGCGTGCGGCCGGGGATCACACCGGGCCTGCGCGGCGGCGCATTCTTGAGGCGCATCGCGACCGGGTGCGCGCCCATGTGCGCGATTTGCAGGCCAGTCTTCTCGTCCTCGACACCAAGATCGACACCTATGTCGAAACGGAAAAAAGGACGCATTCCCATGACGATACAGAACATTCCTTCGACGAACAGCAGACTCGAGCGCGGCCAGCGCGCCCTTGAGGCCATTGACGGGCGGGCCGGGCAAAACGTGATTGATGCCTTGGCCGATATTGCGCCGGATTTTGCCACCTATCTGTTCGAATTTCCTTTCGGGGACATCTACTGCCGCCCCGGCCTGTCGCTGCGGGATCGCGAGATCGCCACAATCGCGGCGCTTGCCGCCATGGGCACGGCACAACCGCAGCTGAAGGTGCATGTCGAGGCCGGGCTGAATGTGGGGCTGACGCAGGAGGAAATCACCGAGGTTCTGATGCAGATGGCGGTCTATGCGGGGTTTCCCGCCGCGCTGAACGGGCTTTTCGCCGCCAAGGAGGTCTTTGCCGCGCGGGCGCAGGAGGCGGTGGAGGCCCGGACATGAGGCTGACCCGACAGGTTGACCCAACGGCGGCTTGTGCCCGGCCTAAGTGGGTATCATGCGCGGGATGCGGGCCTGGCAATTGCCATAGGCCTGTTCGACCGACACCAGGACCGCCGCCTGAGCGGTCGGCCAGGTGGAGCGGATGTCCTCGTTTGCGTCGATGATCTGCGCAATGCCATTGATGCGGGCGCGGCGGCGGCGGTCGAAGTCCATGAACAACATGCCGATATGCGGGTTCACCTGAATATTGCCGAGACTGTTGTAAAGCCCGTTTCCGGAGAAATCGGGGAACACAAGCGATCCGGTGTCGATCACCCGCAAGGCAGGCAGCGGCGCTCCGGTGTCATCATGCTCGCGGCCGCGAAAACTGCAATCGCAATGCCCCTCGGCGTCGGAGGTGGCGATGAAGAAAAAGGGCAGGGCTTCGACGAATCGTGCCAGCCCGGTGGAGAGGATGGGGCGCATCATGGCGGTCAGGCTGTGATCGTTCCAGTGATAGTCGCTTGGAAAGCGCTGTCTCATCTCAAGTTCGCCGGGATGTCCCAGCGGCGTGTCGGGGGCGACGGCTGACGCGTCAGAGCCTTTGCTGTCGGGCTGTGTCATATGTCTCGCTTTCTCACTTGATCAATCACAATAGGACGACATAAATACGACCGACCGGTCGTTTGTAAATGAGGAAACACATGGCAAAGACATCTCGCAGAGAGATCATCGCTTCCGCGCGCGATTTGATGCGGGAAAAGGGATACGCGGGCATGTCCATGAAGGATGTCGCTCTCAGTGTCGGCCTGTCGAAAAGCAGCCTGTATAGCCACTTTGGCAGCAAGGAAGACTTGGTTCCCGAGGTCCTCGATTTGACCTTCGGTGAGATCATCGAGGGGCTTGAGGCCACCGGCGACTGGCGTGCAGATTATGAAGCGGCGTTGGATCGGCTGAGTTCCGTGCTGATCCGCAACCGGCGCTGTCTCGGGCTGCATTTGGCTTACGGGCTGAGTGAAGACGAGTCCGACGTCCGAGAGGCGGTGAGCAGTTTCTTTCTCGATCTTAGGGAATTCCTGCGCGATCTGTTGATGCAGGGGCTGGATGTGACGCTTGCCGAGCCACTGGCCCTCGACACGCTGACCGCAGTGGAGGGCGCGACGCTTTGGCTGGCGCTCTACGGCAATGCCGAGCCGATGGAGCGCGTCCGGCGGGCGCTTTTGGCGCGGGCCGACGGTTTGCTCGGGCCGGAGCCCGACGAACAGGCCAAAGCTCTGTTGACCCAGATGCTGGGGGACTGGCGCGCGGCAACTGCGGTGGAAAGGCGCCTCGCAGACCGCGTGATCGCGGCGCAAAGCGATCTTTTGACCTGATCGCACCACAGCGCACCAAAGCGCCTCACAAGGACACCCCTCTGCAACGCCTCCGATTTTCAGAGAAACCGCGTCGAGGTCATGCAGGCGATGATGAGGGAGCATCCCTTTGCGACGATCGTGTCCACCGCGCCCGAGGACTTCGTCACCCGGCCGTTGAGAGGCTTTGTCGGGTTTGAGATCACCCTCCAAGAGCTAGAGGGCCTGTGGAAAGTCAGTCAGAACAAAATGCTGCCGGATCGGATGGGGGGCAGGCGCGGGCGATGGATCGCACAGGATCTCAATGAGCGCCGCTTCAGGGGCGCGGGCCGAGATGCGCGGCCAAAAGGGACAGTCCCTGTTGCAACCGGCGCCGGTCGGGCGGCGCGCCGAGGCAGAGGCGCACACCTTCGGGGATCGGTTGCCCCTCGCCATGCGGGGCCGCGAATTGGCGCAGCGGTGCGACGATGACGCCCGCCTCGAACAGGGTGGAGACCAGCGTGCTGCTGCGTTGTCCGGGCGGCAGGTGCACCAGCGCATGCATGCTCTGCGGCGCGGTCTGGACCCGGTAAGCCCCAAGCTCCGTTGTGAAAATCCTTTGCCTTTTGGCGATGTCCTTGCGTTTCGCGGCGGTGATCTGTGCATAGGCGCCACTGTCGATCAGGGCGCCGATCACCGAGGCCATGAGCGGCACGGCGGTCCAGATCGTGCCGCTTTGCGCCTGTTCTATGCGCTTCTCAAGGCCTGCCGGGAACACCAGATGCGCAATGCGCAGCCCCGGCGCCCAGCTTTTCGAATAGGGCCGCAGGTAGAACACGCGCTCGGGCATCAGGGCGGCCAAGCTCACGGGCGGATCGGGCAGCAGAAAGCCATAGGCGTCGTCTTCGATCACCCAAAGATCATGCCGCTGGATGACCTCGGTCAGTGCGCGGCGGCGCGCTTCGGGCATCGTGACAGAGGTCGGGTTTTGCAGGTTCGGCATGGTAAACAATAGCTTGACCGGCGTGTCGCGACAGAGCGCGTCGAGCGCATCGGGACGGATGCCGTCCGTATCAGAGGCCACCTCGACGACATTCAAATGCAGAAGTGCGCAGGCCTGTCGGATCACCGGATAGCTCAGCGCCTCGATGGCGATGACATCGCCGGGGCGGCAGGTGGCGGCGAGGCTGAGAAACAGCCCGTGCTGCCCTCCGGCGCAAACCACCAGCCGTGCCGGATCGACGCTTGGCATCTGCTCCGAGGCGCTGAGCCAGCCTGCAATCCGGGCGCGGTCCTCAGGGTCGCCGAACGTGTCGCGATAGCCCAAAACATCGGTGCCACGGGCCAACACATCCTGAAGCGCGCTTTGGAACAGCTCGTCCTGTTCCGGCAGCAGAAAGTGGTTGAGCCGCAGGTCGACCATTTCAGAAGAGGCGCCGCGCACCACGAATTCGCCCGCCCGCACATCACTTTGCCGCCGCACGAAGGTGCCGCGCCCGACCTCGCCGATGGTCAGCCCCATGGCGTCCAACTCGGCAAAGACCCGCGTCGCCGTGCCCAGAGACAGCCCGTGCTCCCAGGCCAATTGCCGATGCGTCGGCAGGCGCGCGCCGGGCTGCAACCGTCCGGCGTGGATGTCATCGGCGATCCGGGCGACGATCTTGTGATATTTGGCGCGCATGAGGTTGGGGGCGTAGTGGGACGTGGTTTCGAGAATATTGTCCCATATACAATGCTGTGCTTGCGGGATCGGATGCAAGACAATTACCACATTGTCTCAAATGACATCCCTCACGTGAGACCCATCATGACCCAGCTCGCCGCCCAGCTTAGCCCCCAACGTGCCCTCTTCGATATTCCCGATGAGATCGCCTATTTCAACGCCGCCTATAACGCGCCGCTGCTGGTGGAGGCGGAAGTGGCGCTGCATCAGGGCGTGCGGGGCAAGTGCTATCCCTGGACTCGGGTGCCTGCGGATTTCTTTGAGGATGCGGAACGCTTTCGCACGTTGGCGGCGCGGGCTTTTGGCGGGGTGGCGGAGAATTATGCGCTGATCCCTTCGGCCAGCTATGGCACCTCGACCGTGGGGCGGATTTTTGAGACGCGGCTGGGGGCAGAGGACGAAATCGTGGTGATCGAAGAGGCCTTTCCGTCGAATTTCCTGCCGTGGCAGCGGCTTGCGCGCGAGACTGGGGCCAGGCTTGTGACTGCGCCCTGGCCAGAGGCGGAGGGCGATTGGACCGAGCAGGTGCTGTCCAAGATCACGCCCAGAACCGCGCTGGTCGCGGTGCCGAATTGTCATTGGAGCAATGGTGCGGTGCTGGATCTCATCGCGATTTCCGAGGCCACGCACGCGGTGGGGGCAGCCTTGGTGGTGGAGGTGACGCAATCCTTGGGCGCAATGCCGCTCGATCTGGCGCGGGTGCAGCCGGATTTTATGATCGCCTCGGGCTATAAATGGCTGTTGTTTCCCTATGGGTTGAGCCTGTTTTACGCCGCCCCCAAGTGGCACGACGCGCGGCCTTTGGAGGAAAGCTGGCTCAACCGGGCGGGGGCGGAGGTGTTTGAAAAACTGTCTGACTATGCCGAGGCCTATCAACCCGGCGCGCGGCGGTTCGATATGGGGCAAAAGAGCATGCCGACGCTTTTGCCCGGCGCTTTGGTGGCGCTACGGCAGATCGGCGATTGGGGTGTTGAAAACATCGCGGCGCGGCTTCAGGCGATCAATGATCGGCTGGCCGAGGGGCTGATCGAGATCGGCTTGACCCCCGTGCCGAAATCCCAACGCAGCCCGCATATTTTGGGCGTGGCCGCCGGGGATGATTTGCCAGACGGCCTGATCCCGGCGCTGGCCGAGCGACAAGTCTATGTCAGCCGTCGCGGCAATGCGTTGCGGATTGCGCCGTATCTGCACGTGACGGAGGCCGATGAAGCGCGGCTTTTGGGGGCTTTGTCCGCGTGTTTGGGGCGGGGATAATCCCCCGCGCCATTTATCGTGTGATCCCGCGCAGCCGCTCAGAACGGCGACGGAGAAGCTCGACGGTGGTCAAAAGCGCAATGGAGATCACCACAAGGATGGTCGCCACGGCGAGGATCGTCGGGCTGATTTGCTCGCGCAAGCCGATGAACATTTGCCACGGCAGGGTTTTTTGACTGGCCGAGCCGACAAAGAGGATGACGATCACCTCATCGAAAGAGGTGATAAAGGCAAAGAGCGCGCCGGAGATCACGCCGGGCAGAATGAGCGGCATTTGCACCCGGAAAAACGTGGTCACCGGATCGGCGCCCATATTGGCGGCGGCGCGGGTCAGCGAATTGTCAAAGCCCACGAGCGTGGCGGTGACCGTGATGATCACGAAGGGGATGCCAAGCGCGGCATGGGCCAGAACGACGCCTGTATAGGTGCCCTGCAAGCCGATGCGGCTGAAAAAGAAATACATGCCGGCGGCGGAGATGATCAGCGGGACGATCATGGGCGAGATCAACAGCGCCATGATCGCCCGGCGAAACGGCACATGCGGCTGGCTGAGGCCGATGGCCGCGAGCGTGCCGAGACCGACAGACAAAAGCGTCGCCAAGGGCGCGATCTTGAGCGAGTTCCACAGCGCATGCTGCCAATCGCTGTTGCTGAAGAAATCGCGGTAGTGCTTGAGCGAATAGCCCTCGGGATCGAGGCGCAGCATCTCCGGCGTGAAGGTGAAGAAATCCTGCGCATTGAAGCTGAGCGGGATGACGACGACGATCGGCGCAATCAAGAAGAAAAAGATCAGCCCGCAAAGCACACGGAAACTGTAGTACCAGATGCGCTGACCGGTGGTGGCGTAGGATGGCAAACTCATGGCAATTACCCCAGCTTCACGTTGTCGATGCCGACAAATTTGTCATAGGCCCAGTAGAACACGAGAACGACCGCGAGGAGGATGCCGCCAAGCGCGGCCGCCAAGCCCCAGTTGAGCGAGGTCGAAATGTGAAAGGCGATGCGGTTCGAGATGAAGGTCCCGGTGGTGCCGCCGACCAAAGCGGGCGTGATGTAATAGCCGATGGCGAGGATGAACACGAGGATCGAGCCCGCGCCGATGCCCGGCACCGTTTGCGGGAAATAGACCCGCCAAAACGCCGTCCAATCGGTCGCGCCAAGGCTTTTGGCGGCGCGTAGATAGGAGGGGTTGATGGACTGCATCACGGAATACATCGGCAGGATCATGAAGGGCAAAAGGATATGCGTCATGGCGATGATCGTGCCCAATTGGTTGTTGATCATCACAAGCCGCGCGTCATCGGACACAAGCCCGATCCAGACAAGGATGTCGTTGATCACGCCTTGCTGTTGCAGCAGGATTTTCCACGCCGAAGTGCGCACCAAAAGAGAGGTCCAGAAGGGCAAAAGGACGAGGATCATCAAGAGGTTGGAGGTCCGCATCGGCAGGTTGGCCAAAAGCCAGGCGACCGGATAGCCCAAAGCGATACAGCTCAAGGTGATCGCCAAAGACATCATCAGGGTGCGGCCGAAGAGTTTGAGGTAGATGCGTTCGTTTTCGGGACGCATTTCGGGGCCGTCGGCGCCGAGCTGCATGTCGACAGCGGCGAGATAATAGCCGGAGGTCATGGCGGGCGAATAGGTCTGGATCGTGCGCCAAACGTCGATGTCGCCCCAGTCATCGTCGATGTCGAGGAATTTCTCTTTAAAGGGCCCGTCGGTGTTCAAATCCCAGCGCTGCACTTGGCGCCCGGATTTGCGGAACAGCGACGACATGCCCGGATTTTCGTAATTGAGGCGCGAGCCAAGCTTGGTGTGGGTCTTTTCCTCGGCGGCGATCTGGATGTCTGCGGCGAGAGCGGCAAAGACGGCCTCATCGGGCGGGGTGTCACCGCCCGCGTCCCAATCGGCAAGTGCGACCACTGTGCGCGGCAGGGTCTCGGAGACGATGCCATTCTCGACCGAGCGGTAGAGCATATCCGCCACCGGCAAAATGAAGGTCACCATGATGAAAATCAGAAGCGGCGCGATCAGCATCAGCGCCCGCAGTTTCTGGCGGCGGAGCGCCCGCGCAAGGCTGCGGCGCAGCGGTGTGCCATCTGCTGCCAGAACCGGGCCGTTTTGGGGGCTGTCGTCTGTGGTCGTGTCGCTCATGATCCGTCCATCGTGTGTGAGGCGTATTGGGGGCGTATTTGGGGGCAAAGGGGCAGGGCGCCCCTTTGCTTTTTTATTTCATGTTCAGGTGTTTAGCCTAAACACTTACTGTGCCAGCCAAGCTTGGAACTTGGCTTCGGCGTCGTCTTGGTTGTCGGCCCACCAGTCGAGGTTGTTCACGAGGAAGCGCTGAGCGTTCTCCGGGTTGGTCGGCATATGCGGCGCCATTTCGATGCCCAGTTCGGCGTGTTTGCCAACGAGCGGCTGGGACGATGCGCGCGCCGGGCCGTAGGAGATGTATTTCGCCTGATCCGCCAGACGCTGCGTGTCGGTGGCGTATTTCACGAACTCCATGACAGCGGCTTCGCGCTCTTCGGTCAGGCCAGCCGGGATCACCCAACCGTCGAAGTCGAAGACCTGATAGTCCCAAAGCATGGCGACCGGCTGATGCTGTTCTTCGATCACGGAGAAGAGGCGGCCATTATAAGTCGACCCGATCACGACCTCGCCGTCGGCCAGAAGTTGCGGGGTTTCCGCACCTGCGGACCACCAGACGACCTCGTCCTTGATGGTGTCGAGCTTGGCCAGCGCGCGTTCGACGCCGCCGTCTTCGTCGAGCACGTCATAGAGATCGTCCTGTGCCACGCCGTCACAGAGCAGAGCCCATTCGAGGTTCTTCTTCGGGCTTCTTTGCAGTGCACGTTTGCCGGGGAAGGTCTCCAGATCGAAGACGGCACAAAGCTCTTCGGGTTTGCTGTCGCCCCAGGCCTCGACATCGGTGCGATAGCCAAAGGTGGTGGAGAAGACGATCTGCGGGATGAAGCAGTCGCTGATCAAAGAGGGGCCGAAATCGTCGGTCGGCGCGGAGCCATCGTCGCCCGCGGCCAGCACCTCATCGACATCGACCTCAATCGCGAGGCCTTCGTCACAGAGGCGCACGGCGTCCGGGCCTTCGACGTCGACGAGATCCCAGGTCACATTGCCCGCCTCATCCATGGCGCGCAGTTTCGCCACGGCCTCGCCGGAGCTTTCGTCCCAGATCGCGTTGAAGTCGGGATTCATCTCTGTGTAGGGCTCTGTGTAGGCCTTTTGCTGGCTGGTCTGATAGGCGCCGCCCCAGGACACGATGGTCATGTCTTCGGCAACGGCCGGCAGGGTGAGTGCGGTCGCGGACAGGGCGGCAGCAAGGGTTGTCAGTTTCATGTAACTCTCCAAGTTGGTGGTTTTGTTTTATGAACCCCGCCTTTCTGGCGGGTGTTTATGGCCACGCTCAGGCGTCCAGCGCGCGGCAATCCTCGGGCATCCAGCCGATGTTGACCGTCTCACCCGGTTTCAAACGGATTTGATCCGGCGCGTTGCGGCATTTCATGATGAAATCGTCCCGCCCCGCGACCCGCAGTCGGGTGCGGAACACATCGCCCATGTAGATGAATTCCAAAACCTCGGCCTTGAGCAGATGCGCGCCCTCTTGAAACCGCTCGGAGCGGTATTCGACGCGCTCGGGGCGGATCGAGACTTTGGTGCGATCGCCCACCTGTTTGACGTTCACAGGCCTGCAATCGATCAGGCTGCCATCGTCGAGCTGGACCACGGCTGTGTCGTTGTTCAGTTCCTTCACCGTGCCTTCCAAGGAATTGTTTTCGCCGATGAATTGCGCGACGAAGCTGTTTTTCGGCTCTTCATAAAGCGTGTCCGGCGGATCGAGTTGCTGGATGCGTCCATCGTTAAAAACGGCAACCCGGTCGGACATGGTCAAAGCCTCGGTCTGGTCGTGGGTGACGTAGACCGTGGTGATGCCCAGCTCATGCGCCAGACGGGTGATCTCGAATTGCATGTGCTCGCGCAGCTGCTTATCGAGCGCGCCCAGAGGTTCGTCCATCAGAACGAGTTCCGGCTCAAACACCAGCGCGCGCGCCAGTGCGATCCGCTGTTGCTGACCGCCCGAGAGCTGCGCCGGGCGGCGGTTGGCGAAATCGCCCATCTGCACCATATCGAGCGCGCGTTTGACCTTGGCCTCGCGGTCCGATTTGCCGAGCTTTCGCACTTCGAGCGGGAAGGCGAGGTTTTCGGCCACCGTCATATGCGGGAAAAGCGCGTAGTTCTGAAACACCATGCCGATGCCGCGTTTGTGCGGCGGGATGTTGTTGATGCCTTGGCCGTCCAAAAGGATGTCGCCATGGGTGGCGGTCTCGAAGCCCGCGAGCATCATCAGGCAGGTGGTCTTGCCGGAACCGGACGGCCCGAGCATGGTCAGAAATTCGCCCTTGCCAATCGAGAGGTTGAGGTCTTTGACGACAAGTGTTTGTCCGTCATAACTTTTTTGCACCTTGTCGAACACGACAAAGTCGTCTGAGCCTTGATCAAGCACAGTGTTTATTTTCCTGTTTTTGGCCTCTGCATCTTTGCGACGTCTGGGCCGTCCCCGTTGTTCTTTAAGAAAAGCAGCCCTCGCGAGAATGTCTACCGCGCGCTTTTATGATTTGGGCCACCCAGTCGGGGTTGGTTGATTTTTGATCATACTTGCGTGTTTTCACGCCGCTGTCCAAAGAAAATTTTGATCATCCTTTCCGAAAGATACAAAAAACCTCTTGGAAACGTAGCAAAATTGTTTGCGCAAGCACTGCCGCAGATGCGGGTCGAGGCCCCTCGCGGATTTGATCCCCGCGAGGGGTGTGGTTCAGGTCGATTTCTTCGCCAATTCCTTGAGCAAAGAGGCGCGCGAGGCCTGTCCAATCAGCACCCCGTCTCGCATCACGCCCAGAGGGGTGTCGAGCTCCGCCAGACGCGCCATGAGGTCGATCACCGGCACGGAGGCCTCGATGGTTTCGACGTGATCGCCCTTGGCCTCTTCCATCACATCGCCCGCCGTCAGAACGCCCAAGGGGTTCATATGGTTGACGAATTCTTCGACGTAATCGTCGGCGGGGTTCTCGAAGATGTCTTTGGGCGTGCCGCATTGCACGATGCGACCACCTTTCATGATCGCGATCCGGTCGCCCAGTTTGAACGCCTCATCGAGATCGTGGCTGACGAAAATGATCGTGCGTTTGAGCTTGCGTTGCAGCTCCAGCAATTCGTCCTGCAAGTGGTTGCGGATCAGCGGATCAAGCGCGGAGAAGGGCTCGTCCATCAAAAGGATCGGCGCATCGGCGGCAAAGGCGCGGGCGAGGCCCACACGTTGCTGCATACCGCCCGACAGCTCGGAGACCTTGTTCTCGGCCCAGTCGGTCAGGTTCACGAGGCTCAGCTGCGCATCGACCTTTTTCGCGCGCACATCCGGTGGCACATGGGCCAGCTCAAGGCCAAGCCCCACGTTCTCGCGCACCGTGCGCCAGGGCAGGAGGCCGAATTGTTGGAACACCATGGCGACCCGGCTTTGACGCAGGGCACGCAGGCCTTTGGCGTCGGCGTGGGTCACGCTGGCCATGCCGTTGCCGTCGCTGATCTTCACCTCGCCACGCACCACCGGGTTAAGCCCGTTGACCGCGCGCAAAAGCGTGGATTTGCCCGACCCCGAGAGGCCCATGAGGACGAGGATTTCGCCTTCCTGAACCTCGAGCGAACAGTTGTGCACGCCCAAAACCTGGCCGGTTTTCTCCTGAACCTCGGAGCGTTCCTTGCCCTGATCCATGAGGGGCAGGGCGGTCTCAGGTTTGTTTCCGAAGACGATGGAAACATTGTCAAAAATCACAGCGGTCATTTGCGTTCAATCCTCAGGACACGGTCCAGCATGATGGCCAGCACGACGATGACAAAGCCACTTTCAAAGCCCAAAGCGGTGTTCACCTGATTGAGCGCGCGCACCACCGGCACGCCGAGGCCATCGGCCCCCACGAGGGCGGCGACCACGACCATGGAGAGAGACAGCATGATGGTCTGGTTGAGGCCGGCCATGATCTGCGGCAGGGCAAAGGGCAGCTCGACCTTCCAGAGGAGTTGTCGCGAGGTGCCGCCAAAGGCCTGGACAGCTTCCAAGAGCGCTGGCGGGGTGGAGCTGATGCCGAGATGCGTCAGACGGATCGGCGCGGGCAGCACGAAGACCACGGTGGCCAAAAGGCCCGGCACCATGCCGATGCCAAAGAACACGATGGCGGGGATCAGATAGACGAAGGTCGGTAGCGTTTGCATCAGATCGAGGATCGGGCGCAGCACGCGGTAAAATCCGGGACGTCGCGCGGCATAAATGCCAATGGGCACGCCAATCGCCATACAGACGACACAGGAGGCGACGACGAGGGTGAGGCTTTCGGTGGCCTCTTCCCAATAGTCTTGGTTGAGGATGAACAGAAACCCGAGGGCGACGAGCAGACAGGCTTTCCAATTGCGTTGCACCGCCCATGTGCCCGCCACAAAAACGGCGATGACCACCAGCGGCGGCGGGGTTTGCAGCACCCAAAGGACGGCCTCGATCATCCATTCGAGCGCAGCAGACAGCGCGTCGAAGAACCAGCCTCCGTGGTGTTGCATCCAGTCGAAATAGTCGGATGCGACCTCTCCGACCGGGATTTTATACTCTGTGATCCAGCTCATTGCGTTTCCGATCTTCAGGGGTGTTAGCGGTAGGTCTCAAAACGAAAGGCCCGAGGGTGTGCGCCCCCGGGCCATGTTTGATCAGAGACCGAAAGCCGCTTTCACAGCCGGAAGACCCGGCTCGCCCGCCGTGGTGGTCACACCTTCGAGCCAGGGGTCGAGGATCTCGGGATGGGCCGTCACATAGGCTTTCACCGCATCATCGGCGGATTCGCCATCGTTGAGGATCGCGCCCATGATTTCGCTTTCCATCTCGACGGTGAAGTCGAGGTTGGTCAGGAGCGTGCCGACGTTCGGGCATTCCTCAGAGAACCCTGCGCGGGTCAGCGTGTTCACGACGCCCACGCCGCCAAAGAACTCTTCGCCGCCGGTGAGGTATTTCAGATCGAAGTTGACGTTCATCGGATGCGGCGCCCAGCCGAGGAAGACCACGTCTTCGCCCTTGTCATAAGCACGGCGCACCTGGCTCAGCATGCCTTGCTCGGAGCTTTCCTTGACGTCGAACTCACCCAGACCGTGGGTGTTCGCCTCGGTCAGGCCGATCAGGTAGTCGTTGCCTTCATTGCCCGGCTCGATGCCGTAAATGGTTTCGTCCAGCTCATCGGCGAATTTGGCGATGTCGGCGAAATCATGCAGGCCTTTCTCATAGGTATAGGCGGGCACGGCGAGGGTGTAGACGGTGCCTTGCAGGTTCTCGTGCACGGCGACGATGCTGCCGTCGTCGAGGTAGGGCTGCACGGCGCCAGCCTGTGCGGGCATCCAGTTGCCGAGGAAAATATCGGTGTCGCCGCCAGAGAGCGAGGCAAAGGTCACCGGCACGGAAAGCACGGAGATGTCCACGTCATAGCCCAGCGGTTCGAGGATCTGTTTGGCGATGGAGGTGGTGGTGGTGATGTCGGTCCAGCCCACATCGGAAAAGGATACGGCGTCGCAGGGTGTTTCGGCAGTGGCCGCAAGTGCGCTGAATTGGGTGGCTGCAAGAATGGTCGCGAGAGCGGTTGTTCTGAGCATCTGAGGTGGTCCCTGTTTTATTTTGATTGATGAGTTAATCAAAACGTGTTGAGTCTGGTTTGACAACAGAAAGAGAGAGCGATGCCCAAAGTAGGAATGGAACCGATCCGCACGACGGCCCTGATCGAAGCGGTGATCGCGGAGATCGGACAGACCGGCTCCATGGAGGTGACCGTCAGCCAGATTGCGAAAAGGGCGGGCATGTCGAGCGCCTTGGCGCATCACTATTTCGGTAGCAAAACCAATATGTTCATTGCCGCAATGCGTCACATTCTGACGAAATACGGCGAAGAGATTCGGCAAGATCTCAAGGGCAAAACCGATCCGAGAGCGCGCATCGAGACGATCATTCGCAGCAGTTTTTCCGACATGAATATGCAGCCGGATACGGTTGGCGCATGGCTTAATTTTTACGTTTATGCCCAAAGATCAGGCGAGGTTTCGCGCCTTCTCAGGGTCTATCACCGGCGGTTGCGGTCGAATCTTCTGGCTGAATTGCGGCAGGTGATTCCCGCTCAGGCCCCGATGGTGGCCGAAGGCATCGCGGCGCTGATCGACGGCGCCTACATCCGTTTCGTGCTTTGCGACGAACGCGACCGACCGGAGCACCCGGAAGCCATCGTGCTCGACTATCTCAACCTGCACCTTCCGAAAGAGCAGGGCATCTGACACATGTCTGACGGGAGCCTCACATGACTGCACAAACCCCCAATATCCTCATCCTCATGGTCGACCAGTTGAACGGCACGTTGTTTCCCGACGGGCCGGCCGAGTGGCTCCATGCCCCCAATCTCAAGCGCCTGGCCGCGCGCTCGACGCGGTTCGCCAACAGCTACACCGGCTCGCCTCTGTGCGCGCCGGGGCGGGCGAGTTTCATGTCCGGTCAGTTGCCCTCGCGCACGCGCGTCTATGACAATGCCGCCGAATTTGCCTCCGACATCCCGACCTACGCGCATCACCTGCGCCGCGCGGGCTATCAGACCTGCCTGTCGGGCAAGATGCATTTCGTCGGCCCCGATCAGCTCCATGGGTTCGAGGAACGCCTGACCACCGACATCTATCCCGCCGATTTCGGCTGGACCCCGGACTACCGCAAACCCGGCGAGCGCATCGACTGGTGGTATCACAACATGGGCTCGGTGACCGGCGCAGGCGTGGCCGAGATTTCCAACCAGATGGAATATGACGACGAGGTCGCCTATCACGCCACGCGCAAAATTCAGGACCTGTCGCGCGGTAAGGATGACCGCCCGTGGTGCCTGACGGTGAGCTTCACCCATCCGCATGACCCCTATGTGACGCGTCAAAAATATTGGGACCTTTACGAGGATTGCGAGCATCTGTTGCCCGAAGTTCCGGCGATGGGTTATGAGGACCACGATCCGCATTCGAAACGCATTTTCGACGCCAACGACTGGCGCAATTTCGACATCACGGACGAGGACATCCGCAAATCGCGTCGGGCGTATTTTGCCAATATCTCCTATCTCGATGACAAGATCGGTGGCATCCTCGACACGCTGGAGGCGACGCGGCAAGAGGCGGTGATCCTCTTTGTCTCCGACCATGGCGATATGCTGGGCGAGCGGGGGCTGTGGTTCAAAATGAACTTCTACGAGGGCTCCGCGCGGGTGCCTTTGATGATCGCCTCTCCCGATCTTGCGCCGGGTCTGATCGAGACGCCGGTGTCGACCATCGACGTCACGCCGACGCTCTGCGACATTGCGGGCGTGTCGATGGCGGATGTCATGCCTTGGACCGATGGCGAAAGCCTCATTCCGCTGGCCAAAGGCGAGGCCCGCACCGCCCTCGTCGCCATGGAATATGCCGCCGAGGCCTCTTACGCGCCGCTCGTCGCTTTGCGGGACGGGGATTACAAATTCACCCGCTGTGCTTTGGACCCCGAGCAGCTTTTCGATCTGGCAAATGACCCGCACGAACTGACCAATCTCGCAGACGACCCGGCCCATGCCGACACGCTCGCACGATTGCAAGCCATGGCGGATGCGCGCTGGGACTTGGACCTGTTCGATGCGCAGGTCCGCGAAAGCCAGGCCCGGCGCTGGATCGTCTATGAGGCGCTGCGCAACGGCGATTATTTCCCCTGGGATTACCAGCCGCTGCAAAAAGCCTCCGAGCGCTACATGCGCAACCACATGGATTTGAATGTCGTCGAAGACATCGCGCGTTTCCCGCGTGGCGAATGACTTTGACCCGAAGGACTTAAGTGATGACAACCTCCCCCCTCCAGCAACCCAAAGCGAGCCATTTCATCCATGGCCGCTATGTCGAAGACAGTGACGGCGCGGCGCTCAATTCCACCTATCCGGCCACGGGCGAGGTGATTGCCGAGCTTTATTCCGCGACGCCCGCCATCGTGGATCAGGCCCTCGCCGCAGCAGACGCCGCGCGTGCCGGGTGGGCCGCGATGACCGGCTCCGAACGCGGCCGCATCCTGCGCCGCGCCGCCGAGATCATTCGTGCGCGCAATCATGAGCTGTCTGTCATGGAGACCTATGATACCGGCAAACCTTTGCAGGAGACCCTGGTGGCCGACGCCGCCTCCGGCGCCGATTGCCTTGAGTATTTCGGCTCGATCGCGGCGGGTCTGACGGGCGAACACATCCAATTGGGCGCGGATTTCGCCTATACGATCCGCGAACCTTTGGGCGTTTGCGTGGGGCTGGGCGCGTGGAACTACCCGACGCAGATCGCCTGTTGGAAAGCCGCGCCGGCGCTCGCCTGCGGCAATACGATGGTGTTCAAACCCTCGGAGGTCACGCCTCTGGGCGCGTTGAAACTGGCGGAAATCCTCTCTGAGGCCGGTTTGCCGGACGGCGTGTTCAACGTGGTGCAGGGCTATGGCGACGTGGGCGCTGCGCTGGTCGAGGACAACCGCGTGGCGAAAGTCTCGCTCACCGGCTCCGTGCCAACAGGGCGCAAGGTCTACGCGGCGGCGGCGGCAGGCATGAAGCATGTCACCATGGAATTGGGCGGCAAATCGCCCCTGATTATTTTCGACGACGCCAGCATCGAGGACGCGATTTCGGCCGCGATCAACGGCAATTTCTACTCCTCCGGCCAGATCTGTTCCAACGGCACGCGGGTTTTCGTGCAAAAGGGCATCCTGCCGCATTTCCTCGCCCGTCTGAAAACCCGCACCGAGCGTGCGGTGATCGGCGATCCGATGGATGAGGAGACGAATTTCGGGCCTATGGTGTCGCAAACCCAACTCGACATCACGCTGCGCTATATCGAGAAGGGGATTGAGGAGGGCGCGACCCTGATCACAGGCGGCAAGGCACATGAGATGGGCGGATTGTACATCGAACCCACGGTGTTCTCCGACGTCACCGACGACATGGCCATCGCCCGCGAAGAGATTTTCGGCCCGGTGATGTCCGTTCTGCCGTTCGACACTGAAGAAGAGGTCATGGCGCGCGCCAATGACACCGAATTCGGGCTGGCGGCGGGCGTGTTCACCTCCGACCTGACCCGCGCGCATCGGGTGGTGAAAGGCTTTGAGGCGGGGACCTGCTGGATCAACACCTATAACCTGACGCCCATCGAGATGCCCTTTGGTGGCGTCAAAGCCTCCGGCGTCGGGCGCGAAAATGCCCATGCCGCCATCGAGCATTATTCCGAAGTTAAATCCGTCTATGTCGGCCTCTCTCCGGTCGAATCCGCCTTCTGAGAGGACCACGTTATGGAAGCAGATTTTGTCATCATTGGCGCGGGCAGCGCAGGCTCGGCCATGACCTATCGTCTGGCGGAAAGCGGCGCCTCGGTTCTGGTCATCGAACATGGCGGCACGGATGCGGGGCCCCTCATTCAGATGCCCGCCGCGCTGTCCTATCCGATGAACATGAAGCGCTACGATTGGGGCTATCAATCCGAGCCTGAGCCGCATTTGGGCGGGCGTCGCCTCGCTACGCCGCGCGGCAAGGTGATCGGCGGCTCGTCCTCGATCAACGGCATGGTTTACGTGCGCGGCCATGCGCGCGATTTCGACACCTGGGCGGAGATGGGCGCGGAGGGCTGGGCCTATAAAGATGTGCTGCCCTATTACAAACGCATGGAGACCTGGCATGACGGCGGTCATGGCGGCGATCCGAGCTGGCGTGGCACCGATGGGCCTTTGCATGTGACGCGTGGTCCTCGCGACAACCCGCTGTTTCAGGCCTTTGTCGATGCGGGCGCGCAGGCGGGCTATGAGGTCACCGGCGATTACAACGGCGAGAAACAAGAGGGCTTTGGCCCGATGGAGCAAACGGTCTGGAAAGGCCGTCGCTGGTCCGCCGCCAATGCCTATCTGAAACCAGCGTTGAAACGCGAAAATTGCGATCTGGTGCAGGGGCTTGTGGAGCGGATCGAGATCGAAGAGGGTCGCGCCACCGGCGTGCGTCTGGTCGATGGTCGGGTGATCAAGGCCCGGCGCGAGGTGGTCCTGTCGGCGGGTTCGATCAATTCGCCGAAAATCCTTTTGCAGTCGGGGGTTGGCCCCGCCGATGAGCTGGCCGCATTGGGCATCGAGGTCAAAGCCGACCGCCGTGGCGTGGGCAAGAACCTTCAGGATCACCTAGAGCTTTACCTGCAAATGGCGGCCTCGAAACCGATCACGCTCTACAAACACTGGAACCTGTTGTCCAAAGCGCTGATCGGCGCGCAATGGCTGTTTACGAAACAGGGGTTGGGCGCGTCGAACCAATTCGAAAGTGCGGCCTTCATCCGCTCGAAAGCCGGTGTGGAATACCCTGATATTCAATATCATTTTCTGCCCATCGCCGTGCGTTACGACGGTCAGGCAGCGGCCGAAGGTCACGGGTTTCAGGCCCATGTCGGCCCGATGCGCTCGCCCTCGCGCGGCGAGGTCACGCTCCGCTCGAAAGACCCGCGTGAGGCGCCGAAAATCCTGTTTAACTACATGTCGCAGGAGAAGGATTGGGAGGATTTCCGGACCTGCATCCGCCTGACGCGTGAAATTTTCGGCCAAGACGCCTTCAAACCCTACGTCAAACACGAAATCCAACCGGGCGCTGCGATCCAAAGCGACGACGAGCTGAACGGCTTCATCAAGGAACACGTTGAAAGCGCCTATCACCCCTGTGGCACCTGTCGCATGGGGCGTGCGGACGATCCGATGGCGGTCGTGGACCCGGAAAACCGGGTGATTGGGGTCGAAGGGCTGCGCCTTGCCGACAGTTCGATCTTTCCGCAGATCACCAACGGCAACCTCAACGCGCCCTCGATCATGTCGGGCGAAAAGGCGTCGGATCACATTCTGGGCAAAACGCCTCTGCCGGCCTCGAACGCCGAGCCTTGGATCAATCCGCGATGGGAGAGGGCACAGCGATAGGTCTAGACCTCTTTGCGCGGGCCTCAGTCGCGGTTGACACTCCTCCTCTATGCTGGTTGAGCCAGTTCCAACGCCTTTCGGGCGGCGTTAGGACTGGCCGCCCCCGGCGGGACGGCATATATGGGGGCAAAAGGAGTTGGGCATGGCGGACGCGAAGAGTTCAAAACCAGATCAGGAAACGACCTCGGCGACTCTCCCGCATGTCTCGCGCGAGGCCTTTCGCGATGGCATGGCGCATCTGGCCGGGGCGGTGAACATCGTGACCACCGACGGGCCTGCGGGCCGGGCGGGGTTCACCGCGACGGCAGTTTGTTCCGTGACCGACATGCCGCCGACGCTTTTGGTCTGTGTGAACCTGTCCAGCTCGGTCGCTCCGGCTTTTCTGGAAAACACCGCGCTCTGCGTGAACACCGTGGGGCCCGATCTGGCCGAACTGGCGATGGCCTTTGGCGGCAAACTTCCGGTGGACGAACGCTTTGTCGACGAGGACTGGAGTGCGGATGTCACGGGCGCGCCCTGCCTCAAAGGGGCGGCTGTGTCCTTCGACTGCCATGTGACGGCGCGTCAGGAGATCGGCACCCATGCGGTGCTGTTCTGCGAGGTGCTGAGCGTGAAACGCGCCGACAGCCCGAGTGCCTCCGTCTATTACGCCCGCAAATTCCACGCGCTGGAAAGCTGAGCGCGTCTCAGCTGCCTGACCGCAAAGAGGCTTGGCATCTGAGGGGGGCAATGTTATCCGACGCGCTGCTGCCCGAGATCTGTCTGAAAGCCCTGAAATGAGCCGTTTGCCCCTGAATTTAGAGCAGGCCGCCCGCCTGTCCGTCGCCCCGATGATGGATTGGACGGACCGCCATTGCCGCTATCTGCATCGGCTGATGTCGCATCATGCGCTGTTGTACACGGAGATGGTGACGTCCCCCGCTTTGGTGCGTGGCGGCGCGCTGCATTTGCTCGATTATAACCCGGAAGAGCATCCTGTCGCGCTGCAACTCGGCGGGTCCGATCCGGCGGAGTTGAAGGCGGCGACGGCGCTTTGTGTCGAACGCGGCTATGACGAGGTGAACCTTAACGTCGGCTGCCCCTCGGACCGGGTGCAATCGGGGGCCTTCGGCGCCGTGCTGATGAAATCGCCCGATCTTGTGGCGGACTGTGTGAGTGCCATGCAGGAGGGCGCGGGTGACGTGCCGGTGACGGTGAAATGCCGGATCGGGGTGGACGATCAGGACCCCACAGAGGTGCTGCCTGACTTTTTGGAAAAGATGCGCGGCGCGGGTGTGACGCGGATCACGGTGCATGCCCGCAAGGCTTGGCTCGAAGGCCTCAGCCCGAAGGAAAACCGCGACATTCCGCCTCTGGATTACGCCCTCGTGCATGAGATGAAACGCGCCTTTCCCGAGCTGCATCTGTCGATCAACGGCGGTGTGCAAAGCCTTGAAACGGTTGAGGAAGAGTTGAATGTCATGGATGGCGTCATGGTCGGTCGTGCGGCCTATCATCAGCCCTATGACATTTTGGGTCAGGCCGATCAAAAGGTGTTCGGTGACGCCCGCCAAGCTCTGAGCCGTGCCGAGGTGGTCTTCGCGATGGAGGACTACATCGGGCGGCATGTCGCGGATGGTGGCAAGCTGGCGCAGGTGACCAAACACATGCTCGGGCTGTTTGCCGGTCAACCCGGCGCGCGGCGGTGGAAACGTGTGCTGTCCGAGGGCGCGCACAAAGACGGCGCAGGGTTTGATTTGGTGCGCGAGGCTTTGCCGCGCTGACATCGTCGGAGACGGACATGATGACAGAGACACCCAATTGGTTCGAGGCCACAGACGCCAACAGAGCCGCTTGGAACGCGTCTGCGCATTTACATGGGGCGGGGGCGGGCTGGGAGGCGCTTTTACAGGCAGCTTCTGAGCCGGGGTTTTCCACCTTCGATGCCTGTTTGACGGAGACGCTCTCCGGGCTCGATCTCAAAGGCAAGCGCGCGGTTCAAGTTGGCTGCAACAACGGGCGCGAGCTTTTGTCTCTGGCGTCTTTCGGGGCGGTGCCTGTGGCGGGGATCGACCAATCCGGCGCGTTTCTGGATCAGGCGCGGGTCTTGTCCGAGGCTGCGCAAATTGCGCCGAACTGGATCGAGGCCAATATTTACGATCTGCCCTCCGACATCGGCACGTTTGATTTTGTCCTGATCACCATTGGCGTGCTCAACTGGATGCCCGACCTGCCGCGGTTCTTCGAGATCGTCGCGGGGCTGATGGCCCCCGGCGCGCAACTGGTGATCTACGAGACACATCCGGTTCTGGAGATGTTCGATTACGAGGCGGAGACGCCGTTCGAGCCGTCGTTCAACTATTTCCAAACCGCGCCGCTGAGCGCGACCGAGACGTTTTCCTATGACGGGGTGGACCACGGCGAAGGCACGGTGAGCTATTGGTATTTTCACACCATGGGCGAGATCGTGACATCTTGCGTGCAGGCGGGGCTTAAGATCATGCGTCTGACAGAGCACGGCCACAGCAACCGCGAGCCGGAATATGACATTTACGCGGGGCGCGCGGCGCAATTGCCGATGAGCTACACGCTGCTGGCCGCGCGCGACGGGTGAGGGGCCTCACTCCGCCGCGTCTTTGCCGATCTTCCCAGTTTCAATCTTCCCAGTTTCAATTTTCCTTGTCTCCGGGCGTTCCGGTTCGACCTCGATCACGCTTTCGGGCGTGGCCATGGGCTGTTCGACCGGGCGCTGTTTCGGTGCGGTTTGGGAGACGCGGGTGGCATCGAAGCTGTCGGGCGCGGCCCAGCCATCCTCTCCGGTGCTCCAGACAAATTCCGGGTTCTTGGCACGTTTGGCCTCGCGACGCAGGCGGAAGTCTTCGGCAGAACGGCTTTGGCGGCCCATCTGGGTCATCAGCCGCATCCAGACATGGTGCAAAATATCCCAGAACCAGACCCGAAGCGCCAGCATCGCGGGCGTGAAGATCAGCGTCAGAACAGTGGCGATGCCGAGGCCGAAAACGACGGCGGTGGCAAGGTTGGTCCAGAACTGAGCGGTCGGCGAATTGATCGTGTAGCCGCCGTTGATGAAGTCCAAAGACAGGCCAAACATCATCGGCGTCAGACCCGCCATGGTGGTGATCGTGGTCAAAAGCACAGGCCGGATGCGGTCTTCGGCAGTGCGCACGATGGCCTCGATCCGAGGCATGTAGCGGGAATATTCCTGATAGGTATCAATGAGAACGATGTTGTTGTTCACCACGATGCCCGCAAGCGCAACGACGCCCGTGCCGGTCATTATCATGCCAAAGGTCATATCCATCACCAAAAGCCCGATCAGCACACCCGCCGTGGACATCACCACCGCCATGAGCACCAGCACCGAGTTGTAGAAGGAGTTGAACTGGGCCAAGAGGATGATGAACATCAGCGCCAGAGCGGCACCAAAGGCCTTGCCGAGAAACTCGCCGGTTTCCTTTTGCTCTTCGTCGTCGCCGGTCCATTCCCAAGCGACACCTTGGGGCAGGGGATTTTCACTCTCGAGCCATGCGGTCAGCGTTTCGATCCGCTCGGTGGGCGTGATCGTGACGCCATCTTCGCGGGTCAGTCCACTGTCGACCGCCGCTTTCACATCGTAATAGCGTTGCTGATCGACGCGGGAGATGGAGGCGAGTTTCGCCACAGGTTCGCGGGTGATGAAATTCGACAGCGGCACCAGCCCGTCCATGGTGCGCACCTTGAGCGTGTCCAGGGTCGAGAGCACGCGGAACTCCTCGGGCAGGCGGACGCGGATGTCGATTTCCTCGTCCGAACTGTCGACCCGCATGGTGTCGAGCGTGATGCCACGGGTGACAAGCTGGATCATCCCGCCGACGGTGGCCACATCCGCACCAAACCGCCCGGCCTTCTCGACGTCCACGTCGATCTGCCAGTCGATGCCGGGCAGGGGGCGGGTGTCTTCGGTGTCGGCCAGCGCTTCGGTCGCATCGAATTTGGCGCGCACGATCTCGGTTGCCTCTTCCAAGAGGCCGAAATCGTCGGATTTGAGCCGCAAATGCACGGGTTTCGCCGAAGCAGGCCCCATCGCGAGGTTCAGCGTTTCGGTCTGAATGCCGGGCAGTTTCGCCAGTTTCGCCTCGATCTGATCGAGCACGTAGTTGCCGTCATACTCGGGGCGCACATGGGTGTCCTCGAAGAACAGAAAACCGTCTTTCGTCTCCGTCGGGCGGTCCTCCCAAGGGATCAACTCGACCTGGATCTGCCCGATGGTGTCACGCGGCGCAGAGCCGCCGCCGGTGTTGGAATTGAGGCCGCCGTCACCGGCGAACACGAAAGCATTGTCGACGCCGGGTTGGGCGAGCACGATGTTTTCGGCCTGCCGCACCAGCGCGTCTTTTTCCGTGAGCGACAGGTTGCCGCGCGCTTTGACGTAGATGATCGCCTGCTCCGGCTCGGTGGCGGCGAAAAATTCGATGCCTTTGTTGTTCTTGCCATAATAGCCAAAGACCGAAATGACCGCGAAAATCACGGCCAGAATGGTGACGACGGGCATCACCGGGTTGCCAGCGATGAAATGGGTGAAATGGCCGAAGGGCGAGCGTTTGTAACCGGCGTCGACCTTTTTGCGTTTGCGCTCGATGCGCGCCGCCGAGAGCGTGATGCCGGTGAAGGCGGAGCCTGCGAGGAACAACACGGCGCCGAGGGCTGTGGGCCAAAAGCCGTCCGGGTCTGCGAGAAGATAGCTCGGGTTCATCAACTGCATCAGCCCGAGGAAGACCATATAGGCAGAAGGCACGACCAGAACCGCACGCAGCCAATAGGGCGTGGTGGCGCGCAGGCCGCTTGAAAGATAATCAAACAGGCGCGCAATGCGGCCCGAGACGCCGCCCATAACGGGCAGGTAAATCAAAGCGACGATCAAGGAGGCGGAGAGCACGAAAATGATCGTGACCGGCAGCATCCCCATGAATTCGCCCGCCACACCGGGCCAGAACAGCATCGGCAAAAAGGCGCATAGCGTGGTGGCGGTCGATGACACGATGGGCCAGAACATGCGTTTCGCGGCCTCGACAAAGGCGGCCATGGGGCCGGTGCCTTCCTCCATCTTGCGGTCGGCATATTCCACCACGACGATGGCGCCATCGACCAGCATGCCGACGGCCAAAATCAACCCGAACATGACGATGTTCGAGATGGTGATGTCCATCAGACCCAAAAGGATGAAGCACAACAGGAAAGACGTCGGGATGGCGAAACCGACCAACAAAGACGAGCGGATGCCCAAGGAGGCCAGCACCACGATCATCACCAAAGCGATGGCGGTCAGAACCGAGCCTTCGAGCTGGCTCACCATCGACGACACCTGCCGCGATTGATCGTTGGAGGTTCCAACCACAATGGCCTGCCGGAGCGGTTCGGGCCATGTGGAGAATTCGGCCTCGACCTCTTGTTTGACGATCTCCACCGTGTCGATGATCGGAAAGCCTTTGCGTTTCACGACCTGAAGCGCCACGGTGTTTTCGCCGTTGAACCGCGCCGTGCCCACGCGATCCTCAAAAGTCAGACGAATGTCCGCCAGATCGCCCAGTGTCACCACGCGGTCGCCGTTGACCTTGACCGGCAGCTCCATGACATCGCGCTGATCGTTGAAAGAGGCGGGGATTTTGACCGAGAATGTGCCTTGATCCGTTTCGACCTCACCGGCGGCGACCAATTGGTTGTTGCTGGTCACCACGGTGATCAATTCGGCGGCGGTGACATTGTAACTTTCCAACCGCAGCGGGTCGATTTCGACCTCCAGCATTTCGTCGCGGTGACCGGTGAGCTGCGCTTCCAAGACGGGTTCCAGACCTTCGAGCCGGTCCTGCATCTGTTTGGCGTATTTCACCAAAGTGCGCTCCGGCACGGGGCCGGTGAGGTTCACGATCAGGATCGGAAACTCGGAAAAATTGACCTCGGAGATAGTGTAACTGTCGGCGCCTTCCGGGAATTCCGCCTCGACGCGGCCCATGCGGTCGCGCACATCGGCGATGATTTTGGTCTTGTCCCAACCGAATTCGAACTCCAACCAGATGCCCGCGTAATTCTCGGCGGCCGTGGCCGACATGGTGTCGAGCCCGTCGAGGTCAGAGAGCTCCGTCTCCATCGGTTTGACCAAGAGCTTTTCCGCGTCTTCGGCGGAAATGCCGGGGAATTGCACCGAAACGTACAGGCCGGGAATTTCAATGTCCGGCTCGCCCTCTTTCGGCAGGCTGACATAGGCATAGGCGCCCGCGATCAAGGTGAGCGCCACGAAGGCGAGGATCATCCGGGCGCGCTCGCCCGCCCAATCGACGAGGCCGGTCATTGGCCGATCTCCCCGGATGGTTCTGCGGAGGATTCGGCGTCATCGGCGGCATCTTCACCCTCGAAATGCGGATCGACCAACACACCCGCGCGGACGAATTCTTGACCCACAGTGATGATGTCGGCACGCTCGGGAAGACCCGCGACCCAAATGCCTTCGCGGGTGTCGCGCAGCACCGTGATGGGCGCGAACTCGACACGGTTCTCAGGCCCAACAAGCCGCAACCCGATGCGGCCCTCGTCATCCAGCGTGAGCGAGGATTGCGCCACGAGATGCGCCTCGACACCGGCGGAGGCGATGGCGATCTCGACGGTCTGGCCATCGCGGATGGCGAAATCGGGATTCGGCACGGCGATCTCGACGCGGAAGGTGCGGGTGGCCGGATCGGCGGAGCGCGACAGGAAGCTGACCTGACCCATCACCCGGTCCCCGGTGATCAGCCGTGCACTGGACATGGCGCCCAATTTGACCTTTGTCACATCGCTCTCGGATGCGTAGCCCACAAGTTTGATCGGGTCGAGCTGGATCACGGTCGCGCAGGTGGCCCCCGCCGACAGGACTGTCCCAAGCTCCGCCGTGTCGCTTTCCAAAAGCCCCGCAAAGGGCGCTTTGATCACCAGATTCTCGATGTCACGCTCGACTTGGGCGACAGCGGCCCGCGCGCTTTCGACACCGGCCTCGGCGGAGAGAATCTGCGTCTCTGAGGCATAGCCTCCGGAGGCGAGTTTGCGGGCATTGGCCAGCGCCACCTCGGCCTCTGAGAGCGCCGCGCGGGCCTGAGCGAGGCTCGAATCGCGGGTGCCCCGGTCGATTTCGCAAAGCGCTTGGCCGCCCGTGACCGTCGCGCCTTTGCGCAGTGGTTCGTTGATCACGCGGCCTGTGGTTTCCGCCGTGACCTCGACGCTGCGCGCGGCTTCGGTTTCGCCGCGCAGGACGACGCCGGTTTCAAGCGTTTGTGCCGTGGAATGGCGCGCGACGACGGAGACCGCGGTGTCGCCTACGGTGGCTTTCTCGGCGGGCGGCGCGAAGTCTTCGCGGATCTCTGCCGTTTCGGTCTCTGCGGGGGCGCCGGTCAGGCGGTCGCGTTCAAAGATGAACAGGTACAGGCCCACGGTCACAAGCAGGGCAATAAGGATGGAAACGATACGCATGGTGGTCTGTCCCTGTACTTCAGTCTTGCGGCGGTCTTTTGATCTCGTCTCTGATTATACGGTTGGGCCGAGGCGATGGATCAAGCTTATCACGCTTTCAAGAGTTAATGGCTTTAACATTGCGGCCAAGATGGGGAAGCTCCGCGACATTCACAAGATCGTGTCGCGCTTTTTTCACCCTATTTCGAGGATTTTTGCCGCGTCACAGGGCGGCTGGGGCGTATTTGTAGAGAGGGGGATGGTTCCCAACTCTGTTTTCGCACAACGCACCGTTCCCTTCGTGAGCGACGCGCAGATGAAAGGCCGGGTCTTGGCAATCTGGCGAAGATCGGGGTAAGAGGGGGCACGAGTTTTTAAAAACGATAGGACTCTCAAGCGCGGTGATGCGCGCAGGGTCAGGGCAGGGGGCAGACGTGAGCCACAGCGATACCTTTATCGAGGAAGTGACCGAAGAGGTCCGCCGCGACAAATTCTATGGCTTTCTGAAGAAATACGGCTGGATTGGAATCGTTGCCGTGCTGGCCCTCGTGGGCGGCGCGGCTTTCAACGAATATTCCAAGGCTCAGGCACGCGCTGAGGCCGAGGCCACGGGCGACGCTCTGACCGTAGCCCTCGGACAAGAGACCGACGCGGCCCGCGCCGAAGCGTTGGGGCAGGTCACCGCCGAGGGCGACGCCCGCGTGATCGCGGCCATGCTGCGCGCAGGCGAATTGCATGCGGCGGGCGACGCCAAGGCGGCGCTGTCGGTTTTGGCGCCTTTGATGGCCGACGATATGCTGGCGCCGGTCTACCGTGATCTAGCTGTGCTGAAATCCGCCATGATCGGCGCCGGAGAGATTGCGCCAGAAGACCGGGTGACGCAACTGGCCGCCATCGCCAGCCCCGGTGCGCCCTATCGGCTTTTGGCCGAGGAACAAATTGCCGCCGCTCAGGTTGAAATGGGCGAGGTTCAGGCCGCGATCGAGGGCTATCGGGCCATTTCGCAGGATGTCGAGGCAAGTAATGCCTTGCGTCGGCGCGCGGCACAGATGATTGTGGCCCTTGGGGCCGATCCCGTGGCTGAGTAAGAGTAGTCTGCATGCAAGAGATGCATCGGGATCGTGTGAAGAAAGGGAGTGCGGGTATGATCGGTCGATCTGGCAAAGCGGGACTGTTCGTAGCGATGCTGGCGCTGACCGCCTGTGGCGCGGGGCGTGAGGAGATTCTGTCTGGCCCGCGTGTCGATTTGCGTGATGGCTCGCCGCTGGCGAATGCCGACACGGGACCGGTTCAGAACCGCAGCGTGGCGATCTCACTGGGGCAACAGGTGTCGCGCGATGCCTGGACCATGACCGGTGCCGGGCGGATGCATGCCTCGGGCCATAACGCCTTTACCTCTGGCACACCGTCTCTCGCATGGACCTCTGACATCGGTCAGGGCAAGACCCGCAAAACCCGTATGACGGTCGACCCGGTCGCCGCCCAAGGTGTTGTGGTGGCGATGGATGCCGAAGCACGTTTGACGGCGGTCTCCGCCAGCACGGGCGGCACGGTCTGGTCCGTCGATCTGACGCCTGCGGGCGAAAAAGCCGGCAAGGTCTTCGGCGGTGCTTTGGCGATCTCCGGCAATGTGGTCTATGCGACCACGGGCTACGGCGATCTCGTGGCGCTTGATCTGAAATCTGGCGGCGAGATTTGGCGCCAACGCCTCGATTCCGTCGGCGCGGCGGGTCTGACGGTCTATGACGGTCTGGCCTATGTCACCGCAGGCAACGGCACGGCTTGGGCGGTTCAGACCTCCGACGGGCGCGTCAAATGGCAGATCTCCGGCCCCGAAAGCGTGACCTCGCGCGCAGGCGCGGTATCGCCCGCCGTCTCCGACAAATTCGCGATCCTGCCCTTTGCCTCGGGCGATCTCTACGGCGTGTTCCGCCAAGGTGGCATCCGCTATTGGACCGCCTCTCTGGCCGGTCAGCGCAAGGGCGTGGTCTACGCCAACGTCTCCGACATCACCTCCGATCCGGTGGTGGTGGGCAACACCTTCTATGTCGGCAATCAGGCCGGGCGCTATGCGGCGTTCAACCTCGAGACCGGCACGCGCATCTGGACGGCGGATGAGGGCGCGTATAGCCCGGCGTCCATCGTCGGCGGCTCTGTCTTTATCGTCACGGATCGCAACGAGTTGGTGCGCCTGTCCGCGTCCTCTGGTGAGCGCATCTGGGGCGTGCAACTGCCGTATTTCACCACCGATAAGGTGCGCAAACGCAAAACCGTCTTTGCCCATTACGGTCCGGTTGCCGCGGGTGGCAAACTCTGGGTCGCCTCTGACGATGGTGTGCTGCGCGGCTTTGATCCGGCCTCCGGTGCTCTGGTGTCTTCGGTCTCGCTGCCGAAAGGGGCCACGTCCGATCCGATCGTTGTCGGCGGTGTGATGTATCTTCTGCTCGAAGACGGTTCTCTGGCCGCTTTGCGCTAAAGCGTTTTTCGAGACGCGCATGAAATCTCTTTGACGAGCGGCCCCGAACACGTGTATCGGGGCCGCTTGACACTTGTTTTGGAGCCTGTCCATGTCCTTTTCGCTTGCCCTTGTCGGTCGTCCCAATGTGGGCAAATCGACCCTGTTCAACCGCCTTGTCGGGCGGCGGCTGGCTTTGGTCGATGACCAGCCGGGCGTGACGCGCGATCTGCGTGAGGGCGAGGCCAAGCTTGGCGATCTGCGGTTCACCGTGATCGACACGGCGGGGCTGGAGGAAGCCACCGACGAGAGCCTTCAGGGCCGGATGCGCAAGCTCACCGAACGTGCGGTCGATATGGCGGACGTGTGCCTCTTTATGGTCGATGGGCGTGCAGGCGTGCTGCCCGCCGATGAGGTCTTTGCCGAGATCCTGCGCAAACGCGCGAAACATGTGATCCTCGCCGTGAACAAGGCCGAGGGGCAGGCGGGCGAGAGCGGATTTCTTGAGGCCTATGGGCTGGGCATTGGCGAACCTTTGCGGCTCTCGGCCGAACATGGCGAGGGCATGCCGGATCTCTACGAGGCGCTCAAACCGCTGGCGGAAGAGTTCGATATTCGTTCTGCCGAAGAGCAACCCGAGGTCGATGTCGAACTGACCGAGGAAGAGCAGGAGCTGGGCGAGGGCGAAGACATCGGCGGCGCGTCGCGTGATTTCACCCTCGACAAACCGCTTCAGATCGCCGTCGTGGGCCGTCCGAACGCCGGGAAATCGACGCTGATCAACAAGCTCTTGGGCGAAGATCGTTTGCTCACCGGTCCCGAGGCCGGGATCACCCGCGACAGTATTTCCGTGACCATGACCTGGAACGGCACGCCGGTGCGGGTGTTCGACACGGCGGGGATGCGCAAAAAGGCCAAGGTGCAGGAAAAGCTTGAAAAGCTTTCCGTCGCCGATGGTTTGCGCGCGGTGAAATTCGCCGAGGTCGTGGTCGTTTTGCTCGACGTCTCGATCCCCTTTGAACAGCAAGACCTGCGCATCGCCGATTTGGCCGAACGCGAAGGCCGCGCCGTGGTGATCGCGGTGAACAAATGGGACGAGGAAAAAGACAAATCCAACAAGGCGAAAGAGCTGCGCGAAGAGTTCGCGCGTCTCTTGCCACAGCTTCGTGGCGCGCAATTGGTGACCGTGTCGGCGATGACCGGCAAGAACCTCGACAAGCTTCAGGAAGCCATTTTGAATGCCCATGCGATCTGGAACCGCCGTGTGTCGACCTCGCGTCTGAACTCTTGGCTCGGCGCCATGACCCAGGCCCACCCGCCGCCCGCGCCCGGCGGCCGTCGGATCAAGCTTCGCTACATGACGCAGGTGAAAGCCCGCCCGCCGCAATTCGTGGTGATGTGCTCGCACCCCGACGAGTTGAACGACAGCTATAAACGCTATCTGATCAATGGGTTGCGCGAAGATTTTGATATGCCGGGGACGCCGATCCGGCTGTTCTTCCGCTCTCAGTCGGACAAGAACCCCTATAAAAACAAGACGAAATCGACGCCGTCGCGGCTGCGCAAACATTTGGGCAAAGACCGTGCCGATGCGCCGAAGCCCAAGAAACAGCGGCCTCCGAAGCGGTAAAACGCTACGCGTTTTGCCTTCGGCGAGGATATTTAGAGACAAAAGAAGAGGGGCCTTGTGCCCCTCTTTTTTACTTTAGAGACCGAGATCGACCCAGATCGGGACGTGATCGGAGGGCTTGTCTTTGGCGCGCGTGTAGGCGTCGATTTGACAGTCGGTCAAAAGGTCTGCGGCCTGCGGCGACAAGAGGAAATGGTCGATGCGGATGCCGTCGTTTTTCTGGAACGCGCCCGCCTGATAATCCCAGAACGTATAGGTCTCCGGCGCGCCGTTGCGCACGCGGAGCGCGTCCGTCAGGCCGAGGTTCATGAGGCTGCGGTACTTGGCGCGGCTCTCAGGGCGGAACAGCGCGTCCTCTTTCCACGCCTCGGGGCGTTTGGCGTCCTCAGGCTGCGGGATCAGGTTGTAATCGCCCGCCATGAGGAAGGGCTGTTCCTCGGCCAAAAGTTCTTGCGCGCGGGCTGTCAGTCGGTCGAACCATTTGAGTTTGAAGTCATATTTCGATCCGGGCACAGGCGCGCCGTCGCTGTCGAGATCAACCGGGTTGCCATTTGGCAGGTAAAGCCCGCAGATGCGGATCGCGCCCTTGTCGCCGACCACGGTGGCCTCGATGTAGCGGGCCTCTTCGTCGTCGGCGCCGTCGCGGCCTGCGCCTTCGGCGTCGGGAAGGCCACGGGTGACGTCTTCCAGCGGCAGTTTCGACAGGAGCGCGACGCCGTTGAACGACTTTTGTCCATGGGTTTCAACGTTGTAGCCCATGTCTTCGAACAGCTCGCGGGGGAAGTTTTCGTCGACGGATTTGATCTCTTGCAAGATCGCCACATCCGGCTCGGCCTCTTTTAGCCAGTCTTGCAGGGCATTCACCCGCGCTTTGATGCCGTTGATGTTGAAGCTGGCGATTTTCATGACGGCTCTCCTTGGTTTGCCCCTTTTTAGGGGGCGCGTCCGGCGAGGGAAAGGGAATGTTGGCAGAAGCGCGAAGCGAGGGGCGCGGAATTCAGGGGCGAACCTGCGCTAAGGGTGCGATGGATGAACTTTTATGGGGTGTTAAGGTTAATTGATGTTAAGGTTAATGGGCGTTAAGGTTAATGCCTGTTAACCTTAACGTTAGGTGAAAGCGGGAGGTTTCAGTCGAAGACCGAAGGGGCATTGGGAGAGGCGACTGAGCGGAAACAGTGGGTTGCGCAGGTTTCAAAAGGAGCCTTCAGCTCTGGGCCGCAATCGCCCGGCCCGCCGCCGCCGCCGAGGCCCAGGCCCATTGGAAATTATAGCCGCCGAGCCAGCCGGTGACATCCACCACTTCGCCGATGAAATAAAGCCCGGGCACGGATTTGGCCTCCATGGTTTTCGACGACAATCCATCGGTGTCCACGCCGCCCAAAGTGACTTCGGCGGTGCGGTAGCCTTCGGAGCCGGTGGGTTTCAAAGTCAGCCCATGGAGCTGATCGGCGAGCGCGCGGAGCGCCTTGTCGGAGTGATCGGCGAGGTTGCCCTTTAGCTGAAATTTCTCTGCCAAAGCCGTCGCGAGTTTGGCGGGAAAGAGCGTCGCCAGCGCCGTTTGCATCTGGCGCCGGCCATTTTGGCTGCGCTCGGATTTCAGCGCTTCAAATGCATCTTGTCCGGGCAGAAGATCGACGGTGATCGCATCGCCTTCGCGCCAATAGTTCGACACTTGCAGCACCGAAGGGCCGGAGAGTCCGCGATGGGTGAACAAAAGCGCCTCATCGAAAGAGGTGCCATTCGCCGTCACCCGCGCCTCCAGCGCTGTGCCGGAAAGCGGTGCGATCCAGTCGAGCTCATGCGGCGCAAAGGTCAGAGGCACGAGGCCGGGGCGGGTGTCGAGAACCGTGAGGCCGAACTGGTCGGCGATCTGGTAGCCCAGCCCGGTGGCGCCCATTTTGGGGATCGACTTGCCCCCCGTGGCGACGACGAGGTTGCGACACTGAACAGGGGTGCCGTTCAGCGTGACGATGAACTGATGTCCGTCGTGGCGGATGTCGCCCACCTCTGTGGACAGGCGGATCTCGGCGCTTCGCGCCTCACTCAGCAGCATGTCGATGATCGCGGCGGATTTGCCGTCACAGAACAACTGACCCAGACCTTTTTCCGGGTTTTTCTCATGCCAAGTTATGCTGTGCCGTGCCAGAAGATCGATGAAATCCCATTGCGTGTAACGCGCCAGAGCGGATTTCATGAAATGCGGATTGGCGGAGAGGTAGTTTTGCGCCTCGGCATAGAGATTGGTGAAATTGCACCGCCCGCCACCGGAAATGCGCACCTTGTCGGCCGGGCGTTTGGCGTGATCGACGACCAGCACGGACGCGCCCTTTTCAGTGGCGAATTTCGCGCAGAAAAGCCCGGCAGCGCCCGCGCCCAAGATGATCGTGTCAAACTGTTCCATAGCCCGGTTTGAGCAGGGCGCGGGACACATTGCAAGCCCGGAAACTCCTCCGGTGGTAGAACCAAAAAAGGCCCCCGAAACGGGAGCCTTTTGTAAGACTGTGGGAGGGGCAGTCTTAGTTGTCGTTCACTTCGGCACTCGCAGCCGGGGTGGTGGTGTCGCCGGTGTAGAGCACGGTGAGCACGTCATTCAGGGCAGGCGTGCGGAAGTCGATGCGCACGTCTTTGTTCACGCCGGCTTTCACGGGAGCGGAGCCCAGCACTTTGCCTTCGACGCCGTCACGCGCGTTGTAGGCATAGATCACACCGGCGCTGTCGGAGCGCACCAGATCAAGGGTCACGCCGGAGTTGGTGTTCTGCGCGTACCCGGGTTTGATGTAGTTGCTGTCTGCGAAGGCGGCGGAGCCTGCGAGGGTGACAAGAGCGGCGGCGAGAACGGTTTTAACGGAATGTTTGGTCATGAGTATTGGTCCTTTTCACTGCGAGAGCGACAGGGATGCTCTCGTCTTGCCTCCTCATATTGTGCTTTTGGACGAGAAGGGTAGTCCGTGAAACTTCACAATGGTGTGTGCATAAAATGACATCACGAAGTTTTTATCTGTGCGTATGTGGAGGGGGGCGTTGGGCGCTGGCGCAATAAAAAGGAGGCCAAAAGGCCTCCGTCTTTTGGGCATTTGAGGGTGCCGAGGTCTTACATCGAAAACGACACGCCGCAGCCGCAGGCCGAGGTCGCATTCGGATTGTCGATCACGAACCGCGCGCCGATCAGCTCTTCGGTGAAATCGATCGTGGCGTTTTCCAAGAACGGCAGGGACACAGGGTCGATCACCACCGTGCCGCCATCGCCCGCCAGAACCACGTCGTCGTCAGCTGGCGCGTCCAGCGTGATGTCATATTGAAATCCCGAACAGCCGCCGCCCTCGACCGCCACGCGCAGGGCCTTCTCCTCGCCGGTTGCGGCGTTAATCTCGGCCAGACGAGCATAGGCGCGAGAGGTCACTTTCGGGGGCAGGGTGAGGGCCATGGTGTCGATCCCGGGGGTTCAGACTGAAAAAACAGTCCTTTATTGCGAAAAAGCGACGTCATCTGTTTGTCGCGGGTCTCTGAGCACAATATAGTTGTGGAAAACTCAGGCGACAAGGTGGGGGCGTGTAAGCCCCACTGTGGAAAAGAGAACAGATGTTGAAACCCTATGCAAGCCAGCCCAATGAGACGCGGGGCCGTCTCTACCCCGAGGAACTGTCGACATTCCGATCCCCCTTTCAGCGCGACCGCGACCGGATCATCCACTCCTCGGCCTTTCGCAGGCTGAAACACAAGACGCAGGTCTTCGTCGAACATGAGGGCGATTACTACCGCACGCGGCTCACCCATTCCATTGAGGTGGCGCAGGTGGCGCGGACCATGGCGGGGGCTTTGGGGTTGAACGAAGGTCTGGCGGAAGCGATTGCCCTGGCGCATGATCTGGGCCATTCGCCCTTCGGGCACACCGGCGAAGATGCGCTTGAGCTGTTGATGGAACCTTACGGCGGCTTCGATCACAACGCGCAGGCGCTTCGGATCGTCACCAAGCTGGAAAAGCACTACGCGACCTTCGATGGGCTGAACCTGACATGGGAAAGCCTTGAGGGCATTGCCAAGCACAACGGGCCTATTATCGGCCCCAATGCCGACAAAAAGAAACACCCCGACGATGCGCCTTTGCCCTATGCGCTCAAGGAGGTGAACGATCTCTTTGATCTGGAGTTGCACACCTTTGCCAGCGCCGAGGCGCAGGTGGCGGCGATTGCCGACGATGTGGCCTACAACCACCACGATCTGCACGACGGGCTGCGGGCGGGGCTGTTCACCGCCGAGGATCTGATGGAATTGCCGCTGACGGGACCGGCCTACGAAGAGGTCGACCGGCTCTATCCCGGCCTTGAGCGCAACCGGCGCGATCACGAGGCTTTGCGGCGGATTTTCGGCTATATGGTCGAGGATGTGCTGACCATCGCCACCAACCGTCTGGAGGCCGCCAAACCCGAAACGGCGCAGGATATCCGCGATATGGACCGGACGATCATTCGCTTCTCAAAGCCGTTCTTTCAAAACCTCAAAGCGATTAAATCCTTTTTGTTCAAACGGATGTATCGCGCACCTTCTGTCGTCAGGGAACGCCAGCGCGTCACTCATATGGTCAACACGCTCTTCCCTTTGTTCATGCAAAAGCCCGACCTTCTGCCCGCCGAATGGCGCCACGAGGTCGAGGCGGCGCAGACGGAAACCGAACTCGCGCGGATCGTGCTTGATTATGTTGCGGGCATGACGGACCGTTTTGCCATTCAGGAATTTGAACGACTTTGCGCCTGACGCGTTAGAGTGAGTATTTCGGCTGCAATGAAGTGAGGGCGCACAGATGGCCACAGAACAAGTGATGGGGCTGGGGCCGGTGGAGGCCTTTGCCCTCGTGGGTGTGCTGGGCGTTGGCTCGCAGTGGCTGGCCTGGCGTCTGAAACTGCCCGCGATTGTGCTGATGCTGGCCGCCGGGCTTTTGGTCGGGCCAGCTTTGGGCATTTTGGAGCCGCAGCGCGACATTGGCGAGCTGGTGCAGCCGCTGATTTCGCTCGCGGTTGCGGTGATCCTGTTCGAGGGCGGGCTGACGCTCGATCTGCATAAATTGGGCGATGCGCGCAAGGGCGTGACGCGGCTGGTGCTGATCGGCGCGCCTTTGGGATGGTTTCTGTCGTCTGCGGCGCTGCATTGGGGCGCGGGGCTTGGCTGGGAGGCCTCGACCGTGTTCGGCGGCATCATGGTGGTCACCGGTCCGACGGTGATCGCGCCGCTTTTGCGTCAGGCCAAATTGCAAAAACGGCCTGCGAACCTGTTGCAATGGGAGGCCATCGTCAACGATCCAGTCGGCGCGCTGGCCGCCGTTTTGGCCTTCGAATTCGTGCTTGTGGGCCGCGAGGCGGAGAGCCTGCCCGACGCGGTGACGCAATTGGCGCTCGGCATTGCCATCGCCATGGCCGTGGGCATCGCGGCGGGGGCTGCGATTTCCTACACTTTCCGTCGCGCTTACGTGCCGGAATATATGAAGGTGCCTGTGCTTTTCGCGACGCTTTTGGCGAGTTTTGCTTTCCCGAACATGATGTTGCACGAAAGCGGACTTTTGGCCGTGACCGTCATGGGCTTGATCATCGCCAATGCAGACCTGCCGTCTTTCGAAGAGCTCAGGCGGTTTAAGGAGCACGCGACGATCCTCTTGGTTTCGGGCGTTTTTATCCTCTTGGCGTCGTCGATGGATTTCGCCTCTCTGGGGCAACTCACCTGGCGTGCGGGGCTGTTCGTGGCCTTGGTGATCCTCGTGGCGCGGCCTTTGACGGTGCTGATCTCGCTGATTGGCACGGGGCTGCCACGCAATGAGAAACTGTTGATCGCGTTGACCGGCCCGCGCGGTGTCGTGCTGGTCGCCGTCGCCGGTCTTTTCGGTGAACGTCTGGCGCAGGCGGGTGTCGCTGACGGGGCTGTTGTCGGGCCTTTGGCCTTTGTTTTGGTGCTGGTCACGGTGGTGTTGCACGGCTTTACACTTGCCCCCATGGCGCGCGCGCTGGGGCTGGCGACGAGTGGCAAGCCTGGAGTTCTGATCCTTGGCGGCTCTCGCTTCACCACGGCGCTGGCCGAGGCGTTGAAGCGCGAAGAGGTGCCAGTGCTGATCGCCGACCCGAACCACGCGCGTTTGGTGCGGCCACGCGCGGCGGGGCTGCCGGTGTTTTACGGCGACATTCTGGGCGAGGCGGCGGAGGACAGTCTTGAGGTGCTGTCCTATGAGACCTTGATCGCGGCGACGGAGAATGATGCCTATAACACGCTTGTGGCCACGGATTTTGGCTCTGAATTCGGGCGGGATCAGGTCTGGCAACTGGCCCGTGTGAAAGGTGAGCGCGCGCGGCATGCATTGCCGCCGCAACTCGGCGGGCGGCCTTTTGGCGGCGGCAAGACCTATGGCGAGCTGGACGATCTGATGCGGCAGGGCTGGAAACTATCAGTCACGCCGCTCTCAGAGGATTACGGCTTTGATCAGTGGAAAGAGGACCGGCCCAAGGCGATGCTGTTGGGGCGGATGGGCACCGATGGCGTGTTCAAGCGGTTTTTGTCGGAAGATGCAGAGCTTTTGTTCCCGGGCCGCGCAGAGGCGGCGATCAAGGAGCTGCCCGAGGACCAGCGCGAAAGTGCGCGCGAGGCATTGATACGGCGGCGCACCGAGTTGCGGGTGAATGCGGCGCGGGGGCGGATGTCGCCGGGGGTCAAGCTTGTGTCGCTTGGTCCGCCGGAGGCTGAAAGCGCAAAGGCCGGCTAAGCCCCCCATTGAAGCCGTTGACGTGGCGCGCCCGCGTGGTAAACCCGCGCTGGACTTATAAAGAGAGAGACCATGAACCTGTTCGCCGATATCCGTGCCCTTGTGATCGACAGCCTTGAGGCTCTGACCAAAGAGGGCGTTTTGCCCGAAGGTCTGGAGTTTGCCAATGTGGCCGTCGAGCCGCCGCGCGATCCGCTGCATGGCGATATGGCGACCAATGCCGCGATGGTGCTGGCGAAACCGGCGGGTATGAAGCCGCGCGACATTGCCGACAAGCTGTCGGAGAAACTCGCCGCAGACGCGCGGATCACCTCAGTCGATGTGGCGGGGCCGGGGTTCATCAACCTGCGTCTCGATGAAAGCGTCTGGTCCGGTCTCGTGGAAACCGTGCTTACCACCGAGGGCTATGGCCGCTCGACCATGGGGGCGAAGGCCAAGATCAACGTCGAATATGTCTCCGCCAACCCGACCGGCCCGATGCACGTCGGCCACACGCGCGGCGCGGTGTTTGGCGATGCTTTGGCGTCTCTGTTGGATTTCGCGGGCTATGATGTGACGCGCGAATATTACATCAACGATGGCGGTGCGCAGGTCGATGTGCTGGCGCGCTCTGTGTTTGAACGCTACCGCGAGGCCAACGGGTTGAGCCCCGAGATTGCCGAGGGGCTGTACCCCGGCGATTACCTTGTGCCGGTGGGCGAGGCTCTGAAAGAGAAATACGGCGACAGCCTTTTGGATCAGCCCGAAGAGGCGTGGCTGGTCGACGTGCGCGAATTTGCTACCGAGGCGATGATGACGATGATCCGCGAAGATCTGGCGCTTTTGGGCGTCGAGATGGACAATTTCTTCTCGGAAAAATCGCTCTACAACACCGGTCTGATCGAGGCTGCGATTCAGGAGCTGAAAGACAAGGGGTTGATCTATCGCGGCACTCTGGAGCCGCCGAAAGGCAAGCTGCCCGAGGACTGGGAACCGCGCGAGCAGACGCTGTTCAAATCCACCGAACATGGCGATGACGTCGACCGTCCGATCCAGAAATCCGATGGCGCCTGGACCTATTTCGCCCCCGACATCGCCTATCACTACGACAAGGTGAAGCGCGGCTATGACGGCATCATCGACGTCTTTGGTGCCGACCATGGCGGCTATGTCAAACGGATGAAGGCGGCCGTGTCGGCGCTGTCCGATGGCAAGGTCGATTGCGACATCAAGCTCATTCAGCTGGTGAAACTTTTCAAGAACGGCGAGCCGTTCAAGATGTCCAAGCGGGCAGGTACCTTCGTGACCCTGCGCGATGTGGTCGAACAGGCGGGCAAGGATGTGACGCGTTTCATCATGCTGACCCGCAAAAACGACGCGCCTCTGGATTTCGACTTCGACAAGGTTTTGGAGCAGTCGAAAGACAACCCGGTGTTCTACGTGCAATACGCCCATGCGCGGATCTCTTCCGTGCTGCGCAAGGCAGAGGAGCAGGGGATTACGCTCTCCAACAGCCCCCGCTTCGACGACCCAGCCGAAATTGCCGTCGCGCGCAAACTTGCCGACTTCCCGCGTCAGGTCGAAATTTCGGCCAAAGGCCACGAGCCGCACCGGATCGCTTTCTACCTCTATGAGCTGGCGTCTGACTTCCACGCGCTGTGGAATAAGGGCAATGACAATGAGGCGTTGCGCTTCTTGCAGGATGACGCAGACCTGTCGTCGGCAAAAATTGCACTTCCGCGTGCCGTTGCCGTTGTGATTTCTGCCGGACTTGCTATCCTTGGCGTAACCCCGGCGAAGGAAATGCGTTGATCTTCAAGAGCTTCGCGCCAAACTGACCGGGACCCCCGGGAGGGGCCGCACAGAAAACGAGGGCAAAAGATCCTCACGCGGCCTCTCAAGAGCAGACGATAACCCGCAGAAAACAAGCGGGAAAAGAACGAGGCGAAGACTATGCAGGACGTTTATAACGGCCCCGGTTCCCCCTATGCGCAGGCGCAGGATCGCGGCTTCACTTCTCGTGAAACCCCCCGTGATCATCACCGTGACGCTCACTGGCCCCAGGAAAATCACTGGCAAAGACCCGAGCCGCAAGTCTCGCGGCAGGCCCATTATGGTGGTCACGGTCATCCCGGACTGGCGGGTGCGCCGGATGCGGACCGGTTGTTTTCCAATGAGAATGTGCACTTTGAGCCACAGTCAGGGCGCGCTCCGTCGCCAGATTACAGCCATGTCGCACAAGGCTTCCACGATCCGCGTGCCAGCTATGAGGCGGGTCCCGCCTATGTCTACGACACCACGGATTTGCCCGAGATCGAGGCCGCGGCGCGCCCGCATCTTGGCCCGGCGCAAATCGGCGGCGCGATCGTGTCTCTGGCGCTGATTCTGGGCCTCGGCATCTGGGGCTACAAATTGATGGTGCGCGATGTGACCGGCGTGCCGGTGATCCGCGCGCTCGAAGGCTCTGCGCGTCTGTTGCCCGACGATCCGGGCGGGCAACTGGCGATGCATCAGGGCCTCGCGGTCAATTCCGTGACCGCCGATGGCTCTGCGGCGGCGCCTGCGGATCGCTATGTTCTGGCGCCCGCCACGGCCAGCCTGACCGACGAAGATCAGCCGATGTCCTCGGTTCAGCCGGTTCTGTCGTCTTACGAGCCGTCGAGTGACGCCTTCGCGTTGCAGGCCGCGCCTGAGGCGCTCGAACAGGTCGCGGTGACCGAAGATCCGCTTGAGCTGCAAAATGTCGAAGATCTGGCCGCTTCCGTCGAGGAGATGGCGGAAGACTTGGCGACCAGCGATGTGATGATTTCGCCGATCCCGAAGCCGCGTCCGGTGCGGTTGGCCTCTCTGGCGCAATCTGCGAGCACCTCTACGACGCGCACGGATGCCGCGAGCCTCGATGGCGTGGCGGGCGATATTCTGGCCGCCATCGGCGGTGTGAATGAAATGACCCCCTCCGAGGTGCCCGCAGGATCGCGTCTGGTGCAATTCGGCGCGTTCCAGTCCGAAGACATCGCGCGCAGCGAATGGACCCGTCTCTCGGGCCGCTTCGAAGAGCTGATGGAAGGCAAGACCCGCGTGATCGAAGAGGCGGAAAGTGGCGGCAAATCCTTTTACCGCCTGCGTGCCTACGGCTTTGCCGATGCGTCCGATGCCAACCGGTTCTGTGCCGCTTTGACGGCGATGAACGCGGCCTGTGTGCCGACCGTTCAGCGCTGATCATGGGGCAGGATCGAGGGCAGGGCGCCTATATTTTCGGCTGCGAAACTCTGACGCTGTCTCCCTCGGAGGCGGCGTTTTTCCGTGAGGCGCAGCCTTGGGGCTTTATCCTTTTTGCGCGCAACGTCGACACGCCCGATCAACTGCGGGCATTGACCGCTGATCTGCGTGCGGCCGTTGGCTGGCACGCGCCAGTGCTGATCGACCAGGAGGGCGGTCGCGTGCAACGCATGCGTGCGCCGCATTGGCGCGAATTCCTGCCGCCTTTGGATCAGGTCCTGACCGCGAAGGACCCAGACCGCGCGCTGTGGCTCAGGGGGCGGTTGTTGGCCGAGGATTTGTTCCGCGTCGGTATCGACGTGAACTGTGTGCCCGGCCTCGATGTCGCCCGCGATGAGACCCATCCTTTCTTGAAGAACCGCTGTTTCTCCGAAGATCACGGCATGGTCGCCCGCATGGGCCGTGCCTTGGTCGAAGGCATGGCCGCAGGCGGCGTGGCACCGGTGATGAAACATCTGCCCGGCCACGGGCGGGGCACGGTGGACAGTCACAAAGGCTTGCCGCGTGTGACCGCCTCCCGTGCAGACCTGGCCGAGGATTTCGCGCCCTTCGAGGCCTTGAGCGATCTGTCGATGGGTATGAGCGCGCATATCATTCTGGATGCCATCGACCATGAGCGCCCGGCGACGCAAAGCCCGAAAGCGATCAAGGTGATCCGCGACGAGATCGGCTTTGACGGGCTTTTGATGACCGATGACATTTCCATGGGCGCACTTGAGGGCACGGTGTTGGAGCGCGGCGAAACGGCGCTCGCCGCTGGCTGCGACATGGTTCTGCATTGCAATGGCGATCTCACAGAGATGCAGGAGATTGCGCGTTTGGGTTTGATGTCGGAGGCAGCACAGGCCCGTGCGGACCGTGCCATCGCCCGCCGCCCGGCCTACGCGCCCATTGACATCGACGCGCTGGCGGAAGAGTTTTCCAGAACGTAAATCTGCATAGCCCCTGAAAAGATAGCAAATGGCCGACAACGACCAGTTCGATCTCAGCGATATTCTCAGCGTCGAGGAACGTCTCGCCGCTGAGGCTTTGATCGTGGATGTCGATGGGTTCGAAGGCCCTTTGGATTTGCTTCTGCAATTGTCGCGCACGCAGAAAGTCGATTTGATGAAGATCTCGATCCTGCATCTGGCGCAGCAATATCTGATCTTCGTCGAGAAGGCCAAGGAGCTTCGGATCGAGCTGGCCGCAGATTATCTGGTGATGGCGGCGTGGCTGGCGTTCCTGAAATCGCGGCTTTTGTTGCCGCCCGACCCCACGGATGAGGGCCCTTCGGGCGAAGAACTGGCCGCGCATCTGGCCTTTCAGTTGCAACGTCTCGAGGCGATGCGCGACGCCGCCGCGAAACTCATGGCGCGCGACCAGAAGGGCCGCGATTTCTTTGTGCGTGGCATTCCCGAAGAGGTTCAGCGCCTGCGCAATGTGACCTATACGGCGACGCTTTTGGATTTGATGCAGGCCTATGCGCGCGTGCGCACGAAAGACGAATTCCGGCCTTTCGTCTTGGACCGCGAGGCGATCCTGTCGATGGAACAGGCCTTGGAACGGTTGCGGGGGCTTATTCCTTTTGCGGTCGAATGGGCGGACCTGTCGTCCTATCTGCCCGAGGGCTGGGAATTGGACCCGAAGAAACGGCGTTCGGCGACGGCGGCGACATTCGCGGCCTCTTTGGAGTTGGCGAAACAGGGCCAGATCGAATTGCGTCAGGGCGGCACATTCGCGCCCATTCAGATCAAAGCGAGACGGAGATAAGATGTCGGACGAGCAGGCAGAGGTTGCACAAGAAGAAAGCTTGTTCGAGGCCCCGCCCTTGGCGGAGCAGGAGCGCATGGTCGAAGCGGTGCTTTTCGCCTCCGGCGATCCCGTGAGCCTCACCGATCTCACCGCCCGGATGCCGCATGGTTGCGCGCCGAAAGCGGCGCTGGAGCAGTTGCAGAAACGCTATGAGGGGCGTGGCGTGCGGGTGGTGCGTGTGGGCGACAATTGGGCCATACGCACGGCACCGGACCTTGGGTTTCTGATGCAAAAAGAAACGGTTGAGACCCGCAAGCTCAGCCGTGCGGCGATCGAGACGCTGGCGATTGTCTCCTATCACCAACCCTGCACCCGCGCCGAGATCGAGGAAATCCGTGGCGTTTCCGTGTCCCGCGGCACGTTGGATCAGCTTATGGAGCTGGAATGGATCCGCTTCGGGCGCCGCCGCATGAGCCCGGGGCGGCCCGTGACCTATGTGGTGACCTCGCAATTTCTCGATCACTTCGGCCTTGAGAGCGCGCGCGATCTGCCGGGGGTCAAGGAGCTGCGGGCTGCCGGTCTGTTGGAAAGCCGTCCGATGCCGGGGTTGGACGAGCGCGATGAGGAGGACGATCAGGACGATCTGTTCGAGGATGAATCCTGATTTTCACAGAAATTTGTGCCTCAGGTTTTCATGTTTGTGACGTGGAAAGGGCGCATTTCTTGCTTATCTACTGTAAAAGATCAGAAAATAACGCGTTCCGCGCACCACTCGAGCCAAAAGGCGATGCGATATGAATTTGGACAGAGTGATCAATATGGTCATCAACCGCGTGATCCGCACCCTCGTGAACAAGGGGGTGAATGCCGGTATCGATGCGGGGTCTTCGGCCTTGGCCAAGCGGCGCAAACCCTCTGACGCGGGGCTGCTCAGCGAAGACGAGCAGCGTCAGCAGAACCAGGATCAGGCCCGTATGGCCGCTCAGGGTAAGAAAGCCGCCAAGAATGCCCGCAAATTCGCGCGCATGGGCCGCCGTATCGGCAAGTTTTAAGCCGCTTTCCTGAATTTCGTGGAAAAGACAGCGCGATGACCGGTCCGGAAAAGGGCTTGGTCACGCTTTGCGCTCTGAAAGTGGGGAATTAAAAAGTAAGCGTTTTGAAAGAGATATGAATTTTCACGCAAAGTTTTTATAAGTCTTCAGTTTTTTTTAACCGTTTTGATCAGACACTCCCAGAAAATATATGTCATCGATAAAAGGCCCAATGGACTATGAAGATGCGGCTCAGCTGCGGTTCTCCCCCGATGGAGGGAGACGCAACAGCGCCGGTGAGACTGCCGAGAGACTGCCATGTTGTGCGACGACGAGGAGGTAGGATCGTGACACGCTGCAAGGAGAGCAAAGGAGAGAGACCGTGACAGTGTTGCCCACCAATATGGGACAGCGCGTGACGGGCTTTCGGCCTGCGCTTTTTCTCTTGCATGTCCAGTCCCTGTTGGCTCTGTCGGCTCTGTCGATTGCGCTTCTCATCGCTTTGAGTGAGCTGTCCGGTCATGTTCCGGCGATCTTTCTGTCCAAGGGCAATGGCCCGCACCCGCTGAGCGTTCTGTCGGTGTGCCTTTTCAGCATTGCCATTCTCCGGCGCAGCCCGTTCAAGGTTCAAACCTGGTGGCGGCGTGTGCTTTTCACGGTGGTCTTGATGATCTGCCTCATGCGTTTGGCGGAACTTTTCCTGCTGAACACCGCGCCACTCTCACATATCACGATGTCTCTTTATCGCGATTCAGCTCCGGTGCCGCTCTCCATGGGGGCCAATACAGCGCTGGCTTTGGGGCTGTTCAGCCTTGGGGCCTTGATCCGGCCGCGCAAATCGACGGCGGCTTTCGTGGTGACGGTTCTGGGCCTTGTTCCGGTCAGCCACGCGATGTTTTCCTATTTCTTTGGCATGCCCGGTGGGTATGTCGAGATGTCGCCTCCGACCCTTGTGTTGCTAAGCCTCGTGGGGGTGTCGCAGCTTTTCGTTTTCTTCCGCACCCCGCTTTTGCGGCCCTTTCTGAGCGAGACGCCCTGGGGACGTATGGCGCGCCGTCAGGCGGCGGCGGCGACCGTGGGCGTCTTCTTCTTGGGCACCGTGTTTCACGGATCTGATGACACGGGCATGTCCGGCGCGCTTTTGGCGGCCGTGTTCTGGCTGTCTCTGGTGATCCTCTTGGCGGCGGGACCGATCTTTGAACGGATCGAACGCGAACGTCGGAGCCTGTCGCGCGAAATGCGCAGGCAGGCGCGTCAAGATCCTTTGACGGGACTTTTGAACCGCCGTGCCGTGCGGGCCTATATCGACAACCACACGGTTGCTGGCGGCAATATGGAAACTGTCGGCGTTCTTTTGGCGGATATCGACCATTTCAAGCGGGTGAACGATACAGTCGGCCATATTGTGGGGGACAGCGTGCTCAGTGAGCTGGGCAAAAAGCTTCAGAGCAAGTTGCGTCCTTCTGATCTTTTGGCGCGCTGGGGCGGTGAGGAGTTTCTTATCTTGCTGCCGGGCGCCAATCTTGAGCAGACCATGACTATGGCGCAGGTGCTGCGGGCGGCGGTGGCCTCTCATGTGTATTGGGAAAAAGACGGCCAGAAGGAACCGGTGACCCTGTCGATCGGGGCGGCGATCTATGCGGCCGATGGTTCGGAAAGCCTCGAACAAGCGATCCAAAAGGCCGATACGGCGCTTTATGCCGCCAAGTCACAGGGCCGCAACCGGGTGTTGTGTCACAACGCGCCCGGAGGTGGGGCACAGTCGAAAACGATTGCGGACTATCGACCGAAAGCATCGGCGTTGCATTAAGGGGGGACGGGTCAGCTGCGGAAATGTTTCGACAGCTTCAGGCCCTGACCCTGATAATTCGACGCAAGATCTGCGCCGTAAAGCCGTTCCGGGCGGCTTTGCATCCGCTCATAGACCAGACGCCCGACGATTTGCCCATGTTCCAAAACAAAGGGCGCCTCGTGGCAGCGCACTTCCAACACGCCGCGCGCGCCTGCGCCGCCTGCATCGATATTGCCGAACCCCGGATCGAAAAAGCCCGCGTAATGCACCCGGAATTCGCCCACCATGGCAAGGTAGGGCGCCATTTCGGCGGCGTAATCCGGCGGGATATGCACGGCTTCGCGGCTCACGAGAATGTAGAAGGCGCCGGGGTCGAGGATGATCTGGCCGTTCTTGGAATAGATCGGCTCCCAATAGTCCGCCGGGTCGTAATGCCCGATGTTGTCCAAATCGATCACACCCGTGTGCGGCTTGGCCCGGTAGCCAACGAGACTGCCCTCCGCCGGTTCCAGGTCAACGGAGAATCCAAGCCCCTGATCAATCACGGCGGGACCGTCCACCAGCGGGCTGTCTTGATGAAGTGCGGTGAGTTCCGCGTCGCTCAGCTGGGCCTGACCGGCGCGGAACCGCACCTGATTGAGCCGCATTCCCGGACGCACCAAAACGGAGAAGGAGCGGGGGCAAATTTCGGCATAAAGCGGCCCGCTATATCCGGGCGCGATGCGGTCGAATTCTTCGCCTTCGTCGGTGATCAGGCGGGTCAACAGGTCCAGTCGCCCGGTTGAGCTTTTGGCGTTGGCGACCGCTTGGATGCCCTCGGGCAGGGACAGGCTTTCCATCAAAGGCACGACATAGACGCAGCCTTTTTCCAGAACGGCGCCTTCAGAGAGGTCGATCTGATGCATTTCGAATTCTTCGAGACGTTCTTTGACGCGCCGGCCCGCGCCCGCCAGAAACGAGGCCCGCACGCGCCAGGCCCGCGTGCCCAGTCGCAGGTCCAAGGAGGCAGGTTGGACTTGCGCGTCGATCACCTCGGGGGCGGCGGCAATCTCGCCGCGCGTCAGCATCTCGCGAATGGCATGATCCGCCAATACACCCATAATCGTCCCTCCACCCATCTTTCAGGCTTGTTCTTCCGGCAACCGGTTTGGCATTTGGCATAACGCAAAACCGCCCGCAAGCCCAGAGGGTTGCGAGCGGTTTTGAGTGTATATTGGTCGGGCTAGCAGGACTCGAACCTGCGACCTTCCGTCCCCCAGACGGACGCGCTACCAGGCTGCGCTATAGCCCGACGTGGTGACCTAAATAGTGATTTCCTTGCTGGGGGCAAGGGCTATTTTAGCAAATTCTGCGATGAATTTGGAAATCACCGATCCGGTGTCCTTCCCCCTTTGCGCCATCAACTCGCCAGACGATCCCGCAGCGTTTCGATCCGGGCGATCAGCGCGTTCAGCTCTTGCGCGGGCAAGGCGGTGAGATGTCGGTGATTGAGCTGGCCAAGCACGCCAGGCGGCGGGGTGATCCCCGTGGCGCTATCGTCGAGGTCCTCAGGCAGATCGAGGCCTGCGCCAAGCGGGGCCGCTTGGGGTTCGGTCTCACCATATGCGGCCTCAGGCTCAGGTGGCAGATCGCTCGGAAGATCGGCCGAAAGATTTGGCGGCGTGATGTCCTCTGCGCTCTCAACAGGCGCGATTTCAGCAGGAGCCGCATCGAACATGGGCTCTGGCACATCGACAAACGGTGCTTCGGGGGCATCCGCAGCAGGGGGCAAGTCGGCCTCAACGGGCCGAAGCTCCGTTGCAAAATGACCCTCATCGGCAGCAATCGGCGGCAGGTCCTCTGCCTCTGCCTCCACCTTCACATCCTGCGCGGGGGGCGCCATGCCGAAATCGAAGGCGGCCTGACCGGGCAAGACGTCTTGCGGCGGTTCCGGGGCCGCGGGGGCCGGTGCGGCGGTCATCTCAAAGAGGGATTCTGCCACCGGATCAGCCACTGGATTGGTCATCGGATCGGACGCTGGGATCAGATCCGGCTGCGGCTGATCTTCGGTGTCGGGGGCCGCAGCGGCATAGCTGTCGGCAAAATCGGAGAGCGGAGCCTCCGGGATTTCCAAAGCGACGTCAGGCAGGTCAACGCTGTCTTCCTGAACATGCGCGGGCGGTTCAAAGCCATGGGGCGCAAAGCGCTCTGTCGAGAGATCACCATCTTCCGGGAGGTCTGCCGCGATGTTTTCGTCGGGCGCGCGTGGCGCGGGCGCCTCAGTTGGCACCTCGGCGACTGCCGGTTCAGACACTGGTTCAGACAAAGGCGTTGCCTCGGACCGGACATCGGGGCGGGCAAAGGGCACAACCGTTTCCGGCGGGGCGGCGCTTTCTGCTCCATACCCCAGCGGCGTATCGTCCTGCGGCACCATTTCGGCCATCGGGGCGGGCGGAACCGGGGCCGAGGGAATCGGTGCATCGACCGGTGCAGGGGCGGTGACCGGGGCCACGCCGTCGATGATCGGCGACAGCGAGGCGACATATTTGACGCCATGTTCGCGCAGAAGTTTTTGCACGCCGCGAATGGTCATGCCGTCATCGTGCAACAGCTTTTTGATGCCGCCCAAAAGCGCCATATCGGCGGGGCGGTAATACCGCCGCCCGCCGGCGCGTTTGACCGGTTTGACCTGGGTAAACCGGCTCTCCCAAAAGCGCAGCACATGCGCTGGCGTGTCGAGCCAATCGGCAACCTCGCTGATTGTGCGGAAGGCGTCCGGTGATTTATCCATGTGTCATCAAGGCCTTAGATGTTTTTCTTACGCTTTGTTGCCGTCGGCAACCCGATCTTTCATCAGGTGAGACGGGCGGAAGGTCAGCACGCGGCGGGCCGGGATCGGGGCCTCGTCGCCGGTCTTCGGGTTGCGGCCCACACGTTCGGATTTGGCGCGCACAGAGAAGGTTCCGAAGGAGGAAATCTTGACGGTTTCGCCCTCGACCAACGCGTCGGAAATATGAGCCAGAACGCTTTCGACCAGCGTGGCGGATTCATTGCGGCTCAGGCCGACCTCGCGAAACACGGCTTCGCTCAGGTCCATACGTGTCAAAGTCTTGCTCATATCTCTCCCCCTGTTTCTATAGGTTGGAGCGACAGTGGCAGTTTGCCAAGCCTCCGTCAATATCAATGACTTGGGCCGAGGTCTTGAGGCAGGAATTCTCTTGCGAGGGCCGTCCGATTACCAGCGCAGGACCACCGCGCCCCAGGCCAGACCGCCACCGATCGCTTCGGCGACGCAAAGATCACCCTTTTTGATCTGACCGCGCGCAACGCCCACGGACATGGCGAGCGGGATGGAGGCGGCGGAGGTGTTGCCGTGATCCTGTACGGTGACGACGACCTGATCCATCGAATGGCCGAGTTTCTTCGCGGTGCCCTCGATGATGCGGATATTCGCCTGATGCGGCACGATCCAGTCAATGTCGTCGGAGCTGAGGCCTGCCTTCTCAATCGCGGTTTCGGCGGTGGAGGCGAGTTTCTGCACGGCTTGGCGGAAGAGCGCATTGCCCTGCATCCGCAGTTTGCCCGAGGTGCCGGTGGTGGAGACGCCACCATCGACATAGAGCATGTCTTTATACTGGCCGTCGGAATTCAGATCGACCGCGAGAATGCCGCGATCCTCGGGGGTGCCTGCGCTCTCTTGGGCTTCGAGCACCAATGCGCCTGCGCCATCACCAAACAAAACGCAGGTGGCGCGGTCTTCCCAATCCATGATGCGGCTAAAGGTTTCAGCGCCGATCACCAGCACCTTTTTCGCCTGACCGGAGACGATCTGGGCATTGGCATTGGAGAGCGCGTAGATGAAGCCAGCGCAGACGGCCTGAACGTCAAAGGCAAAGCCGCAGTTCATGCCCAGCTCGTTCTGGATCATCGTGGCGACAGAAGGGAAGGTCAGATCGGGCGTCGAGGTGGCGACGATCACGGCGTCAATTTCGGAGGCGTCCAGCCCGGCGTTTTCCAACGCGGCGCGCGCGGCAGCGGCACCAAGCATCGAGGTGGTCTCGCCTTCAGCGGCGAAATGACGGCGTTCGATGCCGGAGCGCGTCCGAATCCATTCGTCTGTCGTGTCGAGGGTTTTTTCGAACTCTGCGTTTTCGACCACACGTGCGGGGAGGTAGTGACCCACGCCGGTGACGACTGCCCGGATTGTCATGGCTTTGAGCCTTTTGTTATTTATGACGTTGGGTCATTTTGCGCCGAGGCGTCGGCGGATGCAACCCGTGCGGCCAAACGTTCGGTGAACCCGGTGGAGGCCAGTTCATAGGCCAATTTGATGGCGGCGGAAACGCCGGTCGCGTCGGCCGAGCCGTGCGATTTGACCACGGTGCCCTTGAGGCCAAGGAACACGCCACCGTTCACACGGCGCGGGTCGATTCGTTTTTGCAGGCGTTTCAGGGAGGTGAGTGCCAAAAGGGCGGCGATGCGCGACAAAGGCGTGGCTTTGAAGGCTTCCTTGAGGAAGTCGCCCACAAGCTTTGCGGTGCCTTCGCCGGTTTTCAGCGCGATATTGCCGGTGAACCCATCGGTGACGATCACATCGACCCGGTCGCCGGGGATGTCGCCGCCTTCCACGAAGCCCTTGAAATCATAACCGCCGATCTGGGCCGCATTGGCGATCAGATCGTTGGCCTCTTTGAGTTCCGCACGGCCTTTGTGCTCTTCGGTCCCGACGTTCAAAAGCCCGACACGCGGCACGTTGAGGCCAAGCCCGTTGCGCGCGTAAGAGGCGCCCATCATGGCATATTGCAACAGATCGCGGGCATCGGCGCGGATGTCGGCGCCCACGTCCAACATGACGTTGAAACCCTGATCGTTGCGCGAGGGCCAGAGGCAGGCGATGGCGGGCCGGTTGATGCCGTCGAGCTTGCGCAGGCGGATCATCGAGGTGGCCATCAAGGCACCGGTGTTGCCACAGGAAACACAGGCCTGAGCCGCGCCGTCTTTCACCGCATCGATGGCGGAGCGCATCGAGGTGTCGGTGCGGCGCATGGCTTGGCTGGGCTTTTCGTCCATGGTGACGACGCCCGGCACATCGCGAATTTCAACACGGTCCCGCAGCACGCGGCGCTTGCGCACAAGCTTTTCCAACTCCGCGGCAGGGCCGTGGAGGATGAAATCCAGCGCAGGATTCTTGGAGGCAGAACGCGCAATACCGGCGACAACAGTCGCCGGTCCACGATCGCCGCCCATGGCGTCGACCGAAAGCGTCACTTTCACGCCTGCGCGCGCCCCTAAGCGACCTTTGTGTTGGGCCTCGGTCTCCGCAGGGGCGGCAGACAGTGGGTCAACGGAAGGTTGAGAAGAGGTCATGCGTCAGACGTCAAAAAGAGGATGCTTATGCTGCGTCTTCGTCGAGATCGACTTCGTCGGCCTGAGCGATGACTTCACGGTCATCGTAGTGGCCGCAGGCGCCGCACACGTGGTGGGGGCGTTTCAGCTCGCCACAGTTCGGGCATTCTGCCGGGTTGCCAGCGACCAGGGAGTCGTGAGCGCGGCGCATGTTCCGCTTGGAGCGGGTGACTTTATTCTGAGGGACAGCCATGTCTCAACCTCGGTATCTATAGGGCAGAAGACCGGGTTGGACTTATGCCACAGGTGGGCGGGGCAGGTGCCCCCATTCATCTCCGGACCTCTTGCCCGGCAAAACTTTGGCGCTTCATAGGCCTTCGTGAGCAGCGTGTAAACCATGGTTTGTACCATGGCCTCGAAACTGCGGATCCTGTCTGCATCAGGCGCGAAAACATGCATGGAAGCGAGGCCGGGAACATACTCGGATTCCGCTATCTTGCAAGTCTTTTGTTCGCGCCTGTGTTTTCAGAGGGTTAACGCCTGTTTTCCCCTCTGTTTCGGTTCATTTCGCGGCCTCTCAGGGGGTTATTCGCCGTCTTTCCCGAGTTTGTCGCGCAGCGCTTTCAGGCTGGCGAAAGGTTTGGCGTCGTCATCGCTCATCGCCTCTTTGCCAGATTCGGTGAATTGCGTGACGGCCAGTTCCGCGCCTTCGACACGCGGATAATCCGGAGCGGAGAGCGCCAGCGCCTCTTCGGCCACGGCGGACAGCAAAAGAGAGACGGGCAGGGGCTCTGTCGTCTCGTCCTCCGGCATCTCCACCTCTTCCTCTGAGGTCGCCTCTTCCTTGAGCTCGGCCAGATAGGTGCGGGTGACTTCTGCGTCGATGCGGGTCGTCACCGGGGCCAAAGTGGCCACGCAGGGCTGCACCACCGTGGCGCCCAGGACGCCCTCAAGCCGCCAGTCGCGTTTGCCGACCGGCACCATCTTGCCTTCGAAACTGACTTTCTTGACCGAAGAGAGGCCTAACGTGGCGGCCATTTCTTCCAGATCTTCGGAAGTGGGTTTGAGCCGAAACGGATGCGCATGGGCGTCGGAGAGATCGCGCAAGCGCAATTCCACCCCCCAGCTGGTCAAACCGTCATGTCCCATAGTCGATGTCTCCTTGAACGTCGGGCACTGTTTCTATAAGCGGATAAGAGGCGTACGCGCACAAGGCAAGAGGGGGCACATGGCCGACCGCATTTTCCCGCAAAAACCCGCATCATCCGGGCTTGGCATTCTGGTGAAGGCCCTGCTTGGGCTGGTGTTCGTGTTCTCTTTGACGGCCTGTGTCGCGCAGTTCCGCAATCATGGCTATGTGCCCTCTGATGCCCAACTGGCGCAGATCAACGTGGGTGTCGACACCAAGGAGACGCTGGCCGAAGAGATCGGCGCGCCGGGTGCCGAGGGCATTCTGGACGGTGCCGCCTGGTATTATGTGCGCTCACAATTCCGTCATTTGGGCGCTTTGGAGCCGAAGGAAGTGGACCGCCAAGTGGTGGCGATTTCTTTCGATGCGGGAGGCCGCGTGAGCAATGTCGAACGTTTCGGGCTTGAGCAGGGCCGCGTTGTCGTGCTGTCGCGTCGTGTTACGGACGGCGGAGTGCAGGGCATCACCTTCCTGCAACAGCTCTTTGGCAACCTGGGCAACGTCTCCGCTGAGCAGTTGTTGCAGTAAGCCGAGCTGTGAATGAGATGAGAAAAGCCGCCCCATGGGCGGCTTTTTGAGTATTTGGGCCAAGAAAAAGCTGGATGTCAGGTCTCGACGGCGCCCTCGTCCGGCTGAAAGCGGATCGAGACGCCGTTGATGCAATAGCGCATGCCGGTGGTCTCGCGCGGACCGTCGGGAAAGACGTGGCCCAGATGCGCGCCGCAATCGTCGCAATGCACCTCGGTGCGGACCATGCCGTGGGAGGTGTCGCGGGTTTCGGCCACAGGTGCGCCCGCTTTGGTGGCGTCAAAGGACGGCCAGCCGCAATGCGATTCGAATTTATTGTCCTGCGCGAACAGTTCAGCGCCACAACAGGCGCAGGTGAAAACGCCGGGGGTTTTCGGAAAACCCGGATGCGAAAACGGACGCTCGGTGCCCGCCTGACGGGTGACACGGAAGGTTTCCGGGTCCAGTTCTTCGCGCCATTCGGCGTCGGTTTTCTCGATTTTTGCCATGGCAGAGTTCCTTTTTATGCTGTGCCAAACATAGGCGGGGAATGGCTTAGGGCAAGACGTCAAAAAACCGTCATCTCTTGTAGCCATGGTGGGGCGACCCCATAGTCTATTTAGGACAAGCGGAAGGATCCGGGCGATGTTCAAGCTTTTGAAAGGCCGTTACACGGTGCGTTTTGCCGAAGAGCGCCGCGACATCGAGGCGGCGCAGCGGTTGCGGTATCTGGCCTTTGTGGCGGGCACGGGGGCGATGGCGCGCGAAGACGGGCTTGAGGCCGATGATTTCGATGCGCTTTGCCGTCATGTCTTGATCGAAGAGCGCAAGAGCGGGCGGCTTGTCTGCACCTATCGGTTTTTGGACCTCGAGGGCGGTGCGCAGATCGCGCAGAGCTATGCGGCGCAGTTCTACGGTCTCGACGGATTGGCGGATTACGAAGGTCGTATGTTGGAGATGGGGCGGTTTTGCATCCACCCCGAGGCACGCGATCCGGACATCCTGCGCGTCGCCTGGGGCGCGATGACGCGCTATGTGGACGAGCAGGGGGTCGATTTGTTGTTCGGCTGTTCGTCGTTTCACGGCACGGAATGGAAAGAGCATGCGGACGCTTTGGCGATGCTGAAACACCGCCATCTCGGGCCGAAACGGTTCCTGCCCAAGGTGAAAGCGCCGAATGTCTTTAAATTCGCCGCGCGTTTGCGTCGTAAACCCGATGCACGTCGCGCGATGCTCAAAATGCCGCCGTTGCTCAAGACCTATCTGATGATGGGCGGTTGGGTGTCGGATCACGCGGTGGTGGACCCTGATTTGAACACGATGCATGTGTTCACCGGCGTGGAGATCAAATCCATTCCGCCCGCGCGCAAGAAATTGCTGCGCGCGGTGGCTGGGTAAGGCTCAGCGCTTATCCAGTGCGAGGCGTAGCCCCAGCGCAATAAAGATCGCGCCGACAGAGCGTTCCATCCAGAGCGCCAGCCTCTTGCTGCGTCTGAGGGTCTGCCCCAGACGATCCGCCATCAAAATGAGTGGCGGCTCGATGAAGGCGGCGATGCAGATGATCAGAATGCCATGCAGGAAAAGCTGCGCCGAAATCGGCCCCGCGCCCTCGACCACGAATTGCGGCAGGAAGGCGAGGAAAAACAGCGCGACTTTCGGGTTGAGGATGTTGGTCAGCATGCCTTGGCGGAAAATCGTGGCGACCGGAAAGCTTGGGCCTTTTTCGGTCTGATCTGGCAGGAAACTCGCGCTTTTCGCGCGCAGCGCAGAAAATCCGAGCCACAAAAGATAGGCCGCGCCGACCCATTTGACGATGGAAAAGGCGGTGGCCGAGGTCATGAGGATCGCCGACAGCCCGAGTGCGGCCATCAGCACATGCACCATGGCGCCGGTCCAAATGCCGAACATGGCGATAAAGCCCGCGCGACGTCCGCCGCGAAAGGTCTGGCCCAGGATAAAGGCAAAATCCGGCCCCGGTGCGAGATTCAACACGAGGGCGGCGGAGAAGAAGGTGGTCCAGTGGAGGAGGGTATAGTCGAACATGCGGGAACGGTAGCCGCAGGCCCCAGAAAGCCCAAATCAGCTTTTGTGTCAGCCTGTGTCACAGCAGTTGATATTGACCTTTGCAGCACTTCACAGTAGCGCAGGCGACATGGCACGCGCACCCGTTTTACAGCTCTCCGACATTTCCCTCACCTTTGGGGGCGATCCCGTATTCGATGGTCTGAACCTCGTGGTCCAGGAGGGCGACCGCGTCGCTCTTGTGGGCCGCAATGGCTCCGGCAAATCCACGCTGATGAAGGTCATGGCCGGTCTCGTCGAGGCCGACCGGGGCGCCCGCGTGTTGGGACCGGGGATCACGGTTGGCTATATGGAGCAGGACCCGGATTTGTCGGGCTTTGCGACACTGGGCGAGTTTGCCGCCTCCGCGCTGGACCCATCGGAATCCTATAAGGTCGATATGGTCGCCGAGGGGCTTAAATTTAACCCGGAGACACCGATCGAGACCGCTTCGGGCGGCGAGCGGCGCCGGGCGGCTTTGGCGAAACTTCTGGCCGAGGGGCCGGGGTTGATGCTCTTGGACGAGCCGACCAACCACTTGGACATCGAGGCGATTGCATGGCTCGAAGAAGAGCTGCGCACGACGAAAACCGCCTATGTGCTGATCTCCCACGACCGGGCGTTCCTCAATCACCTCACCCGCGCGACACTTTGGATCGACCGCGGGCAGGTGCGGCGTCAGGAGGAAGGTTTCGAAGCCTTCGAGACTTGGCGTGACAAGGTCTGGGAAGACGAGGACATGCAGCGCCACAAGTTGGATCGCAAGATCAAGGCTGAGGCGCGTTGGGCGGTCGAGGGCATCTCGGCCCGGCGCAAACGCAATCAGGGCCGGGTGCGTGCGTTGCAGGACCTGCGCGCCGAACGTGCCGGCCAAATCCGGCGTCAGGGCACGGCGGCGATGGAATTGGAAGTCGCCGAGAAATCCGGCAAGCGCGTGGTCGAGGCCGATCACATTTCGAAGAGGTTCGAGGACAAAATCATCGTCCGTGATCTCTCGATCAAAGTGGCGCGCGGCGACCGGATCGCTTTTGTTGGCCCGAACGGGGCAGGGAAGACGACGCTTTTGAAAATGCTCACCGGCGAGATGGAGCCCGACAGCGGCACCGTCAAACTGGGCACGAAGCTTGAGATGGCCATCTTCGATCAGACGCGCTCGAATCTGCGCGATGATCTGACGCTTTGGGAGGCGATGACGTCGGACAAGGACATGCGCGTGTCGGGCAAGGCCGATCAGGTCATGGTGCGCGGCACGCCGAAACATGTGGTCGGCTATCTCAAGGAATTTCTCTTCACCGATGCGCAGGCCCGCGCGCCCGTGGCGTCCCTTTCGGGCGGTGAAAAGGCGCGGCTGTTGCTGGCGAAAATCATGGCGAAACCGTCGAATCTCTTGGTGCTCGACGAGCCGACCAACGATCTCGACATCGAAACGCTGGACCTGTTGCAGGAGCTGCTGACGGATTTCGAAGGCACCGTGCTTTTGGTCTCCCACGACCGCGATTTCATCGACCGGGTGGCGACGCAAACGGTGGCGATGGAGGGCGATGGCGAGGCTGTCGTCTATGCCGGCGGCTGGTCGGACTACCGGGCGCAGCGCGGCGAGAAACCTGCCGTATCGGCTGCGAAAACGGCCCCGAAACCGGTCGAGAAAGCGGCGGCACCTGCCGCGCCTGCACCTAAGCCTGCGGCGAAATCCAAGCTGTCGTTCACGGAAAAACACCGCCTCGAAGCGCTGCCTGCGGAGATGGAGCGGCTGGAGGCGGAGATCGCTAAATTGGGCGAGCTTTTGTCCGATCCGGAGCTCTTCACCCGCGAGCCTGTGAAGTTCCAAAAGGCCACGGATATGTTGACAGAACGTCAGTCTGCCTTGGAGGCCGCCGAGGAAGAATGGCTTACTCTCGAAGAAAAGAATTCCGGCGCCTGACCTATTTAAATTTTATGAAATAAGCTGCTTTTTGCCGGTTCCCTCCCGGCAATGAGCGGCATTTTTCCGATTTATGGTACTTCACGGTTTCCTCACGCTGGCGTGATCTCGGACCCCCTATTTTCTCGGAACAACTTCGCTATCTCTTCGGTTGAGATGTCGATCAAGACATCACCTCACGAACGAGGCAGAAAAGGAGAATAATATGAAACGTATCGCAACCCCCGTGCTGGTCCTGAGCGCCCTGGCCCTGTCCGCCCCGGCTTTCGCTGGCGGCTATTCCGAGCCGGTGATCGAACAGCCGACCATCGCGCCTGCACCCGTCGTGCCGGTGTCCGGCTCCGACTGGACCGGTGGCTACGCCGGTGCGTCGCTTGGTTACGGCTGGGGTGACGACGCGCTCGATGACGCGGACGACATGACCTACGGCATCTTCGGCGGCTACAACTACGACTTCGGTCAGTTCGTGCTCGGCGGCGAATTGGAATATCTCGGCTCCGAGATCGAAAATGACACGGCCAACCTCGATGATCTGACCCGTCTGAAACTGCGCGCCGGTTACGACGCCGGTCCGGCTCTGATCTACGGTGTGGTCGGTGCGGCCTATGCCAATGCCGACATCGGTGGCCAGTCCTACAACGACACCGGTTACACCTACGGTATCGGTGTGGACTATGCCGTGACCGACAGCATCAACGTCGGTGCCGAGCTTCTGCAGAACGAATTCGACGAATTCGACAACAGCGGCACGGACCTCTCGGCCACCACCTTGGGTGCCCGTGTGTCGTTCAAGTTCTGATCCGGCAAGCTCTGATTTGAGCTGATCGTTACAGGCGGTTCGGTTCCCCCCCACACACAAGAACCGCCACGGCCCCTCGCAGATTTGCGGGGGGCTTTTTTGTTTTGCGGGCTCGGGATGTCATTGCCAAGCCGGATGCGATGGCTACACTGGCGCGCAACTGACAAAGGGTATCACCATGGCGCTGGAAGACGCGAAAACTCAGATCGATCTGGCCTTTACGGGCACGGGGCGGGGACTGGCCTTTGAAAACGCCTTTGGCGGCGCGCTCTCGGCCTTTCGTCGCCGCTATACCAAGGATCTCACGGGCGTCGATCTGGCGATCACTGGCGTGCCCTTCGACCAAGCGGTGACCAACCGCCCCGGCACCCGGCTTGGGCCTCGGGCGATCCGGGAGGCTTCGGCTTTGCAGGCCTTTGACGCGCCTTACGGCTGGGGCTATTCGCCCTTCGATGAGTTCAATGTGGTGGATTACGGCGATCTGGCCTTTGACTATGCCATGGTCTCCGAGTTTCCCGACCGTTTGACCGACCACATTCGCACGATTCTGGCCGCCGGCGCCGGAAGCCTCGTGATGGGCGGCGATCACTATATCAGCTACCCGATTCTGAAAGCGCATGCCGAGAAGTTTGGCCCTCTGAGCCTCATTCACTTCGATGCGCATTCCGACACTTGGCAAGATGATGATCTGACCCGGATCGACCACGGGACCATGTTTTACAAGGCGGTGAAGACCGGCCTCATTGATCCGAAAACCTCGGTCCAGATCGGCATTCGCACCGACAACCCGGACACGATGGGCGTCAATATCATCGACGCGCGCACCGTGCACGAACGCGGCGCCGGATGGGTGGCCGCGGAGGTCAAAAAGATCGTCGGTGAGCGGCCTTGCTATCTGACCTTCGACATCGACTGTCTCGACCCGGCCTTTGCGCCTGGCACCGGCACGCCGGTCTGGGGCGGGCTGGCCTCATGGCAAGCCTCCGCGATCCTGCGCGATCTGGCGGGGGTGAACCTCACCGGCGGCGATGTCGTCGAGGTCTCTCCGCCCTATGACACCACCGGTGCCACAGCCATCGCAGGCGCGCATGTGCTGATGGAGATCATCGCGCTCTATGGCTGGACACGCCGGAAAGACGCATGAGAATGGTGTTTTGGGGGATCATCATTGCATTTGCCGCGCTGCAGGCGCTGATCCGTCTGGCGCCCACCGATCCTGCGCGCTGGCATGTCGATCCCTTCGCTGCTGCCGATCCCGCGCCGGGCGGCGTCAAACGTCTGTTGACCGTGCCGATGGACCCCGAAGAGGCGCTCACCCGGCTGGCCGCCATTGCTGAAACCGAACCGCGCACGCGCCACATTGCCGGATCGGTCGAGGAGGGGCGTCTGACCTATCGCAGCCGCACCGCCTTTTGGGGCTTTCCCGATTTCACCACCATCGCCGCGCGGCCGCATGAGAGCGGCGCCGAAGTGGTGATCCTCGCCCGCCTGCGCTTTGGCAAGTCCGATCTGGGCGTCAACGGACGGCGGGCGGAGGCGTGGATCGAGGCCGCCGGGTTTTAGCGATGTCTCTTGACGCTGGCCCGGATCGCGGGCAACAGATCACGCCATGATACCAGAAGATCGCCTATACCAAATCCTCCAGCGTTTTGAATTCCTTGAGGCCTCCATGTCTCAGGGCTCCGGCGATATTGTCGCCTTGGGCCGCGAATATGCCGAGTTGCGTCCCGTCGTGGATCAAATCCGGGGCTACCAGAGCCTGCGTGCTCAGATCGAAGAGGCCGAGGAGATGCTCGCGGATCCTGAGATGAAGGCCTTGGCCGAAGAGGAACTCCCCGATCTCAAAGCCGCGCTGCCGGAGGCCGAAGAGGCGCTTCAGATCGCGCTTTTGCCGAAAGACGCCGCCGACACGGGCTCCGCCATCATCGAAATTCGCCCCGGCACCGGCGGCGACGAGGCGGGGCTGTTCGCGGGCGATCTTTTGCGGATGTATCAACGCTATAGCGAGGCCAAGGGCTGGCAATTCGAGATCATCGAGCTGTCCGAGGGCGAGCTGGGTGGCGTCAAAGAGGTTGTCGCCAATATCAAGGGCGAGGGCGTCTTTGCCCGGATGAAATTCGAGAGCGGCGTGCATCGGGTGCAGCGCGTGCCGGAGACCGAAAGCGGCGGGCGCATTCACACCTCTGCCGCCACCGTTGCCGTTCTGCCCGAGGCGCAGGATGTGGACATCGAGATCAACGCCAATGACATTCGCATCGACACGATGCGCAGCTCCGGCGCGGGCGGCCAGCACGTCAACACCACGGATTCTGCGGTGCGGATCACCCACATCCCGACGGGAATCGTTGTGACATCCTCCGAGAAATCCCAGCACCGCAACCGCGAGATTGCGATGAATGTGCTCAAAGCCCGGCTTTACGACGCGGAGCGGCAAAAATTGCATGATGCGCGTTCGGCGGACCGCAAATCGCAGGTCGGCTCGGGCGATCGCTCGGAACGCATCCGTACCTATAATTTTCCGCAAGGCCGTATGACGGATCACCGCATCAACCTGACGCTCTACAAGCTCGATCAGGTGATGCAGGGTGACCTCGATGAGGTGATCGACGCGCTGATTTCCGACCATCAATCCGCGCTTTTGGCGGAGATGGAAGGGTGAGTGCGCAGGGGAGTGTTCAGGCGTCTTTGATCGCCGGCACCAAGCGCCTGACAGAGGCCGGGATCGACGGCGCGCCCCGCGACGCGCGGCTGTTGATGGCACATGTGTTGGACATGGAGCCGGGGCGGCTGACGCTCGTGATGCCGGATGAGATGTCTGAGGATCACAAAGCGGCGTTTGAAGCGGCGATTGAACGCCGTCTGACCCGTGAACCGGTCTCGCACATTTTGGGCTATCGCGACTTTTACGGGCGGCGGTTTCAGGTCTCTTCCGACGTGTTGGACCCGCGCCCCGAGACGGAAATCCTGATCTCGGAAGCGCTCTCGAAACCCTTTGCCTCCGTCTTGGATCTTGGCACAGGATCGGGCGCTATCCTTTTGACATTGCTGGCGGAACAGGTTTTGGCCAAGGGGCTTGCCACGGATCTCTCTGAGGCTGCTTTGACAGTTGCGCAGACCAATGCGGAGGCACTTGGCCTCGGCAAGCGCGCGCGGCTTCAATGGGCGGATTGGTGGGCTGGCGTCGAAGGCCAGTTCGATTTGATCGTCTCCAACCCGCCCTATATCGCCGCGGACGAGATGGCGGGCCTGTCGCCGGAGCTCGCGCATGAGCCGCGCATGGCGCTCACGGACGAGGCCGATGGGCTGATGTGCTACCGTGCGATTGCCGCAGGTGTGCGGGCGCATCTGGCGCCGCGTGGGCGGATCATGGTTGAGATCGGCCCGACGCAGGGCGCGGCCGTGTCCGACCTGTTTTTGGCTCAGGGTCTCAAGGCCGTACGCGTCATCGCCGATCTCGATGGGCGCGACCGCGTGGTCGTGGCACAGGCGCCGAATCCGCATCCGCGCAATTTGGGAAAATGATGCGGGGGAAGAATGTGGTCACCACGATATCGATAAGGGATTTGGTAAGGCTTATGCGTTAGAGTGCCTGTTAGCGATACCTTTTCCCGTATCGGCAAAATCCGGGCAAAACGGTTCAATTTGGCGCAGCCCATGTGCAAAAACCTCTTGTAATGCGCGGATGTACATGGTTACTGGGGACAGCGTAAGGCGGAGGACACTCCCCAACGCGGTTACCCTGCACAGCTTTGACGTTGAGGGCTCCCATTTCGGGGAGCGCAGACCACAACATGAAGTGCGGATCAACAAGGACAGACAAGCCAGTTACAGGACAAGCCGGTCCAAGAATCCGGCAACAGGCTGGACTTTACCGAGATATAGGCTCGAAAGAACAACATATGAGATCTTCTAAAAACCGTTCGCGGTCCAAGAACAACCGCAGCCGTTCCGTTGGCAATATCGTCAACCGCGTCTTCGACAGCTCCGGCCCCGAAGGCAAGGTGCGCGGCACGCCACAGCAGATCATCGAGAAATACAATCAGCTTGCCCGCGATGCCCAGCTTGGCAACGACCGCGTGGCCGCTGAGAATTTTCAACAGCACGCGGAGCATTATCTTCGCCTTCTGGGCCAAGCCCAAAAAGAACAGGAAGCGCAGCGCGAGCAGCAGGAGCGCGATCAGGCCGAGCGTCGTGAACGTCAGGAATCTGAGCGCGCCGAGCGTCAGCGCAAACGCGACGACCATCAGTCCACACAACCGCAAGCTGGCGAAGGCGATCAGCCCGATCTGGTCTTTGTGGACACCAAGGCGGACGATGGCGACACCGGTCTCGTAGAGACACCGGAAGAGGCCCCGAAAGAGGTGGTCGAGGCGCCGAAGCCGAAAAAACCGCGCGCGCCGCGCAAGCCGCGCAAGACCAAAGCGGAAAAGGATGCGGAAGCGGCTGCGAAAGCTGCGGAAGAGGCCTCCTCTGAGGCGCCAGAACCGGCGCCAGAGGCCGCACCGGACGCCGCCGAGTAAGGCGCAGACCACAGATCGAAAGCCCCCGCCATGGCGGGGGTTTTTCTTTTCGCGAAAGGCGTTAGGCCTCGCCAGTTACATCAGCGTCGATCAGCGTGTCGATGACCGCAGACATCAGTTCCGCACGATTTCTGGTGCCGGATTTGCGATAGATCGCGTTGAGATGCGCCTTGATCGTGCCCTCTTTGTTGCCGCGCAGGTCGGCAATCTCGGTGATCGACAGGCCTTTGACGAGAAAACTCGCCACATCGCGCTCCGCAGGTGAGAGTGCCCAGCCATCGAAATGCGCCTCGATGACGTCGAACACCGCGCGCGAGGCCTCTTTGAGACTGGTCTCGAGCCGGGCCTTTCGGGCGAAAAGATCCAGCATGAGCCGTGTTTCAAGGAAAATCGCGACGACCAAAGTGGCCGCCGCCATGGCTTCGATCAAAAGATGCGTGGTCGGTTTTCCGCCCGCTTCGCCCAGATCGGTCAGAACATCCGTGATAAAAAACAGCGCGCAAAAGGCCTGGGCGGCGATCAAGGCCACCATGGCCGCAGGCGTCGGGCGTTCGGTGAAGGCAGGATGTGCCATGACGTCGTCCTTTCGGGGTCAGGAATCTGGCATGTCCTTGTAGCCTGTCACCATCGCGCGGGGAAGGTTGATGCGCGTCCGCCAGCTTTCGAAAAACACGGCGGCGATATGCAAAAGCACCGAAAACTCGGCCCAGCCGACCGCGATTTCATGAACCTCCTCGGGCCATTCGACGCCCCAAAACAAATCGGTGGTCATCAGCCAACCGGAGAGGCCGATGAGACCGAGCGTGGCGATGAGGTTGTAGATCATCAAGGCGCCCAGAGGTGTGTGGCCTTTGTGTGGGCGCACCCGTCCGGTCATCATGTCCGTGGCCTGTTCCATCGCCTGCGACGCAGAGGGCGGGAAACTGGCGAAGCGGGCGTAACGACTGCCGACAAAGCCCCAGATCACGCGGATCGTCAAAAGCGCAATGATCGTGTAGCCGATCCAGAGATGCAGATCGCTTTCGTCATCGACAAAAAACGCATTGGCGGCGAAGCAGCCCACAAGCGTCCAGTGAAACAGGCGGACGACGGGGTCCCAGATTTTCTCGCGTGTCATAGAGGCCTCTTTTGAAATCTGGGGGGCGTTTGAAGCCCCCCGCACGGGCAGATCAGTCTTCGATTTTCACGATGTTGAAATCGCCATCCAGAAAGACTTCGAGCTTTTGTCCATCTTTCTTGGTGTAGGCCTCATAAAGACCGTCTTCGAGTTTGATCTTGCCCACCTCATGACCGTCTGCGGTGAGCAGTTCGGTGATCTTCATCTTGTTCTCATCGGTCAGTTCGACCGTGCCAGCGGCGAAAGCGCCGGTGGTGAGCGTTGCGGCCAGAAGCGTGGCGGAAATCAGGGTTTTGATCATGGTTTGTCCTTTTTGCAGATGGACCGGCGAGAGGGCCGGACTGGTGCAAAAAGGCAGGAGAGCAGCGGAAAACCTATTGGACCCAAGTTGGAGACCAGTGTTTTTCGTTCAGGATGAGGGGAATTGACCCTGAGTTTAGGTCTGAGGTTAGGGCAGTATCCCGAAACTCTCGGTCAGCTCGGCGCGGTGCACGATGTGGACCTTATTGCCCGAGGGATCGCGCAGATAGGCGCCGTAGTAATCCGGCGCATATTGCGGTCTGAGACCCGGCGCGCCTTCATCTCGTCCGCCCTGTGCCAGCCCCGCGGCATGGGCCGTGTCGACGGCGGCGCGGGTGGGGGCGACAAAGGCCAGCATCGCGCCATTGCCCGCGCGTGCGGGCGTGCGATCAAAGGGTTTATAGACGTAAAACCGGGGATAAGGTGCCTCGGGCCGGACCCAGCATCGCGCCTCCGGGCCACCATCGGGCTCAACCGCTCGTTGTTTCAGGCCCAGAGGGAGCAACACGGCGTCATAAAAGGCGGCGGCAAGGTCGAGATCGTCGGCGCCGACCGTGACATGGGAAAACATGACTTATCCTTTTGCGATTTCTCGGGCTAAGGCGCACCATCCTTCGATCGGCACCTGTTCGGCGCGGTCCGTGGGTTTGATCCCGGCCGCGACGAGCCGGTCTTCGATCTCCGGCGCAACACCCTTGAGCGAAGCGCGGAGCATCTTGCGGCGCTGGTTGAACCCGGCGGCGACGATGCGCTCCAGCACTTTGGGATCGGCCTCAAAGCGCGGCGCGGGCAGGGCGTCGAAATGCACCACGGCGGAATGGATTTTCGGCGGCGGGCTAAAGGCCTCGGGCGGCAGTTCCATGACAATACGGGGCCGGGTGCGCCATTGACTGAGAATCGCGAGACGGCCGTATTTTTTCGACCCGGGCTCTGCGACGATGCGCTCGGCCACCTCTTTTTGGAACATCAGCGTCAGCGAGGCCCAATAGGGCGGCCAAGTGGGCGGCGTGAGCCAGCGCACCAAAAGCTCGGTGCCGACGTTATAGGGCAGGTTGGCGACCACGCGCACGGGGGGCGTCAGGCGCTCCAGCGGGTCGATCTCCAAGGCGTCGGCGTTGATCACCTCAAGCCGTCCGGGATAGGCGGCGGAGATTTCCGACAATGGCCCCATGGCGCGGCTGTCTTTTTCGACGGCCAGAACCTTGCGCGCGCCCTCGGCCAGAAGGCCACGGGTCAGACCGCCGGGGCCGGGGCCGACTTCCAAAACATCGGAGTGCGTCAGATCACCTGCTTGGCGGGCAATTTTCGAGGTCAGGTTCAGGTCGAGAAGAAAGTTCTGCCCGAGCGATTTCTTGGCGACGAGACCATGGGTTTCGATCACATCGCGCAGCGGCGGGAGCCCATCGACAGTGGCCATCAGCGCACTCCTTTTTCTGCCATTTCAGCGGCCATTTTGAGCGCGGCGATCAGGCTTGTCGGATCGGCAAGACCTTTGCCCGCGATGTCAAACGCGGTGCCGTGATCGGGCGAGGTGCGGATGAAGGGCAGGCCCAGCGTGACATTGACGCCGCCCGAAAAATCAATCGTCTTGATCGGGATGAGGGCTTGGTCGTGATAGGCACAAAGCGCCACGTCATAGCCCGCGCGGGCGCGGGCGTGGAACATCGTGTCGGGCGGCATCGGGCCTTTGAGATCAAAGCCTTCTGCGCTCAAACGCTCGATCAGCGGGATCATCCAGTCGAGCTCTTCCTGCCCCATCGCACCGCCTTCGCCCGCATGGGGATTAAGACCTGCAAGCGCGATGCGTGGGCGTTCCAGCCCCCAGAAACGGCTCAGATCGGTGGCGGTGATGCGAATGGTCTCTTCGAGCAACGCGGGCGTGAAAGCGACGGGCACGTCCTTCAGCGCGATGTGGATCGTCACGGGCACGACGCGCAACTCCGGACAGGCGAGCATCATCACCACCCGCTCCACGCCGCCCAGATCGGCGAGATATTCGGTGTGGCCGGGAAAGGCAAAACCGGCGCCGTCTTTCAGGACTTTTTTGTTGATCGGTGCGGTGCAGAGCGCGGAGGCGGCCCCCGATTGCACCAGAGACACGCCGCGCGCGATCACATCGATCACGCCCTGCGCGTTGCGCAGATCCGGGTGGCCGGGCGTGGCGGGGGCGGCGAACTCATGGCGCAGCACGGGCAGGGTGCCTGAGGCGACATGATGCGCCTCGTGGGGGGCGGAGATTTCCGTGTAGTGAGTGCCATCAGGCAGGTGGCGCGGATCGCCGATCCAGAAAAACGGCACGGAGCCGTCGAGAACTTTCGCGGCGGCGACGGCCAGTTCGGGCCCGACGCCCGCCGGTTCGCCGCAACTGAGTGCGATGGGGGCAAAAGCAGCCGGGCTCATATCTCTTCTTTCATAACGTGCCCATCGGGCGTCAGATCAGGGGTAGACGATGGTCGCATCGGCCCGCATTTCGGCGACAAAGCTGTCTGCGAGGGCGGCCAGACGCTGGGTCTGCAATTGGTTGCGGACCTGATCGCGGTCGGCTTCGCCCGAGTTGCCGTAAGTGCGGCCGCACATCATCAGGAACACAAGCGTCTGCCCATCGGCGCGGGTCAAAGCGGTGGAGACCTCGCCGGGATCGAGCTTGGCAAGCTCAATCGCCACATCTGTCGGAATATCACCGGCAGGCAGCGTGTCGATTTGCAGCACCTCGGCGGGTTCACCTTTGGCGATGGTGTAGAGGTCTTCGCAGCTGTCCACGCTGGCTTTCACCTCAGCGGCGCGTTTCAAAGCCGCCTCGGAGCGCCCGCCTGCGATGTAATAGGCGGCGTATTCGATGGCGTCGGCTTTCGGCGTGGGCCGGGTGGTTTCGGCCACAGAGCGCAGCTGGAACATGCCGATGGCGTTTTGGGTCGAGAGCGGTGCTGTGACTTCGCCGGGTTTGAGACCCGCAACGGTGCCGCGCAGAGCGGGCGGCAGATCGCCGATGTTCACCCAATCCATCCGTCCGGCTTTCTCGCGCGAGGGCGCGACGGAATATTCGCTTGCAGCGGCGGCAAAGGCGCCGATGGTCGGGCGCGAGGCGATCTGTTTGGCCAGCGCTTCGGATTTGGCGCGTTCTTCGGGTGTCCGTGCGGGCAGGAAGATTTCCGACAACAGCACGCGCAAGCCGCCGGAGGGACCGTTGTTTTGCAGCGCGCGATCGACCTCGACCTCGGACACCTGGGCCTTGGAGGCAAAGCGCGCACGGGCGTATTCGCGCCAGGCGTTGCCGGTGGCCACGAAATCGCGCACGGTCTGGGCGCTGATGCCTTCGCGGGCCATGAGGCTCAGGAATTGCTCGGGCTGAAGACCGCCGCGGCTGGCGAATTCCTGAATGCCCTGTGCGATTTGTTCGTCGGTCAGTGTGATGCCGACGCGTTCCATTTCATTGGCCTTCAGCCGGTCCTCGATCAGCGCATCGAGCGCGGCCTGACGGGTCGGAACACTGCCCAAAACGCTCATGAACTGGATGCGTTGGTTCAGCTCATAGCTGGTCACCACCTTGTCGTTGACATAGGCGACCGGGGCAAACATGTTTTGCGCGATGGCAGGCGTGAGTGAGAACGCACTCAAAGCCGCGGCACAAAGCGTGCCCAGGGTGGCTTTCTTCAGCCCGGCGATCAGATCTGCCCCGAATTTGCGTGTCATGCCAACTCCCATATTCCAACCTTCACAACGATACCGGTCCGCAGATTGCGCATTCCGGGGTGTTTCGTTTCTTTCTTAAGAGGTTTCTTGGCGCGGGCCAAGCGGATTGCCAAGGGCCAAGGCCTCTCTCTGGGCGAAAGATTGCGGATGGCCACTGGTCTTGCTCAAAACGCGCACGACCCGGCCTGTTGTTCGGAGGCGAAAGCGCCAAAGCCGACGGAAAAGGACAGTCGCGTGGTCGGATCCAGATCATCCGTATTCCAATAGCGCCGCGTCAGGCCGAGGTTAAAGCGGCTACATTCGTTTTGAAATTCGACGCCAACCCCCACACGGGTCTCGGAATCTTCAGAGAAATCATAGAGATATTGCGCCGTGGCCGACCAGTTCCGGGCGATTTTCACGGCCCCATCAAAGCCGAATTCATTGAGATTCGTGTCACGCTCTTCCAAAGCGTCTGCGATCACATAGGCGTAGCTTGTGCCAAGGCTGTAACGCGGGCGCATGTAATCGAGGCGGGTTTCCCATTTCGTGACCTCGATTTTGTCATCGAACAGGGCACGTGAGGTGAAGGCGAGGCCGGTGTCGAATTGCATCGTTGCGGCCAAAAGCCAGTCGGATTGACGCGAATCCAGCCCCGAACTTTCGGTGTAGGCGGCGATGTCTTCGAGATAGAGCACCCGCCCCAGCGTCAGACCATATTCCGAATGTTGGCCGAAATGCGCGAAATGCAGACCGGCGGCGGCGGTCAGCCCGGTTTCGCGACGGTCCGCCCCCGGAAAGCGCGCCAAGGTCAAAAGATTGCCCTCGTCGAATTCGACAAAACGCGAATCCGTATTGGGGACAGCGCCGCCGGAGGTGTCGGACCAGCCGAGTTGGAGCATCGGTTCCAACAGCTGAGAGGCGCCAGAGGCCGTCCGGCGCAGCAAGGGCCAGCTCAGCCGCGTTTCGGCTTCGCCCGTGAGCCGGATCACTTTGTTTTCATAGGCAGAATATTGTTGCTGGATATAGGCATCGGCCATCAGCGCCGCGGTGCTGTCGAGTTTCAGACCGGGGCCAAAGACCGCACCGCCACGCCAGCGGGTTTCCGCGCCGAGGCGGATCACATCATAGCCGTCGATGTCATCCTCGGAATCGCGGTACGAGGTCGAGGCGGAGAGGCCAAAGCTCAACCGACCGGGCAACTGCGGCACCGTCAGAAACCGTTCGTAGCTGAATTCGCCCAAAATGAACGGCAGCTTGTCTTCGATCACGACGTCAGAGGCGCGCAGGCTGCGGGAATAGGCGAGCTGGGCGTCCAGCGCTTCCTCGGCCCGGTAGCGCGTGAGCGTGACCTTCGAGGTCAGGTAATCGCCATCGTCGATGCCGTAATCGGCGAGATAGGCAATGTCAGAGGCGGCGCGCAGATCGACCCCGAACTTGAGACCCCGCCCGATGTCCCATTGCCCTTGGGCATAGAGATAGGCCCGCAGTCCGTCGCGGGTGTCATCGGAACTCACCGCGCCGTTCAACTCCAGATCACCGTTCGAGAACGCCTGACGATAGCGCAGGTTGAGCGTGGTGGTCTTGGTCGCGATATAGGGCGAGACGGTCAGGTCGCGGTGATCGCCCAGCGTGATGAAATAGGGCACAACGATGCCGGTGCCGAGGGTCGAGTCGGTGCGAATTTCCGGCACCAGAAAGCCGTTGGCGCGTTTCAGCGTCGGATCGGGGACGCGCAGATGCGGCAGCCAAAGCACGGGCACATCCATCAGGCGGAATTGCGCATTGGTGAAATAGAGCTGGCGCGCCTCGCTGTCGTGAATGATCTCTTGGGCGCGGATTTCCCACAGAGGCACCGGGCGATTGACGCAGACTTCACAGGTCGAGGCGACGGATTTCTGCATCCGGATGTAACGCCCATCGACCACATCGAGCCGGGCGGCGGCCAATTGCATCTGGCGGTCGATCACCATGCGGGCAGAGGTCAGAATGCCGTTCTGCAACTCTGTGTCGAGCTCGGCGGCGGAGGCCAGAATGACCGCCTCTGTACCGTTTTGCGTGAGGCGGATCGGGCCGTCGATGCTGAGCGCGCCGGTGGTCTGGTTGTAGGTGATGCGGCTGGCGGTGAGGCGCCTGTCGCCTTGCAGCACCTCGACATCGCCGGTGGCGACCAACAGCTCGCCGTCAAAGGTCACGCCATTGGCCAAAAGCGCGGTCGAGGTCGAGGCCTCCTGTGCCTGGGTGGCATGGGGCAGGACCGCTTGGGACAATGCAGTCACCAGAGCAACCTGACAGGCACGCCGTGACACCCCGCTCAGAAGGCGGGGCAATGCGCCTTTCAACAGGCGTGCGGCGAGGGCATGAGACGGGGCAGCAGTCATATCTCTATCCATCTTCCAGATGCAGCAGAAGTGCAAGAGTGGCGAGGATGACCGCCAGAGGCGGCGCCCAGGCCGCGAGTGTAATCGGCAGCAATCCGTTCTGCCCCATGACGATGGCGAAAGAGCGCAGGAAATAAAAGCTGAAGGCCAAAAGCATGGCCGTGACGACCCGCGAGGAGGTGTTGCCAAGCCGCGTGTGGCGCATGGTGAACCCGGCGGCGATCAAGGCCATGGCGATGAAAGAAAACGGCAGCGCCAATTCACTTTGCAGCCACATGCGATAGGAGCGGGCGGAAAATCCGGCGACCTCGAGCTTTTCGATATAGCCGGTCAGTTCCCAAAAGGGCACGGCCTCGGGGGCGCCGAAGCGGTCGCGGATTTCATTCGGGCTCAAAGATGTGGGCAGTGTCAGATCGTCATGAAGGGTCGCGGCGACCTCTGGATTGGCCGCGCCCAACAAGGGCCAGCGTTTGGCGTTTCGCAGATGCCATTGCCCGTCTTCGATCTCGGCAGTCTGCGCTTCGATGCGGTAGAGCGGTGTGCTGTCGGGGGCAAAGCCTACGAAACTGACATCCTGAAGCTCTGAGCCATCGAGGTTCGACCGGCTGGCGCGGATCACCATTTGACCGTTCGCTGTGCCTTCGCGCAGCCAGAGCCCTTCGTCGGAGACCGAAAACACCTGCGCCTCGCCTTGGCTCATCAATGTGATCCGGCGCTCATAGCTGCGTTCTGAGGTGGCGGCGATGGGGTTGAACACGGTGATGCTCAGGACGCCGAACAAAAAGGCCACGGTCATCGGCGGCACCAGAGAGCGCAGCGCAGACCGACCCGCGGCACGCGCCACGACCAGTTCCGAGGAGCGCGCGAGGCCCAGAAACAGCACCAGCGTGGCGATCATCACGATGATCGGCAGGATTTCATAGAGCGTGCGCGGCACCCTGAGCAGCGCCATCTGCAAAATCGCGGCCCCACCGATCCCGAGATCGGACAGGTCGCGCAGCTGATCGAGGCTCTCGACCATCAGGATCAGCCCGCCGAAAAGCGCCAAGACGATGAGCAGCGCGCGCAGGAACCGACGTCCGAAATAAAGATCGAGCTTCATCGGGCCTCTCCTCGGGTGTCGCGGCCTGCATCCGCCTTGCGGGGGCGCAGGCGTGGATGGGCGGCTTTCCACATCAGGGCGAGGGCCATGAAGACCGCCAGTATCGAGGCCAGATAGCGCAGGGGCCAGAGCCGGGGGTCGTCGTCAATCGCCCCGCCAAACCCATTGTCGAGGCTTTTCACGATGACCAAAAGCAAGATCGCCAAAAGGATTTGCCGCCAGAGGCCAAAACGCGAAAACCCGCCAATCAGCAGCGCGCCAAAGCCCACAAGACAGATGACGAGGCCCTGAACGGCCTTGTTGGTGCGCTGCGCAACCTCGGCCAGCACCTCGAGGCGGCTGGCGTTCAATTCGGTCAAAAGCGCAGGCCCCGCGCTGAGCAAATCCACACTGTCGGTGGAACGCATCGTGCGTCTCTGGTTCGGGTTGGTGTTCAAAAGCCCGGCGAGACTATAGGCAAAACTGTCAAATCGCGTGACAGACAGGCGGTTGTCTTCAAGATCAAAGACCTGCGACATGCCGTCGAACAGCAAGAGCATGGGCCCCGTGTCATCCTTTACGATCAAGGCTTTGCGGGCTATGAAACCCTGTCGCTCGCCTTCGGTGCGGGTGTTGGAGATATAGACATCCTCAAGCTCACCCGCCGCCGTGATGTTGCGCACGTAGAAGGTCACGCCTTTGACCGGGTGCACAAAGGAGCCTTCGGTCAAAAGCCGCGCGGTCACGTCGCTGGTGATCTCGGCGCGGCGCAGGTCCAGTTCGCGCTGCGACAGGGGCACGAGCATATGCGCCAGCACCGCGATCATCACGCCGACTATGGCGCCAAAGATCAAGACGGAGCGCGCGAGGCGATAGGGCGAATAGCCCGCGGCCTGAACCACCACCAGTTCCGATTCAGAGGCCAGCCGGTTGGTGACGTAGACCGTGGCGGCAAAGGCCGCGATCGGCAGGAGGTTCACGAGAATGGTCGGCAGCGACAGCAAAGTCAGCTGGACAAAGGTTGAGGCCGATTGCCCGTCGCCCATCAGCCAGTCCAACAGGCTCACCGCCTTGTTGACCCAAAACACGAGCGCCAGCACGAGCGAGAAAAAACCGAACAGCATCAGCAATTGCTGAAGCATGTATTTGTCGAATCTTCCCAAACCCGTGGTCCTGTTCCCGTGCACATATTTTTGCCGGACTTTATCGTCACAGCGCGCAAGGAGAAAGGTCCAATCTTGCCCGTAAAAGCCGAGACGCGAAGAGATGCCGGAGAGACGCCGGAAGAGACACCTGTAAACTCATACTGGTCACTCGGGGCTTTGACCGCTACCTATAACGGAATTGAACTTAAACAGGATCTCCCATGACCGCGCTTGCCCAACTTTCCGTTGCCGCCCTCGATCTCGATGCCATTGTCTCCGCGGAAGGCCGCGTGGTCGTGATTGTCACGCCCGATGGCAAATTGGGGCTGCCCGCGCGGCGGATCAACCGGCTGACCAAGGGCGCTCTGGCGCGGTTCGTGGAAAGCGACGGCTTTGAGACGATGAAAGAGGGCGAGGCCAAGGATCTCGCCTATCCGACCGGCATGGAGGCCGACGCCGTTCAGGTCGTCAAACTGTCCAATCAGGCCTCATCCGCGCTCTGCCGCAAAGCAGGCGCTGCGATTGGTGCGGCTTTGGGCAAGGCAGACGCTCTGGTGCTGCCCGGAAGTGTCAAACGCGTCGAAGAACTGGCTTTGGGGATTGCGCTCAAGCATTACAGCTTTACCGATCACAAGACGCTCGACGAAGAGGTCACCGTTCCTGACGTGACGCTCGCCGTGACCAAACCTGAGAATGTCGATCTTTCGACCGTCACGGCTCTGGCCGAAGGCGTGTTCTTCACCCGCGATCTGGTCTCTGAACCTGCGAACGTCTTGACCACCACGGAATTCGCCAAACGTCTCGTCGAGCTTGAAAGCCTCGGCCTCAAGGTCGAGGTGTTCGAAGAGGATCGTCTCGCCGAGCTGGGCATGAACCTCTTGCTCTCCGTCGGCCAAGGCTCTGTGACGCCGACGAAAATGGTGGTGATGACATGGTCTGAGGGCGGCGATGAAGCGCCGATTGCGCTTGTCGGCAAGGGTGTCGTCTTCGACACCGGTGGTATTTCTTTGAAACCCGGTGCGGGCATGGAAGACATGACCATGGACATGGGCGGCGCGGGCACGGTCTCCGGCGTGATGAAATCCCTCGCGCTGCGCAAGGCGCCGGTGAATGTCGTGGGTCTCGTGGGCCTCGTCGAAAACATGCCCGACGGTCAGGCCACGCGCCCCGGAGATGTGGTGAAATCCATGAAGGGCGACACCGTCGAGATCATCAACACCGACGCCGAAGGCCGCCTCGTTTTGGCCGATGTGCTCTGGTATGCGCAGGAAACCTTTGCGCCGCGCGCCATGGTGAACCTCGCGACGCTCACCGGCGCTTGCGTGGTGGCTTTGGGCCATGAAAACGCGGGCGTGTTTTCCAACGACGACGCCTTCTGCAACGGCTTTCTGAAAGCCGCCGAAGCGGAGGGCGAGGGCGCATGGCGTCTGCCGTTGGGTGCAGGTTACGATGCGCTGATCAAATCCGATGTGGCCGATATGAAAAACGTCGGCCCGCGTTGGGGCGGGGCCATTACGGCGGCGCAGTTCCTCAAGCGCTTCGTCAAAGACGATGTGCCATGGATGCACCTCGACATTGCGGGCGTGGCCTCGGTTTCGACGCCCACCACCTTGGCGCCCAAAGGTGCGACCGGCTGGGGCGTGTTAGCGCTCAACCGGATGATCGACGATATGAATGCCGAGATGAACAAGGAGGGCTAACCCCTTATGGGTGCGGTCTATTTCTATCACCTGACCCGCGCGCCTCTGGCGGAGACGCTGGCCACGCTTGCAGAGAAATCTCTACAGGCGGGCTGGCGCGTGGAGGTGCGCGGGCGCTCGGATCAGATGCTCCGCGCGCTGGATCAGGCGCTCTGGCTGCGCGAGGGGTTTTTGCCGCACGGGCTCGCAGGCGGGCCGCATGACGCGGATCAGCCGATCCTCTTCACAACCGGGGCGGGCGGCAACGCGGCCTCCTGCGTCATGAGCGTCGGCGGGGCGGATTTGGCGGCGGAAGACATCGCCGCGCTCGACCGCGCCTGCATCCTCTTTGATGGTGACGATCTGGACGCGGTGCAACACGCGCGCGTGCAATGGAAAACCCTGACCGCCGCCGGCGCCGAGGCGCAATATTGGTCCGAGGAAAGCGGTCGCTGGGAAAAGAAGGCTGAAAGCAAGAAGGAAGCGTGACATGAGCCTGCAAGAGATCATGACGTTTGCGTTGGTGGCGTCGCTTTTGGTGATGTCGCCGGGGCCGAACGGGGTGTTGATCGCGAAAACCGTACCCAGCTCCGGGCGCGCGGCGGGTTTTGCCACGGTTGCGGGTTTCGTCTCCGCATTTTACCTGCATGGTGCGCTTTCGATCCTCGGGCTGTCCGTGCTTTTGGTACAATCGGCCACGGCGTTCACGATCGTCAAACTTCTGGGGGCGGCGTATCTGGGCTGGATTGGGGTTAAGGCGCTGCTGTCGGCATGGCAGGGTGTCTCCTCGCTCGAGGTTGCGCCAGCGCGTCAAGGGCGGACGCTGTCTCGTGCCTATCTCGAAGGTCTTTTGACCAATGCGCTCAATCCGAAAGTGTCGATGTTCTACCTCGCGGCTTTCCCGCAATTCATCAGCCCGGGGGAAACCCCCGTTCTCGCCAGTTTCACGCTGGTGGTGATCCATTCCCTGATCAATGCGATCTGGTTCTCGGCGATGGTGCTGCTCTTTGCACGGCTGACCAAAAGCCTCGGCGGCGGTCGGTTTCAACGCTGGCTCAAGGGAGTCACAGGTGTGGTCTTTCTGGGGTTTGCTGCAAAACTCGCCTCCGTGCGCGCGATGCCGTAAGCCTCACCGCGTCAGAACCAGCTTATCCTGCTGAATTTCGATCCGCTCATAGCGTCGCAGGTAGTCCATGCCCAACAGCGACCCAAACAGCTCGCCATCTGTGACATAGGCCCGCACGCCCTCGTCGGTGATGCCTTCAATCCCCAGCGTGTCGATCCGCACAGGCGCGGTGCGCACCGTGCCGTTGGCGGTCTGGGCACGGCCGGTGAAGGCCAGATTGTCCACGTCGATCCCGGCTTTTTCGGCATCTTTGAACGAGAGCACCACGTTGGACGCGCCTGTATCGACAAGAAACTCCACAGGCGCACCGTTCACCTCTGCGATGACGGAAAAATGCCCGGTCCGGTCGCGGTCGACGGTGATCACACCGGCCCCGTCGCTGATCTGCGCGGGCGCCAGACGGGGGCGCACGTCCTGCCAGAGGCCGACGGCAGCCAGAGCGCCAATGAAAATCAGCGCCCAGAGCGCGGCATGACGCGCCATCTGGCCAAGATTGCGGCGATTGGCGACGACGTAATAAAAGCCGACGGCGCCCAACAAGAGCGACAGATAGAGAATGCGGGCGGTGTCCATTTGATCCATGGGGGTATAGATAGGCACGGCAAACGGGTTTGTCAGTGGGGCAATTTGGCGTGGGACAATTTGGAGCGGGGCAATTTGCGCGCCGTATGACGTTTAAGCGACGAAAAACAGCGCCTTGATGCCATCGGCCACGAATTGCACCGACAGAGCGGCCAAAAGCATGCCCATCAGACGCGTGACCACATTGATGCCCGTCGCGCCGAGGCCGCGTTCCATCACGTTGCTCAGAGCAAAGAAAATCAGACAGACGCCCAACACGGCGACCATCACGCCGAGCATCATGAGCACACCGGGGACGCCATCGGCCTGATCAATCAAGAGGATCATCGAGGTGATTGCACCGGGGCCGGCCAGCAAAGGCGTGGCAAGCGGGAAGACGGAGGGGTCTTCGACCGGTTGATGCTCTGGGTGCTCGGCATGTTCGCTGCGGCGTTTCGAGCGTTTCTCGAACAGCATTTCAAGTGCGGTGAGGAAGAGCAAAAGCCCGCCCGCGATGCGGAAGGCGGGCATGGAAATCCCTATAAATTCAAGTACATGATCGCCGAACAATCCAAAGAGCGTCAAGATCACGAAAGCGATCATGACGGCGCGCAGGCCCACCGCACGGCGGTGTTTGGCGGAGGCGCCTTGGGTCAGCGCCACGAACAGAGGCGCAAGGCCGATCGGGTCTATGATGACGAAAAGCGTCATGAAGGCCGTGATCAGAACTTGCAACTCCATGGCTTAGCCTCCCGCTTGCTCCAGCTTTTCGAGCGCATCCATCCAGAGCGCCTCGGCGCGGTCCATCGCCTCCGTCACCTCACCGTATTTCTTTTGCCAGACGACGGCGGCTTCTTTGTCCTCGTAAAGCTCGGGATTGGCCAGTTTGACCTGTAGCTTTTTGCTCATGTCGGTCAGCTTGCCGACGCGTTCCTCACATTTGCGCACCTCGGCCCGGAGCGCCAGAATCTCGTCGCGGCTGGCCTTTTTGGGCTTGGGTGCGGGCTTTTCTTTTTTCTCTGCCTTCGGCTTCTCGTCGCCTTGCAGCAAGAGCTTGCGATAGGCGTCAAGGTCCTCTTCGTAGGGGGCAACACGGCCGTCTTTCACCAACCACAGCCGATCGGCGACGAGGCTCAACAGGTGCATGTCGTGCGACACCAGAACCACGGCGCCCGTGTAGGCGGTGAGCGCCTCGACCAAGGCCTCGCGGCTCTCGATGTCGAGGTGGTTGGTGGGTTCGTCGAGGATCAAGAGGTGCGGCGCGTCGAGTGTGGCGAGCAACAGCGAAAGCCGCGCTTTCTGGCCCCCCGACAGACGCCCGACCTCGGTGTCGGCCTGATCGGCGCCAAGGCCAAAGCCCGCCAGTTTCGCCCGCAGTTTCGGCGGGTGGAAATCGGGCAGGGCGCTTTGCAGGTGCTGAAGCGGCGTCTCGTTCAGATGCAGCTCGTCAACTTGGTGCTGGGCGAAAAAGCCGATGCGCAACTTGTTGTGCCGGGTGATCTGGCCGCCCATCGGGTCGAGACGGTTTGACAGCAATTTCGACAGCGTCGATTTGCCCTCGCCGTTGCGGCCCAGCAAAGCGATGCGGTCGTCTTGGTCGATCCGCAGGTTCAGCCGCTGCAAAATCGCCTTGCCATCATAGCCGACGGAGGTGCCCTCCATATTGATGATCGGCGGCGAAAGCTCTTCGGGCTCGGGGAAGGAAAACACCACGCGCGCCGCGTCTTCGGGGGCGGTGATGGTCTCCATCTTTTCCAGCATTTTGACGCGGGACTGGGCTTGTTTCGCTTTCGAGGCCTTGGCCTTGAAGCGATCCACAAAGCTCTGCAAATGCGCGCGTTGCAGCTCTTGTTTCTTGGCGGCGGCGGCCTGAACGGCGCGCTTTGCGGCACGCGTCCGGGCGAAATCGTCGTAGCCGCCGGAGTAAAGCGTCAGTTTCTTGCTCTCAAGATGTAGGATCGCCCCGACAGCACGGTTCAAGAGCGCGCGGTCGTGGGAAATCAACAGCACGGTGTGCGGGTATTTGGCGAGGTAGGTCTCAAGCCAAAGCGCGCCTTCGAGATCGAGGTAGTTGGTCGGTTCGTCGAGCAAAAGGAAATCGGGCTGAGAGAACAGCACCCCGGCCAGCGCCACACGCATCCGCCAGCCGCCGGAAAACGCCGAACAGGGCATCTGGATCTCTTTTTCGGTGAAGCCGAGACCCTTGAGAATGGAGGACGCGCGCCCCTCGGCACTCCAGGCATCAATATCCGCCAAACGGGTCTGGATGTCGGCGATCCGGTGCGGGTCGGTCGCGGTTTCCGATTCCGCCATCAGGCTCGCGCGTTCCTTATCCTCGGCCAGAACCGTGTCCAGAAGCGAGACCTCATTGCCCGGCACTTCTTGCGCGACGCCGCCGATGCGGGCGCGTTTCGGGATCTCGATAGAGCCGCCCTCCAACACCAATTCGCCCTTGATGATGCGAAACAGCGTGGTTTTGCCCGCGCCATTGCGCCCCACGATGCCGACCTTATGGCCGGTGGGAATGGTGACTGAGGCCTCTTCGATCAGAGTGCGGCCTTCGACGGAATAGGTGATGTTCTGGATCTTAAGCATAAGGCTCACTTGCCTGAGCTTTCGGCCAAGGTCAATCGCCGCTTTTCAAAGCGCGCGTCCCATGCTATCCGGCGCGCAATCTTTGGGCGGGGTGTTTGCCCTGTCCGTTCCATCTGACCCATCCAAGAGGTTCTCTCCCATGGCGATCCAGCGTACCTTCTCCATCATCAAACCCGACGCAACCAAGCGCAACCTGACCGGCAAGATCGTTGCCAAGTTCGAAGAAGCCGGCCTGCGTGTCGTGGCTTCCAAGCGCATTCAACTGACCCTGGCTCAGGCTCAGGAATTCTACGGCGTGCACAAAGACCGTCCGTTCTTTGGCGAACTGTGCGAATTCATGATCTCCGAGCCGATCGTCGTGCAGGTTCTCGAAGGTGAAAACGCCATCGCGAAAAACCGCGAAGTCATGGGCGCCACCAACCCGGCCGACGCCGCAGAGGGCACCATCCGCAAAGAGTTCGCGCTCTCCATCGGTGAAAACTCCGTGCACGGCTCCGACGCTCCGGAAACCGCAGCGGTCGAAATCGCCTACTTCTTCTCCGGTCTCGAACTGGTCGGCTAAGCGTTTCGCTTAAGCTCAAAAATGTGGCCGCCTCCTGTGAAGGAGGCGGCCTTTTGCGTTCCGGCTTTCAGGGGAAACGCAAAGTGGTGACGGCCTTTGAGGGCCTGTTACGAGTATCTTAGGCCGGGGCTGTTACCGCCGGATCAAATCGGGCCTGTTCAAATGCGGCCAGATCAAATGCGGCCCGTTCAAATGCGACTGTGCTCCGGCGTGCGGGCGATGATCCAGACGGCGTGGACGATGCCGGGGATGTAGCCCAGAAGCGTCAGCAGGATGTTGAGCCAGAAGTGTTTGCCAAAGCCCACCTGCAAGAACACGCCCAGAGGCGGCAGAAAAATCGCGGCCAGAATACGGATAAGGTCCATGATGTTCTCCTTTTCGTGTTGAATAGAGAACGCCTCTGGGGCTGCGATGGTTCCGGTTTGGGACGTCGGCGTTTAACGGCGCAGCCCGGTGCCGATCTCATTGAGCACAGTTTCGATGCCCGTCGGCGCCGCTGTGGTGTCGGCGGCGACAGAGGCCACGATGGCATCGAAGCGGGCGCGCAACGCGTCCTTTTCCTTGCCTTTGCAATCGTTCCACGGACGGCCTTGTAGCCCCATGACCATGGCGTAATAGCCGATGAAATGCGGTCGCGATCCGGTGGCCAAAAGGCGGGTGTAAGCGGCATCCGGTCCCAAGGCGCGCAGCGCTTCGGCGCTGTCGATGCCCGCGCGGGCGAAAGACGCGTCAGAGGCGGGGCCGAGATTGCGGATGGAGGAGACGGGGGCGGGCATGAAGACCTCAAAAGGTGGATCGATCGCCAGAATGTCAGGCGCTTGTCGCAGAGGTCAAGAGTGTCTCAGCCTAGAACATCGCCCAATCGGAGATGACAAAGGGTTTCTCCGGCGCGGCCTCGCTCTGCACCTCCGGGGTGGCTTGCATCTGCATGGGCGCGATCTGCTGTGGCAGGAGGCGCTGCATTGCAAGTGGCACGGGCTGCGGCACAGGTTGGGCCAAATGAGGGGCAGGGTGTTTAGCATCTGACATACCGGTTCTCCTTTTACACCACAGCAGAGTAACGGCAGAAGGTTTCTGCCGGCTGAAGTCAGATGCAAAAATGCGCGCGATTTATCTAAAATTGTTCTGACCCACGGGGTGAACCACAGGCCGGACAGGTTCCAGATCAGGCGGGTTTGACCACGCCGTCGAGCGCATGCAGTGTCGCCAAAAGCGGGCCGAGGTCTTCGATTTTGAGCATGTTCGGCCCGTCGGAGGGCGCATTGTCCGGGTCCTCGTGGGTCTCGATGAAGAGCCCCGCAACCCCCACGGCCACCGCCGCACGCGCCAGCACCGGCACCATGGTGCGGTCGCCGCCGGTCGAGGTGCCTTGGCCGCCCGGTTGCTGCACCGAATGCGTCGCGTCCATGATCACCGGATAGCCGGTCTGGGCCATGCGCGGCAGGCCCCGGAAATCGCTGACCAAGGTGTTATAGCCAAAGGATGTGCCGCGTTCGCAGAGCATGATCTGGTCGTTGCCCGTGGAGGCCAGTTTCGCGGCCACATTGTCCATGTCCCAAGGGGCCAAAAACTGGCCTTTCTTGACGTTCACCGCCTTGCCGGTCTCACCCGCAGCGAGCAACAGGTCGGTCTGACGGCACAAAAACGCCGGGATTTGCAGCACATCCACCGCTTCGGCGGCCATGGCGCAATGCGCGGGTTCGTGCACGTCGGTGATGACTGGCACGCCGAATTCCTCGCGGATTTTCGACAGGATGGTGAGACCTTTTTCTGCGCCCAAGCCGCGTTTGCCCGACAGGGAACTGCGGTTGGCCTTGTCGTAGGAGCCTTTGAACACAAACCCCGTGCCCGTGGGCGCGCAGGCTTCCGCGATCTTTTCCGCCAACATCCGGGCGTGATCGAGGCTTTCCAACTGGCAAGGGCCGACAATCAGACCAAAAGGCCGGGCGTTGGAAAAGGTCACATTGCCGATGGTGACGTCTTTGGGGGCTGTGGTGGCGGACATGGTGAGATCCTCGCAAAGGGTTTGTGCCCCTATCCCATGAAGCGGGCTTTGGGTGCAAGCCTGCTGACGCAGACGGAGGCGCAGGCTGGGCTGGGGGAGCAGAAATCTTGCGGCACATATTAACATGCAATTGCATGTTAGGCGGGAAGTCGCTAACACCACGGCCATCAGCCAGCTCACCCGTGCCAGCGATCCCGTCAACTTTCAAAACGGCTGAGATCATGACACAGTTGAAAACCGCCTTGCTGGCGACAACCATCCTTGGCGCGCATCCTCTGGCGCTTTCGGCGCAAGAGAGCGATATCATTTACCTCGATCCGATTTATGTCGAGATGACCGACGCGAATGCCGGGGCGGCAGATCGCGCGACCTCGGTCTATGTGTCGGAGGCCGAACTTGAGGCCGCCAGCATGGGCGATTTGAAAGACCTCTTTGCGGGGATTTCCTCTGTCTCTGTCGGGGGGGCGATCCCCATCGCGCAGAAGATTTTCGTCAACGGCGTCGATATGCTCAATCTCGGGGTGACGGTCGACGGCGTGGCGCAGAACAACCGTATTTTCCACCACGTCAGCGCCAATGCCTTTGATCCGGGGCTGATGAAATTCGTGCGGGTCGATCCGGGCGTGGCCCCAGCCGATGCGGGGTTCGAGGCGCTGGCGGGGGCTGTGACGATGGAGACCATCGACGCGGGCGACATGCTTGATCCCGGTGACACTTTCGGCGGGCGTGTGCGGTTGAGCTATGGAGAGAACGGCGACACCTTTGGCCGCTCCGTGACCTTGGCCGCGCGTCAGGCGGGCTTTGAGGGGCTGGCCTATGTCAAACAGATGGACGGGGACGATTTCGAGGATGGCGATGGCAACACCGTTCTGGGCACCAGCACCGATCTCGACAGTGCTCTTGTCAAACTGGCCTATGAGGCCGAGACCGGGGATCGTGTCGAGTTTTCCGCGCAAAAGATGCAGGATGACGCCTTGCGCAACCGTCGCGCCAATTTTGGCGGAGCCACGTGGAACCCGCTTGAGCTTTATGAGACCGAGCGCACGATCTATGCGTTGCACTATGAAAACACTCAGGCGGCGGGGCTTTGGGACCCTGAGCTGACCCTTGGCTATTCCGCGACAGAGGTGGACAAGAAGACGCCCTACGACAGCTCCGGCCTGACCGACACGCTGAGCTTTACGGCCAAGAACCACTTTCACCTGAGCGAGACGGCCACGATCACGGCGGGTGTGGATTACATCGACAAGACCAGCCAGTATTCGATCTATTCGACGGGGGAGAAACTCGGTCGCGAGCGGATCGAGAACCTTGGCCTCTTCGCGCAGGCCCGTCTTGAACCGATGGCGGGGCTGAACCTCTCGGCGGGTCTTCGCTATGACTCGCAGACCTTCACCGATGTGAACGATGTCGAACATGAGAATGACGGGCTGAGCGGCAACCTCTCCGTCGAATATGCGATCACCCAAAGCTTTTCCGTGCGGGCCGGTTATTCCAATGTGTTTGGCGGCATTCCGGTCGAGGACAACTACCTCTTTGCCGATCCGTGGGATTACAGCGGCCTGACTGAGGTGACCCGTGGTGAGAACATCGTGCTGGGTGCGAATTGGGAAGAGGGGCCGTTCCGCCTGGGCGCCGAGCTGTTCCAGACCAAGCTCAACAATGTGCGCACCTCGGCCTATGACGGGGGCGCGGGAGGCTATGTCGCGGGCCACGCCGACTTTGAGAGCAAAGGCTTCACGCTGGCGGGGTCTTACGACTGGACCTCCGGCTTTGCGCGCATGAGCTATACCTATAGTGAGGCGGAGCTGAACGGGGCGGCGGCCTCGAGCTATGCGGTGCTGGATTATGGCACACCTCTGGGCGGGGTCTTCTCGCTTGAGCTGCAACAGGAGCTGATCGACTATGACATGGTGATCGGCGGCAGCATCGACGCGGCCCTTGAGTATGATCTGGATTACGACACGGGCGCAGGCGACGGGTTTTTGGAGAAAATGCCGGGCTATGTTGTGGCCAACGTCTTTGCCGAATACCGTCCGCGTAACGTAGATGGGCTGACGCTTCGGGCTGAGATCAACAATATCTTCGACGAAACCTATGCTGATCGTGGCACCTACGGGAATGACTTTACCGAAGATGAGATCAACACACTCAAGGAGCCGGGGCGCAGCGTGAGCCTCATGCTCACCAAAGAGTTCTGATGACAGAAGGCCTTCGCGGGCGTTGCTTGCGAAGGTCGCTTCTTGTGGCACCGCTTCGGCTGCTCGAGCCTCAGGCCTTGGCGTTCTCGTCCTCGCGCAGAATGCCGATCAAGAGATAAGACATCAGATAGGCGTCCTCTTCGGAGATCAGCGGGCCCAATTCCTCCTGAATGGCGCGTTGGTAGATCGGCCACATCTCCGCATTGATCCCGGCGCCTTTCTCGGTGAGAAACAACACATGTTTGCGCCGCCCGTCGCGGATATATTCGCGCCTGAGAAATCCCTCTTTTTCCATCCGACTGATATGACGCGACAGCGCGTATTGTGGCAGGTAAAGCACCTGTTCGATCTCGGACATTCTGCGCCCCTCAGCCCCGCCGCGTTCGATTTCCCAGAGAATTTCATGCCAGATCAGATCCCGCACGCCGCGTTTCTTGAGGTCTTTGGCAATGCGGGGGTAAAAATTGCGATGCACGCGCATGATGTTGAACCACAGCCGGTTGAAGGCCACGGTCTTGTCGGAATCTTTGAAAAAAGCGGCGGCGGCCTCATGGGGAGTCTGTGGCAAGATGCTCTCACTGCGCGAAACGCGCTTAAGGGGGATATGCGTCGAGATTAATGGCAAAATCATATGAAAACAATTTCTTAAGAGATGCCTCAGGCCGTATTTCTGTCGCGAAAACGACGGGCGGGACGATCAGCGTCCTGATAAATCGACCGCCTGATCAAAGGGCCGCGATGGCTTAAGATCGGCGATTTCGAAAGTGTGTGTCCAATGAGGCAGGAATCATCTCTGCGCAAGAAAATCAGCCCTGTGTCCGATTGAATGGGCCCTGTGGGTGACTGTGCAAATATGCATTTTAGATGCATGTAAGCGTCACACCTAAAGTTCATCATTAAATACTAAAGAATATAAATAATAGCATTAAGTATGCGTTATCCTGTTGTTAAATATGAATAAAATTCGATTTCAATACTTTTTGTTATTGTTTGTTCGTCTAATTTTGTTTTCTAAAAGATATGTCGCATATCCGTATTTCCATATCGACAATACGTTTTGTGATTGGTCCAGCAAAATGACTGTGTCCGAAAGAAAATTATAACCTTTAGGGGAACGCACGATGAAATTCATTCAGAAATCTAAGAACCTCATGCAACGGTTCGCACGGGAAGAGGACGGCGCAACGGCGATCGAATACGGCCTTTTCGCCGCTTTGATCGCGGCTGTGATTGTCCTCGCCGTGAGCAACCTCGGAGGCACTCTGAATACCACGTTTACGGGTGTGAACGACTGCTTGGGAACACCTAACGAAACCAACTGCAGCTAACTCCGTTGTGGCTTTGATGTCTGGTTTTTCCGGGCGCGCGACATTGGTTCTGGCCACGTCGGCTCTGGTGGCCGGTGCTGTGGTGTGGGGGGGATTTCATCCGAATGATCCGCCCGCTGCACAGCCCGCGCCACAGGCCGCAAACGTAGCGGTGCAGCAGACGCGCATTCTGGTCGCGTCACGCACCGTTCAGCCGGGAGATCCCGTCGCGCCCGATGATTTTCATTATGTCGACATGCCGGTTGATAGCGTGCATGACGGGTTTCTCGCAGATACTGATCAGCATCGTGCGACGCTCACGGGGATGGCTGCCTCTCGCAGAATTCCGGCGGGCACGCCGTTTGTCGAGGCTGACCTGACGGAGCAGGCCGCTGTGCAGGCCACAGGGCAAACCGTCACGTCGGATATGGCCGCAGCCTCTTCGACACCGACCCGGCTGCAACTTGCGGCAGGCATGCGGGCCATCGCTTTGCCGGTCACGGCGGAGACGGCCGTCGCGGGGTTGCTCGATCTTGGCGACCGTGTCGATATCCTTTTGTCCTACGAGATGGCGGCGGATGTCATGGCGATCCGCACGGTGTTGCGCAATGTGCGGATCATCGCAACGGATCAGACCACGCAGCCGCCGGCGGAAGATGCGCAGGCGGAACCGAAAATGCCCCCAAAGATCGTGACCTTTGAGTTGACGCCAGAGGGGGCCAAGGTTCTCGCTCTCGCGGATCAGATGGGCGACATCATGTTGGTTCTGAGCGAAGACGATGCCGGCGAGGGGCCGGTGATTGCCGAGGATGCCCCGATTTTCTCCAGCCAGATTTCCGGCCAAACGACCAAGCCTCTGCCGACGGTGACCAGCCGCAATGTGTCCATCGTCCGCGGCGCGCAAAACCGGGTCGATGTGCTGCTCGCAGAAGATCAGGCCCCGGGGGGCGTCCCCGCAGCGGTCGTTTCCGTTCCTTCCAGTTCAGCAGAGTGACCATGATGTTTCAAAAACGTTTCGACCTCATCCTCCGCACCTCCCTGATCCTGCGGCTTTTTCTGAGCACGCTCTTGCTGTCGCTGACGCTCGCCCCCGCGCAGGCACAAACTCTTGTGGAAACACGCAATCGGGCGATTGATCTCTTTGCTGGACAAGGCAAGCTGATCAAACTCGACAGCCCAGCGGAGACGGTTTTTCTGGCCAATCCCGAGGTGGCCGATATCGAGATCAAATCTCCGAAACTGCTTTATATCTATGGAAAGTCCATCGGGGAAACGACGCTTTTCGTGATTGATGACACAGAAGAAGTGACGCTCAGCAGCGCGGTCAACGTGTCTTTCAACATGGAGGCCATGACCCGTGCCGCCCGCGCCGCGCAGCCGGGGGGCAGTTTTTCCGTGACAGAGATCGGTGGGGCAATCGTGCTGAGCGGCAGCGTCGACACCATCGGAGAGGCGGAAAAGGTCGAAACAGTGGTGCGGCAATTGGCCGGGGCCGATGCAACGGTGGTCAATTCCCTGTCATTGAACACCCCGGCGCAGATCAACCTTCAGGTCAAGATCGCGGAAGTGTCCCGAACGGTGACGGAAGATTTGGGGGTAAGCTGGAATGTCCTAACTGGACACACATTTTCGAATAGCGCGTACGTGGCGGGTTTTTCTGGTGGATCTGGTGTGGATGGAGGATACTCGTTAAGTGGTACGACTTTCCGCCCTTTCAGCACGGGCGGTTTAGAGGTGGGTGTGACGCTCGAGGCGTTGAAAGGACAAGGTCTCCTAACAATCCTCTCCGAACCCAATCTCACCGCGCGCTCCGGCGACAAGGCGAGTTTTCTCGCAGGGGGGCGCTTTCCCTATCAGACCACGCAGGACGATGACACGGCCACGGTCTTGTTCGAGCCCTTCGGCGTGGAGTTGGAATTCCTGCCGGAGGTCTTGCGCGCGGATCAGATCAAGCTGAACGTGCGCACGCAAATCCGCGAGCTTGATTTTTCGAACGGAAGCCAGACCAACACGCAGAATGTGCCGCTGATCCGCGAACGAAGTGCCAGCACGACGATCGAGGTTGGCAGCGGTCAGAGCTTTGCCATCGCGGGTCTGTTCAGTGCGTCGACACAGCAGGATGTCGAACAGGTGCCGGGCCTCGGAGATATTCCGCTGTTGGGCGCCTTGTTCCGGTCGACACGGTTCCAGAAAGGCGAAAGCGAACTGGTGATCATCGTGACGCCCTACATTGTCGAACCGGCCGCGCCCGGTCAGTTCAAAACGCCGCTCGATAAATTCAGCCCGGCCAACAGTCTCGACCGCAATTTCCTCGGCGCGCTCTCCTCCGGTGAGCCGATCAGCAAAGACGGTCCTGTGTCCGTCAAAAATATCAACGGCAACGCAGGGTTCCTTTTGCAATGACACTGATCCGAATGTCCTCCGTCTGTGCCCTTGTCGGCATTTCCCTGCTGAGTGCCTGTGCCACGCCAGCTGTGGATCGCGGCGCGATGCAGCGTGTTTCGGCGCCCTATGTCGAGGTTCAGCATCAGTTTCGCTTCACCAGCGGCGGGGGCGATCTTTCGACCTCCGAAAGACAAGCCATCGAGCGCTTTTTGAACCGTCTTGCCCTGACGGACAGCGACTTGGTGATCGCAACCCTTCCGGGAAGCGGCCAGCCCAAGGTGGATGCGGCACGCGCGCAGGCGATGCGGTCGCTCTTGTCGCGCAGCCCGGCCAAAGTTGAAATTCTAAGGGATGAGACCTTCGGGGCCCGACCGACGCCGAGGCGACAGGTCGGCATTCTGCGTGCGGTGCGCGCCCAAGGGCTTGCGGTTTCCTGTGCGCCGGGAGAGCTCATCGCGGATCTGGGCTGTGCAAGTGCGACCAATCTTGCGGTGATGATTCATGAGCCGGGCGATGTTCTGGCGCCGGATGTGACAGCGGCGCGGGCCTATCGTGACAATCCGGCGGAGACGGCGCAATGAACGGCGCAATGAACCAAGCCTTGCCGTCTCAAACGGTCACCCGCCATGAAATCGATGCGTTTGTGGCCTCGGAAGAGGGGCGCGATGCGGTCACCTTGCTGATGCAGCGCCTTGGTGCAAGCGACGCCGCCACCCTTCAAACCGGCACGCTTGAAACCGTGGCCCGGCTGGCAGGTCTTGCGCCGTTTCGCAAGCTCATGTTCGTGGAACTGGGGGCGGGCGACATGGCTGCCCATCTTGAAGCTGTCCGCGAGATTGTCGCCGAGGGGGGAGAGCTCGTGCTGCTCGGACGCGAAAACAGTGTGGCGGCATATCGTCATTTTCTGGCGGCCGGGGCGCGGGATTACCTGACGCTGCCTTTGGAGGCGGATTTTATTCTACCGGAGGTGTTTGCCGCGCCGAAAGGCGCTCTTCCTGCGCATGGCACCCCGCCAAAGGGCCGTGTTGTTGCGGTTTGCGGGGCGTCCGGCGGGGTCGGCGCGAGCCTGTTGGCCGCCAATTTGGCCGTTGCGTTTCAGACGCAAAGCGCGGCACGTGGGGCAGGGACGTCCAGCGCGGGGCCGGGGGCAAGGGTCGGTCTGCTTGATACGGATTTCGCCTTTGGGTCTTTGGCGGTCGATTTCGACATCGATGCGACGCAGGGCGTTTTCGAAACCTTGGAAAGACCGGAGCGCGTCGACAGCACCTATCTGCAATCCAGTATGGCAGAGGTTTTGCCCGGCTTGTCGGTCTATGCCGGAGAGCTTCATGACGTGTCACAGCTCGCGGCGTATGAACAAGGGCTTGCGGGGCTTGTGCAGACGCTGAAGGCGGAGTTCCCTCTGACAGTGATCGATCTGCCGCGCCGTCTTTTGTCGCAGGATACGGGGGTGTTGCGGGAGCTGGACGATGTGGTGCTGGTTCTGGCGCCCGGATTCGGTGCGTTGCGTTCGGCGGGACGGCTGATCGAGCGTGTGAATAGTCTAAACGGGGCCACGCGGGTCTGGAACGTTGTGTCCCATAGCCGCCGCGATGCCGGATTGAGCCGCAAAGAGATCGCTGAGGCGCTGGGGCAGCCGGTGACATGTGAGTTGCCTTTGAGCTCTGCCGAGATTGCGCGGGCGTCGGTCAAGGGCATGCCGTTGCAATCCGAGTTTCCAAGGAGCGCTTACGCCCGAAAAGTCACCGATCTGGCCCAAACGATATTGGCGGCATCGGAACAGGAGACATCCGAGGCAAACGACCGTCGGTCTTGGTGGAAGAAGAGGTCGCGATGACACTGTCTGCCCCTCGATCCGCGACAGCAACGTCGACCGCGCATGCTCAAATCACGGAGCGTGTTCGCCTTTTGATGGCGGACGGTGCGCAGGGCGGCCCCTATTTGGTGAGTTCCGCGATTGATTGGTATCAGGCGCAAAGCGGTGAAACCGTGCCGCGCGATGTGCAGCGGGCGCTGATGCAGGATCTGGTCGCGGGCGCGGAGAGCCTTGTTCCCGCCGCGCCGCCGGTCGTGCCCGTATCGCCAGGGCGCGCGCAGTATCAGCCCGAGTTTACCAAGCGGGTGATGCAGCTTGGTGGGCAAATCGCGCCCGAGGTGATCGGACTTTTGGATTTGCGGGCCTTGGGGCATTTGTCTTTGGACGCGCAGCGCAGTGCGATCCGGGATGCCGTTCTGAGCGTCAGCCGTGGGCAGAAACTCGATCTGAACGGCGTCGAGACGGCGGAGCTGGTCGATTACGTCGTGGATGACATGTTGGCGCTGGGGCCGCTTGAGCGTCTGCTTGCGGATGACAGCGTCTCCGAGATCATGGTGAATGGGCCCCGGCAGATTTATGTCGAGCGCCACGGACAATTGGAGCTGGCGGATATTTGTTTTCGCGATGACGACCATGTGGTGAACATCGCCTCGCGGATTGTTGGCGCCGTTGGGCGGCGGGTGGATGAGACGACGCCGCTGGTCGATGCGCGCCTGCCGGATGGCAGCCGGATCAATGTGACCATCCCCCCTTTGGCTGTGGACGGGCCGACCATGACCATTCGGAAATTTCCGAAAGACGATCTGACGCTTGAGGATCTGGTGGAGCGCCGCAGTCTCAGCCGACAGATGGCGCAATTTCTGCGTCTATGCGCGCAGTTGCGGCTCAATCTTCTGATTTCCGGTGGCACGGGGTCCGGGAAGACCACGCTTTTGAACGCAATTTCGCGGGAGATTCCGAAAAAAGAGAGGATCGTGACGCTTGAGGATGCTGCCGAACTGCGTCTGCAGCAGCCGCATGTCGTCCGTCTCGAAACGCGCCCTGCGAATATCGAGGGCGAGGGGGCGGTTCCCATGCGGGCCCTGTTCCGCAATGCACTGAGGATGCGACCGGACCGGATCATCATCGGTGAGGTGCGTGGCGATGAGGCATTCGATCTTTTGCAGGCGATGAACACCGGACATGACGGTTCGATGAGCACGCTGCACGCGAATACGCCGCGCGAGGCCCTGACCCGGATGGAAAACATGATTGCCATGTCCGGCGTTGTCCTTCCGACGGAATTTGTACGTCAACAGCTGGGCGACGCGATCCACGTGATCGTGCAAATTTCGCGTATGCGCGACGGCGGGCGGAGGGTGTCCTCGATCTCAGAAATCGTGGGGATCGAAGGCAATGTCGTCAGCCTTCAGGAACTGTTCCGTTTCGTCCCGCGCCCCTATGAAGGCGAGGCCGTGCAGGGCGATTTTGTCTCCGCTGGACTTATGCCCGGTTTCCTCGATCTGGCGGTGGAGCATGGGCTCGACAAGACATTGCGGCAAACCATGGAGCCAGGCTGATGTTGATGTCTGCGCTTTTGTTTTTGCTCATTTTCGTCGCTTGCGTCGCCGTGAGTACCTTTGCCCTGATGATGTACGATCGGACCAACCGGGGCCGTAGGGACCGTTTGATGCGGGCTGCGGCGGCGCATCCCGGCGCCACCTCCGCACAGGTGCGGCAACGGCTTGCAGAGAGTGCCTCCGAGGCGGCGTCGTCCGTGCTCAAGCGTGAAAAAAGCGGTGTGATCGGCGTGCTGGAGCAGCGGTTGCGTGTCGCAGGGCTGACGCTCTCCGCGCCGACTGGGCTTTTTTTGGTTTTTCTTTTGTCGGCCCTGAGTTTTCTCGGCTTGATGGTCTTCGCGGCGGTGTCTGCACTGTGGTCGGCTTTGATTGCGATTGGGACCGGCTGGATGGTCTTGAATGTTGTGCTCGACATTCTGCGCCTGCGGCGGGTGCGTCAGTTCACCGAAGCCTTGCCCGATTGTCTCGATGTCTTCGCGCGCGGGCTGCGGGCCGGACAACCTCTCGGGGAGGCGCTCGGTCTGGTGGCCAATCACTCCAAGGGGATCGCGCAGGAAGAGTTTCTCAGATGTCGTGAGGAATATCGTATGGGGATGGCGCTGGATGAGGCTCTGTCGGGGATGGCGGATCGGATCACCTCCCCGGAAGCGCGTTTTATCGCCGTGGCCACGGGATTGCAGGCCGAAACCGGTGGCAACCTGATTGAGACGCTTGAAAACCTTGCCATGCTCCTGCGGGACCGGCGCAAGTTGCGCAAAAAGGCGGCGGCGCTTTCGGCCGAGACGCGGGTGAGTGCGGTGATCCTCTCCGGGCTGCCGTTTGTTGTCGGTGGCGTCATTTTCTTTATGAACCCGACATATCTTTCGCCGCTCCTCGAGGATCCGAGAGGCCGCATTCTCGGCATTCTGGGGTTGCTCAGCCTGAGCCTCGGCATTGCCAGTATGTATAAACTGTCGCGGATAGATGTCTGAGATGGAACGTTTTTTTCTCCTCTTGGTCGTGTTTGCGGCTCTGGGTCTCCTACAGGTTCTGTTTTGGGGGCTATGGGACGCAAGGGCCCGACGCGCGCGATTGCAGCGCACGATCGCGCGGCACACGCAAGCCCGACAGACGCAAGGGGCATCGTCAATGGCCTTTGCGCCTGCTGTGGGCAACCCGATGCACAAGCGTTTTCAGGACCATTTGACACGCATGGCGGTGGCGACGTTTGAGCGGGTCTCTGTCGTGAAAGGCAGTGAGGCGGAGGCGTCGGATGCGCTGTTGAAAGCCGCAGGCATTCGCAGCCGGGATGCCCATCTGGTCTATGCCTTTCTGAAACTGGTTCTGCCGATTGCCGGAGCGTTTTTGGCGTTGTTCTGGTTGATGTTCAATGCGGACGGCGGGCTCAATCCGCTTTCCGTCATTATTGGTGTAAGTGGCTGCGCGCTTTTCTTTTCCCGTGCGCCGGATGCTTTTTTGGCAATGCGCCGCCGCAAGCGGCTGGAACGTGTGCGCCGGGCGTTTCCCGATATGCTGGAGCTTTTGGTGATCGTCAGCGAAGCGGGCCTTGGTCCGCTGCCGGCGCTGCGGCGGGTCGCGCGGGAACTGCAGGTGAGCTGTCCCGATCTGTCTTTGGAACTGCAACAGCTCGTGCTCGAACTCACGGTTTTGCCGCAGCGTGCAGAGGCGTGGCGCAATTTCGAAGAGCGTCTGCCCTTGCCGGAAATCTCGGTGTTTGCCAATGCCCTTGTGCAGGCAGAGCGCTATGGCACGCCGTTCCGCGGCACGCTGCGCAATCTGATGCAGGACACGCGGTCGGCGCGTCTGTTGCAGATCGAGGAAAAGGCCGGACGTCTGCCCGCCCTTATGACGATCCCGCTGATTGTTTTCATCATGCCCGCGCTTTTCGTGGTGTTGATCGGCCCAGCCGTGCTGAGCATTCTTGACAATATTATGCAGGGAGGAGCGGGGGGATGAACCTGTTTCGGCGTCATTTGCAGGAGGACGAGGGGGCAACGGCGGTCGAGTTCGCGCTCGTTCTGCCGGTGCTTTTGAGCATCCTCTTCGGCATCATTGCCTTCGGTCAGTATTTTGCCATTGCCAACAGCCTGCAGCAATTCGCGGCAGAAGCCCTGCGCTATTCGGTGAGCGAGCCCTTCATGGCCGACCGTGAGGCGCGCGCGAACAGCTTTCTGAACAGCCCCGGAGAGCGCTTTGCCTTTCTCGACGCCACCAAGATTTCCCGCACCGTGACGCCCAGCGAAACGGTCACAGAGAGCGGTCTGACCGTCACAGCGCTACAGATCACGCTGACCTACGATCTGAGCGGAACGGCGGTCGATATTGCAGACAGGTTCCTTGGCATCGGGATCGCTGACATCACCCGGAGCAGTTACCTTGCCTATTAAGCGCCATTTTCAGAGGTTTCACCGCGATGAACGTGGGGCAGTTGCGATTGTGGTCGCGCTCTTTATGACCGTTGCGATCGGGTTTCTGGCCTTGGGTGTCGACTTGGGGGCGCTCTATTTCGAGCAAAAGACCTTGCAAACGCGTGCTGATATGGCGGCGGTGAGTGCGGTTTTGAATCTTGACGACAGCCCGGCTCAGAACGCTCAGGACACGGTAGAGGGCAATGCCTTGGCCATCGCCGATCTGGAAACGCTGTCCTATGGTCGATACCTCTATGACGCGGCTGTCTCGCCCGAGGCGCGGTTCACCGTGGGGGATTTGACCGACACCGCGACCAATGCGGCAGAGGTCGTTCTCACGGATGATGCGCCGCTCTATTTCTCCTCTCTGTTTCTTGGTACGAACAGCACGCCGTTGAGCGCTTCCGCAACCGCTGCCCGGTTCGATTTCGCGTCTTTCAGCCTTGGTTCGCGCTTGTTGTCGCTGGACGAGGGGCTGCTGAATGCGCTGCTTGAGGAGGCTCTGGGCACTTCCTTGTCGCTCACCGCTCTGGATTACGAGGCTCTGGCCAATACGAATATCGACCTTTTGACCTTCTCAGATGCTTTGGCCAATCGGATCGATTTGACCGCCGCGAATTACGAAGACATTTTGACCTCCGATATTGACCTGCTCGATGTGGCGGGGGCGCTGCTCGATACCGGGCTGGTCTCGGGCTCGACGGATGTCTTGACCGCCATTCTCAATGGTGCGGTGTCCAGCACTTTGAATGCGGCGCAATTGATTGCGATCGACGGCGACAATGTTGCCTTGCAGCTTGAAGATGTGCTCGGGGAAGTGTCTGTTTCCGCTCTCGATATCCTGATGACGAGTGTCGAGATCCTCAATCAGGATCACTATATCGAAGCCAGTCTGGATCTCGATATTCCTGGTGTTCTGGACACCGATTTGGGGTTGATCGTCGGGGCGCGGAAGGCGGGGTCTGGCTGGATCACGCTGGGAGATCGCGGCGCCACAGTGCATACGGCTCAGGTGCGTCTCAAGCTGTTGCTCGATCTGTCTCCGAGCCTTCTCGACGGCATCGGCGAGGGGGTCTCCGTGCTGTCTTTGCGTTTGCCGCTCTATGCCGAGATTGCGAGTGCCACGGCCACCTTGGCGGATCTCAATTGCGACGCCGGGGATGCGGACGATGTTGTGGCGCGGTTCGACACGGGCTTTGCGCCGATGACCGGAACGACGGGCAACCATGTGCTCGAATTGTTTCTGGGTGAATTCGATGCGCCGACCTTCGAGGACACGACGACCCCGCTGGATGCCGATTTGCTGGAGCCCGCGAAGTTTCTCGATCTGGAACTGAGCCTGCTGTTGATCACCATTGATTTGTTTTCGCTGAACATCAAATCCCATGTCGCGACGGGAATTTCGGCTCAGCCGGAAACGGAATTCCGCGTGTCCCAGATTGGCGAGACACAGACCTACGGGGTGGAGGGCCTGCTCAGTTCAACCGTGGCCAGTTTGCTGGACCCGGACAATCTCGAGATCACTGTCAGCAATGACAGCCCATCTCTTCTGGGGGGGCTTCTGGCGCCGGTGCTCGCGCTGGTGAACCTGATCCTGACCACCTTGCCGAATATGTTGCTGGGGGCGCTGTTGATCCCGGTCGATGCCGTGCTCGATGCGCTTCTCAACATGCTTGGCATTGGTGTCGGCGAGGCGGACCTGACGCTTGACGGCGTGTCCTGTGGCAAGGTTATGCTGGTCCGATGACTGGTCTCGCGTCCCTCATACGAAACCGCTGCCGTGGGGCTGTTTTGCCTCACTTTTCCCTCATGTCCTCACGTTGTCCGGAGTAGCCTCTTGCGCCTTAACACACATATGAAACACCTGTTTGCATCTATTTTTGTGGCTCTGAGCCTGTCGGCCTGTACGCTTGGCACGGAGACCGCGACACAGGGCGCAAGTGGGGGCGGTTCGGAAACTCTGCGTCTGGCGCAGGCGACCTCTGAGGCCGGCGACAATGAAACAGCGGCGCGGTTGTTTGAAAAGGTTCTGGTGGTCGATCCGGTGTCGGTGCCTGCGCTCTTGGGGGCGGGCAACAGCTATGCGCGTATGGGGCAAAACAGCCGTGCAGAGGCCGTGCTGTTGCGTGGGCATGAGCTTGCTCCCGGGAATGCAGAGGTGCTGACCACTTTGGCGCGTGTCTATTTGGCGATGCAACAATCCGAGCGGGCGGTTGACACCTATGACAAGGCGCTGCGGGTGGATCGTACCAATGTGGCGGCCCTGACCGGAAAAGGCGTGGCGCTCGACACGCTGTCGCGGCACAAACAGGCACAGGGCGTCTATGAAGATGGCTTGCAGCTTTATCCCACGAACTTCATTTTGCGCAGCAATTATGCGCTGTCGCTGGCAATTTCCGGCGATATCGTGCGGGGGACTGCGATCCTGCAAGAGTTGGTCAAAGACCCGGCCGCTGCCCCTTATGTGCGGGGCAACCTTGCCTTGGTCTACGGGCTCGACGGGCGCGAAAACGATGCGCGGGCGACGCTCAAGCTTGATCTGACACCGCAAGAGATCGAAGAAAACCTGGCGACCTATCGGGCGTTGCGCCGGATGCGGCTTGAGGGGAAACAGATCGGCTCTCTCGTATTCGTCTGAGGCAAAAGAGGGCGCTCTGACGTTCACACAGCAGTCGGGCCGGACAAATGATCCAGGATTTTACCAAAGCCGATCGAGTTGGACGCTTTCAGCAAGATGGTATCTCCGGGGTGCAGATGGCGGTCGATGTCTTTCAGCAGGGACGGCGCATTTCGATAATATGCGCCCGTCGACGCGGAGGTGATGTCTGGTTTCAGCTCGTCCCAGAGATGCGCCATCAGCGCCCCGCAGAGCAGCACAGCATCCGGCGCCATGGCCCGGATTTGTGGTGCCAGTTGCTGATGATAGCGCGGGGCATCTGATCCAAGTTCGAGCATATCCCCGAGAATGAGAATGCGCCTGCCGGTCGTCGGCATCGCGCCGAATGTCGCAATCGCTGCCCGCATCGATACCGGGTTTGCATTATACGACTCGTCGACGATGGTCAGAGGCTTTCCGGCAAAGTCGACAGCCCGGGTTTCGCCGCGTCCGGCGAGGGGCTGAAACATTTCCATGGCTGTCAGGAAGGGCTTCAACGGGCCTCCCAGAATCTTTTTAACGGCAAGGGCGGCCAGACTGTTCATCGCCATGTGCAGGCCCGGTGCCGTGATGCGGTATTCGATTTTCTGGCCACGCGGGAGTTGGGCTGTGACGCGCCCGTTGGTTTGATCATAGGCCAGAAGCCGGACATCCGCGTCCGGGGATTGACCGTAGGTTACGAGATGCACGCCACGTTCTGCCGCGCGCGCTCTGAATATTTCGTAGCAGTCGATTTCACGGTTCAGGAGTAAGATGCCGCCCTTGGACATGCCTTCGACGATATTGGCTTTCCGGCGGGCCACCGTGTCCAGCCCTTGTTCGCCGCCGCGCATATGCGAGGGCGCAATGTTGGTGATGATACAGATATCGGGCCGCACGAGGCGGATGTTCTGGAATTTTGGGGCATTGATCGCGCTGACGGCGGCCTCGAGCACAACAATGTCTGTGGTTTCCGGTGTGTTCGCCAAGAGATGCAGCATACCGACACGCGAGTTGTAGTTTGACCCGGAGTTGCTGACGACACTGCAGTCTGCTGACAACGCCTCTTTCAGCATGAGGCATTGCGAGGTTTTTCCGGCACTTCCTGTCACGGCGACGACTCTGCCTTTGAGGCGGTTGCGTGCGACCGCGCCAAGTTGCATGAGGGCGTGCAAGGGATCTGGCACTTGGAGTTGCGGGAAGTCGGGTTTCAGCCCTTCGACGGGCCGGGCGACGATGGCCCCTGCGGCTTTGTGTTGTCGGCTCGGCAATGTGTCATGGTTGTCCCAGTACGCTCGCGCCGTGAAGTCCGACAATTCGTGCCGCATGGCCATGCGTTGATCAATGGCCACCAGAAGTTTCGGATCAGCCAACCCCCAATTGTCCAACTGTTTGATCTTTTGCGTCACGGACGACACGTACCAGCTTTCCGGAGGTTTCACCAACCATGTGCCGCCTGTGATGTCTTCAAGCTGTTGCGCTGTCCAAAGAAGGACGGGGGTCGGACTGATCTTGTCGAGAGCGGGCACCTCATATTGTGCCGGGTTTGCCAACAACACCCGAAAGCCGGCCTTGGGGGAGAGGGCCAAGTGCGTTTTTCGCGGTAGGGTCACCCGGTCGGTTTTGCCCTGATGGCTGACCAGCCCGACAGATAAGGTCAATGTGCTGTCCAGCCAATTCGTGACGTTGGATGGTCGCAACGTATAGAAATCACGATAGATTTGCCCCGGCGTCCAGCGTCGAAGAGGCCACATCCAATCGCATGGGTCGTGAGACGAGGAGCGGCCCCATTCACCAACCGTCTCTGGATGGTCCGAGGTGGCGCGAAAATCGATGCGCCAGTTGCAGTCAACCTGCTCAGGGCTGCGCCACCAGGATTCGACTGCGAGATTGCCCAGACGCTCCAAGCGTTCGGGGGAAACGCGCACTCCAAGAAGCTCTAATGGCCCGACGCTAAGCGGCTCCGGCAAGCGCGCATCTGGCGGCACATCCTCAGAAAGCCACTCTGGCCGGGGGGCGCTGATCGCCTCCACGCGACGCTTTTCGACACCCTTGGGAGGCGTTCGTGGGGCAGGGATCGGACGGTCGGGGGGCTGAAGATCAATCAGGCCTTGTCCATCGTTTGTCTGTTTCATCTGCACCCCCATGGCGTCGCATTTTCTGGCAAAGCGACGCAGGGCATCCGTTGCGGCTTGGCCAGACAGAACCTTGGTCGCGCAAAAGCCGATCTCAAGGGGGGTGAAACGCACGGCGGTCACGCCTCTGTGGTCCAGATCGAGGGTGAAGACGCCACTGTCCTTGTCGGATCGTGCCAAAGCGTCAAACAGCAGATCGCCTGCATCATGCAGGATTGGCCGGTTCTTGTAGATTTCGATGCCCTGCAACAGATGTGCAGACGCCCCCAGGACGGCATCCGCCCCCGCATCGATCAAGGCGTGACCGCCTTCGATCTCGCGCGCATCGGGGGCGTGGCGATTGTTTGCGCCCCAATGCATGGCAACCAGGACGATGTCGGCCTGTTTGCGGGCCTCGGTGATCCGGGGCTCCATGAGGGTTTTCCACGCCTCCGGATGCCTTGGATCGAGCCAAGCGATACCGGGGCGGTTTTGGGAGGCTGCAAAGCTTTCTTGGGTGGCATCTATCGAGAACAGGGCCACATCAAGTGCGCCAGCCCGCCGGAATGTCGGCTGAAAGGCGGCGTCGAGATCAGGGCCCGAGCCAGCCTGACCGATGCCTGCCTTGTCCAGCCACATGGTCTGTTCCAGCAGAGCTTCGGGCCCGTAATCCCCGCTGTGATTGTTCGCGGTCGCAACCAGATCCACATTGCCTCTGATCAAGGTCTCAAGCATTTCGGGGCGGGCGCGAAAGTAGAAGGATGCCCGTTCTCCCTTGTCGAGAGCCTCGGTCCCACGGGTTGCAACCACGCATTCGAGGTTCACAATGCTCAGATCGGCAGAGCCCAGCGGTGTGATCTTCGCCAGAGCATCGCGGGCATGGGCGTGTTCAAAGCGAAAATGAAATCGCCGCCCAATGTTGACGTCGCCGCCCCAGGCGATGGTGCCGGTCCGTGTAGAAATATCGTCGTGGGGCATCTGGAAATTTTCTGCCTTCTTGCCCCGTCATCGGGCGTGTGCTTCATTCTTATAACGAGGTTGGGCTCTGCGTGTTTCAGGACGAGGTGTCGGTCGAGGCCTTCATGTGACGTGGGAGAGCGGAGTAGGGGCGCGAGAGTTTCGCAAGAGACGAGATCTAAGGATGTTCGGCCAATTCGCGTCATGGCTCAGACAGCAGGGACGAAAACCAGACTGAGACCATTCAAACAGTGGCGTTTGCCGGTCGGCTCTGGCCCGTCATCGAAGATATGGCCCAGATGACTGCCGCAGCGGCGACAATGGACCTCGGTCCGGACCTGAAAAATAAACTTGCGGTCTTCTTTCGTGCCAACAGCATTGTTCAGGCTCATGGTGAAACTGGGCCAGCCGGTTCCGCTGTCATATTTTGCCTCTGAGCTGTAGATCGGCAAATCGCACCCGCGACATTGGTATGTGCCTGCGCGCCATTCCTGGTTCAACGCACTGGAGTAAGCACGCTCAGTGTCTTCTTTGCGCAACACGAGATATTCGTTCTCGCTCAGACGTTCGCGCCATTCCGCGTCACTGCGACATATGTCGAAACCGCATGACGCGGCCACAAGTGGCGTGGCGAGCAGGGCGGCCCCCGTCGTCAACAAAAATGCTCTGCGTTTCATTTCTTCACCTATTCGCAAAATGCTCGGATAGGCCCCAGCCGTCAGGGTGAATTGGGCCTGCCAAATGGGGCCTATCCGAGCGGGTCTGTCCGATTTACTTCGGAACGAGCACGCTATCGACCACGTGGATCACGCCGTTCGACTGATCGACGTCTGCAATGGTCACGCGACTGGCGTTGCCGCTTTCGTCGTAGATATAGACATTGTTGCCTTTGACTTGTGCCGACAGGGCATCGCCCGAAACAGCGTTGAAGTGATAGAAGCCATCGGAGGAGGCACGCGCTTGACGTGCGATCTGTGCTGCGGACCAGTCACCGGCCACCACATGCGCGGTCAGCACTTTGACGAGCATGTCCTTGTTCTCCGGTTTCAGGAGCGTCTCCACCGTTCCCGCCGGAAGGGCCGCAAAAGCATCGTTTACGGGGGCAAAGACCGTGAAAGGGCCGGGGCCTTGCAGCGTTTCGACCAAGCCAGCGGCCTGAACCGCAGCCACCAAGGTGGTGTGGTCCGCCGAGTTCACCGCATTCTCAACGATGTTCTTGGTCTCATACATGGGCGCGCCACCCACCATCGGGTTTTCGGCATAGGCCGCAGTTGCAAGGGTCAAGGCCGCGGCTACAGTTGCCAGTTTGGATGTGGTTTTCATGTTAGTCTCCTCTCTGAATGCGCCGCTTTCTGTTGCGGCTACTGGGGAGACACGGCATTTGGCGGGACATAGTTTCACCTGAACTGAAATAAATTTGCGTCGAAGACGTCGCCGGTCGCCACAGATGGCTCGAGTGATCGTGCCCGTCGTCAGAGTTTGGGGGGCGCTTGGCTGTTTGATTTCCTTCTTATGCCGCTGTTGTCAGTCTACATTAGGTATATATACTTTAGTTGACTATTATAAATACTTTTGTTGTGGTATGTATAGCAATTGTGTGGGGGGTAAAGTCTAAGACACAATTGCTTATCCGCTCCACGAGTGACCTTCTAAAAACGATGCGAGGGAAATATGTTCTTTACTCTCTATGCTGTTTCAGGGGCGAGCATTGGAATTCTAGTCGCTATTGCCGTGCTTCTTTTCGGTGGCGGGCTATGGGCCATGTTCGCAGGCTATGTCGCAGGTGCGGGGGGCGCCGTCTCGCTCCTTGCCGTATGGATTTATTTCACGGCACCTGAGGCAGAACATGTGCTCTTAAAAGACGCAGACAATTCATGAGAGGCGCCTTCTCTCACGAGATGGCGAAGATGCTTTAAAAAGAGTGCCTTTATTGAAAGCGATCTTTTGAACGGTTTGAAGAGAGCCGGCGGCGTCGATCGTGTGAGGCGCAATGAGTTACTCCCCTTTGCTTGCACAAGATCTTTCGCAAATTCAGCTGCTCTCTGGTCCTGCTGATCGGGGGGTGTTTTGTTATTCTCTACCCGTAGATTACGGCTGTTGGTCTGCCTGAAAGTGCTGAGCTTGGGCGTTGGTGGCCGTCAAAAATCTTTCCTGTCTGACTGTCCGCCTTCGCTTCGCCCCAATGCGACAATTTAGGGTGATGTGAAAAGAGAAGGGGGGGGCTCATCGGAGCCACCAAGGAGAAGATCAGCAGACATTCCTTCACCGTGCCTCATACTTTGTTCTGGGCTCTGATCCGTTCCGCAGCACCATTCTATAAAATGTCCTCTGAGCTACGGTTTAACGTCAGAGGAGATTTTTCTGAAGCCAGCTTAATACGCACTTAAGTATTAAAAATATACTTTTGATAATTTAGGTACAACTTTTGATTGTATTGCTCGCGCTCCGGTGTATTCATTCCCTTGCGTCACCTCTGCTTCGAGTGGCGCCTAGAGTAACACTACACAGGAGAGGGACATGACCCTTGAAACTACGACGTTTATCCTTGACCAGTTCGCTGATCTTCCCGGCACATTGCAGAACACCATTTCAACGCTTACGGCCACTTTGGACCCGTCCCTCGCAACCAACCTCGTGGGAGACACCCTGTCGTCCGTGACGGGCGCGCTGGATCTCGGCGTCTTGGATACGTCCATTCTGGGTAGCACAGTCGATACGGTAACCGGTGTGCTCGACACGACCGCTCTCGAAGGCACCCTCGGCACCGTGACCGGCCTTCTGGACGCGTCTTTGCTCGAGGGCACAGTGGAAACTGTTACCGGCGCGCTGGATTTGGGTCTCGTCGACGATCTGACAGGTGGCCTCGACACCGGGCTCCTGGATGGTGTGCTCGGAACAGTGACTGATGCACTCGATACCTCCCTCGTGGACGATGTCCTCTCTCTCGTCACCGACAGTCTCGATACGGGTCTGTTGGACGGCGTTCTGGAAACTGCGACAGGGGCGCTCGACACGGGGCTGCTCGATGGTGTGCTGGACAGCGTCACCGGCGTGCTCGACCTCGGGCTTGCAGAAGACCTCACCGGCGGCCTGGACCTCGACATCGTGGACGGCCTGCTGGGCGGCGTGACGGACACACTCGATTTGTCCGCGCTGGACGGCGTGCTCGGCATTGCTGAAGGCCTGTTGGGTGACGTGGACACCGGCCTAGTTGGCGGGCTTCTTGGTACGGTCACCGAAGTGGTGGGCACAGTTCTCGAGACCGTGACCGATCTGACCGGCGACCTGTTGGGCGGCCTTGGCGACCTCGGTGGATTGGGCGACGACCTCGTGGTGTAATTGGACACCATCTTTGCAAACAGGCACCACTGCAACACTGTGTTGCGGTGGTGGACCAAGGTCACGGACGCTTCGCCGCAACGTCCAGCAAAATACCGATCTTCTTTTCGTCACCTCGCCGTCGGCGCCGTTCGTCCCCAAAATTCGCGCGGCATGGCTCTGGCAGTAGGCGAAGCGGGGTCAAATTCAATTTGGTCTTGCCGGCCACAAACACCTTAATATCAATGTTCTGCACGACATACGCCCCAACCCGATTTCCCGGCGTGTGTGCCTAGGGTGGTGGATTTGTGTGCCGATTGTTCTTTATCTTTTGAGTTTCTGCAAGCCTATGTCAGAGTTTCTTCTGTTCTGTTTCCAGTTCCCTAGCCACTTCTTCACGCAGTGAGCCAATTGCAGTCAATAGCTTTCCGGTTTTCAGTTGATGCTCTTTCGCCAGTTCCAAGAGATCATTTTTTGCGCGTTTCAAATTGCCCCCGAATAGACCGAAGCTAAGGGCAGCTAGTCGCTGCTTGATCGCTTTGAACGCGCTCTGTTTCTCCGCGACTTCTATCTCAATCTTTTGATACCGAGATAGAGTGGTTTCGTAGCGCTTTGTCAGAGTTTGGAATTTCGAGGCGCTTGGACCGCGACCTCCGTTATAGCTTTCGACCGCTTTGTTCCATGCGGCTGAGACTTTGTTGGTCTTTGGGGAGAGCGAGTTAAAATCGTGCGCAGCCTTGTCCAAAAGAGAGCTCAACTGCCGAAGTTCGTCCGAAGGTTTTAACCCTTTGCCACCTGACCTGCCTGTTTGCTTTGACCATGAGAGGCCGGAACCCGGTATGCCAACGGTGGTACGTACGCCTTTTGAGCTTAGGTTAACCGTGGTGCCTCGCCCGCCGACACTTGTACTCAATCCACTCTTTGAAACATTCAAGCGAACGCCCGGAGCGATCTTAATCCTTTTCTGAAATCTAAATGCCAATTGCCTAATCCCGAATTTGTCTGTCTTGACCTCAGGGATGCTACTCAAAGATTACATTGGAACCAAATCCTAAATGGAAGCGGTGGGTAATCCCCCCCCGATTTTAGTGGGATGCGGCAGTAGAATTTTCTCGGCAGGATGAACGAGGAGATTCCGATGAAGAAGACACGTTTCACCGAAGCGCAGATCATGGGTGTGCTACG
>NZ_JAIVLK010000003.1 GCF_020524585.1 Celeribacter naphthalenivorans
TGAAGTCACCAAAGTATTTGGTGATCGCTGCCGTCAGGGTGGTTTTACCGTGGTCAACGTGGCCGATCGTGCCGATGTTCACGTGCGGTTTCGAACGCTCAAACTTTTCCTTAGCCATATCGAGGCGCCTCTTGGATTGAAGGGGCCTGCATGCGGCCCGAAATTAACATCGCGGGCTAGGTAGTGGTTTCGAGCAGGAAAATCAAGCGTCAGTTGCTATTTGTCGCCTGTTGCGCGGCTTCTTCTGCGGCCTCGGGCGCCAGAACTTCAAGCGCGGCCTTCGCCTCGTCGGCATCCGAACTGTCGGAGGCAATCGGCTCGATGCCGAACCACTGGCCGTTTTCCTGCAACCAGCGCTCGACTTTGAGGGCGGCATTGCGGCTCAGAATCTCGAGCTGTTCCTCTTTTGTGCGCGCAATACCCGACCCGACGAGCGTCGCGCCAGAAGCGCCTTCGAACACGGTCAACAGCTTGGGCTTTTCCGTCAGTTTCACACCTTTCGAATCGTCCCAGATGTTGACCGACAGCACGAGCACGGATTTCGGCGTGAACAGAACCGGGATGCCGGGCGCGGCAAGGCCATAGGCATCGACCTTGATCCCGATGTGATAGAGCTTGTCGCCATCGTACCGCCCAAAGCGCGCCTGCATCGCGTCCTTGATCGCGACTTCGATATTTTCCTCGCTCTCAGTGCGCGAAAATGGCGCTTTCGTCGCATCCGTGGCCACAACGACATTGTGCCCAAAGGCGAAATCCCCGAGGTCCACCAAAGGCGTATCCTCCGTAATGACCTTCGCATCACTACAGGCCGTCAGAGCCAAAAGGGAAAGACCAAAGACAGCGCGACGAGTGAATGACAACACGGGGGGAGACCTCCTGAATTTTCGGTTCCCTAGGGGTAGCGGCAAACGGCGGGCGGTGCAACGCCATGACTTCGACATGACTTAGTCGCAGATCGCGCGCAGGTCGGACCAGGCCGCCTCCGAGAGAATCGGCTGGGTGTCCTGATCAAAACCGACAGCGGCGGCATGGGCGCGATCCACCCGGTCGCCCAGTTTGGGGTGAGACGCCAGATGCGAGGCGAGGCCTTCGCTGTCGCCGTACTTCTCTTTGAGCCGTTCAAACAGAGGCGCAAGCGCGCCGGGCGACACGCCGACTTTCGGCAAAAGCGCATGGGCATAGGCGTCGGCGGCACTTTCCGCCTCTTGGCTATATTGCGCATTCACCAGTTGGTTGACGCCCAACAGCACCACCGTGCCCCCGGCAAAATCGCCGAAAACCAGAGACAAAACCCCAAAGGTCCCCACCCCGCGCAGGGCGTGTCGCGTGGGGTCGCGATGGGCGACGTGGCCAATTTCATGCGCGATGACGGCGGCGACCTCATCGGGACCACCGGCCTCGTCGATCAGCCCGCGCATCACGACGATCCGACCGCCCGGCAAAGCAAAGGCATTGACCATATCGAAATCGAGCACCGTAAGGCGCACAGCCTCCGGGGCCAGATCGGACGCGCCAATCAGTGCCTCCTGCATCTGCGTCAAAGCCGCAAATCCCGGATCGTTCGTACATTCCCGGATCGGGATATAGTCGTTTTGCGAAAAGCTCTCGCGGATGCGCTCATAGGTCTTGTCACCCAGCGCGCGCTCGCCCTCGACCGGCAAACGCATGGCCAGTTGATCGGCAATCGCCGGGATCAGCACGAAGACAATCAAGAGAACAGAGGCCACCGCCCCCGTGATCAACCCGGCGATGCGGCCTTTTCCGGTCACCGGCGCGCGGCGCGTCAGGTTGGGCGCGGCGGCTTTGATCTCGGACAACAGCACGCCATCGCGCACATAGAGCCGCGCCGTCGGAGACATCACAGTGGTGAACACCCCCATCGACACCTTGCCCCAACGCAGGTTGTGCTGTCCCTCAACATGGCGCAGTTGCGACAGCGGCCAACTCACACACAGGGTTTCATCGGACATGACCTTGCCCCAAATGTCCTCGCGCGGCTCACCAAGATAGCGCACTTCAAGCACACCCTCACCCGGCGGCATCGTCACATAGGCATCATGGCGCTTGGCCGTCTTGCCATCCACGAATTCACAGCGGACACCTTCGGGCGTCGCGGCCCAGGGATTGACTTGGGGGGTCATCGTCATATCGCCGCCCCCAGATCAAAGGCTTCAGCCATGCCCTCGGCCTGCCCTGCGTGGTCCCGATCACGTTGCTGGATCTGCGCCAGATGTTCGCCCCCCGTCAAAGACAGGGTCCGCGCATAGTGCCGCCAGGTCGGAAACAGCACAAAGGTCTGACGAAACACGGAAAAGAACAACAGCGTCGCCATGTAGAGAAACAGCGCAAAGGCCACGGTCAGCCCGGCAGACGGCAGGCCCTCACCATCCCCGGCGGTCCCTTCGCTCACCGCGCCCGAGGCAAAAACCCCGAAATCCGCAAGCCCCGGATAGAACAGGATCAAAAGACCAGAAGCCGCCGCGCCGACGACCAGCATCGCCAGCCCCGTGCAAATATTGGTCAAAAGATAGCCGCCGATGTTGATCCCCAAAACCCGCGGAAAAGACAGGCGCGAGATCAAGCCAACACCGCCCGCCGTCTTATGATTGGCCAGATAGCGCAGGGCAACGATCCGGTAGCGCAGATAGAAAAACAGCGCGATCAGGATCAGCAGCGGCACGAAAGCCAAAAGACCAAAAAGTTCGCCCCCAGCATCGAACCCATTGTCTTTTTCACCCACCGCAAAGCTTTGAGCAACAGCATAAGAGACCATACCCAGCCCAAGCCACAGACACATAAGCGTCGGCAAAAACGACTTCGCCAGACCGGTCCATTTGCCGCCTTGGTGCATCCGCTGATCGCCGAAAAACGTCCGATCGGTGCGGAACTTTTCCAGCTTGAAGGTCATGCGCGGCCAGAGGAATCCAAGCGTGATCAGCGACAGAAACAGATGCCCCATCGCAACCATCGCATATTTCCCCGCCGCCGGTTCAAGCCCAAAGCGAATGCCACGCCAGCGGGTGCGGGCGTAGACATAGCGTTTGGCCCGGTAGGAGGCGAAATAGATCAAAGGCAGGGCAATGACGGCGGCCACGAGATAGGCCTCGACCTCATCTTGGAACACCGCATAGGAGGCATAGACCAGCCCAAGCGCCAGCACACCGATCAGAAGCGCCAGCATCACAAGTGCGATGAGAAATCCGGTGAATTTCTCGATCCCCTTGCCGACATATTCCAAAGGCGTGCCGTCCGGGCGCACGGCGGACCAGAAATGCCGCCGGAGCCGGGTTTTCATCCAGAACCGATAAAAGCCAAGCGTCAGAACGGACAGCGTGGCGGTCCACAAAGACAGGCTCAAAATCGGGCCAACCCGACCCTCGAATTCAGTTTTCAAAAGCTGCGCCACATGTCCCCCACACACCACTCACGACGGTTCCCTGCCAGACAAACAGCGACCGATTAAAATCAGCTGAATTTATTGTCCCGCGGGAAGCCATGCGGCGGCTGTTTACCCACGCCCGCACGTTTTCCGAGCCATTGCGTCAGGTCTTTTTCCGTCCGCGTGTTGCCTCCGCCCATGGTCCAGCTCAGGCCATCTTCCCAATTGAAAGTGGTCAGATCGGACAACCCGCCATCGAGTTCCAGCATGCCTTGGGCGCCGCGCGCCTGATTGTATTTCTGCAACCGCACGCCCTTGCCCCGACCCAGTTCGGGCACCTCGGAAAGCGGGAAGACGAGGAAGCGCCGGTTCTGCGACATGACCGCGACATGATCGCCGGCAATCCGGTGCACGATCACGGCTTTCTCGTCGTCCTTGACGTTCAGCACCTGCTTGCCGGACCGCGTTTGAGCGACGATGTCTTTCTCCGCGATCTGGAATCCGTTGCCCGCATTCGACGCCACCAAAAGACGCCCCTCGGGATCGTGTTTGAAGATGTCGATGATCTCCACCTCATTGGGCAGATCGACCATCAGCCGCACCGGCTCGCCCATGCCCCGCCCACCGGGCAGGTTGGCCGCAGACAGCGTGTAGAAGCGCCCCGACGAGCCCATCAGGATGAGTTTATCCGTGGTCTCGGCGTGGAAGGTGAAACGCGGCCCGTCGCCGTCCTTGAACTTCAATTCGCGGGTCAGATCGATGTGACCGGACATGGCCCGGATCCAGCCCATTTGCGACAGCACGACGGTGATCGGCTCGCGCTCGATCATCGCCTCCAACGGCACATCCTCGACCTCGGCGGCCTCGGCAAATTGCGTCAGACGCGCGCCACGAGGACCGTAATCCTTGCCGAATTTCTTCTTGGTCTCTTTGAGTTCTTCGGAAATCCGAATCCATTGCAGCTCTTCGGAGCCCAAAAGCTCCACAAGACCGGCTTTTTCTTCGAGCAACGCATCGCGTTCGCGGATCAACTCGATCTCTTCGAGACGCCGCAAAGAACGCAGGCGCATGTTGAGGATCGCCTCGGCCTGCACCTCGGTCAATTCGCCTTGGACTTCGGGGGCCGGCAGCGGGCTGACGTAGTCTTTTTCCGTCATCGCACGCGGCACGTCGCGGCCCCAAATCTCCGCCATCAAGGCGGCTTTCGGGTCGTCGTCGTAGCGGATGATGTCGATCACGCGGTCCAGATTAAGGAAAGCAATGATGAAACCTTCGAGCACCTCAAGACGGTGATCGATCTTTTCCAGACGGTGCTGCGAACGGCGCTGCAACACGACACGGCGGTGATCGAGCCAGGCACGTAGCACCTCTTTGAGCGAACAGACTTTCGGCGTCCGCCCGTCGATCAACACGTTCATGTTGAGCGAGAACCGCGCCTCCAGATCGGAGTTGCGGAACAGCGTGTTCATCAACACGTCCGGGTCGACGTTTTTCGACTTCGGCTCAAGGATCACGCGAATGTCCTCGGCGCTCTCATCGCGCACGTCGGCCAGAATCGGCACTTTCTTGGTCTGGATCAGCTCGGCGAGCTTCTCGATCAGCTTCGATTTCTGAACCTGATAGGGAATCTCGGTGACGACGATCTGCCAGACACCACGTCCCAGATCCTCGACCTCCCACTTCGCCCGCAGACGGAAAGAGCCGCGGCCCGTGGCATAGGTTTTTGCCATGCTTTCACGCGGCTCGACAATGATGCCACCTGTGGGGAAATCCGGGCCTTTGACGTAATTGAGCAGAGTTTCGTCGCGCACATCCGGCGCCTTGATCATATGCAGCGAAGCGTCGATCAGCTCGCCGATGTTGTGCGGCGGGATGTTCGTGGCCATGCCGACCGCGATGCCGGACGAGCCATTGGCCAAGAGGTTCGGGAAGGCGGCGGGCAACACCTCCGGCTCGCGCAGCGTGCCGTCGTAGTTGTCGCGATAGTCGACCGCATCCTCATTGAGACCTTCGAGCAAAGCTTCGGCCGCAATCGTCATCCGCGCCTCAGTGTAACGCGAGGCCGCCGGATTGTCGCCGTCGATGTTGCCAAAGTTCCCCTGACCGTCGACCAGCGGATAGCGGACGTTAAAATCCTGCGCCAAACGCGCCATTGCATCGTAAATCGCGGCATCGCCATGCGGGTGATAGTTGCCCATCACGTCGCCGGAGATTTTCGCGGATTTGCGGAACCCCCCGGTCGCGGACAGCCGCAATTCACGCATCGCATAGAGGATGCGTCGGTGCACGGGCTTCAACCCGTCGCGCGCGTCCGGCAGCGCCCGGTGCATGATCGTCGAGAGCGCATATTGCAAATAGCGCTCGCCGATCGCACGGCGCAAAGGTTCAAAGCTTTCGCCCAGAGGCGCGCCTTCGTTTTCGGGATCTTGGGTCAAATCACTGCTCATAGGGAGCATGAATAACCGCCCGCCTCGGCCCCGGCAAGCGTCCCTCTCACAGGATTTTGTCCCCAGAGCGCCCGAAGGTGATCAAATTCTAGGTGGAGTTTTGGAACAAGTTTCCCCGTCAAGAGTTGAAGAATCGGTTATAATAGAACGCGTAACGATATTCGGGGGTGTGTTATGCTGCGTCTTTTGGCAATGACTTCTGTTGGCCTGTGGGCCTCATTCATGGTGTTTGGGCGGGATTTGAGCCCTCAGGAACAGGCCGCGCTCGATCTGCGCCGCGCCGAGAAAGTCTCTGTGTTTGCCGGGCTGTCCGACCGTTTCTCAGAAGCCTTCGGCACCGATGTGAAACGTCAGGGCGCCTATGTGCCCACCTTGGCAGAGTTGAACGCCCAAAGCACCGTGGCTCCGACAGCTGCGCCCTCTCGTGACTCTGGCCTTGTGCAACTGGCCAGCGCCCAGATCGGCACGCCCGACATCACGCCCACCAGCGCCACCACGACCGTCGCACATCCCGAGAAAATGGCCGCCCTGTTGGTCGATCCCGTGATGGACCCGACCGAGGCCGCGTCTGACATGATCCTGCGCGAAGTCACCGCAGCCCGCGTCAACGTGCGCTCCGGCCCCTCCACCGTCAATCCGGTGATGGGTCAGGTCGTGCGAACCGAGATTGTCCGCGTCATCTCTCCCGAAGAAAACGGCTGGGTCAAAATCTCTGTCGAAGGCGACGGGGTCGAAGGCTATATGGCCGCCCGCTTTTTGGCCGATGTTTCTCACTAAGAGTGAATTTTGCGATCTCGCCTGATTGGTGGATTCCCTCGTCGTCGATCATGCGATAAGCCTTTCCCGATCCTCTCGGGAAAGGCTTTTTTTATGCGCTCCATCCTCATCACCGGCTGCTCCTCGGGCATCGGCTATCATGCCGCGCATGCCTTGCAAAAAGAGGGCTGGCGGGTCTTTGCGACCTGTCGACAAGAGGCGGATGCAGCGCGGTTAAGGGGAGAAGGTTTGGAAAGCTTTCGTCTCGATTACGAGGACCCGGCCTCCATTGCTGCCGCCTTTGACGAGGCCCTGTCGCGCACCGGCGGCATGTTGGACGCGCTCTTTAACAATGGCGCCTATGCGATCCCTGCGCTGGTCGAGGACCTGCCTGTCGCCGCGCTGCGCCAGAATTTCGAGGCCAATCTCTTTGGCTGGCACGACCTGACGCAACGTGCCATTAAGGTGATGCGCCAACAGGGAGCAAATGGCCAAGGCCGCATCGTGCAATGCTCCTCCGTCATGGGGTTCATCACCACCAAATTTCGCGGCTCCTATGCGGCGACGAAACATGCGCTTGAGGCGCTGTCCACCGCCGCGCGTCTTGAGCTGCGTGACACGGATATTCACGTCTCGATCATTCAACCCGGCCCCATCGCCACCGATTTCCGTCTGAATTCACGCAAGAATTTCGACCGTTGGATCGACTGGGAAGGTAGCGACCAAGCGCCGCGCTATCGCCCCGTGGTGGATCGCCTCTATGCGACCGACAAATCCCCCGATCCCTTTGAGCTGCAATGCGATGCGGTGACCGCCAAGCTCCGGCGTGCGCTCAACAGCCCGCACCCGAAAGCCCGCTATCACGTCACGAAAGTCACCACATTCTCTGCCCTCGCCCTGCGGTTTCTGCCCGCGCGCGCCAGCGAATGGATGATGTCCAAAGGCTGACACCCGGATTCGCGACTTGGGTCGCGGACATAAAAGCGCTATCACAGTCACATCATTCCTAGGGAGGAAATGCACATGTCCGATCCGTTTCTCTATGTCATTGGCGCGGCCTGCCTCCTCGTCCTCGTCATTCTCGCGCTCGGCATCGGCCAGTTCGGTCGCGGCGGCGCCGAAGGGGCGAAACGCTCGAACAAACTCATGCAGGCCCGCATTTTGGCCCAACTGGGCGCGGTGATCCTCGTGGTCATCTTCGTGGCGCTGCGCAAATCGGGGAACTGACATGGTTGTTTTGAACAAGATCTACACCCGCACCGGCGACGCTGGCGAAACCTCACTTTCCGATCTGTCGCGCACGCCGAAATACGCCACCCGTGTCGAGGCTTACGGCACGGTCGATGAGGTCAACGCCACGTTGGGCCTCGCGCGCCTGCATGCCGAGGGCGAAGTGGACGCCGCCCTGTCGCGCATTCAAAACGATCTCTTCGACTTGGGCGCAGACCTGTCGCGTCCGAATTTGGACAAGGACGATGAGGCCGGCTACCCGGTCCTGCGCGCCGTGCCCTCGCAGATCGAGCGCCTCGAGGCAGAGATCGACGCGATGACCGCGGTCTTGGAACCGCTCCGCAGTTTTATCCTGCCTGCTGGCACCGCCTTGTCCGCGCATCTTCACATGGGCCGCACCGTGGCGCGCCGCGCCGAACGGCTGGCCGTCGCGCTGAACGCCGAAGAATCGGGGGACGTGAACCCGGCGGCGATCAAATATCTCAACCGGCTCTCGGATTGGCTGTTCTGTGCCGCCCGCATGGCCAACGACGATGGCAAAGCCGATGTGCTTTGGGTGCCGGGCGCCAATCGCTAGGCCTGCGCGCAGGGCAAAAACATCGGAACGCGGCGGCGGATGTTCTCTCAAACGCTGCGTCTTTGGGACGAAACGCGACGTTTTGGGGGTGTTTTCTGCGTCCGCAAACGGGTAATCACATCAGCGGAGAGCTTGAGCGCCCCCGGTATCCCGGGCGGCACAGTCATAAGGGAGTTTACGCCTATGAAGGTTTTGGTGCCTGTCAAACGGGTGATTGACTACAACGTAAAGGTCAAGGTTAAGGCCGACGGCACGGGTGTCGATCTTGCCAATGTGAAGATGTCGATGAACCCGTTCGACGAGATTTCTGTCGAAGCGGCCATTCGTCTCAAGGAGGCCGGTGTGGCCTCTGAGGTGGTGATCGTCTCGATCGGCGAGAAAAAGGCAACGGATACGATCCGCAATGCTTTGGCCATGGGTGCCGATCGCGGCATCCTGATCGAAGAGGATCAGGGCGTCGACATCGAGCCGCTGGCGGTTGCGAAAATCCTCGCCAAAGTGGTCGAAGAGGAAGCCCCCGAGCTGGTGATCCTCGGCAAGCAAGCCATCGACAACGACATGAACGCGACCGGTCAGATGCTGGCCGCGCTCTTGGGTTGGGGTCAGGCGACCTTTGCCTCCGAGATGGAGATTGCGGACGGCAAAGCCGTGGTGACCCGCGAAGTGGACGGCGGTCTTCAGACCATTTCCGTCAACCTGCCGGCCATCGTGACGACCGATCTGCGCCTCAACGAGCCGCGCTACGCCTCGCTGCCGAACATCATGAAGGCGAAGAAAAAGCCGCTGGATGAGAAAACCGCCGCTGATTACGGCGTCGACACGAGCCCGCGTCTCACGGTGGTCACCACCGAAGAGCCCGCCGCGCGTGAAGCCGGGATCAAGGTCGGCTCCGTCGATGAACTCGTTGCGAAACTCAAAGAGGGAGGTCTGGTCTGATGGCTGTTCTGCTTCTCGCCGAAGTCGCGGGCGGTGCGCTCGCTGTTGATGCCACCGCCAAGGCGGCCACCGCTGGTGCCAAATTGGGCGATGTGACCGTGCTCGTCTGTGGCCCCGCCGCCGCAGGGGACGCGGCCGCGAAACTCGATGGCGTGTCCAAGGTTCTGGTCGCCGATGACGCGGCCTATGCCAACGGTCTGGCCGAAAACCTCGCCGATCTGATCGTGTCTCTGGCAGGTGACTATTCCCACATCATCGCGCCCGCGACCACCACCGGCAAAAACGTTCTGCCGCGCGTGGCTGCACTCTTGGATGTGATGGTGATCTCGGATGTGACCGAGGTCGTCGACGCCGACACGTTCAAACGTCCGGTCTATGCGGGCAACGCGGTGCAGACCGTGAAATCCGCGGATGCGACGAAAGTCATCTCCTTCCGCACCTCGACCTTCGACGCCGCTGGCACCTCCGGGTCCGCCTCTGTCGAGGCTGTGTCGGGTGCGGGCGACAAAGGTCTCTCGGCCTTCGTCGAGGACAAGGTGGTCGAAAGCGACCGTCCGGAACTGACCTCCGCCAAGATCATCGTGTCTGGTGGCCGGGGTGTCGGCTCCGAGGAAAGCTTTGGCATCATCGAAGCGCTGGCGGACAAGCTCGGCGCGGCTGTCGGCGCGTCGCGGGCTGCGGTGGATTCGGGCTATGCGCCCAATGACATGCAGGTCGGCCAGACCGGCAAGGTCGTGGCACCCGAGCTCTACATCGCCTGCGGCATCTCCGGCGCGATCCAGCACCTCGCCGGCATGAAGGACTCGAAAGTGATCGTCGCGATCAACAAGGACGAAGAAGCCCCGATCTTCCAGGTCGCCGACTTCGGCCTCGTCGCAGACCTCTTCGACGCCGTCCCGGAATTGACCGAAAAACTCTGAGACCTCTCAGGTATGAAACACGAAAGGCCCGCCATAACGGCGGACCTTTTGCTGTCCGGCTCGCGTTAAAGATAAGGCGCAAGCGCATCCTGAAGAGCTTTGGCGGCTTTCGCGTGAGCAATCGGACCCAGCATTTCCCGCGCGGCAGGCGCGTCGAGATCGGAGTAGATCATCATCTCATAGCCCGCGTCGATCTCATCCTGACTCACCACCACCTCGACCACATCTTTGACCAAGGGTCGAATTTCCTCGATCATCTCACGATTCACAAAAAGCGGATCGCCTTCGATCGCGTCGCAAGCGGCCTCGTCATCCGGGGAATGGCCGGAGAGCCACAACAGCACGACATCGCCTTGCAACTTGTTGGCCATGGTCCGCATCCGCGCCACCCAAGCATCGCGCAGCTCTTGGCGCACCATGACGAATTTCTCCTCCGACGTGACCTCCAAGGTTTGCAGGAGATGCCGCGTAAAGTTGAAATCGGTAAAGTCGATCTCGCGATAGATCGTCCGCAGAAGCGTCGAGGCCCGCAGGAAACGGTCATTGCGGCGCGGGTGCACCGCGTAGAACCGGTTCGACATGTTTTGCGCGCCGGGCATTTGCAGCACCGTCACCTTGGCCTTTTTGCAGATGTCCGCCACGGTTTCATCATTCAGAAACACATCCACGCCGCCATTCACACAGCCGAGGTTGAGCGTCGTAGCCCCCAATCCGGCCTCGGTGAGCGCCGGAAACGGCACGTCGACGAATTTCCCGTATGTTTCCGTCCCCCCTAGGAAAGCCACATACGGATCGTCGAGATTTTTTTGCGGTCCGCGGAACAGAAGTTTCGATTTGCCGTACCGGCACGGCGTATAGTTTAACGAGCCTTCGCCCATATTTTGGTAAGCCATGTGTCCACCCACTGGTTCTTAAATTTCACCCGACACAGAGAGTCGCAGACACAGGTTTCGAAATCGCTAAATCGCCAATTCGTTAAAAATTTTATAGGTCAGCGCCCCTGCCTTGCCCCTTGAACCCGGCGGGATGTGGCGCGTAAACTTCATGCAAATTTGTCCAAGGAGAGTGCGGATGGAGATCAAGAAAGTCGGTATCGTCGGCGCCGGTCAGATGGGCAACGGCATCGCGCATGTCTTCGCTTTGGCGGGCTATGATGTGGTGGTGAACGACATCTCTCAAGACGCCTTGGACAAGGGCATTGTCACGGTCACGCGCAACCTCGACCGTCAGGTGTCGCGCGAGAAAATCTCCGAAAATGAACGGGATGCGGCGCTTGCGCGGATCTCCACCACACTCAACCTCGAAGAGCTGGGGCAGACCGATCTGGTGATCGAGGCGGCGACCGAGCGCGAAGACGTCAAGAACGCGATTTTCGAGCGACTTCTGCCGCATCTGAAGCCCGAGACGATCCTCACCTCGAACACCTCGTCCATCTCGATCACCCGGCTTGCGTCGCGGACGGATCGGCCAGAAAAATTCATGGGCTTCCACTTCATGAATCCCGTGCCGGTGATGAAGCTCGTCGAGCTTATTCGCGGCATCGCCACCGATGAGGCGACCTACAAGACGCTTCTGGGCGTGGTCGAATCACTCGATAAAACCGCCGCCAGCGCCGAGGATTTTCCGGCCTTCATCGTGAACCGCATCCTGATGCCGATGATCAACGAGGCGGTCTATACGCTCTATGAGGGCGTTGGATCGGTCAAATCCATCGACGAGTCGATGAAGCTGGGCGCGAACCATCCGATGGGGCCGCTGGAGCTGGCCGATTTCATCGGGCTCGACACCTGTCTGGCGATCATGAACGTGCTGCACGATGGCTTGGCCGATACGAAATACCGCCCCTGCCCGCTTTTGACAAAATATGTCGAGGCCGGCTGGCTCGGCCGCAAGACCCAGCGGGGCTTTTACGATTACCGGGGCGAAACGCCCGTGCCGACGCGCTAAATCGGGCGCATCCGGATATAAAGAAGGGGCCGCGCGGGCCCCTTTTTCGTGTGTGGAGTTTAATCCGTGCGCCCGCCCAGAGCCAACGTATGAGAGCGCATCCAATCCATGAATTCGCGCGTCTTCGTCTGCCAATCCTTGAGGTCGTCCGGCGTCAGCGGGTCACCGATGATCGGCGCCTGCGGCTTGTCCAGCGAATGTGCGATCTCATGCAGCAACAGCCCCTGTCGGAAGCTCGCCGCGATCTTGTCCGCGATCTGATAAAGCCGCGTGTTGCGCCCCGGGAAATAGATCGGCAGCACGGTGGCCCCGGATTTCAGCACCATCTTGGCGGTGAACGGGTTCCACGGTTTCTCCTTCACCGGCCCCCACCAATCCTCGGACGAGGCCACAGCGCCCGCCGGGAAAAGGATGATCACGCCACCGGCTTTCAACGTTTCCATCGCCTCGTTGCGCATCTTGATCGAGGCGCGGTGACTGTCGGGTTCGTGCGGGAAAGGCACCGGCAACATGAAGGGGTCGATCTCGCGAATGCCGGTCAACAGCGAACGCGTCAGGATTTTGTAATCCGTGCGCACCTTGCCGATCAGCTCCGCCATCACCAGACCGTCCACGAGGCCGTGCGGGTGGTTCGCGACCACAACCAACGGACCTGTGGCGGGAATCTTGGCGATCTGATCCTCGGGGGTCTGCACCTTGATGCCCATGACCTCAAGCGCCTGGCTGAAGAACGGCTGGCCCATCGGCGTGCCCATCTTTTCGAACCGACGGATGCGGCGCAAAAGCGGCAGCTTGCCGGTCACCCATTCGATGGTGCGGATGATCAGAACCTTAGAGGGATCGGAAAACGTGCCCGCATAGGACAGCCGGCGTGCGTCGTATTTGACGAAATCCTCGTCGCCAGGTTTCGGAGCGTGGAGGTCCGTCACGTCGTCTTGCCCATCTTTTTCGGGGTGAGACACTTTACATATCCTCGCCAAATCTGTCCTTGATCAGGGCCTCTATGGCATCCGCCAGCGCGTCCGCCTCCGGCCCGGTCGTCGTGACGTCAATAGTGGTTCCTTTGGAGGCTGCCAACATCAAAAGCCCCATAATGCTGTCGCCAGAAGTGCTCAGCCCGTCTTTGGAAACCTCGGCGCTGGCGTCGAACTCCTCGACCACTTCGACGAGTTTCGCCGAGGCGCGCGCGTGCAGCCCCTTAACATTCACGATTTCATGTGTGCGCATAACCGACGCCATCTCCCCACTCGACTTTATTCTTGTCCGACAGCTTTAACGCCCGTGGACGTCGAAACTGTCGATATATTTTCGCCCGGCATCAAGCGCATTGCCGACCGCCTCCGCAACCGTTTTGTGCCGCGATTTTGCCAGCTTGATCAGCATCGGCAGGTTCGCGCCATAAATGATCCGACGGTCGTTGTGATGACAGGCCAAAAGCGACAGGTTCGACGGGCTGCCGCCAAACATATCGGTCACCACGACCACGCCATCGCCACTGTCGACATCGTCGGCGGCGGCGCAAATCTCGCGCTGTTTGGCCGAGCGGTCATGATCCGGCTCGATCGAAATCGCTTCGATACCCACCTGTTTGCCAACGACATGTTCGACCGCCGCGAGATACTCGCGGGCCAGTCCCCCATGTGCGACGATCACAATTCCGATCACGTAAGCATTCCCGGTCAAAGGCCGCTCTGGCGGCGTTCAAGTTCCCTGTGTCTTATTGACACTTGCCAATTATGTTCTGCAAGGGCTTTGGATAGAATTTCCGCGAGCGTCACCGATCTGTGTTGCCCTCCGGTACACCCAAAGGCGATTGACAGGTGCTTTTTACCCTCATCGCGATAGGCGGGCAGCAGAAGCAGGGTCAGTTCCAGAATTTTCTGGAAAAACGCGTCAAAGCGCGGGTCGTTTTTCACGTAGTCCTGGACCTGCGCATCCGTGCCGTTCAGGGTTCGCAGGCTCTCGTCCCAATAGGGATTGGACAGAAAGCGCACGTCAAAGACCATATCGACGCCCCGCGGCATGCCGCGTTTGTAGGAAAAGCTATGAACCGAGAGCGCCATGTCCGCCTCGCGCCCTTCGGCGAACCAGTGTTCGATCTCGTCGCGGAGCTGGTGCGGCGTCATCTCGGAGGTGTCGATCAGGATGTCAGCCCGCGCCCGGATCGGCACCAAAAGATCGATCTCGCGCGCCACGCCATCCTGCGCAGTTTCGGCAGGCGCCAGAGGGTGGCGACGGCGGGTTTCGGAATAGCGCCGGATCAGCACCTCGGGCGCGCAATCGAGGTAGAGCACCTCCGCCTCATGGTTCGGATCGCGTGTCAAATCGTCGATCACTTCGATCAGCCCATTGACGGAAAAATCACGGTTGCGCACATCGAGGCCCAGCGCCAGAGGCTTGGTCAGCCCGCCGCCCTCCAAAAGCCGCGGCAGGATCGAGATCGGCAGGTTGTCGATGACCTCATAGCCCAGATCTTCAAGCGTATTGATCGCCGTGGAGCGCCCCGCGCCAGACGGACCGGTCACCAAGACCACGCGGTGGCGGGATTTCGATTGCGGGATCGGCATCTCTGCGGATGAAGTCACGCGCATCGGCCTCCTTTGAGCCATTGGATCAGGGCCGGGGCGAATTGCGGCCCATCGACCCGGTAGAACAGGGGAATCGAGACCCCGATGAGAGCCTTTTCGCGCCGGGGTGGCAAGCGCTCTGTTTCGACCTGTGCCATGTCGACCACAGCGCGCAATCGGGTGTGCGGCAGGCACTCTGCTGTCAAAATCCCGACCCCGCGCGCTTCGATCATGCTGGTCAGCGTCCCGGGCGCTGTCGCCACGAGGTCAGCCCCATCGCGCGTCAGGAGGGTGCGGTCGTCAGACACCAGCGTGGCGCCCAACGCCATCATCGTGAGCGACAGGGTCGATTTCCCGCTGCCCGATGGCCCGATGATCAAAAGCCCGCTTTCGGAGTCCAAAGCGACACAGGAGGCATGAAGGTTCACCTCCTCCTGCGCGTCCTTGCTCACACCGGCAGACCCACGACGAAACGGGCGCCCAGCGGATCGGAGGTGATGTCGGCATCGGTCGGGCGGATGTTCTCAGCCCAAATCACACCGCCATGCGCCTCGATGATCTGTTTCGAGATCGCAAGGCCAAGACCGGAGTTGTTGCCGAATTGCCCCTCAGGGCGCTCCGAATAGAAACGTTTGAAGATTTTCGTCAGCGCCTCTTCCGGGATGCCCGGCCCGGTGTCCTCGACCACGATCAGAACACGATGATCCCGCTTGCGGACCCAGACCCGAATGGCGTCGCCGTCTTCACAGAACGAGATTGCATTGGTGATCAGGTTCACAAACACCTGCGCCAGACGTGCTTCGAGCCCCGAAATCATGATCGGCTTGTCAGGCATGTCCGCGATGAATTCGACGCCCTTCTCCTGCGATTCCTGCGACAGGTAGTCGATCAGGTTCGTCAGCATCTGGATCAGGTTGAACTCTTCTTCCTCTTCCTTGACCAACTCACTGTCGAGGCGAGAAGCGTTGGAAATGTCGGACACAAGACGGTCAAGACGACGCACATCATGCTCGATCACATCGAGCAGCTTGATGCGATGCTCCTCTTTCTTGATCATCCGCAAAGAGCCTACAGCAGAGCGCAAAGACGCCAGCGGGTTCTTGATCTCATGTGCCACGTCCGCGGCAAATTGTTCGTTGGCGTCGATCCGATCATAAAGCGCAGACACCATACCCCGAAGCGCCGAGGACAAACGTCCGATCTCATCGGGACGCCCCGAGAGATCAGGGATACGCACCCGGCCCGGCGCGACTTTGCGGCTGTTCTTGTCGCGGCCAATCTCGGCGGCGGCGGCCAGATCGGCCAGCGGGTTGGCGATAGTCGAGGCCAACACAAGACTCAGCCCGATAGAGACCAGAATGGCGATCACAAAGACTTGCAGGATTTGTTCGCGCTCGACCCGAACCAGATCGTCGATCTCGCCCTTGGCGGAGACAAGCCCGATCACACCGATGGTCTCTCCAGTCTCATCCAAGGTGATCGGCGCGGCCACGGTAAAGACCGTGGAGCCTTCGGCATTCACGCTGGTGTTGACATGGATCTCGTTATTCAGCGCGAGCACAGCAAGGCCCGCAACATGTTCTTCGTAATCCGCAAAGCTCTCTTGGCCGCTACCTTTGGCAAAGGTGATGGCAGACCAGATTTTGTTGAGGAAATCGGAGATGACGGTCGAGCGGCCCTCCTCGCGCAGCCCGGCGACATTCGCAGGTTCCACCCGAGGCATCCCCTCGGTCGAGGCGATAAGAACGCCCGTCTGATCATAGATGTAGACATTATCGCGCAGAGGCAGCTCCAGCACCTGAAGCACGCCCGTCACATCATCAGAGCCATCGCTGACATCGAGCAGACCATCCGCCCCGGCCGTCACCTCAAGCATATCGGCGACCAGCGCCGCCTCCGTCACCATCGCCTTTTCGCGTTGCAGCACGAGGCTGTCGCGGAAGGGGTTGAGGTAGAGAATGCCCGCGACCATGAGAATGATCGCAACAAGGTTAAAAGTGATGATCTTCTGCGCCAGAGGCGAACGGTTCACAGCAATAAAACTGCGGCGCCGACGCTTTTCCCGCAGCTCCGCATCAGAGGTGCGCGGCGCAACCCAGTCGTCGCCGAGAACGACATCCGCGTTCTCGGAGTTGGACTTGCCCGAACGATCCATACCGGAAGCCAGAGTCATTACTCCTCGTTGTACCTGTACCCGATGCCGTACAGCGTTTCGATGGCCGAGAAATCGCCGTCGACGGAGCGCATTTTCTTGCGCAGGCGTTTGATGTGGCTGTCGATGGTGCGATCGTCGACATAGACCTGATCATCATAGGCCACATCCATCAACTGATCGCGCGATTTCACAAAACCCGGACGCTGTGCCAGCGCTTGCAACAGCAAAAATTCGGTCACGGTCAGGGTGACGTCGAGACCTTTCCATTTCACCGCATGGCGCAACGGGTCCATTTCCAACTCGCCACGGACCAGCACCTTGGTCTCTTCGGTCTCTGCCACATCGATGCCCGCAATCGCCTCTTGGCGGCGCAAAAGCGCGCGGATGCGTTCGACCAGAAGGCGTTGCGAAAACGGTTTCTTGACGTAATCGTCGGCGCCCATGCGCAGGCCCAGAACCTCGTCGATCTCATCGTCTTTCGAGGTCAGGAAAATCACCGGCATGTTGGTTTTCTGACGCACGCGCTGCAACAGATCCATGCCGTCCATGCGCGGCATCTTGATGTCGAAGACCGCCATATCGGGAAGGCGTTTGTTAAACGCATCCAGAGCCGACTGGCCGTCATTATAGGTTTCAACCTCAAACCCTTCGGCCTCAAGCGTCATGGATACGGAGGTGAGGATATTCCGGTCGTCGTCTACCAAGGCGATACGGGACATGGTCGGTTTCCTTCAACTGCTCAACTGGTTCATTTTTTGTACTATATTCCGTGTTTCAACCGCTCAAATCAAGCGAAACCACGAATCAGAGTCCGGGGTTAAAGCCATAGAAACCTGAAAGTTTCAAGGAATGGCTAATATGTCTCACCTTCGTGCTTATCCCTTATGCAGATTGGCTTTGACGCCCGGCTGTCGGCAAGTGTTTGCGCTACCCCCTATGTGGTTGCGCAAACACTTGATCTCGCGCCTGTTTACGCGCGGCGCAAGCGTGATATAGCAACTCCGTTGGCACATGTGTTGCCCATCCGCGAATGGCCCTTTCGCGGTACAGAATTCTATATCCAAAGACGCCGGCAAGGACACGGCGAGGGAGTTTGCATATGACAACCGGACGCGTGAACCCGGCTTTCACCCTTGAAGACCAAGGCATTACCGGACTTGGCAATGTCTATTACAACCTTCTCGAACCGGCCCTCATCGAAGAAGCCATCAAGCGCGGCGAAGGTGCTCTCGGCAAAGGCGGTTCTTTCCTCGTCAGCACTGGCGCCCACACCGGTCGGTCCCCGAAAGACAAATTCGTCGTCCGCACCCCGGACGTGGAAGACACCATCTGGTGGGAAAACAACCAGCCCATGGACCCGGCGAAATTCGACGTGCTCTACGCCGATATGCTCGAGCACATGAAGGGCAAGGATTACTACGTTCAGGATCTCTACGGCGGTGCCGACCCGGCCAACCAGCTCGACGTGCGCGTCATCTCCGAACTGGCCTGGCACAACCTTTTCATCCGCACCATGCTGCGCCGTCCCGAGCTCAGCGATCTGGATGATTTCACCGCCGATTTCACCATCATCAACTGCCCGACCTTCAAAGCCGACCCGGAAAAGCACGGCTGCCGCTCCGAGACGATCATCGCGCTGAACTTCGAGAAAAAGCTGATCCTGATCGGCAACACCGAATATGCGGGCGAGAACAAGAAGGGCGTGTTCACCCTGTTGAACTACATCCTTCCGGGCAAAGGCATCATGGCGATGCACTGTTCCGCCAACCACGCGCCGGGCAACCCGGTCGACACCGCGATCTTCTTTGGCCTCTCCGGCACCGGCAAGACCACGCTCTCCGCCGACCCGGCCCGTGTGCTGATCGGCGACGACGAACATGGTTGGTCCGACAAAGGCACCTTCAACTTCGAAGGTGGCTGCTACGCCAAGACCATCAACCTCTCCGCTGAGGCAGAGCCGGAAATCTATGCGACCTGTTCGATGTTCGGCACCGTGATCGAGAACATGGTCTATGACGAGCACACCAAAGAGCTCGACTTCCAAGACAGCTCGCTGACCGAGAACATGCGCTGCGCCTACCCGCTGCACTACATCTCCAACGCGTCCGAGACGGCGATGGGCGGTCACCCGAAGAACATCATTCTTCTGACCTGTGACGCTTACGGCGTTCTGCCTCCGATCGCGCGTCTGACGCCTGCTCAAGCCATGTATCACTTCCTCTCCGGCTTCACCTCGAAGACCCCCGGCACCGAAGTGGGCGTGACCGAGCCGATCCCGACCTTCTCCACCTGCTTTGGCGCGCCCTTCATGCCGCGTCGTCCGGAAGCTTACGGCAACCTGCTGCGCGAGAAGATCGCGAAACATGGCGCGACCTGCTGGCTCGTCAACACCGGCTGGACCGGTGGCGCGTTCGGCACTGGCTCGCGGATGCCGATCAAGGCAACCCGCAACCTGCTGCACGCCGCTCTCGAAGGCACGCTGGCCGAGGTCGAATTCCGCAAGGACGACAACTTCGGCTTCGACGTTCCGGTCTCCGTGCCGGGCGTGGCCGATGTGCTCTTGGACCCGCGCCGCACCTGGGCCGACAAAGAGGCTTTCGACGCGCAGGCTGAGAAACTGGTCCAGATGTTCAAAGAGAACTTCGAACAGTACCTGCCCTATATCGACGAGGACGTGAAAGCCGCCGCCATCGGCTAAGGCCTTCCCTCACCTCATGAATTGACGCCCCGGCCCATATGGTTCGGGGCGTTTTCTTTTGCGCGTCATTCGGATGTCACCCTGCTCAGGCAGTCTGCTTTCATGAAATATGCTCTGATTTTCACGTTCCTCACGCCCCCGGCTCTCGCGCAGGAGGTCGACTTTGCCGACCCCGCGTTGATCGACGCCGGCAAAGAGGTCTTCACCGATTTCTGCATGGCCTGCCACGGGGAAGAGGCCTTGGGCGGCAATGGTCCGGACATCCAAGGCGCGATTCTGAGCGATGTCACACAGGCCATTCGCGGCACGGATCAGATGGAGCCGGTTGAGCTTGTCGACGGCGAACCGGAGGCCGTCGCGGCCTATCTCATGGCACTGGCGCCCAAAGTGGCCGAGATCAAAATGCGCCTTCTGGCCGACCGCCAGCAGGGCTCAAAATAGCCCGCGCCGGACCAGATTGGCGCCAGCCACCAAAAGCACAAACAGCGTCGCGCGTTTGAATTTCTTTTGATCCAGACGATCCTGCACCCGCTGCCCCAAGGCCATACCCAAGAGCGCAGGCACCAAAAGCGCCGCAGACAGCGGAATGGTCTGAGCATTCAAAACGCCAGAGCGCAGATGCGCCAGCATCAGGGTCAAGGCGCCGGTGCCAAAGATCACGCCGGTGATCTTGATCTGGAGCTTCTTCGGCGTGTCCACGGCGGTCAGATAGGCCACGGTCAGCGGCCCCCAGATGCCCGCCACGCCGCCGATCACGCCGGAAATCGCACCGAGACCCAGATCGTAAAACCCACGATGATGCGACGGGATATTCAAAGCACGTCCGACCAAAAGATAACTCGCCAGCACGATCACGATGATCCCGAGGCTCAGAAACACCACCGATTGCGGCAGGATCACCACGAGTTGCGCGGAGAGCACAATCAGCACCAAAAGCGCGCCGATATAGAGCCTGTATTGTTTGGCGGCCGCCACCGCCTCGCCTGCGCCACCGCGCAGCGCCTGCCAGACGTTGGAGACGACGGTCGAAAAGATCAGCCCGGCCAGCGCCACCTCGGGCGCCAGAAAGGATCCCAGCCCAGAAATCATGATCATCGGCATGGCGAACCCGGTCGCGCCTTTGACAAATCCCGCCAAAAGAGTGATCGCCAAGGCGGCCAAAAGTTGCGGCAGGGTGAGAAAGGTCAGGAGGCTATCAAACATCATACCCCCTGATAGAGCGCAGCCCTGCATGCGGCTAGAGGAAAGCACCCCTAGGATGGGGCCAGTGTTTTTCTTTCGGCATGCCAGAGGTGATCACAAATTCATCGCGACACTTTAAGTCTCAATAAAACTTCATTTGAAAATATTATTGCGCTGCGGCTGCGAAAGGATTAGACAAGTTCGAGACCTTCAGGAGGAGAGAATCCCATGGCCCTTGATCAACAGGAGATGAAACAGGAGATGACAATGCCGAACCCCATTCTGCCCGATCTTCTGGCTCTGACCGGCGCGGCTGTGGCCCCGGCGGAGGCCATTCTCGACCGGGCGCGCGCCGCCTTGCGCTCCGAATTCCTTGAGGGCGACCGTGTCTCCAGCAAAAAGATCGAGGCCAATCAACCCGCCGCCCATGGGCTGGCGTGGCTCGCGACCTATGTCGAAAGCCTGCGTCAGATGCAGAAATGGGCCGAAGCGCTCTCCGCAGACGGCAAATTCGGTGAGATGGAGCAGCTGATCCACCAGATCGCCTTTGGCGAATACCTCAGCCAGATTTACGGCGGCATCCCGATGAACCAAGGCGAGATTTGCCGTCTCTCCGATCTGGGTCTGGGCCTTGTCCAGCCGAGCCACTGCGAAGTGGTCAAACTCATGCTCGACGGCAATTCCACCGGCGCACGCACGCGGCTTGTGGAATTGATGCGGACCAATTCCGGTCATGCGACCTTTGGCGCTTCTGGCCTCGACGACGAATTGGAAATGATCCGCGATCAGTTCCGCCGGTTTGCCGACGAAAAAGTCGCGCCATTCTGTCATGAGTGGCACCTGAAAGACGATTTCATCCCGATGGAGATCATCGAGGAACTCGCCGAACTGGGCGTCTTTGGCCTCACGATCCCCGAGGAATACGGCGGCTTTGGCTTTCCGAAAGCGGCGATGGTCGTGGTCTCTGAGGAGCTGTCACGCGGCTACATCGGCGTCGGCTCGCTGGGCACGCGCTCCGAGATTGCGGCAGAGCTGATCCTTGGCGGTGGCACCGAGGCGCAAAAGGAACAGTGGCTGCCGAAACTGTCCTCCGCCGAAATACTGCCGACCGCCGTCTTCACCGAACCCAATACCGGATCGGACCTCGGGAGCCTGCGCACCCGCGCGGTGAAAGAGGGCGAGACCTATACGGTGACCGGCAACAAGACTTGGATCACACACGCCGCGCGCACCCATGTGATGACGCTTCTGGCCCGCACCGATCCGGACACCACGGATTACAAAGGCCTGTCGATGTTCCTGGCCGAGAAAACACCGGGCGATGACGAAAACCCCTTCCCAACGCCCGGCATGTCTGGGGGTGAGATCGAGGTCCTAGGCTATCGTGGCATGAAGGAATATGAGATCGGCTTTGACGGGTTCAAGGTGAAGGCCGAGAACCTCTTGGGTGGCGAGGAAGGCAAGGGCTTCAAACAGCTCATGGAAACCTTCGAGTCTGCCCGTATCCAGACCGCCGCCCGCGCCATTGGCGTGGCGCAAAATGCGCTGGAGGTGGGTATGCAATATGCCGAGGATCGCAAACAATTCGGCAAGAGCCTGATCGAATTCCCGCGTGTCTCCGGCAAGCTGGCGATGATGGCGGTCGAGATCATGGTGGCGCGTCAGCTCACCTATTTCTCCGCTTGGGAAAAGGACCATGGCCACCGCTGTGACCTTGAGGCCGGGATGGCGAAGCTTTTGGGCGCGCGTGTGGCTTGGGCCGCCGCCGACAATGCGCTTCAAATCCATGGCGGCAATGGCTTTGCGCTTGAGTATCAGATTTCCCGCATTCTTTGCGACGCGCGGATTCTGAACATCTTTGAAGGCGCTGGTGAAATTCAGGCACAGGTGATTGCGCGGCGTTTGCTGGGCTGAGCCACCACACACAAGACCTAAAAAGGCGGTGCCTCCTGCGCCGCCTTTTTAGCGAGCCGGTCCACGAACCGATCCCGCGCGGCAGGCAAGCCCCGATCCGACAGCTCCGCCGTGATCTTCGCCAGAAAATACCCCGTCGTTTTGAGCCCCTGCCCAATCTCGGCAAAATCCAGCGAGGACTGCCCCAAGAGACACTGCGGCAAGGGCAAGAGCCGATCCGCCCACTCCCCCGCGCCTTTTCGCGACACGGCGCGGCCCGTCTTGGGCGAGACGTAAATCAGATCGTCAGGCGATCCGGTGACGGCACAAGAAGAGAGATCGAGGCCAAAGCCCAACTCCTCCAGCAAAGACACCTCCCAATGCAGATAGGCCAAGGGCCACATCGGATCGGTGCCGATCCGATCGAACAGCGCCAGACTGTCGATATAGAGATAGCCATGCGCCTCGCGCTCCGGCAAAAGCTGCGAGAGCATCGCGGCCATCGCCGTCATTCCGGCAAGCGCCATGGGATCACCCAGCACATGCGCGCGGCTTTTCACCGGCTCGAACGTAAAGCTCCCCAGATGATCTTCGATCCGCGCTTTCCAAGTGACGGCAACCTGCCCGCCCGGCTGCAAATGCGGCGTCATCTTGCGCGAAATACCGCCCCGCACCACGCCCGCATGCCGCCCGTGCCCGGGGGTAAACACCTCGACAATCACCGAGGTCTCGCCATGTTTTCGGACGGACAATACCACCCCTTCATCGCGCCACTCGATCATGCGCCTGCTTCATCGTAGCTGAAAATACTCACACGACCCTGCCCCGCGACGCGCGGAACGTCAATCAGACAGACCGGCCTCATCCAAAAGCGTGCGCCCCAGACGGTCCTCGACTTCAATGATCCAGAGATCAGGGTCAAAACTGCGTTGTTTGGCCAAGGAAGCATCCACATCACGCTCGTCGCCCTCGGCCAGAACGATCCACTCACGGCGATCTTCCATCAGGTTGAACTCGCGTTGAAACGCCTTGGCCTGACCGTCCAGCGTGTTGAGCTTGACCATCACGGCGCCAGCGGTCGCGTCGCCTTTTTTCACAACAAAGGCCGGAATATCGGCCAGCCGCAGCCGCGTCAGATAAGCCGAGACCCAGACATCCGCCGTCAGCCGCGCCATCAGTTGCCGTCTTTGAAATCGAGCCCCATTTCGCCGTAGCGCTCGGCCTCTTCCAACCAGTTCGGGCGCACTTTCACCTGCAGGAACAAGTGTACCTTGCGGCCCAGAAACTCCGACAATTCCTCGCGTGCGGCGCGCGAAATGCGTTTGATCGTCTCGCCACGTTTGCCGAGGATGATGCCCTTATGCCCGTCACGCGACACGTAGATCACCTGATCGACCTTGGCGGAGCCATCCTTGCGCTCTTCCCAATTCTCGGTCTCGACGGTGAGCTGGTAGGGCAATTCCTGATGCAGGTTCAGCGTCAGTTTTTCGCGGGTGATCTCGGCGGCAATCATCCGCATCGGCAGATCGGCGATCTGGTCCTCAGGGTAGAGCCACGGCCCCTCTGGCAGCTCGCGTGCGAGCCACTTGCGCAGGTCATCGACGCCTTTGCCCTTCTCGGCGGAAATCATAAAGGTCTCCACAAAGTCGCGGCGTTCGTTCATGTCCTTGGTGATCGCGAGGAGTTTCTCGACGTCCACCATGTCGATCTTGTTGATCGCCAATGCGACTTTCTGCTTCGGGTTCGAATGCTCGTCCAAAGCGGCCAAAATCGCCTCGACGCCCTCGGTGACACCCTTATGCGCCTCGATCAAAAGCACCACCACATCGGCATCCGCAGCGCCGCCCCAGGCGGCAGAGACCATGGCGCGATCCAATCGACGTTTGGGTTTAAAAATCCCCGGCGTGTCGACGAAGACGATCTGGCTGTCGCCTTCCATGGCGACGCCGCGAATGCGGGCGCGGGTGGTTTGCACCTTATGTGTCACGATCGACACTTTCGCGCCAACCATGCGGTTCAACAGCGTGGATTTCCCGGCGTTGGGTTCCCCGATCAGGGCCACAAAACCTGCGCGTGTCGTTTCAGCCATCTTTGGCCTCCAGTTTTGTCAAAAGCGCCTTGGCGGCGGCTTGTTCGGCCTGACGTTTGGAATTTGCTTCCGAGCGCTCCGCCTCGCCACTTTCCAGCGTCACTTCGATGGTGAAGATCGGCGCGTGATCGGGACCTTCGCGGGCGACTTCGGAATATTTCGGCGGCTTTTGCCCACGGGCCTGCGCCCATTCCTGAAGCGCGGTTTTGGCATCGCGGGCGTCGTCTTCGACCCGGTCGATGCGCTTGCCCCAAAGCCTGCGCACCAGCGCTTTGGCGACCTCAAACCCGGCATCGCGATAAACGGCGGCGATCACCGCTTCCATTGCATCGGCCAAAAGCGCCTCTTTGCGACGTCCACCCGACATCATCTCAGAGCGGCCCAGTTTCAGCACAGCCCCAAGGTCGATCTGACGGGCGACATCGGCACAGGTTTCCTTGCGCACCAGCGCGTTGAACCGCGGCGCCAACTGACCCTCTGAGGCGGTTTTGTCTTTCTCGAACAGCGCCTCGGCCATGGTCAGGCCCAGAACCCGGTCGCCCAGAAATTCGAGGCGCTGGTTGTCGGGACGGGTCGCGGACGAGATCGAACTGTGGGTGAGGGCGCGCAAGAGCAGTTCCGGCTGAGCAAACTCATGCCCGAGCCGCGCCTGAAACGCGCTTATATCTGCGGACATCTTCACTGGAGCGCCTTGAAGAAACGGTCTTTGCGCCAGGTCCAGAAATAGACAAGACGTTTGCCCGCAGACGAGAAAATGACGCGGCTCGCCTTCCCGACAATATATTCCTCAGGCACGTAACCCACGCCGCCCTGGGCTGCCGAGAGCCGGCTGTCGGCGGAGTTGTCGCGGTTGTCGCCCATGAAGAAATAGTTGTTAGCGGGAACGGTGTAGACCGGTGTGTTGTCGACGCTGGTGGGGCCGATGTTGAGGATCGAATGCTGACGCCCGCCCGGCAGGGTCTCGATGTATTTCTCTTTGGCACACTCGCCGCCAAGGCCGGTCGTGGTGGTGCAGGCCGGACGACGACCGGCGGCACCCTGTTTTTCATCAGTCTCGACGAACATACCATCAGGGGTCTGCGTCACCTCTTCGCCGTTGAGGAAAATCACACCATCGCGAATCTGCACCCGATCCCCCGGCATCCCGATCAGACGTTTGACGAAGGTGCGGTGCTCGGTCGGGTGTTCGAACACCACGATGTCACCGCGCTCAGGTTCAGAGCCAAGGATACGGCCAGAGATCGGGCAAAGGAAATTCACCACCTTCGGGCAAGACCATTGCGAATAGCCGTAGCTCATCTTGTTGACGAAGAGGAAGTCGCCGATCAGTAACGTGTCCTTCATCGAAGACGACGGAATAAAGAACGGCTGGAAGAACAGCGTGCGGAAAATCCCGGCGATCAGCAGGGCATAGACCACTGTTTTGATGGTTTCGGTCAGGCTGTCCTTGGCACTGCTCATCTTTTCGTCCTTTGGGGAAACGGTTTTACGCTTTAGCCGGATATGAAAGGCGCGCGGCAGGGAGTCAAGGCAAACGCCCGTGATGGTGGGGTTTTCGGGGGGTAATCGACAATTGGGCGCGCTTTATTTGTCCTTCGGGCAGGCTTCATATGTCCTTCGGACGGGCTTCGATCACCACGAAAGCCTGCGCCCAGGGGTGATCGTCGGTCAATGTCACATGGATGATCGCCTCATGGCCCGGCGGCGTCATCTCCTCGAGCCGCTCTTTGGCCCAGCCCGTGACCTCCATCACCGGCTGCCCGGTGTGGAGGTTCTTGACCGCCATGTCTTTCCACGAAATCCCCATTGCAAGACCTGTTCCAAGCGCCTTGGAACAGGCTTCCTTCGCGGCCCAACGTTTCGCATAGGTGCCCGCGACGTCGCGACGACGTTCGGCCTTGGCCTGTTCGATCTCCGTGAAAACGCGATTTTTGAAGCGCTCGCCAAAGCGCTCCAAAGTGCCGGTGATCCGGTCGATATTTGCGAGATCTGTGCCGATGCCCAGGATCATCCCTGATGCCCCATATAATGTGGCGCGATGCACGGCACGTTCGGATTAAGCCGCAGCTTTCGCGCGTTTCTTTTCCTCAACCTTGATCTTGTTCTTGGCAACTTGACCAAAGAAAAAGCCGCTGACGAAATATACCAAAAGCAGAAGAATGACGGAGGTAACAGCCGTCGCGATCATCGCGGTCGACGTGCGCAGTTCCGGAAGGACAGTCATAAGCCCCACATAACCGATGGCACCGATCACAAGGTTGACCAGCGTCGCCATGCGCGCAAAGGCGCGTTTTTCGGCTTTTTCAGGGATGCGACGTTCTTTTTTGTAAAAGAATTCCCCTTCGAAAGCAGCCGCACCGATGAGCGGCGCAACACCTGCCGCCATGCCCACGCTGGAGCCAAGAAATGCCTCAAGAATCCACAGCAGGATGCCCACAACAACCGTCAGGCCGATCAGGATCCCTGTATACCGCAAAACTTTCATATCATTAACCTTTTTATAGATTTTACTTGCGAGCTTCGTCCATCAAACGGCGCATCTCGCGAATCGCGGGGATAATACCCAAAAAGATAGCCTCGCCAATGAGGAAATGCCCGATATTCAATTCTGCGACCTCCGGCAGCGCAGCAATCGGTTGCACCGTGTCATAGGTCAGCCCGTGGCCGGCGTGGACCTCGAGACCGAGCCCATGCGCGAAAGCCGCCATCTCGGTCAGACGCTTCAATTCATCGTCACGCTCGGCAAATTTGCCCTCGGCGTGCAGATCGCAATAGGCGCCGGTGTGCAGTTCGACGACGGCGGCGCCGATGCGATGCGCGGCCTCGATCTGCGGCTGGTCGGCCGCGATGAAGATCGACACACGCGAGCCAGCGTCGCGCAGGGGCGCGATGAAATGCGCCAGACGGTTTTCCTCGCGCGCCACCTCAAGCCCGCCCTCGGTGGTCCGTTCCTCGCGCTTTTCCGGCACAATGCAGACCGCATGGGGTTTGTGGCGGAGCGCAATCGCCTGCATCTCATCCGTGGCGGCCATCTCGAAATTCAACGGCACGGAGAGGTTCGCGACCAGCGCCTCGATGTCCGCGTCCGTGATGTGGCGGCGATCTTCGCGCAGGTGCGCCGTGATCCCGTCAGCCCCGGCCTCTTCGGCCAGCTTCGCGGCCCGCACCGGGTCCGGGTAGGCCGAGCCACGCGCGTTGCGCACGGTGGCGACGTGATCAATGTTCATGCCGAGGCGGAGTTTCTGGGTCATGGTTTCGTTCCCAATCAAGATCGTTTGGCGCGGACAATAGCCTGCGGGTCGCGAAAGAAAACCGACAAATCCTGATCGAAGCGATCAAACCTCGTGCGGGCGTGTCGGGTTACGGTTTCTGAGCCGCTTTTTGCGCCTGTTTCTTGCGCCGCAACTCTTCGAGCTTGGCCTTAAGCTTGCCGCGGCGGCGGTTTTGATAAGCGGTCACCATCGGCAAAGTGATGTAATAGGCCGCAATCCCCGCCACGATGCCCGGAATGATGCCGCCGACCAGATAGGGCATGAAAATCTCATGCCAGAACCGGATCAGCGCATCCCAATTGGCATCGCGATCTGTGAACAGCGCCAGGAAATTGCGCCAGAAATCATCGGCTGCGTCGAAAAACTTGCCCGTAAAACTGCGCTCATGCTCGTGATCGAAACTCGTGCCCAGCAGGAAGTGGCCCATTTTCATCGAGATCACGCCAATCGGCACATAGGTCAGCGGGTTGCCGACAAAGGTCGACAAAAGCGCCGCGATGACATTGCCGCGCATCAGCTTGGCCAAGACAAAAGCGATGACGAAATGCAGGCCGAAAAACGGGGTGAAGACCGCGAAGACGCCAGCAAAGACGCCGCGCGCAATTTTATGAGGGGTGTCAGGCAGACGGTGAAGACGATGTTTGAGATACCGGACCGCCCGCCCCCAGCCGCGTTTGGGCCAGAGGGATTGCGCAAGCCATTGAAGTGGCTTTAGCTTTTCCCGGCGTTTAAAGACCACATCACCCTCTTGACCCCCTTAGGGCCGTCTGTCCAAATTCCTGTATCTGCGCACCCGTGCCACTTCGCTTTCGGCCTCAAGCGCCAGCATCACCGCATGCAGATGCTCCACATCGCGCAGGTCCACATCTACGATCAAACGGTAAAAGTCGGGCTTGCGATCGACGAAATTCAGGTCCGAGATATTGGCCTTTTGCTCCGCAATCAGCGTGCAGATACGGCCCAAAACCCCCGGATCGTTGGAGATCGTCAGATCCAAAGACACGGTGTATTGCGGCGCATGCGGCCCGGCGTGCCACTGCAGATCGACCCAGCGATTGGTTTCCGCCTCAAGTTCTTCAAGCGCGGGACAGTCAATCGCATGGATCACCACACCCTTGCCGCGATAGGTGATGCCGACAATGCGTTCGCCCGGCACCGGCTGGCAGCATTTGGCACGATTATAGGTCTCCCCCTCGGAAAGACCAAGCACCGCACGTTTCGCGTCAATCGCACCACTTTCGCGCACCAGCTCCGGATAGACCGCCTTGACCACCTCAGAGGCGGTGAGTTCCGCGGACCCAAGACGCGCCAAAAGTGCCTCGCTATCGGCCAGAGACATCTGTTTCGCCGCCGTCGCAAGCGCCTTTTCCGACGCCTTCTTGCCGACATGCTCAAACGCCACGCGGGCCAGTTCACGCCCCAGTTTGACAAAGCGTTCGCGGTTCTCTTCGCGCAAAGATTTGCGGATCGCCGCCTTGGCGCGGCCCGTCACCACGATGTCGAGCCAAGTTGCCTGCGGGCGCTGACCTTCGGCCGTCAAAATCTCAACGCTCTGGCCGTTTTTCAACCGGGTCCAAAGCGGCACGCGGATGCCGTCTACCTTGGCGCCGACACAGCTGTCGCCGATGCGCGTGTGGATCGCATAGGCGTAATCCAACGGCGTGCCGCCTTTCGGCAGCGACACCACCTCGCCTTTCGGCGTGAAGGTGAAGACTTTGTCGGAGTACATCTCCAACTTGACGTGTTCGAGAAACTCAGAGTGATCCTCTGCATTCTCGAACCGCTCGGTGAGGCTCGCCAGCCATTTCGTCGGATCGACGGCAAAGGGGTTCTGCGCGCGCACGCCGTCGCGATAGGACCAATGCGCCGCAACGCCGGATTCCGCGACCTCGTGCATTTGCCGCGTGCGGATTTGCACCTCGACGCGTTTGCCATCACGGCCCGACACAGTGGTATGAATAGACCGGTAGCCGTTGGATTTCGGCTGGCTGATATAGTCTTTGAACCGGGTCGGCACCGCGCGCCAACGCTGGTGGATCACCCCCAAAACGCGGTAGCAATCCATCTCGGTCTTGGTGATGACACGAAAGCCGTAAATATCTGACAGACGGGAGAAACTTTGCTGTTTCTCCTCCATCTTGCGCCAGATCGAATAGGGTTTCTTGGCGCGGCCGAACACATCGGCCTCGATGCCTTCTCGGTCCAGCTCCGTGCGGATATCGTTGGTGATCTTATGGATCACATCGCCAGTTTCGCGTTGCAGCAGGATAAAGCGGCGGATGATCGAATTGCGCGCCTCGGGATTGATGACCCGAAAGCTCAAATCCTCCAGCTCTTCGCGCATCCATTGCATCCCCATGCGGCCCGCCAAGGGCGCATAGATATCCATGGTCTCGCGCGCTTTCTGGAGTTGCTTCTCCGGGCGCATCGACTTGATCGTCCGCATGTTGTGCAGACGGTCGGCGAGTTTCACGAGGATCACCCGCAGGTCTTTCGACATGGCCATGAACAGCTTGCGGAAGTTCTCCGCCTGTTTGGTCTCTGTCGACGACAGTTGCAGGTTGGTGAGTTTCGTCACCCCATCCACGAGCTCCGCGATCTCTTCGCCGAACTTGCGCGCGACCTCTTGGTAGGACGCCCTCGTGTCCTCGATCGTGTCGTGAAGCAAAGCCGTGATGATCGTCGCATCGTCCAGAGACTGTTCGGTCAGGATGGCGGCGACGGCAACGGGATGGGTGAAATAGGGTTCGCCAGAACGGCGGAACTGCCCCTCATGCATTTCCCGTCCGTAGGCATAGGCCTCGCGGATCAGATCGGCATTCGTTTTGGGGTTATAGTTGCGGACCAGAGCGATCAGGTCTTCGACGTCGATCATTTTGGTCCGCGAACTCCGTGAATGGGGGCCACCATGAAACCCATGCGGCCCCGCCTCTTAGTTTTGCCCCTGCGCTTCCATCAGCGCGCGCAGCAGTTTCTCTTCGGACATGTCGTCCTCGGCCGGTTTGTCGGCCTCTTGCCCCATCAGGAGAGCCATCTGATCGTCTTCCGGCTCATCGACCTCGATCTGGGTCTGATGGCTTTCGATCATCCGCTCGCGCAGCGCGTCGGCGGATTGGGTCTCTTCAGCGATCTCGCGCAGCGCCACAACCGGGTTCTTGTCGTTGTCACGATCCACGGTCAGCGGAGAGCCAGCGGCAACTTCGCGCGCACGGTGGGCGGCGAGCATCACGAGCTCGAAGCGGTTCGGAACCTTGTCGACGCAATCTTCAACGGTCACGCGGGCCATGGGATCTCCAATCGTTTGGACAGACATAGGAATGCGTCGGGACGCATTTGTTCAAAGGCTCTATTTAGGGGCTCAGCCCCCTATTGACAAGCGCCCTTTCCCCTTAATTCACGCGGATTTCAACTCCGGACATGGGTTTTACCTCGGTTTTCTCGCTCTCAGGCCGGGCGGCAAGCATCTCGGCGACGGTTTGGCCCAAAAGCGGATGTCGCCAGTCGGGGGCGAGATCGGCAAAGGGAATCAGCATGAAAGCCCGATCCTGAATGCGCGGATGCGGCAGAATAAGCTGATCCGGCGCACGCACCGTTTGCTCGGCCAAAGGCAAATCGATCCAGGCCTGAACGGAGCGCGCATCGGGGCGCACCTCATCCGCGTAGGCCATGAGGTCCAGATCGATCGGACGTCCGGCCCAACGCGTCTTACGCACCCGTCCCAGCTCCGCCTCGATCTCGTGCAGAACCAACAAAAGCGCCTCAGGAGGGCCGTCGAACATGACTTCTGCGGCAAAATTCACGTAATCCGGCCCGGCCCCAGCCGGAAAACAGGGCGTCTCGTAAATCTGGCTAAGCCCCTTGACCTCGACACCCTTTGCTGTGAGCGCTAGCAAAGCGGCCTGCAAAGTTTCCATCGGAGTGCCGGTTTCAGAGGGCAAATTGGCGCCGAACGCGATCCATGCGCGCATTTTCGCCCAGCCCAAAGATGTCTCTCGCACCAAGTTTTTAACGCCCTATCTTTTTTGGCAAGTTCAGTTTCGGTGCATTTCATACTATTCAGCAGGACAGAAAGCCAAGAACAACTGACTGTCCCCATGGAGATTGCTGTCGGGGCGGTCCAAAAAACAAGATATAAAGGACCTTTATATGTTTTATAAAGATGAGCGGCTTGCCTTGTTCATCGATGGGTCGAATCTCTACGCAGCGGCAAAATCGCTCGGGTTCGATATCGATTACAAACTGCTCCGACAGGAATTCATGCGCCGCGGTAAATTGCTGCGCGCATTCTACTACACCGCATTACTTGAAAACGATGACTATTCGCCGATCCGCCCGCTGGTCGATTGGCTGAACTACAACGGGTTCACCATGGTCACCAAACCGGCCAAGGAGTTCACCGACTCCATGGGTCGACGCAAGATCAAGGGCAACATGGACATCGAGCTTGCCGTCGATGCGATGGAACTGGCCCCTCATGTGGATCACATCGTGCTCTTCTCCGGCGACGGCGATTTCCGTCCGCTGGTCGAAAGCCTGCAACGTCAGGGCGTGCGCGTCTCTGTCGTTTCCTCGATCCGCACCCAACCGCCGATGATCGCCGATGAGCTGCGTCGCCAGGCCGATAATTTCATCGAGCTGAACGACCTCAAAGACGTGCTCGGGCGTCCGCCGCGCGAACCGCGCGAAGATGACGGTTACGACAACTGAGTTTTGAAAGCCCTCGCCGTCTCGGCGGGGGCTTTTCACTTACCGGCCATTTGATCTGTCGGCCTTTTGAACTTCCGGTCGTTGCACTTGGACCCTTTCGCCGCTACCTCTGAAAAAGATCAGGAGTGCCGCATGACCGAAACGACCCCCAAGCCCCCTCTTATGCTCTATCTCGCCGCCCCGCGCGGGTTCTGCGCCGGCGTCGACCGCGCGATCAAGATCGTCGAAATGGCGATCGAGAAATGGGGGCCGCCGGTCTATGTCCGCCATGAAATCGTGCACAACAAATTCGTGGTCGATGGGCTGAAAGAGAAAGGTGCTGTGTTTGTCGAGGAGTTGGAAGACTGCCCCGACGACCGCCCGGTGATCTTTTCCGCCCATGGCGTCCCGAAAGCCGTGCCCGCCGAGGCCGCCAAGCGCGAGATGGTCTATGTCGACGCCACCTGTCCGCTGGTGTCCAAGGTCCATATCGAGGCGGAGCGGCACCACGCCGACGGGCTTCAGATGATCATGATCGGCCACGCCGGTCACCCGGAGACCATCGGCACGATGGGGCAACTGCCCGAGGGCGAGGTTCTCTTGGTTGAGACGCCCGATGATGTGCCGGGGCTTGAGGTGCGCGACCCGGAACGTCTGGCCTTTATCACCCAGACCACATTGTCGGTCGATGACACGGTCGATGTGATCGCCGCCCTGCGCGCGCGCTTCCCCAATATCGTCGGCCCGCACAAAGAAGACATCTGTTACGCCACCACCAATCGGCAGGCGGCCGTGAAAGCCATTTCCTCAAATATAGACGCTCTTTTGGTCATTGGTGCGCCGAATAGTTCTAATAGCAAACGTTTGGTCGAAGTTGGCAAAGCCAATGGCTGCGCCTATTCTCAGCTTGTGCAACGTGCCCCCGACATCGACTGGCGCGCTCTTGCGGGCATCACCTCCGTCGGCATCACCGCAGGGGCGTCGGCCCCCGAGGTCTTGGTCAACGAGGTGATCGACGCTTTCCGCGCCCGCTTTGACGTGACCGTCGAGCTGGTGGAAACCGCGCAGGAAAACGTCGAATTCAAAGTCCCCAGAGTTTTGAGAGAACCCGCATGAGTTTTGAGTTTCTCCTGACCGCCTTCATCGTCTGCCTCGCCCCCGGCATCGGTGTGATTTTCACCCTTTCCACCACTTTGGGGCGCGGATTGCGTGCCGGGCTTTGGGCGGTTTTGGGCTGCACGCTCGCCACCGTCGTCCATCTCGGCGTGGCGCTTGCCGGGCTGGCCGCCGTGTTGCACACCTCCGCGCTTTTGTTTTCCGCGATCAAATACGCCGGTGTCGCCTACCTGCTCTACATGGCCTGGGGCACGCTCAAAGGCACAGGCGCGCTCGAGGTCAAACCGGATCATCAACCGCATAGCGCCGCAAGCTTGGTGCGTCGCGGAGTTCTCTTGAACCTGCTGAACCCGAAACTGCCGATGTTTTTCGTCGCCTTCCTGCCGCAGTTCGTTCCTGCGGATGCGACCCATACGAATATGCTGCTCGTCGAGCTTGGCTTCGGTTTTGTCGCCATGACATTTGCTGTCTTCCTGCTTTATGCACTCGCCGCCGGATTCTTGCGCGCACGCGTGGTTGAAAGCGAGTGCACCATGGCATGGATGCGCCGCATCTTCGCCGCCTCCTTCGCAGGCCTTGGAGCCAAACTCGCCTTTGAGCGCGCATGAGACCCCAAGCCTTCACGCGAAGACTTGACCATTCGCCCGTAGCCTCTATCACCCGATCCCATCATGGCTGAATTTTACGCATATACCGACGGAGCCTGCTCCGGAAATCCCGGCCCGGGGGGCTGGGGCGCTTTGTTGCAGGCAAAGGACGGCGGCACGGTCGTCAAAGAACGCGAACTTAAGGGCGGCGAGGCAGAGACCACGAACAACCGGATGGAATTGCTCGCGGCGATCTCTGCGCTTGAAACGCTGGGACGCCCGACGTCTATCACCATCGTCACCGACAGCGCCTATGTGAAAAACGGTGTCACCGGCTGGATTCACGGCTGGAAACGCAACGGTTGGAAGACCGCCGCGAAGAAACCCGTGAAGAATGTCGACCTGTGGCAGCGCATCGACGAGGCGCAAAAGCGGCATGATGTGACCTGGGAATGGGTCAAGGGCCACGCCGGGCATCCGGAAAACGAGCGCGCAGATGAGTTGGCCCGCGCGGGCATGGCGCCGTTCAAAAAGGGTGCCACATGACACCTCTGGCGGCCCTCGATTACGCCTCGGTCATCGTCTTTGCGATTTCCGGTGCTTTGGCCGCCTCCCGCGCTCAGCTCGATCTCGTTGGCTTCGCCTTTGTCGCCTGTCTCACGGCGGTGGGCGGCGGGACGCTCCGCGACCTGTTGCTCAATCGCGAGGCCGTGTTTTGGGTCGCCGACCCGACCTATATCGTCATCGCCTGTCTTGTGTCTGCCGTGGTATTTTTCACCGCGCACCTTTTTGAGAGCCGCCAGAAAGCCCTTTTGTGGGCGGACGCCGTGGCGCTTTCGGTCGCTGTTGCGGCGGGCGCTGGTGTGGCGCTTAAGCTCGGACAACCGCCGGTGATCGTGGCCCTCATGGGCGTCGCGACCGGGTGTTTTGGCGGCATGATGCGGGACGTCGTCTGTAACGAAGTGCCTTTGATCCTGAAGCACGGCGAGCTTTACGCCTCGGCGGCTTTGGCCGGACCTTTGGCATTGCTTTTAGCATCTCAATTTGAGATTCCGCGTTTCTTTGAATTTATTATATGTGCGATTGTGACATTCATTCTGCGCGCCGGAAGCCTGGCCTGGGGTTGGTCCCTCCCCGTCTACAAGTCGCGTCCCCCAAAGAACTAGGGCCTTACGCCTTAATATACCACGTCGCCGCCACCGCGAGGCAGCAGGCGACGAACCACCCTCCGGGGCGGAACATCAGCCAAAGCCCGAGGCCGAAGAGGATGCGTGCAAGCATCCCCGGAATGGACAGGAGCCAGATCATCTGCGCCCCCTGATCGCTTTCCACGCCCAGATCAACAGCATCGCACCAAGCACGGCCCCGACAAAGCCCGCCGCCACGCCAGAGAGCATCAAGAGAAAGCGCAGCACAAGCCCGCCGATCAAAGCGCCAAACATGCCGATCACCACGGTGGTGATCAGGTCGGTTTTCAAATCCATCACGCGGGTCGCAATGAACCCGGCGGCGGCTCCGACGATGATGAGGAACAGGACCGGCATGGGTTCAACGCCTCCGCCAATGGGTCGGCACGATGATCAGCGCGCCCAGCGAGGACACGATGGCATTCAGCCCCGGAGAGCCAAAGCCGACACCGAACATGAGTTTGACGAAATAGGCCAGAAACGCACCGCCGACACAGATGATGATCGAAGGCAGGATACCGTTGCGGGTAAAGCCCGTCTTTTCGCAAATATAGCCGACGATGCCCGCGATAACGACCGTGCCGATCAGGATTGGAAACATGACGCGCCCCTAGTCGAACCGGCTGCCCTTTGGCAGATCCAGCCCTTTCAAAATCTCTGCGACAGGCATAGCACGTTTGCCCTCGCGCTGCGCGGTGAGAATTTCGACCGCGCGGTCCCCGCAAGCAATTGTGAAGTCGTCCACCACTTCGCCGGGGGCGCCGGAGGCGTCCGTCACGCGGGACATGTGGAATTTGATCCGCTCGCCGTTGAGCGAGGCCCAGGCACCGGGAAAGGGCGAAAGACCCCGGATTTGCCGGTCAATCTGAGTGGCGGGGCGGGTCCAGTCGATCTTGGCCTCAGCTTTGTCGATCTTACGCGCGTAGGTCACGCCATCCTCCGGCTGCGGCTCCGGGACGAGTTGGTCCAGCGTGTCGAGCGCCACTGTGATGGCGTCGGCGCCCATGTCAGACAGACGATCATGCAGGAGGGCAGTGGTGTCTTCTGCGGTGATCTCGGTTTCTTGGCGCAAGAGCACCGGGCCGGTGTCGAGACCTGCCTCCATCTGCATGATGCAGACACCGGTTTCATTGTCACCTTCGAGGATCGCGCGATGGATCGGCGCAGCCCCCCGCCAGCGCGGCAAAAGCGAGGCATGGATGTTCAAACACCCGCGCTGAGGCGCATCGAGGATGCTCTGCGGCAGCAACAGGCCGTAGGCCACGACCACGGCGATCTCGGCGTTCAGGTCCTGAAACGCCGCCACATCCGCCGCATCTTTGAAATTCACCGGATGGCGCACCGGCAAGCCAAGCTCTTTGGCGCGAGCTTGCACCGGCGTCGGGCGGTCTTTCTTGCCCCGCCCCGCCGGACGCGGCGGCTGGCAATAGACGCAGGCAATGTCATGTCCCGCCTCGACCAGCGCGTCGAGCACAGACACGGAAAAATCGGGGCTGCCCATGAAGATCACTCTCATTTCATCGCTCCCATCTTCTTGGCCTTTTTCAGGAACATCTGACGTTTCACCGGCTTCAAGTTGTCGAAATACATCTTGCCGTTCAGGTGGTCGATCTGGTGCTGCACAGAGGTGGCCCAGAGGCCGACGAAATCGCGCTCTTCGATCTCGCCCGCCGCATTGAGAAAGCGCACGGTGACGGCGCGCGGGCGCGAGATCGCGGCGGACATGCCCGGCAGGTTGGGCGAAGCCTCTTCGTGTTCGCGCAGCTGCACGGAGGCGTGGAGCACTTCGGGGTTCGCCATCAAAACCGCCTTGCCGCGTTCGTCCGAACAATCGACCACGGCCAGTTGCTGCATCACGCCGATCTGCGGCCCCGCCAAGCCATATCCCGGCATGGCATCCATGGTCTCGACCATATCGGCCCAGATGTTGCGGATCTCATCGGTGATCTCCGCGACGGGCGGCACAGCGGTTTTCAGGCGCTTGTCCGGGTAGGCCACAAAAGGGCGTTCTGTGGGCGTATATGTCATGCGTAAATCTCCTCGAGACGGGCGCGGGTTTTCGCATCAATGCGGTCGAAATGCACCAACCCGTCGAGATGGTCATATTCATGCTGAATGATGCGCGCCTCGGCGCCCGTCATTTCGCGTGCGTGGCGCTGCCCGTCGAGATCGGTCCATGAGAGCGTGATACGCTCGGGCCGCGTCACAGTGGCTGTAATGCCGGGAATAGAGAGGCAGCCCTCGTCCATCTCGCAGGTCTCATCGGAGAAACCCGCAATCTCGGGATTGATCGCGACAAGCGGCGATTTTTCGCCCTCTTTCCACGTCGCATCCATCACGAAGAGCCGCAGCATCGCGCCCACTTGCGGCCCGGCAAGGCCCCGCCCCGGCGCGTCATACATCGTCTCGAACATGTCAGAGACCAACGTGCGAATGTCGTCGGTGATCTCATCCACCGGCGCGCAAGAGGTGCTCAGCCGCGCGTCCGGCCAGAGCAGGATCTCGCGCCGCGCCATTAGGGACGAGCCCTCTCGCGCTTGAGCTTTTGCATCTTGCGGGTGATCATCTGACGCTTGAGCGGCTTGAGGTAATCGATGAACAGCACGCCGTCCAAATGGTCGATCTCATGCTGAACACAGGTCGCCCAGAGCTCGTCGAACTCCTGCTCATGCGCCTTGCCTTCGACATCCTGCCAGCTCACGCGCACCATCTTCGGGCGCTCGACCTCGGCATATTGGCCGGGGATCGACAGACAGCCCTCTTCGTAGACGTTGCGCTCGTCGCTTTTCCACGTCACCTCGGGGTTGATCAAAACCATCGGTTCTGGGCTACCGTCCGCCTCCTTGGCACAATCCATCACCAGCATACGCTGGATCACACCGATCTGCGGCGCGGCAAGCCCGATGCCCGGCGCGTCATACATGGTTTCCAACATGTCGTCGGCCAGCTTGGCGAGCTCCTTGTCAAACTCGGTGACAGGATCGCAATGCTTTTTGAGGCGCGGATCGGGGTGAATGAGGATCGGTTTGAGTGTCATGCCCTGCATTTAGTCAAACCAAGGGGGCCGCGCAACTGTGCAGCGCTGAAATCGCGTAGCCCCTTTTGCAGGATTGCGGTTTTCTTTCGCCCCGAGGCGGGATTAGGCTCGCGGCGGACCTCAAAAGGAGTTTTGCATGACCAACCCGCTGTTCGACCCGATCATCCCCCGCTTTGGCACCCATTGCGCGAAATGGGACAAGATGGAGGGCATCTACGGCGTGCCTTCCGAGGATGGGATTGCGATGTGGGTGGCGGATATGGACTTCCGCCCGCCTGCCGTGGTGCAAGCCGCCGTCGAGAAGATGGCCGCGCATGGCATCTACGGATATCTGGGCGATGACAGCGAGTATCTGGCCGCCATTCAATGGTGGATGAAAAACCGCCATGGCTGGGAGGTCAGCCCGGAGTGGATTTTCACCACGCATGGTCTGGTGAATGGCACAGCACTTTGTGTCGACACCTACACGCAACCGGGCGATGGCGTGGTCCTGATGACGCCGGTTTACCATGCCTTCAGCCGGGTGATCAAAGCCGCCGGGCGCGAGGTGGTCGAATGTCCTCTGGCGCTTGAGGGCGGCAAATATGTGATGGATTTCGACGCCTGGGATGCGCAGATGACCGGCAAGGAGACCATGTTGGTCTTTTGCTCGCCGCACAATCCGGGCGGCCGGGTCTGGAGCCGGGACGAGTTGGAGGGCGTGGCCGCGTTCTGCCAGCGTCACGACCTTATTCTTGTGTCGGACGAGATTCACCATGATCTGGTGATGCCCGGGAATACTCACACGCCGATGGCGCTGATCGACGGGATCGAAGATCGGCTGATCATGATGACCGCGACCACGAAGACCTTTAACATCGCGGGCACGCATTCCGGCAATGTCATCATCCCGGACGCCAAATTGCGCGGAAAGTTTGCGGCGCGGATGACCGCACTGGGGATTTCGCCCAACTCCTTTGGGCTGGAAATGGCCACCGCCGCCTATAGCCCCGAAGGCGCCGCCTGGGTCGATGAGTTGGTCGTCTATCTCGACGGCAACCGACAGATTTTCGATGCGGCGATTGCGGAGATTCCGGGGCTGGCCTCGATGGCTTTGGAGGCCACCTATCTGGCTTGGGTCGATTTTTCCGGCACCGGCATGAGCCCTTCAGAGTTCACCGCAAGGGTCGAGAAATCCGCGCGCATCGCCCCCAATCATGGGCCGACCTTTGGTAAGGGCGGAGAGCTTTACCTGCGCTTCAACCTCGCCACGCAGCGCAGCGTGGTTGAGACGGCCTGTACCCGTCTCAAAGAGGCGTTCAGCGACCTACAGTAAGGTTAACGCGGCAACAAGGCGATCGGCGCGTCATCGGGCCGGTCGTAATCCAAAGGCGGCTTGTCGCTGGCCACGGTCGAGCGTTTGAACTCAAAGCTCATCTCATGTCCGTCGTCCGTCGCCGCCACAATCAGCGCCTGATAGAGGTGCCGCGTGCCATCAAAGACATCGACCAATCCACGCAGATGCTCGGTGTTGTCGCGATCCAGCGCAAAGCCATTGTCCCACGTCCGAAGGATCGGATAGGTGTCGTCCCCGACTTTGACGCGCAGTCGAGACCGGCGCTTGAGATCACGCTTGCGGGCCATCTCAAGACCTTCAAGCACCTCTTTGGGTAAAAAATCAGTCATGGTGGCCTCCCTGGCAGTCTTCTTCTCGCCGAAATGCTGCGCAGCATCTGTGGCTTCTTAAAGCTTGGCGCAAACATGGTTTCGGTCAAGTTAACCGTTTCGCCATGTGCCAAGTTCCGCCATGAGAGTCACCGGATTGCCGCAATTCCCGTTCGAAGTGAACGCTCACAGCCCCTCATGTGCATCCGCGCACCATCTATGCGCCCTGACGCCTGTTTGCGCATCAATGCAAAGCGGTTACCTCAATGTAACCACAAGCGGAGGAAAGAGGGTCACATGGGCTATTTGCAAGACGGGATTTGGCACGACGGCTGGTACGACACGGCCAAGTCCGGCGGAAAATTCGAACGCACCACGGCAGGGTTCCGCAATTGGGTGACCCCCGACGGGCAGCCCGGCCCCAGCGGCCAAGGCGGCTTTGCCGCCGAGAGCGGGCGCTATCACCTCTTTGTGTCCTACGCTTGCCCTTGGGCGCATAGGGCCTTGATTTTCCGCGCTTTAAAGGGGCTTGAAGAGCATATCACCATCTCGGTCGTGCACCCGGACATGATGAAAGACGGCTGGACCTTTGGCACGGATTTCGAGGGCGCGACGGGCGACACGCTTTTGGGAAAACGCTTTCTGCGCGAGGTCTACCTTGAGGCCGATCCGCATGTTTCCGGTCGCGTCACCGTGCCGATCCTTTGGGACAAGAAAACCGCCACGATCGTCTCCAACGAATCATCCGAGATCATCCGCATGTTCAATTCCGCCTTTGACGGGATCACCGGCAACACGTTTGATTTCTGGCCCGAAGAGCTGCGCGATGACATTGAGGCCATGAATGCCCGCATCTATGAGCCGATCAACAATGGCGTCTACAAAGCCGGTTTCGCCACAACGCAGGCCGCCTATGACGAGGCGATCCACCCGCTGTTCGACGGTCTCGATGCCTTGGAAGATGTGCTGTCCGAGCGTCGCTACCTTTTGGGCGAGTGTCTGACCGAAGCCGATTGGCGCCTGTTCACCACGCTCATCCGCTTCGACAAGGTCTATCACACGCATTTCAAATGCAACAAACGCATGCTGAAGGACTATCCGAACCTTTGGGCCTACACCCGCGAGCTATATCAAATGCCCGGGATCCGCGAGACCACGCATTTCGATCACATCACGCGGCACTATTTCTACAGCCACGACATGATCAACCCTTACCGCATCTTGCCGATCAGCCCGGAGATTGATTTCGACGCGCCGCATGAACGTGGTTAAGGCGGCGTAGGCGGCGTTCAGGACGCCGCTTTCCCATAATGCGCCACCATGGCACTGAGATCATCGGGATCGACCTGTTTGGGCACAAAGGCACAGGCATTCGCCGAATGCTGGAAAATCGATCCATCCGAGAAAAAACTCGAATTCGTGGTGAAAATCACCCGCGTTTCGGGATGGCGATAATTGGCATAATCGGCCACCGCAAAGGCCGATCCCTCATCGAGTACAAGGTCCAGAACGATCAGCTCCGGCGCGCTATGCTGCAGAGCGGCAATCGCTTCGTCCTGCCCCTGCACGAGAGACACATCCATGCCCTGACGCTCCAGATGGCGTTTCCAGATCTGCCCAAGCTCAGGGCTGCTTTCGACGATCAATACCTGCATGCGCTCTCTGACCACGGGTCACGCCGCGATCCGTTTTTTATCTCTCTGACGAGGAAGTGGATTCGATAGGTCAAAGTAACGGACCTTTAACTTGGTGGTCAATCGCGTCGGAGTCGCTCCTCGCTCCAGAAAAGCTAAGATTTTAACTTGCACTCTCTGACAAGCCCGCCGAAACACATGCCAAAGGGGCAGCTCAAGCGCCCCCATCGGGAGGGCCTATGAGCAAACATCGCGATCATGGTGGGGGTTTGGATGCCGCTGTCGCCCGATATGGCGGCGAGAAAGCCGATTGGATCGACCTCTCAACCGGCATCAACCCGACCCCCTATCCCATCGGCGAGATTCCGCAAGGCGCATGGTCCGCATTGCCGGATGCCGCGGCTCAGGACGCCCTGATCCAGGCCGCGCGCAGCTTCTGGAACGTGCCGCGTGGTGCCGCCATCCTTGCCGCGCCCGGCGCCTCAAGTCTCATCGCACGCTTGCCCGCGCTTTGGCCCGTTGGGCAGGTCGAGGTTCAAACCCCGACCTATAACGAACATGCCGGCGCTTTCGATGCACATGGCTGGCAGGTCTCTCACCAATCCAACCCGTCCGCAGATGTGCAGGTGGTCGTTCACCCGAACAACCCCGACGGGCGGCTTTGGCGGCACGAGGAATTGACCGCGCCCTATGTGATCATCGACGAAAGCTTTGGCGATGTGATGCCGGAGGAGAGCCTGATCGAGCGCGTTTCCGATGGTCGCACCATTGTCCTCAAGAGCTTTGGCAAGTTTTGGGGGCTGGCCGGTCTGCGCCTCGGGTTTGCCATCGGCGCGCCGGAGCTGATCGACCGTCTTTCCAGCCTGATCGGCCCTTGGGCGGTGTCCGGCCCGGCGCTCTCTATTGGAACGGCGGCTCTGAATGAGCCCGGATGGGCCGCAGCAATGAATATCAAATTAAAACATGATATAGAAAAATTAGATCACCATATGATCCATAAGGATGCAAAGCCTATTGGCGGCACCACTCTCTTTCGTCTCTATGAGACCCCGGATGCCCGCGCCTTTCAGAACAGATTGGCCAAGGGTCACGTCTGGTCGCGCATCTTCCCCTATTCCGACACTTGGCTGCGTCTTGGTCTGCCGCCAGAGGACAAGTGGGATCTGCTGGAGGCGGCGTTGTGAACACTGCCGCCGCGCTCTTTCTCGCTCTGGCACTCGACGCGATTTTCGGGGAACCGAAATGGCTTTGGGATCGGATGCCGCATCCGGCCGTCCTGATGGGGCGATTGATCGGCTGGGCTGATCGGCGGTTCAATCAAGGCGCCCGACGCAAAGCCAAGGGCATTCTTGTGATGACGGCTTTGGTGATCGGCGCTGCCGCTCTTGGGAGTGTGCTGCGCCATATCCCGTTGGTCGAGATTGTGCTCGGCGCCATTCTTCTCGCCCAGAGGTCGCTGGTCGATCACGTTAAGGCGGTCGCACGCGGGCTCGAAACCTCGCTTGAAGCGGGACGTCATGCCGTGTCGATGATCGTCGGGCGGGACACCTCCGAGATGGACACCCCCGCCGTTGCGCGCGGCGCTATTGAATCTGCGGCGGAGAATTTCTCCGACGGTGTGATCGCGCCCGCCTTCTGGTTTCTGTTGTTCGGTCTGCCCGGCATTCTGGTCTATAAAATCACCAACACCGCCGACAGCATGATCGGCTATCGCACCGAGCGGTACAGGGATTTTGGCTGGGCCGCCGCGCGGTTGGACGATGTGCTCAATCTGATCCCTGCCCGCCTCACCGCGCTTTTGCTGTTTCCCTGGCGGAACATGCATGGATCACACGAGGCAAAGCTTTCGCTCTGGCAAGAATTCTATGTCGATGCCCGCCGACATCGTTCCCCCAACGCCGGTTGGCCCGAGGCCGCCCTGTCGCGCAAACTTGGTATCGCCCTCTCCGGCCCCCGCGCCTATCATGGCGAACTGCGTGACTACCCATGGGTCAATCGCTATGGCCGCGAGGCCACCGTCGGGGACATTGACGCCGCCTGCGTCCAGCTCTGGCGGGCATGGTCCATGGTTTTGTTCTGCCTCGCTTTCCTGTCATTTGCCTGACACGCTCAGCCCCGCTATCTTGCCCCAAAATATGACTTTAAAAGGTGTCTTCATGCGTTCTCTCGGCCTCGTGCTCGCCCTCTCCCTCGCCTCCCCCGCTGTTGCGGATGTCTCCTGTGGCGGAAATTTCTCAAGCTTTGTCAATCAGATGAAGCAATCCGCCGTGAGACAAGGCCATGCACAGGCCAATGTCGACCGGTTCTTTGCCTCCGTGCGCCACGACCCCGCTGTCATCAAGGCCGACCGCGCGCAGGGCGTGTTTCAAAAGACATTCATCGACTTTTCCCGCGCTCTGATCAGCCAAAACCGGATTCAGAACGGCGCCGCCAATGCTTCGAAGTACAAAAGCGTTTTCGACCGGATCGAGCGTGACTATGGCGTCTCGCGCGGCGTGCTTTTGGCCTTTTGGGCGCTGGAGACCGATTACGGTCAGGTGCAGGGCAATTTCAACACGCTGAACGCGCTGATGACCCTGAGCCACGATTGTCGCCGCCCCGAGTTGTTCCAGCCGCAGGTCTTCGCAGCCCTCACCCTGTTCGAGCATGGCGATTTCGATCCGGCGACCACGCAGGGCGCCTGGGCCGGTGAGATCGGCATGGTGCAGATGCTGCCGAAAGACATCCTTGAAAACGGTGTCGACGGCGACGGCGATGGTCATGTCCGGCTCAAAACCTCCGCCCCGGATGCGCTCATGTCCGGTGCGAAAATGCTGCGGCATCTGGGCTGGCGCGCGAATGAACCGTGGTTGCAGGAAATCACCCTGCCCTCGACCCTCGACTGGTCGACAACGGGCCTGAATCACAAGATGTCCGTGCGCGACTGGGAACGCCTCGGCGTCAAACCTCGCAGCGGGTCGTTCCAGAACGGCAATCTTCAGGCCTCGGTGCTTTTGCCGATGGGGCGCAATGGTCCGGCCTTCCTCGCCTATCCGAATTTCGAGGTCCTGTTCGAGTGGAACAAGAGCTTTGTCTATGTGACGACTGCGGCCTATTTCGCCACCCGTCTCGAAGGTGCGCCGGTCTATAATGCGGGCAACCCGGATGCCGGGCTTTCGGGCGCACAGATGAAGCAGCTGCAACAAAAGCTCGTGAACATGGGCTACGATGTGGGCGGCGTGGACGGCATTCTGGGCGAGAAAACCCGCGAGGCGGTGCAAAGCGTTCAGGAAAAACTGGGCCTGCCTGCGGATGCCTGGCCGACACCTGCTCTGTTGTCACGCCTATAAAACAAGGGGTTTCGGGGGCAGTGGTCCGAGATGCACAGGTCCTGTGTTATGGCAGGGCTTGCATTTTCTGAGTAAAATAGTTTGTTTTGCGCAAACATCAGAATAACCAGTGAAAGTGAAGAGCCATGACTGCCCCCACCATCCGCCGCATGCGGCATGAGCTGAAATTCCGCGACCTCACCGTGGCCAGCACCGAACGCCTGACCCCGCATATGATCCGCATCACATTGAGCGGGGCCGATCTGGCGGATTTCGCCAGCGGTTCGTTCGACGATCACCTCAAAATGATTATTCCCACGGACGGAGACTCGGCGAAACGCGATTACACCCCGCGCCGGTTCGACACCGAAGCCCAAGAGCTTATCATCGACTTCGCCGATCACGGCGAAGGTCCGGCGGCAAGCTGGGCACGCGATGTGAAAGCCGGCGACACGGTTCAGATCGGTGGCCCGCGTGGCTCGCGCGTGATCGAAGGCGAGATTGCCCATTGGGTGCTGATCGGCGACGAAACCGCCCTCCCCGCCATGGGTCGCAAACTCGAAGAACTGCCCGCAGGTGTGAAGGTCACGATGATCGCCGCCGTGCCGGGCAGCGAAGATGAACAAGTCATCGAAAGTGCAGCCGATGTGACCACCCATTGGGTACATCGTCCGATGGATCAGGCGACCGAGGCTCAGCCCTTCTTGGACGCCCTGCCGCAGATCGCGTTGACGCCGAACACTTTTGTCTGGATCGCCACCGAGGCCGGGATCGCCAAGCAATTGCGCGAGGCTGTTCTCGACATGGGCCACCCGCTGCAATGGCTGAAGGCGGCGGGCTATTGGATCAACGGCGAGGCCGAAGCCTCGATCAAGGATTTCGACGCCTAAGGCCGGTTAGGCCACCAGCGCCTCGGCCTTTTTCAGATCCACGGACACCAGCTGCGACACACCTTGTTCCTGCATGGTCACGCCAAACAGGCGGTCCATGCGGGCCATGGTCACGGCGTGGTGGGTGATCACCAAAAACCGCGTATCCGTCCGCTGGGTCATCTCGTCGAGCATGTCACAAAACCGCGTCACGTTGGCGTCGTCCAGCGGCGCGTCGACCTCGTCCAGCACACAGATCGGCGCCGGGTTCGCCATGAAGACCGCAAAGATCAGCGCCAGCGCGGTGAGCGTCTGTTCGCCCCCCGACAAGAGCGACAGCGTCGACAATTTCTTGCCCGGCGGCTGACACATGATCTCAAGCCCGGCCTCCAGAGGATCGTCGCTTTCGACCATCATGAGCCGCGCTTCACCACCGCCAAACAGGTGGGTGAAGAGCATGGAGAAGTTGCTGTTCACCTGCTCGAAGGCCGTCAGCAAACGCTCCCGCCCCTCACGGTTCAAAGAGGCAATCCCGGAGCGCAGCGTCTTGATCGCCTCTTCCAAATCCTGCTTTTCTTTCAAAAGGGTATCGTGTTCCTCACGCACCTCTTTCGCATCTTCCTCGGCCCGAAGGTTCACTGCGCCCAGGCTATCGCGCAACCGTTTCAGCCGGTTCACATCGACCTCGATCACCTCATGCGAGGGGATTTTCTCCGGGTCGATGTCGAGCTCTTCCAGCAACTTCGCGGGCGTCGTTTCCAACTCTTCGCGGATCCGCTCAAGCGCCGCCTCGACGGTCTCTTTCGCCGCATCGCGACGGGCCTCTGACGCAGCCCGCGTTTCACGCGCCTCAGACGCCAAACGCTCCGCCTCACGCTCCGCATGCACCGCCTCGCGCAGTCCCTCTTCGGCCAGAGCCAACCCATCCGACGCGCGTTTGCGACGATGCTCCGCCTCCTCGATCTGCGCCATCAAGGCCTCGCGCTTTTCGGCGATTTCCTCGGGCTGGGCGGCGGCCTCGTACAGCTCTTCTTCGGTCGCTTCCTTGCGATCCTGAAGCTCGGCGATCCGTTTGCCCGCGGTCTCAAGACGGTGCCGCCAGCCGGACAATTCCTTGGTGACTTCCTGCGAACGACGCGTCCGCGCTTCGCCTTCGCGGCGAATTTCATCATGCGACGACCGCTTGGTCATCATGGTGATCCGCGCGGCCTCAACCGCCAGCTTCACCTCTTCGATGTCCGAGCGCGCCGCCTGCAAATCCGGCAGGTCCTTCACGGTTTTTTCCGCCTCGCGCAGACGCTGCTCCGCCCCCCGCGCCTCTTCCTCGTGACGCGCCACGGCGAGGCCGAGGTTCTCAACCTTACCCTCTGCCAATGTCTTTTCATTCTCGACCTTCGACAGCATCCGTGCCGCCTCGGACATCGCGCGATCCGCGTCGCGACGCGCCTCGCGCGCCATGCGATCCGCCTCGGTCAGGCGGGTCAATTCCGTTTTGAGATGCTCATGCGCCTGAGCCGCGCCGCCCGCTTTGGCCTCTGCCGCGACGAGTTCCTGTTTCAGGTCTTCGAGCCGGTTGAGCTGTTGCAACCGCAGCGCTGCCGCCGAGGGCGCATCTTCGGCGCCCGCGCGGTAGCCATCCCAACGCCACATGTCGCCTTCGATAGAGACCAACCGTTGCCCCGGTTCGAGATCGGCCTGCAACCGCGCGCCATCTTCCGCACGCACCAATCCGATCTGCGCCAGGCGACGGCCAAGAACCGGCGGTGCAGTGACGTAGTCCTCAAGCGCCTCGACCCCGTTGGGCAGGTCCTGATCGTCCGGGTAGTCCGGCAAGGTGACCCAACCGGAGGCCTGATAGCTTTCAATCGAAGGCTGTCTTAAATCGTCAGAAAGCGCCGCACCGAGCGCTTTTTCATATCCTGATTTGACTTTCACCAAATCCAAAAGCTGCGCGCCGCCGATCTGGTCGCGGTCGAGCATCTTCGCCAAAGCCGCAACTTCGGCCTTCAGCGCCCCGACCTCACCCTCGGCCTCGGAGCGGGCCGCACGGGCCAGCGCCTCGCGCGATTGCGCCTCGGTGCGGGCCTCGTCGGCCTCGATCAGCATCGCCTCGGCCTCTTCGGTGCGCGCCACAGCCTCTTCCTGTCCTGCTTCGGCCTCTTCCAAAGCTTCGGCAGATTGCGCCAGCGTTTCGCGCGCCGTCTCAACCGCGCCTCGCGCCCGGTCCGCCTCGCCACGTGCGCGGTCCAGCGTCTTGCGGTTGTCCTCGACCAGACGTGTCGCCGATTGATGCCGCGCCGCAAGACGGGCGACGTCTTCGGTCATTTCGGTCAGCGTGGTTTCGCGGTCCGCCAAAATCTGGCTGGCTTCCGAGGCCTCTGCAGAAGCGTCCAACAGTTTCGGTTCATGACCTTCGGCGGCTTTGATCAGCTCGCGTTGTTCCCATTCCAGACGCGAAATCGTCTCGCCCGCATCCTTGTTGAGCTGTTCCTCGCGTGCCATGTCGGCTACCAGTTGGTCGATGCGGCGCGACAGGGTTTCGATCATTTCGCGAGCGCGGCGTTCCTCGTCAGACAGCTGATCACGTGACACTGTGAGACGTTGCAAAACAGCCGCCGCGATGGCCTCCTCCTCGCGCAGGGGCGGCAGGGCCTCTTCGAGTTTTTCACGCTGTTTCGCGGCATCGCGGGCAAGGCGCTCCGCCTCAGACGCCTGTTTCAGCCGGGTGCGCAGCACATCCTCTGCTTCGGCCCGCGCCAAATCGGCATCGCGCCAACGACGATAGTGCAAAAGCCCCTCAGCATGGCGCAGCTCCGTGCCGATCTCACGATAGCGCGCGGCCTGACGGGCCTGACGGGCGAGCGAGGCCAATTGACTGGCGAGCTGTTCGATCACGTCATCGACACGCGCGAGGTTGGTTTCCGCGCCCTTGAGTTTCAACTCCGCCTCGTGACGGCGTTGATAGAGCCCTGAAATCCCGGCAGCTTCCTCGAGAATGCGGCGACGCGCTTTCGGTTTGGCGTTGATCAGCTCGGAGATTTGCCCCTGACGCACCAGCGCCGGCGAATGCGCACCGGTGGAGGCGTCAGCAAAAAGCATCGAGACGTCGCGCGCCCGCACGTCTTTCGCATTCACCTTATAGGCGGAGCCCGCATCGCGGGTGATGCGGCGGATGATCTCGACCGAGTCGCTGTCGTTGAACCCCGCGGGCGCGAGGCGCTCCGAGTTGTCGATCATCAGGCAGACTTCGGCGAAATTGCGCGCAGGACGCGTCGAAGCACCAGCGAAGATCACGTCTTCCATGCCCGCGCCCCGCATCGCCTTGGGGCGGTTTTCGCCCATCACCCAGCGCAACGCCTCCAAGAGATTCGATTTGCCACAGCCGTTCGGGCCGACAACGCCCGTCAGCCCATCCGCGATCACAAGATCGGTGGGGTCCACAAAGCTTTTGAAGCCATTGAGACGCAGACGGGTGAAACGCAAACGAAAACTCTTTTCTGATTCCTATAGAGGAAAAGTCTTTGGGAGGGGCGGGCATGTGTCAACGGCGAACACGCGAGATATGGGGAAAACCGGGAAGTTATCCACAAAATATCGCATTTACATGACGCAGAGTGCTTACACGGAGAGGCTTACTTCTCCGTCTTCTTAGCTGCTGCGGCTTTCATCCGGGCCAAAAGTTCCGCCTTCGGCGCGGCTTTCCCGCCCGGCGCCTGACGTTTGTGTTCACCATGTTTCGGCGCTGCGGAGGGCTTTTTCGCGCCGCCCATTTTCGAATAATCCATCGACATACCTCATGAGAGTTGATCCTTGTGATGCCTTGAAATCGCGGCCTGGGCAAGCGCATGATTTCATACCAGATCGCCCCATCGCGGCGAAATCGATATCTGGAGGGACATATGATCGCAGAGCAGCTAAACTCCAAGGATGCCCGCGTCGCAGAGGCGCTGGCCCTGATCCGTTCAGCGTTTGCCGGCATGACGGGGCGTATCGCCCCCCCCTCCTCGATGCATCTCATGACCTTCGAGAGCCTGTGTGAGGATGCGCGCAGCAAAGAGCTTTGGGGCATCGGGAATCCGTTGCGGGCTTGTGTCCTTCTGACGCCACGACCCGACCGGCTTTATATCGGCAAGCTGGCGGTTGCGGAGACGTTTCGTGGGCAAGGGCTGGCGCGCGATCTGGTCGTCCTCGCGGAAACGCGCGCAAAGGATATGGGCTTGGCGTGTCTCGAGTTGGAAACCCGGGTCGAGCTGACGGAAAACCATGACGTTTTTCGGAAACTCGGTTTTGAAGAGGTCGCCCGCACAGCGCATCCGGGCTTTGATCGCCCGACCTCAATCACCTTTCGCAAAGTGCTTTAGCCATCGTCAACGCCAAGGCATGGTGTTGCAGGTGCCCGGCACCCAATCCTTGGCGCCCTGTCCATCGGAACAATCCAACTGGGCTTTCGACATCGCCTGATCGCCGATGAAGGTGCCTTTCTTGAGCTTGCACTGGGAGACCTGCATCGCGGCGGTTTCCATTTGCATCAGGATCAGCCTGCGCGAGGGTGGCGGGAAGACGGCATTGACGCGATGAATCTCGACGCAATTGCGGGTCTCTTCGGTGTAGACGCGGTAGCTGTTGCCGCCGAGTTCTACGGTGGAAAACGCCGCGCGTGAGTAGCCCAGCGCAGGGCTGTCGGCCAAGCAGGCGGGCAGCATGAGAGAGAGAGCGGCAAGAGGCACAAGATGTTTCATGACACGAGATTGCGCGAGCTTGGTTAACCAAATGTTAACACCACTCCGATCCCGGCCCTCTCAGGCGCGCAACTTCGTCAGCTAAAAGGACTGCATCCCACCGCGTTTGGGATCGAGCAGGTTGGACGGCCCGGTTTCGAGCACCTCGACCTCATCGCCCAGCACCATATTGCCCTCTTCCTCGACGACCATGTTCTGACCGAAGATGATCTTGCCCGACACGGATCGGTGAATGCGGCGCAATGTGGCCAAGGGCTCATGCGGATGCGTTTGCTCACCGGACTGCGGGTCTTGGGTTATCATCACGCAGCGGTCACAGGGTTTGACGATCCGCAATACGGTCGATCCGATACGCAGCACGCGCCACGTGTCCTCGCTCCAGGGTTCGATGTCGCCCGCGATCACGACATTGGGGCGGAAGCGGCGCATTTCGACCGGCGAGGCCAATTCTGCGTTCAGCTCAGCCAAAGAGGCCTGCGTCGTCAACAACAGCGGAAAGCCATCGGAGAGGGCGGTGTAGTGACCGTCAGGCGCATAGATGCGATCCACCGGACGGCGCGCATGATCGGGGAAATAGACCAGACGCACCTCGCGCTCGAGTGCGGAAGACAGGAAATGCGAGGCGTAATTGCCGGCGTCCTCGACATCGTCCACCTGGGTCGAAAAAACGCGGACAGACACGGAGGCGCCGCTTGGATAGGGCACATCGAGACGGCTGCCCTCGAAGGAAATCGAGACGCCGGTCGCCGTATCCACGGCATTCAAATGCGCCATATGGGGCAATTCACGCCGTGTCGCCACCCTGCCGTTCGGATAGACCACGGCCCAGCGTCGGTCGCCAGCGATCCCAAAAGCCTCGACCTTGACGGCGGCGTGATCCGTGCCGGTCAGACTTTTCACTGGGTAGGTGGTGATGCGCGCCAGTTTCATTGTCCCCCCGAACAGATTTTAAGAACTGCCTCGTCCTAAACGATTCGGTACGAAAAGAGCAGTTGGCTCAAAAGACAGGCCCGCTCATTCCCCAAAGCGTTTCGACTTTAACCTGATCTATCACATAAAATCGAAACGCCGCTCTGTTTGAACGCTTCGGCGATGCTACAAAACCTGCCAAGCGTCCATGGAACTGGTGTCACGCGACGTTTTGACCTGTGTCAAGGATATAGGCTTCCCCTCAATTACATTCGCCAAATCGAATATGATTAGGAGACCTGACATGAAACCTTCACGCGCGGCCGATCATTACGTGCCCACGTATTTCCTCGCCTCTTTGGGCGCGGGTGGCCTCTCTGTCACCTTCTTTATGTATCTGATGTTCTGGGTGCCGCATCCGGGGCGTCCCGTTCCGGTGTTCGAGGACATTCTGGCGGCATGGGGCACCGGCAGCCTGCCGATGCGTCTCGGCCTTGCGGTGGCCATCGCAGGCATTGCCGTCTTCGTCTTTCTCAACCTCAAACTGCTGTTCTGGAACCTGAGCCGATATGCGGCGCTGAAGAAAACCGAGAGCTACACGCAGTTGCGCAATTCCAACGCCGAATCCACGCTTTTGGCGATGCCTTTGGCACTCGCCATGTCGGTGAACGGGCTGTTCATCGCGGGGCTGGTGTTCGTGCCGAACCTCTGGAGCATCGTGGAATACCTCTTTCCCTTCGCGATAATCGCTTTTGGCATCATCGGCTGGATCGCCCTGTCGATCATCGGTGATTTTCTGGGCCGCGTTTTGTCCAAAGGCGGCGTGTTCGATATGACTTCGCACAATTCCTTCGCCCAGATGCTGCCCGCTTTCGCACTCTCCATGGTCGGCGTCGGCTTTGCCGCCCCTGCCGCCATGTCGCATGTGCCTTGGGTGGTCGCGACCGCCCTCGTGCTCTCGACCTTCTTTGCCGTCGCCGCTTTGGTCTATTCCCTCGTGGCGCTGACCACAGCGTTCAACTCCATGCTGCATTACGGCACACACGAAGAATCCGGTCCGACGCTTTTGATCGTGATCCCGATTGTGACGATCCTCTCGATCCTCTTCATGCGGCAAAACCATGGGTTGCACACCTTTGACGGCCATTCCGATCCGGCCAGCACGATGATGTTCCTCGCCCGCATGTTGTCGCTTCAGGTCGTCTTTCTGGGCCTCGGCCTCGTGGTGTTGAAACGTCAGGGCTATTTCAAGGATTTCGTCTTTGGAGCGAAGACCTCGGCGGGGTCTTATGCGCTCGTCTGTCCGGGGGTCGCTCTCTCCGTGCTGATCCAGTTCTTCGTGAATTCGGGTCTGGTGCAAGCCGGTGTGATTGCCAAGTTCGGCGTCACCTATTGGGCGATCACCGCCATCGCAATTGCGTTCCAAGTCGCCATGATCGCCCTGGTGGTCCGTCTCAACGCCCAGCATTTTAGCCGCACAAGCGCCGAAGCTGTGCCTGCGGAATAATCAAAACCGCTCACACCTCTCCGCGCGCGTCACGCTCTCTGCGTGGCGCGCACTATCTTGCCCTATCTGCGCTTGCGGCCAGACCTCTGCAGAGTAAAATCGTCCCTCGTGGCCTAAGGCCTCAAAGCGACAAAACGAGGTATGGCAGCGGCATGATCTTTCATTTCGGACTTTTTCTAGGCTTTCAGCTCATCGGCGAAATTCTCGCCCGGACGCTGTCCCTGAACCTCCCCGGCCCGGTGATCGGCATGATCCTCTTGGCCGTGCTTTTGTTGTTACAACCCCGTATCGGCCACGCCATCGAGAAAACTGCCACAGGGTTTCTCTCGCATCTGTCGTTGCTCTTCGTGCCTGCGGGTGTCGGCGTGGTGCAATATCTCGATCAGATCTCCGACATCGGCCTGCCTCTGGCCGCCGCCCTTGTCGGTTCCACCGTGCTGTCCATCGCGGCGGGGGCCTTGACCTTCAAATATGTCAACCGTTTGAGAGGCGTCCCCGACGAAACCCCGGAATGAACGAGATTCTCAACATCTGGAGCTACCTCTCCGAAGGGCCGCTGTTGTGGCTGACCGTCACGCTTTTCGCCTATCTGATCGGGCTGGGCTGTTTCAACCTGTCGGGCAACAAGCCCGTGGTGAACCCCGTTCTGATCTCGATGATCCTGCTCTCCGCTCTGCTGAAACTCACCGGCACCAGCTACGCGACCTATTTCGAGGGCGCACAGTTCGTGCATTTCATGTTGGGACCGGCCACCGTCGCCCTCGCCGTGCCGCTTTGGCAGAACTGGCAGCGCGTCAAAGCCGCCGCCGTCCCTATGCTGGCCGCTTTGGTCGTGGGCGGCACCGTCTCCATGGCCTCGGCGGTCGCGATTGGGTACGCCTGCGGGCTGCGCGGTGAGTTGTTGCTCTCCTTGGTGCCCAAGGCCGCGACCTCTCCCGTCGCCATCGGTGTGTCGGAGGCCATCGGCGGCCTGCCGACGCTCACCGTGGCGCTGGTGCTGATCACCGGGGTGATCGGTGCGGTGGTGACCACGCCTTTGCTCAACGCCCTGCGCATTCGCGATTATCGCGGGCGCGGCTTTGCCACCGGCGTGGCCGCCCATGGCATCGGCACCGCGCGGGCCTTTCAGGTCCACGGCACGGCGGGGGCTTTCGCGGGCATCGGCATGGTATTGAACGCCATCCTCACCGCCCTTGTCGCGCCTTTGTTCGTTCACCTGTTTTTCTAAGAGCCATCATGACATTGAAGCTTCTCGGCATCTCCGGCGCCTTGCGGGCGCAATCGACCAACACCAAGCTCATGCATGAGGCCGTGCGCCTGTTCGGCCCCTGTGATTTCACCTGCGCTGATCTGCGCCTGCCGCTGTACGACGCCGATCTGGAGGCCCTTGGCATGCCGCCCGAGGTCACCGCATTGGCGGAGCAGATCCGAGACGCCGATGCCGTGGTGATCTCGACGCCCGAATATAACAAGATGATCCCCGGCCTGTTGAAAAACGCGCTCGACTGGATCAGCCGCACGGGTCTAAAGCCTTGGGTTCACAAACCCGTCGCGATCATGTCAGCGGCAGGGGGGCGCGCGGGTGGAGAGCGATCGCAATATTCGCTCCGCTGGGCGATGACGCCCTTCAACGCCCATATCCTGCAGGCCCCGGAGGTCTTGGTCGCGGACAGTTCAAACGCCTTCGACGAACAGGGGCAGCTTATCAATGAGCGCACGATTGCGGGGCTTGAAAAGCTGATGACCGCGTTGCGCGAGGTGGCCTCAAAGGCGGTTTGAGACTTCGATCAGATTGCCGTCCGGATCGCGCAGGTAGATCGACAGCAAAGGCCCCGTTGCGCCCGTGCGGCTGACCGGGCCTTCTTCGACCCCAAGACCTTTGCCCTCAAGATGCCGCATCCAATCGGCGACAGGCATATCGGTCAGGAAACACAGGTCTCCCGATCCGGCCTGCACATGCGCCGCTTTCGGCTCGAACTCGCTCCCGAGCTGATGCAGGTTGATCTTCTGCGCCCCGAATGTGAGCGCATGGCGCGTCGTGCCATCGGCGGGATGAAAGGTCTCGACCTCCACCCCCAGTGCTTCGGTGTAAAACGCCACGGTCGCCGAAATATCGGCCACGGTCAGCACGAGATGATCGAGAGAGGTCACTTTCATAGACTCGCCTCCACGCGGAAATCCTCAGGAATAGCGTCGCGGCCCTCCAGCACGAGGTCAATCAAAACCTGTGCGGCGAGCGGCGCCATGCCGTAGCCGATCTTGAACCCGCCATTTGCGATGAAATGACCGGCACGCTCCGGCCAAGCGCCCAGCATCGGCGCACGGGATTTGGCGCGCGGACGCACCCCGGCCCAGCGCCGAATCTCTTTTGCCTCCGCCAGCATCGGCACCGCCGCAATCGCCCGTTCCAAAAGCGCGTCGCATTGGTCGGTCGTCTCCGGGTCCTCAAACTCGCGCTCAGACGTCGATCCGATCGCCGTCGTGCCATCCGCATGCGGAATGACATGCAGGCTTTCACCATAAAGCTGCGGCGCCTCGGGCAACGACAGATCGAGCAGGATCGCCTGTCCTTTCACGCCATTGCCGACCTCTTTGCCAAAGGCCTCATTCAGTGCCTTAAGACCCCACCAACCGGAAGCATGGATCACCGCGCCCTCTTCCGGCCCCTCGGTCACCACTTCCCCGCCCAGCGCCGTGATCGCGGCGGCCAGCGCCTGACACGCCCGCCACGGGTTCAGCCGAGCGGAAAGCGTGTCGTGGATGAGATAGCCAGTCGGGCTGAGCGGCGCCCAATAGCCCGTCTCGCCCTGTGTCACCACGCGCCAGTCGGCTTGGCCCTGCCACAAGTCCTTCGCCTGATCTTCGCGCTCGCGGGCCAGTTGCAACTGACGTTCATCTTTGATGGCCTGCACCCGTCCCAGATTGCCATACCCGGACGACACGCCCCCGGTCGCCTCGACCTCCGGCCAGTGCGTACGCGCCATGATCAGGCTCTGAAACTGGAACTCTTTCTTGGCATTCCAACGCTCCGGCGTGTGCGGCGCCAGCGCGCCGACGATCCCACCGGACGAGCCATGTCCGACACCGTAAGGATCGATCACCCGCACCTTTGCGCCGCGCTTCGCCGCCTCATAGCCACAGGACAGCCCAAAGGCGCCTGCGCCATAGATCGTGATTTCTGCTCTGCCCATATGCGCTTTTACCCGTTGCAAGTGATCCCGGCCCAAAGCATGGTCTGCCGAACCCGCCCTCTCATAAGCCATCCCATGACCAACGACCAGACCGCCCCACAGACGGCCCCTCAAGCCGCGCACATCGAATGGCGCGACGGGCAAATCCCCGTTTCGACGCAATTCGACGACCCTTATTTCTCGCTCGGCAACGGGTTGGAGGAAACGCGGCATGTTTTCCTGTCGGGCAACGATTTGCCTGTACGGTTGCGGGACGGGTTTCATGTGGCTGAGCTGGGGTTTGGCACCGGGCTCAACATGTTGGCTTTGGCGCTGATGTGGGACGGGCCCGGCGTGCTGCGCTTCACCTCGTTTGAGGCCTTCCCGATGGAGACCGCCGACATCCGCACGGCGCTCGACGCCTTTCCCGAAGCCGCCGCCATTGCCGGCCCGTTTCTCGACGCCTGGGCGCAAGGCTTGCGACAGTTCCAACTGGGGCAGATCGAGGTGGATGTAAAAATCGGTGACGCCCGCGAGACACTTGCCGCTTGGGACGGTCAAGCTGACGCTTGGTTCCTCGACGGGTTTTCGCCTGCAAAGAACCCAGAGCTATGGGGCGAAGAGCTGATGCTTGAGGTCGGGCGGCACACTGCGACGGGCGGCACATTCGCGACCTATACGGCTGCGGGCCATGTGCGACAAAAACTCACCGCCGCCGGGTTCACGGTCGAACGCATCCCCGGTTTTGGCCGCAAACGCCACATGAGCCGTGGGACCAAAGGGGGCATCACATCATGAGCCGCGACAACGCCACACTTGGCACTCTCCTGATGATCGGCGCCACCTTCATCTTTGCGATGCAGGATGGCATCTCGCGACATCTGGCCGACAGCTACAATGTCTTCATGATCGTGATGATCCGCTATTGGGCCTTTGCCGCTTTCGTCGTGGCTCTGTCGATGCGCCAAGGCGGGATTGCCAAGGCGCTACGCTCCCAACGACCCAAACTGCAATTCTTTCGTGGCGCCCTTTTGGCCATTGAAGTCTTAATCATGATCACCGCCTTCGTGCGCATGGGGTTGGTTGACGCCCCTGCGATCTTTGCGGCCTACCCTCTTTTGATCACCGCCCTGTCCGGTCCGATCCTTGGCGAGCGCATCGGTTGGCGGCGTTGGGCCATGGTTGCGGTCGGCTTTGTCGGCGTGATCATCATCATCCGCCCTGGGAGTGGGGTTTTCTCTTTTGATGCCCTGATCGCCTTCACGGCGGCGTTTGGCTTCGCCCTATACGGCCTACTCAATCGCTATGTCTCCCGCTTCGACGGCGCGAATGTCACCTTCTTCTACACAGGGATCGCCGGGATGGTGGTGACCTCTTTGGTCGGCGTGTGGCATTGGGAACCAATGCTGCCCTCAGATTGGCTCTGGATGGGGCTGTTGTGCATGACGGGCATTGCCGGGCATTACATGTTGATCAAAGCCTATGAGCTGTCCGAGGCCTCGGCAATTCAGCCCTTTGCCTATCTGCAACTGCCCTTTGCCGCCGTGCTGGGCGTCTTCGTATTCGGCGATGTGATCCGGGCCAATGTGGTGATCGGGGCCATCATCGTCGTCGGCGCCGGGGTGTTCACATTCCTGCGCGCCCAACAACTGGCCCGGCGCTCACGGGTCATGGCGCGTTAACGACACACGCCTTTTCCCCCAATGACCCGAGACATCAGCGCCCTGACAGCATGTCCATCATATGAACCGGCCCGGTTTTACCGTGCAGTCGCGCTCGATAGACAGGAATACTCTCCGCGACGCGCATGACGTAGTTCTGGGTCTCGCGAAACGGCAGATGCTCGATCCAATCGACGGGATCCACTTCACCCGTGCGCGGATCGCCGTAGCGTTTGATCCAGTCCCGCGCGCGCGTCGGACCGGCATTATAGCCCACAGACACCAGCGGGATATTGTTGCCAAACTCTTCGATCAATTGCGCCAGATAGGCCGAGCCCAACCGCGTGTTGACGATCGGATCGAACAGCAAGCTGTCGGAATAGTTTTCAATCCCGACCTTCTCCGCCATCGCCTCCCCCGTGCGCGGCATGAGCTGCATCAGGCCGCGCGCACCGACATGCGACTGCGCCATCGGATAGAATTCACTTTCGCGGCGGGCAATCGCCATGGCCAACTCCGGCTCCACCGGAAGATCAGCCTCCGCCAAAGCGTGCAGCGGGTAGTACGCCCGGTTCAACACGATGCCCTGATCGGCGGCGAATTTCGCCACCAACACGGCCAGATAAGGATCATGATCCAACGCCAAATCGCCCAGCTGCCCAAGCTCTTGCGGGCTCAGGCTTTCCCCCAGATGCCGCAGGAACCGCGCGGCAAGTGGCGTCTCTCCGGCCTCTTCCAACACGAGCGCAGCCTTCAGAACCGAAGAGCTCATAAAGCTCGCCTGTTTATAATCCGCGAACCGCATTTCGCCGGTCAGCGCCGGGTCCAGAGGCAGGCCGATTTTTTCAGCCGACAACAACCCGTAAAAGGCCGTCTGGAATTGCGCACCAAAGGCATAGGCCGACGCGGCATCGTCGCGCGCCCCCATGGCCTCAAGCGCGCGGCCCTCCCAATAGCCTGCGCGACCCAATGAGATCGGCGTGCCGACGGCCATGCGAAAGCGATTGAAATGGTCCAAAGCCAGCCCGGCGTCATCGAGATAGCGCAGCGCGATATAGCCCGACAGCCATTCGAGATCGGCGTAGTGATCCTGTTCGGGCGTCAAGCCATGGCGCGAGGCGACAGAATAGGCGATCTTGCCCTTGCCATCGCGCATCATCTGCCGCGCCAGCATCCGGCGCCGGTTGCCCCATTCGACCGGTTCGCCCAAACCCTCAGCGGTGGAATGCTGCAGCAAAAGCGTGGTGGCATCTTCGTTGCGCCCGCGCCGCACGCGCCATTCGAACCGCGCATGGGCCAGAATCGGATGATCCGCCAAGGCGGCAGGCACCGCGGTGATCGCCTCATCGACGCCCGCCTCGTCCTTGACCAGTTTACGCGCGGCCACGATGAGTTTGTCCCAGCCGGTCGGCAGGTTCGGCACCATCCGCAAGGCCGCATCGAAGCGCTCTCGCCACAAAAGCATCTCGGCGCGCGCCACATGGTGCTTCGTCAGGATCGATCCATAACGCGACAGCAAAAGAGCCTCTTCGTCTGCCCCCATCGGCAGGGTGTTCCAAGTCAGCACCGCCTGCGCCTGCGCATCCGCCGACATGTTCAGCGCCTCATAGGCCGAGATCAGTCGCAGCGCGCCGCGCCCGGTTTGCGGCGGATAGGCGGTCAGATAGTCGACGACTCCCTTTGGGTCGGCATCGTTGGGGATCACCGCCTCGCCCTTTTCCGCCAAAAGCGGCAGCCCCGGCCAATCGGCATTGCGTTTCAGGAAATCGCGATAGGCCTCGAATGTGCCCCGGCCTGCCCGCAGGTAATCCCATTCAATGATGTCACGTCCGACGCCTTGGGCCTCCTGACGGGCCCGATCCCAGTCGCCTTGAGCGCGCGCCTCATAGGCCCGCGTCAGCGCATCCGATTCGGGAGAGGCGGCCATGGAAAATGGAGAAAGCAAAGCAAATACAAAAGCATACACTGCTTTTGCGGAGGGCGTTTTGGGCATGATCTGGTCTTGTTCTTATGAGAGCTGCTCTTGTCTTGTGGACCAAAGTAACGGCTTCGAAATATGCGGCAACACAGATTCTTGTGAACGGGCGCGAAGGCGGCTAGTTTCCGCCGGAACTTTCAGGGGCGACTCACGCCCCTTTCATCACGACGAACGAGCAAACGAAAAGGAGCGTACGATGTTCAAAGGATCCATTCCTGCACTGGTGACGCCGTTTAAGAACGGCGAACTGGATGTCGATACGCTCAAACGTCTGGTCGAATGGCATATCGAAGAAGGCTCTGCGGGCCTCGTTCCCGTCGGCACCACCGGCGAAAGCCCGACGCTCAGCCATGCCGAGCATGAAAAAGTGATCGAGATCGTGGTGGAGACCGCCGCCGGTCGTGTGCCGGTCATCGCCGGTGCCGGGTCGAACAACACCCAAGAGGGCATTCGCCTGATCAAACATGCGGCCAAGGTGGGCGCGGATGCGGCGCTGGTCGTGACGCCCTATTACAACAAGCCGACGCAAAAAGGCCTGATCGCGCATTTCTCCGCGATGCATGACGCCGCCGAATTGCCGATCGTGATCTACAACATTCCGGGCCGTTCGGTGATCGACATGACCACGGACACGATGGCGCAGCTGTCGAAACTGCCACGCATCGTGGGCGTGAAAGACGCCACCGGCGATCTGTCCCGCGTGCCGAAAACCCGCATGGCCTGTGGGCCGGAGTTCTGTCAGCTTTCGGGCGAAGACGCCACCGCTCTCGGGTTCAACGCCCATGGCGGTGTCGGCTGTATCTCTGTGACGGCCAACGTCGCGCCGAAGCTTTGCGCCGAAATGCAGGCCGCCTGCGCGCTTGGCGACTACGCGAAAGCTCTGAAAATCACCGACAAGCTGATGCCGCTGCATCTGGCGATTTTCATGGAGCCGGGCGTGTGCGGTGCGAAATATGCGATGTCCTTGCTGGGGCTTTGCTCCGATGACGTGCGCCTGCCGCTGACGCCTCTGTCCGACGACACCAAGGCCGCGATCAAATCCGCCATGGAGCATGCCGGGCTGCTCTAAAGGTCGCGCAAATCGACGTCGAGAAGGGGCTCCATTCGGGGCCCTTTTTTTCATCGCGAATGCCGACTTTCCAATTGGTTGCGCCGCACATGGCGCAGCACTTCCATCAAGAGCGCGGTCATCATCCCGATGTTCAAAAGCCCGTTCGTCGCGGCAAACCCGCCGAGCAAACGCCAATTCTCCGGCAGCAACAAATCGCCAAACCCAAGCGTCGTGAAGGCCACGAGCGAGAAATACAAAGCCTCTTCGAAATGCGCGAACAGGCCCAAAAGACGGAACCCAATCGCCCAGATCCAGACCCCCGCCGTGATCATCCACAAGACCGCAATCACCGCGCCAAAGAGCACCACCGCAAGCTTCGGTCGATGCGGTTCGCGGATCAGCCAACCATGCGCCCGCTGAAGCGTCAGCTCCATGACCAGAAATCCCAAGGCGGCGACAAAGACCGACAAGAGGATCAGGGTTGAGCCGACAAAAATCTGGATGAACATAGGCGCCTCGAAGAGATTTCCGCATATTTTGCCAAGATTCCAGACACGGGGCCAGTGGACAGATCGTCCGCAAACACCTATCTGAGCACACATCATGGCCAAGAAAAAACAAACGCCCGAAGAAAAGAACTATAAGGTCATCGCCGAAAACCGGCGGGCCCGCTACGACTATGCCATCGAAGATGACATTGAATGCGGGATCGTGCTCACCGGCTCCGAGGTCAAATCGCTCCGCACCGGCCAGTCGAACATCGCCGAAAGCTATGCGTCGGTGGACAATGGCGAGCTGTGGCTGACCAATTCCTATATCGCGCCGTACGAGCAGGCGATGTTCCCGCATGAGGAACGCCGCAAACGCAAGCTTTTGGTGTCGCGTCGCGAGCTATCGAAGCTTTGGCAAGCGACGGGGCGCGAGGGCATGACGCTTGTGCCTTTGGTGATGTATTTCAACCATAAGGGCCGGATCAAAATCAAACTCGGCATCGCCAAGGGCAAGAAAACCGTCGACAAACGTCAGACGGAGGCCAAGCGCGACTGGGGTCGCCAGAAACAACGTCTTCTGCGCCACGGCGGTTGAATTTTCACGTCTCAGTTACTTTATTGCGCCGCAAGCCGCATGTGCGGCGGGCGATGCTTGCACGCGCCTTGAGAGAAGGCTAAGGCAGAACCCGAAAGCTCAGCAAAGGTCTGATCATGCCCTATAGCGATCCCAAAACGCTCGTCTCGACCGACTGGCTCGCCGAGCACCTCAAAGCGCCGGAGCTTCGCCTCATCGACGCCAGTTGGTACATGCCGGCGGAGGAGCGCGATTGTCTCGATGAGTATGAGCGCGAACATATTCCCGGCGCGCGGTTTGTCGACATCGACGAGGTCGCCGACCTGCGCTCCGATTTGCCGCATATGTTGCCGCCCGTCGAGAAATTCATGTCCCGCATGCGGGCGCTCGGCATTGGCGACGGGCATCAGGTGGTGGTCTATGACAGCTCCGGCATGTTCTCCGCGCCGCGCGTATGGTGGATGTTCAAATATTTCGGTCAGGACAATGTCGCCGTTCTCGATGGCGGTCTGCCGAAATGGAAGGCCGAAGGCCACCCGGTCACCGATCAGCCGCCGACCATTCGCGACCGCCATATGATCACCGAACTGCGCCCCGAACTGGTGCGCGACGTGACGCAGGTTGCGGCCTCGGCCAAGCTGGGCGATCACGTGATCATCGACGCGCGCTCGCGCGAACGCTTCCGGGGTGAGGCGCCTGAGCCGCGTGCCGGTCTGGCCTCCGGTCACATTCCAAATTCCCGAAACGTGCCCTTTGGCGAGGTGTTGAACCCCGATGGCACGATGAAATCCACCGACGAGCTGCGCGCCGTGTTCGAGGCCGCTGGCGTTGATTTGAACAAACCGGCCATCACCAGCTGTGGGTCAGGGGTGAGTGCTGCAATCTTGGGCCTCGCGCTCACCCGTCTTGGCGTGCCTTTCGCGCTTTACGACGGATCCTGGGCGGAATGGGGCATGTATGGCGACCTGAAAGTCGCGACTGGAGACGCGTAATGCTGAGCAATCTGAAACCGCAACCGGCGGATAAAATCCTCGAACTGATGGCGCTGTATCAAAACGATCCGCGCGACACGAAGATCGACCTGGGCGTTGGCATCTACAAAAATGCCGAGGGCGAAACCCCGGTGATGCGCGCGATCAAAGCGGCCGAAAAGCAGCTTTGGGAGGTCGAGACCACCAAGAAATACACCGCGCTCTCCGGCGATCCGGCCTTTGGCGCGGCGATGAAGTCCTTGGTTCTGGGCGACAGCGTGGATCACGCCCGTGTGGGCGCGATTGCGACGCCGGGTGGCACGGGGGCTGTGCGCCAAGCACTTGAGCTGGCAAAACTGGTCGATCCGGAGACCACGATCTGGACCTCGAACCCGACCTGGCCGAACCATGTGTCGATCATCAAATTCATGAAGCTGAACCACGCCGAATATGCCTATTTCGACGAGGCCTCCTGCACCGTCGATTTCGACGCGATGATGGAGAGCCTCAAGGCGGTGAAAGCCGGTGATGTGGTTTTGCTGCACGGCTGCTGTCACAACCCGACCGGCGCGAACCTGACGCTGGAGCAATACGGTCTCGTGGCCGATCTGATCGCCGAGAAGGGCGCCACCGCTCTGGTGGACATCGCCTATCAGGGTTTTGGTGACGGGCTTGAAGAAGACGCGGCGGCGACCCGTCTTTTGGCCTCCAAACTGCCGGAGCTTCTGATCGCCTCAAGCTGTTCGAAAAACTTCGGCATCTACCGTGAGCGCACCGGCTGCCTCATGGCGATCTCTGAGACCGCCGAGCAGACCCCGGTGACCCAAGGCACGCTCAACTTTTTGAACCGTCAGAACTATTCCTTCCCGCCGGATCACGGCGCGCGTCTGGTGACGATGATCCTCACCGACGAGGCGCTCAAAGCCGACTGGATGGCGGAGCTGGAAGAGGTGCGTCTGGGCATGTTGGGCCTGCGTCAACAGCTCTCCGACGAGTTGAAGCGCCTGACCAATTCGGATCGTTTCGACTTTATCGCCCGCCACCGCGGCATGTTCTCCCGCATCGGCGCGACCTCGGAAGAGGTGCTGAAAATCCGCGAGGACTTCGGCATCTATATGGTCGGCGACTCGCGCATGAACATCGCCGGGCTGAATGCAGAGACGGTGCCGCTTCTGGCGCAGGCTGTGGCGAAGACCTGCAAATAAGCTCTGGCGAAATCTACGGATCAAAAGCGCGCTTCGGCGCGCTTTTTTTCATGTTAGCCTTTGTGTGTGGCGCCGAGACAGAAGAGCGCGTCACGAAAAGATGACTTTAAAATACATCTTATTCGAATATGTCCATTCACAAACAAACCTGCAGAGGAAACGCTATGAAAACCGAAACCGTAGATGGGCTGAGCTTTGAGACATGGACCGTGGATGAGGTGGCAAAAGCCTTTGACGCCAATGAGATCACGCTGATCGACGTGCGCACGCCGCAGGAATATGCGTTCGAGCATATCCCCGGCGCACTCCTCTTGCCGCTGTCCTTCTTCTCCGCCGAAAAGCTGCCGTCGCAGGAGGGCAAACGCATCGTGTTCCACTGTGGGTCTGGCGTCCGGTCGGGCAAGGTGGCCGCGGCCTGTGCCGCTGCTGGCATTCGCCCGGTGGCCCATATGGAAGGCGGCTTTGGCGCCTGGAAAGCCGCGGGCAAGGCCTACACCGGCACCGACATGGCAACCGGTGCACCGAAATCCGTGCCTGCCTCCTAAATGATCTCAAAAGGGCGCCTCAGCGCCCTTTTCAACTCGGGAAAGCCTTGGCCATCTCCCGATCAAACTCGGCCCAACTCACCGTCGCCTTGTTCCCGGCATAGCCGTGGTAGTGCGATTTGCCCGAAGAGGTCGGCAGACCGGCCCAGATTTTGGCCAGATTGTTCATGAACTGATGCCGGGTGATCTGCCCCGCACGCAGCTCGTAAATCCCCGCATCCGCCAGCAAGATATTCGCGAGTTGGTCCTGCACCGCCGGGGTGAAAATCACCTCCGGCCCCAGATCTAATTCGTTCACAAGACGCCCCAAAGTCGAGGGGATGAATTGATAATAGCCGATGGCGTGCGGCTGGCCCGGCGTGTCGTCGATCCATTTGAAAATCTCGCCCAGCGACATCTGCGACGGCTTCTTGCCCGGCTTGCGTTTTGCCCCGTGTTGCACGGCGTCATAGCCATCACGCGGACTTTCGGCGCGTCCGATCATGGCGCGGATCAGGGCAATATCGGCAGGCGCACGCGACAGGGTGCGAATCTTGGCCCGCGCTTCGGGACGTGGCGGCAGAGGTTCGAAAAAACTGCCCTCGGCGCGCCCGGCAAAGAGACTTGGCCCCATGGCCGTGGCCCCGCCCAGCGAGGCGTTCACCAAAGGCTGCGGTGCGGTTGCGATAAGCGGCTGGCGTTCCAAATCCCAGCCCTGCCCACTGGGCCGCAAAAGCGACAAAGGCTCAGCCCCCAGCGCAAAAGGCCAGAGCAAAAGGAGACAAAAAAGACCGCAATTCTTGCGCAACATCGAGACCTCGAGGGTTCTGAAACTCGACATCAGGCATAGGGCGTCATGGTTGAGAAATGGTTTCCAACATAGAAAAAGCCCGGGCGATTGCGCGCCCGGGCTCAGGATATTCAGACTGAGGAAGGGATCAGCCTTTGTAGAATTCCGGATAGGCTTCCATGCCGAGCTCGGCTTTGTCGAGGCCCATCATCTCTTCTTCTTCGGAGACGCGGATACCCATGATTGCTTTCAGGATGAACCACACGATGCCGGAGACAACGAAGGTGAACACACCGACCACGACGATACCGTAGAGCTGGGTGCCGATGGAGGCCTCGGAGTTGGTGAAGACAACCGCGATGGTGCCCCAGATGCCGCAGATCAGGTGGACCGGGATCGCACCGACAACGTCATCGATTTTCAGCTTGTCGAGGAACGGCACAGCGAAGACCACGATCACGCCGCCGACCATACCGATGAGGGTGGCTGCACCCAGAGTCGGGGTGAGCGGTTCAGCGGTGATGGACACGAGGCCAGCCAGAGCGCCGTTGAGCACCATGGTCAGATCGATTTTGCCGTAGACCAGCTGAGTCACGATCAGAGCGGCGATCGCACCACCGGCAGCTGCGGTGTTGGTGTTCGCGAAGATACGGGACACGTCAGCCACATCACCCACGGAGCCCATAGCAAGCTGGGAACCGCCGTTGAAGCCGAACCAACCGAGCCACAGGATGAACGTACCAAGAGTAGCAAGCGTCAGGTTGGAGCCCGGGAAAGCGGTGACTTTGCCGTCTTTGTATTTGCCGATACGCGGGCCGAGGATGAGCGCGCCAGCCAGAGCAGCCCAGCCACCCACGGAGTGCACAACGGTGGACCCAGCGAAGTCGAGGAAGCCAGCTTGGTCGAGGAAACCGCCGCCCCATTTCCAGGATGCCGAGATCGGGTAGATGATCGAGGTCAGGATGATCGTGAAGATCAGGAACGGCCACAGTTTGATGCGCTCAGCAAGCGTACCGGACACGATGGAGGCGGTCGCGCCACAGAACATCAGCTGGAAGAAGAAGTCAGAGGCAGTGGAAGCGTAGGAGTAATCGTCCACAGCATCGGCGGTCACACCAACAGCTTCAAGCACGCCCGGGCCGAAGACACCGGAGAGGATGCCATCAACCGACCAGGTGCCCAGCGGGTACATCAGGTTGTAGCCGATCAGGTAGTAGAAGATCGAAGCGAGACCGAAGAGGGCCACGTTTTTGGTCAGCTGCATCGCAACGTTTTTCGAACGCACGAGGCCGGCTTCGAGCATGGCAAAACCAGCGGCCATGAAGAACACGAGGAAGCCGCCAATAAGGAACAGCACGGTGTTCATGATAAAGACGACATCGGTCGGCACGACGGCAGCGACGGCTTCTTCAGCGTCCTGCGCAAAGGCCATAAGCGGCATCGCGGTCGCGAGCGCAGTGGCCGGAATGAGCTTGGTGAGTTTCATAGGTTTCAGTCCCTTTCGTCTCGGGTAAGCGCGATTAGATCGCGTCGTCGTTGGTCTCGCCGGTACGGACGCGCGTCGCGCCTTCCACGTCGAGGACAAAAATCTTGCCGTCGCCGATCTTGTCGGTCTTGGCGGTGGTTGCGATGGTTTCGACAACTTGCTCAGCCATGGCATCCGCCACGACGATCTCAAGTTTCACCTTCGGCACGAAATTCACGGCGTATTCCGCACCGCGGTAGATCTCGGTGTGACCGGACTGAGAGCCAAAGCCCTTGATCTCCGTCACCATCATGCCCCGAACGCCGATCCCGGTCAGCGCTTCGCGGACTTCTTCAAGCTTGAATGGCTTGATTGCAGCAATAATGAGTTTCACGTTTTTCCCCTTCCGTTTGAGCGGGTGGCGCCACTGCTGGTGCGACCACGGCTCAGCAAAACGACGTTAGGCGTTTCTTCACAAGCGATGCGACGGCCTGCCGTGAGTCATTTTCAAGCACTTGCGCCTAAAAATTATACATTTTGTGCACAAAGATCAAAAAATAGGCAGAAAAATAAAGAGGTCCGCGCGACTCGTTTCCCCTCAACATTCGCGACCCAACTCATTAAGGTCCTCTGCAATCAAAACCTGGCAAAAAATCGAGCAAAACATGACAGGATCCAATGGCGGAAAGCGGAAACTGGTCGCAGATCGGCGCTATCCCAACGGCACGAAAGCCAAGAAGAAGCCGGAAAAAAAGGCAAAAAAGCCTCTTTTCCGTAAAAAAACCGCTGCGCGCAAACCCAAGCGGGCCTCGACACGCAAACGGTCGTCGAATCCGATCGTGCGTCTGGTGGGCGGGCTGCTGCGCTGGGTCGGACGGCTGATCTGGCTGGCGTTCTCACGCGGTGCACTGGCCTTTGCCGTCGTTTTGGGCATTGCCGTTTTTTACATCTATTCCACCCTGCCGCCCTATTCCGAGCTTCTCGATGGGCGCGCGCGGGGATCGGTCACGCTTCTGGATCGCAACAGCTCGGTCTTTGCCTGGCGTGGGGAACAATTCGGGGGCCAGATCACCGCAGACACCGTCTCGCCCTACCTCAAGAACGCCATTGTCGCGACCGAGGACAAACGCTTTTATCGCCACTTCGGCGTCTCGCCACGCGGTGTCGCCTCTGCGGTGAGGATCAACCTCTCCGAGGGGCGTGGCCCGCTGTCCGGCCATGGCGGCTCGACGCTGACGCAACAGACGGCGAAACTCCTGTGTCTTGGCGTGCCCTACGACCCTGAACAGTGGAAGAACCAGACGGAATACGAGGCCGATTGCCGCGAAGGCTCGATCGCACGCAAAGCCAAAGAGGCCGTCTACGCCATGGCGATGGAGGCCCGGTATTCCAAGGATGAGATTCTTTCGATCTACATGAACCGCGCCTATCTCGGCTCTGGTGCGAATGGGTTCGAGGCAGCCGCACAGCGCTATTTCGGCAAATCCGCCGCCGAGGTGACCATCGCCGAATCCGCCATGCTCGCCGGTCTTTTGACCGCGCCGACCCGCTATGCGCCGACGAACAATCTGGAACGTTCGCAAGAGCGTGCAGGCATCGTTTTGCTCCTGATGAACCAACAGGGCTACATCACGGACGAGGAACGCGCCTATGCGAAATCGCACCCCGCCGAGCTGTCCGAGACCGCCGAGAAGCGCGCGGGCGGCTATTTCGCCGATTGGGTGATGGGCGCGGGGCCGGATTTCCTGACCCGCGACACGACCGAGGACGTGGTGATCGAAACCACCTTTGATCAGCGCATCCAAAGCGCCGCCGAAGAGGCGCTGACCTGGATTTTCGAGAACAAGGTGCGCGAAGGTTCCGAGGCACAGGCCGCCATCGTGGTGATGTCCGCCGACGGCGCTGTCCGTGCGATGGTGGGCGGGCGCAAGCTCAAGGTCTCGGGCGCCTTCAACCGTGCGACACAGGCGAAACGTCAGCCGGGGTCGTCGTTCAAACCCTTCGTCTATGCGACAGCTCTCGACATGGGCTGGTCCTATGACGATCCGATCATGGACGAACCGATCACGATCAACGTCCCAGGCTCCGGGCCCTATTCACCGCAGAACTATGATCGCAAATTCCATGGTCTCGTGACCGTCACGGACGCGCTCAAACACAGCTACAACATCCCGGCGGTCGAGCTGGCGATGGATGCGGGGCTTGAGAACGTGCGCACCGTGGCCTCGACGTTCGGCATCGAGAGCGACCTTGCACAGGGGCCTGCGCTGGCGCTTGGCGTCTCGGAAACCACGCTTTTGGAGATGACCGGCGCCTACGCGGGCATCCTCAACGGTGGCTCGTCGGTGACGCCCTACGGCTTGAAATCCCTGCGTCTCAAAGGCGACAACACAGCCCTGATGGGGCAAGAAGGCGGGCTTGGCGAACGTGTCATCACGCCGGACAGCGCACAGCAGCTCATCTATATGATGTATAATGCCGTTCAGTCGGGCACCGGCGCGCGGGCACAAATCCCGGGTGTCGAAGTGGCGGGCAAGACCGGCACAACGCAGGCGGCGCGCGACGCCTGGTTCATGGGCTTCACGGCGGATTACGTCGCGGGCGTCTGGATGGGCTACGACGACAACTCGCCCCTGACCGGCGTGACCGGTGGCGGTCTTCCGGCCGAAATTTGGCAGCGGACCATGGCGCAGGTACAAGACGGCCTCGAGCCGAAACCCCTGCCGATGATCCGCCCCGCCAGCCCGCCGACCGTGCAGCGCGCCCAGCCCAGCGGCAACGGTCAGCGCAGCAATGACAAGGCCGACAATGTGTTGATCGACCTGTTGGGGGCGATTTTCGGCAATGGCAACTGAGGGTGGGGCGATGGACAGGTCTGACTGCGACGTGTCCATCGCCCCGGTCAGCCAGGCGACGGCGGCGCGGTTCACCGACCTCTATTTTCGCCGCCCCTTTCTGATCTTCATCCGCAGCGGATCAAAGGTCGTCACCTGTCCCCTGCATGGCGAGATCGAGGGGCGCGAAGGCGATGTGATGATCTTTCCGCCCGGCGTCGTTTTGACGATGGAGAACCGCCCGCTGGCGGATCGGCACTATCAGGCGGAGGGGGTGAATTTCTCTGATGATCTGATCGCAGAGGTTTTCACGCAGACCCCGGTCATACAACGCAAGGCGGGCATCCAGCTTCTGCGCGCCGCCTCGCATCGGCCAGAGGCCGTGTTGCGGCTTTTGAAAGAGACGCTCGCCACCACCAACCTGCCGCCCGAAATCCCCAGGCATCGCCTCATGGAGCCGCTGATTTGGCTGAAACACCAAGGTGTCGTGCTGCCGCTTTTGGGCGAGGACACGCCGCACGCACGGGTGCGCGAGTTGATTGAGCGCGATCTGAGCCACGACTGGCGCGCGATCTGGGCATGTCGGAGGCGACGCTGCGCCGCTGGCTGGCCAAATCCGGGCATGGGTTTTCAGGCATCCTGCTGAACACCCGGCTGGAGCGCGGGCTGGGATTGCTTCAGACCACAGGCCAGCCGATCTCCGAGATCGCGCTGGATTGTGGTTTCAAAACGCCCTCGCATTTTTCCGATGCTTTCAAGAAACGCTTTGGCATCCCGCCGAAATCCATCCGAACGGTCGAAGCCTGATCGTTTGCCGATAGTTTTTGCCCGACCACCGGAAGCGGGCCTGCTCTCCCGCGCCTAAAGTCATCCCATCACTGATTTGAAAAGGATGACACATGTCTTTCACCCTCCCCTTCATGCGGGCCTGCACGCGGGCTTGCACGGCGGCCCTCTCCGCCCTCACCCTGAGCGTCACCCTCTCTGGCGCCCTCGCCGCCGAAGAGTTTCAACTGACCAGCCAAAGCATGGCCGAGGGCGTGCAATTGAGCACCGCGCAGGTGTTCGAGGGCTTCGGCTGCACCGGCGGCAATCGGTCTCCCGATCTCGCTTGGTCCGGTCTGCCAGAAGGCACTGAAAGCCTGGCACTCACCGCTTATGATCCGGACGCGCCGACCGGCTCGGGCTGGTGGCACTGGGGCGTCGTGAACATTCCGATGGAGACGACGGAGGTGCCCGCCGGCGCCAGCGGCACGGATGCGATGCCCGAAGGCGCGCTGGAACTGCGCAATGATTATGGCAGCCCGGGCTTTGGCGGCGCCTGCCCGCCGCCGGGCGAGGTTCATCGCTATATCTTCACGCTGCATGCGCTGTCGGCAAAGCTCGATCTGCCGGAAGGGGTCACCAACGCCATCGCAGGCTATATGATCAACAGCCAGACCATCGCGACCGCGAAACTGACAGCGGTCTACACGCGCTAAAGCACGAAAAAGGGCTGCGGTTCGATCCGCAGCCCTTCCATCGTTCAAATGCGTGAGCCGCTCAGCGCAGCGACGCCGTCAGCGCGTCGATGTTGCCACCGGCCTTGTCGAGCATGGCACCGATCTCGGCACGTTCGGATTTCAGCAAAGAAATCCCTTCGATCTGCAGGTCGATGAACTTGCCCGCCTTGTCATGCACGATGAAAGAGATCGCAAACGGCGGCTCGCCCCGCAGAATCGCGGTGCAGCGCACGTCATAGACCGAATTGACCTGTTGCGTGCTGTTGACCTCGACCTTGCCGCCGATGAATTCGCGAAAGCGCGAACCGTATTTGCGGGCGACATAGGTCTGGAACGCTTTGGTGAAGGCGTTGAGCTGTGCCGACGAGGCAGAACGCGCGGGCGGCCCAAGCACCGAACGCGCGATGTTCGGCATATCGGCATACCGCGTCAGAACACGTTCGAAATCGACATACATCGCGGCTTCGGATTTGCCCGAATTGATGATGGCGTTGATGTCATTCACCGCTTTGCCGATCAGCGCCTCTGCCTGAGACGCGGAAAAGGCCAGCGCGGCCTGCGGCAAGATCAGAGTTGCGCCCAGAGCGGCGAGAACCGACCGGCGCGAAAAAGCGAAATCACTCATAGAAGTCCTCGTAAATATCATAGGGGGCTGCGCCCTGACCCGCGGCCTCACCATTCCCCGTGGCAATCGGTGTTCCCAATTCAAAGCGACGGTTGTCGAGATAGGTCAAACGCATCTGGGCATAGCTGTCGGCACTGTCGTAAATCACAGATTCATAGAGATCGGAGTAACGATACCGTGTGTCCGCAAGGTCGGCAACTTTCAGCCCGGTCTTGTAGCTTTTCTCGGGGTTGCCCAAGAGGTTGCCGACGGGATCGAGTGCAATATCGACCAAAAGTCCGATGGAATCGCGCTCCGTCGAGGGGCCATAAAGCGGCAGGACGACATAGGCACCTTCGCCGACACCCCAGGCGTGAAGCGTCTCGCCAAAATCGGCATCCCGCTCTTCGAGCCCCATCTCGGTCGCCGGATCGAAAAGCCCACCGATCCCAACCGTGGCGTTCACCGCGAAACGCGCCGTGTTGTGCAGCGCATCGCCAAGGCGGAACTGCAACACGTCGTTCACCACTGTGCCGGGGATGCCCAGCGTGTCGGAGACATTGGAAAAGCCTTTGCGCAGCGGATCGGGCACCACCGTGCCATAGGCCGTCGACACCGGCTTGATCACCGCCTTGTCGAGCGCAATGTTGGTGTCATGCCAGCCGCGGTTCACCTCCTCATAAGGATCGGCAATCCCGTCCGGTCCCGGCGTGGCGCATCCCGCCAAAAGGGCAAGCCCCGAAACAGCGGCAAGGGCGGGCAGACCCCGCACAGAGAAAGATGAAAACATGGCAGCAGACCTTCGGGCTAAGGCATCAAGGCAAATCGGGCAGACCAGGTGACAGGCGTCATCCCCATGGCTATACCGCGAGATAGTATCCCTGAAACGGAAGCCCAATATTAACACACACTCTGATATCTATCCTGTGACATTGTTTCAACAGATCACCTGTGGTTCACGCCATATGCGACAGGCAAATCTGCCATATCAGAGAAGACCGAGCTAAGACATCGACATGACTCAGGAAGACATCCGCCTCGGCCAGAGAGAGCTTTCCAGCGTACGTCGCGAATCGCGCGGCCTATTTTGGATGTCTGGGGTATTCTCCATATGTATCAATATGTTAATGCTCACCGGCCCGCTTTTCATGTTGCAGGTTTACGACCGCGTTCTGGGCTCCGGCTCAGAGGCGACGCTGCTCGCGCTGTTTTCCATCGTCGCGTTTCTCTATCTGATGATGGGGCTTCTGGATGGCACACGTGCGCACATCCTATCGCGCGTTGCTGCACGGTTTCAAAGCCGCTTAGAGACCCGCGTGTTTCACGCCACCATGGCGCAGGCGGCCCATAATCCGCGCGAAAGCCGCAAAATCCGCGGCATGGACAATCTCACCGCGATTCGTCGTTTTTTCGGCTCCCCGGCATTGGCCGCGCTCTTCGATCTGCCCTTCACGCCGTTGTTTCTCTTTGGGATCAGCCTGTTTCATCCCTATCTCGGCCTTTTGGCTGTCGGCGGCGGCGCCGTCCTCGTGGGGGTCGCGCTGTGGCATCGTTCTGCGGCGAAATCGATGCAAGACGCCGTGATCCGCGCCGAAAGCGAGGCCGCTCAAACCGCCAGCCGGATGACCACCGCCGCCGAGGCATTGGCCGCGTTGGGCATGAAAGAGGCCGCCTATCGCCGCTGGCTGAAAGCGCGGGAAACCGCCCTGGCGACATCCGTGGCGAGCGAGGACACCACCCATGGCTTCACCGCCGCCTCCCGCGCGCTTCGGTTGTTCTTGCAATCCGCGATGCTGGCGCTTGGGGCCTGGCTAGTGCTGGAGCGTCAGATCAGCCCAGGCGCCATGATCGCAAGCTCCATCCTGCTTGGACGCGCGCTTCAGCCCGTCGATCTTTTGATCGGGCAATGGAACCTGTTGCAGCATGCCCAACGTGGCTGGGGCGATCTGGCCGAATTGCTGGGCAAAAACCCCGCCGATGTCATCCGCACCGAATTGCCGCGCCCCACGGCCGCGTTGACGGTGCAACAGGTCTCTGTAGTGCCCCCGGGTCAGCAACAAGCCTCTTTGCGGATGATCAGTTTCGATCTGGCGCCGGGCGAAGCCTTGGGCGTGATTGGGCCGTCTGGCGCGGGCAAATCCACGCTGGCACGCGCTCTGACCGGGGTTTGGGCGCCGTCCAGTGGCGCGATCCGGCTGGATGGTGCGAAACTGGAGCATTACGCCAGCGAAGCGCTTGGCAGCTACATCGGCTACCTGCCGCAACAGGTGCAGCTTTTCGACGGCACCATTGCCGAGAATATCGCCAAGTTGGCGCTCAGCCCCGATGCGGAAGCGGTGATTACCGCCGCGAAAAAGGCCGATGCGCATGATCTGATCCTGTCGCTGCCCGACGGCTATGACACGCCTGTCGCCTCCGCGGGCGGGCTGTTGTCCGGTGGGCAATTGCAGCGGATCGGCTTGGCGCGGGCGTTTTACGGCAATCCGGTGATCGTCATTCTCGATGAGCCGAACTCTAATTTGGACAACGCGGGTTCCCTCGCCCTGAACGCCGCAATCCGGCGTCACAAGGCCGAAGGTGGCGCGGTGTTGATCATGGCGCATCGGCCCTCCGCCATTCAGGAATGTGAAAAGCTTCTGGTGCTGGACGGCGGGCTGCGACGCGCCTTTGGGCCGCGCGATCAGGTGCTGGGCGAGATGGTCAAGAATTCCAAGGACATCCTGCGCAAGGACGCGGGTCAGGGGGGCATCCAATGACCGCACATGCCCAAGAGACCGCATGGTCCGCGCGCCGGGCGATCTGGTTCGGACTGACCTGTATGGCGCTTTTGTTCGGCGGCTTTGGCGGCTGGGCGATATTCGCAAGCATCGACGGCGCGGTGGTGGCCACCGGTCAACTTCAGGTCGAACAGAACCGTCAGGCCGTCGCCCATCGCGATGGCGGCGAAGTGGCCGCCGTACATGTCAGCGAAGGTGCGATGGTCGAAAAAGGGGCTTTGTTGATCGAATTGTCGTCGGAGGATTACCTCAACGAAATCTCGCTTCAGGAAACCCAGCTTTTCGAACTTCTCGCCCGCGTCGCCAGACTTGAGGCAGAGCGCGACGGCGCGCCGACCATCACGCTTGCGCAAGAGTTGATCGACCGCATGGCCGAAGACCCGCAGGTCGCACGCTCTGTGGCCGGTCAAAAAGACCTGTTCCAAGCGCGTCAGGACACGGCCAAAGCCGAGATCGAACAACTCAATAAACAACGCAGCCAGATCGAGGTTCAGATCGAAGGCCTCGCGACGCAAAAATCCGCGCTCTCCGAGCAATTGTCGCTGATCGAAGAGGACCTCGCGGCGCAAACCGAATTGCTTGAACGCGGACTGACCCAGCAAAGCCGCGTCATCGGCATTCGCCGCGACGCCGTGCAATATGCGGCCGAGATCGGACGGCTTGAAACCGCAGAGGCGCAGGCGCAGGTGCAGATCACGGAGATCGAGCTGAACATCCTCAAGGCCAGCAGCGACCGCCGCGAATCCGCCATCACCGAGCTGCGCGACATTCAAGCCAGCGTCAGCCGTCTGCGCGAACAAATTTCGGGCCTGCAGGCACGTCTGGCGCGCCTCGACATTCGCGCGCCGGTGGCGGGCGTGGTCTATGGCCTCTCGGTGTTCGGCCCCGGTGCGGTGATCCCTCCCGCACAGCCCGCGCTCTACATCGTGCCCCAAGACCGCCCGCTCATCATCATGGCGCGGGTCAGCCCGACCCATGTCGATCAGGTCTACCCCGGCCAACCCGTGCGCCTGCGGTTCACGACCTTTGACCGACGCACCACACCCGAGCTCGAAGGTCAGGTGATGCGCGTCTCCGCCGATGCCTTTGTCGACGAGGCGACCGGCGCGAGCTATTATCGCGCCGACATCCACCTCCCCGAAGCACAGCGCGCGCGTCTGCCTGAGGGGACCGTTCTCATCCCCGGCATGCCGGTCGAAGCCTATATGTCCACGGGTGAACGCTCGCCCTTGGCCTATCTGACAAAACCCCTTACGGATTATTTCACCCGCGCCTTCCGCGAGAAATAACGCCATACGACAAAGGACCCTCCCCATGGATCTCTCTGCAAAACTCTCCGAGCTTGGCCTCACCCTGCCCGCCGCCCCTGCGCCCGCGGCCAACTACGTGCCCTATGTGATCAGTGGCAATCAGCTCTTTATTTCCGGGCAAATCTCCAACGGTCCCGATGGGCTGATCTGTGGCAAACTGGGCGCGGATCTGACCACGGAAGCGGGCGCGCAGGCCGCGCAAAGCTGTGCGCTGGCGCTTCTGGCCCAAGCCAACGCCGCCGTGGAGGGCGATTTTTCCAAGGTGAAACGTCTTGTGAAACTCGTAGGTTTCGTCAATTCGACCGCAGAGTTCACCGAACAACCCAAAGTGGTCAACGGCGCCTCTGACCTGATGGTCGAGGTGATGGGCGACATGGGCCGTCACGCCCGCTCCGCCGTCTCCGCCGCCAGCCTGCCGCTGGGCGTCGCGGTCGAGATCGAAGCGATTTTCGAGCTCGCCTGATGCCCACTCTGCCAGAGGCCTTTTTAAAGGCGCCCATTGCGCATCGTGCCTTGCACGATGACAATATCGCCCGCGCCGAGAACAACATCGCCGCCATTGATGCGGCGATCGCGCGGGGGTTTGGCATCGAGATCGACCTGCAACTGTCCTCGGACGGGGTGGCGATGGTGTTTCACGACTATGCGCTCAATCGCCTGACCGAGGGCCACGGCGCCTTTGCGCTCCAAAGCTCCGAGGCCCTGTCTACGCTTCGGTTCAAAACCGGCGAGGTCGGGGTGCCGACGCTCAAACAGGTGCTGGATCACGTCGCGGGGCGCGTGCCCCTGTTGATCGAGGTGAAGGATCAGGACGGCGCGATGGGCCCCAGTGTCGGCACCTTGGAAGTGGCTGCCGCCAAAGTGCTTGAGGGCTATGATGGCCCTGTCGCGCTCATGTCCTTCAACCCGCATTCGGTCGCGGTTCTGGCGGAGCTGTGCCCCCATCTGCCGCGCGGCATCACCACCGCGAATTGGGAGGACGAGGGCGCGAAACTCATCCCCGCCGACCGCCGCGAAACTTTGGGGCTCATCGAGGATTATGATCGCGTCGGCGCGTCTTTCATCAGTCACCAGTGGTCGAACCTCGACGCGCCTCGGGTCGCTGAACTGAAAGAGGCGGGTGCACATATTCTGTGCTGGACGATCCGAAACCCGGAAGACGAGGCGGAGGCACGCAAGATTGCGGAAAATATCACCTTTGAAGGCTACCTGCCGACTTGACGCCAAGACCCTGCGTGCCAGTTTCTAACCAGACGTCGCGCGCAGGACCTTTATGACCGACCAGATCGAGATCAGCCTGATGAACAGCCTCGGTGCGATTGCGCCGGAGGACTGGGATGCTTGTGCTGCTCCCGGAGTTGGACGGCCTGACGATCCCTTTGTGACGCATCGGTTCCTGATGGCTTTGGAAAATTCCGGCTCGGTCGGTCCCGGCACGGGCTGGCAGCCCAGCTATCTCGTGGCGCGCGCAGGTGATCAGGCGATCGCCGTCGCGCCGATGTATGCCAAGGGCCATAGCCAGGGCGAATATGTTTTCGACCACGGCTGGGCCGATGCCTATGAGCGCGCGGGCGGGCGATACTATCCGAAACTCCAGATCGCGGTACCGTTTACGCCCGTGACAGGCCGCAGGCTTTTGACCCGCCCGGGGTTCGAAGACATCGGCAAGGCCGCATTGGTTCAAGGTGCGGTTGAGGTGGCGGATCAGAACACGCTGTCGTCTCTGCATCTGACATTTTGCACCGAAGACGAAGTGGCCGCAGGCGAGACCATGGGGCTTTTGCACCGCACCGGGCAACAGTTTCATTGGGACAACGCGGGCTACGCCAGCTTTGACGATTTTCTCGCTGCGCTGTCGTCGCGCAAACGCAAAAATATTCGCAAAGAGCGCGCTCAGGCACAGGGGTTTGGTGGCGAGATCGTTACGCTCACGGGCAAGGACATCCAGCCCGAACATTGGGACGCCTTTTGGCAATTCTATCAGGACACCGGCAGTCGCAAATGGGGCTCGCCCTACCTGACGCGGGCGTTCTTCGATGAGCTGCATGAGACCATGCGCGACGACGTTTTGTTGGTGCTGGCACAGATCGACGGGGTGCCGATTGCCGGCGCGTTGAATTTCATCGGGCGGGATCGATTGTTCGGGCGCTATTGGGGCTGCACTGAATATCACCCGAGTCTGCATTTCGAGATTTGCTACTATCAGGCCATCGACTACGCCATCGCCCACGGCCTCAAACGGGTCGAGGCGGGCGCGCAGGGCGAGCACAAGCTGGCACGCGGCTATATGCCCAACACGACGCATTCGCTGCACTGGATGCGCGATCCGGGCTTTGCCCGCGCCGTGGCCGAGTACCTTGAGGCCGAACGCGCTGCCGTGGCCGAAGAGGTTGAGGTGCTCACCTCATATGGCCCGTTCAAATCCACGCCCGAGGAGGACGATCATGACTGAGATATTGCAAGGCACCGCCCGGACCGGGGCCCTCACGCCATTACTGACACGCGGCTGGACCGAGACAGCCGATGGCAAGAGTATCGAGAAACGCTTTGAGTTTCGGAATTTCAACGAGGCCTTCGGGTTTATGACTCGGGTTGCACTTTGGGCCGAGAAACGCGATCACCACCCCGACTGGCGCAATGTCTACCGCACGGTCGAAGTGACGCTTTCGACCCATGATGCCGGTGGGCTGACCCAGAAAGACATAAATTTGGCAGAAAAAATGGACGAGGCCGCCGCACATGTTTGAACAAATCCTGAATTACGAAATCTACAACGGCCAGACCGTCGGGGACTATCTGTCTCTCGAATTTCTGGCGGGCATTGCCGGGTCGATTTTGGGCGCGCTGATCCTTCTGATTGTCGGGATGATGATCTCCGGCTGGGTCGGTCGTCGCATCCGCGCCATCAGTGCGCGTTACAAAAGCCTCGACGACACGCTGTTCAACTTCCTCGCCAATATCGCCCGCTATGCGATCCTCGCGTTCACGATCCTGATCATCCTCAACACCTTCGGCATTCAGACCACCTCGATCGTCGCCGTCATCGGTGCCGCCGGTCTTGCCATTGGCCTGGCTTTGCAAGGCACGCTGTCGAATGTCGCGGCGGGCGTCATGATCATCCTCTTTCGCCCCTTCAAGAACGGTGATTTCGTTGAGGTGTCCGGCAAGATGGGCACCGTGAAAGACATTTCGCTCAACTTCACCGAACTGGCCGACCTGTCAAATGTGCAGGTCATCGTGCCGAACTCGCAGGTTTGGGGCAATATCATCACCAATTTCTCGACCAACCAGACGCGGCGCGCCGAGTGGACCTTTGGCGTGGGCTATGGAGCGAACCTGAAGACCGCCGAAGAGGTGATCCGCAAAACGATCCTGTCGGACCCGCGCGCGCTCAAGGAGCCGGAGCCCTTCATTCAGGTCAACAATCTCGGCGATTTCTCTGTCGATTTTCTGGTCCGGGTTTGGGTCAAATCCAGCGACTTTTTCCAGTTTCAGGCCGACATGAAACGTCAGGTCAAAGAGGCACTGGATGAGGCCGGGGTGGATATTCCTTTTCCGACGCGCACGTTGCTCAACGCGGCCGAGTAAAACGAAACGCCCGGGATCATCTCCCGGGCGTTCTGTTTTCAGATCTTTTCGACCAGAGATTCACCGGCAGAAATCGTGCATTCCCCCGGGCTGCTCTCGACTTCGAGCACCTTCACCACGCCGTCCTCGGCATAGAGCGCGAAGCGTTTCGAGCGGTTGATCAGCCCGGCAGGCGGTGCGGTGAAATCAAGACCCAGTGCTTTGATGAACGCGCCTTCAGCATCGCCCAGCATGGTGATCCCGGCAACGTCTGCGCCGGTGTCTTTACCCCATGCCCCCATCACGAAGGGATCGTTGACGGAGACGCAAATCACCTCATCCACGCCCTTCTCTTTGAACTTCGGCATGGTGCGAATGAAGCTCGGCACATGCGCCGTGGTGCAGACGCCCGTGTAGGCCCCCGGCAGGCCGAAAAGCACAACCTTGCGACCCTTGAATTTCTCGGCTAGCTCCACGGACGCGGGGCCTTCTGCCGTCATTTCAAGCACCGTGCCACCCGGCAGGCTGTCTCCTGTTGCAATCGTCATCTTTGTGATCCTCTGTGCGTTGTCATTCTGTCTTTTGACGATATAGGGTCAGGGCGTTTCGCGACCAGAGGAAAGAGCATGAGCCACTTCATCGTCATCGGGGCCGGGCAGGCCGGGCAGAGCATCGTCACCACCCTGCGCGGGCAAGGCTTCGAGGGCGAGATCACCCTGATCGGCGAAGAACCCGTGCCGCCCTATCAACGTCCGCCGCTGTCAAAGGCCTATCTCTTGGGGGAGATGGAGCTGGATCGGCTGTTTCTGCGGCCCGAAAGCTATTACGCGGATGAGAACATCACGCTACGGATGGGCACCAAAGTGACCGGCATTGATCCGGTGGCGAAGACGGTGTCCCTCGGCGAAGAGGTGCTCTCTTATAACAAGCTCGCTCTGACCACCGGCTCCGCGCCGCGTCTGTTGCCCGCCACCATCGGCGGCGCTCTCGGCGGGGTTTACACCATGCGCACGCTTTCAGATGCCGATGCGATCGAGCCGGAGTTTCGCGAAGGCGCCTCTGTGCTGATCGTCGGCGGAGGGTACATCGGGCTGGAGGCCGCAGCGGTCGCCGCGAAAAAAGGGCTCAAGGTCACACTTGTTGAGATGGCCGACCGGATTTTGCAACGCGTCGCCTCCGTCGAGACATCCGATTATTTCCGAGCGCTGCATCAGGCCCATGGCGTCGATCTGCGCGAGGGCGTGGGGCTTGTGCGGCTCACCGGCGACACGCGCGTAAAAGCCGCCGAACTGACCGACGGAACCACCCTCAACGTCGATTTCGTCATCGTCGGCGTCGGCATCACCCCCGGCACGGAATTGGCCGAACTGGCCGGGCTGACGCTTGAGAACGGCATCAAAACCGACCTCTATGGTGCCACTTCGAACCCCGATATTTTCGCGGCAGGCGACTGTGCCTCCTTCCCGCATGACGGCGCGCAGATGCGGCTCGAATCCGTGGGCAACGCGATTGATCAAGGCGCGGTCGTTGCAAAAAACATGCTCGGCCAGGGTGTCACCTATGTACCGAAACCCTGGTTCTGGTCCGATCAATATGACGTCAAACTGCAAATCGCCGGGCTCTTTAATGGTCACGACAGGGTCGTGATCCGCGAGACTGAGGACACGCATTCGCATTGGTATTACAAGGACGGCCAGTTGATCGCCATCGACGCGATGAACGATCCGCGCGGCTATATGGTCGCCAAACGCCTGATCGAGAGCGGCAAAACCGCCGATCCCGACAAGGTGGCCGATCCCGCCACTGACCTCAAAACACTGATGCGTGCCTGATGCGGATCATTGCCGGAGAATATCGCGGGCTGGCGCTGGCCTCTGTCGGAAAAGGCGATGCGGGCGCGCATCTGCGCCCGACCACGGACCGTGTGCGCGAGAGCCTGTTCTCCGTTTTGACCGCTGGCAAATACGGCGATGCGGTCGAGGACGCGCGGGTGCTGGATCTCTTTGCGGGCACCGGCGCGCTGGGGTTAGAGGCCCTGTCGCGCGGGGCGGAATGCGTCACCTTTGTCGATGACGGACGCAAGGCGCAAAGCCTGATCACCGAGAATATCGGGAAATGCCGCGCCGAAGACCGCTGCGATCTGATGCGCATGGATGCCACGCGCTTGCCCGCAAATCCGTCCGAACCCTATGACCTGATTTTCCTCGATCCGCCCTATGCCAAAGGCTTGGGCGAGATTGCGATTGCCGCCGCGATTGCCGGGAACTGGCTGACCAAACGTGCGCTTGTGGTCTGGGAAGACAGCGCAGAGATCACGCCGCCTGATGCGCTGACGCTGTTGGACACGCGCAAATATGGTGACACCAAAATCAATTTTCTGGAGCCGAAATGACACCGAAAGCCGTAATTTTCGATTGTGACGGGGTGATCGTCGATAGCGAGCCGCCGCTGCTGGAGTTCCTGCAAAAGGACTTCGCGCGCTTTGGTCTCGACATCACGCTGCATGAGTTGGAAACCCAATACGTTGGCGGCACCATGGCGCGTGTGGGCGAACGGGCGCGGGCCGCAGGGGCCAAACTGCCCGACGATTGGCAGGTCGAGGCCTACCCTCGCGTGTTCGAGATGCTGCGCGCGGGCGTCCCGCTGATCCCCGGCATTGAGGCCGCTTTCGATGCGCTGGACGCCGCGGGCATTCCCTATGCCGTCGGTTCCAACGGGCCGATGGAGAAAATGGACGTGACGCTGGGCGCGCATCCGGCTGTGTTCGCCCGTCTCAAAGGCCGCATCCATTCCGCACATACGTATGGGACCGCGAAACCCGAACCGGGTCTGTTCCTGATTGCCGCCGAACAGCTTGGCATCTCCCCCGAAGACTGCGTGGTGATTGACGACAGCCCCTCTGGCTGTATCGCCGCGCGCCTGGCCGGAATGCGCTGCTTTGGTTTTGACCCGCATGGCGACGGCGCGCGGCTGATCAAAGAGGGTGCCGAGCATCTCTCCGACATGCATGACCTGCCCGCCTGCCTCGGGCTTTAAACCTTCATTGCAGTCAAATACTCAAACAAAAAGGCCGCCCAAAGGCGGCCTTTTCTCAAATGATCACAGGTTCATTCCGTGGTGATTGTATAAGCCGCTCCCCGCGCATCGACCCAAGGGGCTGCGTCCTGCGCATGCTCCATGGCCGCTTTGACATCGGCCACAAGCTTTTCACCATCGAAACCTTTCTTATCCATTTCGGCGATCCAGTCGGCCACGACCTCGTCGCCCAAGGCGGTGATCTTTGCGGTCTCCTCCTCGCTCAACACGTTGACCGCGTTGTCGCTCGCCTCAATAACTTTCACACCGTCGTCATCACCCATGTCATAGGCAATGCCGGACCAGCGCGAGGCCATCAGGCCGGAATTGCGGTCGATCACCTCTTTCAGATCGTCGGGCAAGCTGTCGTATTTCGCCTTGTTCATCGCCCAGAGGAAATAGAGATTGTAGAACGACCGATCCCCAGCCACGTCGGTTTCGGCGTCGGTCAGCTCATCGAGCTTCAGCGACGGCGACATGGCGAAGGTGATGATGCCGCCATCAAGCACGCCTTTTGACAGCGCCTCGGGGAAGGCCGGGACCGGCAGGCCAACGGGGGTCGCGCCCATTTTTTCGAGCAGAAGCGTCGAGGTGCGGGTCGGCGCACGGAGTTTCAGACCTTCGAAATCCTCGACCTTGCGGATCGGTTCGCCTTTTTTGTGAACCAAACCCTCACCATGGGTGTGGGCGGCCAGAATGTGGATGTCGGCGAAATCGTCCAAAAGGTGCTCTTGGGTGAATTCCCACGCCGCCATGGAAGACAGTTCCGCCGATTTCAGCGAGACAAACGGCAGTTCGATGGCTTCGGTTTCCGGGAAACGCCCCGGCTGATAGCCCGGAATGATCCAGCCGCCGTCGATGGCGCCGTCACGGATCAGGTCGTATTGGTCCGGGGCTTTGCCGCCGAGTTGCATCAGCGGGTAGATCTCGACCTTGATGCGCCCGCCACTGTCTTTCTCGACCTTGCGAGCCCACGGCTCCATGAAATAGGTGGCGGAGCCGGCTTTCGGGGAAACGAAATGCTGGAACCGGAGGGTGACCTCCTGTGCGGCCGCAGACAGAGCACCGGTCGCGGTGAGCAGAGCGGCGAGAGCGGCGGATTTCAACAGGGGATTCATCGGCAAGCCTCCTTTAGGCTGTGAGTGCGACCGCGTGTTCATGATCGCTCAAACTTGGCAAGTTGCTAGTCCGCTTGCTGGTCACTCACAACAGCCTCAGCCCATTTTTTATCTGACCAAACAGTCAGGCCTTTGTTCCATAAAGAAAAAGCGGAGAACTTTTCAGTCTCCGCTTTAGCGTTTGTCTCAATATGTCGGGAAATAGATGTTCCCCGGAGAGAGGGTAAAGATCTCGCATCCCCTCGCCGTCACCCCGATCGAATGTTCGAATTGGGCGGAGAGTTTCTTGTCCTTGGTAATCGCCGTCCAATCGTCGCCCAGCACTTTCGTCTCGGGACGGCCAAGGTTGATCATCGGCTCGATGGTGAAGAACATGCCCTCTTCGAGCACCGGCGCGGCGTCGCCCGGACGGCGATGCGGCACATAGTGCAACACATTCGGGGGCGCATGGAACACCCGCCCCAGACCATGCCCGCAGAAATCGCGCACCACGGACATCCGGTTCTTATGCGCGTGTTCCTGAATGACGCGCGCAATGTCGTCAAAGGTGTTGCCGGGCTTCACCTGTTCGATGCCATACATCAGGCAATCATGGGTCACCTGCACGAGGCGTTCGGCGAATTTTTTCGGCTGACCGACGAAATACATCCGGCTGGAGTCACCGAACCACCCGTCCTTGATCACCGTCACGTCGATGTTGATGATGTCGCCATCCAAAAGCGTGTCATCCTTGTGGCCCGGAATTTTCGCACCAGGGATGCCGTGACAGACCACATGGTTGGTCGAAATACACGACGCGTGTTTGTAGCCCTTGTAGCCGATGGTCGCAGAGGTGGTGCCCAACTCGGTCACACGGCGTTCGATGAAAGCGTCGATCTCTGCGGTCGTCGCGCCGGGCACGACCAGAGGGCCGACCTCATCGAGAATCTGCGCCGCGACCTGACCGGCGGCATGCATGCCGGCAAAATCGGCGTCCTCGTAAATCCGAATTCCGTCTTTGGTGATGCGGCCGCGATGCGTCTCGTCCAAGGGTCCACTCCGTTGTCTTTCGACCCGATATAAGGGCTTTGCGCGGAAAGGGCCAGTGCCGGAGGATTACATCTGGCGCAAAAGGCGGGGCACAAAAACGACCTGCTGCGGGGTGATCTCGACCGGGAAGACCATGATCTCGACACCCGCCGCCCGCGCCGCCGCCTCTGCCGCCGCATAGGTCGGGTCAATGTCGGCGGCGGGATGAAAGCGGTCGCAATCGTCGCGAGAGACGAGATAGAGCATGACGGCCCGGTCACCTTGCGCCACCTGATCGGCCAGAACAGAGAGGTGTTTGGCGCCGCGCGCGGTTTTGGCGTCCGGGAATTCGGCCAGTCCGGTTTCGCGTGAAAGCGTCACGGATTTCACCTCAATCCAGATTTTTTGATCACCCTGCGTCACCAGAAAATCCGCGCGCGAATTGTCTCCGTATTTCACCTCGGCCCGCACATCGCCCGCAAGCCCCGGCACCAGACCGGCCTCAAGCGCCTCCTTCACCACACGATTGGCAACGCCCGTGTCGACCACCACCCGCGCGCCTTCCAGCTCGACAATCCGCAGCCCGTATTTGAGCTTTTTCTTCGGGTCATCATTGGGTTCGACCCAAACCCGCGTCTCCGGATCGGACAGCCCCATCATAGACCCGGGGTTCGGACAATGCGCCGTCACCTCGCGCCCGTCGCCCAGACGAATGTCTGCGAGAAAGCGTTTATAGCGGCGCAAAAGCGTGGCGGGGATCAGATCAGTTTGAAAGCGCATGGGGAGAGGCCTATACCCAATGTAACAGCCGCTCAAGGAGGGCGAGACATGACCGATCACAATCCCACCGCCGCCATTCTCATCATCGGGGACGAAATTCTTTCGGGCCGCACCCGCGATGCGAATATGTATCACCTCGCCGGTGAATTGACCCGCGTGGGCATTGATCTCAAAGAGGCGCGCGTGGTCTCCGACGACCGCGACGCGATTGTCGAGGCGGTTCAGACCCTGTCTTCGAAATACACTCATGTTTTCACCTCCGGCGGTATCGGGCCGACCCATGACGACATCACCGCCGATTGCATCGCCGCCGCTTTTGGCCGCACCATTGATGTGCGCGACGATGCCCGGGCGCTATTGACCGCGCATTACGAAGCCCGAGGCGTCGAGTTCAACGAGGCCCGGATGCGCATGGCCCGCATCCCCGAGGGCGCCACATTGATCGAAAATCCGGTCTCCATTGCGCCGGGGTTCTCGGTTGAGAACGTCCATGTCATGGCGGGTGTGCCGAGTGTTTTTGTCGCCATGGTCGCCGGGCTTTTGCCGACGCTCACGGGCGGCAAGCCCTTGTTGTCGCAGACCTATCGCATTGATCGCCCGGAAAGCACCGTGGCCGAGCCTTTGGGCATGTTGGCGGCGAAATACCCGGCGCTCTCGATGGGCTCCTACCCGTTCAACCGCGACGGCGCCTTTGGCACCAATATCGTGATCCGCGGGCAGGACGGCGCGATGGTCGATGCCGCGATTTTGGAGCTGGCCACAATTTTCCCCGCCAATGAACAGGCCTGAACTGTTTCAGGCCTTCGAGGCGACTTGGCCGCCTTTGACGCGCGAAAGCCTCGGCCCCTTCACCTATCGCGATGGGGCGGGCGGTGGCAGCCGAGTGTCGGCGGCGACACTCGATGGCCCGCTGACCGACCCCGCTCTGGACGAGATCGAAGCCCGTTTTGCCAAGGACGGACGCGACGCTCTATTCCAGATTCGCGGCGGCGAAGAGGATTTCGACGCGGCACTCGACGCACGTGGCTACCAAATGTTCGATCCGGTGGCGTGTCTTATGGCCCCCTTGGACCGGTTCGCCCCGGCGCAAGCGAAAGACGGCTATGTCTCTTGGCCGCCCACCGCGATTCAGCGGGAAATCTGGGCCGAAGGCGGCATCGGGCCTTCGCGGGTCGAAATCATGCTGCGCACGCGCGCGCCGAAATGCACGTTGCTGGGACGGCTGGGCGACACGCCTGCAGGCACCGGATTTGTTGCCATCCACAACCGTATCGCCGTGATCCACGCGCTGGAGATCGCCCTGCCCGCACGACGCAAAGGCCTTGCGCGAAGGGTGATGTCCATCGCCGCCGATTGGGCGCGGGAGAACGGGGCCGACAGTCTTGCGCTTCAGGTCACGCGGGCGAATACGGCGGCTCTTGCGCTCTATTCTGGGCTTGGAATGGAGGAGGTGGGCCAGTACCACTACAGAACCAAAATCTTGACCGGACACCCATGAAACTGACCCCACGCCTCGCTGTTTGCCTCATCTCTGCCTGTCTTGGGATGTCCTCTGGCGCCTCTGCGCTCGACCTGCCGGGGGCGGCCTCAGAGACCGCGCGGCAAAGCGAACTGGCCTCCGCCGAGCCCTTTCCGACCGGCGCCTACAAAGGTGAGGACACGCCACGGATCATGGCCGAGGGCGATGTCGAACGGGTCGCTTTTCGTGTCACAGGGACGTCGCTCACAAGCCACCAATTGATTGCACCGCTGCGCAGCCAGTTGGAGGCCGAGGGGTTTCAAATCCTTTTCGCCTGTGCCGATACGGTCTGTGGCGGCTTTGATTTTCGCTATCAACTCGACGTCCTGCCCGAACCCGCGATGCATGTGGACCTGAGCGATTATCAATATCTGGTCGCTGAACATGCCGACGGGCGAGTCGCCTCGCTCTTGACCAGCCATGCGCCGGGCGCGGGCTTTGTTCAGATCAGCACGGTGACGCCCTCCGACGCCCCGCCCGTTGAGTTGACGACGCCCAGTCAGACGGATTTGACCCAATCTCTTCGCCCCACTGCCACAGGCGATCTGGTGACCCGGTTCGAGGCGCGCGGGCGCGTTGTGTTGGACGATCTTGCCTTTGACACCGGCTCCGCGACGCTTGGCGAGGGGCCGTTCTCTTCGCTGCAGACGCTCGCCGGGTATCTGACCTCCCATCCCGAGGTCCGCATCATTTTGGTCGGCCACACGGACAACACGGGTTCTCTGGAAAGCAACACCGGCCTGTCCCGCCAGCGCGCGCAGGCGGTGCGGCAACGGTTGATCAACACCTATGGCGTGCCCTCCGGCCAGATCAGCGCCGATGGAATCGGTTATCTCGCCCCGCGCGTCTCGAACGCCACGCCCGAGGGGCGCGAGCAAAACAGAAGGGTCGAAGCGGTGATCGCCTCGACCCAGTAAGTCTCTTCCACGAGAATTCGTTTAGTGCCTTACCACTTGTCCGGGCCTTTTTCCGCAAAGGAATGGACCAAGAAGTCAATGAAGGCGCGCACTTTCGGCTGGGTAAAGCGCCCCGGCGGGTAGACGGCGTAGATGCCTTGGGTCTCGGCGGGCAGATCGGGGATCGCCTCTTCGATCAGGCCTTGCTCCATCGCATCGGCGTACAAAAACGACGGCAGGTAAGCGATGCCGAGGCCGGAAATACAGGCGTTCAGCAAAGACTGCCCGTCGTTGACCGTCAGCCAACCCGCCGTGCGCACCTGACGTTTTTCGCCCGAGGGCGCGGTGAGTTTCCAGACGGCGCCATTCGATTGGTTCGAATAGTGCAAAAGCTTGTGCTCGTTCAGATCGTCGATCTTCTGCGGGCGACCGTATTTTTGGAAATACGACGGCGAACCGACCATGCGTTTGGTGGTTTCCGTCAGCTTGCGGGCGCGCAGGGTGCTGTCTTCCAACTCACCTATGCGCACGGCCATGTCAAAGCCTTCGGAAATCAACTCGACATAGCGGTTGTTCAAAACCATGTTCACGGTGATGTCCGGGAATTCCGACAGGAATTCGCCCAGCACCGGCGACAGGTGGTTCACCCCGAAATCGGTCGCAACCGAGATGCGCAACAGGCCCGAGGGTGCGGATTGCATCGAAGTGACGAGGGCATCCGCCTCGCCTGCGTCATTCAAAACACGGCGCGCGCGATCGTAATAGGCCAGACCGATCTCGGTCGGCGACACGCGGCGGGTGGTCCGATTGAGAAGACGGGCACCGAGCCGGGCCTCAAGCGCAGAAACATGCTTGGAAACGGCGGATTTGGAAATCCCCATCTTCTTGGCTGCATCCGTGAAACCGCCCTGATCCACGACCGTGGCAAAGGCTTCCATTTCAGTCAGTCGGTCCATTTAATCTTACCTACGTTCTTGGCCCCTCATGGGAGAGTTATCCCGCGCAAATCGGGCAAGAATGGGGAAGGCGGGGGACAATAGCGTGGTCTTTCCGGGATCGTTTGCCCTCAGGAAACGCGGAAACAATCGGGAAAGCCGAAAATACTCCCGCCGAGCTTTGCCTCCGGCGGGAGTATTTTATGCAACAAAGGAAACGGGTTAGAGGCGTGCGGCGAGGCGCGCACCTTGGTCGATGGCGCGTTTGGCATCCAGCTCAGCCGCCACATCCGCGCCACCGATCACGTGGCAGGATTTGCCTGTGGCCTCCAAGGCGTCCGCGAGGCTGCGTTCGGACAATTGCCCGGTGCAGAGCACGATGGTGTCTGCCTCGATCAACTGCGGCTCGTTGTCCTTGGTGATCCAGAGGCCTTCGGGCGTGATCCGATCATAGCTGACGCCCCCCATCATCTTGACCGCTTTCATCTGAAGCGTGGCGCGGTGAATCCAGCCGGTGGTTTTGCCCAGACGTTTGCCCGGTTTCTCGGATTTGCGTTGCAGGAGCGTCACCTGACGCGCGGGCGGTTCCGGTTGCGGACCTTTTGCCGACAGGCCACCGCGATCCTGCACCGGATCGGTGATGCCCCATTCCTCTTTCCATTCGGTCAGATTGAGCGTCGGGCTGATCGCCGTGGTCAGATATTCCGCGACGTCGAAACCGATGCCCCCCGCCCCGATGACCACCGCGCGCGGTCCAGCCGTGCGCGTGCCGCGCAGCACGTCGATATAGGTGACGACATTGCCGTGATCCTCTTGGCCGGGGATTTCCGGATCGCGCGGAGTGACACCGGTGGCGAGAATGATTTCATCAAAGGAAACAAGCATGTCCGGCGCGACCACAGTGTCGAGACGCAAGGTGATGTTGGACCCGGCAACCCTGGTTTTGAACCAATCGACGAGGCCAAAGAATTCCTCTTTGCCGGGCACTTGCTTGGCCATGTTGAGCTGGCCCCCAAGATCGTCGCTTTTGTCGAAGAGGGTCACATTGTGCCCACGCTGATCGGCGACGAGCGCAGCCATGAGGCCCGCAGGACCGGCACCGACGACGGCGATGGATTTCGGCGTCTCGGTCGGCGTGTAATTGAGTTCCGTCTCATGACAGGCGCGCGGGTTCACTAAGCAAGATGTGAGCTTGCCGGAGAAAGTGTGATCGAGACAGGCCTGATTACAGGCGATACAGGGTGCGATCTCTTGCGGCTTTCCGGCGCTGGCCTTGGCCACAAAGTCAGGATCGGCGAGGAAGGGCCGCGCCATGGAGACCATATCGGCGCAGCCTTCAGAGAGCACATCCTCGGCGACCTGCGGGTGGTTGATGCGGTTCGAGGTGATGACGGGGATCGACACCTCCCCCATCATGCGTTTGGTCACATCGGCAAAGGCCGCACGCGGCACGGAGGTCGCAATCGTCGGCACGCGGGCCTCATGCCAGCCGATGCCGGTGTTGAGGATCGTGGCCCCGGCCTTTTCGACCTCTTTCGCCAGTTGAACGACCTCGTCCCAAGTCGAACCATTCGGGATCAGGTCGATCATCGAAATGCGGTAGATGATGATGAAATCCGGCCCGACAGCGGCGCGGCAGCGTTTGACCACCTCGATGGCAAAGCGCATGCGGTTTTCATAGGAGCCGCCCCAGTCGTCCTCGCGCCGGTTGGTGTGAGTAACGAGGAACTGGTTGATCAGATAGCCTTCGGAGCCCATGACCTCGACCCCGTCATACCCCGCCTCTTTGGCACGCGCAGCAGCGGTGGCGTAATCGGCGATCTGTTTTTCGATGCCCGCCGCGTCCAACTCGGTCGGCTTGAACGGCGAGATCGGTGATTTGATCGCGGAGGGGGCGATGCAGTTGGGGCCATAGGCATAGCGGCCCGCATTCAGGATCTGCATCGCGATCTTGCCGCCCTCGGCATGGACACGGTCGGTGACTTTGCGATGATTGGCGATGTCCTGATCGGTGAACAGACCCGCAGCGCCGGGGAACACACCGCCCTCGGCATTGGGGGCCATGCCGCCGGTGACGATGAGACCCGCGCCGCCTTTGGCCCGTGCGGCGTAAAAGGCCGCGACCGCCTCCCAATCGCCGCGCTCTTCGAGCCCTGTGTGCATCGAGCCCATCAAGCTCCGGTTGCGCAAAGTGGTAAAGCCCAGATCGAGCGGGGCCATAAGATGCGGATAGTGGGTCATGTCGCGTGCCTCCCTGAGCGTCATATTGGGACGCCAACCTTGGTCCCCAAGATGCGCAGGCACAGGCAGGATGTCACCCGAAACGCGACGTCAGATCAATGCCGACGCGTTCTTAATTCGTGCCGGTCTCAAGGCAATGCCGACGAAAAGCGCGCTTCAACAGGTCCAATTCCTGCCGCAACAGGTCCATTTCCGCGCGAATGTCCTCTGAAAGCCCCTCCCCCGCGATCATCGACAGCGCATTGAGCACCCGGCCCGTCTCGCGATCCGTCATCACAAAGGTCTGCACCCCGTCGTTGATCAGCTCAGAAGGCACGGCAAAGCGAAAGAACCAGACGCCTTCACGTTCCGGGTCTTCGGCCAGCGTATGCCCCGGCACCGGCTGATCGAGATAGGTCACTTCGATTTCCGGCAGGGTGGTCACAGCGTCGGGCACATGCAATTCGCCCTCCCAAATCCCCGCCTGAAGCCGCGTTTTGACCAGTGTCACCTCATCCATCGCTCAAATCCCTCACAGTTCAGCGCGCGGACGGCGCGACAGGGTCAAATCCCGGATGAACACCTGATTCATCTCCGGGCCTTCGAAAATCAGATCGATCCAAAGCTTTTCCACCCGCTTCTCGTTGAGCTTGGTGTAGGCGAGATCGAAATCCACATGGCCTTCTTCGGTGTGAAGCGGCAATTCGCGCACCACCTGTTCCAGATTGGGGCCGTGTTTGACATTGAGCCGGGCGAAAATCTCAAGCCCCTTCTCCATATCCACCGCATAGTCCAGCCGCACCAGATGGCGACGCGAGAGCCCGTCACAGACCTCATCCGGCACTTCAATAGAGAGCGACAGAAAGGAACCGTCAAAACGGAAAACCTCAAGACGCAAGCCAAAGGGCGCCAAGTCTTCCTCAGAGGTGTTACGGACCTGGCGATAGGTCAGTTCGGAGATTTGACAATCGTGATAAAGCGTCGCCTCGCAGCCGATCAGCGCCTTGTTCGGCACGGCAGAGGCGCCCTGCGGCATGATCGGGCCGCGCCACAACTCGGGGCGGTGCGACCAGTCGGTGTAGAGCGGCAATTGCATCGCGTTCGAGCCGATCAGGGGCAAAGCGAGACGTCCGTCGGCCACAAAGAGAAACCGATCAATCTCCCACCGCAGCGACCGCGCCTGTCCACGCAAACGACGTAGTGCGGGCAGGCTGAGCTGCTCCGCCATCGTCGCCCGACGCGCCCAGCGCCGGATCGCGATGGAGTTGAACCGTTTTTCAATCAGATTTCTGAGGCGCCGCCGCATTCCAAAACCTTTGCTAAACTCTTGAGACACTTAGCCTGTCTGACTCTTACTATGTCCGACAAAGGTTTCTACTCAACAAACGCGAGAAGATTCCAGAGTTTGGTTCCATTTGAGCAACAGTATTTTAAAGCCGCCCTTCAAAGCGTTCCGGGGTTGCGGCGCTCCAGATCGGAGACAAAGCGTTCCAAGAGCTTGCGCAGACCCGCCTCCGACATCGGCGCCTCATCAAAGGGCGTCGCCGTCACGGTCACCAAACGACCCTTGAGGACAAAGAGCGCCCGCCAATATTCATCGCCCTGACCGGCCAGCATATTGGGCGCGCTGTCGCGGGCATGAAGCCAAAGCCGCCCGCCTTCGACATCGCTTTCGATCAGGGTCACCGTGCGCGCCGATCCGCTGCGCGAGAGCGCTTTGCGCCCGGCCTCAGAGGCAAAGAAGGCCTCGACACTCGGCGCATCGAAACTTTCGCCTTGCGACAAAGGTGCAGAGATCGAGAGGGTCAGAACCGCGGTTTTGCCCTTGAGACTGGGATTGTTGCCGCCGCTGAGGCCCGTGCAGCTGCCCAACAGGACGAAACCACCGTTCTGGCCATCCCGTACCGATCCCCTATCGACGCAAAAACCAGAAGGCCCCGCGACAGACAGGCCGGAAACCGGCAGGGTCACCGCACTCGGCGGACGCGGTCCGGTGCCGGGCGTCTCCAAGGTGCAGGCCGTCAGGACCATGGCAAAAACCGGCGCCAAGATCACCCAAACCATCTTTTTCATCGGACCTGTCCCTTTTCACGCAACACCCGTCCCCACCACGGGAGACGATTCCGGCACGGCATACAGGGGCTGTCTCCCGCTTCCAAGCCACCCGACGTCACAGAGATGTGTCAATCGGCGAATTCCCGCGCTTGGTGGATCGCTTTCCCTGCCCTCATGCCCGTGGTATCGCTCAAGAAACCGTTTCCGAGAGCCTCATGTCCGATCGCACCTCCCCTCCTCTTGCCCCACATCACCCCTATGCGCCGATCATCGACTCCGCGATGCGGCGCCCCGAGCTTTGGCGCGCGGGTGTGGCAATCCTCTGCGGTCTTTTGGCAGGCGTCATTTTGATGCCTTTGGTCTTTGCGCTGATCGGCGTGCTCGCCCCCAATCTCGCGCCGTTTCAATTCGGCGATCGTGGGCTGGCGGTTGGCGCCACGCCCGGCGGGATGTTCACTGTCTTTACCGGCTTCCTGCCGCTGGCCTTTGGAACGATCCTGATCGCGAAATGGCTGCATGCCCGGAGCCTGCGCGACCTCACCGGCCCCGGCGCGTTGATGCGGGCGCAGTTCTTCACCACGCTGAAATGGATCACCGGCTTTACCGTGCTGATCTTTTTCCTGCCCTGGGATGGCGACACGGAGGTCGTCGCCAATCTTGAGCCGCAAATCTGGCTGTTTTGGCTGCCCTTCGCGCTTTTGGGTCTGATGGTGCAGGTCACCGCCGAGGAGCTTTTGTTTCGCGGCTATCTGCAAAGCCAGATCGCGGGGGCGACCGGGTCCTACCCGCTGGGCCTCGTGGCCTCCGCCGTGCTGTTCGGGCTCTTGCATCTGAATGGCCAGGCCGAGGGCGTGGCGGCGCTTTTCCCGGTGCTCTGGGCCATGGCGTTCGGGCTTTTGGCGGGCGATCTGACGATGCGTTCCGGCACCATCGGCCCCGCCGTGGCGCTGCATCTTATCAACAACGTCGGCCCGATCCTCTTGTCGGCGCAACAGGACATGATGTCGGGCTTCGCGCTCTTCGTGCAAACCGAGGACCCTTCCGTGCTTCTGGCCGATCCAAAGGTCATGGTGTTCCAGGCGCTGCTTCTGCTCACCAGCTGGCTTATCGCCCGCCTCGCGATCAGGCGTTGATTGCAATTCATCGGCAAGAGGCTTATCTGGGGCCACAAGTAACGCCCCGTCACGTAAAGTCCAAAGGCCCGCGCATGAACTGGATCTCGAACTACGTCCGCCCGAAGATCAATTCGCTCTTCTCGAAACATGACACGCCGGACAATCTTTGGACGAAATGCCCGGAGTGCGGCACCATGCTGTTCCACCGCGAATTGGCGGAGAACCAGAACGTTTGCACCAACTGCGACCATCACATGCACATCACGCCGCGCGCGCGGTTCAAGGCGATGTTCGATGGTGGCATTTTCTCCGAGGTCAAGGTTCCCGAACCGATTGAAGACCCTCTGAAATTCCGCGATCAAAAGAAATACCCCGACCGCATGAAAGCGGCGCAGAAATCCACGGGCGAAAAAGAGGCCATGCTGGTCGCCGAGGGTGAGATCGGTCGCACGCCGGTCGTCGCCGCAGCGCAGGATTTCTCCTTCATGGCGGGCTCGATGGGCATGTATGTCGGCAACGCCTTCATCGCCGGTGTCGAGCGCGCGATTGAGCTCAAACGCCCCTTCATCATGTTCTCCGCCGCCGGTGGCGCCCGGATGCAGGAGGGGATTCTCTCTCTGATGCAAATGCCGCGCACCACTGTGGCGATTGAAATGCTCAAGGAGGCGGGTCTGCCCTATATCGTGGTGCTCACCCACCCGACCACGGGCGGTGTGACGGCCTCTTATGCGATGCTGGGCGATGTGCAGATTGCCGAACCCAATGCGCTGATCTGTTTCGCGGGGCCCCGTGTGATCGAACAGACGATCCGCGAAAAGCTGCCCGAGGGCTTCCAGCGCGCCGAGTACCTTTTGGATCACGGCATGCTCGACCGCGTCACCCATCGCACGAAGATGAAAGACGAGCTGGTCACCATTCTGCGGATGCTGGGCAACCTGCCCCCGGCGGTCGCGGGCGAATTGCCTGCGCCGAAAGCGGAAGAGACTGCGGAACCGGCCAAAGCTGAAACGCCCTCCGCCAAGAGCGGAAACAAGGACGCGCAAAAGTGACCGCCCAAAATTCCGACGTCATCCTCGACCGGCTGATGTCCCTGCATCCCAAGATCATTGATCTTGTCCTTGATCGTGTCTGGCGCCTTCTGGGCGCTTTGGATCATCCGGAGCGCAAATTGCCGCCCGTGATCCATATCGCAGGCACCAATGGCAAAGGCTCCACCCAGGCGATGATCCGCGCAGGACTTGAGGCGGCGGGCAAAACTGTCCACGCCTATACCTCGCCGCATCTGGCACGGTTTCATGAGCGCATCCGTCTCGCCGGAGAGCTGATTTCCGAGCCTGACCTGATGGAGGTGCTCGAAGAATGCGAGCGCGCCAATGGTGGCGAACCGATCACGTACTTTGAGATCACCACCGTGGCCGGCATCCTCGCCATGTCGCGGGTGCCAGCCGATTATACCCTGTTGGAAGTGGGCCTCGGCGGGCGCCTCGACGCCACCAATGTGATCGAGACGCCTGAGCTGTCGATCATCACGCCGATTTCCATCGACCACACGCAATTCCTCGGCGAAACGCTCACCGCAATCGCGGGCGAGAAAGCCGGGATCATCAAGCGCGGCGTGCCCTGCGTCGTCGGTCCGCAGCCCGACGAGGCCTTGGACGTGATCGAAGCCACCGCCGCCCGCCTCGGCGCGCCTTTGCTGCGCTACGGTCAGGAATGGCATGTCTGGGAAGAGCGTGGCCGGTTGATTTTCCAGGACGAAACCGGATTGCGCGATCTGCCGTTGCCGCGTCTTTTGGGGCATCACCAGATCCTCAACGCAGGCGCCGCCATCGCCGCGCTGCGTCATATGGGCTATGGTGACGACGCGCTTGAGGCCGCCCTCACCGACGCCTTTTGGCCCGCGCGGATGCAGCGGCTCAAAACCGGACCACTGATTGACGCCGCCCCTCAGGCCGAACTTTGGCTCGACGGCGGGCACAACCCGGCGGCTGGGATCGCCTTGGCCGAAGCACTGGAGCGCCTGCCCAAACGCCCGACCTATATGATCTGCGGCATGCTCAGCACGAAAGACGTCGGTGGCTATCTGCGCGCACTCAAGGGCCACACGGAACAGCTGATCGCCGTCTCGATCCCGGATTCGCAGGCCACGCTGTCGGCGCATGAGACCGCCGAATTCGCCCGCGCCGAAGGCTTTGACACTTTGGAAGCCGACAGTGTGCTCTCCGCGATCCAAGGCATCGTCGCGGACCATCCAGAGGCGCGCATCCTGATTTGCGGATCGCTCTACCTCGCGGGGCATGTGTTGCAAAGCAACGGCTAACAGTCTCTCGAACAGTCTCTGTGCGCCCGCGCGTGTTTGCGTTCGGGCGTGCACACCATATCTCTGTTTTCAACTGCAAGGAGACAGAACATGGCTTTGGAATTCGGCGTAGACACGTTTGGCGACGTCACATGGGACGAAAACGGCAATGATTTGCCGCAGGGTCAGGTCATCCGCAATGTCATCGCGGAAGGCGTTTTGACCGATCAGGTCGGCCTTGATGTGTTCGGTCTTGGCGAACACCACCGCCCGGATTTTGCCGTCTCCGCCATCGAACCGGTGCTCGCCGCCATCGCCGCGCAGACCTCTAAGGTCAAACTGACCTCCGCCGTCACGGTCCTGTCCTCCGACGATCCGATCCGGGTGTTTCAGCGCTTTTCGACCCTGCAAGCGATTTCAAACGGGCGCGCGGAGATCACACTGGGGCGCGGGTCTTTCACCGAAAGCTTCCCGCTCTTCGGCTTTGATCTCTCGGATTACGAAATGCTATTTGAAGAGAAATTCGAGCTATTCAAGCTGTTGACCACGCAAGACAAAGTCAGCTGGTCCGGGCGTCATCGCACCGCGTTGAAACAACAAACCGTCTATCCCCGCCCCGAACGCCCGATCCCCGTTTGGCTCGGCGTCGGCGGCACCCCGCAATCGGTGGTGCGCGCGGCGGCCAACGATGTCTCCATGACGCTCGCGATCATCGGCGGAAGCCCCGCGCGGTTCAAACCCTTTGCCGATCTTTATCGCGACGTGCGCAAACAGATGGACGCGCCGATGCTGCCGCTGGGGGCGCATTCGCCGGGGCATATCGCCAAGACGGACACCGAGGCCCGCGATCGCTATTTCGACGGCTACCGGATCATGCATCAACGCATCGGCGCGAGCCGCGGTTGGCCGCCGCTGACGCGCGAGGCCTTTGAGCATGAGGTGGATCACGGCGCGCTTTTTGTCGGCTCGCCTGAGACGGTCGCCCAGAAAATCGCCGCCACCGTGTCGGTGCTGGGGCTGGATCGGTTCGACCTGAAATATTCCGCCGGTCCCGTGAGCCATGACGCAATCATGGACACGATCCGTCTCTACGGCGAAGAGGTCGCACCGCGCGTGCGGGAGATTTTGGCAGAGAAGTAAGTCTTAGGACTTACTCTCCTCCCCCCAATCCTTGTCTTGCATCTCCCGAAGGCGCGACGCTGTGCGTTCAAACTCAAACGCCCCTGCGCCTTCGATATAGAGCCGCTCCGGCTCATCGACGGCGGTGCAAACCGTGCGGACCTTGGCCTCATAAAGCGCGTCAATCAGCGTGACGAACCGCTTCGCCTCGTTGAAATTGCCCCGGGTCAGACGCGGGATGTCCTCGAGGATCAAAAGTTTGACCGCATCGGCGATCACCAGATAGTCCCCCGGCCCGAACATCTGGCCGCAAAGATCCCAGAATGTCGCCCGCGCGATACCGTTGTGAAACTTCGGCAGGATCACATCGCGGCCTTTGACCTTCAGCGTCAGGCTCTCCGTCGCACCGCCGGTCAGGTCGTTCCAAATATCATCAATCGTCGCACGCACATCGCCCGTCACCGGGTGGAAATACACCGGCGTCCCCGTCAGGCGCCCCTGTCGATAATCCACCGGCGAGTGCAGGTGATGCACCTCGAGTTTTTGTTTCAAAATCTCGATGAAGGGCAGGAAAAGCTGTCGGTTCAGCCCGTCCTTATAGAGATCGTCCGGCACCCGGTTCGAGGTGGTCACGACGGTCACGCCATTGGCAAACAGCCCCTCGAACAGCCGCCCCACGATCATCGCATCGGCGATGTCCGTGATCTGCATCTCATCAAAGCACAAGAGTTTGATCTCATGCGAAATTTTATCGACCACGGGCGCGATGGCATCCGAGGTTCCCGCCTTGCGCGCGGCCTCGATCCCGGCTTGCACCTCTTGCATGAAGGCATGGAAATGCACGCGGCGCGCGGGCACGGGAGAGTGTTCATAGAACAGGTCCATCAGCATGGATTTGCCACGCCCGACCCCGCCCCAAAGGTAGAGACCGCGCGCAGCTTCGGGCTTTTTGCGACCACCGATCAAGGACAAAAGCCCCTTTTTCGTCGGCAGGTTCGCAAGATCAGAGCGCACCCGCTCCAACAGCGGCAAGACCGCCTCTTGCGCCGGATCGGCGCGCAGCGTGCCTTCGGCCACACGGGCCGCGTAAATGTCCATCAGCGTTGTCATGCCCCGTTCCTACTGCGCCCCAACGCATAAGGAAAGATGATGCGCACCATCTCGATCATTCGATTGACGCCAAGCGCAAATTTGCCGAAACCTGTGGCAAAGGAGACCAAGATGTCCCAAACACGCACGCCCCTCATCACGCCCGTCCTTATCGCCGGCTGTGTCGTCATCGTCATCAGCTTTGCGATCCGCGCGTCTTTCGGCGTGTTTCAGATCCCGATTGCAACAGAGTTCAACTGGCCCCGCGCCGAGTTCTCTCTGGCGATTGCGATCCAGAACCTGTTTTGGGGCATCGGCCAGCCGATTTTCGGTGCTTTGGCCGAGCGCATCGGGGATCGCAAGGCGATCATTCTGGGCGCTGTGACCTATGCCACAGGGCTTGTTTTGTCGTCTATGGCGGTCTCCCCACAGGCGCATCAATTCTACGAAACCCTCGTGGGCTTCGGCATCGCGGGCACCGGTTTTGGCGTGATTTTGGCCGTCGTGGGCCGGGCGTCCTCCGATGAAAACCGCTCGATGTCTTTGGCCATCGCCACCGCCGCCGGGTCCGCCGGTCAGGTGTTTGGTGCGCCTCTGGCCGAGTGGCTGTTGAGCTTCATGTCTTGGCAGAATGTGTTCCTGCTCTTCGCCGCCTCCGTTCTGGCGTCTCTCGCCGTCCTGCCGATGATGCGCAGCCCGGATATCGCCAGCAAAGCCGAGCTGGAAGAAAGCCTGGGCGCCATTCTGGGCAAGGCCTTTCGTGACCCGACCTACACGCTGATTTTCTTGGGCTTCTTCTCCTGCGGCTATCAGCTCGCCTTCATCACCGCGCATTTCCCGGCGCTGGTGACCGAGATGTGCGGCGCGATTGATCCTTCGGGCACTTTGGCCTCTCTGGGCGTGTCGACGACCTCTGCTCTGGGGGCGATCTCGATTTCGCTCATTGGGCTGGCGAATATCGGTGGTACGCTTTTGGCGGGTTGGCTCGGCAATCGGTTTTCCAAGAAATACCTGCTCGCGGGGATTTACCTCGGCCGCACTCTGGCCGCCGCAGCATTTATCGCCCTGCCGATCACCCCCACATCGGTGCTGATTTTCTCCGTCGTCATGGGCGCCTTGTGGCTCGCCACAGTGCCGCTGACCTCGGGACTCGTCGCGCATATCTACGGGTTGCGCTACATGGGTACGCTCTACGGGATCGTGTTCTTTTCCCACCAGTTGGGCGCATTTTTGGGCGTGTGGCTCGGCGGGCGGCTATACGATCTCTACGGCGACTATACCATGGTCTGGTGGGTCGGGGTCGGCATCGGAGCGTTCTCTGCCATCGTGCATTTGCCGGTCAAGGAAATCCCCTTGGGCCAACGTGCAGAGCGCGCGTTAAGCTAAGTCTTCCGCCGTCAAAAGCCCCTCAGAGATCAGCCGTTCGGCCCAGCCCTCCGGCCCCTCGAACAGATGCGTTTGCCATCCGCGCGAGGCGGCCATGTCGATGTTGTCCTGCCGATCGTCCGTGAACAACAGGCGCTCCGGCGCGATTTTACAATCGGCCTCGACCATCTCATAGATCATGGAATGCGGTTTAACACAGCCCATCCGGCCAGAGACATAGCGCCGGTCGAAGTCCGTCAGGAACGGGTACTGCGTTTCAGCGAATTCAAAACTTTCGATGCCGAAATTTGTCAGGGCAAACACCGGTACGCCCTTGGCACGCAAAGCCCGCAGAATCTTGACTGAGGCGGGGATCGCAGGCGTCGCCATTTTGATCCAGTCGAAATACCACATCAGGATTTCGTCTTTGAAGTCAGGATATTGCGCGGCACAGGCCTCGACTGTTTTGCGGAAGTCATGGCCCTGATCGACAAGATCGTTCATCGCATGAAGATCGACCGTCTCGAACATCGCCTTACGCCGCGCTTCGCCGATCACCGCATCGTAATGCCGCTCCGGCTGCCATTCGATCAACACGTTGCCGATGTCGAAAATCACCGCCTCTATGGTCATGTCGCATCCCTTTTGGCGCCCTGCACAGCGCGCTCCAAAGCGTCGAGAAAACGCGAACGATCCGCCTTCGAGAACGGCTTGCCGCCGCCTTGGCGAAACGGGTCCGCCGCGCGCAGGTCATACATCAAATCCCGCGTCGCCAAAGCATGGCCAATGTTGGACGGCGTGAACGCCTCGCCATCGTGTTTGAGCGTCCGCGCCCCGGCCTCAACCGTTTTCGCGGCCAGAGGAATGTCGCCGGTGACAACCACATCGCCGCGCCCCGCCCGTTCCGCGATCCACATGTCGGCAATGTCCGGCCCATCGGGCACAAAGATCATCTCGACATAGGGATTTTGTGACGGACGCAGCCCGCCGTTACAGACGAACAGACATTGGATTTGATGCCGCGTGGCGACTTTCTCCACCTCGGCTTTCACGGGGCAGGCATCGGCATCGACATAAATCTTGGTCACGGGGTCCGTCTTTGGCTGGCTTTTTCTTGGCAAAAATACTCAATCAGCCTCCGCCAATGAGCACCCCCGCAGCGAACACCAGTGCGCCGCCGAACACAACCTGAAATGCCGCACGCATGAAGGGCGTGTTCATGTATTTCTTTTGAATCCAGGCAATCGACCACAGCTCAATGAAAACCACCGCCATGGCGATGAAGGTCGCGGTCCAGAAATGCGGGATCAGATAGGGCAGCGCGTGCCCCAAGCCCCCCAAAGTCGTCATCACGCCAGAGGCAATGCCGCGTTTCATCGGCGAGCCACGGCCCGACAGCTCGCCATCGTCCGAGGCGGCCTCTGTGAAGCCCATGGAAATCCCGGCACCCACGGAGGCGGCCAAGCCCACGAGGAAGGTTGTGTGCGTGTCCTGCGTCGCAAACGCCGTTGCAAAGATCGGCGCGAGGGTAGACACCGAGCCATCCATCAGCCCCGCAAGACCCGGTTGCACCCAGGTCAGAACGAATTGACGATGCGCAGTCTTTTCCTCTTCGCTGCGGGTCTCATCGGTGAGGTGTTCGTCCTCCAACTCGCCAGCGCGCCGGTCATGCCCGGCCTCCGCCGCCGCCAACCGACCGAGGAGCGCGCGCGTGTCGGCGTCCTGTGTGCGCTCCGCCGCTTTGCGGTAAAAGGCCTCGGCGCCCTGCTCCATCGCATGGGCCTCTTCGCGGATACGCTCAAGGCCAAGGTTGCCGATCAGCCAGACGGGGTTCCGCGTGTAATAGCCCGCGACATGTTCGCGGCGAATAAGCGGGATCACATCTCCGAACCGGCGTTTGTGTAGGGAGATGAGTGCCTCCCGATGCCCGTCTTCCTCTTCGGCCATGCCGTCGAAAATCTTGGCGCTGTCCGGGAAGTCCGTGCGCAGGTGCTCGGCATATTGGCGGTAAATGCGCGCGTCGTCTTCCTCCGAGGAAATCGCCAACGCGATGATTTCCTGCTCGCTGAGGTCCGAGAAGCGTTTTCGATTGGCGATGGCCGGGAACATGAGTGCCTCCGATTTAGAATGGTTCTAAATTAGACATCCCTTGCGTCTTCTGCAACTGCAATTGCGTCCAACAAACGCGAAATTCTGCACTTGCACAACTAAACTGATCAGTTTACTTTCAGCAAAGACCCTCGCGGTCGATATCGACATCCCTGTCGAGCACTGGGCGGGCCTATAAACGTAGGTCTGCCTTTTTTATGGCCTTTTCACTGGCTATGATCAGGACGAACGCACTAAGATTGCGCCATAGAGAGAGCAAATTATGGCACACAGCAGCCTTATACTCAAAAAAGGACGCAAATTCGATCAGGTCATCGAAGGGGCCCGCACCGTGTTTCTACGCGATGGTTATGAGGGCGCCTCGGTCGATGACATCGCGCGCGAGGCGGGCGTGTCGAAAGCAACGCTCTATAGCTATTTCCCCGACAAACGCGTGTTGTTTCTGGAAATCGCAGCGCTGGAAACCAGACGACAAGCCGACGCCCACGAAGAACGGCTGGATGTCACCGATCCGCCAGAAATCGTTCTGCCGTCCGCCGGGCGCAAAATTCTCGATTTCGTTTTGTCGGACATCGGCATCGCCGTGTTTCGCATCGCCGTCGCCGAAAGCGCGCGTTTTCCCGAGATCGGCCAGAAATTCTACGACAGCGGGCCGGGTCTGCTGAAAGAGAGATTGTCGCAATATCTTGCCAGTTGGTGCGCCCAAGGCGTTCTCACCATTGACGATCCCGAGCTGGCCGCCGAACAATTCGCCGAACTGTGCAAGGTGCACCTGTTTCATGCTCACCTCTTCCAAGGTCGCACCGACGTGGACGAGGCGGAACGGGGCAGGATCATCGACAGCGCCGTTGCTCTATTTCTGGCCCGATATGGAACCCGATCATGATCAAGACTCCTCTGCGACTTCTCGCTCTCTCTCTTTGCGCCCTGACGGCTTGCAACGAGGAGGCCCCTGCCGCCGGCGAACGTGACCCCGCCCTGCCGAAACCCAGCGACCTGAGCTGCGCCATGGATTTGGTGACGCCGCTGGTCGGGGAATTGCCCGAGGCTCTCGAGACACTCGACATCCCTGACCCCGTCCGGGTGCTCCGCCCCGGCATGGCCATGACACAGGATTATCGCCCCGACAGGACCAACATTGAAATCGGTCCCGACGGTCGCATTGTCCGCACGTGGTGCGGCTAAGATCACGCCGACATATTTCAGACAAAGGAAAAGCCGAGACAGTGATTCTGTCTCGGCCTTACAAGTTGGTTTAGAGCGAGATCCCCGGCGCCGCGAACTGGGTGGGGGCTGTTAAACCGCGACACCGGGGCAAAGCGTTCTCGCTCTGACATCTGTTTTGCCTGTTGATCCGGGCCAAATGAGGAACCAAGAAAGAAAAAACATGGGCCATTTTGTGCCTGAAATAAGGCGACATTCACGATGTGGTGGAGTTTTCTTGATTTACCGCACGATTGGCCCCACTCTTAAGACATGACCATACAAACGCCGACGCCCTTTCCGGGCCAACCGCACAGCCCCCAAGCCCCTGAAAAGGTCGTTTTCGACCGCCACGAGCTTGGCGCGATCATGGGCATTTATGGACGCATGGTGGCCGCTGGCGAATGGCGCGATTACGGCATGTCCTTTCTTAAAGACGTCGCCGTGTTCGCCGTGTTTCGCCGCACTGCCGAACATCCTTTATACAGCATCGAAAAGCGCCCGAAACTGCGTGGCAAACAGGGGATGTACGCTGTGATCGGCATGGATGGGCAGATCCTCAAGCGCGGCGCGGATTTGCGCACCGTGTTGCGGGTCTTCGACCGGAAACTCATTCGCCCGGTCGACTAGAGCCGGTTTCAAAGCCTGCGATGTGCCGTCACGCCCCCATCGCCCTGTGCCGCAATTCGGGCAATTGCGCGCGCAATCGGCTCGTAAGCCACCGCCATATGATGCGCGTTGGCGTGGATCAGAACCTCGTGGTCCACACAAAGCGCCACATGGCCTTTCCAGAACAAAAGATCACCACGCTGATAACCGCCTGAGGCCTCGCCCCCGAGGCTTTGCTGCAGATCACTGTCGCCCGGACAGGCAATGCCACAGGCCAAAAGCCCCGCCTGCACCAGCCCCGAACAATCAATCCCGAACGCAGAATTTCCACCCCAAAGATAGGGCGTGCCAAAGAACAGCTGCGCGATGGTCACCGGGTCGGTGAAAGGCCGCTCGATGGGGCGGATATGGGGTTTGGGGACGAAAGCTGTCTCCGTACCGTCTCCATAGGCGACTTCCATGAATTTGTGGCGCTCATCAACGACCCGAATGCGGGCGCCAAACGACAGGCTGGTGCGCTCTTCGGCTTTGAACGAATCGGTCGGGTAGAGATGCGTCGCACGCACCGAAATCAGATGCGTTGCCGTCTGATCCGGGCCAAGCATGCTCTCCTCAACATAGCCGACATAGCCATCCCGCGTCGCGACACCAAAGGCCCAGCCCTCGTGTCGCTCCAGCACATCGAAGGCCTCTCCCCAAAGCAATTGCCGGTCGCGTTTGCCTGCGGGACTGGCGCGCAAATCTGCGAGAGGGGAGGAAATCGTCGCACGTTCAGGCGTCACGACAGTCTGCCCCGCATGGGCAAATCCATCCAGGGCCACACGCGTGTTGGCGGGGGTCAGGCGACGGTCACTCATAGCTTCAACAGCTCCGGAAGCGCCGCAAGAATGGCGCGTGCCCCCTGCCCTACGCCGCCTTTTGATCGCGCCGGTTTGGCGGAGGGGTTCCAACCGTAGATGTCGAAATGCATGTAGCGCGGCGTCTCCGTCACAAAGCGGCGCAGGAACAAGGCGGCGGTGATCGCGCCAGCCATACCGCCCGAGGGCGCATTGTCGAGATCGGCAATCCCCGGCTCGATCATCGTCTCATAGGGGTCCCAATAGGGCAATTGCCAGACCGGATCGGCCACCGTCATCGCGGCCCGTGAGAGCACCTTGGCGTCCGTGTCGTCGGTTGCAAAAAACGGCGGAATATCGGGGCCAAGCGCCACCCGCGCCGCGCCCGTCAACGTCGCCATGGAGATCACCAGATCGCTCGGGCTTTCATCGGCCAGCGCCAGAGCATCGGCCAGCACCAATCGCCCTTCAGCATCGGTGTTGTTGATCTCGACCGTCAGGCCTTTGCGTGAGGTCAGGATGTCTTGCGGGCGGAAGGCGGAGCCATCGACGGCATTTTCCACCGCCGGGATCAGCACGCGCAGTTGCAGCGGCAGCTCCAGCGCCATGATCATTTTCGCCAGCCCCAGAACCGTGGCTGCACCGCCCATGTCCTTTTTCATCAGACCCATGGAGGCGCCCGGTTTGAGGTTCAGCCCGCCCGTGTCGAAACACACGCCTTTGCCTACGAGCGTCAGCACCGGGCCAGACGTGCCCCAGCGCATGTCGATCAACCGCGGCGCGCGCGGCGAGGCGCGGCCCACCGCGTGAATCATGGGGAAATTCTGCGCCAAAAGATCGGCGCCGGTGATGACGGACATCTCCGCCGCATGGTCTTTTGCCAGTGTGACAGCGGCAGCTTCCAGCTCCGCAGGCCCCATATCGTTGGCGGGCGTGTTGATCAGATCGCGAGTGAGGGCTTCGCCCGCGGCTATGGCCTCGAGCCGCGCGACATCGGCCCCTTCGGGAGCTACGAGCTCAGCATCGGGTGCAGATTTCTTGGCATATTTATCAAAGACATAGCCCGCAAAGAGCCAGCCAAGAAGCTGTTCCTCCAGCGCCGCCCCCGTGAGGGTCGTTTCCAGGTGATAGACGCCTTTGGGCAGAGATTTTCGCACAGCTCCCAAAGCGAACCGCCCGCGCAAACGATCCTGGTCAGAGCCAAGCCCCGCCACAGCGCCCGCAATGCCCGATGCGCCCGGATAAGTGCAAACACTTCCCGAAGAGGCGGTAAATCCCTGCGCCCTGATCCAATCGGCCTGCGCCGGGTCGAGACCGGCCAGCGTGTCGTCGAGCTGGTCGGGCGTGATCAGATGGAGCGGAAGAGAAGCACTGCCGGAGACGGCAAAGGAAAGTGGCATCGAATAGGGCCTTTCTTGAGGATTGCCCCAAGATTAGCCCATCCGATGCCACCTGCAAGCTGGTTCACAGCACCTTTTGGCGCCACGTGAACCAATTCTTTTTGATCGACCTTAAAGCGAGGCGCCCTGAAGGTCCCAAACCGCCAAAAGGGAGTTTTCCCCGATCCGCATGAGACGCGCAACACAGGCCGCCAAAGCCGTGCTGTCCTCCGCCAGTGCGAGCGTTTTCACATCCTCGGCCACCTTCGCAAAGGTGACCATGCCGATCTGTTCCGAAATGGCGATCATCGACCGTGCAGCCCGCTGCATCTCTTCGAAATCACCTTTCTTATAGCTGCTTTCGACTTTGGACAGCCGAACCGCCAGCTCCTCCATCGCTCGGGACACAACGCCGTCCGCGCCGGACGTCCCAAGCTGATCATAAAGCTGATCCAAACGGTCTCGATCAACCTTCACAGACCCATCAGGTCGCAACCTTGCCACCACCATATCAATACCCCAATTTTTCATGCGCCCCACGCGCTATGTGTCGACTTTGACCGATCAGCCTCAAGAAAAGGTTTAATCGGAATAGGTTTTTCACTCGAATTCCTCGAAAACTCTCATTACATTCGCCGCGATTATCCCTGACCTCCACAAAGTGAGTTCCGCAGCGATGAAATACGCAAAACCTCTCCCGAACTATATGGTGCAACGCTATCAAGGTTGGAAAGCCACCACGTTTTCCGAAAACAAGTCCTGGTATCGTCGTTTGGCCGATGAGGGACAGCGTCCCCGGGCGTTCATCATTTCCTGCTGCGACTCGCGTGTTCATGTGACATCCATTTTCGGCGCGGATCAGGGCGAATTCTTCATTCACCGCAATATCGCCAACCTCGTGCCGCCCTTCACGGACGACGGCGACCACCACGGGACATCCGCGGCGGTGGAATATGCCGTCACCGCACTGAAGGTCGCTCATATCGTCGTGCTCGGGCACTCCAACTGTGGCGGTGTGCAGGGCTGTTACGACATGTGTTCAGGCAATGCGCCGGAGCTTGAGGAAAAGTCCTCCTTTGTCGGTCGCTGGATGGACATCCTCCGCCCAGGTTACGAACGCGTCCTGCAAATTCCGGAAGATCAGCGCAAACGCGCCCTCGAGAAAGAATCCATTCTCGTCTCGCTCGAAAACCTGATGTCCTTCCCCTTTGTCCGCGAGGCCGTCGAGAAGGGCGATCTCACCCTTCACGGGCTCTGGACGGATATTGGCGAGGGTGATTTGCATCAGTACGATCCCGAAACGAAGTCGTTCTTGCCCGTTTGACCTACCGGTCTGAGGACGTCAGACGATCTTTAAGCAACCAGGCGCAGGACGTTTTCAACGGCGTCCTCTGCCGACACGGCGTGCTCTTCGGTCAGAATGAGCGGCGTATTGGCGACATCTTCCATGCGCGGTGCATCGATCATGGCGCCGGAGGTGACAGAGGCCGAGCGCACGAACATCGGTTTGCTCACCTGCGTGATGATGTGATGGCTGCTGGGCCGGGCCGTTGCGACGGGGTCATCCAGCTCTTCGGGAAAGAACATCACGGCCCCGCTTTGATGCAGGTTCAGCGCGATGATGCGGCCTTGGCGGGCTTTTGCGAGATAGTCGGTCATGAGTTTGTCCTTTCAAATGTCGTTATGATCGCGCTCAGGCGGCTTGGGCGAGGTGCGACACGCGCGCGCCAAGGTCTGGGCGATAATCCGGTTCGGAATGGTAACCGCCGAGCAAGATGACGTTCGAACGCCGTGCTTCGCGGGTCAGATTGTGGTTGGCCGGGCGGCCTGCGGCATCGGCGGCCGGCACGTCCCAGTTGAAAAGGAGCCCACCTTTGGCCTCGACAGGTTGACCTGCGGTTCTCATTAGCTTGATCATGTTTCCGTCCTTTCGTCGCGCATCGTTCCAAACCCCCGGAACCCTTGAGATCATGGGAACACGGGCGGTCGATTGGCGGAAATGGAGCATGGAAACAATTTGAGACATTTGCGATTTTTCCCGCAGATGCACAAACAATATGTCTTAAGAGTCAAAGAGATAACGCCCCGTTAAGAGGCGGATTTCAAAAGTTAAAATTCTCTTCATCGTTTAAATTTTGGTTAACTTGTCTTGAGACCCGTGACGGTGATCTGACCCTCCTGCGGCAGCTTTGTGACAGGCTTAACATGGCCTTAAAATTTCCGAATCGCGGGGGCCCGGATGCGATCCGGACTCCCGCATAAAGTGTACATCACAGCAGACAGATGGCCGCGCTCATTGCAGCATCTTGCCTTCCGGCCAGCGCAGGTTTTCGCTCAGGCTGATCTCTTGGCTATCGCCCGCCTCAAGGTCGAAATGCCACGCGAGCACGCCACGCTGGTCATCCATGTCCTCAACATCCGGCTCGGGAGACGCCGACCAGTCCACTTTCAACGCGTCCTGCACAGACACGGAGACGCGGTCCACAACCTCGATTGGCCAGCTCCGTGCCGTCAAGTTCGCGACCTCGATCCGCCATTCCGTCTCCATTTCGTTAGATTTCGAAATTACCCCTCGGTCGCCTTCGTTCTCGGTCAGCAAAACACGCTTGACGGTCACGCCATCCATCGGTCCGAAAGACAGCTCCGCCTCGGCGCCATCGACCAACGTATCGAAGGCCGCTTCGCCAATGCTCACCCCGTCGCGGATCAACTGCACCGGACCGGGCACCAGCATCTCGCCGGTCTCATTGGTGAAGCGCGTCATGAGATAGCCGACCTCCTCATGCAGCGGCACGGCGCGCACGAAAATCTCCGGCGACAGATCGGCGGTGGACAGAGCGAATTCCACCGCATCCTCGCCCGAATAGAGCGTCGCAGGCGTCGGGTAGCTATAGGTCTGGCTGAGGCCGGAAAGGGTGGTGTTCATCTTCTGCACCATCGCGGGCGATTCCATCACCGGCTCGGCATAGCCCTCCACCATCGCCGTATCCGCCATATTCCGCATCAGCGGCTCGACCGGGCGCGGGTCATAGACACGGCGGATCAGCGGATAGACCTCACTCGGGAAACTGCGGCGGGTCGGATCGTCCGTGGCAAAGGTCAGCGCGACATCGGTCCAAGGCTCGCCGGTGTCTTGCATGGCGACGACCGAACGCGTGAGCGACAGGGTGCTGTCCTCCGTGTTCAGGCGTGCAGCGTACCGCGGCTGCCAGGCGGCCTCATTGGACATGTAGGTAAAGCTGATCTCGACATCGCCGGCCTGCTCCATGGTCACCGGCAGGGTGATGGAGATGCGGTTTTCATCGGAAGGCACCAAAAGCTCGAGCGCCTTCGTGGCCTCCGCCAGCTCTGTCTCAAGGTCCTCCATGGCCTCTTCTGCGGCCTTGGCGCGACGCTCCGCGTCCTGCTGCGCAAGGCGGGCGGCAAGGGATTCTTCGCGGATCATCCGCGCGGTGGCCGCGCTTTGCTCCGCATCGCTTCCGTCAGACAGCCGTGCGAGATAAGCGAGCGTGTCCTTGGCGGCCTCGGCCTCGAACCCGATCTGCGCAATCTGTGCGCGCCGGTCGTCGATCTCACCCTCCAGCTTCTCGACACGCGCCAAGGCGGCTTTCTCCGCCTCTGACCGAATGAGCAGCGCCTTGGAGATGTCTTCGAGGCCGTAAGCCACTGGGCCAAGCTCGCCCCCTTCGACACGGATCTGCATGTTCCGCGCAATCTCCTCGTAGGAATGACGGGTCGGAATGTCGGCAAAGACGATTTCGTGCTGACCTTCGGGCAGAGAGACGGTCGCATCGCGCGTGATCATCGCACCTGCGGGATAGAGCGTCGCCTCGGTCACAAGGCTGCGCGCCTCAAAGCGCTCCGCATAGGCGGGCAGCGTGATCAAGGCGCTCCCTGCGAGACAGGTGAGGGTCAGAATGGAGCGCGTGGTAAAATTCGGGAACATGATTTCCTCCTTAAAGGTCGGAGGAAAGGTCCAATGCGGGGCCGACCTGCGCAAGGGGAATTCGGGCCCCGGCTGCCCCTGACTTCCCCTGCGGCGAAACCTCGCCGATCCCCCGGCCTCTGGTCAGGCCACAGTCTTGGTTTCGGGGCGGTAGCCGTCCTGAAACTTCTCATGGAAGGTCTTGCACAGATCCTCACGGGTGAGCTGTGGCGCGGGTTTGGCCAATTCCTCTGCCCAATCCCCCAGACGGTCGGCTGAGCGCTCGGATGCCCCCACGTCCGTTGTTTTGATGTCGTGATGACGCATCGCGCCGAGATCGATTTTCACTCGAAACATCACCCTACCCCTTCGTTGCATGGCTCTGCTGTCAGGCCGAGAGTAAACATAGCAGCGCCACAGTTGCGCCGCGCGGATGAATAAAGTTTAAAGTTAATGCCGTCTCGCGCCCTGAGGGGGCCGCGGAATTTCCCTAAATTTCAGGATATTGCACGTTTAAAAATCAAAGTTTTTCGCGTGGTTTCGCGGCTCTTGCGACCTGCCCTTTTGGGCAAATGCGGCAGCAAAGCGGCCAGTTCGCCGCGACATGGCCCGATAAAGGCGAATCGTCCAACAAAAAAGGGCGCCCGCAAGCGCCCTTTCGTTAAGAGTTTCGTAAGCTTGTTTGAGCGTCTCAGCCCTTTTTGAGCACCCGACGGCCCAGCAGTTCCGCGATCTGCACCGCGTTCAGAGCCGCACCTTTGCGCAGGTTGTCGGAGACACACCAGAGGTTCAGACCGTTCTCGATGGTGACGTCCTGACGGATGCGGGAAATGAAGGTCGCGAAGTCGCCGACGCATTCGACCGGGGTCACGTAACCGCCGTTTTCACGCTTGTCGACCACGAGAATGCCCGGCGCGGTGCGCAGGATTTCGCGGGCTTCGTCCTCATCGAGGAACTCTTCGAATTCGATGTTGATCGACTCGGAGTGACCGACAAAAACCGGCACGCGGACGCAGGTCGCGGTGACCTTGATCGAGGAGTCGACGATCTTCTTCGTCTCGGCGATCATCTTCCACTCTTCTTTCGTGTCGCCCGAGTCCATGAAGACGTCGATATGCGGGATCACGTTGAAGGCGATCTGTTTGGTGAATTTCGACGGAGCCACTTCCTGACCCGGGACATACATGCCCTTGGTCTGGTCCCAAAGCTCGTCGATGCCTTCTTTGCCCGCGCCCGACACGGACTGGTAGGTAGAGACGACGACGCGTTTGATTTTCGCACGGTCATGCAGCGGCTTCAGCGCCACAACCATCTGCGCGGTGGAACAGTTCGGGTTCGCGATGATGTTTTTGTTGGAATACATCTCGATCGCGTCCGGGTTCACTTCCGGCACGATCAGCGGGATTTCCGGATCGTAGCGATACAAAGACGAGTTGTCGATCACGACACAGCCTGCCGCCGCCGCTTTCGGGGCGTAGGTTTTCGTGGCGTCGGAGCCGACCGCAAAGAGAGCCATGTCCCAACCTGCGAAATCGAAGGTATCGAGATCCTTGGTGGTCAGGGTCTTGTCGCCAAAGCTCACTTCGGTGCCGAGAGATTTGCGCGACGCGAGTGCGGCGATCTCATCAACAGGAAACTCGCGTTCAGCGAGGATGTTCAGCATTTCGCGGCCCACATTGCCCGTGGCGCCCACGACGACGACTTTATAGCCCATTTGGGTCTCCTCATCAGTCTTAGGGTGACTGGCGCGGACCCTTACTAGAAAGGGGCTTTGGAGAAAAGCGTTTAATGTGAGATCGCCTGACGCGCGGCGTGAATGCACGCCTTTGCGGCAGTTTCATCGACCGTGACACGGCCATCCTCGCCGATCGACACTTTCGGGAAATGCACCTCATCAAGATAATTCATGAAAGCCGCGCGCAAGGCAGGGTCAAAGTTGAGCGATTCTGCCTCTGACAGGGTGTCTTGCAGCGCGTCGATGCCCTCCACCACATGCACGAGCCCCGACTGGGCAAAGAAGGCCTCGCCCAGAGTGATCACAGGCTTGTCGTAGAAAAATGCCTGCAGCCCGACCGAGGAATTGATGGTCAGAACGGCGCGGCTGGCGCGGACCTGATCAAAGGTGTCGGTGTCATTGTCGATGCGGATGCGATGGACAGAGGTCTCGACGGCGCGGGTAAGCGCATCGGCCAGAGAAATCTTGGCGGAGGGGTGTTCCTTGATCCGAATGTGCCAGCCCTCGGGCAGAGAGGGCGCCGCCAGAGCCAGCATGTCGATCATGTTTTCGACCGAGCGCACCCAGCCGGAAAACAGGGTGATCTGGCTGTCATTGGGCACTTGCAGCGGCACGAAGATGAAATTCTCCTGCGCCAAATCCGCACCGGATTTTTGCCCCACGTCAGAGCGCCTTGAGGCCCGCGCCGTCAGCGTGTCACCCAACGCCCGCCAGCCCTCGCCCTGCCGATCCGCGCGTCCGGCGGCCCAGGCGGCGTAGAACCGTGGATCGCGCGGCAGAGAGCCAAGCGCGTTGACGCCCGTGTGGTCCAACTGCATCCGGCCCGGAAAGGGCGCCAGTTCGGCGAAAAGTGTCGGCACGCCCGCATCGCGCGCGCCCTCCATGAACAGCCGCCGCGAGCCGGTGACACCGTTCCAGCACATCGCAATCGTGTCCGGGTGACGCAGGAAATAGCGGCGCGCTCCGTTGTATTGCAGCCTTAGAAGCAATCGCTTGAGACCGCGTCCCATAGCACCTTTGGGCTGTCTTTTGGCCACGGTCAGCGCGCGTTCGACACGTTCCAATGTTTCCGGAAAATCACGCGAAGACCAAGGGATCGTCCAAAGCACACGGGCGCCCCCGTCGAGCTGCGCCACGGAGGACATGAAGCTGTCTTTTTTCTTCGAAAACCCCTTGAGATAGGTGATCACCACAGCGCGCCCTTATCGTTTTCTTTATCGCTTACACATATTGCGGCCCACAGTTTCGTGATCCGCACCACCTCTATCGATCTAAGCCTGCGGCACGATTTCGACAAGCGATGACAGAAATCTAAAAGCTCGGGGCTGACGAAAGACACGAAACGCGATGGGCCCTTTCATCTGATTTAGGGGGAGAATCTTCATCGAATGTGTTGTGCGCGCCCGCCTTCGAGGAAAAAATTCCTTATCTTTCCATACATTATAAGCAAAAAAATGCCGAAACCGACTGCACACTTCAGTATGTGACGCCAAATAGCCACGTTTCATCGAAAACCCCCTGCGCCATTGCCCCCCATACAACTTAAAAGGTTTTCAGCCCGAAACACATATGCGAGATTGAGTGTGAACTTGGCCAGAAAGGTCGAGTCCATCGTCGTAATGGAGATACTTAAAGATGAAAAAAGTTGTCCTCGCTTCTGCGCTCGCTCTTGCGACCGCTTCTGCCTCTTTCGCTGGCGGCTATGAAGAGCCGATGATCGACGCCCCCGTCCTTGTTCAAGACGGCTCCAGCTCCTCTGCTGGTTCCATGGGCGGCAACGCGCTCCTGCTTCTGCTCGGCGCGGCTGCGATCGCTCTGGCGCTCGATTCCGGTTCCTCTGATGGCACCAGTTCCTCTGGTGGCAACAACGGCGGCAACCAGCAGCAAAACTAAGCCTTGGCTGACATACTGATGTCTTAAAACGGCGGCTCATCAGCCGCCGTTTTCATTTTGAAGTCCCGTTCACCATCTCACCCGGCGCAACACAAGCTGGCCATTCTCGACACCGGCCCATTGCACGGATTGAACCATACGGCCCTGCGCGTCGATCCAGTAGGTGTTGGTGAATTTGAACGCGTCTTTGCGACAGGTTTCCCGCATGACACGCGTCGAGGTCGAAATCACCCCGCTCTCCACCGTCTGCGTTTCGCCCGGAACGATGGAACAGCTCAGGATCAAGCGGCTGGTGCGATCCTGCCCGTCGAGAAAGCGGTAGGTCTTCTGAACAGTGCCCGCCTGACGCGCGGCGATCAGCCCGGCGGCGCCGCCATCTTCGACAGACATCAGATCGTTGCCAAAGCCCCGCGTCGCGGTCAGCATCGGCCGATCCAGACTCATACTCACGACATCGCGCGTCACCCAAGTCGTCACACGAGCATTCTGCCCGTAGATCGAGGCCATCCCATAGGCGCCGGTCTTTTCGCGCAGCACGAACATCAGAGGCGCGCCCTCGAATTCTCTGAGCGCATTGGCGATCATGACATTCGGATCACCCGGACCGGTGGCGGAGGCGTTCCGGCCAAAGGCCGATTTGATCAGCGTGCCCACCTCATCCAGAGTTGCCTTTGTGCGGTCGGTGGCGACATCGTTGCCACAGGCCGACAGCGCCATCCCCGACACCAGCAGAAGCCCCAAAACAGCTTTGCGCAAACGCGCGGCAGTCAACATATCTCTCATCTCCAGAACCGGCCCCACCGATCCTCGACCTCGGCCTGACCCGCATCGCGCACGCGGTCATAGAGGCGACCGGAGAGATCGAGCCGCGCGCCGCCATCACGAGACAGCGAATTGAGATTGAGGTCACGGGTCTCTGCGGTCGGGGTGCCGATGAACCAATCCACCGGCATGGAAATCCGGATGCCCTTGTCAAAGGAGCCTTCGCCGAAATCCTCAAAAGGCACATCGGTCAGTGTCGCATAGGCCCCAACACGCCAGCCGTTGTTGAATTCGCGATCGAGCGTCAGCGTTGCGCCCCAGTCCTCGGCCAGATAGCGACCGACATCGAGTTGGCCGTGGAAACCGTTGCCGAAATCCATATAGCCGGAGACATGGCCAGTCACCACGTCATAGTCCTGAAAGCCGAACAGGTCGTCGTAATCGCGCTGCTGGACATAGGCCACCTCGGCCCCGATGGCATAGGCATTTTCCGGCTTTTTCCAAAGCACCTCACCAGCGACACCGCCGAACATCCGCTCAAGATAGCCCACGGAGACACGCGTGAACACATTCTCCGCCGGATGCGCATACCAGTTGGCGGCCAGAGAATTCAGCTGGAACTGATTGGAATATTGCGCTGCATTCGAACGCACTGGCGGCAGGGCATCGTCGTCGCTGTGGGACTCCAAGTCATCAACGTTGCCCGTTAGTTTCAGCGACGCGGTGCTGGTCAGCGACAGCCCCGGCGCGACTTCATAGGACAGATTGCCCCGCAGACCCAAATCGGCGCGGATCGGGCTATCCGGATCGAACAGCGTGGCGCTCAGATAGGGGCTCACACTCCAGTTGAAATCCGGATAGACGCCTTCGGCACGCACCATCGGATCAGAGGGCAAAGCGCGCGGATCTACAAACTGCGTGACAGCGAGCATTTCGCCGGCGGGTTCGAATTCGAGCTGTTCGATGGCCCGGCGCGGGATCACGGTGGATTGCACCGGCATGCCCTGGACCACTTCGGTGAAGACAAAGGTTTCGACCGACGGCGGGAAGGCCCGCGTCGCAATCCGTGACAGACGCCCAAGCGCCTGAGCATGCGCCGGATAACGGGTGTTGCGGAATTCGATCTCAGCCCGGGTGGCGGTCAAGGACATCGCCTCAAGCGTCAGCCCCTCTTTGGCCATCGCCCCGGCAAGCGCCTTGCGAATGCCCGGCGCATCGCGCCCGTCCTCGATCCAGGCCCCCGACCAGCCCAAGGCATCGGCAGAGCGGCTCGGGCGTTGTTTGACCGGCAGCGGCGCGGTTTCAATCCCGCCCGCATAGGCCGGGTTGTTCGGATTGAGATGGCCGCTGATGCCGAAGCCGAAGGTGTCGCCATACATATACGCCATGGTCATCGAGATATTCGGATGGATCGCGTAGGACAGCCCGACGTTGTAGGGCGAGGCATGGTCGAGAATGCCGCGCTCGGTCTCTGCGACATAGGCGTCAGAGGAATATTCGGCCAAAAGCGTCAGCTTGTCGGTGAGGGCATAGCTCAAGCCGCCAAAGGTGCCCACAGGGCCACGGAACCATTGCCCGGAATTCAACGTGCCGCCGGTTTCGACCACCGTTTCGTCGCGCTCGCCGAAAGACAGGCCAAGGGAGTTCTCGGAGGCCAACCGCCCCCAGCCAAGGCCGCCCGTGACTTTCAGCCGCTCGCCGATGGATTTCGTCGCAACGATATATTCGCTGCTCAAAAGACCCGTACCAATGAAGTCGCGCAGACCCACGGCGATGGCGGGGCGAAGCGCGCCCTCATCGACAATCTGATAGGACAGATCGAAGGTCCGGTCCCAATAGATGTCAAACTCATCGGTCAGATCGTCCGTGCCGGTATAGCTAAAGCTTCCGCTCAGTTTCGGCGTGATCTGGAAGGTCAGCGTCGAGCGCCGCATCGGGCCGAAACGGTTGTGCGACAGGCTCAATTGACCATCCGGCGCCACTTCGGCCGTGGGCATATCGAGCAGGCCGGGGTTGCCATAAAAGCCGTAATGCGTGTCCGTGGCATTCTGGGCCATGGCAGCCTGACCATGGAACACAGCCAGAGACCCGACCACGACGACACTCAGGCCAAACCCTTGCGCCGCGTCCCGATGTGCCGCTCGTGTCCTCTTTACCATTGCTCGGTTCCCCACCGCTTTCTTGTTTTGAGGCAGACTAAAGCGTTTCACATGAAAACTGAACACAGATTTCCAGAAATCGCGGGCCGCGCGGCTGTTGTGGGCCTTATGCCTCGCGCTGCACTTGCGGCGCCGGGTATCCGCCCAGTCGATCGGTCACAATCGTGCGCAGCATCTCGGCGTTGCCACCCTCAATCGCGGCTTGGATTTCGCGCAGCATTCCAGCAACTTCGATCTGGCTCAGCATGGCTTCCTCAGCGCGGAGAATTTTGGCATGCGGAGTTTTGCGAAGATTGTCGAGCGTGACAAACAGTTCTTCGCACAGCTTCTCGCCGGGGCGCAGGCCGGTGATCTGGATCTCGATATCGCCTTCGCCGGTCGCGGGGTTGAACACCCTGCGCCCGGAGAGCTGGATCAGCCTCCGCGCCAGATTCATGATTTTCTGCGGCTCGCCCATGTCGAGCACAAAGACATCGCCGCCCTCGGCATAGGCCCCGGCCAAAAGCACCAGACGAGAGGCCTCGGACACGGTCATGAAGTAGCGGCGCACATCGGGATGCGTCACGGTGACCGGACCGCCCGCCTCGATCTGGGACTGGAACAGCGGCAAGACCGACCCCGAAGAGCCCAACACATTGCCGAAACGGACCATGGCGAATTTGGTGTTCGGCGCGCGGGTCTGGATGTCCTGGATCACCAGTTCCGCGATCCGCTTGGTCGCGCCCATCACGCTGCTGGGACGCACGGCCTTATCCGTGGAAACCAGAATAAAGCGTTCGATGTCCTCTTCTACCGCAACCTCGGCAAGCGTTTTCGTCCCGATGACATTGTTGCGCGCGCCCTCGATTTCGTTGCCCTCGACGAGAGGCAAATGTTTGTAGGCGGCGGCATGGATGACGATCTCAACCCCCTCGCCGCGCATCACATGTCGCAGACGATTGGCATTGGTGACAGAGCCGAGGCAGGCCTTGATCGGAGTATTGTGCCGGGCCGCCCACTCCCGCAGATCGTTGTCCACGGTGTAGAGGTTGAATTCGCTATGCTCGAAAAGCACAATTTTCGCAGGTCGGCAGTTCAACAATTGTCGACAGAGTTCAGAGCCGATGGAGCCCCCGGCCCCGGTGACCATAACGACACGTCCGGCATAGCTTTTGGCGACCTCGGGGGTTTCCAGATCGACCTTGCCGCGCCCCAGAACCTCATGCGGCTCCACAGTACGCAGCCTGGCGCTGCCGCGGTCGGCCAGAAGGTCGATGAAAGACGGCAAGATTTGTACTTCGATTTCAGTGCGCTCACACATCTCGACGATGGCATTGCGGCGCTGTCGTGCCGTGTCCGGCAGCGCGATCATCAATTTGGCAATGGAGTTGCGGAACACTTCGCCGACAAAATCCGAGGGCGAAAGCACCGGAATGCCTCCGATCTCCATGCCGTGCATTGTCGGATTGTCGTCAAAAAACGCCACGACGCGCATGTCCACGCTCTGGCTGAGCGCCGAAGCAAGCTGAACCCCTGCAGCGCCCGCGCCAAAAATCGCGACGGCTTTCCGTTTGCGCATATGTTCGCGCAGATGCCCGAGAACGGCCACAGCAATGGCGCGCGCGCTGACCATGCCGGAAAAGGCAAAGGTGCCAAAGGTCAAAACCGTCTCAAAGACCTGTTCCCCGTGAAGCACCAGAAGGGTCACGAAAAGAGTCACCGCCAAGGCAAAACTGGCCCGCGCGATATTCAGAACGTCGGTCGAATTGAGCATCACCAGTTTGATGCGATGCAAGCGCAGCCCAAACACCAGAGCCGTCCCCGTCAGCAAGACGACCGGATAGGCCCAAAGCGTTGCAGCCGGCCATTGCACAAGTTTCGTGCCTTGCAGGAAAAGATTGGTGATGGACAGGGCCAAGGCGATGATCGCGACGTCCGCAACCAAAAGCGTTGCCCGCACAAGCTTATAGGGCAAGGAGGTCAGCCCAACGATCAGCATTTTCTTGTACAAAGCCAACTCGCTCTAAAAGTGTAATCCCACCCCTTACGCCATTAACCCTAAAATATGCGTGAACGGGAAGTCCAGCCAAAGAGTTCGCTTTCTACGAAAGTTTAGAGAGAGTCGGCAGAACCACGCTCAGTTTCTCAGTTTGCGAAGAGCTCCCAGCACGGTCTTCAGCATAATTCCCATATCAAAACAAAGATTTGAATTTTCCTGATAGATCAAATCCAGACGTGCTTTTCGGGGCACACAGTGAACGCTATAGACATGATCCGTCTCCTCCGCACTCTGACACGGCGCCAAAAGCCGCGTCTCATGTTCGTGAAAAACCAGTGAGGCAAGTCCGGTCACGCCCGGTCGACTGCGCAAAACCGGCACATAAACCTCAGGAAACTTTTCAACGTAAAGGCGAAGAGGCGGACGCGGTCCGACAAAGGACATATCGCCTTTCAGGATGTTCCAAAGCTGTGGCAACTCATCCAGACGCGTGCGCCGCAGCATGGCACCGGTGCGGGTAATTCGGTGATCCTTATTGCCGCCAGACACGCCATGATCGGCGGCATTCACCGTCATGGTGCGAAATTTGATCAACTGAAAGGCCCGCTCCGGGGTCTGCATCCGTTCGGATCGAAACAGGATCGGGTGCCCATCGCGCAACAGCACAAGCGCGGCAATGACGATCATCACCGGCAAAAGAAACGTCCCGATCAGCAACGCAAAGAAGATATCAAAGAGGCGCTTCCCGAGTGTCATTTCCGTTCCAGACAGCTTTGCCAGTCGTCTATGATGTCCTCCGACGAGGCGTCGAGGTCAACCCCCGGACACAACTTTGCCAAAGCGGTACAATCGAGCGTGATGTTCTGATGGCCGGGATCGGTCTGTGGCCTCGCCTGCCACGGAACCTGCGCCGCCTCGAGCAGGGCGTTCATCTCGACGGGACGTGTTCCCGCCAGATTGAGACAGGCGGGCAAACGCCCCTCACAATCTGCCAATGTTTTGAGAACATTCAGTAATTTTTGAGGCCCGATATAGGACCGTCGCGGTCCGGCGCCATCCGGAAAAACGTCCAACGCCAAAGGCACATCCCCATCCGCACGCGCCATGGCATTGCCAATCAACATATCCGCCCCCGCGACATTGCCAATCCGAAGCGCGCAAATGTCGAGCCCTTCTTCTGCCGCACGTCGCAGAGCAAGCGCCTCCATCGCGACCTTCGCAGCGCCATAGGCATTGACCGGGTCATGCGGATCGGTTTCGCGAAAGGGACGCCCCTTTCCCGCGCCATAGACGGCAGAGGAAGAGGCGACAAGGACACGCGGGATACCCGCCTGCGCGGCCGCCGTGATGGCCTGATCGACAAGGGTCACATTGGCCTGCATCGCCTCAGGGTCGCGCTTATCCCCCGCCTGCGCCGCACCGCTAAAGACCAAGACCGCGCGAAAGGGCACCTTTCGGTGCGCCGCGATGAGGGGCGCGGGATAGGCAAAATCGGACCAGACGAAACCTTGCGCCGCCGCAGGGACCTCATCGCGGAACTGCCAGACCATCCGGGGATCTTGCGATGCAGGCTCAGCGCCACGCAGCAGCCGGCCGATACGACCGGAGGCTCCAAGGAACGCGAGGCGGGTCTCAAGCATGAAAGGCACTCCCAATTCGGCATGCCCCTCATGCTAACCCGTTTAGAACCAACCTGAAATCAGAGATTTCAACGACACATTCACCTGACGGCTCAGCCGTCAAACCGCATCGGCAACATGAGATTGAAGACCGAGTCCGTCAATTCCGCAGGGGCCGCCGGAAGTCTGGCGCTGCGCACTGCCGCGATGGCCGCATTGTCCAACGCCGCATTGCCCGAGCTTTTCGAAACGCTGACGCTTTGCACGGCCCCGCTATGAGCCACTTTGATCAACAAGGTCACGGTGCCGGAGCCGCCCCCGCGCGGTGCGCGTTTTCGGCGTTCAATGCGGGAGCGCACGACGGACTGCCATTTGCTCAGCGCCGATTGCCGCGCGGCTTTCGACAGACCTGCCGCCTGTGCGCTCTGCGCCTGCCCGGCCTGCGCTCCGCCACCACTGCCCGCGGCACGGGTCGCGTTGCTCGTGCGCTCGCTGCCTGCGCGCGCCTGCTGGGTTGTCTCTGCGGGCTGGGCCTTGGGCGGCTCAGCCGGTTTCGGAGGTTCTGGCGGTTTCGGCGGCGGTGGCGTGGTCGGCACCTCAGGCTCGGCAAAGCTCTCTGTCGTCTGCTGTGGCTGCATCGGCAGCGGCAGTGCCTTTTGCGACGGGGCCAGGTCGATTTCCGGCAGGTCCAATTGGGGTTGCTCCGGCATCACCGGCGCCTCGGGACGCGGCATGTCGAGCTGTTCGACGGGCTGCTCGATAGGTTGTTCCCACCGCTCCACCATCGCCGCCAAAGCCACATCAGAGGCCTGAAGCGTCAGATGCGCCTCGCCACCCGCACCAGCCGCCTCGGCCCCTGTGGAATTGTCCGCAAGGCTGACGGCCGCCACGGCCAAATGCGCCCCCACGGCCAGCCCCACAAATACGGTTCCTGTGAGAAGTCGTTTCATCAGGCGCCTCCCCCTTGGCTGGTGACCAGTTCAACCTGCGAAAAGCCGAGCGCCGAGAGTTTCGGCAAAAGCGCCGCGACATCTTTGGCGGGCACCTCGCGGTCCGCATGAAGAGCAATGCTTGGCCCCGCGCTGCCGTCACAGCCGCCATCGGCACAGAGCTTCACGCGCTCGATTTCCAAGGCATGGAGCGCCTCTTCCGTGCCCTGCGCCTCTTGAAACGCCAATAGACCATCGCGCCCGAGGAACAGCGGCAAAGCGGCCTCGACCTCGGCTTCGACACCCGCGTCGGGCAGTTCGACCTCGATGGGCGCAGGTGGCGCGATCTGGGCGGTCATCAGGAAAAAGATCAGCAAAAGAAAGACCACGTTGATCATCGGAACAACGCTCTCGGCAGGCGCTTGGCGGGGCTTGTTGGAAAAATCCATATTGCTCACTCCACCAGCACGAGGTTGCTGTAGCCCTCAGTGCCGAGCCATTCCATCACCTCGATCACCCGTTGCAGCGGCACCTCTTCGTCGGCGCGCAGGATGATCATGTCTTCGGGGCCGTCCATCAATCCGGGCAAAGCGGCGAGGATGTCTTCTTCGCTGCGTGCCGTGCCGTTGAGCTGTAGGGCCTCATCGTCCACGCGGATCAAACGCGCGGGGCCTGTGTAGCCGCTCGACGCGCCGCCGCCCAAACTTAGCGACAGTTGCGCGGGCGTGCCGAATTGCGAGGCCAGCATGAAAAAGACCAAAAGCAGGAACACGACGTCGATCATCGGCGTGAGCGACATCCGGTGTTTGCGCCGGGGTGCGCCGAAATCCATGGTTCACTCCGCCGCTTGAGCGACGCTCAGGCGGGTGTCCTTCGGCGCACGGGAGCGCAGGAACACGCGGGTCGCCATGTCTTCCAATTCGTGACGCAGGCGGTCGGCCACGGCCTCGAAACCGGTGAAGGCGATGGAGGCGGGGATGGCGACAGCCATACCGGCAGCGGTGGTCAAAAGTGCTTCCCAAATGCCGCCTGCGAGCATCGCCGGGTCAGCCTTCGCACCGGCTTCCTGCAGGGTTTGGAAGGCGGAGATCATGCCCAAAACGGTGCCCAACAGACCCAAAAGCGGGGCAATCGTGGCGATCAATTCAAGCGGACGCAAGCCAGTGCGCGTGCGCTCCAAGTCCTTCTTGGCGAGACGCGTGGTCTCAGCCTCTGCTGCGGCATCGTCAAAGGCGGCGTTTTCATGCGCTTCAAAGGCCTCGCGCAGGAACCGCGAGCGCAGGCCCTTGCGTCCGGCCAACACCTCGCGCGCGGAAGCGCTGTCGCCGTCCGCCCAAAGCGTCAAGGCGCGTTCGCTGACCGCCCGGCTGCGCCATGCGCCCAGATAGGCCAGGTCCCAGACCTTCCAGAGGATCAACGCAAGGGTGATCACCGACAGCGCCGCAATGGCCCAAATCGACGGGCCACCTTGGGCGAGAAAATCGAACAGAGTTGAGAAGAGAGCCGAATCATCCATGTCAGTCACCATACAATGCGTGTAGCTGGCTGATCCATTCAGCTGGCGTTTGGCCCCGGATAAATTATCCTAGTCTTTTAGTCAAGTTATCTCCCCCTCATTCTCGACTGAGCGCCACGACCGGATCGAGCCGTGCCGCATTGCGCGCCGGAAGGAACCCAAAAGTGATGCCGATGAGGGTCGAAGACAGGAAGGCCACGACAATTGCAGTGGTCGAAAAACTGAGCCTTATGCTGGAGGCGAATTCCTCGATCAGATAGCCGCCCGTCAGCGCAGCGAGGATGCCCAAAATGCCGCCGACGAAACAGACCATCACTGCCTCGATCAGGAACTGGCTGACGATGTCGGACCGCCGCGCCCCGATGGCGATGCGCACGCCGATTTCCTTGGTCCGCTCGGTGACGGAGACCAGCATGATGTTCATCACCCCGATGCCTCCGACGACCAGCGAAATCACCGCGATCATCGCCACCAGATAGGTCAGCGTCTCCGTGGTCGAGGTGATGGTTTCGCGGATCGTGTCGGTATTCGACAGAAAGAAATCCTTGGTCCCGTGGCGCGACATCAAGAGCGCGGAAATCTCCGCCTCGGCCAGCGTCATGTCGTAATCATCCGCCACGCGCACGCCGATGCTGTTGAGATTGTTCTGACCGGAGACCCGCGCCATCGACGTGGTATAGGGCACCCAGACGTTGAGCGACGAAGGCCCGAATGTGGCGCCGGTCGATTGCACAATGCCGATGATCCGCACGGGCACATGGCCCAAAAGCAGCACCTCGCCCAAGGGATCGGAATTCGCGCCAAAGAAAGTCTCCTGCGTGTCAGCGTCGATCACCGCGACTTGGGCATAGCTGTCGACATCCTCCGTGGAGAACACGGAGCCAGAGACGGTTTCATAGGAATGCACCTGAAAATAATCGCCCGACACCCCATTGATCGACGCGGAAGCCTCGATGTTGCGATAGCGCACGGTGGCCGAGGAGGACACGGCAGGCGACACGCTGTCGGCCAGATCCAAAAGCGCCAGAGCCGCCGCATCCGACGGCACGAGTGTTTCGATCCTTCCCTGATCGCGGGAGCCAAAGCCCGACCCCGCCCGCACCGTGATCGTGTTGGTGCCCAAGGACGAGATGTTTTCCAGAACCTGCTCCTGCGAGCCATTGCCCAAAGCCACGACCAGCACCACGGAGGCGATGCCGATGATGATGCCGAGCATGGTCAGGAAAGACCGCGTGCGATGGGCCAGCATGGCCTTGAGCGAAATATTGAACGCCTCGACCAACCGCCGCAGACCGGCACCGAAACCGCCATGATCCGCGCTCTGGCGTGACCATTGGGCGGTTGGCGCGGCGGTGTCCTCCTTGCGCGTGTCGGAAATGATCCGACCGTCGCTGATCTCGACAATCCGATGCGCATGCGCCGCGACATTCGGGTCGTGGGTCACCATGACGATGGTGTGGCCTTTGGCGTTCAGCTCCAAAAGCAGATTGATCAGGTCTTCGCCGCTTTTGGTATCGAGCGCGCCGGTGGGTTCATCCGCGAGGATCACCTCGCCACCGTTCATCAAGGCGCGCGCAACCGAGACCCGCTGTTGCTGACCGCCCGACAATTCGGAAGGCCGGTGATCGAGACGGGTGTCGAGGCCCAATTGTTCCAAGAGCGCTTTGGCGTGATCACGGCGCGCAGCGCGACTGGCGCCAGCGTAGATCGCGGGCACCTCGACATTGCCGACCGCGTCGAGATCGGAAAGCAATTGATAGCGCTGAAAGATGAACCCGAAATGCTCGCGCCGGAGCTGCGCCAACTCATCGGGGCTCAGATCGCTCACATCCTTACCGTTGAATGCATACTGCCCGGCACTGGCGCGATCGAGGCAGCCGAGGATGTTCATCAGCGTCGATTTACCGGAGCCGGAGGTGCCGATGATGGCGACCATTTCGCCGGGATAGATGTCGATGTCGACGTCACGCAAGACAGTGATGGTTTCGTCACCCGCCTGAAAGGATCGGCTGATGCCACGGGCGGAAATAAGCGGCTCTGTCATCTTAGAACATCCTTCCCGGACCCATGCGGGTGTTGCCGGAGGTGTTCACGGAGACGGCCCCGCCGGTGACCACCAGATCGCCTTCGTTGAGACCAGAAACGATCTCAGCCGTGACCTTGTTGTTCAGACCGACCTCGACCTGACGGGCCTCGCGCGTCTTGTCGCCCTCATCGTAAATCTCGACCATATAATAGCCCTCAGGCGTGCTGCTGAGCGCCGACGACGGAACGGTCAACACATCGACCGCCTCGTCCAACACGATGGACACCTCGGTCGTCATGCCGATGCGCAACAGATGGTCGGGGTTCTCGACCTCAAGCCGCCCATTGTAGTAAATCGCCTCATCCGTGCTGATCGTGTCGCTGTCTTCGATCTCGGAGGGCGCCGGCTCGATGTCGCGCACGGTGGCCTCAAACGCCTTGTCCGGTTCCCCCAGAATGGAAAACCGCACATTTTGCCCCGGCGCGACATGCACCACGTCGGCCTCGGAGATCTCCGCTTTGACGATCATCTTGTCGAGATTGGCGAGTTTGACGATGGTCGGCGCATCCATGCTGGCGTTCACCGTCTGACCCGCGTCCACCACCACGGCCACCACCGTCCCGGCGATGGGCGCGGTGACTTTCGTGCGATCGAGCGCGATCTGGGCGGTGGAGACCTTGACCTCGGCACTGGATTTCTGCGCGTTCAGGGCATCGAGTTCAGCGGTGTAGACCTCAAGCGTCGCCTCGGCCGCCTCGACATCCTCTTGCGAGGCGTAGTTTTGCGCATGCAGGCTGGTGACCCGTGTGAGGCTCAGTTCCGCCTGTTTGATATTGGCGCGTTTCGCGGCAATCTGCGCCTCGATATTGGCAAGATCGGCCTGCGCCTGCAAAAGCTCGTTTTGCTGATCTTCGCTGTCGATCTGCGCGATCAAATCGCCTGCGGCCACCGCGTCCCCCAAGTTCACGGCCAGCTCCTCGATCTGACCAGAGGTGCGCGCGCCGACGCTGACCAATTGGCTGGCCTCGATCACGCCGGAGGCCAGCACGGTTTCCTGCACCGTCCCGCGTGTCGCGCGTGCGGTTTGCGGAATGACCGTATCATCCTCGCCGGAAAATTGCGACCAGCCGACCAATCCGGCCACGACAACAAGAGCGAAGCCTAAAAGACGAAACGGCGTTTTCATGGAAATCCTTTCACGGCCCGAACGGCCCGACAACATCAGCGATCAGACATGTGATACGGATGTAAACCGGCTTTCCGTCGCGACCAGATGTCAAAATGCCGCCGTGCGGATGACCCAACGGCATCTTTCGAAGTCCACGTTTGTCAGTCTGTAATCATTCCACGGCCAGCAATTGCGCCACAGGTTCAAAGGTTTCCTCATAGTGATCAAGCTCGGCTTCATACCAAGCCGTGCCCCGTGTCGCACCACCCAAAGCCCGGAACAGTTCCGCCTCGGCGGTCGCGGGCAAGAGCGCGTTAAAGACATCCCAGCCGGAAGCCTCGGGGTGGGCCTCAAAGCCCAGAACCTGCCCCTTGAGCCCGGTGATCAGCGGCATCAGTCCGCCGGAATAGACGCTCGGCACATGGATCGCGATCTTGTCGATGGGTTGCAGCACGACGGGTTTGCAGCCCGCCAGAGCCTCGCGCACCGCCGCCTTGGCCGCCGTGCGGAAGGCATAGTCAGAGCTGTCGACCGCGTGGTGTTTGCCATCTGTGAGCGTCACTTTGACGTCCACGACCGGCAATCCATTCGGCCCCTCGGAAAGCGCGTCACGCACGCCTGCCTCGACCGCCGACATGTAATTGCGCGGCACAGCGCCGCCTTTGACGACCTCCTCGAAGACAAACCCTGCGCCACGGGCCAGAGGCGCGACCTCGATCACCACATCGGCAAATTGGCCTGCGCCGCCGGATTGTTTGCGGTGACGATAATGCGTGCCGCCCGCGGTCTGGATCGTCTCACGCAGGGCGGGCGGGATCGGTTGTGTTGCCACCGCGACACCGAAAACCTCGGTGAGCTTGTCGACCACGCGACGTTCATGCAGCTGGCCTTGGGTGGCGAGGATGGTTTTGCCGGAAACTGCGTCCTGCATGACTGCCAGCCCCGGATCAATCTCCGCCAGCTTGCCCAGCGCGGTGGACAACCGCGCTTCGTCGCGTTCGTTTTCGGGGCTCAAGAGCACACGGTTTTTCGGCTTGTGCGGCACGGCCCAATCGGGCGTATCAATCGCGCCATCCGCGCCATAGATCGGCGCACGCAGCGCGAGGTGATCGGTTTTGACCGTCAGGGCGACCTCACCCGGCGCCAGTTCCGCGACGGGGGTTTTCGTGTCGATGTCGACCAGCGAGCCAATCGCCGCGCCCATCAGGTCAGCACCGGGTTTGAGAGTTTGCCCCACAGCCCGGATCAGCACCGTCTTGCCAAGGTGTTTGATCTGATCCGCAAAGATGCCGACGGCCACGGGTGTTTCGCCAAAGCGGTCCGTGAGTGCTTCAACGCCCGGCACCTCGTGGCGCAGGCTTTTCATCAGACGCGTCAGACCGTTCGCCTTCACCGCAGAGCCGAGGAAAGCCGGGATGAGGTCGTGATGTTGCAGCACCTTGGTGGCGACATCGTAGAGCTCATCGGACATCGGTTTTTGATCTTCGATCAATTCCTCCAACAGGTGATCGTCGAAATCGGAGAGATGTTCCAAAAGCTCGGTGCGGGCCTCGGCCTCACGGGCGCGGGCGCTGTCGGGCATTTCGACCAGAGCGGAGCGTTCGCCCTCTTTAAAGGCCCAGGCACGTTCGGAAATCAGATCGACCATGCCGGTGATCTCGCCGCCTTCCCGGATCGGCACCTCGCGCAGCACAATCCCGTGCGCGGAATAGGTTTGCAGAGCGGCGGCGATCTCTGCGGTGCGGTCGGTGGCGGCGTCGATCTTGTTGATAAAAATCATCGTCGGCAGGCCGGAGGCCTCCAAGAGCCGCAGGTAAGGCGCGGCAAGAACGGCGGCCTCGGCTTCGGCGGGGACACAGAGCACGGCGGCGTCACTGACGGCCAGCGCAGAGCCGGCCTGCGCGAGGCCCTCGGCGCCACCCGGACAATCGAGCATCGCCCAGTCCTGATCGAGATAATTGAACCGGATCACTGCGGTTTCGCCGAACAGGCGCAGGCTTTGGGACGTGCCTGCATCCAGCCCGGCGAGCGCCGCAGCGAGGGAGGATTTGCCGGATTGTGACGGCCCGAGAATGGTGACGGTTTTCATGACATCTGTCTCCCGATCTGTTGCAAGCGCCCGAGTTTGCGGGCGCTGTCCGGGAGTCACTATAGGACCCGCGCGCTTCTCGACCTTGGCTCAGGTCAAGTTGCACCGGGTTTTGTCACGATTTCGCCCTCTCCCGGTAGTCTTGCACGGCGAAATCGATCAAAGCGCGGACTTTGCGCGGTAAGGTGCGGCCTTCGAGATAGACGATGCTGATCGGATGGGTGGCGCCTTTGAACTCCGGCAAAAGCTGCACCAGCCGCCCGGCCTCCAGATCGTCGCCCAAGATGAACGGCGGGCAAAAGGCGATACCCTCGCCCCGCCGCGCCAGATCGCGGGTCACACGGGCGCTGTTGACGGTAAAGCGCGAGGGCACCTGCACGGTCACTTCGCGCCCCTCATGGACAAAGCCCCAACGCGACGGGTTCCGCCGGTTGCTGTCGATGATGCAGATGTGGTTTTGCAGATCGTTCGGGTGCGTCGGCACCTCATGCCCAGCGAGATACTCGGGCGAGGCGACCACAAGAGATTGCAGCTCGCCGATTTTGCGGGACTTGAGCGCGGAGACGTCCGGCGTGCCGATGCGAAAGGCCAGATCGATGCCCTCGGAGGCGAGGTCGACAAAGGCGTCGCTCAGCCGCAAATCCAGCACCAGATCAGGATGCGGCGCGGCGAAACGGCTGAGCAAGTCCTTCACATAGACCTCGCCAAAGGTCACAGGCGCCGAGATGCGCAGCGTACCGGAATAGCCCCGCGTGTCTTCGGTGACGGCGCTCAGCATATCGTCCATCTCGTCGAGCAAAGCGGGCGCGCGGGCCAAAAGGTCCTCGCCGGAAGCGGTTAGCCCAACCCTGCGTGTGGTGCGCTGCAACAGGCGGACGCCAAGCCGTTCTTCAAGTTCCGCGACATATTTCGAAGTCAGGCGATTGGACATACCAAGCCGTTCGGCCGCCCCCGTGAAGGAGCCGGTTTCCGCAGTCGCCACAAAGGCCCGCAATCCGTCGATCAGATCCATCTCTGCTGCTTCGCCTCAATTAGGAACAAAATGGGTAAAGTCATTCTACATCTTCGCCATTTTATTCCTGAGCCGCAAGAGGCATCTTTGGATCAACGCAAAACACAGCGCGTCAGCAAAAGCGGCACAGGCCGGGACGCCACAACCGGACCTGCCCTCGGACCAGGGGCAGGCCACACAAAGGAAGAACTGATGATCGACCAGAAAACCGCTCCCTACGCTGCCCTGCTTCTGCGCCTGACCACGGGCGCGCTGTTTCTGAGCCACGGGCTGACGAAATTCTTCGTCTTCACCCCCGCAGGCACCGCTGGCTTTTTCGAAAGCCTCGGCCTGCCCGGGTGGCTCGGTATCCTGACCATGATCGCAGAGATCGCGGGCGGTCTTGCCCTGATCCTCGGCATCGCGACGCGGCTTGTGTCCGCGGCCCTCATCTTTCCGCTTCTGGGCGCCGTGATCTTTGCCCATTGGGGCAACGGCTTTGGCTTTGCCAACACAGGCGGCGGCTGGGAATACCCGGCGATGTGGGCACTGGTGCAGGCCGCTTTGGCTCTGCTTGGGGACGGCGCCTATGCGCTTTACCCGCTCAAACGCAAATAAACACAAAGACTGTGTGAGAGCCGCGTCTTTCCCGGCGCGGCCTCGCCCCCTACTCTAAGACATCAGCCTCTGAAAGGAGACGGCCATGAGCATTGCACAGCAACTTCAACGGCTCAAAGACAGCCTCAAATCTTCCGACCGGATGCCGGTGGTCTTTCTGGGCCACGGCAGCCCGATGAACGCCATCGAGGACAACGACTATTCCCGCAGCTGGAAGAAACTGGGCGAGTCCCTGCCCCAGCCGCAGGCCATTCTCGTGGTCTCCGCGCATTGGATGACCCGTGGCTCGACCTTGGTGAACGTTTCGAAAATGCCGAAGACGATTCACGATTTCTACGGCTTCCCGGACGAATTGTTCGCCCAGCAATACCCCGCCCCCGGCGCACCTGAGGTGGCTCAGGAGGTGATCAGCCTTTTGGCCAGCCACCACGCCGAAGGCGATGACACCTGGGGTCTGGATCACGGTGCCTGGTCGGTGCTGAAATTCCTCTACCCGGATGCGGATGTGCCGGTGTTCCAGCTGTCGATCGACATGACCAAGGATCTCGAACATCACCTCGAAATCGGGCAGGCGCTGGCCGATCTGCGCAACCGGGGCGTCTTGATCCTCGGCTCGGGCAACATCGTGCACAACCTGCGCGCCATGCGCTATGGCTCGACGCCCTACGACTGGGCGCTGGATTTCGATGGGCTGTTCACCGACCGCCTTCAGGCGCGTGACCACAAAACCATCACGGATCGTGCCGGTCTCGGCAACCTGTTGAAAATGGCGCACCCTTCGGTGGATCACTACCTTCCGGCGCTGACCATCGCGGGCGCGTCGGATGCGAAAGACGAATTGTTGTTCATGAACGACTCGATCGACATCGGCTCGGTCTCCATGCGCAGCTTTATCTACTACTAAGGAGTTTGACATGCTTGTTGACGGAACATGGTCCAAAAGCTGGGACCCGGTACAAAAATCCGACGCCAAAGGCCGTTTCGTTCGGCAAGTGTCGAGCTTTCGCAACTGGATCACCCCGGACGGCTCTGCGGGGCCGACCGGGGAAGGCGGATATAAGGCGGAAGCCGGGCGCTATCGGCTTTACGTCGCTTTCATCTGCCCCTGGGCCTCGCGCACGCTGATCGCGCGCAAATTGAAAGGTCTCGAAGACTACATCTCCGTGACCGTGGTCAACCCGACGATGACCGATCAGGGTTGGCAATTCGGTGGCTATGACGGGGCCGACGAGGACCCGTTGTTCGGCGCCACCTATATCCACGAATTGTACACCCGCGCCGATCCGCATGTGTCGGGCCGCGCCACGGTGCCGGTTTTGTGGGACACCAAGACGAACACCATCGTCAACAACGAGAGCGCCGACATCGTGCGCATGTTCGACACGGCGTTCGAGCACCTCGTGCCCTCTGATCTGCGGCTCTACCCCGACGATCTGGCGGCAGACATAGATGCGCTCAACCCGGTGATCTACGACAAGCTGAACAACGGCGTCTACAAGGCCGGCTTTGCCACCTCGCAAGAGGCCTATGACGAGGCCGTCGCGGGCGTGTTCGAGATGCTGGAGGATTTGGAGACCCGTTTGACCGGCGATTACCTCTTTGGCGACCGGATCACGGAAACCGACATTCGCACCTTCGTGACGCTGATCCGCTTTGATGCCGCCTATCACGGCGTGTTCAAATGTAACCTGAAACAGATCAAGGATTACCCGCGTCTGACGGCCTATATGGAGCGCATCTATCGCCTTCCGGGTGTGGCCGAAACGGTGAACATGGACCATATTACGCGGGGCTATTACTCGATCAAGGCCTTGAACCCCAACCGCATCCGCCCGACGGGTCCGGCGCATATCGAGGCGCTGATCGCCTCCGTTTAAATCATGACTTAAGCGGGTGCGTCTTCGAGCGGGATGACGTCGACGGCCTGTTGGGTGCTGTGCCCACCGGCCGAGCGCACGGCGCCTTTGACTGGCGCGACATCGCCGTAATCCCGGCCATGACCTATGGTGATATAATCCGTCCCGGCGAACTGATCGTTCGTCGGGTCGAATTCAATCCAGCCCACCTGTTTACCGACCCAGGCCCGGACCCAGGCATGCATCGCATCCGCACCCTCCAACCGAGGCTGCCCCAGCGGCGGGAAGGTGCGCAAAAAGCCCGAGACATAGCCCGCCGGAATGCCGATGCCGCGAAGTGCTGCGATCATGATATGGGCGAAATCCTGACAGACCCCGTGCCGGTTCTCGAACGCCACCTCGGGCGGCGTGTCGACATCCGTGGCTTCCGGGTCGAAACTCATGTCGCGATTGAGCGCACGACCGACCGCTTCGACGGCTTTGAGCGCCGTCACCCCCTCGCCCGCGTCTTTGAGACAGTCCCAGCCATAGTCGGTGATCTTCGGCGACAGAGCCACGCGCGGGGAGGCGGCGAGGAAATGATGCGGCGCGTCCGGCGCCAAGGATTTCAGCGCGAGAATTTCGGCCCGCAACTCTTCTAGAGGCGGCGAGAGGTCGAACAGCGAAGCAGGTTCAAAGCGCTCGATCTGGGCGGTGAGCTGCATCGAGATGGCATCAATCGGATGATGCCAGGCGACCATACTCATCTCATTGCCGAAAAAATCCCAGCCATCCCGGCGCTCATCAGGCCTCGGCAGAATCGTCAACAACCGCTGACGCACCTGCTGTACCCCCGCGACATTCGACGGCAAAAGCCGCAGGATATTGCGCGTCCGATCCGAGGCCGCATCATAGCTATAATCGATGGTCAGGCTGATCTCATACAGCATCGCTCACCTCAGATAGATCGTCGAGACCAGATCCGACACCTTCGCCAGATCGGCCCGCACGCCCATGAGATACGCCGTCGTCACCTCTTCGGGCCGGGCACAGGTCAGCCGCGCCTCCAAAGGCAGGATCGCGCGCAGCAACTCCGACGGACGACCATGGAGCTCCGCCTGCGGCAGGGCCTCGGCATGTTTGCGCATCTCGCGGATCAGGAACAGAATCGCGCGCGGGTTGTCGGCATCCAACGCCAAAAGATCGACCACGGCATTGCGGCTGGTTTCCACGCGGTAGCGGCGTTGATGGGTGATGATCGAATCGCCCACTTCGACCGCCAAATCGAGCGACCCTTCGGGGGCCTTGGCATCGGCGAATTGCGCGAGCAGGGCGGCCATGGCATCGGCGCGCTCCAAGGCCCGCCCGAGGCTCAGAAATCGCCAACCGGCAAAGCGATACATGTTCTCATGCACAAGCCCGGTGATGCCCGCAATCTTGCGGATCAACACGGAGGTCGCCCGCGCGCAATCATCCCCCGGCTGCGCCGTCGCTGTCATCCGCATCGCGGTTTGCAAGAGATCGTTGAGCGCCGACAGGCCGTCCGAGGAAAACCGGTCGCGCACCTTGGTGGCACAGCCGCGTGCCGCGATGATCCGCTCGATGAGCGCCTCGGGCAGGGTTTGTTTCAGGTCGATGCCAAAGCCAGCAAGGTAATCGCGCAGCGCTTTGAGGCGCGGATCGTTGCGGTTGTCCGTCGCCGCCAGCCGCAGGTGATAGGCCCGCACCAGACGCGCCGCGTCCTCGAACCGCTCCACATAGCGGCCGAGCCAATAGAGATTGTCCGCCGCACGCGATGGCAAAAGGCCGGGGCTTGTCCGCAGATAGGACACGCTCTCCTCTTGTCGCGGTCCGGTTTTTGGCAGGGGCCGGTCGGACACGACCCACACATCGGCCACTGAGCCGCCGCGCTGCATCGCAAGCGCTGTGGCGTCTCCAGAACGGCCGATCCGGGCATAGCCGCCTTTCATGAATTGCCAGCCAGAGGGCGTGCGCGCGGCGAAGACCCGCACCGTCATCGGGCGGGGCACCAAGGTGCCGCCCCCGTCCGAATTCTCCTCCCATGCCGGCGTCGTCGAAAGCGTCACCGCCTCTTGCCCCACCAGCTTGTCGCCCTCGCGGTCCAACCAATCCGCAATCGAACGCATGGCCGTACCACGGAACTCCCCGCCCAGCGCCGTGGTCGCCCCGAGATCGAAAGGCAAGTCCACCGCATGCGCCGGGCTGATCAGCATGTTCTGCGCGTTGTCATGCACATACGCGCGCTCCGTCGCGCCACCGCACCACCATGTCGCGATGTTCGGCAGCTTGAGCCGCTCGCCCAACAGCACCTCGCTGATCCGCGGCAGAAAGGCCATCATCGCGCGCATTTCCAACACGCCTGATCCAAGCGCGTTGGCCATCGCCAGATGCCCCGTCCGCACCGCCTCCATCAGGCCGGGTGTGCCGAGCTGCGACCGCGCATTGAATTCCAGAGGATCGGCAAAGCTCGCATCGATCCGACGCCACAGCATGCCCAGAGGCCTCAGCCCCTCGATGGTGCGCACCATGGCTTCGCCATTTTCGACCACGATGTCCTCGCCTTCGAGCAGCATCATGCCAAGGTAGCGCGCGATGTAGGTGTGTTCGTAATAGGTGTCGTTCGACGGCCCCGGCGTCATGATCCCGGCGACGCGCGGATGTTTGAAGGACGACGTCGCCAAATCCTCCATCGAATCCCGAAACGCGCTGAAGAAGCCTGCGAGTTTGTGGATATGTGCGCGCGGGAAACGTTCGGGGAAAATCCGCCCCGTCGCCATCCGGTTCTCAAGCGCAAATCCCGCCCCCGAGGGCGCCTGCGTCCGGTCGCCTAGAACGAACCACGAGCCATCCGGGGAGCGCCCGATCTCGAAGGCCAGAAAATGCAGGTAATGCCCGCCCTTCGGCTGAACCCCCACCATCGGGCGCAGCCATTGCGGCGAGCGGGCGATCAGGTCTGCGGGCAAATGTCCGTCACTGACCAATTGCGCAGGGCCGTAGAGATCGGCCATGACGCGCTCCAAAAGATCCGCGCGTTGGGACAGGCCAGCACAGATGTGCTCCCATTCCAGCTCATGCAGGATCACCGGGATATGGCTCAGCGGCCAGGCGCGTTCGGTCAGCGGATCGTTGGAATATTGCCGGTAAAAGACCCCCGCATCGCGCAAATACTGATCGCCGCGCTCGAACCGCGCACGAATTTCTTCGGGCGAGAGCCGCGAGAACCGATCGACAAATCGCCGCCAGACGGGCCGCATCTGGCCCGTGGCATCAAAAAGCTCGTCGGCCACATCCGGGCTTTGCTGATAGTCTGCAAAGAGATCCGGATGTGCGGAGCCTGAGATCAGGCGCTGCGACATGGTGGTTTCGGTTTCCCTGGTGCTGTTCAGACAAGCCCAATGGGCCGTCTGAGGTCAAGCGTCAAGGGAAACTCCGGGTGTGGCACTTCAGTTCCGGGCGTATAGTTTCCGGGGGTGTGTCCATAGGGTTCGAAGCGCGCCAGACGCCGGGCTTCGGCCTCGTTGCCATTCACCGGGAAGGTGTCGTAATTCCGCCCGCCGGGGTGCGCCACATGGTAGGTGCAACCCGCAATCGGGCGTCCCGTCCAGTCGTCATAGATGTCGAAATGCAAGGGCGCATTCACCGGCAAAACCGGGTGCAGCGCCTCTGGCGGTTGCCAGGCCTTGAACCGGACACCGGCGACGGAGACGCCAGAGGTTTGGGTTTTGGCCAGAGGAACGGGACGACGATTGCACATGACCCGGTAGCGATCCTGATGCAGTGTCGTCATTTTGACCTGTAGCCGCTCGACCGAACTGTCGGTGTAGCGCACCGTGCCGCCAATCGCGCCGGTTTCACCCAGCACATGCCAGGGCTCAAGCGCTTGCCGCACCTCAAGATGCACTCCCTCCGCCTCGATCTGACCGCAGAAGGGAAAGCGGAATTCGGCCTGCGCCTTGAACCATTCGGGGTCTATCTCGAAGCCGTGATGTTTGAGATCGGCCAGCAGAGACAGAAGGTCTTCCCACAGGTAATGCGGCAACATGAACCGGTCGTGCAGCACCGTGCCCCAGCGCACTGGCTTACCCTCAACGGGCGCGTTCCAACAGCGCGCGATGATGGCGCGAAGCAAGAGCTGCTGCGCCAAAGACATGCGCGGGTCCGGCGGCATCTCGAAGCCGCGAAACTCAACAAGGCCCAGACGCCCGGTCGGGCCATCAGGAGAGAACAGCTTGTCGATGCAAATCTCCGCCCGGTGGGTATTGCCGGTCACGTCAGTGAGCATGTTTCTGAGCAGACGGTCGACCAACCACGCGGGCGGCACGGCGGCTTCCGAGGGTGGCTTGATCTGCGAGAGGGCGATTTCCAACTCGTAGAGCGTATCATACCGCGCTTCGTCGATGCGCGGGGCTTGGCTTGTCGGACCGATGAAGAGACCGGAGAACAGATAGGACAGCGACGGGTGGCGTTGCCAGATCAGGATCAGCGATTTCAAGAGATCGGGACGGCGCAAAAAGGGCGAATCCGAGGGCGTCGCGCCGCCGACCACAACGTGGTTACCACCGCCCGTGCCGGTGTGGCGCCCGTCGATCATGAATTTGTCAGCGCCCAGACGCGACTGGCGCGCCTCTTCGTAGATGGCTTCGGTCGTCGCCACGCAGTCGTCCCAGGAATGCGCCGGGTGGATGTTCACCTCGATCACGCCGGGATCGGGGGCGACGCGGATCACGTTCAGACGCGGATCATGGGGCGGGGAATAGCCCTCGATATGGATCGGCAGGCGAAGCTCCTCGGCGGTGGTTTCCGCCGTGGCGATCAGATCGAGGTAGTCCTCCAGCGTTTCGCAAGGCGGCATGAACAGGCACAGCCGCCCGTCGCGCGGCTCGATGGTGATCGCGGTGCGCACCTGACCGCCCGCGGGATCGACGCCTTGCGCCATGATCTTTTGCCGCTCGATCTCATCGCCGGAGACTTCGGACACCGGCTGACTGTGTTCTTTTGATGTCTTCGGCAGAATATCTGCGCGTTCTTTGGCTTCTTTTGCCTCGCGCTCCGCTTCCTCTTTTTCCAGCCGGGCGACTTCGGCGCGGAACCTCTTGCGCCGTTCATCCATGGCGGCATGGAAATCCGGCAGCGGCGCGTGGTCCATCATCGGGTCCGCCGGGTAGGAATAGGGATAGGCCGAGGGCGCAATATAGGGCAGCGCATTGAGCGGCAGGCGGAAGCCCACGGGACTATCGCCGGGGATCAGGAAGAGATGCCCGCGCCGGGTTTTCCAAACCTCTGAAAGCCAGCTTGATCCGGCTTTCGATTGCCAGCGCTGGATCGGCAGGACATAGCCCGAGGGCTCCGTCAGACCGCGCGAAAACACACGGGCAAAGCGCGCGCGATCCTCGGGGTTCTTGAGTTTCGAATTCTCCGGCGTGACGTTTTCCGGCAGGAGAGATTCCTTCAAAATCCACTCGCCGGGGTCCTCAAAAGCGGGCTGCGCACAGACCGGATCAACGCCAAGATTCTCGGCGAATTTCGTCATGAACTCTCCCGCATCTTTCGGTGTCGCGGGCGCGGGCGTGTCCTCTTTCGCGATCAGATCGGGGTTCTTCCAGACGGGTTTGCCGTCATGGCGCCAGTAAAGCGAAAAAGTCCAGCGCGGCAGGCTTTCGCCCGGATACCATTTGCCCTGCCCGTAATGCAGGAAACCACCCGGCGCAAAACGGGTTTGCAAACGCCGGATCAATTGATCGGCCAGCGCACGTTTTTGTGGTCCGACAGCGGCGGTGTTCCATTCGTCGCTTTCGAAATCGTCGATGGACACGAAGGTCGGCTCGCCGCCCATGGTCAGGCGCACGTCGCCCTCTTTGAGCGCCTCGTCCACCTGATGGCCCAGCGCATTGAGTCGGTCCCAGCTTTCCTCGGAAAAAGGTTTCGTGATCCGGGGATGTTCGGCGACGCGTTTGACCTGCATGTCGAAATCGAAGGACACCTCGGGTGCGCCAACCGAAGAGAACCCGCCCGCGATGGGAGCTGCGTTTTGGTAATGCGGCGTGGCCGCCAGAGGGATATGGCTTTCCCCGGTCAAAAGCCCGGAGGTCGGATCCAGTCCGATCCAGCCCGCGCCGGGTAGGAAGACCTCGCACCAGGCATGCAGATCGGTGAAATCATGATCCGTGCCGGACGGGCCATCGAGGGCTTCGAGATCGGGTTTGAGCTGAATGAGATAGCCGGAGACAAAGCGCGCGGCAAAGCCCAGATGACGCAGCACCTGCACCAAGAGCCACGAGCTGTCACGACAGGAACCAGATTTTTTCGAGAGCGTTTCGTCGGGCGTCTGCACCCCCGGCTCCATCCGGATCGTGTAATCGACATACTCGGAAATCCGGGCATTCAGGCCGACGAGAAAATCGACCGTGCGGGTTTCCTTGAAATCAATCGAGCCCACAAATTGCGCCAAAAGCGGGCCTTCGGGTTCGGGCGTGCAATAAATCACCAGATCGTCTTTCAACTCCGGCGGATAGTCGAACGGCCAATGTTCGGCACTTTCTTCGACGAAGAAATCGAAGGGGTTGTAGACGGTCATATCGGCGACCAGATCGACCTCGATCTTGAATTCGCGCACCGGCTCCGGGAAGACAAAGCGCGATTGCCAGTTGCCATAGGGGTCTTGCTGGTGGTTCACGAAATGCCCTGCGGGCGTCACTTTGAGCGAATGCGAAATCACCCGCGTGCGCGAATGCGGCGCCGGACGCAGGCGAATGATTTGCGGCCCAAGCTCGACATTGCGGTCGTATTTGTAATGGGTGACGTGGTGGATCGATGCGTAAATCGCCATGTGCCTGACTGCGCCCTTTTCCCTGATCTTCAGTTGAAGGCTACAGGGGCTGTTTCAGAGCTTCACGGGCAAAACGGCCGCACCCTCACAAATGCGGCCTCTCTTCGGGCAGATCGCCCGTTTTTTCATCATTCACCTTGGACAAGCCCTGTCCCGCACCGCGCCTGTACCGCGTTAGCGGCACCGTTATTGACACCGGGCGACCCCGTGACGGATCAGCTCACTGCCTTTAACACGGGCCGGACTGCTGCCGCGATAGCGCCCGGTTTGCATGTACCAACTGCGCAGGAAGGACGGGTAATGGTTCGCGATCACGCGGGACCATTGGTCGAATTCCAGAGACGTGAGTTTCGAGAAGAACCGATACGGGCCATGAAAGGCAAAGGTCGTCTCCGGCATGACGCAAACGGATTTGGCCCCGAGAAACATCGTGCAACTGGACATACAGACGCTGCCCCGGATTTCCACGCTCTGGCCGAGGCGGTTGATTTGTTGAATTTCTGCCGTACGTTTACGCACGCTGCCGCCATAGTCGTTGGAAATAACGATTGTCGCACCGGGTTGTTGCGATCCCGGCAGGGCCGCCTGCGCGACCGAGACGCCGCCCGTCGCAAGCCCTGCTGCCAAGCACATCGAAAGAACCGGACGACGCAGATTGCACGTCTCCGGAGCACACGCCGAAAGCGTGCGCAGAAATTTTAAGACTGTCATGATATCACCCCACGTGATGAGGCTTTCTAGCCTCCGACCACCGACCCCAATCGGCTCACATCAGTAGAGCAGGCAAACCCTAAGAAAGCGTTGAACACGCCCGTCATTTTGCGAGAAAGGCGGAATTGCCCTCTCATATCCCCGCGATCTTGCCCGAAACGCCGCGCCGCGCTACCTCTGGGGCAAAGGAGACCTCCCATGCGCGCAGCCAACGAAGCCCTCATCGTCATCGACATCCAGAATGATTTCTGCCCCGGCGGCGCGCTGGCCGTGACGGGGGGCGATGAGATCGTGCCCGGCGTCAATGCGCTTATGGACGACTTCGCCTCCGTGATCCTGACGCAGGACTGGCACCCTTCGGGCCACAGCTCCTTCGCAAGCACCCACGGTGCCGCGCCCTATTCGACCACAGAGATGCCCTATGGCACACAGGTGCTTTGGCCGGATCATTGCATTCAGAGCACTGACGGGGCGGCCTTCCACCAAGACCTTGTGACCAAGGGTGATCTGATCATCCGCAAGGGGTTCAACCCGCTGATCGACAGCTATTCCGCATTTTTCGAGAATGATCATGTGACGCCGACGGGGCTCGAAGGGTATCTCCGGACCCGTGGCATCGACACGCTCACCATGGTCGGGCTAGCAACGGATTTCTGTGTGAATTTCTCCGCCGTGGATGCCGCAAAACTCGGGTTCAACGTCACCGTGCGTACCGATCTGTGTCGCGCCATCGACATGGACGGCTCTCTTTCAGCTGCCCTCGACGGAATGAAGGCAGCCGGGGTCGAGGTGCTTTAGGGCCATGACGCCCAAGCTTTTCACCACACTGAAAACCTACACGCGGGCCGAGTTCGGCTCTGATCTTTTCGCCGGGATCACGGTCGCTCTGGTCGCCCTGCCGCTGTCCATCGCCATTGCCATCGCCTCCGGAGCCGCCCCTGCCGTGGGTTTCGTCACGGCCATTGTCGCGGGGTTTCTGATCTCCGCTTTGGGTGGTAGCCGCGTGCAAATCGGCGGGCCCACTGGCGCGTTTATCGTCGTCGTCGCGGGCGTGATCGCCACGCATGGCTATGACGGTCTGGTGGCCGCGACCTTCCTCGCCGGGATCGTGCTTATCATCGCCGGGCTGTTCCGTGCCGGGCAGTTGGTCCGCCATGTGCCCGAAGCCGTGATCAACGGCTTTACCATCGGCATCGGCGTGATCATCGGGACCAGCCAGCTTGCCGATCTCTTCGGTCTTCCGGGCCCTTTCCCCGCCGATTTCGTTGAGAAAATCCCGGCGCTGATCGCCGCCTTGCCAGAGCTTAACCCCGCCTCTCTCAGCATCGGCCTTGCCACCATGGTTCTGATCGTGCTGTTGCGCCGCGTCTTTCCGCGTCTGCCCGGGTTGATCGTCGCCGTTGCGCTGACGTCCGCCGTGGTGGCGCTTTTCGATCTCCCCGTCGAGACCATTCGCTCGCGGTTTGGCGAGCTGCCACAAAGCCTGCCTGCGCCGCATTTGCCGGAGTTGAGCTTTGCGACCCTGCGCGAGTTGTTGCCCTCCGCGCTCGTCATCGCCTTCCTTGCCGGGGTCGAATCGCTTCTGTCCGCCATGGTTGCAGATCGCATGATCGGCGGCCACCATCGCTCGAACGCCGAATTGATGGCGCAGGGGTGGGCCAATATCGGCTCTTCGCTGTTCGGCGGCCTTCCCGCCACCGGTGCCATTGCGCGCACCGCCACCAATGTACGCGCGGGCGGCAAAACGCCCGTCGCCGGGATCGTGCACGCCGTGACGCTTTTGGCGATCATGATGCTCGCCGCGCCTCTGGCGGGCTATCTCGCGCTTCCGGCCCTCTCCGGGCTTTTGCTTTTGACGGCTTGGAACATGTCCGAACCGCATCGCTGGGGTGAATATCTGCGCGGGCGGCGCTCCGATCTGGTGCTTCTCCTGATCACCCTCGTCCTCACTGTGATCACAGACCTCACCGTGGCCATCGGCACAGGCATTGCGCTTGGGCTGGCCCTGCGTCTGTCCCGCCGCAATGCAGATGACCCCAACTGGACGCCGCGAGATAAATAGCCCTTCGCAACACTTGTGATCACAAATGGATTTCTTGCGCCTTTTCCTTGCCAAACCCTTATTTCCCCTGCTTTAACAAGGCGGTCATATAAAAAGGGACCGTCAACATGGTCGACATCGCCACCCGCGTCTACAATCACAAATGGAAGATCGACCCGATCGTCCGCTCCCTGATCGACACGGATTTCTACAAGCTGCTGATGTGCCAATCGGTGTTCCGTAATCGTCCGGACACCACGGTCACCTTTTCCCTCATCAACCGCTCGAAAGACATTCGCCTGGCCGAGATGATCGACGAGGGCGAGCTGCGCGAACAGCTTGACCATGTGCGGTCCCTGTCCCTGAAACGTGGCGAGAGCACCTGGATGCGCGGCAACACGTTTTATGGCAAACGCCAGATGTTCCGCTCGGATTTCATGGAGTGGTTCGAAAACCTGCGCCTTCCGGCCTATCAGCTTGAAAAGCGGGACGGTCAATATGAGCTGACCTTCGAGGGCAGCTGGCCCGAGGTGATGCTCTGGGAAATTCCCGCGCTGTCGATCCTGATGGAGCTGCGCTCGCGCGCCGTGCTTGGGCCGATGAAGAAATTCGAGCTTCAGGTGCTCTATGCCCGCGCGATGACCAAGCTTTGGGAAAAGGTGAAACAGTTGCAGCCGCTCGACGGCCTCAAGATCGCCGATTTCGGCACCCGGCGGCGGCACTCCTACCTCTGGCAGGACTGGTGCGTTCAGGCCATGGTCGAGGGGCTTGGCAATAAGTTCACCGGCACTTCGAATTGCCATATCGCCATGAAGCGCGATCTGGAAGCGGTCGGCACCAATGCGCATGAATTGCCCATGGTCTATTCCGCCTTGGCCCAAGACGATGCCGCACTGGCCGCCGCGCCCTATGATGTGCTGCGTGACTGGCACGAGGAGCACTCCGGCAACCTGCGGATCATCCTGCCGGACACCTATGGCACCAAAGGATTCCTCGATCGCGCCCCCGATTGGCTCGCGGGCTGGACCGGCATCCGCATCGACTCTGGCGATCCCGCGACCGGTGCTGAGGTGGCGATTGACTGGTGGAAAGCGCGTGGCGAAGACCCGACGAAAAAGCTCGTCATCTTCTCGGACGGCTTGGACACGGACAAAATCATCGAGCTGCACAACCAGTTCAAAGGCCGGGTGAAGACCTCCTTCGGCTGGGGCACTTTGCTCACCAACGACTTCCGCGGCCTGACCCCGGACGACGCGCTGGCGCCCTTTTCACTGGTCTGCAAGGCAATCTCTGCCAATGGCAATCCGACGGTGAAGCTGTCTGATAACCCGAAGAAAGCGATGGGGCCGGTGGAAGAGATCGAGCGGTATAAGCGGGTGTTTGGGGTTGGCGAGCAGGAGGCGATGGAGGTTGTGGTTTGAGTTATAAAAGATCACGTTATTCGTCGAATAATAGGGCTATTTAATGAAATCGAACTTAGAAAAATACTCTGTCAAAACGCTTATTGAGTTAAGGCAGAACAAAATGCTTGTTGTAAATGACGAGTATCAACGCGGTGCGGTATGGTCAGCAGATCAAAAGAAGAAGCTAATAGACTCTATGCTTCGCGGTTACCCGATACCTATCTTATATCTGCATAAAATCAGTCGCAAAGTTGGTCTCTTGAGCCGAGATGATCTTGAGATCATCGACGGACAACAGAGACTTAACGCGATTTACGAGTTTGTTGAGGGTGCATTCGAGCTTTACAATCCGAAAACTGATTTAGAAAAAGCAAAATTTCCCGCCTTTATTCGAGATCAATTCTGTGATTGGGGGGGGGGAAAAGGTTTTCAGAACTTTCTAGCGAACGCCAAAAGGAGTTCTTAAGTTCAGAGCTCATTGTTGCTGAAATTGAAAGCGACGATGAGAGTGAAGCGAGAGACCTGTTTGTTCGCCTCCAAGGCGGTTCTGCACTAAATGCCCAAGAACGACGTGATGCGTGGCCGGGAGGCTTCACCGACTTCATTCTAACCGTCGGAGGCAAACCAACAATTGCAAAATATCCTGGTCATCGCTTTTTCACCGAGATTTTGAAAATGAAGCCTAGCAATGACCGAGGAAAAACACGCCAGCTTGCTGCCCAAATCTATATGCTATTTGATGCAGCCCGCAAGCAAGATGGACTACATCTCTGCGACATTAAGGCCTCAAGTATTAATGATTTTTACTACGACAATCTGGATTTTGACAAAGATGAAGACATTGCGCGGTCCTTCGATGCTGTACTGAAAAAGCTTTCAGATCTAATATCAAATGCAAATCTTCCTAAACTTCGCGGCCATGATGCAATTCATGCCGTGCTTCTCGTAGATGCACTGCAAAGAAATTACGCCGCAGGTTGGGAGGCACATTTCACAAACGCATTATCAAATTTCATGGGACAGTTGGCTGAGGGGAAGAAGTTGAATGACCGAGGCGAATATTCGGACTACTGGTCAGAATATGGACAACGGACTCGTGTAAACTCCGATACTAAGGACAGCATTTCCCGCCGTCATAAATTCTATGTGGAAAAAATGACCGGAGACATTCCAAACCTCAGGATTAAGGATCAAATACGTTTATTCTCCAATGACGATAAACGAGTTCTCTTCGAGCGTCAGGAAGGGAGGTGTCAAGTTTGCAAAGAGCCTGTCAAGTTTGACGAACTAGAAATTCATCATATCGTACCTCATTCCCTAGGAGGTAAAACAGAATTACAGAACGGTGCGATTGTTCATCCTGACTGCCACCCAAAAAGCCAGGAGGCAGTCGCAAACTTTCAAGTAGACATCGCAACAAGAAACATTTTGAAGGATATCTAATCCACCTTCCCCCGCAACTTCTTAACCTCACTCCGCTCCTTCTTCGCCTTGATCCGTCGCTCCACGCTGCCCTTCGTCGGTTTCGTCTTGATCCGACGTTTCGGCTTTTCCGTGGCTTTCCGCACCAATTCTGCCAGCCGTTCCCGCGCGATCTCTCTATTCCGCGCCTGCGAGCGGGTTTCTTCGACCTGAATGACGACGGCGCCTTCCTTGGTCCAGCGACGTCCGGCGAGACGACGTAGCCGGTTCTTCACAGGTTCGGGCAAATTAGGAGAGCGGGCGGCCTCGAAGCGAAGCTCGACCGCCGTCGAGACCTTGTTCACGTTCTGCCCGCCGGGGCCCGACGAGCGGACAAACTGCTCGGTCAGTTCCCAATCGGCGAGGGTGATTTGATCTGTGACGGTCAAGGGCATGGTGAACAGATACCGCAAAAGGAAAAGGGCTGCCAGATAGAGCAGCCCTCCGAGATCTCAGGAGATGGGGTCAGTTAGGACACCCAATCAGGAGTGTTTCACACTAGATTTTTCCTCTAGGTGGCGGCCCCCCCGACTGTCTTGACCTCGCTCTCCAACATCACTCTAGACACTGGACCACCTCCTTTCGATGAATTGCCGATAAGATGATGGTGCCACAGATTTGGTATATAGCAAGTTAATTCATACCATACGTGCCGTGAGGCGCCCAACAATTAGGCGGAAAGGGACTAGAGCGATCAATGCGAGAGCGAATTTTAGACCCCAATCGGCCACAGCAAGCGAAATCCAGAGCGGAACAGGATGGCCAAACAAGAGGAAGGGCACGGCGTCCCAGGCCCAGGACACTTCCATATCGGCATTTTCGCCGAAGACGTGGATGCTTTGCGAAAACGCGATGGTGAAGAAAATCGCGGTATCGAGCGCGGAGCCGATGAGCGACGAGGTAAAGGGCGCTTTCCACCACGAGCCATCGCGCATCCGGTCAAAGACGAAGACGTCGACAAGCTGGGCGATCAGAAAGGCGGTGGCAGACCCCACGGCGACACGCAGAGCGACGGCCTGATAGGTGAACCCATCACCTTGCAGCGTGATCTGCGTGCCGATGAGGCTACAGACGATGCCGGCAACAAAGCCCGCGAAGATGACTTTGCGCGCGGATTTGACGCCATAGACGCGGTTCATCACATCGGTGACGAGGAAGGCGAAAGGATAGGTGAAGGCACCCCAGGTCAAGAGCCCATCGAAGAGCAGGAACTGAACGAGGATGTTGGAGGCCACAACAATGGCGGCCATGGCAAGAATGCCAAGAAGAAGCTGTTTCATGATGTACCCGTTTTTTATCGAAGGTGACGGCAACTCGGCCCCATTGTGGGGCGACGCGGCGGTCTAACCCCCGCCGGATCACAAATCAAGCGTTATTCGATGACGCGATACTCGACGAATTCGGTGCGCTGGAAGAAACGGAAGTTGTCGTCCGAGACCATCGTGAGGCGAATGCCTTCGTCATCGGCCCAGACCGCAATGCCTTCGAGGTTGTCATGAGTCGCGGTCAAAGTGCGCAACAGCGTGACCTCGTTTTCCGGTCCATCCGAGCCGATATCAAAGCGCCGCACACGGGAGGCAAAGCCCAGCCCCATGAACCAGCGCTCCAAAAGATAGAGCCGACCATCCGGCCCGATGTCGAGACCGACGGGTAGGAAATCCGTGTCCTGATCGCGCGGGATGGACCATGAGTTGTCCCATTCCCCGCCCGAGAAACGATACAAGGGAAAGGGGCGTCCAACGGCCCCCGAGCGCTCCGGCAGAGTGTAGATCGTACCGGCATCATCGATGGCCAGCCCCTCAAGCGAAGAGTTGTTTTGCATCGAGGCGAAATCAGGGTGCTTGGGCAGGTCCACAAGACGCCCTGTGTCCAGATCAAGCTGCGCCACCCTGTGATTGGCCTCAAAGCTCACATAGGCCTGACCGTCATTTGAAATCGCGATGCCTTCGGAGTCGTCGCTATATTGCGGCAAAGGCCCACCATCCTCGGCGACCAGCTTAACTGCGGCGTCGAGAGAAACGGCCGAGACGACCCCCTCTTTGCCACGCGTCAGATGTCCCATGAAATAATGCGCACGATCTGACAGGGCGACGAATTGCGTTCCGTCTTCCGACAGCTCAAGTCCCGACAGCCCTCCAACGAGAGGATTGTCGGAAACCCATGTGTAAGACCCCAGATAGCGCGCCTCGACGGCCAGCGCCGGATCAAAGGACAGGCTCGCGATCAGCGCGAGGACAAGACGGCGGAGCATTGAGCAGGCAAACTCGCAAGCGTGATCGGAGGTTTGGGTTTCGCCGGTTTGGCATTCGGGTCCGGCGGCGGCGGGTTCAGGATGTTGCTCACCCACTCCTGCGCATCGGCACAGCCATCGCCCGGCGGCGGCGCGGCCTGATCGACACAGGTTTTATCGCCGCGCGGACAGTTCAGCCGCACATGGAAATGGTAGTGATGCCCCCACCACGGACGCACCTTGCGCAGCCAGCTTTTGTCGCCTTTTTCGTCATTGCACATCTGTACCTTGGCACCGGGGAAGACGAAAATCCGCGCCACACGCGGGTCGGAGGCGGCGGCTTTGATGATCTCGTGATGCTGACGCGTCCAGCTTCCGTTCGTATAGGCGCCGGAAGAGCGCTGCATCGAGATCGACGACAGGCTCTCACGTTCGGCACGGCTCAGGTCCAGTCGCGTCGCGGGCAGCATCCAGATGTCGGCATCCAAGCCGATCTGATGGCTCGCGTGACCCGACGACATCGGACCACCACGGGGCTGACTCATGTCACCAATATAAAGCCCGTTCCAGCCGGGCTGAGCGGCGGCTTTGCGCGACAGGTCTTCGAGAAAATCGACCAAGACCGGCTGGCCCCAGTTGCGGTTGCGGGACAGGCGCATGGCCTGCCAAGTCGCGCCATTCTCCGGCAAAGCAACCGCGCCCGCCAGACAGCCTTGGGAATAGCTGCCAAAGGATTCAGGCGTTTGCGAGGACGGCAAGGCGACAGGTCCGAACAGCTCCTTGGCCGGGCGGTGATCCGAGGAGGACACCGAGACTTTTGGAGGCGGGTTGCTGTCCCCACCGCCGATGCAGGCGGCGAGTGTTGCGACCAAAGCCAAGCTCAACCATTTACGCATTTTCAGAAACCTTTGTACCCTCGGGATTGACCCAAGCTAGCAGCACCAGCCCCAGAATGAAAAGGGCGATAAGCGGAGTGATGCCGAGGCGTTGGGAATTGCTCAAATCAGAGACCAAAGCGATCAGCGCAGGCGCCAAAAATGTCGTCGCCTTGCCCGAAAGCGCAAAGAGGCCGAAGGCTTCGGTCATGCGCTCGGGATCGGCCTGACGCACCATCATCGTGCGGGACGCAGATTGGATCACACCAGAGACCGCGCCCAACACAGCGCCGCAGATATAGAATGCAATATCCGGCAGTTTGCTTCCGGCTTCGACCGGCGTGAACAGCACGCTTTCGCGGGTGATCGTCAGGATCACGAGGCAGACGGAGACCAGAACGAGGATGCAGAAAATGATCACCGGTTTCGGGCCGAATTTCTGATCCGCAATGCCGCCGAAATAGGTGAAAACAGCGCCGGTGAAGGCCGCAAGAATGCCGAAGACGCCGATTTGCACAACGCTCCATTCCAGCGCCCCCAGCGCATAGATGCCCCCAAAGGTGAACACGCCATTGAGCGCATCGCGGTAAAACATCGAGGCCCCGAGATAGGCAAAGAGAGATTGCCGTTTCGGCAGGGTTTTCAGCGTCTTGATCAGATCGCTCATCCCCTTGCGCACAGCACGGCCCATCGGCAGGCTTGCGGCCTTTGGCTCGCGCACCCAGAGGAAAAACGGCACCATGGAGATCACGAACCACAGCGCCACGAAGGGGCCAACAAAGCGCGTGCCTTCGCGGGTCTCCGGGTCAAGGCCGAACAGAGGTGCCGCACCCAAAAGCGTCACGCCCGAGGCATTTTCGGCAAAGAGCAACAGCATGATCACCAATGCGATGATGCCGCCCACATAGCCCCAGGCCCAGCCATTGCCGGAGATTTTGCCAATCTCTTCGCGCGAGCCCAAGGCGGGCAAAAGCGCATTGGTGAAAATCGTGGTAAATTCGACCCCAATCAGGCCCAATCCAAAGAAGATCAGCACCAACAAGGTTGGAAAATCTGCGGGCGAGGCGAGCCAAAGCCCCGCAGACCCGATCACATAGAGCGTTGAAAAGAGCCAAATCCACGGCATCCGGCGTTTGTTTTCATCGGCGATGGATCCCAAAATCGGCGCAAAAATTGCAATCGTCAGCCCCGCAGCCGTGAGACCATAGCCCCAGATCGACTGCGCTTCGGCCTTGGCATGCGCCGCATCCATGCCGCCCGCGGTCAGATAGGCGATCACCTGTTCGGCAAAATAGGGCCCGAAAATGAAGGTCAGGATCAGCGTGTGAAAGGGCTGCGTCGCCCAATCGTACATCATCCAGCCCCAGATGCGCTTGCGATGGCTTGGCTCTGCCATGGTCCCTGTCCCTCTCACCTCAGTTGCGGCGATAGAACAGAGAAAGCGTCACCTGCGCAACGCTTATTGCAGAGTTACCGTGTTGGCGGCCACGGACGTGTGTCATCCGCCGCGATCCAGTTTTGCACCCATGCAGGTAGCTCAGGGCTTTCGATCCCCGGCTCAAGCCGCTCCAAAAGCTCTTTCGGCGGCACCATCCGGCGTTTTTTGATCACCGCCCCGCGGATCAGAATGTGATTGCAGCATTCGCCCTTCTGGTCCCACATGGATTGCTCGATGTAGAGAAACTTGTCGTCGAACCCGATGGGCGTCGTGACCATATCGACGGTCTGAAACGTCGTCACCCGCCGCCGGTAGCGCACGGAGGCCCCCGCCACCGCCATGCCATAGCCGCCCTCTTTCGCGGCCTTTGCCGTGCCATTGCGGATCGACATCGGCACACGGCCAAGATCAAAGATTGTTAAGGTTCTGCCGTTATTAAGCTCAAGCCAAAGGTCAATGTCCCAGGGCATGCAGATATGCCGGGAGTGATGCGGCTCGAAGAGGCCGAGTTTCGGTGCGTTGCGGATTTTCCACGCTTGGTAGAACATGCGGACGAAGGGATACATGCGCGTCATGTGTGTTGCTGCGGGCGCAAAGGTCAAGACCGGACGTTGCGGCACAAACCGTCTCGGGCTTGCGTGACGGGGATTGAGACCTTAGGTGAGACTACGACCCGAGAAACAGAGAAAGTGAACCATGAACGCTCCTTTTCCAATTCAAGCAATCCTGCTTTTGATCACAGGTGTGGTTTACTATGTGATGATTGCTCATATCATCATGAGCTGGCTGATTAATTTCCAGGTCCTGAACACGCGCCAGCCTCTGGTGTACCAAATCTGGACTGGCCTCACGCGTCTCCTCGAACCGGTTTACCGTCCGATCCGGAACATCTTGCCCCCGATGGGCGGTTTGGATTTGGCCCCCCTTGTTGCCTTTGTCGGACTGATGATCATCCGCATTCTCATTGCGGGCTACATCCACTTCTAAAGCGAAACGCCCTTGAGCCTCACGCCCCCGCGTGCGAATCTGTCGCCAATCATAAAGAGCAGACAGAATGAGCACGACACAGGCGCTTTTATCCTCCGTTTTCGGATTTGACGATTTCCGTCCCGGCCAGGCGGAGATCGTCGAAGCCGTTGTGGCGGGCCGCGATGTGCTCGCCATCATGCCGACGGGCGGCGGAAAATCATTGTGTTTTCAACTGCCTGCTTTGGTGCGCGACGGGTTGACCGTGGTGATCTCGCCGCTGATTGCGTTGATGCGCGATCAGGTGCAGGGGCTGCAAGCCGCAGGTGTCGCCGCAGGCGCGCTGACGTCCGGCAACACCGAAGAGGAAAACGACGCAGTCTTCGCCGCGCTCTCCAATGGCGATTTGAAACTTCTCTACATGGCGCCCGAACGGCTCGCCTCGGGCGGCACCTTGCCGATGCTGCGGCGCGCGAATGTGTCTTTGATTGCTGTCGACGAGGCGCATTGTGTCTCGCAATGGGGCCATGATTTCCGGCCAGATTATCTCCGCATCGGCGATCTGAAACGCGCTTTGAATGTGCCGCTTGCCGCCTTCACCGCCACCGCCGATGAAGAAACACAAGCCGAGATCGTCACGCGCCTCTTCGACGGCACCCCGCCCGAAAGCTTTCTGCGTGGGTTCGATCGCCCGAACATCCATCTTGCCTTTGCCGTAAAAGACAGCCCGCGTCGTCAAATCCTCGATTTCGCGGCGGCCCGCAAAGGCCAATCCGGCATCGTCTATTGCGGCACGCGCGCCAAGACCGAAAGCCTCGCCAAGGCGCTCTCGGACGCAGGACATTTGGCGCTCGCCTATCACGGCGGGATGGACCCGGAGCGTCGCCGCGAGGTCGAGCGGCGTTTTCAGCAGGAAGACGAGTTGATCGTTGTCGCCACCATCGCCTTTGGCATGGGGATCGACAAACCGGACATCCGCTGGGTCGCGCATGCCGATCTGCCGAAAAGTGTCGAGGGCTACTATCAGGAAATCGGGCGCGCAGGTCGCGATGGCGCGCCTGCCGAGACGCTGACGCTTTTTGGCCCCGACGACATCCGCTTTCGCCGCACCCAGATCGACGAAAGCCTCGCGCCGCCTGAACGCCGCGCCGCCGATCATGCGCGTTTGAATGCGCTTTTGGGACTGGCCGAGGCCCAGGTCTGTCGGCGTCAGACTTTGCTCAAATTCTTCGGCGAAGAAGCCGCGCCCTGTGGCAATTGCGATCTCTGCGACAGCCCGCCGGAGCTGTTCGACGGCACCACGGCCGTGCGAAAGGCGCTCTCCACCGTGCTGCGCTGTGATCAGGGCTTTGGCGCCGGGCATCTTATCGACGTTTTGACCGGCAAGATGACCGACAAAGTACGGCAGTGGAACCATGATCAACTGTCCGTATTTGGCATCGGCAAGGACTATGACAAACGCCAGTGGAACGCGATTTTCCGTCAGATGATGGGCGCGGACCTGCTGCGCCCCGACCCGGAACGGCATGGCGCATTGTTCATGACCGAACCGGCGATGCCGATCCTTAAGGGCGAAGCGGAAATGACGCTGCGCAAAGACACTTTGGCAAAGGCGCGCAAAGGGCCGGTCGCCAAGGCGCTTGTGTCTGAGGAAGACGCGCCGCTTTTGTCCGCGCTCAAGGCGAAACGCCGTGCGCTGGCCGAAGAGGCCCGCGTGCCCGCCTATGTGGTTTTCGCCGACCGGACCCTGATCGAAATGGCCGAAAAACGCCCGCAAACGCTCGATGAGATGGGGCGGATCGGCGGGGTCGGCGCGAAGAAACTCGAACGCTTCGGTGATCTGTTTCTTTCGGTCATTCTCGGCGCTCCGGTGCCAGAGATGCATCCCGCCCGGCGCAAGTTGGCCAGCTCTGGCGGCGGCGATTTGTTTGACCGCCTGCAAGGCATTCACAACGATCTGGCGCGCGGGGATTGCGGCACGCTCAAACCGATGAGCCTGACCGCCTCACAGATCACCAAGATCGTGAAACTGCGCCCTTCGGATATGACCAGTTTTGCCCGCATCGTCGGCGACAGATCCGCCGAACGGTTCGGTCCGGCGATGATCGAGGCCATCCACGCTGCCTGAGCGGATCACTCGCCCGCCAGAACCTGTGCGGGTTCTTCGGGGAGGATCGGGCGGCAACCCTGCGGTAATTCCTGAAGGATACGATCAATGATCGCCGCCTTGCGCAGGGGTTTCGTCATGTAATGATCGAGCCCCGCCGCCAGGATTTCCTGTTCATCGCCCGCCATGGCATGGGCCGTCAGCGCGACAATCGGAAGATGCGTACCGGTGTCGATCTCGAGCGCGCGAATTTGCCGGGTGGCCTCTTTGCCATCGACCTCAGGCATGGAAATATCCATGAAAATCAGATCGGGTTGAAAGCCTTGGTAGAGCTCCACCGCCTCGCGTCCGTTGTTGGCAAAACGCAATTCGATGTCGAGGGATTTGAGCATTTTGCCGAACACAAGCTGGTTCGTTTGGTTGTCCTCAGCGGCCAGAATGCGCATCCGACGGCCCTCGGCCTCGTGGAGTTCGTCCGGCTCGACCGGGATCAAGGCCGACAAGGTGCGCCAAAGATCGGCGCGCAGCAGGGGTTTTTGCAGGCTCGTCGCGTCCTCAATATCCAACCGGTCGGCGGAGGTCGGACCAGAGGTCATCAAGAGCACCGGCGCCGTGACGCCGCGCACGCGCAGGGTCGCGATGACCTTGGCGATATCCGTATTGGGCAGCTTGTTGTCGATCAGATAGACCTGCGCATCGAGCGGCGAGGCCAAAAGCGCCTCGGCGGAGGCAAAGGGAGAGACTTCGAACCCGAGCGCCGTCAATTGTTTTTCAAGGATGAGCGAATTGGCGTTGATGTGATCGACCAAAGCCGCCTTATGCATCCAGGACGGCAGGGTCAGATGTTTCGCCTCTTCGACCACATCCATCGTGATGTGGAACCCGAAACAAGAGCCGACGCCCTCTTCGCTATCCACCCAAATCTCACCGCCCATGAGTTGAACGAGTTGACGCGTGATGGCGAGGCCGAGGCCGGTGCCCTCGAACTTACGATTATGCGCCCCCTCGACCTGATTGAACTCGCCAAAAATGTGCTCGATCATATCGGCAGCGATGCCGATACCGCTGTCCTCGACAGAAACGTGCACGCGCTGACGCTTGCCCTCGTTGTCGGGCAGGCCGACGACCCGCACGATGACATGGCCGGTATGAGTGAACTTGACCGCATTGCCGACAAGATTGGTCAGAACCTGCCGCATGCGGCCCGGATCGCCGATGAAATTGGTCGGCATGAACATGTCGTAATCAATGATCAGATCGACGCCCTTTTGCGCCGCAGAGGGCTGCAACAACACCATCACGTCTTGGATACAGCGTTCGAGATCAAAGACTTCCGGATGCAGAGAGAGCTTCGAGGCCTCGATTTTCGAGTAGTCCAACACGTCGTTGATCAGATTCAAAAGCGCCTCGCCCGAGGATTTGATCGTCTCGACATAAAGCGTCTGCTCGTCGTTCAGATCGGTCTCGGCCAAAAGATCCGCCATGCCGACCATACCGTTCATCGGCGTGCGAATTTCGTGGCTCATATTGGCGAGGAAAGCGGATTTGGCGCGGTTCGCGGCCTCGGCTTTTGTTCGGGCTTTTTTCAAACGATCTTCGTAGCGGATCGTCGAGGTGATGTTGAGACCGAGCGAGACCATATCGCCATCCGAAGAACGGCGATCCACCAGTTTCACAAATTGGTTGTTCCAAAGCCGCACCGTCTGCGGTTCGCGCACCGGCGCATGCCAGCGGCCCACCGCCTGTTCGATGAAAGCCTCACGGGTCAGCGCGCCGATGTCGATGATCCCCTCTTCGACGGCAAGACGCACGATCTCAGGATAGGAAATGCCCGGCCGGACATCGTCCAGCCCATCGAAGATACGCAAATAGGCGGGATTGGCGGCGATCATGATGTCGGAAGGATCGAACACAGCGAACCCGTCCTGAATGGTCTCGATCGAGTCCCACAGCCGCCGCTCGGCGATATGCACCGCGACATTGGCTTTTTCCAAGTCCTCCTTGGTGCGGATATTCTCATCGCGCAGCACTTCGGTCTCTTCGCGTTTGACGATGATCTCATCCGACAGGGAGCGCGCGTGTTTCGACAGTTTGCGATTGGCCTCAAACAGTTCCGCCTGTTTGAGTTCCAACAACCGTTCCGCAGCGAGGCGGGCGCGACGTTCCTGAGACAGCGTATCCGACAATGACATTGGGACCTCTTCATACCCTGCTCGCGCCTTCTGACCCGAGCTTTCGGCCAGAATGCCCCGAACAGGGTGAAAAGAATCTTAATCAAGCCATGCAAATTGGCGGAAAATTGTCCGAAAGGTCGCTCAGAGCCGCTCAATCGCCAAGGCAATGCCCTGACCGCCGCCGATACACATGGTGATGAGGCCATATCGCCCGCCCATGCGCTCCAGCTCATACATGGTCTTCACCACCAGAATGGCGCCGGTCGCGCCGACAGGATGGCCAAGCGCAATGGCGCCGCCGTTCGGGTTCACTTTCGCCACGTCCAGCCCAAGCGCGCGGTTGACCGCGATGGCCTGCGCCGCGAAGGCTTCGTTGCTCTCGATCACATCGAACGCGCCGACGGTGAGACCGGTGCGGGTGCATAGGCTTTCGACCGCCGGGATCGGGCCGATGCCCATTACTTCGGGACGCACCCCGGAATGGGCGTAGCCAACGATACGGAATTTGGGTTTCAGCCCCGCCGCCTCCGCCGCCTCATGCCGCGCGAGCACTAAGGCCGCGGCACCATCGTTGAGCCCGGAGGCATTGCCCGCCGTCACCGTGCCGTCTTTTTCAAACGCCGGGCGGAGTTTGCCCAGGCCCTCCAACGTGGTGAGTTTCGGGTGTTCATCCGTCTCGAAGGCCACGAGATCGCGTTTCACTTTGACCTCGACTGGCACGATCTGATCGCGGAACAGCCCGGCCTCGATGGCACGCGCCACACGCGTCTGGCTTTCCAAGGCAAAACCGTCCTGATCCTCGCGCGACACACCATGTTCACGGGCGACGTTTTCCGCCGTCACCCCCATATGACCAGTGCCAAAAGGACAGGTCAGCGCGCCCAACATCATGTCTTGCGCACCGACGTCGCCCATCTTTTGCCCCCAGCGCGCGGCAGGGAGGATATAGGGCGAGCGGCTCATGACCTCGGTCCCGCCCGCCACAGCGAAATCGGCGTCGCCCAGCATCAGGGACTGCGTGGCGGAGACCACAGCCTGCGCACCAGAGCCGCAAAGCCGGTTGACGTTCATTGCGGGCGTCGTCTCAGGGATACCCGCCCCCATGGCGGCGAGGCGAGAGACATACATGTCCTTGGGTTCGGTGTTGATGATGTGGCCAAAGACGGCATGGCCGATCTGCGGGCCTTCGACGCCAGCGCGTTCCAGCGCGGTTTTGGTGACAAGCGCGCCAAGATCGGCGGGACGCACCCCGGCCAAGGCGCCGCCAAAGGTCCCGATGGCGGTGCGAGCGCCGCCCAGAATGACGATGTCGGACATATGTTCCTCCTCTGATCCTGCGCCCGAGTGTACCCGAGGCTGCGATCAGAGAAAGATGGAACGCTGCGTCTTACGCTGCGTCTTTCTGTGGATTGTTACTGGGGATTGTTACTGGGGATTGGCGTGGGTCAGATGCGCGCGACCGGTTTCGGTGACAATCTCTTCATGGCTGTTTTCGATCACCAACACAGAAAGAGGCCGCCCGTACCCCGCGCCCGTGTCGATGTCGATCCGGTTGCCGAAATGCGTCGCCTCATCGAGCGCCGTATGACCATGCACGACCGTAAAGGGCAGCGGGCCGCGATAATCGAGCCAGCCTTCGCGAATCCAGATGAGGTCCTCTTCGCTTTGATGCTCGACCGCGACACGGGGACGAATGCCCGCGTGGACGAAAAGATAATCGCCCCAAGCGTACGTCAGCGGCAGGTTTTCAATGAAATCGAGATGCGCTTCAGGCACCGCCTTTTTCGCCCGCATATGCGCGATCTCGAACTCGCCATCCACCGCCTCGACGCCGTAAGAGGCCAAGGTCGTCGGACCGCCCAAAGCCGGGTGAAGCCAGCTTTTGCCGGATTTGATGTGCTGGTTGTCATGGGCAATGCCGTGGCGCACGAAACGGGTGAACATCCGGTCGTGATTGCCGCGAATGGCCCGCCACGGTTTGCCCGCAGCGATGCCGTCCATCAGATATTGAATGACCCCTGCGCTGTCCGGCCCCCGATCCACGTAGTCGCCCAAGTGGATGATCCGGGCGTCGGTATCGCCGACCCTTGCCTTATCTGCCTCGATCCGCGCGTGGGCGGCTTTGAGCATGTCGAGTTGGCCGTGAATGTCGCCGATGGCGTAGATGCGCAAGGGTGCCTCCTGTTAGGATTTCATGCGGATCGCATGCCATTCGAGGTGGTCGCGCATGAAGGTGGAGATGAAGTAATAGCTATGGTCATAGCCCTCTTGCATCCGAAGTGTTAGGGCCTGGCCGGTTTTTTCACAAACCTGTGTCAAAAGCTCCGGCTTCAGCTGACCTTCGAGGAAATTATCCGCCGTGCCCTGATCGACAAGGATCTCTGGCACACGCGCGCCATCCTCGATCAAAGCGCAGGCGTCGTATTCGCGCCAGGTCGATTTGTCGGCACCGATATAGCCGGTCAGCGCCTTTTCCCCCCAAGGGCAATTCAGCGGGCTGACGATCGGCGAGAAGGCCGAGACGGATTTGTATTTTTCCGGATTTCTGAGCGCGATGGTCAGCGCACCATGACCGCCCATGGAGTGGCCCATAATGGACAAACGCGACATATCCGCCGGGAATTCCGCGCCAATGAGCGCCGGCAATTCCGTTTCGATATACTCACGCATCCGGTAGTTTTTCGCGAAAGGCTCTTCGGTGGCGTTCACGTAGAACCCGGCACCCAGACCGAAATCATAAGCGCCTTCGGCGTCGTCCGGCACGCCTTCGCCACGGGGCGAGGTGTCGGGCGCGACAAGGATGAGACCAAGCTCCGCGCATGCTGCGCGGAACTCGCCTTTTTCAGTGACGTTGGCCTGTGTGCACGTCAGACCCGAGAGATAGAACACCACGGGAAGCACCTCGCCCTCGGCGTGATCCGGCACGAAGACGGAAAACTCCATCTCGGTTCCGGTCGCCGTCGAGCTGTGGGTGTAGACACCCTGAGTGCCGCCATGGCTTCGGTTGGTGGATTTGACCTGCATCACAGTTCCCCTCAGAATTCCACGACAGCGCGGATGGATTTGCCCTCATGCATGAGATCGAACCCGTGGTTGATCTCTTCGAGCTTGAGTTTGTGGGTGATCATCGGGTCGATCTCGATCTTGCCGTCCATGTACCAATCGACGAATTTCGGCACATCGGTGCGGCCTTTCGCGCCGCCGAACGCGGTGCCTTTCCAAACGCGACCGGTCACCAGTTGGAACGGACGGGTGGAAATCTCGGCGCCCGCTGCGGCCACGCCGATCACGACGGAGACGCCCCAACCACGGTGCGAACATTCCAGAGCGTCACGCATGACTTTGACGTTGCCGGTCGCGTCGAAGGAATAATCCACGCCACCGATCTGATCCGCACCGCGCTTGGTGAGGTTCACGATCTCTTCGACCACGGTGCCTTCGATTTTCGTCGGGTTGATGAAATGGGTCATGCCGAACTTGCGGGCCATTTCCTCTTTGTCGTCGTTCAGATCGACACCGATGATCATGTCGGCACCTGCCATGCGCAGGCCCTGAATCACGTTGAGGCCAATGCCGCCCAGACCGAACACAGCGGCGGTGGAGCCGATTTCGACACCCGCGGTGTTGATCACGGCACCGATGCCGGTGGTCACGCCGCAGCCAATGTAGCAAATTTTGTCAAAGGGCGCATCGTCACGCACTTTCGCCAGAGCAATTTCCGGCATGACGGTGTGGTTCGCGAAGGTCGAGCAGCCCATGTAGTGGTAGATCGGCGTACCATCGAGCATGGAGAAGCGCGTGGTGCCGTCGGGCATCAGGCCCTGACCTTGGGTGTTGCGGATCGCGGTGCAGAGGTTCGTTTTGCCGGAAAGGCAGGACGGACATTCGCGGCATTCCGGCGTGTAAAGCGGGATCACGTGGTCGCCCGGTTTCAGCGTGGTGACGCCTTCACCAACCTCCAAAACGACGCCCGCGCCCTCGTGACCGAGGATACAGGGGAAGAGCCCCTCGGGGTCAGCACCCGAACGGGTGAACTCGTCGGTGTGGCAAAGACCGGTGGCCTTCACCTCGATCAGAACCTCGCCCTTTTTCGGGCCTTCGAGGTTTACTTCCATGATTTCAAGGGGTTTCCCGGCCTCAAGGGCCACAGCGGCTTTCGTTCTCATGGGGTCTTTTCTCCCTAAAGGGGCCTCGGCCCCGTGTCTTTGTCTGGGTACAATAGCGTCATGACGCTGCGGTAGGGCATAAAAAGACGAAGGGCCGCTGATTTGTCCAGCGGCCCTTCTGATAATTTTGTCAAAGACGCCTGTGCGATCAGACGCGCGCCCGAGAGCGCTCAGTCACCCGAATATCAGGCCTTGAAGTGCAGCGGATTGACGCGCTGGAACAGCCCGGAGTCCTTGAGCGCTTTGACGGTTTCGGCCTTCAGCGGCGTATCGAGCAGCGTCATGGCGATGGCGTCGCCACCTGCGGACGCCCGACCCAAGGTGAAGTTCGCGATGTTCTCGTCATGATCGGCCAGCAGTGTGCCGAGTTTGCCGATGATGCCCGGAACGTCCTTGTTGGTGGTGTAGAGCATGTGCTCGCCCACTTCGGCGTCGATGGTGATGCCCTTGATCTGGATGAAGCGCGGCTTGCCGTCGGAGAACACCGTGCCCGCGATGGTGCGGTATTTCTCGACAGTTTGGATGTCGAGTTTGATGTAGCCGTCGAACACACCGGACGCATCCTGCGTGGTTTTCGAGATCTGGATGCCACGGTCTTTCGCGATCAGCGGTGCGGAGACCATGTTCACATCCGGGTTCACGGCCTGCATGATCCCTGCGAGCACTGCACATTCGAGCGCCTTGAGGTTCATGTGGGACGCCACGCCGTCAAAGGTGATCTTGATGTCTTCGATGGCTTCTTCGGTGACCTGACCGATGAAAGCGCCGAGGTTTTCGGCCAGTTGCACCCACGGGCCCATGACCTTGGCTTCTTCGGCAGTCATCGACGGCATGTTCAGCGCGTTCTCGACAGCACCGTCCAAGAGGTAGTTGGACATTTGCTCGGCCACTTGCAGCGCCACGTTTTCCTGAGCTTCCGTGGTGGAGGCGCCCAGGTGCGGGGTGCAGACCACGTTCGGCAGATTGAAGAGCGGGTTCTCTTTGGCGGGCTCTTCGGCGAAGACGTCAAAGGCGGCGCCCGCGACGTGGCCGGATTTCAACAACTCTGCGAGAGCTTCTTCATCGACGAGGCCACCACGGGCACAGTTGATGATCCGCACGCCTTTCTTGGTCTTCTCGAGGTTTTCTTTCGAGAGGATATTGCGCGTCGAGTCGGTCAGCGGCACGTGCAGGGTGATGAAGTCAGCGCGACGCAGAAGCTCGTCCAGCTCGACTTTCTCCACACCGATCTCAGTCGCGCGTTCTTCGGAGAGGAAGGGATCGTAGGCGACCACTTTCATCTTCAGGCCAAGCGCACGGTTACAGACGATGCCACCGATGTTGCCCGCGCCGATCACGCCGAGGGTCTTGGCGGTCAGCTCGGTGCCCATGAATTTGGATTTCTCCCATTTGCCCGCGTGGGTCGAGGCGGAGGCTTCCGGGATCTGACGGGCAACCGCGAACATCATCGCAATGGCGTGCTCGGCGGTGGTGATCATGTTGCCGAACGGCGTGTTCATCACGATCACGCCTTTTTTCGACGCGGCGTCCTTGTCGACGTTGTCGGTGCCGATACCAGCGCGACCCACGACTTTCAGATTGTCAGCATGCTCCAGAAGGGCTGCGGTGACTTTGGTCGCGGAACGGATTGCGAGACCATCATATTTGCCGATTACCTCGGCGAGCTTGTCTTTGTCCTTGCCGAGATCGGGCAGGAAATCGACATCGATGCCACGGTCGCGAAAGATTTGAACGGCGGTTTCCGAGAGTTTGTCGGAGACGAGAACTTTGGGGGCCATTTGAGGGCTCCTGTCATATGAGAATTCTGTGGGAAAACCGGGCGGCAGGCCGCCGCCCGTTGAAGTCCGTAAGCGCCTATTGCGCAGTCCGCTTACGCGGATTTATTGCTCAGCAATGCACTCTTCGAAGGCCCATTTGAGCCAGAGCGTGAGCGCCTCGACATCGGACGCCTCAATCGTCGCACCACACCAGACCCGCAGACCGGCAGGCGCATCGCGGTACGCCCCAACGTCATAGGCGACGTTCTGCTCTTCGAGTTTCTTGGCCACGGCTTTCGCAAAAGCGGCGCCGTCCTTGATGCGGTCATCGGTGAACTTCAGACACACAGAGGTGTTCGACCGCGTGGCCTCATCTTCGGCGAGGTTGGCGATCCAGTCGTGACGATCACAGAAATCCCAAAGCACTTTCGCATTGGCGGTCGAGCGTTCGATCAAAGCCGGCAGACCGCCGATCTTTTGCGCCCACTCAAGAGCCACGAGGTAATCCTCAACCGCAAGCATCGAGGGCGTGTTGATCGTTTCACCTTTGAAGATGCCTTCGATCAGCTTGCCGCCTTTGGTCATGCGGAAAATTTTCGGCAGCGGCCATGCGGGCGTGTAGCTTTCCAGACGCTCGACAGCGCGCGGTCCGAGAACGATGATGCCGTGCGCCGCTTCGCCGCCCATCACCTTCTGCCAAGAGAAAGTGGTGACATCGAGCTTGTCCCAAGGCAGGTCCATCGCGAAAGCCGCAGAGGTCGCGTCACAGATGGTCAGACCTTCACGGTCGGCCGGGATCGCATCGCCATTGGCCACGCGCACGCCGGAGGTGGTGCCGTTCCAGGTAAAGACCACGTCGGTGTTGAAGTCGATGTCAGCGAAATCGACGATCTGACCGTAGTCAGCGGTTTTCACCTCGGCGTCGATCTTGAGCTGTTTGACAACATCGGTGACCCAGCCAGCGCCGAAAGATTCCCAAGCCACCATCGTGGCTTTGCGGGCGCCCAGAAGGGACCACATAGCCATTTCAACGGCGCCGGTGTCGGAAGCGGGCACGATACCGATTTTGTAATCGGCAGGGATGCCAAGGATGTCGCGGGTCGTCTCGATCGCGGCGTTCAGCTTTTCCTTGCCAATTTTGGCACGGTGCGAACGGCCCAGAGGCGCGTCAGCCAGCAGATCGAGAGAGAATGTCGGGATTTTGGCGCAAGGGCCGGACGAAAAACGCGGATTCGCAGGGCGCGCCTGCGGGTGCTTGGTAGCCATAATGCTATCCTTCCAGATAAATGCCTCTCGTTGGGGAGAGGTGTCCCGCGGATCGAATTAGTGGCTTTCTCAGCGTTCAGCAATATGGATTCGTAAAAATCTGTCGCATTTTTATCCGACATACGTCGCATATGCGCTGGATCGTTTCCGATTGGAAACTTGGACCTCGCCTCGGAAAACCATCAAAACCTGATCTCATAACGCTGGAAACCCGTCATGTCATTGCGTAGACAGGCGACAAACGGAGGCCTCCCATGTTCACCTGTATCCTTCTCACCAACCCCGCCGCACCGGCCCTCAATCTGACCACTGCGGACGCGTTGCGTTCGGCCTGGGGTGGGGGCGACCTCAAATGGCTGTCTCTGGGCGAGGCCGCAGAGTTCAGCGTCGAGCGCGTTCCGTCGAATCACTGGGATGTCTGGGAAGGTCTGCAAACGCAGGGCATCGATCTGATTGTCGTGCCTTCTGAGGCGCGCCGCAAAAAGATGCTCTTGGCCGATATGGATTCGACCATGATCCAGCAGGAATGCATCGACGAGCTGGCGGATGTCGCGGGCGTCGGTGAGCGCGTCAAAGAGATCACCGCGAAAGCGATGAACGGCGAGCTGGATTTCGAAGGCGCACTGACCGAACGCGTCGGGCTTTTGAAAGGCCTGCCGGAAAGCGTCATCCAAAAGGTGATCGACGAACGCATCACTTTCATGCCCGGCGGCAAGGAGCTGCTCGCCACCATGAAGCGCGACGGCGCCTATTGCGCGCTGGTCTCGGGCGGCTTCACGGCCTTCACCGGCTACGTCGCCGAAGCGCTTGGGTTCGATGAAAACCGGGCCAACACCTTGCTGGTCGAGAATGGTGAGCTGGTTGGCAAACCGGGCCTGCCGATCCTCGGGCGTGAGGCCAAGGTCGCCGCGCTCAAAGAGATCACTGCGCGGCTTGGGCTCGCGCATGACGATGTGATGGCAGTCGGCGACGGGGCGAATGACCTTGGTATGTTGAAACTCGCGGGCGCGGGTGTGGCGCTTCATGCAAAACCCTCTGTCGCCGCCGAATGCGACATCCGCATCAACCACGGCGATCTGTCCGCGCTCTTGTTCGTTCAAGGCTACGCACGCTCCGATTTCGCCAGTGTTTGATTTTACTGTGTTTGAGGTCTCTCTCGATCTCCTGCTGATTCTCATGGCGGCGGGCTTTGTCGCCGGTTTCGTCGACAGCATCGCGGGTGGCGGTGGGCTGATCACCGTGCCTGCCCTCATGCTCGCGGGCATTCCTCCGGTGCAGGCGCTGGCGACCAACAAGGTGCAGGGTCTCTTTGGCGCGGGCATGGCCGCGATCAACTACGCGCGTGCCGGACATGTGGACCTGCGCAAACAAATTGGCCCGGCGGCGCTGTCCTTTGCGGGCGCCATGCTCGGCGCGCTTTTGGCAAGCTCTCTGCCGATCGATGTGATCCGCCTCGGCCTGCCGGTGCTTTTGATCGCTATCGCGCTGTTCTTTGCCTTCAAACCCGGCCTCAACGACATGGACAGGACCCAGCGCATCACGCCGCTGCTCTTTGCCACCACCTTTGTGCCGTTCATCGGATTTTACGACGGGCTATTGGGACCGGGCACCGGCGCGTTTTTCATGCTGGGGTTCGTGAGCCTTGCGGGCTACGGCATCCTCAAGGCTACGGCGCATACGAAACTGTTGAACTTCGCCTCGAATATTGGCGGGCTTTTGGGGTTTGTTTTGGTCGCCAAGCCTTTGTGGATGCTCGGCCTTGCCATGGGCGCGGCACAGATCGCAGGCGCCTATGTGGGCTCCACACTGGCCACGAAAGTCGGCGCCAAGCTGATCAAACCGGTGCTGGTGATTGCCTCGACGGCTCTGGCGCTCAAACTGATTTCCGAGTGGTTTTGAGTATTTTTAGCAACAAAGGAAACCCAGGCGTTTCGACCTGTTCTGACGTCTTTTCACGTTTCAGCGAATTTCTGCCAAGGGTCTTTCCCAAATCGGCGGAATTGCGTTACTGTGCCCGCAGATGATGGAATTTGGCCTGACCCCTTCTCGAAACCGCGGCTATAGACAGCGGAAGATGTGGTCAAGACAGGCCTGAAATGGTCGCAATCGACCGAAAGTTGAGAGGCAGCGAGAGTTCAATGAGATTTTTCGTGAAACAGACCCTGTTCGCAGCGACCCTGTTGGGTCTGGCAGGTCCGGCATTCGCGCAGGAAAGCACCAATCAGGTCGGGTCGAACACCGATTGGTATGTCTATGAGGAAAGCCAGCCGAACAAGACCTGCTGGGCGGTTTCGGTGCCGAAAGAGACGCTGAACACCGACAGCTCGGGTCGCCCGAAATCGGTGACGCGCTCTGAGATTTTGCTCTTCGTGACCTACGGTCCGGGCAATGGCGTCAACGGTCAGGTGTCTTTCTTGGGCGGCTATCCGTTCGAGCCGGGCTCCAACGTGACGATGGAAATCGGCGGCACGGAATTCACGCTGTTCACCAATTCGGATGACGAGACCGCCTGGGCCGTCACCCCCGAGGATGACGCCAAAATCATCGCCGCGATGAAACGCGGCGCCACGGCGACGCTGACCGGCAACTCGTCGCGCGGCACGATCACCAAAGACACCTTCTCGCTTCTTGGCTTTACCGCCTCTGTCGAAGAGGCCGCAAACCGCTGCGGCAAGTAAATATTGCCAAAGATGTGAGGTCAGGCCCTGCGGTTGCGGGGCCTTTTCTTATGGCTTTCTGGCAGGGAATCCTGTAGGGGAGCCCCTTAATCACCGCATATAAGAGACCCGCCATGGACCCCAGCGCACCGATCACGCAGGATGTAATGACCTTTCCGCGCAAGGAAACGCCCTCTGACAAGATCAATCTTGTCGGGCTGACCCGTGATGCGCTTCGGCAGGTGTTGATCGAAAACGGCACGCCGGAAAAGCAGGCCAAGATGCGCGCAGGCCAGATTTGGCAATGGATCTATCAGTGGGGCGAACGTGATTTCGCGGAGATGACCAATCTGGCGAAAGACTATCGCGCCATGTTGGCCGAGAAGTTCGAAGTGCGCGTGCCGGAGGTTGTGTCGAAACAGGTCTCCGAGGATGGCACCCGCAAATACCTCGTCCGCATCGACGGCGGCCATGAGGTCGAGGTGGTTTACATCCCCGAAGAAGGTCGCGGCACGCTCTGTGTGTCGTCGCAGGTGGGCTGTACGCTGACCTGTTCCTTCTGTCACACCGGCACGCAGAAACTGGTGCGCAACCTGACGGCGGGCGAGATTGTCGGTCAGGTGATGATGGCGCGTGACGATCTGGATGAATGGCCGGAGCGCGGCGCGCCCAAAGACGAGACCCGGCTGTTGTCCAACATCGTGCTGATGGGCATGGGCGAGCCGCTCTACAATTTCGAGAACGTCCGCGACGCGATGAAGATCGTGATGGATGCCGAAGGGATTCAGCTCGGCCGTCGGCGCATCACGCTGTCGACCTCGGGCGTGGTGCCGGAGATTCACCGCACCGCGCAGGAGATCGGCTGTTTGCTGGCCGTGTCCTTCCACGCGACCACGGATGAGACCCGCGACGTCTTGGTGCCGATCAACAAGAAATGGAACATCGAGAAGCTCTTGGAAGCGCTGCGCGAGTATCCCAAGGCGACGAACTCCGAACGCATCACCTTCGAATATGTGATGCTCAAGGATGTGAACGACAGCGATGAAGATGCGCATCGTCTGGTGAAACTTCTGGACGGCATTCCGGCGAAAGTGAACCTCATCCCCTTCAACGAATGGCCCGGCGCGCCCTACAAACGCTCGTCGAACAACCGCATTCGCGCCTTTGCGACGATCCTGATGCAGGCAGGTTACGCGTCGCCGATCCGCACCCCGCGGGGCGAAGACATCATGGCCGCCTGTGGCCAGCTCAAATCCGCGACCGAGCGTGCGCGCAAATCGCGCCGTCAGATCGAGGCAGAGGCGGGCATTCAGGCGCCGTAACCTCATCTTAACCATGCCCGAGTGAACATTCGGGCATGGACTGGATAACAATCAGATTCGAAGACGACCTTGGCACCCGCATCGAGCGGGCGGCGGCCCGTGCGGGTCAGCCGATCGGGGCGTTCATTCGCGGCAGGCTGCGCGACAGGTTGGATGAGGCCGCGCGCCCTCTAGAGGGAGCGTTCGGCTACAAAGGCCCCCGCAAACCCCATGCGTTGCAGGCCTACCTCGCCCATGATTTCGCCTATGCGACGGGTTGGACCGACCTGCAAGAGGCCCTGCGTGCCAAAGGCTATGAATTGGCGGAGCGCGGCGGCGGTTTGATCCTTCAGACCGTTGAAGGAGACCGGCTTTGCAAGGCCTCCGATCTTGGTCAGCCCTATTCCGCCTTGATGAAACGCTTCGGCACACCCTTTCCCGGCCATGCGCATCATCATCTCGTCACGCGTCATCTGGCGCAAAAACCCCTTCCCTTTTGAACTGAGGCCCTCATGGAAAAACTCACCCTGCTCTTGCCGAAAACCACCGTCGAAATGATGCATCTTCTGGCCCGGACCGAAGGCCGGACCATTGGGGCCATCCTGCAGGAGATGGCGCTGGATCGCTACATGCAGCAGATGATGTCATCGAAGCACAGCGCGGCAACGCAATTTGAGGCCTCCAAAGCGCAGGAAGCTTAGGCTTCGCGCCCGGCGATGTCCTCGCGCAGGCCTTGATTGGGCCACTCGTCAATTGCCTGCACGGCCTCTTCGGCGGTTTCCACGAATTTGAACAGCTCGAGGTCTTTGGGAGAGATTGTGCCCGCGTCCGCCAGAGCTTCCCAATTGATGATGTTTTGCCAAAACGCTTTGCCGAACAACAAAAACGGCACGCGGTTCATCCGGCCCGTCTGAATGAGCGTCAGGCTTTCGAACATTTCGTCCAACGTGCCAAAGCCGCCGGGGAACACCACGATGGCCTTCGCACGCATCAAGAAATGCATCTTGCGAATGGCGAAATAGTGGAAGTTAAAGCACAGCTCCGGCGTCACATATTCGTTCGGCGCTTGCTCATGCGGCAAGACGATGTTGAGGCCGATGGAAATCCCGCCCGCATCGCGCGCGCCACGGTTTCCCGCCTCCATCACACCGGGCCCGCCGCCGGTGACGATGATATTGTCCTTATGGCCATTGTTGCGCGCCGTCATGATCCGGGCAAACTTTCGCGCCTCATCGTAGTATTTCGACAGTTCGGCCAAGGTCTTGGTCTTCGCCGTCTCCTTTTTGTCGGGCGCCGGAATGCGCGCACCGCCGAAGAGCACGATGGTGCTTTCGACCCCGAATTCCTCCATCAAAATCTCAGGCTTCAACAGCTCCAACTGCAGGCGCACCGGCCGCAATTCGTCGCGAAACATGAAATCATTGTCGTTGAAGGCAAGCTTGTATGACGGCGAGCGCGTTTGCGGCGTGTCGGGGATATGTTGCGCCGTATCGCGGTCGACCCGGCTGTCGCGCAACGGGTGGCGGCGGTCGGTGTGTTTCGTCTCAGTCATCGTAATCCTGCCTTATGTCGTTTTGTCTCGCCGCCTGTGCTCTCTCGCGCGTTGCGCGGGCGGGTTTCAGCCATTATAGCCTGCGGGACCATATATTCCACGATGACCTCGGAGACCAACATGTCGAATGCACAGCTCGAAGCCGCCATCGAAGCCGCGTGGGACGCGCGCGATACGATCACCCCTGCAACCGGCGGCGAAACCCGCGAAGCCATCGAGTCTACGCTCAATGCGCTCGACAAAGGTGAGCTGCGTGTTGCCGAGAAACAGGACGACGGCAGCTGGCATGTGAACCAATGGGCCAAGAAAGCCGTGCTTTTGGGCTTCCGCATCAAGGACATGGAACTGCATGACGGCGGCCCGCAAGGCTCCGGCTGGTGGGACAAGGTCGACAGCAAGTTCAAAGGCTGGGGCACCGCCGAGTTCAAAGAGGCCGGGTTCCGCGCCGTGCCGAACGCCGTGGTCCGCAAATCCGCCTATATCGCGCCGGGCGTCGTGTTGATGCCGTCCTTCGTGAACCTCGGCGCGCACGTCGACAGCGGCACCATGGTCGACACCTGGGCCACCGTTGGCTCCTGTGCGCAGATCGGCAAAAACGTCCACCTCTCCGGCGGCGTCGGCATCGGCGGCGTGCTTGAACCGATGCAGGCCGGTCCGACCATCATCGAAGACAACTGCTTCATCGGCGCGCGCTCCGAAGTGGTCGAGGGCGTGATCGTCCGCGAAGGCTCCGTGCTGGGCATGGGTGTTTTCATCGGCCAATCCACCAAGATCGTCGACCGCGAAACCGGCGAAGTAATGTACGGCGAAGTGCCGCCCTACTCCGTCGTCGTCGCGGGCACCATGCCGTCGAAGAACGGCGTGAACCTCTACTGCGCCGTGATCGTGAAGCGCGTGGACGCGAAAACCCGGTCCAAAACCGGCATCAACGAGCTGCTGCGCGACTGAGCCTCAGCGATGTGAATTTTGCGGGCGTCGTGAGGGGAACCTTTCGGCGCCCGTTTTCGTTAAGAGGTATACCTAAAGCGTTTCTCGTTTAATCTGAATCAGATTGAGCGAAAGACGTTGCCACGCTGAATTGATATTGCTGCGTTTCTCAAAAATTGAGTGCCTCAAGTTTTTTGAGAAACGCTTTAAAAGGAGGAAACCATGGGACTTGGACTTATCGCATCGATCATCGTGGGCGGGCTTGCGGGCTGGATTGCCAGCAATTTCATGAAGGCCGACACGGGTCTTCTGGCCAATATTCTGTTGGGGATCGTGGGGGCTTTTGTGCTGAACCTGATCTTGTCGCTCGTCGGCATCTATGCCGCCAACAGCTGGGTGCCGCAGCTCATCGTCGGGATTTTCGGCGCGAGCCTTTTGATCTGGTTGGCCCGGCGCCTGCGGTAAAGCCGCGCCGGGACAGATTTTAAACCTGAGGAAAACGCGCGCCCCACACTCGGGGCGCGTCATGTGTCAGGCGCTTGGCCTCAATCTCCGAGAGATGCGCCAAGGCACGGGTCTCGCACCCGCCGCTTTGCTGCAACGCCTTTGACCAGAGCCTGCGCACGGAACGCGGCGACCACGGCAAAGCGGCCTCCGCGAGCCAAATCCGTAACGTGCGCGGCAGATGGTCGAACTCTCGCATCGGATCGCTCGCCCGTCTGCGTTTCCGCAGGGAGGTCTTGAGGTTGCTCATGCTGCGGCTCGGCCCCATTTCGGGAAGGGATCTTTGAGGGTTTGGGCCAGATTGGGGTCGATTTGATCCTCGGGGCCGATCAAAGCGGAATCGAGTTTCGCGCGGATCAGAGCCTCATCCATACCCGATCCGATAAAGACGATCTCTTGGCGGCGGTCGCCAAATCCATCGACCCAAACCTCGGCAATCTGCGCCCGGCCTTCCGGGTGGTTGGGCCAATATTTCTCTGGCACAGCGGCCCACCAATTGCCCAAAGGCTTAATCGTGCTGAGCGCGCCCGCCATGGAAAACTCCGCCGCCCAGTCGGGCCGCGTGGCCATCCAGAAATGGCCTTTGGCACGGATCACCCCCGGCAAATCGCCGTTCAGAACGATCTCAATCGCGGTCGGATCAAAGGGACGGCGCGCACGATAGACGAAGGACGTCACATCGTATTCATCGGTTTCCGGAACGTGATTGGCGAAGCCGTAAAGCTCCTTGGCCCAAAGCGGATGCTCATGCGCGTGGTCGAAATCAAAGAGACCGGTGCCGAGAACCTCCTCTGTGGCGACCTCAGAGAAATCTGCTTCGATCACCTTGGCGTCGGGGTTCAACGCGGCGACGATCTTGCGCGCGACGAGAACCTTGTCGGGGCCGGCGTCCGTGATCTTGTTCAGAATGATCACATCGGCAAATTCGATTTGATCGACCAGCAGATCGACGATGCGACGCTGATCGCCCTCGCCCGCCACCTCGCCGCGATCTTCGAGGAAATCGTGGCTGGAATAGTCGTTCAGCATGTTGACCGTATCGACCACCGTCACCATCGTGTCGAGGCGGGCGATGTCATCGAGGCTTTCGCCATGTTCATCTCGGAATTCAAAGGTCGCGGCCACAGGCAGCGGCTCCGCGATGCCGGTCGATTCGATCAGCAGGTAGTCGTATTTATTCGCCTCTGCGAGCCGACGCACCTCGGTCAAAAGATCATCCCGCAATGTGCAGCAGATGCAGCCATTGCTCATTTCAACAAGCGTTTCTTCGGTCCGCGACAGATCAGCACCGCCTTGGCGCACGAGATCGGCATCGATGTTCACTTCGGACATATCGTTGACGATCACCGCCACACGCAGTCCGGCGCGGTTGTTCAGGAGGCGATTGAGCAAAGTGGTTTTCCCGGAGCCGAGAAAGCCGGAAAGGACAGTGACGGGCAAGCGTTCGGACATAGGTAAGTTCCTTCGTGGAGAGACGGGGGCGAGTTTTAGATATGTAATAACATAACGTCAATCCCGTATGAAAAGCCCCCGCTTGACTTTTGCCCGCGCCCTCCGCAAAGGAGAGGCATGTCGAAAGCATCCAAACCCTCCCGCCAAAAAGTCTACACGCTCCTGGTCGAAATCGGCCGCAAGGAGGGCGATGGCCTGCCCAAAGGCGCCACGGGCGGAGCGTTGATGATCTATGCCTCAGGCGTGGACGAGGCCGAAGCCGTGCGCGAAACCGTCGCGATCCTGAAACAGGCCGACGTCGCGCCGCTGGATGTCACGGGATACGGCACGCTCGAAGAGCGGCTCGAAGAGGGCCACGAGATTTCCGATGAGGAAAAAGAGCTGATGCAGCGGGCCCTCGATGAGAACTCGGTGATCGTCGCACAGATGACGCCGTTTTTCGAGGATGACACCGGCACGCGTCACTAAGGCATTTGCTACCTATCGCGCTGGATTAGAGCCTATTTGGCCCCGAACCATTTGCGATAAATCGTGTCATAGGTCCCGTTTTCGCGAAGCTTCAACAGGCTGTGATTGATCTGATCGGCATAGGGAGAGCTGGTCGGCAAAGCGATGCCGTAGTTTTCCGGCAGGAAAATCGGCCCCACCATGCGCCCCACGCCCCGGCCCTCGTGGTTCACATAATAGGCCAGGATCGGCGCATCGAAGACGACAGCATCAATATCGTCATTCTCAAACGCCTCGATCAACTCCCCGGGATTCGCGTAATCCACAAAATTGAGGTCGCGACGCATAAGGAATTCGGCCGCCGTCGAATTGGCAACGGTGCCAATGGATTTGCCATAAAGATCGCCAATGCCGGAGACGTTCGACTGGATTGCCTCGACTGTCAGCACGGCTGTGATCCGGGCAACGAAGACAGACACAATAAACAGAGACGAAATCACCAGAAAGACACCAAAAACGCGGCCCAGCGGGGAGCGGGGCTGACGCTCTTCGAAACCGCCATTCACAACGAGGTTCAGGGCCCACCAAAAGGCCGGGAACATCGCCTTGCGCGCGGGCATGTTGAAATACTCTTGGTGATGTTTCTCGAAATACCACATCAACATGCCACCGCCGAACAACAGGGCGAAGGCTCCAGCAATGTACAAAAGCATGTCTGTTGAGAGAATCGCGGACCAAATCGTGACCTCGCCGCCATCGGCCCGCGTCATGATTTGAAGCCCGGCTTCGAAGATCGGCTGGGTGAAGTCCATGACCAATTCACGGTTTGAGGTGATCGAGATATTCGCAATGGCGGCATCCGCCTCGCCGGCCTCGATTTCCCCCAGCATCTCCGCAAAACTGTCGACGCGCGTGATGCTATAGCTCCAGCCAAGATCCTCAGCCAGAGCCTCCCACAGCTCCATGGAAAAGCCGGTTTGCTCGCCATCGACTTCCATCGAAAATGGCACACGCGTGATGGTCATGACCCGGTGGTCCTGAGCCGCGGTCATGTGGGGGGCAAACAGCACAAAGAGTGTCGCAAAAACGCGAAGAACATGTTTCATCGGATTCCCTCATCTATCTGCGCATATGGCATAGCCCACGGGTCTCTTTCAATCGTCGATCATGAGAGGAGGCCCGCGTTAAAGGTCAGAGATAACGAGGTGACATAAGTGCAACGACTTCGTGTCGCATAAGCCTCATGGTCGTCCTGTTCGGTATCGCCCTCACGGCACAAGCTTCGCATTGCCCCTCGGCGCTGGCCTCGGTAACTCTACAGGGGAACACTGCCAAAGGACGCCTCATGCCCCTAGACCCCGTCGATTTGACCGCCGCCCTCATTCGCTGCCCAAGCGTGACGCCGATTGAAGGTGGTGCGCTGGAACTGCTCGATAGAACTTTGACTGAGGCCGGGTTTGCCTGCACTCGGGTCGACCGCAACGGCACGCCAAACCTTTTTGCTCGCTGGGGCGATAAGGCCGCTCCGCGCACGCTGGGCTTTAACGGCCATACGGATGTGGTTCCGGTAGGGGACGAGGCGGCCTGGACCTGCGACCCCTTTGGTGGTGAGATCAAGGACGGCAAGCTTTGGGGTCGGGGAGCGACCGATATGAAGTCCGGGGTCGCCGCTTTCGTGGCCGCTGCCTGCGATTATGCGACCCAAACCCAGCCAAAAGACACTGCAATCGTCATCACCATCACGGGCGATGAGGAAGGCGATGCGACAGACGGCACCATCGCGCTATTGGACTTTATGGACACGACAGGAGAGGTGATGACCGACTGTATCGTTGGCGAACCGACCTGTCCGAACACCATGGGCGAGATGATAAAAATCGGACGCCGCGGGTCGATCACGGGCTACTTTACCGCACGCGGCACGCAGGGACATGTCGCCTACCCGCAACAGACCAACAATCCCGTCCCCGCTCTGGCCGGCCTCATGGCGGAGCTGTCGGCGCATAGTCTTGATCAGGGAACGGAGCATTTCGATCCTTCCAACCTCGAAGTCACGACCTTTGATGTTGGCAATGCCGCCACCAACGTCGTGCCTGCGCAGGCCCAGTCCACCGTCAACATCCGCTTCAACGATGCACATAGCGGCGCCTCTCTGAGCGATTGGATGCGCGCGAAAGCCAAAGTCACCGCTGAGCGTACCGGCATCGAGATCGATGTAGCGTTCCAGATTTCGGGCGAAAGCTTTTTGACGCCGCCCGGGGCATTTGTCGATCTGGTGGCGAATGCCGTTGCCACGGAAACGGGCGTGACCCCGATCCTGTCCACGACGGGTGGCACGTCGGATGCGCGCTTTATCAAAAACCACTGCCCCGTGGTCGAATTCGGGCTGGTTGGCAAGACCATGCACAAGGTCGACGAGCATGTGGACGTCGAGCACATCAATGCGCTCAAGACTGTCTATTCCCGCCTGATGAGAGACTATTTTGCATGACCATCACAATCTCCCAAACTGAAGATGTCCAAGCCTGCCTTGATCTCAGAATGACCGTTTTTGTCGAAGAGCAAAAGGTCCCTGTCGAGGAAGAAATCGACGACCTGGACCCCGTCTCCACACATTTTCTGGCCACCGACGAAAACGGCACGCCTGTCGGCACCGCACGCGTCTATGAAGTTGGCGAAATCGGCAAAATCGGCCGGGTTTGTGTCGAAAAATCGCAACGCGGGACGGGTCTCGGAGCACGGTTGATTGAGGCATGCCTCACGGAGCTCAAACAGCGCCCTCACCTCAAACAGGCCAAACTCGGCGCCCAGACCCATGCGATCGGGTTTTACGAACGCTTCGGCTTTCACGTCATCGGCGAGGAATATCTCGACGGCGGCATCCCGCATCAGGATATGGTGCTGGCCTTGTGAAACCCTGTCTGGTCGTCATGGTGAAAGAACCGCGTGCGGGACGGGTAAAAACCCGTCTTGCGCAGGATTTGGGTCTTATTTCGGCGACATGGTGGTATCGGCATCAGGCGCTGAGAACACTCCGCACCCTGACCGATCCGCGATGGGACACGGTCCTCGCCGTCACACCAGACCGTGAGGGTTTACAAAGTTCATTTTGGCCAGAGCATTTTCCCCGCATCCCACAAGGACCGGGACATCTCGGCCAACGCATGGCACGGGCCTTGCTCCGCATGGCGCCACGCCCGACCTGCCTCATCGGGTCAGATATACCCGACATCAAAAAGTCCCATATTGCCACCGCTTTCACTGCATTAGGGTCACATACTGCCTGTCTCGGCCCCGCCACGGATGGTGGATATTGGCTGATCGGCTTACGTCATCCTGCGCGACAGCCGGCTGGCTTTCTGGATCATGTGCGCTGGTCGACAGAATGGGCCAAAGCAGACACGATTGCCTCAGCCAAATCTCTGAATTGGGCTGAATTAGAGACGCTTTCTGACATCGACACCGGCGCGGATTATGCGCAATGGGTGGCCCGTCTGTGAAATCCTCGCGACAGCGTGCTTTGCCAGTGGTGAGGCGCATCGGCTCATGGTAGAATCATCCTATGAGCAGGATCCCGACCAAGGACGAAATCCTCCAATGGATTTCCGACAACCCGACCCAAACCGCGAAACGCGATATTGCCAAAGCTTTCGGCATCAAAGGCGCCGCGCGGATCGATTTAAAACGCGTTCTCAAGGAGCTTGAGGACGAGGGACATCTTCGCAAACAGCGCAAGACCTATCGCGATCCCGATAAATTGCCGCCCGTCTCCGTGCTCTCCATCTTGGCGCCAGATCGCGATGGCGATTTGTTTGCACGTCCGCTGGAATGGGCTGGCGACGGACAGGAACCCCGCGTCTTGATGTCTCTTCGAGAGAGTGATCCCGCGCTTGGAGAGGGCGAACGCATCCTTGCCAAACTTCAAGAGGTCAAAGGCGAAGACCATCAATATGTGGCACGTCTGATCCGGAAAATAGGCTCTAATCCACGTAAAATCCTTGGAATTTATCGCAAAGATGCCGAGGGCGGTCGCGTTGTGCCCATCGACAAGGGCAACGACAAAGATTTTCTCGTGCGTGCTGGCAACGACTATGGTGCCAAGGACGGCGAGCTCGTCGAAGCCGAGCAGGCCGGTCCCAAAAACCGGATGGGGCTGCCGCAAGCGCGGATCATCACGCGTCTGGGTGATCCCTCTGAACCCAAAGCCGTCTCTCTCATCGCGATCCATCAACATGGTATCCCGGATGATTTCCCGGACGAGGTCATCGCCGAGGCCGATAAGGCCAGACCTGCGGGGTTGAAGGGACGCGAGGACCTTCGTGATCTGCCGCTTGTGACCATCGACCCGGCAGATGCCCGGGACCACGATGATGCGGTTTGGGCCGAGTTCGACCCTGACCCCAAGAATGAAGGCGGCTTTATCCTCTGGGTCGCTATTGCAGATGTGGCGCATTACGTGACGCCCGGTTCGGCGCTGGATCGAGAAGCCTGGAACCGAGGCAATTCGACCTATTTCCCGGACCGCGTCGTGCCCATGCTGCCGGATCGTCTGTCTGGCGATCTCTGTTCCCTTCACGAAGGTGTGCCGCGCGCCTGTCTTGCCGTGCGCATGGTGATCGATGCGGATGGCAAAAAGCTATCGCATCGCTTTCTGCGCGGATTGATGAAATCCGCCGCCTCTTTGAACTACGCCGAAGTTCAGGCCGCCCGTGACGGTCAGATCAACGAGGCCTGCGGCCCGCTGATGGACGAGGTGATCACCCCGCTGTTCGAGGCCTATGAGGCTCTCAAACGCGCGCGCAAAGCCCGTCAGCCGCTGGATTTGGATCTTCCCGAGCGCGAGATCGTGCTGGGTGAAGATGGGCGTGTGAGTTCTGTGGCGCTGGCCGAACGCTATGATGCGCATAAGCTGATCGAAGAGTTCATGGTTCTGGCCAATGTGGCCGCGGCCGAGGAGTTGTTCCACCGCAACCGCCCGCTTTTGTACCGTGTGCACGAGGAACCCTCGGACGAAAAAATGGATGCGCTGCGCGAGGTGGCCCAGTCTTCCGGCTTTACGCTCGCCAAAGGTCAGGTGATCCACACCTCTCATCTGAACAAGCTTTTGGCACAGGCCGAGGGCACCGATCATGACGAGCTGATCAACATCTCCACTCTGCGCTCGATGACGCAGGCCTATTACCACCCCGAGAACTACGGCCACTTTGGACTGGCACTGCGGTCCTACGCGCATTTCACATCGCCGATCCGTCGCTATGCCGATCTGATCGTGCACCGCGCGCTGATCTCGGCACATGGTTGGGGCAAGGATGGGCTGTCTGCCGAAGAGATCGAAAGGCTCGAAGCCACCGCAAAACACATCTCCGAGACCGAGCGGCGCTCGATGACGGCGGAACGCGACACCAATGATCGCTACCTTGCCGCCTACCTGAGCGAGCGCGTTGGCAATGAGATGACCGGGCATATTTCCGGCATTCAGAAATTCGGCGCTTTCGTCAAACTGGATGAAACCGGTGCCGATGGGTTGGTGCCCGTGCGGACCATGGGCGCCGAGTTTTTCCATTTCGATCCGGAGGAACAAAGCCTCATGGGGGCCGACACCGGCATCGTGATTTCCATCGGGCAAAAGGTCACCGTTCGGATCGCCGAGGCTGTGCCGGTGACTGGGGGGCTGGAGCTGGAGCTTCTGTCTGTCGATGGCGCCATGTTGCCCCGTGGCCCGCGTCGCGCCAAAGGTCGGCCAGTATCGCGCAAGTACAACAAGAGCAAAGCCAAAAAAGCCAAGATTCAGAAAAAGGTACAGCGCCGCAGGAAATAACATCGCAGCGGAAATTTGCCGCCCGCGATTTGTCCTGTTCAAGCCACAGGCCGATTCAGTTTAGCCTGAGACAAAATTAAAATGGAGCAGTCAGCATGCGTTCTCTTGTTCTTGGTGCCGCCGGTATTCTTCTCGGCCTTGGCCTGTCCTCAATGTCGGCGCAAACGCCGGGTCGAATGATCGAAACCCCGCCCCAACTTCCAGGAGCTCATTTGGTGCAAAATGTGGCATCTCAGGCCGGATTCGAGACTTGGATCGCGAATTTCAAACAGCGTGCGCGGCGCGAAGGCATCTCCGAAACAGTGCTGACGCAGGCGTTTCGTGGCGTTCACTACAACACGGATGTGATCGCCAAAGACCGTCGGCAATCCGAGTTCACCCGGCAGATCTGGGATTATCTCGACAGCGCCGCCTCCCCCACCCGCGTCTCGAACGGCCAGAAAGCGATGCGGCAGCATGCCCGCACGCTGGATGCGATCGAACGCCGCTTTGGTGTCGACAAATATGTCGTGGCGGCTGTCTGGGGGCTGGAAAGCGCTTACGGCGAGCATCGCGGCGACATCAATGTGATCGAGGCGATGGCGACGCTGGCCTATGACGGGCGACGCGGCGCGTTTTTCGAACAACAGCTCATCGCAGCTCTGAAAATTCTGCAAAAAGGCGACACCCATCCCCGCAATATGAAGGGCAGCTGGGCGGGTGCCATGGGGCACACCCAGTTCATCCCGACGTCCTTTGAGGCCTTCGCGGTCGATGGCGATGGCGATGGCAAGCGGGACATCTGGTCGGATGACCCGACGGATGCACTGGCCTCCACCGCCGCCTATCTCGCGCGGCATGGCTGGAACAAGGGTCAGCCATGGGGCGTCGAAGTGCGTCTTCCGCGCGGGTTCGACTATAGTTCCGCGCGTCGGAACAATATGCGCAGCCCCGCGGATTGGGCCGCTTTGGGCGTGGTTGGGGTCGATGGCAAGGCTGTGCCGAACTATGGCCGCGCCTCGATCCTCTTGCCCGCAGGCTCTGCCGGGGCGGCCTTTATGATCTTTGACAACTTCGCGGTGATCGAACGCTACAACAAGGCGGATGCCTATGTGATCGGCGTCGGCCACCTGTCGGATCGGCTCAAGGGCGGGCCTGCTATTCAGGCCTCTTGGCCGCGCGGGTATCAGCCGCTGTCCTTCGATGAAAAGAAGAAAATGCAGCGGATTTTGACCCGCAAAGGCTTTTTGGATGACAAGGTGGACGGCATCATCGGTCCGAACACGATCAATGCCATCCGCGCGTTTCAGACCTCCATCGGGGTCACCCCCGACGGCTATCCGTCACAGGAATTGCTGAAACAACTGCGCTGATTTCTAGGCAAGGTGGCCGGAAAACTCGGCCACCAATGCCTCGTAGATGTCACGTTTGAACGGCACGATATCAGAGACCAATTCAGCCGAAGTCGACCATTTCCACTGACCGAACTCCGGATGATCCGTCTCGATATTGATCGCCGTTTCCGGCCCCGTGAGACGCAGCACGAACCAGAGCTGTTTCTGGCCGCGATATTTGCCCTTCCAGACCTTGCCCAAGAGGTGATCCGGCAAATCATAGGTCAGCCAATCCGAGGTCTGCGCAACGACCTCGACCTGATCGGCGGTCACCCCGATCTCTTCCCACAATTCCCGCAAGGCCGCCTCTTGCGGCATCTCACCCGGATCAATCCCGCCCTGCGGCATTTGCCAGGCACCCGGCGTGTCGATGCGTTCGCCGACAAAGACCTGGCCTTTGTCGTTCAACAACATGACGCCCACGCAGGGGCGATAGGGAAGCGTGGAGAAATCTGTGCTCATGAGTCTTCTTGCCTTCAGGAAAAGGGGCGCTCAATGCGCCCCCTTATAAGCTCTGTTGTGTGGGATCAGTTGCCGATTTTCGACAGGCCTTTCAAAAGGTCGATCGCATAGGCCAGTTGGAAGTCCTCATCGCGCAGTTTCGCAGCCTCTTCGGCGGCGGCGCGTTCCTCTTCGATCTTGGCACGTTCGTCTTCGGTCAGGCTGTCATTGTCCAGCGCACCGCGCAGATCGGCCTCGGAACGGAACGTCGGCGTGTCCTCTGTCTCTTCCGTGGCAGGCTGGCGCGGCGGTTGTTGCACAACGATGTCCGGCGAAATGCCCAGCGCCTGAATCGAACGACCCGACGGCGTGTAATACCGCGCCGTGGTCAGACGCATCGCACCGTCAGAACGCAGCGGCATGACGGTCTGAACCGAGCCTTTGCCGAAAGATTTGGTGCCGACCACAACCGCGCGGTGATGGTCCTGAAGCGCGCCGGACACAATCTCGGACGCCGAGGCAGAGCCGCCGTTGATCAGCACGACAATCGGTTTGCCCTCGGCCAGATCGCCCGCTGTGGCGTTCACGCGCGTGCTTTCTTCGGGGGAACGGCCACGGGTGGAGACGATCTCACCCTCATCGAGGAAGGCGTCAGAGACCTTGATCGCCTGATCCAAAAGACCGCCCGGGTTGTTGCGCAGATCGACGATGATGCCGTCGACATTATCGATGCCGCCCAGCTCTTCGATCCCCTCTTTCAACCCGCTTTCCAGATTAGGATAGGTCTGGTCGTTAAAGGTCGTGACACGCAGCACAATGGCATGATCTTCGACACGCGAGCGCACGGCGGTGAGTTTGATCGTGTCGCGGATGATCGACACGTCAAACGGATCGTCGACCCCTTCGCGCACCACGGTGATGATGATCTCGGAGCCGACCGGCCCGCGCATCATCTCCACGGTTTCGTCCAAAGTCATGCCCAGAACGCTTTGCCCGTCCACGCCAGTGATGAAATCACCCGCTTCGATCCCGGCGATGTCCGCAGGCGTCCCGTCCATCGGGGCGACGACTTTGACAAAGCCCTCTTCTTGCGTCACCTCGATGCCAAGACCGCCAAAGGAGCCGGAGGTCTGCACCCGCATGTCTTCGGCGTCTTTCGGCGACAGGTAAGACGAATGCGGATCGAGCGAAGAGAGCATGCCGTCAATCGCGGCCTCGACCAGTTCCTCTGCATCGACCTCTTCGACATATTGCGCGCGGATGCGTTCGAACACATCGCCGAACAGGTCGAGCTGTTCATAGACATTCGACGATTTTTCCGCCTCCTGCGCCAAAAGCGGCCCCGCGAACTGGGTCGAGATCAACGTGCCTGCAAGGATGCCGGCCACGCCAGCCATCATGTATTTTTTCATCTCATTCCTCTCTCACGAACCCACATCTGCAAGTTCTGGATCGTCTCAAAGCGGACCACCAGCGAACCACCGTTCCGGGTTCACGGGCCGACCGCCCTCTCTTACCTCTATATAAAGCGTCTCCGACAGACTCGCGCCAGTGCCTTGGGTGGCATTTTTGACAAAGTCGTCGAGATCGGGGGATGCGCCCCCCATGAGACCAACGGCCGTGCCGGCGGGAATGACCGCACCGACATCACCATAGACCTCATCCAGCCCGGCCAAAATGAGCAATAGATCATTTCCGGGCTCAAGGATGATCACGTTTCCGTAGTCGAGAAACGGTCCCTTATAACGCACAGTGGCGGGCCAGGGTGTGGTCACCAACGACAAGGGCCGCGTCGCCCAGAGCCAGCCCGGGCGTTTTACCCCCGCCGCATCGGCTTCTTCAAAGCCCCGCAACGGTCGTCCCGGCACGGGAGCCTCCCATGTGCCCGGCTCCATCGCTGGCATGGGCGCAATCCCATCGACCACATCCATCACCGCCAGACCCGAGGCAAAGGCTTCGAGCGTTTCCGAGCTGTCGATCAGCGTCTTGATCCGCTCCGGGTCCATGGTGAAGCGGCGCGGAAGATCGGTACGGTCGGACATGGCCTGCGACAGATCGGTACGCGCCTGTTGCACGTCTTGAAGCCCTTGCGACAGTGTCTCCAAGGCCTCGCTCTGCAACTCGCGCAGGATTTGTACCTCTTCGAGGCGGATGCGCATGTCTTCGACCTCGGCCTGAACCGCGGGCGCAACGGAGGCCACCAACATGCCTGCCCGCGCCTGACCCAGTGGCCCGTTCGGATGCACCAAGGCTTCGGGCGAGGCATCGGGTTTCATACCGATAAGAACCCCCAAAAGCTGGGCATATTGCCCGCTTTCATCAGTGAACTCACGCGACAGTTCACTTTCGCGCAAAGACACCTGTCTGAGACCCGAACGCATGGCTTCGAGACCATCTTCATAGGCGCGCACGACGCCTGTCAGGGCCTTGACCCGGTCCGGCGCGGACTCTGCGGCCTCCAAGCGGCTATGCGCATCGTTGAATTGCTGAACCGCCAGCTCGGCCAGGGCCGCCGGGCTTTCTTGGGCCATGACCGGCGTGGCCAGCACCAAGGCAATGGCTGCGATCAGGGTCTTCATTTGACGATGAGACTCACACCCGTCATTTCCTTCGGCTGCGGCAATCCCATCAACTCAAGGATCGTCGGCGCCACATCGGCCAGACGTCCGCCATCGCGCAGCGACACGCCTTCGGGTCCGCCAAAGAGGATCACCGGCACCGGGTTCGTGGTATGCGCCGTGTGCGGCCCGCCGGTCACCGGATCGACCATGGTCTCGCAATTGCCGTGATCCGCGATCACCAACATCGCGCCGCCAACCTTTTCCAGCTCGGCAATCACCTTGCCCAGACCGTCATCCACCGCCTCACAGGCGACCATCGCGGCCTCCAAAATGCCGGTATGCCCGACCATATCGGGGTTAGCGAAATTGGTGACGATCAGGTCATAGCCTTCATCGATGGCCCAGACGAATTTCTCCGCCACTTCCGGCTCGCTCATCTCCGGCTGAAGATCATAGGTCGCCACTTTCGGCGATTTCGGCATGAAACGATCCTCGCCCTCTTCCGGCACTTCCTTGCCGCCATTGAGGAAGAAAGTGACATGCGGATATTTCTCGGTCTCGGCCAGACGGAACTGTTTCAACCCGTGCTTCGCGACCCATTCGCCCAGCGTGTTCTTGATGTCGCGCGGCGGATAAGCGGTTTGCATATAGGCGTTGTGGCCGGTGGAATATTCCACCATGCCAAGCAATTCCGAATATTTCGGACGTGGGCCCGTGTCGAAATCCGCGAACTCCGGCTCGCCAATCGCACGCAGAATCTCGCGCGCCCGGTCGGCCCGGAAGTTGTTGCAAAACACCCCATCGCCGTCGACGATGCCGTCATAATCCCCGATCACGGTGGCTTTCACGAATTCGTCCGTGTCGCCGCGCGCGTAAGAATTTTCCACCGCCTCAAGCGCCGTCGCAGCGCGTTCAACACCGACGCCTTTGACGATGGCCTCATAGGCCTGAGACACGCGCTCCCAGCGGTTGTCGCGGTCCATCGCGTAATAGCGCCCGATCACCGTGCCGATGGTGGCAAATTCCGGCAGACGCTTCTCGAAATCTGCCATGAACTTGGCGGCGGATTGCGGCGCCACGTCACGCCCGTCGGTGATCGCATGGATCACAACCGGTACGCCGAGATCGGTGATCGCCTGCGCGGCGGCCAGCGTGTGTTCGATATGCCCATGCACGCCACCGTCGGAGATCACCCCCATCAGATGCGCCGTGCCGCCCGCCTCTTTGACGGTCTTGGCAAAGCGCACGATGGCCTCGTTTTTAAAGAAAGACCCGTCTTCGATGGCCAGGTCAATCTGACCCAAATCCATCGCCACAACGCGCCCCGCACCGATATTGGTGTGCCCCACTTCGGAGTTGCCCATCTGCCCCGTCGGCAGCCCCACATCCGGCCCGAAGGTGATCAAGGTGTTGTTCGGACATTCCGCCATCAGCCGATCAAAATTCGGCGTCTTCGCCAAAACCGGCGCGTTGGCTTCAGGCGTCGGACCAATACCCCAACCATCGAGAATGCAAAGAACAACGGGTTTCGGCGCGGCCATGGCGGGCTCCTTTACAATAAGAGAACGACCTCTTTGCCCCTATCTAACGCGCCACCGCGCGCGTTTGAACCGCTTTGCGCTTCTTCTTGGCAAAAATACTCTCACTACACCCGATGATAAGGCGATCCGGCCAGAATAGAGGCGGCGCGATACAGCTGTTCGGTCAGCATCGCGCGGGCCAGCATATGTGGCCAGACCATTTTCCCCAGCGAGATCGAGAAATCCGCCTGCGCCCGCAAGCTCGGGTCGATGCCATCCGCGCCGCCGATGACGAAAGCCACATCAGAGCGCCCGGCATCGCGCCATTCCGCCAGTTTGTTGGAAAATTCGGGCGAAGACACAATCTTGCCGCGCTCGTCCATCGTGACGATGACGGCCCCTTTCGGCAGGGCGCGCTGCAACAGATCGGCTTCGGCCTTCATGCCGCCGCCTTTCTTGTCTTCGACTTCCGAGATGGTCAGAGGGCCGAGGCCCAGCGCGCGCCCGGTGCGGTCGAACCGGGTGGTATAATCGTCGATCAGCGCCGCCTCAGGACCGGCACGCAGCCGGCCCACGGCGCAAATGTGAACGCGCATCAGCTCTCGGTCGACACTTCGGTGGCTTTGCCCTTAAGCGCCTCTTTGGCCTCTTCCGGGGACATCCACATTTTTTCGAGCTGGTAGAAATCGCGCACTTCCGGACGGAAGATGTGAATGATCACATCGCCTGCGTCGATCAGCACCCAGTCGCCCTGTTCCTTGCCCTCGACACGCGAGAAAATGCCGAACTGCTGTTTCAGCGTGTCGGACAGTTTCTCCGCCATCGCGGACACCTGACGCGTCGAACGACCCGAGCAAATGACCATGTAATCGGCCACTTCGGATTTGCCTTTGAGGGCAATGGACACGAGGTCTTCGGCTTTGTCTTGATCAAGGAAAGAGGTAACGAAATCGAGCAGTTGCTCGCCTCCGATCTTCTCCGGCATGGCTCCCGTCATGGGCGCCTCCGGGGTTGCGGCGCTGTTTGCCGCGCTCTGTGCGTGAGACAGGACATAGTCCTCCTTGGGATACGCGCCGGTCGGCCCCGGCACTGGGCATAGATTAAAGATAGCATCGCTCTGGCGAAATCTCAATGTTTGGCGAAATCGCGGGGCGACGTTCAGTCCAACGCCTTCGTCGCAAGGGTCGAGCCATCCAACACACGCACCTCGCGTTGCGGGAAGGGGATGGAAATCTCATGGGCTTTGAACGCATCCCACAGGGCCAGATAGACATTGCCGCGCACATTGGTGAGACCGCCCGTCGGGTCCGTGATCCAGAACCGCAGGATGTAATCCACCGAGCTGTCGCCAAAGCCCACAATATGACAGACAGGCGGCTTGGTCGTCAGCACACGGTCCACGGTCTGCGCCGCCTCGATCGCGACTTTGCGCACCAAATGTGGGTCGTCGCCATAGGCGGTGCCGAAATAGATGTCGAGCCGCACGAAATCATTCGTGTGCGACCAGTTCACCACCTGACCGGTGATCAGATCCTCGTTCGGGATCAGGTATTCCTTGCCGTCACGTGTGGTGATCGAGGCATAGCGCGCGCCCAGCGCGTTGATCCAGCCAAAGGTCTCGCCCAGAGAGATCACATCACCGGGCTTGATCGACTTGTCCAAGAGAATGATCACGCCCGAGATGAGATTCGACACCACCTTTTGCAGACCAAAGCCCAAACCGACCCCAATCGCGCCCGAAAGCACCGCAAGCCCCGTGAGATCAAACCCCACGGCCTTGAGCCCGATGAAAAACGCCGAACCGAACAGAGCGAGCTGCACCACCTTGATGATCAGCTCTTTCATGGAGGGCGAAATATCCTCATTGCGCCGGATTTGGGTCGATGTTTGCCCCGAAATCAGCCGTGCGAAGGTAAAGAGCACGCCGGTGACGACCAGTGCCTTGAGCACCGCCAAAGCAGACAGGCGGAAGTTGCCAAAAGTGATGGCCACAGAGTCGAGAAACTCCGCCGCGCCCTCAATGCCGCCAAAGAAATAGAGCGTCACATAGGCCCAAAGCCCCCAGCGCATCAGACGGCGAAGCGCACGGTTTTTAACCAGCTGCACGACCAGCTCAACCGCGACCCAAGCCGAGACGATTCTGGCCAAAATCGCGATCAGATAGGAGCGCGAGGGCCAGGTGGTCTCATGCATGACGACGTAGGTGCCCCAAAGCAACAGCGCCCAGACGATCAGAACAAGCCGCTTTTCAATCGCCAAAAGCCAACGGAGCTGCCATTTCGGGCGCCCTTCAAGGCCGCGCATCCAATCGCGCATCTGGGCTCGCAGATATTTCCCACAGATCAGCGCAACACTCAGCGCAACCAGAGAAATCCCGATCTGATAGAGGTTCCAGCGCCGAAGCAGCCCCTCGAGAAAGGTCAGCACATCACTGCCCGTCTCGCCCAATAGGGTGCTGATCTGTGTCGGATCCACGCCATTCTCCCTTTTCACCAAGCTTTGCATGGCAAGACGCGTGGCCGCAAGCGCATCTCTCTTGCGAGACTCGCGGCCAAGCTATATGTCAGCGGCATGGAACGTATGTTTGAGATCGCAGACCGTGCATGGTTGCCGTGGAGATTCCATGGCGCAATGCAATCCGTCCTAGCCCGACTTTGATGTCGGACCTTTCGGCGTGTCCGCGCGCCTGATCCAAAACTTTCCAATTTCACAGCACATCCACGGGAGAGCGAAATGACCGCCCCGAAGACACTCTATGATAAAATCTGGGACGCCCATGTGGCCCATGAGCAAGAGGATGGCACCTGCCTGCTCTATATTGACCGCCACCTCGTCCACGAAGTGACGTCCCCTCAGGCCTTTGAAGGCCTGCGTATGGCGGGCCGCAAAGTGCGCGCGCCGGAAAAAACCATCGCCGTGCCGGACCATAACGTGCCGACCACTTTGGACCGCGTGTCCGGCGTGATCGCCAACGAAGAGTCCCGCATTCAGGTCGAAGCCCTCGACAAGAACGCGAAAGAGTTCGGCGTGAACTACTACCCGGTCTCTGACGTGCGTCAGGGCATCGTGCACATCGTCGGCCCGGAACAGGGTTGGACCCTGCCCGGCATGACCGTTGTCTGTGGCGACAGCCACACCGCGACTCACGGCGCGTTTGGCGCGCTGGCCCACGGCATCGGCACCTCCGAGGTCGAACACGTTCTGGCGACGCAAACACTGATCCAGAAGAAATCCAAGAACATGAAGGTGGAGATCACCGGCAAGCTGCGCCCCGGCGTGACCGCCAAGGACATCACCCTTGCTGTGATCGGCGAAACCGGCACCGCTGGCGGCACCGGCTACGTGATTGAGTATTGCGGTGAAGCGATCCGCGATCTGTCGATGGAAGGTCGGATGACCGTCTGTAACATGGCGATCGAAGGCGGCGCCCGCGCCGGTCTCATCGCGCCGGACGAAACCACCTTTGAATACGTCAAAGGCCGCCCGCACGCCCCGAAAGGCGCGCAGTTCGAGGCCGCTCTGGCGTGGTGGAAGACGCTCTACACCGACGAAGGCGCGCATTTCGACAAGGTCGTGACGCTCAAAGGCGAAGAGATCGAGCCGGTTGTGACCTGGGGCACCTCGCCCGAGGACGTTCTGCCGATTTCCGCTGTTGTGCCTGCGCCCGAGTCGTTCAAAGGCGGCAAGGTGGACGCGGCCAAACGCGCCATCGAGTACATGGGTCTCGAAGTGGGTCAGAAACTGACCGACATCCAGATCGACACCGTCTTCATCGGCTCCTGCACCAACGGTCGGATCGAAGACCTGCGTGCTGCAGCTGCAATCCTCAAAGGCAAAAAGATCAAGGACGGCATGCGTGCCATGGTCGTGCCGGGGTCTGGTCTTGTGCGTGCGCAAGCTGAAGAAGAGGGGCTCGCCGACATCTTCAAAGAGGCCGGGTTCGAATGGCGTCTGGCCGGGTGCTCCATGTGCCTCGCCATGAACCCCGATCAGCTGTCCGAGGGTGAGCGCTGTGCCTCCACCTCGAACCGCAACTTCGAGGGTCGTCAGGGCTATAAAGGTCGCACGCACCTCGTGTCGCCTGCCATGGCCGCCGCTGCCGCCGTCACCGGTCACCTGACCGATGTGCGCGACATGATGACTGAAAACGCCTAAGGAGCCGCTACAATGGAAAAGTTCGAAAAACTGACCGGCATCGCGGCCCCCATGCCGCTGGTGAACATCGACACGGATATGATCATCCCCAAGGTGTTTCTGAAAACCATCAAGCGCTCCGGCCTTGGTGTGAACCTGTTCGACGAGATGCGTTATGACCGTCAGGGCAATGAAATCCCCGATTTCGTCCTGAACAAACCGCAGTACCGCGACACGCAGATCCTCGTGGCGGGCGACAACTTTGGCTGTGGCTCCTCGCGTGAACACGCACCCTGGGCGATTGCGGATTTCGGCATCAAATGCGTGATCTCCACGTCGTTTGCCGACATTTTCTACAACAACTGCTTCAAGAACGGCATCCTTCCGATCGTGATGCCGCAAGAGGTTGTGGATGTGTTGATGAAGGACGCCGAAAAAGGCTCGAACGCCCGGATGGTCGTCGATCTGGAGGCTCAGACCGTCACCACGTCCGATGGCGAAAGCTTCCCCTTCGAGGTTGACGCGTTCAAGAAACACTGCCTGCTCGAAGGTCTCGATGACATCGGCCTGACCATGGCGCATGTCAAAGATATCGACGCTTTTGAGGCCACGATGGCTCAGGCACGTCCCTGGGTCTGAGGCCGACAGGAATAAGATAAAGAACGGCGGCCCTTCGGTCGCCGTTTTTCATTGAGTTTACTTGGCACGCATCAGGCGGCGTATCTCGGCCAGGCTGTCCAATTGCTTTGCACTCGGCGCCTCACCGACGCCCGCGTAGACCGACGTCAGGATCCCCTCGACCGGACCGTAGCCCTCCGAGCCTGAGAGTTTATAGAGCTTGCGCGCCAGACGGGTGATGGCCGGGCTGGTGCCGTGACAGGACGCAATCAGCCAATCCGAAAGCGTCTTGATTTCCTCTGCATCCGTGAGGGTAAATTGCAGATCCTTTTGCAAACGGATCACATATTGCAGGATCAGCTCAGAGGTCGGATAGCCCGCCTCATCGATGAGCGCCTTGACCAAAGCGGCAACGGCGATCCGAGCATCGTCGATTTGCTCGACAGGATGCGTGCCCGATTTGCGGGTAAAGCCGAAACGCCGAATAGCGAGACGAATATCATCCGCAACACCGACCAAATCCGACGCCGCATTCGCCGCATTGCGGGCCCGGTTCATGTAAAAAAACGCTGTCACGGCAGCTCCGAGAAGGGCCAGTAAGATTGGCATTATTGATACTCCGAAAATATGTTCGGCGGATTATCGAAAGTTAAATTGCGTCGCACAACGGGAAAAATCCCCTACAAAGACCTTTTTACAGGGCAGCGGCATGTTTACCTAAGCCAAGCAAGATGCCGGCACGGGAGAATAAGATGACGAATTGGAAAACATGGATCGCAATTGGCGTTTTGACGTTTCTCTTCGGCCTTCTGGCGCTCGGCAATGCTGTTGCGACCTCGCTTGCGATCACCGTTTTGCTCGGCACGTTGTTTATCGTCGCGGGGGCGGCGAAACTTTGGGCCGGGTTCTCCGGCGTCGCGCATGAGAACCGCGTCTTTTCGATGATCTGGGGGCTGATCAGCCTGATGATCGGCGTCAGTTTCGTGGCCAATCCGATGGACGGCACGGTCTCTCTGACCCTCGTCATCACGTTCTTCCTGCTGGTCTCCGGGGTGGTCCGGCTTTTGATGGCCTGGCGGATGCGGGAAAGTCGGCTGTTTTGGATGCTCTTGCTGTCGGGCGCCGTGACGGTGCTTTTGGGCGGCTATATCCTCGGGAATTTCGCCGCGATCTCGCTGTCGCTTTTGGGTCTTTTGCTCGGCATCGAGCTTTTGGTCGATGGCGCGGCTCTGGTCGGATTTGGTCTTTTCCTGCGTAAGTTCCGATCGTGATGAGAGCGGCGACCCATTCGGGCCGCCGCATCCATGATCCTTACTCCATCGCGGGAAGCAAGCCCTGCGTCTGGGCATCCGCCAGTTCTTCGATGGTCACCTCGCCATCGCCATCGGCATCGATCGCAGCAAAAGCATCTTCCGTCAGGCTGGGATAGACCATTTGCATCTCCTCCATCGAGTAGGTGCCATTCCCGTCCGTATCCATCAGCGAGCCCTGAGCAAAAGCCGGAGCGGCCATGAGGGTCAGTGCGCCAAGGGTCAAAGCAATCGGTTTCATGTCATATTTCCTTTCGGTTTTGTTGTGCCCCTATCGGGCTATTCAAAACGACCGTGGGCCGTTGCCCTGAGAGATACGCCCAAAATGAAATGGCTCAAGACGCTGAAACTATTGGAAAGATTTTGCGCATAGCCCCGCCATACGGCTGCGCATTGTCGCCCAGATTTGGGCGGATTGCGGCACATCGGCGGGTTTTGATGCCGAAAACCGGCGACAAGATGCCAGAATTGAAAAGAGGGGCCGAAGCCCCTCTTGATCCGTGCACAATTGTGCCTATTGCCTCAGCACCCGATCTGCATCTCCGGCACATCCGGCCCGTGGATCAGTTTCGCCTCGGTCATCTCAAGGATCACTTCGAGCGGCACATTGGGCGCGCGTTCAATGAGATGCAGCCCGTCGTCTTCCGGCTTCATGACGGCCAATTCCGTGACGATCAGGTCCACACGACGCTCAGATGTCAGCGGCAGGGTGCATTCCGGCACGATCTTGGCCTCGCCTTTCGCAGTGTGCTGCATCGCGATGATCACCTTTTTCGCGCCCGTCACCAGATCCATCGCACCACCCATGCCGGGGGTGTAATGGCCGGGGATCATCCAATTCGCCAGATGCCCCTTTTCATCGACCTGAAGCGCGCCCAGCACCGTCAGATCAAGATGCCCGCCGCGGATCAGCCCAAAGGAAAAGGCAGAATCGATGGTCGAGGCCCCCGGTACGAAGGACACAAAACGCCCACCGGCGTCGGTGAGGTGACGGTCTGTCATGCCCTCGGGCGGGCGATGCCCCATGCCGACGGCGCCGTTTTCGGCCTGAAAGAACACGCCCATGTCTTCGTCGAGATAATCCGACACCAAGGTCGGGATACCGATGCCAAGATTCACGAGGCTCCGAGGGGTGATTTCCTGCGCAACACGGCGCGCAATGAGGATTTTCGGGTCCATGAGTGTCGCTCCTATGCCGTGGTCTTAATGACGTGATCGACGAGCACGCCGGGGGTTTTGACCAGATCGGGCGGGATCATCCCGACGGGCACGATCTCTTCGGGTTCGCAGATCACCGTATTGCCAGCGAGCGCCATGATCGGATTGAAATTCGTGGCGGTGAGCATGTAGGCGAGATTGCCGACGTAATCGCAACTCCGCGCCGCGATCAGCGCAAAATCGGCCGTGAGCGGTTTTTCCAGCAGGAAGGATTTGCCATCGACTTCGATGATCTCCTTGCCCTCTGCGACCTTGGTGCCCACGCCCGTCGGCGTCAAAATCCCACCGAGGCCAACGCCCGCCGCACGGATGCGCTCGACCAGCGTGCCCTGCGGCACCAGTTCGACCTCTAATTCACCCGAAGCGAATTGCGCCTGCACGATGGTGTTGAGCCCCATATGGCTACAAATCAGTTTGCGCACGCAGTTCGCGGCAAAGAGCGGGCCGGGGCCAGTGGTGTCACGCGCCGTGTCATTGGAAATCAGCGTCAGGTCCTTTTTGCCCGCCTCCGCCAGCCCATGGACAATCCTGTCCGGCACGCCGACGCCCATGAACCCCGACAACATGACGGTCGCGCCATCCGGGATGAGATCCACCGCTTCGTCGATTGATATGGCCAGATGCATGTCTTCTCCTCCAAGGCTTGCTCTGTTGCCGTCGAGGTAAAGCGTTTCCAAGCTTTCGGTCAAGAATGTGAAAAAGCGCCATTTTTCACGAGAAGCAGAGGTCCGAGAGAAAGCGCCCCAGATATGGTATCTCGCCCGGAGCGCGCCACAAGCGCGGTTCACAATGATGCAAAATCGCACCGCTTTGTCCACGAAACCGCCCAATTTCAACGATTAACCTTAACCATTCCTTGCTGGCAGATACGAAAGAAGGCAAAAGTTGGGCAAGATTGAGGCAATCCGTCATAGTTGGCGGGATCAAAATGGGAAAAGAGCGCGGCATCGTATCGCACTCAACCAGTTTGAAGGGAAATGGGCAGTGGTTCATCGCGTGCTGGGAGCGCTTTTGCGTGCATTCTTGGTGGTCGTTCTGATCATCATGCCGTCTATGCTATTGCCGAATGTGTCCAACGATGCCGCACAGGTCGTCGCGCTCATCGCCTTCTTTGGCGCGACTCTGACCTTTTTCGAATATGTCTCCGCCTATCCGGGCCTCGTGGAATTCCGCGACGCCCCGCCGTTCAACCGGGTGCGGTTCACCTCGCTTTTCATGACCATCGTGCTGCTGTCGCTGATCGCACGCGGCACCCACAGCCCCACCGTCGTCACCGAATTCGTCACCGCCATCGGCGCGTTGATCGGCTATGTGCTCGATTTCCCCTACTCGCCCGTGCGCCTGATGATCCTCGCCATGCCGGAGGGCAGCGCCGCGCAAGAGCTTGAATTGATGCGCGAAGCGGCGGGGATGAGCTATTTGATTTCGCTTTTGGCGCTGTCGATCTTTCTGATCACGCTACGGGTCGGGCATTGGCCATCACGCTCCGGCTCCTTCAATGTCTGGATCAACCTGCCGACGTTCGATCCGACCGCAGGAGGCGATGTGGTCGAGCGGCTGAAACGCGACGCGCGATTCAACATCGTGATCGGGTTTGTGTTGCCCTTCCTCATCCCTGCGGTGTTAAAATCGGCCTCAAGCATCTTCGGGGGCCTTGGCGTCACCACTGACCAATCCATGATTTGGGCCGTTGCAGCATGGGCATTCCTGCCGTCTTCACTTTTCATGCGGGGCATCGCCATGGGGCGGATCGCCTCAATGATTGCGGAAAAACGTCGCCAGACCTACGCCCGCGTCGATCTCGACCATCTTCCGGCGTGATCCGCCTCGCCATTCTCATTCTCTGCCTGTTGCCCGTCTCTTTGGCCGCAGAAGCGCCATTGCGTGTGGCCACATGGACGGTCGAGCTGACGCGCAAAGGCCCCGGGCTTTTGCTGCGCGACATCTTGGAGGGCGACGATCCACAGGTCATGGCCGCGGTTCAGCATATCGACGCGCTCTCGCCGGATGTGCTTTTGCTCACCAGCTTTGACACCGATCTCGACGGCCACGCGCTCACCGCTTTGGCAAGTCAACTTGGCTATCCCTATCACTTCACCCGGCTCGGCAATTCGGGTCGCCCCACGAGCCGCGACCTCGACAAGGACGGGCGCTTGGGCGAACCCGAGGATGCGCAATCCTATGGCGAGTTCACCGGCCAAGGCGGTCTGGCGCTCCTGTCGCGCCTGCCGATCATGACCGAGGACATCCGCGATTTCTCCGAGATGTTGTGGCGGGATTTGCCCGATGCGTCTCTGCCGGAGGGGTATTTCGACGCTGAGGATTTGGACGTGTTGCGCCTGTCGTCTCATGCGCATTGGGATGTGCCGGTGCTCTGGAACGAGACACCGCTACACCTCTTTGCCTACGCCGCCACCTCGCCAGTTTTCGACGGTGACGAGGACCGCAACGGGCGCCGCAATGCGGATGAGACGCGGTTCTGGTCGCTCTACCTCGATGGCGCCTTGGCAGTACCGCCGCCCGAAGGTGCGTTTATCCTGTTGGGTGACAGCAACCTCGACCCTATGGACGGCGACGGACGGCGCGAGGTGGTGCAAGCGCTGCTTTCAGACCCGCGTTTTCAGGACGTAGAGCCCCGCTCTGACACTGGCCCAGAGGCCAACGCGGACCATCTTGGCGACCCCGCACTGGACACCGCCGACTGGACGGAGCCGCTGCCCGGCAATCTGCGCGTGGACTATGTTTTGCCCTCTTCCGAGCTCGCGGTCGTGGACGCCGGTGTCGCATGGCCCCAAGCGGAGCTAAAGGAAAACGACTTCCGCCACGGGCTTGTCTGGGTTGATATCGCTCCCATTCCTTGACGAGGCGGCAAGCAGTCGTTACGCCGCTTTCAACCTTAAAAAACCAAGGACTGGACGCGACCATGAGCACGCCTTCTCTTCTCATTCTCCCCGGTGACGGCATTGGCCCCGAAGTGATGGCCGAAGTCACCCGGATCATCGACTGGTTCGGCGACAAGCGCGGTCTGAAATTCGATGTGACCATGGATCTCGTGGGCGGCGCCGCCTACGACAAACATGGTGTGCCGCTCGCGGATGAGACCATGGCGAAGGCGCAAGAGGTCGATGCCGTTCTTTTGGGTGCCGTGGGTGGTCCGAAATACGACGTGCTCGATTTCTCCGTGAAACCGGAACGCGGCCTGTTGCGTCTGCGCAAGGAAATGGACCTCTTCGCCAACCTGCGTCCGGCACAGTGCTTTGACGCTCTGGCCGATTTCTCCTCGCTGAAAAAAGACATCGTCGCCGGTCTCGACATCATGATCGTGCGCGAGCTGACCTCTGGCGTTTACTTCGGCGAACCGCGAGGCATCACCACGGTGGACGGCGAGCGCATCGGCATCAACACCCAGCGCTACACCGAATCCGAGATTCGTCGCGTCGCCATCGCCGCCTTTGAGCTGGCCATGAAGCGCAACAAGAAACTCTGCTCGATGGAAAAGGCCAACGTGATGGAGGCCGGCATCCTGTGGCGCGATGTGGTCACCGAGGTGTCCGCCGATTACCCCGAGGTCGAGCTGTCCCACATGTATGCCGACAACGGCGCGATGCAGCTGGTCCGTGCGCCGAAACAGTTCGACGTGATCGTGACCGACAACCTGTTCGGCGACATCCTCTCTGACTGTGCCGCGATGCTCACCGGGTCTCTGGGCATGCTGCCCTCCGCGTCGCTGGGCGCGCCGATGGAGAACGGTCGTCCGAAGGCCATGTACGAGCCGGTGCACGGCTCCGCGCCGGACATCGCGGGTCAAGGCAAAGCCAACCCGATCGCCTGTATCCTGTCTTTCGCCATGGCGCTGCGCTACTCCTTCAATGAAGGCGCTGAGGCCACCCGTCTCGAGCAAGCGATTGAGAAAGTGCTCGCCGATGGCGTCCGCACCGGCGATCTTTTGGCCGACGAAGGCGTCACCCCGGTGTCCACCACCGGCATGGGCGACGCGATCCTCGCCGCTCTGGACGCGTCTCTCTAAGCGTAGTGATCCTTCATTAGAAAAGGGCGCCTCTCATACGAGGCGCCCTTTTTCGTTTCATCGGCGTCCTGTCCTCAGTCGAAGATGTCGAAAATATCCTCCGCCATATCGAACAAACGATGCGCCGTGGATTTGCGTTTCTTTTTCTTCTTCGAGGTTTTCTTCGGACGTGACAGCTTGGCCTGAAAGTCTTTCTTCCCCTTCACAGGCTCCTGCGCCTTATGAAGCGCCTTCATCCGCGACAATGGCGCCCCACAGGCCGAGCATTTCAACTCATGCCTAGTCGTTCCACCCAAGGTCAGAACCGTTTTCGACCCGCAATAGCAGCAGGTTGCAGATTTCTGTGTGTAATACATGGGCAATCACATGGGGACGCACGCCACAGGGCACAAGGCTTTGCGCCGCCTTGAAAGCTCCGCCTCACATGCTACCGTGAACGGCGAAACAGACAGGACAGCCCATGAATATCACCGGAGCCTTCTACGCCCTCGCCGCTTTTGCGGTGTTCTCGACCCATGACGTGGTGATCAAATTCCTGGGCGGCTCCTATGCGCCGTTCCAGATCATCTTTTTCTCGACGCTGTTCTCATTTCCTCTGGTGATGTTCATGCTGATCCGCGACCGGACCGAGGGCCACCTGCGCCCCGTCCATCCCTGGTGGACGCTGTTTCGCACCATTGCGGCGATGATCAACACCGCCTCTGCATTCTACGCCTTTTCCGTCCTGCCCTTGGCACAGGTCTACGCGCTGATCTTCGCCACGCCGCTGGTCATCACCATCCTGTCGATCCCGGTGCTGGGAGAACGCGTAGGCTTTCACCGCTGGGCCGCTGTCATTGTGGGCCTGATCGGCGTGATCGTTGTGTTGCGCCCCGGCGGGACCGAATTCACGCTCGGCCATATGGCGGCGCTGTCCTGTGCGGGCTTTGGCGCCTTTGCTTCCGTCGTCGTCCGCAAAATCGGCCGCGAAGAGCGCACGGCCGTGTTGATGCTCTATCCTTTGATCGCCAATTTCGTCGTCATGGGGCTGGCGATGAGCTTCTTCTACCGCCCCCTCCCCTTGATGGATCTGGGCTCTGTCGGCCTTGTGTCGCTTTTGGGCTTTACAGGCGGTGTGGTCCTCATCCTCGCCTATCGCGCCTCCGAGGCCGCCATTGTCGCCCCGATGCAATATTCCCAGATCATCTGGGCCACGATTTTCGGCTATTTCATCTTTGGCGAAACCGTCGATATGCCGACCATTCTGGGCGCAGGAATCATCATCCTTTCCGGCCTCTACATCGTCTTTAGGGAATCGCGTGGCGGGCATTCAAAGAACACGCCGGTGCTCAGAACCCGCTCGCGCGCCTCCTCCGCGGCCTCTTTCCGCATTTCCCCCTTTGTCAGACGCGGAAAACTTCAGTGATAAGGGCGGCAAAAGCGCGAATTCTCTCTTGCCAAACCCCGCCTGTCGCTATATTCCGCCCGTCACGGTCGGAGCGTAGCTCAGCCTGGTAGAGCACTGTCTTCGGGAGGCAGGGGCCGGAGGTTCGAATCCTCTCGCTCCGACCAATTTAGAACTGTAGAGTTCACTGAACTCTGCCTTTATGGCACTGAATCTTTCCTTTCTTCACAAGTATTCGCCTCCCGCACGTCCTTATGACGTCTGAGGGTGGACGGAAAACGGCGCGCAAACGCGCCTGCTGTGAGCAGCTGGCTGCGTACGTGGTGAAAGGGCATTGTCAGGTTGTTATTGATGGCACTCAAGAACGCGGGTTGGAGTGGGTCGCTCAAGGTGCCGTAACCCTAATGGAACGCGTTACAGAATGGGCGGACGATGCTTCCCATTTCGTTACCCATGCAAATCCAGGAGATGGACGGATCACCGGACCAACAGATTATCTGATGGAAATTGATCGAGGGATCATGGATTATATCAACCGTCAATTGGGCCTGCCATAACCGTTGCTTCTTTCTGCACACAGCAAAGAACGTCCAGAGAATTATTAAAAATCATGAGAACAGTCCAACTGCGTATACGCGACGGCGACAATGCGACTTATAAGTATTCGGTCATTTATAAGTTTACGCCCATCATAATGTCCGCACTGACCATTTTGCCGTATCTGTTGTGCCTGTATTTTTTTGCTACAGAAACTAACGGAGGTGGAAAAGCGTTCCAGTGGGCCTTCACGACATTCAATATCATTTTTGCCGTTTTCTTTGCAGCACTTTATGTGGCGTTTTACGTCTTCCTGGCCAATAAAAGATGTGAGTCTCTCGTTTTCGGGATGTTGTCCATGTCTAGTATCCCTTTTCTTTTTAGCGCCTTAGGCATTGCAACTTTCCTGATCCAATCAGTTTTTTTTATCGTAATAACCCTTGCTGCGATTGCTTTTGTGGTGTCGAATTTCAAACGCGCCAATGATGCTGTCACAGAAGAAATGGTCGAAAACTACGCGCAAGATACCATTTCCGAAGACGATGGGCAGCTTATCTATACGCATGGCCAGAAAGTTGAAAAACCCGTTCATCTGGGACGCCTAGCAGGCAGGTTGCGTTATTTTATCGAGTTTGTCTGCGCCGTTCCTTTGATTGCGGTGATGGTGATTTTGTGGCCATTCGTTTTCACTGTCGACGCTTTGGACAAATATATTCCCATGGCGAGCATGATCTGGGGTCTTCAAATTATTATGGGTTTGATGACGAGAGGATTCTTTTTGAATCAAGGGTGGTTCTTGCTGCGGGTGCTGCGAACCAAAACAAGGATATAATGAGAAAACCCCAACAAAATAGGTTGCCAGTTGTTTGAGATTTAGCGACCAGGTGCCTGATCCTGACCATTCAAACGCAGCAGGTCGGTGGGCACGGTGGATATTGGGCGTAGACGACCGGAACCAATCCGCCCAGCGATGTGTGTGGTCTCTGCGTGCTGTATGATTCTCCAAGCTTCGATGATCCGGCGCGCCTCAGCGAAATTTCCGAACAGGACTTCACTCAAACACTCATCCCGCATGTGCGCGTTGAAGCTTTCCACAAAGGCGTTCTGCATCGGTTGGCCCGTCGCGATGTAATTCCAGTTCAGTTGCGTTGTAGCTGACAATCATATCTGGTCGCCCGCGCTACTGGGTCAGTTCGTCGAGTTCCCGGATGGGCCGCAGCACGGACAATGAGGGGTCTACCACCGCTGTCAACGCCTCGCGTGAGATAACTGAGCGCCGCACATGCGATTGCCCTGGGAGCAAAAAAATACGTCAATAGAGGCAAACGTTTTGCATTCGAGGCTGTAGAAAAAGGCAATTTCTGGTGTTTTCACGCTCCACAGAGGCAAAACTATGGGTCATTGCTCAAGAACAAGGGTACGCCCCATAGTTTTGCCACTTTGCCCCCCATAGTTCTGCCACTGGCTCATAAAACATACACTCGTCTCATGGTTTCGGTGTTCAAGCATCTTATAAGCTCAATCCCTTGTGAAGCTTTGTAAGTGTGGGCGGGAAGTGTGCGTTCGCCGCTGTTGCGAATAAAGAACGCTGGGCCAGCATGACCTCTTCCGCATCAGAGGTCATGCCTTTCGCTCGCCTCCGATCAGTCAATGCCCCCATCACAGGACATCTCGTAGTCCACAGGCGTTCCAAGCCAGCCTGCTTCGCGCTCGGCCCAATATCTGTGCCGCAACTGGCGGCCAATCGTCGAAGCCAGCGCCCGGCCATCCAGTTCAGAGGCCGGCATGACGCCGCCTGCCGTGGTGGTCATGAAAATTTCGTCACAGTGCTCCAGTTCTTGCACGGATATCGGCCTGACCTCTATTGGGATGTTCAGCATCGCGCAGAGTTCCAGCACGGATTGCCGCGTCATGCCTTCCAAAGCGCCACGATCGGGGGTCACAACCGTGCCCGCCAACACGGCAAACACATTATAGCCCGGACCTTCGGTCACATAGCCGTCCCCGTCGAGCAAAATCGCCCCGTCGAGCCCCTGATCCTCGGCCTCGAACAACGCTTGCGTCATATCCCCCCAGTGAAAATTCTTGGCGGTCGGATCCACCGCCTCCGGGGCGATCCGGCGGGTCTTGGCGATCATCATCCGCGCGCCGCGCTCTTGCAGATCAGGTGGCATGATCCAGGCAAAGCCACGCGCGAAAACCGCAAGATAGTTCTGGGCATTGGCCGGATGGCTTGGGACACCGCGCGGCGCCTTCCCCCTGAGGCAATCCATGCCCACATAGGCCGCTTTCAACCCCGACAGGGCGACAACGGCCAGAGCGATATCATGGATTTGCGCGTCACTTTCTGGCGGATCGAGGCGCCAGCGGGTCATCGAGCGACGGAACCGGGCGATGTGGTCATCGAGACGAAAAAATGAGCCCTCCCAAACGCTTGCTACATCATAAACAACATCTGAGCGCCGGTAGGCCCAATCCGTGATCGGAATCGTGGCTTCCGACAAGGGCACAAAGCGCCCACGCATATAAGCCGCCCCCTCTTCAAAGTCCGCCTTGCGGGACCAGGCGTCGGCAAAGGCGGTTTGGAGGCGTTCATCTCCGGCAAAATCGAGTGTCATTGAGCAAGGTCCCGGATCAGCGGATAGAGAATATCGAGCATGGCATGCGCGTCGGCTTCGGTTGTGATCAGCGGCGGACAAAGCGCAATCCGTCCATTGCGCGCCCGCAGGATCAAGCCTTTCTCCAGAGCCGCACGCACCACGCCTTGCAACATCGCATCCTCAGGGCGCTCACGCGTTCCCGGCGTGGCGACCAGCTCCAAAGCCATCATCAAGCCGATCCCCTCGACCTGCCCCACATAGGGCAACGGCAGGAATTCCGCGCGCAGCCGCGCCATCATCAGCGTCGAGATGCGCGCCACATTGTCTTCGATCCCGTCTTGGTCATAGGCATCGAAGGCGGCATTCGACGCCGCCATGGCCAGCGGGTGACCGGAATGCGTGAACCCCGGCAGCTTGGCGCCGGCCAAAACATCCGTGATGCCTTGCCGGATCACGACACCGCCACAGGGCACGTAGCAGGAATTGATGCCTTTGCCGACCACAAGCATGTCGGGCACGATGCCCCAATGCTCTGCGGCAAAGCGCGGACCGGTCCGATGGAACCCGGTCATGACCTCGTCGAGGATCAACAAAACGCCGTAGTGGTCGCAAATCTCGCGCACGCGTTGCCAATAGCCCGGCGGCGGCGGGACATAGCCGCCGACCCCAAGCACCGGCTCGGCAATAAAGGCTGCCACGCTGTCAGGCCCCTCCAATTCGATGGTCTGAGCAAGCTGCTCTGCGGCGCGCGCGCCATAGTCTTCGGGGTCCATGCCGGCGCCATCGCGGAACAGGTCGGGCGCCGGGATATGCACATGACCAGCAATCAGCCGCTGCATGGAGCTTTGCCCGCCCATGGCCATTCCCGTCGCAGACACCGCGCCCGAGGTGGCACCGTGATAGCCCGTGTAGCGCGAAATGATCTTGGTCCGGTTGCGGCCCATGCGCGACCAGTAAAGCCGGGTCAGCGCCAGCGCCATTTCGATCCCTTCGGAGCCGCTCGTGGTGAACAGCACCTGCTCCAGATCGCCCGGCGCGGCGGCGGCCAGCCGCTCGGCGCATTCGATGACGCCGGGGTGGCTGAATTGATAGAACATCGACAGGTAAGGCAGTTCAGCCACCTGTTCCTGGACCGCGCGCACCAGCCGCTCATGGCCGTAGCCAAGATTGACACAGTTCAACTGAGACCGGCCATCAATGAAACTGCGGCCCTCTGCGTCAAAAAGGCGGATGCCTTCTGCGCGATGGATGATGAAATCAACCGGCTCTTGCACGGCGTGATTGGGATGCAGAACATGGGCGAGATCGCGGGCGATGTCTTGGGTGAGATCGCTCTGATGGGCGCCGAAGGGGATGTTCATGAATGTGCTCTTTTCTTTTGGTCTTGATCTTGTGCCGGGGCAATCAGGCCCTGACGGCACCAGTCGTCAAAGATCGCGAGGATCGTCTGACTGAACTCCGCGTCGTTGATGTGATGATCGACGCTGTGCATTTCGATCGCGCCAGACAGGGCGTCGCTCAGAGTGGCTTCGAACTGGGCAAGCCCCTCCGGGTCATGCATATCCTGCCCCGGACGATCCCATTCGTTGACGCCCAACCGCGGCATGACAAAGGCCGTCGGCCCCTGACTGATCGAGAGTTTTTGCGCAATGATTTCAGCGATCCTGATCTTGTCCGCCGCCCCGGTAGCAATGCCTCCGATCAAACGGTTGTGCGCGTGAAAGCCCGCCTCAGAGGACCGACCGGAGCTGTCCCACGCGCGGTCGTCCACGCTATCGATTGCGCCGGGGGCGACGATCTGGGGCACGCCCAGCCGTCCGGCGGTTTCCAACCGGTCCGCGCCGGAATGCACCGGGCTGCCCAGAGCGTGGTTCGAGACCTCAATCAGGGACAGATCGAGCACGGCGGCAAAACGGCCCTGCGCCACGAGGCCCTCCAAAGTGCGCCCGCCCATTCCAACGGTGTGAAAGATCACCACCTCATAGCCACGCGCTTCCAACTCGGGCTTGAGATGTCCGATATAACGCAGACAAGACCCGCCCAGAGACGAGATCGCGATGGCACGGGCGTCGGATCGCAACACGCCACACATCGCAGTTGCCGCGCCAACAACCGCACCCGCAGCCTGATTCAGCACCGCCTTGCAGTCAGAATTCAGCCCCCATAGACCACCGGCCCAGAGGATCATCATCAAATCCGGCGCGATGCGCTCGGGCGGGATGATATGCGAAAACGCGACCGATGAGACGATCAGCTTTGGCACACCGATCGGCAAGGCGGACATGACCTCCAACGCGAGATCCGTGCCCATCGTGCCACCAATCGCCAAAGCGCCGTCGATCTGCCCCGCGAGATAGAGATCAGACGCCAGCCGGGCCGCGCCCTCGGCCATCACTTCCATCGCCTTGCATTCATCCCCGAGCGCGGCCACCTCGGACAGGCGCATCCCTGCCCTCTTCGCGACCTCATGATTGGCATGATCGACGGGCAGTTTCGGCACCCCAAGCACACCGACATCCATAATGAGCGCCCGGTGTCCCAGGCGCGCAATTTCGGTTTGAAGGTAGCTGAGCTCATCGGCTTTCGTGTCGGCCGTGCCAATCAGCAGGATACGTTGCATCGTCTGTGTCACAGTCATTCTGCCGCATCCAGTCCGACCACAGGCGTCCGCCCCAGCATAAAGCGCTGAACGAGGTAAAAGGCGATCCCTGCCACGATCCAGGCCGTTCCCATGATCAAGGACTGGCTGCTCAACCCGGTGAACACATAGGCCACAACGAGAAAGCCGATGCCGGGCAGGATCCAGTGCCGAACCAGCTGACGCGAGCCGCCGCGGATCCCGTAATGCATGATGACCGAGGCATTGACGAACATGAAGGCCATCAGCGCGCCGTAGTTCACCAGCGAGAGCAAAGTGTCGAGATGCGCCCCGAAGCCCAGCGAGAGCACCGCCATGATCACGGCCATGAACAGGATCGCCACATAGGGGGAGCGAAACCGGCTATGGACGCGCGACAAAATACCCGGAAGTTGGCGGTCGCGGGCCATGGCAAAGAGCACGCGGGACACGGCAGCCTGCGGCGGGATGGTCGAGCCAAAGCCGGTGCCCAGACCCACGGCGAGCGTCACGATCAGACCGACAAAGGGCATCCGGGCGTTAATGATCTCAAAAGCGGCGGCATCGGGGGACAGGCCCTCCAAGCCTTTCGACAGATCGGAGAGCAGCCAGCTTTCGATGATGAAAATGCTCGCCATCACCACAAGACAGAGGATCGTCGCCCGGCCAACGGCATTGCTATGCCCCTCTTTGAGCTCTTCGGACAGTGTCGAGATCGCATCGAACCCGAGAAAGGACAAGATCGCGACGGAGGCCCCGGCGACGACCAGATTCATCTGCACGCCACCTTCGGGCAAAAGCGGCGAGAGGCTGAGACTGACGGGCGTGGAGGGCGACAGAAGATAGATCACGGCGGCGATGACGAAAATCGTCACGGCAATCATCAAGGCGCCTGCGATCATCATGTCGGCGCGGGTGGTGAATTTGATGCCACAGAGGTTCGTGACGGTCGCGATCACCAAAAAGAACATGACCCAGCCCGCGACCGGCACAGCAGGGATGGCGGCATTCATGCTCAGACCGGCGATCAACAGCATCAGAGAGGGCAGCAGGATATAGTCGAGCAGGATCGACCAGCCCGCCGCAAAGCCCAAAAAGGGACCAAAGGCCTTTTGCGCGTAGTTGTAGACCGACCCCGCCCCCGGCGCGGCCCGCGACATGGCGGCATAGCTCAGCCCCGTCAGCACCATGCCGATACAGCCGATCAAATAGGACAGAACCGCCATATCGCCGGAGCTGTCCTGTACGAAACCATAGACAGCAAAGCCCGCGATGGGGCTCATGAACACGATACCATATAAAAGCAGATCAAGCGTGCCCAAGCTGCGCTTGAGCTTTGGGCGCTCGGTGTCAGTTGTCTGTGTCAAATCCTAGTCTCCCGTTGTCGCCTCAGACATGGCTGCCGTGTCTGGTCCCGCACGCGGGACAAGCGAGGGCCTGTCTGAGCTTTTTGCTTTTTTGCGTTTTGTGCCCCGGAGCGTGGGGCACGAGAGAAACCGTACGAGGCCTATTTATATAAATGAAATGAAAGTTTTGAATTGCGGTATTCGCAATTTGAATTCCACAGGTGCGCACGTCGCGTACAAAGGAGCGTCACGCGGCACGCAAGACGCCCCTTCGCGATTACAGCGTCGTCAAAAACCGACGCTCACGCCCCTCAAGCACGGCGCAGGTCAACACGCCCTCATAGGCCCGCGTGTCCACATTGGTCCGGTTTGGACGTATCGTCGGCAGGTCCGAGGGCGTGTGCCCATGGATCACATATTTCGGAAAATGCCCACGGTAGTCGAGAAACCCCTCCCGGATCCACATCATATCTGTCGCGGTCTGCTCTTCGAGACGGACCCCCGGACGCAGGCCAGCATGGACGAAAATATAGCCATCCCGAATGTAGCAGGTCTGCAGTTCCTCAAAGAATATCATATGCTTGTCAGGAATTCTCTCCCGCAACTTCTGCGCGATCTGCGGGAGGCGTTGAGGTGTGATCTCATCGGTTTCGACACCGTAGGCCTGCGCCGCCTCGGCCCCACCATGCGAAAGCCAACTCTGTCCCGCATGCTGATCCCCGTCTCGCAAAAAGCGCAGCAAAAGGTCCTCATGATTGCCCCGCAGACAGATCATGGGCACCCCCTCATGAGGCAGCTCCTCAAGAAGGAAATCGATGACGCCATCGGAATGCGGCCCGCGCGAGATATAGTCCCCCAAAAAGATAAATTCGCAGCTGTCCGCTGGGAAACGCCGGATGTCTTCGCGAATGCGAGCCATGAGGGCGCGCAACAGATCGACCCGCCCATGGATGTCACCAATCGCATAGCTCCTATGCCTTTGGCGCAAATGCAGATTTGACAGGCGTCTTGCTCGTTTTATAGGCATCACATGACCTCCCTGAAGCATTCGGCAATCTGGTCTCGCATCCAGCGATGCGCCGACTGGTTGGTCATATGTTTGTGCCACACCATGCGACAGGGGACGGGCTCCTGTTCCATCGGCAGGGCAAAGGCCCGCAGCCCATCGAGATTGGCATAGGTCTCCGTATGGCTTTTCTGAACCCGTTGCAGCACATAGGTCACCATATCGGTATCGCGCAACACATTGATTGCGGCGAACAAATGCGGCACGGTCATCATCGTATTGATGTCGATACCCGCCTCGATGAGCACCGGGAAAATCCCCGTTTCCTGCTCTTTCAAAGACCCGATTGCGATCACCGGCAGCTCTGACAGACTTTCGCGCGTGATCCCTTTTTCGAACAGCGGATGGTCGTGGCGCGCCAGTCCGCAATGGGAATCCATCAGGAGCGTAACGCTCTCAAAACCTGGCGGAACCTCACCCGTCGGTCCGATCAGAATGTCATAGGCGCCGTCGCCGAGCCGTTTGAACAGGTCATGGCCGTCATTTGAGGAGATATGCAGCCGGACCTGCGGTGCGCGGTCGCGCAGCCTGCGCGCCAAAGGAGTGGCCAAAACTGTCGAAGCGTAATTGTGAAACGCGATGTTAAAGGTGTTTTGCGCATCAAAAGGGTCAAACGCCGTGTCATCCAGAGTGACTTGAAGCTGCATAAGCGCCTCACGCACCGGCCCGGCAATTTCAAGCGCGCGCGGCGTTGGTTTCATGATGCCTTCCGATCTCTCGAACAGGTCATCCCCCAACAAACTGCGCAATTTATTGAGCGCATGGCTGACCGCAGGCTGCGACAGCGCAAGACGCTCTCCGGCGCGGGTCACGTTGCGCTCTGCCATCATGACATCGAAAACAAGAAGAAGATTTAGATCGAAGCGTCTTAAGTCCATACCGTTCTATCCGGTTGTCTGCGGCCCCTGTCGCGCCACACAGGGTGTTGCGTCATGGTCACCACAAATCAGGTCACATGTAGGAAAGCGGAAAATCTCCGCCGTGTTGCCGCGCTCCTCGGCAACACAATGCATCATAGGTGGCTCCCAATCAGACGCAAGCGATTGAGCGCCGAAAGAACCGGGTCACATCGGCAGGAAAAAGGAAAACGCAGCCAGTATGTTGAGTAGTGCTGGCCCGTCCCAACTGATTTCGAGAGGATGCCGCAGTCTGCCAAGGACATCCCCCCCTCCCTTACTCCGGCAACCGCCACGCAAAGTTTGAGCAGAACTCCAAGTTCACAGCACGATTGCTCTCGCGTGATCTTGTGAGAATTTCAGCATCGAACTCACGCGGAAACTCTTTTTCGGGCAAGAGTTTGGCAAGGTTCCTTGCAAGAGGCCTCAGCCGCCCCAAACCGAGCCGATTGAGCCTCTGAAGCGCGCGAATTTCCCCATAGGTCGGCGAGACATTTCGCTGACGTACCTCGCGTGCCGCTTGACGCGTTGCCGGCGTATCCTCATCAATTTGCGCCAGAAAATCGATGAGGATATTTCCCTCTGGAAAGTTCTTTCTCGAAAAAGGAATTGCGCGGATCTTCTCAGCTCCAAAGGCATCCGCCCACAGAGACAGCGGTCGATAATAGTCGAGCCAAAATCCGTCAGAAATCTGATCGCGCATGAAGTCTTCAAAACTTGACGCACTCGCCCTTTTGCCTTTCACCCATTGCGCGTAATAACTTTTGAGAAACGAAACCTGATCGCGCAGATATACAATCACCGTCACGTCTCCAAAAACGTTATAAAGCTGGTGCTTAAGAGCCTGTATGGCCTCCGCATCATTGCCAAAATCGGAATAGATATGTTCACATGAGGCCAGAAAACGGTCGCTTTTCTGCGCCGCTATTTCAACAGCTGCGTCCCTGAATACCGTGTCGCGCACGGTTTCAAAACGCGTATGGTTCGGTTTGTTTTTCCGACGTAGAAATCGCTCTCTGGCAAGCAGGCTGTTGGATGTCATCGCAAGTTTCCACGCCGTCTGCTCGCCGAAAGCCGCAACAGTATGCACTGAGAGCGGGGTCGTATTCACGAACCGCTGAATCGACGTGCTGGCCGTTTTCGGTGTACCGATGTGAAGATAAAGCATGAGTTTTCCCGGTGTTTCCGCCCTGTCGCCAAAATGGTCGACACAGCACATCAGTAAAGCGACGTTCTATCTAAGCTGGTAGTCAAATCGTTCGATCAAGTCACCGAAAATGGCATGAATCATCTGTTTGACCTCGGGCTGATCGGAGAGAATGGAGGCCGGAGTTGTCTTTTGAGGACGAATGTTGCCCTTCGCATTGATGGAGTGAAATGTGCTCCAAAGGACTTTTAATGCAGGCACTTGGCTTTCAAGTTCCAGGATGTCCCGGCTGTCTTTTACGATTTCAGGAAAAAAACATTCGATGATTTCAAAAAGATCACGGGCTACGTCCCCAAGTCGCGCAGAAAGCGCACGATAAGCCAGTCTTTTTAAGAGTCATTTAAGTATTTTTTCAACAAAAAACGTAGGCGTTGCATCTGCCCCCAAATAGCCTCCGACGGGCGACATCACACCCTGAAAGCCTTCCTCCAAACCAGAGGACGGCAATATGTCAGAGCAATCGAGCACTCGAAAACACTACGGTTTTTTTCACATTCATCTGCGCCTTCAAGGTTGGGCGGACTCTAGGTGAGGGATTTCACGGCCAGAAACGCACTTCATTACCGCCAGGACTGTTCAACGGATGGGGCTCACGTCTTCGTTTCAGGGAGAGGGAGATTCAGGCGGTCTGCGCCGGTCAGGATGTCGAACCGTCCGGCTTTGCAATTGGCGATCAAGGTCATGCCCGCAGCCTCTACCGTTTCGACCGCAAGCAGGCTTGGGGCAGAGACGCCGATCACCGTCGGGCAACCGATCATAGCGGATTTTTGCACGAGATCGACAGAGAGCCGCGAGGTCATCACGATCGCACCGCTCTCAGGGGCGATACCTTCGCGCAGCAGGGCGCCGCAGAGTTTGTCCAAGGCATTGTGCCGCCCGACATCTTCACGCGCAAAGGTGATGCCAAGACCGGGGATCAGAAAGCCCGCGGCATGGGCCGAACGGGTCTGGTCGTGCAGCGGCTGAAAGGCGCGGAGCTGATCCGGAGCATCGGCCACCTCTTGCGGGTCAAGTGTCACACCCTTGCCGAGAGGCGGCAGAGTGCGCAGCGCTTGATCGAGGCTGTCGATGCCGCAGAGCCCGCACCCCATCGGCCCCAAAGCCGCACGACGGCGAGACAAAAGCGCCTCGGCGGCCTGTTCCGCCACCCAGAACCGCGCCTCGAGGCCCTTGTCATGCGCGATCACCTCGAACCGCTCGATCTCGGCCAAATCGCGCAGATAGCCCTCCGTCAGGGCAAAGCCATAGGCGAAATCTTCGATGTCTTGCGGCGAGGCCATCATCACGGCGACGGTCGTCCCGTTGAACACGATCGCGACCGGGGTTTCGACCATGAGGCTCCGGCTCTGCTCGCGCAGGCCCTCGGCGGACCATCTGCGCGGCGCGATGGGACGGGTGGCCATGCGGGAAAGCGTCGGGTCAGCCATGTGCCGGGGTCCGATGCTCAAACAGGGCGCGGCCCTTTTCCGTCAAATGGTAGAACACCCGCGAGGTACGGATGTCCTTTTTCTGGGTCTCAATCAGGCCAAATTCCTGCTCGAGGCTGGTGCATTCCCGGATCACCAGCGCATGAGCCAGATCGAACAGACGCGCAAAGCCGCGGCTGTCCTTCGCGATCCCGAGATGAGAGGCCGCCAAAATCAGCGGCCCCATCGTGCTCAGGTAAGAGTGCTGCGCGTTCTGCGCAGCCCCGAAAGCGGTCTCAAGGGCGTCTTCTTGCGACATGGTGATCCGGCTCTCACGCGCCCTGATGCGGGGTGATCTTGACGATCACCGACTTGGAGGTCGGGGTGTCGCTTTGATCGCCCACGGTTTGGTGCGGCACCAGCTCGTTCATCTCCGGGTAATAGCCCGCGATACAGCCTTTTGGCGTGTCGTAGGGAACGACGCGGAACCCGGTGCAGGCGCGGTGACGACCATCCTCGAAACAGCCCGTCAGATCGACAAGATCGCCGGCCTTAAGACCGTTTTTCTCAATGTCCTTCGGGTGGATGAACACCACATTGCGAGCACCATAGACGCCGCGATAACGGTCATCCATGCCGTAGATCGTGGTGTTGTACTGATCATGCGAGCGGAAGGTCTGAAGCACGAATTTTCCCGCCTCAGACTGAATTTGCTGCCATTCCGTCTGGTCGCGCAGATCGTCGATGCCAAAATTCGCCAGCTTCGTCGGCGTGTTCCACTCGCGTTCGCTGGCCGGGTTGCGCAGCCAGAAGCCACGCGGTTTGCGCACGTCTTTGTTGAAGTCGCCATAGATCGGCAAAACCCGTGCGATCATGTCCCGGATCAGGTCGTGATCTTCAGCCATCTCACCCCATTTGACCACATCGCTGCCGATGGTGGCCGCCGCGATGCCCGCAATGATGCCGATCTCGGATTTGAGCGTCTTCGAAGCCGGAAGGTTGATCCCGGAGGAGCCGTGCACCATCGACATGGAATCCTCGACCGTGATCATCTGGCGTTCGCCTTTCGAATTGCGGTCGATCTCGGTGCGGCCCAAGCAGGGCAGGACATAGGAGGCCTTGCCCGGCATCAGATGGCCGTGGTTGAGTTTCGTCGCGATGTTCACGGTCAGATCGAGGTTGCGGAAGGCATCGGCAACCAGAGAGCTGTCCGGCACGGCGCGGGCAAAGTTGCCGCCAAGCGCGACAAAGGCCTTGGCCGAGCCTTCGAGCATCGCGCCAATCGTATGGCTGACGTTATGGCCCGGCGCACGGGACAGGGTAACACCCAACTCTTTTTCCAGCGCCACAAAGAAACTCTCCGGCGCCTTTTCGTTGATCCCCACGGTGCGGTCGCCCTGCACGTTGGAGTGACCGCGCACCGGGCAGAGACCCGCGCCTTCGCGACCGATATTGCCCTTGAGGAACATGAAAGAGGCAATCTCGCGAATGGTTTGCACGGAGTGCAGGTGCTGGGTCACGCCCATCGCCCATGTGGTGATGACGCGCTCGGCCTTGAGATACATCTCGGCGGCGGCGGTGATTTCGTCGCGCGACAGGCCGGATTGCTCTTCGATCAGCTCCCATGAGGTGGCGCGCACGATGTTGCACCAGTCCTCGAAGCCAGAGGTATGTTCGCGGATGAAATCGTGATCTAGGATCGGGGCCTCGCCTGCGGCCTGTGCGCGGTCTTCGGCCTCCAAGACGATTTTAGACATGCCACGGAAAATCGCCATGTCGCCGCCAAGACGCGGACGGTAGTAATCGGTCGAGGTCGGCTCTGCGCCGCCGGTGAGCATCTCGATTTTCTTCTGCGGGTCGGCGAATTTCGTCAGGCCCTTTTCTTTGAGCGTGTTGAAAACACAGACTTTTGCCCCGCGCTCCACCGCTTCGCGCAGGCTGGCGAGCATCCGCGGGTGGTTGGTGCCGGGGTTCTGGCCGACGCAATAGACCAGATCGCATTTCTCGAAATCTTCGAGCAGCACGGTGCCTTTGCCGATGCCGATGGCTTGGGACAGGGCGACGCCGCTGGCCTCGTGGCACATGTTGGAGCAATCGGGGAAATTGTTCGTCCCGTAGAGGCGCACGAAGAGCTGATAGAGGAACGCGGCCTCGTTCGAGGCACGGCCAGAGGTGTAAAACTCGGCCTGATTGGGGTCCTCAAGCGCGTTGAGCCCCGCCGCGATGCCTTCAAAGGCCTCCTCCCAGCTGACCTCTTCATAGTGGTCGGTCTCGGGGTTGTAGCGGATCGGGTGGGTCAGGCGACCGGCGTGTTCCAGATCGTAATCGGTCCAGCCCTGCAGCTCGGTGACGGAATGCTGGGCGAAAAATTCGGGCGTGACACGGGCCTTCGTGGCCTCCCATGCCACGGCTTTCACACCGTTTTCGCAAAATTCAAAAGACGACCCATGCTCCGGATCGCCCCAGGCACAGCCCGGGCAATCAAAACCGTCGGCCTGGTTCAGGCTCAAAAGCGTCTTGGCGCCGCTAACGGGACGCCCGGTGCCCATCAGCTGACGGCCCACGCTTTTGAGCGCGCCCCAGCCACCTGCGGCGCCGGAGGGTTTTTTAATACAATCTTGCTTGGTCATTGTGCGTATCCCATGCTTTGCGCTTGTTTTGGGGGACATGACGCGGGGCCGCTCAAAAGAGCAGCCCCGCGCGATCTCATTTCAGAGGTTTGAGTGTTTACTCAGCGGCCACCGCTTCCGGGTGTGTCCGGCTGACGTGGTGCTTTTCATGCACCGGACGGATCAGCAGGTTCGCGAAGAAGGCGACGACCAGAAGACCGGCCATGCAATACATCGTGGTGTTGTAGAGCGTGGAGGTCGGGTCGATGGTGCCCGCCGGTGCGATTTCCAGAAGGTTCGCGATGGTCACGGTTTTGGCCGCCACGAGATCGCTCAGCTGTGCCACTGGCGCACCGAATTTCTCGGCGAAGGTGGCCGGATCGACCTGTGCCGCGAGATCGGCGATGGCGTTTTCACGCGACACGTTGCGCAGCGTGGTGATCGCGAGCGGACCAAGCACACCGGCGGTGGCCCATGCGGTCAGAAGACGCCCGTGGATGCCGCCAACGTGGAAGGTACCGAACACATCTGCGAGATAGGCCGGGATGGTCGCGAAACCGCCGCCATACATGGTGAAGATCACCATGGTCGCCGCGTAGAAGCCGATGAGGGCAGGGGTGCCACCCATGGAGGCCCAGAACGGGACGGAGAGGTAGAGCGCGGTGCCCAGAACGAAGAAGATGTGGTAGGTGGTCTTGCGCCCGATGAAGTCCGAGGTGGAGGCCCAGAAGAAGCGGCCAACCATGTTGAAGACGGAGATCATGAACACATAGGTGCTGGCGAAGGCCGCGGTGACGAGCGGCAGGTTGCCGAAGATTTCGTCCATCATGGTTTTCGCCACGCCGATCACACCGATCCCGGCGGTCACGTTGAAGCAGAGCACGATCCACATCAGCCAGAATTGCGGCGTCTTGAGCGCTTGGTCGATGTGCACGTGGTTGTCGGAGACCATGCCGGAGGCCGTCTGTTTCGGTTCCCAACCCGCCGGTTTCCAGTTTTTCGCAGGCACGCGGTACTGGAAGGAGGCGATTTGCATCACGATGAAATAGATGATGCCGAGCGTCACAAAGGTTGCGGCTGCGCCGGTGTCGCCGGTGCCGACGACATAGACACCCGCGTCGCCACCGAAGGGCGCGGCTTGGGCGGCGGTCGCGACGATGACTTCGACGGTGCCATTCGCGGTTTCCGCAAAGCGTTTGCCGCCTTCGGTGATCAGCGCCACAGCGCCTTCTGCACCGAGGAATTCAGGGGCTTTTTGGAAGGTGTTCAACAGCCAATCGATCAGGACTTTCCCGACCATTGCGCCGCCGCCGAACCCCATGATCGCCATGCCGGTCGCCATGCCGCGACGGTCCGGGAACCAGCGCAGAAGCGTCGACACGGGCGAGACATAGCCGAGGCCAAGACCGATACCGCCAATGGCGCCATAGCCCAGATAGATCAGCCAGAGCTGGTGTGTGGCGATGCCGATGGAGCCGATCAGGAAGCCGCCGCCCCAGCAAAAGCCAGCGACAACGCCCACGAAACGGGGGCCGACTTTTTCGAGCCATTTGCCGCCGAAGGCCGCAGACAGGCCCAGGAACACGATGGCCACGGAGAAGATCCAGACCACAGACGACAGCGACCAGTCGTTCGCGGCCGGGGCCAGAACGCCGAACTCGCGGGTCAGCGCGGGGTTGAACAGCGACCAGGCGTAGACCGAGCCGATGCACAGGTGAATGGCGATGGATGCCGGCGGCACGCGCCAGCGGTTGTAGCCCTCGGGGGCGACGATATTCTCTTTACGCAGGAACCCAAGCGGCCCGGCTGCTGAATCTGACATGTGACTGTCCTCCGATCAAATGGGGCTCTTTGGTCCCCTTATTGCGTTTGTCCCGCTGGGGGATCACGCGTCACTCCGCGACCAGATGTCGCGCCGTGTGTCGGGAATTGCCATTCCACGTCTTGTAGTGTCAAACTAAAATAATATTTATAAACAGTGCGTTATGAGATCTATCTGCGGCGCAGAAATGTCGAAATGTCCCATATTGCCCTCCTTGCACCGAGGGGCATCGGACAAAATGTCCACATTTGCATACCGTTTCAGATGTCCTCCGGACAGAATGACGCAGCCGGACACCAGACAGAAAAAATCGTGCCGCGCCCGCATATGCTCTCCACAGTGATGTTTCCGCCCGCGCGCTCCATCAAAGCCTGGCTGATCGACAGCCCCAATCCGGTGCCTTCGGCCTGTTTCGTGGTGAAAAACGGATCGAAAATATGGGCGATTTGATCGGCGGGAATCCCCGCGCCGGTGTCTGACACCCGGATTTCAACGCCCGGCCTGTCGCCCCGCAGGGTCTCTTGAAGCTCGACCGTCAGCGTGCCGCCCTTAGCCATCGCTTGGGCGGCGTTGATGAAGAGGTTGACCAGCACCTGTTGCAATTCGTTTTCGACGATCTCGATGGGGGGCACATCGCGGTCGATGCGCCGCGTCTCGATATTGTGTTTGCGCAGATCGGCAGCCACGAGGATCAACGCACTGTCGACCGCGTCTTTGACGTTCACCAAAGAGGAATGATCGGACATCTCGCCTGAGCGCGAAAAGCTCAACAGCTTGCCGACGATGACATTGATGCGGCGGGTCTGGGCCTCGATCAGGTCCAGCTCCATCGCGACCTCGGCCTTCATCTCCTCACTGAGGCTCATCCGCAAAAGCTCCATATTGCCCTGAATGACCGCAATCGGATTGTTGATCTCATGCGCCACACCAGCGGTGATCTCCCCCAAGGAGGCCAGCTTTTCCTTGAGGATCAGTTGCGCATAGGTTTCTTCGAGCTTTTCATTGGCGGCGCGCAATTCCTGCGTGCGCATATCCACCAGATCGTTGAGCTGATCGTTATATTGCCTGAGTGCCTCGTCGCGGTCTTTGACCTGATCGAGCAGGCGGTCGAGGTGGCGGGCCACGGCGCCGATCTCGTCCTCGGATTCCATCTTGCCGATCCGGGCCCTCAGATCGCCGCGCTCCACCTGCTGCATCGTCGAGGTCATGCGCTCCAGAGGCGCGAAGACATCGCGTGCCATCCGCAAGAAGATCGGCACAGCCAGAAAGAGCACGGCAAGAAACGCCAGCCCAAGCGCCAGAACCGTGCCGTTGCGCTGATCCTTGTAGGGTTGTTCGAGAAAGCCGGTATAGAGCATACCGACCCGCGCGCCGGTGACATCGGTCAGCGGCATATAGCCGGAAATATACCAGTCATTGACGACGAAAGCGCGGTCGAGCCATGTTTCACCACGCTCGACGACCTTGTGCCAGACCACTTCGGTGACACGCGTGCCCAAGGCGCGCTCGCCTTCGAAAAGGCGCACATTGGTGGAAATGCGCACATCATCGAGAAAGAGCGTCGTGGTGCCCGCATCCGACGGCGCCGCCTCATCCCCGCCATAGACCAGCGCGTTCATCCGGTCGATCACATCGAGATTGCGGTTCAACAGCCGCCCACCGAAGAGATAGCCGCCCTCTATCTGATAGGCCGCCCAAAGGATCAGACCCCGCTCCTCAAAGGCGCGGTCTGTCGGGCGCGCCCCATCGGTGTCGCGGATCGGCAGGCGGGCACGGTCAGCTAGACCATCCCCCCAAAGCGCCATCTCAGCGGGAGAAGCCACGATCAGGCCGGACTGCATGTCACGGTCGCGATCGCGCTGGAGCAAGGTCTGCACCGGCTCGGGCGTGCGGGCACCATCGGTTTCCATGATGAGGAAATCCAACCCGATCTGATCCCGCCTGCGGTCGAGAAACTCCGCCAACGCTCCCTCGCCCTCGGCCCTCGCATCGGAGAATTGCCGCGCGTTGCCGATGGCGGCGATGCTCTGGGCCTGCGCCTCTTCGATCTTGACGAAATATTGCTCTGCGATGCGCAGGTCGCTGGTGACTTTCTCAGTCAAAAGCGCGTCGAACCGCCCGAGCCAATGCCACATGGTCACGCCCAGAAAGATCGGCAACAGCACGGCAATCGGCAGCAGCGCCAGCACCAGAAGTTTGAGCCGAACCTGGGCTTTGAGGCGGGCGATCAGGGCGGTCATGCGCGCATCATCGCGTTAGAGGCCCCAGGCCTGACATTTGCGATCAATGGTCTTGCGCGCCACGCCAAGGATGCGCGCGGCTTCGGCCTTGTTGCCGCCGCAGGCTTGCAAGACATTGAGAATGTGCCGCTGCTCCACGGCCTCGAGGCTCTCGGTTTCCGTGCTGCCGACATCTTGGAGGGCGCGTTCAAAGCCGCCTTGAATGATCGCGCGCTCCACCACGTTGCGCAGCTCCATCACATTGCCGGGCCAGTCATGCGCCATGAGGCGGCGTTTGTCGCTTGCCGATATGTCAGGCGCCACGGCCCCCATGCGCGCCGAGAGCGATGTGAGAAAGAACTCCGCGATTTCGATGACATCGGAGGGACGTTCGCGCAACGGCGGGATCCAGACCTCATGCACATTCAATAGATAGAACAGATCGGTGCGGAAGCTGCCGTCTTCGACCGCCTGTTTCATGTTGCCTTTGGAGCAACAAACGACACGAATGTCGGTCTGAAAACTGCGGCCACCGCCGACCGGCTGAAACCGCCCGGTGCTGAGCCATTCGACCAACAAATTCTGCCCCGCGGGCGGGAGCAGATCGACGTCTTCGAGAAAGAGAACGCCACCCTCTGCCGTGTTGAGAATACCTTCGCCGGAGCTGACAGACCTGTCGACACGCCCGAACAGACGCTCGCGAAAGTCTTCGAAACTGATCCCGAAACAGGGCAACCATGCGAAAGGCTTATGCGCACGGGGCGAGACGCTGTGCAGCATCCGCGCGGCGATATGTTTGCCGGTGCCGGTTTCCCCCTCGATCACCACAGGCGCGTTGATCTGGGCGGCGCGTTCAATGGTGTCGCGCAGGGTCTGCGCCGCTTGCGACGAGCCGACAAAGGTATCGCGCTGCCGCAACAAATCGCTGCCCGCCGCCAATTCTTGACGCAGCACGGTGTTCTGCCGTTTCAACGCGGTTTTAGCGAGGCTTTTGGAGATCGCGTTCAACACCTGATTGGAATGGAACGGTTTCAACAGGAAATCGCTGATGCCCAGACGCAGGGCTTCGATCGCGGTGTCGAGATCGGCATAGGCGGTCATCAGGATGATGTCGGAGCGCAACCCGATCTGCCATTGATCCGCCAACCATTCGAGCCCGGTCATCCCCGGCATGATGTTGTCGAGCATGATGACATCATAGCTTTCCCCGTCGAGAAAGGCAGACGCCTCGGCAGGGGTCGCGGCCACATCGACGTGGCGACATTTGGTGGACAGCGCTTTTTTCAGGAAATGGCGCATGCCCAGTTCGTCATCGACCACGAGGACGGAGGCCTTGGCCAAATCCGGCCCGAAAGCTGTGCCGGCCTCTTGTCCCATGTCTTGCTTTTTGTGCGTTTGATCCGTCATTGCCCCCCTCTTTATCGCGTTTTGCACAGAACGGTATCCTCCTTTTTCGGCAGGGTGTCGGATCAATTGGCGCACAGACCCGCTCGACAGATGAAATTTGACGGAAAAGAAGGATATCCCGGTTTGACCATTCGATCTAAAACGACCTGTATCCTAGGGCGCAGGTGTCGTCGGACAGATGTTTGCATTCCGGGCAAGCGTCGGGACGTTTCGACGGGCCAGAACCGAGACAGGCGCAGGGGCAGGCTTGGTTTATTGAGCCACGCGGCTTGAACCTTGGGGCGCATTCAGGTCTACAGCCCGGGATAGATCAGGGCCTTTGGAATCAAAACCATGACCTCACACGACGGCCAAGCGGCCTCCATCATATTCGACACGGTCGGAAAATCCTTTGCCAAACCGGGCGGGGGAACCGTTTCCGCGATCAGCGATGTCTCCCTCACCGTCGAGGCCGGGACGATCACCGGCATCATCGGGCGTTCGGGCGCGGGCAAGTCCACGATGCTGCGCATGGTCAACGGGCTGGAGCGTCCGACCTCGGGCAAGGTGCTGGTCGGCGATCAGGACGTGGGCACCGCGCGCGGCGCCAAGCTGCGGGCCATTCGGCGCGACGTCGGGATGATTTTCCAGCATTTCAACCTCTTGTCCTCGCGCACGGTCTCCGAGAACATCGCTTTGCCGCTGGAAATTGCGGGCATCGGAGGCGCGGAGATCAAGACCCGCGTGGCCGATCTTGTCGACCGTGTCGGGCTGACGGCGCAGGCGGATCGCTACCCGTCCGAATTGTCCGGCGGCCAGAAACAGCGTGTCGGCATCGCCCGTGCCTTGGCGACCGAGCCGAAAATCCTGCTCTCCGACGAAGCCACCTCGGCGCTCGACCCGGAGACCACGCAAACCGTGTTGTCGCTGTTGAAAGACATCAATCGCGATCTCGGGCTGACCATCCTTTTGATCACCCATGAAATGGCCGTGGTGCGTGACATCGCCAGCCATGTCGCCGTGATCGAGGGCGGCCAGATCGTCGAGGCCGGAACGACCTATGACGTTTTCACCGCGCCGCAACATCCGACCACGCGGTCTTTCCTGTCCGGTGTGACGGGGGTCACTTTGCCCGCCTTTATCAAAGATAAAATCATCGCGGAACGTCCGACGTCGGGCGGCGAGGAAGTGGTGCGCGTGACCTTCTCCGGCAAACATGCGACCGATCCGATGTTGGCGCTTTTGACCCGCGATCTGGGGATCGAGGTCAATATTCTCGCCGGTGCGGTCGAAGAGATCGGCACGCAGCCCTTCGGCAACCTTCTGGTCTCGCTCGACGCCACCAAAGGCGATGAGGCGCGGGCCTATCTGGAACGTCACGGGCTTTTGACGGAGGTGCTTGGCTATGTCGGCTAATCTCATCAACCTTTTGATCGAAGCGACCGGTCAGACGCTTTACATGGTGGCGATCTCGACCCTTCTGGGGACCCTGTTCGGCCTGCCTCTGGGCGTGTTTCTGGCGATCTCTCAACGCGGGGAGCTTTTGTCCTCGCCTTGGGTGAACAAGGTTCTGGGCCTCGTGGTCAACGCCACGCGGTCCGTGCCGTTCATCATTCTCGTTGTGGCGATCATCCCCTTCACCCGCGCCATTGCGGGCACCTCGATCGGCACCACCGCCGCGATCGTGCCGCTGACCATTGCCGCTGTGCCCTTCATCGCGCGGCTGGTGGAAAATGCCATCCGCGAGGTCGATGGCGGGCTCATCGAGGCGGCGCGCGCCATGGGGGCGACCCCGTTCCAGATCATCCGCAAGGTGCTGATCCCCGAAGCCTTGCCCGCGATCACGCTCGGCCTCACGCTCGCCGTGGTGAGCCTCATCGGCTATTCCGCCATGGTCGGCGCCGTGGGCGGTGAAGGACTTGGCGATCTCGGTATTCGTTACGGTTATCAGCGCTTCATGCCCGATGTCATGGCCGTGGTGGTCGTCATTCTCATTGTTCTCGTCCAGCTTGTGCAGTCCATCGGTGAATGGATTGCCGCCCGCGTGGACAAACGTGCCCCCAAGGGGCGCGGTCAATAACCCTATCTGAACCGCATCATAAGGAGTTTACACATGCTGCGCGTTGCAACACTTTCCTCCGTTCTCGCCCTCATGGCCTCTGTCGCTATGGCCGAAGAGATCAAAGTCGGCGTGTCCCCCGGCGAACATGCTGAAATCATGGAAGAAGTCGCCAAAGTCGCCGCCCCGATGGGCCTCGACATCGACGTGGTGGAATTCTCCGACTACGTGATCCCGAACACCGCGCTGGCCGATGGCGACATCGAAGCCAACTCCTTCCAGCACGTGCCCTATCTGGACAACCAGATGAAGGACCGCGGCTTTGAACTGGTCGTCGTGGGCAACACAATCACCACGCCGATGGGCATCTATTCCGACAAGATCGAAGATCTCGCCACCCTCGAAGACGGTGCGAAAGTTGCGATCCCGAACGACCCGACCAATGGCGGCCGTGCTTTGTTGCTGTTGCAAGACCTCGGTCTGGTGACGCTCGCCGAAGGCACCGGTCTCGTGCCGAGCCCGCTCGACGTGCAGGACAACCCCAAGGGCCTCAAGTTCCTCGAACTGGACGCCGCCCAACTGCCGCGCACCCTGTCGGATGCCGACATCGCGATCATCAACACCAATTACGCCATCGCCTCGGGTCTGAGCCCGAAAGACGATGCCATCGCGATGGAAAAGGCCGAAAGCCCCTATGTGAACGTGATCGTTGTGCGCAAGGGTGACGAGGACCTGCCTTGGGTGAAAACCCTTGTGGACGCCTATCACACTGATGAGGTCAAAGCCTTTATCGAAGACAGCTATGATGGCGCGGTGATCACCTCTTGGTAAGAGGCCACTTTGGCATGGCTCAGGCGACGTCCTGACCGTGTCGCCTGTCTGAATATCGAAACGCCGCCCTGCATCGGGCGGCGTTTTTTTCATCTGCGCCAAGGATCGGCACGCGGCGCGAAAAGCAGGATCGCGCAGACAGAAGACCAGCATGGGCAATCCGCAAACGCTTGCCCATGCCAATCATTTTATGCGTCCTGAACTAGCACCGGCGTAAAGTAGGTCTTGGAACGACCGCCCAGCGTGATCGGATCGATCATCTTCACGCAGGTCTGATAATGCTCCGTCTTGCGATGCTCATCGAGCGCCGCTTCGCTTTCAAAGATTTCGTAGACAAAGAAATTATTCTCGTCTTCGGGGTCATGCAAAAGATCGAAACGAATGTTCCCGGCCTCTTTGCGGGTGCCTTCGCAATTGATGGTGAAGGCTTCGAGAAACGTGTCCCGCGTGCCTTCTTGCACTTTAATATTCACGAGTTGAATCAGCATGTGTGAGCCTTTCGAAAGATAATGTTGGGGCGATCAGGTGCCCGGCGCTTGCCACATTGACGTGGTGATCCCCGACGTGACCAAGTCACGCTGCGCGGCGTAGGCCCGCTCCCAGCGTGAGCCCGCTTCGTCGTAGAGGGGTTTGAGGTCTGCATTGGGGGTGAATTCGGCTTCAAGCGCAGACCAGGCGGCACCACCTTCGGTCAACGACGAGAACAGTGACGCCCCTGTCGCCGCCGCGATGGCACAGCCCTGCGCGGTGGCTTCCTTGACCTTCGGGGTAACGACCGGAAGGCCGGTCACATCCGCCAGAATTTGCGCCCAATGCGCCGATTTCGACGCGCCCCCGGCAAAGACGATGCGCTCCGGTTGCTTGCCGGACAGCTCGAACACCGCTTTCAGATTGCGATGGGCCACGATGGCGGCGTTTTCCTGCAAGGCACGGAAAATGGCGGCGGGGCCGGAGGTCTCGGGATCAATCGAGAGATTGAGCAGAGAGGGCGCCGCGTGGAACCATTCACCATAGCGCATCACATCCGAAAAGATCGGGATGATCCCATGCGCCCCCGGCGGAACGGATTTCGAGGCGGCCTCCAGCTCCGTATAGCTTTTGCCTTGCCCGAAAGCATCGCGGAACCAACGCATCACGGCGCCGGTGAAAAAGCTGATCGCTTCGGCTTGATTGAGCCCCGGCACGACATGCGGATTGATCCGCAAATTCATCGTCGGATCGCGCAGAGACAGCGGTACATTGACGACCTGTTGCCAGAAGGTGCCACCCAGAACCGCGCAATCGCCCTCGTTGACGACGCCAAGCCCGAGCGCGCCGGTCTGGCAATCACCGCCGCCTGCAACGACCAAGGTGCCCACAGCAAGGCCGGTCACCTCGGCGGCTTTTGCATGCACTTGACCGACGACTTCGCCCGTCGAGACAGAGCGCGGCATCAGATCCGGCGACAGCCCCGCAACCTCGAACGCTGCCGCCACGGGGGCGCGATCCGTCAGGCCGATGAGACCGGTTGTGCCGGCATTCGACGGCTCGGACGACAGCGCGCCGGAGAGCCGATACAGCACCCAATCCGACAGCATCGTGAGCGCACGGGCATTCTCGAACACCTCGGGCATATGGCTGCGCAACCAGATCAGGCGCGGCAAAGCGCCCAGCGCATAGGTCTGACCCGACAGCGCGTAAATGTCTTCTTCGAGGCCGGGATGATCCGCCTTGAGGCCGCGCACTTCGGCATCCGCGCGCGCATCCACATTGGCGCAGGCCCAGATCTCGTCGCCCTGCGCATCGTGCAAAACAAAGGCCTCGCGCATCGCGGTCGCGCTCACCGCCTTAATGTCTTTCGGATCGACGCCGGTTTTGGCGATCAACTCACGACAGCACCGTGCGAGCGTGCTCCAGTTGCCTTGGGTGTCGAAATCCATCGACCCGGGAAAACGCGGATCGCTTTTGTGCCACCATTCCTGCCCGACGGCGCCGACCTCGGCACCGGTTTGATCGAACAAAACGGCGCGACCGGAGCCGGTGCCTGCGTCGAATGCGAGAAAATATTGCATGTTTACCCTTCCACGGCGTCGAGCAAAGCCAAGGCGGTCGGCTCGTCGGTCACCAGAATGTCGATGATTTCTCCGCGCAGAGCGGAGAGGATTGGTCCGGTCTTGGTGGGGCCACCCGCGGCGGCAATCACTTTCTCGGAGGTTCTGAGCTGTTCAAGATCGACGCCAACGACGCAGTCATGCAGCGGCAGGCTGATGTCTTGGCCGGTGCGATCGTAGAAGCGGCACAAAATGTCGCCACGTGCGCCGAGGCGGCGCAGCGGGTCGATTTCACCGGGCGCGAGATAGCCCTGATTCACAACAGTCGCGGTTTCGCTCAGCCCACCGATGCCCACAAGTTTATACTCGGCCTCCAGCGCCTTCGAGATCAGCGAGGACACGGACGGCTCCTGCATCAGCGCCTGCGCCAGTTCGGGGGTCGAAACCACAAGCGGGGCCGGGATGATATTGACGTTGCGATGCCAATTGGCCTCACGCATCCCCTCGACATAGGTCTTCACGCCCCCCGTCAGAGAATAGAGACCAACGCCGCGCTCTTGCGCCGTGTAGCCGAGCATTCGGATCGAATGCGCGACAGTTTCGCCCCAGCCGACCGACAGACTGTCGCCGGGCTGCAGTTTTTGCATCAGATACTGCGCCGCTGCTTGGCCGACACGCATATTGATGTCTTCCGAAGTGCTTTCGGGAATGACACGGCAATCGCTGAGGCCGAATTGCGCACGCATGCGGGTTTCAAGCTCAAGACAGCCCTGTTCCCGCGAATTGATGCTCAACTGAATGAGACCAGAGGTCCGGCCCGCGTCGAGCAGGCGCGAAACCTTGATTCGGGACAGATTGAGAAGCGCGCCGATCTCACCTTGGGTCAGGCCGTCATTGTAATAGAGCCACGCAACACGCGCGAGTAAAGCCGCGTCCCCGTTGGTCTCGTTCATGTCCGCCATCCTCTGCGCCCTTTCGGCTTCGGTAAGTTTTTTTATTTTTTGCAAATACATTTGATCATGTCAATATGCCTATTTTTACACCAAAATTGCCGCGTTGCGGCGAGTTTATGGGCAATTTACATATTGACAGACAGGTCTCGGACTGAGCAGATGATATTAACTGAAACATCTGATCAGTGACTCGTGCCGCCAAACCTGCGGCTTCACCCTCAGATGCAGGTCTCGATGGCGTTGAGGAGGCGACATGAAACCGACCCTTGCGGAGCTTGTCTCCGTCTCGAAAAACTATGGTCCGGTGGCCGTCCTGAAGGGCGTGGATTTTTCCGTGCGCAAAGGAGAGGTCCATGCGCTTTTGGGTGGAAACGGCGCAGGCAAATCCACGTTGATGAAGATTCTGGCCGGGCTGGTGCCGGCCACCGGCGGCCAAGTGCAGATCGGCGGCGCAGCCTTGTCACCCGCCACCCCGGCGCAGGCGCAGGCCATGGGGCTCTACCTTGTGCCGCAAGAGGCGCATATTTTTCCGAACCAATCCGTGCTCGAAAATGTCTGCATCGGCCTGCCGCAGGCCGCCAGCGCCTATCGCAGCCGCGTGAAAGATCTGATTGCCCGCATGGGCGTGACGCTCCGGCTTGAGACCAAAGCCGCGACGCTTGAGATCGCGGATCGGCAAATCGTCGAGATTCTGCGCGGGCTCATTCGCGATGCGAAAGTCCTGATCCTCGACGAACCGACCTCCGCGCTCACGCCGCATGAGGTGGACACCCTGTTCACCCGCATGAAAAGCCTGCGCGAGTCCGGTCATGGCCTCGTGTTCATCTCGCACAAGCTGCACGAATTGCGCGCCGTTTCCGACCGGATCACCGTTTTGCGGGACGGCTTTGTCGTGCATAGCGCCGAGATGGCGCAGAGCACAGATGCGGAGATTCTGGCCGCCATGAGCCCCGGCGTGACCGCGCTCAATGACCGTGTCGAAGGCAAGATTGTGTCAGAAGAGAAGGTCCTGCAGCTGTCGCACTTGAGCGGCGAAGGCTTTGTCGACATTTCTCTTGAGGTGCATCGCGGTGAAGTTCTGGGTCTGACGGGCGTTGTCGGCGCGGGCCGGACCGAACTGGCCGAGACTCTCGTCGGTCTCAGACCGCGTTCTGGCGGAGAGGTTCTTCTCGAAGGCCGTCCGTTCCACGCGACCAAACCGAGCGACGCCGTCAAGCAAGGCATCGTGCATCTGTCCGAAGACCGCCAGCAATACGGCCTCTTCCTCGAAGCGCCGCTCTATTGGAACACCTCGTCTTTCGTCTATCACCGCCTGCCCTTCTTTTTGCGGCCGGGGCGCGAACAGACCCGTTTCGAGACCTATCGCAAAAGTCTCGGCATCAAATGCGCCAGCGCCGATCAACCCGTGAACAGCCTGTCGGGCGGCAATCAGCAAAAAGTGCTTTTGTCGAAATGTCTCGCCGCTGAGCCAAAGCTGTTGATCCTCGACGAGCCGACCCGCGGCGTCGATGTCGGCGCGCGCAACGACATTTATCGCATCATCGAAGACCTCGCCGCCGCAGGCACCTCCGTCATTGTGATTTCATCCGATTTCGACGAGGTGGTGCGCCTGTCCGACAGGATTGCGGTGATGGCGGGCGGGCATCTGGCCGGTGAATTGCCCGCAGGGGCCTCGACCGACGCCATCGGGCAACTGGCCTTCGAGTCCAAGGAGACCACCCATGCTTAACTGGATCGCCCGCGACCGCGTCGCGACACTTTTGCTCGTCACCATCGCCGTGCTTTTGGCCGTTGGCGCGGCGGCACCCGGATTTTTGGCGCCGAGCACGGCAACGATGATCTGGTCGAACGGGCTGGTGCTCATGCTGATCGCATTGGGCGTCTTTCCGGTCATTCTAACTCGCAATATCGACGTCTCCGGCGGCTCGGTTCTGGGGCTTTCGGCGGTCACGCTTGGCCTGTCCCTCAATGCCGGGTTCGCCATGCCGGTGGCCATTGCCCTGACCCTTGGCGCGGGCCTTGCCGCTGGGGCGGTCAACGGGGTTTTGGTCGCCGTGCTTGGCGTGCCCTCGATTGTGGCAACGCTTGGCACACTGGGCCTGTTCCGTGGCGTGATGCTCATCGCGACGGGCGGGGAGTGGATCGAAGAACTGCCGGAAACGCTCAAGGCGCTTGGCGCGAAATCCATCGGCGGGCTGTCCGTAATGGGCCTGTGCACCATGGTTGTGATCGTTGCTGTCTGGGCCTTTTTGCGGGCACGACGCGGGCGCTGGGTCATGGTGGTCGGCGACAACCGCGCGGCGGCACGCCACTTGGGCCTGCCGGTGAAGCGGATCGAATTTCTCGCCTTTGTCTGGGGCGGCGGCATGGCCGCACTTGCCGGCATCACCTTTGCCGCGCAGATCGGATTTGTGCCGAACCAGGCCGGCACCGGCATCGAGTTGCGTGCGATTGCGGCGCTGGTTTTGGGCGGCATCAGCCTTTTGGGCGGCGTCGGAACGGTCGCAGGCGTGGTGATCGGCGTGATCTTTTTCACCTCGATCGACACCGCCCTCGTGTTCCTCAAAATCCCGGCCTATTGGAACGATCTGATCGGTGGCGCCATGCTTTTGACCGTCTTGCTGATCGATGGCCGGTTGCGCATTGCGCTCGAAGCCCGAGATCGTGCGGCCCGCTATCACCGCGGTGAGGCCCCGACACCCCAATCCAAAACGCTGGAGGATGCGGCATGAAAAAGCTCATTCTGCGCTGGGAAGTTCTGCTTCTCGCCCTGCTCGCTCTCGAACTCATCATCTTTGGCATGATCAACCCACGCTTTTTGCGGCCCAGCTCGCTTTTGTTCGGGACCTCGGATTTCGTGCAAGTCGGGATCGTCGCCGTGCCTTTGACCCTCGTGATCATTGCGGGCGGCATTGACGTGAGCTTCGCCTCCACCGTCGGGCTTTGTGCCATCACCTTCGGGATCGCCAATTTCTTTGGCCTGCCTCTGGCGGCCTCTTTGACGGTCGGCTTTGCCACCGGCGCGTTGGCGGGTCTTTTGAACGCCACGATCATTCGCCTGACGCGGTTGCAACCTTTGGTCGTCACCTTGGGCTCTCTCTATATGTTCTCAGGGGCCGCGACCGTTTTGTCGGGCGTTGTGGGGGCGAATGGCTATGAGGGGATCGGCGGATTTCCGGCCGCCTTCACCGGGCTTGGCTATGCGCAAATGTTCGGCCTGCCGATGCCGCTTTTTGTCTTCCTGTGCTTCTCTGCCGTGCTTTTGGTCTTGCTGCACATGACGCGCTTTGGGCGGCTGGTGTTCCAGATCGGCCAAAACGAAGACGCCGCGCGTCATTCGGGCATGCCCGTGTTCCGCGTCCAGATGTGGACCTATGTGCTCACCGGTCTGGCCGCAGCACTCGCAGGGCTGTTGCTCTCGGCCTATTTCGGATCGGCGCGCGTCGATCTGGGCGGCGCAACACTGTTGCCAGCCATCACGGCGGCGGTGCTCGGCGGCGCGTCGATCTATGGTGGCAAAGGCTCAGTTCTGGGCACGATCATCGCCACATTCGTCATCGGCTACCTGCAACAGGGCCTGCAAATGAGCGGCGTCCCCAGTCAGATTTCCAGCGCGCTGTCCGGGGCGCTTCTGGTGATTGTCGTGGCGTTTCGCCACGGTCTCGCGCTGTTGAGCGCAATTATCCCGGTGCGCCCAGGTCAGACCAACTGACCCGTGCAAATAAGTTCAAATGGAGGAGGAAACACCATGCGTAAATCGGTAAAATTTCTTGGCGCGATCGCAGCCGGGGTGATGGCGGTCAACGCCGCCGCCGCGGAGGACATCGCGTTCATTCCCAAACTGGTCGGGGTCGGCTTTTTCACCTCGGGCGGCAACGGCGCGACGGCGATGGGCGAGGAGCTTGGCGTCAATGTCACCTATGACGGCCCGACGGAGCCCAGCGTCTCCGCACAGGTTCAGTTCGTGAACAACTTTGTCAATCAGGGCTACGGCGCCGTGGTGCTGTCTTCTGTGTCGCCCGACGGTCTTTGCCCGGCGCTGAAACAGGCGATGGCGCGTGATGTTCTTGTGATGACATGGGATTCGGACGTCAGCCCGGAGTGCCGGTCCTACTACATCAACCAAGGCACACCTGAGCAGCTGGGTGGTCTCTTGGTCGATATGGCCGAGGACGGTCTTGAGGGCAAAGAGGACGCCAAAGTGGCCTTCTTCTACTCGTCCCCGACGGTGACCGACCAGAACGCCTGGGCGGAAGCGGCCAAAGCCAAGATCGCCGCCGAGCATCCGGGTTGGGAAGTCGTCACCACGCAATACGGCTACAACGATGCGCAGAAATCCCTGCAAACGGCTGAGAGCATCCTCTCCGCCTACCCGGATCTGGACGCGATCATCGCCCCCGATGCCAACGCGCTTCCGGCCTCCGCGCAAGCCGCAGAGAACCTTGATCGTGCAGGCGATGTGACCATCGTCGGCTTCTCCACCCCGAACGTCATGCGCCCCTATGTCAAACGCGGCACCATCGAGCGTTTCGGCCTGTGGGACGTGACGCAACAGGGTGCGATCTCCGTCGCCGTTGCGGCCCATGTGCTTGAGAACGGTCCGCTGAATGTTGGCGACAAAGTCGAGGTGCCGGGCATCGGCGAGGTCGAAGTGTCGCCCAACGCGGTGCAGGGCTATGACTATGAGGCCGATGGCAATGGCATCATCCTGTTGCCGGAGCGCACCGTTTTCACCGCCGAAAACATCGACAACTTTGACTTCTAAACACTAAAACACAGGTCAGGCGGGGGCGTTCGCGCCCTCGCTCTTTCATGGAAGGAACCACCTATGCTGTCCCGCTGGAATGACACCGAAGCGCAGAAATTTATCGAGGCCGCCGAGGCAGAGGGGCAGCCCGCTGCACTTGGCCTGCGGGTCTACACCTCGCGCCTGATCGGGCAAGACCCCGATCTCGTTTTGCATGGCGGGGGCAACACCTCGGTCAAAGTGAAAGATGCCGAGGGGCAGGATTTGATCCATGTGAAAGGCTCCGGTTGGGATTTGGGCGACATCGAAGCGCCCGGCCTTCCCGCGATGCATCTTGAGCCGCTTTTGAAAACGCGCGAGATCCCGCATATGTCGGATGAGGACATGGTGGCGCTGTTGCGGGCCAATCTTTTGGACCCAAGCGCGCCGACGCCGTCGATCGAAGCGCTGCTGCATGCCTATATGCCCCACGCTTTTGTCGACCACACCCATGCGACGGCCTCTCTCGCGCTCGCCGATCAAAGCGACATGGAGCCGGTGATGCATGAGATTTACGGCGACCGCGTGGCCTTTGTGCCCTATGTCATGCCGGGCTATAGCCTCAGCCACGCCTGCAATGATGCGCTGAACAAACACCCGAATGTCGAGGGGCTTTGGCTGGCGCAGCATGGGCTGTTCACCTTCGCGGAGACGGCGCGTGAAAGCTATGAGCTGATGATCGAATTCGTGACGCTGGCCGAGGACTATCTGGCCGCGCGCGGCGCAGAGGCTCTGCCGCCGCAAGACAATGATCGTGACGCGCCCGATGCCCTGACGCAGGCGTTGCGTGACGCCCTTGCCGCTGACGGCCATCTGGGCGACACCCCCGCGCTTGATTTCCGCTCCACCCCGTCCATTCGGACCTATCTGGCGCGCGAAAATCTGGTCGAACTGTCGCAACGCGGCACGGCGACACCGGATCACGTCATCCGCATCAAGCCTTTCGGCATGATCCTTGACGCCAATGACGGCGCCGAAGAGATCACCCGCGCGCTTGCGGATTACGCGACCCGCTACAAAGCCTATTTCGACCGCAACGCCCCCAATGCTTCGGAAGAAAAGATCATGCTCGATCCGCTGCCGCGCGCGGTTCTGGTGCCCGGCGTTGGTCTTTACGGTCTGGGCGCAAATGAGAAAGCCGCGAAGATTGCCGGTGATCTTTTGGAGCAAACCACCCGGATCGTGAACGCAGCCGAGGATTACAACCGCTTCACCCCGATCTCGGAGGCCGATCTGTTCGATATGGAATATTGGTCCCTGGAGCAGGCAAAACTTCGCAAGTGAGCGAGACTTTCACGTCAGAAAGGCCACAACCTTCGCGTTGTGGCCTTTTGCATGGGACAGTCTCTTGCTGCGAGCGTCAGATCATTTGCGTCGAATGACATCGGAAAAGGAGGCCTCGCCGGTATCGTTTTGCGCCAGCGGCGTGATCAGCGCATTTTCATCGCGCTCCTCGGCCGGTGCAGCATCGATCACGCCCAGATCGGTCAGGTAATCCGGCAAACGCCCGGAGAGGATCAGACGTTCATCCATCGGCAGGTCGGGCTTCAGAGCCAGCGCCAAAGCCCAGACGCTCGTCGTGCAATTCGCGGTGATCGTGTTGTAAAAGGCCGGCTTTTCTTCGAGGCGCTGCGCCAGTTCGACATAGGACAGGAACATGGTCCGGCGTTGCTCGGCGTTCAAATGGACCGGGTAGAGCCGCACCTGCTCCTTGCGGTAATTGGTGCGCAGCTTGACGATGTCACGCTCGGTCGCGGCGATCAGGACCAGTTCGAACTGACGGAAGAACCCACCGAGCTCGTTGAATTCCTCATCCGCTTCGCGACGGATTTCGACGGAAAACACCACGTTTTCACCCGAGGCAAAGCCGAAACTTACCAAGAGATGGGCAATATCGGGATTGTCCCAGACCGAGGTGATCATATCGACCGTCTCAAGATCGTTCAGATCGTAGTCTTCCGTGATCCAACGCGGCGTTGCCTCGGTTTTGCTCTGCCACTCGAAATCCCGGATATTTGCCAGCCGGACGTGATCGCCCTCGACCTCGGCCCGCACGCCTTTGGACACATCCATCGCCCAGTCGCGCGTTTGTTCAGGCGTGATGGTCTGATACCACCCCGCCACCGCAAGGCCGCCCAGCGCCAATGTGGCCCAACCCAAACGACGCCCCCGCTTAAACCGCAGGATCAGCGCCGTAAGAGCCATCGCGATCAGGGCACCGAGCGCCCCCACACGCAGCCCGCCGGTGAGATGCAACCAAAGCGCGGTCGCGCTCCAGGCCGTGCCGGCCAAGACGATCAGAACAAAGAGGACATGGGCCAGATATTTCATCGAACGGGTCATGGGACAACTCGCATAGCAAAGAGATTGGCAGGCGGCCCAGAGCTTTCGGGGCCGCCCGAGAAAGATCACACGTCGGTATCGCCGCGGGCTTCGGCCAACAGGCGTTCGGTGCGGGCATCTTCAAGCTTATTGTAGATCCGTTCCGATTCCTCTTTATCGCGCAGCGCCTTGGTGATCGAGGCCGTCGAATAGACCAGCATCAGAGCCGCCATGGCGTAATAGCCTTTCGCGGAGAAACTTGCCTCCAGCGACCAGATGCCGCCGGCCATCATCAGGGCCGCGATGGAAAAGTTGAAATAGGTGAAGAGGTTCCAGGCGTTGGACCCTTTGGAGGAATAGGATTTCGACATTTTAGGTCTCCGTTGAATTTTGGTGTGTTCGGTTGGTTTGGGCAAATCGGTCGGGATCAGGCGGTTTTTGCGCGCAGACGGTCAAGCACATGGGCGGCTTCCGGGCGCAGGGGCGCACCGCAGCCAGCGGCGGCGAGGCGGGCCACTGTGCCTTCTGCGGACGGGCCTGTTGTCAGGTCGCGCAGGGCAATATCGACGGCTTCGGCGTGATCTTGACGGGATTGCAGACGCTCCAAAGTGGCTTCGGCTTCGCGCAGACTTGAGACAACGCCGTCCGGCATAGTGCCGCGCAGTTTTTGCGTGCGGGCAGCCGCATCGGCGATTTGCTTGCCGCGTTGCAAGGCGCGCAGGCGCTGCTCAGAAAGGCTCACCTGTTCGCGCAGACGGCGGATTTCCGCATCATAGTGGGCCGTGGCCCGCGCCGAGGCGGCGGCTTCGGCTTCCAATTCGGCAATCGCAGAGGCGGCCTCGGTGGCGAGGTCTTCACGATCCTGACGCAACGCTTCGATGGCGCGCAGTTCGAGATCATTGATCTGACCTGCGATCTTGGCAGCGCTGTTTTTCTCACGCTCGGCATAGGCGATCACCACGGCCACCGCGCGTTTGGCACCCTGAAGTCCGTCGGCGGCATCGCGCAATTGCTGGCGCAGGATGGTCAGGGCATTGGCGTCTTCAATGGCCTCTGCCGCGTCATGCGTGCGGGCCCGGACGAGGGTCGTAAACATCTTGAACATCGTAAGCTCCTTCTATATGAACGTTGTTCATGAAGCCTGTATGCAGCAATCGTGAACGCCGTTCAAGGTAAAAAATGAACATCGTTCAAAAAATTTCGAGGGATATGATGAGCACCGCACGCGAAGCCAAAAAAGCCGAGTTGAAAAAGCGCCTGATAGACGCCGCAGAGGCGGAAATCATCGAACATGGTTTGGCGGGGCTAAAGGCACGGGCCGTCACTGCACGGGCAGGATGTGCCTTGGGCTCGCTCTATACAGTGGTCGAGGATCTCGACATGTTGGTGATCGAGGTGAACTCGCGCACCCTCACCGAATTGGGCGAAACCCTGACCGAAGCGGTCACGCAGGCGGGCGACACGCCGCAACACGCGTTGCAGGCCCTCGCTCTGCGTTACGCCGATTTCGCCATCGCGCATCAACCGCTCTGGCTCTCACTCTTTGAACACCGTCTGCCCGAAGGTCAGGACATCCCGGAGTGGCACAAACAGGAACATGCGGTCCTCGTCGAAGTCATCGCGCCGCATCTGGCGAAACTGCGCCCGGATATGACGCATGAGGCCCTGATCCTGCGCACCCGGACGACTTTCGCCGCGGTGCATGGCGTGGTCTACCTCGCCTTGCAGGGACGTTTTGTAGGCGTGCCGATGGAGGCGCTGAAATCCGAAATTTCCGGACTTGTGGAGACGATGACAGCGGGTGCCGCGCAGATCGTGCAGGCATAAAGGCAGGCTCAGGACGCAAAGGCTGCGACACGGACACACAGGACATGGATGCACTGAGGGCTTGCCTGATCTGACGCGCAGGCGTATCGATCAGCGCATGTTTACAGTCTGCGCGCTCTATCACTTCACCCGCTTCGAAGACCCCGCCACCCTGCGGTCGGGTCTTTTGGATCTTTGTCTGGCCGAGGGCATCACCGGATCGCTTTTGTTGGCGAAAGAGGGGATCAATGGCACGGTGGCTGGCCCCACACCCGCCGCGATTGAGCGCCTCGTCGCACATATCCGCAGCCTGCCGGGCTGTGACGATTTCGAGTACAAACTCTCGACCGCCGCCGAGCAGCCGTTCAACCGGATGAAAGTGCGGCTCAAGAAAGAGATCGTCACCATGGGGCAGCCCGATGTCGACCCGAAAGCCCGGGTTGGACACTATTGCAGCCCCGAAGAGTGGAACGAATTGATTTCCGCGGATGACGTCGCGATCATCGACACGCGCAACGATTACGAGGTGCAGATCGGCACCTTTAAGGACGCAATCGACCCGAAGACCAAGAGCTTTCGCGAGTTCCCGCAATGGTGGGAAGACAACAAGGATCGGTTCCACAACAAACGCATCGCGATGTTCTGCACCGGCGGTATCCGCTGTGAGAAATCGACGAACTTCCTGTTGGGGCAAGGCATCGAAGAGGTCTACCACCTCAAGGGCGGCATCCTGAAATATCTCGAAGAGATGCCGCAGGACGAGAGCCTTTGGGAAGGCGAGTGTTTCGTTTTCGACCAACGTGTCTCTATCGGGCATGGGTTGACCGAAGGGCCGCATGAGCTGTGCCATGCCTGCCGCCGTCCGATCCTGCCTGAGGACAAACTGCGCCCGCAATATGAAGACGGCGTGTCCTGTCATCAGTGCATCGATGAAACGGATGACGACCGCAAAGAGCGGTTCCGTGAACGTCAGAAACAGATCGCGCTGGCGAAGGCGCGGGGCGAAAAACACATTGGGGTGTAGAAACGCATTTGATCCAAACGAAACGACCGGAGGGCGCTGTGTCGACATCGGGATTTCAAACGCTGAGATATGTAAGTTTGGTTGCAGTTCTCGCACTTGCACAGATTTTCTTTGTCAGTGAAAGGGGGCAAGCCATGAGCCAACCTCAACGCATTATTCAATTCACATGTTCCGCAGAGCAGACAACAGAAGTCTCCACCTGTGACTGGGCCAGAGAGGCCCTTGAGCATGTTTTGCCAAACGGGTTTGCCCTGACAGATCAGCCGGCGCAGGCCCGCCTTGACGTCAGCTTGAGAGAAACGCCCCTCGGAATCGTCATGTCCATGAACTATGCGCCCGCCGATGGCGGTGGCATTTCAGAAACGCGGGAGTTGTCCATCATGGACCGAGTGGGCGGAAACACCGCAGGACTTTACACACGTTTTTTCGAACGCAGCTTTGCATCGCTTTTCGAATAAAACCTGCCCCGTTGCACGGATTAAGACTTCAACATTCAAAAACATTTAAATTGTCCGCTTAATATCTCGCCAGAAAAGAAAGAAGCATTTACTAATTCAGGCAGGTCTATTCATCGCATGTGGGGTGTGGGAAACGACCGAGGGTTTAACGGCGTACTGCTTGTGTGGAGTAATTGAGGGAAAATTTATGTGTGGAATTTGCGAGGCTTTTAGGCCGACTGACGATGACTGCGTGTATGAAGACAACGCGACCTATGCGACAATCACCGAAGGGTCGGATGCAGCCGCAGGAACGAATACAAACTACACCATGAGCGTCGGGGATACGTTTTCCGGCATATTGTCCTCCAACAGTGACGTAGATTGGGTCGAGATCAACCTGACCGCTGGTGAGACCTACACTATTTCAATGGACGGATCCGGCACACTGCCGGACACCTATCTCTATCTTTATGATGCATCCGGAAATCTGGTGACCGAGAACGATGACGGCGGTCCAGGCTATTACTCGGCAATCACCTTTACCGCGACATCGAGCGGCACCTATTACATTGGCGCCGCGGCTTACCCAAATGGTTCAAGCTTTGGTGCCTACACGATTGATGTGGACACGGCCGAACCCGTTGCGGAGGGCTCGCTCGACGAGTTGGCAGATTATCTGACCAATGGCTTCTGGAGCGCCTATGGCGGGGGCTGGCGGTCGTTTAACACCTCCAGCTCGAATGTGATCACGGTCAATATCAGTGACCTGAACGAGACTGAGCGGGACCTTGCCCTCGCAGCGCTTGAATCGTGGGAAATGGTTGCGGATGTCTCCTTCTCCGTCACGACCTCAACCGGCGCAGACATCATGTTCTACAATGATGACAATGGCAATTCGACGTCCCTGAGCGCCTATTCCACCTCGGACCTGAGCGGCAACACGATCAATTCTTCGGACGTCGTGATCACCAGTGGCTGGGTTAATTCCTCCATGGGCGATGAAATCGGCACCTATGGGTTTCAGACATATATCCACGAGATCGGTCACGCCCTGGGTCTGGGGCACCAATCCGCCTACAACGGCTCCGCAAACTTCCCGTCAGACGCAGATTTTGCCAATGACAGCTGGCAAATGTCGATCATGTCGTACTTCTCGCAAAGCGAAAATACGAACGTGTCCGCCAGTCTGGCCTATCTCGTCACCACGATGATGGCCGACATCCGCGCCATTCAGAACCTCTATGGGGCCGCCGGTGCGGGCTCAGTTACGTCTGGCGACACCATTTGGGGCGTCGGCACCAATCTCACCAATTATCTCGGTGATCTGTTCAACGACTGGGAGAATGGGACGAATACCGTCTATTCCGGTGACCCAATTGCCTTTACGATTTACGATGCCGACGGGACCGATACGCTCAACTTGAGCATCTCCACCTCGGATGACCGGATCGACATGCAGGACGGCACATTCTCTGACGTGGATGGTCTGATCGGCAATGTCGGCATCATGGTCGGCACTGTGGTCGAGAATCTCTATGCTGGTTCAGGAAACGACGACATCACCGGCAATTCGGCCAACAACGAGATTTACGGCGGCGCCGGGGACGACACGATCCGCGCACTTGATGGAGATGACATCGTCGATGGCGAGGGCGGCTCCGATATCGTTTATCTCGGCGGCGGCGCAGACCGTTTCAATGGCTCTTCCGACATCGACGGGGACACGGTTTTTGGTGGCGCGGGTGGTGATATCATTTCCGGCGGCTCGGCGATTGACGAATTGCGCGGCGAAGGTGGCTGGGATCGCATTTACGGCGGCTCTGGCAACGATCTGATCGTCGGCGGCCAAGGGAACGACCGTCTCTATGGCCAAGACGACAACGATACCATGTATGGTGAATCTGATGATGACATCATGTACGGCGGCAATGGTGCGGATTGGATGTCCGGGGGAACCGGCGACGACCGCGTGTCGGGTGATGCCGGTGACGACGAACTCTATGGCGGAGACGGCAACGACTACGTCTATGGCGGGACGGGAAACGATATGATCTACGGCAACGGTTCCACGGATCGCCTCTACGGTCAGGACGGCAACGACACGATCTTTGGCGGGGCTGGACGGGATTATATCTACGGCGGCGACGGCGCCGATCGCGCGTCTGGCGAAGATGGCAACGACATCATGTTCGGCGGCGCCGGATATGACCGCCTTTGGGGCGGAACCGGTTCGGATTCGATCAACGGTGAGGCGGGTGTCGATCGTCTCTATGGTCAGGACGGTGACGATACACTCTCAGGTGGTGAGGATGCCGACTATCTCTATGGCGGCAACGACAACGACACCCTGTATGGAGACTCCGGCGCGGACATCCTAAGCGGTGACGCGGGTATCGATCAACTTGACGGGGGCACCGAAGGGGACCGTCTCTATGGCGGTACGGGGGATGACACTCTGATCGGGGGAGATGGGTATGATCGCCTCTACGGCCAGGAGGACAACGACATCCTCTATGGCGGCCAAGGCAATGATTACCTCTACGGCGGCGATGGAAACGACACGCTTTATGGCGGCACCGGGAATGACACCCTGTTGGGCAATGCCGGTGAGGATACATTTGTCTTCGATGAAGCAGCTCTGGGAACAGATATCATCAACGACTTCACGTTGACCGAAGATACCCTGTCCCTGTCCAGTGATCTCTGGGGGGGTGCCAACCTCACGGGAAGCCAGGTGGTCTCGACCTACGGATTTGTCAGCAACGGCGATCTGATTCTGGATTTTGGTGACACCACCATCATCCTCAGCGGCGTCACCGACACCGCCGGTCTGGCCTCTGATATCAGCATCCTTGCTTAATTCAAAAAACTCGGCGCGGCTTTTTAACGTCGCGCCGGGCGTTCATATCTTGTCGGTTCGTCTGACCGATTAAGACGGGTTCAGACGAACACGAAGTCCAGATCACCCGCCTCGGAAAGCGAGACACCGCTCAGAATCAGGGCCCCCTCTCCGCCCGCGACGGAGATGACCAGATCGCCCTGATCGTTGCTGGAAAAACTCAAATCGCTCTCGACAACACCTCGCGCAAACTCCACGTCGTCCAGGCCCAGCTCAAAGTCTGAAATTGTACTTTGACCGGACAGGTCATCGAAAACGAAACTATCCGCACCAATGCCGCCTTCGAGAAGGTTAATCCCTGCGCCTCCGGAGAGACGATCATTTCCCGCGCCGCCATAGAGCGCGTCATCACCGGCATCTCCAAGCAGGGTATCGTGATCGTTCTCACCATACAGCGTGTCATTGCCATCACCGCCGTAAAGGTAATCACGCCCATCCCCGCCGAAGATCGTGTCATCGCCCTCTTGACCATAGAGACGGTCCCACCCCGCCTCGCCGTAAAGAGTGTCATTTCCGAGACCACCCCAGCCGCGATCCCCATGTGCACCGCCGTAAAGAGTGTCACTCCCATCATTCCCGGAAAGAATATCGTCATCATCGCCGCCGAGGATCACGTCATCTCCGTCGCCACCGTAAAGGTAGTCACGCCCCGCCCCTCCGGAAAGATAATCATTGCCGGCTTGGCCATAGAGCCGATCCCAACCATCGTCGCCATAAAGCTGATCGTCGTCATCGCCACCGTAAATCCGGTCACTGCCGGACCCGCCATAAAAGATGTCTTGGCCACCACCACCGACAATCACATCCCGACCGCTGCCACCATAAACCGTGTCGCGGCCATGGGTGCCGCCCTGACCCTCATCGAAGAACCAGTCATCCCCATCCGAGAGATAGACGGTGTCACGACCAGCTCCACCATAGACACGATCGTTTCCTGCCCCGGCATCTATGAAATCGTATCCGGCATCTCCGTAGATTTCATCGTCTCCGTCACCGCCGTACAGCATATCGTCCCCATCGCCGCCATAGATAAGATCATTGCCTTCGTACCCGATGAGAACATCATTCCCCCCTTGTCCAATGAGCGTGTCGCCCAAGACACTTCCCTCGATATAATCATCTGAAGCGCCGCCAACCATCGTTCCGACCGAATCGATGGCCGGACGATCCGGCCCGAGAAATGCGGTCGCAATAATGTCATCGAAATCAATGTCATAGCCATCATCGGAAAACACATCGATGTATTCCCCATTGATGATCAGACGTATGCCGCCAGAAAGATAGGACCAGCTTACAGCATCATCGGAATAGGCCATCGTGTAGTCGGAGAGATCAAGACGATCATCACCGATGTTAAAATCCGTGATCGTATCGGTTTCGCCATCCTCGCTAGTGACAAAAATGTCATTGCCATAGCCACCGGTGAGGCGGTCTGCGCCGTCACCATCGACCAAAACATCGTCACCATTTCGTCCATTCAGCGTGTCATTACCCGCGCCGCCAGACAACACCTCGCCGCTAGCGGTTCCGTCAATTATGTCCGCACCATCTCCGCCCCAAAGGGGCGCGGACCACCGGTCCGCGTCGAAAGACAATCTGACTGTCCCCGCCTGAGACTCTGAGGAGACATAGATCGACACACCATCAAGGTTGACATCAATAACCAGACTACAGGGATCGTACAGCGGCATCGAAGCGTAGGCGGAGAGGTTCTCAAGCAAAATGAGCTGTCCGTCTTCGGTCATGGTGAACAGGCTCAAGCCATTGTCCGCGCCAGCTGCGATCACGAATCCCATCCCGTTCAGGGTGAAGGCCTCCACATGAGATGCCGCTCCGAACTGTGTCTCTCTGGTATCGAGCACATGGTCGACCGCATCAAGCACGCCGTTCGCATCCATGCTGAACACGGTTAGGGAACCCGAACCGGGCGAGGCCACGACGACATATGTTTGTCCATCAATCTCAAGCGTCGTGAAGTCTTCGGGCAAACCCATGCCGACCTGATCAATGGCACCCGTCTCGGACACTGATGTCGCCGTCTCGGTGACCGGATCATAGAGATAAGAGAGCACATTCCCGTCTGACTGATCCAAAGCCAGAATGATCATTCCCGCATCGGTTTCAATATAGTCGATCGCGGAGATGTCGCCTTGGAACAGAACCGTAGACTGTTCTGAGACAAGATCGCCGCTCTCCTGTGCGACATGAAACATGCGCACATAGCCATCGGCACCAACGCTGATCAGGCTGGCCACATTGCCGCCGTCTGACAGGGTTAGGAAACTCCGGACATCAGCCATTTCCGTGGCCGAGCTTGGCAGGATTGTTGGGGAAAGGAGCGCGCCATTGTCCGTAAGTTCATAGGCGAAAACGTCGCCCGAGTCAGAGGCACCGACGAGCACATAATGCGTCCCACCAATATCTAAGATCACGGATTGCGATGTGAGCAGGCTGCGCAATCCAACACCGAAGCTCTGTGTGTCAATCAGCGTTAGACGCCCATCCGCCGCCACAGAATAGCTTGCCATGCCACCGTTTTCGCCAGAAAGGGTGACAAGAAACGACCCGCCAGAGGTCTCGTATAAAATGTATTCGGATATATCGTGATCATAGACGACATCACCGACTGTCTGCGTGTCTTCATAAAGAAAAGACGACATGGCCAACCCCATTTTTACCCATGTCCGATGTTGAAGCATTAGGGTTACGCAAGCCTCACTCAACTGCGTTGCAAATGTGGCATTCCCAGAGAAATTTAACAAAATGCGATGGCTTGGCCTCGCATCGGGCTCGGGCTAAGGTCGCATGAACTGGAGAGCAGGAGATCGACTATGAGACCGGCGGTGACCATCATAATGCCTGTCTTCAATTCTGGTCCCTACCTTCCCGAAACACTTGAGGCCGTGATCGCGCAAAGTCATGAAAACTGGACCCTGCTTGCCATAGACGACAAGTCCTCGGACGATAGCGCCGCGATTGTTGCGCGGTATGCGGCCACCGATCCACGCATCAGATTGCTGAGTCACACAGATCAAAAAGGCGCAGCGGCGGCGCGCAATTCCGGGTTGGAGGCCGTACAAACCTCTTGGATCGCGTTTCTTGATGCAGATGATATTTGGACAGAGACAAAGCTTGCAACACAACTGACCTGGCTTGAGCGTCAAGGGCATGGTTTTGGAGCCACAAGCTACGGGGTCATTGATCGGGATGGACGCCGTTTGGCGACTCGGCACGTTCCGCCGCGGATCGACTATACGCAACTTTTGCGCGGCAATCCGATTGGGACATCGACGGTTATGATTCATGAATCTGTTTTGAACGGGCTGCGCTTTCCCGATCTGAGGCGTCGCCAGGACTACGCGCTGTGGCTGCAATTGGCCCAAAGAGGAGTGGTCTGCCACGGGCTGGATACCCCGTTGACACTATACAGACGCCGACCAGATGCGCTCTCGGCCGCGAAGTTGCCCTCGGCCTTGGCAACACGCCATGTCTACCGGACGCTCCCGAACCTCTCTCGTCTTGGCGCATTGAAAGCCTATAGCACCTATTTGTGGCGCACCGGGCTTAAGCATCTCGGATGGCTCGATTATTGACGCTCAGCATACGCCCCCCCCACAAGCTTCACAGTTTCCCAAAATGTTACGCCCCATAGGGCATAAAGCACCAGAAGCGCTTTTGCTTTGCGTCCGATAGGCGCCTTTTTGCGAAAAAATCGCCAAGTTTGGCGAAGCGGCGGGACACAGGAAGCCAACATCCAAAACATCCGTTGCGAAACTGTTCCGGCTCGGATTTGACCGCCCCGTACGCGTCTTGCTTTGGTGATGACCTCACGGGCCGTCGTGCGGGCAGGATGTAGCACCCGGACATCATCGGCATAGGAAATCCCGAACCCTGCTTGGCCGGCTTTGCGACAAAACGCAGCGTCTCCCCCGGAAAAACGCGTCGCATCAAAACCACCGACAGCCACCAACACGCTGCGCGCGACACCAAGGTTGGCACAGGCCCCATAGCCATGCGAGACGTAGTGTTTTTGCGGAATGCCCCGGATAATGTCATATGCCGCCCATAGGGTTTCATGGGCAGGAGTGTCTATGTCGATACGCCCCGCACACAGGTTTTTTGGGGCCTTCGTCAGCCGCACCAACAAGCATTCCAGCCAATCTGCAGCGGGCAGACAATCAGCATCGGTAAATGCAACAAATGGCGTGGTGGTAGCCTCGATCCCCGCGTTTCTTGCGGCATAGGACCCCGGCGCAAGACAAACGATCATCCGCGCATTTTGTGCAGTCCCGGCGACATCAAATCCTTTGGGCGGTAGCTCATTTGCGACAACAACAATCTTGTATCGAGACTGTGAAAGTGTTTGCGCATCCAGAGCGTACAAGAGGCGAGACAACCCGTCCCACTGACGATATACGGGAATTATAACCGATATATCAGCCATCTCTTTCACTGTCGTCGTCCTTGCTCAGCATTTGTTATCTATTGGCAAGAGATATCAAGGCCGATAGCTTTCGGCCCAGAGGATAAAGGAATTCAACCATGACAGAAACAGCTTTCGAGCGCGTGAACGCCGCACAAGCACTCAAATCGCGTGGCGATTTTTCTAATTGGTCCTCTGTCAAAGATCGTCTGACCCCAGAGGCATGGCCGAGCCTTTCTCCGTCATTTAAAGTCCCCTCCAAGGCAAAGGTCTTTACTATCGGAAGCTGCTTTGCCCGCAATATCGAAGAGCATCTTGCGCTCTTGGGCTTTCAACTTCCGACCTTGGAATTCTCTGTCCCTGAAGAGGAATGGAGCGGCAAGAGACGCAACGGCATTCTCAACAAATATACGCCCGCGACAGTCTGTCAGGAAATCGAATGGGCTGCCGCAATCTATGAGCGCGGTACAGGGTTTATCCCGCAAGATGCGGACCCCATGCGTTTTGACACCCGAGATGGCAAGGTGATTGACCTTCATCTCGGCGGCTTCCTGCCCGTCACCGAAGAGCGGTTTATTGCCCGCCGCCACAGCATTTATAAGCTTTATGTCGAGGCTTTCTCCTCTGATCTCGTTGCACTGACATTCGGCCTGACGGAAAGCTGGGTAGATCGAGACAGCGGGCTTCATATCCATCAAGCGCCTGCCACACGCGCCATGCTGCGGGATGCAAAAAACTACGACTTCGTCAATCTCGATTACGAGGCATGCCTCGACTATATGAAACGCAGTATCGAGACCCTACGGCGCCTCAATCCCGATGTCATGATCATCACCACTGTCTCTCCGGTGTCCCTCAACGCGACATTCACCGAGGTCGACGTCATCATTGCAAACAACCTGTCAAAGTCGACATTGCGCAGCGCTGTCGGAAAAATCGAGCGGCTTTACAATCGGCTCGACTATTTCCCGAGCTATGAAAACGCGACACTTTCGCCGCTGGAAAATGCCTATGAAGCAGATCTGCGCCATGTTCGGGACGGGTTTGTCGGCAAGATCGTCAAACAATTGATCGCGCATTATTTCGAAGTCACCGACACCGTTTCTAATCTAGTGCAATCCGCCGCGGTAGCCCTCGGGTCCAATCTCAAGGCTGAGGAAACCAATGCTTTCATCACACTTTGCGATAGCGTGACACAGTTTGAAACGCTCTCGGACGATCAATTGAATATCTACCTGCGCAGCCTCTGGCGTCTGAACCAGAAGAAAGCCATTAGGGCTGTCGCGAAGGAAATCATGGCGCGCGAAACCCGGTTGCACCGGCATCTGAGGGCCATTGCCCATATCTTTCCGCGGTGTGGCCTTGAGCACGAATTGCGCACCTACGCCAAGGATATTCTTGCCGGTGATCCGAACAATCCGATTGCCCTCAAGTGGGTCGCGTAAGGCCTATTTCTCGCAATATGGGCAGACTCTTTGGTCTGCTCATGGCGCCAGAGAGTCACTGTTTGGAAAAACGTTCCATCAGATCGAGATAAGCATCCGCAACGCGGTCCGGGTCGTATGCCGAAAGGGTCTCAGGCCCATGAGACGCAGCTTTCGGCGCATCAATCGTCTCCGAAATAGCCTGGATCAGGCCGTCTTTATCGCCTAGGGGCACCAGATGGCCCAAGCGGCCATGATCCAAAATTTCCGCAGGGCCAGAGGGACAATCCGTTGCCACGACAGGACATCCCGCAGCGAGGGCTTCCGCGATGGCTAGGCTAAATCCCTCCCAACGAGACGTGGACACAAACACGTCGGCATTCGTCATATAAGGCTCAAGATCCGAAAGGTGCCCAGCAAAACAGATATCTTGGGCATAGCCAGTTTCTACCGCGAGGATTTCAAGCGCGCCACGCAAGGGACCATCACCGCAGATGAACAATTTGAGTGGCCGCTGGGCCCGCAACTCCGCGAAAACCTTAAGCAGAAGCGCATGGTCTTTCTGGGGCACAAGTCGCCCCACCGACAACATAATCGGTACGTCCTTTTGGAGCCAGAAAGGGTGATCTGGACATAACGCTGGGGTTGCGCCCAATGGAGCAACAGGATTGTAAATCACCTCTATCCGCGCTGCCTTTGGCACATAGCGCGTCAAATCCCGTGCCACCCCCTTGGACACCGCGACACATACATCTGTGAGGGGGCTAAGCCTGTATGCACAGCGCATCAAAAGCTTCATCGACACGCTTTGATGCGCCAATTCCATCGTTTGTTCGGTGTGAAACGTCCATATCAGACGACAGTGTTTTTGACGCGACAAAAGCTTTGCAGCCAAAAACAAAAGATCTGTATAGACCCGCCCTGAAATCACAGCATCCGGGCGATTTTCAGACAGGTAACGCACCGCATGCGGCAAAGATTTACGAGTGCGTGTGCCAAGCCGGACAACATTCAACCCATCTGGCAATTCCAGAGTAAGCTCTGCATGATTGGTCAGGACCAGATCGACCCGATGACCACGCGCCAGAAAGACCTTTGCAAGCACGAGCAGCACCCGACGTATGCCACCGTTCGTCATCGCGCCCGCAACTAAGCAGATATGTTTCTGCACATCCACAGCTCAGTTTTTTGCCAAATGGCGGCTGAGATGCAAAAGGAATTCCGTGTGCAAAGAGTCGCCGAAAAGGTAGTCAGACTTCAAAGTGTCGGGAAATAGGGGCTCATGCGACGACAAAAGTGGCAAGAACTCCCTTTTGAGCAATTCGTTCGCATCGGAGAAACTCCGATGAAACGCCTGCATATCCTCAAAGTCTTGATAAAGGCTCCGTTTTGGCATTTCTTTCAGCATGGCCTTGAGACTGCCGCGGGAGATTTTATCGACCAATTCTCTTAGACCATTCGTCGATGCGCTGGAATCCGCCATCATGCGTTTCAAAACCACCAAATCTGGTGGCAGTGAAGCATTCTCGCGCGGCGCAGCCTTCAGCCCCGAGAGATCGACATCAATCAAGGCACCAAAGCTTTTCAGGACATCCTCACTCTGGACAAGATCCTCAAATCGAAGCAGCCGGAGTATTCCAAACCCTTCACGCCACGCGCGTGCCTGACGCAGATAGTCAAAGCGTTGCCAGTGATTTTCGCGAAACGTTGCAAAGTTCGCATTATATCTGCTCGTTTTGACATGTTCCTGATAGAGGGACATGCCGTAGTCGACCTGCCGGCGTACCGCCATAACAATTTCGATATTGTCGTGATCGAAGTGATGTCTCAGGTCATTGATATAGGCCTGGCGCGCCTCCCAATACGGCTCTGGCTGCCCTGGAATTTTGCGTGTATTGCCGCCTTTGGTCAGATCAATGTGACGGAAAAACGCCTCGGCGCTCAGGATGGTGACGTCATAATCCGCGGCACGGCGTGACACTTCAGCGAAAAAGCGAATGGCCTGCTCACGGGACATGTCCGGGTGCGCTTTTGAAAACGCGTTTGCGATCCCGATATGGGCGTAGTGCCCTTTCGCACCAATCAGATCGTAATCTGGGTAGAAAACGCCCCGCTCCAGCAAAGCCTGCCGATTTCTCGACAAACCGCGTTGGATCGACGTTGTCGCGGTCTTATGCGTTCCGATGTGAATAATAAGACGGCCCATATTCAGACCTCCGCCTGTGTTTTTTTGCCGTGGATGGCCTCTTCCCAAAGGTCGAGCACCTTGTCTTCTCTGAAGCGCTCAAGTTCCTCAAGTCCTGCCTGACTGAGGCGTGCGCGCGTTTCGGGATCGCGCATGAGATGCGCGAGCGCTTGCGCTAGATTTGCGCTGCGGCTTCCCTCCGAAGGCACAAAAATGCCGCTTACCTGATCGCGCACGATGAAATTGAAGCCTGAACAATCCTCAAATCCGACGACCGGCAATCCATGGGCGAGGGCCTCTGTGATCACCAGTCCGAAGCCTTCAAATTCGGCCGGGTGGGCAAGGATCGCACTTTCGAGATACACCCTTTCCATACTCTTCGAGTGACCGCGCAAATGGACCCTTTCGGACAGCCCAAGCTCTTTGATCTGTTGCGCGAGCTGCGCCTCAATCGGGCCAACCCCGTAGATTTCACAGCTCCAATCCGGAAATTCTTCTTGAATATCTACCCAGGCCTCGATCAAGAGATGATGCCTTTTGACATCCGCCAGACGCCCAACGGAGACCACTTTTTTCGTCCGCTTCGCCGTCGCGATCTTTTCGGCCTGCACGGGTTTGACCGCATTGGGCATGACAAAAAGACGGTCGCGCAGCCCAGGATCGAACCAATCGCAAAACTCCGGCAAAAGCGTCCCGATCCCGTCGAAATGTTCCAAGGCACTCTTGCGCAGACGCCGATCCACAGGATTTGGATCCCAGCGCTCCCTGTTGTCGAAATCCTGCTCCGGGACATTGTGCAGCGAGGCAAAGCGGCGCGGTTTGTGCTTTGGTTTTGCATGACCGAGTGCCGTGATGGCGGGCGGCAAGAATGCGATCACGACATCCGGCTCAGTGGCATCAATATGACGCGCGAGCCTGCGGCGAAAGCCTCCGTGCTCGCTCCACCACTGAATATGCGCCAGACCCGGAAGATAGAGCCTGTTTTTGTGAAACACGTTCCGCAGGCGCCCCCAAAGGCGTTCGATACGGGTCCGGTTTTTGTCGCGCGGATAAAGATTGGTGTGAATGATACCTTTGCGCAGCGGGTAGAACGGTTTCTTGCCGCGATGCTCGTGAGAGACAAGTTCGACCGCATAACCACGATCATAAAGCGCATTTGCCGTGTCGATCAGGACGCGCTCGGCCCCCCCGCTCCGGAGGGCGAGCTTTTGTATGACAAAACACACCTTTGTGTTGCGCAGAATTCGCTGCGTTGACACCTCATCTCTTCCTTTTAGGTTTGTTCACGAGACCATGAAGTATCTCAGGGAAAATAATATCCGAAAGACGCTTGAGCTGTGCGTCGTCCGCAGTCAGATCAAAGTACAACTCCTCCGTCACGAAGCCGTCCAGTTTATTGACAATAAAATCCTGTGCCCGCTTACGCGAAAGCACGAGACCGAACCGCCGCACATAGCCGACCAGTTCATCCGCCATTTTGTCACTGAACATATTGATTTGGCAGCGGCCATCCAGAGGCGCGACATTCTTGAGTTCGATTCGACGCAAAGGTTTGTACTGCATCCCTTTCACTGGCAACAGACGTGCCTTTACGTCCTCGTCTGCTTCTCCAATATTCAGCACAACCGGCTCAACCACCAGCGGGCTGTCGCCCAGCTTTTCGACGCACGCGGACAAAAACCGCTGAAGGTGCATGGCATCATCCGCACTTTCGAGAGCAGAGGGAAAAATCATGACAGGGATCTCTTCCGATTGATATTCCACTTCAATCGCAAGAATCGCAGTTTCTAGTCTGCGATCTTCCTCCACACTCAGAAGGCGCTCGTGATAATATCGACCCGCGTTGCGAGAATACCAAGGCATCAGAAAAACCCGGTGTTTGGCACCCAGCAGGTTTTCGAAAAGCTGAGTATCCAAGTGCTTTGGCAAAAGCACATTGCGATGCCCGAGAACAAAACACAATTCCATGCTTTACCCTTTCAAAACGAATTTCTTGGCACGGTAAGCCGCATAATGCGGATCAGTTAATAAGGCGCCTAATTGATACCCAAGTGCCCCAAATCTTTCGCCATTGTTGCGCGCGAACCGGGCCGCCACAAAGTCGGCTTTGGCCCGTGTTCGACGCGCGAAACCGCGACCGTGCCCCAGAAGAGCTGCATGATGTTTTGCAAAGATCGTATCGTAACATTGGCGAATTTCATGCGCATTCCGCCCGATGTCCGATTTAAAATAACAGCAGAGAGGCCTATCAGTCCCAGCGGAGACGAGCCGCCCGCCCGCGCGCACGAAGGACAGAAAAAAATCCAGATCCTGAAGGCGTGTCAGACGTTCATCAAAACGGCTTGTGAGCGTGAAAGATTCTTTCGTTCCAAGCAAAGTCCACAGATATGCACGCAGCTTGTCTCCCTCAAAAAGGTCTTTCAGTTGATTGCCGGCGGTATTTTGGACCACTTTGCGCCGCCGCCGCCCGACCCATTGCCAGTCATAGTGGCAACTGACCCAGATCGTATCGATATCGGTGCCCTCGAAGTGATGTCTGAATATCGCGTTGAACTGATGCTCCGTCTTTTCTGGATACCAGATATCGCCAGCATCCAACCACGCGACAAATCTGGCCTCCGCCGCCTGCAAAAGCGCATTGCGGGCTTTCGGACGGCCCAAGTTCTGGGGGCTGCGCATAAGCTCGATATCCAGTGGGCTATCTTTAACGATCTTCTCAACCTGCGCCAGATTCTCCGCGGTCGACCCATCGTCGAACAGGACAACACGTTTTTTGCCGCGCCAGGTTTGATCTGCCACGGATTCAAGTGACATCTGCAGATCTGCCGGAGCGTTGTAATGTGGGATGAGGATATCAAGCATGCTGCATCTCGTTTGCCTTTTCTGGGACGCATGGGCGTGATCCCAAAACGACCGGTTAGTAGTCCGTCGCTTTCATATTTGTTTCGTGATGCGCGATGGCGTCTTGGATGTCGTCGAAAAAAATCAACTCACCGTTCTCAAGAACCGCCCCACAATCACAAAGTTCGCGCACCATACGCATATTGTGGCTAACAACGATCGCGCCGCTGTCTTTCAGTCTTTCCCGAATCAGGGCACTGCTTTTTTGACGAAAAGATGCGTCGCCAACAGACGTCACCTCGTCGATGATATAGGTGTCGAACGGGATTCCCACGGAGACCGCAAAGGCGAGACGCGCCCTCATCCCAGAGGAATATGTGCGCACCGGCATATGGAAATGATCGCCCAACTCGCAAAAATCCTTGACGAATTCGAGCAACTCATCGGTATCCACCCCGTAGATGCGCGCCACGAAGCGGGTATTTTGCGCCCCTGTCAAAGCCCCGTGAAATGATCCCGAATATCCGACGGGCCATGACACAGACCCATCCAGAACCGCACGTCCCCAGTCCGGACGCAAGTTCCCGGAAATCATGCGCAAAAGCGTGGATTTCCCCGCGCCATTCCGCCCGATGAGTGCCAGACTTCGATTTGACGGCAAAGTCAGAGAAACATCGTTCACGATATACTTTGTATGCGTCTTTAACTTGTAAGCTTTCGTCAGATGCTCAAGGCGAACCATGCCCTAGACCCTTTCGCGCAGGGAATAGTAGATCAAGGCACCAACGAGCCACATGAAGAAGGCGAAGAACAAGGTGAGCCCTGTGATCATAAGGCCTTTGGGCGCCTCTGCGGTTTGCGCCATTGTCGGTCGGACATGCGCGGCCAGATATCGGCTTTGCTTTTGCGCCTCTGCCTGAGCCGCATCGAGATTGGCCAGAGACTGGATATAGGCCTGCTCTGCAAATTGGACTTCGACGTTCAATTCTTCGAACTGGCCCATCATCTCTGCGTAGGCTTCTGTCTGGCTTCCTTCGGTGTGACCGAATTTTCCGCGCTGCAATTCAATCTGTTCTTCAATGACTTGAATCGTACCATCAAGGCGATCAAGGCGGGGATCAGGCCGCGACGTGGTCAACTCCAACAGCCCACGGTCGATCAGGGAACTCGTCAGCTGTTCCTGGAGAGAGGTGATCACCCCCATCTGACTTTCAAAATCGAGATCCGGGTCAATGATCTGTGTTTCATTCCTGAATTCCGCCAGTCGACGGCGGGCGAGTTTCAGACGGTCGACGGATCGTTCGAGATCTATCTCAGCATATTTCGTCGCGTCCGCCCGCGCCGCATTAGAGAGATCGTTGATCATCCGTTCACTGCTTTTGAAGGCCACTTCCGCAATGGTTTGCGCGTCTTTTGGACCAAAGGCTCTGACCGACAACTCGATGATACCGCCACCGCCGTCATAAGCAATTTCGGTCATGTTGTTCCAATAGGAGACGAGTTCCTCCACGGAGGCCTCGGGCCGCAGACAATAGAGCGGATCAAAGGCGTCATCCGGACAAACGTAATAGTGTCTGAGATCCAGTTCTTCGTCGATCTCTTCCACAAGTTGCTGACTTTTCAGAAAATCATAGAGGATGTCACTGTCCAAAGTGTCCGCGCCGGTGAGATTGCTGATACCCCCCAAAAGCTCGATCGCTGGCGCGCTTTGCACACTTCGTATGGAAAATGAAACGCGTGAAAAATACTGATCTCGTGCAATTACGCCCATGTAGACACCGATCAGAAGAGTCGGCAGAAGCACGCACATCACAAAGCTCAAGGCGAGAAAGCGGTGTCTCTTTTGCACCTTCGCTGGACGCGCGACGGGCCGCACAACAATGGTTGGTGCGACAGGTTCATCGGCTGGCTTTCGCCTTCTGCCTTTCGGAGACACTGGCATCTTTTTTTCTTCTTCGCTTGCGGCCAAGACTTCCATGCTCCTCGGATGCTGTTCGTTGATCCGTTTATCGTCTTATCGTAGTAAATAAAATAATAAAGGGCGATGCATGTCCTACAAATACACGCTAAAGGCGAGCAGCATTCCTCTCGAAAAGCAAGGAAAGATGTGGGCAAAGTGAAATCACAGCACTCCATATTACGGCGGTCTGGCTCCAGTATTGGCGCACTGATGATCCGGGAAATGAGCTCGAATTATGGCAAGGCGCCCGGCGGCTACATTTGGGCGATCCTCGAACCCGTGGCCGGTATCGCGCTTATGACGATCCTGTTTTCATTCGTCTTTCGCAGCCCCCCCCTGGGCGCGCATTTTGCCTTGTTCTACGCATCTGGCATACTTCCATTTTCATGTTATCGGGATATTTCTTCGAAAATCGGTAAGTCCATCTCCTTCAGCACAAAGCTGCTGTCCTACCCCGCTGTCACATTGACCGACGCCATTTTGGCACGGCTCTTTCTCAATGTGCTCACCCAATGCCTTGTCGCCATTTTGGTCCTGGGTGGCATATTTCTATTTTCTGACGTGCAGACCGTGGTGAATTTTCGTTGGATTTTCCTGGCGTTTCTTTCGGTCTTTGCCATTTCTCTAGGGATCGGGGTGATGAACACTTGGCTGTTCAACCGCTTTCCTGTGTGGGAGCAAATATGGAACATTTTCAATAGGCCGATGTTTCTCTTGTCATCGGTCTTTTATTTGTTTGAAAGCGCACCTGAACCCTTTCGCAGCTTTCTTTGGTTTAATCCGCTCGTGCATTCCGTCGGGCTCATGCGACGCGGCCTGTATTCGACATATGAGGGCAGCTTTGTCTCGCTCACCTATGTGTTCGGCGTCTCTCTTGTCCTGACGGCATTCGGGCTGGCCATGCTCAAAGGGCACCAAATCGATACATAAAATGAAACACCTTCCCCCTGAGGTATCAGGGAAAAGGTGCATGAGTGTAGGATTTTTGGGGAGCGCGTAAGTTACGCGTCGAGGTTCTCCACATTCAGCGCGTTGTCCTGAATGAACTCGCGACGCGGTTCCACGACATCGCCCATCAGCTTGGTGAAAATGTCGTCGGCTTCCGCGAAGTCGTCGATTTTCACCTGCAACAACGTACGGGCATCCGGGTCCAGCGTGGTTTCCCAAAGCTGATCGGGGTTCATCTCCCCCAGACCTTTATAGCGCTGAATCGAAAGGCCTTTTTCGCCCTCTTCCAAGATCGCATTCAACAGGTCAATCGGCCCGTAAATCGCGGTCTCACGGTCTTTGCGAACCAATCTCGACGGATCGGTGTAGCGCCCATCGGTCGACTTGACCTCTTGGTTAATCCGCCGCGCTTCGCCGCCACGAAGGATCGCGCCATCGAGGGTGCGGACTTCTTCGACACCGCGCAGAACGCGGGTCAGTCGGATGCCGACATCCTGTGTCGGACGGCCAGACCAGCCGCGCTCATATTCCACCGCGATCATGTCGAGACGCCTTGCGATCAGCTCCGCCGTGCCCGGCAGATCCGCATCCACGCGACCCGGTTCAAACGCGCCAGCAAGCGCCGCCTGTTCGAGAATGTGACGCGGGTAATGCGTCGGGAAGGCTTCGAGAATGCGTTTAAAACTCCGTGCACCTTCGACCACGCGCGCCAGATCGGCGCCCGCAATCTCTTCGCCGGATTTCAGGCGCAGCACGGCACCTTCGACGCCCTGTTGGATCAGATAATCCTCCATCGCGCCTTGGTCCTTGAGGTAGACCTCCGACTTGCCGCGCGCCACTTTGTAGAGCGGCGGCTGAGCGATAAACAGGTGCCCGGCCTCGATCAGGTCCGGCATTTGACGGAAGAAAAAGGTGAGCAAAAGCGTACGAATGTGCGCGCCGTCGACGTCCGCATCGGTCATGATGACGATCTTGTGGTAGCGCAGCTTGTCGAGCTTGAACTCATCGCGCCCGATGCCCGTGCCAAGCGCCATGACGAGGTTGCCAATCTCTTGCGAGGACAGCATCCGGTCAAACCGCGCGCGTTCGACGTTCAGGATTTTACCTTTGAGCGGCAGAATGGCCTGCGTCTGACGATCACGTCCAGTCTGCGCCGAGCCACCAGCAGAGTCACCCTCGACGAGGAAGACTTCGGTCTTGGACGGGTCTTTTTCGGAGCAGTCCTTGAGTTTTGCGGCGTTGAAATCCATGTCGAGCGCGGATTTGCGACGCGTGAGTTCGCGGGCTTTGCGCGCCGCTTCACGGGCCAGAGCCGCTTCGACGATCTTCGAGACGATCATCTTCGCCTCAGCCGGGTTTTCGTCCATCCATTCGGTGAGCTTTTCGCTCACAAGGTTCTCGACCGCAGGCCGCACCTCGGAGGACACCAGTTTGTCTTTCGTTTGCGACGAGAATTTCGGGTCCGGCACTTTGACGGACAAGACGCAAGTCAGACCCTCACGCGCGTCATCGCCCGTGAAGCTGACCTTTTCCTTTTTGCCGATCCCGTGCTCTTGCGCATATTTCGTGAGCGTCCGGGTCAGTGCGCCACGGAAGCCCGCCAAATGCGTGCCGCCATCGCGCTGCGGAATGTTGTTGGTGAACGGCAGGACGTTCTCGTGGTAGCTGTCGTTCCACCACATCGCAACCTCGACGCCGATGTCGTCGCGCTCGCCGGTCACGAAAATCGGATCCGACATCATCGCCGTCTTGTGACGGTCGAGATATTTGACGAATTCCTTCACGCCGCCGTCGTAATGCAGCTCGGTCTTGAGCGGCTCTGCCGGGCGGTGATCCTCGAGAATGATCCGCACGCCGGAGTTCAAAAACGCCAGTTCGCGCAGACGTTTTTCCAGCGTCTCAAAGGAATATTCGAGGTTGGAGAACGTGCCTTCCGGATCGGAGGTCTTGGCCGACGCAAGGAAGCGCACTTCGGTCCCGGTCTCATCGCCTGCCTCGCCGATCACTTCGAGATGCTCGGAGGTTTCGCCTTTGACGAACTTGGCTTTGTGCACCTTGCCGTTGCGCCAAATCTTGAGCTCCAGCCATTCGGAGAGCGCGTTCACCACCGACACACCCACGCCGTGCAGACCGCCGGAGACCTTGTATGAGTTGCTGTCGAATTTACCGCCTGCGTGCAGCTGGGTCATGATGACCTCGGCGGCGGAAACGCCTTCTTCCTGGTGCATATCGGTCGGAATGCCACGCCCGTTGTCGCGCACGGAGACCGAGCTGTCCTTGTGAATGATCACGGTCACATAATCGGCATGACCGGCCAAAGCCTCGTCGATGCCGTTGTCCACGACCTCGTAGACCATGTGATGCAGGCCAGAGCCATCATCCGTATCCCCAATATACATCCCGGGGCGTTTGCGAACGGCCTCCAAGCCTTTGAGAACCTTGATGGAATCTGCACCATATTCGGAGGGCTGCTGTGGCGTTTCGGACATGCGGTTTTCCCTATTCTTGCTTGCCTATTTTATACGCGAGCGCGCCGGGGATGTCACGCGAATGACACGGAAAAAGAGCGGGAAAACGCCGGAGCAGACCGCCCGGATTCGGATCACACGAAGGGCAGGATCAGAGCGACGAAAATCAGCAGAGATCCTGCAGAGATATTCATCCGGCGCAGGGCCTTTGGCGAGGTCATGATTTTGCGCACCGCACCGACGGAAGCCCCCAAAATGAGATTGCCAACCAGCGGGATCACAGCGGAAATCGCACAGATCGCGACAACATCAGAGACGGTCAAACTGGAGAGATCAAAGAAGCCGGGCAGAAAGCCCATGTAGAACAGGATCGCCTTTGGATTGCCCAAAATCACGACCAGCCCCGCGACAAACCCCGCCCACATGCCGGGCCGCGTCAGGCGGCTGTCGGCGGCGATTTGTTTGTCGGCATTGCGGATCAGCAAGGCGCCCATGAGCAAAAACATCCCCACCGCAACCCAGCGCAGGACAGTGAGAAATCCATCGAATTCCGAGACGATCCACGACACACCCAAGATCGCCAAAAGCGACCAGAGCACATCCCCGATCACAACACCCAAGGCCAAGGGCCAAGCCGCATTGAACCCGCCCGAAAGCGCACGCGCCAGCATCGCCAGCCACACCGGGCCGGGCGTCAAAAACAGGATCAAAAGCGCAAAGGCATAAAGCCCGAGATCGCCGGGAGTGATGGTCATAACCGTTCTTTCACACTGGAGCTTCCGCCCTCGTCCGACACCTCATAGGCGGCGGCGCGAGACCCGAGCTCTGCGAACAATTCCGGCCCTGTGCCGGTCATAAAAGCCTGCGCGCCCAAGGCGCAAATCTCATCGTAAAGCGCCGCGCGACGATCCGCGTCAAGATGCGCGGCCACCTCATCGAGCAAAAAGATCGGCGCGGCTCCGAAATCCTCGGCCAGCGCACGCCCATTGGCGAGAATAAGCGAGATCAAAAGCGCCTTTTGCTCCCCCGTCGAACATTGATCCGCAGGCACGCCTTTGGCGGTGTAGACGCCCTCAAGGTCGGCACGATGCGGTCCGATCAGCGTTCGCCCCGCCGCAAGATCGCGGGGACGCCCCTCTTGAAACGCCGCCAAAAGATCGCTCTGTGTTTCCGGCAAATCCATCCCGTCAGACGATTTCAACGCAAGCGCCGCAGAGGGAAAAGCCGTCTCCGCTCCCTCCTGCGCCTGCGCGATACGCTCAAGCGCCGTCAGCCGATACTTCATGATCGCGGCACCATGCTCGGCCATTTGTGCCTCAAGAGCTGCGTACCAATGCGCATCACGCACCATATCCTTGAGCAGTCGATTGCGCTCTCGCATCGCCTTTTCATAGGCCACAACGACCTCGGCATGACGCGGCTCGAAACTCATCACCATACGGTCCAAAAACCGCCGCCGTCCTTCGGGCGCTTCGATCCAGAGCCGATCCATCGCAGGAATAAGCCAAACCACACGCGCGACACGGCCCAAGGCCACCTGCGCCGCCGCCTTGCCGTCGATCTTCACGGAGCGCGAGGTGCCGCTTTCCGCCCAGGTTTCCAGCTCATGAAATTGATGCAGCGAGTGCAGATCAGCGCGGATTTTCCACCCCAAAGCCTCAGGTTTACGCGCGATTTCATCAGGACTGGCCCGCCTTAACCCGCGGCCCGGAGACAGGAGCGAGACGGCCTCCAAAATATTGGTTTTGCCCGCGCCATTCGGCCCCCAAATGGCGACAGGCCGCCCGTCCAATTCGAGACGCGCGGCCCTGTGAGAGCGAAAATGCGACAGGCTCAGCTCTTCTATGAACAGGCCGCCCATCGCACTTCTCTGTCTTCATTGCAGCAAAAAATACTCACACCCGCATCGGCATGACGACATAGACGGCGGAAGTGTCATTGCCTTCGCGCATCAGAGTCGGATCACCCGAAGAGTTGAACAGGAACACCGCATTCTCGCGATCGACCTGCGAGGCAATCTCAAGCAAGTATTTGGCGTTAAAGCCGATTTCCAGACGCTCGTCATTATAGGCGACGGCCAGCTCTTCCTCCGCCGCGCCGCTGTCGGGAGCGTTCACAGAAAGCGTCAGCTTGTCTTCATCAAGCGTCAATTTGACGGCACGGGAGCGTTCGGAGGACACGGTGGCCACACGGTCCACGGCCTTGGCGAACTCGGCAGCATCGACTTCGAGCTTACGGGTGTTTCCGACCGGGATCACGCGGGTGTAATCGGGGAAGGTGCCGTCGATGACTTTCGACGTCAGAGTGATCTCCGGTGTGGCAAAGCGAATTTTCGCCTCGGACACGGAGACCGCGATCATCATGTCATCATCGTCGAGCAGTTTGCGCAATTCGCCCACGGTTTTGCGCGGCACGATCACGCCCGGCATCTCGGAGGCCTCGGGCGGCAGATCGGCGTCGATGCGCGCCAGACGGTGACCATCGGTCGCCACACAGCGCAGCGCACGGCCATTTTCGCTGTCGGCGATATGCATATATACGCCGTTCAAGTAATACCGCGTTTCTTCGGTCGAAATCGCAAATTTCGATTTGTCGAACAGGCGACGCAGGACAGGCGCCGCGACGGCGAAATTGCTGTCGTATTCGGCGGAGGCCATGACCGGGAAATCTTCTTTCGGCAAAGTTGCCAGCGAGAAATTCGACCGGCCCGCTTCAACGGTCAGGCGGCCATTGGCACCATCGTCGGTGAGCTGAACCATTGCGCCGTCCGGCAGTTTGCGGACAATCTCGTGGAGCGTCACGGCAGACACGGTCGTCGCACCCGCGCGTTCGACCATGGCGGCACATTTGTCCACCACCTCGATGTCCAGATCGGTCGCACGGAAGGAAACGGTATCGCCCTCGGCCTCGATCAGAACGTTGGCGAGGATCGGAATGGTGTTCCGGCGCTCGACAACAGATTGCGCCTGACCGACGGCTTTCAATAGCGTGCCGCGTTCGATGCTGATTTTCATACCACCCTCGTATGTCTCATGAGCCGGGGCGTTGAAGGTAAACGATCCATCGCCGGGCGCAATAGTTTGTTTGGTTGTGACTGTGTGGTTAACAAACCGGATCGTCAAGAGACGCAGACACCGCCGAGGACGATTGTCGCGGCGGTGCAGCGTTTTAGACTCAGGCTCAGGCCCAGATCAGGCCTCAAGCGTGCGGCGCAGCATTTCCAGATCGTCCGCGATCTGGCTGTCGGTGCCTTTGAGCTCTTCGATCCGCTTCACGCCATGCATGACCGTTGTGTGATCGCGGCCCCCAAAACGGCGCCCGATTTCCGGCAAGGACCGCGTGGTCATGTGTTTCGCGAGATACATCGCCACCTGACGCGGACGGGCAATCGAACGCACCCGTTTCGGGCCGATCATATCGGAGAGACGGATAGCGTAATGTTCGGAGACTTTGCGCTGGATCTCTTCGACGGTCACCTTGCGCTCGGAGGCTTTCAGGATGTCGGCGAGACATTCTTGGGTCAGGTCGAGATCGATCTCACGACCGACGAGCGAAGCAAAGGCAAACAGGCGCATCAGCGCGCCTTCGAGAACACGCACGTTGGTCGAAATGCGGTGCGCGAGGAATTCCAACACGCCGTCTGCGAATTTCAACTCAGGGTATTGCGCGCGGTAGCTTTCCGCCTTGGTTTGCAACACGCCGAGACGCAGTTCGTAGTCGGTCGGGTGAAGATCGACGACGAGCCCGCATTGCAAACGGGATTTGATCCGGTCCTCAAGGCCCTGAATTTCCCCCGGCGCACGGTCGGCGGAGATGATGATCTGTTTGTTCTGATCGACGAGGGCATTGAAGGTGTGGAAAAACTCTTCCTGCGTCGAATCCTTGCCCGCGATGAATTGCACGTCATCGACCATAAGCACATCGACGGAGCGGAAAATCTGTTTGAAGTCAATCATCTGACGATCCCGCAGCGCCTGGACGAAGCGGTACATGAATTGTTCGGCAGAGAGATAGAGCACGCGCAGGGACGGGTCGCGGTCGCGGATTTCATGGGCGATGGCGTGCATCAAGTGGGTCTTGCCGAGGCCAACACCGCCGTAGAGGAACAGGGGATTAAAGGTCACCGGACCGCCTTCGGCGACACGGCGCGCGGCGGCATGGGCCAGCTCGTTCGGCTTGCCGACAACGAAATTGTCAAAGGTGAACCGCGGGTCGAGCGGCGCACCGGGCAGATCCTCTGCGGGCGTGTCCTGAACCTGTGGCTCGACGGCTTTTTGCGGCGCCGGAGCGGCAGCTTTGGACAGAGGCTTAGACTCAGAGGCCTCGGCGGCAGGTGCAGACGCCGTCTGGTGCGGTTCGACGCGGAACTCCACACGGGAGGCTGGCGCATTCGCGGCCTTGAGGTGAATCAGAATGGTTTCCGAAAAATTGCGCGACACCCAGTTCGCCATAAAGCTCGTCGGGACGGAAAACACCGCGACCCCGTTGTCCACTTTTTTCAGTTCGAGCGGCTCGATCCAGTTTGCGTAGTTGTTGCGGCCCACGCTTTCGAGAAGTTGCTGCTTAACACGTCCCCACGTATCGTTTTTCATTTTCTATTTTCGACCCATTATCGATATTCGTTATCGTTTTTATTCACGCCAACATATCGCTGACGACGGACCTTTGCGGTTTCCCGCATAGATCACGGCTCGTGCTTTTCGAGTCATCCTGGGCAGAAGGGACGGATAAAACCATCGGCCACGCGACTCCCTCACAAGTCGCATGATTGCCGATGCCGGCCCTAAATAGATCGCACCACGCCCGATGCCGGTCACTCATCAAAGACCTCACTCTTCGATGTCGCGGCTTTCGAAACGACGGCACGGGTGTTTTGGACAGACCAGACCATTCCCTCGCATAAATCGGCGAGGTCAGGACCGGACAGCTTTCCCCCGGATACCCCTATCCGAGAAACAGCCCCAGGATCGTGCAGCAAAAACATACCCAGGGGAGCGGCAGAGCTTCCCTGTAAGTCTGTATGTCTCAGCGACACGATTCCTGAATGTCCCCCCAAGACGACGTGAATCGCATGGGCAAGCTAGCAACCCCGCTGGGAGAGTCGCAATCGATCTTCGCGCTTGACTCTGTCTTTACGAAAACCGAATCCAAATTCTTCAATAACCACCCATGTTAGCGTGGCGAATTTGCCTCATATGCCTCGGCTCTGCGTCCCGGTTCGATTTGGGGAATTGCCCTGACAGGCGGGGATTTGCTAGCCGCGCTTCCTGGCGAGATTCGTTTGTGCAAGCTGCATAAATTTGCCGCACATCGCTCTGATATTGACATGAAAAAACGCGCCCTGAGGCGCGTTTTCCTAGTCTTATCAAGCCTTTGGACTGAGCCGGACTTAGCCGATGGCTTTGACGCGAGCGGCCAGACGGGAGATTTTGCGCGAGGCGGTGTTCTTGTGAACAACACCTTTGGTCACGCCGCGCATCAGCTCGGGCTGAGCGGCTTGCAGAGCGGCTTTCGCAGCAGCCTGATCGCCGGAGGCGATGGCTTCTTCGACTTTGCGCAGGAAGGTGCGGATGCGGGAGCGACGGGCTTTGTTGACGTCGTTGCGACGGTCGGCCTGACGGGCGCGTTTTTTGGACTGGGGCGAATTTGCCATGGGATATTCCTCTTCGAGGTCGTGTTACAATTTCGATTGCGCGAACGGCCTCGCCACCCTTTCGGGGAGGATCATCATAGCCTAAGCGGGCTCCACACGCATGTAAGGCGTCCCTTTAGGCGAGAATCGCTGAAAAGGAAAGCCTGTTTTTCATCTCTCGCCCAATCAGAGCCGGGTTCACTTGTCCCGGAACTGTGGCGCGCGCTTTTCGGCGAAGGCGGCCATGCCCTCTTTCTGGTCTTCCGTCGCAAAGAGCCCTTGGAAGCTCGTGCGCTCGAACCGGATGCCTTCGGCCAGCGTCAGCTCATAAGACCGTTTCACCGCCTCTTTCGCGGCCGCCACGGAAATCGCGCTCTTCTCGGCGATCTTGTCGGCGACGGCGAGCGCCTCTTCGACCAGTTTCTTGGCGGGCACGACACGGGACACAAGCCCCGCGCGCTCGGCCTCTTCGGCCTCCATGAACCGTCCGGTCAGGATCATCTCCATGGCTTTCGATTTGCCGACAAACCGCGTCAGGCGCTGTGTGCCGCCGATGCCCGGAATGATGCCAAGGTTGATCTCCGGCTGGCCGAATTTGGCGTTGTCGGCGGCAATGATGAAATCGCACATCATCGCCAATTCGCAGCCCCCGCCCAGCGCATAGCCCGCCACCGCCGCGATCACCGGTTTGCGCGTCGCGTTGATGCGGTCGGCGTCATCGGCAAAGAGCCGTTCATTGGCCATATCGGCGTAGCATTTCTCCGACATCTCCTTGATGTCGGCCCCGGCGGCAAAGGCCTTTTCCGAGCCGGTGATAACAATGGCGCGCACTTTCGGGTCGAGATCGGCCTTGCCCAAAGCATCGGCCAGTTCCGACAGCAATTCGGAATTGAGCGCATTGAGCGCCTCTGGTCGGTTCAGCCGGATCAGTTCGACACTGTCCTTGATCTCGATAAGAAGCGTTTTGTAGGCCATTGCGCCCTCCGGTTCTGGTCGTGTCCGGAAGTCCTAACAGCTACACCTCTCGGATCAAGTCATCTTTGACAGCTTGGACAAAAGAAGCTGGATCGCCCGGATTGCGTGATCCTTTTGACGACAGATGCACAATCCGGCGTCACACAGGGGTGGCCTTCGCGTCCGTAGACCCGGAAATTATGTTGAAAATAGCCAAGTTCGCCGTCGGCCTGGCGAAAATCCTTGAGCGACGATCCCCCGGCTTCGATGGCTTCCAAAAGCACCTCGCGGATGATCAGCACGAGCGCGGCAATCCGCGCGTCTGAAATCCGCGACACTTTGCGCGCCGGATGGATGCCCGCGCGGAACAGCACTTCGCAAACATAGATATTGCCCAGCCCCGCGACGACATGTTGATCCAGAAGCGCCGATTTGATCGGGGTGTTCTTGCCTTTGAGCCTGGCGATCAAGTGATCCTCGCTGAAGGCATTGCCCAGAGGTTCCGGGCCAAGCTTGGCCAGCAGAGGATGCGTCTCTTCCGTGCCGGTCGCCATGAGATCCATCGCCCCGAACCGCCGCGGATCGTTGAAGGTCACCCGCGCGCCGTTTTCCATATGAAATACCACATGGTCATGCTTTTCCAACGCCGGGTGATCATGCACGAACTGTCCCAAGGGATCGCCAGACACCGTCATCCGGCCAGACATGCCGAGGTGAATGAGCAGGGTTTCTTCTGTGTCCAAATCGGCAAGAATATATTTCGAGCGCCTGCGCAGCCGCTCAACCCGCGCGCCCGTGAGCCGTTCCGCCATCCGCTCTGGGAAGGGCCAGCGCAAATCTGGCCGGTTCACATCGGCCTGCGTGATCCGCACCCCCGCCATCGAGGGCTCCAACCCGCGACGAACCGTCTCGACCTCTGGCAATTCCGGCATTTTGGCCCCTTCGCTTTGCGACATGCGATTGTCACGCCCGATGTGAGCCCTATAAGAAGGGTGAGTTTCGAGAAAGGTTCAAGAGCGATGAGCGAGAACGGCAAAACCACCCATTTCGGTTTCAAAGATGTGGCCGAGGATCAGAAAGCCGGGATGGTGCATGGGGTGTTTACCTCCGTCGCCTCGAAATACGACATCATGAACGATGTGATGTCGATGGGCATTCACCGGATCTGGAAAGATGCGATGATGGATTGGCTGGCGCCGCGTCCCGATCAACACTTGCTTGATGTCGCGGGGGGCACGGGCGACATTTCATTCCGCTTTCTGAAACGCGCGCCGGGGGCGACCTCCGTCGTTTTGGACATGACCGAGTCGATGCTGGTCGAGGGCCGCAAACGCGCCGAGGCCGAACAGATGGCCGAGAGCCTGCAATGGGTGACCGGCGATGCGATGAAACTGCCGTTCGAGGACAATCAGTTCGACGTTTACACGATCTCCTTTGGCATCCGGAACGTGACCCGCATCCCCGATGCGCTCTCCGAGGCCTACCGCGTGTTGAAACCCGGCGGGCGTCTGATGGTTCTGGAATTCTCGCAACTTCCGAACCCGATGATGCAGAAGGCCTATGACCTCTATTCCTTCAACGTCATTCCGCGCATGGGTCAGGCGATTGCGGGCGATTATGACAGCTACCAGTATCTGGTGGAGAGCATCCGAAAGTTTCCGGATCAGGATACATTTGCGCAGATGATCAAAACTGCCGGATTTTCCAACGTTAAGTATCGTAATTTGACGATGGGTATTGCCGCCTTGCACTCCGGGTGGAAACTCTGATGCGCGGACCTCACAACATTTGGCGGCTCATCCGCACCGGCGCGACCATGGAGCGCACAGGCGCCATGACGCAGGCAATGGATGCGCTCGATGCCCCCAAGGCCTTTCGCGTTTTGGCGCGCACCGTAGTCTGGCCGTTTCAATGGTTGGGCTATAAGGGCGACCCCGAACAACCGCCTTTAACACGCGCTTTGACCGCGTTGGGGCCTGCTTATATCAAATTTGGACAGATTTTGTCGACGCGTCCCGATGTCGTCGGCGCCGATCTTGCCAAGCAGTTGCAAGTGCTTCAGGACCGGATGCCCGCCTTCCCTCGGGACGCCGCGATCAAGACCATTGAGTCTGAACTCGAAGCCCCGATTTCCGAGCTGTTTTCCGAGTTTTCCGAACCCGTCGCCGCCGCCTCTATCGCGCAGGTCCATAAGGCCGTGCGCGCCGATACCGGTCAGGCCGTAGCCGTCAAAGTGCTGCGCCCCGGGATCGAGCGCGCCTTTCGCACTGATGTGGATGCGTTTTACCTGATCGCCTCGCTGATCGAGAAACTTTCCCCCGCCTCGCGCCGTCTGCGCCCGACCGAAGTCATCGCGCATTTCGAAGGCGTGGTGCATGGCGAGTTGGATCTTCGACTGGAGAGCGCCTCCGCCTCGCAATATGCCGCCAATACGGTGGGTGACGAAGGTTTCTCAGTACCTGCCGTCGATTGGGGACTGTCGTCCAAACGCGTGATGACGCTCGAATGGGTCGATGGCATCACCGCCTCAAATGTCGATGAGATCACCGCCGCCGGACATGACCTGTCGGTCCTCGGGCCCCGCGTGTTGCAGATGTTCCTGACCCACGCGCTGCGCGATGGTTTTTTCCACGCAGACATGCATCAAGGCAACCTCAAGATCGCGCCCGACGGCGACATCATCGCGCTGGATTTCGGCATCATGGGCATGCTCGATGAGTATACACGACGTGTTTATGCCGAGATTTTGTACGGATTTATCAAAAAAGACTACAAACGTGTGGCCGAGGTCCATTTCGAAGCGGGCTATGTCCCGGCTGACCAGGACGTGGATGAATTTGCCCGTGCGCTGCGTGCCGTCGGTGATCCGATCTTTGGGATGGACGCCACGCGCATCTCTATGGCGCGGCTTTTGTCCTACCTGTTCGAGGTGACTGAGCGCTTCGGGATGCAGACCCGCACCGAGCTGATCCTCTTGCAGCGCACGATGGTGGTGGTCGAAGGCGTGTCGCGCTCGCTCGATCCGCATATCAATATTTGGGAAGTCTCAAAGCCGGTGGTCGAGGAGTACATCAAGGCGAACATTGGCCCACGCGCTCTGACCCGCGATTTGTGGAACACCGCACGGGTTCTGTCGCGGTTTGGACCGCGCCTGCCGCAATTGGCCGAAGCGCTTTTGATTGCCCAAAGCAAAGAGCCGGAAAAACCTGCCAAACAAACCAATCGTTGGCAGGTGCTCTGGCTGCTTCTGGGGGGGGCTGTCTCCGCAGGCCTCGGCGCCGCAGCCATTCTTATATTCGGCTAAGCTCAGCCTCAAAGGCGCGGGCATAAACGGCCTCGCCTTGCGCCACTTTCCACGCGCAATAGGCCGCCATGCGCCAGTGGAAAAAGGGTTTGAGCGACAGGTAGCGTTCGATAACGGATGCGTCCGGATAGGCCTGAAGAGCCGTGAATTCGTCCGCTGGCGGAAGGGCGCCTGCTCCGTAGACGACATGCATGGCCGGGGAGAGCGCAATCGCGAGATCCGCCGTGGCGTCCCCGATGGCCGGGCATTGCCAATCGATCAACATCCGCTTTTCCCCATACGCCAGAACATTGGCCGGGACCGGGTCGCCGTGGAGAAAAACACTCGGCCCGGCCGGAATATCTCGCGGCTCCGGCGCACAACGGTCCAACTCTTTGACGCCTTCGCCCCTAAGGCCCGCTACAATCTGTCGGCCTTGCTGCAAAAGAGCCCTTGGCGTGCTCTCAAGCCGCCTCAGTTTCGGTGCCCCAACCTGATGAAGCCTTGCAAGCGTTCGAATTGTCTCCGCATCCGTGTAACGCAAAGGCGCACCTGCAACATATCGATAGACAATGCATATGCCGGTGCCTGTCGCAAAAGAGGTCTGAAAGTCGGGTGCAAGACCGGTCCCTGCCAAAACCTGAAGCGCCGCACGTTCTGCGGTTGGATCATTGGGAAAGAGGCGGTTGGAACGGTCCGCATCAAACAGCTTGAAAACCCAGGAGCCCGCTCCCGTCTTCAGACGCCAAGACCGATTGCTGCGCCCGCCGGACAAGGTGATCCATGTTTGATCCGTCCCGAAACTTTGCCGCGCGAACGCCCGCAGCTCATCTGGTGGACCGTCTGGATGTATAGTCAAAGTTGGCGCCCCCGGAAACAGATCGCCAAACTTAGCGTCACCCGATGAGGATCATCAAGGGGCGTGCGGCTATTCCGAGTCTCGCAATGCGGTCACATCCGAAGACCCGATCTCATTACCGCCCTCGAGCACAAGGATAATATCTCCATTATCGGCGCGGGCCTCGATGATTTTGGAATAGCTCTCAACCGATGTCGTCGAAAGATAATCATCGTTGAAATAATTCTCGATCTCAAAGCTGTAGAGCCCCGCACCAACCGGTGTGCCGCCATTGGCGGAGCCCGACCACTCGAATGTCTTTTGCTTCGGGTCGATTGGCACTTCTTGCACCACATTGCCGCTCGCATCACGAACGATCAAAACGGCCGAGTTGGCCGCCGTCGCGAAGTCTCCCGACAAGGTGACAGGCGAGCTGCCATCAAAATAGGCCGCCGCCTCACTGCGCGCTTCCTGGCCGACCCAACCGGACAATTGCGAGAAACCCATCAAGCTGAGCTGTGAAGACAATTGTTCGAGAAGATCATTGGTCAGAACCGCCTGTTCAACCTCGGAGAAGGTCGCGAGCTGCACGGCATAGTCCGTCGATTCGATCGGATTGAGAGGATCCTGGTTTTGCATTTGCACCGTCAGCATCTTCAAAAACGTTTCGAAATCCGAGCTCATCATAGAGCTGGCGGACGCGCTTGATGGGCTCGTCGATGCAGTGGTCGTAGCAGCGTTTGCTGCGGCAATCGTGTTGGTCATCCAAGCCTCCTGTTAAAGCCTAAGATCCATTCCGGACGTCCCGCCCAAAGTCAGGCGAACCGGGTCAGGTCGTATGTCGATGTCACCGCCAGAGCTCTCTGTCGCTCCCAGATCACCGAAGCCGGTGAAGCGGGAAGAATCGCCTTGCTGTGTGCCCTGATCGAAGCTTTCAAAGCTGAACCCGCTGTTGGCATATCCCAGGTCTTTGAATTCCGCAGCGAGGCTATCGATGTTGCGACGCAAAAGATCGAGTGTGTCAGGGCGCTCTGTCGCGATCACCACTTGCATCGCACCGTTTTCAGAGACGTGGAACGACAAGCGCACTTTGCCCAGTTCTTCCGGGGTCAGCGTGATTTCTACCGGCTTGTCAGGCAATTGCCTTGCCGCATCCGCGAGTTGCATCGCGACCCGATTGGGAAGCTCAATGCGATTGGCGGCACTGGTCGGTGACGCCAGATCGCGCGCAATCTGATGGTCTCGGGATGTACCGGACAGACTGGTAAGCTCATCCAACCCCTCCGAAATTTCCGGCTTTTCGTCACTGACCGAGAGTGACTCGTTTGCCGCGACTGCAACTCCCGCCGTCGTCGCGGAAGCTTCAGGCGTCGGCATCACAGCTTGGGCACGCGTGTCGCGCACAGCCATCGCGTCAGCATCCTCAACAGTTGTGGTTTCTTCCGCCGCATTCGGCTGAGCTTCGCTGAACTCTACCGGCTGGTCGATAGACGAATCGGTTTTGGTTTCCGCTTTGGCATCCAAAGGTTTGGCGGCTGTTTCAAGTCTCTGCTCCCGCAGCTCTTGCTTGGTCTCGCGCGGTTCGGAATCAGGCTGCGTCGCCCCCTCTTTCATGCCCTGGATGTTCAAGTCAGCCGTCATCTCATTCGACATTGCGCTTTCAGGGAATGCATTCAACGCCGCTTGAGACACCACTGTCCTCACCGTCTCCTTGGACGGTGTTTGAGAGGCGCCTGACGCATTGGTGTTATGCTCCTGCTCAGGCGTCGCAATCAGATTATCCGGTTGTTTTCCCATCTGTTCATGCACCGGCCCCGTTTCCACCGTTTCTACGGCTGCGGTCTGGAGCCGGGTCTCGATTCTATCGACAGGCATGTCACTTGCCTGTGATGCGGCTGTGGGCGAACTGTCTTTCACAAACACCGCAGACGCATAGGCCACACGTTCCGTATTCTCTTTACGCTCTGTGGCTGAAGGCTGATTAAAAGTCGCCTCATACTCACCCTCCCGCAAAGCGGAGGGTGGGGCAGAATCAGGCGTAATCGTGTTTGTTTCACGCTCGACTTTATCAACAAGCACACCCTCTTTGCCCGTCGCAGCACTTAAAGCATCAGTCTCAGCGCGTGCGTCTACAGGCATTCTCCCAGACCCAGAGGTCAAATCGACCGCCAAACTGTCCTGACGCTTAAAGAAAGGCTTATTTTCGGCGGGGATCATCGCAACCGAAGCGCCCTCGGGGACCGTTTTTTCTGCGTTGGTCATCGCGGGCGCTGCAGATGACACGTTGTTCGATAGGACGACCGGCGTCACGTCCTCGTGGCTGTCGCCCAAGTTTTTCGGCGCAGCAGACGCGACGTTAAGATCAGCAACGGTCAGCGCCATGTCGGAAAGATGATCGTCAAGATCGAGCGTCTCACCTTCCTGTCTTACATCACTGTCGACATCATCAGGCGCGTTAGCATCTGTGTCGGACACGACCGCAACACCCAAAATCGGCGCAATATCTGCGTCCTGTTCGGTCAGATTTTGCACGCCAAATACGTTTTGAAGCGTAGATTGTCCCTGCTGATCAAATAGGATTCTGGTTTGCGGAACAGGTGTCAGCGGAATGGCAGTCGCTGTTTTGACATCTGACAATGAAAGCACCACAGGACCTGTCTTCGACGGATTTTCACTGGTGCGATTTTCACGGACAAAAACGTCCTCAAAAGATGTCTTGCCGTCTTTTGCCGCCGAATTCTTCCCCGCGGCATCGGGCAAGGCCATCTGTGCAGAGGCCTGCTCTCTTTTCGCATCGACACGGTCAACAGACCCCGAAGCAGAACGAAGCTGTGAACCGGCAACATCCGTCACCTGAAAGTCAGAGTTTAAAATTTGCATTTCTTGCATCCGGGATTTCTTTCGCCGTGATGCCAATATCCATGCAGAGGGTTACCGGTTCTTTACCGAATTGCGGTTAGGAGTCGAAAAATACTTCGAATTGGAGAGACCCCATGTCTTTGACATCCATAAATCCTGTCACGACACCTCAGACTCCGCAGATGAAACATGAGGAGAAGATGCAAGAGGCAGCCGACAAACTTGAGGCGGCCTTTCTTGCAGAGATGTTGAAGAGCGCAGGATTCGGGCAAACGCCGGAGACCTTTGGGGGCGGCTCCGGTGAGGATCAATTCTCATCTTTCCTCGTCCAGGCGCAGGCCGAAAAAATGGTCGAAGCTGGGGGAATCGGTCTTTCTGAACAGATTTTCAACGCTCTAAAGGAGAAATCTCATGGCTCTTCTTGATGTTTTTCGCCCGATTTCGGCCCTTACAGATTTGCTCGATAAGGAAAAAGAAGCGCTTCTTAAAAGCGATTTCTCTACTCTTCGGGCACTGGCCAAACCTAAAGAGAATCTGATGGCAATGATTGCCAAATCTCAGGTTCCAGCAGAGTCTCTCAGCACATTGCAAAAGCGCATCGAAGGCAACCAACGCCTTTTGTTGGCCTCTGCCAAAGGGCTCCGGATGGCGCGTGAACGGCTCAGCTCATTGAAATCGCCCTCGTCCGATTTCAACACCTATGGACCGGCGGGCACCACCACCTCAATGGTTCGTAAGTCATTAACCATGAAGAGAAAAGCCTGAGCAGATGCCCCATTTTTGCCTCAAATTGAAAGCATCTATCCGAGGCAGCTTAGGAAACTTTTAGCCTTTAAGCTTCAATGATCAGAGTGCATCCCGAGGGGGTGGCACGGTCGACCGGAAAAGGTCATCCGTAATCAGTCAGAATGACGATCCTGAAACCGCCCGTGGGGGCGGATCTCGAAACTCATGCGGCGCAAAATGCGTCCTTAGATCAAAGGAAATTATGCTATGTCCAGCATTCTGACCAACAACGGCGCAATGGTTGCGCTGCAGACCCTGAATTCCATCAACTCCGATCTCTCCAAAACCCAAAGCATGATCTCCACCGGTAAAGATGTTGCTTCTGCGAAAGACAACTCTTCCGTGTGGGCCATCTCCAAAGTGATGGAATCGGATGTCGCTGGTTTCAAAGCCATTTCTGACAGCCTTGCTCTTGGCGAATCGACCCTCGCCGTTGCGTCGCAGGCCGCTGAAACCGTGACCGACCTGCTCACCGACATCAAAGAAAAAGTCGTCGCTGCGCAGGAAGAAAACGTCGACCGCGAAAAGATTCAAACAGACATCGACGCCCTTATCGGCCAGGTGAAATCCGTTGTCGGCGCGGCCCAATTTAACGGCCTCAGCCTTGTGGAAGGCACCGACGACGTCAATGTGCTTTCTTCGCTCGACCGCGCCTCCGATGGCACGGTGACCGCCTCTGACATCACAGTTGCACGGCAAGATTTGTCCACCAGCGCCGGTACATATGGTAGCGGAACTTCGCTGGCCTCCAACGCCACGGCCTCGGATACCGCAGTGTCCAATACGGCCAACACTGCCGTTGTCACTGTGGGCAACACATGGGCGGCTGACGACGTTGCAACCCTGAGTGTCGCAGGCGTCGAGGTGAGCTTTACCGCCACCGGCACCGCTGTGGCAGACGTCGCAGACGGGCTTGCAGGGATGATCAACGGCCTTGGCCTTGAGGGCATTACCGCAACCGGCAACGGGGACGGCACGCTGACGATCAGCTCGACCAACGCCTTCGAAGACATTGCCGTGACCAGCGGCGAGACCACGGCAGGTGATGGTGACGTCCTGATCACCGCGCTGAACGGCACGACCGGTCTGAGCGACACCTCTGGCACCATTGACGAACGCGCCGAAAGCATTGCTTTCTCGACGTCCGCCGCCGTGAAGGAGGGTGACGGTTACAAAGTGACGGTTGGGGGCAGTTCCTACAACTACGTCGCCGGTAAAGGCGAGACCATGGAGGACGTCGCCCGCGGCCTGAAAACTGCGATCGACTCTGCTGGCCTCGAGGATATTTCGACCACTGTGAGCAAAGACGCCGACACCGGCCAATGGTCTTTGAAGGTCGACAATAACGGGTCTTCTTTGGCGTTCTCTGTGACCGGTAACGAAGGCGGTGAAGCCTCCGGTGGTCTGTTCGGCCTCGACAGCATCGATGTCACCACGAATGCAGGGGCCGACGCTGCCCTCGGCAACATCGAAACCTTGATCAACAACTCGATTGATGCTGCCGCATCCTTTGGTTCTGCCCAAGGTCGGATTGAAACTCAGTCCAGCTTTATCTCCAATCTCACCGACGCTCTGACCTCCGGGATCGGGTCCATGGTGGATGCGGATATGGAAGAAGCATCGGCCAAACTTCAGGCCCTTCAGGTTCAGCAGCAGCTGGGTGTGCAATCGCTCTCGATCGCCAACCAAGCTCCGCAAACCATCCTGTCGCTCTTCGGCTAAGAGCATTTTCCGGGCGCCTGAGCGGCGCCCGGATCCCTCGCGGAAAAACCGCGCGTTGAAATTCATTGTCACCGGAAGGATACGACGTGAACGCTCTTCAAATGGCCCGAACGGCCTACTCGAATACCGCCGCCCCCATCAGGACGCCACGCGGCACAGAATACGAGGCAATCGCCAGAATTACGCATCGCCTTCGTGAAGCCGCCAAAGACAAGAAACTGTCCTACTCCGCCTATGTTAAGGCGCTTTATGACAATCGTCGTCTTTGGACCCTTCTTGCGACAAATGTCGCTGAGAAGGACAACCAGCTCCCCAAAGAACTCCGCGCCCAGATATTCTATCTGGCACAGTTCACCGCAAAACACACATCAGACATTCTTTCCAAGAGAGCCGACGAGACGGCCCTGATCGACATCAACACCGCCATCATGCGTGGCCTGCAACGAGAGGGCCAATAAATGAGCGGTCTTGTCTTAAAACTTGGTCCCAAAGAGCGCGTTCTGATCAACGGGGCTGTCATTGAAAACGGTGACCGCCGCTCTCGCCTTTCAATTGTCACACCAAACGCAAATATTTTGCGTCTCAGGGATGCAATTCACCCTGAAGAGGTCAATACACCCGTGAGACGGGTGTGCTATATCGCTCAGTTGGTTCTCTCTGGAGATGCTGATCCAAAAGATGCCAGCATCCAGCTGATGCGTGGCGTCGAGCAACTCAGCCAAGTTCTGACGGATGCGGATAGTCGGAAAATTCTCAACGCCGCAACATCAGACATCCAGAATGAGCAGTACTACCAAGCGCTCAAAGCGCTTCGCAGCCTTCTCCCGAGAGAAGAGCGGCTCCTATCTGCGGCCCAATACCAATGAGTTATCAACCCATTGTCCCATTCAGCGGCTACGCTGGATGGGTTGTCCTCCAAAGAACCAAAGACACACAGCAAGCTGCCTTTAACAACTCCGCTGAGATTCAACGCGAAGCAGATTATTTTCGGGAAAACATCTCGAAAATCAATTCTGCTGAAGAACTCGTATCCGATTACAAGCTCCTCAAGGTGGCGCTTGGTGCATTTGGCTTGGATGACGATATCAACAATAAATTCTTTATTGAAAAAGTGTTGGACGAAGGCACTCTCGATAAAAAATCCTTGTCCAACAAGCTCTCTGACAAACGGTATTTTGAGTTCTCAAAGGCGTTTGGCTTCGGCGATTTTGACATACCGAATACGGTCATGAGCACGTTTCCGGATGAAATTCTCTCTGCGTATCAGGAAAAACAATTTCAGATTGCTGTCGGCAACCAAGATCAGAATATGCGCCTTGCCCTGAATCTCGATGATGATCTGGCCGCATTGGTTGAAAAAGACACGACTGACAATGGACGTTGGTATTCGATCATGGGCAACGAAGCCCTGAGAACTGTTTTTGAAACTGCACTCGGGTTGCCAAATTCGATCAGCGGTCTGGATCTCGATCAGCAGCTTACGAGCTTTCGTGACAAAGCAAAACAATACCTCGGAAATTCTGAAGTGTCGCAATTCGCGGATCCCGAAAAGAAAGACGAGCTCGTTAAACTCTTCCTCATTCGTTCGGAAATCAATGCCGGCTCAACCGGCACATCTGCAGCCTCCAATGCTCTCGCACTTTTGACAGGCTCCTTTTAAAGGACAGTCACGCTGTCTGTGCTGCAAAACAGGCCGCCAGCTTTTGAAAACTTTGCTGCGTTCCGTCAGGTTCAGATTGAGCAAGAAACTGATCCAGTCGCGGCCATGTTTCGATGGCTTCATCAATGGCAGGGTCCGTGCCAGCCGAATAAAGCCCCGCCTGAATCATCATTTCAGATCTGTCGAAAACGCCCAAAAGACGACGCGCACGAGAGATAAGTTCGTTTTCTTGGTCACTGGCCGCGTGCGGCAAAGCGCGCGACACGGAGCGAAGCAAATCAATCGCCGGGAAGCGTCCCCGCTCGGCGATTTGGCGATCAAGGACGATGTGACCATCGAGAACACCTCGCAGGATATCCGCAATAGGCTCTTCCATATCCGAGCCTGCAACCAGCACGGAAAACACCGCCGTGATATCCCCCATATCACCAACACCAGGGCCAGCTCGTTCGCACAGCGTTGTGATCAGATGGGACGTTGAGGGAGGAAAGCCGCGCAGGGAGCTCGACTCGCCTGTTGCCAGCGCGACCTCACGGTGCGCTTCGGCGAAACGCGTGACAGAATCAGCGAGAAAGAGGACCTGCTTTCCTCGATCGCGAAAATGTTCCGCCACAGACATGGCTGTCCAAGCACAACGACGACGCACCATGGGAGATTGATCTGACGTCGCAGCCACAATGACAGATCGCTTCAAGCCCGTTGGCCCCAAAACTCTGTCGAGAAACTCACGCACTTCACGACCACGTTCCCCGATCATCGCAATCACGACCACATCTGCCTGCAAGCCAGTGGCGAGCTTTGCCAGAAGTGTCGATTTGCCAACCCCGGAGCCCGCAAAAAGACCAACACGTTGTCCGCGGACGATGGGCAAAAGCGTGTTGAACACCGCCAAACCACTTTCCAGACGCCCACCGAGTTGTCTTCGCTCCGTGGGATTCATTGGCTGCCCCCGTAAAGCGCGCGGTTTATTTCCTTGAAGAATTGGTTTTCCATCAAGAGCTTGACCGAAAGGATCAATCACCCGACCGATCCAACTGTCATCTGGCGCGATGTGGTTTTTACCCACATGCGAGACAGCATCCCCAATGGACAACCCATCCGGGCCACCGTCCGGCAGCACCGTGACCGTTTGCTTGTCGAGCTGAAGCACTTCGCCGCGCCGGATGTCTTTGCCATGCCCGATTTCCACAAGATCGCCCAGCGCCGCGATGCCACTCAGCCCCGACACGGTTAAGACACCGCGCGACACTTCGATTACACGCCCCACGGATTGCACCGGTTTGACCGCTGCAACCTCGGACAAAAGCAATTCGAATCCAACTCCACTCATGAAGACCTCCAGTTTCGACAACTCTTTCTAAAGGAATCAGGGTTAAGCCTTGGTTGAGATAACTCGGAGGAGAAGCCCCGATGTTCGAGAATTTGGATATTTTCAAAATGGCGAGCGGCATGGCACGACATGCTGTGACCCGCCAGGAAGTGATCGCGAAAAATATCGCGAATGCGGATACGCCCGAGTATCGCGCAAAGGATATCGCATCCTTTGCCGACACCTATGACACCACATCCTCTGACACGAAGATGCGCACAACGCGTGCCGGGCACGTGCTTGATTCTGCGGCAACACCTTCTGGCTACGATCTGTTCGATGCGCCGGGCGCGACCTCTCCCAATGGCAATACGGTGTCTCTTGAAACCGAGATGATGAAATCTAGCCAAGTACGGCACGAACACGAGCTCGCGCTCTCTGTCTACAAAAGTTCGATGAACATTCTGCGCACCTCAATCGGGCGCAAATAAGGAGGGAAGTGAATGTCTGATTTGCAAAATATTCTCAACCTGTCCGCATCGGGCATGCAGGCTCAGTCCAATCGGCTGCGCTATGTGTCCGAGAACATCGCGAACGCCGACACCCCCGGATATCACCGTAAAACCGTTTCCTTTGAAGAGGTTGTCGATCAAGGCGCCAAAACTGGGGCGGTGGAAACCGGACCGGTGGAGCTTGATGCCTCACCTCTGAGGGAAGTTTACGACCCCGGTCATCCGCTTGCCGGAGAAGACGGGTTTTACGACAGCTCGAACGTCGAGCTCATGATCGAGATTGCGGACGCGCGCGAAGCGCAACGCAGTTACGAGGCGAACCTCAAAGTTTTCGATCAGGCCCGACAAATGTCCTCATCATTGCTTGACCTACTGCGTCGGTAAAACGCCACGCATCATTTAGGAGACCAGAATGGATATCCGATCAGCATTTGCAGCCCAAGGTTACGCGGCCACGCGTCCGGCGACCGCGGCCCAACCCAAGACCAACGAACAGGCTGGCCAAAACCCTCTGGGCAAGGCTGCAGCAAGTTTCGCGGAAACTTTGGCTCAGGGCGAAGAGGTCGCACAGGCGACTATGGCCGGCAAAGCCGACAGCCAGGCACTTGTTCAGGCTTTGGCCCAGAGCGAGATGGCGATCGAAGCCGCCGTCACCGTGCGTGACAAGGTGGTCGAGGCCTATCAGGAAATCCTTCGGATGCCGGTGTAAGCCATGGATGAACTGGTCTTTTACGACACTCTGAGACAGGGGCTTTGGATCGCGACGATGATTTCGACGCCGATCCTTATTGTCGCGCTGCTCGCCGGTATCACCGTCGGTCTGTTTCAGGCCCTGACAAGCATTCAGGAAATGACACTCACCTTCGTCCCGAAATTGGTGGCGATCCTGATCGTCTTCTGGATGTCGATGGGGTTCATGACCGAAACCCTGACCAGTTTTTTCCAGGACCGCATCATCCCCTTGATTGGAGGTCTGTGATGGACAGTGCAGGATATACCACACTCACGCGTATGGTCGGCCTCAATCGCGAGCTTCAAGCCATTGCGAACAACATCGCGAACGTCTCTACGACCGGCTTTCGCAAAGAGGGGCTGTTGTTTTCCGAGCACATCAGTGCACTCGGCAAAGACGAGGACAGCCTGTCGATGGCGAACGCCAATGTGCGGCTGACCAACAACGCGCAAGGACCGTTGACGGCCACTGGCGGCACCTATGATCTCGCGATTGAGGGCGATGGGTTCTTTCTGATCGACACGCCGGACGGTCAGGCTTTGACCCGCAACGGCGCGTTTACCACCAATCAACAAGGCGAGCTGACGACCCATGACGGGTATCAGCTTTTGGACAACGGCGGGGCTGCGATTTTCATTCCGCCGGATGCGAAAACCGTGGCCGTGGCCGCCGATGGCACGCTGTCTGCCGATGGTGTCCCGCTGTCGCAAATCGGCCTCTACATGCCGGAAGACCCGACCAGCATGACCCGCAACAATGGCGTCCGCTTCTACACCGACGGAGGGATCGTCCCGCAGGAAGAGGCGGTGATATTGCAAGGCTATGTCGAGAACTCGAACGTCAATGCGATCACTGAGGTCGCCCGGATGATCGAGGTCCAACACGCCTACACCCTGGGTCAAAAATTCTCTGAGCAAGAAGATGAGCGGATCAAATCGGTCATCTCGACGCTCGGTCGCTAAGAAAGGAGACTGACATGCGTGCACTCCAGATTGCAGCCACGGGCATGAGCGCCCAGCAGATGCGCGTGGAAACCATTTCGCAGAACCTCGCGAACATGAACACCACCGGGTACAACGCGCGACGCGCCGAGTTCGCCGATCTGCACTATCAACAACTGGCCCGGCCCGGCACGATCAACTCTGCGGATGGGACCATTCTGCCGACCGGCGTTCAGCTTGGTCTGGGTGTGCGCCCCTCTTCTGTCACCGTGGAACTGGCGCAAGGCTCGCTTTCGCCGACCGGTGGCGATCTTGATGTCGCCATCGAAGGTCTCGGTTACCTCGAAGTGACCCTGCCCTCCGGCCAATCCGCTTATACGCGAGATGGTGGGCTGAAACGCTCTGCCGATGGTCTGATCGTCACCTCGGATGGGCATCCCGTGGTGCCTGACATCACGATCCCGGACGATGCGCGCGCCATTTCGATCAATGCCGACGGCGAGGTCTACGCCTATTTCAACGACTCAGTCGAGGCCGAACTCTTGGGGCAGTTCACCATGGCCGGGTTTTCGAACGCCAAGGGTCTGGAGGCCATTGGGTCCAACCTGTTTCTGGAAACCGAAGCCTCGGGTCCCGCGAATGTCTCCACCCCCGGCGTCGATGGGCTTGGTACGTTGCGGCAGGGCTATCTTGAGGACAGCTCCGTCGATGCCGTGCGCGAGGTGACCGAGCTGATCGAGGCCCAGCGTGGCTATGAGTTGAATGCCAAAGTCATCACCGCCGCCGACCAGATGCTCTCTGCCACCACGCAAATCCGATGATCAGATTTTCCCTCATAATCGCCACCCTCTGGCTCACGCTCCCCGCAAGCGCAGAAACCGTCGTCGCGGCGCGGACCATTCGTGCGCAGACCATTCTGACCGCCGCCGATCTCGCCATGATCGACGGCAATGTGCCCGGCGCCATCGCCACGATTGACGAGGCTATCGGTTTGGAAGCGCGGGTCATGCTCTACACAGGCCGCCCGATTTCACAGGCTGATATCGGACCCGCCGCCATCATCGACCGCAACCAAATCGTGCCCCTTATCTACAATCACGGCGGGCTGACCATCTCCGCCGATGGTCGCGCCATGAGCCGCGCCTCCGTGGGCGAAGTGGTGCGCGTCATGAATCTTTCTTCAAGAACAACCGTTTCTGGCGTCGTCGCGCCAGATGGATCCATCCATGTCGGCGGCATTGCCGCACATTAATCAGGACTTATGCCATGCGTCTTCATCTTCTCCTGCCCGCTTTCCTCGCTCTGTCGGCGTGCTCCGATCTCAAAGAAGTCGGTCGTCTTCCCGAATTCACCCCGATTGAAAGCTCCTCGGAAACCGCCGCGATGCGCAATCCGTCCCTGCCCGATCAAATCGCGCCCCGTAGCCCGGCCGATGGCGCGTCGCTTTGGAACGCCTCTCGCCAATCTTTGCTGGGGGATCGTCGCGCCATTGAACGGGGCGACATTTTGACGGTCGTGATCGAGATTGATGACAGCGCCGAAATGTCGAACACCTCCAATCGCGGTCGCTCGGGTTCTGAAACCATGGGAATTTCCTCGCTGTTTGGCCTTCCGGAGCGGATCAATGAAGTGCTCCCGGATGGTGCAAGCATGGGGTCTGCCGTGGGCACCAATTCCAACTCGTCCTCGTCGGGAAATGGCAGCGTCAAGCGCAATGAAAAGCTTCAGTTGATGGTCGCCGCGACGATTGTCGATGTGCTCCCAAACGGTGTTTTGCATATTCAGGGCACCCAGGAAGTGCGGGTGAACTACGAAATTCGTGAACTTCTGGTCGAAGGCTATGTCCGACCGGAGGACATCTCCCGGCAAAATGAAATCACCTATGACAAGATCGCCTCCGCACGTATTTCCTACGGTGGCCGTGGTCAGATCACACAGATGCAACAACCTCGATACGGCCAGCAGGTTGCCGATATCGTCTTGCCATTCTGACGGGAGGATCACGTGATTAAGAAACTCCTCCCCATTCTATTGGCGCTTGTCGGTCTTGGTGCCGGCGTCGGTGGAGGGCTAATGCTTCGGCCCGCCCCCGAAATCGTCCAGATTGATCCCTGTGGCGATGTTGGTGCAACCGATCCGAACCATCCGCAAGCAGACGCCCATGGTGACGAAGGCCATGCCGACGAGGAAAATGCCGCCTTCGAGTATGTGAAATTGAACAACCAATTCGTGATCCCTGATCTCGAAGGGGGACGCGTGGTCGCCATGGTTGTTCTGTCGCTCAGCCTGGAGGCCAGAACCGGCACGCGCGAGACGATTTATGCGCGTGAACCAAAACTTCGGGATGCGTTTCTTCAGGTGCTGTTCGATCACGCCAACACCGGCGGGTTCAAAGGTGCCTTCACTGACAGCAGCACGATGAACGCTCTGCGGCATGCGCTTTTGGAAGTTGCGCAAAAAACCATTGGGCCGGACATCAACGATGTGCTTGTGATCGATATCGTCCGTCAGGACATCGACTGAGACACTTTAAAGAGATTTATCAATGCGCTCGGCCAATTTGCCGAGCGCATCTTTTTTGCCGAATGCCTTGCGCGTGCGTTCGAGCTGCATCTCACGACGTTCCGCCACCTTCGCGAGCTCTTGCATGAGCTTCCGCTGTTGCTTTGCTGCCCACCTGTCCCAGGCACCATCCACGCCCATCAAACTGGCCATGTCGAAATCAATCGCCCCCCCGACGCATTCCGCACGCTGCTTGCGACTGGCTTCAAGCTCAGCCAGCCTAAGCCGCAAGGGCTGCTCTTCTCGTTTGATCTCAGACAGCTTCGCTAGCTCTGCGTTCAGAGAAAGCTCGGCGACCTCTTGCAAGCGTTTCAGATTTTCCAGCTGCTTTTTCACCGTCATCGTCCGAACTGCGCTTTCATTTTCTGACGCATTTTTTCGGCAAATCGGATGGAGGCCGCGACGGCGCGGTAATGTTCGGGCAGGATTTGCTCGCCAATCTCGACCGTTGCGTAAAGTGCCCGCGCGGTGGGCGGATCGCGATGAATCGGCACGCCGTTTTCATTGGCCGCCTCACGAATGCGCGCGGCAATCTCATCGACACCCTTGGCGACACAGATCGGCGCACCGCCTGTCATGCGATCCCATTTCAGCGCGACCGCATAATGCGTCGGGTTCACGATCACCACATCTGCTTTTGGCACTTCCGCCAGCATCTGGTTCATCACGATCTCAACGCCTTTTTGCCGGCGTTTCATTTTGAAATGCGGATCACCCTCTTGCTCTTTCGCCTCATCCGTCAATTCCTTGCGCGACATCCGATGTTTGCGCATATGCTCGCTGTACTGAAACAGGTAATCGACGCCGCCAATCAACAGCGAAATCATCAACACGATGACCATAAATCCGACCGTCAATTCGGCCAAAGTTGCCGCAACGATCCCGGGGCTCAGGGACATCGTGGACATGATGAGCGGGAGTTTGGTGTAGAGATAGACGCCCAAAACCACGGAATAGATCGACAGTTTGAAAAAGCTTTTGGCAAATTCAAAAAGCCCGGATCGGCCAAATTTGTTTTTCGCGTTCGAGAGCGGAGAAATTTTCGACAGTTTCGGTTCGATCTTGCTCGGGGCGAAAATCAGAGACCTCGTCGCAAAAATGACCAAAAGCGCCAAGACGGCAGGCACGGCGAACCATGGTAAAAGCCCGGCTCCAATCTCCTGCATCACCCCCATGGTCCAGGGTTTTCCGGACCCACTGAACCATGCCTCAGCATTCAAATCGGCATTTCCGAGCATGGATTGAAGGGCGGTCCCCATTTTCTGAAGGCTGCCCGCACCCAGTGAAACGGCAGCCGCAATAAAGCCGAAATAGGCCGCCGCCGTCGTCAGATCGTTGGAGCGGGGTATCTCGCCCTTTTTGCGCGCGTCATCGAGTCGCTTTTGTGACGGCTCATATTGCTTGTCGTCGTCATCATCTCCCTCAGCCATCAGCGGGCCTCGAACGGGTTGAGGAGCAGCTGGGCAAAACCCGCTTGCCAGATCTCAAGCAGGATCGGCGTTGTGGCAAAGAGAAGCAACAGCCCGCCCAAAGTGATCGCCGGGGCACCGACGAACGCCACCATGAGAGACGGCATCGCACGGTTAATGACACCGAGCGCCACGTTGTAGATGAGGGACGCAATGACGAAGGGCGCGGCCAAACTGAACGAGAGAGCGAAGGCTTTGGAAATGTGATCCACGCCCCACATCATGACATCTTGTGGCGGAAGGAACTGGCCCGCGGGAAAATACCGATAGGACAAAATCAGAATTTCTGCGATGCGCACATGCAATCCGAGCATCACCGCAAGCGCGAGGCCGGCCACGAAGAACAGGTGGCCAATGGCAGGTTGTGCCTCGACCGCATCCCCGCCGAAAATTTGTGACAGCGACGTGGATTGCGCCACCATCGTCCCCGCGATTTGCAACACCATGACGAAGAGCCTGAGGATCAATCCCAGCAACAGGCCGGAGATCACCTCGGTTGCAACGGCGCGCGCGAGACTTTGTGGCGACGCGGTGAGATGCTGTATGTCCGGGACGACGGCAGGAAAAACGATGGCCGTGAAGGCAATCGCCAAAACAAGACGCACGCGCTCGGGGATGGATTGCTCTCCGAATGCGGGCACGACGGCCATCATCGCGCCCACGCGAAGAAAGACGAGAAACGCAGCCAACAACCCCGCTTGGCTCAGCTCAAGGAGTTCTGCGAGGCTTTCGGTCATGCCGGCACCAATCCAACCAGAGACGGTTTCGCATCTGTGCCAATCTCTTCAAAAGAATAGACGGGGTTTTGGATGCCTTGGGCGGACAGGACCGTACGAAGGAAACGACGCCTGCGCGTTGAGGTCACGATGCCGGGATAAATCCCGCTTTCCCCGGCCTTGGCAATTTTATCCGCCATGGTCTTGGCAAGCTTGTTGAACTGGTCCGGAGGCAGAGCGATGTCGGAATGCCCTCTCTCGCCATCGATTTGATAGGTCGTGAATCGTTCCTCCCATTCCGGTGACAATTGCAACAAAGGCAGCGTTCCGTCATCGCGCTTGATTTCGGAGATGAGCTGAAAGCCCAGCCTTTGACGCACATGTTCGCAAATCGACTCGGCATTCGCATGGGAACCGCGCGCCTCGGAAATGGATTCGAGGATCAGCGCCATGTTGCGAATGGAAACGCGCTCCTCCAACAGTAGACGCAATACGGAGAGCAAGAGGTCCATAGGAACACGATCGGGGATAAGCTCGTTGAGAAGTTTTTGATTGGCTTCGGCTCTGGATTTGTCCGTCAGATTGGTCATCTCATCGAGCAGTCGCCGCAAGGATTTCATTGTCAACAAGCGTGGAAAATTGCGTTTGATCACCTCGAGCAAATGCGTCGCAAGCACTTCGGTGGCACCGACGACCGTGGACCCCATCAAAGCCGCATCCTCTTTTTTCGAGGGATCAATCCACCGCGCGGGTGCGCCGTAAACAGGTTCGGATACGTCCTCACCCAACGGCAGCGTGGAGGCATCGCCCGACACCAGCGCCAGAACCTTATCCTTGCGCAAACGGTCCTTGGCCTGTTCGACTCCTTGTATGCGGACGACATATGTGCCCGATGGCAAACTGGGATCATCGGTCAGCCGAATTTCCGGCAGGATAAGGCCAAAAACGCTGGCCACATGGTTGCGCATATTGGCAATACGCGCATCCAGACCGGTTTGCTGATCCAGAACCATGGCCACGAGATCGGGCGCGAATTCGACATGAATATCGTCCAGATCGAGCACATCCCCCATGGATTCGCGTTCTTCTTTGGGACGCGGCTCAGCGGCTTCTTTCTTTTCTTGCTCTTTCTTTTCCTCTTCGTTCTTGCGGGAGACGAAATAGGCACTGGCGGCAAGGGCGATTGCGCCGCCGATAAATGGAATGAACGGCAGCCCCGGCACGAATGCAAAGAGCGCCATCAAAAGAGCAACTGTGTAAAGCGCGGGAGGATATTTTCCCAGCTGTCGAAACAGGGCAAGGTCTGCGGATCCGCTGGTTCCGCCTTTCGCAAGCAACAGCGCCGCTGCGATGGAGATGATCACAGAAGGAATCTGGCTGACCAAACCGTCGCCCACGGTCAGAATTGCATATGTTTCGAAAGCTTTGCCCAAGGGCATACCGTGAACCGCAATTCCGATCACCAACCCCATGACGATGTTCATCAGAGTGATCAGAAGCCCTGCGACGGCATCCCCTTTTACGAATTTGGAAGCACCGTCCAAAGACCCGAAAAACGTGGTTTCCGCCAGTTCTTGTTCTCGCCGCTGTTTGGCTTCTTCATGTGTGATCGCGCCAGCCGAAAGGTCCGCATCAATGGCAAGTTGTCGTCCAGGCATCCCGTCCAAGGCAAAACGCGCGCCGACTTCTGCCATGCGCCCGGCACCTTTGGTGATCACCATGAAGTTCACAATGAGGAGAACCGTGAAGACCACCAACCCCAAGAGGACGGAGCCGCTCATCACAAAACTTGCAAAGCCCTCGATCACATTGCCTGCGGCAGATGTACCTGTGTGACCCTGTCCGATGATGAGTTTCGTTGAGGACACATTCAAAGACAGGCGCAACATGAGGCTGGCGAGGAGGATGGTCGGGAAGGCCGAAAAATCCAAAGGTCTCTCAATGAAGAGCGTCACGGTAAAGATCAGGATCGCGAGCGCAAAGCTCGCCGCCAAACCGAGGTCCAACACCCATGAGGGCACGGGCAAGACCATCATGACGATCACAACCATCAGTGCCAGCGCGAGCAAGATTGTTGGTTTGAAAAGACTTGAAATATTGAAATTCATGATGCCCTCACGCGCAAACAGAGAGCGGCTAACATGAAAATTTTAAGCTTTATGATACGCATTCTCTCACTCGCCGCATTCCTTGCTGCAACTCGAGAATACGGCAGACGTGGTTTACAAAGTGTTGACGCCAACCACAGTCAGCACTTCAGTTTAGCATGGACTCAAGCACACTGCGTGTCTCACGACTGGACGAAAGCATGTCTTCGACAGACGATAAAGTTGGCGCAACCCCATTATTTTCGTCGGCCATGTCTATTGGCCGGCTCATGACATCTGCAAACTCGGACATTCCGGCCTTTTGGGATTGTCCCAAACTCTCCCAGTCCTCCGCCATTATAGAAAAAGCATCTCGCTCAGGATTGGACGGATTGTCCCCCAAAACGCGTGCAGCGCTTTCAGGATCATTCAAATGAAAATACGCTTTGGCAGCAATATTTCTCGCCTCTTCACCTTCAACCTGAGTCGCATATCTGAGTGCGGCCTCCGCCTCTCCCATCCCCAGAAAAGCCTTTGCCAAGATCAATTTCGGCGCATCCTCATCTTGTTCAGAATACCCGGCCATAAAATCCAAAGTCAGATCAAAAAAACCCATCTCCAGCAAACGCTCAGACACCTCAACGCGCGCTGTATTTGTAAGTTTCTCGGTCAGAATTGCGTCACGATGAGCAAGGATGACTTTCAAAAAGGTTGTATCATCCGCTTGGCGCGCCAATTCTTCCAACGCCCGTGATACAAGGTCATTTTTTTGATCATCGGTGAATTTATGCTCCGGCTTCAATGCCAAGACTTGCCGCAGAGCAATATCGGCCCCTCCCGAATAAATTCGGGCGAGAAGGGCTGCATTTTGTAATGTGCCTTCGTAGGAATTCCCGCGAAATTCTACGGCCAGTGCTTCCGCATTCTCAGCCAATCTTTGGTCGATTTTTGCACCTCCTGCGGCCTTGGTCAAAATGAGCTCGACCAAGGCTTCTGGAGCTGTATCTCCATTTTCATCAACAATATTTTCGAGCTTCTGGACCCCTTCATCCAGATTGCCGTCAGCCAGTTCAAGCTCTGCATCTAGAAGGTCAAAGGCATCGCCGTGATCGCCTTCCGTTCGCAAGATTGCATTTTGGATATATTTGGCGCTGTCCATGTCATTGATCGCCATAAAGCGCTCTGACAAAGATGGCCCAAGATGGCGGCGGAGATGAATCGGAAGCGCCGAAAATGTCGACAGGACGCTATCCAGATTATAGGTCTCCCAAGTATTAAAGTCTTTCTTTGCGATCACAGACCAGAAAGCGACCGCACCATTACAACCAAACTGCTTGTCCAGGCGTCCTGGAGCATCTGTATATCCCTGGTCCATGATGTCAGCCATTGCAGAAAGAATGTCATGGCCCTCAACGGTCACGCCAAAATCTTTCAGGACCGATTTTGCTTCCGCACCGAACGTGAGGTAGAGGTAATATTGCGCCAGGCGCTTCACACCATCAGGGTTCGGGAGATCAAATTCTCCAATCGCAGCAGCGCGCCTTTCTGGTAGATCTAACCCCTCCTCTAAGGGCTGCCCCCAGTCAATGATTTGCACAAGTGTGTTGTCCAGACAGACTGTGCCATGTCCATCAGTCAAATTTTGTCCAGATTGGTTATTTTGCTCTCGATCGATTGAGGACTGAATACGAATATGGGAACGCGCTTGCACCGGCTCCTCTGTGGCGGTCTCAGCCTTTTCTGTAACCTGTGTCGGTGTCTCTTGCCCCTCATGATAGGAACGCGTTTCCTCGACCACTTTTTCGGTTTCGGACACATCCGGCTCCAGAAGTCCCTGCGAAACAGCGCGCCCAATCTGTTCAAGCAACTGTCGCTCCAACTCATCGACGCGCTCTGACTTGATCTCCATTTGTTGATCGAGGGAATCGATGAATGCGCTTGCAGAGGTATTGTGGGCATTATCTTGCTCGGCCGTTTTAGACATAATGATCGGAAGTTCCACCGGATCATTTTCAACAATCCAATCATCGTTCACAGACGAGAATCGGTCATCGCCATCGCTTGAGGCCAATGTGTCTTTTGTCGCAGCCTGATTTTCCGTTTCTGGCAGAGTTTCCTCTACACGTGCAGGTTCCGTGACGGAAACGTCAGTGTTTGGTTCAGAACTGAGATCAGCCTCGAACTCAGACACGGTCGATGGCGCGCCGTCTTTAACGTCAATCACAAGACGGCCAGCACGCAATTCAAACACGTCTGCATGAACATTTTCAGGAGTAGTTAACCTCACATAGCCTGGGCCAACCTCGATATCCTTGATACGATCACGCGGAATTTTTTGGAAAACTTCGCCCGTCTGAAATGTAAAATCTGCCGACTCGGTTCGAAATTCATACTGCCCGCCTGAACGACCGAATTCCCAACTGACCTCAGAGGGAAATTGCATCACAAGTCGCGAAAAACCGGAATGCTCCCCAGAGCGCACGTCAATGACTTCTGCCAGCAAACCATACGGCAAAACGACAAAACCCAAGATCAAGCCAAGAATTCGGGTCATGCGGCCTCCGATTTCACCTCTTTGAGTGCTTCCTCCAAATCAGAGAAACTCGGTCTATAGTGACCAGGCGTGTTTTGACGCCCGACTTCGATGCAGATGTTCGTTGCATGATTGTGCAGGTTGGCCACGAGAACTTCTCGGATGAGCTGATAGAAATGCCCATCTTCCTCAATGACATCCTTCATCTTGCCAGCAAAAGGACCCACGATCCCGTAGGCAAGAAACACGCCCAAAAAGGTCCCAACGAGAGCACCGCCGATCATTTTACCAAGAATTTCTGGAGGCTGGTCAATCGAAGCCATCGTTTTGATCACCCCCAAAACAGCGGCCACAATGCCAAGCGCAGGCAAACCGTCACCAACAGCGGCCATAGCGTGCGATGAATGCAACGCATGATGCATATTGGCTTCCAGTCGCTTTTCCAAAACCTCTTCGACCTGATGCGGATCATCGTAATTCATGGACGCAGACCGCAGCGTGTCACAGGTCAAGGCAATTGCTTCCTTATCCGCAAGGATTTTGGGGTATTTCGTGAATATAGATGAGTTTTCAGGTGCTTCGATATGTTCCTCGAGCCCGACCGGATTTTGCCTGGCCAAGCGGATCAATTCGAAAAGAAGGCATAGCAAATCCTTATAGTCTTCCGGTTTCCACTTTGGACCTTTGAAGACCTTGCCGATATCTTTGAGCGTGTGCTTGATCCCCGACATATCGTTCGAGATCACGAAAGCACCAGCCGCCGCTCCGCCAATCATCATGAACTCAAAAGGCAGAGATTTCAAAATGATACCGAGCTTACCGCCAGCGGCAATATAGCCGCCGAACACCATAATGAAGATCAGCAGAATTCCAACGATACCGATCATGTTCTCATGTCCTTATGTCTTCGGTTCAAACAGGCTCAACCTGTCACAAACCTCTTAAGAAAGTTTGCCAAACGGCCTATTCACTCGGCGCTTTTGCATTTCGACCGGCCAAAATAACCGAGATTGTATAGGCTGTTTCAGGCTTCAAACCCGCCATGATCGCCCCAGCAGCATCAGAACGCATTCTTCCAAGAAAACCTGCGGCAAAATCGGGCGACATCGCCTCGAAGAGAGCCGCCGCTTCTTTCGGTTTCATCGATTCGTAGACCGCCGTCAGCTTTGACAAATCGTCTTCCGACGCCGTTTGTGAGCGCGTCATCGTGGCTTGAAGCCGCGCTTCCGCATCCTCCAAGGCAGACAGGTTTTCCAACACTTCTGCGCGCGCCAACTCGATCGACTTCATCTTTTGCGCGATCATGAGCTCTTTTTCTTCGACGTCTCTTTCGCGCTTCAAAAGAGCTGCGATCAGCGCTGCAGATTCCTCATCGGTTTGACAAATTTCCGATGACTGCCCCAGGTTCTCAGCAGTTTCTGTATGCGAAAGCTCGGACATTTCGCGGGCAATCGCCGCACCTGTTCCTGACACCAAACGAATGGCTGCGGAGGCGACAAATATCATTGCAAGCACCCAAAGTGCGCCGCGACCCGAACGAAGTCGGCGTTTCACTTTGGTTTTAGGCTGAACCTTTGGGGATTTTTTTGCCTTTGTCATTGTGCAGCCTCCACGCGACGTCTCTGGCTGAGAAACAAGGTTTCGCCTTCAGGCTCCTCTTTGGTTTCCCGCCATTCCGCTTCTGCTTTCGGATTGGGCTTGACCGGCTCAGGGGCGGATGGCAGGTCATGCATGGAGGCAATCAAAAGCTCCATACGGCGCGATACATCTTCGGCCCTCTGAGTCAGATCCTCCAATTTCGCAGCGGACATCCCCGCTGTTTTCTGCGCCTTCGTCAATGTTTTCGTCATGTCATCGACCTGCGCGGACAGCACGGCAATGGCACCACCGACGCCTTTTTCCAGATCCGTAAAGCGGCTCAAACGGCGCGCCAGGACCACGCAATAGACAGCGACAGCCAACGTTCCGGCAATCATGAGGATATCTGCGATCAGTTCCATTTCCGGGCCCTCAATTTATAACAAATTCCATGATGAGCACGTCCTTGACGCGGCCCTCCCCGGCCACGATTTGAAGACGTCTCAATATCTGCGCGCGCAAACGCACAAGAGCAGATGGGTTTTCCAATTCCGCCACATCGACCGCCCTCAGATAGCCGTTCAGCACATCCATGACGCGTGGCAGCAAGGTGATCACCTCCTGCTCATATTGCAGCGGCACTTCGAGTTGCGCCTGAAACCGCAAATGCCGCCCACGGCCCGTCGTATCAATCAAGTTGACGATCAGCGGCTCTACGGACACGAAGGCCACGCTTGGCAGAGGTGCCATCGGTTCTTCGTCGAGAGCCGCGAGGTCTTCATCCACGTGCTCCGTTTCGGGCGCAAAGAGCATGCCCGAATAGACGGCAAAAAAACCGCCGCCGCCCAGAACCAACATCAAGACCACCCCCAAGATCAGAGGGAGTTTCGATTTTTTCTTCGGTTCTTCTTCAAGCTGTTCTTCTTCAGCCATGGGTCCATCCAGAATTTTTTGTTCCGAATCTGTTTTATCCCGAAGGTAGCTAACCGATTGTTAAGGCTGATCGGACATTTCTAAGAACAGGCGGGGGCAGAAGCCCGCACATTCAAGGAGTGTCGTCTTGCAACAGATTCTTTCTGTGTGGTCCAATTTAGATCCCAAACGTCGCATCATCGTCGTCGGTGCAACTGTGCTGATGTTTGCTGCGATCATTGGCTTGTCACGCATGGCGACAAAACCCTCCATGTCGCTTCTATATTCCGGGCTGGAAACCAGTGCCGCGGGTGAAGTTGTTCAGTCGCTTGAGGCGCAAGGCGTCGCCTATGAGATTCGCGGCGGTGCAATTTTCGTGCCTGCCGATGCCCGCGATGAATTGCGCATGACTTTGGCCTCAGAAGGACTGCCTGCGAATTCTACGGGTGGCTATGAGTTGCTTGATTCTCTTTCCGGTTTCGGCACGACGTCACAGATGTTCGATGCCGCCTACTGGCGGGCCAAAGAGGGTGAAATTGCACGCACAATCGTGTCTTCTCAACAGATTAGAACAGCGCGCATCCACATCGCCAATCCATCATCTCAACCCTTCAAACGCGAAATCGCCGCGTCTGCTTCCGTGACCGTGACCGCCAACAGCGGTGCGATTTCTGCCGAACAAGCCAAAGCGTTTCGGTATTTGGTCTCCTCCGCCGTCGCCGGTCTTTCGCCTGAAAACGTCTCGATTATTGATGGCCGCACGGGCGTCGTTGTGAGCGGTGATGATCCAGCGACGGGCACGAGCGTCAGCACAGATCGCGCAGATGAAATGCGTCAGAATGTGCAGCGCCTGCTCGAAGCCCGGGTCGGTGTCGGCAAGGCTGTTGTCGAAGTGTCAGTAGAAACAGAAACGGATCAGGAATCCATCGTCGAACGCCATTTCGATCCGGAAAGCCGAGTCGCGATCAGTTCGGAAACCGAAGAACGCAGCACCTCTTCGCAAGATAGCGGGGGTGGATCTGTCACTGTGGCCTCCAATCTGCCCGATGGTGCGGGTGCGACAGGACGTGATTCGAGTTCGAACAACAGTGAAACGCGCGAACGCGTGAATTACGAAGTGTCCGAAACCCGTCGTGAAATTCAACGCGGTCCCGGTGCAATCAAACGCCTGACTGTGGCCGTTTTGGTCGATGGTCTCCGAACGGTTAACCCGGACACCGAAGAAGTAACCTGGGCTCCGAGAAGCGCCGAAGAGCTTGAGGCTCTGCGCGATCTGGTGGCGTCCGCCATCGGGTACAATGAGGAACGGGGTGATCAGATTACGCTCAAAACCATGGAGTTTGAGCCTGTTCTCGTTGAGGGCACTGAGGCGCAAAGCTCTCTCATGTCCGCGATGAGCATCGATCTGATGTCCATCATTCAGCTGGCGGTGCTGGCTGTCGTCTCCCTTATTCTCGGCCTCTTTGTCCTGCGGCCGATCTTGGCCAAGCCGTCCATCGGCCTCCCTGCGCCGGTCGATGCCTCTATCGAAAATATGTCTGAGAATATGCCCGCCACGATCCCTGTACCCGACCTTCCACGGCCAACCGCGCCCGCTTTGACCGGTGAAATTTCCGATGGCGGTTTCGAATTGCCGACGATGGGCGTCGTCTCCGATTTCGATTTCGGGGACGATGAGATCGGAATGCCGAGCGATCCGGTGAAACGCCTCAGAAAGCTTATCGAAGACCGTCAGGATGAAACGGTCGAGATTCTGCGTGGCTGGATGGAAGACACTGAGGAGACGGCGTGATGACCTCTTTATTCCCGCTTGAGGACTTTGGGGCAGCCCCCAAACCGAAACCGAAAGCCCAAAAAGCTCAGGATGTCCCGCCGCAACCCGCTCCGCCCGCTGGACCTTCGGAGGAAGAAATCGAGGCCAGCCGTATGGCCGCCTATGAGCAGGGGTACAAAGCAGGTTGGGATGATGCGACGCGGGCCGAGGGCGAAGATCAGTCGAGAATCGGGGCCGAATTTGCCCGCAACCTTCAGGATTTGGGCTTCACATTTCATGAGGCCCGTTCGCATGTCATGAAGGCGCTTGAGCCGCTTTTGACAGAAATGGTGAGCAAGGTCCTACCCAATCTCGTCAACGAAACGCTGGGCCAGACCATTCTCGAAGAGCTTTTGCCAATGGCCGAAGATGCCTCGGATGCGCCGATACAAATTGTTGTTTCTCCTGCATCACGCCCGGCAATTCAGCGTCTCATTGACGACTCGTTAACCATTCCATTGGACATCATTGAAGAACCAAGTCTCGCCGAAGGTCAGGTGTATCTGCGCATGGGCGAGCTTGAGAAAAAGATCGATATGGATGCTGCCGTTGAAAAAATCGGCAAGGCCATCAATGCGGTCTATGCCCTGAATGAGGAGGCCATGAAACATGGTTGAACAGACTGAAGACACTGCCGCGAACCCGTTTTCTCAGGTTCCCATCGAGATCACAATTTCCGTCGGCAAAGCCAGACCGCTCGTGAAGGATTTGCTGAAACTGCAAAGCGACAGCATTCTCCCTCTGGATCGCAATATCGAGGATCCCGTTGAGCTTTATGTCGGTGACAAACTGATTGCGCGTGGCGAATTGCAGGAGCTGGAGGGCGGGCAAGCCGGTCAATTGGCCGTGCGCCTCATCGAGGTTGCCGATCTGAAAAACGGATTGTGAGCACTCATGCGGCTTTCTGCACCTCTGTTTTTGCTGGCAATCAGTTTTCTATTGATCGGGGAAACCGCCAGCGCACAGGCCATCACGCTTGATCTTGGTGACGACGGTTCACTGGCCACCCGATCCATTCAGCTTTTGCTGCTGGTCACGGTCCTGAGTATCGTTCCCGGGATTGCCGTCACACTGACCTGTTTCCCCTTCATCGTGACCGTTCTCTCGATCCTGCGTCAGGCGATCGGTCTGCAACAGTCGCCGCCGAACATGCTGATGATCAGCTTGGCGATGTTTCTGACCTATTTCGTGATGGAACCGGTTTTCACAGAAAGCTGGACCATCGGAGTTCAGCCTTATGTGAACGGCGACATCCCTCTCGAGCAGGCATTCCAGCTTTCGATCGATCCCTTTCGCGGCTTTATGTCCAACCGCATTGATCCCGATACCTTCCAACAGCTTCAAGAGCTTCGCACGGATATCAGCGACGTGAACGGCGTCACCCGCGATGCACCGCTTTCCATTTTGGTTCCGTCCTTTCTGCTCTCCGAAGTCGAACGCGCCTTTCAGATCGGCTTTCTGATCTTCCTGCCGTTTCTCATTATCGACCTCGTCGTTTCGGCCATTCTGATGTCCATGGGGATGATGATGGTCCCGCCGGCCATTGTATCCCTGCCCTTCAAGCTCGCCTTTTTCGTCGTCTCCGATGGTTGGGCTTTGATCTCCAGTGCCCTCGTTCGTAGCTACTTCTGACAAGAAGACTTCCAAAGAGATCAATAAAAAACGCGCTCCATGACGGGGCGCGTTTTTAGTTTCTGACCTTGGCTGTGTGACAGCTTGTGAGGCTCTCGACTGCGGCACAGCTTTTCCGCTTCTGCCCCGGTGCGCGTTACCGCACCAGGAACTCTGCATGCAGGGCTCCGGCCGCCTTGATGCTTTTCAGAATATCGATCATGTCACGCGGCGACACGCCCAGCGCGTTCAGGCCTGCGATCACCTCAGACAGAGAGGTGCCCTCATTGATTTCCGCCAACCCGATGCCAGGCTCTTCTTGAATAGAGGCCTGCGTTCTGGGGACGACCACAGTACCACCGTCGGAGAAGGGATTGGGCTGCACCACAAGCGGTTCTTCCTGGATACGCAGGGTCAGGTTGCCCTGACTAACGGCCACACGGGAAATCCGCACATCTTCACCCATCACGATCGTGCCGGATCTCTGATCCACCACAACCCGCGCTTTTCGCTCCGGCTGCACCGAAATGTTTTCCACGCGTCCCAGAGCATGCGCGGGGGACAGTTCTTTGGTCGCCTTGATGTCCAAAACCACCGTACCTGCGTCGAGCATACGAGACACCACACGGCCAAAATCCTGATTGATCGCATCTTCGATCCGCTCTGCCGTCGTAAAGTCGGGATTTCGCAGCGCCAAGCGCACAGATTTGAGCTGCGTGAAATCAAAATCGATTTCACGCTCGACGCGTGCACCAGAAGGAATGACGCCAGACGTCGGCACGCCTTGCACCACAGAAGCACCAGCTCCCTCGGCAGAGGCACCACCGGCGATGACAGTGCCTTGGGCGACGGCATAAATCTGGCCATCCGGAGCATTGAGCGGCGTCATGATCAGCGTGCCCCCCAAAAGGCTCTTCGCATCCCCAATCGCCGAAACCGTGACATCAATTTTGCCCCCTGTCCGAGAAAACGGCGGCAGGGTCGCGGTGACAAAGACGGCAGCGACGTTTTTGGGGCGAAACTGCTCTCCCGTCACATTCACGCCGAGGCGCTCCAAAATGCTGGACATGATTTCTTCGGTGAACGGCGCATTTCGAATGCCGTCGCCTGTTCCGTTCAAACCGACCACGAGACCATATCCGACCATGTCGTTGCCGCGCACCCCGTCGAATTCGACGAGATCCTTGATCCGAATGGGGTTGGCTGCGGCGGGAAGAGCCAGCAGGAGCGCAAAAAGAAGAGAGGAGAGCAATTTGAACATCAGATGTAATCCGCAAGGCTGAGTTGGGACATACGCGCGGTCAGCGTGTAGATGAGTTGGAGTTGGGTTTCGGTCTGCGTGAGCATGGAGGCAGCCTCATAGGGGTCTGCCGAAATGATTGCCGACTTCGCCGTTTCATAGGAATAGGTCATGGCCTTGTTGGACAGGTTGGCCTCTTCGATACGCGCTTCAATCGAGCCGACCTGCGCCTGAAGATCGGCCAAACCGGCTTGCGCGCCCATGAGGGTTTCACCAGCACTGCGCAACAGAGATGCTTGCGTCCCGACCTCACCGTCAAAAACACCCTCATCGACAAGAGAGGCCAAAGCCAAGCCCTTGAGCGTTTCGCGGATGGACATGTCTTCGGCGGTGATATCCAGTTTTACCTTTTCGTTCTCGCCAAGCGAAAATGGCGACAAAGAACTCGCAGAGCCTTGATAGGCCGTAGTCTCATAGCCACCGCCACTGGACATGAACCAGTCGTCGACAATGGTTTCCACATCCGCGGCCGTCAAGGCGCCGGCAACCGCCGTCATCAGCTCACTCATCATATCATCAGCAGTGATGAGCGCCGTCTTCCCCGTTGCTGCCCCACTCAAAAGCGACCGATCTCCGATCCGGGCATTCAAAGTCGATACGACCGCGTCAAACCGGGTTCGCGCATCTTTTGCAGCGACTGAAACACTGGTTGCATCAGCGTTTGTCGAGGCCGTCAGCAGGCTGGAAGAGAGGTCTTCAACATGCGAAGAAATCGACCCAAAACTGGATTGAAGTGCGGTCGCGAACAGGTCCGCCTCCTGGATCGCAATGTCATAGGAGCCCAAAGTGCGGAGCGAGCGTTCTATAGACGCCAAGGGCGAAAAATCACCGGAGACTGCCGCAGACAGGTCTTGCTTTTCACCGCTCGCAACCTCGTAATTATACCGGTCGAGATCTTGTTTGGCCTGCGTGGTGAAGCGCATATTTCGAAGTGTCGACGCCATATCACCGAAAGAAATCGTGCTCATCGTCAAATCCCCATCAACTGATCCATGAGCGCCTCAATCGTCGAGATCACCTTGGCATTCGCGGCATAGGTTTGTTCGATCACGAGGAGCCGCTGCATCTCCTGATCTGTGTCCACGCCATTTTCCATTTCAATAGCTTCAAGCGAGTCGCGGCGGGCTGAGGCATAGGTCAAATCCGCCGCCGCGTTGAGTTGGTTGGTTTCCGCGAGCGAATACATATCCGCCGCAAATCCCAGCGCCGAACGCTCAATACCGGTCAAGCCACCCGAAGACGCGACACGGGATTTTTGCAGCGCATTGGCCAGAGAATTCAGGATGGATGCATCCCCCTGATCGCCCTCTGCCACGGCACCAATCCCGTCACGAAGCTTCCACAGATCGCCACCCTGATCCGGGTCGACCAAAGCATTCACGGTAATGCGCCCAGCCAAGCCCTCCTCGTTCAAAACATCAAAGGCCACACCACCATCGGTAAAGAGGCCCGCATCGCCGATCGCCAGAGTGGAATCCGCATCAGGGGTTTGGAACCGTTCGATCAGATCACGCGCGAGAGCGTCCAGCTCTGTTTGGGCCTGAGGCGCCAGAACATCACGAACTTCGAACAAGCCTGCGAGCTTACCACCCGCAATGGGGCCTTTTTCCGTATTCGTCGGCATGTCGAGACCGTTGATCGTCAGGCCCGACAAGGCACCGCTGGAAACGGTCATGTCAGGCGTGATGATCGGCGTCTGTGTGAATCCAAGTGTTGCCGCTTTGGAATCGACGAGAAAGGCGCCGCCGTTGGTGTAAAGCGAAATCATCCCGTTGTCTTTTTCGACTTCATTCACGGGAATGAATTCAGAGATTTGATCCACCAAGGTTTGACGTTGATCCATGAGACCATTGGCATCGTAGCCCTGAGTGACCTGTTTCTGGATCGCGACATTGAGATCGACAACCTGTTGCAGCGCGGAATTCAGGAAATCGACGGTCTTTGCGATTTCCTTATCCGCAGCCATACGGGTGTCCATGATGCTGTCGGAGGCATCGTTGATTTGCGCTGCCAAATCGCTGGCCGCGTCCAGAACAGTCGCCAGCCGAGCCTCGGAATCCGGGCGGCTGGCGGCTTCGATCAAAGCCGTTTCAAGGCCGGTGATCCGGCCGGAGATGGAGTCCTTTTCATCGGCCTGGCCCATAGCTGCGGCGTAGGAGTCGTAGAACTCCGCCCGGGTATTTTCGAGTGCCGCTTCTGCACCCGCATACCGACGCTCTCCCGTGACGACAGGATCATGATAGCGGGTGACCCCGACGACTGAAACGCCGGAGCCATATCTGCCCAATTGCTGGGACGTTAACTCGATTTCCCGCTTGCCGTAGCCTTCCGTCATGGCGTTGGCGACGTTGGAGGACACGACATCCGCCGCGCGCGACACAGCATTCAAGCCACTCAAGGCATTTGAAAGGGCCGAAGAGATACTCATGTCTAACCTCCTATTCTGTCACCAAAGCCTTATCGTTTGATATTCGTCGTCTCCTGCAGCATCTCATCGACCGTCTGGATCACCTTCGCATTCGACGAATAGGCACGTTGGGTTTGGATCAGATCCGTCAGTTCGGCCGCCACATCCGTGGCAGAGCCTTCACGCGCAAAGCCTTCGATCGTTCCGGTCGGACCGTCCCCCGCATCCCACAGGAAGAAGGAGCCCGAATCCGGCGACACTTGATAGGTTTGGTTGCCCAGAGAGGTCAGGCCATTGGGATTCGGAACGTCCACCAGCGGGATTTGATAGATCACGCGGGTAAAGCCGGTATCGTAGGTTGCCGTGATATAGCCACCATCGTCGATCTCTACCGACGTCAGGTTACCAACGGGCGAACCGTCTTTGGTGATCGAGGTGGGCGCAAACCCATCAGACAGCTGGGTGAGACCATTGGTGTCGCCCGGTTTCCCGATGGTCATTTCAATCGGGCCACCCGCGACGGTCAGAGCCAGAGTGCCCGCCCCAGAATCATAGGTAGCACTCACGGGGTTGTTGACGGTCGGCGTCACGGTCGAAAGCGTACCGCCAGCGCCGCGCGTATCATCGAACACGAGATCATATTCGCCGATAATCGCGCCACCGGATGCGGAATCGGTGATCGTCATGGTCCAGCTGTTGGGCGTGACAAGATCAGGGGTAAAAGTGATGTCCAGCGCCTCGGAGGTGCCGAGGTTGCCGAAATATTCAACAGAAGCCGGCAATGCGGTGGTCGCCCCCTCTGCGGGCAGGTTTACACCAAGGTTGATCTTGGTGGTCGGGTCACCGGCCGTCTGGTTGGAATTGATGACCACGGGTTCGAGCCCGGTCATCGTATCGCGCGCGTAGGTGGCGATGGACCCATCTGCTTCGGCGGGCCAGCCCAGCAGAACAAGGCCAGAAGAGGTCTTCAAAATGCCGTCCGCGTCCGTGTGGAACGATCCGGTGGTGGTCATCATCAGGGGTTGATCCCCCATATTGCCATCCAGCGACACTTCGGTGGTCACCGGAAGGAACCCCCCATCCGCCACGGCAATATCGGTCGCGTTCGATGTCGAAATCAGCGGGCCCTGCTCATCGATCATCCGAGTCGTACTCGCGCGCACGCCGCCTGCGGTATAGGTGCCAGTGTTTGCAGAGTTCGAGATCACGAAGGATTCGAAATCCGTAGAGGCACGTTTGTAGCCGTATGTCCCGGAGTTGGCGATGTTATCGGAAATCGTAGCAAGCCGCGTGGCGTTTGCAGCAAGGCCGGCAACACCGGCATTGAGAGAGGAAGAAATCGACATAGGGGTAGCGCCTTTCTGCTGCTGAGACCCAAAAACTGATCTCAGCATGCACAATGAGGCTTAACGGCTCCCTAACGCTTAAAATGCGATCTATTTCTTTATCTGTTTTCTCAGCAAGACGATCTCTACCCGGTTGTTGCGCGCCGCCATCGGATTACCAACGGCAGGTTTGCGATCCGCATAGCCCGTCACCCGCTGAATCCGTGCGGTCGGCGTCCCGTTCCGCTCCAACAAGAGGCGCACCTGATCGGCCCGTTTGGTCGACAGATCCCAGACCGGATTGTCCGCAACAACAAGAGGTTGGGAGCGAACATAGCCCGTCACCGCGATGTCATTGCGGACGATTTTGAAGACCTCGGAGAGCATCTCGACCAAGAGCGTCATCACATCGGAGGGCTCTGAGGATTTCGCGGAAAACAGCGGCTCATCTTCCAGATCGTGCAGCTCGATGATCAAACCTTCATCCGTCACACGGGTCACGATATGACGCATCGCCTCATCTGCGGCCATGCTTTCGCCACTGAATGCCGTCAAAAGCTCCTGCACCTCTGCAAAAGCCTTTGCCTCAAGAGCCTCTGCGGTGTCCTCATCTTCCGTATTTTCGGATTTCGCCGCACCGCTGTCGCTGGCACTGTGCGTGTTCGACGCCCCTGTCCCGTTCTGTGACAGAGTTTCCTCGGTAAACACGGAATCCCCACCGAAAGACCCGTCTCCACCGCCAGAAATGCGGTTCACAGGGATGGTCGGATTGAAATAATCCGCAAGCCCTTTGCGCTGTTTTTCCGTCGTCGCATTCAACAACCACATCAAGAGAAAGAAGGCCATCATCGCGGTCACGAAGTCGGCATAGGCCACTTTCCAGGCGCCGCCATGATGGCCGCCACCTGCAATGACTTTCTTTTTCTTGATGATAATCGGAGCGTTGCCTTTGCCGCTCATACCACCACCTCATTATTCACCCGAAATCAGAGATAGCAGTCAGGGATAAACACCAGCTTAACTTCTAAAATTGAAAAGATATTTCCGCCAAGCGGGAACAACCGCAAACGTATCCTCATAGCCAGACTCTGAGCGCCAAATACCACATTGGGCAACAATGCGACCTTTACGGAAATATCGCGGTGCAGATGAGAGGAGAATTCACGAACCGAAACTGGCCTCAAATCGCGATCCGCACAGTAGGCCAATTAAAAATGGTGCCGGTGATAGGACTCGAACCTACGACCCCATCATTACGAATGACGTGCTCTACCAGCTGAGCTACACCGGCACCTTTGCCGAAAGCGCGCTTTCGGCGTGAACGGGTCTTTATCACCCTCTTTCAGAGGTGTGTAGCCCTAATTTGCACCCTTTTCCGTTTCCTTTTCATCCGCAGGGGTCACATCGACCATTGTGGCGGATTCTTCCAGCTCATCCTCATCGGAATCGTCGGGCTCAACCACGGGTTCCGGCATGGCGCCGACGATCATCGGCAACATTTCCGTGCCTGCGGGCATGGCCACCTCGGAGTGAGTCGGTTTACGCCAGCTCAGCGTGTCAAAGCCACCGCATTGATCGCAGACAGGTGCCCATTCCGCATGGATCGTCTGGCAATTGTCACAAACCCACTGCGGACCACGCGGCGCCGTCAGCGCGCGTGTCAGCCAACCTCGCACCACGACATCCTCGGCGCCTTCGCCACGCTCAATCGCAGCCAGAATGGTGAGACTGCGCGCCGTCGGATTCATCTCCGCCAGATCGCCCAGCGCCCGACGTGCGGCAGGGAAATCTTCGGCGGCAATATAAAGCTCGGCAGCGAGCATTTGGCTTTCCGGGTTCTCGGGGTGCACCTTGGTCAAAGCGGCAAAGCGTTTGATGCGTTGCTCCGGCGTCTCATTCGGTTCAATCCGGGCGAAAGCGGCCGCAAGGTCCGGGTGGGGCTGAGCCTCCCAAGCCTTTTTGATCACGCGCGCGGCCTGACGTTGTTTGCCTTCCGCGACATATTCGTCGGAGGCCATCACTGCCGCCGGGATCAAATCCGGGGACTTTTTGTTGGCTTCAATCGCCGCCTCTCGGGACTCGATGCTGGCGCCTTTCTCGAACACGCCCTTCGCCTGCGACAGCGCAAGCACAGCGTCGCGGCGTTTGTGCACATCGCGCGGAATTGCGCCGTGTTTCAGCTTGGCCGAGAGCGTAGAGCGCGCGGCAGACCAATCACCTTTTTCGGCCTGTAGCCTGAGGAGAATGTCCTGCGTCTCGACATGTTTCGGCTTCAGAGCAAAGGCTTTCTCCGCCAATTTGAGCGCCGTATCCGTGTCACCCTCTTCGAGCTTTTGCTTCATGATGCCCTGAACGCCCACAAACCGGGTGCGTTCGTCGGTCACCAACTGTTTGAAGGCCCGTTCAGCCGTCAGTTTATCGCCATTCATGACCGCGGCCTGAGCTTTCAAAAGGTTCGTCAGCTCGGGTTTCTGAAGATATTTCTCCGCCTTAGACGCTTTGGCCAGCGCAAGACGACCGTCGCCAGAGGCCAGCGCCATCATGCCGTCCGTCACCGCTTCGATCCCCTTTTTCTCACGATTGCGGTCGAAATAGCGGGAGATTGCGGTTTCATCGCCCAGCAGGAACCGCGCGACGGCAACCAAAAGGCCAAGCAGTTTCAGTGCCACATAAATCGCGACGATCAGCGCGATCAGAGCCAGTACCGCCTTGAGCGGGGTTAGGGTGATTTCGTAGCTGCCAAAAGCGATCTGCGCGCCGCCTTCGGTTTCCATCAAAACCGTGCCGCCATAGGCCAGCGCCGCGACGAGAATGACGAAAACAACAATTTTCACGAGGGACCAGAGCATATTTTTCGCCTTTCTTACTGACCGAGAAATTCATCAAGGGCCGTCATCACATCCACCCGTTTTTGAGCGTTTGCAATCCACCCCTGCATCTCGGCTTTGCCTTCCTCGGGCAGCGCCCCGAGCGTGGTGATCGCCTTGGCAAAGAGGCCATCGCGCACGTCTTGCTCGGCGCGCGACAGGATCGCATCCGCGTCGTCGCCCTCTTTCGGTTTGGTGGACCGCAATCCGATTTGAGTTTGCAGCGCAGTTTGGAACCAGCTTTGTTCCCCCGCGTCATAGGCCGCCCGCGAAGAGACCACCAAAGCGTCACGCGCCGCCTCGGAATAACCCTCCTGAAGAGATGTCACGCTTGGGATGCCCTCCGCTGCCGCCTGTTGCAAAACCTCGGGAACATCGGTGTTCATCTCGGCCAGCACCTGATCAAAGGGCTCGCCCGCGTCAACCAACGTTTGAAGCCGGGCCTTTGCGGTGGAAATCCGCGCAGCGGTTTCTTCGGCGATGGATTGCTCTTTCGCCTCTTCCAATCGGGCGATCTCGCTATTGAGCAGATCTTGCATTTGCGCCAACTGCCGCTCGTAGGCTGCGGTGGCTTCGGGAGAAACGATCGCCTCAGCCACGGGGCGGGCCTCGATTTGGGTCATCCGCTCTTCGAATGTCGCAAGTTGCCCTGCGAGCGTGTCGTATTGAGCACTGTTGTCTTGTGCCGCGATTTCGGTTTCCAGATCGGCCAGCGCGGCTTGCTGCGCCTCTGCGCGTTGCGTCGCCACCGTCTCCAGGGCTTGGATTTGCCCTTCGAGAGCTGTGATCTGTTGTGTCAGCTCTTCGGTATTTGCGCCGGGAAAAGGCCAGCCCTCCGGCTTGAGAAACTGCGCGCCGGCATAGCCAAGTGCGGCGCAGACAACCCCGCCCAAGACCATAGGCACAAAGCCTCCGCGCTTCACGACCTTGGTGACAGGGGCAGGGGGTGTGACCTCGGGGGTTTCCTCCGGCTTGTCTTCTGAGACCTCGCCAACAGTGTAAATCTCTGCCGCTTCAGCCTCCTCACTGGGCTCCTGCGGCATATCCTCCACCTCCTCGGTGGTCTCGGTTTCCTCGATGATGGCGTCTTCTGCTTTTTCGTCGGGCGTATTCTCCGCAACGTCGGTCGTCACAGCATCCTGATCCTGCGGGAGTTCCGTTTTGTCACTCACAGTTTCCTGCTGGGTTTTCTTATCACCTGACACGTGATCCACCTTTCGAATCCAGAACCTATTCTTCCATTTATCATCAGAGCCTAGACCCTGTGATCGCCCCTCTCAAGCGGTGATCCCCTCAGCTGCGACGCAATGGCTTGCTGCATGGCTTCCCCATCGGGATGATCCACGCAGTGGCTTATCATGGGATTTGGACCATCCCATGCATCGAGACAGGCCTGGGACAGGCCGATCAGGGTCAAATCGCCTTTGAAATCCTCAAGCAGCTTTGCGGTGAGCGACGCCGATCTGGGCGAATACAGAGGCACGATGAGGGACACCTCCGCCAAAATCGCGTGCCGCTCCGGCGCACTCCATTGTCGTGGGTTTTGCTCATATACAATACAGGATTTTGTCTCTAATCCAGCCAAACTCAGCCGTTTTGCAATCTCACCGCGCGTATGGCGCCCATGCAAATGCATTGCATGACCAGCGCCATGAGCCGACAGGTTTGCGACCAGTTCATCTGCGTTGGAAAAGACGTCTCGAACGTCGTGCCCCTGCGCCATCGCCGCCTCTCGCGTGGCTTTTCCCACGCAATAGGTCGGCACACCTCGAAAGGGGGCCGCGGCTGACACAGCGTGGCGAGATGTGAGCACAAGATGATCAAAATTCCGATCCACACATTCGAAAGGCAGCGCGACGATCTCCATAACGGGCGCGAGAATGCAGCGCACATCAGGGCCCAAAGCCTCAAGTGCCAGCGCGAGGCGTTTCGCATCCTCTTTCGGGCGTGTGATCAGAACGGGTGAGGTCAAAATCGGTCTCGGGATTGTCTGGCTCCTCCCACGGTGATACCTCCCAAACATGGGTTGAACAACATGTGCCGCCATGTTCTGCGCGGTTCGCCGCGCGCAAGTTCTGCAATAACCATGGGGAGAGACAGGTCGTGAGTGAGATTTCGGTCCTTGGCGCCGGTGCATTTGGAACCGCTCTGGCCATCTCTCTGGCCCGAACCGGGCGTGATATTCACCTTTGGGCACGCTCTGAAAGCGCCGCATCAGAGATGCAAAAGCGCCGCGAAAACACAGGGCGACTGACGGGAAAACCATTTCCCGAAAGCCTGCACGTCACCTCCGTTCTCCCCCAAGCCACCAAGGCCCCGATCCTTTTGCTCGCCGTTCCCATGCAACAGCTTGCGGGCTTTGCAGAGGAAAATAAGACCCTATTCCAGCACAAAACGCTTGTTGCCTGCTGCAAAGGTGTCGATCTTTCCTCGGATCGCGGACCTCTCGCCGTGCTTGAAGACACCGTACCCAGCGCGACAGTCGCCATTCTGTCCGGGCCATCATTCGCCGTAGATATCGCCGACGGCTTGCCCACCGCTTTGACGCTGGCCGCGCGCGACAACACGCAGGTCAAAGAGCTGCAATCGCGCCTGAGCACCGACAATATTCGTCTCTATTCCAGCCTTGATCCTTTGGGGGTCGAATTTGGTGGCGCGCTCAAGAATGTCATCGCCATCGCCTGTGGCCTCGCCATCGGCGCCGGGTTTGGCGAAAGCGCGCGCGCTGCCTTGATGACCCGCGGCTTCGCCGAGATGCAGAGGTTGGCGTTCAAACTTGGCGCCGACCCCACGACGCTTTCAGGCCTTTCGGGCTTTGGCGATCTGGTTCTGACCTGCACCTCCGAGAAATCCCGCAACTATTCGCATGGAATGAAACTCGGGCAGGGGGCGCAGATCGATCCATCCGTCACCGTCGAAGGCGTTGCCACCGCAAAAGCCGTTGTGCATTTGTCGCAAACGCTCGGTGTTGATATGCCGATTACAAGCGCGGTCACGCAGATTATAAACGGAACCGTGTCCATATCCGAAGCGGTAGAGATCTTGCTCTCCCGCCCATTGAAAAGGGAATAACCTATGAAATTCGCAGTCATCTGTACCGACAAACCCGGCGCTCTCCAAATTCGCCTCGATACGCGGCCGGACCATGTCGAATACCTCAAGAGCTGTGGCGTGGTCGAGCAAGCTGGTCCGTTCCTCAATGACGCAGGCGAAATGTCTGGCTCTTTGGTCATCATTGAGGTCGAAGATATGGCCGCCGCACAGGATTGGGCTGCAAATGACCCTTACGCGAAGGCCGGGCTCTTTGCAGATGTCCGTATCGAGGCCTGGAATCGGGTGATTGGCGGATGAGCTACTGGCTTTTCAAATCCGAAGCTGAAGTGTGGTCCTGGGATCAACAGGTCGCAAAAGGTGACGTTGGCGAGGAATGGGACGGCGTGCGCAACTATCAGGCCCGCAACAACATGCGGGCGATGAAGCTGGGCGAGCGTGGTTTTTTCTACCATTCGCGCAAGGAAACCGAGATCGTTGGCATCGTCGAGATCTGTGCCGAGGCGCATCCCGACAGCAAGGCCGATGATCCGCGTTGGGAATGCGTGGACATCAAGGCGGTGCGCCCGTTCACGAAACCGGTGACGCTTGCCATGTGCAAAGAAGACCCGCGTCTCAAAGATATGATCCTGGTGAACAACAGTCGCCTGTCGGTTCAGCCCGTCACAGACGAGGAATGGAAAATCATCTGCGAACTCGGCGACACCGATCCGTCCTGATTTTCGAGTCTTGAAAATAAAAGGAGGGTTCCGACCCCCCGGAACCCTCCACCACCCCACGTGCTCCCTAGCACCACACGTGTTCGAATTTAAAAGGGTCCAGGCCATCCTAGCCGGTAAATTCAACCTAGGGGTTTTCTCGATTCCCTGCAAATCCGAAGTAATTCGGGTTGGAAGTGTTTTTGAAACCTCCGCTTAACACATGGCAGCTGACATAGAAAAAGCCGCCCCGATTTGCGAGGCGGCTTGGCGTTTCAAGACGTTCTCAGAACATCTTAGCTGTAGACAGCCTCTTTGCCGAAGTGCTTGACCAGCAGGTAGTAGAACACGGCGCGGTATTTGTTGCGTTCGGACTGGCCATAGGTGTCGATCGCGGATTTGATCGCATCCATCAACTCAGGGCCATCGGCGAGACCGAGTTTCTTGATGAGGAAGTTGGTCTTGACGGTTTCAAGCTCGCTCTCTTGAGAGGCGGCCACCGTGGAGGCATCGTCGTTGTAGATCGCCGGACCGCAACCGATGGTCACTTTGGTCAACAAATCCATATCCGGCTCCATGCCGCATTTGGTTTTCAGATCCTCGGCATATTTAGCGATAAGCTCGTCACGTTTTCCCATTCGCAGTCTCCAACCTTGTCCTTTAACAACATCATAATTTGGCCCAATTCCGGCCTGAGGGAACGGTAGTGGCATATCCGGAGTGAAGAAAGGACAAATTTGACCCAATTCTCACCGCAACCAAAGCGTTTTGTATTTCTCTGATCAGAACGCTTTAACGACAGGCGCCCCAGCCGCGAGACTGCAGGTGGAAATGATCCGCGTGAAGGCTGTTGTACTCCGGCGACAGCGTTGTCGCGAACCATGTGCAGGCACTCTCCCGCGCCGCGCGTAGAAAGGCCGCTTTCTGCGCATCCCCGTCCCAATCGGAAATCAAGCGCATTCGCGTTCCGTCCGAGAGATCAAACCCCGTGATGTCGATGGCCTCGCCTGTCGCATGCGTGCTCAGGCGTGAGGACGTGCCGTTAGGCGTTCGGATCGGGCGGCAATTATAGCTGCCAATCTGGCGCAGAACGCTGATGGACGCGCCAAAGATTTCTTCGGCAGCGGGTTGCAAACCATGGCGTTCCCACATCGCAGTGCGCAGCGCAATGGCGCAGCTGGTTTGCAGCGGGTCGATCCGGCTTTCACCGACAGTGGACAACGTTACACGATCCTCGATCCCGCACCCGCCTGCGGCCTCAAGGGGCGCCATCGCCACGACACTTGCCGCGCCGTCCAGCGCGGCAAGGCAGCTGTCCAACGAACTTTCAGCACGGGCAAGTTTCATTTTCGTGAACGGCGTCACATCGTCTTGCACATGCAGCGGCACAAGTGGATTCCAACCGCGCGGCAAAGGCGAGTTTGGTTGGGTCAGAACATACCAGCCGATATAGGCAATGCCGCCCAATAGCAGAAAAACAAGCGCCACCCACAGTCCTGCGGGTGGCGTCTCATATGGTTTCTTGGAGCGCATCTCGGGCCAGCGCCCTTAATAGCGGTAATGCTCCGGTTTGAACGGGCCTTCGACCGCCACACCGATGTAATCGGCCTGTTCCTTGCTCAGCGTCGTCAGCTTGACGCCAATACGACCCAGATGCAGACGCGCCACTTTTTCGTCGAGGTGCTTCGGCAGGATGTAGACGTCGTTCTGGTAGTTTTCGCCATTGGTCCAAAGTTCCATTTGAGCCAAAACCTGATTGGTGAACGACGCAGACATCACGAAAGACGGGTGACCCGTCGCGTTGCCAAGGTTCAACAAACGCCCCTCGGACAAGAGGATGATCCGGCTGCCAGACGGCATTTCGATCATATCCACCTGATCCTTGATGTTGGTCCATTTGTGGTTCTTGAGCGCCGCGACCTGAATTTCATTGTCGAAGTGGCCAATGTTGCCGACGATGGCCATATCCTTCATCGCACGCATGTGCTCGATGCGGATCACGTCCTTGTTGCCGGTCGTGGTGATGAAAATATCCGCGTCACCCGCGACCTCTTCGAGAAGCACAACTTCGAAGCCATCCATCGCGGCCTGAAGCGCACAGATCGGGTCGGCTTCGGTCACTTTCACACGCGCGCCAGCACCCCGCAGGGAGGCCGCCGAGCCTTTGCCCACATCGCCATACCCACAGACGACAGCCACTTTACCGGCCATCATCACGTCGGTCGCACGGCGGATGCCGTCGACGAGCGATTCTTTACAGCCGTATTTGTTGTCGAATTTCGACTTGGTCACCGAGTCGTTCACGTTGATCGCGGGGAAGGGGAGCTGGCCCTTTTTCACCAGATCGTAGAGGCGATGCACGCCGGTGGTGGTTTCCTCGGACACGCCTTTGATCTGGTCGCGCATCTTGGTGAACCAACCGGGGGTTTCCGCCATGCGTTTCTTGATCTGCGCCTTGATCACCACCTCTTCGTCAGAAGTCGGCACGGCGATCACATCCTCGCCGGCTTCGGCACGCGCGCCGAGCAGGATATAGAGCGTCGCATCGCCACCGTCATCGAGGATCATGTTCGGGCCGTCGGCGAACTGGAAGGATTTGTCGAGATAATCCCAATGTTCTTCAAGGCTTTGGCCTTTCACGGCAAAGACTGGAATGCCCGCCGCCGCAATCGCCGCCGCCGCGTGATCCTGGGTCGAGAAGATATTGCACGAGGCCCAGCGCACATCGGCGCCCAGATCGACCAGCGTCTCGATCAGAACAGCGGTCTGGATCGTCATGTGCAAAGAGCCGACGATGCGCGCGCCTTTAAGCGGTTTGCCGGCGCCATATTCTTCGCGGAGCGCCATGAGCCCCGGCATTTCCGTTTCCGCGATATCAAGCTCCTTGCGCCCAAAATCCGCGAGAGAGATGTCTTTGACGATATAGTCGGTGGCCATGGATCGTGGCTCCTGCATAACATGGTTAACTTGGGCGCTGGTTATCAGCTTGACACCGTCCTTACAACGCAGAGCCATTGATTTCGGGTTAAGGTCGGAAAAAATATGGAAACGCCGTTAAGGCGGAGTTACCTAGTTCTCCAAACAGACATGAGGACGACATGGCTCAATCTCGCACTCAGCCCCGTGCATGGCAACGGATGCTTTCCGGCCGCAGGCTCGACCTGCTGGACCCGACACCGATGGACATCGAGATCGAGGATATTGCCCATGGTCTGGCCTTTGTAGCGCGTTGGAATGGGCAAACCTCGGGCGATTACGCCTATTCGGTCGCCGAACATTCCATTCTGGTCGAGGAGATTTTTCGCCGTCTCTATCCCAATGAACCGATCAAATGGCAGCTTGCCGCACTTTTGCATGACGCCCCGGAATATGTGATCGGCGATATGATTTCACCGGTCAAAGCCGCGATTGGGCCTGATTACGGCGAGTTGGATGATCGCCTGACCGCCGCGATCCACATTCGCTTTGGGCTACCGGCGAAAATTCCGGTGACGATCAAGAAAAAGATCAAAAAGGCGGATATGGTGTCGGCTTGGCTGGAGGCCACTCAGATTGCCGGATTTTCCATTGAGGAGAGCAACAAGCTCTTCGGCAAAATGAACCCCGATTTGGTCGGCGATCTGAACCTTCACCTACGCCCACCAGTCGAAACCCGCAAAGCCTTTACCGCGCGCCATGCGGCGCTGATGGCGGCACTTTGACCTGTGAAAAACCGAGCTTTTCAGGCATTGCCCTCAGTTTGGCAAACCATGCTGCACGGGCGGTTTGTCGTGCGAGGCGCCGATTGGCCATAAAAGCACGGCGATGATGCAGCTCGGGTGAGGGTGCATCCTGCGCAGACATCAGTTCCGTGGCCATGATGTGTAACATTGGTTTTCTCCCGAAAAGCTCGACACATCGGCGATCTACCAATTATATTTGATACATCCCACTCAGGGATTTTTTCAAATTGTAAGAATATCTAACATATGACCGAGATCGACTGGCGCCGCATTCCCTCTCTTTCGAGCCTCAGGGCCTTTGAGGCCACCGCCCGTCTGGGCAGTTTCACAGCGGCAGGCGCGGCACTGAACGTGACCCATGCGGCGATCACACAACAGGTCCGTGCACTTGAAAAGGAGTTGGGGCTGACCCTGTTACAGCGCGAGGGGCGCGGGATGGGTCTCACCGTTTCCGGCCGTCAGTTGGCGACCTCCCTATCAGACGGGTTTTCAACGATTGCCGAGGGGATCGAGCGCCTGCGCGGCACACCTGCCTCGCGCGGATTGCGCGTCACCTGCACACCCGCGTTGTCCTATGCCTTTATTATCCCACGGCTGGGTCAGTTTTGGGACGCACACCCGGATATTCCCGTTTCCCTGACCCCCTCCGGCTCTGTCGATGATCTCAAGCGTCAGCAGTTTGATCTGGGGATCCGAACCGGCAAGGGGGACTGGCCGGGTCTTGATGTCGAATATCTTTGGACCACCCGCGTCATTCTTGTCGCCAGTCCGATCCTGATCAACAAACATGGCGGCAACATGAACGACTTGCCGCTTAGCGTCATGCCTTGGATCAAATCGCGAACCCAATACAATGACGATGATCTCTACCGTGAATGTGGTTTGGAACCCGGGCTCCTCCCTGCGATTTACATTGAGGGGCAGGCCGAAAGTGTTCAGGCGGTGATGCGCGGTGTGGGTCTGACCTTTGTCTCGGAGATCGCGGTCAGTGACGATCTGGCGAGCGGCGCCTTGGTTCGCTTGCCCTATGAACTGAGCCAGAGGTTCACCTATTACGCCGCCACCCCGAAGGGCGTGGAGCGCAATTCAACCCGCGTCTTCATCGACTGGCTCAAGACACTTGCGCCCAGCGCCACTTAGCGCGGCGAGCGTTTTGCCAAGATGCGTTGAAGCGTGCGGCGGTGCATATTGAGGCGGCGAGCCGTTTCCGAAACATTGCGGTCGCAAAGCTCATAGACCCGCTGGATATGTTCCCAACGCACACGATCAGCGGACATCGGATTTTCCGGCGGCGGCGGCAGTTCATCGCCGGTGGAGACCAGCGCGTGCACAATGTCATTCGCATCGGCAGGTTTCGACAGATAATCCGTCGCGCCGATTTTCACGGCCGCGACAGCCGTCGCAATGGCACCATAACCGGTCAAAACGACGATGCGGCTGTCCGGGCGTTTTTCACGCAGAACTTCGACCACATCGAGGCCATTGCCATCTTCCAACCGCAGATCGACCACGGCATAGGCCGGCGGACGCGCAGTTGCGATGGCTTTGCCTGCGGCGACGGACCCGGCCATTTCGACATCAAAGCCGCGTTTTTCCATGGCGCGCGCGAGGCGACGCAGAAACGGTTCGTCGTCATCGACCAACAAAAGCGACTTGTCTGCGCCCAGTTCCAAAATCTCGTCCGCGTCCATCCCGGATCTCCCGCCATCGCATAAATCTGATAATTTAGATGTGTTTTAGAACGCCTCTAAGGCAGGGTCAATTTTTACCCTGCTGTTACTCAGCGGCATCCATGAAACAGGCCACACGATCCGCCATCTGTTCCGGCGTATCGTCGCGCTTGAAGAAATCGACAAATCCGACCTCCGGGAACACCAGATAGGTGAACGTCGAGTGATCGACGAGATAGTATTCCGGATCGCCGTCTTCCTGCTTCTTGTAGTAGGTTTTATAGGCCATGGAGGCCGCTTTCACCTGTTCCGGCGAGCCGGTGAGGCCGATCATGTTGTCATGAAACAGCGAGGTGAATTCATTGACCACCTCGGGCGTGTCGCGCTCCGGGTCAATGGAGATGAAAGCCGTCTGCGCATCGTAGCCGCGCTCATCAAGAATGCGCAGAGCATCGGCGTTGCGCATATTGTCGAGCGGGCAGACATCGGGGCAAAAGGTGTACCCGAAATAGAGGATCGTCGGCTTGGTGAAGACATCCTGATCCGTGACGGTCACGCCATCTTCGCGCACCAGCTCGAAAGGCCCGCCAATCGCACCGGCGCCGCCACTGACAGCAGACGCCCGGCATTGCGCAAAGGCATCATCGCCGACAGGGCGGGTGACAAACCACAGACTTCCACCGATCACAGCGGCCATCACGGTCGTCGCCACAAGGGCAATGGTTTTCGTAGACATGTTCATCCTCCTGTGCGCAGTGCCTTGATCGCCTTGACGCCACGTGATGTGCATCAGCGAATAGCCTTTTGCATTTGCTCCGTCCCTCAGATCAATTGCAAAAGGCTTGCACAAGGGTCTTAATGCCGCAGAAGGTCAATTACACGCATGTTTGAAACCAAAGACGATCTGATACCTGTCGAAAGACGATCCGACTGGGTGCGCCTGCGCACTTTGGTGGCCGTGCGCTGGATCGCCATTTCCGGTCAAATCGCCAGCATCCTGGTCGCGATCTTTCTGTTTAACCTGCATTTGGAGATCGGCTTTTTCGCCATTGTCATCGGCGCATCCGTGATCCTCAATATCGTTGCGAGTTTCGTTTACCCGGAGAACACGCGGCTGAGCGAACGCGGCGCGACCTTGATGTTGCTCTTCGACATCACACAGCTTTCGGCCCTGTTGTATTTCTCCGGCGGCCTGACAAATCCGTTTTCTGTGCTGATCCTCGCCCCCGTGTCGATCTCCGCCTCTGCGCTGCGGCCGAAATCCTCGATTTTCAACGGCGCTGTTGCCATCACCTTTGTGACTCTTCTGGCCCTCTATCATGTGCCCTTGCATATGGCCGATGGGGCTGAGCTGATCATTCCCGACATTTTCCTCTTTGGGAATTGGGCCGCCATCGTCATCGGCGTGCTGTTCCTCGGTGTATTTTCCTGGCGCGTGACCTCGGAAATTCATACCATGTCGCAGGCGCTTCTGGCCACTCAGATGGCCTTGACCCGCGAACAGAAACTCACCGACATCGGCGGTGTTGTGGCGGCGGCTGCGCATGAATTGGGAACGCCGCTTGCAACCATCAAACTTGTGTCCAGCGAGCTGGTCGACGATCTCAAGGACCATGACCTTCTGCGCGAGGACGCTCAGCTGATCAACGAGCAGGCGGATCGCTGTCGTGACATCCTTCATTCGATGGGGCAGGCGGGGAAGGACGATTTGCATATGCGTTTTGCGCCCCTGCAAGCCGTGATCGAGGAAGCGGCACAGCCCCACACCAGCCGCGGCAAAACCGTCAATCTCGAAGTGTTGGGATCGGAAGACGGCTCAGAGCAGCCCTATGTCTATCGCCGTCCGGAAATCATTCATGGGATGCGCAACCTGATCCAGAACGCTGTGGATTTTTGCGAAACCACGGTTTGGGTCGACATCCTGTGGAGCAAACGCCGCATCACACTTCGGATCATCGACGATGGGGCTGGTTTTCCACCCTCAGTGATCGGCCGCATTGGCGATCCCTTCATGCGACACAGGCGTTCGGAGAAAGAGGTCGAAAAGCGGCCCGGCTACAAAGGTATGGGGCTTGGGCTCTTTATCGCAAAAACGCTTTTGGAGCGTACCGGCGCAGAGATGAGTTTTGCGAATGGCTCAGATCGGCACGATATGCATCTGCACGCCGGGCGTCGTTCCGGGGCGATTGTTGAGCTGAGCTGGCGACGAGACCTCATCGGCGTTCCAGAGGGAGAACAAAACAAGGCCTTGGGAGAAAACACGCCACTCAAAGCGTAAATCGAGCGGCTTCTTTAGGGTTTGGATACCTGTTTTAACGGAGCGTTAACTAAAATTTCCCACACTCCGCCCATCGTAAACGCATCGCTGTTTGATGGGAATCACATGTCAGTCGACCTCCTGATCACCTTGGCCATCCTGCTCGCCGGTAGTCTCGGCGTCGCCTTTCTTGTGCTCTACAGCCTCGCCTGGCTGGCCAGTCGCAAGGAAGAGGAAAAGGCGATCGCGCTCGACACGCAGGACAACGGCATCGTTTTTCTCTTCGATGACGAAAACCTCGTGAATGCCACGCCTTCCGCACATAGCGTCATGGCCGCTGCCGTCGATGTGGGGTCCGATTGGTCACGGCTTTTGTCCGTCATGATCACCAAATTCCCGACGCTTCAGCATGAGATCGCCGAACTGGCAGAACGCGGCAAAATCATTCTCGAGTCCCGCGACGGGAGTGCCGTGCTTCAGTGTGAATGGCGCAACGGATTGGCGCGGATCACCCTGATCGATCACGAAACGGGGCACAGCCATATCGACATGGATCGTCATTCTCTCATGGCGATGGAACAAGAGCTGGAAACACTGCGGGCGACCACGGAACACGTGCCCTTCCTCGTCTGGCGCGAGCTTGAAGATGGCACGATCAGCTGGGCCAACAGTGCCTATATCTCTCTCGCAGACAGTCTTTCGGACGACAACGATGTCCCGAGCTGGCCGCCCGCATCGCTTTTCGAGACGCATTTGCTGGCCAACACCGGTGCGAGTGAATCCCGTCGCCTTAACCTGAAAGATAAGGCCGGCGATGCGCATTGGTATGACATTTACCGATTCAAAATCGGTGAGGATTATCTCTATACCGGCAGCAGTGCGGATCGCACCGTGAAAGCCGAGGAAACTCTGCGCGAGTTCACGCAAACGCTGACGAAAACCTTCTCGCATCTGACCATTGGTTTGGCGGTTTTTGACCGCAATCGTCGGCTTGCGCTGTTCAATCCGGCCCTGACGGATCTAACCTCTTTGCCTGCTGAATTCCTGATCACGCGTCCGGCTTTGACCTCCTTTTTGGATCGCCTGCGCGACAGCCAGATGATGCCGGAACCCAAGGATTACAAATCCTGGCGTCAGGAGATGGCCGCCCTGGAAAACGCCGCCGAAGATGGCACCTATGAAGAGGTTTGGACCCTTCCGGGCGGCATGACCTATCGGATTTCCGGACGCCCGCACCCCGATGGCGCCATCGCGTTCCTGTTCGAAGACATCTCCGCAGAAATGTCCCTGACCCGTCGTTTCCGTTCCGAAATCGAAACCGGACAAGCGGTTCTGGACAGTCTCTCGGAAGCCATTGCGGTCTTTTCCAGCGAGGGCATGCTGATCATGGCGAATTCCGCCTACACAAGCCTCTGGCGCCTCGAGCAAATGGAAGGCATTCGCGAAACCAGCATTACGGATGCGACCCGCGTCTGGCATGCGAAATGTGCGCCCACTCCGATGTGGGGTGAGCTTCGCGATTTCGTGAGCCGTGCCGGAGAGCGCAGCGAATGGATCAGCCAAACCCGCCTGTGGGACGGTCGTCGTCTGAATTGCCGCTTCGTTCCCTTGCCGTCCGGACAAACCCTCATTGGCTTTTCCCCGGAAGAACGGCCAAGCGCGCTGCGTCCAACCCTTCGTCCGCAGGCGCATGACACGCAGTTTATCGAGTTGTGACGCGGGTGCGTGACGTCTTGCCCTTGTGTCCACTGTGAGGGGGCCTAAAATCAGACACCACACGTCTGATACAAAGGCCAAACTCCGTGACCACCACACTCGATGCGCGCGACACAAAGATGGATCGCGCTCAACTTCTCGAAAATTTTGTGGCGAATAGCCCATGGGCCGCATCACAGTCCGTTGCGCTGGCCGGTGATGCCTCCCGCCGTCGCTACCATCGATTGACGGATGCCTCATCCGGTCGCACGGCCATCCTGATGGATGCGCCGCCAGAGGCCGGTGAAGATGTGCGGCCTTTCGTGAAAGTAGACGCCTATTTGTCCGGCATCGGCCTGTCCGCACCCGAAATTTATGCCGCTGACGAACAGCTTGGGTTTTTGATCCTCGAGGATTTCGGCACGGATTTGTACGATCAAGTCTGTGCGCAGAACCCTGAGCTCGAGGCCGGCCTTTATGATGCCGCAGTAGATGCGCTTGTCACCCTGTGTTCCGCAGAACCGATGCAGGGGCTGGAAGATTATGTTCCCCGCATGACCGATTTGGCGCTGTCTTGTTATCGCTGGTACGCCGAACCCATCCTTGGCCGCGATATGGCGGATGAGAAAGCTCTGACGCACGCCGCTCTTCAGCCTTTGGTCGACAGTCTCGGCACAGAGCGTGTTACAATCCTTCGCGATTACCACGCCCAAAACCTTTTGTGGCTCCCCGAAAGGGAAGGGGCCGCTCGCGTCGGCCAGCTTGATTTTCAGGACGCCATGCTGGGCCCGATCGCCTATGATTTGATTTCACTGACGACAGATGCCCGACGCGATGTTTCCGAGGAAATTCGCAATCGCTGCATGGCGCGTTTTTGTGATCAGTTGGGCTTGAATCGGGTCGATTTCACGCGTCAGGCGGCGATTTGTTCCGTTCAGCGTAATCTCCGCATTCTGATGGTCTTTGCACGTATGTCGCTGCACTTTGGCCGTATCAGCTATGTTGACCTGATCCCGCGCGTTTGGGGGCATCTCCAACGTGATTTGGACCACCCCGATCTTCAGGAGCTTGCAACCTTGCTGCGCGCGCATCTCCCGGAACCTGACCTCGCAGCCCTACAAACGCTCAAGGACAAATGCGGTACAATCCCAACTCTGCAATGATCTTTTGTGCCGGTCGCGGCACACGGATGAAGGCTCTGACAGAAACCCGCCCGAAACCTATGATCGAGGTGGGCGGGCGGCCCTTGGTCGATCATGCTCTGGACCAACTCGGTGACATTCCGCATCGTGTCGCCAATCTGCACTATCTTCCCGATCTGCTCGAAAAACACCTTCATTCCGCTGGATTAGAGACTGTTTTCGAGGAAGATCTTTTGGAAACCGGTGGTGGTCTCAAAAACGCGCTCCCGCATTTCGATGGTGATGCGGTGTTCACCATGAACACCGATGCCGTTTGGAAAGGTCCTCTGGCTGCTGAGATTTTGTCCGACGCCTGGCAGCCGGACAAAATGGACGCGCTTTTGTTGATTATCCCCAAATCACGCACGCATGCGCATCTTGGCACCGGTGATTTCGACCTCTCACCTGACGGCCAAATCCGTCGCGGGCAAAGCTACATCTACACAGGCATGCAAATTTTAAAAACAGCCCCCGTTGCCGCGATTAAGGACAGTCATTTTTCGCTCAACCGTGTTTGGGAGGATATGTTCGCCCAAGGTCGCATTTTTGGTGTCGAATATAGTGGTCATTGGTGCGATGTCGGTCACCCGGAAGGCATTGAGATTGCCGAAACCATGTTAAAGGGCCTCTAATGTTCACATCAGATGAAAGCCCGGCCCTATTTGGTGTCCCATGCGGCGCACATTATCCATCTGCTGTCAAAAACGGCCTACTCACACGTCTTGAGGGCATGCCGCCCGACATGTTGGCGCGGACCGAAATATTCGTAAACACCTCGCGGATGAAAAAGGAAATTCAAGAGGTTTTCGAAGACGGATCGACCCGATTCCTGCCAAAATTGCGTCTTTTGTCTCATCTCGGGATGGATCATGAGTTCATGGATCTCCCTGTCCCGATCAGCGGGTTGAGACGACGACTTGAACTGGCACAGCTCGTGTCACATTTTCTAAAACAAGAACCCCAATTCGCCACGCGGTCCTCCGTATTCGACCTGTCTGACAGCCTCGCGCTTCTCTTTGCTGAGATGCAGGACGAGGGCGTGAAGCCGGAAGATATTCAAAACCTGAAAGTTCCGGATGCTTCCGGCCATTGGCAGAAATCGCTTCAATTTCTGTCGATCCTTTTCGGGCTTTTCGCAGATGACGGCTCTGTCGAATTGAGCGGCGAGGATCGTCTGCGCCTTGTCATTGAACGCCTTGAGACGACGTGGAAAACGTCACCGCCCGAACATCCAGTTCTCGTCGTGGGCTCAACCGGTTCACGCGGTATGACCGCGCGATTTATGTCTCTGGTGGCCAAACTCCCGAAAGGTGCCGTCATCCTTCCTGGCGTCGATTTTGATATGTCTGCCGAGGTTTGGAACCAAATTTACTCGGAAGAGCGCATGGCCGTCGAACATCCGCAGGAACGGATGGCGCGAATGGCGTATCGACTAGGTGTGAGACCTGATCGCATCCAGAGGTGGGATGGCGACACGCAAGAAAATCAGAGCCGAAACCGGCTTGTTTCTCTGGCTTTGCGTCCAGCGCCGATCACCGATCAATGGATGCGAGAGGGGCCCGCGTTTCAGAATGTCGAAGGCGCCACGCAAGAGCTTACCCTGATCGAAGCCCCGGATATGCGGCTTGAGTCGAATGCAATCGCACTCGTCCTGCGTCGAGCGGTACACGATGGCAAAACCGCCGCGCTCGTCACGCCGGATCGCGATCTGGCGCGACGTGTCACAGCTCTTTTGGGGCGTTGGAATATTGTGCCGGACGACAGCGCAGGTATTCCGCTGAACCAAACCCCACCCGGACGGCTTTTGCGTCATGTTGTGGGGCTGATCGGGCGCGTTTTATCCTCTGAAGATTTGCTGGTCCTCTTGAAGCATCCGCTCTGTGCCCGCGGCACCCGAGACGATGCCCCACAAGAGGATGCGCGCGGTTTCCACCTGCTTTGGACCCGCGAGCTTGAGGTACATCTGCGTCGCAAAACGCTCGCCTTCCCGACCCGTGAGAACCTTCTGGAGTGGGCGATTAAATCTGGCGAAGACAAGGACGACAAAGACGCGCGGCTGTCATGGGCCGGCTGGGTCGCAGATCAAAGTGAACACTTTCATCATACTGCAGAGGGGTCGCTCAAAACTCACCTCGATCGCCTGATTCAGCTGAGTTCGAGACTGGTTATGGGGCCAAACTCTACGGATGACAGCGAACTTTGGGCACAACATGCCGGTCGCGAGGCGCGTCGCGTTGTCGAGACCCTGCATCGTGAAGCGGATCACGCTGGCACCATGACCACCATGGAGTTCGGCGATCTGTTCCGGGCCATTCTGGGTCGCGAAACCGTCCGCGATCCATCTCCGAAACATCCGCAGGTTATGATTTGGGGGACACTTGAAGCGCGCGCGCTCGGTGCCGATTTGGCCATTTTGGGTGGTCTGAATGAAAACATTTGGCCGCAAAGCGTTGGGCAAGACCCTTGGTTCAGCCGCGATATGAGACGCCAAGCCGGACTTTTGTCGCCGGAACAAAGCATCGGCCTGTCAGCGCACGATTTCCAACAAGCTGTCGCCGCCCCCGAGGTCATTCTGACCCGCGCGAAACGCGATGCAGAGGCGGAGACGGTCGCCTCGCGCTGGCTTATTCGCCTGACCAACCTCATGTCCGGGATGTCCGATGCGGGGCGCACCGCCTTGGAACACATGCGCGCGCGCGGTTCCGAATGGATTGCGCTGGCGGAACATTTGGACAAGCCAGAGTTTACCCTGCCGTCCGCCAAACGACCAAGCCCGCGTCCGCCCGTTGCGGCACGCCCGCGGCAGCTTTCCGTGACGCGTGTCGAAACCCTGATCCGTGACCCTTACGACATCTACGCAAGTCGGATTTTGCGGCTGAACAAGCTCGATCCCCTGAGCCGTGAGCCCGATGTGCGCGAAAGAGGCACAGCACTCCACGCGATTATGGAGAGCTATCTGTCGCAAATCGGTGAGGAAAGTCATGAGGAGGCGCTGGCGCGTTTTCTGACGGTGGCCGAAGAGGTTTTGGAACGCGAAGTGTCCTGGCCGTCTGCGCGCAGGGTTTGGTTTGGCCGTGTCCGGCGCATTGCCGATGGGCTTGTCACGCGTGAGCGCGAAAGATTGGCCAAGGGCACGCCTGTCGGGATCGAGGCAAAAGGCGCTATGCATGTGCCCGAGGTGGATTTTTCACTGACCTGCAAGGCCGATCGGATTGATCGCAAAGAGGACGATACTTTCGTCATTTACGACTATAAATCCGGATCTCCGCCGACGGAAAAGCAGACGAAAATCTTCAACATTCAGCTTCATCTCGAAGCGGCGATGATGGAAGAGGGCAAATTTGAAAATGTGCCGATGGGGCGCGTGTCCGAAGTGGCCTATCTCGGATTGAACAACACGCTTTCGGAAACCGTCCTGCCACTTGAGCCCGCCGAAATTGATGAGGTCAAAGAAAAGCTGGTGCAGTTGATCCGCTCCTATGACAACCCGAACCTTGGGTATTCCGCGCGGCGGATGATGAAAACTGTGCGCTTTGAGACGGATTTCGAACATCTGTCCCGCTACGGAGAATGGTCCGACGCCGACACGCCTGTGCCGGAGGATTTGGAATGACCGAGATGAACGAAGCCACCCGTCGCCAGCTCATGGCGGCGCGGCCTGATATGTCGACTTGGGTGTCGGCCAATGCAGGCTCAGGCAAGACCAAGGTGTTGACGGATCGCGTGGCGCGCCTGTTGCTCGACGGCACACCACCGCAGCACATTCTCTGTCTGACCTACACCAAGGCGGCCGCCGCAGAGATGCAGAACCGGTTGTTCAAGCGGTTGGGTGATTGGGCAATGCTGCCTGATGCGGAACTGATCAAAGAGCTCACGACTCTTTCCCCTGAAAAGCAGCTTGATTCCGAGATTTTGCGTCACGCACGCACCCTGTTCGCTCGTGCGATTGAGACGCCGGGCGGTCTGAAAATTCAGACGATTCACTCGTTTTGTAGTGCACTCTTGCGTCGCTTTCCGCTTGAGGCGGGCGTGTCGCCGCAATTCAAGGAAATGGACGAACGCCAATCGCGGCGGATGGTGTCGGAGATCGTTGAAGACATCGCTCTTGGGCCACGCCGAGAAGTCATCGACGATGTTGCACTTTACGTCAGCGATCTTGATCTGACGGATTTGGCGCTCAGTGTGGTCGCCAAACGCGATCAGTTTTTGCACTACCCCGAGCAGGCTGACATTTGGCGCTGGTTTTCACTGCCTGAGGGCTATGACGAAGCACGGCTCATGGGAGATGTCTTTCTTGGCGGCGAAAAAGAGATGCTTCTTGACTGCGCGGCCCTCATGGAAAGCTCGAGTGCGGCGGATCAGAAAGTCGCCGTATTTTTTCGGTATTGGGCTCGATTAGAGCCTGATTTAAACTTGGTCGAAAGCCTGTGTGACAAGCTTTTGGCCGGTGAAAAAGCCAAGACCAACCCGCTCGGTACGAAATTCTACGCGCAGCACTCAAGCCTTCCAACACGAAAACTGATCGACGCACATCCCGGCGCTTTTGATCGCCTAGAGGCCTTTATGAAGCGTGTGGAGGCGGTGAGACCGCATCTCTTTGGTCTCAAAGACGCGCGCAAAACGCTTGCGCTTCATCGCTTTGCGCAAGAAATTCTGCCACTCTACATGGAGCGCAAAGCGCAGCTTGGCCTGTTGGATTTCGACGATATGATCCGCCGTGCACGAGATCTTTTGTCAATCTCGAACGTGTCGCAATGGGTGCTGTATCGCCTCGATGGTGGGATCGACCACATCCTTGTGGATGAGGCCCAAGACACCAGCCCCGATCAATGGCGCGTTGTGCAACTTTTAGCCGGGGAGTTCACAGCGGGCGAGGGCGCGCGGGCGGATGTGACCCGGACGATCTTTGTCGTGGGCGATCACAAACAGTCGATTTACTCCTTTCAAGGCGCCGCACCCGACGCCTTTGATGAGATGAAAGCGCATTTTGGCGAGCGTTTGAATGCCGTCGGTCAGCCGCTTCAAGACCTCTCGCTGCAATATTCCTTCCGCTCTTCACCTGCTATTTTGACGGCGACCGACAAAGTTTTTGCGGCGGTCAATGGCGAGGGCGTTGGAGGTATCCCGGAGCATATCGCGTTTTTTGACGACATTCCGGGGCGAGTGGACCTTTGGTCTTTGGAAGAGCCCGAGGACCTGTCGAAAGAGGATAAGGAGGAGCGCGAGAAAGAAGAAAGCCGATGGGAAGACCCGATTGATGTGATCCACCCGGAGGAGCCGAACCCGAGACTGGCGAAACGGATCGCTAATTTCGTGGCCGAACAACTCGCTCATGGCTCTATTCCTGAAAAAAACGGGGTAGGGCGGCGGATCGAACCCGGCGATATTTTGATTCTTGTTCAAAGGCGCTCCCCTTTGTTCCGTCTGATCCTCAAGGAGCTAAAATCCCACCCCGCCGCGATCCCTGTCGCCGGGGCGGATCGCATGACGCTGGGCGAAGAAATGGCGGTCAAAGACCTGCGGTCTCTGCTCGCATTTCTGTCCCTGCAAGACGACGATCTGGCGCTCGCCGAAACATTGAAATCTCCGCTTTTCAACTGGTCGGAACGCGATCTCTACCAACTCGCTCATGGTCGAACGACGATTACGCTTTGGCGGTCGCTCTATGAGCGGCGGAAGGAGTGGCCGGAGACCTACGCAGTTCTCGAAGACTTGCGACAAACCTCTGATTTCCTTCGACCTTACGACCTGATCGAACGCGTTCTGATCCGTCATGAGGGACGGCGCAAATTCATCGCGCGCCTTGGCAAAGAGGCCGAAGACGGACTCGATGCGCTTTTGCATCAGGCGCGCAATTATGAGACTTCGGAAACGCCCAGTCTCACGGGCTTCATCGCCTGGCTCGAGTCCCAAACCATCCAACTCAAACGTGTGCTCGATGAAAACTCGAACCTCGTGCGGGTGATGACGGCGCATGGCTCGAAAGGGTTGGAAGCGCCCATCGTGATCCTGCCTGACACGTTGAAAACGCTGCGTGAAACGCGGGATGAATTCATCACACCGCAAGAAGGTCAGATCGTTTGGAAAGGCGCCTCGGGTCAAAGGTCCGATCTGACAAAAGAGACCCTAAACCAGCTCAAAATGCGTGATCTGGAAGAAGATCGGCGTCTTTTGTATGTGGCAATGACCCGTGCCGAAAAATGGCTGATCGTTTGTGGTGCGGGCAAGGATACGCCGGGAACGTGGTACGATCTGGTGAAAAACGGAGTGAGTGCCCTTGAGACGGATAGCGTTGAACTCGCCGGCTTCATGGGGACGCGCTATGCCATCGGCGACTGGCCAGAGGCGTCAAAGTCGCCGAATTCTGTGCGGGAAAAAGATGGTTTTTTGCCGGATTGGGCTCGAATCTTTGCCGAAGCCCCCTCCGAGAGAACACAGCGCATCTCGCCGTCTGACCTCGGCGGCGCCAAGGCGCTTTCCGGGGAAGAGACCAGTCTCGACAAAGAGGCCGCAATGCGCCGCGGGAGCCAGCTTCACAAGCTGATCGAAGTCTTGCCGGAGGTGAGCGAAGAGCGTCGCGAAGAGGTGGCGCGCTTTGTTCTTTCCGCGGGCGAAGAAGCCGCTCTCGAAAGTGAAATTCCCAAACTGATGCACGAGGCGCTAGGTGTTCTCAATCAGACCTATGACTGGGATGTTTTTGGCCCACATTCGCTGTCAGAGGTGCCCTATACAGCCACACTCACCACAACTCTCGGCGACCAGATCATTCAGGGCATCATCGACCGCCTGATCATCACACCCGAAAAAGTGCAGATCGTGGATTACAAATCCAACACCGTGATCCCGGAGCGCGTCGAGGATATCCCAGAGGGTCTTTTGCGCCAACTCGGCGCCTATGCGCAGGCCTGTCAGGAGATTTACCCGGATCGGGAAATCGAAGTGGCGCTTCTTTGGACAAAAACCGCCACGCTGTGCCCTGTTCCTCTCGATATCGTGATGGCAAGTCTGGCTTGCACCGCCACATCTTGACCCAACAGAGGCAGAGGCATAGGTTTTTGCTCAAGTACAAAATTCAGGAGAAGCCTCATGGCAACTGTAAAAGTCAGCGATGACACGTTCAGCACCGAAGTTCTCGAATCCGACATCCCCGTGGTTGTCGATTTCTGGGCGGAATGGTGCGGCCCGTGTAAACAAATCGGCCCGTCCCTCGAAGAACTGTCCGAGGAACTCGACGGCAAAGTCAAAATCGTCAAAGTGAACGTCGATGAGAACCCGAACGCACCGGCACAATTCGGTGTGCGCTCGATCCCGGCGCTGTTCATGTTCAAAGGCGGCGAAGTCGTGTCCAATAAAATCGGCGCGGCACCGAAGGCAGCTTTGGCCAACTGGATCAGCGAAGAGGCCTGATCCCGTCTCACGAATTTGGAATTCGGGCGCCCAATGTGGCGCCCTTTTTCATGCGCGTTTGGTCCCCATGGTTGCACCCGGCCCATTGCGCCCTCATATAGATTGCCAAGCGAAAGGACCTCTTATGTCGAAAGAAGAATTTCCCGGCTGGCATGGCACGACAATCATCGGCGTGCGGCGCGGTGGTGAAGTGGTTGTGGCTGGTGACGGTCAAGTGAGCCTTGGCCAAACGGTGATCAAAGGCACGGCGCGCAAAGTGCGGCGGTTGTCGCCGGGCGGGCAAGACGTGGTGTGCGGCTTTGCCGGATCGACCGCCGATGCGTTCACGCTTTTGGAGCGGCTTGAAACGAAATTGGAGGCCACGCCAGGGCAATTGGCCCGCGCCTGTGTTGAGCTGGCAAAAGATTGGCGCACCGACAAATACCTGTCGAAACTCGAAGCCATGCTGATCGTCACCGATGGCGACACGCTTTTGGTCGTAACCGGCGCAGGGGACGTTTTGGAGCCCGAGCATGACATCGCGGCCATCGGATCGGGCGGGAATTTCGCGCTCGCCGCCGCGCGCGGTCTCATGGAAACCGACAAGGACGCGGAAAGCATTGCACGCGACGCGATGAAGATCGCCTCCGACATCTGTGTCTACACCAATGGCAACCTCACGGTTGAGAAGATTAGCAAATGACTGACCTGACCCCCCGCGAAATCGTTTCCGAACTGGACCGTTTTATCATCGGTCAGAATGACGCCAAACGTGCCGTTGCCGTCGCTTTGCGCAACCGTTGGCGGCGCAAGCAGCTGTCCGATGATCTGCGTGACGAGGTATATCCGAAAAACATCCTGATGATCGGGCCAACCGGCGTGGGCAAGACGGAGATTTCCCGTCGTCTCGCCAAACTCGCCAAAGCGCCCTTCATCAAGGTCGAAGCCACGAAATTCACCGAGGTTGGCTATGTCGGTCGCGATGTGGAACAGATCGTGCGCGATCTCGTCGATGCGGCGATTTCCCAGACCCGCGAGCAGATGCGCGACGATGTGAAAACCAAGGCCCAGGAAGCCGCCGAAGAACGCGTGATCGAAGCCATCGCTGGCTCCGACGCCCGAGAACAGACCCGCGAGATGTTCCGCAAAAAACTGCGCTCCGGCGAGTTGGACAACACGGTGATTGAGCTTGATCTACAAGACAGCGCGATGCCGATGGGCATGTTCGAAGTCCCCGGCCAACCGCAAATGGGCGGCGCGATGAACCTCGGCGATATCTTCGGCAAGGCCTTTGGTGGCCGCACCGTGAAAAAGAAAATGACCGTCGCCGAGAGCTATGATGTGCTCATTGGCGAAGAGGCCGACAAACTGTTGGACGATGAAACCGTGACCCGTGTGGCGCTTGAATCCGTGCAGGAAAACGGCATCGTGTTCCTCGACGAGATCGACAAGGTTTGCGCCCGGCAAGAGGCACGTGGCGGCGATGTTTCACGTGAAGGCGTGCAGCGCGATCTGTTGCCGCTCATTGAGGGCACCACGGTGTCCACCAAACACGGCCCGGTGAAAACGGATCACATCCTGTTCATCGCCTCTGGTGCGTTCCACATCGCCAAGCCTTCGGATTTGTTGCCGGAATTGCAGGGGCGTTTGCCGATCCGTGTCGAACTTCGCGCACTGGAAGAGGGTGATTTCGTCCGCATTCTGACCGAAACCGACAATGCGTTGACGCTGCAATATAAGGCGCTGATGGAGACCGAAGAGGTCGAAGTCACCTTTTCTGAGGATGGGATCGCAGCGATTGCGAAACTGGCGGCCGATGTAAACAGTTCGGTCGAGAATATCGGCGCGCGGCGGCTTTATACGATCATGGAGCGGGTGTTCGAGGAATTGTCTTTCGCAGCACCCGACAAGCCCGGCGAAAAGATCACGGTCGATGCCGCTTATGTGCATGACCACGTCGATGAAATGGCCAAGGCAGCGGATGTCAGCCGCTATATGCTCTAACTACTTCTTGCGGCGCAGGTAGACGTAATAGGCGCCTGTGCCGCCATGTTTGAGATGGGCCTCAGTGACCTGAAGCACCGCATCGCGCAATGGCGCCATGTGCAGCCAATGCGGGACCTGGTGTTTCAAGACGCCTTTTCGCACGGGGATGGGACCGTCGTCGTCGCGATGTTTGCCCTTGCCGGTGATCACCAAAACCAGCCGCCGGTCCATCGCCCAAGAACTTAGAATAAACCGTGTGAGCGCGGGGTGGGCTTGGGCAATCGTCATACCGTGAAGGTCGATGCGGCCTTCGGGGGCGAGATTGCCTTTGCGCATTTTACCGAATTTCTTGCGGTCCATCCTGAGCGGGGCTTGCGCCAACCGGTCCGAGATAGACGGGGCAAGATCATGGCCGGTCATACCGCCCGCCGCATGTCTTCCGATCTCCAGATCGAAATCGAAAGGCTCTCGAACAATCGGTGCGGTGGGTTTCGGCAGGTTCGGTTTTTCGGGACGGGCCAAAGGGGCAGGGGCCTTTGAGATATGCAGAGGTTTTGCCGTCTTTTTCACGGCATTCCACAGCCCCTTATCCTCTTCGCTCAGGGTTTTCTTGCGCCGGCTCACCCTTCTGCCCTTTCCTCATAAGCATAGGCCAGCTGGATCGGCAAAAGCACAACCATACGCCCGGGATCACGGATTTTCCCGGCCTGATCGCCCGCAAGATCCCCCGTGCCGAAAAAAATATCGGCCCGCTGGGCGCCTTTGATGGCTGACCCCGTGTCTTGGGCAATCATGAGACGGTGCAGAGGCTCTGCGCCCTCTTTCTCGATCCAAACCGGCGCGCCTAAAGGCACGAATTTCGGATCGACCGCGATGGAGCGCATCGTGGTGATCGAGCGATGCATGGCCCCGATCGGGCCTTTCTCGGCGGGCAAACGCGGCAGTTCGCGAAAGAACACATAGGAGGGGTTGAAGTTCAAAAGCGCCTCGCCCTCAATCGGATTGCGCCGCACCCAGTTCTGGATCACTTTCGCGGAGACTTGATGCGCGTCATAAACCCCGCGCCGGATCAATTCCTGTCCGATGGAGCGGTAATTGCGGCCATTGTGGCCCCCGTAGCCGATGCGCATGACAGAGCCGTTTTCCAGACGAATACGACCGGAGCCTTGGACCTGAAGGAAAAACAGCTCGACCGGATCATCGACCCAGGCAATCTCAAGCCCCCGCCCAGCAAGCGCACCCTCGGAGATGTCCTGACGGGCCAGATAGGCTTCGCCAGAGACGACATCGGGCGGCATGCGGTAGATGGGATAACGATAGCGCGCGGTTTGAAAGCGGGAGCCGCGCAGTTCGGGTTCGAAGTAGCCGGTGAACAGCGGCTCTGCGCCGTCTTCGATCAGGACCGGACGGAACAGCAACTCAAAAAAGCTCCGCGCATCATTGGTGGTCTGAGCAAAAGCACAGAGCTGCGGCCATTCTGGCGCGTCAATGAGATCACAGGTCTCGCGAAAAACGGAAAGAGCCGCGGCGTGATCGTCCGCGGCCCATCCGGGTAGGTCATCGAAAGAGAGGACACGCACCATCATGTCATCCGAGGATGACGCCGGCGCGTTCAAAGCCAGCAAGGCTGCAAAAGCCGCAGGCGCCAGCTTTCTCCACATCAGGCACCGGTCGCGACAAGCTGCCAGTTGGGATCGTCGCTGTTCAGGTGACGTGCAAAGGTCCAGATGTCTTTCTGACGATTGATCGCTTTGGGGTCGCCCTGAACGATTTCGCCCTCGGCATTGCGCACGACGGAGGAGGTTTCGCCAACAAAGCGGATCTTGATCTCGGCCTCGTCGGTGGCACGATCCAGATCGGCGTCGATGATCTGAAGCTCACGCAGGCCGACGAATTGGCTCTCGATGGTCAGGCCTTTGGACTGGCGATCCTCAACCACAGAAGAGAAAGCCTCATAGACATCTTCGGACAGAAACGGCTGGATGCTTTCAAGCTCGTCATGCTCAAAGGCCATCAGGATCATCTCATAGGCGCCGCGCGCACCGGAGAGGAATTCGCTGACATTAAAGCTCGGGTCCACACGTTTGATCGCGGCGAGATTATCGGCGGCACGGGTGCCGGCCTCGACATTGTCGATGATGTCGTGATCAACACCGCCCTCAATCACCTCGAAGTCGCGTTTGACGGCCGTGGCCTCCTCGGCCCCCGGAAAATCAGCGCGCGGCTTTTCAAACCCTTCGCGGGTGCCCAAAACACTGCGCAGGCGCAGGATCAGGAAAATGGCAATGCCCGCGAGGACAAGAATGGAAAGAAGGGAATTCCCCATCGGCGGTCGATCTCCGTTCAAACGTAGAAATAACTGTGTTCCGACCTTATGTAGGTGACGCACCCCGCCAAGTCTACCTGTGGGGGCAAGAATAGAAAGGACTTCTCATGTGGCTTTTCGCCCTTTTTGTCGCAGTTCCGATCATTGAGATCGCCCTGTTCATTCAGGTTGGTGGTCTGATCGGGCTTTGGCCGACGCTTTTGATCGTCATTGTGACCGCCATTTTGGGCACCGCTTTGGTGCGCCAACAGGGCGCTTTGGCGATGTCACAATTGCGTCAGTCCTTTTCCGAGTTGAATGATCCGTCCGAACCACTGGCGCATGGCGCGATGATCCTGTTTTCCGGCGCACTTTTGTTGACGCCCGGGTTTTTTACCGACGCCATGGGGTTTATGTTGCTGGTGCCCGCCTTTCGGATGTTCGTGCTCAAAGAGTTGCGCAAACGGGTGAAGGTTCAGAGCTTTACCATGGGGCAACAGAACATGCGTCAGGGCGCTGATCCGTTCCATGGCACACCCCGTGATCCCCATATCATCGACGGGGAATGGGAAGAGGTCGATCAAAACAAGCCCAATCAAGGCCCGTCAGGCTGGACTCGCCATTGAGGCAGGCCCGGCAACCTGATACAAAGCCGCGAACTTCATTTTGCAAGGACCGAACCGATGGCCGAAAACGGCGAAACCCCACAAAACGACGCGGCCGCACAGGCCAACCCCGTCAAAATGCAAATCCTGGGCCAGTTCATCCGGGACATGTCTTTTGAAAACATCCTCGCTCAGAAATCCCTGAAGGTCGAAGGTCGTCCGGCGATCTCCGTTCAGGTCGCTCTGGACGCGAAAAAACGCGCCGAGGACCACCAGTTCGAAGTTGCGACCAAGGTCAAAGTCGAATCCAAATCCGAAAGCGGTGAGCAGACGCTGTTCATCCTCGAGCTGGATTTCGCCGGTGTGTTCCACATCGAAAACGTGCCGGACGAGCAGATGCATCCGTTCCTGATGATCGAATGCCCGCGGATGCTCTTCCCGTTCCTGCGCCGTGTGGTGCATGACGTGACGCGTGACGGTGGCTTCCCGCCGCTGAACCTCGACAACATCGACTTTGTGCAGCTCTACCGCCAAGACATGGCACGCCGTGCAGAAGCACAGCAATCTGCCGCTGCCGTCAACTAAGTTCCTGACTTAGTTAAATTTATTCCAAATCGCGCCGTCGCCCAAGCCCTCAACGAAAGAGGCATGGGCGGCGGCTTCTTCGTCTGTGATCCGGGGCGGAAGAGGGGCAGGCCGACGCGTCGGACGCCAGTTTTCGTCAATCTGAGACGAGGCGTCTTTTTTTTGCGATTTCGAAGGCGCAAGCACGAGATCGGGCTGACGCCCGCCGATCAGCTCAAGATAGACCTCCGCCAAAATTTCAGAGTCGAGCAATGCGCCGTGTAGCGTCCGCGACGAGTTGTCGATGCCAAAGCGGCGACAAAGCGCATCGAGCGTCGCGGGAGAGCCAGGAAATTTTTTGCGCGCCATCGCCAATGTGTCGACTGCGCGGTCATAAGGGATTTCAGGCAAGCCGATCCAGCTCAGCTCGGCATTCAGGAATTTCATATCGAAGCTGGCGTTGTGAATGATCAGCTTTGAATCCGTGCCGATGAAATCGAGAAACGCCTGACCCACCGCTTTGAAAAACGGTTTGTCGGCAAGGATCACTTCGCCATCTTTCGGCGGGCGCGGGGGCTGCAACAGGTCGGGACCGATGCCGTGCACCCCAAAGGCGCCGTCCGGCATGTGGCGATCCGGGTGGATATATTGGTGGTAGGTGTTGCCAGAAGGCATGTGATTCACCAGCTCAATCGCCCCGATTTCCACGAGACGATCGCCGCTGAACGGATCAAAGCCGGTGGTTTCGGTATCGAGAACGATTTCACGCATCGGAAAGTTGCCCCTTTAAAGTGGAAAGCACATCATGCACCTGGGCTTTGGCGGCTTCAAGGCTTGTGGTTTCGATCACGAAATCCGCGCGGGCGCGTTTCTCGGCGTCCGGCAATTGTTTGCTCAGAATGGCTTTGAAATGGGCTTCGGTCATGCCGGGTCGGGCAAGGACGCGGGCGCGTTGGGTTTCAGGGTCGACTGAGACAACCACGATGGCGTCCACATGTTGATCGCCGCCGGTTTCGAACAGAAGCGGGATGTCGACGAGGACCATCTCGACCGCGCTGTTTTCGATAAAATTCTGGCGGTCCTGCGCGACCAAAGGGTGGACGATCTTTTCTATCTGTTTCAAGGTGTTATGATCATTCGAGATGATCTCCTTGAGCCGCGTTTTGGACACGCTGTCGTCCTCAATCGCTTGAGGGAATTGCTCCGCCATGGGCGCAACCGCAGCGCCGCCCTGATCGTAAAGCCGGGCCACGGCCGCATCGGCATCCCACACGGGCACACCGGCCTCAGCGAAGAGCTTCGCCGTGGTGCTTTTGCCCATGCCGATGGAGCCGGTGAGACCGATGATGAAGGGCTTTGTCATGAGGACAGGATGAATTGGCGCGTGGCGTCGTCGACTTCGGGACGTTTGCCAAACCAACGCTCAAACCCCGGCGCGGCTTGGTACAGAAGCATGCCAAGACCATCGACGGTTTGACAGCCTTTTTCAGCGGCGCGATCCAGGAAAGCGGTGCGCAGCGGCGTGTAGACAATGTCAGTGACCACGGCGTCAGTGCTTAGATGATCAAAGGGGATTTTGAGTTCAGGTTGACCCTTCATCCCAAGCGCAGTGGTATTCACAACGGTGCGCGCACCTTTGAGCATGTCACCGGCGTTCACCCATTCCACAACCGAGATTTTCGTCCCGAATTCGGCCCGAAGCGCGTCAGAACGGGTTCTTGTCCGGTTGGCCAGTCGGATTTCTGGCACACCGACGTCCAAAAGAGAGGCAATCACCGCGCGCGCAGCACCGCCGGCGCCCAAGACGACCGCGGGTCCAGATTTCGGGTCCCACTCCGCGTTGCAGCGCAGATTCTCCACGAAACCATAGCCATCTGTATTGTCGGCATGAAGCTTGCCATCAGAACGGAAAATCAACGTGTTCGCCGCTCCGATCAGCGCGGCGCGATCTGTGACAATGTCCGCCAAGCCGAGAACGGCTTCCTTATGGGGGATCGTGACATTCGCGCCAACAAATCCCATTTTCGGCATCATCTGCAGAACCTCTGCGAGATCCGCTTGTTCGATATGCAGAGGCACGTAATGGCCAGAGATCTGATAGCGAGACAGCCAATAGTTATGAAGCTTTGGCGACTGGCTATGAGAAATAGGCATACCAATCACGCCGGCCACCGGAATTTTGTCACTCATGATGCGATCACTCCCCTTTGCGCAAGATATGCCAAAAGTGGCAGCAGGGGCAAACCCAGCACCGTGAAGTAATCGCCATCAATGCGAGAAAAAAGACGCACCCCTTCGGCCTCCAGCATATAGGAGCCGACACAATGCTGAACCTGATCCCAATTCCGCGTCAGGTAATCGTCGAGATAGGCGTCCGAAAAATTGTTCATCTCAAGGCGCACTTCGCCAACATGACGCCATTTCGGCTCCCCGTTTTCATAGATCACGGCGGCAGACAAAAGTTTGTGCCGCTCGCCGCGCATCTCTTTGAGCTGTGCGCGGGCTTCGTCGATGTTTTGCGCTTTGGAGATAAGCTTGCCTTTGAACGACAGCGTTTGATCACAGCCAATGACCATGGCGCCCGGATGTTTCATGGACACTTTGCGTGCCTTCGCCTCCGCCAGAGCATCAGCGATGTCTCGGGGTGTTGCGCCATCATGAAGGAGCGCTTCTTTTACCGTTTCTTCATCAATTCGTCCGACAGTGACATCGAAAGTGAGGCCCGCATTTCGAAGCAAGGTCTGCCGGATTTCGGACCCCGAGGCGAGGATAAGCTGTTCCGGGCTGTTCATAGCTCTGTTGAAAACTCCTGTGTGAGTGCGGGGATCAAAGCGGTGTTTTTCGGTCTTTTAGCGCAGCCGGGGATAAACCGATAGTTCCAGGCGCTTCTCACCTCTCTTTATCACCGTGGGTAAGACATTTTGCCTCTGGACGTAAAAGTAACAATTTCCCGACACCTTCGAAATTCATCCCCTGATCTCGACAGAAATCAAATCTCAACATTTTGATTTATATTATAAATTTCATCTTATCCTAAGCTGTGGATAAGAAATATGACGTTTTCAAGAGCTTGGAAAACCCTGTGTAAAACTCAATAATCCAGATTATCCACAGGCCCTACAAAATCATCATCCTTTTCTTTTTCTTTTATTATTTTATTTAGAGAGAAACGAAGGGGCACCTCTTATGGGCGATATTCTTGCAAGCATTTATCCTTGGACAAAGTCCATGCATGTCATTTCCATCATCGCATGGATGGCTGGCCTGTTTTACCTTCCGCGTCTTTACGTTCGTCACACCGAAAGCGTGATCCAAGGCACGGAAACCGATCTTCTCTTTCAGGACATGGAAAAAAAACTCCTGAAAATGATCATGAACCCTGCGATGATCTCCAGCTGGCTCTTTGGCCTGTGTCTGGTTTTCACGCCCGGTATCGTCGATTGGTCCGCTGGCTGGTCTTGGATCAAGGCTGTGAATGTGCTTGGAATGACCTGGTTTCACATGTGGTGCGCCGCACGTCGTAAGGATTTCATCACGGGCACAAACACCCGAACCGGCCGTCATTACCGGATGATGAACGAGCTTCCGACGCTGTTTATGATTTTCATCGTGGTGATGATTATCGCCAAGCCATTCTAAGAAAGATTGACTTAACTGACTTCTGTTTCTATCTCTCTGCCAAACCCGCGCCGTCCGGCGTAGGGATTCTCCACTGAGACATGACTGAAAGACCCGTGTGACGCGCCGGTCGAATTGGATATTTCTATGAGCGACACCACTCTCAATCTGGCTGATTTGAAAGCCAAGAGCCCCAAAGACCTTTTGGCGATGGCCGAAGAGTTGGAGATCGAAAACGCCTCGACCATGCGTAAGGGCGAGATGATGTTCTCGATTCTCAAGGAGCGCGCGGAAGATGAGTGGGTGATCTCCGGGGATGGCGTGCTTGAGGTACTCCAAGATGGTTTCGGCTTTCTGCGCTCTCCTGAGGCGAACTATTTGCCGGGTCCCGATGACATTTACGTCTCTCCTGACGTGATCCGCCAGCATGGTTTGCGCACCGGTGACACGGTCGAGGGTGTGATGCATGCGCCGAACGAGAACGAGCGCTATTTTGCCATCACAAAGGTGACTTTGATCAACTTTGAAGAGCCTGAGAAGGCCCGTCACAAGATCAACTTTGACAACCTTACGCCGCTGTATCCGGATGAGCGCCTCAAGATGGAGATCGAAGATCCGACCATCAAGGACCGCTCCGCCCGCATCATCGACCTCGTGTCGCCGATCGGGAAAGGCCAGCGTGCGCTGATTGTGGCGCCGCCGCGCACGGGTAAAACCGTTTTGCTGCAAAACATCGCGCATTCGATCGAAACCAACCACCCTGAGTGCTATCTCATCGTGCTGTTGATCGACGAACGCCCCGAAGAGGTCACGGACATGCAGCGGAGCGTGAAGGGTGAGGTGATTTCCTCGACCTTCGACGAACCTGCGACCCGTCACGTCGCCGTTTCCGAGATGGTGATCGAGAAAGCGAAACGTCTGGTCGAGCACAAGCGCGACGTCGTCATCCTGCTCGACTCGATCACGCGTCTTGGCCGTGCTTTCAACACCGTTGTGCCGTCCTCTGGTAAGGTGCTCACGGGTGGTGTGGACGCCAACGCCCTGCAACGCCCGAAACGCTTCTTTGGTGCGGCCCGGAATATTGAAGAGGGTGGCTCCCTGACCATCATCGCAACCGCGCTGATCGACACCGGGTCGCGGATGGATGAGGTGATCTTTGAAGAATTCAAAGGGACCGGCAACTCCGAGATCGTTCTGGATCGCAAAGTCGCCGACAAACGCGTCTTCCCGGCCATGGACATCCTCAAATCCGGTACGCGGAAAGAAGATCTCCTGGTGGATTCCAAAGATCTCCAGAAAACCTACGTTCTGCGCCGTATCCTGAACCCGATGGGCACGACGGATGCGATTGAGTTCTTGATTTCTAAACTCAAGCAGACCAAAACCAACAGCGAATTCTTCGACTCGATGAACGCTTAAATCAAAGGATATCAATAGGTTAAACCTATGGATACGATTTACGCCCTCGCATCTGTCCGCGGGAAAGCGGGTGTCGCAGTGGTCCGGATTTCCGGGCCGCTTGCGTTTTGGGCTGTCGAAAAGCTGGCGGGGGATGTGCCTGCTCCACGTCGAACGGCTCTGCGTGTTCTGAAAAATGCGGACGGCGTGATGCTCGACGAAGCTCTGGTGATTTGCTTTGAAAAAGGTGCGTCTTTCACTGGGGAAGAGAGTGCTGAGCTTCAACTTCATGGCTCTGTGGCGATTATCAATGCTGTGCTTCAAGCTCTCGCTGATCTGGATGGATTGCGTTTGGCTGAAGCTGGGGAATTTACGCGCCGGGCTTTGGAGAATGAACAGCTCGATCTGGCCCAGGTCGAGGGGCTCGCGGATCTGATCGAGGCGGAGACGGAGGCTCAGCGTCGCCAGGCGCTAAAGGTGTTTTCCGGTGCGCTTGGCGATAAGGCGGAGCGTTGGCGCGCGGCTTTGCTCCGTGCCGCGGCCTTGATCGAAGCGACGATTGATTTCGCGGATGAAGAGGTTCCGACGGACGTTTCGCCCGAGGTTCTGGAATTGATCGCACTGACGATGATGGAGCTCGAGGAAGAGATCAAAGGCGCGAAAATGGCGGAGCGCATCCGGGATGGCTTTGAAGTCGCCATTGTTGGTCCGCCAAACGCGGGAAAATCGACGCTTTTGAACGCGCTTGCGGGACGTGAGGCGGCAATTACGTCTGAGTTTGCCGGCACGACGCGTGACATTATCGAAGTTCGTATGGATTTACAGGGCCTGCCTGTGACGCTCCTCGATACGGCGGGCCTTCGGGAAACCAGTGATGTGGTTGAAGCGATCGGCATTGATCGCGCAAGAAGCCGGGCAGCGCAGGCTGATTTGCGGGTGATCTTGCTTCCAAATGCCGATGCTGAGCCTGAAATGTCGCCACAAGACGGCGATCTTGTTTTGATCGGCAAGGATGATAGCGGCGCTTATCCGCAGTCCGTCTCGGGTAAAACCGGGCAGGGCGTTGATCATATGGTGGCTCATATCGCGACGACGCTTTCAGATCGCGCCTCCGATGCCTCCTCAGCTATTCGTGAACGCCATCGTGTTGCAATTCAGGACGCTCTTGTCTCTATGGAATCAGCGCGAAATGAGGTATTGCTCGGCGGTGAACGTGCTGAGCTTGCCGCCGAAGAGCTGCGGCGTGCGGTCTATGCGCTGAACTGCCTTGTGGGGCGGATTGATGTCGAGAACATTCTTGGAGAGATTTTCTCCAGTTTTTGCATCGGGAAATGAATGAAAACCGAGGAGTGTTTCACGTGAAACATACCGACTTCGATGTCGTCGTCGTGGGTGGCGGCCATGCTGGATGTGATGCTGCGGCGGCCGCTGCTCGGGCAGGGGCTCGGACGGCGCTGATCACTTTGCGGAAAGATGGCATTGGTGTGATGTCCTGCAATCCGGCCATTGGCGGTTTGGGAAAAGGTCACCTGGTGCGCGAGATTGATGCGCTTGATGGGGTGATGGGTCGCATCGCGGATAAGGCCGGGATCCAATTTCGGCTTTTGAATCGTCGAAAAGGTCCGGCCGTCCAAGGACCGCGCGCGCAGGCGGATCGCAAGATCTACCGCACAGAGATGTTGGCGGAGCTGGAGACGACCGAGAATTTGACGATCATCGAAGCAGAGGTCGCTGATCTTTTGCTGAGCGGCGATGTTGTATGTGGCGTTGTTCTCGGCGATCAATCTCAGATCAAAGCGGGTGCGGTGGTTTTGACGACCGGTACGTTCTTGAATGGTTTGATCCATATTGGCGAAGAAAAGCGTCCGGGCGGTCGGATTGGCGACAAACCCTCTGTTGCTTTAGCTGAACGTCTGTATGGGCTCGAGCTTCCGATGGGGCGTCTGAAAACCGGCACACCGCCGCGTCTGGATGGCAAGACCATTGCTTGGGACATTCTCGAAGAACAACCGGGCGATGAAGATCCGGTGGTATTTTCCTTCCTGAACAGCAAACCGTTTGCACGTCAGGTCTCCTGCGGCATCACGCATACGAATGAGAAAACGCACGACATTATTCGGGAAAACCTGTCTCGGTCTGCGATGTACGGTGGCCATATTGAGGGTGTAGGTCCGCGGTATTGTCCGTCCATTGAAGATAAGATTGTCCGTTTTGCGGATAAATCGTCTCACCAAATCTTCCTGGAGCCGGAAGGGGTGGATGACGACACGGTTTATCCGAACGGTATTTCGACCTCTCTGCCTCTTGAAGTGCAGGAGGCCTATGTGCGTTCTATTCGTGGTCTGGAGGATGTGAAAATTCTCCAGCCAGGTTATGCGATTGAATATGACTATGTCGATCCGCGCGCGCTTCGATTGACTTTGGAATTGCGCGATGTTCCGGGACTTTTCTTGGCAGGTCAGATCAATGGGACAACCGGCTATGAAGAAGCTGCCGCACAAGGTCTTGTGGCAGGATTGAATGCAGCACGTAAATCTATGGGCAAAGATGGTGCAACATTCGCACGATCTGAAAGCTATATCGGTGTGATGATTGACGATCTTGTGACGCGTGGTGTGAGTGAACCTTACCGAATGTTCACCTCTCGCGCGGAATTCCGTTTGTCTTTGCGGGCAGATAATGCCGATCAACGTTTGACGCCGCTGGGTAAGGATTTGGACTTGGTTCATGAACCCCGTGCGCAGGCGTTCGACCAAAAAATGGAAGATCTCTCAAAAGGCCGGGCTTTGCTTGAGAAGGAAAGCTATACGCCGAAAGAGCTTAGCGCGGTTGGCGTAACTGTAAGTTCAGATGGTTCTCGTCGTACGCCCTATGAGGTGCTGGCATTCCCGAATGTCACCTTTGAAAATATCATTTCTCTAAATCCAGAGATTGCGGAAATTTTACCTGAGATACAGGAGCAGTTGTCCCGCGATGCGCTCTATGCGAATTACATCGAACGCCAACAGCGTGATGTTGATGCAATGAAACGGGATGAGCTTCAGGTCATTCCGGACGATTTCGATTATTCGGCGCTCAGTGGTCTTTCGAATGAATTGCGTAGCAAACTGACTTTGGCTCGACCGCAAACCATTTCTCAAGCGGGTAGGGTGGAAGGCATGACGCCAGCCGCTGTCACTTTGATCCTTGCACGGTTGCGCCAATCGCAAAGAGAGAAAGTATCCTGATGACTTCACTGAAGTTTGCTGATTTCGATGTTTCACGTGAAACATTCGAGCGGCTGGAAACCTATCTGGCTTTGCTTCAGAAATGGAATCCCGCAATCAATCTTGTCGCAAAATCGACAATTGAGAGCGCATGGGAACGCCACTTTGTGGATTCAGCACAAGTGTTTCGAATTGCGCCAACGCCGCTTACCCATTGGTGCGATTTAGGAAGTGGCGGCGGCTTTCCTGGGTTGATTTGCGCAACTTTGGCTAAGGAGTTTTCTCCTGAGACGACGTTCACAATGGTGGAATCCGATCAACGCAAAGCCACGTTTTTAAGAACTGTTGCTCGAGAGCTGGATCTCAACGCAACAGTTAAATCGGAACGCATTGAAATGCTTGAGCCAATGAAGGCAAATCTTATCTCTGCGCGGGCTTTGGCTTCACTTCCGAAGCTTTTGGAATATGCTGAACGCCATCTGGCGCCGGGCGGGCATGGGGTGTTCTTAAAGGGGGTTTCTTTTCGCGAAGAACTCGCCGAATCCCTTGAAAGCTGGCGCTTCAGCCACGAAGAATATGAGAGCGTAACGGATGCAGAATCCGTGATTCTGCTGATCGGAGATATAGAACGTGTCTGACCTTTCCCGTCCCATGGGCCCGAAAATTATTGCCGTTGCAAACCAGAAAGGCGGGGTTGGAAAAACGACGACAGCGATCAATCTGGCCGCAGCTCTGGTGAAAAATGGCTGTCGTGTGCTTGTTGTCGACCTTGATCCTCAAGGCAATGCTTCCACTGGCTTGGGTATTGACCCGGAAAATCGCGGCTATACGACTTATGATCTCATTCTCGGCGAGGTCGATTTGCATGAGGTGATTCAAACGACTGAGTTTGAGAACCTTTGGATCTCTCCCGCGACAATCGATCTCAGCTCTGCGGATATTGAGATGGTCACGAATGAAAAGCGTAGTTTCCTGCTGCACGATGCTTTGCGGCAGCATGCGATTGATGATTTCGCTTTCGATTTTATCCTGATCGACTGTCCGCCATCTTTGAGTTTGCTGACGGTGAACGCAATGGTGGCGGCTGAATCCGTTTTGGTGCCATTGCAGAGCGAGTTTTTCGCATTGGAAGGACTTTCCCAGCTTATGCTAACCGTGCGAGAAGTTCGCCAAACGGCCAATTCTAAGCTGAGAATCGAAGGTGTTGTGTTGACCATGTATGATCAACGCAACAACTTGTCCCGTCAGGTCGAGCTGGATGCGCGTGATAACCTTGGGGATTTGGTGTTTGAAACTGTAATTCCGCGCAATGTGCGTATCAGTGAAGCGCCTTCTTTCGCTTTGCCCGTTTTGGATTATGATCCGATGTCGAAAGGCAGCTTGGCCTATCAGGCGCTGGCGAAAGAAGTGATTGCGAAAAAAGGACGATAAGAATGGCAAATCCGAGCAAACCTAAAAACCGAGGTCTTGGGCGTGGCCTTTCCGCTTTGATGGCGGATGTGGCACAGGATACGCCTAACGAACAATCTTCGCAGAATGAGCCGCGTCGGGCCGATATGTTGGTTCCGATTGAGCGAATCGTACCAAATCCTGATCAGCCACGACGGACGTTTAATCAGGCAGCACTCGATGAACTGGCCGATTCCATCCGTGAGAAAGGCGTCATTCAGCCTTTGATCGTGCGCGAGAGTTCTCGCAAAGCCGGCGAGTATGAAATCGTGGCGGGTGAGCGTCGTTGGCGTGCATCTCAGATCGCGCGTTTGCATGAGCTTCCGGTTTTGGTGCGGGAATATTCTGATACTGAGGTGCTCGAAGTCGCCATTATCGAGAACATTCAACGCTCTGATCTTAACGCGATCGAAGAGGCGGCTGGCTATCAGCAATTGATGGAGCGATTTGGGCATACTCAAGAGAAGCTGTCCGATGCTTTGGGAAAAAGTCGAAGCCATATCGCCAACCTGATCCGACTTTTGAACCTCCCAAGCGATGTTCAGGCGCTTGTTGTGTCAGGCCAGTTGTCGGCCGGACATGCGCGGGCTTTGATCACCGCTGAAGACCCCTCCGCTTTGGCAAAGCAGGTCATTGAGGGCGGCCTTTCAGTGCGGGAAACGGAGCGTCTCGCGAAAGCCGAAAAGACACCAACCCAGCCCAAAACACAGAAATCCTATAAATCCGGGGACAAAGATGCGGATACGCGGGCGCTTGAGTCCGATCTTTCCGCAGCAATCCGGATGAAGGTGAATATTGATCATAAGGATGGCACTGAGAAAGGTGTGCTTTCGGTGTCCTATGAGTCTTTGGACGAGTTGGACGCTCTCTGCGGTATCCTATCCCGCGGCGCTTAAAAATCCGGGATCAGATCGCGAATGATCGCGTTCAGAACTGGCCGACCTTTCTGGGTGACAGAAAGGCGGCCATTTTCGATTCTGACGAAGTCATCTTCAATCAAGTATTTGTTTTCAATAGTAAAGTCTTGGCCCAAGAGGCTTGAAATCCGCGCAATATCGATGCCCTCGGTGATCCGGAGCCCCATCATCAGGTATTCGATGGCTTGATCGTATCCACTTACAGTTTCACGTGGATTTTCGCCGTGACCGTTTTGATCAACGGATTTCAGCCATTGAGCAGGGGCGAGGGGCGTATCGATGGCGTATTTCTGACCAGCCAAGGTAAGTCGTCCATGTGCGCCAGGGCCAATTCCCGCGTAATCGCCATAGCGCCAATAAATGAGATTATGGCGGCTCTCAGAGCCATTTTGGGCGTGATTAGAGACTTCATAAGCGGGCATGCCAGCCTTTTCACACTCTTCTTGCGTGACAAAATACATGTCCGCTGCACTATCGTCAGATGGCAGACCGCGCAAAAGTCCGCGATCATAGCGATCACCGAAGGCGGTGCCTTGTTCGATGGTCAGCTGATAGAGTGACAGGTGATCGACAGCCATAGAGAGAGCTTCGCGCAATTCCGCCCGCCAGGCGTCTGGCGTTTGTCCTTGTCGCGCATAAATCAGATCAAAACTCACACGATCAAAGGTATTTCGGGCAATATCGAAGGCTTTTCGCGCCTCTGACACGGAATGCAGTCGCCCGAGACGTTTCAAATCCTCGTCATGAAGCGATTGAATGCCCATGGAGACACGGTTGACGCCAGCGTCGCGATAGCCCTGAAACCGACCCGCTTCGACAGAGGTCGGGTTGGCTTCGAGTGTAATCTCGACATCATTCGCAAGTGTCCAACAGTCTCGAACCTTACTCAAAATGGCATTTACGAGCTCTGGATCCATCAAAGACGGCGTGCCGCCGCCAAAGAATACGGTGTTTAGAACGCGACCGGATGTTTCCCGTGAAACACGCTCGATCTCGGAAAGGTAGGCGCGCTCCCATGCGGATTGATCAATCGTCGCGGCCACATGGGAGTTGAAATCGCAGTAGGGGCATTTCGCCTGGCAAAACGGCCAATGAATGTAGAGACCAAAGCCCCCGTTTTGCCAGTCTTCCATGATTATCCCTTGAACGCCGTGATTTCGATTTCGATCAGCATCTCGGGTTTGATGAGATCGGCAACGACCATGGTGGCCGCAGGGCGAATATCGGCGAGGAATTCACCCAAAGCCGGGACAACTTCGTCCACCAAAGCGGCGTCGGTGATCGTGTATTGCACACGCACCGCGTCTTTCAGGGAAAAACCTTCGCCTTCCAGCACGCCGGAAATGGTTTTGAAGCAATTGCGAGCCTGATCGGCGATGCTCTCCGGCATGGTCATCGTGCTGTAATCGTAGCCGGTGGTGCCGGACACGAAACACCAGTCGCCTTGCACGACGGCGCGGGAATAGCCCATGACTTTTTCGAAATCAGAGCCGGAGGAGATCAGTTTGCGGGTACTCATTTAGCGAGATCCTTAAAGGGTCCGGAGACCAGTTGACGAAAGGCATCGGCGCGGTGGCTCATGGCCTGTTTGCGCGTAGGGTCCATTTCACCGAAGGTTTCTGTTTCACCTTCGGCGACGAACATCGGGTCGTACCCAAAGCCGCGCTCTCCGCGGGCCGGCCAGACGAGGTGACCTTCGACTTTGCCTTCGAAAATCTCGTCATGGCCGTCGGGCCAAGCAAGGCAGAGCGTGCAACAGAACCGCGCGGTGCGGGGTTCGGCTGCATTTTTCTCTTCAAGGCGGTCCCAGACCTTTTGCATCGCCATCGGGAAATCGCGGCCATTGGGGGTTTCGGCCCAGTCGGCGGAATAGACACCGGGCGCACCGTCAAGACCGTCAACTGCGAGGCCACTGTCATCGGAGAGGGCAGGGAGGCCGCTGGATTTGGCCGCAAAATGCGCTTTGATCCGCGCGTTGCCGACAAAGGTGTCTTCGGTCTCGTCCGGTTCTTCAAAGCCCAGATCGCCGGCGGAGATTACCTCGATCCCGAAAGGCTCCAAAAGCTCCGCAATCTCGCGAAGCTTGCCTTTGTTGTGGGAGGCGAGCACCAGCTTTTTGCTGTCGAATGCGCGCATCACGCCACCGCTGCGTTTTGAGCCGAAACCAGCTCAGAAACGCCTTTTTCGGCCAGATCGAGCAGCTCGTTCATCTGCGCGCGCGAATAGGTGGCGCCTTCGGCACTCATTTGGGTTTCGATCATCTGACCGTTGGCGAGCATGATGAAATTGCCGTCCACACCCGCTTCGGAATCCTCCGGGTAATCGAGATCGAGCACGGGCTGACCGGCATAGATGCCACAGGACACAGCCGCGACATTCGAAATCAGCGGATCGGAGGTGATCGCACCGGATTTCAAAAGCTTGTTCACCGCCAAACGCAGGGCAACCCAACCCCCGGTGATCGACGCACAACGCGTGCCGCCGTCTGCCTGTATGACATCACAGTCGACGGTGATCTGACGTTCGCCAAGGGCCACGCGATCCACGCCCGCGCGCAGGGAGCGCCCGATCAGACGTTGAATTTCAACGGTACGCCCGCCTTGTTTGCCTTGGGTCGCCTCACGACGCATCCGCGAGGAGGTCGAGCGCGGCAACATGCCGTATTCTGCCGTCACCCAGCCCTGGCCCGAATTGCGCATAAAGGGCGGCACGCGCTCTTCGATCGTGGCGGTGCAGAGAACATGGGTGTCGCCGCAACGGATCAGACACGAGCCCTCGGCATGTTTCGTCACGCCAGTCTCGATTGAAATCGGCCGCATTTCGTCTAAATTTCTACCTGAGGGTCGCATGCTATATCCTTCCGCATCTGTTGCGGCAGACATACCGAACAGGTGCTCAGACGTGCAAGCCTCATTGACCCTCGGTCTCGATGTCTTTTAATGGCGAAGGGTCTTGGAAGACGCAGGAAGAATGACGGATCGTGTAAATCTCATCGCTGAAATGAATGACCGGTCGCGCGAAGTGTTTCGCCGCGTGGTCGAGGGCTATCTTGAAAGCGGCGGACCTGTGGGGTCGCGCACTCTGACGCGGACTATGAGCGAAAAAGTCTCCGCCGCGACCGTACGCAACGTGATGCAGGACCTCGAATATCTCGGGCTTTTGGACAGTCCGCATGTGTCCGCAGGGCGGGTTCCGACGCAGCTTGGGCTGCGTTTGTTTGTCGACGGGTTGCTTGAGGTCGGCACGGTCACCGATGACGTGCGTGAAAAGATGGAATTGACCATCCGCAACGAACATCACGATGTGAGCGGGATGCTGGATCGGGTGGGATCGGCTTTGTCTGGGCTTACTCAGGGCGCCAGCCTTGTGCTTGCCCCGAAACACGAAGCCCCTGTGAAACATGTGGAATTCGTCAATCTCGCGCCGGACCGCGCGCTGGTCGTGTTGGTCTTTGCCGACGGTCATGTCGAAAACCGCATCTTCACGCCGCCGATGGGGCAAACCCCGTCCTCGCTGCGAGAGGCGACGAATTTTCTGAATTCTCTGGTTGAGGGTAAAACGCTTTCTGAGCTGCGCACCACGGTGGAGCGCGAGATCAAAACACGGCGTCAGGAACTTGATAGCCTCGCTGCTGATCTGATCGAAAACGGTTCGGCGTTTTGGGAAGGCGAGGGGTCGCATTACGAGCGCTTGATTGTGCGCGGGCGTGCCAATTTGTTGGGAGAAAGTGCCGAAGCCGAAGAGCTTGATCGCATCAGAAGCCTGTTCGACGATCTCGAAAAGAAACGCGACATCGCGGAATTTCTCGAACTGACCGAGGATGGCGAAGGCGTGCGCATTTTCATTGGCTCAGAGAACAAACTTTTCTCACTTTCGGGTTCCTCTTTGGTGGTTTCTCCTTATATGAACGCTGAACGAAAAATTATCGGTGCCGTGGGTGTCATCGGGCCGACTCGCCTCAACTATGGGCGGATCGTGCCGATTGTCGATTACACGGCCCAACTTGTCGGACGGATTGTGTCCGGGAAGGCTTGAAAAGGTGAAACATGACGGATCCGAAGAAAGATATGTCTGAAGAGATCAAACGCCCGACCGAAGAAGAGATCATCGACATCACCTCTGATGAGGCACTTGAAGATCCGGAAACTGGCGATCTGTCCGAGGAGCTCGAACAGCTCCGCGCAGAACGCGATGAATTCCGGGATCGTTTCATGCGTGCGGTGGCCGATGCGGAAAACTCCCGCAAGCGTGCGGATCGTGATCGTCGCGAGGCGGAAAACTACGGTGGGTCCAAATTGGCCCGCGATATGTTGCCGGTCTTCGATAACATGAAACGCGCGATTGATGCGATTGCCGAAGATCAACGCGAAACGCAGGCCGCCCTGATCGAAGGGATCGAGCTGACCATGCGTGAGCTTTTGAACACCTTCTCGAAACACGGCATTCAGATCGTGAACCCGGAGGTGGGCGAGACCTTCGATCCGCAAATTCACGAAGCGATGTTCGAGGCCCCCGTGCCCGGCACCAAAGCCGGTGACATCATCCAGGTGATGAACGTGGGCTTCATGATCCACGACCGCCTGCTGCGTCCGGCTCAGGTGGGCGTGTCCTCGACGCCCGCGTAAAAAGGTTTTCCCGGAAACTGAGCTTTGCTAAAGCCCTCGTGTCTTACGAGGGCTTTTTCTATGCGTGTTATTCGTCTTTTGTTGCTTTTGATCCTGACGCCTGTCTCTGTCGTGGCTCAGGATTTTCCAGAGTATCGCGAGATCTATGTCAATGATTTCGCTGGTCTTCTCTCGAATGAAGTCGCGGATGACATCCGCGATCGGCTCATAGAGTTACGAGAAGAGACGGGGATCGAGTTCACGGTCGTCACGATCTATGAAATGCGTCGTTACGGACATACGGGCGCAATTGAACCCTTTGCGACGGGCCTTTTCAACAAATGGGGTGTTGGCAACGCCGAGCGGAACGATGGGGTGATGATGCTTGTCTCTCTGCGGGATCGCAAAGTGCGCCTGGAGGTTGGCTCTGGCTATGGCACCCGCATGAACAACCCGATGCAAAAGGTGATCGACGATGACATCCTGCCGTATTTTCGCGACGACGCCTATGAGGAGGGCATTTCGAACGGGGTCAATCATACGATCCTGGCTGTGACAGGGTCTTGGCCGGGTGAATATGACGCGAGTCCATGGGTGAGGGCGACCAATATGATTGGCCGCGTGGTCAATTCCGTCGTGCAGGGGCTCGGCAATTGGATTTTTGCCATTCTGGCGGCTCTTTTGCCGTTTCCCTATCGGGCCTATCGCCGTTGGAAACGCAATCACCCTCGTATTTGCCCCAATGACGGTCATCAAATGACGCGTCTGGATGAGGCTTGGGAGGACAACCACCTTCAGAAAGGACAGATCACCGAAGAGGATTTGAAATCCGTCGATTACGATGTCTGGGAATGTCAGACCTGTCAGCACATCACCATCGAAGGCTATCGTGCGTGGTTTTCGTCCTATTCTGTCTGCCGGAATTGCGGGTATCGCACCGTTGAGGGCGACACCACCATTCTCGAACATGCGACCACATCCTCAACGGGCCGCAAGCGCATCGACTACCATTGCCACAATTGCGGCGATGCCTATTCCGTTGAACGCACCATCCCGCGCGAAAGCTCAAGCTCCTCCTCTTCGGGGAGCAGCTCGTTTGGCGGCGGCTCGTCCAGCGGCGGCGGGGCAAGCGGAAGCTGGTGACGCGTGGCGCCTAGTTCAGCTTCGCTTTCAAATCATACAGCACTTGGAGCGCCTCACGCGGGCTCAGATCATCCGGCAAAATCCCCTCAAGGGCCTTTTCAACGGCACTCTCTTTTTCCGCCACGGGTTTCGGCGCGGGCGGCATCGCTGCGAAGAGCGGAAGATCGTCAATGATGGCTTTGGGATTGGCGGCATTCTCGGCCTGACCTTTTTCCAACGCCTCCAAAACAGATTTCGCGCGCTCGACCACGGCATCTGGCAGACCCGCGAGCCGGGCGACTTGCACACCGTAGGATCGATCCGCTTTGCCCTTGATCACCTCATGGAGGAAAATGACCTCGCCCTCCCATTCCTTGACCGACACGGTGGCGTTTTCTGCGCCTGACAGTTTGTCGGAAAGACTGGTCATTTCGTGATAGTGCGTCGCAAACAACGCGCGGCATTTGTTGACATCATGCAGATGCTCAAGCGTCGCCCAGGCAATCGACAAGCCGTCATAGGTCGCCGTGCCGCGCCCGATTTCGTCGAGGATGACCAAAGCACGGTCGTCGGCCTGATTGAGGATCGCGGCGGTTTCAACCATTTCGACCATGAAGGTCGAACGCCCGCGTGCCAGATCGTCAGAGGCACCGACGCGGGAGAAAAGTTGGGACACAATGCCAATATGTGCGGAGTCGGCGGGCACATAGGAACCAGCCTGCGCAATCAGCGCAATCAATGCGTTTTGGCGCAGGAATGTTGATTTACCGGCCATGTTCGGCCCGGTCAAAAGCCAGATCGCGGCGCCCTCATGTCCGTTAGACAAATCACAATTGTTGGCGACGAATTTGTCCCCGCCTTGCTTGCGCAAGGCACGTTCCACAACGGGATGACGACCACCGGAAATCAGGAATTCTCGACCCAAATCCACCTGAGGACGGGTCCAACCCTCGCTCACAGAGAGATCGGCGAGCGCTGTGATCAGGTCCAGCTCTGCCAGTGCGCCAGAGGCATCGTTGATCGCCGGGGCCTGCTCCAAAATCGCCATGCGCAGTTTCTCATAGAGACGTTTTTCGATCTCAAGCGCGCGCCCACCGGCGTTGTGAATTTTTGTTTCCAGCTCGGAAAGCTCCAGCGTCGTGAACCGCACCTGATTGGCGGTCGTTTGACGGTGGATGAAGGTTTCCGACAAGGAATGCATTTTTTCGGCGTGGGTTGATGTGGTCTCGATGAAGTAGCCGAGGACATTGTTGTGCTTGACCTTGAGCGACTGAACCCCGGTCATCTCCGCATATTTCATCTGCAGGGAGGCAATCACACCGCGCCCTTCGTCGCGCAGAGTGCGAGATTCATCGAGTTCTTCGTGATAACCGGCGGCGATAAATCCGCCGTCCCGCGCGAGCAAGGGTGGTTCCGCAACCAGAGCCGCATCGAGCAGGTCAATCAGTTCGGCTTGACCTGTCAGAAATGCCATTTTCTGCTGGATTAGGGTCGAAACTGGCGCATTCTCGAGGAGATCATAGATGTTTTCCGCCTGTGACAGACCATTGCGAATGGCGGCCAGATCGCGCGGACCTCCTCGTTCAAGCCCGAGACGTGACAGCGAGCGTTCCATGTCCGGAACCTTCCGCAGCGCGTCGCGCAGCGCTTGGGCGGTTTGGGTGTTTTCAATCGCAAAAGAGATCGCATCAAGCCGCGCGGAGATCGTATCGACGTCACGCGATGGGCTCGACAGCCGGCGTTCAAGAAGACGTCCACCTGCGGCCGTCACGGTGCGATCCATCGTGGCAATCAACGATCCCTCGCGACCGCCAGACAGGGCATGCGAAATCTCAAGGTTGCGTCTTGTCGAGGCGTCGATTTGCATCGCACCGCGCAAGGACTCGCGAATGGGGCGTCGCACGAGCGGCAATTTGCCCTTTTGTGTGATGTCGAGATAATCGACGATCGCGCCCATGGCCGCCACTTCGGACAGGGTGAACTGGCCGAAGGCCTCGAGGGACGAGACGCCGAAAAGCGATGTCAGTCGCGTTTGCGCCGACGTACTGTCGAAAGACGCGCGCGACAATTCGGTGATGCGATCATAGAAATCAGGCACAAACTCGGCCCAATTCGCTTCATTCACCTCAGACACGACGATCTCCGACGGGTTGAGGCGGGCAAGTTCCGGCCCAAGACCCACAAGCGGGCATGGCATGACATGAAAGGCGCCGGTCGAGATGTCGATCCAGGCCAGCGCACCCTCTTCGCGAATTTCCGCATAGGCGGCGAGGTAGTTGTGACGTCGCGCGTCCAAAAGCGTGTCTTCGGTCAAGGTGCCGGGCGTCACCAGACGCACGACGTCACGTTTGACCACGGCCTTGGAGCCACGCTTTTTCGCCTCACTCGGGTCTTCGAGCTGTTCGCAAACGGCGACTTTGAAGCCCTTGCGAATGAGATTGAGCAAATAGGTCTCGGCGGCATGAACCGGCACACCGCACATCGGAATGTCGTCGCCTGCATGTTTGCCGCGTTTTGTCAGCGCGATGTCGAGCGCCTCGGAGGCGGCAATCGCATCGTCAAAGAACATCTCGTAGAAATCGCCCATGCGATAAAACAAAAGCGCATCGCGATGACGCGCTTTGATTTCGAGATATTGCGCCATCATCGGCGTTGCGGCGGGCGTTTCGGTGGCCAAGATGCAGTTCCCTGTCTGATTTCGCCCCAACTTAACGACCCAATATGTGGCGTAAAGGGCCAGATCGCGTTCTTTTTGTTGAGACCGGGGCAGGGTGTGGGTAAGTAGTCCGAACTGATGGCGAGGAGGCCACCCGAATGTCCAAGATCAAACAAACGCGCGAAGAAGCGCTCGCATTTCACATGGACCCGCGTCCCGGCAAGTTCGATGTCGCACCAAGCGTGCCGATGACGACGCAACGGGACCTGTCGCTGGCCTATTCTCCGGGCGTGGCTGTGCCTTGCGAAGAAATCGCGAAAGCGCCGGAAACGGCCTATGACTACACCAACAAGGGCAACCTCGTTGCGGTGATTTCGAATGGGACGGCGGTTTTGGGCCTCGGCAATCTGGGCGCTTTGGCGTCGAAGCCGGTGATGGAAGGCAAGGCGGTTCTGTTCAAACGCTTCGCCGACGTGAACTCCATCGACATCGAATTGGACACCGAAGATCCCGAAGAGATCATTCGCGCTGTGCGCCTCATGGGGCCGAGTTTTGGTGGGATCAACCTTGAGGACATCAAAGCGCCTGAGTGTTTCATCATCGAGCAGCGCCTCAAGGAAGAGATGGACATCCCCGTCTTCCACGATGACCAACATGGCACGGCGGTGATCTGTGCGGCGGGCCTGATCAACGCGCTGCATATTTCCGGCAAAAAGATCGAGGATTGTAAAATTGTCCTCAACGGCGCTGGTGCTGCCGGGATCGCCTGTCTTGAACTGGTCAAGGCCATGGGCGCGAAACATGACAATTGCATCATGTGCGACACCAAAGGCGTGATCTATCAGGGCCGTACCGAAGGTATGAATCAGTGGAAATCGGCTCACGCCGCGGTCACCGATGCGCGGACTCTGGCCGAAGCGATGGTGGATGCCGATGTGTTCCTTGGTGTGTCGGCGAAAGGCGCCGTGACCCAGGATATGGTCAAGAGCATGGCGCCGAACGCTGTGATTTTCGCCATGGCAAACCCTGATCCGGAGATCACGCCCGAAGATGCCCATGAGGTGCGTGATGACGTCATCGTTGCCACTGGGCGCTCGGATTATCCGAACCAGGTGAACAACGTCTTGGGCTTTCCCTACCTGTTCCGTGGCGCGCTCGACATCCATGCCCGTGCGATCAACGACGAGATGAAAATTGCCTGTGCCGAGGCTCTTGCGGCTCTGGCGCGCGAAGATGTGCCGGATGAGGTGGCCTTGGCCTATGGGCGCAAACTGACCTTTGGTCGCGATTATATCATTCCGACGCCGTTTGATCCGCGCTTGATCTACACGATTCCGCCCGCCGTCGCGCAGGTCGGCATGGATACGGGCGTGGCCCGTCGTCCGATCATCGACATGGAAGGCTACGCGCAGGACCTTCAGGCCCGGATGGACCCGACCGCACAAATCCTTCAAGGCCTCTATGCTCGCGCACGTCAGGCTCAGGCGACGATGGTTTTCGCCGAGGGCGACGATCCACGTGTTCTGCGCGCGGCTGTTGCCTATCATCGGGGCGGTTTCGGGCGTGCTCTGGTCGTCGGCCGGACCGAAGATGTGCGGGCCAAACTGCAAGAAGAGGGTCTTGGCGAAGCAATGTCCGAGATCGAAATCGTCAACGCGGCCAACACGCAGCACCTCACGGACTACAAGGATTTCCTTTATAAACGTCTGCAACGCACTGGTTTTGACCAAAAGGACATTCACCGTCTGGCCGCCCGCGACCGTCATGCGTTTTCCGCTTTGATGTTGGCGCATGGGCATGCCGACGGTCTCGTCACCGGCGCGACACGCAAATCCGCGCATGTGCTCGATCGGATCAATTCCGTGTTCGACGCAAAGGCCGAAGATGGCGCCGTGGGTGTCACCGCCGTTCTGCACAAAGGCCGGATCATTTTCATCGCCGACACGCTCGTGCATGAATGGCCGGAAGAGGAAGATCTCGCCGACATCGCCACTGCCGCCGCCGCTGTGGCGCGCAAGATGGGGATCGAACCGCGGGTGGCTTTCGTCTCCTTCTCGACCTTCGGTTATCCGGTCTCTGAACGGGCGAACAAAATGCACATCGCGCCTCGGGTGCTCGACAAGCGCGGCGTCGATTTCGAATATGATGGCGAGATGACCGTCGATGTGGCGCTGAACCCCGATGTCATGTCGGCTTATCCGTTCTGTCGCCTGTCTGGGCCCGCGAATATCCTCGTGGTGCCGGCGCGTCACTCTGCATCGATTTCGGTGAAGCTGATGCAGGAAATGGCCGGTGCGACCGTGATCGGGCCGATCTTGACCGGCGTCGACAAGCCGATTCAGATTTGTTCAACGGTTTCGACTGTAAACGATATTCTGAACATGGCCGTGCTCGCCGCGTGTAAGGTGGGTCAAACGACGTAAAAAGTAGGAGGCGTGTTATGGCGATCTTTAATCTCGGTTCGGTGAACATCGACCATTTCTACATGCTTCCTCATTTTCCCGAGCCGGGAGAAACACTTAGCGCCAAGGACCATAAACTTGGACTTGGCGGTAAGGGCATGAACCAATCAGTCGCGGCCGCCAAAGCCGGGGCTGAGGTCTTTCATATCGGCGCGATTGGTCAGGCTGACACTTGGGTGCGTGAGCGGATCGAAGGCTATGGTGTGAACTGCAAATACCTGCGCGAGGTCTCTGAGGCGACGGGGCACGCGGTGATCTATGTCGATCCCGAGGGTGAAAACATGATCGTGCTCGACCCGGGCGCGAATGTGAAACAGGACAGCGAATTCGTTGTCGAGGCGATCGATCAGGCAAAGCCTTCGGACACGCTCTTGCTGCAAAATGAAACCAACCTGCAACCACAGGCCGCGACCTTTGCTTTGGTCAAAGGCATGCGGGTGATCTATTCGGCAGCACCGTTTTCGATCAAAGCGGTGAAGGATTTGATCCCCGACGTCTCCATGTTGGTGATGAACTCTGTCGAGGCAACTCAGCTCTGTTCTGAAATGGGTGTGTCTTTGGAGCAAATCCCCGCGCCGCAGGTCATGGTGACCTTGGGCAGCAAGGGGGCCATGTGGCGCTCGAATGAAACAGGCGAAGTGATCGAGGTGACGTCACCCAAAGTCACGCCGGTCGACACCACGGCGGCGGGGGACACCTACATCGGCTATGTCGCCGCCGGGCTCGATCTTGGCATGCCGATCAAGGCCGCGATGGAATGGGCGGTTCAGGCTGCGGCGTTGAAGGTGACGCGGGCGGGCACGGCGGACGCGATCCCCTCGGCGGATGAGGTGAAACGCTTTCGTGCGGCTTAAACCAATTTGAAGACCAAAAAAGGGCGTCCAAGTGGACGCCCTTTTGTCATTTCGAGGTCAGTGAACCCGTTATTTCTTCAAACGACGGTTCCGTGCGGCCAGAAGTTTCAAGCGAAGCGCGTTGAGCTGGATAAAGCCTGCGGCGTCTTTCTGGTCGTAAGCGCCTGCATCGTCTTCGAAAGTCACGTGCGCTTCGGAATAAAGCGAGGCTTCGGACGACCGGGCCACGGTGAAGGCAGAGCCTTTGTAGAGTTTCAGGCGCACATTGCCCGACACATGCTCTTGCGATTTGTCGATGGCGGCCTGAAGCATTTCGCGCTCCGGCGAGAACCAGAAGCCGTTGTAGATCAGCTCGGCGTAGCGCGGCATCAGGCTGTCTTTCAGGTGACCGGCGCCGGAATCGAGCGTGATTTGTTCGATACCACGGTGCGCTTCCAACAGGATGGTGCCGCCCGGGGTCTCATAGATGCCGCGCGATTTCATGCCGACGAAACGGTTCTCGACGAAATCGAGACGGCCGATGCCGTGTTTACGACCGTATTCGTTCAGCTCGGTCAGGATTGTTGCCGGGCTCATCGCCACACCGTTGATCGCCACCGCGTCACCCTTTTCAAAGGTGATTTCGATGAACTCGGGTTCGTTCGGCGCATCCTCGGGGTGAACTGTGCGCTGATAGACGTAATCGGGCGCTTCTTGTGCCGGGTCCTCAAGCACTTTGCCCTCGGACGAGGTGTGCAGAAGGTTCGCGTCGACGGAGAACGGCGCTTCGCCACGCTTGTCTTTCGCGATCGGGATTTGGTTCTGCTCGGCGAAGTCCAAAAGTTTGGTGCGCGAGGACAGATCCCATTCCCGCCAGGGCGCGATCACTTTGATGTCGGGGTTGAGCGCATAGGCCGAAAGCTCGAACCGCACTTGGTCGTTGCCCTTGCCGGTCGCACCGTGAGCGACGGCATCGGCGCCGGTGGCTTCTGCGATCTCGACAAGACGTTTGGAGATCAGCGGACGCGCGATGGAAGTGCCCAGAAGGTAGAGGCCTTCGTAAACGGCATTGGCGCGGAACATCGGGAAGACGAAATCACGCACGAACTCTTCGCGCACGTCTTCGATGTAGATGTTTTCCGGTTTGATGCCGAGCATCTCAGCCTTTTTTCGCGCCGGGTCCAGTTCCTCACCTTGGCCGAGATCGGCGGTAAAGGTCACAACCTCACAGCCATATTCGGTCTGGAGCCATTTCAGGATGATCGAGGTATCGAGGCCGCCGGAGTAGGCGAGAACCACTTTTTTGGGCGCAGACATGAGACTTTCCTTTTGCGGATATCGCCCGGGCGATTATCGGGTTTTCGTGCCGAGGGCAAGGTTTGAGCGGGGTTTCGCACCAAGAATGCTTTAGCTCAGAGGGGAAAACCACTAAGACCGTCGGGTAAGTTGATCGAAAAGGGTTATCATGACTGGCTTTATCCTCTTTCAGAACGCTGTGTCGCGTGTTCTGCGCCACCTCGACGAAGCATTGGCTGTATCTGGTCTGATCTGGATCGGGATTTTGATCCTGCAGATTTTGGTCTTTGGGTCGGTGGATATGGAAGGCCTCGCAGCGGGCGATCCGGAGGCAGTCACCGGCAATGGCCTGATGTTGCTCTTCGTTGCGAATATCGTGATGGCGGTCGGCTCGTGTTGGATCGCAGTCGAGTGGCACCGCTATGCGCTTGAGGGCAAACGCCCGACCTCGGCTTTCCCGTCCTGGAGTGGTGGACGCATTTTTAGCTATCTCATCCTGTCCATCGTGATGGGCCTGTTGGTTGGCTTGCTGATCGTTCTTTGGGGAGGGGTTTTCCTGTCCTTGTTTGGCGGAATTCTGTCTCAGTCTGTCGGTGCCCTGTTCCTCATCGTGCTTGTCGGCTTGCCGGCAGCCTTCGTGTTTTTTCGGATTTCGCCCATGTTGCCGGGGGTTGCCATTGGGAACAAGGTGCCCATGGGCGAAGCATGGCGGGCCACGAAGCCTCACTCCGGCCCGATTTTGCAGGCCGCGATCCTGTCGGTTGCCGTGTTGATGGTCGTTCAAGTCATCGCCCCGGTGTTTGGCAGCGGTATCATTGGCCTGCTGTACGAATTGGCGGCGGGTTGGATTTTGCTGATGATCAACGTCAGCCTGTTGTCCTCGATCTATGAGCTGGCGATGAAGGGGCATTTGAATGACTGACCCGGACAATTTCGCGCAAAAGGCCCGCGAAGCGGAGACCTTGGTGCGGCGCCTTTTCGAGCCAACTCCCTGTCTGCGCAACGATCACCTGTCGCAAGCCTTTGATTGCGATGTCTGGCTCAAGCGCGAAGATTTAACGCCGGTGCGCTCCTACAAGCTGCGCGGGGCGTGGAACGCGATGATCAAGGCGCGTGAAAAAGACCCGAACATTGGGCTTTTTGTCTGTGCCTCCGCCGGAAACCACGCACAAGGCGTGGCCTTTGCCTGTCGTCAGTTCGGTGTGCGCGGCGTGATCTTCATGCCGGTCACCACGCCTCAGCAAAAGATCGACAAGACCAAAGTCTTCGGCGGTGACATGGTTGAAATTCGCCTTGTTGGGGACTATTTCGACAACACGCTTGAGGCCGCGAAAACCTACTGCGCAAGTGAGGATGGCCATTTTCTTGCACCTTTCGACGATCTCGATGTGATCGAGGGGCAGGCCACGGTTGCGGTCGAATTCATGTCCCAAATGGTGCCGGATGTTGTTGTTCTTCCCGTCGGTGGCGGCGGTCTTTCCGCAGGCGTCGTGTCCTATCTCAAAGCGACAGCACCACAGGCCGAGGTTTATTTTGTCGAACCGATGGGGGGGCGCTCCCTCAAAGCGGCGGTTGCTGAGGGGCATCCTGTCACTTTGTCGGATGTCGATAGCTTCGTAGACGGTGCCGCCGTCGCGCGGATCGGGGAGCTGCCCTTCGAGAGTCTGAAGGATATTTCACTCGATCACATTCTGGCCTGCCCGGAAGATCGCATTTGCTCCACAATGTTGGAGATGCTGAATGTCGAAGGCATTGTTTTGGAGCCCGCGGGCGCGCTCTCGATCGATGCGCTTCAGGACATCCGCGAGCAAATTCGGGGCAAACGGGTCGTTTGTGTGACCTCTGGTGGGAACTTCGATTTCGAACGTTTGCCGGAGGTCAAGGAACGGGCCCAGAGATTCCGCAATCTCAAGAAATACTTCATCCTGCGTATGCCGCAGCGGCCCGGCGCTTTGCGAGAGTTTCTCGATATGCTCGGGCCCAATGACGACATCGCGCGCTTTGAATATCTCAAGAAATCAGCGCGAAATTTTGGCTCAGTCCTAATCGGGATTGAGACGGATAATCCGGATAATTTCGCACATTTGTTTGAGAAAATGGATGCCGCAGGTTTGGTTTATCGGGATATCACAAACGATCAGGCGCTTGCGGAATTTGTTCTCTGAAAAATTACGCAGCGGACCTGCTTAGAAATTCCGCGCGTGACTCCGCGTAGCTGTTGAAGATTTTTGGCAGGTCGATCCCATCCGTTTGCCCCTGTCTTGCCGCAGCTTCCCCCTCGTAACAAAGGGTCGAAAACGCAGCAAATCCGAGGTTCAGGGAGCTGCCCTTTAGAAAATGCAAATCCTGCTCCAGCCGGGTTTCATCCGGCTGGGCTTGCATGCGTGCGATTGCCTCGTCGACCTCTTCGAGGAACAGCTCGACCACTTCTTGGAAGTCTTCTGCACCCACTTCGTCACGCAATTCTTCGACTCGATTCCAGTCAATCATATGGCTCTCCATTTCACGGTAAATAGAACCCCAAGAAGATTACCGATCGGTAAGGATGTGATCTGATTTCCTGAAAATTTTACATTTAAGGCGGCATTAAACCGATCAGGTCATGCTCAGACATCGAAACGATTATGAGGACGTCGATTTTGGCCATCGCTCAAGAAAAACACGCATATCTTCAGGCCGTTCCTGAACGCGGCGTGGTGAATAATGTGCTGGTCGTTGATGATTCGCGGGCGCAGAGGCGTATTCTTTCGTCCTATCTTGGGCGATGGGGCTACATGGTGTTTGAGGCGGCATCCGGCGAAGAGGCGCTGGACGTTTGTCGATCCGAAGCCATTGATCTGGTTGTGTCGGATTGGATGATGCCTGGCATGAGTGGTTTGGAATTCTGTCAGGAATTTCGGCAGCTTGAGCGTGAGCACTACGGCTATTTTATTCTTTTGACGTCTAAATCCGATAAGACCGAGGTTGCGCAGGGACTTGATATCGGCGCGGATGATTTTTTGACGAAACCAGTCGCGGGAGATGAGTTGCTGGCACGTATTCGTGCTGGCGAACGTATTTTGCGCATGGAGCGGGAGCTGACGGAAAAGAACCGGCTCGTGAGTTCGACCCTGACGGAAATTTCGGCGCTTTATGATTCTCTTGATCGTGATCTGGTCGAGGCAAGAAAGCTCCAGCAATCCCTTGTGCGTGAACGGTTTCGTGATTTTTCCTCGGCTCAAGTGTCACTTTTGTTGCGACCGAGCGGGCATGTCGGGGGGGATTTGGTTGGCTTTTTTCCGATCAACGATCAGCAATTTGGAATTTTTTCCATTGATGTATCGGGCCACGGCATTGCCTCGGCGCTTATGACGGCGCGGCTCGCTGCCTATCTGTCGGGGTCAACCGCAGAGCAAAATTTGGCGATCCAAGTCGGTGCGGACGGCGTCCATGTGCCGCGGAACCCGTCCGAGGTGGCGGCCAATTTGAACCGATTGATGTTAGAAGAAATGGAGACGGATCTCTATTTCACCATGATTTTGGGTCATTTTAATCGCATGACGGGTGACTTTGTGATGACTCAATGCGGCCATCCAAATCCCATTCGTCAAGCATCTGATGGTGTCGCCACGTTTTTTGGGACGGGCGGGCTTCCCGTTGGTTTGCTGCCGTTTGCGGAATTCGAGGATGTCCACATCAGGCTGGCGCCAGGCGAACGCATTCTGGTGTTTTCGGATGGTGTGACGGAATGCCCGGACGGCGGAGATGGCATGTTGGGCGAAGAGGGTCTGATCGAGATGTGTCACCAGATCTCCAAAGAAACTGGCAATGCATTCTTTGATACCTTCCTTTGGGACCTGAACAATTTCAACAATGACAGGGATTTCCCGGACGATATCTCGGCGATCCTTTTGGAGTATCCCGGTCATAATAAGGTCTGAAGAAAGGCTCTGTCTCCGGGGTTTCCAAGGCTGATCATGGCTTGATCTAAACTTGCCCAATGAACGGAATGATCCGCCTCTAACGGCTCGGCCAGCTTTCGCACCGGAAACGCCCGGTAGATATGACAGATTTTCTCCGCCCATAGATCGTATTCGGGCATAAAGACAAATCGACGAAATGCCCCAAGCAAGCGCGGTTGCGCAATGCGCCAGCCTGTTTCCTCAAAGACTTCACGGTGCAGGGCGTGGACTGGGCTTTCACCGGGATCGATGCCGCCACCGGGGAGTTGAAATTCATGGTGAATGCCGGCTTGATAGGTCAGAAGCACCTGATCGTTTCGCGGAAGAATGGCATAAGCACCGGGGCGGGCACGATATGGCTTCCCTGAAATCTTGGGTTCTCCATATCTGCGCATGTGCCTGACCTTTCTTCAATGGTTGTTCCGCCTATATGAACAGGATATGCCAGCGCCGAATGTCAGGGAACGCAAAAATGCTCGGATCAAAAATCGCTTGGGATGACACAGTTCTCCCGTTTCAGTTGGACGCCTCCGATATACGCGGCCGGGTGGTGCGCCTCGATGGCGTGTTGGATAAAATTCTGTCGCAACACGACTATCCGAATGAGATCGAGGCCTTGGTTGCCGAAATGGCTTTGCTGACGGCGATGATCGGCCAAACCATCAAGCTGCGTTGGAAGTTGTCGCTTCAGGTCCGTGGGGATGGTCCCGCACGCTTGATTGCTACCGACTACTATGCGCCGGCGTCTGAAGGTGAGCCGGGCCGGGTCCGTGCATATGCATCCTATGATGCGTCGCGCCTTGTGCCGCGCGTCGATCCTTTTTCGCAAATCGGCAAGGGTTATTTCGCCATTTTGATCGATCAGGGCCAGGGCAATGTGCCCTATCAAGGCATCACTCCGATCTCTGGCGGCTCTCTGTCGGCCTGTGCGGAGACCTATTTTGCCCAGTCCGAACAGCTGCCGAGCCGGTTCGTCACGAGTTTCGGCAAATCCCAAACGCCGGGGTCCGAAGAGGGCTGGCGTGCCGGTGGCGTCATGCTGCAAAAAATGCCGAAAGCCTCGCCCTTTGTCGCGCAATCCGAAGAGGGGGATGACAGCGGCCTATTGCGTGCCTCCGACATCTTGGACGAGGAGGATTTCGAGGATTGGAACCGTGCCAATATCTTGCTCGATACCGTCGAAGAGATGGAATTGGTCGGCCCGCGTGTTCAGCCGACGGAACTTCTCGTACGCCTGTTCCATGAAGACAAACCGCGCGTTTTCGATCCGCAGCCGGTCGCATTCGGCTGTCAATGTTCCGAAGAGCGTGTGCGCGAAAGCCTCTCGATCTATTCTGCCAAAGACATTGCGCATATGACGACGGAAGAGGGTCTTGTGACGGCGGACTGTCAGTTTTGTGGGGCGCATTATGTGCTTGATCCCAAAACGCTGGGGTTCGAGGCGGAGGATAAACAGGATGGTGACGGAGATTGATCGGAACGGCCTCGCGGCGCTCTTGCGAAAATCCGGTGAGACTTCGTCGGATTTTGACCTGAACAAGGCGCTGCGTCCGACAGTTGCGAGCCCTCTGCGCGCTGCCGGGGTGCTGGTCCCGATCAAGGAAACCGCAGACGGCTTGCGTCTCATCCTGACAAAACGCTCTTCGGCGCTCAAACACCACCCGGGGCAAATTGCATTTCCGGGTGGTCGAGTCGATCCCGAAGATCACGATCATGTCGCAGCCGCGCTGCGCGAGGCCTATGAGGAAATCGGCCTGCCTCCCTCAAATGTGGATATTCTCGGCGAATTGCCCACGCATCAAACCGTGACACAGTTTGAAATGTTCCCTGTTTTGGGCTGGATTAGAGACGATTTCGTGCCAGTTCCCGAAGCGGGTGAGGTCTCCGAGGTTTTCGATGTGCCGCTCTCGCATGTGCTGAATCCGGATAATTTTTCAATTCAGTCGCGTCGTTGGCGTGGACAGCTGCGTTCGTTTTATACGGTGCCTTACGGACCCTACTACATCTGGGGCGCAACTGCGCGCATTTTGCGGGTGCTGGCGGATCGGGCAAGTCGATGAGAGTGGCGGCCTCTTGGATCACGTCACCCGCAGCAACGCGCCTCATGTCGATGTTCTCAGATGCGGGGGAAGAGGCATTTTTCGTCGGTGGCTGTGTGCGCAACAGCCTGATGAACGTGCCTGTGAGTGATCTTGATGTGTCGACCTCCGTGCGGCCGGAGCGTGTGATGGAACTGGCAAAATCCTGTGGGTTCAATGCCATTCCCACCGGGATTGAACATGGCACCGTGACTGTGGTTGTCGATGGAGAACCCTTTGAAATCACGACGTTTCGCAAAGATGTCGAAACCGATGGCCGTCGCGCGGTTGTGGTGTTCTCCGACAGGCTTGAGGATGATGCGCATCGTCGCGACTTCACCATGAATGCGCTCTATGCGCGGGCGGATGGCACGATTGTCGATCCTCTTGTCGGGCTGCCGGATCTGTTGGCGCGGCGGGTGCGCTTTATCGACGATGCGAACCAGCGCATTCGCGAAGATTACCTCAGAATTCTGCGGTTTTTCCGGTTTCATGCTTGGTATGGCGACGATGACGCGGGGCTGGACCCGGAGGGGCTTGCTGCCTGTGCACAGAATATCGAAGGCCTTTCAAACCTATCAAAAGAAAGGGTGGGCGCCGAGCTGATCAAGCTTTTGTCTGCCTCTGAGCCAGACCGTGCGGTGGCCGCGATGGATCATGCGGGTGTGCTCAATGCGCTGCTACCGGGGGCTTCCACAAAGGCCTTTTTCCTTTTGACTTCCTTCGAGCAAGGCGTTGATCCAATTGTCCGTCTGGCCGCGCTGGGCCGATTTGATGTGGCGAAGATGTTGCGCCTCTCCAAGCAACAAAGCCGGCAATATGATGCGCTCAGGACATATGCAGAAGGGGTCGAGACGATCCGCGAGGTTGCGTATCGCGAGGGCAAAAAGATGGCCTGGGATGTGGCAGCTTTGCGGGCCGCATTTTTTGAACAGCCCCTGGATGCATCTCTGTCCGCAGATATTGAAAAGGCCGCCAAGGCAAAATTTCCTGTCTCAGCGCAGGATATCATGGCCGATTTTTCGGGGCCTGCGCTGGGCGCTATGTTACGGGATTTGGAACGGGCGTGGATCGAAAGCGGATTTCGTCTCACGTATGAGGACCTCATGAAAAAGGCGGGGCGTGATGGATCAGTTTGAAATCGTGCGTTTGGGGCATAAGGGCGACGGCATCACTGCCGACGGGATTTTCGTCCCCAATACTTTGCCCGGTGAGGTGGTCGAAGGCCTCGAAGAGCAGGGCAGGGTCCCCGGCGCTCGGATTGTGACTCCATCGGAGGAGCGCGTGCGCCCGGCATGTCGTCATGCAAAGTCTTGTGGCGGCTGTTCGTTGCAGCATGCCTCTGAGGATTTCGTGGCGCAATGGAAGTCGGATTTCGTGAAGTCAGCCCTTGAAAATCAGGGCATTTCCGCCGAGTTAGGCTCTATTTTGACCTCTCCGGGACGCAGTCGGCGGCGTGCGGTTTTCCACGGGCGACGCACGAAAAAAGGCACGATGGTGGGGTTGCATGCCCGTGCATCGGACAGTTTGATCGAAGTGCCGGATTGTATCCTGATGGTGCCTGAGATCATGCAAGCCTATGGAGCCCTGAACAGGTTGGTCGAACTTGGCGGCTCGCGGCGCGGGGAGATGGATATCACCGTGATTTCGTCGGACAGTGGGCTCGACATTTCGGTCGAGAACGGCAAGCCGCTTGATTTGGACATGCGTGTCGAATTGGGCGGTTTTGTGCGGGATTTGTCTCTATCCCGGTTGTCCTGGAATGGCGAAGATCTCGCCGGGGAGGCTCTGCCCTACCTGTCCTTTGGCAAGGCGCGTGTGGTGCCGCCTGCGGGCGCGTTCCTTCAGGCGACAGCGGAAGGTGAGGCGGCTCTCGTGACCTTGATGCGCAAAGCGGTCGAAGGCGCGGATCGCGTAATTGATCTGTTTTCGGGATGCGGGACGTTTTCTCTGCCGATCGCGGAGCGTGCGGAGGTGCATGCTGTCGAGGGTGTCTCCGATATGTTGGAGGCTTTGAGCAAAGGTTGGCGTCAGGCGCAGGGGCTAAAGGCGGTGACGGTGGAGACCCGTGACTTGTTTCGACAACCGGTCCGCGACGATGAACTGAACGCCTATGACGCCGCTATCATCGATCCGCCTCGGCCCGGCGCCCTGGCGCAATGTGATGAGATCGCGAAAAGCCGTCTCAAAACGGTCGGATTCGTGTCCTGCAACCCGATCACATTTGCGCGGGATGCAAAGGTTTTGATCGATTCGGGCTTTGAAATCGACTGGATTGTGCCTGTGGATCAGTTTCGCTGGTCGCCACATGTGGAAATTGCGGCCTGTTTTAAGCGCGAGTGATGCGAGAAATCATTGTCGTGACTCGCTGATCGGGTGTATTTCTGTAAAAAACAAATCGGGCAGAGATCATGGATCGTCGACTATTTATCGCAACGGCTGCGGCCGCATTAACCTTTTCCTCGGGGGCTTTCGCACGCACGCTGAAACCCTATCGAGGGCCGGAAATCACGCGCATCGTGATTTATAAAGAGCGTCGCAAGCTCTATCTTTTGAATCATGAAGACGTGGTGAAATCGTTCAAGATCGGGCTGGGCGGAAACCCCATCGGTCCGAAGCGGTTCGAAGGTGACGGTAAAACGCCGGAAGGCAGCTATGTTATCGACCGCCGCAATCCGAATTCATCCTACCATTTGTCACTGGGGATTTCTTATCCGAACGATCAGGACAGGGCCTATGCCGAATCTTTCGGGCGGCGTCCGGGCGGTGACATTTTCATCCACGGACGTGCGGGCGAAAATCGCGGCAAGGGCAAGGATTGGACCGCAGGCTGTATTGCGGTCCGGGATCGTCAGATCGAGAGAATCTACACCATGGTGCAGGACGGCACCCAAGTGGATATTTTCCCGTAAGATATTGATTTAAAACCGTTATTGGTTCGAAGCGATGGTTGTGGTTTGGGCGCCGATCAAGAGCGTCCACCACAATTTCCCACTGTCTTCCTGATACCACGAAAAGCCGATGTCGGTGGCTTTTGGATCGAGAATGATGTCACGCGTGTCGCTTTGTTCCATCCAGGCCGACAGGGTTTCAAGCTCGGTCTCATAGGTCTCCGAAATATTCTCGCCCAACATCATGCCTCGGTAGCCAGAGCGCATGACGCGATCGAGCGGCGAGGAGCCGTCAGAGCCGAAATGCCAAGGACGGTTTTGCACATGCATGTCGCGCGAATGGGTGGCGGCGGCTGCATTGAGATTCGCGTTCAACGTCACGGGCGACGCGCCCGCCGCAGAGCGCAGCGCGTTGATTGAATCGAGCATCCGATATTGGATCGTGCCCTCATCTCTCGCACTGATGCGATATACGCGGGGCAAAGGCTTTCCATCCGGACCAAGCCGCTCTGTCGGCGTGTCACATGCCGTCAATCCGATAAGGGCCACAATGAGGATAGCGATAATCCGGGACATGCCAGATACTCCATGACTGTTCTCTGGATGGATTAAACGCTTTGCTCGGAAGGATCAAATCATGTTCGCGGGTTTTTGCTGTGATCGATAGTTTGATTTGCGACTGAGACAAACGCGCCATATAAGACAGCGTAATCCCCATATCATGAATGGTCTCGTCCTATGAGTAAGACATCCGTTTCCAAGGTTTCCCGCCGTGCCTTTGTGGCCGGATCAACCGCGCTCATGGCGCAGCCGGTTCTGGCGCAAACGCAGGGGACCACCGAGATCGAAGGTGATATTTCGACCATGGTGCGTCGGAATATCTCGAGCTTTCGCTCGCTCGATTGGCGTCCTTATTTCAGCTCCCTGACAAATGGTGCGATTCTCGTCGATACGACCTCGCGCGCGCTGCATTATTGGAGTGCGGATCAGAGCATTTATAAGTTGTACCCGACATCCGTGCCTCTGACAGAGGATCTGACGCGCCGTGGCCGCACGTCCATCATCCGCAAAGTCGAAGGGCCAAGCTGGTCTCCGACGCCCGCGATGAAGGTGCGCAACCCGGAGTGGCCGGATTTTGTCGGTCCGGGTCCGAATAACCCGCTTGGCACCCACGCGCTCTACCTGTCCTGGCAGTATTACCGCATCCACGGCACGCATGACACGCGCAAGATCGGCCGTCGTTCTTCGAATGGCTGCATCGGTCTCTACAATGAACATATTGCAGAGTTGTTTGATCTTGCTAATGTTGGTACGCAAGTGTTGCTAATTTGACGACAAGCCCAAGAAAATAGTCAACTCCATGCGGAATGATTGATTTTCCTACAGTTTGAGTTCTATAGCTTCTGTTGTGTAACAAACCTGCCCTCTTTCGTGGGGTTTAAGGAGGATTGACTATGAAAAAACTCGCTGCTGCTGCCGTTTTCGCTCTGGCTGGCACCGCTTCTTTCGCTGGTGGCTACTCTGAGCCGGTTATCGAAGCTCCGGTTGTTGTTGAAGAAACTTCTTCTTCTTCCGCTGGTGGCTACGTTGTGCCGCTTCTGATCCTGGCACTGGTTGCTGCTGCTGTTGCTGCTGACTAATCGTCTGCACTGCAGTTAAAAATTTAAAAGGGCGGCTCAAACGGGCCGCCCTTTTCATTTGTCTTGTCGTTCGTTGGGGAGGCGGGGGGATTAAACCCATCCCGCCAGGTTTTTACGGATTTGGCCCAAGAGCGCTTCGATGTGAAGCGGATCATCGTTCAGGCAGGGAATGTAGAGAAACTCCTCGCCACCCGCGTGCTCAAAGCTTTCCTTGATCTCTTCGTTGATCTCCTCGAGCGTCTCGATGCAATCGGCGGAAAAGGCGGGCGCACAGACCGCGATGCTCTTGTTGCCCTTCTCTGCCTGACGCGCGACCTCTTCGACCGTGTAGGGCTGAAGCCACTCTTCGGGACCGAATTTCGACTGAAATGTCGTCATGATCTGCGTGTCATCCCAGCCAAGTCGCTCTTTCAAGAGACGTGTCGTTTTTTGACATTGGCAATGATAGGGATCGCCGCCCTCTTTGAGGTAGCGTTCGGGCAGCCCGTGATAGGAGCAAATCAGGATGTCCGGTTTCTTTTCCGCACTCGCATAGGCACGTTTAACGGACTGGGCGAGCGCATGGATATAGGTCGGATCGTCAAAATAGGGCGCCACCGTGCGACTCGCCGGCTGCCAGTTTTCCTCCATGAGCGCGCGGAAAAACTGATCGTTCGCGGTCGCCGTCGTGGCCCCCGCGTATTGCGGATAGAGCGGGAAGAACAGGATTTTCGAACAGCCCTCTGAGACCAGTTTCTCGACCTTCGATTTTGTCGAGGGATTGCCGTAACGCATACAGAAATCAACCATGACACGATCCCCGAACTCGGCTTTCAGACCTGTTTTGATCGCGGCCACCTGTTGTTTGGTGATCGTCATCAGCGGGCTTTCATCCGCCTCTGTGTTCCAGATCGACCGATAGGCGGCGCCGGATTTCGACGGGCGAAAGGTCAAAACGATGCCTTGCAGGATCGGTTGCCATTTCCATTTCGGATAGTCGATCACGCGTTTGTCGGACAAAAATTCGTTCAGATAGCGCCGCATGGACCAGTAGTCGGTGTTGTCCGGCGTCCCGAGATTCGCGATCAGAACGCCGATTTTCTCGGTCGGAACTTTCGGGTGATCTTTCGGAGCGTGAAACGGACAGGTGGCATCCGGAGCAGTCATGTTCAGCCGGGTGGGCTTCATTTGTCCCATGGGGTTTCCTTTTTCTTTAGGCTTAGGATGGTGTCAGATCGGGGCAAGTCAACTGTCAGGCAGTTTGAATTCTTCGGTTTGGAGCGCGGCTGCCAGACTCATCTTTGCTGAGCCGGGCATGAGAGGTTTCGGCTGGCTGGCATCGGGCGCCCATCCGGTCAGAAACACCAGATCGAAGGTGGCGACCAGTCGGTCGTCTTCGGCAAAGTGATCTTTGTAAAGCTGTTCGGCGTGATCGAACATCGCCTTGCCAGCATTGGATTTTTTGCGGGCTGTGAGCGCGTTGCCTTCCCCCATGGCACGCAGATCGGCGGCTATGCGGGCAAGCGACGGGTAGCTCACTTTGCGCACGCTTTTGTCCGCGACCGGCAGGGCAAAAGAGGCGCGTTGTAGCAGGGCGCCCAGATCGCGCAGCTCCCCCATCGGCAAAACGCGCGGCGACAGCCCGCCCGTGATCATGCTTTCCGCCTGCCCAAGACAGGCGCGCAATTCGTTCAGGGTCTGATCCCCAAGGAAAGCGGCGAGCATCAACCCATCGGGCTTCAGGGCGCGGTTGCATTGGATGAGTTGCCCGACCGGATCATTGGCCCAATGCAGGCTCATGGCGTGGATCACCAGATCATGCGCACGCTCTTTGAGGGCCAGCACATCATCATCGGGCACGATTGTCGCGTGGGGGAACCACTTGGCCCAAATTTCGGGAAAACCGGTGACGATGGCGGGGGACGTAAACGATTTGTTAACCATGTCGAGCCGATCTTCGATCTCGAAACGGGCCTCGTCGTGCAAAAAGAAATCCCCGGCCTTCCGCAAGGCGCGGCGGCGATTTCGGGCCAACTGGTCCCGATCGACCAAAGGGGCAGGCTGCGACATGGGATGTCCTGACAATGTCTTTGCGTTCAAAGCGCAATGTAGAAAGGTGAGCGGGAAATGCAAAGGCTGGCAAGGCTGATCTACCCGGCACAATGCCTCACCTGCGACGAAATGATCGAGGTGACGCGAGGTTTGTGCCCTACATGCTGGTCGAACACGCCGTTTATCGTCGATCACCCCTGCGAGGCCTGCGGTCGTCCGTTGATCGGCGATGCGCAGGAGGGCGATCTTTGTGACGATTGCCGCGCGCACCCTAGAGCTTGGGATCGCGGTCGGGCCGCGATGCTTTATGCGGGCAACGGGCGCTCCATCGTTTTGCGATTCAAACACGGAGATCGCACGGATCTGGCCTATTCCGCGGGTCAATGGCTTGCCAATGCGGCGGAGCCTCTGATCACGCCCGACACAGTTGTGGCGCCGGTGCCCTTGCATTGGGTTCGTATCCTGAAACGGCGCTACAATCAGGCGGCTTTGCTCGCCGCGCGTGTCGCGAAACTGCATGATCGACCCTATATCCCGGACCTTTTGAAACGCTCCAGCGCGACGCGCACTCTGGATGGCATGACCGCTGAACAGAGGCGCGACACAGTGGCGGGCGCCATTCGGATCACCGCAAAACGGGCAAACAGCATCAAAGGCAAACGCGTTTTGCTCATTGATGACGTGATGACGACAGGGGCAACCTTGACCCAATGCGCGGAGGTCTGTCTTGCCGCAGGCGCAAAAGGTGTGGACGTCGCGGTTCTGGCACGCGTGGACAGGGACACCTAAATCCTTATAGTCGCTGCGAACATAAGGATTTTCCCATGCAACCTGTCACGCTCTACACGACCCCCATCTGCCCCTATTGCATCGCGGCCAAGCGCCTGCTCGATTCGAAAGGCGTCACCTACACCGACATCGACGTCATGCGCGATCCGTCAAAGCGTCAGGAGATGATGCAAAAGGCGAATGGGGGCCACACTGTGCCGCAGATTTTCATCGGCGACACTCATGTCGGCGGCTGTGACGATCTGCATGCTTTGGAGCGCGCGGGGAAACTCGATCCTTTGTTGGCGGGCTGAGGCATGATCAAAGTCGGTCTTGTCACCCTGAATTCTAGCGACGATCCCCTCGCGAACCTGCCCGTCACCTTGGACGATGTGAGTGCAGCAGCGGAGGCGGGGGCCGCGATCGTGATGACGCCGGAGGTCACGAATTGTGTGTCCTCGTCGCGCGCCCATCAGATGGAGGTTCTCTATCATGAGGCCGAGGATCCGACGCTGAAAGCGTTGCGTGATCTGGCGCGTTTGCGCGGGATTTGGGTCTTGATCGGCTCGCTGGGGCTCAAGACCGATGATCCGGACGGGCGTTTTGCGAACCGCTCTTTTCTAATCGACCCGGCGGGACAGATCAAAGCTCGCTACGACAAGATTCACATGTTCGATGTGGATGTCAGCGAGACGGAGCGCTATCGCGAATCCGATGGCTATCGTCCGGGCGAAAAGGCCGTTGTCGCCGCGACGCCTATGGGCAAGATCGGCATGACGATCTGCTACGATCTGCGTTTTCCGCATCTTCATCGGACGCTCGCCAAGGCAGGTGCTGAGATCATCACCCAGCCCGCTGCCTTCACCGCCGTCACTGGCGAGGCGCATTGGCATAGCCTGTTGCGCGCGCGGGCGATTGAAACTGGCTGTTTCGTCTTGGCGCCAGCGCAGACCGGGCATCATAAGGAAAAGCGCGATGTGAAACGTCGGACCTATGGGCATTCTCTGGCCGTGTCGCCTTGGGGTGAAGTCATCTATGATGGCGGAGTTGAGCCGGGTTGGGGTCTTGTCGAGATTGATCTGGACGAGGTTGCCGAGGCCCGTAAACGCATCCCGGCCCTGTCGCATGACCGTGATTTCGAGGTCTCTCATGCCTGAGACCCCGAACCACGATGCTCTTTCCGTGGCGCTGTTTTCAGAGATTTTCATGGCCGATCAGCTGGCGCGAAACCGGCTGACCAAGGCCTTGCCCAAAGGCATGGAGATCAGCCATTTTTCTGTGCTCAATCATCTGGCGCGCGCGAATGACGAACGCTCCCCGGCGCAGCTGGCGCGTTCTTTTCATGTCACACGCGGCGCGATGACCAACACGCTGAACAAATTGGAATGGGCTGGTCATGTGCACATTCGCCCCGACTGGGACGATGCGCGGCGCAAATTCGTGTCAATTTCGCCCTCGGGCCGTTCGGCGCGAGATGCGGCCTTGGCGGCGATCGCCCCGATCCTCTCTGAGATTGTCGAGGCGATTGGTGTGGAGCGCGTCAAATCCGCCCTGCCGGTTCTGCGTGAAATGCGCATCCGGTTGGAGGACAAGAATTAAAGCGTTTCGACTTTAACTTGATCTATCACGTAAAGTCGAAACGCGCGCTCCGCTTAGGCGTTGTACTGCGTTTCTGCTCAATCCTGAATTCAGATTTAAGCAGAAACGCTTTAAGCTGGATTAGGGTCTATTCCGGCTTGATCGACGCGGTGACGTAATTCACGGAAAGATCGCGCGCAGAGGTCGACCATGTCCACAGGATCGGGTTGAAGACGAAGCCCTTGCGATCTACCGGATTGAGGCCTGCTTTCGAGATCAGGTCGAACAATTCATCCGGCGTGATGAATTTCTTCCACTCATGCGTCCCGCGCGGCAGCCAGCGCATCACCACCTCGGCGCCGAAAATCGCCATGGCATAGCTCTTCGGATTGCGGTTGAGCGTCGAACAGATCATCAGCCCGCCGGGTTTCAAAAGCTGCTGACAGGCGGTCAGATAGGCGAGCGGATCGGCGACATGTTCGACCACTTCCATGTTCAGCACGACGTCGAACTGCTCGCCCGCCTCGGCCAGCGCTTCGGCGGTGGTGTTGCGATAGTCGATCTCAAGACCGGATTGTTCGGCATGGACTTGCGCCACCGGAATGTTGCGTTCTGCGGCATCCGCACCCACCACGGTAGCGCCAAGGCGTGCCATCGGTTCGGACAAAAGCCCGCCGCCACAGCCGATGTCCAACAGACGCAGGCCTTCGAAGGGTTTCTCAGAGGCCAGATCACGCCCGAATTCCGCGGCAATCTGTGTCACGATGTAATCCAACCGCACCGGGTTCATCATGTGCAACGGCTTGAATTTCCCGGTCGGATCCCACCATTCGGCAGCCATGGCTTCGAATTTCGCGACCTCTTGGGGGTCAATGGTGGTTTGCATGATCGCCTCCTTCATGTTCAAATCCGTCCGCCGGGACGATGTGTTCGTCGGCTCTATATAGGATTTCCATGGACAAGGTCTCAGGCCAAAAGAGCGCATATTCGTATCTCTACCCCCAAATCGCGGTCTATGACCACCGCATGTTGGAGGTCGGGGACGGGCATCAGTTATATGTCGAACAAAGCGGCAATCCAGCGGGGATTCCGGTTGTGGTGCTGCATGGCGGTCCGGGCGGCGGGTGCAGCCCCTATATGCGACGCTATTTCGACCCGTCCAAATATCGCATCATCCTGTTCGATCAGCGGGGCTGCGGTAAATCCCGGCCCTTTGCTTCGGTCGAGGCCAACACGACCCAGCATCTTATCGCGGATATCGAGAAAATCAGGCTCGAACTCGGCATAGATCGCTGGGTTGTCTTTGGCGGAAGCTGGGGGGCGACCTTGGGGCTGGCCTATACGCAGGCCCATCCAGAACGTGTGCTTCATCTTGTCTTGCGCGGCGTATTCACGGCGCGGCAAAGTGAGCTGGACTGGTTCTATGCGGGCGGCGCGGGGCAGTTTTGGCCGGATCTCTGGGCCGAATTTCGCGATGCCATCCCGGAAGAGGAGCGCGGAGATTTGATCGCGGCCTATCATCGGCGGTTGTTCAGCGGTAATCACAAAGAAGAGGTCGTCTACGGGCGCATCTGGTCACGCTGGGAAAACGCTTTGGCGTCGATTGCTACGGACGGTGTCGTGGGCGAGCCGGGACCGGACTATGCCCGCACCTTTGCCCGGATCGAGAATCACTATTTTATCAACGGCGCGTTTTTCGAGCGCGATGGCCAGTTGATGGAAGAGATCGACCGCATGGCCAATGTGCCGGGCACCATCGTGCAGGGCCGCTTCGATATGATCTGTCCGCCTGCGACGGCCTATGAGTTGAACCGCATCTGGCCGATCTCTCGGCTGATCATGGTGGGTCGCGCTGGGCATGCTTTGTCTGAGCCGGGGATCACGCAGGCCTTGGTCATGGCGATGGATCGGATCGGCGATCTTCTTGGTGATCTCATGGGGTGAGATGCTATAGGGCTTGCAGTTTTGCGTTGTCGCGCGTATATGCCTCTCCAACAGCGGCGCTGTCGGGAGTTCCCGAAGCTCCACCGAGAAAGATCGACGGGCCGCGCGCCCGTTTTTTTGTGCCCTCATCCAGGGGCCAAGTCCCGAAGTGAACCGTATCGAAAGAGGCCTCTCAATGTCGGATCTGATTGCAAAAACCGCGATCGACCGCCGGATGGCGGAAATCGTGGGCCCCGTCATCGAAGGCATGGGGTTCGAACTTGTGCGCGTGCGTCTGATGTCTTCGACCAAATCGAAGACGCTTCAGATCATGGCCGAACGCCCGACGGGCGGCATCGAAGTGGACGAATGTGCGGAGATTTCCACCGCCGTTTCTGCTATTCTCGACGTCGAAGACCCGATCGAAGATGAATATACACTCGAAGTGTCGAGCCCCGGCATCGACCGTCCTCTGACGCGATTGAAGGACTTCGACACTTTTGAGGGCCATGAGGTCAAGATCGAGACCACCGAGATGATCGACGGTCGCCGCCGTTTCAAAGGCCAATTGGCCGGCGTCGAGGGCGACGATGTTCTGATCACCATCGAGGAAGGTGGCGAGGACGTGACCATCGGGCTGAATTTTGACTGGCTGTCGGACGCCAAACTTGTGCTGACCGATGAGCTGATCCGCGAAATGCTGCGCCAACGGAAATCCGATGGGGCAATTGACGAGAACCAATTTGACGAAATCCAGACCGACGACGGGTCTTCAGAGGATTGAGAGAGGACTGAGTAATGGCAATCACCTCTGCAAACCAGCTTGAGCTGTTGCAAACCGCCGAGGCCGTGGCCCGCGAGAAAATGATCGACCCGAATCTCGTGGTCGAAGCGATGGAAGAATCCCTCGCCCGTGCCGCGAAGTCGCGTTACGGCGCCGAGATGGACATCCGCGTCTCCATCGACCGCAAGACGGGGCGCGCCACCTTTACCCGTGTGCGCACCGTGGTCGAGGACGAAGAGCTTGAGAATTACCAAGCCGAGCTGACCGTGGAACAGGCCAAGCAATATATGGCTGACCCGCAGATCGGTGATGAGATCAAGGATGAGGTTCCTCCGGTGGAGCTTGGCCGGATCGCCGCGCAATCCGCGAAGCAGGTTATCCTGCAAAAAGTGCGCGAAGCCGAGCGTGATCGCCAGTTCGACGAGTTCAAAGACCGCGTCGGCACGATCATCAACGGCACCGTGAAGCGCGAAGAATACGGCAACGTGATCGTCGACATCGGCCGTGGCGAAGGCATCCTGCGCCGCAACGAAAAGATCGGCCGCGAGGCCTACCGCCCGAACGACCGCATCCGTTGCTTCATCAAAGATGTGCGCCGCGAAGCGCGTGGGCCGCAGGTCTTCCTGTCCCGCACCGCACCGGAATTCATGTCCGAACTGTTCAAAATGGAAGTGCCGGAAATCTACGACGGCATCATCGAGATCAAAGCCGTGGCCCGTGATCCCGGCTCGCGCGCGAAGATCGCCGTGATTTCCTACGATGGCTCCATCGATCCGGTCGGCGCCTGTGTCGGTATGCGCGGCTCGCGTGTGCAGGCCGTGGTGAACGAGCTTCAGGGCGAGAAAATCGACATCATTCCGTGGAATGACGATCAGCCGACCTTCCTTGTGAATGCGCTGCAACCCGCCGAAGTCACCAAAGTGGTGCTCGACGAAGATGCAGGCAAAATCGAGGTCGTGGTGCCGGACGAGCAACTGTCGCTCGCCATCGGTCGTCGCGGTCAAAACGTGCGTCTGGCGTCCCAGCTCACCGGTCTCGACATCGACATTCTGACCGAAGCCGAAGAATCCGAGCGTCGCCAGAAAGAATTCGCGGCCCGCACGCAGCTCTTCATGGATGCGCTCGATCTGGACGAATTCTTCGCCCAGCTGCTGGTCTCCGAAGGCTTCACCAACCTCGAAGAGGTGGCTTACGTTGAGGTCGACGAGCTTCTGGTCATCGACGGTGTGGACGAAGACACCGCCAATGAGTTGCAAGCCCGTGCCCGCGACGTGCTCGAAGAAGCCAATCGCAAGGCCATGGAACATGCCCGCGAGTTGGGTGTCGAGGACAGCCTTGTTGACTTTGAGGGTCTGACACCCCAGATGATTGAGGCACTGGCCGAGGACGGCGTGAAATCTCTCGAAGATTTCGCGACCTGCGCGGACTGGGAACTGGCCGGTGGCTGGACCACGGTGAATGGCGAGCGCATCAAGGACGATGGTGTCCTTGAGAAGTTCGACGTTTCCCTCGAAGAGGCTCAGAACATGGTGATGACGGCGCGTATCCAGCTTGGCTGGGTCGACCCGTCCGACCTTGAAACCGAAGAAGAAGCCGTTGAAGACGATGCGGCGGAAGAAGGAAGCGAGGCCTGAGTTCAGGCCTTGCCCAAAGGTGATTGATGACCCGAGGCGGTATGGTGAAATCGAAAGACGAGGCGGAGCGGCGCTGTATCGTGTCGCGGGAGGCTGAGCCCAAGCGCGGCCTCATCCGTTTTGTCGTCTCGCCCGACGGTCTCGTGGTCCCTGATCTGGCGGAAAAACTACCGGGTCGCGGCATCTGGGTCAGCGCGGATCGCGCGGTTTTGGACGAAGCAGTGAAGAAAAAGCTGTTCGCCAAAGCCGCTCGCACGCAGGTGACGGTGCCCGATGATTTTGTGAACCTGATCGAAGCCGGATTGGCCGATCGGGTGGTGCATTTGATTTCGCTTGCGCGCAAGGCGGGCGGAGCAGTGTGTGGATTTGAGAAAGTGAAGAGCTGGTTGGCGGATGGGCACGCGAAAGTGCTTCTTCAGGCCTCCGATGGCTCGGAACGCGGAAAAGGCAAACTTTGGACACCCGAGGGGGGCCGTTGGTTCGGTCATCTGACGAGTTCCGAATTGGGTTTGGCTTTTGGCCGCGAAAGTGTGATACATGGCGCGCTCTCAGGTGGCGGACTCAGCAAACGTGTTGTAGAGGAAGCCAACCGCCTTATGGGCGTGCGCGAGACAATCGGTGGAGAGGGCTCCGCCGGGAAGGGTAAGACGACGAAATGAGCGATACAGACGGCAAAAAAACCCTCGGCCTTCGTGGTGGTTCCGGTTCGGTGAAGCAAAGCTTCTCCCACGGGCGCACGAAGAATGTCGTGGTCGAAACCAAACGCAAACGTGTTGTGGTGCCGAAGCCGGGTGCTTCGAAGTCGTCGGGCTCCGGAAATCCTGCGCTTGGCGATCCGTCGAAACGTCCGGCTGGTATTTCCGACGCGGAAATGGAGCGCCGGATGAAGGCCCTTGCCGCTGCGAAAGCTGCGGAGGCCGATGAGGCGCAAAAGCGTGCCGAAGAAGAGAAAGCCCGCGAAGAAGAGCGCGAGCGCCGTCGTCGTGAGGTCGAAGAAAAGGCCCGCGAAGAGGCAGAACGCGAAGCGGCTCTGAAAGCGAAAGAAGAGGAAGAGGCCCGCGCCAAGAAAGAAGCCGAAGAGGCGAAAAAGCGCGAAGCCGAAGCTCGTAAGAAACCGGCCGCCGCTCCGGCGCCGAAGACGGATGATCCGGCAGCTGCCCAAGCGGCGCTGCAAAAACAGCAAGAGCGCGGAGGCCGTGCTCCGGCGGCGGCACCTCGTGCCCGTGAGCGCGAAGACGACAACCGCAACAACCGCGGCAAAGGTGGCGACAACCGTCGCTCCGGCAAGCTGACCGTGAACCAGGCGCTGACCGGCGGTGAAGGCGGGCGTCAACGCTCGATGGCCGCGATGAAGCGCAAACAGGAACGCATGCGCCAAAAGGCCATGGGCGGCAACGACTCGCGCGAAAAGATTGTGCGTGACGTGCAGGTGCCGGAAACCATCGTGGTCTCCGAACTGGCGAACCGTATGGCCGAACGTGTGGCTGACGTGGTGAAATCGCTCATGAAAATGGGCATGATGGTCACGCAAAACCAATCCATCGACGCCGACACCGCCGAGCTGATCGTCGAGGAATTCGGCCACCGCATTCAGCGTGTGTCCGATGCCGACGTCGAGGATGTGATCTCGCAGGTCGAGGATGCGCCCGAAACGCTGCAACCGCGTCCGCCGGTGATCACCATCATGGGCCACGTGGACCATGGTAAAACCTCGCTGCTCGACGCGATCCGCAACGCCAATGTGACCTCCGGCGAGGCTGGCGGGATCACGCAGCACATCGGTGCTTATCAGGTGACAACGGAATCCGGTGCGGTTCTGTCCTTCCTCGATACCCCCGGCCACGCGGCGTTTACCTCCATGCGGGCCCGTGGGGCGCAGGTGACGGACATCGTCGTGCTTGTGGTGGCTGCGGATGACTCCGTGATGCCGCAAACCATCGAGGCGATCAGCCACGCGAAAGCGGCGGGTGTGCCGATGATCGTGGCGATCAACAAATGCGACAAACCGGATGCGGACCCGATGAAGGTACGCACCGAGCTGCTGCAACATGAGGTGATCGTTGAGGACATGTCCGGTGACGTGCAAGACGTTGAAGTCTCTGCGAAAACCGGCAAGGGCCTTGATGAGCTGCTCGAAGCCATCGCGCTTCAGGCCGAGATCCTTGAGCTGAAAGCCAACCCGGATCGCGCCGCCGAAGGTGCCGTGATCGAAGCACAGCTCGATGTGGGCCGTGGTCCGGTCGCGACCGTTCTGGTTCAAAAAGGTACGCTGAAACGCGGTGACATCTTCGTCGTGGGTGAGCAGTGGGGTAAGGTCCGCGCGCTCGTGAACGACAAAGGCGACCGCGTTGACGAAGCGGGTCCGTCGGTTCCGGTCGAGGTTCTGGGTCTCAACGGCACGCCCGAGGCCGGTGACGTGTTGAACGTCGTCGACACCGAAGCGCAGGCACGTGAGATTGCTGAGTACCGCGAACAGGCGGCGAAGGACAAACGCGCCGCTGCCGGTGCTGCGACCACGCTGGATCAGCTTTTGGCGAAAGCCAAAGCCGACGAGAACGTCGCCGAACTGCCGATCCTCGTGAAAGCGGACGTGCAGGGCTCTGCCGAAGCCATCGTTCAGGCGATGGAAAAGATCGGCAACGACGAGGTGCGCGTGCGCGTGCTGCACTACGGTGTGGGCGCGATCACGGAATCCGACATCGGCCTGGCCGAAGCCTCGGGTGCGCCTGTGATCGGCTTCAACGTCCGTGCAAACGCTCCGGCGCGGAACTCCGCGAACCAGAAAGGCGTCGAAATCCGCTATTATTCCGTGATCTACGACCTCGTGGATGACGTGAAAGCGGCGGCTTCCGGTCTGTTGTCTGCGGAAATTCGTGAGAACTTTATCGGTTACGCCGAAATTCGCGAAGTCTTCAAAGTGTCGGGTGTGGGCAAGGTTGCCGGCTGTCTCGTCACCGAAGGCGTGGCGCGCCGATCCGCCGGTGTGCGTCTGCTGCGCGACGACGTTGTGATCCACGAAGGCACGCTGAAAACGCTCAAGCGCTTCAAAGACGAAGTCAAAGAGGTGCTGTCCGGTCAGGAATGCGGTATGGCCTTTGAAAATTACGATGACATTCGCCCGGGCGATGTGATCGAGATCTTCGAACGTGAGGAAGTCGAGCGTAATCTCGACTGATCCTCTCGGACATCAGACAGCAAAAAAGGCGGGCTATTGGCCCGCCTTTTTCGTGTGTAACAAACTGCTGATTTTCGTATCAGGCGGCTTTGGTGTAAGACACCGGCTTGCCGACAAAGGTCTTGTCGCCAACGCGCACCTGAATGTTCCCGTTCTGAGTTTCACCAACATAGTGGCCCTGAACGGAGATGTATTTCCCAAGAGTAATCGAACGCATCATTGTTTTGGCCCCCAAAGCTAAATGGCGTTAGCGGTAAACTATCTCAAAAAGCGTTAAAAATCATTTATAAATTTAAGACAAAATCCGTTTTTAAGCACAAATGTTGTGCAAACAGGAGGTCTGCACAACAAAATGTTACGTTTCTGCTGTGCAGAAACTCAAAGAAGGTCCCTGAGGATGGGAATCAACGGAATATCGGCAGGCGGCATGGGATAATCGCGAAAATCGCGCGCCTTGACCCATTTCAAAACCTGCCCTTCGCGAGGCGTCGGCACGCCGTTCCATTTGCGACAGGCAAAGAGCGGCATCATGAGGTGGAAATCGTCGTAGCTGTGCGAGGCAAAGGTCAGCGGCGCGAGACAGGAGTTCCAGGTTTCAATCCCCAGTTCCTCATGCAATTCGCGCACCAAGGCGGCTTCCGGCGTCTCGCCCGGTTCAACCTTGCCGCCGGGAAACTCCCAGAGACCGGCCATGGATTTGCCCTCGGGCCGTTGTGCCAAAAGCACACGACCCTCGACGTCGATCAAGGCAACGGCAGATACGAGCAGCAATTTCACGAGCGATAATCCGCGTTGATCGTGATGTAGCCGTGGGTCAGGTCACAGGACCAGACGGTCGCAGCGCCATCGTCGAGGCCCAGATCGACACGAATGACGATCTCATCGTTCTTCATGTAAGTGGCACCGGCTTCTTCGGTGTAGCTGGGCGACACCCAGCCGTTTTCGGCCACAAGAATATCGCCAAACCAGATGGTAAGACGATCACGATCGGCGCGCTCACCGGCTTTGCCGACGGCCATCACAATACGACCCCAGTTCGGGTCCTCGCCAGCAACGGCGGTTTTCACCAGTGGCGAATTGGCAATCGCCATGGCGACACGGTGCGCCGGGCCGTTGGCATTGGCGCCGGTGACCTGAACTTCGATGAGTTTCGTGGCCCCTTCGCCATCGCGTGCGATCTGGATCGCGAGGTCTTGCATCACGGCGTGAAGCGCCTCGCGGAAGGCGTGGACACGCGGATCGGCGAAATCTGTGATTGGCGCCATGTCGGCCTTGCCGGTCGCACCGACGATCACTGTGTCGGAGGTCGAGGTATCGCCATCGACGGTCACACAGTTGAACGTCTTGGCATTATCAAGCCAGAGACATTGTTGCAGCACATCGCGAGAGATTGCCGCATCGGTGAAGATATAGCACAGCATGGTCGCCATATCGGGCGCGATCATGCCGGAGCCCTTCGCGAACCCTGCGATCTTGATGGTCGTGCCGTCGAGATCGGCGCTCTGCGTGGCGCCTTTGGGGAAGGTGTCGGTGGTCATGATCGCACGCGCGGCCATGTCCATGCTGTCGGGGGTCAGAGCGGCGTTCAGATCAGCGATCTTCGCGGTGATCCGCTCCCATTTCAGAGGCTCGCCGATCACGCCCGTGGAGGCGGTGAAGACGCGCTTCTGGTCAATGCCCATCTCATTGGCGACCGCTTCGGTGATCTTGGCGACCGAGTCAAAGCCGCTTTGACCTGTAAAAGCGTTCGAGTTGCCGGAGTTGACGAGGATCGCGGCCTTGCCCGGAAGATCGAGCGTGACCTTTTCCTGACAATCAATGACGGCCGCGGAGCGGGTGGTGGAGCGGGTAAAGACGCCGGCGATGGCAGAGCCCTCGCACAGTTCGGCAAGCATGACGTCCGTGCGGCCCGAATAGCGCACACCGGCCTCGAGGGCGGCGAAACGCACACCGTCGATCACGGGCAACTCGGGAAATCCGCCTTTCGGAGCAAGCGGGGAAACATGGGTGATTTTGGCCATCGTCGGCGTCCTTACAAAAGCGCGGCTATTGGAGCGCGAAGTTATTGCAGCAGATCGTCCATCCGCAGAGCGGCGGGGTCGATGCCTTCCATAAGCTCGACGTTACCATCGGTTTTCAGCGCTTCAAGAGCTTCCGTGATCGCGGCTTCTTCGATGTCTGCGGCAAGCTCGTCCTGCACTTCTTCGAGCGGCGGGACGGAGGCCAGACGGGTTTCCATCAGCTTGATCACATGCCAGCCGAACTGGGTCTGAACCGGCTGAGACACGCTGCCTTCTTCCATGCCGACGACGGCTTCTTCAAAGGGCGCAACCATCATGCCGAGACCGAACCAGCCAAGATCACCGCCATTCGGACCGGACGGGCCAGTGGATTTTTCGCGCGCGAGATCGGCAAAATCGGCACCTTCATCGAGCGCTTTGACAAGCTCAAGCGCCTCTTCTTCGGTTTCCACGAGGATATGCGCGGCGTGGTATTCACGACCCGGCTCGAATTCCGCGAACTTCGCGTCGTAAGCGGCCTTGAGGCTTTCCTCGGTCACCGCATTTGCGGCGATGGTTTCCAGCTGATGACCCGCAACGAGCACACGCTCTTCGTTCTCAAGCTGAAGTTTCAGACCTTCGGAGACATCGCCTGCGGCTTGTTTCAACAGCTCTTGCTGCACGATCTGGTTCACGATGCCTTCAAAAAGCTGTGCATCGGGCAGGCTTTGGTACTGCGGCGGCAGGGATTGGCGCGCGGCGATGATGTGGCCGAGGGTGATGTCCGTGCCGTTTACGGTCGCAACGACGGTCGAGGAGGTCATATCCTGGGCAAAGACCGGTGCAGAGGTGGCAAGTGCGAGAGAAAGCAGCGCAGCCGTGGCGGAAAAACGGTATTTCATGGAGAAAATCCTTCCTGTCGGCGCCATTCAAGGGCGCGACGTTGACACTCAAGGTATGGCCCCTTACATCGCGATAGGTCACTGAAGAGGAGCCTTCACGCCCGTTTCTATGGGCAGAGCGGCAGCGGGGCAATCCCTCCTCTCACACGATCCTGTCAGGACGCATCGAGCGGAGAAAATATGCTGGGCATCGGTACACTCGCGAAAAAGGTTTTTGGGACCCCAAATGATCGCAAGGTCAAGGCAACCCGACCTCTCGTGGCAAAGATCAACGCGCTGGAGCCAGAGTTCGAAAAACTCGATGACGCCGGGCTGATTGCAAAAACGGAAGAGTTCAGGAAACGCGTGGCGGAGGGCGAAAGCCTCGACAAGCTGTTGCCGGAGGCGTTTGCCAACTGTCGTGAGGCGGCGCGTCGTGCGCTTGGCCTGCGCGCGTTTGACACGCAGCTCATGGGCGGCATCTTCCTGCATCAGGGCAATATCGCCGAGATGAAAACCGGTGAGGGCAAAACCCTCGTCGCGACTTTCCCGTCCTATCTGAACGCCCTGACGGGGAAGGGCGTCCATGTGGTGACGGTCAACGAATATCTGGCCACGCGGGACGCCGAATGGATGGCGAAAGTCTTTGCGGCGCTGGGCATGACCTGTTCCTCGATCTACAGCCAACAGCCCGAGGATGAGAAGCGCGCGGCCTATGCCTGTGACGTGACCTATGCGACGAACAACGAGCTGGGCTTTGATTACCTGCGCGACAATATGAAATCCGAGCTGAAAGATATGGTTCAGCGCGGGCATCATTTCGCCATCGTGGATGAGGTCGACTCGATCCTGATCGACGAAGCCCGGACGCCTCTGATCATTTCCGGACCTTCCGATGACCGATCCGAGCTGTATCAGGCCATCGATGCGCTGATCCCGCGTCTGACGGATGAGCATTTCGAGCTTGATGAAAAAACCCGTCAGGTGACCTTCACCGAAGAGGGCAACGAGTTCCTCGAACAAATCCTGCACGAGGCCGGGTTCCTGCCCGAGGGTCAGACGCTTTACGACCCGGAAAGCACCACCATCGTGCACCACGTCAACCAGGGTCTGCGCGCGCATAAACTGTTCCAGAACGGTGTGCATTACATCGTGCGTGACGGTGGCGTGGCTTTGATCGACGAATTCACCGGCCGTATGATGGCCGGGCGTCGTCTTGCCGATGGTCTGCATCAGGCGATCGAGGCCAAGGAAGGCGTCGAGATCAAGCCCGAGAACATCACCATGGCGTCGGTGACGTTCCAGAACTATTTCCGCCTCTATGAAAAACTCTCCGGAATGACCGGCACGGCCGCCACCGAGGCTGAGGAATTTATGGAGATTTACAAACTCGGCGTGGTCGAAGTGCCGACCAACCGCCCGATTCAACGGATCGACGAACATGACCGGGTGTATCGCACCGAGGGTGATAAACTGGCCGCTGTCGTGGAGTCGATCCGCGAAGCCCACGCAAAAGGCCAGCCGGTTCTCGTCGGCACCACCTCCATCGACAAATCCGAAGAGCTGTCGCAATTCCTGACCAAAGAGGGCATCACCCACAACGTGCTGAACGCGAAACAGCACGAGATGGAGGCCCAGATCGTCGCGGATGCCGGTAAATACGGCGCGGTGACCATCGCGACCAACATGGCGGGTCGCGGCACCGACATCAAACTCGGCGGCAACGTCGAGATGAAGGTGATGGAAGCCATCGCCGCCGATCCCGAGGCCAACCCCGACGAGATTCGCGCGCGGATCGAGGCGCAACATGCCGAGGATGAAAAGCGCGTGCTGGAGGCAGGCGGGCTTTATGTTCTGGCCACCGAACGCCACGAAAGCCGCCGCATCGACAACCAGCTGCGTGGTCGTTCCGGTCGGCAAGGTGACCCGGGCCGCTCCTTGTTCTTCCTGTCTCTCGAAGACGACCTGATGCGCATTTTCGGCTCCGAACGTCTCGACAAGATGCTGTCGTCTCTGGGCATGAAAGAGGGCGAGGCCATCGTTCACCCCTGGGTCAACAAATCGCTCGAAAAAGCGCAGGCGAAGGTCGAAGGCCGCAACTTCGACATCCGCAAACAGCTTTTGAAATTCGACGATGTGATGAACGACCAGCGGAAAGTGGTGTTCTCGCAACGCCGCGACATCATGGAGTCCGAGAACGTCAATGAGATCGTCGAGGATATGCGCCATGAGGTGATCGAGGACCTCGTCGGAGAGGCCATTCCGCCGAAATCCTATCCGGATCAGTGGGATGTCGAAAAGCTGCATCGTGAGTTGGCTGACGCGCTGAACATGGATCTTCCGGTCAAGGATTGGGCGGAGGAAGAGGGGGTCGATGACGAAGCGATTATCGAACGTATCTCCGAGGCCTCCGATCGCATGATGGCGGAAAAAGAAGAGTCCTTCGGGGCCGACCAGATGCGCCAGATCGAAAAGCAATTCCTGTTGAATACCATCGATGCGAAATGGCGTGAGCATCTTTTGACGCTTGAGCATCTGCGGTCCGTCGTGGGCTTCCGCGGCTATGCGCAGCGCGATCCGCTCAACGAGTACAAAAACGAAAGCTTCCAGCTTTTTGAAAGCATGCTCGACAGCCTGCGCAGCGAAGTAACGCAGAAACTGTCCCGCGTGCGCCCGATGACCGAAGAAGAGCGCAATGCCATGTTGCAGCAGCTTGCCGAACAACAGGCCGCCGCTGTCGCCGGTGCACAACCGCAGCCCGTTGGGGAACCCGAAGAGGGTCATCCGAATGAGGTTCCGGGGTTCGACGAAAACGATCCGTCGACCTGGGGCAATCCGGGGCGCAACGATCTCTGTCCGTGCGGTTCTGGTAAAAAATTCAAACATTGCCACGGCGCTGTTTGATTTTACCAATGCGACCCGTGTTCGATTTTCGACACGGGTCGTTTTGCTCTTTGCGGTTGAAACTCTGACGGCCACATCGGACACTCCTGCAAAATTTCATATTCTTTGAGGGCGCTGAGCCATGTTGAAATCTCTGTGGGCTCTCGCTGCGACTTTGACCGTTCTGGTCGCGCCGACTGTGGCGAAGGCTCAGGATGTGAACCTGCTGTCGCGTGATGGCTCCATTTCGATCATCGGCAATTTCCTGAGCTTTGATGGTGAGTTTTACCGGGTCGAGACCGATCTCGGTGTGCTCACGGTGGACAGCTCCGGCGTGCGTTGCGAAGGGCCGGGGTGTCCCGCTCTCGACGGTTATTATGCGCAGATTCGCCTGTCGGGCGACGCCAAGGGCACGCGCACGCTCTTGCCCGCGTTGATCACCGCCTTTGCGATCAGAAATGGCTATACCGTCGCGACGAGCCCTTTGAGCGAAACCCAGCGCTCGATGATTCTGACCGATGCGGAAAACGACATTACGGTCGGGGAATTCCTGCTCTTCGATACGTCCAGTGCCGAAGGATTTGCCGATCTCATCTCCGAGAACACCGACATGGTCCTGTCGCTGCGCAAGGTCGCGCCCAAGGAAATGGCGCTGGCTTATGAGGCCGGTGTCGGCGATCTGTCCGATCCGCTGCGCGCTCGCGTCGTGGCGCTTGATGGTTTGGTCCCTGTCGTGTCGCGGTCGAATATCGTGCACGGGCTGTCGCTCTCTGAGCTTTCGGCAATTTACCGCGGCCAAGTGACGAATTGGCAAGAGATCGGGGGGGCAGATGCGCCGATTGTGGCCCATCTCATGCGGGACGATTTGCAGGACGGGAGCGAATTTCGTCGGATGATCCTCGGCCATGGCGTCCAGATCGCGGAAGGGGCTGTGACGCTTCATGACCGCTACGACAGCCTGGTCGCCGCGATTGAACAGGACCCCTATGCTTTGGGTCTTGGTCGTATGTCGGAGGGCGGAACGGTGAAGCCGGTCGGCCTAAGCGGCGCCTGCGGGTTCGAGGCGCGCGCAGCGGCGTCGGACATCAAGAGCGAGGATTACCCGCTGACCCGCCCGGTTTTCCTCTACACGCCCGCGCATCGTTTGCCGAAACTGGCGCGGGAGTTCCTGTCCTTCGTGGTGTCGCCTGCGGCGCAGATCGTGGTCGCGCGGACGGATTTTGTCGATCAGGGCGTGGATGAACTGTCTTTCCGCGATCAGGGATGGCGGTTTGCCAATGCGATCCGCCATGCGGGCGAAGACATCACACTCGAAGATTTGCAATCCGTGACAGGCACGCTTCAAGGCGCCAAACGCTTGACGCTCGGCTTCCGGTTCGAAGGCGGGTCAACCACACTCGATGCGCAGTCGCGCTCGAACGTGCATCTTTTGGCAGAGCTTTTGGAGGCGGGCGTTTATGACGGCCAGTCCCTGACCTTTGCCGGGTTCTCGGACGGCCAAGGGCGCGCCTCGATCAATGCGGCCCTGTCCAAGCGCCGGGCTGAGGCGGTTTTGAAAGCGGTCCGACAAGCGATGGGCGAGGCGTTCGAAGCGGATCGTGTGACCTTGAGCGCCGAAGGGTTTGGTGAGGCCATGCCTTTGGCCTGCGATGACGTCGAATGGGGCCGATCTCTGAACCGACGTGTTGAGGTTTGGGTTAAATCTTCGAGTTAAATCAAAGATAACCCGATCCACGGAAGCTCAGCTCCGTCGATTTTCCGATGATCAGATGATCGTGCAACTGGATGTCCAGCGCTTCGGCTGCGTCCCTGATCTGGTTCGTCATGCTGATGTCCGCGTCCGAGGGCGTCGGATCACCCGACGGATGATTGTGCACAAGGATCAGCGCCGAGGCGTTCAGCTCCAGCGCGCGTTTTACCACCTCGCGCGGGTAGACCGGGACGTGATCGACCGTACCGCGGGCTTGTTCCTCATCGGCGATCAGGATGTTTTTGCGGTCGAGATAGAGCACGCGGAACTGTTCGGTTTCGCGATGCGCCATGGTGGTATGGCAATAGTCCAGAACCGCGTCCCAGCTCGAAATCACGGGCCGCTGCATCACGCGGGCGCGGGCCAGACGGTGCGCGGCGGCCTCGACGATCTTGAGGTCTTGGGCGGCGGCAATATCCATCCCCTCGACCTCCAGAAGGCGCGGGATCGGGGCGGAGATGACCCGATTGTAATCGCCGAAGGCCTCGATCAAGGCGGCGGCAATCGGTTTCACATCGGCGCGGGGCAGGGCGCGGTAGAGCACGAGTTCCAACAGCTCATAATCCGGCATCGCCTGCGCGCCGCCGTCGATGAAACGGTCCTGCAAATGCTTGCGATGATTGCGCAGATAGCTTGGCGGGCGCGAGGGGAGGACGACCGGGCGGGCCTCGTCGAGATCGAAGAGCCAGTCGGGCATTTCCCGAAATGCGGAGGGGGTCGAGGGCGTGTTCATGGAATAATCCATGGCCCGATTCGCTGAAAAAGTAGTTAACGCAAATTAAGAGAGGGCGCCGAAGCGCCCTCTTACATCACTCAGGAATGTTTCATCCCATCCCAGAAGCTTTTGACTTTCTTAAAGAAAGTTGAGCTTTCCGGGTTGTTGTTGTCTTCGCCCAGCTTGTCGAACTCCTGGAGAAGTTCCTTTTGCTTGGCCGTCAAGTTCACAGGCGTTTCCACCGCGAGCTCAATGAACATATCGCCCTGACCGCCCCCTCTGAGCGCTGGCATGCCTTTGGCGCGCAGGCGCATTTGGCGGCCGGATTGGCTGCCTGCGGGGATTTTCACCCGCGAGCGGCCACCGTCGATGGTCGGCACTTCGATGTCGCCGCCGAGCGCCGCCGTTGCCATGGAGACAGGCACGGAGCAATGCAGGTTCACACCTTCGCGTTCGAAAATCGCGTGAGGACGGACCTCGATGAAGATGTACAAATCGCCGGTCGGCCCACCACGAAGCCCCGCTTCACCTTCGCCAGCAAGACGAATGCGCGTGCCGGTTTCGACGCCCGCAGGGATGTTGACGGAGAGCGAGCGCTCTTTTTCAACACGGCCCGCACCGTGACAATCGTGGCAGGGATCCTTGATCGTTTGACCAAGGCCGCCACAGGCCGGACAGGTGCGTTCGACCGTGAAGAACCCCTGTTGCGCGCGGACTTTGCCCATGCCGGAGCACGACGGGCAGGTTTGCGGTTCCGCGCCGTTGGCCGCGCCCGTGCCGCTACAGCTGGTGCAGGCGACGGAGGTGGGGACGTTGATGGTTTTCTGCGCGCCTTTGTAGGCTTCTTCGAGGGTGACGCGCATGTCGTAGCGCAAATCCGAGCCGCGTTGCGCCCGAGACCGGCCGCCGCCACCGCGTTGACCGCCCATGAAGTCGCCGAACAGGTCGTCGAAGACATCGGAGAAGGCCGAGGCAAAGTCGCCCTGACCCGCGCCGCCGCCGAAGCCACCACGCCCGCCGCCCATGCCGCCTTGCTCGAAAGCAGCGTGACCAAAGCGGTCATAGGCGGCTTTCTTGTCGGCGTCCTTGAGCGTGTCATAGGCCTCGTTCACTTCCTTGAACTTGGCCTCCGCATCGGGGTTGTCCTTGTTGCGGTCGGGGTGAAACTCCATCGCTTTCTTGCGATAAGCTTTTTTGAGCTCCGCGGCATCCGCGCCTTTTTCGACGCCAAGCACTTCGTAATAATCGCGTTTTGCCATGGATCTATTCCTTTAACAGAACCGCAAAATCGAACCGGCCCAAAACGGGCCGGCTCAAACGGTCCTTACATGCGCTTAGGAGCGCTTGTTGTCGTCAAGATCCTCAAAGTCGGCATCGACGATGTCGTCATCGACGGAGGACGGACCTTCGTCCACATCGACGTCATCGGCCTGACCCGAAGAGGCTTGTTCGGCCTTATAGATGGCCTCGCCCAGTTTCATGGCCGCATCGGTCACGTTCTGGATGCCGGAGCGGATTTTGTCCGGGTTCTCGGTTTCCAGCTGATCCTTGAGCGCAGCGATGGCCAGTTCGATGGCTTCGATCGTGGTCGGATCGACCTTGTCGCCGTGCTCTTCCATGGATTTCTCCGTGGAGTGGATGAGGCTCTCGGCCTGATTCTTGGCTTCGACGAGATCTTTGCGGGCCTTGTCGGCTTCGGCGTTCGCCTCGGCGTCCTTGACCATTTTCTCGATGTCCTCATCGGACAGACCGCCGGAGGCTTGGATCGTGATCTTTTGCTCTTTACCGGTGCCTTTGTCCTTCGCACCCACTTCGACGATACCGTCGGCGTTGATGTCGAAGGTCACTTCGATCTGCGGCATGCCGCGCGGTGCCGGCGGGATGCCTTCGAGGTTGAATTGACCGAGCATCTTGTTGTCAGCGGCCATTTCGCGCTCGCCTTGGAAGACACGCAGCGTCACGGCGGACTGGTTGTCCTCAGCCGTCGAGAAGATCTGCGACTTCTTGGTCGGGATCGTCGTGTTGCGGTCGATCAGGCGAGTGAACACGCCACCCAGCGTTTCGATGCCGATGGACAGCGGGGTCACGTCGAGCAGGAGAACGTCTTTGACGTCGCCTTGCAGAACGCCGGCCTGAATGGCGGCACCCATGGCAACCACTTCGTCCGGGTTCACACCCTTATGCGCTTCTTTACCGAAGAATTTGGTCACTTCTTCAATGACTTTCGGCATACGGGTCATACCGCCAACGAGCACAACTTCGTCGATGTCGGAGGTGGAGAGACCTGCGTCTTTCAGGGCCGCTTTACACGGGTCCATCGAGCGTTTGATCAGATCGGACACGAGGCTTTCGAGCTTTGCACGGGTCAGTTTGACCACGAGGTGCAACGGCGTGCCGGAGGACGGGTCCATGGAGATGAACGGCTGGTTGATCTCGGTCTGAGTGGACGACGACAGTTCGATCTTGGCTTTCTCGGCGGCTTCTTTGAGACGCTGGAGGGCCATTTTGTCTTTGGTCAGATCGACGCCATGCTCTTTTTTGAACTCCTCGGCGAGGTAGTTCACGATGCGCATGTCGAAGTCTTCACCACCGAGGAAGGTGTCGCCGTTGGTGGCTTGCACCTCAAAAACGCCATCGCCGAGTTCGAGGATGGTCACGTCGAAGGTCCCGCCGCCAAGGTCATAGACCGCGATGGTTTTGGTGTCGTCTTTGTCGAGGCCGTAAGCCAGAGCCGCAGCGGTCGGTTCGTTGATGATCCGCAGCACTTCGAGACCGGCGATTTTGCCGGCGTCTTTGGTGGCCTGACGCTGAGCGTCGTTGAAGTAGGCCGGAACGGTGATCACCGCTTGGGTCACTTCTTCGCCGAGGTAGGACTCAGCGGTTTCTTTCATCTTGCCCAGGATGAAGGCGGAGATTTGCGAAGGCGAATATTTGTCGCCGCGCACTTCGACCCACGCATCACCATTGCCACCGTCGACGATGGAGTAGGGCACGAGTTTCTTATCTTTTTCCACGGCTTCGTCGCCCATGCGACGGCCGATCAGGCGTTTCACGGCGAAAACCGTGTTCTCGGGGTTGGTCACAGCCTGACGTTTGGCTGCCTGACCCACGAGGCGTTCACTGTCGGTGAAACCGACGATGGAGGGCGTGGTACGCGCCCCTTCGGAGTTCTCGATCACACGCGGCTGCGACCCATCCATGATGGCAACGCAGGAGTTGGTGGTCCCGAGGTCGATACCGATGACTTTGGCCATGCTCAAAATCCTCTCTTAGGCGATGTTGTGACGTTGGACCCATTGCGGCGTCCGCCGTCGATCCCAATGTTACTGACCGACCTGAAATCCAGTTTGAAGTTCAGGCCAATCAAAGCTTCTGGGCGTATATAAGGAGCGGTTTTGGCCCCTGCAAGTTGTGCGAGGGGGTCTATGCGTGGAAAAATGGAGTCATTTCCGTAAGAAAACGTCAGAGGATGTTAAAAATGCAGAAATCTGTGCCGTTGGATTTGCGGGGCATGCAGGTGTTCAGGGGGCTTTTGGACCTTGAGGAGCAAAAACGCATGGTCGCGGCACTGCGCGATGTGGTGCGCGAGGTGCCTTTGTTTCACCCGATGACGCCGTCGGGCAAGCGGATGTCGGTGCGAATGACTTCTGCGGGGCGCTTCGGTTGGATCACGGATGCGAAGGGCTATCGCTACAGTCCGACCCATCCCGAGGGGCAGACATGGCCTGAGATACCGGAGATCGTGTTGAAGGTCTGGTTGGAGGTGTCGGGCGCCACGCGCGCGCCAGAGTCCTGTCTGATCAATTTCTATGATGCGGAGGCCAAGATGGGTCTGCACCAGGATCGCGACGAACAGGATTTCTCGCAACCTGTGGTGTCTATTTCTCTGGGCGACGAGGCACTGTTTCGGGTCGGCAACGAGACGCGGGGCGGCAAGACGGAGAGTCTGTGGCTCAGCTCTGGCGATGTCGTCGTGATGGGCGGCGCCTCTCGGCTTTTGTATCACGGCATAGACCGGGTGAAGCCGGGGAGCAGCAGTCTTTTGCCGAAAGGCGGGCGGATCAATGTCACGCTCAGGGTCGTGACCTGAGGCTTAGCGCGCGCCCCAGCTCAGCGACACGCGTTTGCGGGTGAAAAACTCGGCCAAAAGCCCGATGGTCAGGCACACGAGCGTGAAGACGACCGGATACATAATTGAGCTTTTGTGCGGATTGTAATTCACGAAGGTAAAGCCACGGGCCTGATCGATGGTGTGGAACAACGGGTTCCATGTGAACATGGCGATCATGAAGGCCGGGGTCTGGTTGGCCACGAACATCTTGCCGGAGGTGAACAGATTTGCCCGCGTATAGATGAGCTGAAGAATCCGAACGAACCCCGGCGCCCAGGGTTTCGCCGCCAAAAACACCATGCCGATCGAGGAGCCTGAGGCCCAGGCCAGAAGGAACATGCCAAAGGCACCGGTCAGGTTTTGAAAATGCACGGTGCCCCAGCCCAGAGAGTAGCCGAACAGGATCACGGTCACGGAGAGTGTCTGGATATACAGCGTGCTGAGCGCCGAAGAGGTGATAGCGATGGCCGTGTTCATCGGCGCGTGCTGCATCATCGGCGAGGCGGCGGTTTCCGAGGAGGCGACGGCGGAGAGGGATTTATTGTGCGTGAGGAACAGGAAAATCCCCGACATGATATAGAGAATGAAATCGCCCCGGATCGCCGTGCCGCGCACGCCGATGATCGAATACATAAAGCTGAAGACCGCGACGAGGATCAGGGTCTGCGAGATGCTGATCAAAAGCCCGATGATCGGATTGCCGTTCGTCTTGCGGACATGGCGCACAGTGTTGACGAAAATCAACCTTAGGACAGTCAGGGCTGCCGACAGGCCGCTCTGGGTTCTGGTGTAATGGAACATCCTGTGGGTCCTGTCCTGAGAATATTGCCTGCCGATATGGGATTCGGGCGAGGGATTTCTTGCTGTTCCCTGTGAGCCGTAGCATAAGGTTGTTGAGGTTTTCTTTCAACGAAAACGCATCGATGTAGCGATTTAGGAGCGTAGTAATGGATTTTGATCAACTCATCCCGGTGATGCGGCGCCTTGCGATCGAGGCCGGGGAGAAGATCCTCGAGATCTATAATGCAGATGATTTCGAGGTCAAAACAAAGTCTGACGAAAGCCCGGTGACCGAAGCGGATGAGGCGGCGGATGCGCTGATCTCCGCAGGTCTTCGCGCGGCGTTCCCGGATGTGACCTTGATCACCGAAGAACAGGCGGAGTCGCACGGCCTGAAATCCGACACTTTCCTGATCGTGGACCCGCTGGACGGGACGAAGGAATTCGTCAAGCGTCGTGGCGATTTCACCGTCAACATCGCCTATGTCGAAAAAGGCGTGCCGCTGCGTGGTGTGGTCTATGCGCCCGCCAAGGACCGGCTGTTCATCACCGATGCGTCTGGTCAGTCCTATGAGGAGCTTGGCCCCTTCGATGCCACCACCCCGGGCGAGATGAAGAAGATCTCGGTCTCTAAACCGGACAATGAGGCTCTGATGATCGTCGCCTCGAAATCCCACCGCGATCAGGCGACCGAGGATTACCTCGCGAAATACAAAGCCAAGGACAGCAAATCGGCGGGGTCTTCGCTGAAATTCTGTCTCGTGGCGACGGGCGAGGCCGATCTTTACCCGCGCGTTGGGCGCACCATGGAGTGGGACACGGCGGCGGGTCATGCCGTTCTTTTGGGCGCCGGTGGCGAAGTTGTGCGTTTCGACGATCACAGCCCGCTGACCTATGGCAAAGAAGACTACGCCAACCCGTTCTTCATCGCCTATGCGCCGGGCGTCGAGCTTAAAGACGCTTGATGCCTGTTCTGATCGTTATTCCGGCCCGGTTCGCCTCGACGCGCTATCCGGGCAAGCCGCTTGTGGAGCTGACCGGGGCCATGGGCGAGAAAAAATCCCTGATTCACCGCAGTTGGGAGGCCGCTATGGCCGCCAAGGAGGTGGACCGCGTGGTTGTGGCCACCGATGACGACCGCATTCGTGCGGTGTCGGAGGCTTTTGGGGCGGAGGTCGTGATGACATCCGAGACCTGTGCCAACGGGACCGAACGCTGTGCCGAGGCGTTAGAGGCGCTGGGCGGCGGTTACGACATCATCGTCAACCTGCAAGGCGACGCGCCTTTGACGCCCGCCTGGTTTGTTGAAGAGCTGGTGGCCGGTCTGCGCGCGCATCCGACTGCCGAAGTGGCCACGCCGGTTCTGCGCTGTGACGGGCGGGCTCTGAACGGGTTTCTCGAAGATCGCAAAGCGGGTCGCGTGGGCGGCACCACCGCCGTCTTCGGGTCGGACCACAAAGGGCTCTACTTTTCCAAAGAAGTGATTCCCTACACCGCGGAAACCTATGCCGATACGGATGAGACTCCGGTGTTTCACCATGTTGGGGTTTACGCTTATCGCCCCTCCGCGCTGGGCGCATATCCAAAGTGGCCCATGGGGCCTCTGGAGCGTCTCGAAGGCCTTGAGCAACTGCGATTCCTCGAACAGGAACGCCCTGTGCTTTGCGTCGAGGTCGAATCTCGGGGGCGGCAGTTTTGGGAGCTCAACAACCCCGAAGACGTGCCCCGGATTGAGTCGATGTTGGCGGAAATGCGCGTAGAATAGCGCTAACTTTTTGTCTTTTTGCTTATTTCTTGTGCGGGTGCTAGGGCAGAGAGTACAGAGTTGTAAAACTGTGCCTTTCCTATGTGAATAGATACAGGTGATCCTGACCTTCCGACGTATTGTGCGTAAGGTCGGGGCAAGCGTATGCAATTAATGGGCTCATGAGTGCGAGCCGAAGGAGTGAAGATGAAAAAAGTCACCAAAGCGATTTTCCCAGTGGCGGGTCTTGGCACGCGGTTCTTGCCCGCAACCAAATCCATCCCGAAAGAGATCATGACCTTGGTCGACCGCCCGCTGATCCAATATGCCATCGACGAGGCACGGGCCGCAGGCATCAAAGAGTTCATCTTCGTGACCTCGCGCGGCAAAGGCGCGCTTGAGGACTACTTCGATCACTCGCCGGTCCTCGAACAAGAGCTTCGCAAGAAGGGCAAGGACAAGCTTCTCGAAGTTCTGAAAACCACCAACATGGACAGCGGCGCCATCGCGTATATCCGCCAGCACAAGGCCCTAGGTCTTGGTCACGCCGTATGGTGTGCGCGTCGTCTTCTCGATCCGAAAGAACCTTTTGCCGTAATCCTGCCGGATGACGTGATCGCGGCAGAGAAACCCTGTCTGCAACAGATGGTCGAAGCCTACGAAGAGCTCGGCGCCACGGGTTCCATGGTTGCCTCCATGGAAGTACCGGCGGACAAAGTGTCGGCTTATGGCGTTCTCGATGTGAAGGACGACATGGGCAGCACCGTGTCGGTCAAAGGCATGGTGGAGAAACCGGCGCCGGGGACCGAGCCGTCGAACCTCGCTGTGATTGGTCGTTACATCCTCGATCCCGCCGTGATGAAGAACCTGAACCAGATGAAATCTGGCGCCGGTGGTGAAATTCAGCTCACCGATGCGATCGCGGATGAGATCGGCACGGAGCGTGGCGTTTATGGTTACCGTTTTGCCGGTCAGCGTTTCGATTGCGGCTCGAAAGCGGGCTTCCTTCAGGCGACGATTTCCTTTGGTTTGTCGCGCGAGGATCTTCGCGATGAGCTTCAGGAATATCTGGATGAACTGTCCGCAGTTCGTGCTGCCGCTCAGTAAGGAATTTACATGACAAACTCCGTCATTGTGACTGGGGGTGCGGGCTATATTGGCTCGCACGCCTGTAAAGCCCTGCGCGCGGCGGGCTATGAACCCGTCACCTTCGACAACCTGTCCACGGGGTGGGAAGATGCGGTGAAATTCGGTCCCTTCGAGAAGGGCGATCTTTTGGATCGCGCCCGCCTTGATGAGGTTTTCGCCAAATACGACCCGGTTGCCGTGATGCATTTCGCGGCCTTCTCTCAGGTCGGCGAAAGCATGAAGGACCCCGGAAAATACTGGCGCAACAATGTCATCGGATCTTTGACTTTGATCGAGGCGGCTGTTGCGGCGGGTTGCATGAATTTCGTGTTTTCCTCGACCTGCGCGACCTATGGCGATCAGGACAACGTGGTTCTGGACGAGGACTCGGTGCAACTGCCGATCAACTCCTACGGCGCCTCGAAGCGTGCGATCGAAGACATCCTTGAGAATTTCGAACAGGGGTTTGGCCTGAACTCCGTGATCTTCCGTTATTTCAACGTCGCGGGCGGTGACCCCGATGCGGAAGTGGGCGAGTTCCACCAGCCGGAAACCCATCTCATTCCGCTGATGCTCGACGCGATTGCGGGCAAGCGCGACGCTTTGACCATTTTCGGCACGGATTACGACACGCCCGACGGGACCTGCATCCGCGACTATGTGCATGTCTGCGATCTGGTCGATGCGCATGTTTTGGGTCTGAAATGGCTCGAAGAGGGCAAAGGCAGCCGGGTGTTCAACCTTGGCACCGGCAAGGGCTTTTCCGTCCGCGAGGTGATCGACCATTCGCGTGCCGTGACCAATATGGATGTGCCTTACGTCGAGGGAGATCGTCGTCCCGGAGATTGCACCAAACTGGTGTCCGGCTCTGAGCGTGCGATTCAGGAACTGGGCTGGTCGCCAGATCGCTCGAACCTGTCTGAGATGATCGGTGACGCATGGAAATGGCATCAGACCGGGCATTACGACAAGTGAGGCGCCCGCCGCTAAATCTGTGATTCAGCTTTAGTGTGAAACGCTTTAATCTGGCCCAACACGTAGAAGGGGACCGGTTTGGGCCAGCTCTGGCAGAAGTATAAGCTGCGGGTTTTGCGACGGCATTTATTGTGGCGGGCCTTTCGCGCGCGTCACAAGCTCCATCTTATCCAAGACCGCACCTCAGGGATGGACGAGACGTCGATTCTCTGTGTTGCCTGCCTGCGCAACGAAGCGCTGCGTTTGCCCTATTTTCTGGACTACCATCGCCGCCTCGGTGTGACTCATTTCCTCTTTGTCGACAACGACAGCGATGACGGCACGGTGGCGCTTTTGTCCGGTCAGCCGGACGTGTCGCTCTGGTCTACTTCTGCGAGCTACAAGGATGCGCGCTTCGGGCTCGACTGGACCACATGGCTTCAGATGAAATATGCGCGCGGCAAATGGTGTCTGACTTTGGATGCGGATGAGCTGTTGGTCTTTCCGCACAATAAGACCCAAACCCTGCGGGATTTGACCCTTTTCATGGAGAAATCGGGCCAAAGCGCGCTGGGTGCCTTGATGCTCGATCTCTATCCGAAAGGGCCGATTGATCAGGTGACCTATCACGCCGGGGATGATCCGCGTGCGGTCATGCCCTATTTCGATCCGGCGCCCTATCGCGCGGTGCGTCAGGCGCCGAAAGACAATCTTTGGGTGCAGGGCGGTGTGCGCGAGCGCGTATTTTTTGCCGATGCCCCACGGCGAGGCCCGACATTGAACAAGCTGCCGCTGGTGAAATGGCATTGGCGTTATGTCTATACCAACTCGACACATGCTATGCTGCCGCGCGAGATGAATCATGCCTATGATGGGCCGGGGGAGAGCCGTCTTTGCGGGGTCTTATTGCACACGAAATTTCTGCCTGTGGCGATTGAGAAATCCCAAGAGGAAAAGACCCGAAAGCAGCATTTTGCCCAGCCTGACGCTTTTGGCGACTATTACGATGCTGTGATCCAGGCGCCCGATCTTTGGCACGAGGGAGCGGTGGCCTATGAGGGCTGGGAACAGTTGGAAGAACTGGGCCTGATGAGTCGGGGAGATTGGCGGGTTTAAAGAGCAAAGCTGTGGGCTTTGGTAAGCACAATTAAACAATTTTGCTATTTAATCTGAATTGTTTACGTTTAGATCGAGAATCCGTAGATAGTAGCGCAAAGGGTTCGGAGCCGGATGTCATAAACATCTGACGTTCCAATCCAGGGGGATACGAAGGCAGACTGGTGAGCAGGCTCGGGCAATATAAGATGCGGCTGAGGCGCAAGCGCGCGCTCTGGCAGGCCTTTCGGGCACGCCGGGAGCTTCATCTTATTCAGGACAACACATCCGAGATTCGCCCCGACGACATTCTGTTGGTCTGCACCCTGCGCAACGAATATGTGCGTCTGCCGTATTTCCTGAAATACTATCGGGACATGGGCGTGCGCCATTTCCTGTTCATCGACAATGACAGCGATGACGGCTCGCGTGAGTATCTGTTGGGGCAGGACGACGTGTCGATCTGGCACACGTCCGCGAGCTATCGCAAATCGCTGTTCGGTGTGCATTGGATGAACTGGATTTCGCGCAAATATTGCCATGGGCACTGGACGCTCACGGTCGATGTGGACGAATTCCTGGTCTTTCCGTTTTGTGACACCCGCCCGATTCCGGCGCTCACCGATTGGCTCGATAATTCCGGAATTCGAAGCTTTTCGGCGATGTTGATCGACATGTACCCCAAGGGGCCGATCGATGCGCAGCTTTACCGCGAGGGGCAAAACCCCTTTGAGATCGCGGAGTGGTTCGACAGCGGCAACTATATGATTTCCATGAACCCGGAGTATTACAATCTCTGGATTCAGGGCGGTCCCCGCGCGCGGCTGTTTTTCAAGGACGAGCCCAAAAGCGCGCCGTCTTTGAACAAAATCCCGCTGGTGAAATGGCATCGCGATTACGCTTATATGCAATCGACACATATGCTTTTGCCGCGTGGCCTGAACCTCGTCTATGAGACCGAGGGGGGCGAAAAGGCCTCTGGCGCGTTGCTGCATGCCAAATTCCTCAACACTTTCGTGGAAAAGACCCGCGAAGAGTTGGAGCGGCGTCAGCATTACGCCGGTTCGCGCGAATATCTCGCCTATCACAGCCGGATCGAGGATGATCCGGACCTGTGGTGCAACTGGTCTGAGAAATACATCAACTGGCGTCAGCTTGAGATTCTGGGCCTTATGTCCAAGGGGAACTGGGCATGACGGTCGGTTTCGTGATGTTGGTCCACACCGCGCTGCATCGGGCCGAACAGGTGGCGCGTCATTGGGCGACCCATGGCTGTCCGGTGGTGATCCATGTCGACCGGCGGGTGAAGAAAGAGGCCTACCAGCCCTTTGTCGACAGCCTGTCCGATCTTGATAATGTGCTGTTCTCGAAACGCCATGCCTGTGACTGGGGCACGTGGTCCTTGGTGGCCGCCTCTCAGGATGCCTCCGAGTTGATGTTGTCGCGCTTCCCGGAGGCGCGGCATGTCTATCTGGCCTCTGGCTCCTGCCTGCCACTGAGGCCCGTAGAGGATCTGAAACAATATCTCGCGGCACGGCCGATGACGAATTTCATCGAAAGCGTGACGACGGAGGATGTGCCCTGGACCGTGGGCGGGCTGGATTCGGAACGTTTCACCCTGCGATTCCCGTTCTCTTGGAAAAAACAGCGACGCCTGTTTGATCGCTATGTCCATCTGCAACGCAAGATCGGGTACAAACGCAAAATCCCCGACGGGCTTGTGCCGCATCTGGGGTCGCAATGGTGGTGCCTGACGCGTCAGACCCTATCGGCCATTCTTGAGGATCCGGATCGCAAGGCCTATGACGCCTATTTCAAGCGTGTCTGGATTCCGGACGAGAGCTATTATCAAACCCTTGTGCGGCTCTATTCCAACAATATCGAAAGCCGCTCTCTGACCCTGTCGAAATTCGACTATCAGGGCAAACCGCATATTTTCTACGACGATCACCTTCAGCTCTTGCGGCGCTCCGACTGTTTCGTCGCGCGTAAAATATGGCCGAAGGCGGAGCGACTTTACGCGACCTTCCTCAATCCGGACGTCAATCCGATGAAGGGAACAGAGCCTAATCCCGGCAAAATCGACCGTATTTTTGCCAAGGCGGTCGAGCGGCGCATCATGGGGCGCGAAGGCCTATACATGCAAAGCCGTTTGCCCGGGCACGGCAAGGGTCACGGCAAAACCAGTGCGCCCTATTCGATTTTCGAAGGCTTCTCTGATCTTTTCGAGGATTTCGACGAATGGCTGTCGCGGGCTGTGGGGGCGCGGGTGCATGGCCATCTTTTCGCGCCGGAACGGGTTGAGTTTTCGGGTGGGCAAAAGGTGTTCTCGGGGGCTCTGTCGGATCAGGCGGAGTTGCGGGACTACAACCCCTGCGGTTTTCTTACTTCGCTGATCTGGAACACCCGCGGGGAGCGGCAATGTTTCATGTTCGGCCCGCGCGACAATCAGGACATCAACTGGCTGGTGGCGACCGACCCGAATGCGCAAATCTCGGTGATCTCCGGGGCCTGGGCTGTGACACTGTTCCGCTCGAACCTGAGCTTTTCCGAAATTCGCCGCGAGGCTGCGCGTCTGCAAAAAATCGAGTCGCAGCACATCGAGATTTTACGTTCACAACACATCAAGGCACGGATCAGAATCTGGACCATGGCGGATTTCATCGAGAGCCAGATGGAGCCTTTGCAGGCCATTATAGACGAGATTGGCCCGCGCAATATCCGCCGCCTGACCGAAGCGCCGCGGATGCGAGACCTCACCGGGTTTGGACAATTCCTGCAAAACCTGAAAAACCAAGGTATGAAACCTCATCTCATGGGCGATTTTCCCATGGGCAACGAACCCGACACGCGTCCGCGCTCCAACAAGCGGCCTTACTTGGTAAAATAACCCATGTCTCAGCCCTTCGACTATTTCGTGATTTTTGCAGAGATGCGGACCGGCTCCAATTTTCTGGAAGAAAATGTCAACGCCTATCCGGGGCTGAAATGTTGGGGCGAGGTGTTCAATCCTGCCTTTATCGGCAAGTCGCAGCAAAAAGAGATGTTGGGCATCTCCATGCTGCAACGCGAGGCCGATCCCAGGGGGCTTTTGAAAAAGCTGCGCCAATCGACGGAGGGGTTGGCCGGGTTTCGGTTTTTCCACGATCACGACCCGCGCATTTTGGCCCATGTCCTTGAGGATCGGAAGTGCGCCAAGATCATCCTGACGCGCAATCCTCTGGACAGCTACGTGTCGCGTAAGATTGCCGGCGTGACGGGGCAATGGCGTCTGGGCGATCTCAAGGATGCGAAATCTGCGAAGATCGCTTTTGAGAAACGCGAATTCCAAACCATGCTGGATGAGTTGAAGGACTTTCAGATTTTCCTCCAGCGTCAGCTCCAGATGTCCGGCCAGACGGCGTTTTACATCAATTACGAGGACATTCAGGACGTCGAGGTTCTGAACGGTCTGGCGCGCTTCCTTGGTGTCATCGCAGAGCGCAACAAGACCTCGCAAAAGACCAAGGTGCAGAACCCGTCGCGTCTTGAGGATAAGGTTTTGAACTACGCGGAAATGGTGTCCGACCTGTCGAGTGTGGATCACTTTAACCTGTCGAACACCCCGAATTTCGAGCCGCGCCGCAAACCCGCTGTGCCGACCTATGTGGCGGCCGCTGAGACGTCCTTGCTCTACATGCCGGTGCGGGGCGGGCCAGAGGCCGCTGTGGCCGAATGGATGTCTGCGCTGGACAAGGTGGACCCTGAGGCCTTGCAGCGCGGGTTTTCGCAAAAGACCCTGCGGCAGTGGAAGCGTCAGCATAAGGGCCACCGCTGCTTTACGGTGATATCCCATCCTGCGCAGCGGTTGCATCGGGTGTTCTGCGATTACATCCTGAACATCAGCGGCAAGACCTACGGAGAGATCCGCGAGACGCTGCGCACGACCTACAAGCTGCCGCTGCCGCCGGGTGAGCCGACAGAGAGCTACACCCGCGACCAGCATCGCGAGGCGTTTCTGAAATTCGCGGGCTTTGTGCAGGGCAATCTGAATGGCCAGACCTCGGTGCGGGTCGATGGCACTTGGGCCTCGCAATCGGAAGTGATCAAAGGCTTTGCCGATTTCTCCCTGCCGGACATCGTGATCCGGGAAGAGAGCTTGGCGGAGGACCTGTCACATCTGGCCGCGAGCCTCGGGATCAAGCCCGCGCTTGTGGTGGATGAGCCCGAAGACGCGCCCTACACGCTCGCCGAGATTTACGATGCAGAGGTCGAAGAGGCCGTGAAAGCGGCCTATCAGCGCGATTACATGATGTTCGGGTTCAAGCCCTGGGCATAAAACAGGGCTAGGGGTCAGGCGGCTTTGGTCGCCGGACCTTCGGTCAGGATCGCATGCAGTGTGGCGGGCTCAATGTTTGCGCGCAGCTTGGCGCAGATGTCGCTGTTGCGCATGGTGCGGGACACCAGTGCCAGCGCCTTGAGGTGATCGACACCGGATTCGGCGGGGGCGAAGAGCGCAAAGACCAGATCGACCGGCTGACGGTCGACCGCATCGAAATCCATCGGGCTTTCAAGACGCAGGAAGGTGCCGACCACGCGGTCGAGCCCCTCGATCCGGGCATGCGGCAAGGCGACGCCGTGGCCCACACCTGTGGGGCCAAGGCTTTCGCGTTCTTGAAGCGCATCGACAGTGTCGTTCAAAGTCAGACCATAGACGCTTGCCGCGATCTCACCGAGATCTTGAAACAAACGCTTCTTGCTGGTCATTTTGCCCACGACCTTGACGGCCTGTGGATCCAAAATCTTTGAGATATCCATCTGAAAACTACCCGCCCCGACCCGTCGAGGCGGGCCGGTTTCATTATGTCGCGTTGTTGGGGTCAATCCAGCCGATGTTCCCATCCGGGCGGCGGTAGACCACGTTTACACCAGTTTTCCCTTCCTTGTGGAACACAAGGACCGGAGCTCCGGCAAGTTCCATCTGCATCACAGCCTCACCCACCGTCAGCGTCGGAATCGACGCCTCCATTTCGGCGATGATCATCGGCTGCAAGCTTTCGGGTTCCTGATCCTCGTCATGCTCCGATGCGGCGAGGATATACTGGGAACCGCCGAAGAGTTCAACAGGCTCTGCGCGCTCCTTATGGTGATCTTTCAACCGGCGCTTGTAGCGACGCAGTTGCTTGTCCATTTTTTCCGCGCAGGCGTCAAAAGCGGCGTAAATCTCATGCGCGCGGGCGCTGGCCTGAGCCGTCAGGCCGGTCGACAGGTGCACCACGGCCTCGCAAACATACTCTGCCCCACTTTTGGAGAACACGACATTCGCATCGGTCGGACGTTGTGCGTATTTTTCAAGCACAGAGCCGAGCTCGGTTTTGACATGCGTCTGAAGCGCTGCACCGATGTCGATTTGTTTGCCGCTGATTTGGTACCGCATAGATACCTCCTTCTTAATTTGACCTATGCCCGAACGCCCTTGGGCGTGTCTTCGAGGTCGTGGGTTTTTGTCGAAAGCGGGAATTCAATGCATGCGACGGAGACAAAACCGGCACGCTGTGTCGGGGTTTGGTCTGGCGCTCTTTGGCTCCGTTGTGCCATGGCGCATCCTGTCATTCGTACGTCACACATTGGATACATATAAGGCGCCAGAATGCGGTGAATTGTCAATCAAAACCCGTCTTCAAATGCGGAAATTGTCACCAAGATAAACACGCCGCACGGTCTCATCGGCAACGATGTCTTCTTTGGTCCCTGACATCAGGACGTGACCATCGTGAAGGATGTAGGCACGGTCAATAATTCCCAATGTTTCCTGTACGTTATGGTCTGTGATCAAAACGCCGATGCCGCGGGTTTTGAGATCGGAAACCAACCCGCGGATTTCCGCCACAGCAATCGGATCGACGCCTGCGAAAGGCTCGTCGAGCAGCACGTAGGACGGATCAGATGCGAGGCATCGCGCGATTTCGACTCGCCGACGTTCCCCGCCGGACAGAGACAGGGCGGGCGCGCGCCGCAGGTGCGAAATGGAGAATTCGGACAGCAGATCTTCGAGCTTTTCTCGGCGCAAAAGCGGGTCGCTTTCCGAGACTTCGAGGATGGCAAGAATGTTGTCTTCGACACAGAGGCCACGGAAGACAGAGGCCTCCTGCGGCAGGTAGCCGACCCCCAATTTGGCACGGCGATACATCGGCAATAGCGTGATGTCGCGCCCATCCACAATGACCTCGCCGCCTTCGGGCATGACGAGGCCCGCTATGGAATAGAAACAGGTGGTCTTGCCGGAGCCGTTAGGGCCAAGGAGCGCCACGACTTCGCCGCGCTCAAGATCAAGGGACACGTCCCGGATCACGGTGCGTTTGCGATAGCCTTTGCGCAGGTTGCGGACTCTGAGCCCGGTCGTGTCGCTCATCACTCGTTCCCAGATTGCAGGATGGTTTTCACCCGACCGTCCATCCGCCCGGTGCCAGTGTCCAGATCAATCACCATCCGTTCGCCCGACAATGCGCTGTTGGCCTGAGTCAAAAGCACATTTCCGGTGAGCACAACAGTCGCTGATTCGAGGTCATATTCCGCGCGCTGGGCCTCGGCAGCTTCGCCTGCGTTGGTCATGGTCACACCGCCTGAGGCCAAAAGCCGGGCAATTTTGCCGCCTTCGCTGGCGTAGATGACCTCGACGGTTTGTGCGGTCAGGCGCATCGGACCTTGTCCGATCACCACATTGCCGGAAAACAGGGCTTTGCCGGTGCCCTGATCGACGCTGAGCTGGTCGGAGGTGACCTCGATCGGCAGGCTGCTGTCGTGTTTGAGGCCACCGAAGGCGATCTGTGTGCCCTGTGCATGTGCGGGCTGGCTCAGGCCAAGCGTGAAGATCAGCGCGGTTGTCAGAGAAAGGGTTCGGATGATCGTCACGGCAAAGTCCTCAAATGTCAGGGCTGATATACCAGCTTTACGCCGCCCTTGAAAACCAGAAGGTAGTCCTCTGTCTCGGCATCTTGCGAAATCACCATGGACCCCGCCGTCAGATCGCCAGCGGGCCCCGTGGCATCGACATTGCCGGGGCTTTCGATGCGTGAGACGTCCAACATGGTGGCGATCCGGTTCGAGGTGATCGTGTAGCCGGTGGAAGTTTCGATCTCGACATGACCGGACAGCTCGGCGATCTGGCTGGGGCCGTCGATGACACCATCATCGGCCTTGAGGCTCACGGAGCCATTGTCCGGCATCCTAAGCGCGCCACGCACCGCGTTGGAGTTGAGGACATCCTGTGTCGAGAGATCCGGACGCACCAGATCGGCGGAGATTTCCAATTCGGAACCATCGCGGGTCACGGTTGCAAAGGAGGGGCCTTCGACCCGCTGCTCGCGCGCCAGTGTTTCGATGTCGACTTCGGCATAGGGAATCGACAGGCCGACATCGCGGTCGCGGGCAAACAGAAAGAGCGTGGCCAAAAGCACGAGGCTGGCCAGGGGCAGGGCAATCTTCGCGAAGGCCACGAATTTGGAATAAGGGTTGTCGAACCGCGCCATAAGGACGTCTTACACGACACCGGCGCGAAGGCAGTCCTGAATTTTCAAAATCCCGCAAGGTCGCCCATCTTCGGCAGAATCCCGCACAAAAAGACAGGTGATCGCGCGCTCATCCATGCGCGCGACGGCTTTTTCGGCCAGCGCATCCGAGGAGATCGTCATCGGGTTCCGGGTCATGATGTCACCGGCGGTCTTGTCCAACAGCCCGTCGATATGACGCCGCAGGTCACCGTCGGTGATGATGCCGCTCAGCTGGCCGTCTGCGTCGATCACGCCCACAACGCCAAAGCCTTTGTCGGAAATCACGGACAAGGCCTCGCGCATGGGGGTTGCGGCGCTGACCAGAGGCATATCCACATGCATGAGATCGCGCACTTTGGTGAGGCGGGAGCCAAGCTTGCCGCCCGGATGCAGCACGCGGAAATTGTCGGCGGTAAACGCGCGGTGTTCCATGAGCGCGACAGCCAAGGCATCGCCCAGAGCCAAAGTCATCGTGGTCGAGGTGGTCGGCACAATGCCATGACCACAGGCCTCAGCGGCTTTCGGCAGGATCAGAGCCACATCGCAGGCGCGGATGAGCGAGCTTTCGGGGTTCGAGGCCACGCCGATCATCGGAATTTTAAACCGCCGCGTATAGGCGATCACATCGGCCAGTTCCGGGGTTTCGCCGGAGTTGGACAGCACGAGGCAGACATCGTCCTCGCCGATCATGCCCAGATCGCCATGGCTCGCTTCGGCCGGGTGCACGAAATGTGCAGGCGTGCCGGTGGAGGCCAGCGTCGCCGCAATCTTGCGCGCGATATGGCCGGATTTGCCCATGCCCGTCACAATCGTGCGGCCCTTGGCGCGTAGAATGGTTTCCACGGCGGTGGTGAATTCGGTCCCGAGGCTGTCGGACAAAAGCCCGAGTGCCTCGGCTTCTTGTGCGATCACACGTTTGGCGGTGGACAGGAAAGCGTCGGATTGGGTCATGTGCCGAACCTCGAAAGAGATGTCAGTGGGAGAAAATGTCGATCTCGGGCCAGCCTTCGAGATCGAGCTGTGCACGGGTCGGCAGGAAGTCGAAACAGGATTGCGCAAGCTCCATCCGGCCTTCGCGCTTTAGCATTTCGTTCAGCTTGTCGCGCAGCTGGTGCAGGTAAAGCACGTCGGAGGCGGCGTAATCGAGCTGCGCGTTGGTCAGGTCGCGCGCGCCCCAGTCGCTCATCTGCTGATATTTTGAAATGTCCACTTTCAGCAGCTGATCCAGCAGGTTCCTAAGCCCATGGCGATCCGTGAAGGTGCGCACGAGTTTCGAGGCGATCTTGGTGCAATAGACCGGCGCCGCCAGCGTGCCAAAGGTGTTATGCATCGCGGCAATGTCGAAGCGGCCAAAGTGGAACAGCTTCAACACATTCGGGTCCGCAAGCATTTTGCACAGGTTCGGTGCCTCGGTCTGGCCGCGTTCGACCTGAACCAGATGCGCGTTGCCGTCGCCGCCGGACATTTGCACGAGGCAAAGACGATCGCGGTGCGGGTTCAACCCCATGGTCTCGCAGTCGATGGCGACGACCGGCCCAAGGTCAAGATCGTCCGGCAGGTCGTTTTTATAGAGAAAATTCGCCATCGTCGTGCCTTTGCGCTGTCCAATGATTTGAAACAGGGTCTTACGGCTTTGCGCGAGTTGGGGCAAGAGAGCAGGCCGATCAGAGCCAGATGTTAGGGCGTTCCAACTGTGCAGAAGATGCTGTTTGAGCGGCAAATATGCCCCCATACGCAAAAAATTGAACAGCATCGGAAAACTTTATGCTTTTTGTCAGTTAAATCTATTGCTAACAACGCCGGGCAAATGTGACCGCGCTCCCAGCCGCCGCCAGTGGCCGGTCTTCACAGAGATAAAGAGATCCGCCATGTTCGCACATTTCATGAGGGGCGCCGCCCTCGTTCTTACGTTTTCGACCGCTGCCAGTGCCGCCGAACTCACCACATTCTCGGGGCCGGTGACCATTGATGAGACGCCTGAAACCGTCATCAGCTATGATGTCGGCGCGCTCGATACCCTCACCGCGCTGGGCGTCGATGTGGCGGGGATCACCCAGCCGATGCTGGTTCCGGCTCTCGCCGGTCTGGATGACGGCTCGCGCGCCAATATCGGCACGCTGTTCGAGCCCGATTTCGAACAGGTCTTTGCCCTGAAACCCGACCTGATCATCGCCGGGCCGCGGGCCCGCGATCAAATCGGTGCCCTGTCGAAAATCGCCCCCACCGTCGATCTAAGCCCTTTCTCCGAGGAGATCGGCGAGGTGGTCCTGACCCAGACGCGTGAATTGGGCGAGCTGTTCGGCAAACAAGACAAAGCGGCGGAATTGGTCGCGCATCTGGAGGCGTCCCTCGAAGAGGTCCGGGGCCTGACTGAGGGTGCGGGCAAAGGGCTTGTCGTGATGACGAACGGGCCGAAGCTTTCGGTCTTTGGTCCGGGGTCGCGCTTTGGCTGGGTGCATGACACTTTGGGGATCGAGCCGCTCATGGAGAATGTCGAAGAGCAAACCCATGGCGAAGCCGTCAGCTTTGAGTTCCTGCATGAGGCAAACCCCGATTGGATGATCGTTTTCGATCGCACGCGTGCGACGAATGGCGATGGGCCGAAAGCCGAAGAAACGCTCGATAACGAATTGATCGCGCAGACCACGGCCTGGCAAAAAGGTCAGGTGATCTACGTCCACCCGGCCGATTTCTACATCGCGACCACCGGTGTGCGCTCGCTTCAGGACACGGTCGATCAATTCATCGCGGCCTATAAGGGCGCTCAGTAAACTCCAATGAAATCGCCAGCACTTCATATGTTGCTAGCCTTGGCGAGTCTGGTCGTAATGGCCGGGCTCAGCCTCATGATCGGAGCCTCCGACATGAACCTCGGTGCGGTGTTCCGAGGCGAGGGTGATGATGCGCTGATCCTTTTGGCAAGTCGCATCCCGCGCACGCTGGCGATCATTCTCACCGGGGCGTCGATGGCGATTTCCGGGCTGATTTTTCAGATGCTCACGCGCAACAAATTCGTCGAACCCGCCACGGCGGGGACGGCGGAAAGCGCGGGGCTTGGGCTTTTGATCGCGGTCGCCCTGTTTCCGACCACCTCTTTGATGGTCAAGATGGTGATCGCCGCCCTCTGTGCCATTGCAGGTACGCTTTTGTTTCTCAAAATTCTCGACCGGCTGCCGCCGCGCGAGCCTTTGTTGGTGCCTCTGGTGGGGCTGATGCTGGGCGGGGTGATTGGCGCCATCGGGACGTTCTTCGCCTATCAGCTCGATCTGTTGCAATATCTCGGCATCTGGACGACGGGCGAGTTTTCCGGCGTGCTGCGTGGCCGTTATGAGCTTTTGTGGCTCACGGGCGGCTTGGCTGTGATCGGCTATCTCTTTGCAGATCGGTTTTCCATCATGGGGATGGGCCGCGATGTCTCGATCACCTTGGGGCTCAATTATCGCACCGTGATGTGGACGGGGCTGATCATTGTCTCTGTCACCACGGCTGTCGTCGTGGTCACCGTGGGCGCGATCCCGTTTCTGGGGCTGATCGTGCCCAATATTGTCAGCCGGATCATGGGCGACAACCTGCGTGCGGCGGTGCCTTGGGCGGCGAGCCTTGGGGCAGGGGCGCTTTTGCTCTGTGACATCATCGGGCGGGTCATTCGTCAGCCCTATGAGATTCCCATCGGCACGATCTTTGGTGTGATCGGCTCGATGATCTTCCTCTATCTTTTGCTGGGGCGTCAGAGCCATGCCGTCCGATAGTACCGCGTCCCTCCCTTTCCCCTCGCAGCGCGCCATGCAGGTCAAACCACTGGTCATTCTGGCTGTGCTGGCCTTGGTTGCGGTGGCTTTGTTCCTGACGTTGGGCGTGCCTGCGGGCGCGTGGGAGTTCGCGCTTAGCTTTCGCGCTGGAAAGCTTGCCGGGCTTATTCTCGTGGCTTTTGCCATCGCCACTTCGACCCAGCTTTTCCATGCGGCCACGCGAAATCAAATCCTGACTCCCTCTATCATGGGCTTTGATGCGCTCTATCTGATGATCCAGACCAGTCTGGTGTTTGGCATGGGGGCCATGGCCACGCTCGACATTGATCCGATGGTGAAATTCGCCTCTGAGGTTCTGGTCATGATGGGGTTCTCGACCGCGCTTTTCCTGTGGCTTTTCACTGCCCGGTCCCGCGATCTGCATCTCCTCGTTCTGGTCGGTATCATTTTCGGCACGCTGTTTCGCAGCCTGTCGAATTTCATCTCCCGCATGATCGACCCGAATGAATTCGTCGTCGTGCAGGGCGCCATGTTCGCGCGATTCAATGCGGTGAATATCGACCTCTTGTGGATCTCGATCGGTCTTACGGCGCTGACCCTGCCGGTGCTCTGGCATATGCGGCATCAATTCGATGTGTTGGCGTTGGGCCGCGAAACCGCGATTGGATTGGGGCTTCGCTATCGGCGCGTGATGTTTGCGGCCTTTGGCATGATCGGCCTTTTGGTGTCGGTCTCCACCGCGCTTGTGGGGCCTGTGACGTTCTTTGGCTTGTTGGTCGTTCATCTGGCCTATCGCATCCTGCCCGGCGCGCGATTTGCGCCGACGCTTTTGGCCAGTTCCCTGATCGCCATCATCACCCTGGTGGGTGGGCAGGCGATCTATGAGCATGTGCTGGGCCTCCAAGGCACGCTTTCCGTGGTGATCGACGCGCTGGGCGGCATCACCTTTCTTTACCTGCTTCTCAAAGGGGTCAGACGATGATCGAGATTTCGCATGTGAGCCATCAGATTGCCGGCGCGTCGATCCTGAACGATGTGTCTTTGACGATTCCTCGCGGGGGCATTACGGCCTTGATCGGGCCGAATGGGGCGGGGAAATCCACGCTTTTGTCCCTGATTGCGCGTTTGACGCCGCTGCAAGGCGGGCAGATTACGGTGGATGGGGCGGATGTGACGACGACGCCGACTGATGCACTGGCGCGACGCCTGTCGATTCTGCGTCAGGACAATTCCGTGGCCGCGCGTTTGACGGTCGCCGATCTGGTGGGCTTTGGCCGCTACCCGCATCACAAAGGACGCCCGAGCCCCGAGGATCACGCGTATGTGGAGCAAGCCTTGGAGATGATGGGGCTGCACCCTCTGAGTGGGCGATTCCTCGATGAGCTGTCCGGTGGGCAGCGTCAGAGGGCCTTTGTCGCCATGGTCTTGGCGCAGGACACGGATTACGTGCTTTTGGATGAGCCGCTCAACAACCTCGACATGAAGCACGCGCGCCAGATGATGGAGCGGCTGAAAGAGGCGGCGCGGGTGAGTGGCAAGAGCTTTGTGATTGTCGTCCATGACATCAATTTCGCCGCGGCCTATGCCGATCTGATCGTGGCGCTCAAAGACGGGCGGCTGCATTCCCTCGGCACGCCTGAGGAAATCGTCAATAGACCCTGCCTGCGCGACGTGTTCGAGTTGGACATTGCGGTGGAGACCGTGGGCGGACATCCCTTTGCCCTGCACCAGATCGCGCCGGAGCCTTTGGTGGAGTCGTAGGGCTTAAGGACAAAGTCTCTCATCGTTTTTGTGCCAAAAACGACTGCCGCCTGAGATGTTTGGGGATGCGATCAAACATTTTCCTTTGGAAAATGTTTTTGGTGCCCAGAAGAGGACTCGAACCTCCACGTCCATACGGACACTAGCACCTGAAGCTAGCGCGTCTACCAATTCCGCCATCTGGGCACAGATGTCGTGAGGCCGCGATGTAATGGGGTTGCGCGGCAGTGTCAACGGCCATTTGAAAGGTTTTTTATAGCAGCAATAGCGTCTTGTTCATTTCCGCGCTAAAAGCTAAGCAAAAGCGACAATTTGGCATTGGAGATGCAGATGACGAAACTGGTCACCATCTATGGCGGCGCTGGCTTTGTTGGGCGGTATATCGCCCGGCGTATGGCAAAGGAGGGCTGGCGTGTCCGCGTTGCAGTGCGTCGCCCGAATGAGTCGCTTCATGTGAAACCCTACGGCGCGGTCGGTCAGGTCGAGCCGGTGTTCTGCAACATTCGCGACGATGAGTCGGTGCGCGCGGCGATGATGGGCGCGGATGCTGTCGTGAACTGTGTGGGTGTTTTGACCGAGCGCGGCAAGAATTCCTTTTCTGCCGTTCAGTCCGAGGGCGCGGCCCGGATTGCCCGGATTGCCGAGGCACAAGGCATCGCACGTCTGGTGCATCTCTCCGCTCTGGGCGCCGACGCGAATTCCGCCTCTGAGTATTCCCGCACCAAAGCGGAAGGCGAGGCCAAGGTGCTCGAGGCTTTCCCGAACGCGATGATCCTGCGTCCGTCCGTGATTTTCGGTCAGGAAGACGAGTTCTTCAATCGCTTCGGCAAGATGGCGGAAAAGAACGTGGTCCTGCCGCTCGTAGGGGGCAACACGAAATTCCAGCCGGTTTATGTCGATGATGTCGCGCAGGCGGCTGTCAGTGGTATTCTGGGCCATGCTGAGCCGGGCATCTATGAGCTGGGCGGTCCGGATGTGGACACGCTGAAAGGTCTCATGGGCGATATGCTTGAGGCGATTCACCGCAACCGTCTGATCGCGAACCTGCCGTTCTGGGTCGGTAATCTGATGGCGAGCGGCTTCTCCGTCGCGCAATTCCTCACCGCTGGCCTGTTCCACAACGGCATCCTGACCCGCGATCAGGTGAAGAACCTGAAAGTGGACAATGTCGTCTCTGACGATGCGAAAAGCTTTGCCGATCTCGGCATCAAGCCGACAGCACTTCAGGCGGTTTTGCCGGATTACATGTGGGTTTATCGCCCGTCGGGTCAGTATGACGCGATTCGCGAAAGCGCGAAGAACCTGCGTAAAATCTGATTTCACGCAGAGTTTGAAATTTCAAAGCGCGTCCTCACCGGGCGCGCTTTTTTCATGTGTAGGAAATCACCAGAAGTACGACGCCCAGGATCACACGGTAGATCACATAGGGCGTAAAGCTGACCGATTTGAGCAGGCGCATCATCAGGGTTAGCGCCAGAAGGGCTGCGACAAAGGCAAAGACGGCGCCGATGGCCGCGTCCTTGAGCATCGCCCAATCGGCATCGCCGACCACTTCGGCGCCCAAGAGAACGCCAGAGGCCATGATCGTCGGGATCGACATCAGCATGGCAATCTTGGCGCCGTCTTGGCGGGTATAGCCCATGGCGCGCGCGCCGGTGATGGTGATGCCCGAACGCGATGTGCCGGGGATGAGAGCGACGGCCTGCCAAAGGCCTAGTTTGACCGCGTCTTTCAGAGACCAATCGCCTTCAGTTTTCACCTCGGCACCCTTTTGGTCGAACCAATAGAGCACGAGGCCGAAGATCAACATGGTCCAGCCGATCACGGTCGGGCTGCGCATAAGATCGGACAGACCGGTGACTTTCAGGACAAGACCTAGAATCACCACGGGAATTGTGGCGATCAGCAAAAGAAACGCCAGTTTCGAGCCGGGCGTGTCGATTTTGCCGGTCAACATGCGCGGCACACCGGCCAGACCGACACCGACATCACGCCAGAAATAAATCATGACTGCGCCGAGGGTGCCGACATGGACGGCGACGTCGATGGCCTGACCTTGGTCTTGGGTGCCCATGAAAAAGGGCAGGAGAATCAGGTGGCCTGAGGAGGAAACCGGCAGAAATTCGGTGATCCCCTGCACGATCGCGACGACAAGTAGATAGAAAAGACTCATAGCGACTCCGTGGCGATCCTGCGTGTAAAAAGCATAAACCTACATGGAATCAATAAGAAGACAATTTATAGGTCAGTATAGGTTACCTAAATTTGGGGCGTCTGGTCCAATATCCTGCGCTGCGGCGACAGAAAAACGAAAAATAAGACAGCACTTCTGACTTTTCTTTTTCTCAGAGTCCTTATAATGAGACAGCAACTCACAACCAACCTTCGGAGATGTGGTGTCATGGCGAAAGAGCCGATGCTCAAATTCGTGACGGTAGGCAGGGACATGCCAACCAAACGCGACGCGGAAGATCGTAAAGACGATTTTCTGGAAATCTATGGCGAGTTCGTCGAAGCGAAAGCGGAAGAGCAAGCCTCGCGCTGTTCGCAGTGCGGTGTGCCCTATTGCCAATCGCATTGCCCGTTGCACAACAACATTCCTGACTGGCTGCGTCTGACCGCAACGGGTCGGTTGAAAGAAGCCTATGAGATTTCTCAGGCGACCAACACCTTTCCGGAAATCTGTGGCCGCATCTGTCCGCAGGACCGTCTTTGCGAAGGCAACTGTGTCATCGAGAACTCTGGCCACGGCACGGTGACAATCGGTTCTGTTGAGAAATACATCACCGATACGGCTTGGGAAAACGGCTGGGTCGAGACGATCACCCCTGTCGTTGAGCGCGAAGAAAGCGTCGGCATCATAGGCTCCGGCCCGGGTGGTCTGGCGGCCGCCGACCGTCTGCGTCGCGCGGGGATCAAGGTCACCGTTTACGAACGGTCCGACCGCGCCGGCGGGTTGATGATGTACGGCATTCCAGGCTTCAAGCTTGAGAAAGACATCGTGTTGCGCCGTGTCGAACAGCTCGAAAAATCGGGCGTCGAGTTTGTGCTCAACTGCAATGTGGGCGAAGACATTTCCTTTGACGCGATCCGTGGCAAACACGATGCCGTGCTGATCGCGACAGGTGTGTACAAATCCCGCGATCTCAAAGGCCCCGGTTCGGGTGCCGATGGCATCGTGAAGGCGATTGATTACCTCACCGCCTCGAACAAGGTCTCCTTTGGTGACGAGGTCGAGGAATATGAAAGCGGTGAGCTGAACGCGAACGGCAAAAAGGTTGTCGTGATCGGCGGCGGGGATACCGCGATGGACTGTGTCCGCACCGCGATCCGCCAAGGCGCGACCTCGGTCAAATGTCTCTATCGCCGCGACCGCGCCAACATGCCGGGCTCGCAGCGTGAGACCCAAAACGCCGAGGAAGAAGGCGTCGATTTCGTCTGGCTCTCCGCGCCGAAAGGTTTCGCGGGCGATCCGGTCTCTGGCGTGATGGTGCAGAAAATGCGCCTCGGCGCGCCGGATGCCTCCGGTCGTCAGTCGCCTGAGGTGATCGAGGGTGCCGACTATGTCGAAGAGGCCGATCTGGTGATCAAGGCGCTTGGGTTCGAGCCGGAAGAGCTGCCGAAGCTTTGGGGCGTGGACGGATTGGAAGTGACCCGTTGGGGCACGGTTCTGGCCGATTTCAAAACCCACGCCAGCTCGCTTGAGGGTGTCTATGCCTGTGGCGACATCCAGCGTGGCGCGTCTCTGGTCGTCTGGGCGATCCGCGATGGCCGCGAAGCCGCCGATGCGATGATCGACTATATCGATCAAACCGCCGCAGTGGCCGCCGAGTAATCCGAATTATAAAGGAGGGGAGAGGTCCCCTCCGCCTTTGATCTGAAAGGTACTGATATGACCAAGTTTGACCAAAGCTGGGCGGTTCAAGAGGCCGCAAAACGCGAATGGATGGCGGAAAACTCCCTGTTCCGTGAGGATGACGAACATTCCTCCTGCGGCGTGGGTCTTGTCGTCTCCGTCGATGGGTCGAAATCCCGCAAAGTCGTGGAAAACGGCATTTCCGCGCTGAAAGCGATCTGGCACCGCGGTGCTGTGGACGCCGATGGCAAAACCGGCGACGGCGCCGGCATTCACGTGCAAATCCCGCACCATTTCTTCGGCGATCAAATCCGCCGCACGGGTCACGAGGCCCGTCATGGCGAATTGCTGGCCGTGGGTCAGGTGTTCCTGCCGCGCACGGATTTCTCCGCGCAAGAGACCTGCCGGACCATCGTGGAGACCGAAGTCCTGCGCATGGGATATTACATCTACGGCTGGCGCCACGTTCCGGTGGACACGTCTTGCTTGGGTGAAAAAGCCAATGCGACGCGCCCCGAGATCGAGCAAATCCTGATCTCCAACTCCAAAGGCGTGGACGAAGAGACTTTTGAGCGTGAGCTTTACGTCATCCGTCGTCGCATCGAGAAAGCCGCTTCGGCCGCCGGTGTGCGTGAACTTTACATCTGCTCGCTGTCCTGCCGGTCGATCATCTACAAAGGCATGATGCTCGCCGAACAGGTTGCCGTGTTCTACCCGGACCTGATGGACGAGCGCTTTGAATCCGCTTTTGCGATCTATCACCAGCGCTATTCCACCAACACTTTCCCGCAGTGGTGGCTGGCTCAGCCGTTCCGCATGCTGGCGCATAACGGTGAGATCAACACGATCAAAGGCAACACCAACTGGATGAAATCGCACGAGATCCGTATGGCCTCGTCGACCTTTGGGGATATGGCCGAGGACATCAAGCCGATCATCCCGCAAGGCTCGTCGGACTCCGCGGCCCTCGATTCCGTGTTCGAGGTGCTGGTGCGGGCCGGTCGTTCTGCGCCGATGGCGAAAACCATGCTGGTGCCCGAAGCCTGGTCGAAAAACGCCGAAGAGCTGCCGAAAGCCTGGCGCGACATGTATTCCTATGTGAACTCCGTGATGGAGCCCTGGGACGGTCCGGCCGCTTTGGCGATGACCGACGGTCGCTGGGTTTGTGCCGGTCTCGACCGCAACGGTCTGCGTCCGATGCGCTATGTTGTCACCGGCGATGGCCTTGTCATCGCGGGCTCCGAGGTGGGCATGGTGCCGACCGATGAGGCCACTGTGGTGGAAAAAGGCGCTCTGGGGCCGGGGCAGTTGCTGGCGGTCGATATGGCCGAGGGCAAGCTCTACCACGACGTCGACATCAAAGACCGTCTGGCGAATTCCCAGCCGTTTGGCGAATGGGTCGGCAAGATCGTCGATCTCGAAGAAGAGCTGGCTGGCCTGAATGAGACCGCGATCTTTAGCGGTGCTGAACTGAAAAAGCGTCAGATCGCAGCGGGTTACACCATTGAAGAGCTGGAACAGGTCCTCGCGCCGATGGGCGAGGATGGCAAAGAGGCGCTGGCCTCTATGGGCGACGACACGCCCTCTGCCGTGCTGTCGAACAAATATCGCCCGCTCAGCCACTTCTTCCGCCAGAACTTCTCTCAGGTGACCAACCCGCCGATCGACAGTTTGCGCGAATTCCGTGTGATGTCGCTCAAAACGCGGTTCGGCAACCTCAAGAACGTGCTCGATGAAGACAGCTCCCAGACCGAGATTCTCGTGCTGGAAAGCCCCTTTGTCGGCAACGCGCAATTCGAGGCGTTGAAAGGTCATTTCAACGCGCCGATGACCGAGATCGACTGTACCTTCCCGGTCGATGGCGGCCCCAATGCGCTGCGCAAAGGTCTGGATCGCATCCGTGCCGAGGCCGAAGAGGCCGTGCGCTCGGGTGGTGGTCACATCATCCTGACCGATCAGGCGCAGGGTGAAGACAAAATCGCCATGCCGATGATCCTCGCGACCTCTGCTGTGCACAGCTGGCTGACGCGCAAAGGTCTTCGGACCTTCTGTTCGCTGGGCGTGCGCTCTGCGGAATGTATCGACCCGCATTACTTCGCGGTGCTGATCGCCTGTGGCGCGACCATCGTGAACGCCTATCTGGCCGAGGATTCGCTGGCCGACCGGATCGAACGTGGCCTGTTGGATTGCACCCTGACCGAAGCCGTGGCGCGCTATCGTGCCGCTGTGGATGCCGGTTTGCTCAAGATCATGGCGAAGATGGGCATTTCGGTGATCTCGTCCTATCGCGGTGGTCTGAACTTCGAGGCCGTGGGCCTGTCCCGCGCGATGGTCAACGAGTTCTTCCCGGGCATGCATTCGCGCATCTCCGGCATCGGGGTCGGTGGTATCCAGCACAAGTTGGAAGCCGTGCACAAACAGGGCTGGCTGGGTGGCAACACGCTCCCCATCGGGGGCTTCTACAAGTCCCGCAAATCCGGCGAGACCCACGCGTGGGAAGCGCAGTCGATGCACATGCTGCAATCGGCCTGTGATCGTGCGTCTTATGAGATGTGGAAACAATATTCCGCCAAGATGCAGGCCATGCCGCCGATCCATCTGCGCGATCTGTTGGACTTTAAACCGCTGGGCAAACCTGTGCCGATCGAAGAGGTGGAATCGATCACTTCGATCCGCAAACGCTTTGTGACGCCGGGCATGTCCTTGGGGGCTCTGTCGCCTGAGGCGCACCGCACGCTGTCCATCGCGATGAACCGCATCGGCGCGAAATCCGACTCCGGTGAGGGGGGTGAATCGCCTGACGATTTCACGCCGGAACCCAATGGTGACAATGCGTCCGCAAAGATCAAACAGGTGGCCTCCGGTCGCTTTGGCGTGACGGCGGAATATCTGCTGCACTGTGAAGAGCTGGAGATCAAAGTCGCTCAGGGCGCGAAGCCGGGCGAGGGTGGTCAGCTGCCGGGGATGAAGGTCACTGACCTGATCGCCAAGCTGCGTCACTCGACCAAAGGCGTGACCCTGATCTCGCCGCCGCCGCACCACGACATCTACTCCATCGAGGATCTCGCTCAGCTCATCTACGACCTGAAACAGATCAACCCGAAGGCCAAGGTGACGGTGAAACTCGTGGCCTCCTCCGGTGTCGGCACCATCGCCGCCGGTGTGGCGAAAGCGAAAGCGGACATCATCCTGATCTCCGGTCACAACGGTGGCACGGGTGCGTCTCCGGCGACCTCGATCAAATTCGCTGGCCTGCCGTGGGAAATGGGTCTGACCGAGGCACACCAAGTGCTCGCGATGAACAACCTGCGCGACCGCGTGACGCTGCGCACGGACGGTGGTTTGCGCACCGGGCGTGACATCGTCATGGCCGCGATGCTGGGCGCCGAGGAATACGGTATCGGCACCGCCGCCTTGATCGCGATGGGCTGTATCATGGTGCGTCAGTGTCAGTCGAACACCTGTCCGGTGGGCGTCTGTACCCAAGACGAAATGCTGCGTGGCAAGTTCACCGGCAACGCCGATAAGGTCGTCAACCTGATCACCTTCTACGCACAGGAAGTCCGCGAATTGCTGGCCTCTCTGGGCGCGCGCTCTCTGGACGAGGTGATCGGTCGTGCCGATCTTTTGGCCCAGACCTCGCGTGGTTCGGCGCATCTCGACGACCTCGATCTGAACCCGCTTCTGATCTCTGTCGATGGCTCTGACCGCATCGTCTACGACCGCTCCAAACCGCGCAACGCGGTGCCGGATACGCTCGATGCGCAAATCGTGTCGGATGCCGCGCGTTTCCTCAACGATGGCGAAAAGATGCAGCTCTCCTACGCGGTGCAGAACACGCTCCGCACCATCGGGACGCGCACCTCGTCGCATATCGTGTCGAAATTCGGCATGCGCAACAATCTTCAGCCGGACCATTTGACCGTGAAGCTCACGGGCTCGGCCGGTCAGTCCCTCGGGGCCTTTGCGGCGCCGGGTCTGAAGATCGAAGTGTCGGGCGACGCCAACGACTATGTGGCAAAAGGCCTCTCGGGTGGCACCGTTGTGGTGCGTCCGCCGATGCATTCGCCGCTGGTGGCCGATCAGAACACGATCATCGGCAACACCGTGCTTTACGGTGCGACGGACGGCTACCTCTTTGCCGCCGGTCGTGCGGGCGAGCGTTTCGCGGTGCGTAACTCCGGTGCAAGCGTGGTGATCGAGGGCTGTGGTTCCAACGGTTGTGAATATATGACCGGCGGGATCGCCGTGATCCTTGGCACGATTGGCGCGAACTTTGGGGCCGGGATGACGGGCGGTATGGCCTATCTCTACGATCCGGAGGGCACGGCGCTTGATCTGATGAACCTTGAAACGCTTGTGACCTGTCCGGTCTCTGTGGATCACTGGGAAGATCAGTTGAAAGGCCTCGTGGAGCGTCACGCGAAAGAGACCCATTCGTTGAAAGCCAAGGCGATCCTTGATCATTGGGATGAAGAGAAAGCCAACTTCCTTCAGGTTTGCCCGAAAGAGATGCTGGTGCACCTTCCGGTGCCGCTGACCTTGGAGCAGGGCGCGATCCCGGCCGAGTAAGTCGAGCGTAGATCGACCCGAATGCAGCTTAAAAGCCCCCTTTTCGGGGGCTTTTTCTTTGCGGTGAGAGTTGGGCTTGACCTCGGATCACCCGCCATGCTTTTTCAGACCATGGCACGAAAGAGCAAGAAAAAGACAAAATCCAAAGGGCAGAGCACAGGCCCCGGTTTTTTCCGGCGTCTGCGGCGGCGTGTCCTTCGCGGTGTTTTGGCCGTTTTTGCACTCTTTCTGATTTGGATTCTGGCCTATTCGGTCCTGCCGGTGCCCGGCACCTTCTACATGATGGCCGAAAGCGGTCGCCAAGGGGAGCGGGTCGATTACCAATGGGTGCCGATGAAGCGCATGTCGCCGCACCTCGCACGGGCCGTGGTGGCCGCTGAGGATGCGAATTTTTGTGAACATTGGGGGTTCGACCTTACCGCGATCCGCTCCGCGATTGCCGAGGGCGGCAACCGCGGCGCCTCGACCATCAGCCAGCAGACGGTCAAGAACACCTTCCTCTGGCATGGTCGGAGCTGGCCGCGCAAAGCTTTGGAGGCGATGATCACGCCGGTGGTCGAACTGACCTGGAGCAAGCAGCGCATTCTTGAGGTCTATTTGAACATTGCCGAATTCGACAGGGGGATTTTCGGCGTTGAAGCCGCCTCTCGGCATTACTTCGGCGTCGGTCCGGAAAACATCACCGCCCAGCAAGCGGCGCAGCTTGCGGCTGTTTTGCCGGCCCCGAAAGACCGCAATGCCGGGAATCCCGGGCCCTTTGTTCGGCGAAGAGCCGCGCAGATCGTCGATGGGGCGGCCACAATCGCGCGAGATGGCCGCGCAGCCTGTTTCGAGGATTGAACTGCCTTCTGTCCTGCGGCAAGTAGGGAAAAAACGCGAGTAGAAATTATGATCCGTCTGTATCACGTCCCCCTTTCACCCTTTTGTCGCAAAGTCCGTTTGGTGCTTGCGGAAAAGAAGCTTGAGGTGGAGTTGATCGAGGAGCGCTACTGGGAGCAGGATCCGGATTTCATGCGCCGCAACCCGGCGGGCAAGGTGCCGGTGCTGCGGATCGACGATATGAACCTGTCGGAAAGCACGCCGATTTGCGAGTATCTCGAAGAGCGCTACCCGAACCCGGTTTTGATGCCGAAAGATGCCGAAGGTCGCTACGAAGTGCGGCGTCTGGTGTCGTGGTTCGATGACAAATTCCACAACGAAGTGACGTCGAAACTTTTGTACGAGCGGGTCAATCGCAAGCTGATGAAGTCGGGTTATCCGGTCGCGGCCAACGTCAAGTCAGGCTCGAAGGCGATCAAATATCACCTCGATTATATGGCTTGGTTATTGGACCGCCGGCGGTGGTTGGCGGGCGATTCGATGACGCTGGCGGATTTCGCGGCGGCGGCGCATCTGTCCTCTCTGGACTATATTTCGGATGTGGATTGGAACCGGCATGACGTCGTGAAGGATTGGTACGCAAAGATCAAATCGCGTCCGGCATTCCGGTCTTTGCTGGCCGATCAGGTGTCGAGTTTCCCGCCTCCGGCGCATTACACCGATCTCGATTTCTGAACGCTGTTTTGGGGGCTGTCTGCCCCCCTTGCCCTTTGGGCAATTCCCCCCGAGGATATTTCCGGACAAAAGAAGGCGTGATCTGTGCCCAGTTTGGATAAGGAAATCGTGCGCGCGCGGGCTCTGGAGGAAGGCTTCTCCAAAGCTGCTTTCGGACGCCCGGATATTCCAGAAGCCATGGAGCGGCTCAAGGCCTTTGTCGCCGAAGGGCGGCATGGGCAGATGGGCTGGATGGAAGAGCGGATGAACTGGCGCGGAGACCCTGCGGCGCTCTGGCCAGAGGCGCAATCCGTGATCATGTTGGCGGAAGCCTACACGCCGGAAGAAGATCCTTTGGCGCTCATAAATAGACCTAAATCCGGCGCAATTTCGGTTTATGCGCGCAATCGTGACTATCATGATATCGTCAAGAAACGCCTCAAGCGGCTGGGACGCTGGTTGATCGAACAGGCGGGGCCAGAGACAGAAATCAAAGTGTTCGTCGACACGGCGCCAGTGATGGAAAAGCCATTGGGGCAAAAGGCTGGGCTCGGTTGGCAGGGAAAACACACCAATCTTTTGTCGCGCGATCTGGGCAATTGGTTCTTCCTTGGGGCGATTTTCACGACCCATGAGTTCGACCCTGATCCAGCGGAAAAAGACCATTGTGGGTCATGTCGTGCCTGTCTCGATGCTTGTCCGACAGACGCGTTTCCGGCGCCGTTTCAGATCGATGCACGCCGTTGCGTGTCCTACCTGACCATCGAGCATCACGGTCCCGTGGATGAGGAACTGCGCGGCAAACTTGGCAATCGGATTTACGGCTGTGACGATTGTCTGGCGGCCTGTCCTTGGAACAAATTCGCAGTGGCTGCGAAAGATATTCGGTTCGCGGCTCGAGAAGAGTTGATCGCGCCGCCGCTTGCGGAGCTGGCGCAGTTGGATGATGCGACGTTTCGGGAGAAGTTTTCAGGCTCGCCGATCAAGCGCATTGGACGTGACCGATTTGTGCGAAATGTCCTCTATGCCATTGGAAATTCAGGGGCGCTCGAATTGCGGTCAGTGGCCGCGCGCCTGTGCGAGGATGCCGACCCCACGGTGCGCGATGCAGCCCAATGGGCCGTTGCGCGACTGACCGACACGTGAGATTTTAAGCGGGTTCCCAGTCGATTAGGAGATACACAATGGACCCGTTTCGGGGCATTGCCCTCAAGCTTGCGTCCGTCATCTGTTTTGTGGTGATGGCGGCACTGATCAAGGCGGCGAGTTCAGAGGTTCCTCCCGGTGAGGCAGTGTTCTTTCGATCTCTGTTCGCACTTCCCGTAATCTTCATTTGGTTGGTTGGGCGTGGGGAAATTCTTGCGGGCCTGAAGGTGAAATCGCCGATGGGCCATGTCTGGCGCGGGATGATTGGGGCCAGCGCGATGTTTTTGAACTTTTATGCGCTTGGTCTGTTGCCGCTGCCGGAAGCGACGGTCATCGGCTATGCCTCTCCGCTGTTGTTGGTGGTGTTTGCGGCCATGTTCGCGGGCGAAGATGTGCGATTGTTCCGATTTTCGGCGGTGTTTGCGGGGCTTGTCGGCGTTGTGATCGTGATGATGCCGCGAATCACCGTGTTCAATGGGACACCTGATCCTCTGGAACAGCTCGGGGCTATGGTGGCCCTCGGCGGGGCATGTTTGGCGGCCATCGTGCAATTGCATGTGCGGAACATGGTGAAAAGCGAGAGCACGACGTCGATCGTGTTCTGGTTCTCGATGTCCTGTACCGTGGCGGCGTTGATGACCTTGCCGTTCTCGCAATGGGTTGTTCCGAGTGCGTTGGCCTGCGTTTTCCTCATTCTGTCCGGGTTGATCGGTGGTCTGGCGCAGGTGTGCCTGACGTCATGCTATCGCTATGGCGATGCCTCGATGCTTGCACCCTTCGACTATGCGTCGATGGTCTTCGCGTTGATCATTGGCTATGTCTTTTTCGACGAAGTGCCGACGATGGCAATGTTGGCCGGTGCCTTGATCGTGATCGCAGCGGGTGTTGCGATCATCTGGCGCGAGAGAGCGCTTGGCCTCAGTGCCTCGCGTCGGAAAAAGGCGGATGCGCTTTAGTCCAGGACCCGGTTCCAAAATCCGTTTTGGCCAAGCCTGTCACGACGTTCCTGTTCTTTCGCGACCGCTTTGCGTTGTGCGATGACAAGTCGCGCCGCCTGTGTTGCAGGAAGCACGCCCTCGGCGGCTCTGTTCTCCGGAAATGGCCCGATCTGACTTTCACCGACAAGATAGGTGATATGGACCTCTGAACTGCCGGGAATGCTGCGAAATTTCACCTGAACATCGGTTTCAAGGCGCGCAAAAGCGGTTTCCAGACTGGATTGGTATTGTGCTTTTTTGGTGGAATTCTTGGCGAGAGTTCCAATATCGACCACCGCCAGAATGAGGCTTTTGTTTTCAATCTGCCCTGCTGCGGTCAGCCGTTCGACGGTGATGCCCAGAGGGCGCAGGGAGGGGTTTTTTGTGATCATGTAAGCGGTCAAGGCAAGGACCGCCGGGGTCACGATGAAGACCGTGATGAGAACGATAACAATACTGTCTTTGCGGCTGACCACGTCATGCCTCCTGCCAATCTGATCGTACCAGACTGGCAGAAAGCTCTTATTTTAAGGTTAAAGCCTTAGCTGCGAACCAGTTTTTCGTAGTCTTCGGAGATCTCACGCGTCAGTGCGCCGACCTCGAACATATAGTCCCCGATTTGGCCCACAGGGGTCACTTCGGCGGCGGTGCCGGTGAGGAAGCATTGCTCGAACCCGTCGAGTTCCTCGGGCATGATGCGGCGTTCATGCACCGTGATGCCCTTGTCTTTGAGCATGCCGATCACCGTCTGGCGGGTGATGCCATTCAGGATCGCGTCTGGGATCGGGGTGTGCACTTCGCCGTCTTTGACGAAAAAGATATTCGCACCGGTCGCCTCGGCCACATAGCCGCGATAATCCATGAACAAAGCGTCGGAACAGCCTTTGGCCTCAGCGGCATGTTTCGACATGGTGCAGATCATGTAGAGACCGGCGGCTTTCGCGGCGGTCGGGATGGTTTCAGGCGAGGGGCGTTTCCACTTCGCGATGTCGAGCTTGGCGCCCTGCATTTTCGCGTCGCCATAATAGGCGCCCCATTCCCAGGCGGCGACCGCCATGCGCACAGGGTTTCTGTTGGCCGCAACCCCCATATCGTCGCCTGCGCCACGCCAGGCCACGACACGGACATAGGCGTTGTCCCAACCGTTGGCCTTGAGCACCTCGTATTTTGCCTTCTCGATTTCTTCGACCGTGTAGGGGATCGGCATGTCGAGCGCTTTGCCGGACGCCAGAAGACGTTCGGAGTGTTCGACGGATTTGAAAATCTTGCCGTTGTAGCAGCGCTCGCCCTCAAAGACGGAGGAGGCGTAATGCATGGCGTGGGTCAGGATATGCACCTTCGCGTCACGCCAATCGACAAGGGCGCCGTCCATCCAGATATATCCGTCGCGATCTTCGTAGCTGCCCGCCATGGGTCTCTCCTTTTCGTGTCTCTGCCGCATCACTCGCTTTCGTGAAGTTGCGTGATGCGCTTCATTTTGGGATTATTATTGCGCCAAATCCCGATTTCGCTATCAATTCGATCTTGGAATGTCAACAACGCTGACTTAAAGTGAGCGGAAATTATGCGATTTGAGAACGAGGCAGACTATGGCGGACGGTAAGGCTGGCGGTACGCAAAGCGGTGAGGCTCTTCTGTTCCTGACGGACGAACAGCTCCGCAAGGGGATCGAGGCCATGTTCTTTGCCTACCGCGGTTTTACGGCGGACCCGGATCGCATTTTGGAGAAATACGGCTACGGCCGGGCGCATCACAGGGCGGTTCATTTCATTGCGCGCGCGCCGGGGACGAATGTGAACAATCTTCTGGCCATTCTGGGCGTGACGAAACAGTCTCTGAACCGGGTGCTTAGGACCCTGATCGAAGACGGGCTGGTCGAAAGCCGTGTCGGTGTACAGGACAAACGCGAGCGTCATCTGTATCTTACAGAAACCGGCCAATCGCTTGAGGCGGAATTGTCGGAGGCGCAACGGGCCAGAATGCGGGTCGCTTATCGCGATGCGGGGCACGAGGCCGTTGCGGGATTTCGTCGGGTGCTTGAGGCTATGATGGACCCGGATCAGGCGGCCTATTTCAACGCTATGTCGAAAACCGGGTCGAAAAAGGAGGAGTGAAGTGAGCGGGGAAATTCACCTTCTGATCGTTGACGATGACGAGCGCATTCGCGGCTTGTTGCAAAAATTTCTGATCCGTCACGGGTTTTGCGTGACGGCGGCCCGTGATGCAGCCCATGCGCGACGCCTTTTGGCGGGGTTGGAATTCGATCTCATCGTGCTCGATGTCATGATGCCGGGCGAAGATGGGATTAGCTTGACGCGCGATCTACGCCAGTCGATCAGCACGCCGATCATGTTGCTGACGGCCAAGGGCGAGACAGAGGATCGCATCGCCGGGCTCGAAGCGGGCGCTGATGATTATCTCGCAAAGCCCTTTGAGCCCAAAGAGCTTTTGCTGCGCATCAATGCGGTTCTGCGCCGGATGCCGCAGATGGAAGAGGCCGAAGCCGGGCCGAAATACCTGCATTTGGGTCGATTCCGCTATGATGTGGAGCGGGGCGAGCTTTGGGAGGGCGATCAGATTGTGCGTCTGACTGGCACCGAAGCGCAGCTGATGAAAATCTTTGTGGCCTCGACGGGCGAACCTGTGACGCGCACCGAATTGGTCGAACGCCTCGGGCGCGATGGTGGACAGGCGCAGGAGCGTGCTGTGGATGTGCAAATCACCCGTCTGCGGCGCAAGCTCGAAGACGACCCGCGCCAACCGCGTTACCTGCAAACCGTGCGCGGTGCTGGCTATATGCTGACGCCTGAGTAAGCGCCCCAAACAACGGGCCGGAATGCAAAACTCAAACTGGCCTTCCCCGGCGGTTTTCCTATATGCAGTGGGGGAAACATTCGGGAGAGTCCAATGAGCGATACGCCGGTCAGCGAAATGTCCTTTGAAACCGCCATGGCGGAGTTGAACGAGGTTGTGAGCAAGCTCGAACGCGGCGATGTGGCCTTGGAAGACAGCATTGCGCTGTATGAACGTGGTGCCGCGCTCAAGGCGCATTGCGAGGCCAAGCTCAAGGATGCCGAAGAGAAGGTCGAAAAGATCACTGTGGGGCCGGATGGCACAGCCACCGGGACGAGTAAGGCCGAAGGTGTCTGATGCAAGACGGGTTGGCGCGGTGTAAGGCGGCCGTTTCCGCCTGTTTCGACACGGTTTTGGCGCCTCTGGGGACCATGCCGGTCGAGGAGGGGATGCGCTATGCCCTCAATGGTGGCAAGCGCCTGCGGGCTTACCTCGTGATGGAGGGTGCCGCGCTTCATGGCGTGCCAGCTGAACACTCCGTCTGGGCCGCCGCCGCGATCGAGGCGGTGCATGCCTATAGCCTCGTGCATGACGATCTACCCTGTATGGATGACGACGATCTGCGTCGCGGCCAGCCGACCGTTCACAAACGCTGGGACGAGGCCACGGCTGTGCTCGTAGGGGACGCGCTTCAGACCCTTGCTTTTGAACTTTTGACGCGTCCCGAAATGGGTGTTTCGAGCCAGATTAGGGTCGATTTGATCGCCTCTCTGGCGAAAGCCTCCGGCGCGCAAGGCATGGTCTTGGGGCAGGCACAGGACATCGCGGCGGAAACCTCCGCGACCCCGCTCGATCTGCAAGAGATCACCGTCCTACAAGGCAACAAAACCGGCGCGCTGATCGAATGGTCCGCCCGCGCAGGCGCCATTTTGGGCGGTGGCGATCCCACCCATCTGGGCACCTATGCCAAGGCGCTGGGCCTCGCGTTCCAAATTCAAGACGACATTCTCGACGTCGAAGGCGATGTCGAGAAAACCGGCAAGGCCGTGGGCAAGGATGCGGAGGCGGGCAAGGCGACTTTCGTGTCGCTTCTGGGGCTTGAGGGCGCCAAGGCCCGCGCTAGCTCATTGGTCGATGAGGCCTGTGCGGCATTGAGCCCCTATGGATCGCGGGCCGAGCCCTTGCGAGACGTCGCCCGCTTCGTTATTTCGCGGGAAACCTGAGAAAGCGAGACGCCATGTCCGACCGCCCAGCCACTCCGACCCTCGATCGCGTGAATGTCCCCGCCGATCTGAAATCGCTCTCTGATGCAGAGCTCAAGCGCGTGGCGCATGAGTTGCGGCAGGAAACCATTTCTGCGGTATCTGTGACGGGTGGGCATCTGGGCGCGGGTCTTGGGGTTGTTGAGCTGACCGTGGCGCTGCATGCCGTGTTCGATACGCCGAAAGATCGCCTGATCTGGGACGTGTCGCACCAATGCTATCCGCATAAAATCCTCACTGGGCGTCGCGACCGTATCCGCACCCTGCGGACCGAGGGCGGCCTCTCGGGCTTCACCAAACGCTCCGAAAGCCCCTATGACCCCTTTGGCGCGGCGCATAGTTCGACCTCGATCTCTGCCGCTCTGGGCTTTGCCGTGGCGCGCGATCTGGGCGGCGCGCCGGAGTATGGCATCGGCGATGCGATTGCGGTGATCGGCGACGGGTCGATGTCCGCTGGCATGGCCTTTGAGGCGATGAACAACGCGGGCCATTTGGGCAAACGCTTGATCGTGATCTTGAACGACAACGAAATGTCCATCGCACCGCCCACCGGTGCGCTCTCGTCCTATTTGACCCGTCTCTATGCGGGTGAGCCGTTCCAGGATCTCAAAGCCGCTGCCAAAGGCGCTGTGTCCCTTCTGCCGCATCCGTTCCAAGAGGGCGCCAAACGCGCCAAGGAAATGCTCAAGGGCATGACCATCGGTGGCACGCTGTTCGAAGAGCTTGGGTTCTCCTACATCGGTCCGGTCGATGGCCACGATATGGACCAGCTTTTGAGCGTTTTGCGCACGGTCAAAACCCGCGCGACGGGGCCGATCCTGATCCATGCGATCACGAAAAAGGGCAAAGGCTACGCCCCCGCCGAAGGTCGCCCGGACAAAGGCCACGCGACCGCCAAATTCGACGTGGTCACCGGCGAGCAGAAGAAAGCCAAATCCAACGCGCCGTCCTACACAAAGGTTTTCGCCGATGCGCTGCTGCAAGAGGCTGCGCAGGATGACAAGATCGTCGCCGTGACCGCCGCCATGCCGGATGGAACGGGCCTTGATCTCTTTGCCGAACGCTACCCGAGCCGTTGTTTTGATGTCGGCATTGCGGAGCAGCATGGCGTGACCTTCGCGGCAGGTCTTGCCGCCGGTGGGATGAAACCCTTTTGTGCGATGTATTCGACCTTCCTGCAACGCGGCTACGATCAGGTCGTGCATGACGTGGCGATTCAGCGTTTGCCGGTGCGTTTTGCGATTGACCGTGCAGGTCTCGTTGGCGCCGATGGGGCGACGCATGCCGGGTCTTTCGATATTGCCTTTATGGCCAATCTGCCGGGCATGGTGGTGATGGCCGCCGCCGATGAGGCGGAGTTGAAACATATGGTTGCCACGGCCGTGGCGCATGATGAGGGGCCCATCGCCTTCCGTTATCCGCGCGGTGAAGGTGTCGGCGTTCAGATGCCGGAACGTGGCGAAGTGCTTCAGATCGGCAAAGGCCGCATCGTGCGCGAAGGCACGCGGGTGGCGCTTTTGTCCTTTGGCACACGTTTGGAGCCTGCCTTGAAAGCCGCTGAGAACCTCGCGGCCAAAGGCATTTCCTGCACCGTCGCAGACGCGCGTTTCGCCAAGCCTCTGGATCACGCTTTGATCCGTGATCTTGCGGGGAATCACGAGGCACTGATCACGCTCGAAGAGGGCGCTATCGGGGGATTTGGGTCACATGTCGCCGATTTCCTCGCAGAGGAAGGCGTGTTTGATCGGGGCTTTAAATTCCGCTCGATGACGCTTCCGGACACTTTCATCGATCAGGCCAGCCCGGAGGCGATGTATGCCATTGCCGGGCTGAACACGCCGGACATTGAGGCCAAGGTGCTCTCTGTGCTTGGCATTGCGGATCTGTCGAGCAAGCGAGCCTAAGGCCATGCACGTTTGTGCAAAGCGGGTATGATCACAGTGGGTTGCTCGCAGCCTTGATCCCTGTGCGAGAATAGGGGAAGTCTCACGTGACTTCCTTTCAAGGTATATCCGATGGTTTCCACCACCTCTGTCTCGCCCGGCACCCGTCCGGGGATCGTCCTTTTTGCGCTCGCCATGGGTGGGTTTGCGATTGGCACAAGCGAGTTTGCCAGTATGAGCCTTTTGCCCTTCATGGCAGAAGGTCTGAGTATTGATGAGGCGACGGCCAGTCGTTTGATTTCCGCCTATGCTCTGGGGGTTGTTGTCGGCGCGCCTTTGATTGCGGTGGCGGCGGCACGGATCGAGCGGCGGGTTTTGCTCATTGGTTTGATGGTGATGTTTTGCCTCACCCATATCCTCTCCGCTCTGGCGCCGACCTACCCGATCATGCTTTTGGCACGCTTTTTGAGCGGCATGCCCCATGGCGCCTATTTTGGTGTTGCCGCTCTGATGGCCGCCTCTCTCGCGGGGCCGAACCAGCGCGGCAAGGCGGTGGCGCGTTTGATGCTTGGTCTCACCATTGCGACTATTGTCGGCGTGCCCGTCGCCAATGTGTTGGGACAGACCATCGGGTGGCGTTGGGCCTTTGCTTTGGTGGGGGCTTTGGCGGCTTTGACGGCGACCATGATCCTGATGTTCGCGCCTGAAACCGCGCGTGATACCAATTCGAACGCGTTGCGTGAGCTTGGCGCACTGAAGAACCGGCAGGTGTTGTTGACGCTGTTGAGCGGGGCCATCGGGTTTGGCGGATTTTTCGCCTTTTACACCTATCTCGCCTCGACCCTGATCGAGGTGACGCAGGTCAACGATGCTTCGATTCCGCTGTATTTGGGTCTCATGGGCTTTGGTATGACGCTTGGTACTCTCGTTGCCGGATGGGCCGCTGACCGGGCGTTGAACTTTGCGGTTTTCGCAACGCTTTTCTTGAATATTGCCTTGCTGTCTCTGTTCCCGCAGATCGCTGGGCTGCCCTATGCCATGGTCGCGCTCGTCTTCGCTTTGGGCTTGGCGAATGGCTATCCGCTTCTTTTGCAAACCCGGCTTATGGATGTCGCCCGCGATTCTCAGGCGCTGGCCGCGACGCTGCATCATGCGGCGTTCAATGCAGCCAATGCTTTGGGGCCTTATGTTGCTTCGATCTATATCGCCAAGGGCTATGGATTTCCCTCGGCGGGCTATGTTGGGGCGGCTTTGACCTTTGGCGGTGTGGTGATCTACGCCATCACGGTTCTGGATCATCGGCGATCCTGGCAGGACAGCCGCTGATTCAGCTATTCATCCTGCGCCAGAAGCGCCTTTAGCCCGGTTTTATAGTCCGGATAAATGAGCTGAACGCCCAGCTCCTGTTTCATCCGGTCGTTTCGCACCTTTTTGCTTTCGGCATAAAAACTGCGGGCCATGGGGGTCATCTCTGCGGTCTCAAAGTCTTCCTCTGGCGGCAGTGGCAGACCCAAAAGTTCGGCAGCATAGCCGATGACCTCTTGCGGCGGCACGGGGAGATCGTCGCAGACGTTATAAATTCCGCTGGATTGGGGTCTGTTTATCGAGGCCTCAAGAACCTGTGCGATGTCTTCGACATGGATGCGTGAGAAAATCTGACCTTGTTTGACGATCCGACGCGCGGTGCCGTTGCGGACCTTGGCGAAAGGGCCGCGGCCCGGACCATAGATGCCCGCGAGGCGAAAGATGGACAGGTTTAGACCCAAATCCTGCGCAATCGCCTGCCAATCGGCCTCGGCTCGCATCCGCGCTTTGCCACGTTTGGTGCCGGGCGTGAGCGGCGTGGTCTCGTCGACCCAATCGCCGCCGTGATCGCCATAGACGCCGGTGGTCGACAGGTAGCCAACCCACTGTAGATTGGGCGCGGCTTCAATCAGCTGTTCACGATAGTCACGCAGGAACGGATCGCCCTCGGCATCGGGGCCCGCAGACATCAAAAGATGGGTCGCGTGACCGAGTTGGGCGGGAATAGGGTCTGATTCAAGCAAAAGTGGCTCGACGCCGTCAGTGTCAAATTGCTGTGCCTTTGCCGGGTTACGCGTGGTGCCAATGATGTCCCAGCCTTGCGGGATCAACCGCCGTGCAAGCGCCTGCGCGCTATAACCATGGCCAAAGGAAAACAGTTTGGGACGTGTCATGTGATCTCTTTCTCGGCCTTATGCCGGGCCTTGCGTCTCTGTCGCATCTGGTCTCAAGTGACGGGGCTGACACAAGATTGCAAGCGGAAGGCGATGAGTGGGTCGTCTGGGGCGTTGAGCACCGTTTGTTGCGAAAAGGATATAAAAATGAACAGCAGTTTGAAAAGCCTGATCCTCGAAACAGCGCCCGCGCGTGAGACCCGGAGCTTTGCTGATCCGGCGGCGGCGGTGGATTATCTTGAGGCGCTATATTCAGAGGCCTGTTCTTTTTTGACAGAGAAATTTTCGCTCATCGCAAGCGGGGAGGAGCCCGAGGCGCGCTATCGGGCCTATTACCCGGAAATTCGCGTGGTCACGACATCCTATGCGACGATGGACAGCCGCCTGTCTTTCGGGCATGTGGCCAAGCCGGGCGAATATTCGACGACGATCACGCGGCCTGATCTGTTTCGCAATTACCTGAAACAGCAGATTTCCCAAATCCTGCGCAACCACGGCGTGATGGTGCAAATCGGCATTTCCGACACGCCGATGCCGGTGCATTTCGCTGTCGCCAATGACGAGAACATCACCGTGCCGCAGGAAGGTGCCATGGCCTATCCGCTGCGCGATATTTTCGATGTGCCGGATTTGACGACGACCCACGATGATATTGTGAATGGCTTCGACTACACCCATGCGGATGGCTCTGGCGCCTTGGCGCCGTTCATGGCGCAGCGCATCGATTATTCGCTGGCCCGCCTGTCGCATTACACCGCGACGGATGCCTGTCATTTCCAGAACCACGTATTGTTCACCAACTACCAGTTCTATGTCTCCGAATTCGAAGCCTATGCACGCAGCCAATTGGCCGATCCTGAGAGCGGCTACACCAGCTTTGTCTCCACCGGGAATGTCGAGATCACTTCGGCAGACGAAGACATCCCGCCGACCGCGAAGATGCCACAGATGCCGACCTATCACCTGAAACGCGCGGACGGATCGGGGATCACGCTTGTGAACATTGGTGTCGGGCCGTCGAATGCGAAAACCGCGACGGATCACATCGCCGTTTTGCGGCCGCATGCCTGGATCATGGTCGGCCATTGCGCCGGGCTGCGCAATTCGCAGCGGCTCGGGGATTTCGTCCTCGCGCATGCGTATCTGCGTGAGGATCATGTGTTGGATGACGACCTGCCGGTCTGGGTGCCAATCCCGGCTTTGGCGGAAATTCAGACCTCTCTCGAAGACGCGGTCGAGCAGGTGACTGAACTCGAAGGTTATGAGCTCAAGCGCATCATGCGGACGGGGACGGTGGCGACGATTGACAACCGCAACTGGGAGCTGCGCGATCAATCCGGTCCGGTGCAGCGCCTGTCGCAATCGCGGGCCATTGCGCTCGATATGGAAAGCGCGACCATCGCGGCGAACGGGTTTCGGTTCCGCGTGCCCTATGGGACGCTCCTTTGTGTGTCGGATAAACCGCTCCATGGTGAGTTGAAATTGCCGGGCATGGCGTCGGATTTCTACAAATCACAGGTCTCTCGTCACCTGTTGATTGGTATTCGGTCGATGGAATTGCTGCGCGATATGCCGATTGAACGTATCCATAGCCGGAAATTGCGCTCTTTCGAGGAGACGGCCTTCCTGTAATGAGGGTTTTTTCGCTCAAAATGCGGGAAAAAGCTTCGGATTGGTACACTAGGCGTTGTGCGCCCCCTCAATATTCGCTTAGAAATGCGCGATAACCCCCAAATCGAAGGGGGGCGTACGAGGAGTATACAGACATGACGAAACCGATGACCAAAACCCAGCTCGTGGCTGCACTCGCCGAAGAAATGGGTTCTGACAAGAAATCCGCTGGCGCGGCGCTCGAGGCGATCACCTCCCTCATCACCAAAGAAGTCTCCGCCGGTGGCGCTGTGACTCTTCCCGGCGTTGGCAAAATCTATTGCCGTGAGCGTCCGGAGCGCATGGTGCGTAACCCGCAGACCGGTGCGCAGATGAAGAAAGAAGCCGACAAGGTCGTGAAAATGACCATCGCAAAAGCGCTGAAAGACAGCGTGAACGGCTAAGTCTTTCTGACTGATTATCGAAAAGGGTCGCGCGGGGCGCGGCCCTTTTTCGTTTTTGGCGGGTCCTGTGTTCCGGGAAACAGACCCTAAACCACCAGAAATAGCACGATATTGAGCGTGATAAAGGCCGCAAGCGTGTTCACGAGGATCGACAGAGAGGCCAGAGCCCCACGCCCGACTTCTTGGGCAAACAGGGCGGCGATGGCCATGGTCGGAAGCGCTGCGGAAAGCAGCACGGCCGTTCGCAGGTCCGGGTCCAGAGTGACACCAAAACGCGCGACCAGAAAGATCACAAGCGCCGTGCACAGGGGCATGACGACCAGCTTGCCGACGGCGGCCTGACCGGCCAGCCGCAGGTTACCTTCAAAAGACAGTCCGACAAGAGAGCCACCAATCACGAAAAGCGCAACGGCGGAGGCAGAGCCCGCCACCAGATCGATGAGTTTGTGAACCGGGCCGGGCAGGGACAGGCCAAGGGCGGAAATGACAAAGCCGAGGATAATGGCGATGATCAGCGGGCGTTTGATCAGGTTTCTCAGGACTTGCCCGAATTGTTGAAGGGCGTTGCCTTTGCGATCTTCACGCGGCTTGCCGGCTTCGATGGCCATCAACGCAAGCGGGACGAAGATGATGTTTTCGACGAGGAAGTTCATCGCCAGAATGATCCCGGCATGGTCGGGGACCAGCATGAGAAACATCGGATAGCCGATAAAACCTGTGTTCGGGCAATAAGAAATCATCATCACCACACCGCGCCGTCCCGGATCGGTCGCGATGGAGAACCAGAGAAACATCAGCCCTGCGGTCAACAGGCCGGAAAACAGGTAGACGGTGATGTAGTCGAAGTGGACGACTTCTGAAATCGGACGCGAGGCTATGGCGCCGAGCACCAAGGCCGGCAGAGCAAAATTCATCACCCAGCCGCCGAGAATGCTCATGTCTTGCGGACGGAACACGCCTTTGGTGACCGATGCATAGCCGATGGCGACCATGGCAAAGATCGGGAAGGTGATGCCTAAAATTGTGAGAAGTTCAGCCAATGTGACCGCGAAGCCCCTCGCCGACTTGACCGCGATGCAAGAGCAGATGATCGAGGAGCACGCAGGCCATCATCGCCTCGCCCACGGGCACGGCGCGGATGCCGACGCAAGGATCGTGGCGGCCTTTTGTGATCAGATCGGTGTCTTCGCCCGCTTTTGTCACGGTCTTGCGCGGGGTCAGAATAGAAGACGTCGGTTTCACGGCAAAGCGCACGACGACGTCCTGCCCGGTGGAAATCCCGCCAAGGATCCCGCCCGCATGATTAGACCCGAACTCAGGCCCATTCGGCCCCATACGGATTTCATCGGCATTTTCTTCGCCGGTGAGACAGGCGGAATTCATGCCTTCGCCAATCTCGACCCCTTTGACGGCGTTGATGGACATCATCGCAGCGGCCAAATCCGTGTCTAACTTGGCATAAATCGGTGCGCCGAGGCCTGCGGGCAGGCCTTTCGCGACCACTTCGATCACGGCGCCAACAGAAGACCCATTCTTGCGAATGTCGCCCAAGTAGTCGGCCCATGTGTCGGCGGTCGCGGCAGAGGGCACCCAGAACGGGTTGTTGTCGATCTCGGCCATGTCGCGCGGACCTTCGATGCCATGCGGGCCGATCTGGGTCATATAGCCTTTGATCTCGAGATCAGGCACCAATGCAGCCAAAACCGCGCGTGCGATCCCGCCTGCGGCCACGCGCGCGGCGGTTTCCCGTGCCGAAGACCGCCCGCCGCCGCGATAATCGCGGATGCCGTACTTCTGGAAATAGGTGATGTCGGCGTGACCGGGACGAAACGCCTGCGCGATCTCGCCGTAATCCTTCGAGCGCTGGTCCGTGTTGCGGATCATCAACTGAATCGGCGTGCCGGTGGTCTTGCCCTCGAACACACCAGAGAGGATTTCCACCTGATCGGGCTCGCGCCGTTGGGTGGTGAACTTCGACGTGCCGGGTTTGCGTTTGTCGAGCCAGACCTGAAGCATCTCTTCGTTGATCTCGATCCCCGGAGGGCATCCATCGACCGTGGCGCCCAAAGCGGGTCCGTGGCTTTCACCCCAGGTGGTGAAGCGGAAAAGATGTCCGAATGTATTCATGCTCATGGCGGGCTCCTCGCGTTGGATTTGCTTTAACCGATGTCACTTCTTTGGGCAATCAATGCGATGAGGGGGATGTCGATCGAATTTTCCCTGTGAGGGTCTTTAAACGTGAATGATCTGGCACTGATGCGCGTCGCAGGCCTGCTTCACATCCTCCGGAATCTGGGCGCCGGTCACGACGATGTCGTGGTCCCAGAGGCTCCCGTGCTGACAGGCCAAATCCAGATCATATTTTTCGCGATCCATCACCAGAATCGTCGTTTTGGCGCATTTGGATATGGCTTTACGGGCGGTCACTTCCTCGGAGTTGTAATCCATCACGGCGCCGCTGGAGGACAGCCCGCCACAGCTGAAAATCGCGTAATCGACGCGATAGTTCGCAAAGAACTCAAGCGAGGCCACACCGATCAAATCGAGATCGCGCATCCGCACCGTGCCGCCCGCCATTTCCACCGAAACCCCCGGCGCAGATTGCAGGGCGCAGACGGCGTGGATGCTATTGGTGGCGACGAAAAGGTTTTCACGAGACGCCAACAGGCGCGCGCAATGTTCGACCGTCGTCCCGGTGCCCAAGGCCACGCGGCTGCCATTCGGGATCAGGTTTTTGACGGCGAGGGCGATCCGTTGTTTTTCTTGCCGTGAAAGGCTTTCACGCGGCAGGTAGCCGATGTTTTCGCTTTGCTGTCTGAGGCGCGCGGCGCCATTGCGCCGTTGGACCAATCCTGCCTCATCCAGATCGCGCAAATCCGTGCGAATGGTTTGAACCGACACGCCCAGTCGCTCAGACAGCTCCGCCGCAGAGAGCTCTCCGTGTTCCGACAAAAGCGCGATGATGCGATCGCGCCGCTCCCCCAAATCCAAACGCCTCATGATTTTCCTTCGAAAATGACTTTGAGTTTCGGCAAGGTTAGGCCGCTTCGTTTTTTCGCGCAATATCATTAAAAAAGTTACGTTTTTGTCACAAAATTGTTGCGCGGCGCGGAAATAAGACCCCTGTCCAATGCTTTCGAACGAAAGCGAAATCTTCAGGCCAAACCGCAGGAGAGCCCCATGAAGACCGTCCTCACCACAACCGCATTTGCCCTCATGGCCAGCACCGCCATGGCAGACACGATCACCATCTATACCTCGCAACCGAATGCCGATGCACAGCAGACGGTGGATGCGTTCATGGCCGCCAATCCCGGCACGGAAGTCGAGTGGGTGCGCGACGGCACCACCAAATTGATGGCCCGCCTGCGCGCCGAAATCGAAGCGGGCAACCCGCAGCCCGACGTGCTTTTGATCGCCGACACCGTGACGCTCGAAGGCATGGCGCAAGAGGGTCTGTTGCACGCCTATCAATCGCCCGAAGCCACCAACTATGACGCGGCGCTCTATTCGCCGGAGGGCTACTATTACTCCACCAAGCTGATCACCACCGGCATCGTGTACAACACCGGTATTGAGACTGCGCCGACCTCGTGGAAAGACCTCGAAGACGCGTCGATCAAAGGTCAGATCGCCATGCCGTCGCCGCTCTATTCCGGTGCTGCGCTGATCCATCTTGCTACGCTCACGGGCGATCAGGATCTTGGTTGGGACTACTACGGCAAACTCGCCGCGAATGAGGCCCGCGCTCAGGGCGGCAATGGTGGCACTTTCAAAGCCGTCGCCTCCGGTGAGAAACCCTACGGCATGGTTGTCGACTACCTCGCGATCCGCAACAAAGCGGACGGCTCTCCTGTCGACTTCGTCTTCCCCGAGGAAGGCGTGTCCTATGTGACCGAACCGGTCGCGATCCTGTCCTCTGCCAAAAATGTCGAAGGCGCCGAGAAATTCGTCGACTTCGTGCTGAGCCAGGATGGTCAGGAATTGGTTCTCGACATGGGCTACATCCCGGCGCGTGACGGCATGGGCGTCCCCGCCGGCTTCCCCGCACGCGAAGACATCAAGCTGATGGCCTTCGACCCGGCTGATGCGCTTGCCAATGCTGACGAGAACAAGGCGAAATTCACCGAATTGTTCGGCGTAGAATAATGCAATCCGCCCTGCAAAAAGGAGGCAGCCGGTCCGAATCCCGGCTGCTCTCCGTCATTCTGATCCTCGCGCTTTGCCTGACACTCGCACCCGTTTTGCGGCTTTTCATCGAGGGCGTCACGGATCAGGGTGTGCCCTCTCTGTCGCTTGCAAAATCCGTTCTTGCACAGGGTTCGACCCTAAATGCACTCAAACATTCGCTGATCACAGCGGGTCTGGGCACCTTGGTCTCCGTGGTTTTGGGAGCGGCTTTTGCCTTTCTCGTCGCGCTCACCGATTTGCGCGCCAAGGCGGCTTTGGTCTTTTGCCTGATGATCCCGATGATGATCCCGCCACAGATCACGGCGCTGTCCTGGACACAAATCATGGGTCCGTCTTCGGTCCTCTTGAAGACCCTCGGCATCGCCCCGCCGCTTGGCGCGCCGCAGCCGCTTTATTCGCCCGAAGGCATCATTCTGCTGCTCGGCATTCAGCATATGTCGATCATCTTTCTGACGCTTCGTGCGGGGCTGCGCGCCATTCCGCAAGAGGTGGTCGAAGCCGCTCGGATCAGCGGCGCGCGGGGCTTTCGGACGTGGTGGCAGGTGGTGATGCCACTGACGTTGCCGAGTCTCGCCGCGGGCACCGCCATCACCTTTGTCACAGCGCTTGGCAATTTCGGCATCCCTGCGATGCTGGGCATTCCGGCGGGCTATGTGACGCTGCCGACGCTGGTCTATCAAAAGCTCGCGGGCATGGGCACGACAGTGCTGGCTGAGGTTTCCGTGCTGGCGATGCTGATCGGCGCGGTGGCGATTGTCGGCATTCTCCTGCAACGATTTTTCCAAGGGCGGCAGAACGTGTATCTCGTCGGCTCGACCTCCCGCCCGCTGGCTATTCCGCTGGGTTCGGCACGTTTGCCGGTCGAAATCCTGCTCTGGGCTGTGGTCTTCGTGATCCTCGTCCTGCCGATGTTTGGTCTCTTGGCGACCTCTTTGGTGCCTGCCTATGGCGTGCCTTTGCGCTTTGACACGATGACGTTTGTCTCATGGGGCGAAGTTCTGTTTCGCCAACCCGTGACGGCGCGCGCCTTTGCCAATTCGTTCAGCCTCGCGCTGGGGGCCGCTGTCGTTTTGATGATCATCTGCCTGCCGCTGGCGTGGCTCATGGAGCGCCATCCCACGCGCCTTTCGCGCCTTTTCGACAGTTTGCTCGACCTGCCTTATGCGCTTCCCGGCGTGGTCCTCTCGATCGCGATGATCCTTCTGTTGATCAAGCTGCCTTTCACCGACGCGACACTCTACGGCACAATCTGGATCATCTTCCTTGCCTATCTCGCCCGTTTCTTCGCGGTGATGTTCCGCCCGGTTCAGGCCAGCCTGAAACAGCTCGACCCGGCCATGGCCGAGGCCGCGCAATCGGTGGGAGCGGGTCTGTTTCAGCGCCTGCGTGATGTGATCCTGCCGCTGTCCGCTCCGGCGGCAGCAGCCGGAGCAATCCTCGTCTTTCTCACCGCGTTCAACGAACTCACCGTCTCCGCGCTGTTGTGGTCTTCGGGCACCGAGACCCTTGGCGTGGTGATTTTCAATCTCGACGACAGCGGCGAAACCGCGATGGCGAGCGCTCTGGCGATGACCATCGTCTTCGTGGTCATGGCGCTTATGACCCTAATCCAGCTGTTTTCGCGTCGTTTCCCGAAAGGAGTGGTCCCATGGCAGACATAAACATCACGTCTTTGGGCAAAGTTTTCGCAGGCACCCCTGCGCTTCAGGACATCACAACCCGGTTCGAAGACGGCGAATTCATCGCGCTTCTTGGCCCGTCGGGATGCGGCAAGACCACACTTTTGCGTCTGCTTGCGGGCTTTGACATGCCCAGTTCGGGCACGATCCGTATCGGTGCGCGGGACGTGGCGACGGCGACCAATATGGTCCCGCCCGAAGAGCGCAACATCGGCTTTGTGTTCCAAAGCTACGCGCTCTGGCCGCATATGTCGGTGCGTCGTAACGTGTCCTATCCACTCGAAATCCGCAAACTGACGAAACCTGAGATCGCCGCGCAAACGGACGCCGCATTGGCCGCCACCGGCCTGACCGAGTACGCAGATCGCATGCCCTCCGATCTGTCGGGCGGTCAGCGCCAAAGGGTGGCGTTGGCACGCTGTCTGGTCTCTGCACCGGACGCGGTGTTGCTGGATGAGCCGCTCGCCAATCTCGACGTCGCGCTGCGCGCGTCGATGCAGGCGGTGTTCACCGATTTCCACAAACGCACCGGTGCGACCATGGTTTATGTGACCCATGATCAGGCCGAAGCCATGGCGATGGCGGATCGCATCGCGGTGATGAATCAGGGTCTAATCCAGCAGTTTGATACGCCACAGACGCTTTACGAACGTCCCAAAAACCGCTTTGTCGCCGAATTTGTCGGGCGTGGCACGGTGGTGCCTGTGAAGGCGGTTGAGCAAGGTGAAAACCAGCTGCACGCACATGTTCTGGGCGCTCGCATCGCCGTTGAAAGCGAAGCGCAGTCCCAAGTCAGCCATGTCTGTCTTCGTCCTGAAAACCTAGCGATTTCCGAGACCGGTGATCTGCGCGCCAAGGTGGCGCGAGTCACCTATCTGGGTGGCAAATACCTCCTCGAAACCGTGTCCTCCTGCGGCACCCGTTTGCTGGCGGAGACGCGGGCGAAATTCGACGTGGGTGCGCAGCTTGGGCTTACCATCACCACCCCCTGGGCGTTTTCCGAGGATTAAATGCAAAGCGTAAGACTTCTTTCCGGCATCGGGGACAAGGGCCCCGCTTGCATGCAACTCACTATCGATGACCGCATCTGGCTTTTGGATTGCGGGTTCGGCCCCGAGGCCAATGCGCATTTCAATCCGGAGTGGCTCAAGGGCGCCGAGGCCGTGTTCATCACCCATGACCATATCGACCATATCGGGGGGGCGTCCTATGCGGTGGAGGCGGGTTTGCCGATTTATGCGACGGCACAGACCGCCAAGTCCCTGCCGCCCGCCGCCAAGGTGCATCTGCTGCCCGAACAAGGTGACAGCCACATCCATGGCGTCAAGCTTACCACCGGGCGCAACGGTCATGCGATGGGCGGGGTTTGGATGCATTTCGATCTGGGCGAGGGTCTGTTCTATTCCGGCGATTGGTCAGAGGAATCGGATTGGTTCCCGCTCGATCTGCCGCCGCCTGCCGCGACGGCCATTTTGGATTGCTCCTATCACCTCGACGATGTGCCTCAATCCGAGCGTTTCGCGGCGTTGGATGCTTTGCTTGATGGGCTGCATGGCCAAGTGCTTTTGCCTGTGCCGCCATCCGGACGCGCCGGTGAAATGGCGCTCCATTTGATCCGGCGCTACGGCATGGAAAGTGTCATGCTCGACCCGGAGTGTCAGTCCGCTTTACGTGCCGCGCTGGCCAGTCAGACCCTGAGCCCGGAGGTGCAAGAGATCGCGCCGCTTCTGAACCGTGGCCCGATGGAACAGGCGCGGTTTCTCATTTGCGACACGCCGAATGCAGATGGAGGTGCGGCTTGGGGCTATGTGCGGGCGTGGAATGAAAGCGGGCGTTTGGGTCGTGACGCGCATGTCGTTTTCACCGGTCATATGACCGCCCATGCCCGAGGAATTTGCGCGGTGCCCGGCGGGTATTTCCAGCGCTGGAACGTGCATCCGCCGCTGCGCGATCAGATCAAAATGCTTGACCGATTGGGTGCAAAACGCTTTGCGCCGGCCTTTTGTACCCAGCCAGAGGACTATCTGGTCGAGAAACTTGGCGTGGAGATTTTCCTCCACGATCCGGTGCGGCTATGAATGGTCTGCCTGTCAGAAGTTTTTGCCTCATCCGTCATGGCGAGACCACGGCCAATGCCGATGAGATCATCGCCGGGCGCACGGATGTGTTGCTGACAGAACGGGGGCGAGATCAGGCGCGTGACCTGTCCAAACGCATGTGGCCGGAGCGCATCGTACTCTACGCCAGTCCGATGTCGCGGGCGCGCGAGACCTGTGAATTGGCCTTTCCCAACCAGCCTTATGATCTGCATGATGGCTTGCGTGAGCGGGATTGGGGTCTTTTTGAGGGGCGGCCCTTGAGCGAGCAGCCTGATCGCGAGGCCACGCCAGAAGAGGGCGAAAGCTGGTCCGATATGCTGTCGCGTGTGGCGCAGGCGATTGTCGAGATTTGTAACACAAGCGAGGACGCCTTGCCCGTTTTGGTCTGTCATTCCGGCGTCATCCGCGCCGCGCGGGTGCTTTGGACCACAGGGCATGTCGGCTCGCGCCCCCCAAATGCCACGCCGCTGATGTTCACGCGGTCGGGTCAAATTTTCAAGGAGACAGAGCTATGACGAACTTCGGCAAACCCTGTGTGGTTTTCGATGTGGATGGGACTTTGGCGGAGTTCGATGCCGGGAAACTCGGGCATCTCGTGCATGGGATTGAAAAGCAATGGGATGAGTTTCATCACGCCATGGCTGACGCGCCCTTGATTGCGCCTGTCGCCAAGCTGTTGCGCCGGTTGAAAGACAGCGGCGAGACCATCGTGATCTGTTCCGGTCGACCGGCGGGCTGGGCCGTGCATACGATGGCCTGGCTGCGTAAACATGACCTGCCGTTTGATGGCATCTATCTGCGGGCCGAGGATCAGGACGCGGCCAGTGATCCGGAGGTCAAGCGCCGGGCTCTGGCGGAGATGAAAGCCGATGGTTTGGCCCCCTGGCTCGTCATTGATGACCGCAGTTCCGTGGTGGAGGCCTGGCGCGCAGAGGGTCTTGTCTGTCTACAATGCGCGCCGGGCGATTTTTAAGGTTTAAGCCGGATTAGACTCTATTTTCTTCCAGCCTTCGCCATTGTAGGCACTGTCCCAAAAGCGCCATTCATGCCAGCAGCTGCGCTTGAACGCATGATGCATCCGGGCGCGTGTCTCGGAACTCGCCCCGGCTGCAACGCGGTCGGTCAGCGCCAACATGCGCGTGACGCTCTCGTCGAAGGCCTCGCCGGAATAGGTGGCGATCCACTCGGCATAGGGGTTCTCTGGGCGGCTGGTTTCAGCGATTTCCTTGCCGACATCGCGGTAAATCCAGAAGCAGGGCAAAAGCGCCGCCACGGCTTCGGGGAATTCCCCGATCGCGGCGGTGCGCAACAGGAAAGACACGTAGTGATCGCAGGCGGCTGAGACATCTGTTGCTTCAAAGCTGGCGGTCGTGATGCCGAAAAGGCCCATGTAATGGCCGTGCAACCCACGTTCGACGGCGATGGCCCCTGCGGCGGATCCGGCAAGTTGTGCCACGGCCTGTGCATCGGGGGCTTTGGCGGCGGCAAGGGACAGGGCGCGGGCGAAGCCTTCGAGGTAATGGGCGTCCTGAATGATGTAGCCTTGGAAGGTTTCCGACGGCAAACTGCCCGACGCCAATTCGCGGTTGAACGCCATGGCGTGGATTTGATCGCGCAGGGTTTGGGTCTCTTGCGCCAGCTCTTGGGTGAAAGTCATGTTTGACGTCCTTGTAGGGAATAGAAGTGATGCACCGGGCCATGGCCCGCGCCGACAGACAGCTCGTCCGCGTGGGTAATGGCGGCTGTGATGTAGGATTTGGCACGTTTCGCGGCCTCAGGCAGACTCAGCCCGGCGCCAAGCCACGTGGCCAGCGCAGAGGCATAGGTGCAGCCGGTGCCATGGGTGTTTTTCGTCGCGATCCGCGTGCTTTCGAGCCAGGTTTCTCCGGCGTCCGTGACGAGCAGATCGGGGCTTTCAGCACCGCTCAAATGTCCGCCTTTGAGCAAAACCGCCTTTGGACCAAGCGCGCGCAGGGCCTGAGCCTGTTCCCGCATGTCGTCCACAGTCTTGGCCTCGGAACAGTCGAGAAGATCGGCGGCCTCGGGGAGGTTCGGGGTGATCACAAAGACCTGCGGAAGAAAATCGCGCAGGGCTGAGACGGCGCTCTGTTGCAACAACCGATCCCCGCCTTTCGCAACCATCACCGGGTCGAGCACCACGGGGCAGTCGATATCAGAGATGGCACCTGCCACGGTTTGCGTGATCGCGGCATCGCCCAGCATGCCGATCTTGATCGCATCAATGCGAATGTCGTCGCGAATGGCTTTGATCTGTGCTGCGATAAAGTCGGTGGGGCAAAGCTGGACGCCGGTCACACCACGGGTGTTTTGCGCGGTGAGCGCGGTGATGACGGACATCGCATAGCCGCCATTGGCGGAAATCGATTTGATGTCGGCCTGAATGCCAGCGCCGCCGGAGCAATCGGAGCCAGCGATGGTGAGAATATTCGGGATCATGCGTCCCTCCATGCGTTGAGGAGATCGCGGCTTGCGGCCTCCATGTTGTCGGCTCGCGAGATGGCGGAAATCACCGCCAATCCCGCGCCGCCGGAGTGTTTGATCGCTGCGGCGTCGTGATGGGTCACGCCGCCGATGGCGAGACAGGGCAGCGACGTTAGCGATACAATGCCAGCGAACCCATCGAGGCCGATGGGGGCGGCGTGATCGGGTTTCGATCCGGTCGCCCGGATCGGACCAACGCCGAGGTAGTCGACACCGGGGGGAATGGCCGCGAGCTGATCCTTGGTTTCGACCGAGAGGCCGAGGATCATGTCCGGGCCGATCCGACGCCGGATGTCGGCGGGGTTTCCGTCACTTTGACCGACGTGCAGAACCGGCGCTTTGACGGCGAGGGCCACCTCCACGCGATCATTGATCACGAGCTTGGCGCCAAGCGGCTCCAAGGCGGTCATCAAGGTCCGGGCGAGATCGGCAAACTCTGCGTCTGGCAAGGTCTTATGTCGCAGTTGCACCCATCCGGCGCCCCCTTTGGCGGCGGCGATGCTTTGGTCGATCATCGCCTCGGGCGTGGCCGGTTCGGTGATGAAACAGAGCTTCGGTATATCGAGAGCGCTCATGACAGGGTGATCCTTGCGCCGTCGTTGGGCGCCTCGGGGCTCATGCCATAAAGCGCGTCGATGAAGGCGGTTTGGAAAGAGGCGGGGCCTTTGGCGTCACGGCCTGCCATCTCTCCGGCCAGCGCATAATAGGCGAGGGCGGCGACAGTGGCCTCGAACGGATCTTGGTCAACCAGAAAGGCGGCGACGATCCCGGTCAAGGAGCATCCCAGAACGGTGACGCGGGGCATCATCGGGTGGCCATTGGCAATTTCCGCGATGCGCGCACCATCGGTGACGATATCAACCGGCCCCGTGACCGCAACAACCGCACCGGTTTGGCGGGCCAGATCGCGGGCGGCGTCCTTGGCGGCCTCGACACTATCGGCGGCATCGGCGCCTTTGCCCGCTGTTTGCATCCCCGCCAGCGCCAGAATCTCAGAGGCATTGCCGCGAATGACCGTGGGTTTGCAGGCCAAAAGACGCACGCCAAGGTCGCGACGATAGCCGGTCGCACCAACGGCGACAGGATCAAAGACCCAAGGCTTCCCCAGCCGATGCGCGGTGCGCGCGGTTTCCACCATCGCCTCGGCCCAGGCGGGGGAGGGGGTGCCGATGTTGATCGTCAGGGCCTGTGCGAGGGCGGTGAATTCGGCGGCTTCCTCGCGCGCATGGACCATGGCGGGAGAGGCGCCTGCGGCCAGCATGATATTGGCCATGACATTCATGGCGACGTAATTGGTGATGTTTTGCACCAAGGGCGCGGTTGCGCGCATTTTGGCAAGGCTTTGACCCGGTTGGTCCATCATGATCTCCTCCATCGCTGGCGGGGAGATCGAAAGAGACGGCGGGTTTGGCGCTGGTGTCTCTCACGCGCCTCCCTCCGCCGGCATTACCCGGTTCAGGTTCTAAGGGTTCGTCTCAGCCCGGGTGTCCCCGAGCGCCCCTGTCGCTCACTCCGTGAGTGCTCGCATTCTTGGGCGGAGACGTCAAGTGGAGAGGTCGCGGGCCTGAAAAAGACCCGCCGAACGCGGAGGGTTCGACGCGCGGGCATGTGGCGGGCTTTTGGTCTCAGCCGACAATCAACTGTTTGAGCTTCAACGCCTCATATTCCAGCGCGGTCAGGCGGTAATTCACCACATCGCCGATGGAAATCAGCCCGATCAGAGCCTCTCCCTCCATCACCGGAAGATGACGAAACCGCCCGTCGGTCATGCGGCGCAACACGGTGACGAGTGTTTCGTCCATCGTGGTCGTTTTTAGCTCTGTCGTCATCAGCGCATCGACGGTTTTGGGCAGGGTTTGCCCCGGTGTCTGCGCCAATTGCCGCACGATGTCGCGTTCGGACAGAATGCCGCAAAGCGCGCCTTGGGCGTCTTTGACCAGAACGACACCGATGCGATTTTCACTCATGATCTCAACGGCATGTTGCACGGTGTCCTGAGGGCGAATGGCGATGATGTCGCCGCCTTTGGTCGCCAAAACATCGCCGACGGTCGCCTGCGCTGCGGACATGTTGGTCTCGATGGTTTGGCTATGGCTGTGCTCGTCTGCCATGGCGCCTCGGGTCTTTGGGGTATAAGAAGCTGGCATGTTCATTCCTCCCTGAACTGTCTTTCAGGGTAGAGGAATTCGCGCTCAAGTAAACTTTTTCCGACCGGGAGACCCGTCTTGATTGAAAACCTGACCGGATCGCCGCTGGCGCTTTCGCCTTTGATGGCCACGTCTTTGTTCGTGATCGCCTGTCTGGCGGGCTATCGCTATCGTTCCGTCTGGAAAGCCGAAGGGCCGCGGGGTCAGCTTTGGATTTTCGGGCTGATCGCGGCGGTGATTTTGCTGGTTCTGGGGCTGGTGCCGATTAAGGCGTAAGAACCGAAAAAAAGACGCCTCAGGCGGCGTCTTCTTCCATCTCATCGAGCATTTTGCGCGCGCGCGGGCAGGCAAGGCGTTCGCGCAGCGGGCTGTTTGGGTCGATCTCTTTCTTGCAGACCAGACAATGATCCGCGCCCTCGACCGCGTTCAAGCCGCCGCAGCTGCCTTTGATGGTGCGCCCGCTGAACATCACGCCAAGCGCCATGCCAGCCATCACAATCAAAAGAAGCCCAAAGGCGAGGATGAACGTCGACATGGATCGACCCCTGTTCGATTAATCCGTCAGATCACGCGGTCAGCGCGGTGAACTTGTCCGAGGCATAGCTCACGCGGCCATGCTCGCCGTCTTTCACGACATGGTCAATGAACAGAACCGCGAGATCACGTTGATTTGCGATCTCGAGACCACGTTCGCGACCCAGAACCAAAAGTGCTGTGGCCCATGCATCCGCCAGCATCGCGTTCTCGGTCATCACGGTGACGGAGGCGGTGTTGTGGGTGACCGGACGGCCGGTGGTGGCGTCGATGATGTGGGAATAGCGCTGGCCGTCCACTTCGAAGAAGTTGCGGTAATCGCCAGAGGTCGCCATGCCCATGTCGGAGATGCCGACAACCTGTGCCACGCCGCGATCGAAGGCTTCGGGCGTCTCGATGCCGATCTGCCAGGCTTTGCCTTCCGGGTTACGACCCGCGGTGTAGAGATCGCCGCCGATCTCGACCATGTAATCGGTGATGCCAAAGCTCTTGAGCGTGCGCGCGACCTGATCGACGCCGAAACCTTTGCCGATGGCGGAGAGGTACACTTCTGCGCCGTCGTTCATCTTGGTGAGGGCACCGTTTTCCACTTTCAGCGAACGCGACTGACCGCTGCGCGCCATGGCGTCGGCGATTTGTGCGTCGCTGGGGGTGTCCATGCGGGTGCCATTCGCGCCAAAGCCCCAGAGATCGATGAGCGAGCCGACGGTCACGTCAAAACGACCCTCGGTGGCGTCATGCACATGACCTGCGGCCAGCATCACATGTTCCAACTCGGGGGAGACGGTCAGCGTGTCGCCTGCGGAGGCAGCGTTGAAGCGGGAAATCTCAGAGGACGCATCCCAGTTCGACATCTGGGTGTTGACCTTGGCCAGCGCCAGATCGACGGCTTTCTGCACCTCGGCCTTGTTCACGTCTTTGGTGTGATCGACGGCGACGATGGAATAGCTGGTGCCCATCGTGAGACCGGTGAGTTCCAGAACGGACCACCCTTTCTTGCAGGCGGCCAGACAGATCGGCATGACCATGAAGCTACGGCGAGAAAGGAGGAAAGAGTCGGACACGAGGCTGCTCCACTAAGCTGCGATGTTTCAATCTGCGATGTTCTGCATGCTTCTGCGGCAGAATGACATTGGGTTCAACACTAAAGTAAAAGAACTGCCCTCGGAAGCCTTCCAAACCGTGGCTCATTATCGCATAAGGTAGCCGGAAAATGGACAGGGCTTAAAAGACGTGCAGCAACATGTGTTGAAGAAGGGTCTCGACGTTCCGGTGCTGGGTGCACCTGACGCCAGGATCGAAGATGCAGCAGCGGTCCGGACCGTCGCCGTGCTTGGGCAGGATTATCTCGGTCTGAAACCGCGTTTGGCGGTGGAAGAAGGGGATGTGATTGCCGCTGGTGCACCGGTTCTGGCGCATAAGGATACGCCGGAGGTTCAGGTCACGGCACCTGTGTCCGGTCGAATCAAGGCGATCAATCGCGGCGCGCGTCGCGTGTTGGTTTCTGTCGAGATCGAAGTGGATCCGACGGCCGCCGAGCCGGTCGACTTTTCACAAATTGGTGATGACAGCACGGCCGAGGGCGTGACGCAGAAACTCTGCGCCTCCGGGCTTTGGACCTCGCTGCGCACGCGGCCCTATTCTAAAGTGCCTGCGCCCGATACCAAACCCGCCGCGATCTATGTGACCGCGATGGACAGCGAGCCGCTTTGTGGCGATGCCGCGCTGATCATTGGGCAGGACGCCGAGGCCTTCGCGCGCGGACTTCAGGCCGTGGCTTTGTTGACCGAGGGCAAGACTTATCTTTGCCAAGAGATCGGTGCGGATATTCCGGGGGCTGATCTCGCGGGCATCACGGCGGTCGGGTTCTCCGGCCCGCACCCTTCGGGGCTTGCTGGCACGCATATGCATTTCCTCGAGCCGCCGTCGGCGTCGAAAATCGTCTGGACCATCGGCTATCATGATGTGATTTCCATCGGAAAGTTGATGCTGACCGGGAAACTCGACGCGAGCCGCATCATCGCGCTCTCCGGTCCCATGTGTTCGAACCCGCGCCTTGTGCGCACGGTGATGGGCGCGTCGATGGAGGACCTCTGTGCCGAGGATCTGAACACCGACACGCCGATCCGTGTGATTTCCGGCTCGATCCTGAGCGGGCGCGCTGGTGTGGGGCAAAACGGCTATCTGGGCCGTTATGCGCGTCAGATCACCCTGATCGAAGAAGATCGCAAACAGATTCCGATGGGCTGGATTCGTCCGATGCCGTCGAAATATGCGTTCCAGCCGGTGTTGGGCTCTGCGTTCTCCAAAAAGCTTTATGCTTTGACCTCGAATTTGAACGGCGGGCGTCGGGCCATGGTGCCGCTTGGTACGTTTGAGGCGCTGATGCCGCAGGATTTCCTGCCGACGCAGCTTTTGCGCGCGCTTCTCGTGATGGACACGGACCTAGCACAAGCGCTGGGCGCTCTGGAGCTGGACGAGGAAGACGTCGCGCTTTGCGGCTTTGCCTGCCCGGCGAAATATGAATACGGCCTCGCGCTTCGCGACAGCCTCACCAAGATCGAGAAGGAGGGGTAAGGCTTTGGGTCTTCGCAATTTCTTCGACCGGATCGAGCCGCATTTTGAAAAAGGCGGCAAGTATGAAAAGTATTTCTCCATCTACGAGATGGTGGAAAGTCTTCTTTATACACCGAAAACGGTCACCACCGTCGCGCCCCACGCGCGGTCTTATGTCGATATGAAGCGGATCATGACCTATGTGGTCATCGCCACGATCCCGACAATCCTGTTTGCGCTTTATAACACCGGGCTTCAGACCAATATGGCGATTGCCGAATACGGTCCCTCGGGCTGGCGCGCGGCTATCATCGAGGCGCTGGGCATCGGGTTTAACGCCGAGAGCATTCTGGCGAACATGGCGCATGGGCTTTTGTATTTCCTGCCGATCTACATCGTGACGCTGGTCGCGGGCGGGATTTTCGAAGTGATCTTCGCGGTCGTGCGCGGCCATGAGGTGAACGAGGGTTTCCTTGTGACCTCCATGCTTTACACGCTGATCATGCCGGCCTCGACGCCTCTGTGGATGGTGGCTTTGGGCATCATCTTCGGGGTCGTGATCGGCAAAGAGGTCTTCGGCGGCACGGGCAAGAACTTTCTCAACCCCGCGCTTGTGGGTCGTGCGTTCCTTTATTTTGCCTATCCGGCTTACATGTCGGGCGACTCGATCTGGACGCCTGTCGATGGCTTCTCCGGCGCGACCGCTCTGGCCATTGGCGCCTCTGAGGGCGTCGGTGCATTCGCGGCGCATGGCATCAGCTGGATGGACGCGTTTGTCGGCACGATCCAAGGCTCGCTGGGCGAAACCTCGACCATCGCTTGTATGATCGGGCTTGCCTTCCTGTTGCTGACCAAGATCGCCAACTATCGCCTGATCATCGGCTGTATGGCCGGGATGATGGCGTTTTCCGGTCTTCTGAACTTTATCGGCTCCGACACCAACCCGATGTTTGCCATGCCGTGGTATTGGCATCTTGTGACCGGCGGTTTCGCCTTTGGTCTCGCGTTCATGGTGACCGAACCTGTGTCCGGCGCGCATACCAACATGGGGCGTTATATCTACGGGGCTTTGATCGGCTTTATGGTCGTGATGATCCGCGTGGTGAACCCGGCGTTCCCCGAAGGCATGATGCTCGCCATCCTCTTCGGCAACGTGTTCGCACCGCTGATCGACTATTTCGTCGTGCAGGCCAACATCAAACGGAGGGCCAAGCGCAATGTCTGAAGCGAATGAAAACAAAGGCTTGATCCGTCGTTTCCTCGACGCCCCGCCGGACAGTGTGGGCAAGACGGTCTTCGTCGCCGTCGCGCTCTGTCTCGTGGCCTCGATGGTTGTCTCCGCCGCCGCGGTTGCGCTGCGCCCGATCCAGGACGAGAACAAACTGCGCGACAAGCGGATCAATATTCTTCAGGTCGCGGGCGTTTATGACGAAAACACCCCGGTGAATGAGGCGTTTGAGGCCTTCGAGCCGCATGTGCTCGATCTCTCGACGGGTGAGTTCACCGACGCCTTCGAGACCTCCGAATTCGATGCGCTGGCCGATGCCAGAGACCCGTCGATCATGCGCCCGATTGACGAAGACCCTGCCGGTCTTGGCGGTCAGATGCAGGCGTATCGCCTCGTCTATCTGCTGCGCGACGACAGCGGGGCGCTCGACAAGGTGGTGATGCCGATCGAGGGTTACGGGCTCTGGTCCACGCTCTACGGGTTCATCGCACTTGAAGAGAACGGCAACGACATTTTCGGTCTGCAATTCTACCAGCACGGCGAAACGCCGGGTCTGGGGGCCGAGGTGGACAACCCGCGTTGGAAGGCGCTCTGGCGTGGCAAGAAACTCTTTGCCGAGGATGGTGATCTTGCGATCACCGTGGCGAAAACGCCGCCGCCCGAAGGCACGGATTATTATGTGGACGCGCTCGCAGGTGCGACGCTGACCTCGCGCGGGGTGGATAACCTTGTGCGGTTCTGGATGGGTGAGGCGGGCTACGGCAGCTTCCTTGAGCATCTGCAAGCAGGAGAGGTGAACTGATGGCACAGACATATCGTTCGCAACTGATCGACCCGTTGGTCGACGACAACCCGATCACCTTGCAGGTTCTGGGCATCTGCTCGGCGCTTGCGGTGACCTCTTCGATGCAGGTGGCTTTGGTGATGTCCATCGCCGTGACGCTTGTGACAGGCTTCTCGTCGATGTTCATCTCGATGCTGCGCAACCAAATCCCAAGCTCGATCCGCATCATCGTGCAGATGGTCGTGATCGCGTCTCTCGTGATCCTCGTTGACCAAGTGCTCAAGGCCTACGCCTATGAGATTTCCAAGACGCTTTCCGTGTTCGTCGGCCTGATCATCACCAACTGTATCGTGATGGGCCGTGCCGAAGCATTCGCGATGAAGAACCCGCCGATTGCGAGTTTCATCGACGGCGTCGGCAACGGTCTTGGCTATGGCTTGTTGCTCATGGTCGTGGCGGTGGTTCGCGAGCTGTTTGGCTCCGGTTCGCTCTTTGGCATCACTATCCTTGAAACCGTGAACAACGGTGGCTGGTATGTGCCGAATGGTCTTCTGCTCCTGCCGCCCTCGGCCTTCTTCGTGATCGGTCTGATCATCTGGGCCGTGCGCACGTGGAAGCCGGAACAGGTCGAAGAGCGTGAATATAAAATCCAGACGGTGGAGGGCCACTGATGGAAGGTCTCATTTCACTCGCGGTCAAGGCCGTCTTCATTGAAAACCTTGCGCTGTCGTTCTTTCTCGGCATGTGTACCTTTCTCGCCGTGTCGAAGAAAATTTCGACCGCGATGGGTCTCGGCATCTCTGTGATGGTGGTGCAGGCGCTCACCGTGCCTGCGAACAACCTGATCCTGACCAAACTGCTCGCGCCCGGCGCGCTGGCTTGGGCCGGGTTCCCGGATGTCGATCTGACCTTCCTTGGCCTGATCTCCTACATCGGGGTGATCGCGGCTCTGGTGCAGATCCTTGAGATGGTGCTCGATAAGTACTTCCCGCCGCTCTACAACGCGCTTGGCGTCTATCTTCCGCTGATCACGGTGAACTGCGCCATCATGGGCGGCTCTTTGTTCATGGTAGAGCGGGGGTACAACTTCGCCGAATCTGCCACCTACGGTCTGTCTTCGGGCTTTGGCTGGGCGCTGGCGATCACTGCGATGGCCGGTGTGCGCGAAAAGCTGAAATACTCTGACATCCCGGACGGGCTTCAGGGGCTTGGCATCACCTTCATCACCGCAGGTCTGATGGCGATGGCCTTCATGTCCTTCTCCGGCGTGAAACTGTAAGGGAGGGCCAGGATCATGATGACATTCAGTCTGGGCGTTCTGCTCTTTACCCTGATCGTGATCGCGCTTGTGGCGGTCATTCTTGCGGCGCGCTCGAAACTCGTGAGCTCGGGCAACGTCAACATCACCATCAACGGCGAAAAGACGATCTCCGTCCCTGCCGGTGGCAAGTTGTTGCAGACGCTGGCCGGACAAAAGCTGTTCGTGCCGTCGGCTTGTGGCGGTGGTGGCACCTGTGCGCAGTGTCGTGTGCGCATCCATTCCGGCGGCGGGTCCATCCTGCCGACCGAGGAGAGCCATATCACCAAGCGTGAGGCCTCCTGTGGCGACCGCCTGTCCTGTCAGGTGGCGGTGAAGCAGGATATGGAGATCGAAGTGCCCGAAGAGGTCTTCGGCGTCAAAAAGTGGGAGTGCACCGTGCGCTCGAACCACAACGTGGCGACCTTCATCAAGGCGCTGGTTCTGGACCTGCCCGAAGGCGAGGATGTGAACTTCCGCGCTGGTGGCTATATTCAGATCGAAGCGCCTGCGCACAAATTGTCCTATAAGGATTTCGATATCGAGGAAGAATATCGCGAAGACTGGGACAAGTTTAACCTCTGGCAGTACGAATCGACCGTCACCGAGCCGATCGAGCGCGCCTATTCGATGGCGAACTACCCGGATGAGAAGGGCATGATCATGCTCAACGTCCGCGTCGCCTCGCCGCCGCCGCGTTCCGAAGGCATCCCGCCGGGTCTGATGTCGTCCTACATTTTCAACCTGAAACCCGGTGACAAGGTCACGATTTCCGGTCCGTTCGGCGAATTCTTTGCGCGCGACACCAAAAAGGAAATGGTCTTCATCGGCGGCGGTGCGGGCATGGCGCCGATGCGCTCGCATATCTTCGATCAGCTCAAACGCCTCGAGAATCGCGACCGCAAGATCACCTTCTGGTACGGCGCGCGTTCGAAACGTGAGATGTTCTTTGTTGAGGACTTCGACGAACTGGCCAAGGAATTCCCGAACTTCACCTGGCACGTGGCGCTCTCTGACGCCCTTCCGGAGGATGATTGGGGCGGTTACACCGGTTTCATCCACAATGTGCTCTTCGAGGAATACCTCAAGAATCACCCGGCGCCTGAAGATTGCGAATATTACATGTGTGGCCCGCCCATCATGAACCAATCCGTGATCAACATGCTGTTGGATCTCGGCGTGGACCGCGAAGACATCATGCTCGATGACTTCGGGGGCTAATCCCGCCATAGGTTTGAAATAACGAACTGCCGCCAAGCCCAGTGGGGTTTTGGCGGCAGTTTTCGTTTTGAGCCTTGGGAACTTTGGGAGATGAGTCGCCAGACAAGCAAAACAAAAGCCGCCAGACTGACGTCTCGCGGCTTTTTGTCTTCGATCTAGGTGTGACGAATCAAGATTTCATGCGGGCAGGCCGTGCTTAACCGACTGAAATCATTGAAGTGGCTAATGCTCGGAATCAAAGAATGTGCCACTGGAATCAGATTGTCTTTCGCAACATCAAAAAAGGCCGCCAAGCAAAGTGGCGACCTTTCTCAGTGACTGATAGGAATGTGCTCGAGAGGCGATTTAGGCTGAAGTTTGCATCTCGCTCAGCTTCAGGTACTGGTCGGCGAATTCTCGAACGCTTGGTAATTCCTCTCGCTCGAGGGGAGGATTGTCGCCCCATGTCGCTCCGATATAAAATTCTGCGTCCCACGGGTTCCGCAACCCATCCACCACTTTAGCGGGAACCGCATCCCTTCCTGCCAGAACTCGTTCGTACGTTTTTGGATCAAGCGCTTGCCCTTGGAAGATGGCGCTATCCACATATCGTTCATACAAACGAAGAAGCAGGGCCTTGAACTCAATACGAGCATTCACATAGTCGAAGGGGATTTCACTCCAAGCCTTGACCCTAGCGTGCTTGTATTTGGGGTGTGGCTTAAGCTTGATCGCGATGGAGGTATAAACCTTGTCATGTTCGCCGGAGTAGTTCAGCTGGTTTCCGACAAGATCGCGAGAATTGCAGATTGGGATAACCCCCTCCAAGATACCATCGTTCTCATGTTTGAGAATTTCGGCGAGAATTGCATAGGAATTGTGTCTGTTTGTTGGGCGTTCACTCATTTGATTGTCATAGAGAGGGTTGGTCAGCCACTCCTCGCGCACACAGAATGCTTCCGAAAGCTCAGCATATGCGGCGCCGTTCAGCTTATCCACCAGCAGGGTGTCGTCGAGGAAAATAGCAGGTGTGATGCCGTACTCCTCAAGTGTTCGCACGGCATCCATTAAGGTGTAGCCATAAGCGCTGTAGAGATGCCGAATGCGTTCAGCAGTCCGCCTCGCCGTGTCGTCATAGTGACCGTAATCACTATATTCGCCTTGGGTTTCAGCATCCTTAAAAGCTGACAAGATCATCACCACCAGATTGCTAAGTGGCAGATCCCCCAGTTGTTCAGCGCGTTTTTCCAGATAAACACGTAACTCAGCGGTGGGTCGGATCGTAAATGCTTTGGCATCAATGGTCTCCATCTCGGCTTTTTGGGGCATGGAGACAGGTCTCGAAACTGCACGTCGCAGCAAATCACCCAGCATCGCTTTCATCACTAGACTCCTATTATCTGTATCGAAAACATAATTGATTCGAATGGATCATGAAAGGTGAACCTATTTGAATCAGATAGAATCTACTCTGCATAACGCTATACCTTGCGACCGCTACACCGAAAGAAACTTCAACCGGTCGTTCTCAGCACACTCACAGTACGCATCTTCGATAACGGCGCGTGGGTAGATCTTGCTGTAGCGCGCCGGAAACGGCATCGGATCAATCCCAAGCTTCTCAAGTTTGCTGCTGACGTGCTTCGCTTGGGTTCCGATTTGATGGGCAAGGCAACCGAGGGTCACATAATCATCCAAGAAGCGATTGAAGGAGCGCTGCGAAAACGTAGTCATCCGCAAGCCATTACGCGCGCAGCGCACAACTTCTCCCAGCAGGAACCCTTCGTGGGCCAACATGGCGATTGTGGGATCATTAACTCTGAGTAGACGCTTCAAATCGCGTTTGCTGTAGCCTTCCGGCCAATCACTCCCAGCCAGCGCCCTCAAATCCCGCCAGTTGACCAGAAAAGTCCCGAAATGCGCCCTACCTTTTGTGGGCTCGATATGACGGACCTTCCTGGTCTGAAGCATTTTAACAGTCTGGACATAGCTCAGCTTGGTCATGCTGATGCTGTCACGAATGGTGGCGTAGTCGGATCGGTCGCCCCCTTCCCCGGCCGGCGCGTGCAGACAGCTGTCGAGCAGCCTCTGAAGTTCTTCGCGCGGATAGCTTTGGGTGAACCCGTCAAGTTTGAAGGTCGGCGTGATGAGATCCGAAGCTGCAATCTTGTCGAAGGTACAGGGCGGGCATCCAAGGTATTCACCGGCCTTCTTCCGGCGCAGGCCTCGTGCGATGTCGCGAAGGAAGTCCGAGTGCTTGTCGACATCAAAGTAGAAGCGATTGCTGTGTTCTGGCGGGATGCCATCACGGGCCGCGAACGCTCTCTGGATTGCATATATCCTGTCCCCCCATGATGCCGTATTCCTGAGATGCCGAGGAAGCACTGTGTAACTGTCTTTTCGGGCAAGGCTGCCCCAGAACCATTTCACCTTTGTCGATTGGATAGTGCGACCAGATGTAATTGCGCACGATGTTGATAAGGGGTGCGTGCCTCGGGCAACTCCGCTTATGTGTTATCCAGCGGGCAAAGGGACCAAAATCAGTGAAATATCCGGGCCTCTCACTCCCAGAGTTTTTCTGAATATCGGAGAGCGCGTTGCTGATGCCCTCTGCGCCGGACAGACAGGCCTGAAAGCCCTGATCAGCGGCGTAAGACAGCTGCGCGCCCGATAGATTTTCGCGGCGCATCCGGGCACCATGCACTATCAAAACCCCAAGGCTTTCGCAGAAACAGGTGACGACATCGAAGTCGATCCGGTTGAGCCACGTCCCGTCAGAACAGCCTTCCAATCGTCGAGCTAGCCAAGTTTCAAAGCGGGTGCATTTCCCGTGTACCGGGGGCCTCAGTCCGGCAACGCTATCCCGCACCCGTGCCGCAAAGTCACTGGCATGCCGGGGATAGTTAGCCTCCGGCAGTGCGATCAACTCAACATCGTGCTTTGGGCAGTGACGCAGCTGTGCGATCTGCCAGTGCATCCTGCAGTGGGCGCTATATAGGCCTGCTGCTCTGATATCCTCACGCAGGCACTCTGGACAGACCAGTTGACGATTGCGAAGAAAACACCTTGCAGTCAGAGTCTCGTCGTTCAGCACATAGTGTCTCTTGTCGAAAAGTCTAACGCTATAGCGCGCGAGCGCAGCAACATCGACACCGGACAGATCTGACGCGTCGGCCAGAGCTTGGGCATCACCGCCGACCAAATGCTTCCAGTTCAGCCCCATGTCTGAGCAAAAATCCTGCACATGTGGTGAGCCATTCAATGCGGCCAGACGAGAAATAAACGAAGTCGCGGGTTCAAAGGGCATAAGCGGAACGGTAAGAGCGAGCCGGGTCATGCAAGCTCCCCCTTTATTTGACGACGACTTCGATCTTCCCTCTCAAGAGAAGACAGGAGTTTTCCGGGATTGATTGCCAGAAAATCTTCACTGAGAAAGGGGTTCAGTCCGTCAATGCACCCCGCGCGACGCTGAAACGCTGACGCAAAATCCTGCAAGCCCAGAGTTTTACGCTCTGCTACCAGCGCTTCTTCAATCGCGCCGATGATGATCTCGATCACCAGCCCGAATTCGTCGGAAGCGGCATGTATCAACCTGCGGACGGTGTCAGTCTGAAGGATGATAGCCTCAACTCCAAGGTCACCAGCGTGAGCGTACTGTTCGACCACAGATCTGATGCTCCTGCCATCCGACGCATAGCTGACAGGGGCGAAATGAATTGGTTCTATGCGTCTTGCAAGCTGGGCGTCGAGATCGAAGAGATCCATGAGGCCTGGCATCCCGCTGAGAATGATCCCGACCGGCCACATCCTGTTCTGCATAATTGACTTGAGGGTATTGACCACATCCTGCATCTCGGAGCGAAAGCGGCTGGAGTAGAAATCCTGGGCTTCGTCGAGGTGTAGGAACATAGTTTGCCGTTGGCGCAGGTGATTTTGCACGAGTTCCCAGATAATTCCGGATGTCCGATCCCGTCGGATTGGGTAGCCCAATGCCTGCAGGCAGGAGTGGCCGACATGTTTGAGCGTAGCGGGTGATGGCACCGTCAAGCTTACGGCATCGGCGCGCACAACGCCGTCGGTCAGCATCTGCAGATTACTGTGCCTGCTGAAGAGCCGCCGGATCGCCGTAGACTTTCCAGATCCGGAGCGACCAATAACCGCTATTCCATGCGCTTCATGATGCTGCCCGTGCTCGATACCGGCACGCCGGTGATAGAGTAGTGCGTCAAACCTCGCTTCCAGTTCGCGGTACCGCGCATGTGTGACAAAGCGCTTTTGCAGGGCCATGACCTTCTGTCCAATATCGAAAGCTTTCTGTTGTTCCGGCGTCATCATTCATCCTCCAGGGACCAGCTGTCAGACTGCGGTAGAGAGGTGTGGCCTCGCGTTTCGTAGGCCTTCCTCTTTCGGGATGGCGCGGGTTCAATGAAACGCCCGAACGGAGCTTCCCGCTGCGAGGCGGTCGCTGGAGCGGGTTCGTCCGGTAGCTGCTGTGCCTGAAAAAGGGAACGCTCGATCTGTGCGAGCTGGGTCTTCCCCGCATTTTGAGGTGTAATCCCGGCACGCAGCCGAGCCGCCTTATCGATCGCCCTGATGTTCGCGATCGCGCGGTCTCGCACGTCTTCTGTCAGTTCCGCTTCACTGGCATAGCGCTGCAGCAGGACCCGGTTTTCCGCAATCCAGTCCGCCAGTGAGATGCCATCGAAGTTGCCTTTCACAGGGGAGGCGCTGTGCCACTCATTCCCGATCCTGATGGAAATTTCCCCGATATCTTCGGGGTCGATTCTGATGGTGAATTTGCGGTTTCTGGATCGTTTGAATTTTTCGCGCAGTTCCGGACAGCTGTAGAAGTTGCCAAAGAAACGGATGCCGCGTTTCGACAGGATGCGCTCGAACTCGTGACCAAGAACTGTGCGGCGGACATGTCGATCCGGAGGGGCGGAGATCCCGCGATCACGGACGAGTTCTTTCCAGCGATTGGCCGGGGTCTGACCTCCGAGACCGCCATGTGGCTTGTTATGATAATAGTCGACGATGAAATACGTAAGTATACGCGCCAGATCGTCGTCATCGAGCGCGGCGTTTCCTTCGCTGTCATAGTCCCCGCGTTCGAGCGGATTGGAAAAGGTCCTTCCGGAAAGGCGTGGCATGAGCCCTGTTGTGAGGGTTCCGAAGGGGCGCTCAATCCGACCGCGCAGTTCGGGGATTTTGACCGGCGCGAATTGCATGATACCGCCAAGGCCGTTGACTGCGGCCACGAAAGCATCGGCAAAGAAAGCCGTGCCGGTGTCACATGCCACACTGGAAATGCCACCGTGCTGGTTCCAAGGCGACTGTGCGCCAAGGGCCCGGGCCAGATCGCTCTTGTCCGTCACGATCATATTCAACAGCTGGACAGCTGCCTCCGCCGAGGGGTTTTCGACGATCAGAAGTCCCAAAATACAACGACTGGCGCAGTCAATGGCGGCATAAATCCAACGACGCCCTTTGGGCAGGGCGCGCCTCTGTTCGTCCGTCATGATCTGATAAAGACCAACGATGGTGAAATATGTGATCAGATCGACCTGCCACTCGTCGACTTCAATTCGCTCCATCGGAAACTGCACATCAAGGCCACCTGACCACATCGCATATTTCTTGCGCGTCGCGTCCAGGCCGAAGCGCGCACAATCCGTTTCAAATGGATCGAGCGCATTGATGCGCCGCCGGATCGTGGCAGGGCTGGGAGTGTGCAGTGGCTTCAGGTTCGCGGCTGCGCGGTTCGTGTTCTCTTCTTTGAAGCGTAGTCTCGTCTGCTCAATGACCTCTTCCATCGTCGGTCGGTTCACGTTGGCATAGGTCAGCACGCAATCCTGCAGCAGGGCTTCGACGTCGTGACTGAAATAGCCGGATATCCAACCCGATCCGGTTTTGCGGGGGGCCAGCGTCATTGGGTCGAAGCCGCTGTTGCGCAGTGTGCGCAGATGATTCAGTAAAGTTCTCCCGCAGGGCAGCTGGCGCAGGGGCAGGCGCTCGGAGGCCCTGATCCGCCGCCCGAGAAAGTGCCGGGCCAGTTCCTGATCCGCGACCATCTGCTCCAGCCGCTGTCTGTGCTGACGGACGCCGGTCTCTGTGAGTTTCAGTTCCCCCGCTTCATGCAGGCGGTGCATTGCCATGCAGGCGAGGTAGAGCCAGATTGTTTTTGCACGCGTTTCGTCGTCGAGCCCGTCCAAAGTCGGGGCGCGGGAGCTTGCTTTATTACGAACGTTTTGACCTGCGAAATAATCCCGTTTGAAAAGCAGGTGGTCATCGAGGCGAAGAAGCGTCCCGACTTCATTCTTCCTTCGCTCGCCTTCATCAGCAGCGGTGAAGCCATTGCCGCAACTGGTCTGATCCTGAGCGCCAAAACCACCCTGCGCGAGCGCTGGAAACAGGTCGAGCGTGAAAAAGGCGAACGCAGGCTGTATCTGACTACGGTTGATGAAAACATCGCGGGCAACGCCATTCAGGACATGGCGGGCATCGGCGTCCAGCTCGTGATCCCCGAGAGCCTGATGGACGCCAAAGAGACCGAATATGCCGGGCACAAGAACGTCCTGACCTTCCGGAGGTTTTGCGATGAAGTGGTGGAGCCGAATTTGGCGGTTTGGGGATAGTGCGATCGCCGGTTGTTTAGGCATGGCGGAAACCAGCCCTGCATTGCACGCCGCACGAATGTCCGGTTTGTGGATATGCCCGCTTACACCAAGTACGTTCTCTCGCTCATGACACTGCACGTTCCATTTTCCCCCTTGAGTTGTGCAGTCAGGGAATTACATTCACTCTAGCACATTTATAATATTCCGGTTTCCCACATGTCTTTCTTTTCGCAAACCTCCCGCATGGGTCGCCTGACCACCGCACTTGGCGAGGACGTTTTGGTCCTGATGCGCTTTGAAGGCGAGGAGCGGATCAACGGGGTGTTTAGTTACCACGTCGACTGTCTTGCCTCCGCCGATGATATTGATTTCGATGCGCTTTTGGGCACGCACGCCACCGTCACGCTGCGCACGCATGACGGCTCGGACAAGCCTTTCGATGGCATCATTTCCGAAGCGCGTTGGATGGGTGCGGGCGAGAATGGCCATCGCTATCGGTTGACGCTCAAGCCGTGGTTCTGGCTCGCGTCGCTCCGTCGCAACCAGCGGATTTTCCACAATAAAACCGTGATCGACATCCTCACCGAGCTCCTCGGCGCCTATGCTTCGGCGGGCAAGATGGAGACCCGGCTGACGCTCGAGTATCCCGAGCTCGAATACACCGTTCAGTACCGCGAGAGCGACATGGATTTCGCCGCGCGGCTCATGGAACGGCACGGGATTTCCTATCATTTTGAACAGGATAGCGGATCGCACCTGATGGTTCTGACCGACATTGTCGAGAGCCACGCGACCATCGGCGAACGCCCGTTCAAACCCTATGACGGCCACCATCAGGAAGAGATCGAGCACTTTTGGGAATGGCGCCCGGCGCGGCGGATCACGACGGGCGCTGTGCGGCTGACGGATTACAATTTCAAGACGCCGACCGCGGCGATGGAAACCAATTCTTCATCTTCTTCGAGCTATGCTCAGGGCCAGATCGAGAGTTTTGAATGGCCGGGGGATTACCTCGACCAGGGCCGTGGCGATGTGGTCGCGCGGCTGCGCTCAGAAGGCGAGACCGGCCAGGACCGGCGCTTTGAGGCGCAGGGCGATATTCCTGCGCTTGGCGCGGGGCTGCGGGTGACGCTTGGCGGTGAGCCTCTGCCGGGTACGGGAGAGGACTACCTCTGCCTCGTGGCGTATCACAGCTACACGTCGGACAATTACGGCTCCGGCGGCGAAGAGGGCGACGGCTACGCCTACACCGGGCGCTATGTTTTGCTGCCCGCCGACGCGCCCTTGGTGCCGGAGTTGAAGACCGCGCAGGCGGATGTGAAAGGGCCTCAGACCGCGGTGGTCGTGGGCGATGGCGAGATCGACTGCGACGAATACGGGCGCATTCTGGTGCAGTTCCACTGGGACCTCGACGCAGCCTATTCGATGCGCTGCCGTGTGTCGCAATCCTGGGCGGGCAACGGCTGGGGCGGCATGGTGATCCCTCGGATTGGGATGGAGGTTGTGGTCGAATTCCTCGACGGCGACCCGGACAAACCGCTGGTCACCGGGTGTGTGTATAACGGCAAGAAAATGCCCCCTGCCGCGCTTCCTCTACACTCGAGTAGATCCACTTTCAAAACCAATTCAGTCGACGGTGAAGGCTTTAACGAACTGACCTTTGAAGACAAGGCCGGTGAGGAGTTTGTCTATCTTCACGCACAAAAGAATCTCGATATGCATATTGAGAATTCGTCTCAACGGCGCGTCGAATTTGATGATGCTGTTTCGGTTGGCAATGATTCAATGCTCTCCGTTGCGGCCAATCGGACTGTTTCCGTTGAAGGCGATATGGGGCTGACTGTCATCGGCGCATTAAGTGAAAAAATTGACGGTAATCATGGCCACAAAGTGGGTGCTGACTTCTCGCTGCAAACGGGCGGAGATTTGACGCTCAAAGCAGGTGGGGAGATTGTTATCGATGCGTCGAAAATCACACTTGTCGCGGGCGGTTCTGCAGTTGTGGTGCAAGGAGGAGCTGTGAATGTCGCTCCTGTTCTGAACGTCGGCAACGCCTCTCCGGGAGCAGCCGCCATCCCAGCCATTCCGGCTGTTCTGAAGGCTGCAGCAGGCGAAGGCTCACCTTTTGTCAGCCACTGCCCCCTTAAAGACGAAGCCTAATCATGGTTGGTGTAACGATAGATCAGTTCCTGTCCCCGAAGGGCTCTCCTGCATGGCTTGTTTTGGACGGGGTGAATTGCCCTGATCTTTCGCATTTTCTCGGGCGAACCGCGAACTGTTGCTTTTATCGCGAAACGGGTCAGAAGCAGCCCATTCATGCGCCTTGGATGATCAGCATCGATGATAAAATCTCCGAGATGGCGTCTTTCCTTCCGAATGATACGCATTGGGGATTCATCTTTACGTCCCATTGGCCCATACGAGATTTGCGTGCACATTTTCGGCGCTACACGATGCTGAAAACGCCGCAGAATGAGGCTCCAGTCTATTTCCGTTTCTATGATCCTCGTGTGTTGTTCGACCTTAGTCATGCACTTGAGGCAGAGAAACTCCGGATGTTTATGCGACCATTCGACCGGCTTGCGCTTCCTTTATCCCCTCTTCTCGGTGAAAGATGTGGTCTTTCTCCTTTGGCTCACCATAACGAATTCAGGTCTAAGTTTCTAACGCTCCCGCTCCCGCCAGCATATCCGCCGGAAAGTGGGTCTCAGAGTTTTCAGATCGGAACAGCCGAGTATCGGCGCTTTGAAAGTCTGCAAGCCCGGAGGGCTGAACGCAAGTTGGCTCGCGAGTTGCATCTTATGGCCCGGAACAGGTCCGATACCGAAATTCTTGACATTGCAGCGGCAGCACCCGCGCGCGCAGCGAGATATGATTTGAAGTCCGTGCGCCAAATCAGGTTGTTCGCGAATTGCATGCTTAAATTCGGAATCACCTTCGACGAAAGTCACCCGGGGGCGCGAGAGGTTTTAACTCTGAGGCGGGCCTCTGTTCGCGAAAAATTTGTCGCTTTGCAAAACTGGTACACAACTGCGAGCGACAAGTCCTTTCCTGCACAGGGGTCTCAGGATTTGGATATTTGGGATCAATTGGAAAGAATGCGCATTTCATGACAGATTATGTTCCAACACTGGATGACATCGAAGCGTTGGTCGGTGCGCATCCCGATAAATTCTCGTCCCCGCTGCAAACCATGCGGTCTATTTCCAGTGCTCGTGCCCAAGGGGAAACGGTCAGTGAAATCACTGCGCAACATCATTATGGGGATTATTTGTCCAATGGTGGCGAACCACTGAGTTCGGATGGTGCCATTCCGTCAGCGGAAGCATTGCACGATCAGCCTCAAGGCAAAGCAGGATGCGATTGCGAGGCGGCTATGCCATGTTGCGTGAATTCGATCACGCTCGGCTGCTCGCATCGAGAGGGACGCCTTATCTTGCCACAGGAGGATAAAGGTGACGGCCAGTCTCAGTGCAAACTCGTTCTTGTGGCGGATCAAGGGGGCGCTTCCGGATATGATCTGCTGAAGGTGACGCTCGACAGGACACCTCATGGCGACTGTGTCATGCCAAAGCAGATGCCAAAATCCCTGATCAAAATGGAAGGCGGGGAGACAGAAGAAAAGACCGAAGAAGACTATGAAATTCAAATGTCTTATCCCGGAAATACCGATCTTGGACAAACGGACATCGAAAGATTTGTCAACGCCACAAAGCACACACTGTTTGGCGATCTGGAGAAACTTGGAACAAATTATTCTCTAAAGCTCGACACTTGCAGTGGCGAGACGACGTTCGACAGCGTGCTTCAGGTTTATCCCAAACTCGAATGGACGGCTGCAAGTTTTGGCTACGAGATCAAAGGCACCTACTACACGGACTTTACCTTTGTTCCCAGCGTGGCTTTGACCGGTAAGCTCAACGGTACTTTCGGCGCATCTACCTTTTCCATCGATGGCAAGGGAGAGAGCAAAACCGATCCGGAAAATCATTCCAAATCCCTTATTCCTTTCCTCGACAAGACGCTGTCCAAACTTCAGGACCTGACGGGTGAAGGATCGAGAACCAGCGAAAAATCCACACATTCGTCGATTTCAGTGTTCCACAAGGTCAATCTCGGAACGAGTAAATTCAAGCTGGTGGAGCATCCCACCGATCCGGCTGCCGTAGGGATCGAAGCGAATGTGACAATGGGCTTCGCCCCTCTGATCGGGATCGAAGCCAAGCTCGATATCATTGATGCACTTTTGACGGCGGCGCAGGCAAGCGCAGCATCCGGTCTTGCTACGGCTTTGAAGAAAGCCCGTGAGGCGGCGGCGAACGGGTTGGGGAGCAAAGATGGCCCGGCACACTTTGTTGCGAAGGCAGGTGTCACTTTGGAAGTCACAGGTCAAATAGGGACCGGAACAGTAAATCTGAAGCGGGCCGTCAATTCATCCAAATGGGATGGCACAGGAGAAGTGGGTGGATCTCTGGGGTTAGCTATCGTCGCTATCGTAGAAGCCGAAGGGCGTATTTACAGAATAAGCGGTTCCTTAAGCGCGTCTGGAAAAGCGGCATCCTCGATCAAGGTCGTCCTCAAAACACTGACTGCACAACAGAAAGAAAAGATGAAAGACAGTAAATTGAATGTCAGGTCGGAATGGGATGGGATTAAAATCACCTACTCTTCACAAGCAAAGGCAATGTTTTATAGCTCTCGTGCGGTAAATGGCGAAGTCGTCGTTCGCAAGCCGGAGGTGTTGTATGAAACCTATTTTTAAGCTGCTTTTCACCGTTCTCATCAGCACAATCGGAGGTTCAACAATGGCAAATGAACGTGACCCCGCCCAAACCGCCCTTGGGATGGACATTTCTCTTTCTGGTGTGCAGCTTGATCTGCGCGTGAATGATGTGCCGATCGCAGATCCATCGTTCCCGCTCGGGGCAGACGGGCCGTTTTCAACGACAATGACACTGAACAGTGCCTTCGCTTCGGGTGAAAATTCGGTCACTCTGTCGGTGGTCCCGAACGCCGAAGTATCGCCTGGCTGGGACCAACATGCCCATGCACGTTTTGGGTATTGGCCCGCAGCCGATTTTCCGATGCCTTTTGATGACCGAGCTTTTGCAATAGATGTCCAATATCGCCTTGAAACGGATGCGACGGAAGGCGAGTTCTCTGTAACATATGCAGCTCAGGAGTACCTGACAGCATCACAGGCCGGGGACATCGCATCGACCGACGAAGGAGACATGTTCGGGCTGACCCTTGATATCGGGTTGAACTTGCCGCCACTGGCATGGATGCAGGGGCAACTCCTCACTCCGGACGCAAAGATGCAGCGTGAACTTGTTGAACAATACGCAAAGCTTCATGCGCACATTGCCCAAGGTTTTGACGGTATGAACGAAGCTCTCGCGCCCTATTTCACGCGGCAAGCCGCTGCATTTGGCGTAAGCTTGGAACAGTTCATCGAGTTGAACGTTCGTCCGATGTTCGGGCCTGAAAGCGGTACGGAATTTCTCCCGTTCGACATCTCGAAATCTGAACTCCGCCTGTATGGGAATGGTCGGCTCGCTGCGCTCGTCCCAATGCCATTGACCTATCGAAACGAAGCCTATGGTGAGGAAGGGGCGTTACTTATTTACTTCTGGAAGGACCAGACGGGGCAGTGGCAGATCATTCATTGAGATTGGTACAGAAACGCACGGTTGAGTGGGGCCATTATGTGTTCGGCATCATGCTGTTTGGAATGGCGTTTCTTGTGCCCGACACGGCTGAAACCGAAGAGATAGCCTTGCGTAACACTGCGATCCTCATGGATTTGTCCGTTACCTCGGGTGCGGTGGATGTCCGTGTGGAAGAGGTGCCCCTTTTTGATCCTGCCGCTCCGATAACGGCCTCACAAACTCTCGACACACAGTTTCCGATCAATCAGGCGTTTCATTCCGGCGATAACACGATGACGTTTCGTGTGCGCTTTACCCCTTCATCGGATCCGGTCGTCGTCCCTTCACTTAAAGTTGCGATAGGGGCCTACACGGGCATCAGTTGGCCAAGCATTGGTGAAAACAGACCGTTGGTGTCTGACTTTGAACTCAAACCTGTCTTGACACCTGAGGGCAGGTATCTTGTGGAAGTCCAAGAACGCCATTCTGAGCAGGAGGTACTACAAGCAGGAGAATTAACGCATATCTCAGGCGATGGCCTACCGGAAAGCTGGAACACCTATCAGTTACGTTTAGAGGTCGCTCTGCCGCTGTCCGAATTCGCATGGCAACAAGGACAGATCCTGTCTGCAACGCCAGATACCGAGCAAAGTCTCAGAGATGAATATCAGCGTCTGTTTCATATTCTTTCCCAAAAAGACAGTGCGCTATACCGGCAAGCTTTGTGGCCATTTCTGAGCAATATGTCTGCGGCGCAAGGGCTCGACACAGAGACCTATACGGCAATGTCGCTCGATCCTGTCATCGGTCCGCAGAGCGACTATGATCCAGTTCCGTACTCCGCCGTAGGGTCGCATCTTGAACTCTTCAGGGAGGGACGCTTGGCGGCACTTGTTCCAATCCCTCTCAAGTTTCGTCATCGTGAGTGGGACGATGAAGCTACGCTTTTCATTTACTTTTGGAAAGACCAGGCTGGGCAATGGCAAATCATCCATTGACGGGAGATCGCGTTCCTCTGAGAGCTTTCGTGATCTTGGCCTATGTTTGCGCCGCTCTTGGGGGCTTTGCTGCGCCTTCATTGGCAAACGAACTCGCCCCTTCGGAAACAGTGCTTGGGATTGATCTGGATCTAAGCGCCGCCGCGCTCGATTTCCGTGTCAATGATGTGCCTATCCTGGATCCGCAGGCCCCTCTGAGCACTGACGCGCAGATCGCAACGCAGCTGACATTGAATGAGGCCTTTACCAAAGGCCAGAATACCATATCTTTCGCTGTACAGTTCAAACCGAACTCAGAGTGGACGCCAGGCCTTCATCTTCGACTGCATTCCTGGCCAGCCGGAACCATACCCGAGCTGTTTCAGGGATCGGATTTTGTTTTTGATGTAATAGTAGCTGTTTCGCAAAATGATCCGGGCAAGCTCGAAATGACACAGATGGTTGGCTCAGGGGAGCCGCTGGTCAAAATCGCCGAGATACACCAAACGGCTGGCGATGGCACAACCGATGGTTGGAACACATGGTCGATGACAGCAGAGGTGATGATCGATTTCCCGCAGGACGCTTGGCAGTCCGCGCAGGTTCTTGAGGTCACGCCCGAACTACGACGAGAACTTTCTGGTGAATATATGAAGCTGCATTCCGCGCTTGCAGAGGGAGGACGCACCGCTCAAATGGCTTTGGCCCCCTATATCCATCGTCTTGCCGGGGGCGTTGGCGCCAGCGACGCGGAATATTATACCTCCGGCTATGAGGCGTTACTTTCCGGAGACGCTGGGTTTACGCTCCGTCCGTTCGATGCCGATGAAAGCAAGGTGCAGCTTTATGGTCATGGCAGGCTTGCTGCTTTATTACCTCTTCCAATCCGATATTGGAATCCCGAAGCAGAACAGGAAGCCAGCCTTTTCATTTACTTTTGGAAAGAGCAGGCTGGGCAATGGCAAATCATTCATTGAAATTGGATAAGATTAGGATCGGTATTACATGAAACCTGTGGCATGCTTAGGGGACAAACACATTTGCCCAATTCACGGGAGCAACGCGATTGTAAGTGTTGCCTCCAAATCCACCTGTGACGGATTGCCGGTTGCATGTGTAGGAGATGTAACTGGATGTGGTGCTACCATCACGTCTGGCTCATCAAGCTGCATAACTGACGGAAAACAAACGGCTTACGTTGGTTCAACAACCAGCCATGGTGGAACGATTGTGTCCGGATCTTCGAAACAAATGATCCCCGATTAGCGACTGTACCTGTCGTTAGCAGCCCCCAAAGTGGATTACGAGTACAGGCGTAATACCTTGTATAAAGGGCAATCGGGTGTCGCCCCCGCATTTGGTGCCTTCCGAGACTAGAAACCTAGGCCATATTGGCGTTACGCGCCAATACCGAAGCACTAAATCATGTACTTCCGGCCCAGAGCCGACCTTGGCATATCCAAAAAGACTTTGACTGCAGCATGGTCATTTGATTCAGGGCGACCGTCCCGTCACCTCATGTCGCATCGCAGACGACAACCGGTGCTTTGGATTCGGATAGCGGTCCCCAGCCAGATTTGCGCAAAGCGCACCTCCAACCTGTAGAGGGCAGCATCAAGCGACACGCGGCCTTACCCGCTCCCGGCGTGGTTCCTCCAGAGGAAAGCTCTTTTGACGAAAAAGGAAGCAAACCATGCTAAAAAGGAAACTAATCCTGATTAGTCACATGTCGGGTGACAGATAACTTGTCCATCAAAAATTCGGTAAGTATTTGAAATTATTAAATATGGACCAATATAAGTGACACCGTTTTGTCCATTGGTGACAGATTCGTTGTCCATTTCCTCATATTTCTGCAGATTATCCTGAGACGAAAAAAAAAGCGCCCTATTAGGGCGCTTCGTCAGGCAGTGCTATGTAGATAACCTAAATCGTTTCGGCATATGCCAAAAGTGTAATGAGTCCGAAAAAGAGCAGCAGCAAAAAGTGAATTGGCTGCTTTTTAAACGCTTGACGAGTTCCGGGGGCATTTATTGCAATAGGGGCGGCCCTTATGCCAAGCGCGATAATGTTCGAAAAAAGATATACTGCAAAAACCACATAGACCAATGCCAACACGACTGGATCATCAGGCATGCCATTTATTTTTAAAGCCATAAAACCGCTTATCGCAGAAATAAGTGGAAGCCCGAAAAACCATACAAGGATTTCCTCTGATTTCGCTTGAAAGCCCGGAAACGTAATATGGGCGAAGAACGTGTATGGAATAATCAGTAGCCATGGCATCCATGGCTGATCTGAGAAGTAAGTAATTGCTATATATAAAAAGTCGAATGGACGACGGTATGGACGTATTTCAAGTGATCTTTAAGAAGATTCATGCTTGTCTCCGATTCAATTTGGTTTCACGGACGAGATGCGCCCAACGTGCTCGGCAGGCTGCGCCTCGTCCCGCAGGAAAACCTTGTTTAGATTTGGCGGGAAATCAATCGGCATGATCCCCTTTCGTTCCAACCGGCGAGCGACATGATTGGCCTGAATACGAGCCTCGGCGGCAAGAGCGCCGAGGGAAACATACCGATCAGAAAATACGGCAAGATCCGCTTCTGCAATCAACCTGTTGTGCCGTCGTTGTCGCTCGTTCCAATGCCGCCGTGCTGGTAAATGCCCCTGGCGCATGAACCAGGCGATTGTCTCGGTGTTTAGGTGGAGCGCGGCTCGCGACTGCTCTATGGTCAGCCAGCCCTCGGGTGGCCAAGCCGCGGGTCCGTAGGCGAGATCACGAAGCTCTTCACGATTCACGTAAAGATCGCAGATCCTGTGCGCGCCTTGTTCCCGCCCCACGAAACTGAGCTGTTTCTCCACGATCATCGAGATGATCTCCTCGGCTTTGACTGAGGCGGCGCTGGCCGCTGCCGCGATCCGAGAACAACCGGGCGGTGGCCCTTGGACCAGAACCGACTGACCAAAGACCGCGTTTCTCAGGTCGTCGATATTGTGCTGTGAGTAGAGGTCCGCGACGTTTTCGGTACTGAAGACGGGACACACCAAACCAACATGCTTGAACCGGTCGAACATATCAGGCGTCACGCCAAGCCGCTTGGCGGCCTTCACCCGTGGTAGATGAGACGCAAGCGTCGAAAGCAATGGCTCCACCTCGTCCACCGACAAAATCCTGCCCTTCTCCGTCATCTTCTTGAGCAACCGAACGGTTCGGGAGGTGTTCAAACCAAAAGTAGCCGCAGCGCTGTTCACCGAATGACATCTGCGCGCTCTGCACTCTTGCCCCAGCAGAAATGTACCGGCAGGGATCGGTTGATTGTCGAAAACAAATTCTGCAACCTCAGACACAAGCGGCTCATAGCGTTGATCGGATTGGACCGTGAGGAGCCAACGCCAGAGGTTGCCGAAGTTGGAATAATATCCGCCGCGCGAAGACGGGCAATTTTTCCATATTTCGCAGAGGAGCGGTTGGAACCCCTGCGTGGATGAAGTCAGGCGCTTAAAGGCTGCCCCTGTCGCCGCCGCAAGCTGGTCTTCCGTCAGCTGCCCCGGAGACGCCTGTGCTCCGAAGCAAAGCGCTACCCCCGCTTTCTCACAGAACTGGGCAACGACACTGATCGCTAGATTATCGAACCAATGGTCGGGTTTCTGCCCTTCGAGGCGGGTCAGCAGCCAGGTCTCGAAATGGCTGGTTCGAAAGGTCTCGGTCGCGGCTTCGTGCCGTATGAATTCAAATTTGTTGTCAACGATTTGGGCAAAATCCATCGCGTAGCGCAATGAAGAAGGGCGTGGCAGTGTAATGATGGGTGCCCCATGAATCGGACAGGTTCGAAACTGGGCAAGCTGCCAGTGCGCTCTACTGTGCCGTTCCAATCGCCCACCTCGGCCATCGTCGTCCACAACGCATCGCGGACACAGGCGTACCGCGCGACGGTGGGCCATGGGGCGGTCCAGAAGGTGACCGCGAAAACTGAAACGTCCTTCTGGCCGAGGCTGAAAGCTCTCGCGCGCCAGAAGCCCACAATCTGCGCCAACGATATCAGCGAACTCTTCTATGGCAGACTGCCGACCATTTTGGAAATGCGGCCAGTTCACGCCGAGATCACTCACGAAATCCGCGACGTGGGTGATGCCGTGTTTCATGGCGATACGGGAGGCCAGGCCGATGGCTGGTTCACCCGAAAAGGCGGGCAGCGTCAGAAGCAGGGTGGTCATTTGCGCCTCCGTTTCGCCCCAAATTCAACGACATCTTCCTCCGGCGTTCGGCCAGCCAAGAGTAGACGGGCATTTATGGCCGTGTAGTCCTCCCTGAGGAACGGGTTGCAATCCGCCGCGCAGCCGGAGCGGCGCGCAAAGGCGCGAGCGAAACAAGAAGCGTTCAGTTCGGAAGCCCCCTCCCGCATGGCAATCTCAATGGCATCCAGCAGCAGTTCGACCGTAAGGCCGAACTCACCGGCGGCAGCATGGATCAACCGTCTGCCGAAAGGATTTTCCTGCACATTAGTGTTCATCGCGAGATGGGCCGCTTGGGCATAACCTGCGACCATTTTCAAAACGGGCTGGGTGTCTTGAGCCGCATCGAGCTTTTCAAACTGGACCGGCGAGAAGCGCCGGGCCAGTTGCGGGTCTTCATTTATCAGCGCCGTCAGTTGCGGCATGCCGCTCAGGATAACGCTGACGGGCCAGACCGGGTGGTTCATTAACGCTTTCAATGTGTTGATCATCGCCTGCATCTCGCGCGCGTTCTGGTTGATGCAAAGATCCTGCGCCTCGTCAAAATGCAAAACTAGGGTCTGTCGCAGGCGAAGATTGTTATGGACCAAATCCCAAATAATTGCTGATGTTCGGTCGCGGCGGAGCGGGTATCCCAGCACGTTCAGACAGGCAAGGCCGACAAACTTGACGCTTGCCGGCGATGGGATACTCATGCTGACCGCTTCGGCCTTCTCGAGCCCAGGCTCCAGTATCTGAAGATCACGATAGGTGGTGAACAACCGCCGGACCGCCGTGGTTTTGCCCGAGCCGGAATCGCCTATCACGGCGATACCGTGCGCTTCTTTTTGGCCACCAAGCTCCAGATCCGCCCGTCGGCGCTTGATGAGCCGGGTGAACGCGCTTTGCAGCTCGTGATAGTTTCGGTGGGTGAAGAACCGGGACCGGAGGCTGGCAAGTGTTCTGTCGATATCATCCAGACCACCTGATGCCTTTGTGAAATCTTGATCATTCATCGTCGAACCCCCAGTCATTTTCGTCCGTATCGTCGGGGCTGTTCTGCTCATCCTCTGCGCCTGTTGGGGCCGCTATTGGGCCGGTGTCCTGAGGCACCTCGAGATGTTCCTCTGGCAGCATGATCCGTTGCCCGAAAAAGTCATCCGCAGGTGTTTCGAGGATCGCGGGGCCGGTTCTGAAGCTTGTGCCGTTAAACAAGTTCGCCTGAATGGCTTGGATCTGCTTGTGAGATGGTTCCCCGGGAAGAACACTTGCGCGGATGCGAGCAGCCTTGTCGATCGCGCAAATTTCTTCGACCGCTCGCGTTCGGATCGGCTCCGACAATTCCGCCTCATGAGCATGGCGCTGTTTGATCGCCCGGAACTTTTCGGTCCATTCGCTCAGCGAAACCCCGTACAGCGGTTTGGCGGAAACAGCCTCTGCTGTCTCCCATTTCCCATCTATCTCGATGGAGATTGCGCCAATATCAGCAGGGTCGGCTTTGACACGAAGTGCGGCTTTACGGCCTTTAGTCCAAAGTTGGCGCAGCGCTTCACAAGAATAATGATGCGAAAACAGTTCGATCCCCTTTTTCGAGGGGACTCGAGAGAATTCCACACCCAAGGCTGCGCGAAGGGTGTGAATATCGGCTGGTTCACTTACTGCAAATTGCTCTTCCAGCTCGCGCCAGCGGCTGGCAGGCGTTTGACCATTTAGGCTGCGGTGTGGGCGGTTGTGATAATAGTCAATGACATAGAGCGAAAGAACTCGGGTCAGATCTTCATCGTCCAGAGCTGTGCGTTCCTCAGTCGGATAGTCGCCGCGCGCAACCGGATTGTGAAACGTACGCCCGCTCAGGTGGGGCATCAGGTTTTGGCTCAAGTTCCCAAAAAAGCGTTCGTTATGTCCGCGCATCTCCGGAATCTTTACTGGCGGATGTAGCATCGTGGCGCGCAGGCTGTTCACCGCACTACTAAAGTCCGTCGAAACAAACGCTGCGCCAGTGTCCGCGCAAACCATTGAGAAGCCTGCGCAAAAAGACCATGAGGACTGCGCACCAATGGCGCGTGCGTAATCGGTCTTGTCGACCGACGCCATCCGCAATGCCCGCATGGCTGCTTCTGCGCTCGGTCTATCAACCACCAGTAGCGACAGAATGCATCGGGTGGCGCAGTCTATGATTGCATATAGCCAGCGTCGGCCTTGCGGAATCTGATCGCGGATCTCACGCGGTAGCCTTTGCAAAAGACCAATCCGCGAAAAGTGCGTCCGAAGATCGACCTCCCATTCGTCGATCTCTATGCGTTCCCCGGGAAACTGTGCCATTTCTTGAATGCCAAGGCCGCTTGATGCAAATTTCTTCCGGGCGGCATCAATGCCCTCGCGCAGCGCTATCATTTCAAACGGGTCAAGCTGCGCAATGCGGCGCTCGATGGTGCGAAGGCTGGGAATAGTCAGTGCCGAAAGCCCGTCTGCCTCGCGCGCAGCGTTGGTCTTTTTGATCATACCTCTGGTGTTGGTCGCGACGGCGCGAGCGTCGCTTCCGCCCAGTTTGCCGAACTCGCGGATTCCCGCTTGGATGAGATCTTCGACTTCTGGTTCAAAATTACTCGTGCACTTCTCAGCTTGCCGCTTCCGCGCTAGAACACGAAGATCCAATCCGGATCGAACGAACTTTCGATAGTGCCGTCGAATGGATCTGGTGGAGGGGGGCTGTGGAACTGCAATATGATCGCCGAATCTTAGCTGACGAACGGGGAATTGTTGATTGATCAACCCCTTGGTAATATTTGGAACTACTTCCTCTAAGGCCTTGGCTAGTCCCTCATCTGTCAATGTGACTTTACTTTGGCATTCGAGTTCGTAGATTGCGGTCAGAATGCGCCCTAGAAAAACAACCCGGTGTCGTTCTGAGGGTGACAAAAGGGTGAGGTCGATGCTGGTCGTAGCCGGTGTGTTGTTGTGGGCAGGTGGCGGCGTGTATTGCCACCGCCCGCTTTCGCGCAACAAAGCAATGTCCTCCCATGTGAAATACTCAACCACCGCGGGTTCATCGAGCCTGCGTAGCGTGGTTCCGCTGTAGTCGGACGCTTCCGCCGCATATGAGGTTGAGCCGATTGTCACCGTGGACCCCGGACGGAGCGCCCGCATAATGGGACGAGTTTTGGGAAGCGGGAAAACTGTCATGCCGCCCTCGCTTTCACTAGGCTATGCTCGCCGATCAGGCCTTCGCTCAAGACCTGTATTTGCCCCTCAAACGCAGCACGAAAAGCCGCACGATATCCACGACCAGCTAGGCCTGTCAGGGTCGCAAGATCGGCCATACTCACTATCCCTTTGCGCTTCTCCAGCGCGTCTGTGAGGGCACGATCTGCTTCTTGGTCGGCATGTTTCGAGAACTCAATGTACCGAAGCGCATTTTGCGCTTGCGCGCGGGTGAAGCTCTGGTCGGTGACGAGGATCAGGTCGTCGGCGAGTTCGCTAGGTAGATGCCGTTTTATAGCCCCAAGTTTCTCGCGAAACACGTCCGTAACTTTAGCCGCAGGTTTCACAGCGACAGCCAGCCTGCGTCCGTCCGTCAATGTGACCAACAGGTCGATATGGTGGCGTCCTTTCTTCCCCGATGCGTCGATGAACTGCACTTCGAATGGTTGCTCGATCAGGTCGGCGAAATTCGGGCGAGTTGTCGCCATATGTATCGTCAGGAGTTCCAACAAACTTTCGAACTGGATCTGGAAGCGATGACCATCGTGTTTTCTGGCTACCGTTGTCCAACCGCGACAGCTGAACCTGGATCGCATTGCCACCTTGCGTGCGGCGCGCGACATGAGAGGGAGGGTGACGCCGGAGCTGTTCTCCGCGCCTTGAATGGCATTCATTGGTGTTTTCCTTGCGTACAAAAGTTGGTCGCGAGCAGTCGCCTGCACGCGTTTTTGTTTGACTTTTGTTCCGGAAAAGATGATCAATGGGCCAACAACTGGGGATCATTGATCTTCACAAAGGGCCTGGAAGTTACCGCTTCCGGGCCTTTGGCTTTTCTGGGTATCTGTTGGTTTTTTAGGTCATGGGTGTCTACCTTCCTGAAGTGGTTCTCCGGACTCGCCCCAGATTTCTTCGATGTCTTTGCCGAGATGAGCTGCGATTGCAGTTTCAATGCGTTTTGAGACGTGCCGTCGCTTTGCTGCATGGACGACTGAGGAGGCGCCTACCCCAAGTTCACGAGCAATCTCGGAAAATGAAGAACCACGCTCTCTCAAGGCTGCCTTCAACCATTCATGTCGGTTTTTGATTTCTGGCATTGTTGCCTCGCTGCTGATTCGTTTATCGAATCGCACACTTTATTTGACATCGCAACATATAGTTGATTTTGTCCATTTATTCGAATTATATTCTATATGTTGTGTGTGTATGTCTGTTTTATTTAGCCTTCAGACGAAGAAAACAGACACGAAAAGCGGATAAATTGACTGCGCTATAGAATGCCTGTCTGGAAAACCGCGCCCTGGAGGCGAAGTTTGCGATTTCCAAGGGGAAACGGGGCGAAATGTTGAGCTATGCGCTCGGCAACTGGTATTCTGAAAAGCTTCATCGTTGAAGAACCAATTCACAAAGCCATTCAAAACAAATTGTTATTATGAATCTTGCGCAGAAGCGTCGGGCTGCACCAATTCGATATGACTAACGCCAAGTGCCTGTGCGAGTTCGTACAGGGTGATCACTGTAGGGTTGCGCTTACCCCTCTCTAAGCCGCTCAGGTACTGCTGGCTAAGGCCTGAACGCTCCTCGATCTGCTCCTGTGTCAGGCCCTTCTCCCGACGCAGGCGTGCAAAATTCCGACCGACCAGTTTGCGCATATCCATGTGCGCCAAGGTCGCGGTTTACATACTTTAATGTTATCAACTATAATATGTAATCGCCACTTTTGTGGCATCTTCTGACGACATGACGAGTAACGAAATGAAGAGATTTTCTTGTAGCTTAGTGTTCTGTGGTGTTGTTGCCGCTGTCACCACGTTTCTGCCCATTACCGCCCACGCCCAAGACAGACTGACCGAAACGCTGACGCCGGAGCCGCGCCCTTACCCCTACGCCATCCTCGACATTCAACCGGGGGCGGAGGCGATGGACGCGGCCAGTATGTTCGGCGAGCGGATGATGCTGATCCTCGTGCCCGAACAGGTCGCGCTGCGGGTCGAGAATGGCGAGGGGCGCGCCTTTGCTCTGACCTTTGACCAGAAGCTGGTGACGCAGGGCGTGGGACTGCACACCCGAATGGGCCGCGATCCCTATGCCGAGATCACCGCTACGCTGGCGACCGAGGCCATGGGCGGGCGGGTGCTGCAAATCCGGCGCACAATTCGCGAGCCGAACGAGAACCTGCCCGAACCTGCCGCGTTAATAGCGCAGTTGGAGGAACGCTATGGCTCGCCGTCGCAACGCACGGCCTACGGTGCGACCTGGGCTTGGGGGGATGACGGCTTTATTCCCGATCTTGACGGTCAGCCGCTGCACGAGATCACGACTGTGGATCGCTTTGGCTCCCGCAAGACGACACAGTATCGGCCCTGTTCAGGCGGCTTCAGTGGCGAAGCCGAGTACCGTTTCCGCCAGCACCGCGAAACACCGATCATGCCGGGATGCACGGCGCTGTTCTCGGTCAGCTTCAACGGCGGTGCGCAGACTTCAACCGTCAGCTTTTCGCTGACCGATTTCGACCTGATCCGCCAGCATGTGGCCGAGGTGGATCGTCAGATCATCGAGGCGCTGACGGACGACGCGCCGGTCGCACCCGCCGATATGGACCTGTGAGGCTATGACCGACATTGCATCTGAGACCCAGACCTGCCCGTTCTGCTACACCGAGATGGACGCCCGGGCAGATGTTTGCCCAAACTGTCTGGCCACCAAGGACACGACACCCGAATGGGCCAAGCGCCTGAAGGTCTACTGGTCGGCGGCTGTCGTCATATTCATCGGGCTTGCGCTTGCCTTCATAGACGGCAAGGGCATGAACTGGTGGGGGATGCCTTTTGTGGGCGTAGGCGTCTTCCTCCTGCTCAAGGCCCGCAAGGTAGACGTCTCGGATGTGATTTGGCACCGTAAGGAATAGGAAGCCCTCTCATGGAAACTCATTGGATCGACAGCTCGAAGCGCAAGTCTGCTCTGGCAGCAGATGACGTGCCTTACGAAAAACAGTTCGACGGCCCATGGCGTGGGAATAAGGATGGCAAGCCTCCTTTCGGCGCGAGAGAATGTCCTGATGTGATGAGAAAGTAATACTGATGCCTCGTTTCTTGGTTTGGAGTGACCTGCATGATGAATTCTGGGAAGGTTTCGACTTGCCCGACCTGTCTGCACGTGTAGATGGGGTGCTGATCGCGGGCGACACCCATACGATGGGTCGCCATCTGGAAATCCCAGCACGGGCGGCGCGCAAGTATGGCTGCCCGGTCGTGGCGATCTGGGGCAACCACGAACCCTACGGTTCGATCTGGTCGGAGCTGTTGGCGGAGGAAGAGCGCCAACTTGCGGCGTTCCGCGCTGAGGGCCTCGACATCCGTGTGTTGCATGGCGCGGCCACCGAGATCGCGGGCGTGCGCATCATCGGCGCGCCTCTCTGGACCGATCTGCAACTTTATCCCGAGTTCGACTATCTGGCCGAAATCATGGTCTCCAGCCAGATGATGGATTATCGCGCGATCCGAACCACGCCGAAGGCCAAGTTTACGCTCGATCACATGCGAAGGCAGCACGCAAAAGACAAGAAGGCCATACTTGCTGAGCTGAGCAAGCCCCATGATGGCAAAACGGTCGTCATGACCCATCATATGCCCGTCCGTGAGTTGATCGCCCCATGGCGAACTGTCGGAAGCAACATAAACCGCGCGCTGAACAACGCCTTTGCCAGTGACCTTTGGGACGAGGTCCGGGGCTTTGACATCCATACATGGATCTGGGGCCATAGCCATGAGGGGGAAGCCTGGACCGGCGAGGGAGATCATGGTCCGATCCGCTTTGTCACGAACCAGCGGGGGTATCCTGGGGAAGGGACTGAGTTCGATCCGGCCTGTGTGCTGGAGGTCTGATACGCCTAAAGACGCAACAGTGTGGAAACTGTTGGAGGCGTTGACTTCGCCCAGCTACATATACCCCTAGAACGCGTTGCAGCGTCGGGTACCCACACAAAAATCAGCTCCTGCATTGTGCCTATCGGAAACGGCTAGATGCGGCACGGGTCATCTAAACAGCGGCTCAAGCACCAAATAGCCCCATAGACTTCCAGCCTGACTTCCACTAACTTCCGTTCAGGAGGTGCCTATGGCAAACGAACTGACCTTTGAAGCGATCCGCGGTGTGCAGTCTCGCACTGCCTACTACACCGTCATGGTTCCAATGAAAATGGTTCCTCGCCTTTTCATCTTCGACGGAGACGATCTGCCGCCCGATCTACGCGCACAACGTGTATTGTCGAAAGCGAGGGTTCCGCAAATTGCGAACTATCTGGCGGAAAATTGGGACAATTATATTCTGTCCTCCCTTTGCGCTTCTGTCGATGGAGATCTCACATTCACGCCCGCCAGCAGTGACGGTGCACTAAAAAATGTCGGGACTCTCAGTTTTGCTATGGATGCACGTATTATCCTAAACGACGGTCAGCATCGCCGGGCGGCTATCGAAGATGCCTTGAAGACACGGCCTGCTTTAGAGAACGAAACAATATCGGTTGTTATATTTGCGGATCGTGGCCTGGAACGAAGCCAGCAAATGTTTGCCGATTTAAATATGAATGCGGTGCGTCCCTCGAATTCACTTAACATTCTTTACGACAAGCGTGATCCTCTTGCAGGTCTCTCCGTTGAAGTGTTTCGCCAAGTCCCATTCTTTAACCGCTTTCTCGAACTCGAAAAAAAATCTCTCTCTAACCGAACAACGAAACTCTACACCCTTTCAAGTTTGCAGCAAGCGCATGAGTGGATGGTCGGCCCTGCAGGTGATCGCTTTGGCGCTTCTACGCTCGATAAGGTCGTGCGGTTCTGGAATTCGCTTTATGACATTATGGATGATTGGCAAAGACTGGACGGCGGTAGCCTGAATGCACATGACCTTCGGCAGAATACAGTGCACTCCCATGGTGTTTTGCTGCAGTCCTTCGGTGTTCTCGGTGGTGCGCTGATCGATGCCTTTCCTGTAACATGGGCCGAGAAGCTACAATCACTGTCATCCTTAGACTGGTCACGGCGCAATGCGGCCCTTTGGGAGGGTAAGGTAATGAACGACGCGCGTATGAATGGGCAACGCAGAAGCGTTCTGCTTGGCGCCGCCGTCTTGTTTGAAACAGTCGGTTTGCCATTGGAGCCCAGAATGAAAGCTGCAATCGATGCACAGGGTCAGGTTGCCGCATGAGCCAAGACAAAAACACCAATATGATTAACACCCCTCTCACCTTCGACGCACTAGAGGAGCGGATCAGAGTCGCCTATTGCAACGATAATCGACCCTGGGTCATTGGATATAGTGGCGGAAAGGACTCGACTTGCGCACTGCAGATGATCTGGCGGGCGTTACAAGCACTACCAGCACCAGAGCGGCAGAAGCCGATTTACGTATTGAGCTCGGACACATTGGTGGAAACACCGGTGATTGTGGATTATATCGACGAGGCGCTCGCCAGGATAAATAGCTCCGCCAAGGCACAAGGAATGCCAATTACGGCACATAAGGTCCTACCAGATGTTGGCGATAGCTTTTGGGTTAATCTCATAGGACGTGGCTATCCCGCGCCTTCGCGGCGGTTTCGATGGTGTACTGAACGTCTGAAAATTGATCCCGCGAATGCCTTTATCAAGCAACGCGTCGCCGAGTTTGGCGAAGTTGTCATGGTCCTCGGCGTGCGAAGCGCAGAAAGCGCAACACGCGCACAAGTCATTGCACTTCATAAATTGGAGGGGAGCCTGTTTTCAAGACACTCCTCGCTTCTTGGCGCTTTTGTTTTCACACCAATCGAAGCACTCTCGGTCGACGATGTGTGGGATTATATTCTCCAAACCCCTTCTCCTTGGGGTGCGGACAACCGCCAACTTCTGAAAATGTACCGCAACGCTCAAGCAGGCGAATGCCCGCTCGTGGTCGATAAAAATACAGAAAGTTGCGGCAATTCGCGATTTGGATGCTGGGTATGCACCGTCGTAACAAAAGATAAAGCTATGGAAGCGATGGTCGACAACGGCGAAGAGTGGCTTGAACCGCTGTTGGAAGTCCGCGACTTTCTGGCTGAAACGCTTGACCCGGAACGGAAGAAAGTTGTCCGTGATTATAGAAGGCGAACAGGACGGGTCACACTCAATCGTTCTGGCGATGGATTGATACCAGGCCCGTACAAGTTCGAGTTCCGTCAGGAAGTTTTAAAGCGACTGCTTGAAGCCCAGAAAGAAGCCGCCAACCTTGTTGTGGGCGAGCCTGCGCCGACACTCATCCATGAAGTCGAAATCCATGAAATTCAACGCATTTGGCGCAGAGAATTGGGAGATTGGAGCAACACCGCATATCGGATCGTGAAGGAAGAACTAGGCAAAGACCTTTTCGCTCATAAAGCGGATGACTTTGAGTTTTCGTCGCGAGACGGTGACATCCTGCGGCAGGTTTGCGATGAGCACGAAGTTCCATTGCAGCTACTGAGTGAGTTACTTGATGCTGAACGATCGGTTCAAGGGATGCGCCGCCGCACGTCTATCCACAGCAGGATCGCCAACATCCTCGAGAAAGAATGGCGCCCAGAAGAAGAAGTGCTCGCTGATTTGGCGATCGACACAGAAGAGGACGAACCTTCGGAAGAAGGACTAGTTTGATGAAGTTCAGCGAAATAACTCTCGAAAATATTGGCCTCTACGTCGGGAAGCATAGTTTCAATCTCGAGACCACGCCCGCAGACGGATCCAATGTCGTTGCTATTCTTGGGCACAATGGCGGCGGCAAGACCACCTTTCTGGACGCAATCCGGTTGGCTCTCTACGGCCGTAGAGCGCTCGGACCAAGGACCGCTCAGTCGACTTACGAAGATCATCTTCTAAGGAAAATCAGCGCAACAGCCTCTTCCCGTGACGCTGCGATCACGCTTTCATTTGAGAGAGTGGAGAATGGGCAGGACGTATCTTACTCGGTCACCAGAGCATGGTCAGCCAGAGGCAGGTCGATTGTCGAAAGTCTGGACCTTGTAAGGGAAGGTCAACCAATCTTGGATTTGGACCGCACTGAATATGCTCAGTACGTCGAAGAACTGGTGCCCTTTGGTCTCTCCCAACTGTTCTTCTTCGACGGGGAGAAGATCCAGGAGATTGCGGACGAGGACGGCAGCGTCGGCCTGCGAGATGCCATTCGCTCTCTCCTCGGGTTGGACATTATCGATCAATTGCATACTGACTTGACGGTCTATACTAGCCGCCGGGCTGACCAAGACACATCAGGGAACATCGAGCGTTTGCTCGCGGAGCGTGAAACTCTTCAGAAAGAGCTCGCGGCTCAACAAGATCTTCGCGCCGAACTACAAAGCAAGTGCGATCAAGCGGCCAGGCGCGTAGAGCGATCAGAAGCCGCATTTCGTAGCGAAGGCGGCCGTCATGCACGTTCGCGCGAAGAAGTGCTTGCGAGGCTTCGTTCAGCTGAAGAGGGTCAGGCCGAGCTGAGCGCACAGCTGAAGCGCGGAGCAAATGAGCTCTTGCCGCTGAGCTTGGCCCCAGTGTTGGTGCAAAAGCTACATCGCAAAGCCAGCGAGGTACGACGGGGAAATTACTCGCACGCCATCAAGGATTTCATCGACGCGTTCGAAAAACACTGTCGCACCGGCCGTCCAACAATGGGCCTTTGGTCTGACGATCACTTTGACGACCTTCGATCAGATGTCAGCACAGAAGGTGGGGAGCGGAATGTGCACCTCTGGGCTGAGCCGGATTGGATTCTTCAACGACTTAGTCAGCTCAGTGACGGCCGCCAAGACCTAATGGCACAGCTTGCGGTTAAGCTTGACCGGAATCGCGAACTCAAAGCGAAGCTAAAGAGGGAGCTGGATGGTTTCGACACGGGACAAGCAGAACAGGCCCTTGCAGAGCTAAAAGAGGCAGAGCGAACACTCGGAGGGCTGGAGCGTGATCTGCATCTCCGTGATGAAGAAATCGAACGAAAGATGCGAGAACTGGACACGCTCGAGCGCCGTTTCACGCACGAGGAAAATGCGCTCAAGAAACTGGCCCAAGAAGAGAGAGGTTCCGATCTCGCTCTACGTGCTCAAGCCGCGCTTTCATCTTTCGGCAGTGCTTTGCTGAACGATCGGATCCACCGCCTACAAACGGAATTCGTTTATTGTTTCAATCGCCTAAGCCGCAAGAAGTCCTTGGTTTCCAACGTGGAAATTGACCCAAGCGACTTCAGCGTGATCCTGATCGGCACTGACGGCGTTGCCATCGAGAAGAGCAGCCTGTCAGCAGGAGAACGTCAGATATATGCGATTTCCATGCTTTGGGCGCTCGGCAATACGAGCGGCCGTCAATTGCCGATCGTCATTGATACCCCCTTCTCGCGGCTCGACCAGACTCATCGGCTCTCCATTGTGAGAGACTATCTGCCGACGGCAAGTAGCCAAGTTATCTTGCTTTGCACCGATACAGAGATGACGCCACCTCTCGCCGAGTGCCTTACGCCACACATCGCCCGGACCTACAAACTTGAAGCGACTACGGAGGCCAGGAGAACCTCAATCTTCTCCGTCAGTGATCTGTATGAGGAACTCGCCTGATGCATTTCACAAAACTCAAAGTGTCATCAGAAGCCACCGGTCGCCTAAGAATGTTGCGGCAACGCAGCGGCCTTACGCCAAACCTATTGTGCCGAATGGCGCTAACCTCATCGCTGGAAATGGGGCCTGTAGGCGGAATGGCTACACCTGAGGAGAGCGGACAAGAATTCAACGCGTACACGTTGTTCGGATCTGATCAACCAATTTTCCTGTCCCTTCTCTCGCTTGTTGAGACAAGTGACGACGAAGAGCTAGACGACGAAGAGCTTTTACGCCGCCTGCGGTGCCATATAGACCGCGGCATAGGTTATATCGCCATACGCATCGACACACCTGCCGATGCAGCCAGGCTGCTATCCGGGGAGGCCGCATGACCCGAGCTCCAATCTATCTCGATCACAATGCCTCTACTCCCGTAGACGAAATGGTCATCGCCAAGATCGTCGCGGCGATGCGCGAATTGCCAGCCAATCCATCTGCAGTAGATCATCGCGAAGGAGCTGCCGCCTCAGCTGCCGTTGAGAACGCCCGCGAGCGAGTAGCGAAGGGGATCAATGCGAGATCTGCCGACATCATCTTCGTGAGTGGCGCGACCGAGGCCAACAACCTGGCAATTGTCGGTGCGATGCAAGCCACGAACAAGACGGGCCGTAGCAGGATCGTGACCGTCGCAACAGAACATCCATCAGTACTCGAAGCAGCCAAACACGTTGGTGCCACTGACGAGATCGTCGTGCTCCCCGTTGACGAACAAGGACAGATCGACCTCGATTCACTTGAAGCTGAGCTTAAAAGAGGCACAACACTTGTCAGCTGCATGGCCGCGAATAATGAAACAGGAGTCTACCATCCCCTTTCGGAAATCGGGCAGCTTTGTGAAAAGTACGGCGCTCTCTTTCACTGCGACCTTACCCAACTGACAGCATACCGCCCCATCGACGTCCAGTCGTCTAATATTCACCTCGCAAGTCTCTCCGGTCACAAAATGTACGGCCCCAAGGGAACGGGTGCACTCTATTGCCGTCGCCGGCGCCCTCACGTCGCGCTTGAACCAATCCTCCGAGGGGGTGGCCAAGAGCGAGGGCTGCGCTCTGGCACGCTCAATACGCCTGGGATCATCGGGTTAGCGGCAGCTTTCGAGGTGAGAGAACCGCGGTTAAAGAAAGCCGCCAGTATCGCTGATCTTCGCGACACCTTGGAGCGACGACTTGTCCGGGAAACAGGCGCCTTCGTAAATGGTGGCGAGTCTAATCGCCTACCCAATACCGTCAACCTATCCATTCCCGGCATTGAACCACTAGCGCTCATGAGACGGCTGAGTAAGCAAATTACTTTCTCGAGCTCCAGCGCCTGTTCTACGCAGTCAGTACAAGACTCGCACGTTCTTGAAGCTATGTTCGGACCCAACACTGAGCGAACGAAATGCGCATTTCGCCTCGGTCTTGGCTTCGGAACGACGAAGGACCAAGTCGAGACTGCCGCTGAACTATTTATCGAAGCGGTTTCCGGCATTCGTCAGGGCCGCGTAGGGAGCGCCGCCTAACTTCAGAAATTCAAATCGAAGATCCTCATTGCTTGCGCCGTCAAGGCCTCTTGGCGCGCGCTCGCTTGGTCGGCACCCCATTCCTCATTCTCAGCCAAGACTTGATTGATCTGCAGGCGGGACTCCTGCAAAATCGCCCGCTTGTTATGGAAAGGTCTATTGCCCGCCCGGTTGTTTTCATCCTCGCTAAGCAATGTCAGATTTCCAATCTTGTGCAGATGAGGCAGCATCTCCAATCCCGCCTCTTCGGGATTTTGTGGGCTGACATGCTCCAAAGTCATGGCCCGAATGTCGATCGATACATTCGGGGCCATCACAGTTGGTCGGCCGTTTGCTTGGCCGTTGTACCAAGCCAACATGAACTCTGAAATAGCCAGAAGGTACTTTAGCTCCTTCTTGTTCTTGTCGTAGTCCAATCCATCAAGCTGGCGCTTCAGCGCTTCAGTGGTCGCATAGCGATCCAAAAGATCTCGCAAGATTGCCTCCAGATCCGCGAGGCGATACTCGTTTGGAGTATCTCTAACCTTCGTGATCATCGGGCCGATTTTTCGATCGTATTCGGCGATCCTGGCGCGCGCCAACACCCCATAGCGAAACGCAAACCGCTCTAGGACGCACACCAAACGTTCTTGATGGTCTGCGCGCAGACTTTGGGCTGCATAGACGAGTGGGAGTATCCAAAGTTGCTTCAAATCACGAAGCGTGTAAGCAAGCCTCTCTGACATAACCGGTGACAGGTTCAACCCGCCACCAACGATGTTTCCTTCAGCGAGGGCGCTGATCTTCAGCATGTCCGTTTTGAGAGCTTCAACTCTCTGGACGAGAGCTCTGGCGTCTGCGGCCCCCAGCAACTCGCCGCTCGCGAGCTCCTCAAAGTGCATTGCCTCGAATTCAGTGGATGTGCGGGCGATATTGAAACGCCGCCCCGTCCGCGCTTGGTAGGCAAGCACAAGGTAATCATCGGGATTAGGAGCGATGCCACTTATTTCCTTCCATGCAGCAGCCAGCTGGTCTTTCTCCGCCGCCTCGAGCCTTTGACCGGCCCGCTCCATTGTGGTTGCACGCAGGAGATCACAGTCACTGACAGGCAAGCCTCTGTTGTTCAGAACCCTAAATATAAGACTCGCGTGTTCGGGGGCATTTGCCTCGATGTGCACCACCTCCCAGTCTTCGAGGGCGCTTGCGTAGAACTGGTTCAGCGCATTGAATTCACGCTCAGGCGAACCCGTGGCATCCCGCCGCTCCTGAAGCATAGCGAAACATGCTTCATATGCTGCTGCAAGCCGCCTATGCGACGGAGCTAGTGCTTGCACATCATCTCCTCTCAAAAGCCCTTTGAAAACAGCATCATCAGTATCATTCAAGGTTAACGGATAGACATCCTTGGTTTCCATGAAATCTAGGTCTTTGTTCATGATGAAGCGCGAAAAGAGTGTTTCCGCCATCGTCGACAACGCTGATGCGAGCGCCGGAGAGCCCTCGCGAAATAATTCAGAAGCCGAGAGGCAATGTTGGCGCAAGGACGCGACAAATAGCAGGAAGGTGGCAAAGCGCTGCTGTCCATCAATGACTTCTCTTCTGGGGCGGACCAAGCCGCCTGGGTCTTTTGGTGAAGTGACGACTGAGCCGAAGAAATGCCGTTCACGCTCACCATTTATTCGTCGCTGCCAACAACGCCGCACATCGTCAATGAACGCATCGATTTGCTCATTTTCCCATTCGTAGGCACGCTGGTAGGCGGGTACGCGAAAGAGTGTCATACCACCAAAAAGGGCAGACACCGTGGTCGGCGTGGCGCGCTGGCACAGCAGATCTGAAACTTTTTCCATTTTAATCGACGTTACCCAATTTCACTTCTAAGTATGTCCTGGTAGCGGATCAGAAAATTCGATGGGTCCGATGGCTTTGGTCCCATTCTGCTTCTGAGCAGTTCAAATCCGCCGGCGGCATACAGATTCAAAATGTGCATGCCCTCCGCCGATAAACGCGTAGGGGAGGCAACCTGAAGAAGCTTCGCGATCGACCTCTCAAGTTGCTGTTCAGAATAGTCTTCAGAATGAAGGGCCGTTACTTCCGCATCTACCAACAATCCTGCGATATACTCACGGTATGGTTCATACTCATTTGGATAACTCGCAAGGAAGTTTGCTCCGTCGAGCATTTCACTTGTGCCCGTCTTTCTGCAAGAAAGACCAAGCATTAGCCCCGCGTAATATGCATCAAAAAGGATGAGTGACCCTCGAGTCGCATCTGATGACTTTGTTCGGCCGAACATTCGCTGATCGACATAATCGAAATATATGCGGGCCTCTTTGTGGAGCACAAATCCGCGCGCCCGAGCATTTTGATCAAGTGTCATACCGATGTTCTCCCGCTTTGGAATTGGAAGAATGCGTTCTTGCTGTCATCTATCTTTACGGATCCGTCCGATTGATCGATTGAAGCTGTTATAAATTGGGTGTCTGCACGCCTTTCGAAAGAATCGGCAAAGCCCTCACGCTCACTCGAAATGACGAAAATGATAAGTTGGTCAAAGATCTTCGGGATCAATGCCCCAACGTTCTGCCGCAAAACCAGGTCTAAGGAGACTGCCGGAGAGTCGACAATGAAGGGAAGCCGAGCTGGCGCTTCCGCCAAGAGGGCGGTCAAGAAAGCATAGCAAACCGCGAGCTTTTGCCCTTCACTCGCACTATCTTTCGGGAGGTTTTCTTCGTTAACAAGATGCAGACGGCCGTCGATCCTGGACACACGAATGATCTCATTGTCCAGAATCTTTTCCAGCTGAACGTTTGTTCGATCCTTGACGAACACCTGAAGCCGTTCTTTTGAGAGTTTCCGCGCGCGCCTCGCTGCAAGGATCAGCTTGTCCGCAGCTGTAAAGTAGCGATTATTCTCGCTGGCTGTTTCGTACGCCTTCCTCCGCTCCTTTTCCATTTCTCGGCAAGCGGGAAGGTTTCGCTTCCAGTCCGCCTCATCAAGCGAAATAGGCACATCCGTCAGAAAGCGGAGAGCCTGATCTTTTCTGGCCTTTTCCGCCGAAAGCTCGCCTTTTTCAGATGTGAGCCTCTCTACTTCCTCCATGCCAGCTTGCGCTTTCTCGATATCCAGGCGCGCTCGCTCTTGTCCGACCGAGGTCAGCCGATCTTCGGCATCGCTCAGGTCTTTGATCACCTCGGAGAAGGAGCGCCGATCGACACTGTCCGTAAGCTTGTAACGGATATCATTGATGACGCTTACTTGCTCGTCACCTAGATGGTCGTCAGCATGCGAAAGAATATGGCTCCGCTTCTCGTCATCCAATTCGACGCCGCAAACGCACCTGTCTTGCACTGCGAGATCTTCGAAAAAGGATCTAGAGGATCTCGGCAACCTTTTTTCTTTTAGCGTCTCACTTAAGGTGTTTAGTCTCGCGACAACAAAAGTGTGGAGACTTAGTGGGGAGCGAAAGCTCGAAATCGCACTGCTGGAATATTTTGCGATATCACTACTGGCAGATCGACTTCGATCATCAATATCCTTCTGCCTCTCCTGAAACTCCTCGTTTTCGTAACCCAACTCGCGGCAGCGGTCGTCGATCTCGTTTAATCTTCCGTCAATTCTTTCGAGAGCACGATCAAGCGACACTTTTTCCTGATTGAGCTTAGCAAGAACGTCCTTCGCTTCGATGTACTCTCGCTCAAGTCGATTTACAGCCGCTTGTTCAGAAGCAGTGGTTACTTCCCTGTTTCGCTTCTTTCGATTACCTTTAAGGGTCTCTATTTGGCCGATAAGATCATCAAAAGAATCAGTTCTATATAGCGCCTCAATCGCCTTATCCGCAGCAGCGGCGCCATCTTTGAGCATATCTTTTGCAAGTTCACCATCAAAGACGAACAGATCAATACTTCGACTCAAAGCTGAGGCTAACGGTGGATCAATTGAGCTTAGGAGGTGTCCAGATTGCTTACCGCTCTGGACGGTTGTTGTGTAGAAATAGTGACGCCCCATCTCAAAATCGAAATCAATCCGAAACGCCAGCCTTTCTCCAGAAACCATAAGAATGAGCTCGAAATATCCCTCCTTAGTGGTTCGGTCAGCCTGCAACGCTGAAATCGAAAGGGATTGATCCAGACGGCCCGTTAGGGCCGACCGCAAAAGCGCCATCGTCGTGGTTTTACCCGTTCCGTTTGGCATTTGCAGAAGGACGTGACTGTATTTACCCGGATCAAGAGCGACACTGGCATCGCGCAAATAGCCGCGCAGTCCCTTTGCGTTCCAACCTAGAACAAGAACGTTATTACTTGTCACGTTGAGCATCCTCTTCGAGGATAAGTTCTATTGTACCCTCAATCCTATGTGGTGGAGGCAAAGCTCCTAACGTCGCATTCAGCAATCGCTCCGTGGACTGCTGAACCGAAATGTTGTGAGAAACTTTTTTGGAAGCCTCTGCGATCGCAGCTGCAATTTCTTGTGCAGCCGTGGTCTGATCCGGACCATTCATAGTTCTTCCCTCCGCGTCCCGCTCAGCTCAGCAAGCCACTCATAACGTCTAATGTCAGTCGTGTCGCTGTCATCTTCATCGCCGAAATCGATAAAATCCAATACATGCGCTCTTTTATTGACGTTGCTAGGATCGGTACGCAAGCAACGACCAAGTCGCTGGATGGTTTCGAGCTTGGCCCGCGCAGATGAAAACAGAACAATATTCCTGACAGATTTAATGTCGATGCCTTCAGATAGGCGATGGCAACTCACCAAACAATCGAGCTTCCCCTGGGCAAAATCCAACAATCGCTGCGGCTCATCTCCTTCGTAATAGGTGCCAAAGACAATGCCCGCTTCCAAAAGATACCTCTGGACCAGTTCCCCGTATTTTCGTGTTTCTACGAATATCAGAGATCTCTCATAGAGCTCAGGGTTTGCCGCTAGGTGGTCCTTGAAGGGCTCCAACTTCTCAGTCGTAACCTTTCGAACACGTGACAGCTCGCGATAGAGCGCTTCATCACTTACAACTTCACCCGCCGCTTTTTTTCCGTGATGTCGTTTGATCAAGTTTCGAATTTCCACCCGATCTTCATCCGATAATTCGTACTCCAAGGCGGTGTAGTCGAACTCACACAGGATGCCCCTACGAATTGCATCTTCAATTTCAAATTTAAAGATGACTGGGCCGATTTCCGTTTCGATGAAACCGTTTCCAACTTCATCATACTCTCTCTCTGGTGTTGCGCTCAGCCCCAATCGATATCCAATCGGAGAAACCCATCCGGTCAGAGAGCTGACCTGCGCGGGAGACCCGAACCCATGCACCTCATCACAAATTATGAGAGTTCTTTCTAACGTACCATCAACGCTGGAAAGGAAATCTGACAAGTAGCTTTGAGAAACAAGCAACAGTCTCCTTCCGCGACTGGCGACAAATCGCGGCCCTTCCCGGTTTTGACCAAAATGGCGATAGATCCGGTAGGCGCTGTCCGTCACCATTGCTTGGAACCATTGTTCTAGCAGGTCATTTCCCCGCATCGTTACAATGACAGTATCCACTAAGTTTAGAGACGTGAGCTTTTCGATGATGCGAAGTGCGGTTCGCGTCTTTCCAGTTCCGGTAGCCATTTCAAGCACACCGTTCTTTTTGGACAAGAAGCACTCAATCGCGTCGTCTTGGTGGCGCCACCTGCTATCAGCTTTGTCTTGTCGTTCGGAGCGACGGCTCGGTCGATAAAACTGCGCTAGGTTGCCGCGGATGGCTTCGGGAATATCGAAGCATCGGACATTCGGGTCGCTGTTAGTCCAGAGCCGCTCAAAACGTTTTCGATGCGACTCAACCCGCGAGGCATCTCGTGGGTCCGCCCAGCTCAGGAAGACGTCAAGGCTTTCAAAATTTCTGCGCCCTTGCTCGGTTTCATTTTGAGAACCGTGGAACACAACACTATCACCAGTATAATCCCTAAAAATTCCGAGTTTGGGATGATAATCACCACTTAGCTTGCCGGTTGGGACGGCCAAGCGGACAGTCAGAAGCTTTTCGGCAATCATGTAGGAGAGTGTTTGGACGGGTTTGGAACTCGCGCTTTGTGCAAGTTCGTCCACCTCTTCTCTCAGCGCTTGGAGGAGCACCTCGTCGTCGATCGCATCCGAGCCTTGTTTGATCGCTGCCCAGTCTTCAGGCTTAAGCTTAGGACTGGTCAGTAGTCTCATTGTTCCGCCGTTTTGCGCGAAACCTGCGATCCCAGTCGCCACCCGTTGTAGCCAACCTGAAGTGAAATACCCCACACCCCGGTCATAGGACACCGAATGAGCAAGGCACGGATTCATCAGCACCTGATCGATGTCATCCTTCGAGGTGTCAACGTCAGATGGAAAGGTTAGAGATCTCAGGGATTTGTTCATGGGACGATCCTGCATCACACAGGAGGGATTTGGAAGGTTGAAATGTGCAACGACGTGCTACCCGGGGGCTGATGCAGTGACTGCCCTTCCGATGAGATCAATGGGTCCTGAGCCTAGAACAAACAACCCGGTTTTGCCGAGGTTCCAGTCGCGATCGAAGAGACGGAGAGCAAGTGTCGGGCTGCGGTAGCGTCCCTCGCATGATGCTCAAGGGGCGCCTCGGCGTGCAGGCCAATATCATCAGTCCAATAGGTCTCAATGCTCAGTTGCAACATTGTCGCCGCGTTTCGAGGACCGCTTTGTCCACATTGCTACCGCGATGAAGCGAATACTTCTTCGATGCCGGTTGAACGACAGTGTATGAGAGGGCGTGGCTGCGCAGCAACTGCTCGGCTTGACGGCTGGCACGGGCCGTTGATCGGCGCCGCGTTGCCTAAGCCCCTATGATGACTGACCGCCGGGACGGCGCAGAATCGAAAGCTTGATCGAATTAATGCCATGCTCACAGGGTAAATTGCCTTCAATGGACAAAAACTCTGTCACAAATGGACAGAAACCTGTCACAAATGGCCAAGTCAGGTGTCACCCGACATCACACTAGGAAGAAAGTGGTGAGCCGTGCAGGATTCGAACCTGCGACCCACTGATTAAAAGTCAGTTGCTCTACCAACTGAGCTAACGGCCCACTCTCTCAGTCTCATCGACTGTGCGGCGGGGTTTAATGTCGTGGGTCAGGACCGTCAAGCGCAAAACTGAGATTTTCTTGGAAAAGGTTCCGACAAGGTTTATATGCCCGCCCATGCAACAGGATTTTGACACCTCCCGCCGCCTCCCTTTTCTGAAAATGCATGGGCTAGGCAATGACTTCGTGATTGTTGATTCACGGGGGCGGGACGCGATTGTCACCGCTGAACTGGCACGCGCCGTGGGCGACCGCCATCGTGGGGTCGGTTTCGATCAGCTGGCCGAGATTCGGAGCTCGGATGCCGCAGACATTGATCTCGATTTCTGGAATTCCGACGGATCGCGTGCGGGCGCTTGTGGCAATGCCACGCGCTGTGTCGGGAGGTTGATGTTGGATGAGACGGGGAAGGGCGAGATCACGATTCGCACCGAGCGGGGGATTTTGATCGCCCGACGTGCGAGTGATGAAGTCTCGGTCAATATGGGCCATCCACAACGCATGTGGGACGAGGTGCCTTTGTCGCATCCCGTCGATACCGATTTCCTGCCGCTCGAGGGCGAGCCAGTCGCGGTGGGCATGGGCAATCCTCATGCGGTGTTCTTTGTGCCGGACATCAAAGCGGTTGATGTCGCCGGTTGGGGCAAGCGCGTCGAATACGATCCGCTTTTCCCGCAGCGCACGAACGTGGAGTTCGCCGAAGTGCGGGCCCGCGACGAGATTAGAATGCGTGTCTGGGAGCGCGGCACGGGGATCACGCTGGCCTGTGGCTCCGGGGCCTGTGCGACGGCTGTGGCGGCCTCTGTGCGCGGCCTGACGGACAAAAAGGTGCGGATGGAGGTCGATGGCGGCTGGCTGACGCTCGATTGGCGTGAGGACGGCGTCTGGATGACCGGACCGACGCAGCTGGTGTTCCAGGCGGAGTTCGACACGTCTTTCTTGGAGCGCGTCTGATGTCCGCCAATCCCCCGATTTTTGCGACACTCGGCTGTCGCCTCAACGCCTATGAAACCGAGGCGATGAAAGAGCTGGCCGAGGCCAATGGGGTCGAGAACGCCGTGGTGGTCAACACCTGTGCCGTGACCGCCGAAGCCGTGCGTAAGGCCCGCCAGGAGATTCGCAAGCTGCGGCGCGAAAACCCTGAGGCGAAGATCATCGTCACCGGATGCGCGGCGCAGACGGAGCCGGAGACCTTTGCCACGATGGGCGAGGTCGATTTGGTGATCGGCAACACGGAAAAGATGCAGCCCGAGACCTGGCAGAACATGGGGCCGAATTTTATCGGCGACACCGAACGTGTGCAGGTCAATGATATCATGTCGGTGACGGAAACCGCCGGGCACCTCATCGACGGTTTCGGGCGGCACCGGGCCTATGTGCAGGTGCAAAACGGCTGCGATCACCGCTGTACGTTTTGCATCATTCCCTATGGCCGGGGCAATTCGCGCTCTGTGCCCGCCGGTGTCGTGGTCGATCAGATTAAGCGGCTGGTGGATAAGGGCTTCAACGAGGTCGTGCTCACGGGGGTCGATCTGACGTCTTGGGGGGCGGATTTGCCGGCCACTCCGCGTTTGGGCGATCTGGTGATGAGGATTTTGAAACTGGTGCCGGACCTGCCGCGGCTCAGGATTTCGTCGATTGATTCCATCGAGGCCGACGAGATGCTGATGCAGGCAATCGCAACTGAGTCGCGTTTGATGCCGCATCTGCACCTGTCTTTGCAGCATGGCGACGATTTGATTCTGAAACGCATGGCGCGGCGGCACCTGCGCGACGATGCGATCCGGTTTTGCGAAGACGCGCGCAAACTTCGGCCAGAAATGACCTTTGGTGCCGACATCATCGCGGGCTTCCCGACGGAGACCGAAGCGCAGTTCGAGAATTCGATCAAACTGGTGACCGATTGCGACCTCACGTGGCTGCACGTCTTTCCCTATTCTAAACGCGAAGGCACGCCCGCCGCGAAAATCCCGCGTCAGGTGAACGGCAAAGTGATCCGCGACCGTGCGGCGCGGCTTCGGGCCGTGGGGGATGAGCAGGTGCAAAAGCATCTTGAGGCTCAAATTGGCCGTGAGCATGTGATCCTGATGGAAAACCCGCATATGGGGCGGACGGAACAGTTCACCGAGGTGAGTTTCGAGACAGCTCAAGACGAAGGCGCGATCCTCAAAGCCGTGATCACAGGCGTCAAAGGCACGCAGCTCACCGCATGAGACCCATTCTCTATTCCTTTCGCCGCTGTCCCTATGCGATGCGGGCGCGGCTTGCGATTGCTTCGGTGGGACTTGAGGTCGAGCTGCGCGAAGTGGTGCTTCGTGACAAGCCACAGGAGATGCTTGCGGCCTCGCCGAAGGGCACCGTGCCCGTGCTGATCACCGAGACCGGCGTGATGACCGGCGTGATCGAGGAAAGTCGCGAGATCATGGATTGGGCGCTGGCGCAGAACGACCCTGAGGGGCTTCTCGATATGCCGCCCGAGGGCGAAGAGTGGATCGCGCAGATCGAAGGCCCGTTCAAGGTCGCACTGGACCGCTACAAATATGAGACGCGGTACGAGGGGGTGGAGCCGCTGGCCGAGCGAGAGAAGGCAGCCGCCATTCTGAGACAGGTGGACGAACAGCTTCGCGAGCGTCTTTGGCTTTATGGAGATCGACCCAGCTTCGCCGATCTGGCGACGATCACCTTCGTGCGACAATTCGCCATGGTGGACCGGGCATGGTTCGAGCATGAGGATTGGGCGGGGATTCAGGGATGGTTGGCGCGGTTTCTGGCGTCAGAACGGTTTGCGCAGATTATGCTGAAATATGAAAAATGGCAGCCGGGAGGTGATCCGGTGATTTTCCCGGCCATTTCATTGAATTGATATTCAACGAAAAACACGAGTTACCCGCAAATCGCATCCGTGTTGGCGAATATAGGTATCTCGGAGATGTATCTTATCTGTCCCCAAGACACCACACCGCGACAGATCGCGCGTGTTCACAATTCATTGAATGCTAGACGTGAGCGCCTGCGCTCGCTAAAACCGCCTGCGAAGGGCTGCGGGAAAACTGCGGCCTCTCATGCATTGGCCGGGGAGGACCGGCCGAAGAAATTGGAGAATTGCAGTGTCCCACGTAGATGAACACGAAGGCACCCGACGCGATTTCCTGTACTACGCCACTGGTGGCGCAGGTGCAGTTGCCGCTGGTGCCGTAGTCTGGCCGCTGGTCAACCAGATGAACCCCTCCGCAGACGTTCAGGCGTTGAGCTCGATCCGCGTTGATATCAGCGGGATCGAGGTCGGCACGCAGCTGACCGTCAAGTGGCGCGGCAAGCCGGTGTTCATCCGTCGGCGCACCCAGGATGAAATCGACGCGGCGCGTGCGGTGACCATGGACGAGCTGGTCGACCCGGTTGCTCGGAACGACAACAAAGACGCGACGCTCGATGCCGAAGATCAGAACCGCACCATGGACGAAGCTGGCGAATGGCTGGTGATGATGGGCGTGTGTACTCACCTCGGCTGTGTGCCGCTGGGCGATGGCGCCGGTGACTTTGGCGGCTGGTTCTGCCCCTGTCACGGCTCTCACTACGATACCTCCGGTCGTATCCGCAAAGGGCCGGCGCCCGAGAACCTTCCGGTTCCGGTTGCCGCCTTCGACGGCGACACCGAGATTGTTCTGGGCTAAGGGAGGAACTTATGTCTGGTATTCCGCACGACCATTACGAGCCGAAGACGACACTCACCAAAGGTGTCGAAAGACGGCTTCCGATCATCGGCCTGATCTATAACACGCTGATGATCCCGACCCCGAAAAACCTGAACTGGATGTGGATCTGGGGCATTGTGCTCGCCTTCTGCCTCGCGCTTCAGATTGTCACCGGTATTGTTCTGGTGATGCACTACACCCCGCATGTCGATCTGGCTTTCGCCTCTGTCGAACACATCATGCGTGACGTGAACGGCGGCCATATGCTGCGTTACCTGCACGCCAACGGCGCGTCGCTGTTCTTCTTCGCTGTGTATCTGCACATTTTCCGCGGTCTCTACTACGGGTCTTACAAGGCGCCGCGCGAGATCACCTGGATCATCGGCATGATCATCTACCTCCTGATGATGGCGACCGGCTTTATGGGCTACGTTCTGCCCTGGGGTCAGATGTCCTTCTGGGGCGCGACCGTGATCACCGGCCTCTTCGGCGCGATCCCGTTCATCGGCGAGCCGATCCAGACCTGGCTTCTGGGCGGACCGGCCGTGGACAACGCCACGCTGAACCGCTTCTTCTCGCTGCACTACCTCCTGCCCTTCGTGATCGCAGGTCTGGTGATCGTGCACATCTGGGCCTTCCACAACACCGGCAACAACAACCCCACGGGTGTTGAAGTGCGCCGCACCTCGAAAGCCGAAGCGGAAAAAGACACGCTGCCGTTCTGGCCGTATTTCGTGATCAAAGACCTCTTCGCCCTGGGCGTGGTTCTGATCGCTTTCTTCGCGGTTGTCGGTTTCATGCCGAACTACCTCGGCCACCCGGACAACTACATCGAAGCCAACCCGCTTTCGACGCCTGCTCACATCGTGCCGGAATGGTACTTCCTGCCGTTCTACGCGATCCTGCGTGCCTTCACCGCTGACGTTTGGGCCGTACAACTCGTGTCCATGCTCACCGGCGGCATCGTCGATGCGAAGTTCTTCGGTGTGCTCGCCATGTTCGGCGCCATCATCGCCATGGCCCTCGTGCCGTGGCTGGACACCTCGTCCGTGCGTTCGGGCAAATACCGTCCGAGCTTCAAATGGTGGTTCTGGCTTCTGGCCGTGGACTTCGTCGTGCTGATGTGGGTTGGCGCCATGCCGACCGACGGCATCTACCCGTATATCTCGCTGATCGGCGCAACCTATTGGTTCGCCTACTTCTTCGTGATCCTCCCGCTTCTGGGTGTGCTCGAGAAACCGGCCCCGCTGCCGGCCTCTATCGAAGAAGATTTCGCGTCCCACTACCCGGGCGCGGCAGAGTGAGAAAGGAAACAGGGACAATGATCAAGAACCTCACCCTCTCCGCCCTCACCGCTTTGGGTCTTTCTGCCACGGCCGCTCTGGCCGCTGGCGAAGGTGGGCATATCCATGACGTGGACTTCTCCTTCGAGGGCCCGTTTGGCAAATACGACCAGATGCAGCTTCAGCGCGGTCTGCAGATCTACACTGAGGTCTGCTCCTCCTGTCACGGCATGAAATTCGTGCCGATCCGCACCCTCGCGGATGAAGGTGGCCCGCAGCTTCCCGAAGATCAGGTGCGCGCCTATGCGTCCCAGCTTTTGGTCGCTGACGAAGCCTCCAACATGCATCTCTTCGACTATGACGAAGGCGCTGCGCGTCCGCTGACCGAGAACGACCACTTCCCGGCCAACAATGCGCAAAACGCACCGGACCTGTCGCTGATGGCGAAGGCGCGTGCGGGCTTCCACGGTCCGGCGGGCACGGGGATCAACCAGTTCCTCAAAGGCATTGGTGGCCCCGAGTATATCGTCGCCATTCTCACCGGCTACACCGGCGAGGAGAAAGTCGAAGCTGGCACCACCTATTACGAGAACACCGCCTTCTCGACCGGTTGGATCGCCATGGCTCCGCCGCTTTATGGTGAGGACGTCGAATTTGCTGACGGTCACTCCAATGAGCTGCACCATGAAGCCGAAGACATCGCAGCCTTCCTGATGTGGGCGGCTGAGCCCAAGATGATGGCCCGCAAGAAAGCCGGTTTTGTCGCCGTGACCTTCCTTGTGATCCTGACCTCGCTTTTGTACCTGACGAACAAAAAGCTTTGGGCGCCGCACAAAGGCAAAAAGACCACGCTCTGAGTTAGAGTTGGTTCGAATGAGAAAGCGCCCCAAATCGGGGCGCTTTTTTCATGGTCCAATGTAGGCTTTGAGCCCTTCTGGCGGATCGGTTTTCATCTCTGCCCAGTCTCTGGGTGGCTGGCCATGCCCGTCCTCGATCCAGATCACCAGATTGGCGAAGCGGTCCACATCCGCGATGTCATGGGTGACCATCAACATGGTCGCACCGAGTTTCTCGCTGACTTCTTTGGCCAATCCGATCATCTCACCCCGCATCGCCGGTCCCAGTGCGGAAAACGGCTCATCCAGCAGGATCAGAGGCTTTTCCTGCACCAACACCCGTGCGAGCGCCACACGGCTCTGTTGCCCGCCAGACAGCTCCGCAGGGCGGCGTGTCTCCATACCTGCGAGACCGACGGCACTCAGTGCTTCGGACACACGCTCTTGCTCCGCTTTGCTCAGGCGCAGGTTGGGCCTGATCCCAAGCCCGACATTCTGCGCCGCTGTCATATGGGCAAAGAGGTTGTTGTCCTGAAACAGATGCGAGATCGGCCGCGCGTGGGGCAGGGCCTGTGTCACGTCTTTCCCATCCCAAAGCATTGCGCCCGCGTCCGGCACCTCGAATCCGCCGATGAGCGACAACAGCGTGGATTTCCCCGCGCCAGATGGACCGATGATGGCGACACGGGCGCCGTTGGGGATCGAAAAGTCAGCAGAGAGGGTGAAATCCCCCTGTGTCAGGCGGATGGATCGAAGCTCAAGCACGGCGTCTCCCCCAAAGATCGAAGATGTAAAACAGAGCCAAACTCAGCCCCAAAAGCAGCAAAGCCGCACCCATCGCCTGGTCCATGCGGTAAGACCCCATGAGGCGATAAATTTGCAAAGGGAGCGTCGCGGCCTCTGGGCGGGCAAAGAGAGCAATCACGCCTAAATCCCCCATCGAAAGCGCGGCAGCAAGCCCGGCAGAGAACCCCATGGGCACACGTAGGCGTGGCAAAAGAACGAGCCGAACCCGGCTGAAACCAGTCAAACCAAGACTGTCAGACAGGCGCCCGTAGTCACGCTCTGCGCCACTCAAAGCCGGACCCAAAGCGCGCAAGATAAAGGGCATCGACATCACAGCATTGACCAGCGCCGTGATCGGCAGCGCCCAATCGGCGGGATCGGTAATCGCAAAGAGCACGATGTAAAGCCCCGTGCCCATCACAAGCGGAGAGGCGGCGATGGAGGACATGCCAATGATCTCAAGGCTACGAAACCGAAGCGCGGCGAGCGCAAGTGTCAGGGACATGAAGATTGCCAGAAACGCGGAGCCGATGGCCGTCAAAATCGACCGCAAGGCCGCAGACCAGACAGAACCGGGCAGGTCGATCAGGCCGGGCGCGCCACGCAAGGTGATGGCGAGCAGGGGCGTCAAAAGAAAGACACTGATCAGGCCAACCCAGAGCATATCGAGCGCCCGAGCCGGAGCGTTGTGGGCGTCGAAGCGTTGCACCACGCGACGAAGCCCGCCGGACCCCATCTGTGGCACGCGAAATTTCAAAGAGGCTGTCGCCGCGACAGCGCAGATCACCACTTGGATCAGGGCCAAAAGCGAGGCTTTGCCAAGGTTGAAGTCATAGCGAAACGCCTCATAGATCGCGAGTTCGACTGTTGTCGCCTTGGGGCCGCCGCCAAAGGTGAGCGCGATGGCAAAGGAGGTGGTGCAGATCAGGAAAATGACGGTGAAGGCGCCGGGGACAATCTCTTTGAGCATCGGCAGTTCGAGGTGACGAAAGATGTCGCGCGGGCCGAAATGGAGCGAGGAGGCGAGACGGAATCTTTCCGCCGGAATGGCCCCCCACCCCTGAAGCAAAAGCCGGGTCGCCAGAGGCAGGTTGAAAAACACATGCGCCAACACGACGCCGTGAAAGCCGTAGATCGAAATAGGCTCTAATCCAGCCCAACTCAGCGCAACAGAGACAAATCCGGCATTGCCGAACACGGCCGTCAGGCCAAGGATCGCCACGATGGTGGGCAAGATAAAAGGCGCGCCCAAAAGCGTGATCAACAGGCCGCGACCTGGAAAGCTGCGCCGCGCCAAAGCGCGCGCGGCGGGAATGGCGAAGAGGACGGAAAGCGCGGCGGACAAAAGTGCCTGCACCACTGTGAAGCGCACCGCCATCCAGTCAAAACGGGAGAGGGCGGAAAAGCTTTCCGCCCGCAATGCCACCGCGCCCAATGTGCCAACGCTCAAGGCGGCGACCAGCGCCGCCGCGATGAGACCGGGCCAGAGGGTTACTGAGAAAACGCGCTGCGCCATTCGGCAATTGCCTCATCCCGCAGGGCTGCGGCTTCGTCTTCTCCCAAAAGGATTGCCTTGTCGGGGTAGTTCAACTGCGAAAATGCCTCGGGCCATTGCTCTTTCGGAAGCGCGGAAGGATAGGACCAGTTGGCGGTCGGGATGATGCCTTGGAACGCGGGCGACAGGACGAAATTCATGAATTGATCCGCCAAGTCCGGCTGATCCGTGCCTGCGAGTTTCGCGGTCAGTTCGACGGACATGTAATGCCCTTCGTCGAAGAGGGCTGCGGATTTGGTTTCGTCCTCTTCGGCGATGATGTGATAGGCGGGGGAGACGGTGTAGGAGAGCACCATGTCGACCTGACCGTCGGTGAACATGCCGTAGGCCTCTGACCAACCTTTGGTCACGGTGGTCACCTTGGGCGCCAGTTTCGCCCAGGCGTCTTCGACCTCATCGCCAAAGACCTCATGCCCCCAAAGCACCAGTGTAAGGCCCGAGCTTGAGGTGCGCGGGTCTTGGATGGCGATTTTCCAGTCTTCGTCGGAATTCACCAGCTCATGAAAGGATTTCGGCGGGTTGGTGATTTTTGTGTTGTCATAAACGAAAGCCGCGAAAGACCAATCGAAGGGCAAAAACGTTTCATCGGTCCATTCAATCGGCATGGTCAGGGGCGACAGGTCCACGCCATGAGGCGCGAACAGGCCGGTGTCGCGGGCTTGTTTCATCGCATCCACGTTGATGCCGATCGCCACGTCTGCCTTGGTCCGTGCGCCCTCAAGACGAATGCGCGGAAGGACATCGCCGGTGATATACTCCAGCTCGCAATCGCATTCTTCCTCAAACGCCGCCTTGATCGCGGGACCGGGGCCCCATTCAGAGGCGAAATAATCCGGGGCATAAACGGTGAGGGTCTCTGCCTGAGCAGAGGTTGCGGCCAGCAGTGCCGCAAGGGTCAATCCATATTTCATGGCTCGCTCCATAGTCATATGGGCGAAGAAAAAGGTCGCGTGTCGAACATCGCTGATACCTTCCCTCCGCCGGTGTTAGCCGGTTCAGGTTCAACGGGTTCGCGTTTGCATCTCAGCCGTGTTTGGCACGGGCACCCCGAGGTAGGCGCGAAGCTATGGAAGCCCGTGGCGAAGTTCAAGCGTTTTCGATGAGATGTGCGGATCGGCTCATAACGGCTCTTTGAAGGCTCGGAGGTGGACCCGTGAGACCTAGGGGCGTAGTCTGATCTCATGAAAATTGGTGAGAGGATGCCATGAAAGTTACCAGTTTGTTTTTTTGTTTGGGCGCGTTGACCGTGTCGGCGCCCGCTTTTGCGAATTCTGTGCCGGTGGGCTTTGGCACGAAAGTTATCTGTGAGGGTCTGTCGGGGCGCGCAGGCTTTGCTGACGAGGCCGCGATTTTGGAAATGGACGGGCGTGTCGTGATCCTGCCTCAAACGATCTCTGCCTCCGGCGCGCGCTATGAGAACGAGGCGGAAGATGTCCTGTTCTGGATTAAGGGCGAAGAAGCGCTTTTGGGCTGGAATGGGGTCGAAATGGATTGTTCTCTCACTGGGTCCGAGGCGCCATGGGTGGCCCGCGGCAATGAGCCAGGCTGGCGCATCTCGGTGAGTGAAGGCCAGATGCAGGCGGAATTGGACTATGGCGAAACCGTCCTTGAAAGCGTGTGGCCTTTGGCGCAAGTCGAAGAGGCAAGCCTGACGTATCAAACCGCAGAGCTTGATCTGACGGTGTCGCCGCAGCTCTGTCACGATGACATGTCTGGACAGGCCTATCCGGAAACCGTGACACTGACCCGAGGCGACAATAGTTTTCAGGGATGTGCGGGGGAGACGATGGATCTTTTGAATGGGCCAGAGTGGCAGATCGAGGATGTCTCAGGTGCTGGCGTGATTGATGCCAGCCATATCACATTGGCATTCGACGGTGATCGCGTGGCGGGGTCAACCGGCTGCAATCGCTTCACGGGTGGCTTTGAGCTGACCGGTGAGGGGCTGCGTTTCCTTCAGATGGCGGTGACCCGCATGATGTGCCCGGAGGCCCTGATGCAGCAGGAGGCACGTGTGTTGGAGGCTCTGTCCAAAGTGGAGCGCTTCGACATCGACGAGACCGGCGCGCTTGTGCTCTACGGTCAGGGTGAGCCGCTGATCACGGCACGTCGATAAAGGAAGTCGATAAAGAAAAACGCCGCCCTGGACTGGGGCGGCGTTCTCCCTTTTCGGGCTGGATTAGAGCCTTATTGCGCGTCTTCCGGCAGGATGCGCACCCCGCCTTTGTCCGCCGCAGAAGCCAGCATCGCATAGGCCTTGAGCGCAGTAGAAACGGCGCGCGGACGCGGGGCCGCAGGTTTCCACGGCAGCGGGCCTTTCTCTTCGCGACGGGCCGCAAGCACGGCGTCATCGACCTTAAGCTGGATCGAACGGTTCGGGATGTCGATTTCGACGGTATCGCCGGTTTCCACCAGCCCGATCAAACCACCCTCGGCCGCTTCGGGGGAAACGTGGCCGATGGACAAACCCGAGGTGCCGCCGGAGAACCGGCCATCGGTCAAAAGCGCGCATTTCTTGCCCAGACCTTTGGATTTCAAATAGGACGTCGGGTAGAGCATCTCCTGCATCCCCGGACCGCCTTGCGGCCCCTCGTAGCGGATGATGACCACTTCGCCAGCTTGCACTTCGCGGGTCAAAACGCCGTTCACCGCATCGTCTTGCGATTCGTAAACGCGGGCGGTGCCAGTGAATTTCAGGATGCTTTCATCCACACCTGCCGTTTTGACGATACAGCCACGCTCGGCGATGTTGCCGAACAGAACCGCCAGACCGCCGTCTTTCGAGAAGGCATGTTCCACAGAGCGGATCACGCCATTTTCACGGTCGGTGTCGAGTTCCTTGTAGCGGTTCTCGGTCGAAAACGCCTGAGTCGTGCGCACGCCGCCCGGTGCCGCTTTGAAAAGCTGCTCGGCCTCGGGGTTGTTGGCAACCGTGATGTCCCATTGGGCAATCGCCGCCGCCATCGTGTCGCTGTGCACGGTGCGCACATCGCCATGCAGCAAGCCGCCACGATGCATTTCGCCCAGAATGGAGAAGATGCCACCGGCGCGGTGCACGTCTTCCATATGGACGTTATGGATGTTCGGCGCGACTTTGCAGAGGCAGGGGACCTTGCGCGACAGGCGGTCGATGTCTTGCATGGTGAAATCCACCTTGCCCTCATAGGCGATGGCCAAGAGGTGCAGCACCGTGTTGGTCGAGCCGCCCATGGCGATATCGAGGGACATGGCGTTTTCAAACGCTTCGAATGTGGCAATCTCACGCGGCAGGTAGCCCGGCAGCTCCTCTTCGTAGTGCTTCTTGGTGATCTCGACGATCTTACGCCCGGCCTCGAGGAACAGGTTCTTACGATCCGCGTGGGTGGCAAGCGTCGAGCCGTTGCCCGGCAGTGCCAGACCCAGCGCCTCGGCCAGACAGTTCATCGAGTTGGCGGTGAACATGCCAGAGCACGACCCACAGGTCGGGCAGGCGTTTTGTTCGAACGCGTCGACCTGTTCGTCGGTGTATTGATCATCGGCGGCGGCAACCATCGCATCGACGAGGTCCACAGCGCGCTCGAGATCACCGATCTGCACCTTGCCGGCCTCCATCGGGCCACCGGAGACAAAGATCACCGGAATGTTGAGGCGCATCGCGGCCATCATCATGCCAGGGGTGATTTTATCGCAGTTGGAGATACAGACCATGGCATCGGCGCAGTGCGCGTTGACCATATACTCAACCGAATCCGCGATGATTTCGCGCGAGGGCAGGGAGTAGAGCATCCCGTCGTGGCCCATCGCAATGCCGTCATCGACCGCAATGGTGTTGAACTCTTTCGCTACACCGCCCGCTTTTTCAATCTCGCGGGCCACCATTTGGCCGAGGTCCTTGAGGTGGACGTGGCCGGGCACGAATTGCGTGAACGAGTTCACGACCGCGATGATTGGCTTGCCAAAATCTCCATCGGTCATGCCGGTCGCGCGCCAAAGGCCGCGGGCACCGGCCATGTTCCGGCCATGGGTCGAGCGGCGGGATCTGTAATGAGGCATGGTGTTGGCTTTCTGTAACGTCATATGAACCGCCTATTGGGCGGGTTGACGTTGCATAAGGCTTTCGGCGCGACATTTCCAGTCACGACCGCATGTGCGCAGATGAATAATCTTGCTTGAATCGAGGCCGATCCGGTGATCTGGCGCTTAAATCAGCTTTTTCTTGCGTTTGAGCGTGTCGCCAAATTCAAGCGAGGGTTCGAGCGTGACGATCTCACCCCCTGCTGCGTTTTCATCTTCGACCCGGTTGGCGATGATCTGCGCCGCAGCGCGTCCGATCTCGGCACGGCAGGCATCCATCGTCGCCAATTTGCGCGGTAGACCATCGAGAAATTCGATGCCGTTGAACCCGGCAAGGCCGATATCGCCCGGCACGTCGATGCCGTTGTCGAGGCAATACATCAACCCACCAGCACCGATCATGTCATTGGAATAATAGAGGAAATCGAGCGGGTCTTCTTCGTTGCGTTTGAGAATGGTCTCGGTCATCTCGCGGCCTTTTTTAAGTGCGGAGCCGCCGGAGTAGAATTCACTGTCGGCAATCTCGAGACCGGATTTCGCGAGCACTTCTGTGAACCCCTCGAAACGTTTGCGGGCGCGGTGGTCGAGCGGCATTTTGGTGCCGAGAAACCCGATCCGTTTGTAGCCCGCGTCGACGATGGCCTGCGCCATTTTGCGGCCCGCACGACGATGCGAAATGCCAACGGCGGCGTCGATCGCCTCGCCATCGGTGTCCATGATTTCCACAATCGGAATTCCGGCGGCGGCCATCATCGCCTTGGCGGCTTCGGTATGCTCGAGCCCTGCAATAATCACACCGGAGGGACGCCAGGACAGCATCTGATAGAGCACTGCTTCTTCGCGTTCGGGTTTGTAATTGGTGATGCCGACGACGGGTTGTAGTTCGGTGTCTTCGAGCACTTCGTTGATGCCGGTCATGACCTCGGGGAAGACCATGTTGGACATCGAGGGGATGATCACGGCGACAAGGTTCACGCGCGACGAGGCGAGGGCACCTGCGATTTTGTTCGGTACATAGCCCAGCTCGCGGGCGGCTTCCAAAACTTTCGTCCGCGTCGCCTCAGACACATCACCTCGGTTGCGGAGCACGCGGCTGACGGTCATTTCAGAGACGCCGGAGGCCTCAGAGACGTCTCGAAGCGTGAGCGGCCGTTTCGACGGTGCGTTTCCTGAACCCTGTGACATGGCCTGACCCTCTGAACTGTTTGTAATTCCTGTCAGTCTACACCATAAAATTGCCTTGTCCATCTGGCGTGGATGAAAATTGTTAACGCTAACATTTCATACCCTTCCTGCGATCCGTCATTTGATGCCCCGTGTGGGGCATCTGTGTGTATTTGGTTGGGGAAGCAAAGCCAGCGCCAATCAGCCGCAAGTGCGATTTCTCAGCGGCAAGGCGCGCCTCACCCCTTGTGCTGTGATAGTCCGCGAGGCTATGAGACCAATGTGGCCCCGTGGCTCAACTGGATAGAGCAGCCCCCTCCTAAGGGGCAGGTTGCAGGTTCGAATCCTGCCGGGGTCACCATATTCACTGAGTAGACGACATGACCTCTTGGCCGTTCGGACTTAGACATCAGCTGGCTTTTGAGAGCGTACCCGGAGAGGATTGTTGGCTGGTCTGAAATTTTGCGACGAGATCCGCAAGCGTATCTGCCTGCATGCTCAGGATCGTGCAGGCGGAGGTGGTTTCTTCCGATGTGGCGGCATTGCGTTGTTGTGCGCGGTCGATCTGGTTGACGGCTTCGTTAATTTCAGAAATGCCGGAGGCCTGTTCTTTCGAGGATGCGGCGATGTCGCGGATGAGGGTCGAAATTGACGCGATCGATTGGAAAATCAATTGCAGAGATTCGCCTGTTGTATTGACCTTTTCCACGCCATTGAGAACCTGATTTCCGGATTTGACAATGAGATCATTGATCTCACGCGCCGCTCCAGAAGAGCGTTGAGCCAACTCGCGGACTTCGGAAGCGACGACTGCAAAGCCACGACCAGCTTCTCCCGCGCGCGCTGCTTCGACGCCAGCGTTGAGCGCGAGAAGATTGGTTTGGAAGGCGATGTCATCGATCACCGAGATGATTTTCGAGATTTGTGTCGAGGAGGTTTTGATCTCTTCCATGGCCATGACCGTGTCTTCAACCACTTTCGAAGTGCTTTGCGCTTGCTCAGAGGTTTCGCTGACCAGCGTATTGGCCTTATGCGCATTCTGGGCCGCAGATTGGACGGAGGCCGTCAATTCATTGAGTGCGGTTGCGGTTTCTTCCAGTGTGGCGGCGTTGCCTTCGGTCTGGCGCGACAGATCCGAGATTGCACTGGTGATCTGCTGGGCGCCCTCATTGATTTCACCGGTGGCATTGCCAATTGAGAAGACGAGCTCAGACAGGCGATCAACGGTTTGGTTGAAGTTGACCCGCAGGGGGTCGTATTGGTCGTCGAATTTTTCGGCGATCTTCACATCCATATTGCCCTCGGCCAGCCCCTGAAGGGCCGTCGCGAGAAAATCAATGACGCGGGAGAGCTCTGCTGCGCGCGCAGCACGTTCGATCTCTTCTTGGCGAAGGCTGGCCTCTTTCGCGTCCCGCTCTTGTTGTTCGCGCAAACGCTCCTGGCGTTCGCGTTCCGCTGCTTCTTCGCGTTGACGTTCTTCATTCGCAGCATGGTCCGCGCGTGCTTTTTCGGCATCTTCTCTCAGACGTTGCTGTTCTTTTTCCAAATCTCGATTGGCGTAGAGCGTCTTCCGAAGGCTTTCGAGAGAATGCGCCATGGCGCCGATCTCGTCACGACGCGTCGTACCCGAGACGTCTTGTTCATAATTGCCGTCGGCCAGCGCATTCACATCCTTGAGCATCGTGGCCAAGGGCAGGCGGACTTTGCGATGAGAGGAGAGAAGGATCGTGCCAATTGTCAGCATCAGAATGAGCAAGCCGGTGATGACGTTTATCAAAACTTCCTGGCGCACCGGAGCGGCGAACACATCGCGCGGTACATCGAGGATTGTGGCCCAGGTCCGGTTCATGCCATTGGCCGTGAAAGGATAAACGACCCGGATGACGCCATCGGGCAGCCCGCGAATGATGCGGGGTTGACCGTCACCGAGCGCGGCTTTGACCTCTTCCAGACCGATGCCATCGTAGACTTGCATCAGGCGTTCGGAATTCTGATGTGCGAGCCATTTGCCATTGCTGTCCAGCAAAGCCATTTGGCTGTCTCCGAACACCTTCATGTTCGACAGAAGCTCCGTCAGATGTGCCAGCGTGATATCGACACCTGTAACGCCAATGATTTCACCGTTATGCCGCACAGGGACCGAAACCGATGTCATCAACTGACCGTCATCCGTTTGATAGGGCTCTGTGATCAGGCTTTTCCCGGTGCGCACAGGTTCGGCAAACCATTCCTGAGATGGGTCAACTGTGAAGGTCTGAAAGTCGAGGCCGCCCGAGTCGTTTTTGGTCCAGTACGGCGTGAAGATGCTGTCCGCGTTCAAGCCGTCTGGGCCACCGATCAAGGTCGATGCCGTGCCGCCGGGCACCGCTGACATCCAGGAGGAATAGAGATTCTCGAATTGCATCGGAACATCTTCCAGCATCGAAATGATCTCGGCGCCTTGCGGCTGATCCGTGCCGACATAGCCTTCGATCATCCCGCTGAGCGCCAGACCCGTCGAGGTGGCTTGGGTCACCAAAAGGCCGACCTGATCCCCCGCCCATTCCGCCCGTTCGGTGGCCGTTTGCAGAATGCGATCGTTCACCTTTTCAGATGTACGTAGGCCATTGAAGGCGGTGATGCCGACAACGATGACCGAGATGATGACACCCGCTGCAAGGATGAGTTGACCGGAGACGGTCTTTAACGAGATCTTCATAGCGCACTCCAAGACGAAATTCGTGGGAGTTATCGCACCTAATCTCTTAATGGACTGCGAAGATGGTCTCAGATTTATAAGGTCAAAGGGTCATAATGCTGAAAAACAGGGGGTATTTTCAGACCATTTTAATGACATCGCGCGGGCAGGACAGCATGTAGCCTTTGCGGGCAATGTTTTTGACCAGCAACTCGCTCACCATCTGATTCCCAAGCGTATCACGCAGGCGTTTGATCCGCGTCGCACCCGCGGCCTCGTCGCAATCGGCGGAATTGCGGCCCGAAATCACCGCTTCGATCTCAGCGCCGGACAGGACGTCATCGTCGAGACGCGCTTCGGCCAGAACGGAGAGGGTTTCAATTGCGGCAGGGGTCAGTTTGAATTCCATATTGTTCAGGTAGACCGTGTTCTCCGCGCGGGAGATCAGGAGCGAAGAGACCTCGATCCCGCGCTTCTCTATTTCGCTCATCCGCTTGTTCAGCGCGATGATCACAACGAGGAACACGAGGGCTGCGATCAAGAGCGCGGTGGAAAACACCAAGAGCACGAAAATCACCATGCGGTAGGAATTGAGCACGTCGGAAAAGGAGGTGCCCGATTGCGCGAGGATTTCGAGCAATTTGATTTCCGCCTGAGTGGTCAGGTCGTTCTCAACGAAAATCCGCTCGACCCGCGCGTTGAACGCGTTGGCGTCCGGCAGGTTCACGAACAGCAACACGGCGGCGATCAACAGAATCGCGACAATCGCCACGACGCCATAGATCGCCACGCGCGATACTTTGCGGCTGTCAGTATCGGAGGAAATAGTCGCCAGCATCGGCTTTGACCTCGCCCAGTTTCTCTTCGGGGATCATCGCGACGATGGAGAGAAGATGCCAGCCCTCTTTCTCAAGCCGCGGGCCAATCGCCTGTGCCGCCGCTTTTTTCGAGCAGTGCTGGTCGCCCACCTCGGCCACGCCGAAGTGCAGCTTGAGCGGATTGTCACGCTTGGCTTTGTAGCTGGCGTAACAGGAGGCGCTGGCCAGACCGGGCAGGGTGGCGAGCGCAACAATGAGGGGGAGAAGGTGCTTTTTCATGCTCGCGATCCTGTGAGTTTCGCGGATGTTATTCAATAGCAAAGCCAGTTTTGCCACCTGTTATCCAATGACAGTCCGCTGTTATTGAGCGATTTTCCCAAAACCGGCCATCACCGTCCCATCAACGTGCTCAGCCCTCGAAAAGGCGGGCCGCAGGCTTTGAAAGGACGACCGATGAGACTGACCAAATTCACCGCAGGGCTGCTTGCGCTTTCCATTGCCACCGCTGGCATTTCCGCCGCACCGGCACGCGCCGGAGACAATGACGCCGCTTTGGCGCTGGGCGGGCTTTTGACCCTCTTTGTCATCGGCAAGGCGCTGGATGACAGGAACGACAATAAAGTCAAAGTCACCCAGCCACGCCCCGACAAGGACCGCACCCCCGGGCGGGACTGGGGGCATGAGTATCGCATTCCGAACCAATGTGTCGTGAGTGCGGGCTATGGCAACAAACACCGTCTGGTGGCTTTGGAGAACTGTATCGAACGCCAAACCCCTAAAAAGGCCCGTGTGCATTTGCCGCGCGCCTGTGAGACCCGTGTGCAAACCCGTCAGGGCAAACAGGATGCCTATGACGTCGGTTGCCTGAACAATTTCGGCTACCGCATCGACCGTGATCGTGATCGCGACCACGGTTACAGCCGACGCTGAGTTATAAAAATCGAGCAGATACGCGGTTTCATGTCCCCATGTGTCGCGTCAACTTGCGGGTGGGTTCATGCGTCCCACCCGCTTTTTTCTTGCGCCTCTCTCAGGCTTCGGCTTCACAGGGGTATGACAAAACCGATCCCTGATTACAGTTTCGAAGAGGCCGCTTTGCGGCGTGGCTACACCCGTATCGTTGGCGTGGATGAGGTGGGGCGTGGCCCCTTGGCCGGTCCCGTGGTGGCCGCAGCCGTGTGGCTAGACCCGGATCACATCCCCGAAGGCCTCAACGATTCCAAAGCACTGACCGCGAAGCGACGCGAAGCGCTCTATACCGAGATTTTCACGAAGGCCGATGTCTCCATCGCCTCCTGTTCCGTCGAGGAGATCGACGAGATCAATATCCTTCAGGCGTCCTTGCGGGCGATGGAGCGGGCGGTGGCCGGGCTCAAGGTCAAGGCGGACTATGTGCTGGTCGATGGCAACAAGGTGCCGCCGGCGTTCGGGCTTGATGCCGAGGCCATCGTCAAAGGTGATGCACGCTCTTTGTCGATTTCGGCGGCTTCAATTGTGGCAAAAATATGGCGTGATCGCCTTATGGTGGATTTGGCGCAACAGTACCCCGGCTATGGCTGGGAGAAAAACGCAGGTTATGGGACCAAGGTGCATCTCGAAGGCTTGCGAGATTTTGGTGTGACCCCGCTCCATAGACGTTCGTTCAAACCTGTACACAATATCTTGTATCAAGGTAAAAACATAAGTGACTGATTCGAAAAAGAAATTGACTGCGAATCCCGGATGACTCATCTTTAGGCCCATAAATGACGTCAAAAATGGCGCGTTAAAACGACGTCCCTTAAGGGGCGCGATATGAGGCAGAACATGAAGAATACCATCCGCAAGGGGGCCAACGCGCTCCCTCTCAATGAGATATTGTCCGGTGATTGCATCGAGGTGATGAACGCTCTTCCCGAGGAAAGCGTCGACCTGATTTTCGCCGATCCACCCTATAACCTGCAACTTCGGGGTGATCTGCACCGTCCGGACAATTCCAAAGTGGATGCGGTCGACGACGCGTGGGATCAGTTCGACAGCTTCAAGGTTTACGACGATTTCACCCGTGAGTGGCTCAAGGCCGCGCGGCGCATTCTCAAACCGAATGGTGCGATTTGGGTGATCGGCTCCTATCACAACGTCTTCCGCCTCGGCGCTGAGCTTCAGAATCAGGGCTACTGGATTCTGAACGACGTCGTGTGGCGCAAATCCAACCCGATGCCGAATTTCCGGGGCAAGCGTCTGACCAATGCGCATGAGACGCTGATCTGGGCGTCGAAGGCAGAGGCCGCGAAATACACGTTTAACTACGAAGCGCTGAAATCTCTGAACGAGGGCATCCAGATGCGCTCCGACTGGGTTCTGCCGATCTGCAATGGCGGCGAGCGCCTGAAAGACGACAACGGCGACAAGGCCCACCCGACGCAAAAGCCCGAGAGCCTGTTGCACCGCGTGATCGTCGGCACCACCAATCCGGGCGACGTGATCCTCGATCCGTTCTTCGGCACGGGCACCACCGGCGCGGTCGCCAAGATGCTTGGCCGTGAGTTCATCGGCATCGAGCGCGAAGAAAAATACCGTGAGGTGGCCGCCAAACGCATCGCCTCCGTGCGCAAATTCGACAAGGACGCGCTGCGCGTTTCCACCTCGAAACGCGCTGAGCCGCGTGTGCCCTTTGGTCAGCTTGTCGAACGTGGCATGCTGCGTCCGGGTGAGGAGCTTGTCTCCATGAATGGTCGTCGTACTGCCAAAGTGCGCGCCGACGGGACGCTGGTCGCCAATGATGTGAAGGGCTCGATCCACCAGGTTGGCGCTCATCTCGAAGGTGCGCCCTCTTGCAACGGCTGGACCTATTGGACCTTTAAGCGCGATGGCAAACACGTCCCCATTGACGTGCTGCGCCAGCAAATCCGCGCGGAGATGCAGTAAGTCTCTCAATAAAATTCAAAGTTACCGCCTGGTGCCTGCGGCCTGACTTCGCGGCACCACCTTCTGCCCCGCTGTCTTATCAGCGGGGCTTTTTTTAAAGCCTTGGCAGGGGATTGGTGCCGTTTTTATAGGGCTCCCAATCGGCAAATGTCGCCAGATCGGGATAGTAGCGCTTGCGCCAGGCTTTGACCTTCGGGTTCATCAGTCGGCGCCAGACGGGAGGCACCATCGCGGCCACGCCCATGACCGTATAGCCATAGGGCAGTTGCGGCGCTTCGGTCTCGTCGTAGTTTTGTAAGAGCGGAAAGCGCCGGTCAGGTTTGTAATGGTGATCCGAATGGCGTTGCAGATTGATCAGCAGCCAATTCGTCGCCATATGCGCCGCGTTCCAGCTATGGTGCGGTTTCACGTGTTCGTATTTACCGTCGCCAAGGTGTCGCCGGGTGAGGCCGTAATGTTCGACGTAATTGGTGAGTTCCAACTGCCAAATCGCCACGATGGCCTGCCAGACAAAGAGCAATAGCCCCGGCACACCACCAATCAGGACGGCCAAGATCAGCATCATGATCTGAAGCGTCCAATAGCGGAAATGCGGATTGCGCGGATGCCAAGCCGACAAGCCTCTGCGCGCAAGCAATGCTTTTTCCGCCTCCCAAGCTGACCGCGGACATTCGCGCAGCACACGGAAGAAATAGTGATGAAAGCCCTCATTATAGAGCGCCGTCACCGCATCGCGCCGCGTGCCGACATGTTTGTGGTGGACCAACAGATGCTCGGTGCGGAAATGGGAATAGAGGACGGAGGCCAACAAAAGATCGCCCAGCCAACGCTCCATATTGTTACGCTGATGGCAAAGCTCATGGGCATAAACCATGCCGGTCGTGCCGGAGGAAACGCCGAGGCCAAAGAACACCACGAGGGTTTCCAGCACTGAGAGGTGATCCGTGTGGGTCACGAACCAGATCAGCCCAAAGATGTTCACGAATTGCACCGGGAACCAGATGATCGTGATGGCACGATACCAGAAAAGCTCGCTTTCGGCTGTGTTCGGGTCTGGATTGTCGGTGTTGAGACCTAAAATGCCGTCGAGAAAGCCGAACATGTACCATGCGTAAAGCGGCACAATGATGACCGTCCAACCGCCGACAATCGCACCGAGCCAGATCAAGGGCACAAGGGTGAGCGATAGCCAAAAGGGGATCGCATTTCGAAAACTGATTTGGGCCATATTCATCGGATCAAACTTTCAGAGGCCGGCGAGGATGCGTTAATCCTCTAGGCTCTGAGAGGCGAGGTCAAACGCCTTTCGCATCACGGTCGGAAGATCGGAGGCCCGAAAGGCGTTCTGCCCCCTCAAAGCGAGCTCTTCGGGCGGATTTGTCACATCTTTTGCGGCATGCACGGTCAGGATGAGATGGAAATGCGTGAAGGTATGGCGCACCTCGCCAAGCTCGATCCAGTCGCCCTCGAAAGGCGCTTCTTTCGGGTGTTCTTCCTGCCATTCCGTGCCGGGCCAGCCCAGCATGCCGCCCAGAAGTCCCTTCTCTGGCCGTTTCTCCAACACCCATTCGCCGCGCGACGTGCGCCCGACATAGGCATGGCCATGCCGGGTGGGTTTCGGCTTTTTGGGCGTTTTCAGCGGGAATCGAGCCGCATCTCCGGCCTCTCGCGCTTCGCAATTCTCTATCAGAGGACAGATCGCACAGGTCGGTGATTTCGGCGTACAAATCGTCGCCCCCAAATCCATCATTGCCTGTGCGTAGTCTCCGGGACGCTCTTTGGGTGTCAAACTGTCGGCCAATTCGGTCAGCTCAGCCTTTGCGGCGGGAAGCGGTGTTTCGACCCGAAACAGGCGCGAAACGACCCGTTCGACATTGCCGTCTACAACCGTTTCAGATTGATCAAAGGCGATGGAGGCGATGGCCGCAGAGGTATAGGGGCCAACGCCGGGAAGCGATTGCAATTCTGTGCGCGTTCGGGGAAATGCACCCTGATACTCATCCCGGATCACGCGGGCACATTTCAAAAGATTGCGTGCACGGGCGTAATAGCCGAGGCCGGCCCATTCGCCCATGACAGTCTCATCTTCAGCATTCGCGAGATCAATGACGCTGGGCCAAAGCGTGGTGAACCGTTCGAAATAGGATTTCACGGCGGCCACTGTCGTTTGCTGCAACATGATTTCCGACATCCACACCCGGTAGGGATCGGGGATGATGCCACGCGCGCGATCCGAGGGCGAGATGCGCCACGGCAAAACGCGCGCATGGGCGTCGTACCAGTCCAAAAGCTGCGTCGCGATGCCGCTGTGTTTCATTCCGTCACGCAATCTTTAGGTCCTGTCATCTGCTTTCTTCTGGCGTGTAGCGCCTATGGCAATAGAATAGGGGTCACAAGCAGAGAAACCAGACGGGAAATCATGACCGAGGCGCAACCATATGTGAAAAGACGCAAGAAGGGGTTCGAAAGAACCGCCAGTCTTTTGCTGCGCCGTATTCAGGAGGCGTCCGAATCCCGTGGGTTTTCGCAATCCAAACTGCTCACCCATTGGGAAGAAAGCGTCGGACCGGAGATTGCGGCCATGTCGCGTCCCGTCAAAGTGTCCTATGCCAAGGGCGGTTTCGGCGCCACCCTCACGCTTTTGACCACCGGGGCCTATGCGCCGATGCTTCAGGCTGAGATTCCAAAGATTCGCGATCGCGTGAATGCCGTCTATGGCCACAACGCGATCAGCCACATTCACATCACACAAACCGCGCCGATGGGATTCTCCGAAGGCCGCGCTGTTTTTGAGACCAAGAAACCCAAAGCCAAACCGCAAATGACGCCGGAAACCCAGGCGCAGGCCAAATCCCTCGCCGATGGGGTGCATGATGAAGCCCTGCGTCAGGCGCTTGAGAAATTCGCCGGGACATTTCTGACCCGGCACAGCACGACAACAAAGGAAAACTGATGAACCGCCGCACATTCATGATTACCACCGCCATGGCTACACTCGGTGGCGCGCTTTTGCTGAACCCCTCTGCCGTGACGAATTTCATCGTGTCACCGGCGGCGGCGCAAGACACGAAGAGCGCCGAGGCTGCCGATATCGTTCTGGGCGACCCGGATGCGCCGATCGAGTTGATTGAATATGCCTCCTACACCTGTCCGCATTGTGCGAACTTCCACAGCGCTGTGTTCGAGCCATTGAAGAAAGACTATATCGACACCGGCAAAGTGAAATTCATCTACCGCGAAGTCTACTTTGACAAATTCGGGCTTTGGGCCTCGATGGTCGCGCGTTGTGGCGGTGAAATGCGCTATTTCGGCGTTCAGAAAATGCTCTACGAAGAACAGGCCGAGTGGCTTGCCGGGGGCAAGGACACGATGGAGATTGTCGAGAACCTGCGCAAAATCGGCAAGCGTGCCGGTCTGACCGATGAGAACCTCGACGCCTGCCTGAACGACGGCGAAATGGCGGAACAGCTCTACGCGAAATTCACCAAAGAGGTCGAAGAATACGACGTGAACGCCACGCCGACGCTGGTCATCGATGGTGAGAAACATTCGAACATGAGCTACGCGGATCTCAAGGCAATCTTGGACGCGAAACTCGAAGGATAAGGCTCTAACCCAGCCCTAAACGGCTCAAATGTGCATCAATCTCTGACCAGTCGGAGACATTGAGCCGCACGGGCAGGGTGACCACCTTCATACGAAAGGCGCGGGGCAAACGCACCGCGTCTTTTTCTGTGGTCACCATCTGTGCGCCTAAGGCCATGGCTTCGATTTCGAGCCTTTTCATCAGCGGAATGGAGAGAGGCTGGTGATCCTTAAGCGCCTCAGTCCGCAGAAGATCAGCCCCCAGGTCGCGCAGGGTCTGAAAGAACTTTTCCGGATGACCGATGCCTGCGAAAGCCATGACCTGTAGCCCCTGCCAATCGAGGCCGGTGGGCAGCGGTTGAAGCATGGCTTGGATGCGCGGAATAGACACAAATCCGGCCCAATTCGATGTAAATCGCGCTTGAGCGGCGGCATCACCGATCGAGATTAGGACATCGCCACGCGCCATGCCGACAGCAACAGGTTCACGCAAAGGTCCACCGGGCAACACACGCCCATTGCCAAAGCCACGATGGGCATCGACCACAACGAGGGTGAGGTCCTTTTCAACGGATGGATTTTGCATGCCGTCATCGAGAAGGATGACGTCGGCGCCAGCCTCCTCGGCCGCGCGCACGCCCGCGGCGCGGTCCTTGGAGACCCAAACCGGCGTGAAGGCGGCGATCAAAAGCGGCTCGTCGCCGGTGTCCTCGGCGCTATGCGCGCGCTCATCGACGCGCACCGGGCCTTCGAGCTTGCCGCCATAGCCGCGCGAGACGACGTGCGGGCTGTGCCCGCGTTCGATCAGCCGTTGAACCAAGGCGATGGTCGTGGGCGTCTTGCCGGTCCCACCCGCGTTGATGTTGCCGACACAGATCACCGGCACAGAGGCACGATAGCCGGGCTTTCTGAGGCGCTTGGCCGTGGCCTTCGCGTAGAGTGCGGACAGAGGCGACAAGAGCCGGGCTTGCCACCCGGGGTTTTCCGCTGGATTAGACCAGAACAGAGGCTGTTTCATGGTGCGATCCTTTCCCGAAGATCGAGGAAATCCTGCACCAAATTGGCGACACGGTCCGTGACCTCGGCGCCGGTGGAGGCCACTTCCCACGCCGCACCCGCCATCAAAGCGGCTTGATCGGGGGACATCAAACGCCCGACCTCTTCGCCCAATTCAAACCCGTCCGTCACCACGCGCACGGCATTTCCGGCGGTGAGACGCGCATAGGCGGTGGTGAAATCGGAGACGTGGCGACCATGCAGGATCGCGGAGCCCATGGCGGCGGCTGGATAGGGATCGATGCCACCAAAGGGCCCGAGAGAGCTTCCCATAAAACTGATCGGCGCGATCCGGTGCCACAGACCTTCCTCGCCGTGATGAGGTTCATTCGGGAGGATGACGACCTGATCCGCTTCGGAAATTGCGCCATCGGGATCAAGGAGCGTGGCGGCCAGACCGGCGGTTTCCATCTGGGCCAAGACGCTGTCTTGCGTTGAGGGATCGGACAGGGACAGCACCAACAACAGCCGGTGCGCGCGGCGCAGGGCGCGTTTGTGGGCGCGGATCACTTCGCTGATTTCCGCACGATTCAGCCGTGCGGCAAACCAAGTGGGGCGCGTGCCGATCTCTGCCATGCGACGTGTCAGCTCATCGTCATCGACGCTGGGCGCGATGCCGCCCTCTTCGAGATAGCCCAAAATCTCGATCTGCTCGGGGCCAAGCCCGGCGCGGCGCCACGGATAAGCGGCCTCGGAACTGGCGGTGATCACGTGATCGAAGCCGCCCAGAACATGTTTGCGAAGCCCCGGCACGGGGCTGGTCAGATCGAGCGTGATCGGGCTTTGCGGGGCTTCGATGGCAAGCGTCGGAATATGGCGTTCATGGGTTTCGCGCAGCAAATTCGGACGGAATTTTCCACCGATCCAAACAAGGCTGTCGGGCGACCAATGGTCCAGAAACCGCCGCACGATGGTGCTGTCGTCTTCGGGTAAAACCGCGAAAAAACCAGTGTCGAGCGCGGCGCCAACCGGGGGCTGCACATCGGGGGACAGCGTGATCAACCCGAACATATCGGGCCGATCGTCGCTGATCCGACAGAGGAGCTCCATCGCCGGGCGCAGCGCAAAACCGGTCGCGGCGTGGAGCCAGAGCACCTCGCCTTTCGGGCGGTCCGGGAGATTTTGCGCAAGCCGTTGATCGCGGGCACTTTGCGAAAGCGCTCCGTTCTGCACGAGGCGATCCAACCGGTCGGCATGCTGCCGCTCGCTTTTGCGGCTCAGGCCCGAATAGAGCAGATAGGGTAAGGGTCGGGCCATCTGGCCTTATCCTCAGGCCCCAAGCTCTTCGGTGGGAGAGGCGTTTTGCGCTTCGTCGCGCAGCCGGTGCAGGTGGGCGATGAAATAGCGCATATGGGCATTGTCCACGGTGCGCTGAGCTTCCGCCTTCCACGCGTTGTGTGCCGTTTCGTAATCGGGGAAAATCCCAACGATATGAATGTCATCGACATTGCGGAACACGGTTTTGGAGGGGTCGATCAATTCGCCGCCGAACACGAGGTGCAGTCTTTGTGCCATGGAAACTCTCCGAATGTTATGGGCGCACCCTAGTCCAATCGCCAGGGGGGTCAAGCGGACTGCGGCATGCGCCTAATTCTTGGGCGGTATATTGCGGTTTTTTGACCTTTTTCGCGATGAACTGTTTTCCTTATCAGGCGGCGGGGTCATCATGAGGCCATGAAGACCGAAAAGACCGCTCCCCGCCTGATCGTATTTTCCGATCTCGACGGCACGTTGCTGGACCATGACAGCTATTCATGGGCCGCGGCGGACCCGGCGTTGCAGGAGATGAAGCGTCTGGGCCTTCCTCTGATTTTGGCGAGTTCGAAAACGGCGGCTGAGATTGCGGAACTGCGTTCCGAGATGGGCTTCGACCATGCGCCCGCGATTGTCGAAAACGGTGCGGGAATTCTGGCGCCGGGTACTGGCGCTTTGTCGGATCGGACGGCGCATGAGGCTCTGCGAGAGGCCTTGGCCGATTTGCCGACAGACTTGCGTCAGCATTACACCGGCTTTTCCGATTGGACCGTCGAAGAGGTGGCGCAAAACACCGGGTTGCCTTTAGAGCAGGCCAAGCTGGCCGCGCAAAGGCAGTTCTCGGAACCCGGTCTTTGGAGCGGCTCGGACGAAGACCTGTCGCGCTTTGAGGCCGCATTGAAGGACAAGGGAGTCCATGCCCGACAAGGCGGGCGCTATCTGACCCTGTCGTTCGGCGCGACCAAGGCGGATCGCATGGCTGAGATCATCGCGGCTTACTCTCCGAGTCCGGTCACGATGGCTCTGGGCGATGCGCCCAATGACGTCGAAATGATCGCGGCGGCGGATCATGGCGTTGTCGTGCGCAATTCACATGGGCCGGGTATTCCGACCCTGCCCGGAGAGGCCGAAGGACGGATTACGCGCACTGAGGCGCCCGGCCCCGAAGGTTGGAACATTGCGGTGCTGTCGCGCATCGCACAAGACTATCAAAATACCGAGAAAGGCTAAGACATGGCGGATTTTCATCAGGGCGGGCATGTCGCCACATTGCACAATCTGCGCATCAATGGCGAAGAGGACCTGAGCCGGGAACTCAATGCCTTTTCCTCGACGCGTAAAATCACGCTGATCCTGCCGTCGCTGTTTTCCGAGCTCGAAGGCGATGCGCTGACGAATATCGTCGATGAGCTGAACAAGGTCGATTTCATCCATCGCATCGTCATCGGCCTCGACCGCGCCACCGAAGAGCAATATCGCTACGCGCTTCAGTTTTTCTCGCGGCTCAAGGCCGATCATGTGGTGCTTTGGAACGATGGTCCGCGCCTGACGGCGGTGGATGCGCGTCTCAAAGAGCTGGACCTGTCACCTTCCGAGCCTGGCAAGGGCCGCAATGTCTGGTTCTGCATGGGCTACACGATTGCCCGCGCCGACAGTGCGGTGGTCGCCGTGCATGATTGCGATGTGGTGACCTATTCCGCCGAAATGCTGGCGCGTCTGGTCTATCCGGTCGCGAACCCGACCTTTCCCTATCAGATGTCCAAAGGTTTCTACCCCCGCATCGCCGACGGCAAACTCAATGGCCGGGTGACGCGGCTTTTGGTGACGCCGATGATCCATGCGCTGGCCAAGGTTTTGGGCCCGCGTGATTACCTCGATTTCCTGTCGGATTTTCGCTATCCGCTGGCCGGTGAATTCGCCATGCGCACCTCGATCCTGCCGGATATGCGTATTCCCTCGGATTGGGGGTTGGAGATCGGTCTGCTCTCCGAGGCTTGGCGCAATCTCAGCCCGCGCGCGGTCTGTCAGGTCGAGATTTCCGATCGTTACGATCACAAACATCAGGACCTGAGCGAAGAGGACGCCGCCACCGGTCTGTCGCGCATGTCCGTCGACATTTGCAAGGCGCTTTACCGCAAGCTCGCCGCCGATGGCACGGTGTTTTCCGAGGAGATTTTCCGCTCGATCAAAGCCACGTACTATCGCGGCGCGCTTGATCTCATCGAGACCTATTTCAACGATGCACGGATGAACGGGCTGCATGTGGACCGCCATTCCGAGGAAAAGGCGGTCGAGCTGTTTGCCAACAACATCATCCTAGCCGGCAGCGTGTTCCTCGACAATCCGATGGAGACGCCTTTCATCCCGAACTGGTCGCGGGTGCATTCGGCGGACCCGGACATCATTGCCTCGATGACGCGCGCTGTGGCCGAGGATATGGAAGAGTATAAATAGGCTTCTTGGGCTGGATTAGGGTCTATTTCAGCCGCGCGAGGATGCCATTCGCCAGATTGGGGCATCCCGCCACCAGGCCGCCCAATTGCGGTCGCGGCTGGTTGAAAACCGGTGTCTGTCCCGCAAGATCGGTGACCTGTCCCCCGGCTTCGGTCAGGATCAGCGTGCCCGCCGCCACGTCCCATTCCCAAGTGTCGCGAAAGCTGAACATCGCGTCATAGCGCCCCTGCGCCACAAGCGTCAGCCGGTAGGCGAGGGAGGGGCGGTACTTGTGAATGAATTTCGGCGCGCCGCCCTGCCAATGTTCGTCGTCCAAATGCTGGCGCGGGGCCAAAACGGTCGCGCCATCGAGGTCGCAGCGTTCCGTCACGATCAGAGGATCGTCGTTGAGATAGGCCCCCTTTCCTTTGACGGCGTGAAACAACCGCTCGCGCAGCGGCAAAAACACCACAGCCGCGATCACCTCGCCCTCTTCGGCGATTGCCAAAGAATGCGCCCAATTGTGATCGCCATGGATAAAGCTGCGGGTGCCGTCGATGGGATCGACGATGAACACACGTTTTTTGCCGAGACGTTCTGAGGTGGTGTCGACGGTTTCCTCGGAGAGCCAGCCATACTCAGGCCGCTCGGACAGGAGATATTCGTGCAGCATCCGGTCGACGGCCAGATCGGCCTCCGTCACCGGACCTTGCCCGCCGCCCTTGTCCCAGACCTCCGGATCGGCGCGCCAATAGGGGCGGGCGATTTCGCCAGCGTTGCGCGCGGCCTCTATCAACAGTTCGAGATCTTCTTCTGCACCGACTGCCACCTGCTTAATCTCCGGCAAGTGTCATCCCTTCGACCAAAAGCGAGGGCACAACACGGCTCAGATGCGTGCGCGCGTCATTCGCGGGCACGATGGTTTTGAGCATATCGCGCAGGTTCCCGGCGATGGTGCATTCGTTGACCGGATAGGCGATCTCGCCGTTCTGGATCCAGAACCCGCTGGCGCCACGGGAATAATCGCCGGTGGTCGGATTGATGGACGAGCCGATCATCGAGGTGATCAAAAGCCCGGTGCCCATCTCGCGCATCAACTCTTCGCGGCTCTGTTTGCCCTGAGTTAGGCTCACATTTCCCGAAGTCGGCGAGGGCGGACCCGACACGCCACGCGAGGCGTTAGCTGTGCTCTCAAGCTCCAGTTTGCGGGCGGTCGCGAGGTCGAGAACCCAGGATGTCAGTCGACCGTTTTCCACCAGTGCACGTTTCTGAGTTGCCAACCCTTCGGCATCGAACAGACGCGAGGCAGAGGTGCGCGGGCGGTGCGGGTCTTCGATCACGGACAACCCGCTGGGCAGAACATCCTCACCCATCGCATCGCGCAGCCAGCTTGCGCCACGGGCAATCGCGGAGCCGTTGATCGCGGACAGAAGATGCCCGATCAGGGACGAAGAAATCCGTTCATCAAAGAGCATCGGATAGGCGCCGGTCTTGGGTTTGCGCGCGCCGAGACGGGCGACGGTGCGTTCGGCGGCCAGAAGGCCGATCTCTTCCGGGCTGGGCAGGTCTGCGCCGAAAATCCGGCTTTCGCCACAATAATCGCGCTCCATCCCCGTGCCTTCACCTGCGATGGCGACGGTGGAAATCATCCGGTCGCTGCGGGCATAGCCGCCGCTGAACCCATTGGTGGCGGAGAGGTAAATCTGACGACGGCCATAAGCGGCGGCGGCGCTGTCGACTTGCGAGACGCCTTTGTAACTGGCGGCGGCCGCCTCGGCGCGCAGGGCGTCGTCTTTGAGCATTTCGGGGGATGGCTCTTCGGAGGGATCGAACAGCTCCAAGGAACGTGCGTCGGTATTCGCGGTGATTTGTGTCGGATCGGCAAGGCCCGCCGTCGGGTCCTCTGGCGCCAATCGGGCCATGGTGACCGCGCGTTCAGCCATGGTCGCGAGCGTTTCAGGGCGGGTGTCTGAGGCAGACACGCAGGCTTGGCGTTTGCCGATCAGAACCCGCAGCCCGATGTCCACACCTTCGGAGCGCTCCGCCTGTTCCAACGCACCCTGCCGAACATTGATGGACAGGGAGGTGCCGTCGATGGCCATCGCATCTGCGGCCTCGGCCCCGGCACTCATAGCGGCCTCAAGAAGCGCCTCGGTCAGGTCTTTGAGGTTGCGCGTCATGACGGGGTCTCCTGTTTCGTCTGATGTGCGTGTCAGATGCACCGCCCGCCCGCGAAGTGCAAGCAGGCGGTGCGTCTTCCCGTGTTTAGAACGGCAGCGGTTGCCCGTTGGCGATGATCTGGCCGTCTTCGGTCATTTCGATCTCGGACACCAACTCGCCTGCGGTCTCACCCGGGCGGGCAAAGAGGCCCAGCATCATCTGCGCCGACATGGCCTGTTCCGGCGGCAGAATGCCAGCGGAGGACAGTTTGGTGATCAGATCGGTCACACCCACCATATTGAGCGAGAGCTTGCCCGCGAACGGCGGCATGCCACCGGGAACTGCGGCCTCTTGATCGAGGAAGTGCCCCGTGCCTTCGCCCTTGATCGTGGCGCCCGCGAGGTTGAGGAAGATCTCCGGAATATTCACCGTTTCGACTTTGAACGGCATCTCTCCGTCGTTCTCTTCGAGAGCGGTCATGGCGGCGACGTCGAACAGGTCCATGCCGTTTTCCAGCGTACCATCCAGCGCAATGCGCAGGCTCGCCGGATCATGCGGCAGCTGGCCGGTCGGGTCCGCGATCATCCAGGCGATCTCCGGCAGGACCAATTCTTCCATCCCGAGACGAAGCTCGAAGGGCTGGAGCTCTTCAGAGGCGGCCAGCGGGAAGAGCAGAGCGGTGTTGTAGCTCTTCATCGCCACATTCACCTGACCGCCGGGAATTTGCGCGCCAGCGGCGATGACATTGAGATCCTCAACCGTGGCGTCATAGCCAATCGCGCCGTCTTGGAGCGTCATGTCCAGCGTCGAGCCGCCTGTTGCGGCGTCGATTTTCATTCCGCCACCCGGCGCGTCGCTCTCGATCACGATGGAAGAGGTGCTGCCCGCCATGGCCATGGTGATGTCCATTGCGCTCTCGCCGAAAATGCTCTGCATGAAATCGGCATGCTCACCTTCGGGCAGTGAGAAGGACCCCGTGATGGTCATGTCATTTGCGGCAAAGCCCATATCGACCTTATCGCCGGTCTCCGTGTCCATCGGGTCGAAATCATAGGTCAGCGCGCTTGCGGTGATGTCCATATCAGAGGTCAAACCGCCATCGCGTTGCGCCAGCGTGTAGGTGCCGCCGATGCCGATGATTTTTGCCGTCAGGCCCGGTTGAATCATCTGATCATCCATCAGAACCGGCTCGTTGGTCATTTCGATGGCGCTGTTTTCAAACGTGAACAACAGGTCCTCGGGAGATCCCGAAATGATGGACACACCGTCGATCTTCATGGTCGAGCGGGTTTCCATTGTGTCGTCGGTCATCGTGCCATCGAGATCGGGGCCCATTGGCGTGACCGAGATCGAGTTCAGAGGTTCAACAAACCACATGCCGACGGTGCCGCCACTTTGCTCTTGAAAGCGAATCTCCGGGGCCGTGGTGGTGGTGGTGACAGTGATCTCCCCCAAATCCATTTCGACACCATAGACCATGTTGCGCACGACCAATGTGTCGCCTTCGCGTGTCACCTCGGCGGTCGACTCCATACCCATTTGGGCCATTTGACCACGATAAGCCTCCCAGGCCTCCTCCGGCGTGATATCGGCAAGCGCCGGGGTGCCCATCAGGCAGACGGCGGTGAGCGCCGTGGTCGTAAACAGGGAACGCATGAAAATCTCCTTTAACATTCGCGCGTACAGTTTCGTGCTTTGCGCGGAGGGTCAAGACTGGAACCCCGGACTTGCAGACCTTATGGTCGCGGGAGAATTATGAGAGAGGCCACACTATGTCAGACGTCACTGGAAAAACCGTTGTCATCACCGGGGCGAGCCGTGGCATCGGCGAGGCTGCGGCCCGTCTTTTTGCCGCATCCGGCGCGAAGGTCGCGCTTTTGGCGCGCAGTGAGGAAGCCATCACCAAGATCGCTGAGGAGATCGGTGCGCACGCCTTGGCCGTCCCCTGCGATATCTCAAGCTATACGGCGATTGATGCCGCGATGAGTGCGGTTGAAAACCAACTTGGCCCCATCGACATCCTGATCAACAACGCCGGTGTGATCGATCCGATTGGCGATCTCAAAACCTGTGATCCTGAGGCTTGGGGTCGTCTGATCGACATCAACGTCAAAGGCGTCTTCTACGCCATGCGACGTGTTGTGCCGGAGATGGTGGCCCGTGGTTCTGGCACGGTTTTGACCATTTCCTCGGGCGCCGCGCATAGTCCGGTCGAGGGCTGGAGCGCCTATTGCAGTTCCAAAGCCGGGGCCGCGATGTTGACCTCCATGCTCGATCTCGAAGAACGTGCCAATGGCATCCGCGCCATGGGTCTTTCACCGGGGACGGTTGCGACCCAAATGCAGCGTGACATCAAAGCCTCCGGCATCAATGCGGTGAGCCAGCTCGACTGGTCCGATCATATCCCGCCCGAATGGCCCGCGCGGGCTTTGCTCTGGATGTGTGGCGCCGAGGCGGACGTGCATTTGGGCGAAGAACTGTCCCTGCGGGACGAAGGTCTGCGTCGCACAATCGGGGTGATCGCATGATCGAACTGGCGCGGGACGGCGATCTTTGGAATGTGACCCTAAACCGGCCCGAGAAGGCCAATTCCCTTACCTCCGAGATGCTGTCGCGGCTCATTGACATTGTGGATGAAGCGTCAGGGACTTCTAAGGTTTTCGTCCTGACAGGCGCGGGCAAGGTGTTCTCCGCAGGCGCCGATCTCGATGAAGCGCGCGCAGGCCTTGCAACCTCGCCTTTGTGGGAGGAGCTGTCGGGAAAGATCGCGGCTTTGCCCTGCCTGACCATTGCGGCGCTGAATGGTACTCTGGCGGGCGGTGCCTTTGGCATGGCTTTGGCTTGTGACATCCGCCTGTCCGATCCGTCTGCGAAATTCTTTTACCCGGTGATGAAATTGGGTTTTCTGCCGCAGCCCTCCGATCCGCTGCGACTTTCGACCCTAATCGGGCCTACGAGGGCTAAAATGATCCTTATGGCGGGACAGAAAATCACTGCTGACGAGGCACTGTCTTGGGGGCTGGTGGAGCGCTTGGTTCCTGCCGCGGATCAGAAAGAGGCTGTCGCAGAGCTGGCTCAGGCAGCACTTGAGGCCGTGCCCGCGCATATCGCCGGGATCAAGGCCCTGATCCAGTCGTGAGTGGGACTTCTCTTCAGGTTGATGTGCTGGTCGTGGGCGCTGGTCCCGCCGGTCTCATGGCGGCGGATGTGGTGTCCAAAGCGGGCCGCAGCGTTCTGATCGCCGAGGCCAAACCCTCGCCCGCGCGCAAATTCCTCATGGCCGGAAAATCGGGTCTAAACCTGACGAAGAACGAACCTTTGGATGCATTTTTACAGGCCTACGCACCGTTACATCTGACCCTCCACGCGGCCCTGAAGGACTTCGGCCCACAAGAGGCCATCGCTTGGGCGGAAGCCCTGGGGCAAGAGATGTTCACGGGTTCCACGGGCCGGGTGTTTCCCAGGGTGATGAAGGCGTCGCCTTTGCTCCGGGCATGGCTTGCGCGGCTGGAGGAACAAGGCTGTGACCTTCGTCGAAATTGGCGCATGGAGGCCCTCGGCGACACGGTGCGTTTTTCGACGCCAGAGGGGTCGCGCGAGGTTTCGGCCAAACGTGTGATCTTGGCACTCGGTGGGGCAAGTTGGGCCAGATTAGGGTCGAATGGCGCTTGGGTCGAGACCGTTTCGCCCTCTGTCGAGCTTGCTCCGTTTGCGCCGTCAAATGTCGGTCTTCTGGTCGACTGGAGCTCTCACATGACCCGCCATTTCGGGCATCCCGTCAAAGGCGTGACCCTGCGCGCCGGGGCGTATGAGAGCCGCGGCGAATTTGTCATCTCCGCGACCGGCCTTGAGGGCGGCGGGATTTATAGCGTCACGCGCGGGCTGCGGAAGGGCGCGCCTTTGATGCTCGATCTCTTGCCGGACTGGTCAGAAGACAGGCTCAAACAGACCCTAATCCAGCGGAAATCGAAGGAAACTCTGACGAAATTTCTCAAACGCGCTTTACGCCTCACGCCGGAGAAGGTGGCTCTGGTCATGGAGGTTGCAGGGCCGAAGCCCGATGATCTCCTCACCGCGCTCAAGGCTCTTGAAATCAAAGGTCTCAAATTTCGTCCGATGGATGAGGCAATTTCCACCGCAGGCGGTGTGACCTTCGAGAGCCTCACCGATCATCTGGAAGCCATCGCGAAACCCGGTCTGTTTTTTGCTGGTGAGATGCTTGATTGGGACGCGCCGACAGGCGGCTATTTGTTGACCGCCTGTCTCGCCACCGGACGTCTGGCCGGGCTTGGCGCGCTCAGATCTCTTTCATAACCTCTGCGGCGATCTCGAAAGAGCGCAGCCGTTTTTGATGATCGTGGATATTCGCCGCAAAGATGATTTCGTCCGGCTGATAGCGGTCGATCAGGGCCGTGATCTTGTCCTTTACCATCGGTTTCGTCCCGGTTGCTGAGACCGCGAAAATCGCGTCGAGCGAGGGGATGAACTGACGCGGCACGACCGTGGAAATATCCTCGACAGGATAGGGCAATTTGCCGGGGCGCCCCATGCGCAAATTGGCGAAAGTCTGCATCATAGACGAGCGCAGATAGACGGCTTCTTCGGCGCTTTCGGCGGCAAAGACATTGGTGGCGAGCATGAAATAGGGCTTGTCGAGATAGTCAGAAGGTTGGAACAGATCGCGGTAAATCTTCACCGCCTGATCCAGCGCGGCAGGTGCGAAATGCGAGGCGAAGGCATAGGGCAGGCCCAATATGGCCGCCAGTTCCGCGCCATAGGTCGAAGAGCCGAGCATCCACACAGGCACATGGGTGCCCGTGCCGGGAAAGGCGCGCACGGCGGCATCCTCAGGCATGTCACCGAGATAGGCCATGACCTCCTGCACATCCTGCGGGAAGGTTTCGCCATTGGCGTGGCCCGGCGTCAGATTGCGCCTGAGCGCCCGCGCCGTCGGCATATCCGTCCCCGGCGCACGACCAAGGCCAAGATCGATACGGTCGCCATAGAGTTCACGCAGGGTGCCGAACGCCTCCGCCACCTGCAAAGGGGCGTGGTTCGGCAACATAATCCCGCCTGCGCCGATGCGGATCGTCGAGGTATGCGCCCCGATATGTCCGATCACCACGGCGGTCGCGGCGGAGGCAATCCCCGGCATGTTGTGATGTTCGGCCAGCCAGAACCGATTGTAGCCCCAGCCCTCGGCATGCTGGGCCAGATCGACGGAGTTCTTTAGCGCGTCAGCGGTGGAGGTGCCTTCGGGCACGGGAGAGAGATCGAGAAGGGAATAGGGGGTCATGTGCGGCTCCTTTCCCCTAAATCTGGGGCGTTTCGGAGCGCGAACAATAGTGTTTTCCGCTCAGCGGCGTTGCGCGAGCATGGCAAGCCGGATGAGCGCGCGTTCCATGACGGCCATGGTCGGCGCCTTGGACGAGGAGCGCAGCGTCAGATCGGTGTCGGTCAGGATGGAAAGCGCGGTTTCCAGTTTGTACATGCCCCAGCCGGAGGCCTGTTTCGTCATCCGGTCCCGGCGCGGGCCAAAGATCGGCGGACGCGCGGCGGCAATGCCTGCGCCCGCGCCATTCGGATGCGAGGCGGCGGCGTGCAGGCTTCGGAAATGCCGCATGGCAAAGATCGAGAGCGCGACCGGATCGCTGCCTTGGCCCGCGAGTTTGATCATCAGGGGGCCAAGTTCATTGGCGCGCCCTTCGGCCACGGCGTTCAAGACATCGTCCACCTCGGCTTCCGTGGTGGCGGGGGCGCAATTTTGCACGTCTTCGCTGGAGACGGGCGTGGTGTCGCCCAGTTTGTAGAGCGCGAGCTTTTCGAGCGTCTGGCGGAAATCGCCGGGATCAATGGTGCGGGCCAGCGCCTCGATGTCGGTCATGGCGTCGCGGGAAATATCGGTGATGCCCGCTTTCGACAAAGTGGCCTCGATCTCCGCGCGCGACGGCGGATCGGCGTAGATGGCGATGGCGTAGGCGCTCGGGTGACCTTCGAACAGCTTGCGCAGTTTCGAGGTGGCTTTGAGCTGACCGGCGGTGACGACGATCTGCGCATCTCCGTCACGCCAGTCGAACAGCGCATCCTTGGCGAGATCGGCGATCTGGTCGGTGGCGTCCTCGACAAAGGCAACGCGGGGCCCTGGGAAAAAGCCTTGGGATTTCAGCGCGTCCATCAGGAGCGTTTTGTCCTTGCGCAGCTCGGCCCCCGACATGCGGGTGAGGCGCATTTCCTCTTCGCCTTCTTTGCCGATCAGGCCCTCGATCACCTCTTGGCGGCGCAGCGCGATGCGCATGGCATCGGGACCATAGAGCAGCACGCCCGCCTTCCCGGGGTCGGGCTTGGCGAAGTAAGAGATCGCATCCCGTGCGGAAAGCTTCATGCCGGCAGCTCGGCAGGGAGATCAACGGTGGTGATGATCTGGCTCACCATCTGGTCGGCGAGAATGACCATCAGGCGGTCGTAGGCATCGCGCGAGGCAGTGAGCGTGTCGACCGACGAGCCTGTGGCAGAATAGGCGGTAAAGCTCGAGGCCTTGCGTTTCGCCAACAGACGCCCGGTCGTGATGTCGGTGAGGGTGTATTCAACCTCACCCGCCACATGATAGCGCAGGATTTCCTGATCGCGGGTGATGCCGATCTGATTGCGACTGGTCGTAATCCTATAGGCGAGGCGATAGAGCGGCGTTTGGGTCGGGCCGAATTGATCGGTGAGCCGATTGACCAGAGTGTAGCTCTCGCGATCATCGGGCGCGAGGATATCGACCTTGCCGCGCAGGGCGCCGCCACTGCTTCCCGGCCCGTAAGCAGGCGTGAACCCGCAGCCAGCGAGGGCTGCGAGCGAGATTAGGAGAGTTCTGCGATCAAACGACGACATTGACGATGCGGCCCGGGACAACGATGAGTTTCTTCGGCGACCCGCCATCGAGCGCCTTTTTCACAGCATCGTTTTCCAGCACCAGCTTTTCAACCTCTTCCTTCGGCATATCCTTGGGAACAGAGATTTCGTCGCGGCGTTTGCCGTTGATCTGGATCGGAAGCGTCACCGTGTCCTCGACCAGCATCGCCTCATCGGGCGTGGGCCAGGCGGCTTTTGCGATGAGGCCTTCACCGCCCAGCATGGACCACATATCTTCCGCGAGGTGCGGGGTCATGGGGGACATCAGCTGCGCCAGCGTTTTGAGGGCAAAGCGTTTCGCCTCGCGCCCCGCTTTGGATTTCGCGATGGTGTTGGTGAAGCCGTAGAGCTTCGCAATCGAGGCGTTGAAGCCAAAGCTCTCGATGCCTTGGGTCACTTCGAACATCGCCTTATGCGCGGCGCGCATCAGCTCGTCATCACCTTGGCCCTGCTCCGGCGTGGCGTCGAGGTCCGCGGCCAGACGCCAGACACGACCGAGGTGTTTGTGCGAGGCTTCGGCGCCCGAGGCGGTCCATTCCACGTCACGTTCCGGCGGAGAGTCAGACAGCACGAACCAACGCGCAGTATCGGCGCCGAATTGTTTGATGATCTCGACGGGGTCCACCACGTTGTTTTTGGACTTGGACATCTTGGCGGAGGGCACGATTTCGACCTCGGTGCCATCTTTCAGGAAACCCTTGCCGTCGCGCAGCTCGACCTCTTCCGGGTAGTGATACTTCGGACGACCGTCCGCACCCACGGTTTTGTAGATCGCGTGCGTCACCATGCCCTGCGTGAACAGCGCATCGAACGGTTCGCGCGCGCTGTCTGGCAGGTGGCCGGTCTCGTTCATCGCACGGGCGAAGAAGCGGGAATAGAGAAGGTGCAGAATCGCATGTTCGATGCCGCCGATATATTGATCGACGTTCATCCAATACTCGGCGTCTTCCTTGACGGTCGGCGTCGTGGCATGGGGCGCGGTGAAGCGCGCGTAGTACCAAGAGCTGTCGACAAACGTGTCCATCGTGTCGGTCTCGCGCAGGGCCGCGCCGCCGCAGTTCGGACAGGTCGTGTTGCGCCAGGACGGGTGACGGTCGAGCGGGTTGCCGGGGATGGAGAAATCAATCGCTTTGCCGTCTTCATCAAAGGGCAGCTCGATCGGCAGGTTCTCTTTCTTTTCCGGCACCACGCCGCAAGCCTCGCAATGCACGACCGGGATCGGACAGCCCCAATAGCGCTGACGGGACAGCCCCCAATCGCGCAGGCGGAATTTGGTCACGCCATGGCCGACACCGTTCGCTTCGCAGAAATCGACGGCACTGTTGACGCCGTCGTCGCCGGTCTGAACCTCTTCGCCCGCGAAACCACGGATGTATTTCACGGTTTCGGATTTCGTCGGAACAAAGGCTTCGGCTTCGTTCAACTCACCCTCAACCGGTGCAAAGACATAGTTGATCGGAAGGCCATATTTCGTCGCAAAATCATAGTCGCGCTGGTCATGCGCCGGGCAGCCGAAAATCGCGCCGGTGCCGTAATCCATCAGGATGAAGTTGGCGATATAGACCGGCAGTTCCCACGCGGTGTCGAAGGGATGGCGCACGGTCAGGCCGGTGTTGAGGCCCAGTTTTTCGGCCTTCTCGATGGCTTCCTCTGTGGTCCCGCCTTTGCGGCACTCCTCACAGAAGGCGGCAATCTCCGGGTTCTCGGCGGCCAGTTCTTTGGCCAGCGGGTGATCTGCGGAGATGCCCACGAAAGACGCGCCCATCAGAGTGTCGGGACGCGTGGTGTAGACTTCGATCCGGTCGTGATGCGCGGGCGCATCCACAATAGAAAACGCAAACTGAAGACCGCGCGACTTGCCGATCCAGTTTTTCTGCATCGTTTTGACCTTGTCCGGCCAATTGTCGAGGTGGTCGATGGCCTCCAACAGGTCTTCGGAATAGTCGGAGATCTTAAAGAACCATTGCGTGAGTTCCTTGCGCTCCACCGGAGCACCCGAGCGCCAGCCGCAGCCGTCGATCACCTGTTCGTTGGCCAGAACCGTCATATCGACCGGGTCCCAGTTCACGGTCGCGTTCTTGCGATAGACCAGACCCTTTTCCAGCATATCGAGGAACATCGCCTGTTGCTGGCCGTAATACTCGGTGTCGCAGGTCGCGAACATGCGGGTCCAGTCAATCGAAAGCCCCAGCGGCTTCATCTGATCGACCATCGTGTCGATGTTGTTGTAGGTCCAGGTCTTCGGATGCCCGCCAGAGGCCATCGCGGCGTTCTCCGCCGGCATGCCAAAGGCGTCAAAACCCATCGGGTGCAACACGTTGAACCCGGTCGAGGATTTGTAGCGCGCCACCACGTCACCCATGGTGTAGTTGCGCACGTGACCGATGTGGATGCGGCCCGACGGATAGGGGAACATCTCAAGCACGTAGTACTTCGGCTTGCTCTCGTCGCGCTTGGCGAGGAATACATCCGCCTCATTCCAGGCAGACTGCCATTTCGGTTCGATCTCGCTGGGCGCGTAGCGGCTCATGTTCACATCCTCAATCTCAGACAAACGCCGGGCAGATAGGCCCGGCGTGGTCATAAATCCTTGGCTCTCCGGGGTCCAGAGGCCTTGTGTTGCTCGCCTCAGTTTCCTGAACGAAGCTGGCGGGCGCGGGTCAGAATGGCGTCTTCCACGGCCTGAACCGTCGCTTGGCTCACCGCACCGCCACGGGTGTAGAGCGAGACGTTCAGCGTGCGCGCATCCAACGCCGGATCGGTCACGTTGATCACCGCGCGATAGGCGTTGCCGCCGCCCGGCGGGGTGCCGTAGCCGGTGATGATCACGCCGGTGAAGGGATCGGCCTCTTGCACGGGCAGGAAGGACAACACGTCAAGTGCTGCGTTCCAGATGTATTTGTTGACTTGCACAGAGTCGGAGACAGAACCGCGACCGCCACCAAAGATGGTCCGGCGTTTCGGCTGTTCGATCACGATGGTTTCGCCGTTGGGAATCTCCACCACTTGCCCGGTGGACCGTGTGTCCACTGTTGTGGTGCCTTCGGTCGTGACAACGGTCTCTTTCTTGCCGCCAGAGAAGGGCAGGGAGCCCATGCTGTCACCAAGAGAACCGACACTGTCAAACGCGCCACAGCCCGCAAGCGAAAGGGTCGCGATCAGGGCGGTGGTCAGAAAGGATGGGCGAAACATCTACGGCTCCCTTACAAGATATCGCGGCAACCGTATCGTTCAGGCGTGAAAGGGACAAGGCCCGAAAACGCCTAAGACAAAGAGACAAGGCAAAAGGAAAGGGCCGCTCCGAAGAGCGGCCCTCAAGAATTTCAATTCCGTCAGGAATTAGAATTCGAAGGACAGAGCCAGCGTCGCGCCGGAGTTCAGCTCGTAGCCGCCGATGCCGGTGTCGATGTCGTCGGTGGATTCGGCTGCATCGGAGTTCGCATCAGCGTAGGATGCGAGGAAGGATGCGCCGCCGCCGAGGTCGTATTCAGCAACGATGTAGGAAGCGAAGTCGTTGTCGTCTTCGTCGTCACCGTCGATGTAACCAGCGGTCACAACAAGACCCATACCGAAGTCGTAAGCGCCTTCAACAGCGTATTCTTCTTCGCCGAGCACTTCTTCGTAGTAAGCAGAAACGGTGATCGGGCCGTCGGAGTAGTCCACGGACACACCGTATGCGTCATCTTCCGGAGCGCTGCCGTCGAAGTCATAGGATGCGTAGTAAGCGCCGAGGACGACCGGACCGATCGGGTAGGATACGTCGAGGCCAACACCAGTCACGTCAGCATCGTAATCCATGTAGGACAGGTTGAAGTCAGCGCCGCCGAAGGATGCGCCGAGGTTCAGTACGATCATGTCAGCTTCACCAACGCGGTCTACGGCGGGAACGAGAGCATCGTCAGCAGCTTCTTCGAAGGCGGTAACGCCGTCGATATCAAACATCACGTCTTCTGCGTAGAGCAGGCCAGCGTTGAACATGCCGAAGTCGTAAGCCAGAGCAACTTGGGAGTATTTGAACTCGCCGTTGGTTTTGTCGCCAGCACCGGTGGTGCCGCCCACGGTGGTGCCGTCAATCAGCCAGAAATCTTCGTCAACGAGGATCGTGGACGCAGCGATGGAAAGACCCATGTACTCAGCAGTCAGCAGGATGCCAGCGGAGGCGTCGTTGTCTTCTTCGGGATCGAAGGCGAAGTTGTCTTCGAGGTAGCCGTCGAGGTACTCTTCGTAGTCAGAAGCCTCATCTGCCGGAGCGAAAAGGTCGTTGTCGTAGAGAGCGCCAACGCCGGTGAAGGAGGCGTATGCGGTGTCAACGTCGCCGAAGGACAGGGAGAACATGTCGTTGGAGATGGACACAACCCAATCAGAGGAGTCAACGGAACCCATGGAGAAGGTGTCGTCGTCGCCGTTTTCCAGGTCGATGTCGAGTTGAGCGGACGCGGTCCAGCCGTTGTTCAGCTCTTGGGACAGGTTCACGTAGAGGCCGGCGTCGTAGTAGAAGCCGCCTTCGAAGTCGTCGTTGTAGCCGATTTCTGCGTCACCGGACCAGGTCACTTCAGCGGAAGCGGCGCCAGCAAGCAGGGCGATCGCTGCGGAAGAAAGAAGGATGTTTTTCATTTTTTTCCCTCGTGGAATTTTATGAATATCAGGCATGCCGGCTTACCCGACACATGGCGAGAGAAATGCGCTTAAGTGGGCTTTGGGTCAAGCAAAGGCGCTTTTCTGAACAAAGCTCTCTGAAAAATGATGCAATGAGGTCACACACCTGTTGCAGCGCAGCGCGACAACATTCTAAGAAAACAAAGGAATGTAGGCCTGTAGGGCATAGGAGGCAGATATGGGGTTGGCGGAGATCAAAGCGCGGGTTGCAAGCGAGGCGGAGCGTGTCGGGCGGGCGCCGGAGAGCGTGACATTGATTGCTGTTTCCAAGGTTCAGCCCAATGAGCGAGTCGCTTCTGTCCTTGAAGGAGGCCACCGGGTGTTCGGCGAAAACAAGGTGCAGGAGGCGGCTGGCAAGTGGCCTGCGTTCAAGGAACAGTATGACGGTGTGGAGCTGCATCTCATCGGTCCGCTTCAGACCAACAAGGCGCGTCAGGCGATGGAATTGTTCGATGTGATTCACACGGTGGATCGTCCGAAGCTTGCCAATACCATCGCGCGGCTGCGTGAAGAGATGGGTCATTGCCCGCGCCTGTTCATTCAGGTGAACACCGGCGAGGAACCTCAAAAAGCCGGTATTTTGCCCGCCGATGCGGATGGATTTATCAAAGAATGTCTCGATCTGGGCCTCGAGATCGAGGGGCTGATGTGCATTCCGCCCGCAGACGAAGAGCCGTCTCTGCACTTTGCGCTGTTGAAGAAGATCGCCCATCGGAATGGTCTTTCGGGGCTGTCGATGGGGATGTCCGGCGACTTTGAGACCGCGATTGCACAGGGCGCGACCCATGTCCGGGTCGGCTCCGCGATCTTTGGCGAGCGGGATTATTCCTGACGATTATGCGTCTTGGTGACGTGCCGGAAAGACGTCTGGCACGTTTTATCTGTGGTGCGGCACGCAACTGTTTGATAGGTGTGTTTCGCGCAAGCGGCCTATCGATAGAGGCGGCGCGAATTTGATGTGAGTGTTGATTTTGCTTGATCCGGGTCTTTTCCCTTTTTTGATCGCGACGGGCTTGGTTGTCCTTCTGCTTTGCATCGAAGTGCTCCTTTTGATGTTCGGGCTTTCGAGTGCTCTGCCCGAGGCGGATTTGGGGGATGTGCCCGATCTCGATCTTGACCTGCATGGAATGAGTGTGCCGGAGTTGGCGGCAGAGCTCGACGTGCCCTTCGATCTGGCGACGGAAATCGAGATTGGACTGGCGGAAGCTGATCTGCCGGCCGCATCCACCGATACCGCGGTGTCTTCGACCTCCAGCGGCTTTTTTGATTTTCTCGGACTGCGCAAACAACCCCTCATCATTTGGCTCGCGATCTTTCTTGCGCTCTTCGCGGCGGCGGGATTGGTCTTGCAGTCTGGCATGGCGGCGATCTTTGGGCAGATGCTGCCACGTGTTGTGGCCGTGCCTCTGGCGCTTATCCCATCGTTGGCGCTGACCCGGAAACTGTCCGCAGCTCTTGCGCGTTTGATCCCGCAGGATGAAACCTCTGCGATTTCGGAGCGCAGTCTTGGACGTAAACGCGGCGTGGTCACCGTGGGCATTTCCCGACGTGGCAGTCCGGCGCAGGTTCGGATCACGGACGGGTATGACAACACGCATTATGCGATGCTTGAGCCGCTGGCCGAAAAAGATGAAATTCCCGAAGGTACGGAGGTGCTCGTCCTTCGTCTGCGCAATGGCGATCTGCGCCTTGTGCCCCTCGGCTGACTTGTTTTTTGGAATTCCTATAACGGAGAGGATCCTTTCTCATGAATCTCATTCTAGGTGTTGCGACGCCGATCTTCGTGATCTTTGTCGCCTTTCTTGTCGTGGTTCTGGCTTTTGCGCGGATGTACAAGCGTTCGACGCGTGAAGTGAGCCTTGTCAAAACCGGGACGGGCGGGCGCAAGGTGATCATTGATGGCGGTACGCTTGTCATTCCTGTGCTGCATGAGGTGACGCGGATCAACATGCGCACCACCCGTCTCGAAGTGCGCCGCGATGGCAATTCAGCGCTGATCACCAAGGACCGGATGCGGGTCGATGTCGGTGTGGAGTTTTACGTGACCGTGCAAGCCTCCGAAGAAGGCATTGCACGCGCTGCGCAAACGCTGGGCGACCGGACCTTTGACGATGATGCGCTGCGCGAGATGGTGGAAGGTAAGCTTGTCGATGGTTTGCGCGCTGTGGCGGCAAAAATGGACCTCGATGACTTGCATGAGAATCGTGCCAATTTCGTTCAGCAAGTACAGCAGGCGGTGTCCGAGGATTTGCGCAAGAACGGTCTGGAACTTGAGTCCGTGTCTTTGACCGCGCTGGATCAGACGCCGCTCGACGGTCTGGATGAGAACAACGTGTTCAACGCAGAAGGTCTGAAACATCAGGCTGAGCGTATCGCCGATAGCCGCAAACAACGTGCGGCGATTGAAGCCGAAGCAGAGGTTGCGGTGGCGCGGTCGCGTCAGGAAGCCGAAGTGAAGCGCTATGAGGTCGAACGTGAGCAAGAAGAAGCCCGCGTGGCCCAGCGTGTGAAAATGGAAGAACTCTCCGCCCGTGAATCCGCAGAGAAGGCACGCCAGCACGAAGAGGCTTCGACCAAAGCGGAGCAGGCGCGGATTGCGCGCGAAAAGGCCATTGAGATTGCGGAGCAAGAGCGCCGGAAATCCATTGAGATTGCGGAACAGGAACGCCAGATCGCCGTGGCCGAGAAATCAGAGGCCGAAAGTCAGGCGCGAGCGCGTGCTGACCTTGCGAAAGCAGATGCGATTAAAGCGACTGAATCGATTGAAACCGAGCGCCGTGTGGCCGAAGGGGAGCGCCAAAAGCGCCTGACCATTTTGGCCGCCGAGGAAGAGGCCGAGCGAAACGCGACCTCGATCCGTGTGGCCGCAAAGGCGGAACGCGAAGCGGCGGACGACCGGGCGGCGGCGATGCGCGAGCTTGCGCAGGCGGAGGCCGACAAGGTGACGATCCGCGCAGAGGCGGAAAAGGCCGAACAGCTTGCAATGGCCGATGGTATGCGCGCCCAGAAGCTCGCCGAAGCCGAAGGGACGCGTGCCCTTGCCGAGGCGGAGAACGGTTTGTCCACCTCGATCATCGACTTCCGTCTGGCCAAGGCCCGTCTTGAGGCGATGCCGAAGATCGTCGCGGAAATGGTCAAACCCGCCGAGAAAATTGGCGGCATCACCATTCATAAAGTCGATGGGTTGACCGGTGGCGGAGCGTCCGGCGTCGAGGCCCCGAAATCCGGTGGTGACGGTTTGGTCAATCAGGCCTTTGATGAAATGCGCAAAATGGCATTCCAGCTTCCGGCGCTCGATGCGATTGGCAAACAGGTCGGTCTCAATATGGACAAAGGCATGAGCCAGATGGTGCAGGATGTTTTTGAGGTCGAAAAGACCGTGACGCCTGCGCTGACAGATGCGCCCGAACCGAAAGAGACGCCTGCGTCGAAAGAGGCTCCCGCGCCGAAAAAGCCGGTGATTTCCGATCAGGCGGACGCCTGATCTTCGACGGCTAAGGTCTTCGATTAAACATAGGAGTGGCTGCGAACGGATCGGATTTGTTCGCAGCCATTTTTATGTGTGCGCTCGTTTACCGAATGACCAATCGTGTCGCGGGCGTGATGCGTTCCGCGATCCAGCGCAGGTGATCGGCACGAAAGGCCACGCAGCCTTCGGTCGGATGCCGCGGCTTGCGCCAACGATGCACGAAAATGGCCGATCCTTTGCCGGGCGTGGCATCGGGCCAATTCCAATCGGTGATGATCACCAGATCGTATAGCCGGTCGGCGCGGCGCATGGTCTCATGGCTGGCTTCGAGTGGCGCGCGCACGAGGTGGTTGTAGGCGGGATGATCGCCCGCATCGCACCAGAGATCGCCCACACGGATTTTCTCCCCCGTGATCGCCGGAATGCGATCTGCCCTGTAATAGAGCGCGGGCATATGATGTGCGCCACGCGGACTGGCCCCATCGCCTTCGCGTTTGTCGTCACGGATGCCACCCTTGCCGATGGAACAGGGAAACCGCCGCCCCAAAAACCTCGCACCCCAGCGGTTCACAACGATGTCGGTGGCCTTGAACATGGGGGCGCTCATAGGAGATGCCCGGATTTGCGCGCCTTGGTGGCGAGGTAGGCCTCGTTGTAGCGGTTTTCGCCCACTTTGAGCGGCACGCGTTCGGTCACCTCGATGCCTTGATCTTTCATGCGGGCGATCTTGTTCGGGTTGTTGGTCAAAAGCCGCACGGCGCCGAACCCCATCTCTTTGAGAATCGCGGCGCCTATGCGGAAATCGCGTTCGTCATCCTCAAAGCCCAGACGGTGATTGGCCTCCACCGTATCAAATCCCTGATCCTGCAAGGAGTAGGCGCGCATCTTGTTGGCGTGGCCGATGCCGCGGCCCTCTTGGTTCAGATACAGCAGAATGCCCTCGCCCTCTTCGCCCATCTGCGTCAAAGCGGCATTCAACTGCGGCCCGCAGTCGCATTTCATGGATCCGAAAATATCGCCGGTGAAACAGGCGGAATGCAGGCGGGCTAGAACCGGTTTTGCGCGGTCCGGACGACCGACTTCGACGACGTAATGTTCTTCGCCGCCATCCTCGGGACGGAACACATGCACGCGGGATGTCTTGGCGGCCAGCAAAGGCACGCGGGCGTGGACCATATCGTGCAGCGGCGCGAGATCGGCCATCAGCGGCAGCGCGGTTTCGACCGACAAGACGGTCAGGCCATGGCTGGCCGCGATCTCAAAGGCGTTGTCGACATCCACCATCACGGCAGAGGGCAAAAGCCGCGCGGATTTCGCCAGAGCAATCGCGGCCTTGGCGCAAAGCGCATTGCCGCCGCGCAGGGATTGGAACGGGCCTTTCATCGGATGGGTCAGATCGTCCGCCGGATTGGCGACGGCTTCGATCCAATCGACATCGACGTCTTTCGGCAGGATCAGCCGGGCCAAGGTGCTGTCATAGGCTCGGGCCGACAGTGTTTCGGCGCGCCGGGCGGTGATCGTCAGATAAGCCTGCCCCAAAGCGCGCAGGTCATTCAAACGTGCGGAAGACAGGTCTTCGGCCGCAATCGCAAGCGCAGCGCCTGCCTCGGAGCGCAGCACAACCGGCACGCCCATACGCATGTCAGCGCGGGCGCGGGCGATGAGTTCTGAGAGGCTGGGCGCAAGGCTCATGGCGGTATCCGTCCTGTGATCAGGCCCACCATGTAGCGATTTTTGACATAAAGTGAAACATTTCCGCGCGATTTGACACGCTTGCGTGATGGCTTTGTTGCAAATCTTGTTTTGGCGCGCCGCTCACCGCAGATCACAATCAAAGCAAAGTTAAAGGAGGTCTCTGTGATGGCCACTCTCAAGAAAATTCTTCTCGTGGATGACGATGACGATCTGCGCGAGGCGCTGAGCGAGCAACTGGTGATGACCGAGGATTTCGATGTCTTCGAAGCCGACAGCGGCGCCACCGGGATGGAGAAGACCAAAGAGGGTCATTACGACCTGATCATGCTCGATGTGGGGCTGCCGGACACGGACGGGCGCGAGCTTTGCAAGCGGATGCGCAAATCCGGGGTGAAAGCGCCGATCCTGATGCTCACCGGCCATGACACCGACGCCGATACGATCCTTGGCCTCGACAGCGGCGCCAATGATTATGTGACCAAACCGTTCAAATTCCCGGTGCTTCTGGCCCGCATCCGCGCCCAGCTTCGTACGCATGAACAGTCCGAGGCCGCTGTGTTCCAGTTGGGGCCGTATACGTTCAAACCGGCGCAGAAGATGCTTGTCACCGAAGATGACAAGAAAATCCGCCTGACGGAAAAAGAGACCAACATTCTCAAATTCCTCTATCGCGCCACCGAAGGCGTCGTGCCGCGCGATGTCTTGCTGCATGAGGTCTGGGGCTACAACGCCGGTGTGACGACCCACACGCTTGAAACCCACATCTATCGCCTGCGTCAAAAGATCGAGCCCGATCCCTCGAACGCACGCCTTTTGGTGACGGAGGCCGGTGGCTACCGCCTCGCCTCCTGATTTGAGAAAAATGAATTTGCGCAGGAACCTTTTGGCGCCTGCGTGGGTTTCATACAGGAAGATCCCTCGCACATCGGGATAAGGATGTGCAGTCCCTCGTCCCCTCGACTTATGCCCGGCCTCAGCGCCGGGCATCTTTTTTTGGCCGGGCATTTTGGGGCTGGCATTTTTTGCGGTTTTGTCGGGAGCGCCTTGCACCGCTTTCGGGTGGCGTCATGAGCGGCGGGCGGGTAGGGTTCGGGGCAAATCTGATCCGAGGTCCTGATATGCCCTTTACCCTTGCCACCTGGAACATCAATTCCGTGCGCCTGCGCGAGCCGATCGTGCTCAAACTGCTCGAAGAGGAAGCGCCCGATGTGCTGTGCCTTCAGGAGTGCAAATCGCCGGTCGAGAAAATCCCGATGGAGGGCTTTCGCGCGCTGGGCTACACCCACATGGTCGCACGCGGGCAAAAAGGCTACAACGGGGTCGCGATCCTGTCGAAAATTCCGATGGTCGAGGCCGGGGCCGCAGATTACGCCTCTTTGGGTCACGCGCGTCATGTCGCGGGCAAGCTGGAAAACGGTGTGACGATCCACAATTTCTACGTTCCTGCGGGCGGCGATGTGCCGGATCGCGAGGTGAATGAGAAATTCGGCCAAAAGCTCGATTACCTGACCGAGATGCGCGATGCCTTCCATGTCGACGCGCCGGAGAAAGCCATTCTCGTGGGCGATCTCAATATCGCGCCGCGCGAAGATGATGTTTGGGATCACAAGAAACTCCTGAAGATCGTGTCGCACACGCCCATCGAGGTCGAACATCTCGCCCAGACCCAAGACGCCGGAAAGTGGGTCGACATCACCCGTCAGGATATTCCCGAGGGGCTGCTCTACAGCTGGTGGTCCTACCGCGCCAAGGATTGGGATGCCGCCGACAAGGGCCGTCGTCTCGATCACATTTGGGCCACGCCCGATATTTCCAATTCGGCTCACGGATCGCGCGTTCTGCGTGCTGCACGGGGTTGGGACAAGCCCTCCGATCACGCTCCGGTTTTTGCCAGTTTTGATCTCTAAAGCCGATCTTTAAAACCCATGCGACAAGGCGCATATATGCGCCAAGCAACCAGATAGAGGAGAACCGATATGGATCTCGGACAAGCCAACGGCGCCGCCCATGGCGCATATGTGAAAGACGTCACTGAAGCCGATTTCATGGCAGAGGTGATCGAAGCCTCGCAAGAAACCCCTGTGATCGTCGATTTCTGGGCGCCGTGGTGTGGCCCCTGCCGTCAGCTTGGCCCGGCTCTTGAGGCCGAGGTCGAGGCCGCCGGTGGCGCCGTCAAAATGGCGAAGGTCAATGTCGATGAAAACCAGATGATCGCGGGCCAGCTGCGTGTGCAGTCGATCCCGACCGTCTATGCCTTTTTCAAAGGCCAGCCGGTGGACGGCTTCCAAGGCGCGCTTCCGCCCTCGCAGATCAAGGAGTTCGTGGCCAAGGTCGCGGCGCTGAATGTGGACGAAAGCCTCGCCGATGCGGTGGCTGCCGCCGACGAAATGTTCGAAGCGGGCGAGATTGATGACGCGGCCCAGACCTATGCCGCAATCCTCGAAGAGGATGACAAACTCGCGGGCGCCTATGCCGGTCTCGCCAAATGCCACCTCGCCAAAGGCGATGTCGATCAGGCCGAGGCCGTGATCAACGGCGCGCCTGCCGAGATCGCGGCGGATGCGGCCATTGAGGGTGTCCATGCCCAGATCGCTCTGGCACGTGAGGCCGAAAACGCCGGTCCGGTGGGCGAATTGGCCGCCAAGGTCGAAGCCGACCCGACCGACATGCAAGCCCGTCTTGATCTCGCCGTGGCACAACACGCCGCCGGTCAGGTTGAGGAGGCCGTCGAGACCCTTCTGGCCGCCTTCAAACAGGACCGTGAGTGGAACGATGGCGCCATCAAAGAACAGCTGTTCAAAATCTTCGACAGCCTCAAGCCCAGCGATCCGATCGTTCTGAACGGGCGTCGCAAATTGTCGTCGATGCTATTTGCCTGATCGCCCGCGCGATCTAGCTATAGGGTATGTTGACCGCAGCAAGCCTTCCTGAGACGATCCCCGTCTTCCCGCTGCCCGGTGCGCTTTTGCTGCCCCGGGCGCGGTTGCCGCTGCATATTTTCGAGCCTCGCTATTTGCAGATGATCGAAGATTGCATGAAAACCTCCGCGCGTCTCATCGGCATGGTACAGCCGCGCAGTGGAGGCGTGAGCGGGGCAGGGGAGGGCAAGCTCAACCAGATCGGCTGTGCCGGGCGTCTGACCGCCTTTTCCGAAACCGAAGACGGGCGCTACATGATCACGCTTTCGGGCGTGTCGCGCTTTCGCCTGATCTCAGAGGTGAATGGCTTTTGCCCCTATCGCAAATTTTCGGTCAACTGGTCCGATTTTTCCCAGGACCTCGGCGCAGCGGAAGCCGATCCGCGCTTGGATCGCGCAGGCTTCATGGCGCTCCTCAAACGCTATTTCTGCGAGGAAGACCTGCAAACCGATTGGGACAGCCTCGGTCAGGCGGAGGACGAATTGCTGATCAACTCGCTCTCCATGCTCTGCCCCTTCGGTCCCGAAGACAAACAGGCCCTTTTGGAGGCGCCCTCTCTTTCCATTCGGCGTGAAACTCTGGTAACCCTCATGGAATTCGCCCTGCATGGCGGCTCTGATGAGGATATGATGTGATGAGCAGTGACACGACCCCGCAAGTGCAACAGGCCTTTGATCGCCGCATGTTGGAGGCGCTCGTCTGCCCGCAAACCCATGGCGTTCTGACCTTTGACGCCGAGGCGCAAGAGCTGATCTCGAAAACCGCCGGTCTCGCCTATCCGATCCGCAATGGCATTCCGATCATGCTGGTCTCAGAGGCGCGCAGCCTCGAAGATTAAGGCTTTTCCGGGGGCGGTGCGGTCTTCTTCATTGCGGCCAAAATACTCAAAGAGTATCTCAGCCCTCAAAGTGGCACGCCCCGCAGCAGCTTCGGCACATCACCGTTGACCCCCGCCGCCTCGCGGATTGCCGCGCGGCGCAGACCCGTCACGGAATTCACCACGCCCATCCCGATGTCACGCGCGATTCGCAGCAGCGGATTGTCGTTGGAAAACAGCTTGTTGAAGCTGTCGGTCATCAGCGCCATCGTGGCCACATCGAACCGCCGCCATTGCGCGTAACGCTCTAGAACATCTTCGCGCCCGATGTCTTCGCCGCGGCGATGTGCTTCGACCAACACTTCCGTCAGCGCGCCGACATCCTTGAGACCGGCATTCAGACCCTGACCCGAAATCGGGTGCATCCCATGGGCCGCATCGCCCACCAACGCAATGCGCGGTGCGGTGAAGCTGTTCGCCAGAGTGATGTTCAAAGGATAGGTAAAGCGTTTCCCGGCAAGAGAAATCTCGCCCAGAAAATCCCCGAACCGGGGCCGCAAAACCGCGAGGTAATCCTCATCGGACAGCGCCTGAATATCTGCCGCCATCTTGTCTTTTTCGGTCCAGACGATGGAGCTTTGATTGCCCGGCAGGGGCAGGATCGCCAGCGGCCCGGAGGGTAGGAAATATTGATGCGCGGCGCCGTTATGAGGCAGCTCATGCGAAATTGCGCAGACCAGCGCGGTCTGGCCATAGGCCCAGCCGGTGCGCTTGATCCCGGCGCGCTCCGCGGTGCCGGATTTGCGTCCGTCACAGCCGACGATCAGCTTGCCTTCGATCTCCGCACCACTGTCCAGCGTGACCTTCGCGCCATGCAGATCGACCTCTTGCGCCACCACAAGCCCCTCAACCTGCGTGATCCGGGGCTGCGCGTCGAGCGCGTCCAAAATGGCCTGCCGCAGGAACCGATCCTCGACCATATAGCCCATCGGGCTTTCGTCGATTTCCCCGTCGCGGAACTCGAGCATGAAGGGCGCGGGCCCTTCGCCGGGTTTGCCGTCGGTGACCTTCACGTCGAGAATGGGCTGCGCATGGGTGCTGACGCGATCCCAAAGACCAATGGCTTTCAACAGCTTATGCGAGCCAAGCGAGAGCGCATAGCCACGCCCGTCAAACACGTCGCTGGTGCGGGTGTCTTTCGGCAGGCTGTCGATCAAGGTCACGCTCAGCCCCGCATTGGCCGAGGCCAGCGCCAGCGCCGGACCGTTCAAACCGCCGCCGACAATGATGAGATCGCTTTTGGGGGTGATGTTTTGGGTCATGGCAGTCTCCTTGCCGCAAATATGACGCCTAAAGCGGGATTGTCCATGCGATGTTGCGCCGCTAGTTTGCATCGGCAACAAGAAAGGGCGCAAAATGGTCGAGTATACAAAGATGAGCATGAGCGATCTGGGGCGGGCCATCGGCTCCGGCGACATCGATCCGCGCGATTTGGCGGCGGCCTTTCTGGACATGGCGAAGGCGCATCCGTTCCGCGACCGCATCTATGCCCGCCTCATGGAGGATCGCGCCATGGCGGAGGCCGAAGCCGCCTATGCCCGTGCCCAAGACGGTGTGCGCCGCGGTCTCTTGGATGGCGTGCCTGTGTCGTGGAAAGACCTCTTTGACACGGCTGGCGTCGCCACCGAAGCGGGCACGGCTTTGCTCAAGGACCGCATCCCGACTCGCGATGCAGAAGTGCTGCGCCGCGCGTCCAATGCCGGTCTGGTGGCGCTGGGCAAGACGCATATGTCGGAGCTGGCGTTTTCGGGTCTGGGTCTCAATCCGGTGACGGCGACGACGCCCTGTGTGAACGATCATGAGGCGGTGTCCGGCGGATCGTCCTCGGGGGCGGCGGGCTCTGTCGCCTTCGGGCTTGCCCCCGGTGCGATCGGCTCGGATACGGGCGGATCTGTGCGCATTCCCTCGGCCTGGAACGATCTTGTGGGGCTGAAAACCACGGCGGGACGCATCCCTCTTGAGGGCGTGGTCCCGCTGGCCGCCGCTTTCGACACCGTCGGTCCTCTGGTCAAAACCGTTGAGGACGCGGCGGAGTGTTTCGCCGTTCTCGATGGTACGCCCGCGCCGGATCTCAAAGGTGCGACACTCAAGGGCAAGCGCCTGCTCATTCTCGACAATGTGGTTTTCGATGATATTCGTGATGCGCCTTTGGCCGCCTTCGAGGCGTCGGTCGAAAAACTGCGCGACGCGGGCGCCGAGATTACCCGCGCGCCGATTAAGGCCGTCACTGAGGCGATGGACCTCTCCGGTATCCTCTTCACCACAGAGGCCTATGCCGAATGGCGCGACTATATCGAGGCCAAACCGGAGCTGATGTATCCGCGCATTCTCGACCGTTTCCGGGCGGGTGGCGCCTTTAATGGGGCGGATTTCGTGGCGGGTTGGAAAAAGCTCGCCCATCTGCGCGGGGACTATCTGCGCGAGACGGCGGGCTATGATGCGGTGATCCTGCCGACTGCGCCGATCCTGCCGCCCAATGCGGAACGGTTGCTGAAGGACGCCGACTATTATGTGACGGAGAACCTTTTGGCGCTTCGCAACACCCGTGTGGGCAACCTCATGGGGTTGGCGGCTCTGACGCTTCCGACCGGGGTGCCGTCTTGTGGCCTGTTGATGCAAACGCCGCCGATGTCCGAGGCGGCTCTGTTGCGTCTTGGGGCGGCTGCGGAAAGGGCGCTGGCCTAAAAGTCACAACTTCTGCGAGCATGCCGCTGTCAAGGACGTCTTTCTCTGGACCAAATCAGTCGTGCCGGTTATCTTGACCTCAAACACCCGGGCAAAAAGATCCGGAAAAACAGAGGCAGTAGCAGTTTCATGACGTTCCCTGAGCGGTTTTCCAACCTGCCGGAATACGCGTTTCCGCGTTTGCGTACCCTTCTCGACGCCCATGCGCCGGGGGGTGAAGTCATGCATATGACCATTGGCGAGCCGCGTCATGCGATGCCGCCTTTCGTGGCCGAAGTTCTGGCCGAACATGTTGCGGACTTTGCGAAATATCCCAGTAATTATGGCACAGATGTGCTGTTGTCGGAAATCGCAGGCTGGCTCAAGCGGCGGTTCAATGTGATGGTCACGCCCGAAACCGACATCATGGCGGTGAACGGCACGCGCGAGGGCTTGATGAATGCCTGTCTTGCGCTCTGCCCCGAGACGAAGCGCGGCAAACAGCCGGTCGTTTTGACGCCCAACCCCTTCTATCAGGTCTATGCGGTCTCCGCCGTCACCATCGGTGCCGAGCCGGTGTTTGTGCCAGCCACGCGCGACAACGGTTTTTTGCCGGATTACAGCAGCCTGTCGCCGGAAATCCTCGAACGCACGGCCATCGCATATGTCTGCTCGCCCTCCAATCCGCAGGGCGCGATCGCGCCGCGCGCCTATTTGCGCGACTTGATTGCCTTGGCGGAAAAATACGATTTCAAAGTGTTCTCTGACGAATGCTATTCCGAGATTTACCGCGGTGAGCCGCCGGTCAGCGCACTTCAAGTGGCGCAAGAGATGGGGGCCGACCCGGAGCGTGTGGTGATTTTCCATTCGCTGTCGAAACGCTCGAATCTTCCGGGGTTGCGCTCCGGCTTTGTGGCCTCCGGGCCCAAAAGCATGGGCTATATCCGTCAGCTGCGTGCCTATGGTGGTGCGCCTCTGCCCGATCCGATCCAAGCGGTTTCGGCGCGGGTCTGGGCCGACGAGGACCACGTCATTGCCTCGCGCAAACTCTATGTCGAGAAATTCGAGATCGCCGATGAGGTGTTTTCCGGCATTCAAGGCGCTGAGGCCCCCGAAGCCGGGTTTTTCCTCTGGCTGCCGGTGAATGACAGCGAAGAGGCCGCGATGAAACTTTGGACAGAAACCGGTGTGCGGGTTCTGCCCGGAGCGTATTTGTCGCGGGACGTGAACGGGGACAACCCCGGCAAAAATTACATCCGGGTCGCACTCGTGGCCCCAAAAGAAGAGACACAGCGCGGGCTTATCCTGCTTCGCGACTGTTTGTACGGTTAAGGTAAGAGGCAGTCATGGCATCCTATCAGGCGCGCGGTCGCGACCCGCTTTTCGACAGAAACACCCAAGCACTTTTGGAGCGTCGGGGGCGAGAACTCATTGGTCTCGGGCTTTTGGCCGTTGGGTTCCTGATCGCGCTGATGCTGGGGTCTTATGTGCCTGAGGACCCGAGCTGGTTGTCCGCGACCGAAGCGCCCGTGCATAACATTCTTGGTCGGCTGGGCGCCTCCGTGGCCTCGCCCTTGATGATCATTGTGGGTGTGGCCTCTTGGGGCTTTGTTTTGGGATTTGCGGCTTGGGGCCTGCGTTTCGTTTTGCATCGCGGGGCCGAGCGCGCCCTGTCGCGCGCCGTGTTCGTGCCGATCGCCATTGCCGTGGCCGCGATCTATGCCTCTACTCATGCCTCCACCGCACCGCAAAGCTTTGGCGGTCTGTTCGGCGACACTGTGCTGGCCGCCTTGATCCAGATTTTGCCCTTCGGCGCCGCCTTTAGCCTCAAGGTTCTGGCGCTTCTGTCCTTCTTCGGTGCGCTGGCCTTGGGCCTCTTCGCGCTTGGTGTGACCGTGGCTGAGCTGAAACTGGCTTGGCGTTTTCTGCTGGTCGGGTTGGTCTCGCTTTATGCGCTGGCGCTGCATCTTTTGGGCCGTGGCGCGCGCAGTTCCGTTGTCATGGGGCAACAGATGGCCCGCACGGCTGCGACCCGTCGCGAAGAACGCCGCGCCGAGCGTCAGATGCTGGCCGAACAACAGGCCGCGTTCGAAGCGCAGATGGCACAGGCCGAGCCGCGTGTCGGTGGTCGTGTGATCCGTGCAGAACAGCCGGTGATCGAGACCCCGCCGATGGAGGTTGACCAAAAACCGTCGCTTCTGTCCAAGATGCCGGGTCTTTTGAAACGTACTGCGCCCGAAGATCTGGAGCCCGAGTTGATCGAACCTGATCTGGCGCCCGATGTGGATTTGGGGCCGGGGCAGGATGATCGCATCCGCTCGAAAATTTCGTCTGCCATCAGTGCGCGTGCTCGTTCCGTGCCGCGTGGATCGATGACAGGCAACAGCCGTGTCGAGCCGCCTTTGACCGCGGTGCAAAAGGCCGCGCAAAAATATCGCAAAGGCCCGACGCCGATCATTTTCGATCAGAACGTGGTGTCACCCCCGGTTGCCGCGCCCGCCGCACAGGAGGCCGCCGCGCAGGAAGCCTATGCCGAGCCCTATGGCTATGAAGAGGTCCCTGAGGTTGCCTATCACGCCGAGTATGACGCCGAATATGACGCGGGATATGCCGATGCGGGCTATGCGGATGAAGGGTATTCTGACGCGGACTATGCCGCATCCTATGAGGACGAGGCCTTCGTCGAGGATGCCTTGGAAACGCCGGAGTATGTTGATCCGCAGCCCGCGCGGTATGAACCTGCCGCGCCTTCCGTGCCGGACCCAAAACGTGTGGTGCAGCACCCGGTGCGCAAACCGGTCGCACCCTCGAAACAGGCACAGGCAGAGGCGCAGCCCTCGTTGAAATTCGACCCCAGAGAGGCCGAATACGAAACCCCGCCGCTGTCTCTTTTGGAAAACCCGACCAACATCGTGCGTCACACTTTGTCCGATGAGGCCTTGGAAGAAAACGCGCGGATGCTGGAAAGCGTGCTGGATGACTATGGCGTCAAGGGCGAGATCGTTTCCGTCCGTCCGGGCCCTGTCGTGACCATGTACGAGTTGGAACCCGCGCCGGGTCTCAAGGCCTCGCGGGTGATCGGTCTCGCCGATGACATCGCGCGGTCGATGTCGGCTCTGTCCGCGCGTGTCTCGACCGTGCCGGGACGCTCTGTGATCGGGATCGAATTGCCGAATGACCACCGCGAAATGGTGTCCTTCCGCGAGATTCTCTCGACCCGTGATTATGGTGACGGCAAGCTGTCGCTGCCGCTTGCCTTGGGTAAGGACATCGGTGGCGATCCGGTCGTCACCAACCTTGCGAAGATGCCGCACCTGTTGATTGCGGGGACCACCGGTTCCGGTAAATCCGTGGCGATCAACACGATGATTCTGTCGCTTCTCTACCGTCTGACGCCGGAAGATTGCCGCCTGATCATGATCGACCCAAAGATGCTGGAGCTCTCCGTTTATGACGGCATCCCGCACCTGTTGAGCCCGGTTGTGACCGACCCGAAAAAGGCCGTCGTGGCGCTGAAATGGGTCGTGGCCGAGATGGAAGATCGGTATCGCAAAATGTCCAAAATGGGCGTGCGGAACATCGACGGCTACAACGGTCGCGTCAAAGAGGCGCTGTCCAAGGGGGAGATGTTCTCCCGCACCGTGCAAACCGGCTTTGACGACGAGACCGGCGATCCGATTTTCGAGACCGAGGAATTCCAGCCCGAAAAACTGCCCTTCATCGTGGTGATCGTCGACGAGATGGCCGACCTGATGATGGTGGCCGGCAAGGAGATCGAGGCCTGTATCCAGCGTCTGGCACAGATGGCGCGGGCCTCGGGCATCCACCTGATCATGGCGACCCAGCGGCCCTCCGTGGACGTCATCACCGGCACGATCAAGGCCAACTTCCCGACCCGGATTTCCTTCCAGGTGACCTCGAAAATCGACAGCCGCACCATTCTGGGTGAACAAGGCGCGGAACAGCTTTTGGGCATGGGCGACATGCTTTACATGGCGGGCGGCGGGAAAATCCAACGCTGCCACGCGCCGTTTGTGTCCGATGAAGAGGTCGAGAAAATCGTGTCTTACCTCAAGGCCTACGGTCCGCCCGATTATGTCGGCGGCGTGGTCGAGGGGCCCGAATCCGACAAGGAAGCGGATATCGACGCGGTTCTGGGCCTGTCGACCGGTGGCAACACCAATGGCGAAGATGCGCTCTACGATCAGGCTGTGGCCATCGTGATCAAGGATCGCAAATGTTCGACCTCCTACATCCAGCGCAAACTGGCGATCGGCTATAACAAAGCCGCGCGTCTGGTGGAGCAGATGGAGGACGAGGGTGTCGTCTCCGCCGCGAACCACGTTGGCAAACGCGAAATTCTGGTGCCGGAACAGTAAGTTCGGCACCTGCGATGGGCGTTCACACGCCTGTCGCTCTCTTGTGAGCAGAAGACATGTGGCAGCCCGCGAAATCTGGCATATATCTACGCCATGAAACGATTTCTCACCGCGCTTGCGCCCGCCGCCCTGATTGCTTTGTCGACCGTCGCTCCTGCGGCGGCTGAAAAGCTGTCCCTCTCCACACTCTCCAATTATCTGAACAGCCTCGGCACGGTTCAGGCGGATTTTGTCCAGACCAATGACGATGGATCACGTTCCAATGGTCAGGTGACGATCAAACGTCCCGGCCGGATGCGTCTCGACTACGGGTCCGGCAATGATGCGCTTGTGCTGGTGTCAGGCGGGCAGGTCGGGGTGTTCGATCCGGGCTCGAATGAACCGCCGCAGCGGTTCCCGCTGTCGCAGACCCCGCTGTCGGTGATTCTCAAGCGCAATGTCGATTTGAATGCTGCCAAAATGGTGGTGTCGCACCGCGAGGAAAACGGTGACACGATCGTGCGGGCGCAGGACCCGGATCATCCCGATTACGGCTATATCGACCTGATTTTTAGCGCCACGCCTGTGCTCAAGGCCTGGGTCATTCACGATGAGGCCGGTGGGTCGACCACGGTTCAACTGACCAAGATGTCGCTGGGGGGCTCGGTGTCGGACCGTGAATTCAACATCCGTTCGGAAGCCGACCGGCGCGGGACGCCGCTCGACTAAAGCGTTTTTCAGAGTTTGCCGCAGGCCAGGAGTTGGCTCCGATAGGTGTCAGAGCGTGCGGCAACCTGAGAGGAGACGCGCAACAGCCACGGTTTGGCATTATAGGAGCCGCGTGCATAGCCCGTGCGGCCCTCGTGATAGGCGAGGTATTGCGCGCGGGCGTCGGCTTTGGAAATGCCCAAAGATTCGGTGGTTTTATCCATATACCAGCCCATGAAATCGGTCGCGTCCTCGATCCGGTCGCGCTTCGCGCCACGCCGTCCTTCTTCGTCGAGGTATTCGTCCCATGTGGCGTCGAGCGCCTGGGCGTAGCCGTAAGCCGAGCTTTGGCGGCCCATCGGGATCACATCCAAAACAAAGCGGTAAGGCGTGCGCGCGTCACCGATGAATTTGCTTTCCTGATAGAATGTCGCCATCTGAACATAGACCGGCACGCCCCATTTGCGTTCGGTTTGCTTCATGGCCCGATGATATCTCGGGCGCTCGGATACGATTGCGCATGCATTGTCGAGGTCGCGTGGCGCGGAATAATTTCCGCCACAGGCCGCGACCAAAAGACAAAACCCCAATGCGCGAAGACTTTTGCTCATACCTGCCTCTCGCTCTTTACTTTTGCGAGATCATAACGAATTTCACCGGGCTGTGAAATGGCATTCCTGTGAACAGCTTGCGGCTCAGATCACCATGGCCAAGAGCAGCGGCAGATAGAGGACGGACAAAAGCGTCGAGGAGACCACAAGGGCGGCGACGGAGTCGGAATCCGCGCCGTATTTTTCCGCCAGCATGTAGGAGGTGACGGCCACAGGTGTGGCGATTTGCACCACGAGCACGGCGAAGGGCACAGGGTCGAGGTTGAAATACATCCCGGCCAGCGCGGCGATGCCTGCGCAGAGCACGACTTTTCCCAGTGAAATCAACGTTGCGCGACCGAGGCCACGCGGATGCAGGCGCGCCACCGCGACGCCCAAGGTGATGAGCATGAGCGGGATGGCGATCTGGCCCAACATCTCAAGCGTGTACATCGCCACGCGGGGCAGGGTCCAGCCCTGCCACAGGAACAGGGCGCCGAGAGCCGTGGCCCAGACCAGAGGTTCCTTGAAGGCCTTGCCAAGCGAGCCGCGCCCGGCCGTGACATAGATGCCGAAGGTGAAGGACCAAAGCGCCATGGCGGCAAAGACCACGACAGCATAGCTCAACCCCGCTTCGCCAAAGGCAAAGAGCGCAAGCGGCAGGCCGAGGTTGCCGGTGTTGCCGAAAATCAGTGGCGCCAGATAGGTGCGGGTGTCGAGTTTCAAGGCTTTGACGGTGATCCACGCCGCGATGGTGACGCCGCCATAGGCCGCGACGGAGGCCAGCGAAAGGGCGGTCAGGGCGGCGGGATCGATGTCGGCCTTGATCAGGGCCGTGAAGATCAGCGCGGGCACGGACAGCGTCATGGTCAGCTTGGTGACGAACTCCAAGCGGTACTCGTGGCCGGTCTTGACCCAGGTGAATCCGATGAGCGCCAAAAGGAAAACCGGGGTGACGATTTCCAAGACTGTTAAAATGAGGTTCACAGACTGTTTCCCATTTCTTTGGCCGTCCCCCGTGGACAGGCGCCGTTTTTAGGGTCTACTAACCAAGTATAGGGGTTGCAATGTTATGATGAAATCACGGGCGAAATATCATCTGGGGCAAGTCGTGCGCCACAGAAAGCACAGCTTTCGCGGTGTTGTCTTCGATGTGGATGCGATTTTTTCCAACACAGACGAATGGTACGCCGCCATTCCCGAGGATGTGCGCCCCGACAAGGATCAGCCGTTTTATCATCTGCTCGCGGAAAATGACCAAAGCTACTACGTGGCGTATGTGTCAGAGCAAAATCTCGTCGCAGATTACTCCGGCGTGCCGGTGGATCATCCCGATCTATCGGATTTGTTCGGCCCGTTTTGCGATGGATCTTACCCTCTGCACTTTCAGCTCAACTGAGCCGTTTACCCAGAGTTTGCCCCGCATTGGCAGAGGGGCCTTCATGCTTCGCGGGGCCTTCTAACTCCAAGTGACACCGTGGCGTCAGGCCCCTATCGTTTCTGGCCGATGGCCATCCGAAAGCTCAGTTTGTTTTCCCCGTCGATATGAGCGTATTGCAACTCATGCGCCAATTCACGGATTAGGAACCAGCCAAATCCCCCCTCTGGCAGATCGGCGATGTCGCAATTCAAGTTGGCCTGCAACCCAAGCGGGGGCTCGCCGCCGGGCATCATATTGCCTTTGTCCGAGATCAGACAATGCAACCCATCGTCGGCTTGCGAGAGACGAATGTCGATCAGACCCTCGGGATCGTCGGCATAGGCATGTTCGACAATGTTGTTGAGGATTTCGGCCAAGACGATTTCAAGGCTCGCAACCTCGTCGGCGGCCAGACCGTTCGGTTCCAGCCCGTGCTTGATGGTTTGAAGTCCGCGTCGGACCGCGGCATCCGTCGCTGGCAGGATGAGTCTCAATTCATGCTCTTTCGGTTGGGGACAAACCTCCCAGAAATTCTGGTAGGCGAGATTTCCCTCAGGACGCATTCGCAATCCCCTCGACAGCTGTTGCCACGCTTGTGTGGATGGTGAACACGGTATCCATGCGGGTCAGATGAAAGACTCGTTGCACCGTCGGATGCAGTGCCGCGAGTTCCAGACGCTGACCATGACGCACGGCCTTCAAGGCGGCGACCACAGCGCCAAGCCCGGAGCTGTCGAGAAATTCCACATTTTGCAGATCGAGAAGAATACGCGCAGGGCCGCTGTCGCTCAGCGCGCGCATTTCGTCTTTGAACTGGATGGCACAGGCGGCGTCAATTCGGTTTTCACCGACGCAAACCACGCGCACGTCATCAAAGTCCTGATGTGTCAGTTTCATATGCCGTACCTTTTTCCTGCGAAGCGCCTGCATCCGAACCCTCGACGGATTCCCCGGAAAGCGGAAAAGACGCTGTATTGGGCTTGATCCTAGGGCTGAAATCTTACCAATGGGTTTGCGCCAACAGGAAAATGGAGAAAATTATGACCGACTATGCGGGTTTGTCTGCGCGCCTCGAGGCGCTTTGTGCGGGAGAAACCGATGAGGTGGCGCTGATGGCGACCGTCGCTTGCGAGGTGCACCAGTCGGATGATCGGTTCCATTGGACGGGTTTTTATCGTGTTGTCGAAGAAAACCTCTTGAAAATAGGGCCTTACCAAGGTGGCCATGGCTGTCTTGTGATCCCGTTCTCACGCGGTGTTTGTGGCGCCTGTGCGCGGACGCGTGCGGTGCAACTGGTGCCCGATGTCGAGGCCTTTGAGGGCCATATCGCCTGTGCCTCCTCGACGCGGTCGGAATTGGTCCTGCCTGTGCAAAATGCGAATGGTGAGCTGTTGGGGGTCTTCGATCTCGACAGCGATCTTCCGGCGGCCTTCACCGAGGAAGATGCGGAGCAACTGACCCTTATTCTCAATCGGGTTTTTGCCAAGGTGAGCCGGGCATGATAGGCGCCTCTTATGAGTGACGATTACAATCCCCCGCAAGACCCTCTGGATGTGCTCCATATGGATCATGAAATCCTTGTGGTGAACAAACCCTCGGGGCTTTTGTCCGTGCCGGGCAAGGGCGAGCATCTGGCCGATTGCCTGATGTCGCGGATTCAGACGGCCTTCCCGGAGGCTTTGCTGATCCACAGGCTGGATCGGGATACCTCTGGCGTGATGGTCTTTGCCCTGACGCCTCATGCGCAGCGCCACATCGGGCTTCAGTTCGAAAAACGGCAGACCAAGAAAACCTATGTCGCCTGGGTTCATGGGCATATCGCGGAAAAGACCGGCATGGTGGACCTGCCGCTGATCGTCGATTGGCCGAACCGTCCGAAACAGATGGTCTGTCACGAGACTGGTAAACCCGCCGTCACCGATTGGCGGGTGGTGCGCTATCAGGACAATCAAACGCGGGTGCGGTTGATGCCAAAGACAGGCCGTTCGCATCAGCTGCGCGTGCATATGCTGGCGCTTGGGCATCCGATCATGGGCGATCCGTTTTATGCGACGGGCGAGGCGCGGGACGCTCCGCGCTTGATGTTGCACGCAGAACAGCTACGGTTCCGTCACCCGGATGGCGGCGCGGGGCTGTCTTTCACGGCGAAATGTCCGTTTTGACTAATCCCGAGTAAATGTGTCGCGGTTTCCATATCCGGGGTGGAAATTACAAATTTAGAACGTATCTGATTTTGTAAACCACGCACCTATAGAGGAGATGACCATGGGTCTTCGTATCAACGACATCGTTCCGAACTTTACCGCCATGACCGATCAGGGCGAGATCACCTTCCACGACTGGATTGGCGACAGCTGGGCGATCCTGTTCTCCCACCCGAAAGATTTCACGCCGGTCTGCACCACCGAATTCGGTGCCGTGGCGCAGCTTGCCGAGGAATGGGAAAAGCGCGGCACGAAAGTGATCGGCGTCTCTGTGGATGGCGTCGAAGAGCACAAGAGCTGGAAAGGCGATATCGAGAGCTTTGCCGGCACCTCTGCGGGTTTCCCGATCATTGCCGATACGGATCTCGCAGTGTCCAAAGCCTTTGACATGCTGCCGTCAGAGGCCTACCTGCCCGATGGTCGCACGCCCGCTCACACCGCGACGGTGCGGTCGGTGTTCATCATTTCCCCGGACAAAAAACTGCAACTCACGATGACCTACCCGATGTCCGTGGGCCGTAACTTTGCCGAGGTGCTGCGCGCCCTTGATGGTCTGCAAAAAACCTATGGTGTGCCTCTCGCGACGCCTGCGAACTGGACCGTTGGCCAGGATGTAATCGCTGCTCTGTCTTTGACGGATGAACAGGCCGCCGAGAAATTCGGTGGTGTGGACATCAAGCTGCCGTACCTGCGTTTCGTGAAAGCTTAAACCTTTCGGTCAAAAGCCGTTAAAATCGCCCCTGTTCGCCTGTGCCGATCTTTCCTATGGTACGCGTGAACAGGGGTTTTTTATGTTTTCAGCACTGCGCCGCACCAAATCTATCTCTCGTATTGCGCTTGATCCGCCAAAGGCTTTGCCCGACCGCGAAGGCCTCGCGATTGTCCTGATCGTGCGCGATGAAGAGGCCCATATCGGCGAATGGGCACGGTTTCACCACAAGGCGGGCGTGCGCCATTTCTACGTTTACGACAACGGGTCGGTGGATGGCACGCTGGTGCAGATCGTGGCCGCTGTCGGCGTCCAGAATGTGACCGTTATCCCCTGGTCCCAAAAGCTGCGCGACGGGACTTCGGGTGCAGAGATTCACAATCAAGTGCTGGCCTACGCCCATGCTGTGGCGAATTTCGGCGATCAGGTCCGCTGGATGGCCTTTATCGACGTTGATGAATTTCTGGTGCCGAAATCGGGCGAGACGCTGATGGACTGTCTGGCGCATCTGGACGGCGAAGTGAACATTTCACTGCCTTGGCATATGTTCGGACGCAACGGGTTCGAGGACGCGCCGGAGGGCGGCATCGTCGCCAATTACACGCGCCGCCACCCGGACCCGATGAGTCCTTTGAAGGGCATGTGCAATTTCAAGATGATCGTCGATCCGTGCCACGTCACCGCGATGAAAGTGCATTCCATCGAGACGGATGGGGCGACAGTGAGCGTGAATGACCGGGGCGAGAAAGCCTCTGCCCCGGATCGCAAAAAGCCGGGCTTCTATTCCGCCGATCACATCCAGCTCAATCACTATTACACCCGCTCGAATGCGGAGTTGATGGCCAAGATCACGCGCGGGTCCAACATGACCCAAGACGCAAACGACCACCTCCGCCGCGTGAGGCGCAAGGTCGATCAGATCGAGGCGGAAAGCGTCGAGGATCTGGCGGCGAAACGGTGGTTTGAGGGGGCCTGAGCGCCCCGCTCAGTGCCCGGTGGTCTGAACGTAATGCGTCGAGCGCGTGCCGATCGCGGCCCCCAGTTTTCCGGTATAGTTTCCAGCCCTTTTGGCCAGCCGTATAAACGATTTTTTGGGCGTAAATGGCAAAAGTATAGTGAGGAAGAGTATTTGTAGAGCTTTTCCGGGAAGTTTTAGAAAGATCTTGTACCGGCTGCTCGGCTTTTCATGAAGCCTGCGCTGGAAATTCGTATTGGCCTGGTCTCTGGTGCGACGGTATTGATAGATAAAGCTGAGACGCTGGGCGGGAACGGTTTCATAGGCAAAGGCATCCTTGACCCAACCGATGGCGAAGCCACGGTCTTTGACGTCTTGTTGGAAGCGCGTGTCCTCGCCACCTGAAAACCGCAGGCTCTCATCGAACCAAATGTTTTCATCGCGAAACAAACCTGTTTCTGCAATCCAGTTGTTCGTGGCGATGACCGCCCGGCCCGGGCTATTGAGCGTGGCGGTATCGGTCGTGCGTGTCTCGCGCTGCTCATAAGAGAAGCGCAGATTGTCATACATAAGTGATTGGAACGCTGTCAGATTTCCCTGACGGGGCGCAATGCGCAGAGGTGCCCCGAGCAACACCGCCTGGCTTTCGCGATACCCCGTGATGAGCGAGACAAGCCAATCCTGTGCGACGGTTTCATCGTCATCGACAAACACCAGAAGATCGTCGCCCCGTGCGATCGCCTCTTTTGCGGCGCGGTTGCGGCCAAAGGGGATGCCCGCCTCGGTTTCGAGGACATAGTCGAGCGGTGCGCCATTTGGCAGAACCGGCTGCGCGGCAATGAGGGGCTGGGTGTTTGGGTGCTCGTCGTTCTCCACGATCAAGCACCGGATATCGCAGTTTTCCGGCAGCTGCATCTGTCCCCAGGAGGCGATCAGCTCGGCGACCATTTTCGGTCGGCGGCGTGTCAGAGATGCGACGGTGAGGCGAAGATGTTGAGTTCGGCGATTGTGAGGCATCATTGTCTTCTAAAGCTTGGTCGGGTCTCAGACGCTCTAGCCTTTTTTTGGCCGGAGACAAAAGCGACCTCACGTCAACAGGGGCTCTTTCGGCGGGTTTCCCCCGTTTCCTTTGCTGCCACAAATACTCAAAAAGCCCCGCCAATGGCGGGGCTTCTCTATGTTTCGAAAAGAGGAGGCGATTACTCGGCCTCTTCCTCTTTCTTGACCTCTTCGCCGGTCTCCTGATCGACCATCTTCATGCCAAGGCGCACCTTGCCACGGTCGTCGAAGCCCAGAAGTTTCACGTAAACTTCCTGACCTTCTTTCAGAACATCCGACGGGTGGTTCAGGCGACGGTTCTCGATCTGAGACACGTGCACCAGACCGTCACGCTTGCCAAAGAAGTTCACGAAAGCGCCGAAATCGACGAGTTTCACGACCTTGCCTTTGTAGACCATGCCTTCTTCCGGCTCGGCCACGATGGAGTAGATCATGTCGTAGGCTTTCTGAATCGCTTCACCATTGGCGGAGGCGATTTTGATGATGCCTTCGTCGTTGATGTCGACTTTCGCGCCAGAGGTTTCGACGATCTCGCGGATCACTTTACCGCCGGAGCCGATCACTTCACGGATCTTGTCGGTCGGGATCTGCATGGTCTCGATGCGCGGAGCATGGGCGGAGAATTCGCCAGCACCCGAAAGCGCTTTGTTCATCTCGCCAAGGATGTGCATGCGGCCCTCTTTGGCCTGAGCCAGAGCTTGCTTCATGATCTCGGGCGTGATGCCAGCGACCTTGATGTCCATTTGCAGGGACGTGATGCCGTTCTCGGTGCCTGCGACTTTAAAGTCCATGTCGCCGAGGTGATCTTCGTCGCCCAGAATGTCGGTCAGGATCGCGAATTCGCCATCGTCTTCGAGCACGAGGCCCATGGCCACACCCGCGACAGCGGACTTGAGCGGCACACCAGCGTCCATCATCGACAGGGAGCCGCCACAGACGGAAGCCATCGAGGAGGAGCCGTTCGATTCGGTGATCTCGGAGACCACGCGGATCGTGTAGGGGAAGTCGGTGGCGGCGGGCAGAACGGCCTGAAGGGCGCGCCATGCCAGTTTGCCGTGACCGATTTCACGACGACCCGGGGAGCCGACACGACCGACTTCACCGACCGAATACGGCGGGAAGTTGTAGTGCAGCAGGAAGTTGGAGCGGAAGTTGCCATGCAGCGCGTCGATGATCTGCTCATCGTCGCCGGTGCCGAGCGTGGTCACGACGAGGCCCTGAGTTTCACCGCGGGTGAACAGAGCGGAGCCGTGAGTACGCGGCAGAAGACCGGTTTCGCAAACGATCGGACGCACCTGATCGAGGGCACGGCCATCGATGCGCTTGCCTTCTTTCACGACAGTCGAGCGCAGCACGTTGGATTCGAGTTTCTTGAGCGCGGAACCGAGGTTCTCGTCTTCAAGCTGCTCTTCGGTGAGACCGGCTTTGATCGCTTCTTTGGCGGCAGCAACGGCGGCCACGCGCTCTTGCTTGTCGAGGATCGAATAGGCCTCTTTCATGGAGGCTTCGCCAGCGGCTTTCACCACGTTGTAGAGCTCGGAATAATCCGGAGCGGCGAAGTCGAACGGCTCTTTCGCGGACTCTTCGGCCAGATCGATGATCAGGTCGATGACCGGCTGGATTTGCTCATGCGCAAAGGTCACAGCGCCGAGCATTTCGTCCTCGGACAGCTCGTAAGCCTCGGATTCCACCATCATAACGGCGTCTTTGGTGCCGGCGACAACGAGATCCAGACGCTGGTCCGGGTTGTTGCGCAGCTGGTCCATGTCGTCCACGGTCGGGTTCAGGATGTATTCGCCATCCTCGAAGCCCACGCGGGCGCCAGCGATCGGACCCATGAAGGGCGCGCCGGAAATGGTCAGGGCCGCAGAAGCCGCGATCATCGCGACGATGTCCGGGTCGTTGACCAGATCGTGCGACAGAACAGTACACATCACCAGAACTTCGTTTTTGAAGCCGGGGACGAAGAGCGGGCGGATCGGACGGTCGATCAGACGCGCGGTGAGCGTCTCTTTTTCCGTCGGACGGGCCTCGCGTTTGAAGAAGCCACCCGGAATTTTACCGGCGGCGTAGTATTTCTCTTGGTAGTGCACGGTCAGCGGAAAGAAATCCTGCCCCGGCTTTTGTTGCTTGGCGAAGGTGACGTTGGCCATCACGGAGGTTTCACCAAGGGTGGCGATGACGGTGCCATCGGCCTGACGGGCAACCTTGCCCGTTTCCAGCGTGAGGGTTTCTTCGCCCCACTGGATCGATTTTTTCACTTCGTTGAACATTCAGCGTATCCTGTTTGGGAGCCCTCGCGAGCCCTCTCGCGTCTCCCGTTTTGCGTGGCGGCCCCATTGCCGCCGACCCCATATCTTACTTTCACAACGCCGGGGTCTTTTGCGTTACGTCTCAGATGGGGCCCGCATACAGGAAAATGCGCTCTGCGCCAAGTCGCGAGTTTTGGGGAGGCGTAAATGAAACGGGCGACCCGAAGGCCGCCCGTATGGTGTGGTCTCGATGTGCCGGGGTCACTCCGCGGGCGTTTCGATCGCGCGGAATTCGCCTTTGTCTTTCGTCAGGAGGCTGATGACGACAATCGCGATGGCGGAGGCGACGAAACTGGGGATGATCTCGTAGAGGCCTTGCCCCATGAAGCTTTTGTTCAGCCCGGTGGAAATCCAAAGCGCCACGGTGCCAGCCCCCACAACGAGACCCGCCACGGCGCCTGCGCCGGTCATGCGTTTCCACGTCAGGGAAAAGATCATCAGCGGCCCAAAAGCGGCGCCGAACCCGGCCCAGGCGTTGGACACGAGGCCAAGCACGGAGCTGTCCTGATTGGAGGCGATGAGGATCGCGACGAGGCCGACGAGTGCCACGCTGATCCGGCCCACATTGACCAGTTCCTGATCCGAGGCTTCGCGACGGAAGAAGACTTTGTAGAAGTCTTCGGTCAGCGAGGACGATGACACCAGAAGCTGCGAAGACACGGTGGACATGATCGCGGCCAGAAGGGCGGCGAAGAGGAAGCCGGTGACCAGCGGGTGGAACAGCAATTCGGAGAGCACGATGAAGATCGTTTCCGGGTCTTCAAGCGTCAGACCATTGCGCTCCATATAGGTGCGACCGAAGACGCCGACGCCGATGGCGCCCACCAGCGAGATCGCCATCCAGAGCATCGCGATATTGCGGGCCACGGGCACTTCTTTGACGGAGCGCACGGCCATAAAGCGCACGATGATATGCGGCTGGCCGAAATAGCCCAGACCCCAGGCGACCGTAGACAGGAAGGTCAACAGCGTCAGCCCGTGGGTCATCGACAGGTAGTTCGGGTCCACCTCGGTCGCGAGACGTTCGGCGGCCTGTTCGACGCCATTGCCCTGACCTGTGGTGAGGATCACGATCGGCATGATGATCAAAGCGAACATCATGATACAGCCCTGCACGAAGTCGGTGAGCGACACGGCCAAAAAGCCGCCAAACACCGTGTAGACCAGAACCACACCCAGAGTGAGGATCACGCCGGTCATGTAGGCGCCATCAAAGGCCGAGGCGAAAAGCTTGCCGCCGCCGACGAGGCCCGAAGCGGTGTAGACCGCGAAGAAAAGCACGATGATCACCGCCGAAACGACACGCAGCGTGGTGGCGGCGGTCGGAAAGCGGTTCGAGAGGAATTCCGGGATGGTCAGACTGTTGTCATAGCGTTTGGTCTGTTCACGCAGGCGGGGCGCGACGACGATCCAGTTGATGAACGCCCCGACGAACAGGCCGATGCCGATCCAGGCCTCGATCAGGCCGGAGGCATAAAGCGCGCCGGGCAGGCCGAGCAAAAGCCAACCGCTCATGTCGGAGGCGCCGGCGGACAGGGCCGCGACAGCCGGATGCAGGTTGCGCCCGCCGAGGACATAGCCTTCGGCCGTATCTGTGGACTTGCGCCATGCGTAAAAGCCGATGGCGAGCATCAGCACGAAATAGAGGATCAGACTGATCCAAACTCCCAATTCCATAACTCTTCCCCTTGTTGGAATTCTCAGGGGAAACATGCAGATGTCTAATCTCGAAACAAGAAAAGACTAGCAATTCAATGAAATAAGGACGTTCGATCATTTTTTGGTAATTTTTATGCGTGATGATCGCAGACGAAGGAAGAACATTGGGACATTTGATCATGCCGCATTCGGTTGTGTTTTTGGTTTTCAACTTGCGGAGGCTTGTGGCAAAGTGCCGGGACGTCTGGGTGGGCCGACGAATCTTTGTGATGCCAAGGGCAGAGTGCGCCATTCATGTTCTATGACCGACTGAGACGTTCCCCGACCGTAAATCCGATCCTTGCCTTTATGGCATGCCTTGGTCTGTTGATCTCAGTGGGCCTGTCTGCTGATGCCGCTGGCAATGAGATCGCCGCCAGAGCCGCGCCGCAAAGCCAACCGGCGCCACTGCGCAACGCGCGGATTTTGGCGCTTGGGGATTCGATGATCGCCTGGCATTCCGTTTCGAAAAATTCCATTGCCGATGCGCTGGCCGAAAGCCTTGGCGAACCGGTCGAAAACCGCGCCATTGGTGGCGCGCGCGTCATCTATGGTCTGCCGGTCACCGGCGCGATGGGGATGAAAATCTCCAAACAATATCGCGGCGACGATGTGGATTGGGTGGTGATCAACGGTGGTGGCAACGATCTCTGGCTGGGCTGTGGCTGTGGCGCCTGTGATCGCAAGATGGCGCGGATGATTTCGCTGGGCGGCAAAACGGGGGAAATCCCCAAGCTGGTGCAAAGCATTCGCAAAACCGGCGCGCGGATTATCTATCTCGGCTATTTGCGCTCGCCGGGGGTCGATTCTGTGATCGATGCCTGTGGGGCGCTGGGGGACGAATTCGAAACCCGGTTGTCGCGCATGGCGGCGGAGATCGAGGGGGTGTATTTCCTCGATGTCTCGGATCTCGTGCCCTCTGGGGACCGGTCATTTCACGGGGTGGATATGATCCACCCCTCGCGCAAGGCCTCCCGGATCATCGGGCAAAAATTGGCGCATATCATTCAGGCTTACGACTGATCTTTCGGGATTTGGTTCAGAAACAGCTTGAGCGCGCCGATCTCTTGCGGCCAGCTCAGCGTTTCAAAGGGCGGTATGGCCTGTGCCGGGCTTGCGCCCCAGATCACGATGCGCGCCCCGCGTTGTTCGAGCCTGTGCCCCAGTGAACCCGCGTTGACCTCTGCGGCAGGCAGGGCGAGGAAGGCGGCGGTCACCTCGGCGAGCTTTGTGATTTCCTTGAGCGCCTCGCCGGGCGTTGTCGCCCAGATGATCAGGGCTTCAGGCATGATGCTCAACAGCGCCAGGCGCAAGCTTTCCCCCAGGTTCCATTCGTCACACAGGATCAAAAAAACCGCACTGGGCGGCGAGGGAGGGGCATTTTTGCCGAACATGTCAGAAAGGTCCGTATCAGGAAATTAAAGCGTTTCGACTTTAACTTGAGTTATCACATAAAGTCGCAACGCCCGCTCTGCTTCGACGTTGCACTGCGTGTCTGCTCAAACCCGAGAACAGCTTTAAGCAGACACGCTTTATTCCCCAGAATGAACCAAATGGCGTCTTCGCGAATTAAACTATGACATAGTGGAGTGCGAAGAATGACGACGAGTTGTAAAAATTGCCCGCTGCGCAAGAAGGAGTGCTTTATGCCGTTCTCGGCGCAGGAATTGTCCTTCATGGAAACGTTCAAAAGCGGTGAGTTGAGTGTCGATGCGAAAACGACGATTCAGATCGAAGGGGCAAAGACACCACATCTTTACACGGTCTTGAGCGGTATGGGGCTGCGTTACAAGACACTCGAAAACGGTCGTCGGCAGGTCATCAATTTCCTCATGCCCGGAGATTTCGTCGGTCTTCAGGCGGGCGTCATGGGCGAGGCCGGGCATTCGGTCGAGACCGCGACGCCGATGGTGCTCTGTACCTTTCAGCGTCAGGACCTGTGGCGTTTGTTCCAATCTCATCCGTCGCGGGCCTATGACCTTGTGTGGCTGGCGGCCTCTGAGGAGGCGTTTTTGGGGCAAAGCCTTGCCACCGTCGGCCAGCGCACCGGGGTCGAACGCGTGGCTTGGGCGCTGTTAAAACTCTATGAGCGTTTGGATCATCGCGGTTTGACGAAAGGCAACAGTGTCGCCTTGCCCTTTCGCCAACAAGACCTCGCGGATGCTCTGGGGCTGTCTCTGGTACATACCAACAAAACGCTGAGTCAACTGCGGTCGCGCAGGGTGGCGGATTGGTCCAACGGGGCGCTCACCATTCTCGATCGCGAGAAATTGCAAAACAGCGCCATGATGGATGTCGAAGGGATGGAACAGAGGCCGCTGATATGAGCGTGGTATAAAAAAAGACCCTCCGAAGAGGGCCTTTTCCTGTTCCGATCCGTTTCCCCGCCGCAACAGTCGCCGTGGCCGGGGCTTCGGAGGTACTTTCGTCTTAGCGACGGATACCGAGACGCTTGATCAGGTCGAGGTAACGGGCTTCGTCTTTACCTTTGAGGTAGTCGAGAAGCTTACGACGCTGAGCCACCATCATCAAAAGGCCACGGCGACCGTGGTTGTCTTTTTTGTGGGTTTTGAAGTGCTCGGTGAGCGTGGAAATGCGCGAGGTCAGAATTGCGACCTGAACTTCGGGGGAACCGGTGTCACCTTCTTTGGTGGCGAATTCCTTGATCAGGCGGCTTTTCTCTTCAGCAGTGATCGACATCGGGGTCTCCTTTCGAAAACAAAGGGTTATGGCACAAGCCGGGATGTCGTCCAGCAGGGCCCTTGGAGAAAATCCCGGAGTCTTTCATCCGAGAATGCGCGCGTTTAGCCGGATTCTCTGTGAAAAGAAAGCTTTTTCCTGTTTCGGCTTGCTTACTGCCCGGTCTCAACCCGCTGGCTTTCACTGAGAATTTCGCCAGCCAGTTGTTTCGCCCAGTCCCCGATGATCGGCACGACCTCCATCTGGTTGAGCATAAAGCCGACAATCGACACCACGATCGATGCGCCGACGACGGAGCCAAAGCCAAAGGCCAGCCCTCGGAGGAACTGAAACCACATCATGCGCAAATTGGAATTGTGAATGCGAATAAAACGGTGATTGTTCAGCCGCTCCAGCTCAACTCTCAGCTCTTTGATATCCTGAGATAAAATCTTTTTTTCGTCTGACATGTCCTGGCCTTTGTTGCGGTCGCTCTGCCTTGGTTTATCTGAAGTCTTTGCAAAATGAAAATTAACCTTTGATAACAGCTGTTTAGATTAACTTTTTTGTATATTTTTCTTTCATTTGCAAAGCAAAGGTCTATGCTTTGTGCGGGGTTTGTTCTGTGTAGGGTGTGAGCAAATGTTATGGGCTTTGGCTTTGCTGGGATTGGTTCCGGCTGCGTTCGCAATAACGTCTTTCGAAGACGAAGGCACGCAAGGAAGTGTCGAAGACGCTGACACGGGTGTGGATGAGACCGGCGCGGAAGACACGCCCTCCGGCGAAGGTGATCTTTTGGACTTCACCGACCCTCTGCCTGAGGGCGATCCTGTTGAGGACAATTCCGTCGATGACGATCCGACTGCCGAAGAGGATGCTGCCGCCACTGACGAAAGCGATGATGGTCTCGGTGACGATTATGCTGTGGCGCTGGGCTCTGGTGAGACGCTTTTTGCGGATTTCGTCGCCGAAGAAGATCATGTGACTCTGACGCTCGATGATGGCGACACAGGTGAGTTCGTCGTTGAGCCGCTGCTGGATGAGAATGGCGATGAGATCGGCACAAGCCTGTCCTACGTGACGGATGAGGATGAGACGATTCTGTCTTTCCTCGGCTACGATTCCTTGCCCGTTGGCGATATTTCCGTTGAAATCATCGACCCTGAAAGCGGCGAGACAACGCTCTACGCTCTGGATGAATTGGGGGATTTCGGCGCGATTGATCCGAATGACCCGGACATCCCGGATGAAGCGGGCCCTGACGGCAGCGCGGATGATGATGTGCTTGCGGTCAATGATCCGGACATTCCCGATGAGCCCGGTCCAGACGGCAACGCAGATGACACTGTGTTGAGTCCGGAAGAGGAGGACGTCGCGTCGACCGGTGCGCTGACCGGGGAGACGGTGGAATATACTCTCTCTGATGAGGGCGAGACCTTTATCCTGCCGGACGATCCGATGCAGGGCGGTACGGATGCGGCGCTCACGCTGGATGAAAACGGCCAGCCGACAATTGAGACCGAGGGCACGCTGAATATTGTCACAGGCGGTGCAGGTAATGATACGATTGCCGCGGGCGACGATGCTGCGATTGTCAATGCGGGCGCTGGCGATGACACGATATATGGCGGCGATGGTTCTGCGATCCTGTCGGGCGGCGCGGGCAATGACACGATCTATGCGGGCAATGACACCGGGTCATCCTACGTGCTGTCCGGCGATGAAGGTGCCGATACACTTTATGGCGGCGATGGGGATGACACGCTTCTGATGGATGCCGAAGACACGGCCACGGGCGGTGCGGGCGCGGATGAATTCTGGCTCTATTACGACGCCAACGCCGATGTCGGCCATGCGGAGATCACCGACTTTGCCGAGGGCGAGGACATGCTGCGCGTGACCCTCGATCCGAAAGACAGCTTTGATGGTACGCTTGATGTCGATGTGAGCCAAACCGCCGATGGTCTGTCCAGCCAGGTGATCGTCAACGGCGACATCGTGGCGGTGCTCTACGGCTCGCCGGATGTCACGCTGGCTGACATCGTGGTTGAGGTCAGCCCCACCGCACTCTCTGCCTGATTGCGGTCGGCTTGATCAGGTCCACAGCTCCGGCTGTTGGGTATAGGCAATGTAAAGCGGGTGCTTGGGATGCCCGGCCTTTGATAGGCCGAGGTGATACAAATCCCGCCCCGTGGCCCGCAAAAGCCGCTCGACCTCTGCGCCGCGATCCAGATGCGCGCCATGGGTGCCCCAGGCGCAGATGATCTGATCCGCCCATTGGGCCCAGTCGCGAATGGCTTGGTCGTTCTCCGGCCCGACCGGATCGCTGGCAGCCCGCATTTTCTTCGGGTCCGTGTCGCGCCAGGCGAAAATATTCGTCACGCAAAACGACCCGAACCCAAGTGCACGGGCGCGCCGCTCACAGCGTTCCACCGTGGGATCGTTCTGCACTTCGGTGGCGGTCGAGGGGTTCAGCATCACAAAGAACGCCTTGCGCCCGTCCGGGTCCCAAGTCCGCACCAAAGAATAACGGTAGCGTTCGCAATCCGAGTAGACTGCGGTGGAGGGCGCGTCGCCCTTGGTGTGGGTACGTGTGATCATACGGAGTGAATGGCCGCTCCGGGGAGACAAATCAAGCGATCAAAGATTGAACACCCGAGACGGATGCAATTCGCCGCCTTTATATTGGCCCACGGCCACAGGTTTGCCCTCGAAGGAGGCCCAAACCTCATCGCCATATTCCACGCCATCCGCCGGATAGACCATGCCCGGATTGCCGTTCCTGAGCCGCGTTGCGCCTTCGGGAGTGCAGACCACCTCATCGAGATCGGCCAGCCCCTCTTCGACAGGGCGCAGGAATTGGTCGATTTCTTCGCTCTTGGCGAATTCTTCGATCTTGGCCAGCGACACGCCCTCTTCGACATCCCACGGCCCGGACCATTCCCGGCGCAACCACTCAACATGGCCATAGCAGCCAAGCGCCGCGCCCAGATCGCGGGCAATCGACCGCACATAGCCACCCTTGCCGCAGACCATTTCCAAGACCGCGTGATCTTCGTCGACGCGCTCATGGAATTTCAACTCGTCCACATAAAGCGGGCGTGCGGCGATCTCGAAATCTTCGTCATCACGCGCCAATTTATAGGCGCGCTGCCCGTCGATTTTCACGGCGGAAAACTTCGGCGGCACCTGCATGATGTCGCCTTCGAACTGTGCCAGTGCGTCGAGGATTTGCGCATCCGTCGGGCGCGCATCACTCTCCGCAATCACCTCGCCCTCGGCATCGTCGGTGTTCGTTGCCTGCCCAAAACGCACAGAGAAGCGGTAGCATTTCAAAGCCTCGGTGATATAGGGCACGGTCTTCGTCGCCTCCCCCAAGGCCACCGCCAAAACACCCGTCGCGTCCGGGTCGAGCGTACCGGCATGCCCCGCCTTTTGCGCATCAAACGCCCAGCGCACTTTGTTGACAACAGAGGTCGAGGTCATGCCAGCGGGCTTGTCCACAACCAACCAGCCGTGAACTGCGCGCCCCTTCTTGCGTCGGGCCATTACTCTTCCTCGTCGCTGTCTGTGTCGTCTTTGTGCAGATCGCGTTGCACGCGCTCGTCGGCAAACATGCGTCGCGTCGCGTCCATCCGGTCAAAGGTATCATCCAGCGCAAATCGCATCTCGGGCGTGTGCTTGATGCCAAGCGCTTTGCCCATCTGGTGCCGAATCTCGCCCTTGTTGCGCCGCAGCGCCTCAAGCGCCTCTTCGGCATCCTTGCCGCCCAGCGGCAGGATGAACGCCGTCGCCACCCGCAAATCCGGGCTCACGCGCACCTCGCCCACCGTGATCGACATCGCGGTCAGGTCGGGGTCGTGAATTTCGCCACGGGTGAGAATCTCCGACAGACGACGCCGAATGGCCTCGCCGACGCGAAGGGTGCGATGGGACCCGCCGGGGCCGCTGGAATGAGATCGTTTTGCCATAAAGGCCAGATAAGCCCGAACCGCGCGCCATGCAAGCGGGCTTTGCCAAAACCGCTGCGACACGCTAAAGCTCGCGCGAGAAAATTTCAGGAGACGAAAACCATGAGCGAGCTTCCCGGCATTGTCATCACCGGCGCCTCTGGCCGGATGGGCCAGATGTTGATCAAAACCGTCGTGGCCTCCGACAAATGCAAACTTGTGGGCGCCGTCGAGCGCGCGGGCAGCGATTGGATTGGGCGGGATGTCGGCGAAGCCATGGGCGGCACGGCTCTGGGCATTACGGTCACGGATGACGCGCTTGAGGCCTTCTCCCATGCGCAAGCTGTGATCGATTTCACCGCTCCTGAGGCGACCGTCGCCTTCGCGGCGCTGGCGGCACAGGCCCGTTGTGTCCATGTCATCGGCACCACCGGCATGTGCCCCGAGGAGCTGAAAAAGATCGAAGCCGCCTCCCGCCACGCCACGATCATTCGCGCGGGCAATATGTCCCTTGGCGTCAACCTTTTGACCAAGCTCACAAAAATGGTCGCCGCCGCTTTGGATGCCGATTACGACATCGAAATCATTGAGGCGCATCACAATCGCAAGGTCGATGCACCCTCAGGAACTGCGCTCATGTTGGGCGAGGCGGCCGCCGAGGGCCGTGGTGTGAAACTCGATGAGGTCCGCGACTCGGGGCGTGATGGCATCACCGGCGCGCGCAACAAAGGTGATATCGGCTTTTCCGCCATCCGGGGCGGCGACATCATCGGCGAGCATGATGTGATGTTCGCGGGCGAAGGTGAGCGCATCATCCTGCGCCATGTCGCCTCTGATCGCTCACTTTTTGCCAAAGGCGCCGTGAAAGCCGCGCTTTGGGGGCAGGGGCAGAAACCGGGCGAATACGATATGCTCGATGTGCTCGGCCTCTAACTTTTTCTTGGCAAAAATACTCAAAACAAAACCCGCAGGCGACTGCGGGTTTTTCTTTTAGAAATCGATGGCGAGGCCTTTTTTCTCCCAATCGCCATAGCGCACGGGCTCGGGCCCATCGCGTCCGCCCAATTCTGTCGGCATGGCATTTACCGCCGCGTCACGGGCCTTGCGACGCTCTTCCGCCTCGGCCAGCGCGCGCTGGGCGGCGGGGGGGAGGTGCGACATATCGTGTTGTTCGGGTTGCTCACTCATGAGGAGCTCCTTTCGGATGATCTTGTCCGGCTTGCCCTTGTGATATACGGGGTTGGACCATGAAAACAAGATCAACAGATGTCGCCGGGCTTGCCGCCCGCCGGGCCGCTCTGGCCCTTTTGGATGCCGTGCTCGTCGAGAAGCGGCTCCTCTCCGAAGTGCTGTTGCAGCGCACCAAGGATCTCACGCCCGAAGATCGCGCCCGTGCGCAGCGTCTGGTGACCGAAGCGTTGCGGGTCACAGATCGCTGCGACCGGATGCTTGGGCCGCATCTCTCAAAACGCCCCGCGCCGCATGTGATGAACGCGCTGCGCCTTGGGGTGTTCGAGATTTGCGCGATGAATGAGGCGGCGCATGGCGTGGTGAACGCCTATGTGACGCTGATGCAGGAGCGCCCAAAATCCAGCCATTTCAAAGGGCTGGTCAACGCGGTGCTACGCAAGATCGATGCGGATAAGGCAAAATGGGACACTCTGCCTGCGCCGATGCTGCCGAAATGGCTGCGCAAACCTCTGGTGGCGGATTTCGGCAAGGCTGATGTCAGCGCCATGGAGGCGGTGCAGGCCAAGGGCGCGCCCCTCGATCTGACGGTGAAAAACGACGCCGAAGGCTGGGCCGAAAAGCTTGGCGGTGAGGTTCTTCCGACCGGCTCCGTGCGGTTGGATGGCTCTGTGCAGGTCACGAAACTCGATGGTTTCCAAGCGGGGGATTGGTGGGTGCAAGATGCGGCCGCCAGCTTGCCCGCCCGCATTCTGGCGCCGGAAAAAGGCGTCCGCGTGCTCGATATGTGCGCGGCTCCCGGCGGCAAAACGATGCAGCTCGCCGCGATGGGTGCCGAGGTCACTGCGCTTGATATTTCCGAATCGCGCATGGCGCGCGTTCAGGAAAACCTGTCCCGCTGCTCTCTCTCGGCGGAAATTTGCGTCGGCGATGCGCTGGAATATGAGGGCGGGCCGTTCGACGCGATCCTGCTCGATGCGCCCTGTACCGCTACGGGCACGATCCGGCGTCACCCGGACCTGCCGCATGTCAAAGACGGCTCGGATTTTCCGGGGCTTTTTGAGTTGCAGGAACATCTGATCGACCGGGCTTTGGGGATGCTCAAACCCGGCGGAAAACTGGTCTATTGCACCTGTTCTCTCTTGATCGACGAGGGCGAGGAGCAGGTGCGCGACGCCATGGCGCGGCACCCTGATCTGCGCATCGATTTGGAGGCGCTGAAAATCCCCGGAATTGAACCCGAGTGGATCGGTGAGGAAGGTCTGCGCACACGTCCCGACTATTGGGCGGAGCGCGGCGGGATGGATGGTTTCTTTATCACGGTCCTGCGACGGGGATAACGGATCGGCATTTCCCGATGACATCCGGGGGCGCGCCCGCTATCTTCGGCGCAATTGAGAATGACCCGGTTAACAGGGTGGGGCAGGCCCGAAATGTCGCAAAGCGAGGATTGGCGCGCGAAGAACGTCCGCCGCATGAACAAGTATCATGCGTGGGTTGCCGCGCGTGCGACGCCCGCTTTGGGATTCGTGTCTCAGCCTGAGCCCAAATCCATCGGGTCTTTCGCGCGGGGCCGCCAGTTGATCGGTGGCAATTTCCTGTTTGCGGGCTTTCTGGTCGAGGCACCGAATGCCTCGATCTGGGACATCGAAGCCCCCGCGTCGGGATTTGTCGAAGAAATTCATGGCTTTGCCTGGCTCGACGATTTGGCCGCCGTGGGCGATTACAACGCGCGCCACCGGGCGCAGGACTGGATCAAGGATTGGGTTGAACGGTTCGGCGGTGGCAAAGGTCCGGGCTGGACGCCGGATTTGACCGGGCGTCGGCTCATTCGCTGGATTCACCACGCGCTGTTTTTCCTCTCCGGGCAAGAGGCGGAGGTCTCGAATGCTTTCTACAAAACGCTCGGCCAGCAGACGATTTTCCTCTCGCGCCGTTGGCGCACGGCCAGTCCCGGTTTGCCCCGGTTCGAGGCACTGACGGGGCTCATTTACGCCGGTCTGTCTTTGGTCGGCATGGAAGAACATGTCGCCCCCGCCGTCAAAGCGCTGGCGGAGGAATGCGAGGCGGAGATTGACGCCGAGGGCGGTCTGCCGACACGCAACCCGGAAGAGTTGTTGGAGGTCTTCACGCTGTTGACCTGGGCCGCGGCGGCTCTGTCGGAAGCGGGAAAGATCGCCGAAGAATCGCATCTCGCCGCGATTGAACGGATCGCGCCGACGCTGCGCGCGCTGCGCCATTCCGATGGCGGGCTGGCGCGGTTTCATGGCGGCGGACGCGGCATCGAGGGGCGTCTCGATCATGCCTTGGCCAGTTCCGGCAACAAAGTGCCGCCGGGGCAGGGGCTTCACATGGGGTTCCTGCGGCTGGCGGCGGGGCGGACCTCGATCATCATTGACGCGGCCACCCCGCCGAAACTCGAAGCGTCTTTTAATGCCCATGCCTCGACCCTGGCGTTTGAGCTGACCTCCGGGCGCCGGCCTTTGATCGTGAATTGTGGGGCAGGCAGCAGTTTTGGCCCGGATTGGCGCCGTGCGGGTCGGGCCACGCCGTCGCATTCCACATTGGGGATCGAAGGGTTTTCGTCCTCGCGTCTGGGCGCGAAGCGGATGATCGGCGGGCATCTGCGCGAATTTCTGGCCGATATTCCGACCGAAGTGCGCCTTGAGCTGCGCACCAATGATGATGGCGGCGGTTTCGTTGCCGGGCACAATGGCTATGTCAGAACCCACGGCCTCACGCATATTCGCCAGATCGAGCTGTCGAAAGACGGGCGTGGCATTGCGGGCGAGGACACTTTGGCGACGATCACCGGCGAGGACGAACGGCAATTCGACCGGATGATGGACCGGCTCAAACTTCAAGGCATCCCGTTTCAGGTCCGGTTTCACCTTCATCCCGATGTGGATGCGGAACTGGATATGGGGGGGGCTGCTGTGTCCTTGGCGCTCAAATCCGGCGAGATTTGGGTGTTCCGTCATGACGGTCGCGCGAAATTGAGCCTTGAGAGGTCGGTTTATCTCGAAAAAAACCGATTAAAGCCGCGTGCGAGCAAACAAGTGGTTCTATCTGCGACGGCAATGGATTATGCGACCCGTGTCCGTTGGACATTGGCCAAGGCGCAGGAGACGCCGACAACGCTCCGCGATCTTGAGATGGACGACGAGACTCTGATCTGACCGCCACAAAGATGGACTGCCACCATGACCGACCTTTATCCCGTGAAGCGCGCGCTTCTTTCCGTATCCGACAAAACCGGCCTTGTTGATCTGGGCAAGGCGCTGGCTGCCAAGGGGGTTGAACTGCTCTCCACCGGCGGGTCGGCAAAGACGCTGCGTGACGCGGGGCTCGATGTCAAAGACGTCTCCGAGGTCACCGGTTTCCCGGAGATGATGGACGGCCGTGTGAAGACCCTGCACCCGCGTGTGCATGGCGGGCTTCTGGCGCTGCGCGACAATGCCGAGCATGTTTCTGCGATGGAGGAGCACGGCATTGGCGGGATCGATTTGCTGATCGTGAACCTCTACCCGTTCGAGGCCGCTTTGGCCCGTGGCGCGGAGTATGATGAGATGATCGAGAACATCGACATCGGTGGTCCGGCAATGATCCGTGCGGCGGCGAAGAACCACGGGTTCGTCACAACCGTGGTGGATGTCGAGGATTACGACGCGCTGATCGCAGAGCTTGACGCCAACGACGGCCAGACCTCCTATGCTTTCCGGCAGAAAATGGCCCAGATCGCCTATGCACGCACCGGCGCCTATGACGCTGCCGTGTCGAATTGGATGGCCTCTGCGATTGGCGAAGAGGCCCCGCGTCGTCGTGTGGTTGCCGGTCAGATCAAACAGACGCTGCGCTATGGCGAAAACCCGCACCAGTCGGCGGCCTTTTATGTCGATGGCTCGGAACGTCCGGGTGTCGCCACCGCCGTGCAGCATCAGGGCAAAGAGCTGTCCTACAACAACATCAACGACACCGATGCGGCGTTCGAACTGGTCGCCGAATTCGACCCGGCGGAGACGCCCGCTGTGGCGATCATCAAACACGCCAACCCCTGTGGTGTGGCCAAGGGTTCGACGCTTTTGGAAGCCTATAACAATGCTTTCGACTGTGACCGCACCTCTGCTTTCGGTGGCATTGTCGCGCTGAACCAGGTGCTCGATGCGGAAACCGCGAAAGCCATCGTTGAGATCTTTACCGAGGTCGTCATCGCCCCCGGTGCGACCGACGATGCGAAAGAGATTTTCGCTGCGAAAAAGAACCTGCGTCTGCTGACCACCGAAGGTCTGCCGAATGTCATGGAGAAGCCGAACACGATCCGTCAGGTCGCGGGCGGCTATCTGTTCCAGGATAAAGACGCCGGTTTCGTTGGTATGGACGACCTTAAAGTCGTGACCGAGAAAGCGCCGACGCCGGAGCAGATGAAAGACCTTTTGTTCGCATGGAAAGTCGCGAAACACGTCAAATCCAACGCCATCGTTTACGTCAAAGACCAAGCCACGGTTGGCGTGGGTGCGGGTCAGATGTCGCGTCTCGATTCCGCACTGATCGCCGCCAAAAAGGCCGAGCGTATGGCCGAAGCCATGGGCCTGCCGGAACCGCTGACCAAAGGGTCCGCTGTGGCCTCTGATGCGTTCTTCCCCTTTGCCGACGGTCTTCTCGAAGCTGCCGCTGCTGGCGCGTCTTGCGTGATCCAGCCGGGTGGTTCGATGCGTGACCAAGAGGTGATTGATGCCGCCAATGAGGCCGGTCTCGCCATGGTTCTCACCGGCATGCGCCACTTCCGTCACTAAGGACACATCATGCGGATCACGGCACTGACAGCGCTGATCACCTTTGTGATAGACCAGCTCTCGAAATGGGCCGTGGTCCAAGTCATGAATCTCAAAGAGGTGGGGCAGATCGACGTTCTGCCCCCCTATCTCGTGTTCCACATGGCGTGGAACCGGGGCGCCAATTTCGGGCTTTTGTCCGGGCATGGCGATCTGTTGCGCTGGGGCTGGGTGGTGCTGGCGGTGGTGATTTCGATCTGGGTTCTGCTCTGGGTCCGTCGCGAACAGTTTTCTGCGCTGGGCCAAATCAGTGCCGGGCTTTTGATCGGCGGCGCGCTGGGCAATGCCATCGACCGGATCGTCTACGGCGCTGTGGCGGATTTTCTCAACATGTCTTGTTGCGGCTTTTCCAACCCCTATTCCTTCAATGTCGCCGACATCACGATTTTCGCGGGCGCCTTTGGCCTGATCCTTTTCACGGGCGAGACAAAAAACCGGACGTGACCTTGGTGTCAGTCTGGTTTAAACAGGCTCAGACGCGATTTGCGGAGGAAGGTTTTTATGGTCTCGAATGTGTTCAAAACGGCTCTGTGCCTTGTGGCTTTGACCGCGCTTGTGGCCTGTGGTCAGAACAAGGAACGCGTTCCGAACCGGATCAAAACCGGGCCGGATGAGTTTTCGATCCTGCCCGCCAAGCCTCTGCAAGCCCCGGAAAGCTATAGCGCGCTGCCTGCTCCGACGCCGGGTGGGGCGAACCGTACCGATCCAACACCCAAGGTCGATGCGATCGTCGCATTGGGCGGACGTGTGCCGACGGGCGGTGTTGATGGCGGGATCGTGTCCTATGCCTCGCGCTATGGTGTCGATCCCGAAATTCGTGCGGAGCTTTATGAGGCCGACGAAGGTCGTCGCAAAGGTCGTGGCAGCTATGAACGCGCCTACAAACGTCTTGCCCTCGACCCCTATGCCGAATGGGAACGCCTGCGCGCCCTCGGCATTGATGTGCCGACTGCCCCCGAACAATAAGCGGATCGCGGCGCTTCACGTCCGCGTCAACCCGGTTGTGCTGGCTTCGGCTTTTGCGCACACTCGCGGCGTAATTGATCTGACGCACAAAGGTGCTTTCATGAAATATGGTTTGGCGGCCCTTGTGGCGTTCGCTTTCCCCGCAATCTCCCCGGCTTGTGCGGCTGAGGTGAGCCATTACACTCTGGACAATGGCATGGAGGTCGTCGTGTTGGAGGACCACCGCGCCCCCGTGGTGGCCCATACCGTGTGGTATAAAATCGGCGCCGCCGATGAGCCCGCGGGCAAAAGCGGCATCGCGCATTTCCTTGAGCATCTGATGTTCAAGGGCACGGACGATCTCTCCTCTGGCGAGCTGTCGGAAACCGTGACGCGCAATGGCGGATCGGACAATGCCTTCACCTCTTGGGATTATACCGCCTATTATCAAAGGATTGCGGCGGATCGCCTGCCTTTGATGATGGAGATGGAAGCGGATCGGATGCGCGATCTGCAAATGACCGAAGACGATGTGAAAACCGAACGTCAGGTCATTTTGGAAGAGCGCAACCAGCGGATCGACAACGATCCCGGCGCTCTGTTCCGCGAACAGACCCGCGCGGCACAATATCTCAACCACCCTTACGGCGTGCCGATCATTGGCTGGCGTCAGGAGATGGAACAGCTCTCGCGCGACGATGCGTTTAATTTCTACCACCGCTATTATGCGCCGAATAATGCCATTCTCGTGGTCGCTGGCGATGTCGATCCCGAAGAGGTTCTGGATCTCGCCAAGACCTATTATGGCCCCGTCGCGCCCTCGCCCGATCTCGCGCCCCGATTGCGTCCGCAGGAGCCGCCGCAACTGGCGGAGCGGCGCATGACCATGAGCGATCCGCGCGTGGCGCAGCCCTCGATCAGCCGCACCTATCTGGCCCCGGAACGCGATCCGGGCGATCAGGAAAAAGCGGCGGCGCTGCAAATTCTGGCCGAGCTTTTGGGCGGCAATTCCACGACCTCCTATCTGGCGCGCAACCTGACCTTTACCGATCCCAAGGCGATCTATGTCGGCGCCTATTACGACGGCACGTCGATTGATGACGCCACTTTCGGTCTGATCATGGTGCCAAGCCCGGAAGTGTCGATGGAAGACGCCGAAGCCGCGCTCGACGCGACGCTTGCGCAATTTCTGAAAGACGGCGTCGATCTTGCGGAATTCGAGCGGCTGCAAACCCAGCTGCGCGCCAGCCGGATTTATGCCGAGGACAATATCGAAGGCCTCGCCCGTCAATACGGTCAGGAATTGGCCGTTGGCCTGTCGCTCGACGACATCGAATCTTGGCCGGATATTTTACAAGCGGTGACGCCGGACGATGTCATGGCCGCCGCCAATGAGGTGTTCGACCGCCGCCACGCCGTCACCGGCTGGCTCATGCCCGCGACCACTGAAGGAGCCGAAGGATGAAACATTTTCTGAGTGCAATCATCGCGATGCTTTGGCTGAGCCTGCCCGCGCAGGCCGCCGTTGAGGTGCAGACCGTGGAAAGCCCTGGTGGCATCAACGCCTGGCTGGTCGAAGAGCATTCCATCCCCTTCACCGCGCTGGAGATTCGCTTTCGTGGTGGTACGGCGCTGGATCGTCCGGGCAAACGCGGCGAGACGAATCTGATGATGGCGACGCTCGAAGAGGGCGCGGGAGACTTGGATGCACAGGGCTTTGCCGAGGCGCGCGATGCGCTGGCCGCGAGTTTCAATTTCGATGCCTATATGGATTCGGTGACGATCTCGGCGCGCTTTCTGACCGAGAACCGCGACGAGGCCATGGCGCTGTTGCGCACTGCTTTGATGGAGCCGCGGTTTGATCAGGAGGCCGTCGACCGGGTGCGCGGTCAGGTCCAGTCCATCCTGCGCAGTTCAGAGACCGATCCGGGCGATATCGCCTCGAAAATGTTCTACAAACAGGCCTTTGGCGATCACCCCTATGGCAGTGACGACAATGGCACGGCTGAGAGTGTAGCCGGTCTGACCCGTGACGATATGTTCCTCGCGAAAGACCGCGTGATGACCCGTGATCGTCTCTATGTTGGCGCCGTGGGCGATATTTCTGCCGAAGAACTTGCGACGCTTTTGGACGATCTTTTGGGCGATTTGCCGGAGAGCGGGCCGGAGCTGCCGGAACGTGTCGAGCCGGCGCTGGCGGGGGGCGTCACAGTCGTGCCCTTTGACACGCCGCAATCTGTGGTGATGTTCGGGCAAAAGGGCATCACGCGCGACGATCCCGATTTCATCCCGGCTTACATGGCGAATGAGGTGCTGGGCGGTCATGGCGAATCGCGGCTCATGGATGAGGTGCGTGAAAAGCGTGGCCTGACCTATGGCATCGGCTCGTATCTCGTGCCGTTCGATCACTCCGAATTGGTCATGGGTCAGTTTTCGTCTGGCAACGCCGTGGTGGCCGAGGCGATTGATGTGGTGAAAGACGAATGGGCAAAATTTGCCGAGACGGGGTTGACCGCCGAAGAGTTGGAAATGGTGAAAACCTATCTCACCGGTGCCTATGCCTTGCGGTTTGACGGCAATGGCCCGATCGCGCGCATTCTCGTTGGCATGCAGATGGACGGGCTGTCGCCGGATTACATCACCACGCGCAATGAACAGATCGAAGCGGTGACGCTCGATGACATCAACGCGGTGATCCAGCGGCTTTATGACCCGGAAAGCCTGTCTTTTGTGGTGGTCGGTAGCCCCGAAGGTCTGGTGACGAACTGAGATCGCATCAGGAAAATCCGCCCGATTTCGCCATGGTCGAATCGGGCGGTGTCATGCTACGCCTAGTGGTATGAATTCTCCGACACGCAACATAAGCCAAGAGACCCCGCGCCCCGTCATTCGTCAGCTTGACGAGGGTGCGATCAACCGTATTGCGGCGGGTGAGGTGGTCGAACGGCCTGCCTCCGCCGTCAAAGAGCTTGCTGAAAATGCCATCGACGCCGGCGCGCGGCGGATCGAAGTGGACTATGCCGATGGCGGCAAGACGCTCATCCGTGTCACGGACGATGGCTGCGGGATGACGGCGGATGACCTGCCTCTCGCTCTGTCGCGGCATGCGACGTCGAAGATCGACGGCTCCGATTTGCTCGACATTCACACCTTTGGCTTTCGCGGCGAGGCGTTGCCTTCTCTGGGCGCGGTCGGTCGGTTGAAAATTACCTCGCGCGCCGAAGGGGCCGAGGGCGTGACGCTCTCCGTGTCCGGCGGCAAGATGGAGCCGGTGAAACCCGCTGCCCTCACCCGTGGCACGGTGGTCGAGTTGCGCGACCTGTTTTACGCCACGCCCGCGCGCCTCAAATTCCTGCGCACCGACCGGGCGGAGGCACAGGCGATTTCCGATGTGATCAAGCGTCTCGCCATGGCCGAACCCTATGTCGGCTTTATCCTGCGTGATGTCTCGGGCGGAGGCGAGGGGCGCGTGACCTTCCGCGCCGATCCGCAATCCGGCGATATGTTCGACGCGCTGCATGGGCGGCTCGCCACGGTGTTGGGCAAGGACTTTGCCGAGAATGCGCTGGCGATTGACGCGGAACGCGAGGGGCTGACGCTCACCGGCTACGCCGCGCTTCCGACCTATTCGCGTGGCTCTTCCGTGGCGCAGTATCTTTTTGTGAATGGCCGTCCGGTGCGGGACAAATTGCTCGTCGGTGCGCTGCGCGGGGCCTATTACGACCTCTTGTCGCGAGATCGGCATCCGGCGGCCTGCCTGTTCATCGACTGCGATCCGCATTTGGTCGACGTCAACGTGCACCCGGCGAAATCCGAGGTGCGCTTCCGGGAGCCGGGCATTCCGCGTGGGCTGATCGTTTCCGCGCTGCGCCATGCTTTGGCCGAATCTGGGCACCGGGCGTCGACCACGGTTGCCAATGCGACGCTTGGCGCGATGCGGCCCGAGGTCACGGAACCGCGCGTCTATCAAATGGATCGCCCGTCACAGAATTATTCCGCGCCCTATCGTCCCTCCTCCGAAGTGGTTGAGCAAAGTTACACGTGGCAAGCGCCGGAACGTCCCGAGCCGATGATCACCCCCGGATTTGCCGAAATGTCTGTGCCCTCGGCACGCATGGAAGAGGTTGAGGCGGCGCCTGTGACAGAGGCTTTGCCCTTGGGCGCGGCCCGTGCGCAGGTGCATGAGAATTACATCATCGCCCAGACCGAACGCGGCATTGTCATCGTCGATCAGCACGCGGCGCATGAGCGGTTGGTTTACGAGAAGCTGAAACATCAGATGGCGGAGCACGGCGTTAAGGCGCAGGCGCTTTTGATCCCGGAGATTGTCGAACTCTCTGCCAACGATGCGCAGATGCTTTTGGATCTGGCCGACGATCTCGCGAAGCTGGGTCTGGGCATCGAACCCTTTGGCGGCGGTGCGATTGCGGTGCGCGAGACGCCCGCCATTCTGGGCCGCGTAGACGCCAAGGCGATGATCGAGGACATCCTCGATGAGCTGGCCGATCTGGGCGACAGCTTCACGGTGCAGGCCAAAATCGAAGCGGTCCTGTCGCGCGTGGCCTGTCACGGCTCGATCCGCTCGGGCCGTCGGATGCACGCCGAAGAGATGAATGCGCTTTTGCGCGAGATGGAGGCGACGCCGCACTCCGGGCAATGCAACCACGGTCGGCCCACCTATGTTGAGCTGAAACTTTCCGACATCGAACGGCTATTCGGACGCACATGACACTCGATTTTTCCGATCCTCTCACACTGACCGCTGTGATCGGCGGGGCGGTGTTTCTGGTCTTTTTCATCCTGCTGATCGTGGTGCTGAAACGCTCCGGTGAGGCGGCGAAGATGGCGCTTCCGATTGCGCAGCAAATGAATCAGCTTGGCCAGCGGGTGCAGATGCTCTCGGACGGCCAACAACAGCTTGCCGGTGCCCTGACCCATGTCTCCGAGGCGCAAGTGGCGTCGCAGACCAAGATGCTGGAGCTGATGGAAAAGCGGCTGGCTTTGGTGACCGAGACGATGAACGTGAACCTGCAAGGCTCGGCGCAGCGGACCGCGAAGTCCCTAGGCGCGTTGCAGGAGCGGCTGGAGACCATCGACAAGGCGCAGGCCAATATCGAAAAGCTTTCGGGCAATGTGCTGTCGCTTCAGGACATCCTGTCGAACAAGCAGACGCGCGGGGCGTTTGGGGAAATTCAATTGAACGACATCGTGGGCAAGGCTCTGCCGCGTGACAGCTATACGCTTCAGGCGACTCTGTCGAACGGGCGTCGGGCGGACTGTTTGATCCACCTGCCGAATCCGCCGGGGCCGATTGCCATCGACAGTAAATTCCCGCTGGAAGCCTATGAAGCGCTCAGACGTGCGGAGACGCAATGGGAGCTGAACGAGGCCGCGAAACTGATGCGGCAGGCGGTGAAAAAGCACATCGCGGATATTTCCGAGAAATACATCCTTGAGGGTGAAACGGCGGACGGGGCCTTGATGTTCCTGCCGTCTGAGGCGGTTTACGCAGAGCTTCATGCCAATTTCCCGGAACTGGTGCGTGAGGGATTCGACAAACGTGTCTGGATCGTGTCGCCGACCACCTGCATGGCAACGCTCAACACGATGCGCGCGATTCTCAAGGATGCGAGAATGCGGGAACAGGCTGGGGCCATTCGCAAGGAATTGTCGCTTTTGCACGCCGATGTCGAACGTCTCGGTACCCGTGTTGGCAATCTCGACCGGCATTTCGGGCAGGCGGCGAAGGACCTCGAAGACATCAAAATCTCGGCGGAGAAAGCGGGCAAGCGCGCGCACCGGCTCGACAATTTCGATTTCGAGGAACTGGCGAGCGATGCCACGCCGACCTCCCCCGCGACACTTGTGCAGAAATCGTAAACAGCCCTTCTTAAGTCTGACTCTTTGACTTAGGTCATGTGCCGAAACGGGTGTAGGATGCACACTCAGTCAGACGAATGGAGGACCCCTGTCATGGATATCAGCCCGCACAAAGTTGCTTTTGTCATCGTGCGCGCGCGCGAGCTTGGGGCAAAAGTCGGTCGTTGGGATACGCCATCGGATGACGCCGATGGGGATACGATCCTTGAAGCCCGCCCCTCGGATGGGACCGGGCGCGAGTTGCAAAGCTTCATCCGCGGTTTGAACGAGGATGAGAAAGCGGCGCTTGTGGCGATTATGTGGATCGGTCGCGAAACCTTTGACGATTACGCCGAAGCGTTCGAGACCGCAAAGCAAGAGGCCGTCGGGCCGACCGACAAATACCTCTTGGGCATTCCGCTTTTGCCGGATTACCTCGAGGACGGTCTGGAAAGTCTCGGTGTGGACACCTCCGAGATCGAAGACGAGATTTACCGCAAGGTGTAAGGACCTCGCGAGAGCGATAAGCAAGGCGCCGCACGATTGTGGGGCGCTTTTTATGTCCGAGGTATGAGAGGGCCGGATTACACAGAATTGTGTGCAGATGTACACATTTCCTTTTGAATAAAAGAGCTTAGGTCTGTGCTGTGGCCAGCGCGACAGATGCCATGGCCCATGCCCTATGGGGCAAACTGTGATTTAAAAGGAGACCTCCCCATGAAAGCTCTTAGGTTCTACGCCGCGAAAGACCTTCGCATCGAAGAGATTGACGATATTCCCCAGCCGGGGCCCGGGCAGGTGGCCATCAAGAATAAATATGTCGGCATTTGCGGCACGGATTTGCACGAATATGTCGCGGGTCCGATTTTCGTGCCGGTCGAGCCGCATCCTTTCACCAAGGCACAAGCTCCGCAGGTTCTGGGCCATGAATTCAGCGGCGAAGTGACCGCCGTCGGCGAAGGTGTGACCCATGTGAAACCGGGCGACCGCGTGTCGGTGCAGCCGCTGGTGATGCCGCGTTCGGGCGACTATTTCGCCGACCGTGGGCTGTTCCACCTGAGCGAAGATCTGGCGCTTGTGGGTCTGAGCTGGATGTCCGGCGGTATGGCCGAAGCGGCCATCGTCAACGACTACAACGCGGTGAAAATCCCGGACAACATGAGCTGGGAAGAGGGCGCGCTGGTCGAGCCGACCGCCGTGGCCGTCTATGCCTGTGAGCGTGGCGAGGTGACGGCGGGTGACAGTGTGCTTGTGACCGGGGCTGGCCCGATTGGGATGCTCGCGATGCTCTCCGCAAAAGCCTATGGCGCGACGAAAATCTTCCTCTCCGATGTGAACGAAACCCGTCTGAAACTGGCGCGTGAGATCATGCCGGAGGTCATCACCTTCAACCCGATGAAGGACGATGTGGTGGCCGAGATTCGTGCCCAGACCGAAGGTGGCGTTGGCTGTGACAAGGTGATCGAGGCCTCGGGCAACGAAGCCGCGCTCAACACCGGGCTGCAAGCCGTACGCAAACAGGGCACGATTGTTCAGGTCGGTCTGCACACCAAGGACAGCAAGCTGCATTGGCATGATGTGACCTTCAAAGACGTCGACGTGCGCGGTGCCTGGGCCTATCCGACGCATTACTGGCCGAAAGTGGTCGATCTGATCGCGTCGGGCGCGATCCCGGCGGAGAAAGTCGTAACCAAGAAAATCGTGCTGGACGATGCCGTGACCGAAGGCTTCGACGCGTTGCTCGATGCCTCCGGTGAGCACGTCAAAATCCTGATCGATGTGACGAAGTAAGTCATCGTGACATCAAGGGTGGCGCGTCCGGTCTCGGGCGCGCCATTTTTATGCGATTCTCTTCTCCGCTCGCCATTCCTCCGCCCGCCTGTGCGGAAATTGCGCTTGAGAGGACGGTTTGAAATCGGTCATGGCTTTCGCATGACGCAGAACGATGGGCGCGCACGCCTGACCATCTTTTTCCTCTGGATCACCGGGATTTTCGCCGCCGGGCAATTTGCCAAGGTTGCGGTCGCCTTCCCGCTATTTCGGGCGCTTTATCCGGGGCTTGGGCCAAAGCTTGGGTTTTTGATCTCGGCTTTGAGTGTGATGGGCCTCGTGTTCGGGCTCTTCGCCGGGATGATTCTGTCGCGCTACGGGTTTCGCAAATTGCTGATGCTGGCGTTGGGGCTTGGCGGGGCCTTGTCGCTGTTTCAGGCCAGTCAGCCCGCTTTCGGTCTGATGCTGGCCAGCCGGGTGCTTGAGGGTGCATCGCATCTCATGATCGTCGTCGCCGCGCCGACCCTGATCGGACAGATCGCACCGACCGCATTTCGCAACACCGCCATGGCGCTTTGGAGCACGGTGTTTGCCGTGGCTTTTGCGGTGTTCTCATGGCTGGGGCTGCCCTTGGCGGAGCGTTTTGGCCTGTCGGTTCTGTTGATCGTGCATGGGGGGCTGCTTTGGACCATGGCTCTGATTCTGTCGCGGCGTTTGCCGCCCGTGGTGCGGCGCGACCCTGTGGCTGCATTGCGTCTGCGCGAGATCATGGCCAAACATGTGACGGCCTATACCTCGCCCGCGATTGCGGCGCCGGCGGCAGGCTGGCTGTTCTATGCCATGGCCTTTGTGGCTCTCGTGACGGTGTTCCCGGACTTCGTCTCAAACGATCAGCGCGGGTTTATTTCCGGCGTGATGCCTCTGGCTGCGTTGAGCGTGTCGATGACGCTGGGCATCACTTTGCTGCGCTTTGTGTCGCCGATTGCGGTGCTGGTGAGTGGCTTTTCCATCGCGGCGATCTTGGCGCTTTGCCTGGGCCTGAGTGGCGGACAGGCGTGGATTGCCGTGGCGATGATTGCCTCTTTGGGGTTCGTGCAGGCGGGAAGTTTTGCGTCGATCCCGGTTCTCAATACTACACAAGAAGATCAGTCGCTGGCCAATGGCGCCTTGGCCCAGACCGGGAATGCGGGCAACCTGATCGGCACGCCTTTGTTGCTGTGGTTGGTGGAGCGGTTTGGTTTGTCGGGGCTGGTTGGTTTTGCCTGTGTCGTCTTTTGTTCCGGCGCGCTGGTGCATCTTTGGTTGATACGTCTGAGGCGCAGCGCCTGAACGGGGCCAGAGTGGCGCGCAGACACAAAAAAACCGCCCGAAAATCGAGCGGCTTTTTTAGATGATCGCTGCTGATCTTAGCCCTGACGGGCTTTGAAACGGCGCTGCGTCTTGTTGATCACGTACACGCGGCCTTTACGGCGCACGACGCGGCAGTCGCGGTGCCGGTTCTTCAGCGAACGAAGCGAGTTACGAACTTTCATGTCCAGTCTCCTTGTCGCGGCGCCTGCGTGCGCCAGTTAAAACCAATCTGACCGGTCGGATGGTGGGCGTAACAAGGTTCGAACTTGTGACCCCTTCGATGTCAACGAAGTGCTCTACCACTGAGCTATACGCCCGTCCGTCCGTGGGAAACTGCGTCTTATCCGATGTTTCGCAAGCGGTTAGGCGAGCGGCGTAACGAACAAGACGCGGGCATTTCCCGCGTCAGTCCGTGGGCGTATAAAAGGAGTCGGATGATTGTTCAAGAGCTTTTGACAGAGATTTTTGGTCCGCCCGCGTGTTTCTCCGGCGCGCTTAGCGTTTTTGCAAGAGAAAAGGGCGACGATTGGGGAGACTTGAAGCGTGTTTTTCGTGAAATGAAGGTCTTCGGATTTTGAGAAAACGCACTATAGTTGTTTTATGAAAGGACTTTAGATGATCCCAGCCCCCTTTCTTTTGCAGCGCCCCGAGCAGAGAACCTCCTCTGTGGTTTTCGCGTCGCCGCACAGTGGGCGGGCCTATCCGAAGGAGATGTTGGCGCATGGGCTGTTGGATGCCTTGCAGTTGCGCTCGTCCGAGGATGCCCATGTGGATCGGATCTTTTCGCGCGTGCCGGAATTTGGCGCCGTGCTGTTGTCCGCGACCTATCCACGGGCCTGGGTCGATCTCAATCGCCGCTCCGACGAATTGGACCCCGCGTTGATCGAAGGCGTGCCGCGTGTCGGGATGAATCCCCGGATCGCTTCGGGGCTTGGGGTGATTCCGCGCGTGGTGTCGGGAGGGCGGGCGATTTATCGCGGCAAGATGAGCCGTACCGCCGCGCAGGAGCGGCTGGATCAGGTCTGGACGCCCTATCATCGGCTTTTGCAATCTGTGCTCGAAGAATCGCATGCGCTGTTCGGACAGGCGATTCTCATTGATTGCCACTCTATGCCGCGCGAGGCTCTGTCGACGGTGCGCACGGGGCAAAAGAAACGTCCTGAGATCATCATCGGTGATCGCTATGGCGCCTCTGCGCGTCCCGACATCGTGAAAGCGGTCGAATCGGCGTTTCGAGCGCAGGGTTTCGTCGTTTCGCGCAATGTGCCCTTCGCCGGCGCCTATGTGACACAGCATTACGGGCGCCCGTCGCGCCAGTTTCACGCCATTCAGGTCGAGATTGATCGCTCGCTCTATATGAATGAGGCGACGCTTGAGCCGCATCGCGATTTTGCGGCGTTTCGCGATCGGATCACGGCGGCGGTTCGGATCATCACGGAGATCGGGACGGAACGCTTGCCTTTGGCGGCGGAGTGATCGCGCTCAACGCAGCGCACGGCCTTTCACAATCGCATCTGTGCCAAATCGTTTTCTAATCTCGTCGCTGGCTTTTTCTGCCTTGGCCCTTTTGATGGCGTCCGGGTCGAGCAGGTCGGGGGACAGATCGGCCTGAGACGCGGGCACGAGATCGGAAATGCCGATGCCGATCAGGCGAAATGGCCCCTGATCCAAAGCGGGGATCAGCAGATCGCGCGCGGTGCGGAACATCCTGTCCGCGATATTCGTCGGCTCATGGAGCGTCACACGCCGCGTCAGGCTGGCGTGATTGGTGCGTTTGAGTTTGAGGGTCACCACCCGGCCTGCGATGTCCTTGGCCTTGCTCCGATCCGAGACCTTTTGCGCCAATCGCCAGAGATGACCTTCGAGCAGGTCGAGTGTGGCGATGTCGTCGGAAAACGTGGTCTCATTCGAGATGGATTTCACCGGGCGATGGGCCGAAATCCGGCGTTTGTCCTCGCCGCGCGCGAGATGCCAGAGCCGATCCCCCATGGCGCCGAAGCGATGATGCAGATCGTCTTTTTCCCAGCGCCTCAGATCGGTGAAGGTGCGAATGCCGGCCTTCTCCAAGGCTCCCCGCGTTGCCTGCCCGACACCCCAGATGAGGCTCACCGGCTTGTCGGCAAGGAAGTCCAGCGTCTCCGCCTGACCGATCACGGAAAAGCCGCGCGGTTTGTCCAAATCAGAGGCGATCTTGGCGAGGAATTTGTTGTGCGACAGCCCGATGGAGCCCGTGAGCTGTAAGTCCTCGTGCATGCGTTTCACCAAACGCGCGAGCATGACCGCGGGCGGGTGGCCGTGGAGTTTCGTGGTGCCTGTGAGATCCAGGAAGGCCTCGTCCAAAGACAAAGGTTCCACATCCGGGGTCAGCTCATTCATCATGTCGCGAATCTCGCGCGACGCGCTCACATAGGCCTCCATGCGGGGCTTTACGATCACGGCTTCGGGACACAACGCCAAAGCCTTGAACATCGGCATGGCCGAGCGCACGCCTTTGATCCGGGCGATGTAACAGGCGGTGGTCACCACCCCGCGCTTTCCGCCGCCGACGATCACCGGTTTGTCGCGCAAATCCGGGTTGTCGCGCTTTTCGACCGAGGCATAGAACGCATCGCAATCCATATGCGCTATCGACAGCGTGAACAGCTCCGGATGCGACAAGACACGCGGCCGCCCACAGGCCGGACAACGCGGGCCGGTTTCAAAGGTGGTCAGACAATCGCGGCAAATGGCGGGCATGTTTTGCTTCCTTCACGGAGGCGCATCCTATACCCATCGCTTTCGAGGGGCCATGTGCCTCATGATATCAGTTTGAGGAAAGGTTTCTCATGAATTCCATTGATCCGTTTCAGGTCTTGTCCGGGGGCAATATCGTCACCCTGGCTTTGGCTGGTTTTATTATCCTGCTCGTTCTCAAAGGGGTGCGGATCGTCCCGCAATCGGAGAAATATGTGGTCGAACGTTTTGGTCGTCTGCGCACCGTGTTGGGGCCGGGGATCAACTTTATCGTGCCTCTGATCGACGTGGTGGCGCATAAGATTTCCATTCTTGAGCGCCAGCTTCCGAATGCAATGCAGGATGCGATCACCTCGGACAACGTGTTGGTCAAGGTCGAAACCTCCGTGTTTTATCGCATCATAGAGCCGGAAAAGACCGTGTACCGTATTCGCGACATCGACGGCGCAATTGCCACCACGGTGGCGGGGATCGTGCGGGCCGAGATCGGTAAGATGGAACTCGACGAGGTGCAATCGAACCGCTCGCAATTGATTTCCACCATCAAGGCGTCTGTCGAAGATCAGGTGGACAATTGGGGCATCGAGGTGACGCGCGCCGAGGTGCTTGACGTGAACCTTGATGAGGCGACCCGCGCCGCGATGTTGCAGCAGCTCAATGCAGAACGTGCCCGTCGTGCCGCCGTGACCGAGGCTGAGGGTGAAAAGCGCTCTGTCGAGCTGAACGCCGACGCCCAGCTTTACGCCGCCGAACAAGCCGCCAAAGCGCGCCGGGTTCAGGCCGAGGCCGAAGCCTATGCGACTGCGGTTGTGGCCGAAGCCATTACGGATCACGGCATCGAATCCGCGCAATATCAGGTCGCGTTGAAACAGGTTGAGGCCTTGATCGCGCTCGGTGCAGGGCAGGGGCAGCAGACCGTTGTCGTGCCGGCCGCCGCGCTTGAGGCCTTTGGCGATGCGTTCAAACTTTTTAGAGGGAAAGCCTGATGCAAACGCCTGCCATGGAAAACGTCATGCTGTTGCAGCAATGGTGGGTCTGGGCGGTGGCGGCCATCGCCCTCATGGGGCTCGAAGTGCTGGCGCCCGGGTTCATTTTCCTTGGCTTCGGCGTGGGGGCCGGGATCGTGGCGCTTTTGCTCGCAGTTGGCCTCTTCGGCAGCAACATTGCCGTGATTCTCCTGATCTTCGCCGTGCTGTCTTTGGTGGCCTGGCTCGCCATGCGTCAGGTGTTTGGTGTGCGCAAAGGTCAGGTGAAAGTCTGGGACAAGGACATCAATGACGATGTCTGAGGATTTTGGCCCCTTCGATGGGGCCAAGATCGCCATTTTGCGGGGCGATGACGTTCTGACGCTGTTGCGCGACGATCGCCCCGATATTCCTTACCCCAATCACTGGGATCTGCCGGGCGGTGGACGTGAGGGGAATGAGACGCCGTTTGAGACCGTGGCGCGCGAGCTGTTCGAAGAATTGTCTGTCGAGATCGACCCCGCGCATGTGATCTATCACGTCGAGGAGCGGGGCTATACCAATCCCAATATGAAGGTGCATTTCTTCGTCGCCCGCTGGGAGGCGCTGGCGGATGAGGCCATCCGTTTGGGCGATGAAGGGCAGGCTTGGGGCTGGATGCCGTTGCTGGACTTCGTGCGCCGGGAAGATGCAGTGATTTCCCTGCGCGGGCGGCTTGAGCGTTACCTGCTTTGGCAGGAGCGGAACTGATCCGGGAACTTTTGGCCAAGGCGTTGCGTTGTTTTCCCGACTGGAAATGAAACGCAAAGGAAAAGCTCATGGCACAAAATGAGTCTTACAACCAAAGCTCTGGCAACGGTGGCCTGTACTTTATTCTTGGCGCAGTGGTCGTTGTTCTGGGCGTGATCCTCTACGTGGTCATGGGCGGTGACACGACGCCGATGACGGAAACGGGCGACAGCGCCTCTGTGACGATCAACAACGATGCGCCGGACAATGGTGGCTCTGCCTCCGTGACGACCGAAGAGCCTGCCGCAGAGGCTCCGGCCTCGGAATAAGCGCACATATATATAATGAAAAACGGCGCCCTATGAGGCGCCGTTTTTGGTTCAGGCTTTGGCGATTTCGCCCTGGATCTCCAGCGCAGCCTTGCGCGGGTCCTTGGCCTGCCAGATCGGGCGGCCGACGACGATGTGATCGACCCCGTCCTGAATCGCCTGCGCCGGTGTGGCGACGCGTTTCTGATCGCCGAGGGCTGCGCCTGCCGGGCGCACGCCGGGGGTGACGATGAGCTTGCCCGCCGCTTCGGGCAGGGCGCGGATCAAGGCGGCCTCTTGCGGCGAGGCGATGATGCCATCGGCGCCGGCGGCAAAAGCATTGCCCGCCCGTTCCTGAACCAGATCGCGAATCTCACCCTCTTTGATCAGCGCACCATCAAGATCGGCGCGGTCCAGAGAGGTCAGGATGGTGACGGCGAGGATTTTGGTTTGCGACCCGGAGGCGCCTTCTTTGGCGGCTTTGACCACATAGGGGTCGCCATGCACGGTCAGGAAATCCATGTCATATTGCGCCACGCCGCGCACGGCGTTTTCGACCGTCGCACCGATGTCGAAGAATTTCATGTCGAGGAAAATCTTTTTCCCCTGTTCCTGTTTCAGCTCATTGGCCAGCGCAAAGCCGCCGCCCGTCAGCATGCCAAGCCCGATCTTATAAAAAGACACGGCGTCCCCAATGCGATTGGCCAGTTCCAGCCCCTGAACCACGTTGGGCACGTCGAGGGCAACAATCAGTCGGTCGTCTGCGGTCATATCTGCGGCGGTCATGGGGCATATCCTTTAAAAGACAGGTTGCCCCTCCATCCGCATTTATCCCTGTGGGGTCAAGCCCTAGGGCCCCGCGCGCGGGATCGTTTGCTTATGCCGTCAATCGCCCGCTGTCGGCGGCGGTGTCCGCCACGCGTTTGAGATGCGCGACATTGGCGCCGCGACCGCGTGCTCTCAAAGCCCGCGCCCGCAGGACAAGCCCGCGTGAGATGGTTTTGAAATCGGCGGTGATCGGCGCCTGAAGTGCGACCGGGTAGGTGACTTTCTCAAAGGCCTCGTGAAAAACGACCTTGGCCTCGTAGCTTTGCTCTACTGCATTATAGGTGAGACCCTGAACTTCTGCTCCATAGCTTTGCATGGTCTGAACTCCTTGCGTGCTGTTTCACCCCTAACGCGGCAGGCTCCGATTTTGTTCCAATTTTGCAACAGGTCCTCTTGCGGGGGGCGGGTGCGATCCCCATTTAGGTGAGGAAGGCCCCGACCCTCATGCGTGCCGCAAAGCGGGCGCGGACATCCAACCGGGGCGCTTGGAAGAGGAGAGACGGTATGAACATGGAAAAGTTCACCGAACGGTCGCGTGGTTTCCTTCAGGCTGCGCAAACGATCGCGATGCGGGAGAGCCATCAGGCTTTGAAACCCGAACATCTTTTGAAGGCATTGCTTGATGATGAAGAGGGCTTTGCCGCCAACCTGATTTCGAATGCAGGGGGCGATGCGAAAGCTGTGCTGGCCGCCAATGAGGCTGCCGTGAACAAATTGCCAAAGGTCTCCGGCGATGCTGGTCAGACCTATCTGGACCAACAGACCGCGAAAGTGCTCGATGAGGCCGAAAAGCTTGCCAAGAAGGCAGGCGACAGTTTCGTGCCGGTCGAACGCGTGTTGACCGCTTTGGCGATCACCAGATCGGGCGCGAAAGATGCGCTGGATGCCGGTGGGATCACCGCGCAGAAACTCAACGCCGCGATCAACAACATTCGCAAAGGCCGCACCGCCGACAGTGCCTCCGCCGAAGACGGCTATGAGGCGCTCAAAAAATACGCGCGTGACCTGACCGAGGCCGCCGAGGAAGGCAAGATCGACCCTATTATCGGCCGCGACGAAGAAATTCGCCGCTCGATGCAGGTTCTGTCGCGTCGGACCAAGAACAACCCTGTTCTCATTGGCGAGCCGGGTGTGGGTAAAACCGCGATTGCCGAAGGTCTTGCTTTGCGGATCATAAACGGAGACGTGCCCGAGAGCCTGAAGAACAAGCGTCTTCTGGCGCTCGATATGGGGGCGCTGATTGCCGGTGCGAAATATCGTGGTGAATTCGAGGAACGTCTGAAATCCATCCTGAAAGAGATCGAGGCCGCCGCTGGCGAAATCATTCTCTTTATCGACGAGATGCACACGCTTGTGGGCGCGGGCAAATCGGACGGGGCGATGGATGCCGCCAACCTGATCAAGCCTGCGCTGGCGCGTGGGGAGCTTCACTGTGTGGGTGCGACCACTTTGGATGAATACCGCAAATATGTGGAAAAAGACGCGGCTCTGGCCCGTCGCTTCCAACCTGTGATGGTTGAGGAGCCGACGGTCGAGGACACGGTCTCGATCCTGCGCGGCATCAAAGAGAAGTATGAGCTTCACCACGGGGTGCGGATTTCCGACAGCGCTCTGGTTGCGGCGGCGACGCTCAGCCATCGCTACATCACGGACCGGTTCCTGCCGGACAAGGCCATCGACCTTGTCGATGAGGCGGCGTCGCGTCTGCGGATGGAAGTGGACAGCAAACCCGAAGAGCTTGATGCGCTCGATCGTCAGATCCTTCAGCTTCAGATCGAAGCCGAAGCCCTCAAGAAAGAGGATGACGACGCGTCCAAACACCGTCTGGCCAAACTCGAACAAGAGCTGGCCGATCTCATGGAGAAATCCGATGCGATGACGGCGAAATGGGAAGCGGAGCGTCAAAAACTCGAAGGCACCCGTGATCTGAAAGAGCGGCTCGATCAGGCCCGCGCGGCGTTGGAAATTGCCAAGCGTGAAGGCAATCTGGCGAAAGCCGGGGAGCTGTCCTATGGTGTGATCCCGCAGCTCGAAAAACAGATCGCAGAGGCCGGGGACACCGAAGCCGAGGGCGACCTGATGGTCGAAGAGGCCGTGCGTCCCGAACAGATCGCCGAGGTGGTCGAACGCTGGACGGGGATTCCGACGTCGAAGATGCTTGAAGGCGAGCGGGAGAAACTTTTGCGGATGGAAGAGGGCCTGCACAAACGGGTCATCGGTCAGGAAGCCGCCGTGCACGCCGTCGCCAATGCGGTGCGTCGGGCGCGGGCGGGTCTCAACGACGAAAACCGTCCGTTGGGCTCCTTCCTCTTCCTCGGGCCGACGGGTGTCGGGAAAACCGAGCTGACGAAAGCGGTCGCGGAGTTCCTGTTTGACGACGACACGGCGATGGTGCGCATCGACATGTCCGAGTTCATGGAGAAACACGCGGTGGCCCGTCTGATCGGCGCGCCTCCGGGGTACGTTGGCTATGACGAAGGCGGTGTGCTGACCGAAGCCGTGCGGCGCCGGCCTTATCAGGTCGTGCTGTTCGATGAGGTCGAAAAGGCCCACCCGGATGTGTTCAACGTGCTGTTGCAGGTTCTTGACGATGGTGTGCTGACCGATGGTCAGGGCCGCACCGTGGATTTTAAGCAGACGCTGATCATTCTGACGTCGAACCTCGGGTCGCAGGCGTTGAGCCAACTGCCCGAAGGTGTCGACAGCGCGACGGCGAAACGCGACGTGATGGACGCGGTGCGGGCGCATTTCCGCCCCGAGTTCCTCAACCGTCTCGATGAGACGATCATCTTTGATCGCCTTGGTCGTCAGGACATGGGCGGGATCGTCGAGATCCAGTTGGCGCGGCTCGAAAAGCGTCTGGCGAAACGCAATATTTCGCTGGCGATTGATGAGGGCGCCAAGGTCTGGCTCGCCGACGAAGGCTATGACCCGGTGTTCGGCGCACGTCCGTTGAAACGCGTGATCCAACGCGCGTTGCAGGACCCGCTGGCCGAGCTGCTCTTGGCGGGAGACGTCAAGGATGGCGATGCGATCCCGGTCTCTGCCGGAACGGAGGGGCTGATCCTGGGCGAACGCACGGGGGCCACGCATAAGCCGAAGCCTGAGGATGCGGTTGTCCACTAAGGACATCGGACAAAAGATAAGAGGGCGGCCTTTCGGGGTCGCCTTTTTCATTGGTTCTGAGAATGGGCGAGACGCTGCGGTGCAGGATGCGGATGCAGCGGGGGAGTGCAGCGAAAGATTGCGCTAACGTTTTTGGAATACAGGTTGTCTTCTGTGCCCCCTGTGTCAGGGTCGGGCCAAAGGATTTGGCAAACAAAGAGGTATCCCATGACCGTTTGGCATTGGGCGATGATGGCGCTTCAGGTTCTTGCGCTGGTGTTCGTGGTGGCGATCGGGGTGATCGCGCTGGTCGCGATGGCGCTTTATGTGATCGACAAACGCCAGACGCGTGATGCGATCTTGCGGAACTATCCGGTGATCGGGCACTTCCGGCATTGGTTTTCCACGCTGGGCGAATTCTTTCGTCAGTATTTCTTTGCCATGGACCGCGAAGAGATGCCGTTCAACCGCGCTCAAAGGGATTGGATTTACCGGGCCTCTGACGGCAAAGGCAACACGGTGGCTTTCGGCTCGACGCGTTCGCTGTCGATCCCCGGCACGCCGATCTTCATGAACGCCGCCTTTCCGCCGCTCGACGACCAATTCGCGACCACCGATCCTATGACCATCGGTCAGCATTGCCGCGTGCCCTATAATGCCACGTCGATTTTCAATATTTCCGGCATGTCCTATGGCGCGATTTCCAAGCCTGCGGTTCTGGCGCTCTCGAAAGGTGCGAAAGAGGCGGGGATTTGGCTCAACACCGGGGAAGGGGGGCTGTCGCCTTTCCACCTCGAAGGGGGCGCGGATTTGGTTTACCAAATCGGGACGGCGAAATACGGCATTCGCGACGAGGCGGGGAACCTCGATGACGACAAGCTGCGCGCCATGGCGGCGCATGAGCAGGTCAAGATGTTCGAGATCAAGCTGTCTCAGGGCGCCAAGCCGGGCAAGGGTGGCATTCTGCCCGCCGCCAAGATCACGCCGGAGATTGCGCAAATCCGCGGGTTGCGTCCGGGTGAGGACGGGATTTCCCCGAACCGCCACCGCGAGGTGGACGATTTCGGCGACCTTTTGGATTTCATCAATCACATCCGCGATGTGACTGGCAAACCGGTCGGTTTCAAATTCGTGGTCGGCTCTTCGCGCCCTTGGGCCAAGTTCTTTGAGCTGATCAAGGAGCGCGGCGATGAATATGCGCCGGACTTTATCACCATTGATGGCGGCGAAGGCGGCACGGGGGCGGCGCCGATGCCGCTCATCGACCTTGTGGGTATGCCGATCAAGGAAGCGCTCATTCGTATTGTGGACTTGCGTGACAAATACGGGCTGCATGATCGCATTCGGATCGTCGCCGCGGGCAAGCTGGTGAACCCGGCCGATGTGGCCTGGGCGATCTGTGCGGGGGCTGACTTTGTCTGTTCCGCGCGGGGCTTTATGTTCTCCTTGGGCTGTATTCAGGCCTTGAAGTGCAACAAGAACACCTGTCCCACCGGCATCACCACCCACGATCCGCATTTGCAGGCCGGTCTCGTGGTGCAGGACAAATACAAGAAAGTGGCGGCCTACGCGAAAACCACCACCAAAGAGTTGGAGATGATCGCGCATTCCGTTGGTGTGTTGGAGCCGCGTCAGATGCGGCGGCGGCATGTGCGGATCGTTCAGGCGGATGGCACCTCTGTCCCGCTGGACCGGATTGTGCCGAGTTTCCATCGCGAAGAATACGAGGATGGGGCGGAAAGTTACAAAATCCAAACGCAGTTGTGAGATGAGTTTGGTTTGTGGCGGCGAGCTTCCGCGCTAGCGTCTGAGTAACGCTCAGGAGGAAGTCATGTCGGCCAAGTACAATCTGCCCTATTCGCATGTGACGCCGGAGACGGCCTATCTCAGCCGCCGCGCCGTGATGGCCGGCTTTGCAGGTGCGGGGCTATTGGCCGCCACGGGCGCTCAGGCGCAGGATATGCCGGAATTCGAGATCAAAGGGTTCGACACCACGGAAAAGCCGAACACCTTTGAAGAGATCACCAGCTACAACAATTTCTATGAGTTCGGCACGGGCAAAGAAGACCCGATGCGCTATGCCGGGAGTCTGACCACCGATCCGTGGTCGGTCGAGATCGACGGCATGGTCGAGCGACCCGGCTCTTATGGTTTGGGCGATATTCTGGCAAAGGTCGACATCGACGAGCGCATTTATCGTTTCCGCTGTGTCGAGGCTTGGTCGATGGTCATCCCGTGGAACGGGTTTGAGCTGAACCAATTGCTCAATCTCGCGGGGGTTCAGCCCTCCGCCAAATATGTGCGCTTCGAAACGCTCTATCGTCCCGAAGAAATGCCGGGGCAGAAACGCGCCATTTTGGACTGGCCTTATGTCGAGGGATTGCGACTCGATGAGGCGATGCATCCGCTGACCCTCATGGCGACCGGGCTCTATGGCAAAGAGCTGCCCAATCAGAACGGCGCGCCGCTTCGGTTGGTGGTGCCATGGAAATACGGGTTCAAGTCGATCAAGTCGGTGGTGAAGATCACACTGCAGGAAGAGCAGCCGGTGAATACCTGGAAAGCGACGAACCATCGCGAGTATGGATTCTATTCTAATGTGAACCCGGAGGTCAGCCATCCGCGTTGGTCGCAGGCCTCTGAGCGGCGCATCGGCGGCGGACTCTTTGCCTCGCGCATCGCGACGGTGAAATTCAACGGTTACGAAGAACAGGTCGGCGATCTCTATCGTGGTCTGGACCTGACGAAGAACTACTGATGATCGATCACCTGAACCGCCTCGCTCGCAAAATTCCAACCTGGCCGCTCTATCTCGGCGCGCTGATTCCGCCCGCGTGGTATTTCTATGCGGGTCTCACCGGTCAATTGGGTGTCGATCCCGTCAAGGCGATGGAGCACAAGATCGGGCTCTTGGGGCTACAGGTTCTGATCGCTTCTCTATGTGTGACGCCGCTGCGCCGTCACCTCGGGCTGAACCTCATCAAGTTCCGTCGCGCGCTGGGCTTGATCGCCTTCTTCTATATCGTGCTGCATCTCACGGTCTGGATCGTGCTTGATGTGCAGATCATGTCCCAGATCATCGCGGACATTTATAAGCGTCCCTATATCACCATTGGCATGGCGGGGTTCGTGCTGATGATCCCCTTGGCTGCAACCTCCTATAATGCCGCGATCCGCAAACTCGGTCGCAAGTGGCGTCAGTTGCATAAGCTCGTCTATCCGGCGGTGCTCTTGGGGGGCGTGCATTTCGTGATGCTGCGCAAAGGCTGGCAACTGGAGCCGTTGCTCTATGTGGCGGCGATTGTCGTGCTTTTGCTTCTGCGCGTGCCGATGTGGCGCAAAGTGATGCGTCCGACCTGAATGATTCCGACCGATTCACCCGAGTCACCCGCGAGTCGGGGAGGAGTCGGGCGATTCACTTCCGATTCATCCGCGATTCACCTCCTGAAACGGGGGTGAATCGGCGGATTGAAGGAGGTGAATACCAAATGTTGCGTGACCCCATGTGGGTAACCGCAATTCGTTTCGTTAGCGCCTGATGTCTTCTGCCGCCCTGGCGTCCGAAAAGGCCGTATTTCCAAAGGCTGCTACAAAAATTTATTATGTAAATCAGTTATTTAGTATGATTTCTGAGGAAATCGTCATTTTTCTTTTAAAAAGCGCTTGCGGGTTTGAGTGACTCGCCTTAGAACCCCCTTCACCGGCGGCGCAGACAGCGCAGCACGGGACGCCAGACGGACTGGCTGGGGCGCTCGAGAGGGTGGCTTGGACGGGAAGCGCGGCAGAAAATTTGAGGCAGATCTGGGCGGGCGCGCCGTTAAGTTTAGGGCGCACTGGTCTGGTTTTTGTCTCTTGCTCTTTGAAATTGATAGATGAACGAAGAGATATGTGGGCGGTTTGGTCTTAACGACAAGAACGTCTGTATATCGCGCTCTTAGGGATTTCGGTCCTGATGATAGAGTGTCAGCTTCACTGTTTGGACGGCTTTTGTTTCTTCGGAAACTAAGCACAACAAACAGTTTTCCATTCGACCTTAGCTGGTTGGATGGAGTGATGTGCAGAGGTTCGACGTCAAGGTTATGATGGTAACATCATTTCAACTTGAGAGTTTGATCCTGGCTCAGAACGAACGCTGGCGGCACGCCTAACACATGCAAG
>NZ_JAIVLK010000004.1 GCF_020524585.1 Celeribacter naphthalenivorans
AACCAACGTGAACAACATCCAATAAGCGCACCCGCGCTTTCCATGCTGGTCCGGTTCGCTCTGAGCCAAGTGCTCAGGGCGGATGGGAGACCGCTAAACATCAGATAAAAGGACCAAAACCATGACCAATTCCATCAAAACCCTCGCTGCCGCTGCCATCGTTGCCGTTGCCGGTTCCGCCGCTTTCGCTGGCCCGAACTACATCATCCCGGGCAACCAAGCCGGTTCCAAAACCGTCGCCAACGTGGAACTCGTCCGCGCCGACGCTCCGGCGACCCTCGAAGTTTACTCCGTCCACGGCGGTGAGCGCGTGGCACTTCTCGGCTCCACCGACGTCAAAGCCGGCGCCAACACCGACGTGAAAGTCAGCCTGTCCTCCGCTCCGCGCTCCAACATCGAGTTCGTGCTCGTCGGCGCAAACGGTGCGGCTGTCGCCAACACCAACGTGAACAACATCCAATAAAGCGTCCCCCGCACAGAGATGTGCTTCGTCTCTCAAAAACAGTCCCCTCGATTTTTGAGACACGCTTTAAAGGGTGGTCCAGTTCGCTTTGAGACAAGCGCTTAGGGCGAACGGAAAAATGCCGCAGGAGGAAACTCCCGCGGCATTTTTTTATTTCAAAGCCCCAAGGTTTTCCCGGATCAATCACATTTAAATTGTTGCAAATCCTTTTTGTGGATTTCCCCAATCAAATGTGTGACATCGGGGCGCTGAATGGAGAATAAGATGAGTCTGCCAGAGAACCTCGCCGAGAGCACATTGGAAAAAACAACCGCCCGCGTGAGCGAGCTTTTTGCCAACCGCACTGGGCGGATGCGAGCGTCAGAGATCCGCGAGCTTCTCAAACTTCTGGACCAGCCGAACATTATTTCCTTTGCAGGCGGCATTCCCGATCCGGCCTATTTTCCGCGCGAAGCCTTTGCCGAGGCGATGACCAAGGCGCTGAGCGAGCAGGCCGCGGCGGTCGCGTTGCAATATTCCACGTCCGAGGGCTACACGCCGCTTCGTGATTGGATCGTTGGCTATATGGCACGCCACGGTGTGACCTGTACGCGTGACAACATCCTGATCACGGCAGGCTCGCAGCAGGCGCTGGATTATCTCGGGAAAATCTTTCTGAACGCAGGCGATACGGCGCTTGTGACCTGGCCGACCTACATGGGCGCGCTGGGGGCGTTCAACGCCTATGAACCGCGTTACGACCGGATCGATCCGCAGACCAACCGGCCCACCGAGGATGTCTTGGCAGACGCCAAAGCCGCTGGGGGAGAGGTCAAATTCGCCTATCTTTCCACGGATTTCGCCAACCCGACCGGCGTGACCCTGACCGAAGATCAGCGCCGAACCGTGCTGTCGCGCGCCGAGGCGCTGAATTGCGCGGTGATCGAGGATGCGGCCTATCAGGAGTTGCGCTATCGGGGCGAAGCGATCAAGCCGATCTTGGCGCTTGAGATCGAAGAGAAGGGCGACATCGACGCCTGTCGCACGATCTACCTCGGGTCTTTCTCGAAAACCTTGGCGCCGGGGCTGCGCGTCGGCTGGGCCGTGGCCTCGAAACCGGTGATCAGCCAGATGGTGCTCACCAAACAGGCCGCCGATCTTCAGACCGCGACGATCAACCAGATCGCGGTGAGCGAAGTGGCGAACGGTGTGTTCGAAGATCACGTCGCCAAGCTGCGCGAGGTTTACGGCGTGCGGCTGGACGCGATGCTCGCGGCGCTCGAACGTCACATGCCGGATGGCGTTGAATGGACGAAACCCGATGGCGGGATGTTCGTCTGGGTGACCCTGCCGCAGGGCATGGATGGGGCGGAGCTTTTGAAAGAGGCGCTCAAAGCCAATGTGGCCTTTGTGCCGGGCGGTGCGTTTTATGCCGATGGCTCGAACCGCAACACGCTGCGCCTCAACTTCTCGATGTCGGCGGCGGCGAAGATTGAAGAGGGCATTGCGCGTTTGGGGGATGTTATCCGCGCGCAGCTGTGAAACAGCTCTCAATGGAATGAAAAAGAGGGGCGCGACGGCCCCTCTTTTTATGTCTTTGTCTCAGGACAGTTAGTAGCCGAAGCGGCCCAAGGCGCGGTAGTCGATGCCCTCCAAAAGCGGCAAGACCACATCACGCGGCTCGCCCGAGGCCTGCACCAAGACGCGGCCCTCGACCAAGGCGGTGAGTTCGCCTTCGTTCTCCAAGAATTTTTCACGCCCCACGCGCACGGTTTTCATGCCCATGGCACCAGCGTTGGAAATCATGCCGCCCATCATGGCAATCATCGGGCTGTCGACGACGATGGAAATGGTGAATTCCTCGCCAGATTCGTTGGTATAGCTTTGCGCGGCCGCCGTGCCGCCGCCCATCATGGCAAAACCGGCCACGGTGTCGCTGTCTTCCGTTGCGGTCCAGCCCACTGGCGCGGCGGGCAGGAAGGCCGCCAATTCGCCGGTTTTCATCTCTTGCATCAATTGTTTGGCGTAATCCAACTCTTCGAGCGCATAGGTGACGTCGCCGTCTTCATAGGCTTTGAGCGCGCTTTGCAGCGTGTCGGTGACGTCATCCGCCATGGCGCCTGTCGCCATGAGCAGGCCAAAGCCGGTGCCGATAAAAAGTGATTTGAGTGTCATGGGGTCCCCTCCGATGATGACAAGATCATAGAAAACGCGCCCGGCCTCTGTCACAAGGGGAAGAATGAGGATTGGACCTCATCTCTGATGCAACGCATTTGAAAGAGTGATTTTGTGGCATGCGCCAAGGCTCATGTCGGGAGGCGAAAAGCATGATCGACATGGGGGTGATAAGCGGCATTGCCCTTCCGGTGGGGCTGATCGGCGTTGTGGCGCTGGCCTTGCCTTTGGCGCTGACCCCGCGTGGGACCCGCTCGCAAAAGCGTCTGGTCGTCTCGGTTCTTTTGAGCGCTTTGGGGCTCTTTGTGCTGGGCGGGGCTTTGTTCGCCTTTCTCTATGAGGTCGACGGCGTGCCGGTCATCCAGACGATGCGAGATGCGCCGGGACAGATGTTCGGCTTTCTGGCCCGCCGCGCGGCTTTGGCGAGCCTGATCTGGTTGCCTCTTTTGGGGCTGGCGTGGCTCAGCCTCGCGCGCCGCGTTGAACAGATCAAATCCGACGAGGCCATGCGCCATGACTTTCCGGACCAAGACACATAACCCCATCAAATTCCTCGCGCTTTCGCGGCGCTGCAGCTAAGCTGAAGATAACGGCCGGACGACCCCGGCGTGACAGGGGAAAACCCATGCTGGGCTTTTTGCGGTTTCTGATCATCGGCTTTGTCGTCATGACCCTGTTCTACGGGCTCCTGACCGTTTATGTCCGCTCGCTGACCCGCGAACGTCTTGAAGAAGATTGGGAAAAAGAGGGTTCCATTGGCGAGCGGGACGCTTATGTGGAGGAGGGGATCAAAGCCTATGAGCGTTCTTTCCGTCCGAAACTGTTGCTCCTGGTCTATATCCTGCCGCTGATCGTCTTTGCCGCGATCTTTTATGTGACGAATTTTCTGTGAGGCCCCGCCGATGCGCTATGTGAAATGGACCCTGATCGCCCTGATCGTTCTGATTGTCGGAGGGTTTGCGCATTACACCCTGCCGCAGCATGACATCGTGCGGATCGTGAATACCTATGAGGAACGTCAGGACATTTCCGGCTGGACCACGATGTTCTGGCAGGAGGCGGGCAATGGCACCGCCAATCAGCAAAGCCGCGATGTGCAGTTCATTCAGGCCGTGCGCCCGAACGGCAAGAGCATCGTCTACCGCAACGAAGACACCGGCTGGGGCTGGCCGCCCTATTTCAAATTCGACACGGCGAACCTCTATACCGAGGCGAATGACTCGATCTCGACCAGAGCGGCCCCGGAGTGGGTCTCTGTGACCCACTATGGCTGGCGCTCGGAGCTTTTGTCGGTCTTCCCCAATGCGATGGGGATCAAACCGGTCGCGGGCCCGGATGTGACCATCATTCCCTGGGCCAATATCATCATCCTGACGGTGCTGTTCCTCTTTGTGGTGACCCTCTACCGCATGTGGCAACAGTTCCGCCAACGGACCATCGAGCCGCTGGTCGATGATGTCGAAGACGTCTTGGAACTGGCCGACGAAAAGAAAGACAGCGCGGTCGATAAGGTCAAAGGGTGGTTCCGTCGATGAGTGTTTTGGCATGGCTGGTCAGCGCGGGCTATGTCGCCGGATTTCTGGCGTTGACGGCGGCACTGGCGCGGCGCAGCGGGCAAAAGCTTTGGCTGTTTGACGCGGGTCAGGCTGGGGCGGCTTGGGGCTTTCGTATTGCTTTCGGGATCCTTGTGCTCTGGCCCGTGGTGACACGGGCAGGCGGCGCGCCGATCTGGATCGTGCCTGCGGCGGTCGCCGCCGCCTTCGCGCTCTATGCGCAGGCCTATATGGGCCGCTCTTGGCGGATCGGCACCAAGGAGGGCGCGATCGGCGAGATCGTCACCGACGGGCCGTTTCGGCTTTCCCGCAATCCGGTCTTTGTCGGGCAAATCGCGCTCAGTTGGTTTTTGACGCCGCTCGTGGGTCTGCCGATGGCCGTGGCCGCCGTGATCATGACGGCGTCTGCGGTGATGCAGGTGCGTTCCGAAGAGGTCGTTCTGGGTCAGAATGCCGATTGGCGACGCTATTCCGAGAAAACGCCGCGCTGGATTGGGCGGATGTAAAAAGGGGCCTTGCGGCCCCTTTCCTTATTCCCCGTAAGGCACCCAGATCGTCTTGACCTCGGTCGCCTGCGCCAACCAGTCCCGCGCCGGATATGCCCGGCTTAGCCCGTTGTTGACCCAAGTGCGTTTGAGATTCCCGGCGCTCTCCTTTTCGATCACGCCAGAAATCTCGGCGGAGGAGAAACTCCACACCGCCTCGACATCCATATGCCCGGCCATGGTCTTGGCCAACTCAGCGTGCGGTCCGGTGAGGATGTTGACCACACCCGCGGGCACGTCTGAGGTGTCGAGCACCTGATAGAAATCCGTGGCAGCCAAAGGATAGGCCTCCGAGGCCACGGCGATCACCCGGTTGCCCATGGCAATCGCGGGGGCGATCACCTCGATCAACCCCGCCAATGGCCGGTCGTCACTAAACGCACCGATCACGCCGACGGGTTCATTCATCGCCAAAGCCACACCGCGCATCGGCACGGGTTTTGCCGCCCCGTCTAGCTTGTCGCACCAAGCGGCATAGGTGAAGAGCGTGTCAATCGCCTCCGTCACTTCTCCTCGCGCTTTCGCCTCGGTCGTGCCGGTCAGCTCGCGGAGGCGCGTGGCGAATTCATCGGTGCGGGCGGAGAGGTTTTCGCCCACGAAATACAGCACCTGCGCGCGGTTGTGGGCGGTGGCTTTGGCCCAACCTTTGGCACCCTGCGCGGCCTCAACCGCGTTGCGAATGTCCTTGCGGCTGGCAATCGAGCTATGGCCCAACAGTTTGCCTTTGGGCGAGTAGATCGCCTGAGAATAACCGCCATCGGGCCGCGCCTGTTTGCCGCCGATGTAGAGCTTTGCGGTGCGATCAAGGCCGAGAACCTCAACGTCATCGGGTTTGACATGCGCCTTTGCGGGCTTCACCGGCGTGGCTTTGCCCGCAGGTTTGGTATAGGCCATCAGCCCTTCCCAACCACCTTCGCGGCCAAAACCGCTCTCGCGCACACCGCCAAATCCGGCCGCGGCATCGAACATGTTCGACCCGTTGACCCAGACGACACCCGCGACCAGTTTCGGCGCAATATCCAACGCCAGATTGACGTTCTCGGTCCAGACCGACGCCGCCAAGCCATAACGCGTGTTGTTCGCCACCTGCACCGCCTCGGCGGGCGTGCGGAAGGTGGTGGACACGAGCACCGGCCCAAAGATTTCCTCTTGCATCAAGAGCGACGAGGGCTCCAGCCCCGACACCAAAGTCGGCGGGTAGAAACAGCCCTCCGGCGCTTTCACGGGTTGATGAACGGTGCCCTCGGCGCCGCCCTTGGTCACGAGGCTTTCGATCCGTTGCAATTGCACCGGGTCCACGATGGCCCCGACATCAATGCTCTTGTCCAAAGGATTGCCGATGCGCAGGTTGCCCATGCGCGCTACAAGCCGCGTGTGGAAATCCTCGGCGATGCCTTCCTGAACGAGCAAACGCGATCCGGCGCAGCAAACTTGCCCCTGATTGAAGAAAATCGCATCGACCAGCCCTTCGATAGCGCTGTCGATGTCGGCATCTTCAAAGACGATGTAGGGCGATTTGCCGCCCAGCTCGAGCGTCAGAGATTTGCCCGACCCGGCGGTTGCCTCGCGAATGCGCCGTCCGACGGCGGTCGATCCGGTGAAGGCAATTTTGTCCACGCCCGGATGCGTCACGATCATCTCGCCCACCCCGCCGTCGCCGGTCACGATGTTGACGACGCCTTTCGGCACACCGGCCTCTTGGCAAATCTGCGCAAAGAGCAAAGCGGTCAGCGAGGTATATTCCGCCGGTTTCAACACCACCGTGTTGCCCATCGCAATCGCGGGCGCGACCTTCCACGCCAGCATCAAAAGCGGGAAGTTCCACGGGATGATCTGACCGCAAACGCCAAGCGCTTCGCGCCCCGGCAGTTCCTCGTCCATGAGCTGCGCCATGCCCGCGTGGTAATAGAAATGCCGCGCCACCAGAGCCACGTCGATATCGCGGCTTTCGCGGATTGGCTTGCCGTTATCCAAGGTCTCCAACACGGCAAACAAACGCGCGTGTTTCTGTACCAGACGCGCCAGCGCATAAAGCACCTTGGCCCGCGCTTTGCTGTCCTTCGCCCATTTGCTTTGCGCTTTGCGCGCGGCGGCCACGGCGGCGTCCACATCGGCCTCGGTGGCCTGCGTCAGATGCGCCAGAACCTCGCCCGTGGCCGGGTTCTTCGCCTCGAACACCGCGCCCGGTTCCGTCATCTTGCCACCGATGAACAGGCCAAAGCGATCACCGCCATCCACCAGCCACGCCAGCGCCTCCGCCGCGCTTTCGGGCGCCATGCCATAGTCCATCGTGTCGAAAATCTCTTTCACGCTCATTGCCCGCGCCCCTGCTTTTTCTTGGCAAAAATACTCATGTTTGTTGTCATGATCATATCCTTTTCCGGGGCTCCGCCCGTTCGCGCCTCAAAGGCTCCACTGGTGCCTTTGCCGACTTCGTCGAACCGGCGCTCACCCGATAGAATGCCGCCAAGAGGCAGAATACTGCCCGGTCACATGGTGTTCCAACTGCCGCTCGATGTCGCCCAAGAGAGACGAGGCCCCAAAGCGGAACAGATGCGGCGACAGCCAATGGTCGCCCAACTCTTCCTTGATCAGCGACAGGTAGACCAAAGCATCCTTCGCCTTGGAAATCCCGCCTGCCGGTTTGTAGCCGATGCGGTAGCCGGTGCGGGCATGATAGTCGCGGATCGCACGGATCATCACCAAAGAGACGGGCAGGGTGGCGTTGACGCTTTCCTTGCCGGTGGAGGTCTTGATGAAATCGGCGCCTGCCATCATGCAGACCTGCGAGGCTTTCGCGACATTGCGCAGCGACCCCAATTCGCCGGTCGCCAGAATGGCCTTCACATGCGCCTCGCCACAACTCGCACGGAATTCGCGCATCTCATCGTAAAGCGCCTGCCAATTGCCGGTCAAAACGTGACGCCGGGAGATCACGATGTCGATCTCTTTCGCGCCCGCCTTGACGCTTTCCTCGATCTCTTTGACGCGCAGATGATAGGGCGAGAGGCCCGCCGGAAACCCCGTCGAGACGGCGGCGACCGGAATGCCGGTGCCGTCCAGCGCCTCGACCGCGGTTTCGACCATATCGTGATAGACACAGACCGCGCCGGTTGTGATCGCGGGCATGCCCATGGCGTCCAACAGATCGGCGCGCACAGGACGCGCGGCTTTGGCGCAAAGACGCCGCACGCGCCCCGCCGTGTCATCGCCCGCCAAAGTGGTGAGGTCGATCATGGTGATCGCTTTCAACAGCCATGCCGCCTGATGATCTTTCTTCACCGACCGACGTCCGGGCAGTGTGGCACAGCGTCGCTCGACAGCGGAGGTGTTCACGCGCTGGCGTTCCACCACGTCCAAATCCAGTTCCATGCCGGGATTGCGCGGTTCATGAACCTGCGGCAATTGCGCGGTACGTGTCGCGAGGCTTGTGGCCTCAGCGGTCCTATCGGGTGTGCTCATTTGCAAGCTCCGTTTCAACTTATGCGCAAGCTCGCATGGTCCGAGGGATTTGGCAATCATTGACCATTTGGTCAAACGGGCTGCACCACGCCCTTTTGATGTTTCACGCGGTACTGACGCGGCGTCATGCCGAACCGCGCGCGGAACAGGCGGTGAAAATGGCTCATGTTGTGAATGCCGATCTCATCTGCGATTTCCGACAGAGAATCCGGCGTGCCCTTGAGCTGACGCGCGGCGAACTCCATGCGCAGCGTGTTGATGTAATCCGAGGGCGTTTGGTGCAGATGCATTTGCATGGTGCGGGCGACATGGGCATGGGCCTTGCCGCATTGCGCCACAAGTCCCGAAGCGCCTTCGCGGAACACCGACGGATCTTCGGCACGGATCAAGGCGTCGCTCAGCCACGTGGGCATGGCGGCGTTTTCATCGCGGGCCTCTGACAACAGTTCGGCCACCAGCGGCAAGAGAAAGGCCTCGAGATAAAGCGAGCTGCGCGGCGCGGCTTCAAGCGCCTTGGCTGCGGTAGACAGTCGCGACAAATGGCGCATGTCGCGGTGGATTTGCACGGGAAGCGACCCGGGGGCCGGAAAATAGGGCGCCAGTTCCGGGAAGCGGTCGGTCAATTCCCTGATCCGTTTGCGCTTGAGGATGATGTTGACGATATGGCTCTCGTCGCCGACGCCTTGTAGCGCATGGGGATACCCCGGCGGGAGGAACACCAGATCGCCCTCGGTCAACTTCACCTGCGAGGTCTCGGTGACCAGCCGCGCGCGCCCGTTGTGCAACCAGAACAGCTCATAATAATCCTGATCGTGCAGCGCCTTGGGGCGCGCACGCGACAGGACGGAGCGGGAGAAGTGAAACTGTTCTCCTTGGCTCAAAATGTCTGACTGCTGCAATTGGGTGATATCCATGACGTAAAGCTAGCACATGTTCGCAGATGATTCGTGACCTTTCCTTTATTTCTGAACAGGAAATCAGGACGGTGGGAGGTTTTGCTGCATTCGCGAGCAAGGCAGGCAAGAAGTCGCCTGTCGCAGGCCCTGACACCGGCTCATCCGTGCCGAAACAGAGGAAAGGTGACAGGGACGGGCAAACGGGGTAGATGCAGCGCGAAGACTGCCAGTTTGAGGAATCGCCACCATGTCCAGCCAGAGCTTTGAGCGCTCGATCAAGATCGCCCCTTCCATCCTCGCCGCCGATTTCGCGAATTTCGGCCAAGAGATCGAAGCCGTCGAAGCCCAGGGTGCCGACTGGATTCACGTCGATGTCATGGACGGGCATTTCGTGCCGAACCTGACCTTTGGCCCGGCGATGTGCCAAGCGATCCGCCCGCATATCAAAACGGTCATGGATGTGCACCTGATGATCGCGCCTGTCGATCCCTATATCGAGGCCTTCGCAGAGGCTGGCGCCGACATCATCACCGCCCATGTCGAGGCGGGCCCGCATATTCACCGCACCATGCAGGCGATCCGTGCCAATGGCGCGAAAGCGGGCGTGGCGCTCAACCCCGGCACCCCGGCGGAAAGCGTCGAATACCTCTTGGATATGGTCGATCTGATCTGTGTGATGACCGTGAACCCGGGCTTTGGCGGCCAGAAATTCATCCACTCCCAGATCGAGAAAATCAAACAGCTGCGCGAGATGATCGGCGATCGTCCGATCCACATCGAGATCGACGGCGGTGTGGACCCGAGCACGGCACCTTTGGTGGCGGCTGCGGGGGCCGACGCGCTGGTCGCGGGCTCCGCGGTGTTCAAGGGCGGCTCTGTCGTGAACCCGATCCCCTACGGCGACAACATCCGCGCCATTCGCGCGGCTGCCGAGGCGGCGCGCTAAGCGGGCGAGACGTTCACGAGACAGGCTGGAGGAGGGTGATGCCCTCTTCCTGTGCCAAGGCCTCGAGGTCTTCCTCGTAATGCGCGGTCAAAACATCGATGGCCTCCGCGTCCCAGCCGGGGATGTCACAGCGCGGCGCCAGAGCCTCTTCGCGTCCATATTTGTCCATGAACGCCAGCATGACTCTCTCATATTGAACGGTCGTTTCCGGCGGATGGCTGATCAAATAGGTTTTCAGCCGCTCAAAGCCTTCCTCCACCAACAAAGGTTTCAGCGGCAGGATGCGCCCGGACACCGGCACCTCTGGGGGCAGGTGAAACAGGCGCCGCATCACGGTCGGCCAGATCAGCGGCGCGTCCTCTTCGGCCCAGATCAGAAGCGGCACATTGGGCACGGCTTTGCGCAAGGCCTCGACCGTATCGCGCCAGCGCAGGCCCTCCGGGGCGACATGATCGACAAAGGTGCTCAGCAGACGCGGCGCGGTGCCCGACGCAAAGCTGTTGCTCATGAAAATCGCCGGATTGATCAACGCCATGCTGATCTGCAACTCCGAGGCGGAAAACAGCTCGGCCACCGCCGCGACACGGTCCCCAATGCCGGGATAAAGCGTTTCACCATCCACCGCGTCCCGCAGCGGAGCGGCCCAGCGGTCATCGGCCAGAAACAGATGCTGCGCCCCGGATTTGCCCAAGAGCGCGCGGCGCACCTCGTCCTCTTCCTCGACAATCGGCGGCAGGCCATCGAGGCCCTCGAGCATCTTGGAAATCACGCCCCAGGTGTGACGCTTGGCGGGGACATGCACGCCATGCGCCTTGAGCGGCGCACGGTTCACGGAGACGGAGCGTTGCAGGTAGCCGTCGGTGGTGAAATGCACCCCGATATGCAGCGTCACACGCGGTTTTTCTGTCGCTTTGGCGTCGCTCAATGTGCCGTCTCCCCGCGATCCACGGTGAAAAAGAATTTCTCCTCGCCGTCTCGTTCCAACACTTCGTCGGGCACGCATTCCGGGCCGGTGAGAAACACGTTGGCGCCGAAATGGCGGTGCATGCGGCTGAGTTTTTCCATCCGCAGGCCGGTCAACTCAGTATAGAAATTGCTATAGTTTTCCGTCGCCCGCAGCTCCGCAATCTTGTCCTTATGGGCTTTGACACAGGCCTCGTGCAGGGCGCGAATGTCGGGGTCGGCCAGCAGCCGGTCGAACTCCGCCTGAAGCTTCGGGATCATCCGCTGGATCGAGCGTTCTTCCTCGAAGTTGTTGTTCATGCGGAACCAATAGGCGAGGCCTTGGTCGCGGTCCACGTGGTTCACCCGGCCCCGGTCGCGTTTCACGAGAAAGCTTTCCGCCGAGCGCACCGCGTAGTGGTTGAGCTGCACCACGTCATAGCCATAGGTCGAGGCGTTCGACCGCCAGGCGTTGCGGTATTCGCCCTCCGGCATGGGTTTGGCGGAGCCATTGTACCAGCGGATCTTGTCCCAGATCTGCGGTTTGAGGCCTTTGGGCCGATGAACGCCCAATTTCTTGAACAGACCGACATTCTTGAACAGAGTTTTGAATCCCCAGGCCTGATGCGGTTTGTTGGCAAATTCGGGCGCGCAACGAAAGAACTGTTCGATCAAAAACCGGTCTTCGTACTCATGCACATCGTTGTTGCCAAAGAGCCGCCAAGTGCAGGAAATCAGGTTCGCGTCCGGCACCACATCGAAGAGCGCGGTCATCGTGCCGTCACCCACCTTGATGTCGATGAACTCGTCCACATCCATGGAGATCGCCCAGTCGCTTTCCATCACGACGGGTTCTTTCTCGGCCTGCTGCAACGCGTGGTGCTGCGGTTTCAATCCGGTGCCGTGAAACTTGTTGTCGCGGTGCTGGACGTAGCCTTTCTCTTGCAACAGATCGAGGAAGGTGTCGGTGCCGTCCGTGCAATCATTGGTGTAGACCAGAAAACCCTCGATCCCGATCGCGCGGTGATAGGCCAGCCATTCGAGGATGAACGGCCCCTCGTTTTTCATGCAGGTCACAATCGCGACCGAATTGTCGCCCTTGGGCGGCTGTTCCACCTCTTCATGCGGCATGAGGATCGGTTTGTGATCCCATTCCTGCTCCGACATTTTGATCAGCGGCGCATGTTCGATCAGCGAGGCCTTGGGGACGATTTTCGACACAGTGGGCGCGCGGTGGCGGAGCGCCATAAAGCGGTAAAACGGATAGGCGACCTCCGGCTCGACCCCGCCGATCCGCACCAGACGGAACACGGCCTGATCGTCGAGCGCACTCATCGCGGCGCACCAACGGCCACGACGTTTCTTGGCGTCGAACTGAATGCAAATGTGATCGGCAAAGCGCACGGGATCGTCGTCCCGCACACGCCACGGATAGCATTGTTGGCCGACAAGCTGCACCACGCCGCCTTTGGCCCTTTGAGCAAGATCGAACATCGTGCCGCGCGGATCACGGGGGACGAGGTCATAGACCTCGATATTGGCCACCGCGCGGGCCTCGTTCAGAAAGAGGTGCCGCAGCATCTCATAGATCAACACATCGCCCAAAGGCGCGGACCATGGATCGGGAGTTGGCACCTTCATCCGGTCCTTGCCCGGCGCGCCGGGGGTGACGAAAGGGTGGTGCTCAGGCGCGCTGTCGGCCTGTCCCAAGGGCACATCGCAATCGACCAGAAGCACGGTGAGATCGTCGAAATTTTTCAGGCCGCTTTCCAGCGCTTTGGCAAATGCCTCATCCGTGCCGGGGGCCGCGCGATCCAGAATGACCGCGCCTGTCAGGCCCTGATGTTTGACGTGATAGCCCAGCCACTCCAGCACCGTTTCCGCCGTCTCGCCATTGCGCGTGGCCAGCGCCACATTGCGCCCGGCCATCAGCGAGGGTTCTGGTGCCTTGGGGGCGATGTCCATCAATTCGCTGTTGAAAAACGCCTGAATGCCGCCCCCGGGGATGCGCCCGGTGAGCCACGGCGCATCGCCTACACTGCGGGTCTCGGCCGCATCCAAAAGCTTTTCGGCCACGATGGGGCTGACCTCGGAGCCTTTGGTGAAAAACAGATGTGCGCCTGCGTCCCCCGTCTGAACGGCGGCCAAAAGCACTGCCGGGCCCAGATCGCGCGATTGGATGTGATGTCTGTCAAACTGTGCCATATCAGGCCTGTCTGTCCTCGGTTCTGTCTTCAGTCTTCAGCGCCTTGAGACGCGCCAGATGCGCCGCCAATTGGGTTGGGCCGGGGGCGACCGAGCCACCCATGAGCGTCAGTTGCCACATCAATTCGACCACGTCGCGCCGCAATGTCAGGCGTTTGAGCGCCGCGCGGTGATAGCCCACCGTCTCCGCGTGCAGATCGTCGAACTCCGACAATTCGGCACGGGCTATTGCGGTGGCCTCTCGCATCGGTGCGATCCGGGTATCCTCAAGGGTGTTAAAATTCCGCTCCGCCCAATAGCCGGCGCCTACGGATTTTTCCATGTGGTTTGGCAGGCCGCGCTGGGATTTGAGGAGGAATTCCTCGATGGAGCGTGTGGAATAGTGATTGATCCAAGCCTGTTCGCCTTTGGAGGTCAGGCCAAAGAGATTGATCCGTGATTGCTGCGCGGCGAAATCCGGCGCCATCGGGCGGCCTGCGGCAGTGACCCAGCGCGCCTCTTTGCCTTTCGGACGATGGACGCCGAGACCTTTGAACGCTTGCGGCCGGTGCAGGGTTTTGAAGAAATGCGCAAGCGGCAGAGAGACGTCGTCAGGCGCCGCCATGGTAAACCGCTCCGTCACCGGACGTTCGTCCCAAGTGCCAAGCCCGCTGTTGCCAAACAGATGCCAGCGCAGAGGCATGGCGTCGGCATCCTCGGGCAGAAGGTCCGCCAGAGGCACTTCGAGCACGAGATATTCGTCGACATCGAAAAACAGTGCCAGATCAGCCTCTTTGTAGAGCGGGTGCTTAGACAGTTTTTTCATCGCCTGCCATTGCACGGCCTTCTCGCCCTCGGGCACGAAGGGCAGGTGGCTGACCACCCCCGCAGCGTCCAGCGCATCGAGCAACCGGTCCGTGCCATCCGAACAATCGTGCGAGGCGATGAGGACCTGCGTAAACCCAGCCGCTTTGTGATGGGCGATCCAATCCAGAAGCCAAGGCCCCTCGTCGCGGATGCATGTGATCGCGAGTGTGTTCAAACCCAACCTGTCCTCATACGCGTCTCAAACGGCCTTCGCGCTTGATTTCGTTGCAAAAGGGGTCTCACATGGCCCAGTATGAGTCAAGTTTGCCGCGCCGTCTCTCATGGCCTTTTGGTTGCGGGTCGGGTAACGATCCGGGCCAGAATGGCAGGCGTCAGGCTGAGATTAAAAGATGCTGAGAGTAAGAGATAGAGCAGGTATCAGGCGAAATGGATAAACTACCCGAGATCGCGTCGCTTTGGATCGGCGGCAAGTTGAGCTGGCTGGAACAGCTTTGCCTGAAAAGCTTTGCCGATCAGGGCCATCACATCACGCTCTATTCCTACGAGCCGATCCCCAATGTGCCGCCGGGGGTTCATGTGGCCGACGCCGCCGAGATCTACCCCGGCGAGCCAATGCTGCGCCACGCGCGGACCGGCAGCCCCGCGATCCATGCCGATATATGGCGGCTCAACCTGTTGAAGAAGACCGACAAGATTTGGGTCGATGCGGATATGTATTGCTACAAACCCTTCGACTACAGCTCGCCTTATGTCTTTGGCTGGGAAAAGCCGGGGTTGGTGTGCAACGCGGTTCTGGGCCTGCCGTCGGACAGCAAAACTTTGAACGGCTTGTTGGAGTTCTTTGAGGACGAATATGCCATCGCGCCCTGGCTCAAACCCGAACAGATCGCCGAGCTTGAGGCCGAACGCGACGCGGGCACGCCGGTGCATATGACCGAGCAAACCTGGGGCTTTACCGGGCCGTCCTCCGTCACGCATTTCCTGATCGAGACCGGAGAGATCGAACACGCGCAGCCCGAACCCGCCTTTTATCCGGTGAGTTTCAAGGAGCGAAACCACCTGATCATCAGCCGTTTCAAACCCGAAGAGCGGTTCACGGAGGACACGCGCGGCGTGCATTTCTGGGCGCGTCGGATGAAGCCGCGTCTGGAGGAAAAAGAAAACAACACGCCGCGGCGCGGGTCCTTCATGGATGAGCTGATCAAGAAACATGCCATCGATCCGGCGGCGGCGCCGATTCCGGCCAAAAAACCCAATGCGAACGCCAAGGCCCCGGTGGACGACCCGGCGTTTCAGGCGCAGATCGGGTTGGAGGCGCTGAAGGGCGAGCTGTCGATGGACAAGATTTGCCGCGAGTTTCTGGTGGACAAGAAATTCGTGCGTGAGTGCCGCGAAGTGATCGAACAAAAGGCGGCCACGCTGTTCGAGTGAGGGAAAACGCTTTAGTATTTGAGCCGCTCTGCCAATCGGGTCAGCAAAGAGGGGGCGACGGCCACGAGGATCACGATCCGCACGAGGTGGTGGATCGAGATATAGGCCACCTCCGCATGCATCGCCAAAGCCACCAGAGACATCTCTGTCAGCCCGCCGGGCGCATAGGCCAGAAGCACCTGTTCGACGGTCTGGCCGAACATGCCGTGCAACAGCACCGCAAAGCCCAGAGACAGCCCCATGGTGATCAGGGTGCCGCCCAGCGTGAGCAACAGGGTTTCGCCCACCAATTTGGGTTTGGCGCCACGAAAGCGACAGCCCATGGTGGTGCCCAGCACAATCTGCGCGATGATCACCAGAAGGCCCGGAGGCGAGGAATGCGTCAGCCCCGCCATATGCACCACGCCTGACAACAGCATCGGCCCCAAAAGCCCCGGCGCGGGGAATTTGAGCTTGGTCCCGATCCAATTGCCCAGAACTGCACAGGCCAAAAGGATCGCGCCGCTCATCAGAGTGAGGCTCTCCCCCTCGGCATGAAGCGGCACACCGCGCACCTCATAGCCCAGCACGACGCGAAACCACAAAGCGATGATCGAGATCGTCACCACGATCCGCCCGGCGTGGGCCAGAATGATCCGCTTTTCATCGCCGCCCAAAGCGCCGCCGATCACCGTCATCTCATTGAGCCCGCCGGGCATGGCGGAGAAGAACGCGGTCACCGGATCGAGGCGCCCGATCTTGATGTAGAACGGCACGACCAGAATGGCGGCAAGGACGAGATAGACCGCCAGTCCGGCCAGCGAGAGGCCCCATTGGCTGAGGTGGTGAAAGGTCTCTGTGTCGAAACCTGACCCCAACATGACGCCGATCACCGGGATCACGAGGGGGCGAAACCGCCCGGAGGTTTCAAGCGGCGCACCCGCCATGACACAGGCGAAAATCACCAACATCGAGCCAAGCATCCACGGCAAGGGCAGCCCGGCGAGGTAAAACGCGGTGCCACCCAAAGCGCCGAGGGCCAGCGTCAGAATGTTGCGGGTTGCGCGTGTCTTGTCCGAGGGTGCTGTCAAAATCCGATCCCGAGCCTGTCGTCGCGTCACCATAGCGAGGCTGTGGTCAGGGGCAAGGCGATGGGATTTGGGATTTTGCACATCCCCTGCGCAACGGGGCTTGGGGCTGCCTATGATTTCGGCTTTGCCTCGCGGTTTTTCGTAGATTTCGGCTCGTCACAAAAGTTTTTCAGACCTGTCACAGAAGGGTTTCAGACCCTGTGCTTTATCCCCGCCGAACGAGCGAGGGGACAGATATGCTTGATGTGAAACATTTGACGAAACGGTTTGGCGAAAACACCGCCGTGGACAATGTCAGTTTCACCGTCGACCGGTCGATGATGATCGGCATCATCGGACGCTCGGGCGCGGGCAAGTCGACCTTTTTGCGCATGATGAATCGTTTGACGGACGCCTCCGAAGGCGAATTGAAGTTCGAGGGCCGCAATGTCCTGTCGCTCACCGGCAAGGACAAGCGCGACTGGCAATCCGATTGCGCGATGATTTTCCAACAGTTCAACCTCGTGCCGCGCATGGATGTTGTGTCCAACGTGCTGCATGGCACTTTGGGTCGCCGTTCCACGCTTGCGACCATGTTCAACCTCTATCCCGAAGAGGATATTCACAAGGCGATCGACATTCTCGGTCGCCTTGGCATTTCCGAACATGCCACCAAACGCGCCGAGGCTTTGTCAGGCGGTCAGCAACAGCGCGTCGCCATCGCGCGTGCTCTGATGCAGGACCCGAAAGTCATTCTGGCCGATGAACCCATCGCCTCTCTCGACCCGATGAACGCGCAAACCGTGATGGAGGCGCTCCGCCGCATTCATGACGAAGACGGGCGTATGGTGATCGCCAACCTTCACACCCTCGACACCGCGCGCCGCTATTGCGACCGGATCATCGGCATGCGCGACGGGCGCGTGGTCTTTGACGGCACGCCTGCGCAGCTCACCACCGGTGTGGCGCGCGACATCTACGGCGCCGGTGCGGATTTTTCCGAGGCCGCCACATCCACCGAAATTCGCGACCATGAAGCCCTAGACCACGACGCTTTGGAAAAGGCCGAAATCCGGGCCGCCGAAGTCGCGATCTAACGACCTTTCATCCCCGCATTTGAACATCCGCGGGAATAACCAACTGGAGACAGAGATGAAAAAACTGCTTGCTGCCGTTCTGGCCACCACTGCCCTCACGGGGGCTGCTCAGGCTCAGGACATCACCGAATTCCGTCTTGGCATCCTTGGCGGCGAAAACGCTCAGGACCGTGTGGCGTCGAACTCCTGCTTTGCCGACAAACTCGCCGAGGCTCTGGGCGTCGAAGTGAAAATCTTCACCCCGGCCGACTACAACGGCGTGATGCAGGGCCTTCTGGGCGGCACCATCGACGCCGCATGGATGGGCGCCTCCTCCTACGCTGGCACCTACATCGCCGACCCGGAAGCGGTCGAGCCGGTGCTCGTGAAACAGAACCTCGACGGGTCCATCGGCTACTATTCCGTGGGCTTTGCCCGCAAGGACAGCGGCGTGACCTCGCTTGACGATCTGAAGGGCAAGAACTTCGGTTTCGGTGATCCGAACTCCACCTCCGGCTACCTGATCCCCTCCATCGAAATCGCCGAAGCAGGCTATCCGATGGTGCCGGGCGAGTTCTTTGGTGATGTCGTCTTCACCGGCGGTCACGAGCAAACCATCGTCGCTGTGAACAACGGCGATGTGGACGCAGGTGTGACCTGGGCCGACGGTCTGGGCGAATGGGAAGACGGCTACAACTCCGGCGCGCTGCGCAAAGCTGTGGATGCCGGTCTCGTCGACATGAATGACTTCGTGCAGATCTGGCAATCCAACATCATCCCGGAAGGCCCCTTCGTGCTGCGCAAGGCCCTGCCGCAGGACGTGAAAGACATGGTGACCGAGATCACCGCGAACCTCTGGGAAGAAGATGCAGATTGCGCCTACGGCGTGGCTGCGGGTGACGCGAAAGACTTTATCCCGGTCGATCACGACACCTATGCCTCCATCGTGGCGGCGCGTCTGGCGAAATCCAACTAAGCGCCTTTGATACAAGACCTCGCGTGGTTCACGCGGGGTCTTTCCTTTTGACGACTTCCCGACAGGACTGACCCGACATGGCCGATCTGACAGCGGCGTCTTTGGACGTCACGCGCGCGCATTACATGGCGCTCACCCGCCAACGCCGCCTCTACGGCGGGCTCATGCTTTTGGTCTTTGTCCTGTTGCTGGCCGCAGGTTTCGGCATCGCCAACGACCGCAACGCCGGGGGCTTTCTGCCCGGTCTGCCGCATATCTTCGACTTTCCCGCCGATGTGATCTCGGAAGCCTGGGAAAAGCGCGTGAACCTTCCGGGACATCTCCTGCGCGCCTTGCCAGCCCTGATCGAGACCATCAATATCGCCGCTGTGGCAACGCTTTTGGGCGCGCTGGGAGCGATCCTTCTGTCAATGCTTTCGACCCAGGGTCTGGCCCCATGGCCGCGCCTCATCCCCGTGTTCCGTCGCATGATGGATTTGATGCGTGCGATGCCTGAGATCGTGATCGCCTTGGTGCTGATCTTCATCTTGGGCGGTGGCCCTGTGCCCGCCGCCATCGCCATCGCCTTTCACACCGTCGGCGCGCTGGGCAAGCTGTTCTCCGAAGTGAACGAGAACGCCGATCTCAAACCGCTCGAAGGCCTCGCCTCCGTCGGCGCCACATGGCCGCAGCGCATGATGTTGGGCCTCGTGCCGCAGGTCGCGCCGAATTGGTTCTCCTATGCTTTGCTGCGCTTTGAAATCAACATCCGCGCCTCTGCGATCCTCGGCTTTGTCGGCGCGGGCGGCATTGGGTACGAGCTGAAGAACGCGATCTCTTGGGGCACAGGCAAATTCGACGAGGCCGCCGCCGTCTTTATCCTCCTGTTCCTGACCATTATGGTCTTCGACCAACTGTCCTCTTACGTGCGCAACCGCATGACCTACGGAGCCGCCAAATGAGCCTTGCGACCGCCGCCACTCCCGTCGATATGTCGTCCAAAGCCACGGCCCTGATCGCCCGCAAACGGCTCATCACCTTGGCTGTGCCTTTGGCGATCCTCGCCTATTTTACCTATATTTTCTTTGCCTTCGACATCCTCGGTCTGCGCGAGCGCGCGCGGCTTGATAATGCCGTCGCGCTGGTCTCCGACACCTACAGCTACAAGACCCACGTTGAGCGAAATAACCGCAATGGCGAGATCGAGGTCTCCGTCGAGGGCGAGCGTAAAGGCATCTATGATGCGACGAATTACCCCTCCTGGGTGACGGTGGGCGAGGAGGTAACGCAGATCGCGCTCGACGACGGAGGCTCCATCGAGATCAATGGCGACATCGTGCGATTTGACGTGCCGGGGTTCGGTCTGATCGAAGCCACGCAATCGCGCTCGGATGGCGTGTCGTTGAACCTCGATACAGCCGATCTGCCGGACTGGATTTCTTATTCGAACACCCGCCTGACGGTGATGACCGACGCCGCCCGCCTGACCCTGACCAAGGCGCGCACCGAGGTTTTCGTCTATGAGTTCGGTTGGGAGCTGTTCTGGTTCACGCTGGACAGCCCTTATTACGACCACAGCTTTTCCGAGATTGCCTTTGGTGACCCAATCGACCCAACCCGCTCGAACTTGACCGGCGCGTGGCAGGATTTCTGGAATAACTCGATCTGGCGTCATGGTGACGTGGCTTGGGCGCTCTTTGAAACCGTGCTTATGGCCTTCCTCGGCACCTTCGGCGCCGCCATCATCGCGCTGCCTCTGGCCTTCCTTGCCGCCCGCAACTTTGCCCCCCTCGTGGCGATCCGTATGGCGGCCCGGCGGTTGTTCGACTTCCTGCGTGGCGTCGATGGGCTGATCTGGACGATCCTCCTGTCCCGCGCCTTTGGGCCGGGGCCGATGACCGGCGCTCTGGCGATCCTCTTCACCGACACCGGCTCTTTCGGCAAACTCTTCTCGGAGGCGCTCGAAAACGTCGATGGCAAACAGATCGAAGGCGTCGCCTCCACCGGTGCCAAGCCGCTGCAACGCTACCGCTTCGGGGTGATCCCGCAAATCGTGCCGGTGCTCCTGTCGCAAGTGCTCTATTTTCTGGAATCCAACACCCGTTCTGCCACCATCATCGGTGCCATTACAGGCGGCGGCATCGGGCTTTTGCTGACGCAGGCGATGATCACCCAGAAGGATTGGGAAGAGGTGTCTTACTACATCATCCTCGTCGTGCTTCTGGTCATGGCGATGGACAGCTTCTCCGGCTGGTTGCGGCGCAAGTTGATCAAGGGCGAGTGAGTATTTGAGGCACAAAGGAAACATTTGTATCCGCGTTTCCTTTGTGCTCGAAATACTCCCGCCGGAGGCGACACAAGAAATCTGACAGGTGAGACATGCCGAAACTGAGCGCGACCGAACCCTTTGTCCACGAAGGCGCAGAGGTGCATAACGCCACCTTTGGCGCCTATTGCGAGGTGGGCAAAGGGGCGCGGGTGTTGAATTCAGACTTCCTGGATTACGCCTATTGCGATCAATTCGCGGACATTGCCAACACGACCGTGGGCAAATTCGCCAATATCGCCGCCTTCACCCGCATCGGGCCGACGGATCATCCCTATCAGAATGCCTCTCTGCACCACTTCCTCTATCGCTCGTCCTATTATTGGGAGGATGCCGAGGACGATCCGGCGTTTTTCAAAGCGCGATCCGCGCGGCGGACCGTGATTGGCCACGACACATGGATCGGCCATGGCGCGATCATCAAGCCGGAGGTCACCATTGGCAACGGCGCCATCGTGGCTTCGGGCGCAATCGTCACGAAAGACGTGCCGCCCTATACGATCGTTGCCGGTGTGCCGTCGCAGCCGATGCGTCCACGCTACGCAGAAGGCATCGGAGAACGGATCGAGGCGCTCGGTTGGTGGGATTGGGATCACCAGCGGTTGCGGGCGGCGCTTGAGGATTTTCGCGCGCTGAAGGCCGAGGCCTTTCTCGAGAAATACGAATAAACGCCGCTGCTATTCCGCAGCCAGTGACATCCGGTGATCCGCTTGCGCCAGACGCTGCCCGGCCTGTCCGCTCATATAGGCAATGCGCCCGCCTGCGACCGTGGCTTCGATCTCGCGTGTCGCTTGGTTGACCACCACGAAATCCGCCCGTTTGCCGCGCTCCAGCGTGCCACGATCCGACAGGCGCATGATCTGCGCCGGGTTGGTCGAGACCATCGCCCAGGCCTTGGGCAGGGCGCAGAGCCCTTTGTCGACCATGGCCCAGACCGCGGCGATCATCGCCGGGTAGTGGTAGTCCGACACCAGCGCATCGCAAAGCCCGCGTTCGATCAGTTTCTGCGCCGAGATATTGCCGGATTGCGACCCGCCTCGGGCCACATTGGGCGCCCCCATCAGCACCGGATCACCCATCGCCTTGGCGGCGGCGGCGGCTTTCTCGGAGATCGGGAATTCGGCCACACGGGCGCCCAGGATGCGAAACTCTTCGCGGGTTTCTGCGTCCGGATCATCGTGGCTGCCGTAGGTCACGCCCAGCGTGTCGAATGCTTCGGCCAATTGCCACAGGTGACGCGGCACCTCGGATTTGCGATCCTTGGCCTCGCGCAGCACCTTGATGAACTCTTCCGGCGTGCGTCCGCCGCGTTTCGCCCAAGCGGCGAATTCCAGCGGCTCTTTCTTGGCGATCTCGATGGCTTCGGGCAGGTGGTTGTTGAAGATCACATAGTCCACGCCAAACCGCCGGATTGCCGCCAAAAGCCGATCCCGGCTGTCGATCATATGCGTCTCGCAGCGGATTTGCAGGCGGATGTCGATGGGCGCGTGGGCCTCGAAGGCCTGCATTTCCGCCAGCAATTCCTCGGCATAATCCGGGCCACGCAAGCCTCCTTCCCAGGACCAGCATTGCGCAAACCATGCGGTGGTCACGCCATGGGCCGCGGCATCGCGGGCCGCCGACGAGAGACCGGAGCGGATCGGGAAGGGCGCGCGCGGACGCGGCGCGATGTGACGCTCGAAGGCATCGCCATGCAGGTCGATGATGCCGGGCAGGATCATGTAGCCCGAGAGGTCCACCTCCGGGAAACGCCCATGGCCGATATAGCCGTCCTCGATGCTGAGCGGCTGGAGGCGGAGTGTGTCCTCACAGAGCACCGAAGCACCTGTGAAACTGAGCGGCGGAAGAAGAGCCATGACGAATACCTGCGAGAAGACCTGTGGTGTTTTACCATTGCAGGTTGTTCTACGCAGGCAATGTATCGTCCGCGTGACGTCTGAAATCTTTCACAAAAATCTGACTTTATTCATCGGGCGAGACCAAAAGCGTGACCCGTTCGCCCGCGAACCATGTCAGTCCCCGCTCAATCGGCACGCCGTCGGGCGTGGTGTTGAGGCTCACGGTGCGCAGCATCGGATCGCCTTCGCGCAGGCCCAGATGTAGCGCTTGGGTCGCTGTGGCGCGTTCTGCGCTGACACGGGTCTCAGCGCGCAGGTAATCTTCGATGCCGATAGATTTGAGCGCCTGAGTGACCGAGCTGATTTCGTCAAACGCGGCCATGAGGCCGGGCGTGCGCGCCTCGGGAAAGATCGAGGTGAAATGCGCAACGGGGGCGTCGCCGGACAGTGACAGACCCTCATAGACCAGCACAGGATCCCCCAAAGCGAGATGAAGCGCCTCCGCTTCCGCCTGATCGCAGGGCCGGGTCTCCATGCGCAGCACTTTCTTTTGCGGCAGTCGCCCCGTGGCGCGGATGTTTTGGTGAAACCGCACGCGTTTGCCGATGGGGTAATCCACCGGCGCGCTTTGCACAAAGACCCCCGCGCCGCGCCGCGAGCGGGTGATGCCGCGTTCGGTGAGATCGGAAAGCGCGTGACGCACCGTGTGGCGATTAACCCCGAATCGCGACGACAGCTCGGCCTCCGTCGGGAGTTTGTCGCCGGGCCGGTAATGCCCCTTGGCGATCTCTTCAGACAGCGTTTCCGCGATGGATTTCCAGACTGGCGTGCGTGGCATGAGCGTCCCGTCACCAAAGTTTCACGAAATTACCCTTGCCGAACAGCAAAGGATCGGCAATTATTTGTCTAGTTGTATAGTAGTTTAGACAACATGGCAAGCTGTCTAGACAACAGAGGATGAAAAGAGGCGACGATGGGAAAACCCGAGGCTGTACTCTCTCCCGCACAAGAGGCGCGCAAGGCGTGGATGGGGCTTTTGGCCACATCCGATGCCGTGCATTTGGCTGAGCGCATTGGTGCATTGGACCTGCCGGAGTTCGATTGGCTGCGCCGTCCCGAAGTGGGTGGCGTCATGGTGCGCGGTCGCATGGGCGGCACCGGCGCGCCATTTAATCTCGGCGAAATGACCGTCACGCGCTGTTCTCTGCGTTTGGCGACCGGCGAGGTGGGCCATGGCTATGTGCAGGGCCGCGACAAGCGACAGGCGGAGCAGGCCGCACTCGTGGATGCGTTGATGCAGGGCCCGCGCGCCGATGAACTGCGCGATGCGGTTCTGGCGCCTCTGGAGGCGGCACAGGTCGTGAGTCGCACTGCACGCGCTGCGAAAGCCGCTGCGACGAAAGTGGACTTCTTTACGATGGTGCGGGGAGAGGATTAATGCTGGAAAAACAAATGAGTGACCAAAGTCTAATCGGCGCCTTCGCGACCCCGCCGCAAGACGCCGCCCGCGCGTTTCGCGCCGCTTTGGAGGCCCTCGCGCGCCCTGGCACGCTCCATGAGATCAAGGGCGGTCAAGCGCCCGCGCCCGTCTCCGAAGCGGCGGCGAGCTTGCTCCTGACGCTTTGCGACCCGGAAACGCCGCTTTGCCTGATGGGTGCACATGACACGCCAGAATTCCGCGACTGGATCGCCTTTCAAATCGGCGCGCCTATCGTTGGCCCCGCAAAAGCCATGTTCGCGCTGGGCACTTGGGACGCGTTGCAGCCCGTGACCGCCTTTCCCATCGGCACTGCGGAATATCCCGACCGCTCGACGACGCTGATCGTTGAAATGGACACGCTGTCTCAGGACGGCGCGCAGCTCACGGGGCCGGGGATCGAAACCACGGCCAGCCTGTCGTTGCCCGCCTTGGAGCCGTTTCAAATGAACGCCATGCTCTTTCCGCTGGGTCTCGATTTTTACTTCACCAGTGGCACGCAGATCGCGGGTCTGCCGCGCAGCACGCAGGTCACTGACATGATGGAGGCCAACTGATGTATGTTGCCGTCAAAGGGGGCGAGCGCGCCATCGACAATGCGCATGCCTGGCTGGCTGAAGAGCGCCGGGGCGACGTGACGGTCGCCGAACTCACCGTGCCGCAAATCCGCGAACAGCTTGCGCTGGCGGTCAATCGCGTGATGACCGAAGGGTCCTTGTACGATCCCGATCTGGCGGCTCTGGCGATCAAGCAATCGCGCGGCGATCTGATCGAGGCGATTTTCCTCATCCGCGCCTACCGGACGACCCTGCCGCGCATCGGCCATTCGCATCCGGTGGAGACGGACAAAATGGCCTGTGATCGCCGGGTGTCGGCGACGTTTAAGGACGTGCCAGGCGGGCAGGTTTTGGGACCGACCTTCGATTACACGCATCGTTTGCTGGATTTTAAACTCATGGCGGAAGGCGAGGTGCCCGAGGCGGCCGTCGCCGATCCGCGTCTTGAACCGACACCGCATGTGACGTCTTTCCTGAATAAGGAAGGGCTGATCCAGAGTGAGGCGGCGGGCGACGAGATCCCGCCGGACTTGACCCGCGAACCGCTGGAACTGCCCGCCAACCGCGCGCTGCGGTTGCAGGCGCTGACGCGGGGTGACGAAGGCTTCATCCTGTCGATGGCCTATTCCACCCAGCGCGGCTACGGCAACAGCCACGCTTTCGTCGGCGAGCTGCGCATCGGCAAAGTCGCGGTGGAGATGGACATCCCCGAACTGGGCTTTGCCATCGAGATCGGCGAAGTGGAACTGACCGAATGCGAAACCGTGAACAAATTCGCGGGCTCAAAAGTCGAACCGCCGCAGTTCACGCGCGGTTATGGGCTGACCTTTGGCCAGACGGAACGCAAGGCGATTTCCATGGCTCTGGTCGACCGCTCGCTGCGTTCGAAAGAGCTTGGCGTCGAGGTTTCGAACTCCCCGGCGCATGATGAGGAATTCGTCCTATATCACTGTGACAACATTCAGGCGACCGGATTTCTCGAACATATCAAATTGCCACACTATGTGGATTTTCAGTCCGAGATGGAACTGGTCCGCAAAATGCGCGTGGAGATTGCGAGCGCAAGTGCGAAGGAGGCGGCAGAATGAGCGACTATAACTTCGCCTATCTCGACGAGCAAACCAAACGGATGATCCGCCGCGCGATCCTCAAAGGCATTGCCGTGCCGGGCTATCAGGTGCCGTTTGCCTCGCGCGAAATGCCGATGCCCTATGGTTGGGGCACAGGCGGTGTGCAGGTCTCAGCCGCCTGTCTCATGCCCGAAGATGTGCTCAAGGTGATTGATCAGGGCGCGGATGACACCACGAACGCCGTCTCGATCCGCAAGTTTTTCGAGAAGACCGCCGAGGTCGCGGTGACCGAGAAAACCCGCGAGGCGACCGTCATTCAGACCCGTCACCGCATTCCCGAAGAGCTGCTGACCGAGGGACAAATCCTCGTCTATCAGGTGCCGATCCCGGAGCCGTTGCGCTTTCTGGAGCCGCGCGAGACCGAGACGCGCAAGATGCATGCGCTCGAAGAATACGGGCTGATGCATGTGAAGCTCTACGAGGACATCGCCAAACACGGCCATATCGCCACCTCCTACGCCTATCCGGTCAAGGTCGAAGGGCGCTATGTGATGGACCCGTCGCCGATCCCGAAATTCGACAATCCAAAGATGGAAATGGCGGCGATCCAACTTTTCGGGGCAGGGCGTGAGCAACGCATCTACGCCGTGCCGCCTTACACCAAGGTCGTGAGCCTCGATTTCGAAGATCACCCTTTCGATCCCTCAAAAGCCAACCACCCTTGTGATCTCTGCGGGGCGGAGCACACCTATCTCGATGAGGTGATCATCGACGATGACGGCGGGCGGATGTTCGTCTGTTCCGACACTGATTATTGCGCCGAGCGGCAGGCCACGGGCCATCGCGGGCGTCTCTCTCCCTCTCAAGATTTAGAGAAGGCCGCAGAATGACCACTCAACCGCTTCTCTCCGTCAAAGATATCCGCAAAACCTACGGCGACAGGATCGGCTGTTCCGATGTGTCCTTTGATCTCTATCCCGGCGAGGTGATGGGCATCGTGGGCGAATCCGGCTCCGGCAAATCGACGCTTTTGAATTGCATGGCGGGGCATTTGCCGCCCGACAGCGGGCAGGTTCTGTTCGACACGCGCGACCGCGGCATGGTCGATACGCTCACCATGTCCGAACCCGAACGCCGGATGCTGTCGCGCACGGATTGGGCCTTTGTCCATCAACACGCCCGCGACGGGCTGCGCATGGGCGTGTCGGCTGGCGGCAATGTCGGCGAGCGGCTCATGGCCGTCGGCGCGCGCAACTACGGCAATATCCGCACGCAGGCCATCGACTGGCTGGACCGCGTGGAGATCAATGAGGATCGCGTCGATGACAAACCCTCTGCCTTCTCCGGCGGGATGCAGCAGCGTCTGCAAATCGCGCGGAACCTTGTGACGGGCCCGCGGCTTGTTTTCATGGACGAACCGACCGGCGGCCTGGATGTGTCTGTACAGGCGCGGCTTTTGGATCTCTTGCGCGGATTGGTGCGGGAAATGGGATTGTCGGCGATCATCGTGACCCATGACCTTGCTGTCGTGCGGCTTTTGGCGGATCGTCTGATGGTGATGAAATCTGGCCGTGTTGTCGAACACGGCCTTACCGATCAGGTGCTCGATGACCCGCAACATGCCTATACGCAGCTTCTTGTCTCCTCTGTTTTGCAGGTCTGAGACATGATTTTCGCCTATCGATCCCTTGGCGCAGGCCTCGAGAAATTGCCCAATGAGGGCGATCTTTCCGAGGCTCTGTGGATCGATCTCTTGAGCCCGCAACCGGCGCAGGTCGAGGCCGTCGAGGCGCTTGGCGTCTCTGTGCCGACGCTCGCGGACATGCAGGAGATCGAGGTGTCGAACCGGCTCTACCGCGAAGGCGACACAGAGGTTCTGACCATCGTCCTGCCGGGGCTTGATCGCAACAAGGAGCCGTCTTTCGGCCCTGTCGCTTTTCTGATCACGCCGGAGCGGCTGTTCACCGTGCGCTATCACACGCCGCGTCCGTTCGAGACCTATGCCACCCATGCGGGCCAATCGAGCGCGGGCTGTGCCGGGCGGCGGCGGGTGTTTTTGGGGCTGATCGAAGAGATCATCGCCCGCATCGCCGACCTTATGGAAGGCGTGGGGGCGGCGGTGGATGAGCAGTCGCATATCGCCTTTCGCAACCCTGCGCCGCGCGGTGATGAACTGGCGGATGCGCTCCGTGCGTTGGGCAAGCAAAGCGAACAGGTCGCGAAATATCGCCATGCGCTTTTGACCGTTGAACGCGCTTTGTCGAGCTTTGGCCTTGGCCTTGAAGGCGAAAAGGACAAGCCGCTCACCAATATTCTCAAAGCCGAGGTCAAGGATTGTCAGGCGCTCACCGTGCATGGCGATTTTCTCTCCGGCCGGATCGCGCAGCTCACCGATGTGATGATGGGTCTCATCAATCTGGAGCAAAACGACACAAGCCGCATCCTGTCGGTCGTGGCAGTTCTGTTCCTGCCGCCCACATTGGTGGCCTCGGTCTACGGCATGAACTTTCCCTTCATCCCCGGCCTCGACAGCCCCTATGGCTACCTGATCGCCACCGCTCTGATGATCGGCTCGGCGCTTGGGACTTACCTTCTCTCGAAATGGAAAAACTGGCTGTAATCTCATGATCAAGATCGACAACCTCTCCAAATCCTTCACCCTCCACAACCAAGGCAGCGCCGTGATCCCGGTCATGCAAGGTGCGACTTTCGAGGTCGCCCCCGGCGAATGCGTGGCGCTCACCGGCAACTCGGGCGCCGGGAAATCGACGCTGATGCGGATGATCTACGGCAATTACCTCTCGGCCTCGGGGCATATCTGGGTCGGCGAGACGGATGTCGCCACGGCTGAGCCGCGCGAGATCATCGCTTTGCGCCGGGCCACGCTGGGTTACGTTTCGCAATTCCTGCGCGTCGTGCCGCGTGTGCCGACGCTTGAGGTGGTCGCTGAACCTCTCCTCACCGTCGGCGTGGACAAAGAGACAGCCTTTGCCAAGGCCCGCGACCTCTTGGCGCGGCTCAACATCCCTGAAACCCTCTGGGGCCTCTCGCCCACGACATTCTCCGGCGGCGAGCAACAGCGGGTGAACATCGCGCGCGGCTTTGCCCATGACTATCCGGCGATGCTTTTGGATGAACCCACCGCCTCTTTGGACGCCACGAACCGCGAAACGGTGCTGAGCCTGATTGAGGAGGCCAAGGCGCGCGGTGCCGCGATCATCGGCATCTTTCACGACGCCCCCGCCCGCGAGAGGGTGGCGGATCGGGAGATCAACGTCTCCGATTTCACCCCCGCACAGGCGGCCTGAGCGATGGTCGGGCGTCTCTATGCCATCGTCGGCCCCTCGGGGGCGGGCAAGGACACTCTGATCGAGGCCGCACTCGAACAGCGCCGCGATCTGGCCGTCGCCAAACGCGTGATCACCCGGCCCACCGAAGCCGGTGGTGAGGATTTCGAAGGCGTCACCGTCGAGGAATTCGACCACCGTCTGGAGGCCGGGGAGTTCGCGCTCCATTGGGAAGCGCATGGGCTGAAATACGGTGTGCCGATCTCGATTGAGACGTCGCTGAACGAGGGCCGCGATGTGTTGTTCAACGGCTCGCGCGCGATCCTGCCAGAGGCTTACGCTCTTTATCCGAACATGGGCGTCTTGCTGATCACCGCCTCGCCGAAAGTGCTGGCAGAGCGGCTGGCGGCGCGAGGGCGTGAGAGCCGGGACGAGATCGAGAAACGTCTGGCCCGCGCCGAATATGACATCGCGCCCGGCCTGCCAGTCAGGCGCGTGGAAAATGATGGCGCATTGGAGGAGGCCGTAACCTCATTCCTCGCGGCCCTTCAGCCGGAGAGGGTGTAACGGTGCAGCAAATGAAACCGGCCATCCTCCGCCTCGCCGAACAGGCACAGGTCCTTTATTTCAAAGGGCCGGGGCAGGAGCGGGGCGATCACTGGGGTGAGTGCGGCGGCGGTCGCCTCGGCCTGCGCTTCGGTGAGTTTGCCGGTCAGGGTCAGGTGGAATTTGAATTCCTCCATCACGTAAGGATAGCCCCATTGGCTCAGCAACGCCTCCTGACGGGCCGAAAGCCCCGCCGCGCGACGCCGCGCCAATTCGGTCTCAGACGGCTGCGCGCGATGCGGGTCGAGCGTGGCGACCACCTCTCCGGCCAGCGTCTCCAACGCGCTCAGATCGCCCAGAGGCGTCAGCGCCAGAAACCCGCCGATGCGGGTGAGCGTGAGACCCCCCAAAACGACAGGCATATGCGCCGAGGCGAAGGCTTCGAGATCGGCCATCAATTCCGCACGCGTGCCAGTCAAGCGAAACGGCGGCTTGAGCGTGCCATGAAACCCGTATTTGCGCGGCGTCGCGGTGATCTCCGAGACGGGCAGGGGCAGGCCGTCCACGATGGGATGCGGCAGCTCGACGCCTTCAAGCGCATCCCAGCCCAGCCAATGCGCACAAAATTCGGCAAACGGCCCCGGAGCGGGGGCGTAATAGACCGCGTATCTTTTGAATTCATCCATGGCGCTGTCCTATCTGGTCCCTGTCACATTCATGTGACATGGATCGGGCAATGAAGCGCCTCTGACAAGGACGATGTGATGACTGACTTTACTTTGACCAACGCAAGGCTCGTTTTGGAGACGGAGGTGATCCAAGGCACCCTGCGTGTCGAAAATGGCAAAATCAAAGACGTGAGCGAGGGCGGCACAGCGGTGCCGGGCGCTGTCGATGTGGGCGGCGATCTGGTGATCCCCGGCCTTATCGAGCTTCATACCGACAATCTCGAGCGCCATATCGAACCGCGCCCCAAGGTCGATTGGCCGCATCAGGCGGCGATCCTCGCGCATGACGCTGAACTCGCCTCGGTTGGCATCACCACCGTGTTCGACGCCATGCGCGTGGGGTCCATTCACCGCCGCAAAGGCGACGCGGGCTATCACAAATATGCCCGAAGCCTGTCGCGCGAGGTGATGCATCTGCGCGATTTGGGCGCGTTGAAGATCAGCCATTTCCTGCATCTCAGGGCAGAGGTCTGTTCGGAAACCTTGGAGGCCGAGCTGGCCGAGTTCACGCCGGAGGATCGCGTGGGCCTCGTGTCCTTGATGGATCACACGCCGGGTCAGCGACAGTTTCGAGACATCGAAAAGCTGCGCGACTATGTCCAGAAAAAGCGCGGCATGACGGATGCGGAATTCGATGATCATGTCGAACACCTTTACGATCTGCGCGACACCTATGGCGCGCGGCATGAAAAGGTGGCTGTGTCTGAGGCGCGGCGTCTGGGGGCGGTTTTGGCCTCTCACGACGACACCACGGCAGATCACGTCGAAGTCTCGCGCCAGAACGGTGTGCGGGTGGCGGAGTTTCCGACCACGGTGGAGGCGGCGCAGGCCTGCAAACTCCATGGCATCGCGGCCATGATGGGCGCGCCCAATCTCATTCGCGGCGGCTCGCATTCCGGCAATGTCGCGGCGCATGAGCTGGCCGAGCGCGGGCTTTTGGACATCGTCTCCTCGGATTACGTGCCCTCCGCGCTGATGACCTCGGCCATTCTTTTGGCTGATTTGTGGGACGATCTGCCCCGCGCGATCGCCACCGTGACCGCCAATCCGGCCGAGGCCGTGGGCCTATCGGATCGTGGCCGGATCGCGCCGGGGCTTCATGCCGATCTGGTGCGGATCACCCGAATCGAAGGCACGCCGGTGGTTCGGGGCGTCTGGTCGCATGGGCGTCAGGTCGGCTGACCTCCTTTGATGAGGCGCTTTAGCAAGAGGCGGAATGTTGTCATTCTGCCTCTTGATGTGCAGCTTCCGGGGGCACGCTGCGCAAATATTAATCAAAACATGCTGCATCCGCGAAAAATCTGAGGGCAGAGCCGCACAAGGCCCTTGTCGGAGGACCCGGATTTCCTAAAAGCTGGTCCCAACGAGTATCACGCTCACATGTCGCAAGGACGCGACGTGACCCACATATGCCCCTCTGATCCGGGGCCCGCAGCAACGGCGCTGCATTCTCACCAAAAGACAATCTGGCTCAAATGAGCCGCGTTCTGAGAGGAAGTGCCGCTATGACTGCTCAAAAGCAAAAACTCGTGATCGTTGGAAATGGCATGGCGCCGGGCCGGATGCTTGAGCATCTGTTCGAAGTGAGCGACCAGTATGAGGTCACCATCTTCAACGCCGAGCCGCGTGTGAACTACGACCGCATCATGCTCTCGCCGGTTCTGTCGGGCGAAAAATCTTACGCCGACATCATCATCCATGGCGAAGGCTGGTATGCCGAGCATGGCATCACGCTGCATCAGGGTGACAAGATCACCGAAATTCGTCGCCATGAGCGCAAAGTGATCTCCGAGAGCGGTGTGGTGGCCGACTACGACAAGCTGGTCATCGCTACAGGGTCCAACCCCTTTATCATCCCTGTGCCGGGATCGGACTTGCCGGGTGTTCTGGCTTACCGCGATCTCGATGACACCGACGGCATGATTGCCGCCGCTGAAAAGGGCGGGCGGGCTGTGGTCATCGGTGGCGGTCTGCTGGGCCTTGAAGCCGCCGCAGGTCTGAAACTGCGCGGCATGGAGGTGACTGTCATTCACCTGATGCCGACGCTGATGGAGCGTCAGCTCGACACCGCCGCAGGCTATCTTTTGCAAAAAGAACTGGAATCTCGCGGCATCGACGTGCTCTGCGAAGCGAACACCAAACAGATCATCGGCGCGGAGAAGGTCGAAGCTGTGGAACTTGCCGACGGTCGTGTGATTGACGCCTCCCTCGTGGTGATGGCCGTCGGCATTCGTCCCAACGTGGCGCTGGCACAAGAGGCGGGTCTTGAGGTCAATCGCGGCATCGTCACCGACGCGACGATGAAAACCTCCGACCCGAACATCTATTCCGTGGGGGAATGTGTGGAAGTGGGCGGCATGGTCTATGGCCTCGTCGCCCCCCTCTATCGCATGGCCAAAGTGGCCGCCGAACATCTGGCCGGGCCGTCAGAGGCCGCCTTTGCCCACACAGAGACGCCGACGAAACTCAAAGTCACAGGCTGCGACCTCTATTCTGTCGGCGATTTTGCCGAAGGCGAGGGGCGCGAAGACATCGTGCTGCGCGACGCGCAGCGCGGGACCTACAAACGGGTCATCATCAAAGACAATAAACTTATCGGAGCAGTGCTCTACGGCGATGTCGCCGATGGGGCGTGGTACAACCAGATGCTGGTCTCGGGCGACGATGTGTCCGAGATGCGCGAAACCCTGATCTTCGGTCAGGCCTACCAAGGCGGCGGCACGGTCGATCCGCTGGCCGCGGTCGCGGCGCTTCCGGATGACGCGGAGATTTGTGGCTGTAACGGCATCACCAAGGGGATGATCGTCAAGGCAATCACCGACAAGGGCCTGACCACGCTCGCCGATGTGCGCGCGCATTCCAAGGCGTCGGCGTCCTGCGGCACCTGCACGAACCTGGTCGAAGGCATCATGGGCATCACGCTTGGCGACGATTTCGTCATCCCGGCGGCGCAGGGCATGTGCGGCTGCACCAGCCACAGCCACGGCTTTGTGCGTCGCATGATCAAGGCGAAAGGCCTCAAATCCATTCCCGCCGTGATGCAGGAGCTGGAATGGACGACGGCGGAGGGCTGTGCCAAATGCCGCCCGGCGCTGAACTACTATCTCGTGGCCGATTGGCCGGGCGAATACAAAGACGATCAGCAGTCGCGATTTATCAACGAACGCGTCCACGCCAACATCCAAAAAGACGGCACTTATTCCGTCGTGCCGCGGATGTTCGGGGGGATCACCACGCCTGATGAGCTGCGCGCGATTGCCGATGTGGCCGACAAATACGACATCCCGACCGTCAAAGTGACCGGCGGCCAGCGCATCGACTTGCTGGGTGTCAAAAAAGAAGACCTGATCCCGGTCTGGGCCGATTTGAATGAGGCAGGCATGGTGTCCGGCGCCGCCTATGCGAAAGGCTTGCGCACCGTGAAAACCTGTGTCGGGACGGATTGGTGCCGCTTTGGCACGCAGGACTCGACAGGTCTGGGCATCAAGCTCGAAAAAGCGCTCTGGGGCGCGTGGTCTCCGGCAAAACTCAAGCTCGCGGTCACCGGCTGTCCGCGCAACTGTGCCGAGGCGACCTGCAAGGACATTGGCATCATCTGCGTCGATAGCGGCTATGAGATCGTCTATGGCGGCGCGGCGGGGCTGCACATTCAGGGCACGACCGTGCTGGGCAAGGTCGCGACCGAGGAAGAGGTCATGGAGACCGTCTGCGCGCTGACGCAGTACTATCGCGAGACCGGTTTTTACCTTGAGCGCATCTACAAATGGGCGGACCGGCTTGGCTACGATCACATCAAAGAGGTGATCTACGACAATCTGGACGAGCGCAAAGCCTTCGCCGAACGCTTCCGCTACTCGCAAGACTTCGCGCAGGTCGATCCTTGGGCCGAACGTGTCGCGGGCGCCGAAGCCCATGAATTCAAACCCTTGGCCACCCTCAATCTGGAGGCAGCAGAATGAACATGCAGAGCAAAACCTGGATTGAAGTCGGCACATTGAACGACATCCCGCGTCAAGGCGCGCGCTGCGTGAAGAACGGTGACATGACCATCGCCATCTTCCGCACCACGGATGACCGCCTTTTCGCCCTTGAAGATAAATGCCCGCATAAAAATGGGCCGCTGAGCGACGGCATCGTGCACGATGGCTGTGTCACATGCCCGCTCCACAACTGGGTCATTTCCCTCGAAACAGGTGCCGCGCAAGGCGCCGATGAGGGGATGAGCCTGACCTTCCCGGTCAAACTGGACGGCGAGACTGTGTTGCTCGGTCTTTAAGATTTCTCACGAAACGGGCTTTCGGGCTCACTGGACGGCTGCAGCGCAAACTCCATGTGCTGCAAAGGGTCTCCTTATGCCAGATGAGGTGAAGGGGCCGCATACTCGGAACACACCAAAAAGGGACAATTCAATGGCTTATGTACAACCAAAAGAATTCGCCGCCAAAATGGTCGATGCGGGCGAATCCAAGATCTTTATGGCGACCAAAGACACCTTGATCCGCGCCTATATGGCGGGCGCGATCCTCGCACTTGCCGCCGCCTTCGCGGTGACCATCGCGGTCAACACCGGCAACTTCCTTGTGGCTTCGCTGCTCTTCCCGGTGGGTTTTTGCATCCTCTACCTTCTGGGCTTTGACCTTTTGACCGGCGTCTTCACGCTGGCGCCTCTGGCCGTCATCGCGAAACGTCCGGGCTGCACCTGGAAAGGCGTGTTCCGCAACTGGGGCCTCGTGTTCGTGGGCAATTTTGCGGGGGCGATGACCACCGCGATCTTCATGGCGATCATCTTTACGATGGGGTTCAGTCAGGAACCCAACGCCGTTGGCCAAAAGATCGGCCACATCGGTGAGGCGCGGACCTTGGGCTATGCCGCAGCCGGTGGCGCAGGTCTCCTGACCGTCTTCGTCCGCGCGATCATGTGCAATTGGATGGTCTCCACCGGCGTGGTCGCTGCGATGATGTCGAACTCCGTCTCCGGTAAAATCATGGCGATGTGGATGCCGATCCTCGTGTTCTTCTACCTGGGCTTCGAGCACTCCATCGTGAACATGTTCCTCTTCCCCTCGGGCATCATTTTGGGCGGTCAATTCACATGGGCGGATTATTTCATCTACAACGAGATCCCGGTGGTTCTGGGCAACCTCGTTGGCGGCCTGACCTTTGTCGGCGGCATGATCTACGCCACCCACTTCAAGGAATCGCCAAAGCGCAACGCCTCGACTGCTTCCGTGCAGGGCGTGCCGGCTGAGTAATCGGACTTCCCCGAACAGGCTCCGCGACAGCGGGGCCTGTTTTTTTTGTGAGGCCACATCATGCCGAAAGACGCCGCATCGACAAAGCTCACGGTTTCGATTGGTCACTATTCGGAGCCGGGCCGAAAACCTGAAAATCAGGATTTCTGTGGCGCGCGGGTCCCGGAAGGCAGCGCGCTTTCTCTCAAAGGGATCACTCTGGCCGTGGCCGATGGCATCTCGTCGAGCGCCACAAGTGCGGAGGCCGCCGAGGCCAGTGTCACCGCGCTTTTGACCGACTATTACGCCACCTCGGACGCCTGGACCGCCCGCACGGCAGCGACCACGGTGATCTCCGCCACCAACGCCTGGCTTTATGGCCAGAACGCCGCTCTGAGTGACATGAATGCGGGCAAGATTTGTACGCTCTCCGCGCTGATCTTCAAGGGCCGCGACGGGCATGTCTTTCACCTCGGCGACAGTCGAATTTACCGGCTGGTTGGCGAGGCGCTTGAGCCTTTGACCACGGATCACCGCGCCGTTTTGTCGAATGACGAAAGCTATCTCGCGCGCGGCATGGGATTGGACGCTCAGGTTGCGGTCGATTATCGGCAGGTGTCGCTGACCCTCGGCGATGTCTTTGTGCTGGCCACCGATGGGGTGCATGAGGTCGTCGAGTCGGCGGATGTGATCCGCGCGCTGGAGGCCCCCGATCTCGACAGGGCGGCGGCGCAACTCGGCCAAATCGCCTATGAGCGCGGCTCCGAGGACAATCTCACCGTGATGCTGGCCCGCGTCGAAAGCCTGCCCGAGGCGGAGCTGGAGTTGGACCTCGCCAAGCTGCCCCTGCCACCCCTGCCCAAAGCGGGCGATGTGATCGACGGGTTTCGCATCCTCCGGCCCGTCAATTCCACCGCGCGCTCGCATGTCTTCCTCGCCGAGGGGCTTATGGGCGAAAAAGTCGCGCTGAAAATTCCGACCGTGGAGATGGCCGAAGATCCGGCCTATCTCAACCGCTTCGTCTTGGAGGAATGGATCGCGCGGCGTTTGACGTCTTCGCATGTGCTGCGCGCCGCCAAGGCCCCCGCAGAGCGCAGCGCGCTCTATGTGGTCACCGAATGGGTCGAGGGCCGCACGCTCAGACAGTGGATGGATGACCATCCTGCGCCCGATCTCGACCCCGATCTCGACAAAGTGCGCGACATCGTCAGCCAGATCGTCGTGGGCCTGCGCGCTTTTCACCGCAAGGAAATGCTGCACCAAGACCTACGCCCCGAAAACATCATGATCGACGACGCGGGCACGGTGAAAATCATCGACTTGGGCTCGACCTCCGTGGCCGGGGTGGAGGAGGCCGCGGCGGGTGTGCTGGGTCATATGCCCGGCACGTTTCAATACACCGCGCCCGAATATTTCTCCGGCGATTTCGTCACCTGGCGGTCGGATCAATATGCTTTGGGCGTCATCGCCTATGAGATGCTGACCGGGCGTTTGCCCTTTGGTGCCGAGGTGGCGCGCATCCAGACGCGGCGCGATCTTTTGCGCCTGCGCTACCGCTCCGCGCGCGACGAAGACAGTCCGGTGCCCGCTTGGATGGACGCTGCGCTGAAACGCGCGACCCAGCCCGACGCCGCACGGCGGTATGATGCGCTCTCGGAATTCGTGGCCGAGCTGAAACGCCCCGGCCAAAGCTGGGACGCGGCGCGTCATGTGCCTTTGATGGAAAAGAATCCGCTGCGGTTCTGGCAAACGGTCTCCGCCGGTCTGGCGGGGATCGTGATCGTCCTTACAACACTCATGATGAACTGACAGGCGAGAGACTATGAAATCGCCGGCGTCTGAGGGCGGACGCTCGAGGCGCTGATTCATGAGAAAATCGGCGATTGAGTCCGATATGCCTGACGAGCGGATTGAGCCCCCGAAAGGCGACCGGGCTTAGGTCAAAATGTCCGGAAAACACCTGCAATCCAACGCGTGGTGAGAGGCCAGCAAAGCCCTATCACATGGCCTGTGTGTGGCGACGCAGGGGGTCACAAAACAGTGTAGCTCAGGAGAAAGATGGCTGGGGTGGTAGGATTCGAACCTACGGTACACTGTACCAAAAACAGTTGCCTTACCACTTGGCTACACCCCAACGTGGGGGGCTAATTAGTCCGTCCCCGCGTCCTGTGCAAGCCCTTTTTCGAGCCTTTTGTGAAAAACCTGAAGGACATCTGAAAAAGTGCTCAGGCGGGGGAGGTAAGTGGAGGCGCCGCGCCGGGAAGGCGCGGCGTTTCATCAGGCCGAAACCTGTTCGCGCAGCACCGCAGCGGTGAGCGAGGCCAGAAGGTAGATGCCGGAAAACACCAGCATCGCCAAAAGCGTGTTCTCGAATTTACGCGGATATGTCGGCTCATCGGGGGCCACGGGGCGGGAGGACAGCGACAGGTAGCGCACCTGACGGTTGGCCTCGACACGCGCCATCTCAAGCGCCTGAATGGCGGAGGCGGCCATCGCCTGACGCGTTGCCAGATCGACCTCGGCCATGCGCAATTCGGCGGTGATCCGGGCCAGAGAGTCGGCGCCTTCGTTCGCCTGCGTCAGCTGCGCGCGCAAATCCGTGATCAGGTTGTCGAGCCGACGGATGTCGCCCTGCGTGCCCTCGACTCGCGCCTGGTTCGGGCGCGGGTTGTCCAGAAGCTGTTGCAGTTGCAGCCGCTTTTGCTGCAATTGCGTCTCGAAGGCGGAGACCTGCGACATGATCGCGGCGGTTTCCGCATCCGGCGAGATGATCCCCAGCTGTTCCTGCAGTTGCACGATTTTTTCCTGCGCCGCGATCATCTTGGCCTCGGTGTCATCGAGGCTCTCGCGCGCGCCCTTCATCTGGTCCTCGCGCAGGCGCTGGGTCATCTGATCGACCTGTTCCTCGGCATAGGCGATGAGGTGGTCGGAGAAATCCTGCGAAACCTGCGGATCGGCGGCCACGACCTCCATCCGCAACAGGCCTTCTGTCGGATCATAGCCGATGGACACACGATCCAGATAGACCTTGTAGGCCTCTTCGTTGGTCGGATTCTCCGGCAGGCGTTGCAGCGGGTCGATGGCGTCGGAGGAGAAATGCGCCTTGAACCCTGTGTCGGCGTCAAGACGCAGCATCGCTTCGCGGGAGGTCAGGTAATCCTGCACGGTGATCGAATCCTGCGACGTGGCCAGAGGGCTGCCGGACAACAGTCCGCCAATGCTACCGCCAGCCGAAGGGGCTTCGGATTGCTGGATGATAAAGGCCGATTTGGTCGCATACATCGGCGTTGCCAATGTATAGAAATAAATCCCCGCAAGGATCGTCGGAATGCCGACAAAGACCGCCAGTCGCGCGGCCAGCAAGGCCATTTTGCGGCGACGCCGCCGGGCGATGTCTTGCTGGATTTGCGAAATCTCACCATCGCGGGTCAACCGGTCAAGGATGTCCTTTGAGGGCAGATTGGGCTTGTTCTCGACGGTCTTGGGCAGTTTCGGCCCCTCGGTCGTGGTCAGTTCTCGCGACGGTCCTTTGCCTTCCGTGGTCACCATATCGAGCATGGCACCGCGTTGAAACGGGTCGATCCCCGCCTTGCGCAAAAGCCTTACCGCGTCGAAATCCGAGGTCGCGGGAAGCCCGTGTTTCTGCGCCACGCGCCGGGCCAGACGCAATTGCCGACCCGTGAGCCCCTCGCGTCGGATCGCGTCGATGTCGGCGTCGATCGCGGTCTCGTCCGCCGGGGTGACATCGCCATGAAGGGCGTTGTCCTCAGACGCGTCACCACGCCCCAGAGAGCGCGCGACGCCGCCTTGCGGGCGGGCGCGGCGGCTGGGCTGCGGCTTGGCCTCGGCTGCGGCAGAACCGGGAAATGGGGCATCGCCAAACCCGTCGGCGCTGGCGTCCGTGTCAAAGAGTTTGTCGTCATCAAGGATGTCGCCGGTCTTCGCCGCAGAGGGCGCCGGGCTTTCAATGATCGGATCGAGATCCGGCGCAGCAGCGGCCCCCGCCTGAGACGAGGCGGCGCGCGGTGTCCGACGGACGCGGAATTTCTGGGCTTTAACCTTCGTAGTCATAGAGTGCCTTTGCCTCTTCCAGCGTGTCGAACATATAAAGTTGGCCGTTTCTGAGAACGGCGGCAGAACGACAGAATTTTTCCAATGTGGCGGCCTGATGCGAGACCACGACGATGGTGGTGCGCTCAAGCCGCTCGCGCAGGATGCTGCCTGCTTTGCGGTTGAAATTGACATCTGCGGTGGAGGGCATGCCCTCGTCGATCAGATACATATCGAAATCGAGCGCCAGCAACAGCGCGAAGGACAGGCGCGACCGCATCCCGGCGGAAAATGTCGCCACGGGCATTTCGAAATATTCGTCCAACTCGCAGAGCCAACGGCAAAACGCCTCCACGTAGTCGGGGTCGAGATCGTAGAGCTCGGCGATGAACCGCACGTTTTCGCGCGCGGTGTGTTTGCCCAACAGCCCGCCCATGAACCCCAAAGGGAAGGACACGCGACAGCTGCGGCGAATTTCGCCCTCGTCGGGTTTCTCAAGGCCCGACATCATGTTGATGATCGTGGTCTTGCCGGTGCCGTTGGGCGCCAAAATGCCGAGAGAATTGCCAAGCTCCACGCGAAAAGAGGCGCGATCAAGGATCACCTTGCGCTGCTTGCCGGTCCAGAAGGACTTGCTGACATTGTCAAATTCGAGCATCTCTACGCGCCCTGATACTGCCTCAACACCCAACCCTTAACGGGGCTTCTTAAGGGAACGTCTTAAACGGTCATTCCGGCCATATTATGTCGCCGTGCGCGCGGTAAATCCATCTATGATCGCGCAAATGTGGCAGGAATGCGGCCAAATCGCAAGTTTTTGACCTTGCGAGGGAAACGGTGGCGCGGTCGCAGCACCGATTCACGCGGATTGTTTCTTAACCCCGCAAAGCTTGCCCGCCACGATCGAGACGACAGCTGCGACAAAGGAGAACAGCGCGCCCATCTTGGCCGCCGCCTGAATGGGAGTGTCGCCAAGCATGGCCGTGCCGTCAAAGGCCACCGCCGCAATGAACAGCGACACGGTAAACCCGATGGCCGCGACACAGCCGATCACCAGAAGATCGATGGTCCGCATCCCGGCCGGCAGACCCAGCCGCAACACATGCGCGGCAAAGGCGCCCATGACCAGAACGCCCACAGGTTTGCCGATCAAAAGCCCTGCCAGAACCAACCATGTCGGGTCCCCGATGGCGTTGAATTCGACGCCTGCGTTCAACAGGCCAAAGAAAAACAGGATGACCTCGACCGGGCTTTTGAGTTTGTGTTCGATGTCGTTCAACAGGTCATGCAGGTGCTCTTCTGCGGCGGCAAAAATCCCGAAGGCGCGGTCGGCATGCGGGATGGTCGGCACGATGGGCAAGAGGCCCAGCGCCGGGTGAATGCCCGCGCGCATAAAGCCGTACCAGGAAATGCAGCCCGCGATCAGATAGGGCCAGAACGTCAGGTTCTTGCGCACCCAGGTCGAGTTGGGGCGCAGCTGATTGCCCGCATCCATCTTGCGCGGCAGCCAGTTGGCGAGGACAAATACCACCACGGCGGCGGCCAAGGACAGCAAGAGCCACTGCGGGGCCAATTCGCCGGTCGGATAGAATATCGCCAAGATTACAAGGCCAGCCGCATCGTCTGCGATGGCCAAAAGCAACAGAAACCGCACCGCCGGATGCCCCGCGCCAAAGACCACGCGGCCCACCAGATAGGAAAACGCGATGTCGGTCGCGGTCGGCACGGCCCAGCCGTTCTTGACCGCATCGAAAGTGTCGGATCCCATGATCAGCGCAAGCCCCAGATAGACCGCAATCGGCCCCAGCATCCCGCCAGAGGTGGCGATCAGGGGCGTGGCGGCTTTCTTGCCACGCAGGCTGCCGTTCTTGAGGATCACCGCCTCCCAGACCTCTTTCGCGGCGATGGCAAAGAAGAAGGCCATGAAGAGATCGTTGAACAGGTAATGCAGCGTCAAGGTACGATGGACATGACCGTGATCGTCGACATGGGCGTGGCCGATAAAGAAATTCTCGGCGATCGGGTATTCGACAAACGCGTGGTAGGACTGGGCATCCACATTCGCCCAGATCAGCGCCAAAATCGCACCGATGATCAAGAGCAGCGAATAGTTGGTGATAAAATTCCAGACCTTATACATGCTCAGCCCTTTTTAACCCGATCCCGTCGGTTTGGGTGGCACCCAGTGGTCGGATGTTCACCAAACCCTATAGCCGGGATAATTCAACTGGGCTTTCAGAGCAAGCGCGGGCCGCGTCAGCCCGCGCGTGCAAGCGGGATTAGAAGGCGGACCAGATCACCCCGGCCAGAACCGCGCCCATGAGGGCAAAGCCGATATAGGCGGCAAAGACGCGCGGTTTGACCAGTGCCCAGACCGCCACCGCCGCCGGGATACAGGAAATGCCGCCCGCGATCATAAAGGACATGGCGGCGCCCTCGGCCATGCCTTGTGAGATCAGCCCGGACATCAGCGGCACGGCGGCAAAGCCGTTGAGATAGGCGGGCGCACCGATGACGGCGCCGATCAGGATCGGTTTAAGGCCCTCGCCGCCCATCACAGAGGCGATCACATCGGCGGGCAGGTAGGAGAGCATGACGCTTTCGAGCGCATAGGCGACGAGCATCCATTTGCCCAAGAAAAGAAGGTTCTTGAGAAAACTCGATTTGAAGGTGTCGATGCGGTCGCGGTCGCGCCAAAACGTCCAGTTCGGCTTGCCGCGCAGACCGGAGGTGGCGCAGCAGGAGGGCTTGTCGAAAGCCTTGAGTGGATCGGCAAAAAGCGCCGTGCCGCCCAGAAGTTTGACGCCCAAACCGCCCAAAAGCCCGATGCCCACGGCGGCGACGGTTTTGGCCACGGCGAAATCCATGCCCAACTCGCCCGCGGTGACAAAGAACATCGCCGGGTCCATCAGCGGCGAGGCCAGCCAAAACGCCATGACGGCAGACAAAGGCACGCCCATGGCAAGCGAGGCGGCGATAAAGGGGATGACCTGACAGGAGCAAAAGGGCGAAATGCCGCCCACAAGCGCCGCCACAAAGATCATCTGCATCTCGCGGCCCTCAAACGCCCTGCTCAACAGGGTCTCGGCGCCCGTGGCCTGAACGTAAGCGGTGGCGAGGATGGCGAACAACAGGAAGGGCACGACCTCCCAGAGAGCTTCCAGCGTGAATTTGAAGGTCGGGAACAGGTTTGCGGGGTCAAAGACGGCCACGGCCAAGAGCACCAGCCCTGTGAGCAGGAGCGCCTTGTCGAGCCGCTTCCAAAGTTGTGGGAGGCGCGGCGGGGTTTGGGTGAGATCAGTCATGACAATGGGCCTCCGGGGTGCAGGTGTCATCTGTGCAGTCGGCGCAGCATTCGTCCAAAAGACCTGTGAGCTGGCTTTGCAGCTGGTCGTAATCGGCGGCGATGCAGATCACCGACCGGCCTTGTTTTTCCTGTTTGACGACGCCGACGGCGGCGAGCGTTTTCATGTGATGCGTGAGTGTGGCGCCGGTGATGCCGGTGCGATTGCCCAGCTCTCCGATGGACAGCCCCTTTGGTCCCGCCCGCAAAAGCGTGCGCAGGACCATGAGGCGCTGTTCGGACCCCAGCGCGGAAAACATGCTGGCGGCTTCGGCGAGGGACAGGTCATCGAATTGCGTATTCGGTCTTGGGGTGGACATCCGGGACTCCGTGCTATGATTCATTTCTATATTTCTAAAAATATTAAAATGAGTCAAGTGGCCAATCTGCCGCTGTCGCGCTACAACCTCAAAATGACACTCGCTCAGGACATCCAAACCTGCCGCCTCTGCGCCGATCGCTTTGCCGTGACGGCAACGCGACACAGCCCGCGTCCGGTGGTCTGGTTCCGTCCCACTGCGCGCATCCTAATCGCCGGACAGGCCCCCGGCGCGCGGGTGCATGAGAGCGGGCGGCCCTTTACCGATGCCTCGGGCGAGCGGCTGCGCGCCTGGTTGGGGCTGGATGAGGCGGTGTTTTATGACCGCGACCGCATCGCCATCGTGCCGATGGGCTTTTGCTTTCCGGGGTATGACGCCAAGGGATCGGACCTGCCGCCGCCCGCGCTCTGTCGCGACACATGGCATGACAAGGTGATGACGGAGCTGACCGATCTGGAGCTGATCCTGCCCGTGGGTCTCCACGCGATCCGTTATCACACCGGCCACAAAGGCAGTCTGACCGAGGCGGTGATGAACTGGCGCGCCGATGCGCCGCGTCTCTTTCCCTTGCCTCATCCGTCCTGGCGCAATACGGCTTGGCTCAGGAAAAATCCGTGGTTCGAGGCCGAGCTTTTGCCAGACCTGCGCGCCCGTATCCAAACGCTGTTGTGAGAGATGAGATGACCGAACAGACCCCGATTGATCTGGCCCATGCCGCCATGCAGGCCGCCCCCGACGACGACAACGCGCGTCTGCGGTTTTTCGAACGGGTGGCCGATGGCGAATGGTTTTTGCTATTGGACGAAGAACATGACGGCGAAGGTCCGATCACGCCGCGTGTCTTTCCGGTCGAGGCGGATAATTTCGTGCTGGCCTTTGATCGCGAGCAACGTTTGGCGGAATTCGCGGGCCATGCGCCCTATGCCGCGATGTCGGGGCGGGTTTTGGCGGAAATGCTGGCGGGGTCGGGCTATGGTCTTGGGCTGAACCTGTCGGTGGCCCCGTCTGAAATGCTTTTGCCGGGGGCAGCGGTCGATTGGCTTCATGCGACTTTGGGCAATGCGCCCACCGAGGGCCATGGCAAAGCCGAAGAGATTTTCCCGCCTGCGGGCCTGCCTGAATCTTTGATCGTGGCGTTGGATGCAAAGCTTGCGATTGCGGGCGGGCTGGCGAGGCTCGTGTATCTTGCGGGCGTGAAATACGAGGACGGGGTGCGTTCGCATCTTTTGGCTTTCGTGGATCAAATCCCCGGCGCGGAAGATGCGTTGGCGAAACTCGTCTCCGAGGCACTGATTTTTTCCGGCGTCGAGGCGGGCGCTTTGGATGTGGCGTTTTTCAAATCTTCCGATCCGCTCTGTGCGCCTCTGGCCCGCTTTGGCCTGCGGTTCGATTTGCCGGAGCCGGAGCCGATCTCGACCGGACCCTCTGCGCCGGGCATGGACCCGAATGCCCCGCCGAAACTGCGGTGATGTGAGTATTTACCGCAGCAAAGGAAACGCAATGGTTGGGGTCAGTAGCCTGCGCTGCGGTTCACGAGATGCAGCAGTGGCTCACCCGCCTCTGAGCGCCGGATGTTTTCCGCGATGACGCCAGAGGCGGTGTTGGCGCGGGTCTCGGCGGCGATATGGGGCGTGACCGTGACGTTGGGATGCGCCCAATAGGGGTGATCGGCGGGCAGGGGCTCGGTGCGGAAGACGTCGAGCGTGGCGTGCCCGATTTGACCGCTCTCCAAAGCCGCCAAAAGGGCATCATCGTCGATCAGAGTGCCGCGCCCCGGATTCACGATCCGCGCGCCTTTGGGCATCAACGCAAGCGTGTCGGCATTCAAAGTGTTTTGCGTCGCCGCCGTGTCGGGCAGGAGAGTGACGAGGATCTCGGCGGAGCTCAGCGCCTCAGCGAGGCCCTCGGGGCCGTGGAGGCAGGTGAGACCGTCAATCTCTTTGGGGCGCCGAGACCAGCCGGTGACGTCAAAGCCGAGCTGAGAGAGCGCCACGGCGCAGGTCCGGCCCAATTCGCCAAGCCCCAGAACCGTCACGCGGCGATCCTTGGCCAGAGGTGGCGTGATGTGATCCCATTGGCCGTTCAACCCGTGAATATGGCGATCCATCCCGAGGTGATAGCGCATCACATGGCCAACGACATAATCCCGCATCCCAAGTGCAAGGCCCGGATCTACCATGCGACACAGGGGCTGGGTCAGCGTCGGATTGGGGGCGATTTTCTCGACCCCGGCCCAGAGGCTCAACACGGCTTTGGCACGCGTGTAGGGCGTGAAGTCGGTGAGCGCGTCATTGGGGGCGTAGACGATGTAATCGACCTCTTCGGGCGAGGCGTCTCGGGTGAGGCGCGCGTCCAGACCAGCGTTTTCCAAGGCTTTCGTCAGCACGGCTTCGTAGGTCGGCCAAATCCGCTCAGGCGCGGAAAACAGCAGGGTCAGCGTCATCTTTTGCCTTACCTTTTGCTGCGGGGCCTGTGGACATGCGCCGATTGCACAATGCCGAAGGCGGCCAGCAGCACGAGCATCGCCGAGCCACCATAGGACACCAGCGGCAAGGGCACGCCCACGACAGGCATCAGGCCCATCACCATGGACATATTCACCGCGAAAAACAGGAAAAACGTGGCCGCGATGCCGATGGTCACCAGCGCGCCGAAGCGGTCTTTGTTGTTCATCGCGGAGACGAGACAAAAGACGATGATCCCGGCGTAAAGCGCCAAAAGCGAGAAGGCGCCGACAAAGCCGAATTCCTCCGCCAAAGTGGTGAAGATGAAGTCGGTGTGCTTTTCGGGCAGGAAGTTCAGACGCGACTGCGTGCCCTGCATGAACCCGCGCCCGGTCCAGCCGCCGGAGCCAAGCGCGATCTTGGCCTGGGTGATGTGATAGCCCGCGCCCAGAGGATCGGCAGAGGGATCGAGGAAGGTGTCGATGCGGCGATACTGATAGTCGTTGAGCAATTGCCAACCGGTGTCGCGCGAGGCGAAAACGGCGGTGATTAGCCCGGCGAAAAGTGCGATGACGACGCCGAAATAGATCCAGCTCACGCCCGCCGCGAACATCACGATGGCGCCGCCCGCAACCAAGAGGATCGAGGTGCCGAGGTCGGGCTGTTTGAGCACGAGGAAGGTCGGCACAAGGATCAAAACGACGGGAATCAAAACCCACAAGGGCCGCGAGACTTTCTCCAACGGCAGCCAGTCGTAATAGGCCGCTAAGAGCATCACGAGAGAGATTTTCATCAACTCGGAGGGCTGAAGCTTGATCGGGCCAAGATCGATCCAACGCTGCGCGCCCATGCCGACGTGGCCGAAAAATTCCACGAAGATCAAAAGCAGGAAGGAAAAGATATAGGCCAGCCCCGCGATATTGCGCCAAAACCAAATGGGCACCATGGCGATCATCAGCATCGCCACGATCCCCAGCGCAAAGCGTTTCATCTGCGGCTCTGCCCAAGGCTGAAACGAGCCGCCCGCGTTGGAATAGAGCATCAGAAAGCCGACCGAGGCGACGGCCGAGAGCAAAACCACGAGCGCCCAATTCAGATAAAGCACCTTGGCGATGCCTGTGGGCACCGTCTTGAGCGTGCTTTCGAGATAGCTCATGCCTGGCTCCTCTCGTCGCTCTCGCCCTCATCGCCGAGCAGCGGCAGGGTGCGAAAACGCTCGCGGATGGTATTGCGCTGCGAGCTTGGATAGGCCTCAAGCGGCGGCACGGCGCCATGCAGCGCAAAGAGCATCAGATCGCGGGCAATCGGCGCAGCGACAGAAGAGCCGCCGCCACCGTGTTCGACCACGACGGAGACCGCATAGCGCGGCGCATCATAGGGCGCATAGGACACGAACAGCGCATGGTCGCGTTCCTCCCATGGCACGTTGTTGTTGTTGACCACGGTCGAGCGCACCTGTGATGTGCCGGTCTTGCCTGCCATCCGCAGTGTTTCATCCGCGATGCGCGAGGCATAGGCCGTGCCGCGGTTGGAGTTCAGCACTTCGAACATGCCCTGACGCACCGCACGCAGCATGTTTTCGTTGATGTCCAGCGGCCCGCCCCCCAGCACCGGCTGTTCGACCCCGTTGATCGAACGGACAACGCGGGGGATCACTTCGCGGTTCGTGGCGAGGCGGGCGGTCATCACGGCAAGCTGCATGGGCGTGGCCAGAACAAAACCCTGTCCGATCGAGGCGTTGAGACTGTCGCCGACGACCCAATCCGCGCCGCGATTGGCCAGTTTCCACTGTTTGTCCGGCATGAGGCCCGAATTGATCCCCGACAGCGGCAGGTCATAGGTCTGACCCAGCCCCAGCTTGCGGCCCATTTCGGCGATTTTCTCGATGCCCGCACGCTGGGCGACTTCGTAATAATAGACGTCGCAGGAATGGCGCAGCGATCCTACGAGGTTCACATTGCCATGGCCCGCGCGTTTCCAACAATGGAACCGCCGCCCGCCGACCTCCGTGTGGCCCAGACAACGCACGGTTTCATCCGGCGAGATTACGCCAGCCTCCAGCGCCGCCAGCGCCGTCACCATTTTAAAGGTCGAGCCGGGGGGATAGGCGCCTTGCACGGATTTCGCGGGCAGGGGGCGGTGGTCGTTTTCCAGCAACGCATTGTAATTGGCGACGGAAATCCCGCGCACGAAGAGGTTCGGATCGAACGCAGGCGTCGAGCCGGCGGCGATGATGTCGCCGGTTTCCACGTCCATCACCACGGCGGCGGCACTCTCGGTGCCCAGACGCGCCTGCACGAAATTCTGCACCTTGTGATCGACGGTCAGCTGCACGTTGGATCCGGGCTGACCCTCTTGGCGGTCCAGCTCGCGGATGATCCGGGCATGCACGTTCTGCTCGACACGCCTGAGACCCGCCTTGCCCTTCAGCGTGTCTTCGAGCTTGGCCTCGATGCCGAATTTACCGAGCTGGAATTTCGGAATTTTGTAAACCGGATCGACCGTGTCCATCCGGGAGATGTCATAGCTCGACACCGGGCCGACATAGCCGACGAGATGGGCGAAATCACTGTGCAGCGGATAATAGCGCGACAGGCCGACCTCGGGCGTCACCCCCGGAAGCGCGGGGCCGTTGGCGGAGACGAGGGAAAAATCCTCCCAGCTCAGGCGATCCGCGATGATCACAGGCGCAGAAGGGCCGGCTTTTTTCAACTCGTCGCGTACGCGGGCCTGATCCTCGGCGGTGATGCCGATCAGCTCTTCGAGCTTGATGAGAACCGCGTCCAATTCGGCGGAATCTTCCTTGCGGATCACCACGCGGAGCGTCTGTTCGTTTTCGGCCAAAAGCGCGCCGTTGCGGTCGTAGATCAACCCACGCGCGGGCGCCAAAAGGAAATCGCGAATGCGGTTTTCCTCGGCCAAAAGTCGGAACGTGTCGGCCTGATCGACCTGCAAGTAGCGCATCCGCAGCCCCAAAGCGCCCATGAAAGCCACCTGAGAGCCGCCCAGAAACAGCGCGCGGCGGGTGATCTTGCGGGCGGAGGCGGCGTTTTCCGTAGGCGTTCGTTTCATCGCACATACCTCATCTCATCGGCCTCAGAGGGCGTGATCTTGGCGATGCCAAGCCCGTAATGGGAGATGGCAATGACGATAGGATAACTCAAGATCGTCGAAATTTGTCCCAAAATAGCCAGCCCCAGAGAGGTCTGATCCACCATGAAAATCGCGAGGCTCACGCGATAGGTCACCGCCATCGCCAGCATGACCCCGGCCACCATTGCCCATTCGATGGCAAAAGGCAGATCGCGCGAGGTGGGTTCGCGGCTGCGCAGGAATTCGAGGCCCATGATGCTGAGCGCGGCCCAAAGTCCCGGCGGGCGCAGGAAGATGAAATCGGCCAAAATCATAACGGCGGCCACAAGAAACACCGGCACGTAGTCGGGGCGTCTGAGGACCCAGGCAAAGGCGAAGGCGAGGATCAGATCGGGCCCCGGCCAGCGGCCTGAGCCGACTTGCAGCGGCAGAAGGTAGAAAAACGTCGCCAAGGCGGTGATCAACAGAAATACGCCGCGAAAGGACCATTTGCGCACCGTGCGGGGGTCAACCATTCTCGGCCTCCGCGCTTTGGTCTGTGTCTTCGACCCCGTCGATTTCGGGCTGCGGGACCTCGCGTTCCGGGATGATCAAGGCGCCGGGGTCCGTGATGCGCTCGCTCTGATGGGTGCGCAAGACACGCAGGTAATCCATCCGCTCGTAATCGGCGGCCAAAATGACGCGCAGGCGCCGGTCCGGGCCTTTGGCGACCTGACCGATCAGAATGCCCGGCGGGAACACCCCGCCATCTCCCGAAGAAATCACCCGGTCGCCGGGGCGGACAAGCTCGGGAGTCTCGATGAAATCGAGCGAGGGGCGGATGGAGTTGTCTCCCGACAGAATGGCGCGTTGCCCCGAGGGCTGGATCGTCACCGGCAGGCGCGAGTTGCTGTCGGTCAAGAGAATCACCCGCGCGGTGTTCTGGCCCACGCCGGAGATGCGGCCCACGAGGCCGATGCCGTCCATTGTGGCCCAGCCGTCCATGATCCCATCGCGCGCGCCGACGTTCAAAAGCACGGATTGGCGAAACGGCGAACCGCTGTCGGCCATCACGACGCCGGTCACATAGGTGTACCGCGGGTCGATCCGCACCTTGTTCAGGTCGAGAAGTTTGGCGTTTTTCTGTTCGAGCTGAAGCGCGGCTTCTTTCCAGGCCTGCATCTGACGCAGCTCGTTGCGCAGCTCCTGGTTCTGGTCGTAAAGCCGTTGATAACTCTGGAAATTCTCGATCATGCCGATGGTCTTGGTGACCGGCACCAAAGCCCATTCGAAGGAGGGCACAACCTTGTCGACCAGCCCCGCGCGGAGCCGTTCGACCCGGGGGCTGTCGATACGCCAAAGGATGAAGAGGCCGATAAAGCACAGAAGCATGACGCCGATCAGCAAACGCCGGATCGGGCGGACATAGGTTTCCGAATTGCCCTTGTTTCTGGCCATCTATCCTCCGGACCCGCGCGCCGGGCATGCCGCCAGACAATGTGCCGGGGAGGCGCCCAAAAGGCGCGAGCCCTCAGCTGTCGTAATCAATAACGTGCCGGAGTTGTTTCTCATATTCCAGCGCTTTGCCAGTGCCCAGAGCCACACAATTGAGTGACTCGTCGGCCACCGAAATGGCAAGGCCGGTCTGTTCGCGCAGCGCCAGATCCAGCTCACCCAGCAATGCCCCGCCACCGGTCAGCATCACGCCACGGTCGACGATGTCGGCGGCGAGATCCGGGGGCGTGGTTTCCAAGGCGGTCATCACCGCCTCGCAGATTTGAATGACCGGCTCGGCCAGCGCTTCGGCGACCTGTGCCTGGTTGATCTCGATCTCTTTCGGCACACCGTTCAACAGGTCGCGCCCGCGAATGGTCAGCACGGCGCCACGGCCGTCATCGGGCATCCGGGCGGTGCCGATGGTGGTCTTGATGCGCTCGGCGGTGCCTTCGCCGATCAAAAGGTTCTGTTGGCGGCGCAGGTAGGCGATGATGGCGTCATCCATCCGGTCGCCACCCACGCGCACGGAGCGCGCATACACGATGTCGCCCAAGGACAGAACGGCCACCTCGGTGGTGCCGCCGCCGATGTCCACAACCATGTTGCCGGTCGGATCGGTGATCGGCATGCCCGCCCCAATCGCCGCCGCGATCGGTTCGGCAATCAGCCCGGCCTTGCGCGCACCGGCGGAGAGCACGGATTGACGGATCGCGCGTTTCTCGACGGGGGTGGCGCCATGCGGCACGCAGACGATGATCTTCGGTTTGGAAAAGGTGGTGCGTTTGTGGACCTTGCGGATGAAATGTTTGATCATTTCTTCGGCGGTGTCGAAGTCGGCGATCACACCTTCGCGCATCGGGCGAATGGCTTCGATGGAGCCGGGGGTCTTGCCGAGCATGTGTTTGGCGTCTTCGCCGACGGCCAGCACCTGTTTGCGACCGTCTTTGACGTGATAGGCCACAACGGAAGGCTCATTGAGGATGACGCCCTTGCCCTTGACGTAGACCAGCGTGTTCGCCGTGCCCAAGTCGATTGCCATGTCGGAAGAGAAAAGTCCCGCAAATCCTGCCATTGTGTGCCCCGTATGTGCGCCCCGAATGCCCCGTCTGGCCTAAGATGCCAGCCGCGCAGGGGAGAATCCCCCCGTATCGGCAGACTTATAGGGGGCGTCGTGGCTATGGAAAAGGGGGCGATATCGCGGGTTTTGGCGAAGACTTGCTCAAAATCGCCTTTTGAGCATGAAAAAGGCGCCCACAAAGGAGCGCCTCTTCACAATTGCCTGAAAAGAATGCGGCGCAGCCTTTAGCTGGCGTCCGTGTATTTGATCTCACGCACATCGGCGTTGGGCGCGGTTTTGCCGCGACGCACGATCAGACGGTTCAGCGCGTTCACATAGGCCTTGGCGGAGGCAAAGACCGTATCCGTGTGCGAGCTTTGCCCGGTGGAAATCCGCCCGTCCTCTTCCATCCGCACCATCACGGTGGCCTGCGCGTCGGTGCCTTCGGTCACGGCCTGCACCTGATAAAGCTGCAACCGCGCCTGCGTCGGGTAGAGCGTCTTGATCGCCTTGAAGGTCGCGTCCACCGGCCCGTCGCCCTCGACCGTGCAATGGCTTTCGACGCCATTGATTTCGAGGATGATGTCGGCGGTTTGCGGCGCCTCGGAGCCACAGATCACGCGCAAATGCTTGATCTTGATGACCTCGTTCTGGCTGTCGGCCCCGGTGGCCTGCATCAGCGCGACGATGTCGTCATCCAGAACCTCTTTCTTGCGATCCGCCAATTCCTTGAAGCTGACAAACAGGTCTTTCAGCTGGTTGTCGCCCAAGGAGTAGCCCAGCTCGTCGAGCTTGGCGCGCAGAGCGGCGCGTCCGGAGTGTTTGCCCAGCGGCAAGGAAGTGCCCGACAGACCCACGTCCTGCGGACGCATGATCTCGAAGGTTTCCTTGTTCTTCAGCATGCCATCCTGGTGGATGCCGCTCTCATGGGCAAAGGCGTTTTTGCCGACGATGGCCTTGTTCGGCTGGACCGCAAAGCCCGAAACCTGCGACACGCGGCGGGAGATGTTCATGATCTTCGTCGTGTCGATCCCGGTCGAAAACGGCATCACATCGTTGCGCACCTTGAGCGCCATGACGACCTCTTCGAGCGCGGTGTTGCCCGCACGTTCGCCCAGACCGTTGATCGTACATTCGATTTGACGGGCACCGGCTTCGACGGCGGCCAGAGCGTTGGCGGTCGCCATGCCCAGATCGTTGTGACAGTGCGTGGCAAAGACGATCTCATCGGCGCCCGGCACGCGCTCGAGCAGCATGCGGATGATGTCCGCACTTTCGCGCGGCGTGGTGTAGCCCACGGTGTCGGGGATGTTGATCGTGGTGGCACCCGCCTTGATCGCGATCTCGACCACACGGCAGAGGTAATCATGCTCGGTGCGGATCGCATCCATCGGCGACCATTGCACGTTGTCCGTCAGGTTGCGGGCGTGGGTCACGGTTTCGTGGATCTTGTCGGCCATCTCGTCCATCGTCAGCGCCGTGATGTCACGGTGCAGGGGCGAGGTGCCGATAAACGTGTGAATCCGCGGACGCGCGGCGTGACGCACGGCTTCCATACAGCGGTCGATGTCACGCAGGCTGGCGCGGGCCAGACCGCAGATCACGGAGTTCTTGGAATTCTTCGCGATCTCGCTGACCGCTTCGAAATCGCCCTCGGAGGCAATCGGAAAGCCCGCCTCGATGATGTCCACGCCCATCTCGTCGAGCATGGCGGCGATCTCGAGCTTTTCATTGTGGCTCATGGTCGCGCCGGGGGATTGTTCGCCGTCCCGCAGGGTCGTGTCGAAAATCAGGACGCGGTCCTGTTTGGATGTCTCGGTCATTTTGAAATCTCTCTTTTAGTCCTTAGCGTTTCTCTCCGGCGCATGCGGTCACCTCTGAGCATCGCGCCGTCGGCACGCTCAGAGGCAGCTAAGAAGGAGGAGGCCACGACGAAGCGCCGCACCAGCGTGCGGGGGCAAGGCAAAATGGCATGCCGCGATATGTGTCGTGCTCGTCATGGGGTCGGAATATACTCCGCGCGGGCGGCTTGAAAACCCCAAAAATCCAAAAGTCTGATTTTGAACCATATTGAGCGCGGAGGCGTACTGTCTCTGAGAGGATAAAGAGATGAGAGCATTGGTCATTGGGACCTCGGGCGGGATTGGTGCGGCTGTCTGTCGTGGTTTCACGGCTCAGGGGATGGCGGTCACAGGCCTGTCGCGGCGCGAAGACGGGTTGGACGTGTCCGATCCCGACAGCGTGGCACGGCATCTGGGCGCCCTCGAAGGTCCGTTCGAGCGGGCGGTGATTGCCACGGGAAAACTCGACGGGGCCGGGGCTCCGCCGGAGAAATCTTTGCGGATGTTGAGTGCCGAGGCGCTGTTGGATCAATTCGCCACCAATGCCATCGGCCCGGCTTTGATCCTGCGCGAATTGCCTCGGCTCTTGCCAAAAGATGCGCCCTCGGTGGTGGCGGTTCTAACTGCGCGGGTCGGTTCTATTGGCGACAATCATATGGGCGGCTGGTACAGCTACCGCGCGGCGAAGGCGGCGGCCAATCAATTGACCCGCACGGCGGCGATCGAGATCGCGCGCAGTCACAATGAGGCCTGCCTCATCGCCTACCACCCAGGCACGGTGGCCACAAAATTCACCGAAGGCTACAGCCGTGACAAGTTGAGCCCGGAGGACGCCGCCGGACATCTGATCGACGTCATGGCGGCGCGGGGCGCGGGCGACACCGGGCGGTTTTATGACTGGAAAGGCGACGAGGTGCCGTGGTGAGCCGTGTCATTCTGATCCTTGGCGATCAGCTCTCGCCTCAGATGTCGTCGCTCAAAGAAGGCGACAAGACCCGTGATCTGGTCGTCATGGCAGAGGTTGCCGACGAGACCGATTACGTCCGGCATCACCCGAAAAAGATCGCGCTGATCTTTGCCGCCATGCGCCATTTCGCCAAAGAGCTGCGCGCGGCGGGCTGGCAGGTGGCCTACACAAAGCTCGATGATGCGGACAATGCGCAGTCGCTTTTGGGCGAAGCGCGACGTCGGGCGCAAGACCACGGCGCGGATGAGATTGTCATGACTGAGGCCGGGGAATGGCGATTGCGCCTGGAGGCCGAGGAAAGCGCTATCCCGGTGCGGCAATTGCCGGACACGCGATTTATTGCGACAGAACAGGAGTTTGCGGGCTGGGCCGAGGGGCGCAAGGTGCTTCGGATGGAGTATTTTTACCGTGAAATGCGGCGCAAGACCGGGTTGTTGATGGAGGGTGACGCGCCCTCAGGTGGGCAATGGAATTTCGACCACGACAATCGCAAACCCGCCTCGGATGATCTGTTCCGGGCCAAGCCTCTGACGTTCGAGCCGGACGACATCACCCGCGAGGTCCTCGATCTGGTCGAGGCTCGGTTTGGCGAAAATTTCGGAGAGCTGCGCCCGTTCACCTATGCCGTGACACGCCAAGACGCGGACCGCGCGCAGCAGCATTTCCTCGACCATCATTTGCAGGATTTCGGCACCTATCAGGACGCGATGCTCTCAAATGACCGCGTGCTGCATCACTCGCTTTTGTCCGCCTATCTCAACATCGGTCTTTTGGAACCGCTGGCGCTCTGCCGCGCGGTCGAGAAACGCTACCGCGACGGCAAAGTGCCGATCAACTCCGCCGAGGGCTTCATCCGGCAGATCCTCGGCTGGCGTGAATATGTGCGGGGGCTGTATTTTCTCAAAGGCCCCGACTATCCGCATCAGAATAAGCTCAACCATCAACGCGGCCTGCCGGCGCTCTATTGGGGCGCTGAGACCCGGATGAATTGCCTGTCGCACGCGGTCGCTCAGACCCGCGAAGACGCCTATGCCCACCACATTCAGCGCCTCATGGTGACGGGCAATTTCGCACTTTTGGCCGGAGTTAATCCGAAGGAGGTGCATGAATGGTATCTCGCCGTCTATATCGACGCTTTCGAGTGGGTCGAGGCGCCCAACACGGTGGGGATGAGCCAATTCGCCGACGGCGGGGTGATCGCGTCGAAACCCTATATTTCCTCGGGCAATTACATCCACAAGATGTCGGATTATTGCGGTGCCTGCGCCTATTCAGTGACGCAGAAGACGGGGGAGGGGGCCTGTCCTTTTAACCTGCTCTATTGGCACTTCCTCGACCACCACCGTGAGCGGTTCAAAGGCAATCCTCGCATGAGCCAGATGTATCGGACCTGGGATCGGATGGATGAGGGGAAGCGTGCGGTGATATTGAAAGAGGCGGCCGCATTTCTGGACCGCCTCTCAAAAGGGGAAACTGTTTAGGGTTATTCAGAGGCCGCAGGCGTCTCCGTCTCGGGCGCATCCTCAGACACCAAAGCCCCATCGACCCATTCGCCCGACACCACTTTGCCATCGGCATAGGTGATCGTGCCGTGACCGTTGGATTTTCCGGCCACGAACATGCCCTCATAGCTGTCGCCATTGGGGTAGGTTGCCTTGCCGCGGCCCTGAATTTCGCCGTCTTTCCACTCGCCGGTATAGGAGAACCCTGAAGCCATCTGAATCGTGCCGATCCCGTCGCGTTTGCCCGCCGCGTAATCGCCCTCGTAGACCGTGCCGTCGACATAGGTGGCTTTGCCTTTGCCCTGACGCTGGCCATCGACCCAGTCGCCGTCGTAGACGAAGCCGTCAGCATAGGTCATCTTGCCCTTGCCGTGGTTCTGCGCGTTCCGGAACTCGCCCTCATAGGTCAGCCCGCCCGCATAGCGCGCCACGCCCGTGCCGTCGATCACGCCATATTGCCAATCGCCCTCATAGGTCGTGCCATTGGGATAGGTGATTTTGCCCTTGCCGTGTGACAGGTCATCGAGGAAGTCGCCGATATAGACGGAACCGTCCGGGTAGGTCACCTGACCCTGACCCTCGATCCGCCCCTCGGTCCATGCGCCGACATAGAGGTAGCCGTCCGCGCCGGTAAAGGTGCCTTGGCCGTCACGTTTGTCGTCGTCAAAGCTGCCTTCATAGACGTCGCCATTGGCGTAGGTCACTTTGCCCTCGCCCTGACGTTTGCCGCCGACCAGCTCGCCGGTGAAGACATCGCCGTTGGGCTGCGTGATCGTGCCTTGGCCGTTGCACTGGTTGTCCACCCAGTTGCAGTCGAGAATCATCCCCTCGTCGGTGGTCAGAACACCCGGCCCGTGGCGCATGTCGCGGGCCATTTCGCCCTCATAGGTGGCGCCTTCGGGATAGGTGATCGTGCCACGGCCTTCCTTGACGCCGTTGACCCAGCCGCCTTCGTAGATATAGCCGGTGGGGCTCTCCAGGCGTCCTTGTCCGTGGTGCTTGGCAGCCAGAAAACCGCCCTCGTATTTCACGCCATTGGCATAGACTGCAACGCCCGATCCGGTGGCTTCGCCTTCGGCCCAGTCGCCCTCATAGGTGCCGCCGTCCGCATAGGTGATCTTGCCAAAGCCGTCGGGTTTCCCCTTGGCAAAGGCGCCCTCATAGACCGAGCCGTCGGTAAACCGCGCAAGGCCCTGGCCCTTGATCTCGCCCATCACCCATTCGCCGGTGTATTCATAGCCGTTCGGCAGGCTGTAGGTGCCGACACCGTCCTGCAAGCCGTCCTTGAACGTGCCTTCGTAAATCCCGCCTTCTTCGAACTGGCGGGTCTCCACTTTTCCGCTGTCTTGCGCCAACATGGCCGTTGGCAGGGCTGGCATGGCCCCGATCATCGTTGCCGCGAAAAGCGTGATGCGCATTCGTGTCACTGTCTTACGTCCCATTCCCGATGAGGTCATGTGTCTGCCTGTGCCGCCAAGAGGCGCTAGGTGGACTTGTTCTAAATTCTGGACCTTCCGCATCCTGTCGGGGGCCCTGTCGCGCGCCAGACTAGGGGTAAGACACGCGGTCTTCAAATGTTTTTCCCGTGAGCGCCTTTCCCTTGGGCGTCATTCTGCTAAACCATGCGTGAGACTTCAGGATACATGAGTGCCATGACCGAGACCTTTCGCCTGACCTTAGCCCAGCTCAACCCGAGTGTGGGTGCGATCGATGCCAATGCCGACAAGGTGCGTGCCGCCTATGCCGAGGCCAAAGCGGCAGGCGCCGATATGATCGTCTTTCCGGAGCTGTTCCTGATCGGCTATCAGCCGCAGGATCTGGTGATGAAGCCCGTTTTGGTGAACACGGCCATGGCCAAGGTCGAGGAACTGGCCGCTTTGACTGTGGATGGTCCCGCGATTGGTCTGGGCGCGCCCTATTCCTATGGCGATGCGCTTTACAACGGCTATTGGATTCTGGCTGAGGGCCGCGTGAAACAGGTGCTGCGCAAACATCACCTGCCGAATTACAAGGTCTTCGACGAGAAACGCCTCTTTGCGTCCGGTCCCATCGAAGGCCCCTATGCCATCGGCCCGCTGCGCATCGGCTCGCCGATCTGCGAGGATGCCTGGTACGAGGACGTCGCCGAAGCGCAGGTTGAAAGCGGGGCGGAGATTTTGATCGTGCCCAATGGCTCGCCCTATTATCGCAACAAATTCAACACGCGGCTGACCCATATGGTGTCGCGCGTGATCGAGAACGATGTGCCTCTGGTGTATTTGAACATGGTCGGCGGTCAGGACGATCAGGTTTTTGATGGTGGCTCTTTCGTGCTCAATCGTCATGGCAAACCGGCGCATATCCTGCCCGCCTTTGCCGAAGAGTTGCGCCATGTGGATTTCGAGAAAGCCGACGGGCGCTGGGTGGCGCGTGAGGGCGAGGTGACCCCTCAGCCGGATGAGTGGGAGCAGGACTATCGCGCCATGGTCGAGAGCCTGCGCGATTATCTTGGCAAGACCGGTTTCAAAAAGGTCGTTCTGGGCCTGTCCGGCGGTATCGACTCGGCGATTGTCGCCACGATTGCCACCGATGCGCTGGGCGCCGAGAATGTTCACTGCGTGATGCTGCCGTCGGAATACACGTCCCAAGGCTCGCTGGATGACGCCAAGGACATCGCCAATCGTCTCGGCTGTCGCTACGATTTCGTGCCGATTTCTCAGGGCCGCGATGCGATCACCGACACGCTCGCGCCGATCTTTGGCGATCTGCCGTTTGATACGACCGAGGAAAACATCCAGTCGCGCCTTCGCGGGCTTTTGCTCATGGCACTGTCCAATAAGTTCGGCTCTATGTTGCTGACAACAGGCAATAAATCTGAGGTCGCGGTCGGCTATTGCACGATTTATGGCGATATGAATGGCGGCTATAATCCGATCAAAGACCTCTACAAAACGCGTGTCTTCGAGCAATGCCGCTGGCGCAATGCCAATCATCGCGATTGGATGAAAGGCCCCGAAGGCGAGGTCATCCCCGTTACGATCATCGCCAAACCGCCCTCGGCGGAGCTGCGGCCCGATCAGCGCGATGACGACAGCCTGCCGCCCTATGAGGTGCTGGACGCGATCCTCGAAGGTCTGGTGGATCGCGAAGAAAGCGTGGCCGATCTGGTGGAGGCAGGCTTTGATCGGGCGACCGTCAAGCGCGTGGAGCATCTGCTCTATATCTCCGAGTATAAACGCTTCCAATCCGCGCCGGGCACCCGTCTGACACCGCGCGCCTTCTGGTTGGATCGTCGCTATCCGATCGCAAGCCGCTGGCGCGACCCGAGCTAACGCGTCCCCCTTGCCCTGTGCGATGTGCGGCGTTAGACAGCGCGCTTTCTGATAAGGAGGCGCGCTATGGAACTCACGGTTGGCATCGATTTCGGCACATCGAATTCTGCGCTGGGCCTTGCGGTCAATGGTACGCCCTGGCTTGTCGAACTTGAGCCCGGGGAAAAGACCCTGCCGACGGCGGTGTTTTTCGACCCGCGTGGTCAAATGCGGCTTGGTTCGGCGGCGAATAGGGCGCTGATCGACGGCGACGAGGGCCGCTATATGCGGGCGCTCAAATCCGTGTTGGGCACGCCTCTTTTGCGCGAAACCCGCCCCATCGGCGGCAAGCGTCAGAGCCTCTTGGACGTCATCGCGCAATTCCTGACCGTGCTCAAAACCCGCACCGAAGAGCAGCTTCGCCAACCTGTCACGGGCGTCGTGTCCGGTCGTCCGGTGCATTTTCATTCAAAAGATGCCGAGCGCGACGCGCAGGCCGAACGTGATCTGCGCGAGGCCTATGAGATGGCCGGGTTTTCCCGCATCCGCTTTCTGGCCGAACCCGAAGCGGCGGCGCTGGCCTCCAAGGATTTGCAATCGGGCGAGATCGGCTTGGTCGTCGACATCGGCGGCGGCACCTCGGATTTCACGCTGTTTCGCAAGGAAAACGGCAAGGTCGAGGTGCTGGCCTCCCACGGTATTCGCCTTGGCGGCACGCATTTCGACCGCGCGCTGAGCCTTGCGCATGCCATGCCGCTCTTGGGCGCAGGCACCGAATTGAAGCGCACCTTTGGCAAGGGGCTTTTGCCGATGCCGACGCAGATTTTCAACGATCTCGCGACCTGGCAAAACATCCCCTTTCTTTACACCCGCGACACGTTGACGAAAGTTGAGGATCTTCATGCCCACGCGGTGGAGCCGGAAAAACTCGAACGTCTCGTCGAGGTGATCGAGGCGGAGCTGGGCCATGATGTTGCTTTCGCCGTCGAGGCGGCGAAGATCGGCGCCAATGGCGGGGCCGCGTCCCAGATTGATCTGGCGCTCATTGAAAAGGGCCTGTCTGCGCCCTTGACCCCCGCCGCTTTGGCCGAGGATTTGGCAGGTTACAGGGCTGAGCTTTCAGAGGCGATCACGGCCACCCTGTCGCTTGCGGGCCTCAAGGCAGACGCCGTCGGCGCGGTCGTCTATGTCGGCGGGTCGAGCCTTATGCATGTGGTCGAAGCGGCCTGCCAGACCGTGCTGCCCGAGGCCCGTGCACTGCGCGGAGAGGCCTTTACGGCGGTCGTCGATGGTCTCGCCTTGGCCTCTGCCGAGGGTGCGTAAGCCTCAGAGCGCAATCAAGTCGCAGCCCGGCAAAAGTCGCGCCACCTCTTTGGAGGAGCAAAGCTGCGTCCCCGCGCTCAAGACGGCGGCGGAGGCGGCGGCAGTGCCGAAACACAGCGCCTCTTGCATCGTATCGCCACGGGTGAGCGCTAGAGAAAACGCCCCCACGAAACTGTCGCCCGCCCCCACGGCGGAGACCACCTCTTCGGGATTGATCGCCCGAGAGGCGTGCCAGCGCCCGGTCGCATTGGCAAGCGTCGAGCCATCTGCGCCGCGCGCCACGATGACGTTTTCGGCGACACCTTTGGCCACCAGTTCCGAGGCGAAATCCGCCGTGTCCTCGCGCGTCGGAAGCGGGCGCCCCGCCAAATCCTCCGCCTCGACATCATCCATTCTGAGCACATAGGGATTGGCCGTGTGTTTCACCAATTCGTGCAACGGCTGCCCCGAAGTGTCGACAAAAAGCTGCACGCCTTTCGCGGCCAGATGACGCGCCAGACGGGCCGGGTAATCCATCGGCACGCCCGGCGGCTGTGAGCCGGAGAGCACGACGACGCCGCTCGCGGGCGCGGCTTGTGCGATGGCGTTGAGCGACTCGTTGACCATCTCGTGGTTCCAATAGGGCCCGGGCATGACAAAGCGGTATTGCTGTCCGGTCTCCTGTTCGGTGACGGCGATGGATTGCCGCGTCGCGCCGCCGGTGACGGAAAAGGCGGTGAAGCGCACATGTTCTTTTGCCAAAAGCCGCAAAAGCTGTGCGCCTGTTTCGCCGCCGACGGCGGTAAAGGCAGTGCTTTCGCCGCCCAGAAATTTGATCGCGCGCGACACGTTGATGCCGCCGCCGCCGGGATCGGCCTCCGGCGTGACACAGCGCAGTTTCGGCCCCGCTTCGACGCTTGCGGTCGTGGTGGACAGGTCCACGGTCGGGTTCAATGTGATGGTCAGGATATGGGCCATGGGTGTCTCCCTTGTCACGACTCTCTCACTTTTGGCTGATCTTAGCGCCGCTAGCGTTAACATCATTGATGCAGGTCACATTGCCCTGCTTCACGCGTGTTTTTTACGCAGTCCCGCTATGCACTGTCTAATGAATTTGCAAATGATATGTGACACCAGCTCTTTGTCGCCGGTCTGAAACGCGAAGCGGCAAGCCTCTTTATGAAACTTGCCGCACCGCCCAAGTGTTTGTGATTTTAGCCTTCGATCATGGTCTGGTAACTGGCCGGAACATATTCGAAATTTCCGTCTTTCGCGGCGACATAGCCCAGTGCCGGGAAGGGCATGTGATAGCCGATAAAGGGCACGCGGTCCGCAGCCATCATGTCCAAAAGCTTGCGGCGGGTGGTGGCGGCCATCGCTTTGTCGGTGTCGTAGAGCACCTCCCAATCCGGGTTGGCCAGCGAGTAGACGTAATGGTTGGCGAAATCCGCGCCGAGGATCAGGCGCTCCCCTTCGCTTTCCAGATGAAAGGCCATATGCCCCGGCGTGTGACCGAAAGCGGCCATGGCGGTGATGCCGGAGGTGAGGTCAGAGCCATCGTCCAAAAGGTCGAACTGGTCTTGCAGGGGCCGGATCTTGGCCTCGAACCCGTCGTTGCCGGACATGTCCCAGTGATCCATCTCCACAGACCCCGTGGAATAGGCGGCATTGGCGAATGTCGGGGCGTCCGCATAGATGCCGCCGATGTGGTCGCCATGCATATGGGTGATCACCACGCGGTCGACCTGATCGGCGGTATAACCGGCGGCCTCAAGCGCGCTCACGATGCCTTCGGGGGCCATGCCGGTGTCAAAGAGTATGAGTTCCGAACCGGTATTCACCAGCGTCGGCGTAAAGAAAAACTGCGCGGCATCAGAGGGGATGAAGGCGGCCTCAGAGGCGGCGGCAAACTCTTCGTCAGAGGCATTGAGGCCAAAGATCGTGTGCGGGTCGGGCACGGTGCGGGTGCCGGCCAAAAGCGTCGTGACCTCGAAATTCCCGAGTGTGAAGCGACGATAGGGAGCGAGAGCCGCGCCCATCATCGGCGCCTCGGCGCGGGCGCCGAAGGGCAGGCTGGCGGCCACGGGCACAGCGGCGGCGCCCAGCAAAAGATGGCGGCGGGACAGATAAGGCGTTCTCAGAGAAGAGTTTTTCATGATGTGCGTGCTCCGGTTTCGGATAAGATTGACATCAGAATAGCACAGCTTCTCATCGGCAGGATGACAATTGCGTCAGCGGCTTAGCTGAGGCACTCAGTCGTATTCCCACCATTTGTCGATCGTGGCGATGTCCTCATCCGACCAGCCGAAATGATGCGCCAACTCATGCACGGTGACATGGGACACCATCTGCTGCAGCGTCACATTCCCACGCATGCACCATTCGTCCAGAATGGGCCGACGAAACAGCCAGATTGTATCGGGCGCCATGGCCTGATCCATCGTCGATTTCTCGGTCATCGGAATGCCGGTATAGAGCCCGGTGAGCTCAAAGGGGTCTTCGAGGCCAATCTCGGCCAGCAAATCCTCCGGTGCGAAATCCATCACGGTGAGCGACACATTCGAGGCCAGCACTTTGAACGCGGGCGGCAGGTCGTTCATCGTGGCGCGGGCGATGTCCTCGATTACATCGAGATCGGGCGCGGTTGCATCAAGAAGCGGTGAAGACATGTCTGACCTCCGGTTGGGACTGGCTCCGATATGGACTCTTTGGTCGCGATATGAAAGAGGAAGCGCAACAGGAGACCCACGATGATCGTCACACGTTTCGCGCCTTCGCCCACGGGCTTTATTCATGTCGGCAACCTGCGCACTGCGCTGTTCAACTATCTGATCACCCGCAAGGCCGGGGGGCAGTTCATTCTGCGTCTCGACGATACGGATCAGGAGCGCTCGAAACAGGAATATGCCGATGGCATTCTCGAAGATCTCGAATGGCTGGGCTTCACTTGGGATCGGTTCGAAAAGCAATCCGAGCGTCTGGACCGCTACCACGCCGCCGCCGATGAGCTGCGCGAGAAAGGCCGTTTCTATGAGGCGTTTGAGACGCCGACCGAACTGGACCTGAAGCGCAAGAAACAGCTCAATATGGGCAAGCCGCCGGTTTACGACCGGGCCGCTTTGGCGCTCACTGAGGCCGAAAAAGACGCGCTGCGGGCCGAGCGTGGCGATGGTGTCTGGCGCTTCAAGCTCGATCAGGAGCGCATCGAGTGGAATGACGGCATTCTGGGCGACATCTCAATCGATGCGGCCTCCGTGTCCGATCCGGTGCTGATCCGCGCCGACGGGCAGTTCCTCTACACGCTGGCCTCCGTCTGCGATGACGTCGATTTCGGCGTGACCAACATCGTGCGCGGCTCTGACCACGTGACCAACACTGCGACGCAAATTCAGATCATCGAAGCACTTGGCGGCTCAGTCCCGTCTTTTGCGCACCACTCTTTGCTCACTGGCCCGCAAGGCGAGGCGCTGTCGAAACGTCTCGGCACTTTGTCCTTGCGCGACTTGCGCGCGGCGGGGGTCGAACCGATGGCGCTTTTGTCCCTGATGGCGCGTCTCGGCTCGTCGCAGCCGGTCGAGCTTCGGACCTCCATGGAGGAGCTGATCGAAGGCTTCGATCTGTCGCACTTCGGCGCAGCACCCACGAAATTCGACAGCCAGGACCTGTTCTCCCTGACGTCGCAGATCAACCACGCGAAACCCTTTGCGGATGTCGCGGACGACGTGGCCGCACTCGGTGTGCCTGCGGAAATCGCCGAGCCGTTCTGGACCGTCGTGCGTGAAAACATCACTGTCAAAGCCGATATGAAAGGCTGGTGGGAGTTGTTCCGCGATGGGGCCGCGCCGCTGGTCGACGATGAGGACAAGGACTTCATCAATGAGGCCTTCGCCATGCTGCCCGAGCCGCCCTACACGGCGGACAGTTGGAAAGAGTGGACGACGGCTGTGAAAGAGGCGACGGGCCGTAAGGGCAAGGGTCTGTTCATGCCGCTGCGCAAGGCCGTGACCGGCATGGCGCATGGCCCGGACATGTCCAACGTCCTGCCGCTGATGCAGAAAAAGCCGACACTTTAATCGCTTCTGTTCAAAATCACACAAAAAGCCGCCTCGGGATCGCCCGCATGGCGGCTTTTTACTGTCGAAATGTCGTAAGTTTCCTATCGGAAATATTTTCGGCTTGTCCCGAATCTTGCGCTTGCATAATGTCGCCGCAAATCGTGCGTTGGGAGAAGGGACATCCCTACCGAAGGAGCAACCGCCCCGGAAAACTCTCAGGTAAACGGACCTTCGCACGGTCAAGGACTCTGGAGAGAGGGGTGTGAAACCTCCGCCGAAGGGATAACGATCTCAGGCACATAGGACAGAGGGGGCATCAAAACGGCACCGACGGCTTAGGGTCGTGGTGCCACAGAGATGCAAAGGGGATAGAATGTCGGATCAGGCGACGGCGCTCATGCGCACACCGCTCTATGAGTTTCACATCGCGCAGGGCGCCAAGATGGTGCCGTTCGCGGGCTATGAAATGCCGGTGCAATATCCCATGGGCGTGATGAAAGAGCACCTGCACACGCGGGCGGGCGCGGGGCTTTTCGATGTGTCGCATATGGGGCAGGTGATGCTCACCTCTCCTGAAGGGGTTGAGGCGCTGGCTCTGGCCTTGGAAAGCATCGTGCCCGTGGATGTTCTGGGCCTTGCGCCGGGGCGTCAACGCTATGGGATTTTCATCGATGAGACGGGTGGCATTCTCGACGATCTGATGATTTCCAACACCGGCGACGGGCTGTTTCTGGTCGTGAACGCCGCTTGTAAGGTGGAAGACATCGCGCATCTGAATGCCGCCCTGCCGGATCATATCACGGTCACCGAAATCACCGACCGCGCGCTTTTGGCGCTGCAAGGCCCGATGGCCGAGGCGGCGCTGGCGCGTTTGGTGCCGCAGGTCACGGAGTTGAAATTCATGGATTCCGTGCGCATCACGGTTGATGCCGTCGAGTGGTGGATTTCGCGCTCCGGCTACACTGGCGAAGATGGGTTTGAAATCTCGATCCCCGCCGCTCTTGCGACGGACATCGCCGAAAAACTGGTTGCCATGGACGAGGTCGACCCCATCGGGCTCGGGGCTCGCGACAGCCTGCGGCTGGAAGCCGGGCTCTGCCTCTATGGCCATGACATCGACGCCACAACTTCGCCGGTCGAGGGCAATATCGCCTGGGCGATCCAAAAGGTGCGCCGCTCCGGTGGTGCCCGCGAAGGCGGCTTCCCCGGCGCGGATCGTATCCTCTCAGAACTTCATAACGGCGCAGAGCGCAAACGCGTTGGCCTTCTGCCGCAAGGCCGCGCGCCGATGCGCGAGGGCACGCCGCTTTTTGCCACCGCTGAGAGCGACGACCAGATCGGCGAAATCACCTCTGGCGGCTTTGGCCCCTCGGCCCAATGCCCCGTTGCTATGGGCTATCTGCCTATCGCTTTCTGCCAAAACGGCACCGAAATCTTCGCGGAACTGCGCGGCAAACGCCTGCCTGTGACGGTCGCTCCGATGCCGTTCCACGCCACCTCTTACAAACGCTAAACTCTATAGGGACCAAGACTATGGCCGCTGACATCAAATTCACCGAAGAACACGAATGGCTCCGCGTCGAGGACGATCTGATCGTTGTCGGCATCACCGAACACGCCGCCGAGCAACTGGGCGATGTGGTCTTCATCGAACTGCCCGAGGAAGGCACCACCGTGTCGAAAGACGATGAGGTCGTGGTGATCGAAAGCGTCAAAGCCGCCTCCGACATTTTGGCACCTCTGGACGGTGAAATCGTCGAGGTGAACGACCCGCTGACTGAAGATCCGGGCAAGGTCGGCGAGGACCCGATGGGCGACGCGTGGTTCTTTAAAATGAAGATCGAAGACCTCTCCGCGCTCGACGACTTCATGTCGGAAGCGGAATACAAAGACTTCATCTCGTAAGGAACGCGCACCGTGGCCTATACCCCGTCGAGCTATAACCCCTATGATTTCGCCAACCGCCGGCACATCGGCCCGTCTCCCGACGAGATGGCCGAAATGCTCAAAGTGATCGGCGCCACGTCTCTCGATGCCTTGATCGACGAGACCGTGCCGATGGCGATCCGTCAGATGGAGCCGCTCGACTGGGCGCCGATGACCGAACATGAGGTTCTGGGCCATATCCGCAAGGTGGCCAAACGCAATCTTGTGATGACCTCTCTGATCGGGCAGGGCTTCTACGGCACGGCCACGCCGCCCGCGATCCAGCGCAATATCCTCGAAAATCCCGCGTGGTACACGGCCTACACGCCCTACCAGCCGGAGATCGCGCAGGGGCGGTTGGAGGCTTTGCTGAACTTCCAGACCATGGTCAGCGACCTCACCGGCCTGCCGGTCGCTAACGCGTCTCTCTTGGACGAGGCCACCGCCTGCGCCGAGGCGATGACCATGGCGCAGCGCGTCGCGAAATCGAAGGCCAAGGCGTTTTTCATCGACGAGAACTGTCATCCGCAGAACATCGAGGTGATGAAAACCCGCGCGGCTCCTCTGGGGATCGAGCTGATCATCGCCGATCCTCGCGCTTTGGTGCCCGCAGATGTTTTCGGCGCGATCTTCCAATATCCCGGCACCTACGGCGATGTGCAGGATTTCACCGCCCAGATCGCCGCGCTGCATGAGGTCAAAGCCGTGGCGGTCATGGCGACCGACCTGATGGCGCTCACGATGCTCAAGGAACCGGGCGCGATGGATGCCGACATTGCCGTCGGCTCGGCGCAGCGTTTTGGTGTGCCGATGGGCTTCGGTGGACCGCATGCCGCCTTCATGTCCTGCAAGGACGAGATGAAACGGTCGATGCCCGGCCGCATCGTCGGCGTGTCTGTGGATGCCAGCGGCAACCGTGCTTACCGCCTGTCGCTCCAGACCCGTGAACAACATATCCGCCGTGAAAAGGCGACCTCGAACGTCTGCACCGCGCAGGCCTTGCTCGCCGTCATGGCGTCCTTCTATGCCGTCTTCCACGGGCCGCAGGGTTTGCGCGCCATTGGCGAACAGATTCACGCCAAGGCGGTGAAACTGGCCGAGGGTCTCAAATCCGAAGGCTTCAAAGTCTCGCCCGCCGCGTTTTACGACACGATCACGGTCGAGGTCGGCGCGATGCAGGGCGTGATCCTGCGCTCTGCTGTTTCCGAAGGTCTGAACCTGCGCAAGGTGGGCAAGGATCGGATCGGGATTTCGATGGACGAAATGGCCGATGACGAGGTGATTTCCAAGGTTTGGCGGGCCTTCGGCCATGAGGCGGAGGTGCCAAACGGTTTCCCCGGCCTCGGTTTCCCGGAAAAGCTTGTGCGCGAGAGCGCCTATCTGGAGCATCCGATCTTCGGCATGAACCGTGCCGAGGGCGAAATGATGCGCTATATGCGGCGTCTGGCCGACCGCGATCTGGCATTGGACCGCGCGATGATCCCGCTTGGGTCTTGTACGATGAAGCTCAACGCGGCCGTCGAAATGATGCCGATCACTTGGCCGGAATTCAACGCCATTCACCCCTACGCGCCGGAGGATCAGAGCGAAGGCTATCGCTACATGATCGACGATCTGAGCGCGAAGCTCTGCGAAATCACCGGCTATGATGCCATGTCGATGCAGCCGAATTCCGGCGCGCAGGGCGAATATGCCGGGCTTTTGACCATTCGGGCTTACCATCGTGCAAACGGGCAGGGCGGGCGCAATATCTGTCTCATTCCGATGTCCGCGCATGGCACCAACCCGGCCTCCGCGCAGATGGTCGGCCTCAAGGTCGTGGTGGTGAAAACCGCCGAAAATGGCGATGTTGATCTTGAAGATTTCCGCGCCAAGGCCGAAGCGGCGGGGGATAAACTCGCCGCCTGCATGATCACCTACCCCTCGACGCATGGCGTGTTTGAGGAGACGGTGAAAGAGGTCTGCCGCATCACGCATGACCATGGCGGGCAGGTCTATCTCGATGGCGCGAACCTCAACGCCTTGGTGGGCCTCGCGAAACCCGGCGAGATCGGCTCCGACGTGTCGCACCTCAACCTGCACAAGACCTTCTGCATACCGCATGGCGGCGGCGGTCCGGGCATGGGGCCGATCGGTGTCAAAGCGCACCTTGCCCGCTTCCTTCCCGGTGCCCCGGATGGCTCCGGAGATATGGGCCCGGTGTCGGGGGCGAATTTCGGCTCCGCCTCGATCCTGCCGATCTCCTGGGCGTACTGCATGCTGATGGGCGGCGCGGGTCTGACGCAGGCGACAAAGGTGGCGATCCTGAACGCCAACTACATTGCCGCGCGGCTGAGCGACGCTTTCCCGGTGCTTTACAAAGGCAAACAGGGTCGTGTGGCGCATGAGTGCATCGTCGATCCGCGCGCTTTTGAGAAGACCACGGACGTCACCGTCGATGACATCGCAAAACGCCTGATCGACAGCGGGTTTCACGCGCCGACCATGTCCTTCCCTGTCCCCGGCACCTTGATGATCGAGCCGACGGAGAGCGAGACCAAGGCCGAGTTGGATCGGTTCTGTGAGGCCATGTTGTCGATCCGTCATGAGATCGCACAGATCGAGGCGGGTGAGCTGCCGCAAGACAACAACCCGCTGAAACACGCGCCGCATACGGTCAATGATCTGGTCGCCGACTGGGATCGGCCTTATCCGCGCGAACAGGGATGCTTCCCGCCGGGCGCCTTCCGCGTCGACAAATATTGGCCGCCTGTGGGCCGCGTCGACAACGCCTATGGCGACCGCAATCTGATCTGCCTCTGCCCGCCGCCCGAGAGCTATATCGAAGCGGCGGAGTGAGGCTGTGATCGCAGGTCGAAACAGAGACAGTTCGCCCTCTTGAACAGAGTTGTGTCAGGTTGCATATATTCTGCAGTCTGAATGTGAAAGGAGGCAGGCCATGGCCGCCGCTCTTGAGAAAACCGATGTGAAACTGGCCTGTCCGACCTGTGGTCAAGTCAACCGTGTTCCCGTGGCAAAACTCACCGCAGGTCCGAAATGTGGCACCTGTGGTGAGCCGCTGATGTCCGGCAAAGTGGCAGAACTCGACCCTAAGGGGCTTGAGGCGCTGTCGAAAAAGGATGATCTGCCGGTGCTGGTGGACTTTTGGGCGCCGTGGTGTGGGCCGTGCCGAATGATGGCGCCGGAATTCGCGAAAGCGGCGCAGGAGCTTAAGGGCCGCGCGCGCTTTGCCAAGATCAACACCGAAGATCACCCCAACGTGTCGATGAAAAACGGCATTCGCGGCATCCCCGCGCTGATCCTCTACCAAGGCGGCAAGGAAGTGGCCCGCATCGCCGGCGCCCGCCCGGCGCGTGACATTGTGGCTTTTGTCGAACAAAACGGCAAATTGCCGCGCTGACGCCGGGGGCGGGCCGCTTGACTTTGCGGCCCGAAATGCCCAATTCTTTAATCGAAAGCGTTTCGCATTAAATCTGCGTCACAGATTTGGTGTGAAGCGCTCGCAACGCTTGTATGTTGCACTGCGTTTTTCTTTTTCCTGTCTCAGATCAAAAGAAAAACGCGTTAAGTGGGGTCGTAGCTCAGTTGGGAGAGCGCGTCGTTCGCAATGACGAGGTCGTCGGTTCGATCCCGATCGACTCCACCAATTTTCCAAATCGTGTCATTGGACCATAAGAGTGCATATTTGGAGCATAAACGCGCATCTAAGTGTCAAGAAAATTCTAAAGCACAAGATGTAGTAGATGCTTCACAGGTCCCACACGAACACGCTCCGTTTTCAGCTCTCTCCGAAAGGTCTCCGATGTCCGAAAATCGCTATGGCGTGATCTCTGGTGTGCAAAGCGCGGAGGATCGGCAGCTCGCGATTGCACGGCTTGAAGCGGAAGGCATTCCGACGGACCGGATTTTTGCGACCGACCCAGAAGAGCCAAATGCACCGCCCGTCTGGCTTCACGATCTGAGTACAGACGCGGAACTGATCGCCCCGTCTCTGAGCGACCTCAACCTTTCAACACAAGGCATCGCCGCCACGGTCGAGGCCGCGCGGGAGTTGGGCATTCATATCCGCTGCCTTGATGAGGCATTCGACAGCCGAAACGATTGGCAGTCTCAAGTCAGGACTTTGCTGAGGGCTCTCAATCGCCTCGACCGCAAAGGCTTCTCGGACCGGACCAAGATCGCACTGCAAGAGGCCAAGGCCCGTGGTCAGCGTCTGGGGCGTAAGCCGAGCATGACAGATCTGCGAAAAGCTGTTGCCATCCAAATGATTGAGGCGGGGTACAAAGGGACAAAGATATGGAAAACCCTCGCGGTTCTGGAAGGGCCACCGATCAGCCAATCGGCCTATTACCTATGGCAGAAAACATGGTTGGCTGAGAGGGAGTGATCAGACGAGAAGAGCGGAAAGCTGGCGAATTGTGGTGCGGCATGGCAACCGCAGCGACGTCGGCCGAGCAGTCACTCGAACAACCCGCAGCGTAATGGGCGGAAAGAAGTTGTTCGAAAAAATAATGAAGCGAAGGAAGCCATTGCTTCATTAGTTGGTCCACAAATCATCGGGGCCGAGATAGCTCAGGTCGAGATGGGCAACGTTCTGAGCCACGTTCGCCCGAAGAAGACCGCGGGCATTCGGGTTAAGCGGATGCTGTAGCTTGCCGAGCGGCGCCCGTCCGGCGACAGCACCAGCGGTTGGCCGTTTCCATGAAAGAGGCTGACTGGTGTCCCGGAAGGCGGTGATGTTGCGAACCACTGGACGTTTCCAAGGTAATTTCGCTGCGCCCAGGTCCGGTTGCCCGATGGAGAAAACTCCTGGATAAATTCGAGCTACATCGCCTGTGTCTCAGAAGTTGGCCAATCGGGTTGCGCCGACCAGACCGCGAGGCCGGGCGAGCGCAGCCAGGAGCGTAGTTCCGCACCGTTCATGAAGGTGGCGGCGGTGTCGGTAACTGTGTGACGTCAGCGCCAATGGGACAGCATAGGGCGATTTGATAAGAGAGGATTTCTGGCTCATCGTAACCACCAAGGAGTGAAGATGAGACAGAAATCCGGCCCCAAACAGAGCCATGGCGAGAAGGTTGTCAAAGACATCCGGCGCGCAACCCGCAAACAGTATTCAGCGGAAGAGAAGATCAGGATCGTGTTGGATGGCCTGAAAGGTGAGGACAGCATTTCTGAGCTGTGTCGCCGGGAAGGTATCGCTCAGAGCCTGTATTACAGCTGGTCGAAGGAATTCCTCGAGGCCGGCAAGAAGCGTCTCGCCGGCGACACGGCGCGAGATGCAAACTCGACCGAAGTCAAAACCCTGCGTCGTGAATCTCGCGAACTCAAAGAAGTTGTTGCCGAGCAGGCGCTCGAGCTTCGCCTGCTCAAAAAAAGCATTCTCGGGGATGGGGGCGACGACGCATGAGATACCCTGCATCTGAGAAGCTGGAGATCATTCGTTTGGTCGAGCAGTCGCACTTACCGACGAAGCGAACCTTGGACAAGCTGGGCATCCCCAGGGCTACCTTCTACCGCCCCCTCTCGGCAGATTTGCGTTGCAAATCGCCTGCCGGTCAAAAGGGTATGATCGGTATCTATCGGGCGGCCCCGAAGCTCTGGAAGATCGCAGTTCGAGGCCGTCACGGGTCTGGAACCGCATTCCCGAGCCTGTTCGCAAGAAGGTCATTAGCTTGGCGCTGGAGGAAAGCGAACTGTCGCCGCGGGAACTGGCCGTGCGCTTCACGGACACGGAAAAATATTTTGTATCAGAGTCTTCCGTGTATCGCGTCCTCAAGGAGCACGACCTGATCACAAGCCCGGCTTACGTGGTTTTATCCGCCGCCGATGAGTTCAAGGACAAGACGACGAGACCCAACCAACTTTGGCAGACCGACTTCACCTATCTGAAGGTCATCGGTTGGGGCTGGTTCTACCTGTCGACAATCCTGGATGATTACAGTCGCTATATCATCGCCTGGAAACTCTGCACCACGATGAAGGCGGGGGATGTCACCGACACGCTGGATCTGGCGTTGCAGGCCTCCGGCTGCGAGCAGGCAACCGTCGTTCACAAACCGCGGCTCCTCAGTGACAACGGAGCCAGTTACATCTCAGTTGAACTGGCTGAGTGGCTGGAAGATCAAAAAATGGAGCATGTTCGCGGTGCCCCATATCACCCGCAAACCCAAGGTAAGATCGAGCGGTGGCACCAGACCCTGAAAAACCGGATCCTGCTGGAGAACTATTACCTGCCCGGCGAACTCAGCAGCCAAATTGACGCCTTCGTCGAGCATTACAACCACCGGCGCTATCATGAGAGCCTGCATAACCTCACGCCCGCCGATGTCTACTTCGGACGCGGACAAGCCATTCTAAAACAACGAGAGAGGATCAAACGAAAAACCATCGAAATGCGACGCTTGCTTCACCGCAATTCCGCCGCATAATCAAACCAACCGGATGAGCCAGCCCCTCTCTTAGTTCAGGCAACCAACTGCCCCAAATTATCTGACGACGGACACATGCACTAACACTCAGGTGAGGCTGACCACTTTGGGGGCTCGTTTTTTACAGTGGTTTTTTGAGGTGCCACGAAAAAACCAGACGCCGAGGCGTCTGGTTCAGCCTGATATTCAGAAGTTTCGAGGGGCTCAGCCGCCGAAGGACGTCGCCCAGTTCAGCGAGAAGCCAACTTTGTCGCTGGCGAAATCGGAGACTGCATAGGTGATTTTCGCAGAGAACTGATCGGTCATCGCATAGGCGGCACTCACCTTCCATTCATGCGTGTCATTGGACGGGTCGATCTGATATTCGGCGGCGAAAGAGGTTTTGTCGCTGGCCTTGTAATCGGAGGTCAGAACATAGCGCCAGTCGTAATTGTAGTTGTTGTCGAAGGCGTATTTGATCTTGGTCCCGAGCGCGAAGTCTTCTGTGAAATAGTGATCAAAGTCGACCCAAGCCTGAACATAGTCATGGCCGTAGTCGTCGTAATTGAACGCGACAAGTCCGAGATTGACGGTCGTCGGGCCGAAGGCTTTGAAATAGCCGAGGTAGGTATCGATCTCGTATTTGTCCGCGGTACCCCAGTCGACTTGAGAGAACCATGCACCCACAAAAAATCCGTTGTCGAACCAATGTTCTGCATAGCCCTGAAGCGCGGGTTTGCCGTCATTGAGGCTTTTGGTGCCAACAAGAAAGTCATTGTTCCATGACAGTCCGACATTGGTCGTGCCGGCGGAGGCCGATCCTGCGAGCAGTGCGGCTGCAGAAGCGATTGCGGTCAGTGTGTAGGCTTTTTTCATCAGTGTCCCTGTTCTTGCGCCGCCTGCGTTTTCACTTGGTCTTGTGTCTCGGGCATCTCGTGGGAAAGGCGGCGTTCCTTGGTCTTACCCTTGGGGGGTATTTTGGAAACCGAAGCCCCGTGAGACTATCCAAGCACCTCCGATTTCTCGCTCATTTCTTATGCATTGGGTGAACGCGAACTCGGATCGGCAAGGCTATGGGTGTGGGGATATGGAGCAGGTCATGCAGCGGAAAACGCTTTTGAGAGATGGCGCCGCCTGCGACGCGATCTACTTTGACGATGTCGCGCAGGAGGCGTGGTTGCCCGGCTGGTCGCAGAGCTACCGGCGTTTGCAAGTGGGGCCGTATCGGGCACAGGTGACACGGCTGGCTTTGCCCGGAATGCTCTTGGCGCGCGAGAGGATCAATCTTGCCGTCCAAAATGAATTCACCGTGCCCGAAGATCAGGTTTACCTGTATTTTGATCTGGCGGCGGCGCGCGAACGAACCGGGCATATCAATGCGAAACTCTATCAGCCGGGGCGGTGTTATGGCGCTTTTCTGGAGGCGGGATGTGACGATCTGATGATCTGTCTGCCGGGCTGTGAGTTTAAGAAATACGGAATAGAAAAACTCGAGGCCCTGACTTTGTCACATTGCGATTACGGGCTCTCGTCTTGGGCGCTGACACTGCTGGAAGGGGTAATGGCAGGATATGTGTCTGAGAAGCTTTTGGCCCTTGCACCCAAACTTGCGCTTGATCAGATCAGTGCCATGCTCCACGACGGCGAAGACCCGCGCCCCCGCGGCGTTGGCTTGGAGCGCCAGTTTCGCGATCTGTTCGAGCTTTGCTCCTCACTTCCCGCCGACATGCTAACGGTCACCGACATTGCGGCTGTAAGTAAACGCACACCCGCCGATTTGCGCCATATTTGTCAGGCGGTCACCGGCCTGAGACTGGACGCGATGTTGCAGGCTTGGCGGCTCAGTGCAGTCCACCGAGTGTTGCATCATGCCGCGCCGTGTGAGGTCAGTGTGACGGCGGTTGCGATGGATCACGGCTTCACCCATTGGGGCAGATTTTCCGCGGCTTATCGCGATATGTTTGGCGTGCTTCCCTCGGAGACCCTGCGCGCGCCGACATAGTTTTCGTTGCGCTAGTGTAGAGGGCTCTTTTTCGTGAAAGGCACTGTCAGAAGAACTTAGCTTGAGAAGGGCTGGGCGGTCACGTAGCCTCCTCCCATGATCCAACGCTCTTCTTTCAAGTATTTCAAAACCAGCTCCGAGATCATCCGTTTGGAGGTCATGCTCTACGTTCGGTTCCCTCTGGCATTGCGCAATATCGAGGATCTGTTGCACGAACGCGGCGTGGATGTCAGCCACGAAACCATTCGCTACTGGTGGCATCGGTTTGGACCGATGTTTGCCGCAGAGATCAGAAAGCGCCGCGTCGAGGGGGCGCGGCCCAGCATGCGCTATGTACCGGTGAAGACTGTGGAACAACAGGCTGTCTTGGTCCCGAACCGGTCGCGGGATTTGCGCATGCGACAGAGAAATGATCGTCAACGCCATCCGCGCCCATCTCGCGGAGTTCGGCATTGTCACGGCCCAAGGGCCCCGAAAGATCGTCGAGATCATCGGGCGTCTGGAGAACCCGGATGACATCGAACTGCCGAGTTTTGCCCGCTCCGCACTGTTATCGCTTGCGGCCCAACTCGGGAGTCTCACAGAAGAGATCCTGCGGATCAAGCGACAGCTGATGGCCAGGCAGCGGCAGAGCCAGGCGAGCCAGAGGCTCGAAACGATCCCGGGCGCAGGCCTCATCACAGCAATGGCGCTCGCGGCCAGTGTTCCCGAACCGAGCGTCTGCAAGTCCGGCCGCCAGTTTGCGGCCTAGCTCGGGCTGGTGCCACGACAAAATTCATCGGGAGGCAAGGAGCGATTGGGACGGGTGTCCAAGATAGGAAATGGGTACCTTCGCCGATTGCTGGTCGTTGGCGCCACATCTGTGACGCGACGTGCGGCGGAGACTGACACCCAAACCTGGGCCTGCGTCAGATCCCTGCTGGAACGCAAACCCACTCGGCTCGTGGCTGGCGCGGATGCCGGAGAGTAAGCCGAGCATGTTGATCGCTATTGCTTTGGCGAACAAGATGGCGCGGGCAATCTGGACCATGCTGACGAAAAATGAGGATTGTCGGGATCCGGCGGAGGCTGTCGCTATGTGAAAAATTTGCGCCGAACGACACTCCAAGGCCGGCGGCTGGGAGAGTGAGAAAACGACGAATTGCATGGGCGAAAGGATCGAACAGATCTGGAGCAGGAAAACCAGTGCTGGCCCGCGAGCTGATCTGAGCTCGATCATCAGATTTGGACCTGATCCGCGGAGCACCATACCGGCCGGCGTCTTTCGATAGACCGCTCATCAAGGCCTGACAGAAGACCGCACTCAATCACACGCAAATGGCTCAGAAACGTCTTGCATTACGAGCGGCAACCACAGAAGGGCCAGCGGTCACAAGTGCCGCGTCGACAGGCCGGACACATGACGGCACCCCGCAACGATCGCCATCAGATCAAATTAACCCTTGCGAAAACGGAGCCGTCCACACATGACACGACCCACTTCTGGCCTGTTGTGTTTCGTAGCCAGCCCGCCCTTCGTGTTTCTAGAGGTTTCGTTGGACAGCGTCAGTGGATGGGGGCCAAGCCTACACCCGCAGACTTACTCGCGTCGCCAAAATCCATAACCAATCGGTCCATACCCTCTCGGAGGTATTCAGTGAGGCTGAATGCCACAACTAACATGCCTTTAAATCGGCTGCCTGAATCGAAACCCGATTTAAAGAAGGACAAACAAGACGTGGTTATACCTGCAATCGAGATGACGGACCTCTGTAAGGTCTACAGTGGAGAGACGCCAGTAAACGCATTACACAATGCGAACCTCGAAGTGCATGATAACGAATTCTTCACACTGTTGGGGCCGTCCGGATGTGGCAAGTCCACTTTGTTAAGGCTCATAGCTGGCTTTGAAACGGTGACGAGCGGCAACTTGAAGTTGTTCGGGGAGGAGCTATCGGCGCTGCCCCCTGAAAAGCGTCCAATTAACACAGTGTTCCAACACTACTCTCTATTCCCTCATATGACGGTGCTCGAAAACGTGGCTTTTGGGCTCCGACGTCAAGGTAAGTCCGAGCGCGACGCCAAAATGACTGCAAAGGAAATGTTAGACTTAGTGCAGTTGGATCAATACGCGCAGCGTTATCCAAAACAGCTTTCGGGTGGGCAGCAGCAGCGTGTGGCTTTAGCGCGTGCTCTTGCCCCTCATCCACGTGTCTTGTTGCTTGATGAGCCGCTTTCAGCCCTCGATCTCAAACTTCGGCAGTCCATGCGGGTCGAGTTGAAGCGACTACAAAGAGAAACCTCTATCACGTTTGTGTTTGTCACGCACGACCAAGAGGAAGCACTTGCAATGAGCGATAGGATCGCTGTCCTGTCAAATGGGCGCATTCAACAAGTGTCGGACCCGGCAACGATTTATGAGCATCCAGAAAATCGATTTGTTGCTGACTTTATTGGAGATGCCAACTTTTTTGATGCAAAAATTGACAAGGTTGATGGTGAATTTACCCGATACCGCTTGTCGACAGGAGATATCCTGTTGGGGCCGACGACAGAGGCGAGGTCAGAGGGGGCTGAGGTCTCAATTTTTTTCCGTCCGGAAAAAGCGACCGTATCTCTGGATTTGACCGGCGGATTGCGCGGTCGGGTCAAGGATATCTTATATTTGGGTGACAGCACCGAGTACCGCATTTATTTGGCCGACCAGAGCGAAATTTCACTTAAAGCGGAAAACCTAAAAGATGGTTCTCCCTTGGCGGAGGTGGGCACGGATGTCGCTGTCTCCGTAGATCCGAACGCAATTCGGGTGCTAAGCCGATGAAGTCTTTGCGCGCGCTTCTTGTGACCTACGCAGGTGTCATGCCATCGATGCTGATGCTGGTCGGGTTCTTAGTCCTGCCGTTGGCCATCATCCTTGTTTTTTCCTTTCTCACGCCAGGTCCCTATGGTGGGGTCGAGCCGCAAGTTTCGGTGGCCGCCTATGTCAAACTCTTCTTCCAAAAAGACCTGTATGGAGACTTAACATTCAACTCGTCCGTTCTCGAGATTGCGTTCAGGTCGGTTAAGATTGCTGCGATATCCGTCCTGGGCTGCGTGCTTCTGGGGGCGCCGGTGGCCTACTATATCGCACAGCAGCCCAAGCGACGTCGAAACACACTTCTCCTGCTGATAACCATCCCGTTTTGGACGAACCTACTTATTCGAACCTACTCTTGGATCATCATTCTTAGAGATAACGGTCTAGTGAACAACTTCCTAATAAGTGCGAACTTAACTGAGGCGCCGGTGAAACTTCTTTACACCGAGGGATCTGTCGTCATCGGTCTGGTGTATACCTATGTGCCATTCATGATCTTGCCGATCTATGCGGCCCTCGAACGGCTAGACGCTGGCCTCATTGAAGCGGCTCGCGACCTATACGCTAGCAAGTGGCGGTCCGTCACCAGTGTTGTCATCCCTCTGGCCGCTCCGGGATTTACGGCTGGATCTATCCTCGTGTTCATTCCCTGCCTTGGTACTTTTGTGGCTCCCGAACTCTTGGGCGGTGGAAAACATTTGATGCTTGGAAGTCTCGTGCAAATGCAGTTCGCCGCAGGTCGAAATTGGCCGTATGGGTCCGCTCTGGCCATGATGATTATGGCGGTCGTTCTTGTATGTCTCACCATATTTGCTCTGAACGCTAGAAAGACCGGGGGAGGGATGCAGCATTGAAGAAAAATGATCGTGATATCAGGTGGCTGCCGGGTCTAAGTTGGCTAACAGCACTGTTTTTCCTGTTCCTGTATACGCCGCTCCTTGTTCTGGTTGTGTTTTCATTTAACGCCTCTCGCTCTACCACTGTCTGGAGCGGGTTCAGTTTGGAGTGGTACCACAAGGCGTTTACCAACGACGCTATTCGGGTCGCGACACAAAACAGTGTAATAATCGCCACGCTCGCAGCGATCTTGGCAACGACGATTGCAACATCTGCTGCATTGGCGTTGGCACGCAACAAGCGGATGAAGGGCAAGCAAGCCTTCCACGGGGCAATGCTACTTCCGTTGATGATTCCGGAAATCGTAACTGCTGTAGCAACGCTGATCTTCTTTTCAACCATCGGTCTCGGGCTGGGGTTGGGGAATATTATCTTAGCCCACACCGTGTTCTGTATTCCGTTTGCCTATCTTCCAATTAAGGCGCGGTTGGAAAGCATGGACGAAAACTTGGAGATGGCGGCGAGAGACCTTTATGCAGACAAGTGGGCTACGCTTCGTTTTGTTACTCTACCGCTCGTGATGCCGGGGATCATCTCAGGGGCCATGCTTGCGTTTATTATTTCGCTCGATGATTTCATCATCACGCTCATGTTGGCCCAAGCCGGTTCAACCACACTCCCGATTTACATCTATAGCTTCGTCCGAGTTGGGATCACCCCCGAGATTAATGCCGTATCCACCATCCTAATAGGATTCTCAGTAATCGTTGTGTCCGTCTCGGCGTTTCTGGGACGAAAGACCGCAAGCTAGTCACGTGAAAGAGGGCAACATGATGAAGATACGAACTGCAAAAAGACTCCTGGGTTACTCCTTTGGTGCCATCACGGTCGCCTCGGGAGCAGCTCAAGCAGAGGGCGATCTGTTTATTTACAATTGGACAGACTATACCGCCCCTGAGTTGATCGAAAAGTTTGAGGCCGAAACCGGTATCAGCGTCTCGATCGATACATACGACTCTAATGAAACGCTCCTCGCTAAGCTTCAGGCAGGTGGAACCGGGTACGACATCGTCGTGCCGGGGCAAGGGTTTGTGCCAATCCTAGTTGAAGAAAACCTGCTCTTGCCGATCAATGGTCCAGAGCTTCTTGGATATGAGAATATCACCGAACAATTCAAGGATCCGGAGTGGGATCCGGGAAATGCGTACACCATCCCTTGGCAATGGGGAACAACATCCTTCACGGTTAACACTGATGTCTTCGAAGGTGATCTGAACAGCTACGATGTTCTGTTTCAGCCGCCGGAAGAGTTGCAAGGTAAAGTTGGCATGTTCCGTTCGGCGGAGGAGGCCATTTTCCAAGCGCAGATTGCACTTGGCGTTCCGCAATGCAGCGAGGATCCGGCGGAAATGACTAAGGTGCTCGACTTGATGAAGGCGCAGAAGCCTTACGTCTTGACCTATAGTTCTACGGGAATTTTGGAAAGGCTCGTGTCTGGTGATGTCCTGATCAGCCAGAACTGGAATGGCTATTCGATGAGGTCGCGCATGGAGAATCCATCGCTGGAATATGCGTATCCTCCGGAAGGAGTCCCCGCGTGGGTTGATAGCCTTGCAGTCCCGAAAGGATCTGAAAACTACGAGAATGCCATTACGTTTCTTGAGTTTGTGCTTAGACCAGAAAACATTGCACTGCAGTCGAACTTTGCAGGATATGCAAATGGTGTGACAGGAAGTGAGGGCTATATGGCTGAAGATTTAATTGGCCAACCTGAACTCTCAGCACCTGCTGATGTGCCTTTGATCTTTGGCAAAACATGCTCTCCAGAGGCGGTTGACTTGCGTAATCTCGTTTGGACAACCCTTCTTGAATAAGAAATCCAATTTATATCTCAAGCGTGCAGTTGAGTTGTGCGCTTGAGATAAATCGGGTGGATGAGGTTTGGAGATCAAATCAAAAAATACCCAGGAAAGGGTGTGCTTGTTTTCTCGACGATATCTATGCGGTGCGCAGTTTGGTTGGCGCTTCCTGGCTGGCAGGGATGAGCCGAAGGTCAAGTTGTTGCGCCTTGGAGTGTGAGTTACATGCTGTCAAGTTTACTCAAAGATTATCGCTAGATAATAGCTGTTCTCCATCACTAGATCTTCAGCGTTCGAGCCTTCGGAGGTGCTCGAATGCCCGGTCCGGGAAGGCGCGAAACCTGTCGCCTTCGCACTGTGAATATAGACCGATAAGGTCGAATTCCGGCGGCATGGATGCGCCCGTTAAAGTCCGATAAATAATCGAAAAATAGACTCAAGGACCCCCCTATGATTGAAAAAATGCAGCTCGGTGGCCGTTGTGCTCTTGTGACCGGCGCAGCGAGCGGGATCGGTCGCGCTTGCGTGGTTGCTTTAGCGAAAGCAGGCGCCAAAGTCATTGCGACCGATATACACGACAAAGTGCCCAGCTATGACGCGCCGAATGGATCGGTTAGCTATCGTCCGCTCAATGTCACAAGTGTTGATGCTTGGGGTCAGCTTTGTGCCGACCTTAATGCCTCAAAGCAAACGTTAGACATTTTGGTGAACTCTGCGGGTGTGGGCGGACCAAGAGATCCATCCAAAGACAACGTCGTCGACTTGGCGTTGGAGGACTGGAATTTCGTCTGCGAAGTTAACCAGACAGGGGTCATGCTTGGAATGCAGACTATTGCCAGACTTGGATTGGGACGACACGCAATTTCGATTGTTAATATCTCTTCGGTTTGGGGATTGGTTGGGGGTCAGGATCAGCTTTCCTATCATGCATCCAAGGGGGCAGTCATCAATATGACCCGAAACATCGCGGTGACTCACGCTGGAGCAAATTTGAGGGCAAACGTGATCTGCCCTGGGCTGGTCGATACCGAGATGGTGCGCGCTCAACCTGATGAGATGAACGAAGCCACGCGGCGGGCAACGCCGATGGGACGCGCTGCGGATCCTGACGAGGTGGCTCAGGTTGTTGCTTTTCTAGCGTCCGACGCAGCGAGTTTTGTTACGGGAGCGGTTCTGGCGGTGGACGGTGGCTACACTGCGCAATAGGGAGAAAACCATGTCTGTCATAGCGACTTATCCATGTTTAAAGGGGCGCACCGCTTTGGTGACGGGGGCGGGAGGTGGGATCGGTGACGCCATCTGCAAATCGCTTGTTGCGCAAGGTGTAACCGTTTTCGCGAGTGATCGCTCAAAGCCCCAGGTGGAGGGCTGTAATCTTCTGGAACTAGATGTGACATGTCAAAGCCAGTGGGCTCATGCCATAGAACGGATTTCGACTGAAGCCGGCAAACTGAATGTCTTGGTAAACAACGCAGGCATTTATGCGCCTGCCTCACTGGATGCTGAAACAGCCGAGGGGTTTTCCCGGATTATGGACGTTAATCAATTCGGTACTTTCTGGGGGATGAAAGCTTCTCTTCCGGTGTTGAGTGATGGCGCATCCATCATAAACGTATCATCGATCGGCGGCATGGTCGGCGATGAGGGGTCGATTGGTTACACAGGTGCAAAATGGAGTGTTCGTGGCATGACACGTTCAGCCGCTCGCGAACTCGCGTCGAGGAGAATACGCGTCAACACTGTCTGCCCGGGAATTATCGACACGCCTATGTTCTACGAGAACAACCCTGATCAAGCAAAAGAGTTGCTTGCGCGTGTTCCGCTGGGGGTACTCGGTCAATCAGAGGACATAGCAAACGCTATATTGTTTTTGGCGAGCGATCAGTCGAGATATATCACTGGCAGCGATATCCTTGTTGACGGCGGCTATATGTCATGAGTGTTTTTCGCAAATTTGCCTTGGTGCGATCTATGAATCTTGAATTCCCGCATGTTCGGAGGCCTGCGATCAACGCAATGTCGGTGTCATCTGATTGAGTGTGAGTTCTGCTTTGCCACGCACGCAGAAGAATGCGTGCTGCGTTCGTTGATGACGGAGTAGGGATCGTTGTGAAACTGTACCGTACTTTCGACTTCGGGTAGCGATGTAGACCACCAGTTTCCGCCTGACCTGCCGAAGAAACTGGCGCGAGAGCGTGCGGAGACAAGAATGGAGAACGTGCTGCTTTCAGAGGAGTAGGATATTGTCAAAATGCTTGGGTCGTCTTGGTCAGCCCCACCTGAGTGGTCCGGTTTGAGTGTAAGTGCATAACCGGCCTCGGGTCCATCGGGACGATGGTTTCTGGGGCCGGCGGGCGGTAGCCCAACGCACTATGCGGTCGTTTCGTGTTGTAGTGTTTCCTCCATTGTTCGATCGGAATCTGGGCTTTCTGTAAACTGTAGAAGATCTCGCCATTGAGTAGTTCGTCGCGGAACCTGTTATTGAAGCCTTCGCAGTATCCTTTCTCCTAGGGCGACCCGGGTTCGATGTAAGCCGTCTTTGCCCCAACCGCGCTGATCCATTCCTGAACCGCTTGAGCGACAAATTCGGGACCGTCGCCCATTAAGCTCGAACCAATGGCGCCTTCATTGGGCAACTCGGAGCGTATGAACGACGGTACGCCGCGCAGGATGAACAGGTCGCTCAATGCATCAACGACATCTCCCGAGTTCAACCGACGCTTCACCTTAATCGCGAGGCACTCCCGGCTGTGCTCATCCAAGATGTTCAGCGTACGGAAGACCTTTCCGTCCTCCGACCGGCAATGAACGAAGTCGTAGCTCCAGACATGATTGCGATGCTCAGGTCGGAGACGGACACAAGATCCGTCATTCAGCCAGAGCCGCCCCTTCTTCGGTTGTTTCTTGGGAACCTTCAGCCCCTCACGCCGCTACAGCCGTTCCACCCGCTTGTCGTTCACCTCCCAGCCCGCTTCTCTCAGCAGGGCCGCGATGCGACGGTAGCCGTAGCGGCCGTACTGGCGCACAAAACTGGGCCGTCATCGCATCGCTGATCGAAACCTGCAAACTCAACGGGATCGAGCCGCATGGCTATCTGACCGGTGTTCTGACTGCCATCGCCCAGGGCACACACAAGCGCACATCAATGAGTTTCTGCCTTGGAATTGCACTAGCAACGTGTGATCGGCGCACCGCTTGCGACCTACTCCGGACGAGCAACCGAACTGGCGGTTTTCATGGATATCGACACTCCGAAAATTCATCCCCGAGGCAGGTTCTGTTGGCGCAGACGCAAGTTTCGCTGATCTAGGCAGCTTTGAAAAGAGCGCCGGACTGGGCTGAAACAAGGCAGGACCGCCCGCATCGGCTAAGGTCGCGCCGAGTTTCTGGCCCATTTCCGCTTTTTTGAGCAGCAATGATGAGCCAGAAACCTTCTTTGCTTAAATCGTGCAAGACCTCCCACTTTCGCTTACGCTGCGCACTTTCAATCGCAACGACAGCGGAGAGCCTTTGGGTGACGTCGACCAGATCTGGATCACGTCAAGATGCGGGTGCGCGACTTTTGCGGCACACGAAAACAGAGGGCATCAGCTTGTCTTGCCTAACCGCGTCAAGACTCTGCGCTATAAGGACGTTACAAGCGGAAAACCCAATTTGCCTTCGCATGCCGGCTTGGTGTCACTCGATGAACCCGGCAGCACGGTCCGAGGCAACGAGATCGGGATCTCGCTGGGCTACATCACCCCAGCCACCTCCGCCACATCCGGTCAAACGAATGACGTCGCCTTTCCGCATCTTGAGGCCGACGAACTTCGACTTTAGCTTTTCGGATGGTGCGCCATTCGGAATGAGTTCGGCAGAAGCAGGCGCGCCGTTTGATCCACCGGCGTACCCCCAAGCGGCGGTTTCTGGACCGGTCTGCTGCAAGTATCCTGAAAGTGTCAGCGTTGAGCTCAACACTTCGTAATCACGGGTGATGGCAAGGCCACCTCGAAACTTACCATTGCCGCCAGAATTGGGGACAAGCTTTGTCGACAACACGCGGAATGGGCTCATGGTTTCCATGACTTCAGCCGACAGGATCGCACAATGGCCTCCATGCGTGTCGATTGCGCTAAGCCCGTCTCCACCTCGGTGACCACCCATTCCTCCGCTAATGATGTCACAGATGACGAAATATGGATGCTCGCCGTCGTAGGTCAGGGCCTCGGCTCGATCATCGACGCCACCCGCGGTAAATGTTGGGAATGACACGTGGCATCCGGCCGAAGCGTTCTTGGTTTGCAGGGGGGTCAGAGCCTTTAGAACCGCATCCCCAACAGCTTGTTGGCTGAGGTGACGCACTGATACAGCCGCGGGCGAAATCGGGTTTAGAAAACATCCTTCCGGAATGATGATGTTCAGGGGCCGATTGCAGCCTTCATTTTGGTTCACGTCGGGAGAGAAAATTACCTTCGCTGCATAAGAAGTCATGCCGATCGCGGACGCGACAGGGCAATTGATGCCATGCTGACGTTGGGCGCTGGTTCCAGTGAAATCGACCGTTAGCGAATAATCGTCTTCGATTTTTGCGTGAACGACAATTTGCATGGGCTCATCACTTGAGGCGTCATCTTCAATAAGGATTGAAGTTTTGAATTCGCGCCGCTCCGCATTGGCCAATGCGGCTCGCACATAAGCCTCCCCGTAGTCTTGACTGGCCTCAATCAGCGCTTGAAGCCGCCCAGCACCATAGCGTTCGGCGAGCGCCTTCATTCGCCGTTCGCCCATCCGGCACCCTGCAATTTGTGCACGCAAGTCGCCTGCGCAAGCCTCAGGATCGCGCACGTTGCGTTTGATCATGGCGAAGATAGTTTCGTTTGGTTTGCCTTGATCCATGACCTTTAGCGGTGGGAAGCGTAGGCCTTCTTCGAAGATTTCCACAGCATCTGCTGCCTCAGTTCCCGGCACTTTGCCGCCAAGGTCGATATGGTGCGCCACAGTCGAGGCGATGGCGATGATTTCACCTTCGAAGTAGACTGGGCTGAACAGCACGATATCCAGCGTATGGGTGCAGCCGAAGTACGGATCATTGCAAATGATGACATCACCTTCGTTCCAGTCCGAAAGGGGAATGACATCAAAGATCCGCTTTACTGCGGTCGGCATAATTCCAAGCTGAGCTGGGATCGTTTCTGCTTGAGCAATTGTGTTGCCATGCACATCCAAGATGCCGCAGGCATAATCCAACATGTCCCAGATGATCGAAGAAAAAGCCGAGCGCTTCAGAGCCATGGACATTTCTTCAGCGACGCTTACGGCCTCATATTGAAAAACGTCACGGCTGATCGGGTCGATTTTATCACTCATTGTGCGGCCTCCTGCATGATCTTCAGACTGCCCTCGGACTCGACGCTGACGAGCTCATCCGGGGCAACCACGATCGTTGAATCAAGTTGGTTGATGATGGCGGGGCCATGAATTTTGGCGCCGATCGGCAATTTGGCTCGCTCATAGGTCGAAGCCGTCACAAAGCCTTCGCTCGCATCAAACATAACCTGGCGGGTTCCATTCGGCACGGGGATGCCCCCTGAGTTAGCCGCAGACGTTGCGAGGTTTGACGGGCGGTCGATTTCGCCCAATGCCTCTACATGTAGTGACACCAATTCGACCGGCGTCTCGGGAGCTGAATGACCATGGATGGCCAAATGGTTTTCATGAAAGCGTGCTTTGACGGCTTCTGCGTCCCAGTCGGTCAACCAACCGCTTTCCAATGGTACCGACAATCTGTGGAACTGCCCGACATATCGCATACCTGCGAGGAAGCGGAACTTTCGCTTTTCTTTAGGGATGCCGTCTCCCTCCAGAAGCGCGGCTGTGGTTTCGCGAAGTTTCTCGGCCTCCTCCGCGAACGGCGCTGTGCCGCGCGGCCCATCGGCGAGCATGCGGATAGGAGTTTGGGTGGCATGGCGAATGTCACTCATCAGCAGGCCTTCAGCCGCAAAGACACCGGGGTGAGACGGAGCGATAGTGCCCTGCATCTCCAAGTCTCGCGCCAAGAAGCCAGAGAACAGAGGGCCTGCACCGCCGAATGCAATCAGCCAGAAACGCCGCGGGTCAACGCCACGTTCCACGCAAAGGGCGCGAATGCCCTGAGCCATGCTTGCCGTCGCAATACGAACAATCCCCAAAGCAGCTTCTTCGACGGAAATTCCCATAGTCGACGCGATCTTGTCGTTGATTGCCTTTCTCGCAGCATCCATGTTCAGCTTAATTCGGCCGCCGAGATAGGTGTCCGGGTCGAGCATACCAAGCACGACAGCCGCGTCCGTAACAGTCGGCTCATCACCGCCGTTGGGATAGCAGGCCGGGCCTGGAACAGATCCTGCGCTGTCTGGACCAACGCGCAGCGCGCCCCCCATATCGATCCAACCAATCGAACCGCCGCCTGCGGAAATTGTCTCCACATCCAGAGCAGGGAGCCGCAGGGGGTGGCCGCTAACCGAGCGCTCGTCGATTACGCGTGCTTCCCCGTCCACAATGGCCGAGAAATCCGCTGAGGTGCCGCCCATGTCAAAGGTGATCGCATCCTTGATATTCAGTTGGCCGATCAGCTGCGCAGCCGCCACGACTCCGCCCGCGGGACCGGATAGAAGCGTGTGAGCTGGGTTATCTCGACTGGCGTGTGGCGTGCCAACGCCCCCATCGCTGCGCATAATCTGCAATGAGGCTTTTAGCCCGACCTTTTCCAGCGTTTCTTCAAGCTGGCTGATGTAGCCGTTAACGATTGGGCCAACGTACGCAGCAATAGACGTGGTATTGGCGCGCGGCCATTCTTCGATCTGCGGATTGACCACGTGCGATACGTAGACAGGGATGTTGGGCATTTCTTGTTTTAGTCGTTCCGCGACTAGTTTTTCGTGTTCATGATTTAGGTGCGCAAAAGTGAGACAGACTGCGATAGCAGCTGGGTCGGCCTTTTTGAGATCCTCTACCAGTCGATCGATTTCAGCTTCCTCAAGTGGAACCAGCACATTACCGAAACTGTCGACGCGTTCGTCGATCTCAAATACCCGGTTCCGAGGGATGACTGGATCGCGGCGGTTGGTTGTCACCGAATAGAGTTTCGGGCGCAGCTGATTTCGAACCTCAAGCACGTCGCGGAAGCCTTTGGTCGTCACCAGCGCCGCCTTGGCGCCCGTGCCCATCAACAACGCATTGGTCGAAACGGTAAATCCGTGCACGAACAAGTCGATATCGCCAGCGTCGAGGCCAGCCTGCTCCAATATCTGTTTGATGCCGTCCCCAATCGGTTCCGCCGTGCCTCTACGGCCAGAGGGCACCTTGTCTACGTAGTGTCGCCCAGTGGTTCCGTCGTAGAGCACGAGGTCGGTAAACGTACCTCCAACATCTGCTGCAAGATACTTCATTTGTTATTCCTCATTTCTTCCTTCTTTCCCGGAGCCACTTGGCACCGTTTTTGTGGTCAAGGCGCTTGGCTATTCGGTAAGCAACTCTCGAACTTCTGGTTTGATTTTTTGGGTAGGGTGGGCTGCGCTCTGCCTAATTGCCGGGACTTCATAATTGGTTTGCGCAAAGCGTGATTTTGGAGGCGCCACATTCTGGCAAAGCGGCACATCGCCGGCCGGGCGATCTACTTCGGCGACGACGGTGAAATAGGGTGCGAGGCGGAGGGGCAGACGTCTGGTATACTGGCAGATATCGCGCGATTTGCGATTAGTCTGAGGCACAGCCTCGGACACGCTTAGCCTTACGCACTCGCTTGGCTTAGAGAACGTGTCAGCGGATCCGGCAATGTTCCCGAATAAAGCGTCATCGCAATAAAAGGCTGTTGATGAATTCCTCATCGATAATGATCCCCCTTGGCTTAAATTAAAACCTATGGGAGGTCCTCATGGTTAGCCCCACCCCATAGGGTAGGCTGAGGTAGCAAGCGAAAAAAAGGCTGCCTAAAATTCGTCCTCTAGGAAGGATCTCTGCCCTGTCAGGGCGATAACCGCTTGTGTTCGGTTGCTTACACCTAGCTTTTGAAAGATGTTTTTCAGGTGCCATTTCACAGTATCTACCGAGAGCGAGAGCTCTTTGGAAATCTGTGGGTTTGTGTTGCCGTCTGCGAGCAACTGAGCAATCTGCTCTTCTCGTCCAGTCAATGGTTCCAAAAGATCTGGCTCGGATGGCACTCGACCGGTGTTATCTCTGTCGGGGGCTGCTGTGACCGCTTCCGGTCGCGCGTCAAAGGATCTGATGAGACTTGAGCAATATGTCATTAGGTCCGGGCGTCGATCTATAAGGCGAAACTTATCCCGAGCGTCCGTCAAAATAGAGGCAATTTCCGGTCCGAGATCAATGAGTGATCTGGCGACTGCTTCAGACGAAACGACCCTCATCGTCTCCATAAGCATATCTGCAGCCTTGAGGCGCGCGCCGCTGTTGTGCAACGCGATAGCGATAAGACCTTCGATTGTAATCAGCGTCATTTGGCGCTCACGCGCCACGGCATCTTCGCGCAATACTTCGAGCGTGGAAACTGCCTCGTCAAATCGGCCCTCGGCAATCAGAAGACGGGATTTGGCCAGTTGTGCTGATATGGCGCCAATTGTCAGGTTCTCCACAGGGACAGTGCTGGGTTCGTCTGGATCAATATTGGCGGTCTTGAGGGCAATTCGTGCGGAAACCACGTCGTCGTTGGCCAGTAAGATTCTGACGCGTTCATCTAGGATGCAGTGCCGCATGGACAACGGAAACGACCTAGCGCCCTTCGCTTCCAAATCGTTAAGTGTCTGCAGCGCCAATTTGCTTTTTTGCGTTGCCATGTGCAGCTTTGCTTCCAGCAAAGCTGCACGTTGCAGGAACAAGAGTGATCCGCTTTCTCGCACCACAGACAAAACTGGTCTCAAAACACTTTCAGCGTCTTCAAGTTGATTCCAGCCATAGTGCGTTTCGGCGATTGCCATGGAAAGAAGCGCTTCCGGGTAAGATCCGGGGCCAACATTTTGAATGACATAGTCCACCCCACGACGGAGCGAATTGGCGGCCTTGTATGGTCGGCACAATTCGATCTCAGAAACCCCGGCCAACAGTTCAGCGTAAGCAACCCCAAACACTGAGTCATCTCGCTTGTGATTTTCATACCCAAGCCGACTTGCCTCCCGAGCGGCTGAGACATCACCGAGAATGATCTCGCTATATGCGAGAATGTTGAAGAGTGTTCCCTTTTTGAAGTCCGTCCGGTGCCTCAGTGCACGCATCGACGCCAGTACTGATTGCCGAGCCAAAGCAGACCTGCCATTCGCGCTCAAAACACCGGCCGTTAGTACTCTCAGCTCTGTTTCTAATTCGTCATCGCTAAGTCCGAGGCGCTCAGCGGTGAGCTGACCGTTTCTCACCTTACGCCTAAATGTGACCAACCTACGCATGGCGATGTCGGTGTGCGGCAAGTGAAACAAGATCCAAATCCAATACATTTCAAGCCGCGGGCTTGCATTCAGAACTTCTTTTGGAACTTTCTTCAGAAGCACACTCAACTCTTGAATGCGGCTTGCCCGTAGAAGGTTCATCCCTTCGGTTTCAAGGATCTGCGCTGTCTTGTCGAAATTGCTCGCCTTTATCAGTTGGTCCATCGCATTTTGGTAGTCGCCTTTGCGCAGATAGAATTCTGATGCTCGGTCGCGCAATTCCTGCAGCTCGGTTGTGTCTATCTTTGCCAGTTCGTTTTCTAGGAACTGATGGAATAGTGGGTGAAAAAAGCGAAATTCATTTGAGTTTTCCACTCGCAAAAAACCCAGATCGGCAAGCTGAACAAGCTTTGCTTCCGCATTTTGTAGCCCAGTCATTGCTGTAACTGCTTCCGGAGAAATTTTAGGCAGGCAAGCCATGTAAACTAGAACATTGGCATCCTCTTTTGCCATTCTTTCCAGAACGTCTTCCTTGAGAAAGGAGAAGAGGCCGCCTGATGTGTTTGTAATCAGTTTTCTGGGATCCGGATTGCCTGACTGTCGGTAAGACAGTGCAATGAATTGAAGCGCTACGGGCCAGCCATTCGTCAGGCTTTCTATTTGATCAATGTCGTCATTTGTAAATTCGGCGTTCATTAACTGTGTTTCCAGAAATGTGCGTATTTCTGGGGTTGTGAACCGAAGGGCCCCTCGGGCGAACTCAAAGACTTGGTCGAGCGCGCGCAGTCGAGATATCTTTAGCTCTACTTTTTCCCTAGTGGTGAAAATGAATTGCACCGATGCCGGCGCATTATGCACAAACCATTCGATCGCAGTTTTTACTGTGGAGCTCTTGATGGACTGCAAGTCATCCAACACCAAAATGATCCGCTGGTCGAAACTTGAAATGGCTTTGCAAAGGTTTCCGAGGACGGATTTCGTCGGAGAAACCGGTGCGGACATAAGTAGGTTTTTCGTATTCTTAGAGAATGGGGCGCCAAGCTGCTCAAAGATGTCGCAAAGATTGAACAAAAAGTTGTTCAAGTCGTTGTCATCGGTGGTCAGACCGAGCCAAGCGATATGATCTCCTAAGGTTATTCGGGTGTTGACCCATTCAAGAACGGCTGTGGTCTTTCCAGACCCGGCGATGTCGCAAAGAACGATCAGGCGACGATTTGACGCTTTCTCGAACTCCTCGATCAACTCCGGCCGTGATATCGCCCGTTTGGTAGACGGAAGCCTCGGTGTTTCAGATATGCCTTTGGGCCTAACAAAGTCGTTTGTTGGCACCTTCGAATTTTTCGGCATCAAGCCAATTCCTTAGTGTTGCATCCTAGCCTTGCTATGGTGAATGGCACCTTACGCTAGATGAAAAATAGCCCGACCACCCGAAAGGGTGGCTGCTCCGGCTTCCTACCCCGCTACCGTCCCCCAACAGGTATCGGAAGTGAAGGGGCACGAAACATGCAAACAGAGCTTTACATTGATGGTACGTTTGGCCCTGCGGACGACGGTGCTACTTTTCCTGCCGTGGATCCCGCCACCGAACAAGAGTTTGCCGCCGTAGCCTCTGGTGGCGCTTCGGACATAGATCGTGCCGTCCATGCAGCGCGCAGTGCTTTTGACAGCGGTGTTTGGTCCGGGCTCTCTCCCATCGTCCGTGCGGCCTTTTTGCGGAAAATTGCGCAAGGCATCATCGAGAACCTAGACAGGCTTTCGCGACTTGAGACCCAGGATAACGGCAAGCCGTTGCCCGAGGCCAAGTGGGACATCGAGGATGCCGCTTTTTGTTTTGAATACTATGCCGAGATGATTGAGACCGAAGCCGGCGAGAATAGTCAACTCGTCGATGTCGGAGACAGCCGCTTCGAGAGCGCAATTCGGCGAGAGCCGGTCGGCGTTGTGGCTGCGATCACTCCTTGGAATTTTCCAATGCTGATGGCTGTTTGGAAACTTGCCCCTGCGCTCGCCGCCGGCTGCACCGTTGTCTTGAAGCCCTCTGAGTTGTGTTCGCTGACATGTTACGAGTTGGCCAAGATCATTGATGCCGCCGGTGTGCCGAAGGGGGTATTCAATCTTGTCACGGGAATGGGGTACAGCGCAGGCGCTGCACTGACCGCACATAAGCTTGTAGATAAAATTGCTTTCACGGGTTCGGTGGTAACCGGTGAGAAAGTGATGCAAGCGGCGTCTGTCGGCATTCGCACGGTTTCACTTGAACTTGGGGGGAAATCTCCGCTGATCGTCTTTGATGATTGTCAGATCGACAAAGCTGTCGAATGGATCATGTTTGGGATTTTCTGGAACAAGGGCGAAGTGTGTTCCGCAACCTCTCGGGTCTTGGTGCATGAAAAGATCTACCGCAAGCTGATCGCCCGACTAAAGGCGGAAACAGAACGGATCGTCATTGGACCTGGAACTCATCAGGGCGTCAAACTTGGGCCTATTGTCTCGCGGGGCCAATACGACAAGATCTTGGCCGTCCTGCAGCGCGCGCGAAACTCAGGGGCAACTCTTCTGACGGGTGGGGGGCGGCCAAAGGGACTCGATCGCGGTTATTATATTGCGCCCACCATCTATACCGATGTGCCTTACGATGCGGAAATCTGGTGCGACGAAATTTTTGGGCCGGTCGTTTGTCTCAACTCCTTTGAAACCGAAGCCGAAGCGATTGAATTGGCAAATGACAGTCCTTTTGGGCTGGCCGCAGCTGTAATGTCGGATGACCTAGACCTTTGCGACCGGGTGGCCGCAAAGCTGCGCGCCGGGATCGTCTGGATCAATTGTTCGCAGCCTACATTCGTTCAGGCGCCATGGGGTGGGTACAAAGCCTCAGGAATTGGTCGGGAGCTTGGGCGGGCAGGTTATGAAGCTTACCTCGAAACCAAACAGATAACACGTTTCGAACACACGCAAGATTGGGGCTGGTATCAAGGGGCCGAGGTCTCGTGATGAAAGAGCTTTCGCAACGGTTCGAAGGTGTGCGCTTCGCGCCGTTTTGGCCTGATACCACGACACCCCCGGTGACAGCCTCCTCAATGAATGGTGAGTTGCTTTGTGATATTGCGATTGTCGGAGCCGGTTTCACAGGTCTCTGGGCGGCCTTGAAGGCGCGTGAACGTTATCCGGATGCCCGCATCGCCGTACTCGAAGGGCGCAAGTTGGCTCAGGCGGCCAGCGGGCGCTCAGGTGGATTTGCGGCGCCGTCAATTTCTCACGGCGTTATGAATGCCGTCACGCGTTGGCCCAGTGAGGCGGAAAAGCTGATCCGACTTGGGCGCGAAAATCTTAACCAGATGGAAGATGACCTTGCGACATACGAGATTGACGCTGAATTCGAACGCAGTGGCAAACTCAATCTTGCTCGAACGCCTTGGGAGTCCGAAGGGCTTGCTTCCATGGCCGAAACCTACAAGGATTTCGGAATTGAGGGCACCTTTCTAAGCGGGAACGAACTAGACGGATGGGTTAACACGCCTCGTTATTCCGCTGGTTTGTTCGAGCCAAATTATGCCTATGTGAACCCGGCAAAGTTGGTCGTTGGGCTCGCCAGAGCGTGTATAGAACGGGGTATTTTGATCTTCGAAGGCGCGTGGGTCGATCACATCAAACAGCGCGCGGATCGTGTGCAGCTCACGACACAAAATGATTATGTACTTGCTCGAAAGGTCGTATTAGCGAGCAATGCGGATCGTCCATTGCTGGGTCGGCTGCGCAGCACGATCATTCCGATTTTTGACTATAGCATCATGACGGAGCCGCTCTCGTCGGATCAACTTTCTGCCATCGGCTGGCAGGGGCGCTATGGTGTTGCGGACAGTGGCAACCAATTTCACTATTCACGGAAGACCGAAGACAATCGTATTCTCTGGGGCGGATACGACGCCATCTATTACGCTGGTAGTAAACGGAATGACGGGCTGCTGGATCGGTATGAAAGTTATGCGCAGCTTGAGCAGAACTTCCTGGCGACATTCCCTGAACTTTCCGACGTAAAATTTAGCTATGCTTGGGGCGGGATAATCGACACCTCCGCTCGGCTCACTCATTTCGTGGGGGCGGCCATGGGCGGACGAGTTGCATATGCTGCCGGCTTCACGGGGCAAGGAGTCACCGCCAGCCGATTTGCCGCGCTGTCAATGCTTGATCTGCTGGAGGGTGCGGAAACCGAGCGCACCTCGCTTCGTATGACCCGCAGCCTGCCTGTCCCGTTTCCGCCTGAACCGTTCCGTAATTTGGCGATCCGCTGGGCGCAAGCGGATTTGGCCAAAGAAGACGAAAACGGTCGGCGCTCCAGTTTGCTGAAATTGATGGACCGGATCGGGATCGGTTTCGGATCGTGACGCTCTGCGAGATAGAAAAGAGAGGACAATTCAATGCAAGAAAGCCCCAAGAACGTAGTCGCCTTTCGGGACGCGTCGACCGATGCGGTCGACGTGATCGTGGACGATCCAGCGTTGGTGGATGTTCCCTATGTGTATCGTAGCTGGCGTCATTTTTCGGATGATGCCAAAGGTGCAGTGTCAGGGATCTGGGAGGCTGGCCCGCACCTCGAACGATGCAAATGTGATTTCGACGAGCTTTGCCATGTCCTCGAGGGAACCGTCCGGCTCACGGATTCTGACGGAAATTCTGAAACATATTCCGCCGGTGACAGTTTCGTGGTCTCAGCAGGTTTTTCCGGGACGTGGGAAAACCTGTCCCACGTCCGCAAAGTTTTCTTCATCTTGGCCTAGGGTTTGAGGGACGCGCTTTTGACCCAATCTCGAACTGGCCATGCTCGTGAGTTTTCTCGTTCAGGTTTTGGTGCTCTTTTGAGCTTTGGCAGCATCTGTGATGAAGCCTCGTCGAGAGGCAGGGGCAAGCTCTGATGGGGCCAAGAGCCGCATCAAATCTTAGACAGCGAGCCGTCCCAAGAGAGACCCGACTTTGCGTCATTCGATCTCGCCATCCCGTTTTTGCGACTACTTCTTGGCCGGTTGGTCAGATCGAGAAACGTTGCTCGCAAATGTTCCAAGAAACTTGGTGAGCACACGTTTTCGTCAAGAGTGGGCTAGTGCTTTTGGTTCTGGCTTTGGAGGGCAAAGAAGACCGATGGCGGTTTTGGGGCGCTGAATTTTCAGCAGAAGCTGTGTTGTTTGTCGGTTTTTTGAGCGTCGAAAAAAAATGGCCATATGGCCAATAAAATATCTGGCCATATGGCCAATAATAATGGTCAATAATAAAGAATCGCATGATTCATATGTGTAAAAATTGAAGGTAGCGCGATAATTTTTCTGACCAATTGGCCAATAAATTCTAAATTGGCCTTTGTGTTCCTCTTGCCAGTTATTCCGCTGAGGCGGTTTGGGAGACGTGACGCGAAGGTCTTGGGGCGGTCGGTCGAGCGGATCGATTGCGGTCCACAACAGGCTGCATGCAGCAGGGAAAAGAGACAAAGGAGTCGGATTTGACTGATGAACAATGGTGGCGGAAAAGCGCGCGCGAGATAGCTCGGGCCATTTCCGAAGGTAACGTGACTGCAGTGGATGTGCTTGAATCGCACATTGCTCGAATGGACAGAGTTAATCCGGTTTTGAACGCAGTTGTCGTGGATCTACGCGATGAAGCGCGGCAGGCTGCTGTAGCCGCAGATGCGCGCCGCGCACAGGGTGGGGACCTTCCGCCGCTTCTTGGAGTTCCGATCGTGACCAAGATCAACTCTGACCAAGCTGGACAGGCGACTTCTGATGGCGTTGTCGCTCTTGCCGATAATATCGCGGAACATGATTCTCCCCAGATCGCTAATCTTCGCAAAGCGGGCGCGGTCATTCTTGGCCGCAGCAATGCGCCAGAATTCTCGATGCGGTACCACACGGATAACCCGTTGTTCGGGGCTACCTTGAACCCTTGGGATGAGACGCGCACGCCTGGTGGGTCGAGCGGCGGTTCAGGTGTCGCAGTCGCTACGGGGATGGTGCCGATTGCTCACGGCAACGACATTGGTGGATCGCTGCGCTTCCCGTCGTTTGCCGCTGGAACCGTTGCGCTGAAGCCGAGTGTGGGTGTCGTTCCTGAATATTGCCCGACCCATGGCTCTGAATGGAACCCGGCAGTGAAGATACTGCATTCACAAGGCGTCATATGCCGGAATATGGCTGACGCACAGCTGGCTCATGAGGTCCTGATCGCACGCGATCCGCGTGATCCGTGGTGGGTGCCGAGTATGCCGCGGTCTGATGCCGGAGTGAAGCCAAAAATTGCTGTTTGCGTGGACCCGGGAGGCTTTGGGACCGATGAGCCCGTTGCGCAGGCTATTACGACGGCAGCCGAGGCTCTCGCGGCGGCGGGTTATGATGTGACGGTTGTAGATGACCTCCCGCGTATTCCCGATGTTCTCCGCGTTGCGGCGGCCCTTATGCGCGGTGAGTTGACGCAAGGGGCGGAAGCTATGGCGGAAATCGCGGGCCCTGATTTCAAACGTATTCTGAGCATCATGGTCGCAAACGCGTCCGATGACCTTGGTCAATATCTCGCGGCATTCCGGGAACGAACAGAGATTATGCGCGAAATTGATCTTTTCCTCGAAGACTTTCCGATTGTTCTCTCTCCCTCTGCCTCAGCGCTGGCTTTCCAGGTCGAGGATGAAGCACCGGACGCGATGGGGCAGGGCAAAATTGCCGCGCAGAACCGTATGCTTTTGACGGGCAATCTTACGGGATTGCCAGCTCTCGCCGTTCCCGTGGGAGTTCATCGGGGTATCCCGGTCGGTGTTCAGCTTATGGGGCGCCGTTTTTTCGATCGCGACCTTCTCGCCGCTGGCGCAGATCTGGAAGCCCAACTGAACTTCTCGCTCACCGAACTCTGGGAGCGCATGTAACCGGTTTCGCCGGAGGAGATACGTCTCACTCCGGCGAGATCCCAACTTACACACGAATAGACCCACGACACGTGGGCTTCCACACCAACAGGATGGAACAAAATGAAACGTAAAACGACTTCAAACTCCGAAATTACGCCGGCCAAAAGCCGTAGAAGTTTCTTGAAAGGGCTGGGCGCCACATCTGTTGCAACGCCGGTCGCTTTGGCTGGGCTGAATAAGGCCGCAACCGCGCAAAACAACGATCCGGTGATCATCGGCTGCCCGGTGTCTTTGACCGGGATGATTGCGGCGGATGGCATCGAGGTTCGCAATGGTCTGGAAATGGCTGCCGAGGAGCTCAACGAACAAGGCGGTATTCTTGGCCGTCCGATTGAGGTGCACTTTGCTGATACCGAGAGCAAAGGTGACGACATGGTCATTCAGGCAACGCAACGCCTGATCGACCGTGAAAACGCATCGGCCATTATCACCAGCTATAACCTTGAAACCGGTGCGGCTATGATCAATGCGGCCGCCGATGCCGGCATCATCGCGATGCACGCATTCACATCGACCACCCATGATGACCGTGTGCTTGCGGATCCTGATCGTTACTGGGGTATCTTCCAGTATTGCCCTCCGGAACGGATTTACGGCGAAGGCTTGCTCGATATGATCCAGACTCTTGAGGAAACCGGCAAATTCGACCGGGCCAACGACAAGATCGCGATTATCAACGGGCCGGGTTCTTTTACGGGCCAGATTGCCGCGGCCGTGCGTGACGGTGCTGCGGAGCATGGATACACTATCTCGCTGTTTGAAACTGCCACCCCGCCCGTGTCCGATTGGGGGCCGGTTCTGGCCAAGCTGCGTGCTGACCCGCCAGCTGTGATCGCTATGACCCACTATCATGTGCAGGATCAGGCTCAGTTCATGAACCAATTCACGACCAATCCGACGGATAGTTTGATTTACATGCTCTATGGTCCGTCGCTGGGGGCCTTCCGGGACATTGCGGGGGAAAACTCGGTTGGCTGTCTTTATTCGTCTGTGATCGGGGTGCTCCAAGACGAAATCGGAACAAGCTTTGCGGCGCGCTACCGCGAGCGCTACGGGGAAAATTCGTCCCCCAGTGTCGGTGCGATGGCCTATCAGGCCATGTTTGCCTACGCAACGGCTGCGGCTTTGGCTGGTGGCCCAGGCGAGCCCTATGATGACACGCAGAACCGTCTGGTCGCAGAGAAGCTTAAGGCCATCAACATCCGAGGTCCGGTCGGTACAATGCGGTTCCACCATGATACGCAATCGGCGGTCAGCTATCCGGGTGAGACCGACGATCCGTCCCTTGGGATGCCGCATATCTTTAGCCAAATTCAAGATGCGAAGGAGGATGGTTACGTCGTTTCGCCGTGGCCCTATGCGGTACGTGACTATGAGACTCCCTCTTGGATCAAAGGGGGGGAGTAAGGGTGACAGTGGAACCTATTCTTGACTGCCGGGGCGTGACCAAAAGGTATGACGCGCTGGTTGCAGTCGACAATGTCGATTTCACCGTCAACCCAGGTGAAGTTGTCGGAATTGGCGGCCCCAATGGGGCCGGCAAGACCACCTTCTTCGATCTAGTGAGTGGTCTTACGGTGCCCAGCAATGGCGATGTGTTCTACCAAGGCAAGCCTTTGGGTCGGGGGGCGCCTCACAAGATTGCCTCCATGGGATTAGCTCGCACATTCCAGCTCAACGCGGCCTTCGACAGTATGACTGTGTTCGAGAACATGCTGGTGGCACAGACCTTTGGCGGACACTCCGATGGCGGTTGGCTGCTCGCTAGCAGGCGAGACAAAGAACGGGCCTACGACACGTTGGAACGTTTCGGGCTGCTGGATGTGGCCGAAGACGAAGTCGCCAGTGTACCAGTTTTGGTGCGCAAGAAATTGATGGTGGCCACGGCGTTGGCGCAGGAGCCAAAGGTTCTACTGCTAGATGAGCCGGTCGGAGGGCTTACGCCTTCGGAGATTGATGAGTTCCTCGAATTGATGCTGGGCATCAAAGGCCAGATCACCATCGTCTTCATCGAACATGTCATGCGTTTTCTCACCGCGCTCGCCGATAGGGCCATCATCATGCACCAAGGAAGGTTCATCTATGATGGCGCACCTAAAGAGCTGGGGAGCGATCCCGTGGTGCGCAGTGTGTATCTTGGAAATTCGGAGGTTGCCTGACAGATGACCGCACTTCTAAAGGTAACAGACCTCGTTTCTGGATATCTGAACCGTCCCGTGCTGCACGGTGTTTCCCTGCAACTCAACAGCGGCGATGCTGTCGCCATTATCGGACCAAACGGTCACGGCAAGACGACTTTCTTGCGCTGTTTGTCAGGTCTGCTGAAAGCAACATCTGGGACGATCTCGTTTTTGGGACAAGACGTGTCGCATGAACCCGCACATCGGCGGGTCGCGGGCGGCATGGTTCATGTTCCTCAAGGGGACCAATTGTTTGCCGACATGTCGGTTGAAGAGAACCTGTTCATGGGGGCGTACCGCGCCGAAAAAGGCGCAAATCTAAAGTACCGGTTGGATGAGGTTTACGCCCTCTTTCCTCGGTTGGCCGAACGTCGTGGACAGGTAACCAAAAGCCTCTCTGGCGGGGAACGCCGCATGGTTGGGATCGGCCGAGGGCTTATGGCAAAGGGGGAACTGCTTATCCTGGATGAGCCGTCCCTCGGTCTGGCCCCCAAAGTGATCGAAGAGATCTATGCCGCACTTGTCGAGAAGCGACGGGATGGGGCGTCGATCCTAATCGTCGAAGAGGACCCGAGCCGCGTCTCAAAAGTCGCAGACCAGATTTATCTTATGGATGCCGGACATTTTGTCTGGAGTGGTTCGCCTGACGAAGCCGCTGCGTCGGAAGACGTCATGCAGACTTACCTCGGAGGGAAATGAGGTGGAAACACTTGTTCAACTCACACTTACATCGCTGACCACTGGTTCGATGTATGCCTTGGCCGCTGTTGGCCTGTCCCTCATTTGGGGCGCGCTGGGCATGCTGAATATGGGGCATGGTGCCTTTATGACACTGGGCGCATATGCGGCCATGACGGCCATCAATGCTCTTGGTCTGCCCCCATTCCTTGGGATTTTCGTATCACTTATCGTTGGCGCCGCGATTGGCATTCTGGCCCACCTTTTGGTGGCTAAATGGGTGATAGTACAAGATGGCGCACACACAAACATCATGGTCGCAACGGCCGGTCTGGCGATCTTGATCGAGGATTCCATTTTGAAGATTTATGGCGGCTATCCGTATCCACAGCCCTTCAGCGTGACCGGCTCTGTGAGCATTGGGGGCGTGGCGGTAAACCTTCAGTCCGTGTTCATTCTGCTTGTCGCCTTGGTTCTGGTCGGCGTTGTTGCATTTCTCCTATTGAAAACAAAGTTCGGTCGGGCCATTCGCGCAACAGCTATGAACCGGGATGCTGCTCGATTGATGGGGGTCCGGACTGAAACCGTTTTCCTGCAGGTGATGGCGCTTGCCGGTGCCTTGGCTGGTGTGTCCGGCATGCTGATTTCGACCCAAGCTACGCTTTCGCCAATGATGGGCGGGGCGCCGATGCTCAAAGCCTTTGTGATCTGTGTCGTGGCTGGTCTCGGCAACGTCTGGGGCGCGGGTGTCATGGCGATTGTCTTGGCTTTTGCTGAGGTCGTAGTCGGTTACTCCATCGGTTTGCACTTCGGCTTCCCGGCGATGCTTCTCATCGTGATTCTGGTTCTCATTTGGCGACCCGAAGGGTTGTTCGGTAAAGAAAGGGTGGTTCGCCTGTGAAACGCACTCAGAAACTACAAAACCATTTGTTCATTGGTATGGCTATCGTCGCAGGGTTTGCGCTGTTGCCGATGCTCTCCGACGAGCGGTTCTTCCTCGGACAAGTCATTTTGTTCTTCATTTGGGCGATCGTTGCCATGAGCTGGAATCTCTTGGCGGGCCATTCCGGCGTGTTCTCGCTGGCGCAATTGTTGTTTGTCGCCTGTGGTGCTTACGGCGTTGCAATGGGGGTTACATATTTCGGCCTCCCCATCTGGGTCGCAATACCTGCAGCAACTCTCCTGGCTGTCGTCGTTGCTCTGATAATTGGGTTGGCCTGTCTCCGGCTGTCTGGGGTTTATATCGCGCTACTGACGCTTGCGATTGCCCAGATCGTTCATTCCCTAATTCTGTCCGATACGTCCTGTCTGGATGGTTCCGGTGTGTCCTGTGTCGCTGTTTCGGGTGGCACACGAGGCATCTCTGGGTTTGACGGCTTTGGGTTTAAGCCGATCCTCCGTGGCAACTGGATCTTGGGAAATTACTATGTGATCCTCGGCGCCTTTGCTGCTGTGATCTTTGCCATTGTCGTCGTGATCCATGGACGGCTTGGTTTGGCCTTCCGTGCCATCCGGGACAATGTCGGCTATGCCTCGAGCCGCGGCGTGGACCGCAAACGCTATCAGCTCCTTGCTTTTGTGGTGTCGGCCTTTTTCACCGGGCTTGCCGGAGGCCTCTATGCCGCGCATTTCCAGTTTGCGGGCCCCAGTATTTTCGAGTTCTCAAACGTGCTGTTCGTCTTGGCAATGATGGTGGTCGGCGGCATGGGCTCGACCTGGGGCCCCTTGATCGGGACTGCTTTGATCATGGTGCTGACTGAGATTGCGACCGGATACGGCGACGCAAAAAACCTGCTTCTGGGAGCGGCGTTGATCGTGACTGTTATCTTGATGCCGAATGGGTTGGCAAAGGTGATTGACGATACTTTCACCAAGTTGCGCGGTGTTGTCCGGCCCAAGACCATCGGTAAAGAGGTGCGCAACTAACAGATGCCCGCAGTAAATGGTAAGGCTCTTGCAGCCTTACCAATTATTCCCACGCTAATCCTTGCTTGAACGGGCAAGATTGCGCCAGGTAACAGAATTTGAAGCGGGCTTATGAAAGCATGAAAGTAAATGGAGGATAATGTCGAGTGAAGACACCTACCAACGCACTATCCGTTAAAAAAGTCGGCGCGAAAGCTCGTGCGACGAAAGAGCGCTTGATCGAAGGCGCGCTTCGGGTTCTCCTCGCTGAGGGATCGGGGGCTTCTACTCGGAACATCGCTAAAGAAGCCGATCTGCCGCATGGGACGCTGCACTATCATTTCGAAACCAAGGAAGCATTGCTCTGCGCGGTCCTCGATCGGCTTGGGTCCGGTATGGCCCTCCGTTTGCGGACGGGCACGGCCGGATCGAAGAGCTTGGATGAATGCATTACCCGCGCCGTTGAGACAGACTGGGACATCGTGAAAGAGAGCTTTGGTGATCAGGTGGTTCAATATGAGCTTACCTTCTACGCTCTACGTCGACCCGACGCGTCGTGGATCGCACAGGACCAGTATCGGACCTATATCAAAGCACACGCCGACGTGTTTCTTCTGTTGTTTCCTGATGCTGATGAGGCCGTTCGAGAAAAGATTCAGCGCCTCGCGAAATTCGTTATGGCGACGATGGATGGCATGATTTTGCAAGAGCTTGTCCTGCCGGGCGAACCGGACCCAGCCGACCTGATTGATGCTGCTAAATTGTTCGCGCGGCATTTGGGCTTGATCGAGGCTTAATATGACCATGCACAGTCTGGCTACGCGCGCGCTCTATAACCGCACACAAGTACATCACGCGCTTTGTGGATCCGATGTACGGCAGGCCCGAGCTGATTGGATTGACCCAGTCGCGATAGGTGAGCTTTTCTCTGCCGTAGGTCAAAGGCCGTTTTTTGAACGGCTGCGTGCCTTTGTGCGCGAGAGGATTCACTTCGACAATTGCGTTGTCGTTGCCTTTTCGCCGCTTCGAAAACCGCTCGTTCTGCACCAATGGGCGCCGGAAGTTCCGGACTATTTCGGTATGCTGCATGACGATATGGCGTACCAAAACGACCCTTTTTTCCAGCAGGCTATGAAAGGGTCGCAGGATACGGTTCACACGCTTCAATCGATAGCGCCGATAGAGTTTTTCGACAGTGCCTTTTTCGACCATTATTACCGGCAAGTCGGAATGATTGACGAACTCGGTTTGATTTCGAGCCAAGACTCGGAACACATTCTGCATTTGTCCATCAGTCGCAGCGCCCAATCGACTGTGTTCGCGCAAGGCGATTGCGATAGTATGGCCTATATGGGGCCTCTCTTGTCGGTGGCGTTGAAACAGCATTGTGCGCTCTGGTTTGAACGGATGTTTTTTCAGCGCATTGGGCGTGATGAAGACACTCTTAGAGCCTTCACGCCACTGCTGGTCGGGCGTCTTGGGCCGGATCGAGGCGTGACCCCGCGAGAGGCAGAGGTCGCGGCCTTGATGCTGCGAGGGCACACCAACGACTCCATCGCCTTGATCTTGGGGATCAGAGCTGGAACCGTCAAAGTGCATCGCAAGAACCTTTACGCCAAGCTTGAGATTTCTTCGACGGCTGAACTGTTTCTCCTCTGCCAGAGGCCCGCCGGGTCGGCTTGGGATTGCTGAGCGAACGCCGGAGGGCCGGAGTTTCTAGCTGATAGAACATGGCCCACCCGCGTGAACACGTAGCGACTTATCTACAAAGTTTAGCATGACGGTTGCCAGCGTCTCGTACTGAGGTGTCGAACTCTTCGCGACATCGTGGTGGCAGCACACGGCAGCCGTGCTACCCAAGTGGCTGGACATGACGCTCACCAGATCGGGAATGCTGGTCACATCGGTCTGTCTGCAGCGCCGGATAAGTAGGTCGCGTCGGATTATAGTGTCTGGGAAAGCATGCGGTTCGGTGTCATATTTTGACGGTTCTGGAGACAGAAAATGGTTGGTGTGGACCAAAAGGCCAGTTTGGTCGGGAGACACGAAACTTGGACCACCGGGGTGAAGCTCTACAGAAAGGGCTGCACTCACGCCCGCTTCGTAGGAGACGAGGTTTATCGAACTCGAAGCTGACACCTTCGCTTGGGCAAGGTTTCGGGCCGCGACATTAATGTCGACGCCACGGTCTAGCGCCGCTCGGGCAGCCACATGAACTGGCACACCGATCCCCTCACCATCATCACTGTGATGCAGGATGGTAAAGAGAAGACCTACGCCGTGTGAATTGATCCCAGATTTTCCGACGATACCGTACTCGGTCATGACCCGAGTTTCCGAACCGTCCGCATGGGGGATTTCCCACACCAGCCAGCTGTCCGCGAGGGCATAGTACCAGTCCCACGTCTGCATAGCCAATGGCACGGCGTCGCCGGGGGGGAGTAGGATAACGGCGGAACATTCGCCTCTGGTTTGCGCTCCGATACACGCAAGGATTTCGGTCCGGGCGTTGATCGCAGCTACCTCATGCGGGGACAGGCCAGCCCCTTTGGCGATGCCCTCAATTTCACTCGCGAGTTCAGGCGCGTAGTCCTGGATGCTCTCAAGCGCAGAGCCTCCATACTCTTCGAGGTTCACGGGCGCGTTGGCGAATTCCTCGAACATCTGCGCATATTTCCAAACCGTGGCGCGAACCTTTTCCGAATGGTGTGTGCCAAATTCGACGCCGCGACGATAGGGGTCTGTTTCTTTAGAACGGAAAACGTATGTCATCTTAGGTGCTCTGATGAGGGAGTGTTGCGCGCCCTGAGGCGTGTTGTGCTTGGACAGCGTTGGACCGTACCCAGACATCCAAAGGATGCGCAGCTCGCCAGGCTTCGGCGTAGTCGATGAGGGTCGTGAAATGGGCTTTCCCATCCGCGCTGAAGTACTGGATCAACCGCTCTAGCATCAACATGCGATGCCCGCGGCCAATGACCTGTGGGTGCATCGTGATCGAGAAGATGCCATCACACACGTGCTGATGAGCGTAGTCAAACTCGCCTTTCCAGATTTCTTCCACTTTGGACGGGGCGGACAGGCCATACGTGTCGTTCTCGACAAATTCGAAATGCGGGAAATCGTCCATCAACCAGCTTACGGGCAATTCAACCAAGTCGATATTCTCGCCGAAGATGAAAGGGTTCACGTCGTCGAACACATCGCCTTGCCGGGCATAATAGGGCGTAAAATCTGAGCCCATGAGGGAACTGTCGTAGGCGAACCCAAAGTCTTTCAAAATCCCGATGGTGCGTTCGGAAAAGTCCCACGATGGTGACCGATAGCCTTTGGGAACCACCTGAGCTGCGGCGAAAATCGCCTCTAAGCCGCGCTCTATATTGCGGCGTTCATCCTGCTCAGAGAAATCCGCGGGGTTTTCGTGCACCCAGCCGTGATGGACGATTTCGTGGCCTTCATCTGCGATGCGCCTAACGAGATCAGGATAGGACAGCGCAGTATGGCCAGGGACGCAGAAAGATGCCGCGATTTCGTACTTTCGGAGCAGGTCCAAAATGCGAGACATGGCAACGGCGCCGAATTCACCACGGGAGATCATCGACGGGTTCCGGCTTTGGTAGGATCCTAGCCACACGGAGGCGGCGTCGAAATCAAAAGTCAGGCCACATGCCAGGGACATTATCTGCGCTCCATTTATTGGGGAAAAGGCGGGCGACACAGTGGAGTGGGGAGAGAGCGCGCCGCTCGCGTGAGGTGTTCGTTTCGAGCCAAACCTTGTCCGATCGGACCCGTAAAAATCGCTATGTTCGCGCGTCTCGGAGTTGGTAAAACCACATGCCGAGGGACAGGAGTTGATTGCCAATTGTGCGTCCCAGAGGCACGCGCCATTGACGCGCGTTTGCAAGCGCATGGAACTCTTGACTGCCTGTCGTCAGGGCTTCGGCCATGACTTCACCGATGATGTGTGAGGTGGCGATGCCGTGACCAGAATAACCCTGAGCAAAGAAAACGTTGTCGGTGATCTGTCCCAGTTGAGGGATACGATTGATCGTGATGCCCGCAGTGCCTTGCCACGCAAAATCAATGCCGATGCCCTTCAGGTCGGGGAAGGTCCGTTCGATTGCGGGGCGCAATTTCTGGTCGATATTGGCAAGGTCGCTACCGGAATAATTGGTTCCGCCCCCGAACAGCAGGCGCCGGTCTGCGGTCAGCCGGTAGTAATCCAGCACGAACCGGGTGTCATAGACGCCGATATCCATAGGATTGATTTTGCGCGCCAGTTCCTCGGACAAAGGTTCGGTGGCCACTACCCCAAGAGTTGCGGGGAACAGCAGGCCGTGCAGTTTGCGACCGCCCAAACGGTGGTATGCGTTGCCCGCCAGCAGGATCTTGCGGGCTTTGACGCTGCCGGTTTTCGTAACCGCCCGGGGGCGCACACCGTATTCGATAGCGGTGACCTCGGTGCCTTCAAAAATCCGAGCGCCCAAGCTGCGCGCCGCATCTGCCTCACCCAAGCAGAGGTTGAGCGAATGGACGTGCATGTTGCGCCGGTTCAGGATGCCACCCACATATATGTCGGTGCCCACTGCGGATTGAACAGTGTGGCGGTCCAAAAGATCGACCTCGTGCTCCATGTCATGCGCGCAGGCCTGTTCGTAGAACTTCGCTAGGTCCTTGAGGTGCGCGTCATTCCAAGCCGCATGCAGGTGCCCAGGCTTCAGGTCGCAGGCGATTTGGTACTTTTCGACCCGCGACTTGATAATCTCGTGCCCACGCCAGCGGAGGCTCCAGACAAGCGCTTTGGCGTTATTCGCGCCGAGCGTCTTTGTGAATTCGCGCTCCATGGCCGTGTCGCCGGAGAGCGAGCCGGTGATTTGGCCACCGTTTCGCCCTGTTGCCCCCCAGCCAATCCGGTTGGCTTCAAGAAGCACGACAGACAAGCCGCGTTCGGCGAGTTCGATGGCGGACGCAACGCCAGTGAAACCACCGCCGATGATGCAAACATCAGCCTCGACATCGCCGTCGAGCTGGCCGAACGGCGCAATCTTATTGGCCGTGTGCGTATAATAGGTGTTTTCGTAAGGCGCGAACATTGGATTTTCCGGTCAAACTGTCGATCTGTAGGTTTCAATTTCGAACTCGGATAGCTCGGTGCGAAAGCGATTTAGTTCCTGTTGTTTGCAGGCCGAAAAGTAATGAACGAGCCCGGGGTGCAGGAGGTCTTTGGCGAGCTGGGACGCCTTGAATACCTTCAGGCTCTCATCCCAGTTGGTGCTCAGGTCCGTTCCCGGCACGTCCTTTGAATGTGAGCGAGGAGCATTCCGATTTGCGAGCCCGTGCAGAGCCCCGGCCAAGATTGCTGCGAGCACGAGGTAAGGGTTTGTGTCGGAGCCCGAGACGCGGTGCTCAAAGCGTTTGGCTACATTCGGTCCGCCCGGAACGCGGATCGCGCAAGTTCTGTCCTCATACCCCCAGCTGGCCTTCGTTGGGGCAAGGCTGTCGGGAGAAAATCGGCGATAAGAATTCGCATGGGGGGCAAAGATCAGGCAGAACTCCTGCATCGACGCGATCAATCCGGCGATTGCAAAACCAAGCTCGGGCGATCCCTGGGGCGTACCATCGTCGAAAATATTCTGGCCTTTGGCATTGAGCAGTGAGGCATGGACATGCATCCCGTTGCCCGGCGCATCAGCATAGGGTTTTGCCATGAAACAGGCCTGAGCACCGTGGCGTCGAGCGACGGCGCGCACGATTTGCTTGATCAGGAGCGTGTCGTCGGCCGCTTTCAAGGCATCGGTTTGGTGTTTGAGCGTGACTTCGAACTGACGTGGACCGCCCTCGGAAATGATCGAGTCTATGGCGATGTCACTCTGCTGGGCGAGGGCGTGAATTTCGTCGAAGAACGCTGACGTTTTATCCAGTTCTTGGATTGAGTAGATGTTGTCGAACTTTCCAGAAGGGGCGGATCGATCCAGCTGGATTGGGACCAAGCGCGCTTCGCCGGGCTCGACGAGGTGAAACTCTAACTCGGTTGAAACGACAGGCGTTAGCCCCCTGTCCTCATAGCCGCGCAGTACATGGGCCAAGACTTGGCGGGCATCGGAAAAGAATGCCTCGCCTGTATCCTTCTGCATCCACATGGGAAGCAACAGGGAGCTTGGATCACTGCCCAGAATGTTTATCGGACCACGTCCGATTGGCCGGCAAACCCCATCGAGGTCGCCTTTTTCAAAGGTCAGTCCACTTTCAACGACATCGGTGCCCCAGATGTCCACGCCGGCCGCGGAGAGCGGCATTCTGATGCCGTCCATCGTCGCCTTTTCAAGCAGGTCAATTGCAAGCCGTTTCCCACGGAATTGTCCGTTTAGATCGCAGATACACGCGTAAAAATGAGTGCCCTTGTTCACGGCTGGGACGTGCTCGTCATTGAGGCTGGTGTGCATGGGCAATTGATCTCCACATCGGCGTGAAACCCGGTCTTGCTGGGTTACCAAACAGTCTAGCGGCGAGTTGCGCCTGCGGCTCTACCTCATAGTGGGTAGAGGGTCGTGGCGAAGTCTTTGGCATGTGCTGGGGGCCGGGCTGGCGGACTACCCTTGTGTGGGTATGTGTCGAAGCCTCAAAAGTGGGTAGCATCCTTTCGTCCAGTTGGGAGCGCATATTCTATGTGATGTCTTTGGCACGGTTCCGTGCCTGCGTCATGCAGTCGGCCGCAAGTGGCCAAGGCCCCAGTTTCAAGAATGTAGGGGCGGGCAACGTGCTGTCATATGTGTTTCTCCTTGCGTTGAGCGTCGGCGCCATTGGTGAGATTTTTTCCGACCAAACTTGCCTTCGGATCATTGAGGCCGCTGGTTTTATAGGTTTTGCGGTGACTGAGCGCCGGCGCCTGAGCATCATGGCGCGATCCTTGGCGCTCTTGAGTGTTGTGATGGCCCTGACGTTCGTAAGCCTCGGGCGTCTCAGCGTTGGCGATATCCTGAACATGGCGGATCGCTCTGCCTATATGGCCTATCTTCTCATAGCGATGAGTGTACTTCAGGCGGTTGCCACTCGCTCCGCGATGTTTCAGCGCGCGGGGGAAGTACTTGTCCGTCAGACGGCAGGGAAACGCTATCTCTTGACCAGCCTTGGAGCCGTGGCCTTTGGTTTTCTCCTGAACATTGGGACCATCGGACTACTTGGGGCGATGATCAGCACCGGACGGAATCTTGATGCGGGGTCGGCGAAAGGGACCGCTGAGGCCAAAAGGAAACTTCGAGGCATTCTTGCGGTGTTACGCGGATTTTGCTTCGTGCCTATGTGGTCGCCTGTGTCCGTCGCCATGGTGTTGGTGACCATCTACATGCCCAGTGTGTCCTACGGTAACGTGGCGCAAATCACAGCGCCTTTGGGGTTGGTATTGGTCCTGCTCGGGTGGGGGTTGGATCGTCTTACTCCAACCGACGATCCGACAGCTGATGCGCGACCTCCAGCATTGCGTCAGACCGTTCCTGCGTTAGGGGTTGTTTTGTCGGTGCCAGTTTTGGCCGCTGGAATTGCACTTCTGTTCAGCGTGCGGTTTTCCTCGTCGGTCCTGGTCGCGGCCCCGATGATCGCAGTTGCTTGGGCCGGTCTGCAAATGGTCCATGAGCGCCAGACTGCGTGGCACGATCTTTTCAAAATCGGGTCGGGTGTCGCTCAGAATGTCTTAGGACTTCGATCTGAAATCGTCATATTTTCAAGTGCGACGTTCATTGGGGGTGTCTTGGCGCAAGTCGTCGACATGGCAGCGTTTCTGGACGCAATGAACGGCCTTGGTCTGACGGGCAGTGTCGCGCTCGTAGCCTTCGCTTGGGCTGCGGTCGGGGCGTCCGTTCTCGGGCTTAGCCCGATTATCGGACTCTCTTTGCTCGCGGGGTTGCTACCACAGGCGGAGGTATTAGCTATCAGCCCTGTTTCGATGGCCGTAATGTTGGTCTTCGTTTGGTCCACGGCAATTTGCATCGCGCCCTATTCAGCCTCGGTCCGCTTGTCGGCGCGTGTGATCGGAGGGAACCCGTGGCGTGTTGGTTTGATCAGCAATGGGCTCTATGGCTTGCTGTCAATGGGGCTCTTTTCTGCAATTTGTATTTGGCTCGACTAAGCAGTATCGAGCAGAAAATTTGTAGATCCGCTGGCAGAAACTGTCGTGCTAGTTTTTCAGAGGAAATTGGCTTGAGTGTGGTGGTGCGGTCTCGTAGCCTCGTGCGATGACCAAACGCTCTCCGTTCAAGTACTTTAAAGTGAGCAGGGAAAATATCCGCCTCGCGGTAATGTTGTACGCTCGCTTTCTGTTGTCGCTTCGGAATGTTGCAGATCTTCTTCATGAGCGGGGAGTCGAAGTGAGCCATGAAGCTGTCCGATATTGGTGGCACCGGTTTGGTCTGATCTTCGCGTCCGAGCTTAAAACGCGACGGATCTAGGGTATGAGGCCGAGCCATTGGCGATGGTACCTAGACGAAGTGTTCGTGAAAATTAACGGTGAACGGCATTGCCTTTGGCGAGCAGTCGATCATGAGGGGGAGGTTCTGGAAAGCTTTGTAACCAAAACCCGAGATAAGCGTGTGGTATTGAATTTCTTAAGAAAAGCACTGCGCAAGCACGGCCGACCCGAAGTGATCGTAACCGATAAGCTCCGATCATACGGTGCCGCGTTGCGATGAGATCGGCGCTGCGCATCGCTAGGAAACAGGGCGCTGGTTGAACAATGGCGCCGAAAACTCCCATCTGCCATTTCGAAGGCGGGAACGCGCGATGCTTCGTTTTCGACGCATACGAAGTTTGCAGAAATTTTCCGCCATCCACGCCTCTGTCTACAACCTGTTTAACTTGGAGCACAGCCTCTCCTCGAGACCAAATTTCAAACTGAACCGTGCCGCTGCTCTTGCCGAGTGGCGCGGTCTCCGCGCGAATAAGGGACAGTGACACTGTCCATGTGGAGACGAGTTCGAATTTGTCTGACACCTCCCTTGAAAATCAACAGCGAACGGCACTTCTTGTGGCGGGCAGTGGATCACGAGGGCAAATGCTGGAAAGCTTTGTGATCGAAACCCGAGATAAGAAGGCTGGGTCTTGTCATGTGTGGACGTATGTGGACCCCGCCTGATTGCAACGGTCTGATTGGTTCGGGTTTGGTGATCGCGATTGCTGGCGTCTAGCGTCAGCCACCTAGCCGTTTTGCCTGATGGCATTGGTTTGAGCCTCGGTGCGTCGTGCGGAGAGAACAAAGGGGCAACATTTTTTGCGCGCTCGCCGCCATGGGGTGATTTTATTTTTGAATCATATTTCAATATATTAAATCATTTCAGGCCTCGGGTTCAAAGACGATTTGGAACGGCTCTTAGTTCGTAAGTGCAAAAAATGATTGCGCGGATGTTCTGTCTATGTTCATATTTGCTTAGGCCTCGATCCCTGGGGCTTTGTCCCACTGAACTCTCGAGTTCTTTAGAGTGGGGAATGGGTGGCCGCCCGGTGCCTGGAATGAGCAACGGACACAGGTCTCGGATGAGACGACTCATCGTCGGTATGGATAGGTGAGTGCACGGTTCCGGATGGAGCAAGTTCAAGCGCTTTTGGATGATTGCGGGCGAGCGAATGAAATCCTGTAAATTCGGCCGCCGTGTGGCGGTTTCATTCATCGTATGCGTGTGATGCGCATCCGCATCCATCGGAGCTATGCAATGTCACTCATTTTGGAGCGGGTCTCCCCGCTCGAGCTAAAACCATCAAACCATAACGCTCGCACCCACAGTCGGAAACAGATCCGTCAGATCGGGGAGAGTATCCAGACCTTCGGGTTCACCAACCCGATATTGATCGACGAAGGCAATGTGCTGATCGCCGGACATGGCCGCCTAGAGGCCGCGAAGAACCTGGGTCTGGATGAGGTGCAGGCGATCCGGTTGTTCCATCTGTCTGAGGCGCAAAAGCGCGCTCTCATGCTGGCGGACAACAAAATCGCGCTGAATGCCGGTTGGGATCTCGAGATCCTTGCGGCGGAACTGACCAGCCTGTCGGAGATGCAGCTTGATTTCAGTCTGGAGGTGACGGGCTTTGAGGTGCCCGAGATTGATCTTCTGATCGGCGAGCACGCGGTGGATGATGGGCGGACGAGGAAACAGCCCCGATCCCCAATTTCGACCTGCCGACGGTCAGCCGGGTCGGGACGCTTTGGCATCTTGGGGAGCACCGGGTGCTCTGCGGCGATGCAACGGATGCGGCGTGCTATGCAACGCTGATGGGCGGTCGTCGCGCCGCGATGGGGTTCACGGACCCGCCCTACAATGTGCCGATCGACGGGCATGTCTGCGGCAATGGCGCGATCACCCACAAGGACTTCGCGCAGGCCTCCGGAGAAATGACCTCGGCGCAATTCTCGGCGTTTCTGACAAAGGTGTTCTCGAATGCTGCCAACAGCAGCGAGGATCGGGCGGTGTGGTTCACCTGCATGGATTGGCGCCACGTCCGGGAGATCGAGGCGGCTGGCCGCTCAAGCTTTGATGCCTTCCTGAACCTGTGTGTCTGGGCCAAGACCAACGGCGGGATGGGGTCGCTCTATCGCTCTCAGCACGAGCTTGTCTTCGTCTACCGTAAGGGGAGGGCGCCGCACCGGAACAATGTGCAGCTTGGCCGCTATGGGCGCAACCGAACCAACCTCTGGCGCTACCCCGGTGTGAATACCTTCCGAGAGGGGCGGATGGAGGAGCTCAGGGCGCATCCGACGGCGAAGCCGATGGCGATGATCCAGGATGCGATTTTGGACGTCTCTGCGCGAGGCGACATTTTTCTCGATCCCTTCCTTGGGGCCGGCGCAACCCTGATTGCGGCGGAAGAGGTGGGGCGTGTGGCCTACGGGATGGAGCTTGATCCCGGATACGTGGACACCGCCTTGCGCCGTTGGAGAAAGGTGACAGGACGGGACTCCGTGCGGGACTGTGATGTGTGACGTCAGCGCCAATGGGACAGCATAGGGCGATTTGATAAGAGAGGATTTCTGGCTCATCGTAACCACCAAGGAGTGAAGATGAGACAGAAATCCGGCCCCAAACAGAGCCATGGCGAGAAGGTTGTCAAAGACATCCGGCGCGCAACCCGCAAACAGTATTCAGCGGAAGAGAAGATCAGGATCGTGTTGGATGGCCTGAAAGGTGAGGACAGCATTTCTGAGCTGTGTCGCCGGGAAGGTATCGCTCAGAGCCTGTATTACAGCTGGTCGAAGGAATTCCTCGAGGCCGGCAAGAAGCGTCTCGCCGGCGACACGGCGCGAGATGCAAACTCGACCGAAGTCAAAACCCTGCGTCGTGAATCTCGCGAACTCAAAGAAGTTGTTGCCGAGCAGGCGCTCGAGCTTCGCCTGCTCAAAAAAAGCATTCTCGGGGATGGGGGCGACGACGCATGAGATACCCTGCATCTGAGAAGCTGGAGATCATTCGTTTGGTCGAGCAGTCGCACTTACCGACGAAGCGAACCTTGGACAAGCTGGGCATCCCCAGGGCTACCTTCTACCGCCCCCTCTCGGCAGATTTGCGTTGCAAATCGCCTGCCGGTCAAAAGGGTATGATCGGTATCTATCGGGCGGCCCCGAAGCTCTGGAAGATCGCAGTTCGAGGCCGTCACGGGTCTGGAACCGCATTCCCGAGCCTGTTCGCAAGAAGGTCATTAGCTTGGCGCTGGAGGAAAGCGAACTGTCGCCGCGGGAACTGGCCGTGCGCTTCACGGACACGGAAAAATATTTTGTATCAGAGTCTTCCGTGTATCGCGTCCTCAAGGAGCACGACCTGATCACAAGCCCGGCTTACGTGGTTTTATCCGCCGCCGATGAGTTCAAGGACAAGACGACGAGACCCAACCAACTTTGGCAGACCGACTTCACCTATCTGAAGGTCATCGGTTGGGGCTGGTTCTACCTGTCGACAATCCTGGATGATTACAGTCGCTATATCATCGCCTGGAAACTCTGCACCACGATGAAGGCGGGGGATGTCACCGACACGCTGGATCTGGCGTTGCAGGCCTCCGGCTGCGAGCAGGCAACCGTCGTTCACAAACCGCGGCTCCTCAGTGACAACGGAGCCAGTTACATCTCAGTTGAACTGGCTGAGTGGCTGGAAGATCAAAAAATGGAGCATGTTCGCGGTGCCCCATATCACCCGCAAACCCAAGGTAAGATCGAGCGGTGGCACCAGACCCTGAAAAACCGGATCCTGCTGGAGAACTATTACCTGCCCGGCGAACTCAGCAGCCAAATTGACGCCTTCGTCGAGCATTACAACCACCGGCGCTATCATGAGAGCCTGCATAACCTCACGCCCGCCGATGTCTACTTCGGACGCGGACAAGCCATTCTAAAACAACGAGAGAGGATCAAACGAAAAACCATCGAAATGCGACGCTTGCTTCACCGCAATTCCGCCGCATAATCAAACCAACCGGATGAGCCAGCCCCTCTCTTAGTTCAGGCAACCAACTGCCCCAAATTATCTGACGACGGACACATCGTGAACCTCGTGGGCGAGGAACGCGTGGGCTTTGGCTCCGATTTCACCATGGGCTACGGCTCGAAGTTTTTCGAATATCTCAACCGCGACAAAGGCTACGCGCGCCAGCTCACCGAAATCTGGGAGGTCGAATTCCCCGATGGCCTCGAATCCATCGCGGATTTCCCGAACCTGACGGCGGCGATGGAACGCGCGGGCTGGTCAGAGAGCAAAATTCGCCGCGTGATGGGCGAGAACTGGCTTACACTGCTCGACCGCGTTTGGTGATCTCCGGCGCCGGGGCATGGCGCTTTGGCGCTTATGAGGTTTGTCGACCATCTCGACGCGGGCCATGCATCCCTGAAGCGGCCTTTGAAAAGAAGGCCGCACAGGCCTGAATGCCATGACTGTGGCGGCAACCATGTGGAGATGAAAAAGCCGGGCGCGGGGCCCGGCTTTCTGGCTTAGGTCCGATCAGGACAGATGGCTTTCAAAGAAGCTTTGCAGCTTGTCGAAGGGAATGATGTCCACCTGATCGTAGAGATCAACGTGATCGGCGCCGTCGATGATCATCAATTCCTTCGGCTCTGCCGCCGCCGCGTAGGCATCTTCGCTGAAGTAACGCGAATGGGCTTCGGAGCCTGCAATGATCAGCGCCGGACGGGGTGAGATTTCGTTGACGTAGGTGAGCTGCGGCATGTTCATGAAGGACATGGCCGAGGTCACGTTCCAGCCGCCGTTGGAGTTGACGGAGCGGGGGTGATAGCCGCGATCCGTTTTGTAATAGTTCCAGTACATGGTGATGACCGGATCATCGATCCCGTCCAGCGTCTCGGGCAGACCGCCCGCCAAAGCCGGAGCGCCCTCGGAGGCAGCGTCATCCCAGCGTTGCAGGCTGAGACGGGTCAGAAGTTCGCTGCGCTGTTCATCGGTCATCGCGTCGTAATAGCCACGCGCATTGACGCGGGACATGTCATACATGCTGGTGACGGCCACGGCCTTGACCCGCTTGTCCGCCGCAACGGCGTTGAGCGCAAGACCTCCCCAGCCGCAGACGCCGATAACGCCGATGCGTTCGCGGTCGACCGCCTCATGGAGGCCAAGAAAATCGACAGCGGCCATGAAGTCTTCGCTGTTGATGTCTGGCGAGGCCACAAAGCGCGGTTCCCCCCCGCTTTCGCCGGTGTAGGAGCCGTCAAAAGCCAGCGTGATAAAGCCACGTTCGGCCATCGTTTGGGCATAAAGGCCGGAGGCCTGTTCCTTCACCGCGCCAAACGGGCCTGCGACGGCCAGCGCGGGCATCGTGCCTTCGGGGCGGTCGGCAGGGATGTAGAGATCGCCCGCCAATTCGATGCCGTAGCGGTTGGTGAAACGGACCTTGGAATGCTCAACGGCATCGCTTTTGGGGAAGGTCTTGTCCCATTCGCCGGTCTCCTGCGCCTGTGCGGCGATGCCGGTGAAAGCGCCCAGACCCAATGCCGCCGCGCCGAGGCTGGCGGTCAAAAGCAGATCGCGGCGGGCGGGGTCTGTCGGCGCGTTCGAAGTGATGTCGTCGGTCATATCGGTATCCTCTCTGGTTGGTTTTCAGAAAGACAGATAGGGCGCCGAGCACATCGCATAAGGGCGTAAAATCAGATTGCAATGATGAGACAGATTCATCATTTAAGGGGCGTAGGCGGGTTCGGAGCCAATCCGTGCCGCCCTCACGCACAGCTTTGAAGGCGGAGAAAAGCATGGACCGTGATTTGCTGGGAGACCTCGCGATCCTGTTGGCCGTGGCAGAAGAGGGCAATTTTACCCGCGCCGGCCATCGGCTCGGTGTGTCCCAATCTGCCGTCAGTCACACGATCCGTCGGCTGGAGGATCGCATCGGGGTCAAATTGCTGAACCGGAATTCCCGCAGCGTGACGCTGACGGACGCCGGGGAGCGGTTGGTCGCCACGTTGCGCCCAAGCTTTCAACAGGTGAACGATCGCATCGAAGAAGTGCGTACATTGGGCGAACGTCCCTCGGGTCTGATCCGCATCACGGCCAGCAAACCTCCGGCAGAGCGCATTCTTTGGGCGGTCGCCGCGCAACTCGTCCGGGAGTTCCCCGACATCCGGGTCGAGATCAGCACCGACGGGCGCCTCTCGGACCTCGCCGAGGACCGTTTCGATTGCGCGATCCGGCTGGGCGAACACCTCAGTCCGGACATGATCGCCGTGCCCGTTGGGCCGCCGCTTGAGATGGCGGCTTTTGCCAGTCCGCAGTATTTCGAACGGCGCGGTGTGCCCCGTCATCCCGACGATCTGGCGGATCACGATTGCCTCGTCATGCGCCACAGGGTCGATGGTGCCACCTACGACTGGGAGCTGGAAAAGGACGGAGACGAGCAGACACTGAAACTCGATGGGCCGTTTATCCTCAATGATTCCGGTATGGTCCTACAGGCCGCGCGGGAGGGGCTTGGGATCGGTTTTCTCACCTTGCCGGAGATCGAGGCAGACCTCGCGGCAGGGCGACTCAAACGCGTGCTCGCGGACTGGTGTCCGCCGTTCGATGGCTATCACCTGTGCTACTCCGGGCGGCGCAATGTCAGCTCGGCCCTGCGCCTCCTGATCGATCGCCTGCGCTATAGAGCATGAATATTGCTCATCATTGGCATGGCCGCGAAGGACCTTTCGCTGTGATGCGGGCGGGGGTATCTCCCTGATCTGGCCTCGGGATCGAGGCCGCCGTTTCCCTCCCTCGCGTCAGACCGCTGCCGCGGGCATATAGACTGTAGAGATCCCATGACATCCATTTCCTCCGCCGCCGCGCCCCATGACGGTGCGGCCAACTGGGGCGCCGTGATCGCCCTGTCGCTGGGCGCTTTCGCCCTTGTCGCCTCCGAGTTCATGCCGGTCAGCATCCTGACTCCGATCGCATCGGACCTTGGCATCACCGAAGGTCAGGCCGGGCAAGCGATCTCGGTCTCGGGCGCCTTTGCTGTGATCACCAGCCTGTTTTTGTCCACGTTGACCCGAGGCATGGACCGCAAGCATGTGCTGCTGGGGCTCGTCGCGTTGATGCTGGCCTCGGGCACCTTGGCTGCACTGGCGCCGAGCTTTGGCATCTTCCTTGTCGGTCGCGCGTTGATCGGCGTGGCCATCGGCGGCTTTTGGGCGATGTCCGCCGCCGTGGCGATGCGTCTTGTCCCCGAAGCGTCGGTGCCTCGCGCCCTGGCGATTTTCAACGGCGGCAACGCTTTGGCCACGGTGATCGCCGCCCCGATGGGCAGCCTTTTGGGCGGGTTGTTCGGTTGGCGCATGGCCTTTCTGTGCCTCGTGCCGGTGGCCGCTGCCGCCTTTCTCTGGCTCTGGGCCAGCCTGCCGCGCATGGCGCCGACAGCGCGTGGCAAGGGCGGAAATGTTTTCGGATTGCTGCGCAACCCTGTGGTGGCACTTGGCATGTTGGCGACGGCGCTGTTCTTTATGGGGCAGTTCACGCTGTTCACCTATCTGCGCCCGTTCTTGGAAACCGTCACCGGGGTCGCCGTTTCCAACCTGACGGCGATGTTGCTGATGCTGGGGATTGCTGGGCTTGTCGGCACCACGGTGATCGGCAAACCTCTGGCGCGTGCCCTCTATCCGGTGCTGATCGTCTGGCCGCTGCTGCTGGCCGCGGTGGGCGTGGCGCTGATGGTCTTCGGTCACAGCATGATCGGGACCGCTGCGCTGATGATCGGCTGGGGGTTCTTCGCGACCTCCGCACCTGTCGGCTACTGGACGTGGCTCGCGCGCACTCTGCCGGAGGACGCCGAAGCGGGTGGCGGGCTGATGGTCGCGATCATTCAGCTGTCGATCACGCTGGGGGCCACGCTGGGCGGCATCCTGTTCGATGCGGGCGGCTATGTGCCCTCCTTCGGCGCCAGTGTGGCGATCCTCGTGTTGGCAAGCGGGGCTGCGGGTCTGGCGCATGGCTGTGCAGGGCGTGTTGCGCGGGGCTGACCTGAGATGCGGAGATAAAAAGGGGGGGGGCGGACGAGGCTGCGGTCAAGTGGTTTTGGATCGTGGCCTTCGTGGCGAATCTTTTTGTAAGGGCGCTTCCTGTCAGGGAGCGCCCTTGTTTTTAAAGTGTCGGCTTTCGGGCCTTTTGGCCAAAGTGCCGTTTAAAAATTAGTCAAAATGAGTTTTTGCCCCTCTCGCGGCCTGCGTTTGTGTGGCGAAGCTTGCCGGGTCTCACCTCGTCGCGCTTCTTGCATACAAGATTGAAATGCAAAGGTGGGCGACAAGATATGCCGAGAGGAATTGAGGCGACTTTGCTGGCGGCGGTTGTCGAAGGGCGGATCAAACCCGGCAGCAAACTGTCGGAAAATCAGCTTGCCGAAGCCTTTGGTGTGTCCCGGACCTTGGTGCGCGAAGCCCTCACCCGGCTTGAGGCGCGCAACATCGTTTTGGTGCAGCCGCGCAAGGGCTGGTTCGTTGTCGAACCCTCCGCCGAAGAGGCCGCAGAAGTCTACGCCACCCGCCGCATTCTCGAATACGGCTTTCTGATCAACGCGGCGCCCTTCACCGAGGCGCAAATCGCCGATCTGCAAGCCCATATCGAAGAAGAACGCAAAGCGGTCGACCAGAACGACAAGACGCGTCTCACCTATCTCATGGGCGATTTTCACGTTCGCATCGTCAAGCAATCGGGCAATGCCACATTGGTCGAAACCATGCGCACATTGGCGGCACGGACCAACCTGATCTCGCTGCGCTATCAGTCCGAACACAACGCTTTGGCCTCACACAAGGATCACGTTGCGATTTTCGAAGCCATCGCCCGAGGCGACATGAAGGCCGCCGCACGGCTGTCCTACGAGCATCTCGAAGATGTCGAAGCCGGGATCATGATCGACACATCGCCCAATGCGATTGACCTTCTCAAGAATACCCTCCGTCTCGATGAGGCGCCGAACGGTCGGGGTTAAACAGCGCTTCAACTTTTATCTATCAGGGGAATAACAATGATCACGAAACGCAATTTTCTGAAAGCTGGTGCGCTTGCTGCGGCCTTCTCTCTCTCTGCCACCGCCGTCTTCGCCGACGCTCTGGCCGACATTACGGCTGCGGGCAAAATCCGTGTCGCAGTGCCGCAAGACTTTCCGCCCTTCGGCTCCGTCGGCGCCGATATGAAACCGCAGGGTTACGACATCGACATGGCCAATCTGATCGGTGAAAAGCTTGGTGTTGAGGTCGAACTGGTGCCGGTGACCTCCGCGAACCGCATTCCCTATCTGCAAACCAACAAGGTCGACATTGTCATCTCTTCCATGGGCAAAAACGCCGAGCGTGATGCCGTGATCGACTTTTCCGACGCCTATGCGCCCTTCTACAACGGTGTCTTCGCCCCCGCCGATGTGGCGATTTCCGGCGCGGAAGATCTCTCTGGCAAAGTGGTCGGCGTGACCCGTGGCTCCATCGAGGACCTCGAATTGACCGAGGTCGCGCCGGAAGACGCGACGCTTAAGCGCTACGAGGACAACAACGGCACGATTTCTGCCTTCCTCTCCGGTCAGGTCGAAGCCATTGCCACCGGCAACGTCGTCGCCGCCGCGATCATCGAACGCAACCCGCCGAAACGCCCGGAAATGAAGTTCCTCGTGAAAAACTCGCCCTGCTACATCGGCTTCAACGAAGGCGAGCCGGAATTGATGGCGAAACTCAACGAGATCATCGCCGCCGCCAAGGCCGATGGGGAATTGAACGCGATCAGCCAACAGTGGCTGGGCCTCGACCTGCCCGCCGAGCTCTGATCCGGTTCTCGCCCCGCCTCGCGCGGGGCGCGATCTTTTTCCACCATCGGGACACTTCATATGAATTACCAATTCAACTTCGAGTGGATTGGCACCTATTGGCCTGTCTTTCTGGCAGGCATATGGATGACCACCAAGCTCATCGCCGTGGGTGGCGTTGTCGGCATTGCCGTGGGTACGTTTTGTGCCTGGGCAAGGTCTTTGGGTCCGAAATGGCTCGGCATCATCGTCGCCGTTTACGTCGAACTGATCCGCAACACGCCCTTCCTCATTCAGCTCTTCTTCATCTTCTTTGGCCTGCCCGCTCTGGGGCTGCGCCTGACCGAAGTGCAGGCCGCCATGCTCGCCATGGTGATCAACCTCGGCGCCTATAGTGCGGAGATCATCCGCGCCGGGATCGAGGCCACGCCGAAAGGCCAATTCGAGGCAGGCGCCTCTCTCGCGATGTCGCCGATCCAGACCTTTCGCCACATCGTTCTGGTGCCTGCGCTGCAAAAAATCTGGCCTGCGCTCGCCTCTCAGGTGGTGATCGTGATGTTGGGCTCCGCCGTGGTCAGCCAGATCGCCGTCGAAGACCTGACCTTTGCCGCCAACTTTACCCAGTCACGCACCTTCCGCGCGTTTGAAGCCTATTTCGTCTCCACCGCGATCTACCTCGGCCTCGCGATCCTTCTGCGCTTTATCCTGATCCAGATCGGTCATTCGATCTTTGCCACCAAACGGAGGGCCTCACGATGAGTCAGATCGGATTTTGGGACATTTTGACGAACCTGATCTTCGCCACCGGCTGGACGGTTCTCCTGTCGATCATCTCTTTCATTGGCGGTGGCATCCTCGGGCTGATCCTGCTCTTTGCGCGGATCGGCAAGCGCAAATGGCTCCAGCACGTCGTCAAAGTGTACACCGAGGTGTTTCAGGGCACGCCCTTGCTCATGCAGCTCTTCCTCGCCTTCTTCGGGCTGGGGCTCATGGGGATCAACGTCTCGCCTTTCCTCGCCGCCAGCGTCGCGCTGATCCTTTGGACCGCTGCTTTCCTGGTCGAGATTTGGCGCGGCTGTGTGACCGCCATTCCGAAAGGCCAATGGGAGGCCTCCGCTTCGCTCGGCATGACCTATGTCGAACAGATGCGCCACATCATCCTGCCGCAGGCGCTCAAACTGTCGGTCCCGCCGACCGTGGGCTTTTCGGTTCAGGTCGTGAAAGGCACGGCGTTGACCTCGATCATCGGCTTCGTCGAAGTCACCAAGGCGGGCACGGTTCTGGCCAACGCCACCTTCCAGCCCTTCACTGTCTACGGCCTCGTGGCCCTGATTTATTTCGCTCTGTGTTACCCGCTGTCGCTGAGCGCACGGAAACTCGAAAGGAAACTCAATGCCGCTCATTGATATCGACGCCCTGCACAAAAGCTATGGCGAAACGGAGGTGCTCAAAGGCATCGACCTGCACATCAAAAAAGGCGAAGTCATCGCCTTGATCGGGAAGTCCGGCTCCGGAAAATCGACCCTTCTTCGCTGTATCAACGGTCTGGAACAGATCAATGGCGGCGCAATTTCGGTCGATGGTCAGCAGCTTATCAATGATGAGATGCACCTGAGAAACCTGCGCCAAAAGGTCGGCATGATCTTTCAGCAGTTCAACCTGTTTCCGCATAAGACCGCCGGTGAAAACGTCATGCTGGCCCAGCAGGTGGTCAAGAAAACCTCGAAATCGGATGCCGAAGCCATGGCGCGCAAAATGCTGGACCGGGTGGGGCTTGGTGACAAGTTCGACAATTATCCCGATCAGCTTTCGGGCGGTCAGCAACAACGCGTTGCCATCGCCCGCGCGCTGGCGATGGAGCCGATTGCGCTGTTGTGCGATGAGGTCACTTCCGCGCTCGACCCGGAACTTGTGGGCGAAGTGTTGGAAGTGGTGCGCGAACTGGCCTCTGAGGGCATGACGCTGATCATGGTGACGCACGAAATGGCCTTTGCCCGCGATGTCTGTTCGCGTCTGGTGTTCATGCACCAAGGCCGCATTCACGAAATGGGCGCGCCCGAGGAGGTGTTCACCAACCCGCAAACCCCGGAACTGCGCAGCTTCATCGGGATGTCGCACTGACCCTTGCGGGGGGAGACCCGCTCGAGAAGAGACATTTAAAATAGCGGGCGTCGGTTTGAGAACAAGCCGACGCCCGTAAAGGGTTCAAGACGAGGGCGGTAGGGCTGGTCGTCTTTCGCGGGCGGGCGCATAAGCATTGCAGCTGGAACTGCCGCCGGATTTTGAAACCTCGGCGCGTCTGCCATTCTCACGTATCAGCCGATCGGCGCGACGGCGCCCGACGTTCAGGCCGGGCTCTTTCGGCTCTTTGATGAGCCGGAACCTCATGGTTTTGGGCCCGCGAAGAAGGCTGTGGCCTTTGTCGGGGAAACGCCCCGCCGGGGCCTTTCCTGTTCTTCCTCAGTTCAGGATATCCCTCTTGCTGTGGGCAAACAGTCCCCCAGGCGTTCACTGATCTTGGCAAAATCTTGTCTGACAACACCTCCCGACCTGGCTCACGGCGCAGGCGATGGAGATGAAGGCCAAGGATGTGAGGGAAACCGCGCGCGCGACCCGGGTTTTGCCCGCACGGCGCGCGCGATTGCCGAGGGTTACCTGTCTCAGATCGAGGCCTGCTAAAGCGCAGCGCGGTCTACAATAGACGTGCCGTCTTCGACGGTGTCGGCGGGATGGGGGATGACCATTTCTCCCTCTTCAAGACCTGACAAAACCTCGGCGCGGGTGTCGGACTGATGGCCGATCTCGATGGGGCGCAGCCGCGCTGTGTCCCCGTCCGCGACAAAGGTGGCCCAGCCTGTCCCAGAACGGAACATGGCGGAGATCGGGATGGTCAGGGCGGCGTTATCTTCCCACCGCACGACCTTCAGGAAAACGGAATAGTGGTGGCCAAGACCTGTGCGCTCCTCGGGCGGGGTGACCAGCGAGAAGACGGCGGAGACCCGTTGCTCTTCGATCCCCAGCGAGGAGACATGTGTGTCGGCGCGCGGCGCGAGACGGATCAACCGGGCCTCAAGCGCGGGTGTACCTCCCCAGCGTTCGACCATGGCACGGGCGCCAATCTCAAGCCCCACGGCGTCCGAGGACAGCAAATCCGCCTCAATCTCCAGATCGGCGACATCGCCGATGGACAAAAGCGGCGAACCGACGGCGACCGCGTGCTCAGAGACCTGCGTGATCGCCAAGACCTTGCCGGTTGCCGGTGCGGTGATCTCGACGCAACAGGTTTCGCCCGCCCGCAAGGAGGCCCCCGGTTCGATTAACGCGGCTTCTGCGCGCGCCAGTGAGGACTCGGCCATCTGGACGTTCGAGGCGGAGGCATCGCGCGCGGCGACACGCAGAGACAGAAGCTGTTGCGCATCTTCGAGCGCGGTGAGCGAGGAGACGCCACGCGCGACCAGCGCCTTGGTCCGCTCATATTGGCTTTGCGCATAAGACAGCTCTTCGTCGGATTGCCGCAACTGTGCGCCCGCAAGGTCCGCGGCGGCACGGGCTTCGCGCACGGCGGCTTCCAACTGCACGCGGGTGCGCGCGTCGATGAGCGAGGGCGCGATGGGTTCGACCTTGGCCACCACCGTCACACCCGCCTCGACCGCATCACCCTCTTCGACGGGAGACCGTAGCGCCGTGCCCGCGATCGGCGCGGAGACCTCATAGAGATTGCGGATCTTGGTTTTGCCGTCGGCATTGATGGTCACCTGCATCGGCCCTCGGATCACAGGCGCCAGATCGACCGCCACGGGATGCGGGCGAAAGGCGATGAACAGAAGCGCCACGACGAGCGCGCCAACGATCAGGGTCAAAAGCGATTTGCGGGACTTGGAGGTCATGGGTCACTCCCGGGTTTTCATCACGGAAACAAGGTCTAGCCGGTCAATCCGCTGCCGCACCAAAAGCACGGAGGCCAGCGCCGTGCCCAGTACGACGACGGAGGCCGTGGCATAGGCGGCGGGTGGAAGGACCATCGGAATGGTGTAGAGATCGGAGGCGAAACTGGCGGCCATCAGATGACCGAGACCGTAGCCGATGAGCCAGCCCAAGGGCTGCGCCAGCACGGCGATCAACATGATCTCCCCGATCAGGATGTAGGAAACTTCCCAATTCGAAAAGCCGAGAATGCGCAGCGAGGCCAATTCGCGGGCGCGCTCAGAAAGCTGAATGCGGGCGCTGTTGTAAGTGAGGCCGACGGTGATCAGAATGGCGACCACGCTGAACAACCCGTTCATGATCGAAATGTTCTCTTCGACTGTGGCATCGAAGGACGCCTTCATATCGGTCACGCGCACGGCGCCAGAGATCAGCGGCGTGTCTTTGATGGCGCGGTTGAAAGCGTCGTCTTCTTTGGGATCAAGCGTGACATTGGCGACCGAAATTTGCGGTGCGCTGCGGGTCAGATGTGACATGGCCTCGCGGGTCATGAAGGCGCCGAGGCCAAAGAATTGTTCGGTCACGCCTGCGACCGTCAAGGTGTAGGTTTCGCGCCGCCCACTCATGAATTCCACCTCGACCGGATCGCCGGGGGCGAGGCGCAAGACCTCGGCCACGCGGGTGGTGATCAAAAGGCCGGGGCCGTCGATTTCGACGACGCGGCCAGTCTCATTGATGGAACGCGCCAATGTGGCCCCCGCGCCGCGCGTGGTGATCGACAGCTGTTTCTCCAACGGCCCGTTGCGCAGGGTCACGGGCGTGAACAATTCTCCCTCGACCTCCATCACGCCGGGCAGGGCGCGGACGTCTTCGAGTGCGGACAGGCTGCGTTCTTTTGTGAAGAGCAAGACGATGTCTTCGCGGTTCGATTGGTTAAAGGCGATGTCGGCGATGCTGTTGATCGAATAGGAGAAAAAACCCACGGAGATCATGATTGCGACGGCCAGCGACAGACCTATGGCGGAAAAGGCCGCGCGCAGAGGCCAGCGAAACAAGGAGCGCCAGATCATCATCGAGGGCTGGCTGAGACGCAGCGCAGACAGCGCGCGATCCAAAAGGCTGCGTTTGAACCGGGGCGGCGCGGGGGGCGACATGGCGACAGCGGGCGGAAGGGCCGCAGCGCCCATGGCGGAGCGCAGCGCGCCGACGGCGGCGGTCAACAGCGCGAGAAACCCGGAGATTGCATAGGCGTCATAGGAGACGTTGAAAATCAGATAGGGGAATTTGAAATATTGCGCATATTCGCCCGCCATCCAGCGTGCCGACAAGCCGCCCGTGACCCAGCCGATCACCACGCCCAAAACGGCGGTGAGCCCGGCCAAAAGCACATAATGCGCCGCGATGTGCAGATCGGTGTAGCCAAGTGCTTTCAGCAACCCGATCTCGGCGCGCTCCAGCGCGATGATCCGGCCGATCACCATATTCACGAGAAAGGCGGAGATGCCAAAGAACACCGGCGGCAGGATGGTTGCCATGTTCTTGAGCTGTTTGATCTCGGTGGTGACGAAGGCGTTGGAGGCCTGTTCATCGCGGCCATGCGCGCCGGTGCCGCCGTAGGGTTCCAGGAGCGTGTCGAGCGCTTCGATCACCTGATCTTCCTGCGCGCCGCGCGACAGGCTGAGCGTCACGGAATTGAAAGCGCCGGACATGTCGAAAGCGGAGGCCAGCATTGCCTGAGGCATCCAGAGAATGCCAAAGCTTTCGTCATCGGGCATCAGCGTGCCGGGGCCGATGGCATAGACGAATTCGGGCGAAAGCGCGGTGCCGGTGATGGTCAGGCGGCGTTTCTGGCCGGACATCAGCGCCTCGAAAGTATCGCCGATCTCAAAGCCGTTGGCCTCCGCGAAGGGTTCATTAACCATGACCTCGTCGCTGGCCTGCGGATCGGGCAGGCGGCCTGCGCGCAGGAGCGGCACATTGAGCGTCGGCAGGGCGCCCGTGTCCGGCAAGGAGAGCGCAAGACCTGTCGCCGATTTCACCCGCCCCGGCAGATCGAGCATGAGATATTCCTGCACCCGTGCCTCGGCGGTCTGCACGCCGGGCAGGGCGGAGATTTCGCTCAAAAGCGGACGCGGCGCCTTTTCGGTCATCGCCCAGACATCGGCAAATTCATTGCGCTCGTAAAAGGCGGCCAAAGTGTCGTCCAGCGCCCGATACATGCCGAAAGCGGTCAGGAGGATCATCACACCGCAGGCCAAAACCAAAGCAATCGCCAGCGACTGGCCCCAAAGCCGTCTGAAATCGCGCAGGAGTTTTTTGTCGAGCGCATGCATGGGCGTCACCACACGATCTCGGAGGGCGCGATGCGGGTGTCGTTGGTGGCGACAGAGGCGATATTGCCGTCCTGAAACCGCACCACGCGATGCGCCATGGCCTGAATGGCGGCGTTGTGGGTGATGACGATGGCGGTGGTGCCCAAGTCTTCGTTGATTTCGCGGATCGCCTCCAAGACCTGCACGCCCGTGCTGCTGTCCAAGGCACCCGTGGGTTCGTCGCACAACAGCACCTCAGGGCGTTTGGCGATGGCCCGCGCGATGGCGACGCGCTGTTGCTGGCCGCCTGAGAGTTCCGCCGGGAAATGGTCGATCCGGTCGCTCATGCCAACGCGTTCGAGCGCCTCCTCCGCCCGCATCGGATTGGGGGCAATGTCGGTCACCATCTGGACGTTTTCGCGGGCGGTGAGCGAGGGCACGAGGTTGTAGAATTGAAACACAAAGCCGACGTGATCGCGGCGAAACCGGGTGAGCGCCCGGTCGGATTGTACCGTCAGGTCGAGATCGCGGAACATCACCTTGCCTGAGGTGGCATGATCCAAACCGCCCAAGATGTTCAAAAGCGTGGACTTGCCGGACCCTGATGGCCCCAAGAGGACCGTCAACTCGGAGGCGTAAAGATCGAGATCGACCCCCGCCAAAGCATGCACCTCCGCGCCGCCGGTGCGGTAGGTCTTTACCAGCTTCTCGGTATGAAACACGGCCTCGGGCATTGGGCTCCTCCTGAGGGCAGTTTACACCAGCCCTGCGCGGAGACCATGCCGAGGATCAAGCTGCGCGTTTTGTCGCGCCCTTTAATAGTCGCGCTCGAAAAACACGCCAAGGCCGGTGTCGCCCTCGGAACTGACCGATCCTTTGACCGTCACGTTGCGCGTGGCGTCATAGTTGAGGTTGATCACCGATTTGCCCGCATTGTCGATGGTGACATCGGTGTAAAGCGAATCCGAGATGTATTTGCCCAGCTTGAGCGCGCTGGTGCCCTCTTCGGAGGTCTGAAGGTCGAGATCGTCCAGCCCGAAACTGTCCCGGATCGAGCCGACAAGACCGCTGCCGCCGCCTGTCAAAGTGGCCACGGCATCCGCCATCTGTGCGGCTTGCAGAGCGGACATCTCGCTCAGGTCCTTGCCGAACAGAAGTTGGGCGAGGATTTCATCGTCAGGCAAGACTGGCGAGGAACTCAGCGTCAGCTCGGGTGAACTCAGCGGGCCTTCGGTGATCAGCTGCACCGTCATCGTGTCGGTCTCTGTCTCGGCCACCAGTCGCAGGATCGGGTCCAGCTCGCCCTGAAGCGTGATTGAGCCCTCTTCCATCGTGATCCGTTTGCCCAAAACCGACAACCGCCCGCGGATCAAGGAAAACTGCCCGACCGGGATCACATCGGCGGTGGTGCCACGGATGCGCAGACGGCCGCCCAATTCGGCATCAAGCCCTCGCCCGCGCACAAAAATCCGATTGGGGGCGGAAAGCGTGACATTGAGCCCGTAGGCGACGGAAGATCCGCTGCCATTTTCGCTTTGGATCAACCCTGCGCGGTCCCGCGTCTCATTCACGCCAGAGGGGGCACCCCGGTGGGTGATGTCCGGAATATCGCCACCACTGCCAAGAGCGGCGGGGGAGACGGTGATGTCGGTTTCGCCCAGTGTGAGATCGCCGGTGATGGCGGCATTTCCGGTCAGAGGGCCGAACACATTCAGATTGCCATTGATCGACGTGCTGTAAAGCTGCGGATCGGTGAGGCCGAGGGCGTTCAGCCCGATCGACAGGTTGGCGGGGACGTTGCCACTCAGCGTCAAAGAGCCGGAGGTTGAGATCGACCCGCCGGTGTCGGCAGCGGCATCGACATCAATCTGCGCCTGTTCGCCATTGAGCGTGACCACACCGCGATTGACGGTGAGCGCCAGCCCGGCGGAGGAGACGACGACGCGCGCACCGGGGGTGATCTGGGCCTGACCGGAGACGGACGACAGCGCCAGCGGGCCGTTCACGCCAAGTTCGAAGCTGGTTGTGCCCTGCGTCAGCGCGGCGGTGGTGAAGCGGTTCGACAGCCCCAGTGGCGCGGTGCCCGAGAGATCGAGATTGGCGCGGGCGAAGTCCTGCGTCAGTGTGCCGGAGAGGGTGGCGGTCGAACCGCCGGGGCCGGTCATGTCGGCGCGCGTGGTCCAGGGGCTGTCCACGCCGAGGTAGGACATTTCGGCATCGAGCGTTGCAGGGCCGTCGAGCGCCACACCGAGACGGGCGACGTTGTCCAAACGACCGGTCACGCTCAATGTGCCGCTCTCGGAGGTGAGCGCGCCTTTGGCCTCCGCTGTGAGCGCCTGCGTCGTCACTGTGCCCTCGCGCAGTGTCATCCCACTTTGGTCGCGCAGTGCAGACAGGTGAATGTCACTGGTCCCGCCGATCAGCGTGTCGACCTGATCAATGCCGGTGCGGAGCCCCGTGCCTGTGGCGTCGGCTTCGATGTCGAAAGTGCCATTGAGGGGCGACAGCTTGCCCTCTGCCGTGGCACTGACGGCGCCAGCCAGATCAAGGCCGGAGAGCGCGGCGAACCGGGCAAGACGCGGCGTGTCGAGCGACATGCGTCCGGTGAACTCAAACCCGGCATCGAGCCCGTCGATGCTACCGGACACTGTGGCGCGGGTGGCGTCGGTGCGGGCCTCAAGGCTTTCAATCGCAAAGGGTTGGCCCTCGCGCCAGAACACTTGCCCGGTGAGCGCAGGAGCTGTGCCGACGGCCTCTTGCAGGGCGGGGTCCTCGGAGGCAAAGCCTTGAACCGTCAAGCCAAACCGGGATTTGATCGCGCCTAGAACGGTGCCTGCATCGGCCCGCTGACGGGTGATCGTGCCCTGCGCCCCAAGGCGGGCGGAGCCGATGTCGAGCCCGTTTTGGGTGTAGTCCTCAAGGTCGATATTTGCCGACCAACCTTGCCCGCGCGTCACATCGTATTGGGCGAGAATTTCGGCCTTTTGCACCATGGAGCGCGCGCTGCCGAAGGGCAAAAGCACGGGGCGCTCATCGGGGCTTTCCAGCGTACCGGAGACAGCGAAGGCGCTGGGCCAGCCATCCGTGCCGATGGTGGTCGAACCGACCAGAGACAGCGTGCGGGTCGAGAGCGCGAAACGGTCCAGATCAAAACCGCCTGCGGGATAGGAGACACCCTCGACGGTGAGCGTCGAGGAGGGGCCGAAGAATTGCGCATATTCCGCGCTGAACAGCGGGGTCAAATCGCCCGAGAGATCGGCGGAAAAACGGCGCGGGGCGGCGGCCTCTGGCGCCTCTGGATCGACCTCGGCATTCAAGGCGATGCGGCCCGTCAGCCGGTCTTCGCCTCGGGTGGCCAAGGCGATATCTGCGGCGAAATTGTCGAGTGGCCCCGCACCTTTGGCGGTGAGCGACAAGGGCGGCGATCCCGGCAGGTTCGCGAGTGTCGAGACGATGCCGCCCGCGCCCTCAGCGAGAGAAATGTCGAGATCGAGCACTTCGCTGGCGTTGTCATAAGACACGGCGACGGAAAACTGCCCTTCGGCAGCATCGAGGCGCTGAATCTCAAGCGCGGTTTCGCCCGAGCCATCAGCCAGTTTCGCAGAGCCGCTCAGCGACAGATCGACCGCCTCGCCGATTTTGAGGACGGGTGCGCCGAGATGGACACGCTCGGCCTCAATGGCGCCGATGTCGATGGAGACGGGCAGTTCGGGCAGGGCAAAGGGCGTGGCCTCCGGGTCGGGCAGGTCGACGCCCTCGGTGGAGGTGTCGGGCAGGCGCTCGAAGATGATCTCTTCGGCGGCGATGCGAGTGACCTCGACGCGCCCGGCCAAAAGCGCGGAGCGGCTCCAGTCCAGTTCGGCATTCTTGAGCGTAAACCAGACGCCGGTGTCATCGGCGATGGTCAGCTCGTCCATCGTGGCGGTGGAGGACAGAAGGCCCCGGAAACCCTCGATGCGAATGTCACGCCCGGCTCCCGAGAGATTGTCCTCGAGAAAGCCGACAATCATCGACCGGTCACGCGCGGTCTCTGAGGTATTTTCTGTGGCATCCTGTGCCAGAAGCGTCGCGGGGAACAACAGGGTGGAGGCGAGAAGAATGCGTTTCATCAAAAGGCCTGCCCGATGCCGATGTAAATCTGAATTCCGTCACCGGTGTCGCCGGAAACGGGCGCGGCCAGATCGAAGCGGATCGGACCGAAGCCCGTGTTGTACCGCAGGCCAAGCCCTGCGCCCGCGTGCCATTCGGCGTCTTCGCCGGGCAAGCCCGTGGTGCCGATGCCGCCCAGATCGTAAAAGCCGACGGCGGAAATATTGCCTTTGACCTTGGCGCGCAATTCGCCGGAGAGGCCGAGAAAGCTCGACCCGCCGGTCTCATTGCCGCCCCCCAAATCGACGTTCAGCGATTGGTAGGGCTGGCCGCGCACGGTGCCGCCACCGCCGGAGAAAAACAGGAAGGCTGGGGGGACATCGGTAAAGTCGGCGCCCGAGATGGACCCAAATTGCAGTCGGCCCGCAAGGGTAACGCGATCATCATTGCCAAAGGACATGTAGCCGCGGCCATCGGCAAAGACGCGGACGCCGCTGGCGGAGTCATCCAGCCCGACAAAGGGCATGATTTCCGCTTCAAAATAGGTGCCCGTGGTCGGATTGAGCGAATTGTCCCGCGTGTCGCGCGAGCCCTCGAAGGGCAGGATGACATGAGAGAAATTGCGCGAGCCGAAGGCGTCTTCAACCTCGGAATAACGATAGCCGATGCCGCCGTAAAAGGTCGAATTCGGCGAGGTCTCGACATCGAATCCCAGCGTGAATTCACCGCTGTCGGAGAGGAAATCCGGCTCGTCGAGATGTTCGAGAGCTGCACCCAGAACCAGTGTGGTCTTGCGCGTCACCGTGGCGGGACGGCGGTAGGTGCCGGAGACGGTGACATCGATCCCGGTGGTGCCGCCGATGCCGGAGACCTCGCCGTCAAAGCGCAGCCGGTCGGCATTGTCGGTCAGATTGCGATGCATCCAATAGGCGCTGAGCGTGCCGCCTTCGAGCGACGAAACTTCTGCGCCAAAGCCGAGGCGGCGGGTTTTTTCATCCACCAGAGTGGCGATGATGTCGAGACTGCCGTCTTCGTTCAACTCTTCGGCTTCACGCAGGGTGATCGAACGAAACGTGCCGGTTTTCTGAAACCGTTTGGTCACCAAATCCAATTTTTCGGGATGATAGGCAGTGCCCGTCGGCAGATTGCCGATCCGCCAAAGCCGGTCCTCGCGCACTGTGGTGTTCCCGGCGAACCGCAAGCGGCCAAATTTCACAGCAGGACCCGGGTCGATTTCGACATCGACATCGAGGGTCCGGTTCGGATGGTCGGCGGTGACTGTTTGAGCCTTGGGTTGGGCCCTGGCGTATGAGGCTTCGCGCCAGCTTTCGATCGCGGCGTCGGTCGCCTCGCCAACGAGATAGGAATGCGCCACCTCGCCACGGCGAAAATCCTCGGGCAGTTCCGTGTCCTTGGCAAGCGGTGCGATGGTGGTGTCGCCAAAGACAAACCGGGGCCCTCGGGTCACGTCGATGACCACGGAGTTGATCTGAGACGGTAGGGAAATCAAAGACATAGAGGCGCCTTCGCGCCCGTCAACTTTGATCGAAATCTTGGGGCCGTAGTAGCCCTCGCGGTACAATGTGCCGATCAGCGTGCGGTAATCCGATTGTACGGCGGCGATGATTTCCTCAGGGGCCGTGACATCTGTATCCGCTGCCTCGACAACGGCAGAAGCGGTCCGAAGTCGCTTTGTGAGGTCGTCGCCCGCGTCGGTTTCGAAACGAAGGTCAAAGGCCTGAGCCGCAGTGGCGCAGAGCATGAACGCGGTGGTTAATCTTAACATCTGAAGCACATTCGGCCTTCCCATCAGAGACGGCCCCCCGTCCAAAACACAGGATGACTATGCGGTGTTCTCGCCTGAGTTTAAAGGGGGTTTTCCTGACGCTTTCGTATATGGCGGCAGTTTGCCGCTTGCCCCAAAGCCAGCGCCTCCTTAAAGCCTGTGGTCATATCGCGAACAGGTTTATCAAATGAGGGAGACCGAGATCATGCAATGTGAGATTTGTGGCGCCGGGGGTTCCTTGACTGCAGTGGCGGTTCAGCCGCGCAGCGAGACGATCAACCTGTGCGAGACCTGTGCGAATGGCCTGAAAGGCGATGCGGTGCCCGAGGGGCATTGGCAGGCGCTCACGACGTCGATGTGGTCCGAAAGCGATGCGGTCAAGGTCGTGTCCTGGCGGTTGCTCAATCGCTTCCGCGACGAGGCCTGGGCGGCGGATGCGCTCGATATGCTCTACTTGGAGCCCGAAGTCGAAGAGTGGGCCAAGGCCGCCGGTCCCGAAGTGATCCATCGCGACAGCGTCGGCGCTGTGTTGTCCTCTGGCGATACGGTCGTGTTGATCAAGGATCTTCCGGTCAAGGGCGGCGGGTTTACCGCCAAACGCGGCACGGCGGTGCGCGGGATTTCCCTCGTTCCTGACAATGCGGGCCACATCGAGGGCCGCGTCGAAGGCCAGCGCATCGTGATCCTGACGGAATTCGTCAAAAAGCGCTGACGCTCCACACAGAAAAATTGACAGACCCGCAGCGGCGGCGTATCGGGCGCGTGATGCAGATGGATGCAGCGTGTTGCCCGCCGCGTGGCCTGTCGACAGGGTCGATCCGGCAAATGAGCGGGCCCTTTTGAAAGTTTGGGATCATGGCGGGAAGCCTGTTTTCCTCGGGCGATCTGACGGCGGACCGTCGGGCGTCCTTTGCCGAAACTCTGGCGCATTTGGGCGATGCGGCGGGGGCAATCGAAACCCTGTCGAGCGCGCTGACGCTTGCGCCGTCTTGGGCGGCGGGGTGGTTTCGGCTTGGGGAGTTTTTCGAGCTTGTGGGTGAGGTCGAGGCGGCCTGTCAGGCGTGGGACAAGGCGGTTCTGGCCGACCCGAGCGATCCTTTGGGGGCCGGGCTAAAGCGCGATCTGGCGCGCAAGGTGCCTGTCGCGGAGGCCATGCCGCCCGCTTTCGTCGAGCTGCTCTTTGACCAATATGCGCCGCGCTTCGAGGCCTCTTTGGTCAACAAACTCCGCTATCGCGGGCCTGAGATCGTGATGGAGGCTTTGCATCTGGCCGGGCGGACGCAGTTCGGCGCGGTGCTTGATCTCGGCTGTGGCACCGGGCTGATGGGCGCCGTGTTGCGGCCCGTGTCGACGTATCTTGTCGGCTATGACATTTCCGACGGCATGTTGGTCGAGGCAGATCGCAAGGGTATCTACGACGTGCTCGACAAACGCGATATCGCGCGGCTTGAGGTGACGGAGCAGAGGTTCGATCTGATCGTCGCGGCGGATGTGTTTATCTACCTTGGCGCGTTGGAGCGCGTCATCGGCTGGTGCGCCGGGTCTCTGGCGGCGGGCGGCGTCCTGGCCTTTACCGTAGAACTGGGCGACAGGCCGGTGGAGCTGCGTGACAGTCGCCGTTTTGCCCATGCGCAGAGCTACGTCGAGGCGCTTTTGTCCGAGGCCGGGTTTGCCTCCGTGCAGCTGACGCTCTGTGCCTTGCGCGAGGATCGTGGCACACCGATTGACGGGCTTGCGGTCGTGGCCAGCGGGCTGGTGCCGCAGGTCGCGCGTGAGGGCGATGGCGATCTGATGGCGCTTGTATGAGATAGAAAAAGGCCCGGACGCGACACGCCCGGGCCTCTTATAGTCCTGCGTTTGCCTGAAATTAGGCGAGAACGAGGTTCACCGCAGATTCGCGACCGTCACGGCCGGCTTCGATGTCGAAGGTGACCTTCGCGCCATCGGCCAGGCCGGTGAGGCCAGAACGCTCAACGGCAGAGATGTGCACGAACACGTCTTTGCTGCCGCCTTCCGGCTGAATGAAGCCGAAACCTTTGGTGGAATTGAACCATTTCACGGTGCCATTGGCCATCGTGTTTACTCCTGTTTGTCTTGTCGCTCGCGAGAGTGCAGCGACCCGGCGTCGTCGTAATCGTTCGATGACTGTGGCCGGTGACGGAGAACAGAAGGGTCGAAAGAGGTAACTTAGCGAGGGGGAATATGGCAGGTTTCGGGGGGTAAAGATAGGGGAATTTTGTGGGGCCGCTATTCGGTGCAAGTCTTCAATTGAGACCATCAAAGATGCAAGGCATCTTTGACGCGCCTTACCCTTCCCCCCAGGGGAAGGCGCGTTTCACGCACCTACCCCTAAGGGTCAGGCGCGGGGGAAGTATCAAGAGCGGCTTCACCTATACATGCTCTTGCAAAGCGTTTGCCAAACTCAGAGAGCTTGAAATTCAATTCTTTTCGCCCTTCACCAAGGTCAAGTATGAGAAAGTCTTGGTGGATAATTGTGCGCTCCATAATGCGATGCATCCACTCCCTGAGACTCTCTATTGACTGAAGATACTGCTGTTTAAGTAATTCTGCGTCGTTAGTATCTGTCTCAAAGTATAGTTCTGGAAGTGGCAACTCCCTACCTCGGGGCTGAATTAATGCGAGACGTTGCAAGTTTTCTTTGCTTGATTGCATATCAGTAATGGTTGCGAGCGTTTCTTTAAGATCAGTCGCTAATTTAGAGAGGTTGTGGTTTAAATTTCTTAGAAGAGCTGCGTTAAGTTTCCAGATTTCTTCGCCAATAGCTTCTTTTTCGCGGTACGAGATAAGACCGTCATCATACAACGCTTCTGCTGATTTATGTTTGCGAGTAAGCTCTTCGAATTCATCTTGATATGCGGCATCTTTCTTATCTAGAGAGGCCTCATAGCTGTTAATTAATGTAAATAGCTCGGCATCTTGACCAGTTAGTTGTTCCAAGACTTTGCTAAGTGCTTCATCAAGCTTGCCATTACTTTTGGGATCCATTGCAGAGGCAATCAAATGAGCCCACATTTCTGACAAGTTTGTAGTTTCAGCGCGAGAAGCGCCCTCAAATATTCGATAAACGTCACCAGTTGGAAGGCTCTGAGCTTGTTCCGGAGAGATGCCTTTCTGTTTCAGATGTTCGTAAGTTTTTTCCAAAGAATTTACTAAGTTTCGTTGTCTCCACTCTCGCACCCGATCGCCTACTAATCCGCCCCAAACGTCTTTGGCAGTTTCAGCAATGCCATTCGATGTTGGGCCTACTAAAGCTACCGCAACATCTGTCGCGATCTTCGAAGGAATGATATCCAGAGGTGTAGGTTCTTTTCCCATAAATTCTCGGTTGCTAACAAATCTAAGCTATTTAAGGATTTCAGTGCGAAATTAAATTTGCAATATATTAGAGGGTTAAAAGCGAGAAAAGAAAGCTCTAGCACGGTGTCCAATTAGTGTTTTGCGCAATGAAAAGGCGCCCGAAGGCGCCTTTTGATTCGGCTTAGCGTGAAAACTTCTTGTATTTCAGGCGTTTAGGCTCCAATGCATCCGGTCCCAGCCGCCGCTTCTTGTCTTCCTCATAATCCTCGAAGTTGCCTTCGAACCATTCCACATGGGCGTCGCCTTCGAACGCCAGAATGTGAGTGCAAATCCGGTCGAGGAAGAAGCGGTCATGGGAGATGACCACGGCGCAGCCTGCGAACTCGGTGAGCGCGTCTTCGAGTGCGCGCAGGGTTTCCACGTCCAAGTCGTTGGTCGGTTCGTCGAGGAGGAGCACGTTGCCCCCAGACTTCAACAGCCGCGCCATGTGCACGCGGTTGCGTTCACCGCCTGACAGCACGCCGACTTTCTTCTGTTGATCGCCGCCTTTGAAGTTGAAGGCGGAGCAATAGGCGCGGCCGTTCATTTCGGCGTCGCCCAAGGCGATCACTTGCTGCCCGTCGGAGATGGCTTCGAAGACGGTCTCGTTCGGGTCGAGGTCGTCGCGGGACTGGTCGACGTAGCTGAGTTTGACCGTGTCGCCGTATTCGACCGTGCCATTGTCCGGTTCGAGTTGGCCGGTGAGCATGCGGAAGAGCGTCGATTTACCGGCGCCGTTCGGGCCGATCACGCCGACGATACCACCCGGCGGGAGCGCAAAGTCGAGGCCTTCGATCAGCTGCTTGTCGCCCATATGTTTCGACAGGCCATTGACCTCGATAACCTTGGAGCCAAGGCGCGGGCCGTTCGGGATGACGATCTGGGCGCGGGTGATCTTGTCGCGCTCGGATTGCGAAGCGAGGTCGTTGTAGCGGTCGATCCGGGCCTTTTGCTTGGCCTGACGTGCCTTTTGCCCCTGCCGCATCCATTCAAGTTCGCGCTCAAGCGTCTTCTGACGGGTCTTGTCTTCCTTGGCTTCCTGTTCGAGGCGCTTGGCTTTCTGTTCCAACCAGGCGGAATAGTTGCCCTCGTAGGGAATGCCGCGGCCACGGTCGAGTTCCAGAATCCAGCCGGTGATGTCATCGAGGAAGTAGCGGTCGTGGGTGACGATCAGGATCGTGCCCTTGTACTCGATGAGGTGCTGTTGCAGCCAGGCGATTGTCTCGGCGTCGAGGTGGTTGGTGGGTTCGTCGAGGAGGAGCATGTCGGGCGCTTCGAGCAAGAGCTTGCACAGCGCGACACGGCGTTTCTCACCGCCCGAAAGCGTGGTGACATCGGCGTCGTCGGGGGGGCAACGCAGCGCCTCCATGGAGACGTCGATCTGGCTGTCGAGATCCCAGAGGTTCTGGGCGTCGATCTCATCCTGAAGCTTGGCCATCTCCTCGGCGGTCTCGTCGGAGTAGTTCATGGCGAGCTCGTTATAGCGGTCGAGGATCGCCTTTTTGGCGGCCACACCGAGCATCACGTTACCGCGCACATCGAGCGAGGGATCAAGCTCCGGCTCCTGCGGCAGATAGCCGACTTTCGCGCCCTCGGCGGCCCAGGCCTCGCCTTGGTAGTCCTTGTCCATACCCGCCATGATGCGCATGAGGGTCGATTTACCGGTGCCGTTGACACCGACGACACCGATCTTGACGCCGGGAAGGAAGGAAAGGCGGATGTTCTCGAACACCTTCTTGCCGCCGGGGTAGGTCTTGGACACGCCGTCCATGTGGTAGACGTATTGATAGGCTGCCATGTCGGGCTCCTTTGGAGGGAATGGTTTGGTGTTAGATAACGGAGAGATTGGGAAGGAGCAATTGGGATGGGTTTAAAAGAGCTGGGGATTACGAAGGCCAATATAGTTTCTGCAATGGATGAAATGGGCACATTTCCATTCGAAGGCAGCTATCGTTCGAAGAAAGTGTTTGTGATTGATCCGAGAAATCAGGGGCAAGTCTGGGACTTGAAAGCGCTTGTGCGATTGGTTGCTCGTCTGCGGGGTGTGGAGGTGAAGTCTGGTTTCGTAACCGATACGTACATAGGCGATTTTTCGAAACTGGGATTTAAATACTTACGATTTGACCAGCCCAGAGTGAGGGTGCTTGGCATCAACGGCTTTGATCCGGAAGAATTTTATGATGCGCATGAGGTGATTTATCCCGATGGCACATCGCGGCGGTTTGAGGCGGGAGATAATGTTGACTATGGGATTGAAGAGATAGGAGGTGAAGAAACTCCTAGCTTTCTGGAGCGACGTGTTACCCGGTTTCACAAGGCTTGGGAACGGCGAGGCGCCGATACGCGGAAGGTCAAAGAAATCAGAGGTCTTACATGTGAGGGCTGTGGTCTTAATGCCGAAGCGCATTTCGGGCGTAAGATTGCGATGAGTTGTATAGAGGCTCATCATCTTAAGCCCGTTGCGGAGATGCCTGTTGAGGGTCGTCGTGCTAATCCAGATGATTTCGCGGTTCTTTGCGCGAGCTGTCATCGCATCATCCATCGGCTTGAAAGCCCCGACGATTTGGAGGGATTGAGGGCTGTTGTTAAAGGCGTGCGAGACCTTCACACCCGCTTCTCAAAAAACAAATCCGGATAGGGATCGTCGTTGAACCGGTCGATCTCATTCCATCCCAGCCGCTGATACAATCCTGCCGCTTCCGGGAGCGCTGAGTTGGTGTCCAGTCGAAGTGTAGTAACGCCCATCGTCCGCGCGTGGCTTTCGGCCTCGGTCATCAGGCGTTTGGCCAATCCCAGTCCCCTTGCAGAAGGCGCGACCCAGAGGCGTTTGATTTCAGCGTAGCCTTTATCTGTGCCTTTCAATCCAACGCAGCCGGACGGCAACCCGTCGGACAAGGCGACGAGGAACACGCCGCGTGGTGGGCGCATGTCGTCGCTGTCGAGGCGGGCGGCTTTGGCGGGGTCGAAACCCATGGCAAAGCGGGCGGCCAGTTCGGCGTAGTAGCTTTCGAGGCAGTGGATGGCGGGCGCGCTGTGTGGGTCGCTTTCAACAATCTCAATCCGGTCACGGCCCAATGCGGAGGCGATCAGGTCCATGGCGGCCAAAAGCTGTTCCGGGTGCGGGTGACGATCCAAAAGCGCCTGCGCGCGGTCGTTGGATAGCGCCTCATAGGCTTCGTATTCGCGATGTCCCTCGGGCGTCAGAACGGCAAAGCGTCGGCGTTTGTCTTTGCGGTCCTCAGTAACGTCGATCAGGCCCTCGTCCTCAAGGCTGCGCAAGAGACGCGATAAGAGCCCGGTGTCGAGATCGAGAAAGGCCCGGATGTCGGAGACAGCGCGCCCCGCAGGCCCGATGGCGTTCAAAACTCGGGCCGCGCCAAGAGGGCGACCACGTCCGAGAAAGCTTTGATCCAAGACGCCGGTTTCGGTGGTGACAGCGCGGTTGAAACGGCGGATGCGGGAGACGGGATTGAGGGGCATAAAGATACCTGACTGAAGTCTGTTATTTTATCTGACTTTAGTCAGTTAAGTTTTGGCGTCAAGGGAGAGATTGACAGTCACACGGCTTGTCGCCATGCAGGACGGCATGCGTTGCAACCTGCCATATGCCCGCCCCGGTCAAGTGATCGGCCTGCTCGGGGGATCGTTTGATCCCGCGCATGAGGGGCATGTGCATATCACCAAAATGGCGTTGAAACGATTTAATCTTGATCGTGTCTGGTGGTTGGTCAGCCCGGGGAACCCTTTGAAAGAAAAGGGACCTGCAAGTATGGAGCGGCGCCTGACCCACGCCCGCGAGATCATGGATCACCCCAAGGTCGAAGTCACGGACATCGAGGCGCGCACGGGCACGCGCTATACGGCGGCGACGCTTGAGGCGATCAAAGGGCTTTATCCCGGCGTGACCTTCGTGTGGCTGATGGGGGCGGACAATCTGGCGCAGTTTCATCTTTGGCAAGATTGGCGAGAGATTATGAAAACCACGCCTGTCGGTGTGATCGCCCGGCCCGGCACACGTGGTGCGGCGCGCAATTCGGTGGCGGCGCAGAGTTTTGCCCATGCGAAGCTCTCGCCCCGCGCCTCGCGGCTTTTGGGGCGCTGCGGCACGCCGTGTTGGTGTTTCATCAACGTGCCGATGTCGGATGCCTCCTCGACGGAAATCCGGGCAAACGGCGGTTGGCTGCGGGACTGACCGCATGTACCCCGGTGGCGCAGGGGGAGCAAAAGGCAGGTTTTCCCGTCTTGCTCAGAGCGCAAACGCAGGATTAACTCACGGCCATGATGCAGACTGAAAATTCACGGATCAATCGACGCGGCATGCTTGGGCTTCTGCTGGGCGGTGTCGCTCAGGCAGGGATGGCGCGGGGCGCTTTGGCGCAGGACCTGATCGCCTCGCCGCTGCCGAAACCGCGTCCGGCCGATCTCTACCTACAGTCGATCCCGACAGGAGAGGCGCTGATCGAGGCCTCGGGTCTGTCGGGGGAGGTCAGCTATGTGGTGGCCGACAGCTTGAGTGGCGCGATCCATGAATCTCATGTGCCGCTTTTGCGGCTCCCCCCGGCCTCCGTTGCCAAGACGGTGACGGCGCTATATGCGCTGGAGCATCTGGGAGCGGACTATCGCTTTGCCACGCGGGTGCTGCGCAGCGGGCCGGTTGTGGACGGCATCGTGCAGGGCGATCTGATCCTCGCGGGCGGGGGTGATCCGACCTTGGATACGGATGGTTTGGCGGTGCTGGCCGGGCAACTTGTGGAACAGGGCATCAAAGGTGTCAGTGGACGGTTCTTGATCGACGACACGGCCTTGCCCCGGATCGAAGAGATCGACGCGGGGCAGACGGATTATGCGGGCTACAACCCGACGATTTCGGGGCTGAACCTGAATTACAACCGCGTGCATTTCGAATGGAAAAAACAGGGCGAGGGCTACAGTCTCAAAATGGATGCCCGCGCCGAACGCTATGCGCCGGATGTGCGGATCGCACGGATCAGCGTGGCAGCGCGCAATCTGCCGGTGTTCGACCATGTCGCTGGGCAGGGGCGGGACGAATGGACCGTGGCGCAAAGCGCGCTGGGCAATGGTGGGGCGCGGTGGTTGCCGGTGCGCCTGCCGGGGCTTTATGCGGGCGAAGTGTTTCAGTCGGTCGCCGGCGCACAGGGACTACGCCTGCCGCAGGGGCAGAGGATGGCGGCGTCCGGTGAAGAGATCGCGCGGATTGAGAGCGCGCCTATGAGCGTCGTCGTGCGAGATATGTTGAAATATTCGACCAACCTGACGGCGGAGGTTCTTGGCCTCACGGCCAGCCGTGCACGCGGTCTCACGGTGGGTAGTTTGCAGGCCTCAGCCAGCGCGATGAGCGACTGGGCGCGCGGGGCGTTGAACATGCGGCATATATCTTTTGTGGATCATTCGGGCCTTGGAGGGGCATCGGAAGTGACCACGGTTGATCTGGCGCATATGCTGGTGGTGCCGGGTGTTGAGGCGCGTTTGGCGCCTTTGCTCAAATCTTTTCCCATGAAAGATGGCCAAGGCGGCGTGATTGCAAATCACCCCCTCTCCGTCGTCGCCAAGACGGGAACGCTGAATTTCGTGTCCACTCTGGCGGGGTATGTGGACGCGCCAGGAGGCAAGCGCATGGCCTTTGCGATCTTTGTCGCGGATGTGCCGAGGCGGGAAGCGGCGCAGGCACAGGGCGCAGAGATTCCGCAAGGGGCGCGGACGTTCAATGGGCGGGCGAAGAGGTTGCAGCAGGCGCTGATTGAACGCTGGGGGGCTTTGGCGCCCGCTGGCGCTTTTCCCGGCTAGTCAGGACAACAGCGTGACGATCTCATCCGGCTGGCGATAATAGTCGGACAGAGCAACGTTGTAGAGCGTGTCGTCGCGCTCCATGATCAGCACCGGCACGCCGGAGAGGCCGTATTGGTGCATCAGGGTTTCCGTCTCGCGCGCCATTTTAAGCGCGGACTCTTTGCCCTCGGACAGCGGCGTTTCAATGCCGAAGTCTTTGCGCAAAATCTCTGAGATGTAATCGGCATCCTGTGCCGAACGCCCCTCTTCCCAGCGCGCTTTTTGCAGGCGGCGGGCCAGTGCCATTTCGACTTTTGCACCTTGGTCATGGACGAGGGCGGCCGCCGCAGCGGTCAGGCTCGAGTCGAGTTTTTCGTCGGGTGCACGCAGAATGTTTTCGCGGTACAAATCGCTGAACGGTTGGCCGGACAGTTGCTCGGCGCGGGCGTCATGTTGTTCGATCATCGCGCCGAGGCCTGCGCCCATCCTTTGGGCATGTTCGGGCGCGAACAAAAGACGGTGATGCATCGTCACCGCTGCATCCGCCTCGACCAAGGCGGAGATCACGGGCGCGCCAGCGTAACACCAGCCACAATAGGTGTCGTAGAGATAGGTGAAACGGGGCATCTGGGCCTCCCATGGGGTGTGCGGGTGGGTGTGCGGGCCCGAAGCCCAAGTGTCAGATCGTTTCGTGGATCAGCATGTAGCGCGCTCGTGCGCCCCGTTCAATGGCAGCGGCATGCAGGCGGTCGATGTTCAATTCGTAACGAATCTCTTCGAGCAGACGCAGCTCGGCCTCGTATGTGTGGCCATCGGCGGCGGCGACGTCACAGGCCAGCGCATAGGCCGTTTCGTGCAGATACTCCGGCAGGTTGTCGCGGATGAGACCGAAAAGTGCGTCCAGACCGTCCTCTTCGGAGAAGAGGTCGAAGACGGTGGAGGAGACCATTTTGATCCGGTCCGGGTCATATTCGCCAAAAATAGGCAAATGGTTGACGATATTCTCGATGGTGACGAGTTCTGCCGTGCGGATGTTCTCATCGGACATGGACTGGGCGATCATCACGGCAACGAGACAGTCCTGAGGCGTGAGGGAATGGGGAATATCGTTCATTTTATTGGCTCCGAAGGGGCATGTGCGGTCAAACAATATTGACGCAAGCCGGGGTGTTCAATAGGAGTTGCGCCTTGCGGGAGAGACCCGCGCGACAAAAGGATTGCTGAAAATGACGGACCTGCGTGATGCCGGTATGAGCTCGAAAGCCTGGCCCTTTGAAGAGGCCCGGACTGTACTCAAACGGTATGAGGCATCCAAGGACAAGAAGGGCTATGTGCTCTTTGAGACCGGCTACGGTCCGTCGGGTCTGCCGCATATCGGGACCTTTGGCGAGGTGCTGCGCACGACAATGATCCGCCGCGCGTTCGAGGTGATCTCGGATGTGCCGACGCGTTTGATCTGTTTCTCCGACGATATGGACGGGATGCGTAAAATCCCGTCGAACGTGCCGAACCAAGAGCGTCTGAAAGAAGACATTCAAAAGCCGCTGACCTCTGTCTACGACCCGTTCGAAGAATTCGAGAGCTTTGGCCATCACAACAACGCCATGCTGCGCCGGTTCCTCGACACCTTCGGGTTCGAGTATGAGTTCTATTCGGCGACCGAGTTTTACAAATCCGGTCAGTTCGATGAGGTGCTGAAACGCGCCGTCGAGAAATACGACGATGTGATGAAGGTGATGTTGAAGTCGCTGCGTGAGGAACGTGCGGCGACCTATTCCATTTTCCTGCCGATCCACCCGGAAACCGGTCGCGTGCTCTACGTACCGATGAAAGAGGTGAACAGGGACGATTACACGATCACCTTTGACGACGAGGATGGCAAAGAGTGGACCCTTCCGGTCACCGGCGGCAATGTGAAATTGCAGTGGAAGCCGGACTTTGGCGCGCGCTGGGCGGCCCTCGGTGTGGATTTCGAGATGTATGGCAAGGACCATTCGACCAACACGCCGATTTATGACCGGATTTGTGAAATCCTGGGCGGGCAGAAGCCGGAGCACTTTACTTACGAGCTGTTCCTTGATGCCAATGGTCAGAAAATATCGAAATCCTCGGGCAATGGCCTGTCGATTGACGAATGGCTGACCTATGCCTCGACGGAATCTCTGGCCTACTTCATGTATCAAAAGCCCAAAACGGCGAAGCGGATGCATTTCGATGTGATCCCGCGTGCGATGGATGAGTATCACCAACAGCTCCGTGCCTACCCGACGCAGGACGCGGCGAAACAGGCGGCGAACCCGGTGTTCCACATCCACGGCGCCGATGTGCCGGCCTCTGATATGGTGGTGCCTTTCTCGATGTTGTTGAACCTTGCCTCCGTGGCAGGGGCGGAAGAAAAGGACCAGCTTTGGGGCTTTATCCAGCGCTATGCGCCGGAAGCTTCGCCAGAAGCAAACCCGCAGCTCGATGCGGCGGCAGGCTATGCGGTGCGCTATTACAATGACTTCGTGAAGCCGGAAAAAACCTTCCGTGCGCCGACCGACCAAGAACGCGCGGCGCTGGAAGATCTCAAGGCGGCCTTTGGCTCCGAGGAGCTGGCTCTGGCCGCGATCGCCAAGAAGAACGCCGATATGGGCAATGACGAGCCGCTGCCGGAGGCGGATTTCGCGGATGGTGATTTCCTGCAAAGCATCGTCTTCGCGGTCGGCAAGAACCACGGGTTCGAGAACCTGCGCGACTGGTTCAAGGCGCTCTATGAGGTGCTTTTGGGCCAATCCCAAGGCCCGCGTTTCGGGTCCTTCGCGGCGCTCTATGGTGTGAACGAGACCATCGGCCTGATCGAAAAAGGTCTGAACGGCGAACTGTCGTAAGCCGTATTTCAACCATGTTTTCAAAGGGCTGCTTCGGCAGCCCTTTTTATTTGGCGTGCCGCCACAGCCGATACCAGATGGACCAGCGATGCGTCAGCGCCTCTGGCGTGTCCGCCAAAAGCCGTGCGCCATCGAGAAAGGCCTGTGTTTCAAAGGTGGCGATTTGCGATTTTAATCCAGTGTCGAGAGCCTTGACTGCGGTTTCGTTGAGACCTGCAGATCGCGCCTCATCGCCCAAAACCACGAGGTCATGATGTTTCCCCAAAAGCTCGCCCAGACTTTCGGCGGCTTTGACCTGTGCCGCCATCGCGTCGGGCCAGATCGGGGTCAGCAGGCGGGCATGGTAGAAATGATATTTCACATGCTTGCGCCAATCGTGGAAATCCTCGGGCGCTCGGGTTTCGCGGGCGCGTTCCATGGTGTCTCGCGCAGTCGCGTAGGTGGCGGACAGGCCGGGGAAAATCGCTTTGCGACCCTTGTGACGCAGCTGCCAATCCGCGCTGGATTTGCGCAGCTCCGCCAAGTGCTGGGCCACGTTGCTCAGAAGATCACCAGCATTGTCATAGGCCGCGTCGCGCGTCTGGGCCAAGTGGTCGAGATAGGGCCTGAGGTGATCTTCCGTGGGGGAGACATAATCGGACAGGTGGGTCAGCGTATCGCAGCGCACTTTGATGTCGCGAAGTTCGGACAAGTGACGTCCGATGTCGCGCAGGCGCCGATCAACCTGTTTGTACCCTTTGAAATCCGGGCCGACGAGGCGCATGAGGCCGCGCATCTCTTTGAGCCGTTTGCGAATGTCATGCACGGCGATCATGCGGTCCGCGGGCGCGTCGGCGTCACAGGCCCTGATCGCGCGCGCCAAACGGTCCCTCGCAATGCGGCGCAGGGCGTGGGTCATGTCGTGATCGTCGGACTGGATCGAATAGCTCATGGGGACCTCTCTCCCCAATCTAGGCCAAGGCCCGTGACAGGCCAATGACAAGCTTTGCCGCTGTTGCGTGCGGGGCAAGGGCGGCGTTCGGAGGCTTAAGCGACGGGTTAAACTGCTGCTGTAGACCTTTGCCCATCTCGGGGCTCATGCGTCCCGAGTTTCCATGATGAGTTTCTCGTAAGAGTTTGCCCGGACGGCGTCGTCCAGGGCCGGGATCCGTCATGCAGATCGGTGCGCATGGAATTGAAGGATTGAAAGGGGTTCGGATGAACAAGGCCATTACTGACGGGCTGGTGCTGATGCCACCGGCGTTCGAAGACGGGCTGGATGTTTGGTCCAGCGAAGATGGAACACCGGGGTCGGCAACCTATGATGGTGCCGGCAACGCGGCATTTGTGCCAGCGGATGCGGATTTTGGCGGCTGTCTTGAGGTGGTCAAAAATGACACGCTGACCAAGTTGCGCTACATGGGCGAGACGCCTTTGCAGCCCGGGATGTATCTTCAGATCAAGGTGCGGGTGAAAGCCATTTCGGGCAATCTTCCCTCCGTGCGGGTCGCGGGCTGGGCGGGAAATGCTTCGCTTTCTCATGTCTCGGGTCTGACCGAGACTGGCGCGTCTGAGGCGCTGACCAGCTATGGCGACGTGGTTGAGGTCACGGCCATTGTAGGGTCGGGCGCCCGTGGTGGCGTGGATCTGTCTTGGGGTCTTGAGCCGGTTTATGGCCATTTCGGTCTCGATCTGACGGGCGCCAATGGCGGCACCGTGCGGATCGACGATATCGTGATCGAGGATGTGTCCGAGTGGTTCCTGAGCGACAGCTCCGGCATGATCGACGTGCGCGATTACGGTGCTGTGGGCGATGGCACCACGGACAACACGGACGCGTTCAACGCGGCCAATACGGCCGCAGCCGGACGAAAAATCCTTGTGCCGGCTGGGGTTTATCACCTGGCGGGGACCGTGGCCTTTACGGAAGAGGCGGTGTTCGACGGCACCGTGACCATGCCGACCTCTGCGCGTCTGATCCTGCGTCACAGCTTTCACCTCAATGCCTATATCGACGCATTCGGCGATGAGGAAGAAGGCTTCAAACGTGCCATTCAGGCGATGTTTTACTACACGGATCACGACAGCCTCGATATGCGCGGGCGCCGGATCGAGCTCTATGCGCCGCTGGATGTCGCCGAGATTACGGGGGCCAGCTCGCTTGAAGTGCGCCGTGTGATCCGCAACGGTCAGATCAATGTGCAAAGCTCGACCGATTGGGACACCGAAACGGTGACGTCGCAAGCGACGTATAGCACGGCCAATGCGCGCACTCTGAGCAATGTCGCCAATATCGCGAATATTCAGGTCGGCAGTCTGGTCACGGGGACGGGTGTCGGGCGCGAGGTTTATGTCGAATCTGTCAATATCGGCAACCAGACGCTGACGCTGAACCACCCGCTCTTCGGGCCGAACACGACCCAGACCTACACGTTCACGCGCTTTAAATACGTGTTCGATTTCTCGGGTCTCTCGAAGCTCTCGCAATTTGAGCTGTTTGATGTGGAGTTGCTGTGCAATGGCCGGGCGTCGGGGGTGATGTTGTCTCCGGGCGGGAACAATTTCCACCTGCGCGATTGTCACATCAAATCTCCGCTCAATCGCGGTGTGACCTCGATCGGCGGCGGGTGTCAGGATTTGCACATCGATCGCTGTACCTTCGTTTCGAATGAGCAACCGCTCCGGGCCGAGGATCGTCAGTCGATTGCCTTCAACATCAACTCGAACGACTGCAAAATCCGGGACAATCGTTTTCAGCGGTTCGGGCATACGGGGATCGTCTTTGGCAATGGCCATATGTTCGTGGGCAACCACTGGTTTCAGGGCGATGACTTCACAGACAGCCCTCGCATGGCGGGTTTGGTCTTTACCTATCCCAACATGAAATCCGTGGTGACCGGCAACTATATCGATAACTCGTTTATCGAAATGACGAACGAACACGATGTCGCGCCGGATTTCTCGTCGGAGTATTCCTTTGGCGGGCTGACCATCACGGGCAATATTTTCACCGTGAATGATGTCGCAAGTTCGTTTTCCTGGATCGTGATCACGCCCTATGGGCCGGGGCATTTCATTCAGGGGCTTGCGGTTCAGAACAATACGTTCAAGGCCTTGAACGGTTTCATCGACCGGGTGGAGCGGGTTGACACGACCTATGCCGATCTTGCCTTCAACTCGTCGCGGAATGTGACGTTCGAGGGCAACAGTTTCAACGGTGTGAGCCAGAATACCATCAATCCGGTGTCTTTGGAGTTCAGCCAAAACACGGCGTCGACCTCTTGGGTGCTTGATCCGTCCGGTTATCTGCCCTTTGGCGGATGGGCGCGTGTGGTGGAAAGCATCGTCTTCCGCAACGCGATGACCAATGCCAGCGGTAGCACTGTTTTTGAAACGCCTTATGTGACGGTCAATTATGGGTCGAACAACGATCAGATCCTTTTGACCTTTGAGCAGGCGGTCAAGGGCACTGTGAATCTGATCGCACGGATGGATCGTCCGATTTAAGTCGGACACATGAGAAACGATTTGGACAACCGGGCTGCATATGCGGCCCGGTTTTTCATGTGCTCAGGCGCATGTCCTGGGCTGTCAAGTTGTAGGCTTTGCCGAAGCCGCCGTTCAGGTCTGCGCTAATGGGGGTGAATGCGACAAATGAGAAGTCTGCGAAATCAACGTAGAGGGCGGATTTGGGGTGATGCTTCAGCCAGGCTTCGCGATGGACAGCATGGTCTTTGCTGTCACGCGCCACAAATTCAGGCGCGGCTTGCGCGGACAAACGGGGGAAGGCCAGCGGGTCACCTTTTGTCGGAGCTTCGCCCAGCAAGAGCCCGATCTGCGGCGTGGATCTCAAGGCTCTGGTGTGAAACGAGAGATCTGAGACCAAGGTGAGCCATTGTCCTTCCAGGCCCAGCCCGAACGCCACGCGCGTTACATGAGGTGCACCGCTTTCGGGGTTCAGCACCGCCAATGAGGCGATGCGCGCCTGACGGATGAGGGTCTGCGCCATATCACGGGCGTCATCATCCGTCGGTCGGATCGGGGAGGGGCTGTCTTGTGTCATGCGCAGACAGTAGAGTGTCGTCCCGGATTATACCAGAGTAAAACTGTAGGGATTTTCTGCTCTGGGGCTTTCTCTGGGTGGCTATGAGAAGAAGCTCGGCTATGTCAGTGGCTAGGGCAGAGGCTCGAGGCTCTAAAGCTGCGCATATTTCTGAACTGTCGTGTTGAAAGCGCTGAGAAAAAATTCGACACCGCTGGACAGGTCATGAAGCTCAAGCTCGCTCAGCTTACGGACGTCCATGCTCTCGAAAAGCGGAACGATGTTGCTCCATTCCTGCCAGTGATTGAAGTTTTCATCTTCAATTTCTGCAGAGGGAGGAACCGGCAGGCCAAGTTCCGGCGAAGAGAAGGTCAGGCCAAAGGCTGACTGCTCGAAGAGCGCGATTGTCTTTTGTAAATGCTCCAGCTGCGGGACCATTTCATCACGGGTCTCGGCCATCTGAGCAAGGCAAGCCTCCTTGCCCGCCTTTTGGATCAACATGCGCTGCCGTCCTGCAATGTTGATCATCAGCCCAAGCTCTGGGCGATCCTGCCCAGCCACGGCCGCGTAGCGGTCTTCAAAGTTCTGGACCAAAGCATTCGATGTTTTCAGCAGGCGCAATGAGACCTCAGACATCTCCGAAAAATCCGAATAGCCTTCCAGTTTGCCTTTCTTCGCATTGGTGACCTGATCCTTGAAAACATCCCAAACCTCTTCGATTTCGGAAATCAACGCCAATGTCACATCATCTGTCTCCGGTGCGAATTCCTCCGGCCCGCCCCCATTGCGAAGGGATTTTAACGTGCTGTCGAACAGGAATTTGGAGGTCAGCAACACTGTAATGTTTTGATCTCTGTTGACGCCCAGCTGTGCATTGCAAGCCGTGCGGACCATGCGTTGACTCAACATGCGCTGGCGACCGGCCACATCGATCCGGACCTTTAACTGGTCTTCGACACTCTGTGTTTCAGCGGCTGAGAGCGGAGCAGGGACCGCAAGGAAAATCCCCGCAGAGACGAGCAGACAGAGAAGCAAAATACGAAACATGGAGCCTTTCCATATGAGGAGCAGTTCGACGTGATGTCTTTGATCCATATCCGATGAGGATTTACGGGGTCTTAAAACGGCCCCGTTCTGCGCGATTTTCTCAGGCAACCCGCTTTTGGGCCGCATCCGACGTGATCCGATAGCCCAGGCCCCAAACCGTTTCGACCATCTCTGCCTCCCCGCCGCAGAGTTCGATCTGCTGACGGATGCGGCTCAGATAGACGTTGATGATCCGCGCGTCAGGCTCATCGTCCCAAGCATAAAGGTGGTTCATAAAGGTCTCACGCGTCACAAGACGTTCGCGGTTGAGCACCAGCATTTCGAGGATTTCATATTCCTTGCGCGTGAGGTGCAGGGCCCTGTCATGCAGCGTGGTGATCATCTGTTCGGTGTCCAGACAGAGCGGGCCAACCTGCAATGCGGCACTGGAATATCCGCCGGTCCGGCGCACCGCGGCCTTGATCTGTGCGGCAAGTGCGGCGGGGTGCACCGGCCCGGAAATCACATCATCGGCCCCGCAGTCATAGGCCTTTTTGCGACAGGCCCAGTCGGTTTGTTCGGTCAAGGCGTAGATCGGTTTCAGCGGGTCTTTGCGCCGCAGTTGCTCGATCAGCTGAAAGCCATTGATGTCCGGCATGTCGAGGTCCAGAACGACCGCGCTTTGTTCGCCGAAATCGGCAAAATCCATCAATTCGCGTCCGTCATTCACCCGTGTCACGAGGAACCCGGCGTCGCAGAGACCGGCGGCGGCGGTCATGGCATTCCAGTTGGTTTCGGCAAGCAGCACACGCATGTCATTGTCCTTTCTTGGCTCATTCCTGCCTCGCGTGACAGGGTCGATGGCGAGGCTTTTTCAGGGATGGGAATGGGTCCGTTCTGGACATGGAGCGGCGCCGGTTTTCCGGGCCTGTTGAGATGTTGGTAGAATTTTAGCTAAATGCCCCCTAGATCTGGCAAGGATTTATTATGGTTAATATGCTGAAATTATAGAAAAAATGAAATGACTCAGTGCGCCCGTCGCAATTGCGGCAAGGCTTGGGCAGGATCAGGGAAGAAGCTGGGAGAATAGCCGAAAAACACTGGTTAATGCGGGCCAGAACGTTTCGCGGAATGCGAAAGACATAGCCCCACCCAACTGAGTCGCAAAATCCCTTCTGGCTAAAATGCACTTTAATCGTGCTATGCTCGGATCAGGCCCATTTCGGCCAGACGCATCTAGGGAGGAGACGATGCCGACCATTTCCAAGGACAAAACCTGTCAAACCGTTCTGACGACCTTTGAGACCACGCCCGGCGTGGCCCAGGATCTCATGGAGGCGCTTCAATCCGCCTTCGATGAGGTGATCTCGAAACAACCGGGGTTCATTTCGGCGGCGCTGCATATCAACGACGCGCAAACCCGGATCGCCAATTATTCGCAATGGCAGAAACGCGAGGATTACCAAGCGATGCTGCGTTCGGATGAGATGCGCAAACGCAATCGGGAGATCAATGGCATGTGCAAGTCGTTCGAACCCGTCATGTATGAGGTGGAGGGCATTTATTGATGCAAAAGATTTTGACGGTCGCTTTGATCGTGCTGGCAGGCGCCGCCGGGGCCGATCCGGTGGGGATCACCCCCGATATGATGTCCGCGACGGTGGAGACGCCCTCGGGTCCGGTGGAGATTTCCCGCATTCAGGACAACGACAATATGATCGAAGGCGTTTGGGCCCAGACCTCGCGCCCCTGTCCGAATTTCTGCATCCAGCCGATAACCCCGGCGGAGGGCGTGACCACCATCGGCGAGCTGGAATTGATCGCGATGCTTCAGGACCCGGAGGCCATCGTGCTCGACAGCCGCGTCAAACCCGATTTCGACGGTGGCGCCATCCCCGGCGCTGTGCATATGCCTTATACGGAGGCCGCCGACCGTCTCGGCGAGCTGGGCTGTGAGCCGGATTTCGAGGGCTTCATCTGCGACGGCGAAAAGGTCAAAACCGTCGCGCTTTATTGCAACGGTCCGTGGTGTGGCCAATCCCCCACCGCCGCCCGGCGCATGATCGAAGCGGGCTTTCCTGCGGAGAAAATCCACTACTACCGAGGCGGCATGCAGGTCTGGCGCATGTTGGGGCTGACCGTGACCGGCGAGTGACAAAACGGGAGGGGGGCTTGACCCTGCGCTCAGAGACCTAAGTAAAATAGGGTATCTCGCAGCCGCAGCATAGGGACCTCCCTCTTGACCTTCGAAGAGCTTCTCTCCGAAACCCGCACCTTTTTATTTCGCCTCGATTACTTTTTCGTCGATGTCGTCCTTGTCGTGGGGGCCATTCTCGTGGGTCTCCTCATCAATTGGAGCCTCCGCGCGGTGATCCGCCGCCTCTTCTCCGACCGTTCTCACATCGCCCGCGTCACCATGCGTCAGGCCATCATCCCGATGCGCCTCATGGCCGTCTTCCTCTCTCTGATGGTGGTGCTGCCTCTGGTCTCTCTGCCAAGCTCCTGGCTCGCCACCATCCGTCACGTCATGGGCATCATCCTGATCCTGACACTCGGCTGGGCCAGCTATATCGTCGCCAACCATTTCACCACCCGCGCGATGACCCGCTATCACACGGATGACGAAGAAAACCTCACCGCGCGCAAAACGCTCACCCAGCTTCGCGTACTGCGCCAGGTGATGTTCTTCGTGATCTTCATGTTCACCGCAGGCGGCATCCTTCTGACCTTCCCCGGCGTGCGCGAGATCGGAACCGGGCTGTTCGCCTCCGCTGGTGTCGCGGGTCTTGTGCTGGGTATCGCCGCGCGGCCCGTGCTGTCGAACGTCTTTGCAGGCATCCAGATCGCGCTCACCCAACCGATCCGCATCAACGATGTGGTGATTGTCGAGGGTGAATGGGGCTGGATCGAAGAAATCACCGCCACCTATGTCGTCATCCGCATCTGGGACTGGCGGCGTCTGGTCGTGCCGCTGACCTATTTCATCGAGCACCCGTTCGAAAACTGGACCCGCGACAGCACCAACGTTATCGGCGCCGTCATGTGGCGCGTCGACTACACCGCGCCGATTGATGACATCCGGGCGAAGGTGAAGGAATTTGTGCAAGAGAGCGACTATTGGGACGGGCAGGTGGTGAACCTGCAAGTCGTGGACAGCGCGTCGGACGTGGTGGAACTGCGCGGGCTGATGTCGGCGCGGACCTCGCCGAGATTGTGGGAGTTGCGCTGTGAAGTGCGGGAGAAATTGCTGACCTGGTTGCAAGGCGCGCATCCGCATGCGCTGCCCCGGACGCGGGCGAGTTTCGAGATCAAGGGCGAGACGCCAAGCGGGCAGGGGCCTTTGGGGAAAGGGCTGGCGGTGGAGTAGAGGCGGAAATTGGCCAACTAAACAAAGCATTTTATTTTGGTCAGAATGCTGGCTAGAGCGAGCTTCCAGTTGTGATGTAAATAATTCCTCAGCAACCGTCTTGTGAAAATTCAGTAAATTTAGTAAATACTGAATCACATTGGATGTGAAGGAGCGAGGCCATGAGTGTAAGGCTGGAATTTGCTGACGTTACGCAATTGAAGAGCGGTGTCTGGAGTGCGAATTTGCCTCTAAAGCTGATAAATATGTTCAATTCCGGCGCGTCGGCACAAACCAATAGCAATATCTTGCTAGTTTCTCGACCGGAATTTAATAGTTCTAAAAGCGTACTTTCGGTTGATTTAGTAAATTCTGAGATTCTTTCTTTGGGGAGGGGCGGGGAAACGCTTATTGTATCACGTGAGGGCGGAATAAATGGGGCCCTTGAAGGCAAGAGTGAGGCTAGCAAAGCTCAGAGCACATACGGAGGCGGAATTATGAATTTTATAAAGGAAGCTAGAAGTCATGGTTTGCCGAGAGAGCTCGTCGATTGCTGTGAGGTCATTCTGAAGGAATTGTCAGATGATGAAGCATTTGGGTTGAATGAGGGGCGGCAAAGGAAATGGACGGCCGATCCGAATTTTCTGGCGCTGACGATTCAAAATAGAAATCGACAGTTTCTTGTTTCCGTGAAGGGCAACCCGTCAAAGATGAAATATAAGACCATTCATCCGAAGGTCTCGCGCCCTCCGTATTGCGAATTTCATTTCGCGAGGAAAGATCAATGCGAAGAAGTTATTGAGGTTATTCGGAAATCCAGAGCGTTTTGAATGGCTCTAGTTGCGGTCCTTGCTCACTTCCTCTTCCCCCGACCAGCCTTCCCACCTCTTTGCCCCGGTCTCCCCGCCGTAGACCGTCCGCTCTTCGCCTTCGCATCCGCCACCGCATCGTCCACCGCCGACTGACGCGCCAACGGATCGTCGTGCAGCACCAGATCGACGGTTTCGAGCCGCTTGATCTCGTCGCGGAGCCGGGCGGCTTCTTCGAATTCGAGGTTCTCGGCGGCCACGCGCATGTCGGTTTTGAGGCCGTCCAGCACAGCTTGCAGGTTCTGCCCCGCCATCGGTTTGTCGATGGTCGCGGTCACGCGGTTCATGTCCACGTCGCCCTGATAGAGCCCCGCCAGAATGTCATCGACGTTCTTCTTGACGGTCGCGGGCGTGATGCCGTGTTCTTCGTTATAGGCGATCTGACGCGCGCGGCGGCGGTCGGTCTCGTCCATGGCGCGCTGCATCGAGCCGGTGATCTTGTCGGCGTACAAAATGACACGGCCCTCGGCGTTCCGCGCGGCGCGGCCGATGGTCTGGATGAGCGAGGTCTCGGACCGCAGGAAGCCCTCCTTATCGGCGTCCAGAATGGCCACAAGACCACATTCCGGGATGTCCAAACCTTCGCGCAACAGGTTGATCCCGACCAGCACATCAAAGGCCCCAAGCCGCAGGTCGCGCAGAATCTCGATCCGTTCAATCGTATCAATATCGGAGTGCATATAGCGCACCCGCACGCCCTGTTCGTGAAGGTATTCGGTGAGGTCTTCTGCCATGCGTTTGGTGAGCGTGGTGACCAAAATCCGCCGCCCCAGCTCGGTCATCCGCTTGGCTTCGTCCAAAAGATCGTCGACCTGCGTGTCCACCGGACGGATTTCCACCACCGGGTCCAAAAGCCCGGTCGGGCGGATGATCTGTTCGACGAAAACACCGCCGGATTGCTCCAGCTCCCAGTCCTTCGGCGTCGCGGACACAAACACCGATTGCGGCCGCATTGCGTCCCATTCCTCGAATTTCAAAGGCCGGTTGTCCATGCAGGACGGCAGGCGAAAGCCATGCTCCGCCAGCACCGATTTGCGCCGAAAGTCGCCTCGGTACATGCCGCCGATCTGTGGCACGGAGACGTGGGACTCATCCGCAAAGACAATCGCATTGTCGGGGATGAATTCGAACAGGGTGGGCGGCGGCTCGCCCGGCGCGCGGCCCGTCAGATAGCGCGAATAGTTCTCGATCCCGTTGCAAAAGCCAGAGGCTTCCAACATCTCAAGATCGAAATTCGTGCGCTGCTCGAGCCGCTGCGCTTCAAGCAATTTGCCTTCGTCCGTGAAGCGAATAAGCTGTTGTTTTAGCTCGGCTTTGATGCCGTTGATTGCCTGTTTGATCGTCGGTTTCGGCGTCACATAATGCGAATTCGCATAGACCCGCACCTGTTCCAACGTGTCGGTTTTCTTGCCCGTCAGCGGATCGAATTCGGTGATGCTCTCTAGCTCCTCGCCAAAGAACGACAGCTTCCACGCGCGGTCCTCCATGTGGGCGGGCCAAATCTCGAGACTGTCACCCCGCACCCGGAACGAGCCGCGATCAAAGGCGGTGTCATTGCGCCGGTATTGCAGCTCGACCAGATCGCTCATCAACTGGCGTTGGTCATACTCCTGCCCCATCATCAAATCGATGGTCATCGCCATATACAACTCGGGCGAGCCGAGGCCGTAGATGCAGGACACAGAGGCCACGATGATCACGTCGTCGCGCTCGAGCAGGGACCGGGTGGCGGCGTGGCGCATTCGGTCGATCTGTTCGTTGATCTGGCTCTCTTTCTCGATGAACGTGTCCGACCGCGCGACATAGGCCTCCGGCTGATAATAGTCGTAGTAGGACACGAAATATTCGACGGCATTTTCCGGGAAGAAGCCTTTGAACTCGCCGTAAAGCTGCGCCGCCAGCGTCTTGTTCGGGGCAAGGATGATCGCCGGGCGTTGGGTCTGCTCGATCACCTTCGCCATGGTAAAGGTCTTGCCCGTCCCGGTGGCGCCCAAGAGCACCTGATTGTGCTCGCCCGCCTCGATGGCGGCGGAGAGCTCCGCGATGGCGGTCGGCTGGTCGCCAGAGGGTTCGAACTGGCTGTGCATGACAAAACGCTTGCCGCCTTCAAGCTTGGGGCGATTTTTCAGATCCTTCGGCGGATCGGTCATCATCAGCGGGTCCATGGTGACTCCTTGGAGGCGGCGGGGAAGAGGGCAGGTCGTTAACAAATGATCTCTTTTTGTTCACGTTTCAAGTCTCGGGTCCAGACTCTTGGGCTTCAAGGCTGGTGTGACGTGAAAGGTAAACAAAGAGTTACTACCATAGGGAGAATTTTATTATTTATTTTGCAACCTAAGCGATATTTTTCCTTGCTTAACGAAAGCCTTCGCGACTAAGCTGATTGTGCAAGCAGCAGAACAGACTGTCCCGGCCGGGCGTGTAACACCCCACCCCACCCCTCGCTCCCACACCCCGGTCGGGCAGTCACTTCTTCCTCTCCCGCCCTGACAGGCGGGTTTTTTATTGCCCAAAGCGGGACCTGCGCGGTTTTGAAAGGCTTGAAACACCCGACAGAAACGGGGATAACGCTGGCAAGGAACAAAGGAGTCCCCTGATGAGCGCTCGTATCTATCAGCCCGCCCGCAACGCGATGCAATCCGGGCAAGGCAAGACCAAACACTGGCTGCTCGATTTCGCGCCGGCCACCAGCCGTGACATTGACCCGCTGATGGGCTGGACCTCGTCCAAGGACACTCAGACTCAGGTCAAGATGACCTTCGACAGCAAAGAACACGCCATCGCCTACGCCGAAGAGCATGGCATCGACTATGTCGTGCAAGAGCCGAAGACCCGCGCCCACAACATCCGCCAAGGCGGTTATGGCGAAAACTTCGCAACCAACAGACGGATGCCCTGGACCCACTGATCCGGTGTAAATCGGGGCAATGATCCCGCGGAGTTCCAGATTGAGCTATCGGTGAGCGCGGCGCACAACATGTTGGCGCGCGTCGCATCGCCGACGAAATCCCCCAAAACGACTTCCTCAGGGCGACCCAACCGGTCGCCCATTGTATGTCCAGACCTGCCAGAGTGCCCATCATGACCATTACCCATCTCGTCACCCACAATGGCGGTTTTCACGCGGATGAACTTCTCTCCTCGGTCCTTCTGACCCGCCTGTTCCCGCAGGCTGAGGTGGTGCGCACCCGTGACGCCGCATGGATCACCCCCGGTGAGGGCAAGATCATCTATGATGTGGGCCGCGATTATGACGCTGAGGCGGGCATCTTTGATCACCACCAGCGCCCCAATCCTGTGCGTGAGGACGAGCAGCCTTACAGTTCCTTCGGTCTGATCTGGAAACATTACGGTCATGAGTACCTACGCGCTCTGGAGGTCCCCGAGGCCGATCTGGATGACATCCACGGCAGCTTTGAGCAGAGCTTTGTCCTGCCCATCGATCTGATGGACAACGGCGCGATGAACCCTTCGGTCGCAGGTCCGCTGACGCCTTTGACCCTCTCCGTCCTGTTGGAAAGCCTAAAGCCCGTCTTCGACAACCGCAGCTCTGACGCGGACGATCAAGCCTTTGCGGAGGCATTGCCGATCGCGCGGGCGTTTGTCGAGGCGTCGATCACCAAGAAAGCCGCCAAGCGTCGTGCCGAGGCCATTGTCACCAAGGCGATCTCGGACGCTGGCCCCTCCCGCATTCTGGAATTGCCTATGGGCATGCCCTTCCGTTCGGCCATTGAGGCGGCTGGTGCGGACCACCTGCTGTTTGTGGTGAACCCCCGCGACGATGACTGGTCCATCGGCGGTATTCGCATCAGCGGTGACAGTTTCGAACAACGCGCCGATCTGCCTGCCGCTTGGGCAGGTCTGACCGACGCGGCCTTGGAAGACGCCAGCGGCGTCAAGGGCGCAAAGTTCTGTCACAACGGACGGTTCATCGCCGTTGCCAGTAGCCGTGACGCCGCCTTGAAGATGGCCGCACTGGCCGTCGAAGAGGCTGAGCGCACAGGCATCACAGACTGATCTTGCCGGAGGCACGATGGACTTCCTGCTGAACGGGGACGAAACGGGGCGCACCACGATCCTGCTGGCCCATGGTGCTGGCGCAGCGATGGACACCCTTTGGATGAATACGGTTGCCGAAGGGCTGGAAGCCCAAGGCTTCCGCGTCGCCCGCTTCGAGTTCAGCTACATGTCCGCCCGTCGCTCTGGTGGCTCTAAGCGGCCACCAGCCAAGGCCGACACCTACGCGCCAGAGTTCCTTGCCGCCATTGATGCGCTTGGCTGCGAGGGACCGCTGATCATCGGCGGGAAAAGCATGGGCGGCCGTGTGGCCAGCCTGATCGCACAGGACCTGTATGACGCGGGGCGGATCAAAGGCATGCTGTGCCTCGGCTTCCCGTTCCATCCACCAAAGAAGCCCGGCCATCGGCGTGGTGAGACCCTTGCCGAGATCACCTGTCCAACCCTCATTTGCCAAGGCACCCGCGATCCTTTCGGCGCGCGCGAGGAGGTGCAGGATTACGATCTGTCCAATGCGGTGACGCTGCACTGGCTGGAAGACGGCGATCACGACCTGAAGCCCCGTAAACGGGTGACTGGCAAGATGCTTGCGGACCACCTCCTTGAGATCGCTGAGCAAACCAAGGTTTGGACAAAGTCCTGCTGCTGATGGACGTCGTCCATATGCGGCTCTCGTTCATCTGAGCGGGGCGCGCCCGGGCTCAGGTCTCTCCTGTGATCTATGATACAGCCCACGCCGCAGCGCGCCCAAGGTATGCGGGCTGACATGAAAGTGTTACGCGGCCTTCGCATGTTGCCATCGAAAGATCGTCATTACAGCTTGCCGGGGATGTCCATGAAGCACGACACGCAGTTTCGAGGCCAGGTCAACACCGCGCTCGAGGTGGTTTTCGCCGAGAATGTGGCCTCCTTCGCGCTCGATACCGATGGGCTTGTGACGATCGGTTTCGAGGCAGATGGGGGCGAGCCTGTCGACGTGACGCTACAGGCCGATGCGCAGGCGCGCACGGTGCTGGCCTGGGCCGAAATCTGCCGGGCGCATGAGGCCGAGAGCCGTGTGATCTTGCGGGCGCTCAAGATGAACTTCTTCGCACTCAGCCCCACCGGTGCTTTCATCGCCTATGACCCGGCCCGCGCCGCGCTTCAGCTCTGTTACGAGACCGGCGAACGGGTGGTGCGTCCGGAGGAACTCGACCGGTTTCTCGGCGCTTTCGTGGCCGGGGTCGAAGCCGCGCGCCGGGCCTTGCGGGAGGACGTTGTCCCGACCTCGGCTCCGTTGGCAGGCGAGATGGGCGCGCTCCTGATCCGGGGCTGATCCACACCGCGCCAGACGCATCAATGAGGAGGGCTCGCCATGGGCACCAACGTGAAGGGGAGCCTCGGGCTTCCGGGGCTCAATCTTGCCAGGTTCCAAGCCGACAGGGCAGGGCGCACCAAGGCCACCACGCTGGTTTCGAGCGCCAAGCGGAAGACCAGCCCGCCGCCGCAGAAACTGCCCGAGCCGCCCCGGGTGAAGACCGCGACCCTGTTGGCCGCTGCCCGCAACCGCGCGCCTCAACCTGCGCCCAACCCGGCTCCCAATCACGCCCCTAACCAAGCCCCCAACCAAGCTGTGCCACCTCAGCCCAATGCGCCGCAAAACCTGCCAGCTCAGCCCGCGCCGCCGCCCGGCCCGCCGCCGATGAACCCGGCTGCACAGGCGCGGCTGGCGGAGATGCCGGGCGAACTGGCCGGGCTCGTCACGCGTGCGGAGGCCTTCATCGGCGCCGCGACCACCGAAACCGGCGCCCGGGCCGAACAGCTGACCGAGCGCAAGGCTTTGATGGCCGAGATCGGCGCCGCACTGGCCGAGGTCGAGCAGGCCGCGCGTTTCAATCTCGCCCGGCCCGAAGTGGATGCCCTTCGGATGCAGCTCGTGGGGCTGGCGCTCGACGTAGCTCTGCCGGACCTTGCGCAGGTCCGCGCCGATGGGTGCGAGCTGGGTGACGAGGTGCAGGCCTTTCTGGTGGCGATCCATGCCGAGGCGCATCCCTCCGACCAGCTGCGCGACGCCCATGCGGGGCTGTCCCGCATCTTGGTTGACATGCGCGCGGGGTTTGCCGACCGGCCGGAGATTGCGGCGGAGGTCACCGGCGCGTTTCTCAAGGCGATGGCCGACACCCCGCTCATGCGCGGCACGGCGCATGGCCCGGTCGAGAAAATGCAGATGCTCGAACAGCTCACCCGCGGCCTGGCCCATGGTCTCGTCACGGTGGGGCAGACACCGCTTTTGAACACCGAAAGCGAGGGCGCGGCGAAGGTGCTTTCGGCACTCCGGGCCGAGCACTATGCCGATGGGGCGGCGCGGCACTTTTTGGCCACGCTCGATCCGCAGGCCGAGCCGGGGCTGGCGCAGGACGTGGCGGCGCTGGGGGCTGAGGGGCTGCGCGGGCTGGGCCATGAGGCGATCCGCGCGCGGCTGCCAGAGCGATTGCGCGACGGGCTCGATGCCGCCGTGACGCGGGGCCGCGAGGGGGCGGCGCTGCGCGATGCCTACGAGGCGCAGGCCACCCGCACGGCCCGCGCGCTCGGCCCCGATCTGGCGCGGCTGGCCGAGGCCTCGGTGCTGCTCAAAGCGCGCGGCGCGCATATGGCCGACGAGGATGGCGTGCCGGGGCAGGCCCCCGATACGGTGGTCGACGAGATGCTGCAGGGGCTGGCCGGAACCAACAGGCAGGCCGCCTTCCAGGTCGCCAAGCTGGCGCTCACCATGGAGCGGCTGGCCACCGCAGAAGAGGCGACGCTGGGCTACAACCAATTCGGCATCGCCCCCGAAGAGCGGTTCGACGCCGCCGCGATCCTGCAGATCACCGGCCTGTCGGAGAAGGACATCACCTCGATGGGCTATGCGTTGGACGAGGTGGGGGCGACCTTCCAGCAGAACATGGAGCGGCTCGGCAAGGCCGGGTTCACCGGGGTCGGGCAGGTCAATGAGACCATGGACCGGATGCGCGGCCTCAAGGCGGTGATCGAGAACCGCGACATTCAGGACAATCTGCGCGCCGATCTGCGCAGCCAGACCCGGACACTGGGCACGCTCCTGCAGAAGGAGATCGCCACCGACGCGATGGAGAGCTTCGGCGCGGCGCTGGGCGATGACCTTTCGGCCGATGGCGGTACCGCTCTGGCGCAGGTCTTCGCGGGGATCGGCGGAGCGGTGCACGAGGCGCTCTTTGCCACCGAGACGGGCGTGCCGAGCGAGACCGGGCAGCGGCTCGACGCCCTGCAGGCGGATCTTGCGGTGAACGCCGAGGTGAGCCTGCAGGTGGCGCAGGAGCTGACCGCGCTCGAGGACGAGATATTGCTGCACCAAGAGGTTCTGTCCGACTACGCCGCGACCCATGGCCGGATCGACAGCCGGCATCCCGAGGGGCTGAAAAGCGCGCAGCTTATCCTGAAGGTGATCGACCTCGACGCCACCGCCGCCAACCACCCGGAAGGGGCGGTGAAGGCGATGATCGAGCGCGAGCGTGACGCGGCTCTGCGCCAACTCAAAGGGTTCGACGCGACCCTGCTCAAGCGCAGCTGGAGCGGCAGGATGGCCCTTGGCGGCGGGCGGGTGCCGGGGCTTGATGCGGTCAGGGGGCTAAAGGACCATGCCCGCGCCATCGTCTTCCTGCGGGAGACCGGCCCGGAGCGGATGGCCGGGCTGCGCGCGATGCAGACCGAGCTGGGTCTGGCCCGCGCTGAGCTTCTTGCCGAGCGGCGCGACATGGCGCCGAACCTGCTGGCTGCGGTCGACCGGATCATCCATTCCGCCGTGCTTTCGCAGGTGCCCTTCGACGCCGCCCCGACCGATGTGGAGTTCGGCTTCAACCCGGAATACGCCATGGCTGACAGGCGCGAGGAAATCGTCGCGCAGTTGCAGGACTGGGGGCTAGATACGGAGGCCTTTGCCACCGAGATCGACCGTGCCATCGAGGCGCCGCTCACCGGGCGCAGGCTGGCCGACTGGCAGCGGCAGGCTGATCGTGGCACGTTCGACCAGCTGCTCGACACCGGGCTTGTGGAGCGCGCCCCGGCCAAGGGCAGCCGTTTCGGGCGGCTCGCGATGGATGGGCTGATGTTTCTGGCGAACAAGCGCCGGATCGGTTCGCAGATGCGGCAGGAACTGGCGGCGCTGGTTGAGGCGATGCCCAATGGCAGCAAATTCGACCTGATGAGTGGCACAGAGATCAAGCTCAACACCGGTCGCATCCCGCTCGAGCCCACCGCCACGATCACCCTGCGCGGGCGGCTCGCGGGCTCGCTCTTCAAGTCGATGGTGATCGAGACTGGCAGCTCGGGCGAGATCAAGCTGCTGGGCATGGCGGGCGGTACCGCCAAGCTGGGCGCCGATTTGCAGGCGGCGGTGAAACTGGCCGAGGCCGAGCTGGGCGGGGGCAAGGCCGAGGTGAAGCTCGCGGCCCAGCTTTCGGCCGATGCGGGTGGCGAGCTGGCGCGCGGCTTCCAGCTGAGCTTTCCGAAGGGCGAGGCGGGCCGACAGGCCGCGCTTGACACGCTCCTGCGTCTCACCGAGCGCCAACGCCCGAGCGCCGAGATTTTCGAGACGGCGAGCGATGTCAGCAGCTTCCACCGGCAGAAGGGCAGCGTGGGACTGAAATCGGCGATCAGCGCCAAGGCGGCGATGGGCTGGCAGCCCGGCGGCAATGACGGCGATATGTTTGACGATGGCGAGGACGACCCCGATTACAAGTCCGGCGCCAAGAACAAGCACGGATTCGGCATCAGCGCCGGGATCACTGCGCGCGTCGGCATGGGCGGCAAGAAAGAGGTCTTCCACGGGCTCGACAAGTCGGTGGTGAAGACCGAGGTGCAGACGGAGATCGGGATCAGCGCCAAGGCTTCGCTCTATGCCCAGACCTTCACCGCGCTCGGCATGGGCACCAGCGCGTTGATCAACGACACCGGCCTTCAGCGGGATATGGACGAGCGGTTCGACAAGGGAAGCGGTGACACGGTGGAGGGCAGCTGGACGGGGGGCGATGCCACCATGGCCACCGATATCGCGGGCATAAGCGCCGACATGAGCGTGACCTCGGTGCAGAAGAAGAAGCTCGAATTCGATGTGATCGGCGAGGACAAGCGCGAGGTGCTGACCAAGGTGGAGCTTAAGGAAATCACCGATGGCGCCAACACCCCCACCATGCACCACATCATCGCCAGCTTTTCCGACGGCACGCTCGAGCGGCTGCGCGACACGCCGGAACAGCTGGCACAGGTGCGTGGTATGATCGATGAGATCGGCGGGCTGGGCCTGTCGAGTTCGCGGGTGGAAGTGGCCTATAATATCAAGTCCGACAAGCTGGCGCTGGCCAACGAGCTCTTTCTCGAGGCGGAGCTGGCGCGCAGCACCGGCGACAAGCGTGGCGCGCGGATGCTGACCACCGAGGCACAGGCGATCCTGGATGACCGCGAGAACTACGCGCCGGCCAAAATCTCGCTGATCGACAAGACCTCTGCCAAGGCGTCGACCAATCGCGGGCGGGCGCCGCTGATCGAGCTCAACATGGTCTCGAAAGCCGGTGTCGAACGGGTGGTGATGTCGGTCGGGCTCTGAGGGGGAAGGGCCCTGCGGGAATGTGAGGCTATAAGTGCCGGAAGGCATACAAAGGGCGAGGTCGTCAATTTGCACGACAGTGGTGTTAGACGCCGTTGATGTCTTGGAAGACGGCCCCTTCCGCATCTCTGCGGGTTTGCCACGATCTGTAGGATGCATGCCGCCTTTGGGCGGGAGTCGCTGCGCGATGGCGCTGTTCAATGCCCTGTGCGCCAGATCAGGTTTCATGCGGTTCGATGCGGAGACACTTCCGGCTTCGGCGCTATATATGTTGAGATCCGTTCTTTTGTTGAGATGAAAGACGTCGCATAGGCCACCTAAAAACTGACGTACCAGGTCCGCCCCGGCGGGCTTTTTTGTTGCCTTCTCATGTGTTTCGCGGGAACTTGCCCCGACTTTCACGAGATCTTTGCTCCGGGTCAAAAGGAGGTAAAAATAACCTATTGTTTGCGCTTGCCTTTAAGAACTCTCTCGAGATAACTTCGCGCTGATTTTCACGGGTGCCGTTTCGTGATGTCTAAGCACCGGTTCCCCGGCGCTTTTTCGACCGTGACCCAGGTCTGATGTGGTCAAAGCGCGGTCCCTTAGCTCAACTGGATAGAGCAGCTGACTTCTAATCAGCAGGTTTGGGGTTCGAGTCCTCAAGGGATCGCCAATTTTTCAAATAAAATCAATTTATTACATGGTTTTCAAATGTTCTCATTTGTTCTCTTTTTAAATCGGGAAGCAATAAGGAAGCACGCGGGAGAGGTTTTGAAGGCGTTGCCTAGAAGCAACTGCCGAGCCGCTTCGCGGTGCTTTGGGCGGGAAGCGGACTTTCGCTGCGTTCGCGATTTTTCAGTCGATTGGACCGAAAGCTGACATTCGTCATGTCAGCCGACAGGATTAGCCGAGAATTCTAAATGTTGGATCTTTGCAGGTCGCTGTTAATTCTTTCCCAAACCACGGGAACCGCTTTGCATTCGTGGAAAATTCGTAGCTAATTCAAACATAGCCTCTGGAATCACTAAGGTAGGAAAATGACCAAGTCCGTCACGGTAGAGCTGAAAAATTGCTACGGTATTGATGCCCTCACCCATACCTTCGACTTTTCCAACAATAACATGCCAATACTTGTGTATGCACCGAACGGCGTAATGAAAACGTCATTGGCGAAAACGCTCCGTCAATATGTGAACAAAAAAGAGCCCGAGGATATCTTTTTCCCCGAGCGAACGAGCACGTTTACCATTGCAGACGAAACCGGCGCAGCGTTGGATCGCGAAGCCGTATTCGTTATAGATTCGATAGACGAAAAGTATCAGTCCACACGTATCTCGACCTTGCTTGCAAGCGAAGAGCTCAAAGCCCGATATGACGAGATATTCGGCTCTATTGCGGATAAGAAGGAAAGTCTTCTCAAGTCCTTGAAGAAACCTTCGGGTCTTTCAAAGGATATAGACGCTGCGATTGCAGGAGCGTTTAAGCTCAAGAGAGAGGATGTTCTTGTTGCACTGGCGCGTCTGGAACGCGAAGTCAAAGAAGGAGCTCACGTTGGATTTGCGACACTGAAATACAAGGTTCTTTTCAGTGACAAGGTTGTCGAGTTCCTTCAAAACTCGGACGTCAAGGCGCTGATCGATGACTACACCAAAATCTACGAGCAGATTTTGGACCAGTCGCTCTATTTCAAGAAAGGCGTCTTTAACCACAGCAACGCCGAAACCATCGCCAAGAATCTTAAATCAAACGGTTGGTTTGAAGGTGGGCACTCGGTCAACCTAAACCACGGCGGAGAGCGCAGCGAGATAACAACAGAAGCCGACCTGATCGCAGCTATCGAGACAGAGAAGGAGAAAATCCTGACCGACCCGAAGCTCGCTGAAATGTTCCAGAAGGTGGACGGGTCGCTGACAACTGCGGAGCTCAGGAGCTTTCGGGATTATCTGATCGAACATCCGTTCGTCGTCGCGGAACTTTCGGACATAGACACCTTCAAGCAGAAGGTCTGGATTTCCTATCTCGTCCAGAACAGCCGCGAGTATTTCGAGCTGATAGAGGAGTACGACGCCAGTAAGGAGAAAATTAAGGCTATCATCGGAGAGGCTGAGAAAGAACAGACGCAATGGGAAGCCGTCATTGCGCTGTTTAACGACCGGTTCTCGGTCCCGTTCAAGGTTCAAGTTGAGAACAAGGGTGATGCCGTTCTCAATGTGTCTGCGCCACAAATTGCCTTTTACATTGAAGACCGGGAAGGTGGCGCGGCAAGAAGAACAGACAGGGCGATTTTGGATAAAGGGCTTAGCAACGGCGAAAAGCGCGCCCTATATATCTTGAATATCATCTTTGAGGTCGAAGCGCGACGAAAAGCCGGTATAGAGACGCTTGTGGTGGTGGACGATATTGCGGACTCGTTTGACTACAAGAACAAGTACGCCATCGTCGAATATCTGCATGACATGAGGTCGGATGATGGCTTCCATCTTGTTATCCTGACCCACAACTACGATTTCTACCGCACAGTGCGCGGCCGTCTTGGGGTGTTCGGCGACAACAAGTTGCTTAGCAATCGCCTGAATGGTGCATTGCAGCTCATTCCAGACAAACTGAGTGACAATCCCTTTACGGACTGGAAGGGGAACCTCACCGATCCCGTGGTGTTGGTCGCTTCGATCCCGTTCGTAAGAAATCTTGCCGAGTACGTCGGGAACGACGCTATCTTTACTCAGCTGACGGCATTGCTGCACATTAAGGATCAAACCAAGACGCTTACCGTCGGTGAGCTCTACGAGATGTACCAGTCTGTGCTTGCTGCCGGGAGTTTTTCCGATTTCAGTACATTGACGGGCCGAGTATTTGATCTCGTGATGTCGGCTTGCGATGACATCTGTAAGATTGAAGACGATGATCTTTCGCTTGAACAGAAGATTGCTCTGTCGGTTGGGATCAGATTGGTGGCGGAGGAAGTCTTGATCTACAAGATTAATGATCCCGACTACGTACAACAAATCGGCAAAAACCAGACGGGCAAACTGATCCGGAAGTACGAAAGATCAGGAAATTGTGATACCGCAGTTTTGCGGTCAGCTAAGCGTGTCGCGCTGATGACCCCCGAAAACATCCACCTAAACTCTTTTATGTTTGAGCCGATTCTCGACATGTCAGGGCACCATTTGAAGACCCTCTTCGCGGAGGTGAGTGCCTATGCGAGTGCATAGATCGCTCTCGGCGCGGGACATCCGCGTCGGGGAAACTGCACTGTAGCGATCTCATTCAGTGCGAACGGCAGGTTAGGGCCGAGGCGGTGAACTGTGCTCGACCAAAGGTTTCTCGGTCAGATTACATTCTCAAACCTATCTTCCGCCCATTGTCTGAGTTTATCCGCTGCTTGCATGCCGACATAATCGGGCTGTGTATTCCACGCTGGGGCCGACGGATGTCCGGTTCTGTAGGCAGAAAACTCCTCGACCGTGGCTTTCACTATTTCATGGGCAAATTCAGCTGCCTTGCCCAAGTAAACAATAGTTCGAGGATTTATGTGTTCGACCTGATTGGCAAATCTAATTCTGTTTTCGTCAGCCAAAACCTCGTCTTTTGTTGGCTGTGTTCTCCCATCATAGTCTTTACGCCCTCGATATCGCGGGAGCGAATGAGCATTGATTAGGCTGTAGTCATCTAACTTATCCGAGGGGAAAATATCCGGGTGAAGTACGTGTAATCTTTGCAGCATGATAACGAGGTTCCTTCCAGCTTGGCCAGCAAAGGGCCTGCCATTAATCTCTTCGTCTACCCCAGGGCACGCGCCAACAAGGAGCACTCTCGGATTACCGTCTCCAACCTTGAAATCTGGTGTAGGCATAAACGCTCCTGACAGTTGATCTGCAACATACGTTGCCGCAAACGACAGCATCTCGATGCGAGGATGCAAGGTCTGCTTTTAGGATGCTGCAACAGCGCAGTTTCGCAAGGCTTTACTGGAAGTTCTGGGCCGATTGCACCAGTCTGGGGAGTTCTTGCCCGAGGCGGGCAATGTCGCCCGCCAAAAGTGTGATTTGGTTTTTGTGTTCACCCCACAAACCTATACCGCTCCTTGGCCTTGCTGAGCTTGTTGGCAGCACGCTCCGGGTCCGCCTGTATCTCCATCCGCAACCGCTCGCCCATGCCTTGCATGTAGACCTGTAGATCGTCGCTCTCGACGCCCTCAAGGGCCGCCAGAGTGGTGCAATTGCCCAAGGTGAGGGCGAGGATCATTTTGATCTGATCGGCCTTGTGGACCTCCTTCACGGCGCTGGCGTCTACATGGCTGCGCAGCTCGGTCAGGTCTTCGTCGGCGTCTACCTTGGCGACCTCCCAAATCGCGTGGTTCGGCCAGCGGGCGCGGTTGGTGTCCATCGGGTCTGGTTCGCAGTAGCGGATTTTCTCAAAGGCTTCAGCGATCACATCGCCGAATTTGGCGTCGAAATCCTCCCAAGTGGTGATGCCCCAGCGGTCTTTCATAATCCGCTTGCCTGCCCGAACTTCAATGCGCCAGATTTGGCTCTCTGAGCGGTCTTTCGGGTCCAGAGGGGGCAAGCCCTCGGCTTTACGGGTCTCGTTCCACAACTCCCACCAGATCGGCTTGCGCTTGTCGGTGACTTCCAGCCGCTTGTCATAGATCGTCACTTGTCGCCCCGGCATTTTGCCGACGGTCACAGAGGTGAAGCGCCCGGATTTTCCATTGCTCAGCGTGTGGTCTTCCGGGGTCAGGTGATCCGCGCGGTTGGAGTGGCTGTGGATCACAAAATTCTCAGGCGTCAGCTCAAACTCAGGAGCCAGAATATCGACGCAGAAGTCGGTGCGCCCTATACTGACCTGTCGCGGGCCATAGCGCACGCCCAGCCGTTCCAGCGTCTTGGCGATATAGGCGCGCACATAGCCTAGCCCTTGCGTTGCCAGCATGAGCGAGCCGACGACAATGCGGATGCCCCACGGGTCACGGGCGTTGGGTTTCTTAAAGAACCATGTGACGTTGAGAGGCCCGCCTTGCAACACAAAGCGATAGCCCTGTACGCCGTGGGGCAGGAGGTCAAAATCTGCCCCGCCATAGCTCACAGGGCGTTTCTCGCGGGCCTCCTCGGCCTCTTCGCGGATCGGATCGAGGTGTTCGAACAGCTCGGGCGGAATATTGGCCTCAATCGACAATTCTAGACGGTCAAAGCCACGGTGAACGATTTTCATAGATTTGGTTTCTCTCTTTGGCGGGCGGTATTTCCAGAGGGGGGTGCTACAATCACCCCCCTCATTCGGCGGATGCCGCGCGTAATTTCTAAAGGTGTTTGTGAAGTGCGGGCGCTGGCGCGCCCTTCAATTGTGCCTCCGGCGGGGCAGCGATTGTTTTGGGGCCGGGCGTGACGCCCGGCGCTCCAATTAGCTGTTGGCTGCAAGCTGCTTTGCGATCCAGCTTTCGGCCCGTTCCGCGCATTTGGAGACGTTCAGGAGGTCATTGTGACCGAAGGCGCTTGTGTTGCGCCAGTCGCCCTCCTGTGTCTTGTAGGCGCGTGTCAGATCGACGGAATAGAAGCCGTCATTGTTCCAGATGGTGGCCGTGATCAGGCCGATTTTAAATTTGTAAGCGGGTTGTTGGCTCATGGTGATTTCCTCTCTGTTGCCGTGGCAGCGGACATAGAAAGGGCGCGAGGTGACGATGTCGCGCCCCGCGCCCCTAGAGCCATCCGGCCCCAAAATCCCGTTCGTTGCTGCCAACTCCGAACGGGTAAAACTCTAGTGAATTAGGAAGGTGCGACCGTGGTGTTCGCCACGCGCTTTGCGCCGATCCAGTCTTGCAGATCGCGGCGCGTGTAGCGCACGGAGCGGCCCGAGACTTTGATGAACAGCGGCCCGCCACCGCGCACGCGCCAGTTCTGCAAGGCGCGCACGGAATAGCACAGGTAGCTGGCCGCTTCTTTCTCGTCGATCAGGCGGTCGTAGTAGTCAGGATCAGGTGTGTTTGTAGCTTGTTGCATTTCGTTGCCTCGGTGTGTTGGACTTGATGAGACAAGCGTAGATGGATGCGAAATGCGGAAATAGACGTTACAATTATTTTTAATTGCGCCGTTTTTTGGCGCGATTAAATTGTATGTTTTACAATATGTTGGGTGATTTTTAAATTAATTGGGTGGAGTCGAGATTTTAGGTGGCGCTATTATTCTTTCGAGGCGCGCCTGCGGACTTCCAGTCGTCCGGGACAACATCACTCCAAACGAGACGAAACAGCGCTCTGCTGATTGTGAGGGGCTTAAAGTGCTTTTGGGCCACTAAGAGGTATTCATCTCGTTTCATGGGTTTCTTTGGGTGCTTCTCACATTCCAATTTCAGCCATGCAGTCAAGACTTCTCTTGCATTCGTCGTGTCGTGAAGAGGTTCTGTTTCGGGCAGGTTTTGTGTCCAGACGTCATAGACGCTCTTTTGCACAAACGCGGGACCACGGCGCAAGGCGCTTTCATCTTTCGGAATGCGAACCATTGAAAGTGCATAAGACACGCGGAAGTCGGAGCACTGACACCAGTTGTTCCACGGAACAACCAAATGCGTCCCCACGATGATTCTGAGTTCGCCGTTCTTAAAAGCTCCTGTCAGTTCCTTCTCAACAGCGATGCGCCGCGAAAAGCTGGCGTGGTCCGCGACCCAAGTATCGGAAACTTGCGGCAGCTGCGCGAGTTCGATCTTGGCCTCTTTCATGCGCGTATTCAGTGCCCCGAGGTTGTCGCTCGTTTCCTGAAATTCGCTGTCAGATAAATCCATTGCCATTAGTGCGTGCAGTGGGGCCATGGCGTTCTGCAAAGAGGTGATTTTCGCAAACAGCTCTTTGCGCTGCTCTTTGATCTCGTCTGGGTTCTCGGTGTCACGGGACCATGCCTCTTCCCCTGTCCAATCTTGGGGGAACATGAGGCGTCCCGTTCGGTCGAACACTTCAAGGAGGCTGTAATAAGCAGAGAGATCAAAACGTAGCATGGTCGTTTCTTTAATTAGGAAAGAATGGCTTGCCTATGCCTCTCATGGTTGAGATGGCTCTTTAATTAAGGGAATGGGCATATTGAACCGATACGTTACGAACCTATCCGCCATATCGTAGCGATACGTTACGTAGAAACGGGTTTCTTAATTACCTAGGTAATTGGCTGCATTGGGAAGCCGCTACGCAACCTACCGAACGACACGCAACGCAGCGCCGTCATGCCTGTCCCTATTACGTACTGCGCGGGCGAGACGTGCTGCCACAGACCCGGCGGCTTTTTGAACTGCGTCATCGGCAAGGTGGGCATAGCGCAAAGTTGTGGTCAGGTTCTTGTGGCCCAGAATCTCTTTCAAAGTGAACGGGTCGATCCCGTCTTTCATCGCGACGGACGCATAGGTGTGACGCAGATCGTGGATACGCACGTCATTCAAACCGGCCCGTTCCCGAATGCGCCGCCATGGACGCTCCAAATCGGTGATATGCCCGTTCTCGGTCAAGCCCAAGATCACATAGGGGTTTCCGTCACGGCGCGGCAGTTGCATGAGAATGTCGTAGGCTTCTCGCGGCAGGGGGATGCGTCGTCGCCCCGTCTTACTGTCGGGCAGGTCCAGATGGGTGTAATTCACGTAGTCCCATTTGAGTTCCGCAATCTCGTTGCGACGACAGCCGGTCAGCATCAGGAGCATGAAGGCTGAGACCACATGAATGGTCTCGCTGCCCTCCTCCAAGACCTCTTCGAAGGCGACGCCCAAACGATATTGCTCCTCCTCGGAAAGATAGCGCTTCTTTTCCTCCTCGCGATATTTCTTGATCCGGCGTGTCGGGTTGGTGCCTTCGTCGCGCAGGCCCCAATCTTCTGCCGTGTTGAACATCTTTGACAGAACCATCAGCGTCCGGTTCGCGTGATAGGGCGTGTTCCTCATATCGAAGTGCAGAGCGGCTACATCGGCGCGCTTCACGTCTTCGATCAGATAGGAACCAAGGCGCGGCTGAACATGATTGCGAATGATCGTGCGATAGCTGCGCACGGTCGAGGGTTTGCAATGCTGCTCGGCGTATTCCTCTAGGAAACGGTCACAGAGCGCCGCCATGGTCGGGGCATGACGCACACGCCGTTTGTCCTCGGCAGGATCGGCACCTTGCGCAATATGCCCGAGGTGGCGCATGGCGAGTTTGCGCGCCTCGTCTGTGGTCAGCGGGCCATGCTGGCCGAGTGTCATCCGCCGCGAACGCTTTCCGACGCGGTACTGAATGACATAGGTTTTCTTGCCGGTTGGATAGACACGAACCCCGAAACCACGCACCTCACTATCCCATTCGAAATAGCTTTGCGGTTTCGTCTCCAACCCTTCAATCGCGCGCTTTGTCAGTTTCATTTTACTGTCTCCTCAAACCATCGGCGCGAAATCGGGAAGCTATAAGGAAGCAAAATGCGCCGAAACATGGCGTTATCTCTGCGGCATGAGCGCAAAGGCGGTCAATCTAAGTTTTTGTTTTAAATATATTTTTGTCAGTGTGGCGCAAATGGGCGAAATCGGGAGAAACCGCCTGAGCCGAGCTTCTAATCAGCAGGTTTGGGGTTCGAGTCCTCAAGGGATCGCCACTAAAATCAACTGTCTCAGGACTTCTTTGAAGGGGCGTCAGACCGTGGTGACATACGAAGGATGGTCGTCCTGTCATTTTCTGGCGCGTGGTAGCCCTGCCAATCTTTGCCTGAACCGGGTTTCCTTTACAGCGACGAATCCTGAGCATTCTGATGCGTTTCGAGCCGCTCAAGATCGCGCATCGTGTCGATGTCAGAAAGATCCTCCAAAGGCGTCGGCACTCCCAGTGCGCCAGACATGAGGCGCCGCGCGCCCCCCTCGCCACGTTGCGGAAGAAGGTCGATTGCCTGTCGGGGCAGGATCGTCGGAACGCCGATGTAGTCGGTGGACTCGGTTGCGATGATGCGGTCGGGATGCTGGCCCGATGCGGTGAGAAGCGCCAAGAGATGTTCGGGACGGATCAACGGCATATCGGCCAAGCAGATACAAAAATGGCTGACCTCTCCCGTTCCCTTGGCGCCGAGTTGGAGCGAAGACAGCATGCCGCCGTCAGCCGTCGGATTGGTTAAGATGTTGAACCCGGCCTCGGAAAATGCGCCGTGCCACTCTGCCGGTGTCGAGCAGACAAGGATTTTTTCGGCCCAGTTGAGCCCTGAGTGAGCCCGCAACGCGTGATGGGCGAGAGGGCGCCCCCAAAGCGGTTGCCCCAACTTGTCCTGCGCCCCAAATCTGCGTGAGGCCCCGGCGCCAAGGAGGATTAACGCGGTGCGCGCCGCGATCTTTTGGGGGTCAACAGGCATCGAGCGTGGCTTCTCGATGCGCGATGATTTCTGCGAGGGCAGAGACAGCAATCGCATGGGCGTTGCGCGCCTGCGCAAAGAGCCCGATCGGGGCATGAACCCGCGCAAGCTGTGCCTCGGTTGCGCCCCCTTCCTTGAGAAGGGCCACGCGTTTCGCATGTGTGCTGCGTCCACCGAGACAGCCAATGTAACCCGCCTCGCTGAGGATCGCGCGCTGCAGCACCGCGACATCGCCTTCGACATCGTGACGCAACAGGGCGATGGCGGTGTCCGCATCCGCGGAGCTTAGCGCTGCCATGTCATTTTGAATCACCTCAAGGCCCGCGCTTTCGGCAAGTGTCGCAAAAGTTGTGGCCTCATACCCCGTCCCAAAGAGCAAAATCCGCAGGGCAGGGCGATACCGCGTCACAAAGCAAGACCCATGCCAACCGCTCTCTGTGGCAGCCGAGGTTGTGAGCGTTTGCGTGTCCCGATCATAGCAAAGCGACGTCGGTCGGCGCTGAGCAAGGGCCGCGCAAGCGTCTCGCAGCGCCACGTCGTCACGCAGCACATGGATTGTCAGCCCAAGCCCGCCGCCACAGGGCAACACGATGTCGAAAAACGGTGAGCCTTTGCCAAAACGGACAAAACGATCTGTGCCCTCCGTCAGCGCGTCAAGGGCTTCGCGCGCGGCGGCGGCTTCGATACAGCCGCCGGACACATAGCCACAGTACCCGCCGTCGGAACGAAGGGCGATTTGCGCGCCGAGACGCCGGGAGGAGCCATCTACGATCTCGGTCAGCGTCACGAGGCCGCAGTTCAGCCCATCAGAGAGCGCCTCTCGGGCAAAGTTCAGGATGGCTTCCGGATCATCTGATTGCCGGGCCGGAAATGGCGCCACGGGCGTTTCGCCGTGAAACGGTTTCATGTGGTTTGCCTTCCTAATCCGGCGTCTCCAGACCGTGCGCTCAGGTCCTGTCCCGTTTAAGTTTCAATCGGTTCCTGTCAGGTCGCGTCCCTGCCACTATGCCTCTCTCGATGTTCAATGCTCAAGGCAAGAGTAGGGGGATTTGCAGCGCTAAGGGAGGCCCGTTGACCTTGGTCCTCAGGCCCATGGCTGACAGGATTTTGTCCTCGGAGAACTTGTTGTGGGAAACCCTATCCGCCCTTTATCCGCTGCATGAGGTAAATCTCGTTCGATGGTGCGAGGGGGCGGTGCCGTCCGCCGTTGATGATTTCTCCATCAACGGCGACCGAAATACCGGCCTCGAAAATCGGACCGAGACCGGGGTAGGCCTCCACCAGCGCATCGAGCATCTTGCCGATGCTGCTGGCCTCCACTGTGACGACCTCAAGACCACCGGTAAACCGGCGCAGGCCGGCCCACAGATGAACGGTGAGTTCACTCATTCTTGCGATGCCTTCAGAGCGGCGAGGACTTTGGTCGGGGTCATCGGCAGATGCGACATCCGAACGCCGGTCGCACCCTGAATCGCATTGGCAATCGCGGGCAGCGGTGGCGTGATCCCCGTTTCCCCCACGCCGCGCACCCCGAAGGGGTGGCCCGGATTGGGAACCTCGACGATCATCGTGTCGATCATCGGCAGGTCAGAGGCCACGGGCATGCGGTAGTCGAGGAAGATGGGGTTCTGAAGACGACCATCCTTGCCGTAGACATATTCCTCATTGAGCGCCCAACCGATGCCCTGAACGGCACCGCCCTGATACTGGCCCTCCACATAGGACGGGTGGATCGCCCGGCCTGCATCCTGCACCACGAGGTAGCGCAGAATTTTGGTGAGGCCGGTTTCGGGATCAACCTCGACGTCCACAACGTGACAGCCAAAGCTGGCCCCAACCCCATCGGGCACGGATTCATGGTGGCCAGAGATCGGACCGCCCGTCGATCCCATGTTTTTCGCGATGTCCTTGATGCTCATCGGAGGGTAGTCGCCCGCGTTCGGACCCGCAGGTTGCGCGGCGCCGTCGACCCATTCGACAGCCTCTTCATCAATGCCCCATTCATTCGCAGCGCGTCGGCACATTTCCTTGATCGCGGCGCGGGCGGCGATGGTGGCGGCCTTGCCGGTGGCAAAGGTGGCGCGGCTCCCGTGGGTCGGTTCGTTGACGCCAAGCGCGCCGGTTTCCACCACGTTCACGCGAACATCTTCGTAGGCGATCCCAAGTGTTTCCGCGACCATAAGGGCAATCGAAGCACGGCTGCCGCCGATGTCTGGCGTTCCGACGGACACCTGCGCGGTGCCATCCTCGGAGATCGCCATGGACACGGAGGTCTCGCCGTTGTGGTTGAACCAATAGCCAGAGGCCACGCCGCGTCCCTGATTGGGGCCGAGCGGCACCGAGAGGTTCGGGTGCTTTGCGGTCGCTTCCAGAACCTCGACGAGACCGATGGAACCAAAGGTCGGACCATAGCTGGCCTGATCCCCTTCGCGCACGGCGTTCTTGAGGCGCACCTCCATCGGATCGAGATCCAGCTTGCGGCACATTTCGTCGATCAGGCTCTCGACCGCGAAGGCGCCCATCGGCGACCCCGGTGCGCGGTAGGCGGCGCATTTCGGGCGGTTGGCGAGCACGTCATAGCCAATGTGTTCGACATTCTCGATCTTGTAGGGCGCAAGACAGCAATAGAGCGCCATGTCCACGGGCGCGCCGGGGAAGGCCCCGCCTTGCATCCGAAATTCGGCACGGGCGGCGGTCAGTTTGCCGTCCTTGGTCATGCCGATTTTCACGTCCATAGAGGCCGATGCGGTCGGCCCGGTGGCACGCAGCACTTCGGAACGGCTCATGACGATCTTGACGGGACGCCCGCCGGCCTTTTGCGACAGCGCAAGGGACAGCGGCTCCATGAAGATCGTCGTTTTGCCGCCAAATCCGCCGCCAATCTCGGACGGCGTCACGCGAAGCTGCGCAGCGTTGAGGCCCAAAACGGCCGAGCACATCTGGCGAATGAACCACTGACCCTGCGTGCAGACCCACATCTCGCCTTTGCCATCGGCCCCCAATTGGCCGAGGCAGGCATGGGGTTCGATATAGCCTTGGTGGGTGGCTTCGGTCTTAAAGCTCCGCTCCATGACAAGATCGGCGTCTTTGAAGCCCGCCGCCGTGTCACCGCGCCCAAACTCAAAGTATTTGACGACATTGGGCGGCATGCCTTCGGGCACGCTGGCGTCGGCGGCTCCTTCGCGAATGACCGGCGCATCGGGTTTGATGGCGTCATCCACATCCGTCACATGCGGCAGAACCTCATAGTCCACCTCAATGAGCCGAACGGCCTCCTGCGCGATCAGGCTTGAGGTCGCAGCGACGGCGGCAATGGCGTGACCATCGTAGAGCGCTTTCTCGCCCGCCATCGTGTTTTCCTGAAGGTTCCACTCCTCGCCGGTGAGGCCCGTCGGGAAATCCGCGCGGGTCACGACGGCTTTGACACCGGTGAGGGCCTCTGCCTTCGAGGTGTCAATCTTGAGGATTTTGGCATGGGCGTGCGGGCTGCGGAGCACCGCGCCCCAGAGCATCCCCGGCGCCGTGATATCCGCACCGTACCGCGCGCGGCCCGTGACTTTGTCCAGACCATCGGGGCGATTGGGGCGGGTGCCGACGAGACGGAATTCTTTGATGTCATCTTTGGGCATCAGGCCGCTCCTCTCATCTCAGACGCGGCGTCCATGACGGCACGAATAATTTTGTCATACCCCGTGCAGCGGCACAGATTGCCCGCGAGCCAATAGCGGACTTCGGTCTCTGTCGGGTCGGGGTTTTTCTCCAAGAGCGCCTTGGCCGCGACGAGAATACCCGGCGTGCAGAACCCGCATTGCAGAGCGGCGTGTTCGACGAATTGGCGCTGAAGCGGGTGGAGCTCTTCGCCGTTCGCCATCCCTTCGATGGTGGCGATCCGCTTGCCCTGCGCCTCGACGCCGAGCATCAGGCAGGAGCTGACCAGAACCCCGTCCACCGTGACCGAACAGGCACCGCAATCGCCGGTCCCGCAGCCTTCTTTCGAGCCCGTGAGCCCGAGGTGATCGCGCAGGCAATCGAGAAGCGTTTCGCGCGGGTCCGCGAGGAATTCGACCTCGTCGCCGTTGACGACAGTCGTGACATGGATCTTGCTCATTGGGCGTCTCCCTTTGCGCGGCTGTAAGCGATATGTGCGACCCGTTTGGCGAGCACGCCCGCGACGTCGGTTCTGAATTCCGCCGTGCCGCGTTTGTCGTCAATCGGATTACAGGCGGCTCTCACGGCGGTGACGAGTGCGTCAATTGCCGTGTCATCGAGCGTGCTTCCGATCAGCGCAGCCGCCGCATCCGGCACAAGCCGCACGGTCGGCGCCACCGCGCCCACTGCAACGCGGGCCTCTGTGATGGTGTCGCCGTCCACGCGCAGGCTGATCGCGCATCCCGCAACGGCAATGTCCATTTCCGTGCGCGGCGTGAAGCGTTGATAGGCGTCGCCCCCATGCGCCCCGCGCGGCGGAATGAGGATGCCGGAGATCACATCACCGGGCGAGAGCGTTGTTTTCCCCGGTCCTGCCGGGATGTCTTCGACCGGGACGGTGCGCACCCCCGTCAGACCCGTGATCTCCACAGAGGCCTGAGCGGCAACCAAACCCGGCACGCTATCTGCGGCGGGGGATCCGTTGCAAAGATTGCCGACAAGTGTCGCGCGGCCCTGAACCTGTGTCGATCCCACGAGTTCCATGCCTTCGACGACACCGGGCCAGTCGGCCACGAGGTCCGCATGATCGCCGAGGCGTGCGCCGGAGACGGCAATGCCGATCCGCCAGCCGCCGTCGGGCGTGCGGGTGATGTCCTGCGTGCCCGGAATGTGTTTCAGGTCGATCAGGGTATCCGGCAACACGGTGCCGGAGCGCATCTGGACGAGAACGTCTGTTCCGCCCGCGAGAAAGCGGGTCAAACCTGTCGCTTCTGCCGCGCGTTTTGAGGCGTCCTCAAAGGATGATGGGGTGTGAAAATCCACGGGGTCCTCTCGGTCATTTGAATTGTCTCAACGTCAACAGTGTGAGCAATAGCCAGCGTTTGTCAAACCACGCTGCATGCAATCGGGGTACAGCATTTCTGCCAAGCCCCAGTCCAAATTGTCAGTTGACCTCAGATTTTGCCAAAGCGGGCATGGGTCTCATGCATGAAATCTTGGGCGAAAGGAGGTATCGTTTCGCGCTGGTCCTGCGCGGCGGCCTCTCGATGAGAGGTTTGTGAAAATCAACTGTGAAACTTAGCCCAAAGCACTTGAGAGCATCTTGATGGACGTGGCGGCGAGGAAAACCGCAAAGGTCAGTTTGATCCATTTCCTGTCGAGTTTGTGCGCGAGTGCGGTGCCGACGGGCGCGAAGGACACCGTGAAGGGCAAAATCAGAAGCGCTGCGGGAATGCTGACAAATCCCAAAGAGAAAGGCGGACGAGAAGGAACGCCAAGACCAGAGAGGATAAACCCCATGACGGCCGGGATGGCGATCAAAATCCCAAAGGCGGAGGCCGTTCCGATGGCGCGTTTGATGTCAAAGGAAAAGGCACTCAAGGTCGGCACGGAGAGTGTCCCCCCGCCGATCCCCATCAGCGATGAAAACCCGCCGATGATGTAGGATATGACCACATTGACGAGACGGTTTCGGGGGAGATGTGAACTCAGGACGAGTGTTTTTGGCGTCGCCATATTGAGGGCCACCAACAAAGCGATGGTGCCGAACACAAGCTTTAGCCCTGACGCCTCGATATATTTTGCCGCAAGCCCGCCCGTGAGTGCGCCGAGCATGAGGCCGGGGGCCCAGAGTTTGAGCAGAGAGAGATCGACACTGCCGCGTTTGTGATGCGCCCTTGCCGATGAGATCGATGTGAAGATGATTGTCGCCAAAGAGGTCGCGACGGCCATTTGCATCGTGAGGTCCGGCGGAAAATCCATGAGGGTCAAAATCCAGAAGAGGACCGGAACAAGGACGATGCCGCCGCCAACGCCAAGCAAGCCCGCCATGATCCCGGCGAGGATCGCGGTGGCAATCACGCCCGCGATGAGCGCAACGAGGTCAAGCAAGGCCATATCCGTCATAGAGTCATACATATCCGTGCGTTAGAACCCAAGCGCCATGCCGTCTTTTCGCGTGTCGCTGCCGCCGATGAGAAAGCCCGTGTTTTCACAGATGCGGATCGCTTGGCTGCCTCCGATCGGGCTTGTTTGCACCGCGAGTTTGTGACCACGGGCGGCCAAGTCGTTGCGAACGCTTTCGGAAATGCCGGGTTCAATCTGGAGTATATCGCCCTCGGCAAAACTGCGCGGCGCATCCATGGCCGCCTGAAGCTCCATGCCGCGATCGAGGAGGCCCGACAACAGCGCCGCGTGACCTGCCGCCTGATACTGGCCGCCCATGACGCCGAAGGGCATGACCGCAGCGCCGTCTTTGCAAAGCATGCCGGGAATGATGGTGTGCATCGGCAGCTTGCCCGGCCCGATCGCGTTAGGATGACCTTTGATGAGGCGGAAACTTGCCCCGCGTGACTGAAAGAGAACGCCTGTCGCAGGATCGAGACGGGTGGAGCCGAAGCCGTGAAAGAGGGAGTTGATAAAGCTGATCGCATTGCCATCTCGATCCACGACGCACAGGTAAACTGTGTCTTTATGCGGCGGCTCGTCCCAAAGCGCGGGGGGCGCGGCGCGCGCCATGTCGATCCGACTTGCGAGCTTGTCCACGACCTGATCCGACAGCAAGGTCTCTGTAATGTCGGGGCAGGCGGCAGGATCGCCGATCAGCGCGTCGCGGTGGTGATAGGCGAGTTTGACCGCTTCGGCATGGAGGTGGATGCGATCGGCCTCTGACAGGGTCTCGCCCATGTCGAACTTCGACAGGATTCGCAGGATCAGAAGGGCAGCAAGCCCCTGACCATTGGGCGGACATTCGAGGACATCGTACCCGGCATAGCGTGTCGAAATCGGCTCGACCCAATGGGCTTGATGTGCGCCTTTGTGGAAGTCCTCTTCGCTATGGAGCCCTCCAAGCGCCTTGAGATGCGCCACCATTTTGGCGGCTGTCTCGCCTTCGTAAAAGCCTGCGACCCCTTTTGCGGCGATCTCGCGCAGGCGGGTGCCGAGCAGAGGTTGTGCATGACGTTGGCCTGCCTTGGGCGCCACGCCGTCGGGAAGGAAAAGTGCTGCGGCATGGGGGTCGCCACTGACCAGTTCGGCGCAGGCCGCCCAGTCCATCGCGACGCGTGGCGTCACCGGATAGCCGTTTTCCGCATAGTGAATCGCACGTGCAAAAAGCCGGTCCAGAGGAAGCGAGCCATGGTCTGCATGCAAACGGCACCACGCCGAGACAGAGCCCGGGATGGTCACGGCATGCGGGCTCGTCTGAGGGATTTCAGTTCCGAGCCCGGCGGCCTTCAAGGCCTCTAGCGTTGCAGCGGCAGGGGCGCGGCCTGAACCGTTCAAAGCCTTGATTTTGCCGCCCTTCGGGGCATAGATCGCGAAACAATCCCCTCCGATGCCGGTCATGTGCGGTTCGACCACACATTGAACCGCGACGGCGGCGATGGCGGCATCGACCGCATTTCCCCCGGCTGACAGGATGTCGAGACCTGCGGCGGTGGACAGAGGGTGCGAGGTGGCGATCATGGCCTCTTGCGCGAGGGTGCTGGGACGGCGGGCAGAGAAGAAATCGAACATATCTAAGCTCCTTGGGTTATGCAGGGAGGGGCGCGGCCAGCGGTGCGCCGTGGGTCAGGTCGAACGAAAGGCTTGAACAGGGCTCGCCTAGGATGTGGAGGCTGTTTTCGAGAGCTCGGCGTTTGAGAGCGGAGCGTCACGCATGAGATTTCAGGCGCTCGAATGCGCCCCGAAAAAACACCAAGGCATCGCCTCCAGAGGCAGAGCGCGCACTGACCACTCGGCCAATCACAATCGCGACGTCGTCTTCTTCGACGATTTGGGACAGTTCACAGTCCATCACCCCAAGCGCTGTTTTCAACGCGGGCGCTCCGGTTGAAAGTGTGTCCCAATCGTCCGTCTCGAAAGGTTTGGGGCCACTTTTGCCGAAAGCGCCAGCGAGGTCCGAGGCCTCGGCCGGCAGGAAGTTGAGTGAAAATCGGCCGGTTTGAACGATATCCGCGAGGGCAGAGGTTTTGCGATCAATCGAGACCAGCATTTTCGGCGGGCTGGCCGAGACATGGGCCGCAGAGAGACCTAGAAAACCGTTTGGCTGTCCCGCCTCGTTTCGGGTCGTAACGATCGTCGCGCCGATGGGACGTTCGCCGATGATTTGCCAAAAGGCGCGGGCCTCGATCTTGTCGGTCAGTTCATGGCTCATATCAGTCTCTTCCAGCCCTTCATGGGGCCTGTTCACCCTCTCGTCACGCGGCGCTTTGCGGGGCGCGGCAAGGGCAATCCATTTGTCTATTTCTTCTGCAAGATCAGCTGGATCATCCGCTCTCTCAATCATCCTTTTGGTTGATAGCCTGGCCGGTGAAGAGTGATGCAATATGCCGTTATCAAAAAACACATCATGACGGCGTGCTGACACTTTGAACGCCTTTCCAAGGTCATCCCTGCCGTCGATCCCCGATTTCATCCTCGACGTGAGCCAAAGACAGACCCGTGTCTTGGCCGTGGAACGGAAGTCTCTCGGGGACGCAACTATAGGAAATCTGCATGAGGTATTATCAAGCGCAATATGTTTGCCCAATGGCGCGCCTGCAGTCGGTGGTCGTGAAATGAAGGGAGATCGTTTTGGGCTGACGCGGTTGGTCTGCGTGTTCGCAATCGGCACCTCCCTGATGGGAAGCACCGCACCAAGCCCTCTTTACGGCACCTACGTGACTGTCTTCGGGTTGAGCGATGTTATGGCGATGGCCATTTTCGTGGTCTATGCGATCGGCATTTTGTCATCGCTGTTGATCACCCCCTTCATGGCACGCATTCTGCCACGCCAAGAGATGGTCCTTGTGATCGGGCTGTTCATTACGGCCTCGGGGCTCATCTGCTTTGCACTCGCCGATCACGTCGCCATGCTCTACGCCGGGCGCATTCTGAACGGTGCGGGGGCGGGGATGATCACCGGAATTGCCTCCGTGCGCCTCTATGAATTGGCGCCGGAGAAAGTACGGGCACGGGCGGCGATGGTGTCGACCCTGGCGTTCAGTATCGGGGCGGCCATCGGGCCAATGCTGACGTCTTTGGCTTTGGCGGTGGATGTCGCCCCTACACTCATTCCGTTTCTGACAATCGCCGCGCTGTGCGGTGTGGCGCTTGTAGGAGTTCTTCTGTCTCGTTGGCCCGATCATATAAGGCCCGTTGAGGTCCCGGATGTCATCGCCGACGGTCATGTGGTGCGGCATATTTCAAGCAATTTTCAGAACAGGTTCTTTGCCCTTGCTTGCATGGGGCTGGGGCTCAGCTGGTATTGTGCCTCGGTTCTGATGGGGTTGGGGCCGCATATCGGTGTGCAACTCTTTGGCTTGGGATCGGCGGGCTTGGCGGGATTGTTGCCAGTGATTTTCCAACTCGCGAGCGGCGTTGGACAGATCGCTCTGGGCCGCAAGGATTCGATCGGGGCAATCATTTTGGGCGGTGTTGGGATGACTGGATGCCTTGTCGTTTTGTTGCTTGGCCTACAAGTCACGAATGGTCTGTTGCTGTTGCTCGTCATGCCGCTCATGGGCGCATTCTACGGTGCGATTTTTGTGGGCGCACTGGGGTTGGCGAACCAGGCCGCTCTGCCGGAAAAGCGGACCGAATATACGGCATGGTTCTACGTGGCCGGTCATCTCTGTGGTCTGACGCCGACGATGGCGATGGGTTTCATCGTCGGGAGTATTGGGTTGGAGCGGGCGTTTTATGCCTTTGTGGCGAGCATGACGGTTTTGACGTTTGGGCTTTGCTTCCTGGCGCTTGTCTGGTTGCGGGCAAACAGAGCCGCCACTGGCGTTGTCGCGCAGACTTGATAGCCCCGACCAAGTGGAAAGCGCGCAAACCGCGCGCTTTCCTGTCAGGTCGTAGCAATCTCGGGCCAGAGATGCGCCCAGGGACGCGCCGTTTCAAATGCGGCGGAGGCGGCCATGACCAAAGGATCGTCGAGGTGCCGTCCGATGATCTGAAGGCCGACGGGCAATCCGGTTGATGTCATGCCGCAGGGCACTGAGGCGGCCGGCTGTCCGGTGTGGTTGACAGGCCAGAGCGACGGCAGCCCTCCCAACAGGCTTTCGACCGGCGCACCCTCGATCGTGTCAGGGCCGTATTGGTCGATGTCGAAGGCGGGGTAGGCGACCGTGGGACAGAGAAACAGGTCATATTTGGACATAAAACGCCACATGCGCATGACCACCTCTTGTCGCTGTCTGGCGGCATCCGTCAACGCTTCGGCGCTATAGGATTGCTCCATGGCGGCGCGAAGATGCGGCATGTAGATCAGCCCCTTGCGGTGCAATTCACGCATGCCGCTGAGATCGCTGTCGCGCAGAATGATCATCCAGTGCAGATCGAGCATATCCGACAGATCCGGGGCATCTTCGACGACCTCGCAACCAAACTCCGTGGCGAACACTTGAGCCGCTTCTGCCGTCAATTGCCGGACGTCGGCATCGACACGACAGCCGCCAAAATCCGGGGTGTAGGCAATGCGTTTGCCGCGCAGATCCTGCTGCAGGGTCTCCAGCCAATCAAACTCCGGGCCGGGCAGGGAATGGCAATCGCGCATGTCGGGGCCGGAGACGACCTTGAGCATGAGTGCGCTGTCTTGAACCGTGCGGGTGAGGGGACCGATATGTTCGGTGCTTTCCCATGACGAGAGGCCCGGATAACGCGGATCGCGGCAGCCGGGATAGGCCGGCACGCGCCCGAAGGAGGGTTTCATTCCGAACAATCCGCAGAAAGACGCAGGGCTGCGGATCGACCCGCCGCCATCGCTTCCCAGCGTCAGGGACCCCATCCCCGCTGCAACCGCCGCAGCGCTGCCGGCGCTCGATCCGCCCGGCGTTTTGTCCGTGTTCCAGGGGTTCCGGGTGGTGGGCGAGATGTTGTTGTGGCCAACGGCGCCATAGCCCAATTCGGCCGTGTTGGTCTTGCCCAACAGGATCGCACCGGCGTCTTTCAAACGTTCAACGACGATATCGTCCTCGTCGGGCACGAAGTCCTTATAGGCTTCGGAGCCCAACATGGTGCGCACCCCTTTGGTGCAAATCAAGTCCTTGAGAGAGACCGGCACACCATGCAGCGGCCCAAGCGGCGCGCCCGCCATGACGGCTGCTTCGGCTTTCTGCGCCGCATCCATCGCCATGTCTGCGGTGAGCGTGCAAAAGGCGTTGAGCACCGGGTCGAGCGCGTCGATCCGGTCCAGAACGGCGCGTGTCACCTCGACGGGGGACAGCTGTTTGTTTCGAATGCGCTGGGCTTGCTCTGTGCCGGACATCCGGCTGATGTCATCAGATCCCGTCATTTGGTGGCCCATGACATCGCTGCGTGATCTCCGAGGGTTTCGGAGCGAGAGGGGGATGTGAACGCGATGTGACGGACACCCAGACTTGCCAAAAGGCGCGCCGCGGTCTCCTCGTCGTTCCTGTCATTGTCCTTCTCGGGGCCGGTGAGGGATTCGGTATGCAGGACGACGAACGCACCGCGCCGCTCATGCGCGATCCTGTCGAAAGAAAGATGGCGCATATCGTTTGGACGCGCCCCGATTGCGAGACCGAAGAGATCGTTTGCCGGATCGAAATGCCTGACATGGCAGGCCAAAGGCTCAGGCGCCGTGATGTCGCCGCAAGTCAACACGAGATGGCGCGCGCCCTTCGGTTCTTCGCGAATGCCCAACACCGTGCAAGGGCCAAGCGCCGCATCCTGCAAGGAATGTCGGGCTTCAATCTGGAAACCGTGTCTCGCTTTACAGAATTTCAGAAGATCGGAATAGCGTCCGATTTTAAGGCCGTGCCGCGCGGCGATGATCTGTAAGTCGTCCGGTCCGGCCAAGTCACCGACTTCGTTCAGAATGTCGCAAATCGTTGCGGCCGGTTCGAGATCGGCAAGCTGGCAAAGTTCGATGGCAGCCTCGGACCGCTCCTGTCTGGCGAGGATGCCGCCGGAATGCGCGCAGAGCGGAAAAACATGACCGGGGGTGACCACCGCATCGGCTGGGCTATCGGGATGATAGGCGGCCAAAATCGTCTGCGCGCGGTCGCTGGCGGAAATCCCGGTGGAGACGCCGTCCTTTGCTTCAATCGACTGATAGAACTCAGGCGTGCCCGGATGTTTGTTGCGACGGGGCAAGGGCTTTAGCCCCAGTGCCTTGATGCGCTCGGCGCTCAGGCCGAGGCAGACCAGACCTCTGCCATGGGTGGCCATGAAATTGACGGCCTGCTCGCCCGCGAAACGCGCGGGGATCGTGAGATGCGCACGAGGCTGTTCGGACAGGTCGTCAAGTTGAATGACCATCTTCCCGGCAGCGACGTCTTTGATCAGCGCCTCGATCGGGGCGAATTGCGGGGTGCGGGCATTTGCGGGGCTTTCGCGCCATGTGCTTGTCATCCGTGCATCTCCGCGAAGCGCCCGAATTGACCGTTCATATACAGCAGCGGGTCGGTCGGGGTCTCGCCGATTGCGGCGTCAATTCTGGCGATCAACAGACAGTGCGTGCCGTGGTCGAGGGAATTTTCGACTTTGCAAAAGAGTGTTGTGGCCGTCTCGCGCAGCCATGGAAGCTGGTGACAGTCCTGTTTCGGCGCATCGAGACGTGCCCAGTCGCCATGGTCGAACCGCTCCTGAGCGGGGGCATGCGCGATGGCTGCGCCAAGATCCTGCTGTGCTGCGGGTAAAATGCCAAGTGAAAAGGCCCCCCTTGCTTCGAGGGCGCGAAAGGCAGAGGCGCTGCGATTCACACAGACCAGCAAGGAGGGCGGGTCAAGCGACACGGAGGTGACAGCGGTGGCCATCATGGCGTGGCGCTGGCCTTCATGCTCGGTGGCGACGAGCGTGGCCGTGGCGCCGACACCGCGCCAGAGTTGGCGGAAAAGATCTGCTGTGACGTCTGGAAGGTCCTGTTCAGCGGACATGGGCAAAGGTCGAAGTGACTGCATGTTTGAGGGCTTTCTAAATGCTATTTTGGGACAGGCGCAGTGGCGAGACGCAGGGATCTATCCGGCGGGTCTCATCCGGTTGCGCGCTCAGGGAATTGCTCGACCGCGAACGGGCAGGCGACGCGATGATCCGCGCCGATCTCTTGCAGAGGCATATCGCGTGTCGAACAGCTTGGCTGTTCGATCGGGCATCGCCCGGAGAGGCGGCAGGCCGCAGGCGGATCAATGGGGGTTGAGATTTCTCCGTCCAGCCGCACGCGTTTGCGCGTGACGCCCCATTCCGCGACTGGCGCCGCAGAAATCAGGGCGCGCGTATAGGGGTGGCGGGGGTTGTGAAAGATGTCTTCGGTCGGACCCTGTTCGACGATCCGGCCAAGATACATCACGGCCACCTCATCGGCGACGTGACGCACCACAGGAAGATCGTGGCTGATGAAGAGGAAGGCGAGGTTCAGTTTGACCTGCAGTTCTTTGAGCAAAGCGAGGATTTGACCCCGGACGGAGACATCGAGAGATGCCGTCGGCTCGTCCAGCAAGACGACTTCGGGGTTGATCGCAAGCGCGCGGGCTATGCCGACCCTCTGACGTTGACCGCCGCTCATTTCATGTGGGTAGCGATCCAGATGTGCCACAGTGAGGCCCACCATTTCGATCAGCTCATTCAGGCGGGTGGTGCGTTGTGCCGCGTTCAGGTGCGAATGCAGCTTGAGCGGTTCTTCAAGCACTTTGCGGACCTTCATGCGCGGGTTAAGCGATGCATTCGGGTCCTGAAAGACCATCTGAAGTTGCCGGTATTTTTCGACCATCTGGAGCGGCGTCAGAGGGAGAATAGAGTTCCCGTGCAAGATGACATCACCCGCACTCGGCTCAATCAATCGCATGATACAGCGCGCCACAGTGGATTTGCCCGAGCCGCTTTCTCCGACCAGAGCCACCGTGCGCCCCGGCTGAAGATCGAAATCGACGCCATCGATGGCATGCAATTTCTGACCACGCCCGACCGGGAAGTGCTTTTGTAGGTTGCGGACCTGCACGATGGGGTAGTTTTTGGGATAGGTTTTCATTCGGCTGCCTCCGAAAGCTGGCTGGCCGCCAAGAGACGCTGCGTATAGTCGTTTTGCGGCGCGGTGAAGATTTGTTCGGTACTTCCTGTCTCCACGACGTGGCCCCGGTTCATGACCACGACATGATCACATGTCTCCGCCACGACGCCGAGGTCATGGGTGATGAGACAGACCGTCAGGGCGCGCTCCCGCGCAAGACCAAGCACGAGATCCATGATTTCGGCCTGTGTGGTAACATCAAGTCCCGTGGTCGGCTCGTCGAGGATCAACAGGTCAGGCGTGCAAATCAGAGCGGCCATGGCGATCATCGCGCGCTGTGCCATGCCGCCGGAGAACTCGTGCGGATATTGCTTTGCGCGGCTCTCGGGTTCGGGGATATGGACGCGGCGCAAGGCTTCGATGGCATGTTCCATCGCCGCGCGGCGGCTTCCGCCGTGATGGAGTCTGTAGGTGTCTGCAAGTTGCCGTCCGATGGTAAAGACCGGATTCAAGGCGGCGCGTGCGTCTTGAAAAACCATGCTGATCCGACTGCCGCGCAACTTGTGCAATTCGCGCGCGTCGACTGACGTCAGGTCGATCCCGTCAAAGCAAATGCTGCCGGAGATATGCCGGAAGGACGGGGGGTGCAGTCCGAGCACCGAAAGGGCGGTGACGGATTTGCCGCTGCCCGTTTCGCCGACAACGGCCGTGAGCTTGCCACGTTCCAAGGCGTAGCTGACATCGTATAAAATCTGGGTCACGTCGCCGGTCTCTTTGGCAAACCCGCCGCTGAAGCTGCTGATCTTGAGAATGGGATCGGTCATGTGCGCCTCCGGGGGTCGAAGAGATCAGAGAGGGCGTCGCCGAGCAGGTAGAAGGCCCCCGTCATGCCGAGGATGGCCACGCCCGGAAATAAGGACACCCACCACTGGCCGGTCATGATGCCGTCTTGGCCGCGGGCGATCATATTGCCCCATTCCGGTGTGTCCGGGCTGAGCCCGATGCCGAGAAAACCGAGGCTCGCGATCACCAGAACGGCGAAGGCGGCGTTGATGGATGTGAAAGCCAAAAGAGGTCCAAGGCAGTTGGGCAGGATGTGCTTGAACGCGATCCCCCACGAGTTGTTGCCGACCAGTCGGGCGGCTTCCGCATATTGCCAATCGCGGCGCGAACGCACTTCTCCGCGCGCAAGCCGCAAGTAATCGGGCATGCCGACAAAGGCCAGAACTGCAATGACATTGACCACCCCGGCGCCGATGGTCTGAACGATCAACATGGCAAAGAGAAGCGCGGGGAAGGCCTGAAAAATCTCGACCATGCGCATGATGACGGAGTCGATCATGCCACCGAAGTAGCCCGAGATCGTGCCGAGAAAGGTGCCGATGCTGAAAGACAGGAAAACTGCGACGAGCGAGATGCCAAGATCGTAGCGTGTGCCCGCCATCAGGCGCGACAAAAGATCGGTGCCCAGACGGTCTGTGCCAAGGGGAAAGGCCCAACTGGGAGACGCATAGCTTGGTCCCACGCCGGGCATGGCCGGATCATGTGGCGTCCAGAACAATGAGAGTAGGGCAATCCCCACGTAGAAGATCAAAAGCCCCGCGCCGAGCCACATTGAGAGTGAGAAACGCGAAAGCATTGCGGCCGTGCGCGTGGGGATGACTGCGAACAGTCGGCGGCGCACTGAGAGGGGAGGGGGACTGCTTATGTCCGTCTGTGTGGTTGGCATCGCTTTTTTCCATTTACCTCGAGAATCCGCGACCACTCTGAGGGACCCAAAACTTGGGGAGGCGGGCGGAGATGCTGAAACTATGCGGAGCAATTTCGCGGGTCGGAATAGCGACTTGGGCCTTTGTAATTCGAAAGGTTGACAAGAGCTGCGGTCCAAAAGACCTGACTGCCTCGTTCTGATTAAAACTTATGCGACAGAATAATGTTTTCCGCTCGAAACGTGGGGATAGCCCTTGCTGCGTTGAGGGGGCGTGCGGTCATCCACCGAAAGTATGATTGAGAGTTTTGGACGCTTGCCGACATTTTTTAAACGGCAGGCCCAATGATCTTGGCTTGCAACTCTTCACTATCGCGATTGTCGGCCGAGCACGGTTCTCGATGAGCGGCCAATCCAATCGTGCCTAAGGAAATGCCAACTTTTCCCTGAGAAACTGAGAATAGGATCAAAGTATGACGTCAAGGTTTAAGGCGAAACCCATGATACAGGGCGCGCTGACAGCAGCTGCGATGCTGTTTTCATTGACGGCAGCCCAAGCGCAGGATGACCGCCCTCTGGTCCGCGCGATTGCTGCTGATTTTAACAGCATCGACCCTGCGGACACGCGGTCCGAGCAAGACCAGGATCTGGTGCTCAACCTCTATGACAAACTGGTCGAGGTGAAATTCGAAGAGCGCCCCGACGGCGCATTGAATGGCGATGCCTTTGAAGTCATTCCCAATCTTGCGGAATCCTGGGACGTGGATGGTCCGGTTGTGACCTTTCATCTGCGTGACGATGTGACGTTCTATCCGACCGGAAATCCGATGACCGCGGATGATGTGATCTACAGTTTTACCCGATTGGTCTCCTTGCCCACCAATGGCAAAAACCAAGCCTCGGTCGCGGGTCTTTTTACGCCCGATCAGTTCGAAAAGATTGACGATTATACCGTGCGCATCACCCACATGGATGGCCCGGAAGGAAATCCGGCTGAGGTTGCGGTGCGCCTGACCTCGATGAAGTTCCTTCAGTTCGGGATCATCGACTCTGTCGAAGCCAAAAGCCACGCCACCGAGGACGATCCATGGTCGCGCGATTGGTTGCAAAAGAACGTCGCATCGACCGGCCCGTATTACATTTCCAAGCACACGCCGAACCAAGAGATCGAGCTGACCGCCGTACCGGATCGGGCCTGGGGGCCACAGTCGAACTTCAACAAGATTCTCCTGCGTGTCACCGGCGATGCCGACATCGTTTCTCTGGTCCGTGGCGGGGTCGTTGACTACGCAGGCGAAGGGCTGACCGGCCGTCAGTATACCGCGCTCGAAGATGCGGGTTACCCGGTGTTGTTTGGCGAAACCCCGGACATCTTGCGGTTGTCCATGGCGGTCGACAAAGAGCCCTTTACCGACCAGACCGTGCGCCAAGCCATGCTTTATGCTCTGCCGATCCAGCAGATCATCGACGTTGCTCTCGGTGGTCGAGGGGCAGCGTCGCCCTGTGTTTACAACCCGCTCGACATCACCTGTAACAACAGCTTTGCCCGCTACGACTACGATCTCGACAAAGCGGCTTCGCTGCTCGAAGAGGCGGGCGTCGAGGATCTGACCTTTGATCTTTGGTACTCGAACGCGCTGCCGTACAACGACGATGTGGCCATTCTGATCAAGAGTTCGCTTGCCCAAATCGGCGTGACCGCCAATCTCAAAGGCACCCCTGAAGTGCAAATCAAATCCGCCGTGCGCGATCGCATTTATCGCGAGAACGAAACCATGAGCGGCATGTATTTTGAAGGCGGTGCCTTCTGGCTGGCGGACCCTGTGACGCAGACCAACTGCTGCCTGACCAGCTGGTCGGACCGTGGCGGCAGCTGGAACTGGTCGCGCTTTGACGATCCGCAAATCGACGAATGGCATTACGCCTATCGTCACTCGGCGGATACGGAGGCCCGTCTCGACGCCTACCACAAAATTCAGGACCGACTGGCCGACGCAGCGGCGAACCAAGTGCCGTTGGCGGTGATGGGGCGCACGGTTGCGACGTCCAAACGTATCGAAGGCGTCACCTTCAGCCAAGAACCCTACGCGCGGTACACCTATCTGAAACTGCGCGACTGACGGCCTGAGCCGTCTGCGAAGAGCCGGTTTCCCCTGGCTGGCTCTTCGCTCGATTTTCCCGATGCGGTTCCTTTCCCGTCAAGCAACGGCTGCGACCCCTCGCGCGCCCATGCCGGATCGCAACACAAGACATCAAAGACCGGGCGGCACATTCGCAGACGCCCGAAACGACCTAGGAGTACACTTCACAAATGGCACAATCACAATTTCATCTCGGCTGGTTCCTTGGGAACAGCTACGGTGTCCATGGATGGCTCGATCAGTGGGGGGGCAGAACGGCCCAAAACTGGTCTGATCCCAGCCTGCAAATCGACCTTGCACGCGCCATCGACCGCGCCTGTTTCGACTTTGTCTTGCTGGAGGATTCCTCTTTCGTGCCGGACAACTACGGCAGCTCGATGGATTTCTACCTGAAACGTGCGAGCCGGGCGCCCAAGAACGATCCTCTTCCCTTGGTGCCGCTGATGCTGCAAGCGACGAAACACGTTGGCATCGTTCCGACGATCTCGACGTCGTTTTACCCGCCATTCCTTCTGGCCCGCCTCATGGCCACGCTGGACCTCATGTCCGAAGGCCGCGTCGGGTGTAACTTTGTCACCTCGACGGCAGAACGCGCGGCTCAGAACTTTGGCCTGACGGAGCATATCGAGCACCACGCCCGCTACGAAATGGCGGATGAATTTGTCGAAGTCGTCAAACAGCTTTGGGACTCCTGGGATGCCGATGCCGTCGTGGGCGACGAAGCCGGCCAGATGTTTGCCGACCCCTCCAAGGTGCGGCCGATCAATTTCGAGGGCAAATACTTCTCGTCGCGCGGTCCGCTCAACACCGCACGCCCGGCGCAGGGGCATCCGGTTCTGGTCCAGGCCGGCGGGTCGCCGCAAGGGCGCGCCTTTGCCTCCAAGCACATGGATGTGGTGATGGCTGCCGTGTCCACCGTCGAGGAGATGAAGAAGTTCCGCGAAGATATTCGTGCGCGTGCGATTGCCAACGGACGCGACCCGGACAGCTGCAAGGTGGTCTATCAGTTCTTGCCGATTGTGGCCGAGACGGACTCGCAGGCGCAGGAAATTCTGGCCGCGCGGCGTGCGGCGAAAGATCCCGCCGATATTCTTGCGGGCATGGGCAGCATCTTTGACATCGATTTTTCCGTCTATGACCTTGATGAACCCTTGTCCGAGCTGACGACCAACGGCCAGCAAGGCACGTTCCAACGGTTCATGGCGATGGGCAACACGCTGCGTGAGATCGCCGACAGCTTCCACTTTGCCCTCGATGAGGTTGCGGGCTCGCCAGATACTGTGGCGGCGCAAATGCAGGAGATGATGGAAGAGGCCGGTGGTGATGGCTTCTTGATCGCAGGCGATCTGAACCGGCGCTACATCGCCGAGATCACCGATGGCCTGGTGCCTGCACTGCAAAAACGCGGTCTTGTTCGCACCGGCTTTAGCGGCACGCAATTCCGCGAAAACCTGATGGAATTTTGATCCCAGACCTAGCGTAAGGATATGCAAATGGTTCTACTTCGCGTTCTTCTAAAGCGTATCTTCTGGATCATCCCGGTCGCGTTCGGGGTGGTCACGATCACCTTTTTCACCACGCGACTGTTCAACGGTGATCCGATCGAGCTTTATGCCCCGACCGAAGCGAGCACGGAGATCCTTGAAATGCTCCGTGCCGATCTTGGGCTCGATGAGCCTTTGTCGATGCAGTTCGCCCGCTACATGGGAGACCTGCTACAAGGCGATCTCGGGACGTCCTTTTCGACCGGCAATCCGGTGATGGCGGATTTGACAAGTCGTCTTCCCGCGACTTTGGAGCTTGGCATTCTTGGTTTGATCGTGGCGGTCGTCTGTGGTGTCCCTCTGGGGGTCATGGCGGCGGTCAACCGTGAACGGTGGCCCGATTTTCTGATGCGGATCATCGCTCTGATCGGGATGGCTATTCCGCAATTCTGGATCGGGCTCATCCTTTTGATGGTGTTTTTCGTCCAGCTCAATTGGTTGCCTGGACCTGTGGGGCGGCTGCCGCTTTGGGTCGATCCGCCGCCTGTGGTGACGGGGTTTCTGTTGATTGACACCTTGCTTGATGGCGATCTGGAAAAGTGGGTGCAGGCGCTGCGTGCCTTGGTCTTGCCGACGATCACTCTGGGTCTCTGTACGCTTGCTCCCATCGCCCGCGTGACCCGGTCCGCCATGGTCGAAGCGTTGCAAAGCGACTATGTCCGGACCGCCCGGGCCATGGGACATGGCGAGCGTATTGTCCTGTTCCAATACTGTCTGCGCAATGCGCTCATGCCCATCATCACGCTGCTTGGCGGTGTCATTGGCTTTATCTTCGGAGGCGCGGTGTTGATCGAAGCCATCTTCGGATGGCCCGGTGTCGGCCAATATGCACTTCAGGCGATCCAGCAATCCGATTTCGTGGCGCTTCAGGGGTTCGTCATCTACGCCTCCCTCCTGTACATCCTGACATTCCTCGTCGTGGACTGTCTTTATATTTTGATCGATCCCCGCGTGCGGGCCTGAGTTGATCAGAAAGGACGATGCCAATGTCGCTGGATATGATCCTCTCAAATGTGCGTCTGCTCGGTCGGGAAGAGCTTGTCGATCTCGGGGTCCAGAACGGGCGCATTGCGGCCATCGCCCCATTTCTCAACGCGGAGACTCCGCGTTGGGACGGGGGCGGGGCGCTGGCATTTCCGGGTTTTGTCGATAGCCATGTGCATCTCGACAAGGCCTGTATTCTCGACAGATGCGCGATCTGTGAGGGCACGCTGACCGAGGCCATTCAACAAACTGCGGCCGCCAAGGCAAAATTCACGGTGGAGGATGTCTACGCGCGGGCGAAGCGGGTTTTGGAAAAGGCCATTCTGCAGGGCACGAACCGTATGCGCACCTTTGTCGAGGTCGACCCGCGCGCAGGCTTCAGGTCGCTTGAGGCCATCACCGCGCTTCGTGCAGATTACAGCCATGCCATCGATCTCGAGATTTGCGCCTTTGTTCAAGAGGGGCTGACACAAGAGATGGACACCTTCGCCATGCTCGATGCCAGTTTGAACATGGGGGCAACCCTTGTTGGAGGATGCCCCTACGCGGACCCTGACCCCGATCAGCATATCTCCTTGATCTTTGAGCTGGCCCGAAAGCAAGATGTGGATGTCGATTTCCATTTGGATTTCGACCTGGACCCCTCAGGGTCGGCCATTCCCGCTGTCTTGCGTGCGACCGAAACCTACGGCTACGGCGGGCGGGTTTCCATCGGGCATGTGAGCAAGCTTTCTGCCATGGCGCCGGAGGACGTGCAAAACATCGCGAGGCGTATGTCCGATGCCGGCGTCGCTTTGAGCGTTCTACCCGCAACTGATCTGTTCCTGATGGGGCGGGACAGGACAAAATTGGTGCCCCGAGGCATGGCGCCCGCAGATGTTTTGAGAGAGCAGGGGGTCGTGACCTCGGTCGCGACAAACAATGTGCTCAATCCGTTCACACCTTTCGGCGATGCGTCGCTGTCGCGGATGGCAAACATGTTCTCTAATGTTGCGCAGCTTTCAAGGGACAGCGATCTGGAGGCGGCCTTTGCGATGGTGACGTCTGACGCGGCCCGCCTCATGCGCGTGCCCGATTACGGGATCGAGATCGGCGGGGTGGCGGATGTTGTTCTCATCGACGCGCCTGATGCCGCATCGGCTGTTCGCGAGATCGCGCCGGTGCTGGCCGGTTGGAAAGCAGGGAAGCAGACGTTTGAACGTCCCCGTGCGCGGCTGATTAAACCATAAAGCCTTGAGGGCCGCCAAAGCGGTCCTTGGTGTTTATCGTGATTTATACTGTGGTTTTTATTATGCTGTGATCCATTGGTCAGGTTGAAGCATCAGGCGCATCGTGGCCGTTCTGCTGCTCACGCCCAGCTTGTCGAAGGACCGCTGAATATGGGTTTTGACAGTTGCTTCACTGATCCCGAGCACAACGGCGATGTCGTAGTTTGAGGCGCCATCCGCAATCAGCCCAACGACTTCGCGCTCACGTTTCGACAGGCCAAACTTCGTATGCAGTTTGCGTTCGACGTAGTGCTGCTTGATGCTTGGGTTATGGATCAAATTGCCTTCTAGGTAGCTTTGAATCGCTCCGGCGACGCATTCCGTCTCTTCGCTCATCGGGGGATCTTCGTGGGTTTTCATGACACCCACCCCGATGATGGGCTGCCCCGCTTCGCGCAGTATAATGGTCATCGCATCGGCGAAACCGCAGTTGGACATGAATTTCATAAAACCGTCGACGGGCCTTTGATCCGGCCGTTTGATCGTTTCGCTCAAATAGGCAAGCCGACCGCCACGTCGCACCAACGATTGAAACGCGATGGGGTCGTCTCGTCCGGCGCCTTCGTTATATTGCTCGAAATAGGCGTTCTCGTAGCCTTGATGTGCGATGGGCGATCCCTTGCTGGATTCGATCCAGTAAATGACGCTTGCGGAGGCGCGCAGGGATTTGCTGAGAAAATCCAGAACAGAGGTAAGGCCGTCATCTACATATGGCTGGTTGGTCATTGTCGTCATGTGCGATCTCGTGTGCGTGTGGGCATTTCGGGCATGCACCATTCGATGGTGTCTATTGTGGCCCAGTCTTTGCCGAATTGGCGCTGGAATTATGTGTTGCGCCTCCCTCACTCCAATTTGCCAGAATGAGCGCGGCGGTCTAAATATTAAGGTCCAAATATTTCGATTTTCCGTCGATATTCGAGTGAGGCCTGCCAATCGGACGCAGAATGGGGGAAGTTGCATCAAACCTAGGCGCCTGGCGAAACGGGCATGACGTTTCATTGGGACATGTAGGTGGTAGATTCGCCGGAGAGGCATGTCGATCTGGACATCAGTCCCCGACCGAAAGCGCCGGGAAATGCGGCAGAACGTCAGTCTTCAGGTCTTCCAACAGCTCTTTCATCGGGCGACGTGTGTAGCGCGGGTTCAGAGCGAAGTGATTGACCCCTGCCTCGCGCGCCTGTTCCATATAGCGGGCAAGCGCGCGGCTCCCGACGTGAAAACCTTCGCGATCACGCCGGAAGGGATAGTCGGGGTCTTCCTCCAAATTCAGGAAGCCCACCATGCTTATCGGTTTGAAGCTGCCGTCAGGAATGGCGCGCCTCCAGGAGGCCACCATATCGACAAGTTTGTCGGGATCGGTGACCGGCATCATGATGCCTTCCATCTCGCGCGCGACCCAGGCCATGTCCTGACCGGCGCCATTGATGCCAATCATCGGTGTGCGGCCGAAAGGGGGGTTGGGAACAATGTCGTAGCCACCGGGGGAGGCGCCGAATACCTCCGATGAGAAGGCCGGGCGGTCATGTTCGGCCAAGATTCTGTACAGGCGGTATATTTCTCTAAGGCGGCTTGAGCGGGTTTCGTAATCAATCCCGAACAGGGAATATTCGCTGACACGATGCCCCATCGACAGCCCGATGAGACACCGCCCCTGTGAGAGTAAATCCACACTGGCGACCTGTTTGGTAAAGAGATGCGGTTCACGAAATGGCAGGACGATCCCCGCGGTTCCAATCGCGATCTCTGTCGTCACCGAAGCCAGCGCAGCCATATAGGTGAGGGGTTCGAAAACTTGCCCTGCGGCACCATAGCTTGGGTCAAAAAAGGGAATATCCAGGAGCCATAGTCCAGGGATTCCAATGGCTTCCGCATGGCGCACGATGTCGAGGTGATCCTGCATCGTTGGGGTGGTCCCTTCGGCATATGTTTCCAGAGGGAGCACGAGCCCCAGCGTCATTTGGTCCGTCGCAAACAGGCGCCGAAACCCATGATGTTTGGACATCGCCTTTTTGATATGTGACGGGTGCGGATCGTGAGCGCTCATTCTTACTCTGCGTGCTGGACAGTCGCGGCGTTGCGTCATCTTGCAAACGACCTTCTTGATCAATTGGCCTTTGCGGAATACCACTTTTGAACGACATGAGAGCAATGACAGCCAAGTGAGGCTACAGGTAGCGTATGGACAGTTCGACCCAGCAAGACGAAAATTTCATGGTGTTCGAGCGCGGTGTGAAGGACGAAGTCGAAGCTGGTGCGACGGTCGAGCTAATTTCTGTCGGGGAGCCCGGCGCTTGGGATGTGGAAGGGTGGTATATGATCGTGAGGCGCCCAGACGGTCGTGCGCTCTTGCTTTTGACAACCCTTAATCCCAAGGCGAAATTCATTCGGACTACCAAGTCGATCATGCGTCTTCTGCGCCCGTTGCCCCTGAGAAATATCAATTTTCCGATGACCCCGATGATCCATCACCATGAAGACATCTGGGCGTATCATGCGCGGGCGAACCAGCATCGCCGCCCGATGAGCTGATCCGCGCATATTCCGATCTGGGCGGAAATCCTCCCGCTCGTTGCGGTGCGGTTGGGCGCGCATCACGCTTGTGCAAAAGCCGGGCAGCAAAGACATCACTGGAGCAGGCTGTGTGGCTCTGCGTCATATTCCGAATGCCCGGAACCGTTAAGCTGCCTCCCAAATCCAAGGTCGTGAAACTGATTTAGATTCAGATTCCGAAGTCTATCAATTTCTGTTCGATATTTTAGCATCTGACGGCTGTGGTGCTGAATATTCGATCTTTAATGTCAAAATTAGATGCTTTATCCAAATATTAGATACTTAATATTTACATCACATATCGAAAATTGGCACTGCAGAGGCGCAACTGGTCGAGGCCGATCGGCGCTTGAGCCCCCTCAACCAAAGCAACGGCTCCGCTTTGCGAGCCGCATCAACATTTGAACACTGCTTCCGAGGAATCAATATGCAACCAATGCGCAAGACGTCGCTCGATGAGTTGACCCTTAAAACTTACACCGACAAGACCGGTGTCGAGACCAAGCATCTGACGTTTTACACAAGCGCGCCCGAAGCGCCGGAGCCTCTGCAAGTGGGGTATTTCGAGATGACAAATTCGAATAATGCAATGATTTTTCAGCACAAATTCGAAGAGGGGAAATATGTCATCGAGGGCGAAATCGTGTTGGTGGATGTCGACACGCGTGAAGTGATGGTCGCCAAGAAAGGGGACATGCTTCATCTGCCCACCGGTTCGAGCGCCATTTATTGGACGCCATCTTATGCAAAGGTCTTTTTCTGCAGCGGGTCTGACGAAATCGTTGAGACCGCTTTCGACTCTGAAATCGCTGTCACGGATGTGCCGGAACTCTGTGAGGCCTTTGGTCTGACCCCGGCCTAAAATTCGATGTCTGATTTTCCGGCGCGCGCGAGACAGAGCGCGCCGGCGATCTCAATAGTTTCAGTCGCTTGTACGGCTGATCGTTCCGTAGCGGCAGATGTCCGGGGCAGAGGTCATGCCGCGACATCCATATGCGTTCAGCGCGCCTTCCAGAGCGAAAATACGAGACTTTCCATGCACGATATCCTGTCCCCTCTCATCTTTAGAAACGGTGTTACGGCTCGAAACCGGATTGCCGTGGCTCCGATGACAACCCACCAAAGCCATGAAGACGGCAGTCTTTCGGATGCTGAGTTGGACTGGCTGGCTCCTCGGGCAGCAGGTGGGTTTGGTGCGGTCATCACCTGTGCGGTTCATGTCGCGCTTGAAGGAAAGGGCTGGCACGGAGAGTTGGGCGCCTTTGATGACCGGCTTATCCCGGACCTCACACGTGTTTCCGATACCATTCAAGGAGAAGGTGCGGCGGCCATCGCGCAGATTTTTCATGGCGGACTGCGGTCGCCCAGAGAGCTGCTCCCAAGCGCAGCGTTGAGTGCAAGCGATGATCCGCAAACCGGGGCGCGCGCGGCGACGGAGGCCGACATCCTGCGCGTGGTCGATCAATTTGTGAGCGCAGCGAAACGCGCCGAAGCCGCCGGGATGACCGGTGTCGAAATACATGGGGCACACGGCTACCTGTTGACCCAGTTTTTGAGCCGGACGCAAAACCGGCGCACGGATCATTGGGGCGGGAGCTATGAGAACCGTGCAAGGTTGCTGCGCATGATCACCCGTGCGGTGCGGGCGCAGGTTTCGGACGCATTCGTCGTCGGTGTAAGGCTCTCTCCTGAAGATTCCGGAAGTGCCGTCGGGCTCGACCTCGATGAGAGCCTTCAGCTTGCGCGTGAGCTGTGCGACGATGGCATCGATTATCTACATGTCTCGCTCTGGGATGTGACCCCGAACACAACGAAACGTCCCGACAAACATGCGATCCCGCTTTTCAAGCAAAGCGTTGACCCCAATGTGCCGATCATGGTCGCGGGCAAAATCTGGACAGCTGAGGATGCGCTGCGCGCCATGCAGTTGGGAAGCGACGCAATCGCGCTGGGCCGCGCAGCGATCCTGAACCCGGATTGGCCAAAATCAGTGGCGACGCCGCATTTCAGCCCCAGAAAGCCCGGGTTGTCGCGCGCTGAGTTCTGGAAACTGGGCTTGAGCGATCCCTTCATCGACGCGCTCGCGCAGCGCCCGAATTTCGTCACCGATGCCTGAGGGAGGGCGTGCCTGGGCTATCCCGCGCGAGGTCTCGGCTTGGCTGAGAGGCGAAGGTGTTCGTTCATCCCAAAGTATGATTCCCGCGTGTCTGTCACTCTGTATCACTACTCTCATGTCACGATGAAAACTGCGTGGCGGAAACAAGTGTCTCTCAAAATGACGCCACTCTCAATCGGGATGGCCGCAAGGGCCCTCCCAAATCACTGCACCCCGAGTTGATGGGCGAGGCTTGGGCAGAAAGGCCAATATATGACTTCTCGACACCTGCTTGATCTCGCGATCCGCAACGCAACTGTCGCCACAAGCAGCGGGGTTGCCACCATGGATATCGGTGTGGCGGACGGCAAGATCGTGCAGCTTGGACGCGTTCAAGAGGCTGCTGATGAGTTTGACGCCGAAGGCCTCATCGTCACCCCGGGCGGCGTGGACACCCATACACATCTTGATCAGGTGATGCCCGGCATGGGGCATGGCGCTGAATCTCTGGCCACTGGCGGGCGCTCTGCCTTGGCGGGGGGCACCACGACCGCGATCACGTTTGTGACGCAACTTCCGGAATACACGCTCAGTGAAACGCTGAACGAAACCTTGCGACGCGGAGACTCTGCCCTCATTGATTTTGGGCTGCATCAGATTGTCACCGATCCCACGCCCGAAATTCTTGCAGAAATCCCATCGGTCATCGACCGTGGCGTGCGCAGTCTGAAAGCCTTTCTCACCTATGATGATGCGCGGCTGAATGACGATGGCTTTCTCAATGTGCTGGAGGCGGCGCGTCGGGGCGGGGCGATGGTCGCGGTGCATTGTGAGAACTTTCATGCGATTGGCTGGCTCACCGAAAAGCTGCTCGCGGATGGGCGTAAGGCGCCGAAATACCATGCGTGGTCGCGGCCAGTCATCGTTGAGCGCGAGGCGACGTATCGTGCGATCTGTCTGGCCGAACTTGTCGATACACCCATTCAGATTTTCCATGTGTCCTGCGCGGAAGTTGCAGAAGAAATTGCCCGTGCGCAGGCGCGTGGGGTCAAGGTTTGGGGCGAAACCTGCCCTCAGTATCTGACGCTGACAGATGCGGACCTCGACCGTCCGGGGTTTGAGGGGGCGGGGTATGTGTGTAGCCCGGCGCTGCGCAGCAAAGCAGATCACGAGGGTCTCTGGGAGATGATCCGCCGCGGTGTCATCGACGTGATCACCTCGGATCATGCGCCTTCCAATCTGACCGGACCGAATGGCAAGGACGCTGCGGGCCGCGATGCCCCCTTTAGCGACATTCCGAATGGCGTTCCGGGGATTGGCGCACGGATGCCTTTGGTCTTTTCCGAAGGGGTGTCCACGGGGCGTATTTCGCTTGACCATTTCGTGCGACTGACAGCAACGAACCCTGCAAAACTCTACGGTCTGGCCCCTCGAAAAGGGGATATCGTCGTCGGCGCCGATGCGGATCTCGTGCTTTGGGATCCGCAGCGTGAAGTCAAGCTCACGAACGACATCATGCAGCACGCGATCGACTATACGCCCTACGAAGGGAAAACCGTAACCGGATGGCCCGTGGCGACCTATTTGCGCGGCCAGATCGTGATGCGGGACGGCGAAGTCTTTGCCTCTGAGGGCACCGGACAATACCTTTCGCGTGACCCCTATCCACTCGCAACCCCTCGCGGAGAGGTCCCGAACGACTTTTTCGCAGCCAACATCGACACACTCTGAACGTCTGCGTCCACTGAACAGCAATTCCAAGAACCAGGAGAATACATATGACCATGTCAAATGCGCGCGCCGGCTGGACACGGCGTAAATTTCTGACAACGACAGGTGCTGGCATTGCAGCAAGCACACTCGCAGCTCCGATGGTTTGGTCCCAGAACATCAAGGATATCGTCTTGCGCACGACTTCGGGGGGCACCGCGGCCACCAATGCGCTGGCGCAAAAGGCCAAAGAGGATACCGGCATTACGATCCAGTACACCGCTTTGGACACCGACTCTGTGAACAGCCGGGTCGCCACACAGCCGAACAGCTACGAATTGGCCGGATTGGAATACTTCAGCATCAAAAAACTCTATCCGACGGGTGTTTTGCAGCCGATCGACACCAAGCGGATCAAATACTATGACGATATCGTGCCGCTGTTCAAAACCGGCAAGCTGAACGCGGACAGCATGGAGGCGCAGGGGACGGCCCCGCACACGGTGAACTTTGTTGAAGACTTCGAGTCCACGGACTTCGCGAGTGGCGAGACCGAGTGGATGACGCTGATCCCGACCTCTTACAATGCCGATACTTTGGGCATTCGCACCGACATGATCGACCGCAAGATCACCAGCTGGGCCGACATCATGGACCCTGAGTTCAAGGGCAAATCCGCGTTGGTCAATATCCCGTCGATCGGCATCATGGATGCGGCGATGATCCTTGAGGCGATGGGGGAGATCACCTATGGCGACAAAGGCAACATGACCCGTGCGGAAATCGACAAAACCATCGAGTTCCTGATCCGCGCCAAACGCGACCGCCACTTCCGCGCCCTGTGGCAAAGCTTTGACGAAAGCATCAACCTTATGACTTCGGGCGAAGTTGTGATCCAGTCGATGTGGTCCCCCGCTGTTGCGGCGGTCCGTTCGCAGGGTATTCCCTGTGTCTATCAGGCTCTGAATGAAGGTTATCGGGCCTGGGGCGGCGGCACAGGTATCGCCCGCCACGTGACGGGTCTTCAGCTCGATGCGGTCTATGAGTATTTCAATTGGTATCTCTCTGGTTGGGCCGGCGCCTATCTCAACCGTGAAGGTTACTACAGCGCCGTTCTGAAAACCTCCAAGGACTACATGACGGAAAACGAGTGGGGCTTCTGGATGGAAGGCAAACCCGCCACTGCGCCGATCGTCAGCCCCGAAGGGGTGAAGATGGAAGATGTCGGCGCGGTCCGTGACGGCGGTTCGTTCGAGGACCGTATGGGGAACATCGCATGTTGGAATTCCGTCATGGATGAAGACCGCTATATGGTTATGAAATGGGCTGAATTCGCGACAGCTTGACCCAAGATCGGGAGGCGCTGCGGCGTCTCCCACACCTCATCAGTCGCCACAAGAAAAAGAATGACAGGATACGAATGCCCACCAAGGATGTAGAACTGATCGGTCTCACGAAGCGCTTCGGAGATTCGGTCGCGGTCAAAGCCATCGACCTCCAAATCTACGAGGCCAGCTACTGTTGTTTGCTTGGACCCTCTGGCTGCGGAAAGTCGACGACCCTGCGTATGATTGCCGGGCATGAAGAGGTAAGTGAGGGCGACATCCTCGTCAAAGGGCGTCAGGTCACATGGCAACAGCCATCGAAGCGGGGCACCGCGATGATGTTCCAAAACTATGGCCTTTTTCCTCATCTCAATGTCGAAGAAAACGTTGCGTTTAGCCTGCGGATGCAGGGCGTCGGCAAGGCGGAGCGGTCGCGTCGGGCGCGCGAATTGATCGAGTTGGTCGAAATGCAGGCGTATTTGCATCGTCGCCCGCATGAGCTTTCGGGCGGTCAGCAGCAGCGTGTTGCTCTCGCCCGCGCTCTGAGTACCGAACCGTCAATTCTGCTGTTGGATGAGCCGCTTTCGGCGCTTGATCCGTTCTTGCGGATCCGGATGCGAGAGGAACTCAAACGCTTTCAGCGAGAATTGGGCATCACCTTCATCCATGTCACGCACAGTCAGGATGAGGCATTGGCGCTCGGTGATCAGGTCGTCGTCATGCAGGATGGCGAAATTCGCCAAAGTGGCACAGCGCGAGAGGTGTATGACACCCCTTCGAATGAATTCGTGGCCCGCTTTATCGGCGGCCACAATATCCTGAAAACGGAGACGGGCACTGTCTCCGTGCGTGCGGACCATATGGATCTCCATGTCGGCGGGCTGCCGAGTGAGGCAGGTGCGAGGGCGCGCTTGGGTCAGGTTGTTGCACTGGAATACCAAGGCAGCCGCATCCGGGTCACCGTGTCCGAAAACCCGGATCAGGACGAAGCAAGACATGTGGTCGAACTGTCCGACCGCAGTTTCTATGCCGCTCCGGCGAACCCCGGCGACGCAGTTGGCATAAGCTGGTCTGCCGCTGATGAACATCTTTTGGCGCCGACCCATGCCTAAAAATCCAGCCATGCAGCCCCAAGCCCCCAAACGCCCGCTCTTCGAGCGCCTTCTGCCTTACATGCAGATCGCGCCGCTCGCCCTGCTGCTCTGTTTTTTCCTTCTCATCCCGCTCGTCATGATCGTGACGGTGAGTTTTTGGAACTATAATGGGTTTCAGGTTGTCCCGGACATCGTGCTTTTCAACTACACAGAGATGCTGGGCTCGGCGACCATCTGGCGGACTCTGTTCAGCACCATTCTCTTTACCCTCACCACGCTCGCAGTGACGGCGGCCCTTGGCTTTGCCATCGCCTATCATATCGCGTTTTACGTCAGAACACCGCTCATGCGAACGGTGTTGTTCATGGCCTGCACGATCCCGTTCCTGACGTCGAACATCATCCGGATGATATCCTGGGTTCCGTTCCTCGGGCGACAAGGGCTCATCAACTCCATGCTGATGGATATCGGTCTGATAGATCAGCCGCTGGATTTCCTGCTCTATTCGCGCTTCGCGATCTGTCTGGTCTACGTGTATCTCTTCACGCTTTTCATGGTGACGCCGCTCTACAACGCCATGTCTCGTATCGATCGCAGTGTGATTGAAGCTGCCATCGACGCCGGTGCGACGCCCGTTCAGATCATGTTTTGGGTCGTGTTGCCGCTTTGTAAAACCGGGTTCGCGATTGGTGCGGTGTTCGTCATCACCGTGGTCATGGGCGATTTCGTGACAGTGCGCATCATGGGGGGCGGGCATAGCGCCACGACCGGATACCTCATCCTCAACCAAATTTCGTTGCTCCAATATCCAGCCGCATGTGCGAATGCCGTTATGCTCCTCGTTGTCGTGATGAGTGCGATCGGTGGCCTTTTGCGCGGCGTCGACATCAGGAAAGCACTATGATCCCGCGCAGTCCCCTTTCCCTCTTCTTGAAAGTCCTCATGGGCCTGTTCTTGCTGTTTCTCTACGGCCCGACACTGACCATCATGATCCTGTCTTTTCAGGGCCCGCAAGGCGGTCTCACCTTTCCGCTCAAAGATGTCTCGCTCCACTGGTTTAGCTCTCTTTTCCAAGAGCAGCGGGTCGGAGATATCGGCAGCTCCTTTCGGCGGTCTTTGACCCTCGCCGTGCTGGTGATGTTCGTGAATGTCCTGATTGTCGTGCCGGCGGGATTGGCTTTGCGTCGCGGTTTCCGCGGCAGTCGCGTGATCTTTACCCTGACGATCGCGAGCCTCGTGGTGCCGTCGATCTTGGTCAGCATGGGGATTGGTCTGCTCTTTTCTCAAACGGGCGTGGAAGCGAACTGGTACACGAGTGGCCTCGGGGCTCACCTCACCTGGACTGTGCCATTCGGGGTGCTGATCATGATTGGCGTTTTTGCCCGCCTGAACCCCACTTACGAAGAAGCCGCCCGAGACGCCGGAGCGTCGCGCTGGCAGAGCTTTCGCTTTGTGGTGCTGCCCATCATCTTGCCCAATATCGTCGGCGTGCTGCTGTTTGGTTTCTCGCTGTCCTATGACGAAATGCCACGAACGGTTCTGGCGGGCGGCGCGCACAACACCCTTCCGCTCGAGATTTTCGCAATGACCAGCAATGTGACAACCCCGGTGCTCTATGCGCTTGGCACGATCACCACCTTGGTGTCCTTTGTTGTCATCTCGTTGACGCTTCTGTTCATCACTCTGGCGCGACGCCGGACGGGGGCGGTGAAAAAAGCCTAGGCCGCGATCAACGACGAAAATCCTTCACTCAAATTCCCTCTTAACCAAGGCGGTTTACCGCGTAGGAGCACATATGTTCGGACATGATTTCCAACCCGCACCCGGCACGTTTCGTCCCGGAGCCATCGGCGAAGCCAGATGCCGCATCAAGCACAACTATGCATTGATGCCGCCCGAAGGTGTGATGGCAAGCCTGTTGCCGCAATGGCGGGATACGGTCGTGCGTTTTCTGGCCGGGCCAGAACTCGGCGCTCAATTCGGGCAGGTCATGCTCGAAATCGAAGGCAGCGGTGGCACGCGGCAGCCTTTGAATGATGGGCTGCAACACTTCTACTACCTGTTCGACGGGGCCCTGACCCTGTCCTCCGAAGCCACCGGCACCGTGGACATGACGCCGGGGAGCTTTGTGTTCCTGCCTGCCGGAGAAACACATGAAGTGCGCACCACGGATGGCGCGCCCGCTCGGCTCATGGATATTCGCAAGCCGTATTTTGCGGTCGAAGGCATCGACACGCCGCCTGCAATTGTCTCGCACCGCGATGAGCTTGAGAAGATCAACCACAACGGAACAATTGGCCGCACGTGGGAACATATGCTGCCCTTTGGCGATCTGCGCTACGACTTCGAAGTGAACATTCTCAGCTTTGAGCCGGGCGCGAACTTTCCTGAGATCGAGACGCATATCAACGAGCATGGGTTGGTCATGCTTGAAGGGCAGGGCATGTATTTGCTTGGGTCCGACTGGCATGAAGTTTGGCAAGAAGACTTCATCTGGATGGGGGCCTACTGCCCGCAGTTCTTCTATCCGACGGGTTGGACCCGTTCTGCCTATATGCTCTATAAAAACGTCAACCGTGACACCGTTTTTACGCATCAAGTCCGGTAAGGTTTGCTCGGGTAAATCTGAACCGATTGGGGCAAGCAAGACAGGCGCTGTATCGTGTGAAGGAAACGAGACGACGCCGTGCGAATTTTAGTTCAGGCACAGAGTTGGGCGGTCTTTGTTCGCCAGACCAATCATGCGTGACATCTCTAAATGGATGTTTGGGCTCAATCGGTGTCTGGCGATCTTCTTCTGAAATCAATGCTCCTTAAAGCAGAAATGGCTGATGACAAGATATGTCATCAGCCATGCGTTGGGAGGTCAATCCTGTGCATTACGCCGCAGGTATAGGCTCAGCCAGATTTACTCTTGGTCTTCGAGGCAGGGCACGCGAGATTTCGAAATCTCAAATCCGCGATAGCCTTCGTCCCGGATTTTGTTCATTTCGACCATGTAGTTGGACATGCCGCCCATGTACCACATCGAGGTTCTCGGTTTGCCAGGGATGTTCGCGCCGTTGATCCAGCTGTCGGTGACTTCGAACAATGTCCCGGCCATGCCTTCCTGACAAATGCCGACCCAATCTTCCTGAGCCGATTTCTCGACGTCGATCACGCCGTTGACCTCTTCTGCCTTTTCGATGAGGTCGGTGAAGTAATCGACTTGCCATTCGTGGACCAAAGGTTGGCTGGTGAACGGGCTGAAGGGGCCGAAAACCATGAGCAGGTTCGGGAAACCCGACACGGCAAGACCCGCGTAGGTATGGGGGCCATCCGACCATTCATCCTTAAGTTTGACGCCATCGCGGCCCGTGGTGTCAATCTTGAGGTAGTTGCCAGTCATCGCGTCGAAGCCCGTCGCCATGATAACGACGTCCAATTCGACTTCTTCGCCGCCGATGATGAGGCCGTTTTCAGTGAAGCGCTCGATCTGGTTGGTTTTGACATCATGCAGGGACACGTCGTCACGGTTGTAGACGGCATAGTAATTGTCGGCCGCGAGAGGACGTTTCGCGTAATAGTCGGTCGGCGTCAGTTTGCGGGCCGTGTCAGGGTCTTTCACGATTGCGTCGATCTTGGATTTGATGAAATCCGTTGCCGTTTTATTGGCCTCAGGCGTCACCACGAGATCCGAGAAGGTGCCGAGCAGGAATTCAAAGCCGTTGCCCTTCTGCCAGGCGGCTTCGAAAATCGCTTGCCGTTCTTCTTCGGACACGGACAGGGCCGGTGTCGTGCTCTCCTGGAAACCAAAGACGCTGGCGGTGTCCAAGGCCCAATCGCGATAGCCTTTGGGGTCTTTCTTGATCCGCTCGCGGGTGTCTTGGGGGAAGGGGCCGATGCCGAGAGGCACGACCCACTGCGGGGTGCGCTGAAGCACATGCAGGTGTTTCACCTTGCCGGCCAAAGATGTGATGACTTGGATGCCGGTCGATCCCGTGCCAATCACGGCGACCCGTTTGTCCGACAGGTCGGGATCTTCCTTTGGCCACTTCGAGGACACGAGGACCTCGCCTTTGAACTTTTCTTGGTCCGGGAAGCTTGGCGCGTAGCTGGAGGACAGAAGACCGACCGATTCAATCACGTAGCGTGCTTTGATTTTCTCGCCGGTTTTGGTGGTCAATTGCCACTGACCTTCCTCTTCCAGCCAATCGGCTTTGGCGATGCGCGTGCCAAAGTTGATGGAGGATTTCAGGTCATGTTTGTCGGCGACGGCACTCAGGTAGGCCTGCACTTCTTCTTGTTGTGCATAGCGCTCGGACCATTGCCAGTTCTGAAACATATCCAGGTCGAACGAATAGGTATAAACCGTCGATTCCGTGTCGACGCGGCAGCCGGGGTAGCGGTTCCAATACCAGGTTCCGCCAACATCATCGGCCTCGTCAAAGCCTTGGGCGTTCAGGCCGAGTTTGTTTTTCATGGCGTAAAGCGCGTAAAGCCCGCCAACGCCTGCCCCGATCACGGCGACATCAAGTTGAAGCCCGTCAAGGGCTGCGGAATGTTCAGTGCTCATAGATTAAGCCTCCCACTTAGGTCATTTCTATCGGCTGGGCCGAAATGTTTCTGGGTCACCGAATGCCGCCCTCCAAGCGATATTCGTGCCCTGCTTTGGTCTCCAAATGCAGGTGATGGGCCGATTGCGCGCGGCGAAGCTGCTTTGCGCGTCGGTGATCAAGAATCCAATCTCTCATACGGTATTACGGTATGACCAATATGGTCAATCCCATTTTTTTATCGGCGCATGTGGGCGGCGTCTGCGGAGCCACTTGCCCGGACAATCATATTGTATTACGCTAATACCGAAATTCAATTTTTTAGCTCGGCACAGAGCTTATCCGGGGATTGTCCGGGGCTTATTCGGGCGTAGGAGGACTCAATGAACAAAAATTCACCCAAGCCGGTCGTGGCGGATACGACATTCGTGCAGCCGAACGGCCGCCTGCTGATCAACGGGAAATGGCTGGAAGGTGACGCGGAGTTTCCGGTCTCGAACCCGGCAACCGGCGAAGTTTTTGCCTCTGTGTCCAGTGCCGGGGAACGCGAAGCGCTGTTGGCGCTTGATGCTGCGGAAGCCGCGCAAGAGGGCTGGCGCAATGTTGCGCCGCGGCAGCGCGCTGAACTGATGCACCGGCTTTACGATCTCATGCTGACACGGCAGGAAGATTTTGCGCGCGTCATGACGCTCGAAAGCGGCAAGCCTCTGACCGAGGCGCGGGCCGAATTTAAACTGTCCTGCGATTTCTTGCGCTGGTTTGCTGAACAAACGGCGCATCTGCACGGCAGCTACGCCCCGGCATCGAATGGCGGCTTTCGCATCATGGTGGCCAAACAGCCGATCGGCCCTTGCCTTCTGATCACGCCGTGGAACTTCCCGCTTTTGATGATCGTTCGCAAGGGTGGCGCCGCTCTGGCCGCCGGTTGTACGATGGTCGTGAAATCGGCGCAGGAAACGCCGTTGACCTGCGCGCTCTTCGCGGAGCTGGTGCAGGAGGCCGGGTTCCCGGACGGGGTGATGAACCTGATTCATACGACAAATTCTGCATCGGTTTCGACGCCGCTGATGAATGATAAACGTATCCGCAAGGTGTCGTTCACCGGCTCGACCCGTGTGGGGGGCTTGTTGATGGAGCTGGCGGCCAAGAACATCACGAAATGTTCGCTTGAGCTTGGTGGCGATGGGCCGTTTGTGGTTCTGGATGACGCTGACATCGATCTGGCCGTTGAGCAGGCCGTGATCTGCAAATTCCGCAATGCGGGGCAGGCCTGTGTGGCCGCAAACAGAATCATCGTGGACAAAAAGGTCGAAAAAGAATTCACCGAAAAATTCCTCAAAGCGGTCGAGGCTCTGACGGTCGGCGATGGGATGACCTCTGTCGATGTCGGTCCGATGATCTCGGCCCGTCAGCGGGATCGTCTTGGGGATACGATTCGTTCCTTGGAGGCCGCAGGCGGAACGGTTGTGACCGGAGGGGCTGCCGTCGAGGGCCCCGGGTATTTCTTCCAGCCGACCGTCATTCGCTTCGATGCTCCGAACGAGGTGATGTGTTCCAACGAGCTGTTCGCTCCGGTTGCCACCATCTTCCCGGTTGAGAGTGCAGCAGAGGCGCTGGCCTTTGCCAATAAGAGCGACTTCGGTCTGGCCTCTTACGTGTTCACCAAAGATGTCTCGCGTGCGCTGACCTTCGGGGAGCGGCTTGAGTTCGGGATGGTCGGCATCAACCGTGGCATCATGGCTGACGCGGCCGCGCCCTTCGGTGGCACCAAGGCCTCCGGCATCGGGCGCGAGGGTGGTCAAGAGGGCATCTATGAGTTCATGGAAGACAAGTACATTGCCTTGACCGTCAATGAGGCACAGGGTGTTGCTTGATGCTTGAGAGGGCAGATTCGATGGAAAATACACTTGGAATAGGGCTGGTGCGCCAGCCCAACACCGTGCTGTTCGGGCCCGGTCAGAGGCGTCAGCTTGGTCGTATCGCGGCCAGCATGGGAAAGTCCGTTTTGATCGTGACCGACGAACGCATGGCGGGCACAGACAGCTTTGCCGATATGGTTGCGGATTTGACGGCGCAGGGGCTGACGGTGGACAGCTTTACGGAAGCGCTTCCGGATCTGCCGCGCTCCAATGTCTTGGCCGTCGCGGAGCGGTTTGGCGCCAATCCGCCTGACCTGATCGTGGGGCTTGGTGGCGGGTCGTGTATGGATCTGGCCAAAGCTTGCTCTGTCGTTCTTCGTTTTGGCGGGGATGTGCGGGACTATTTTGGCGAATTCGCCGTGCCCGGGCCGACGGTCCCGACGATTGCCATTCCCACCACAGGCGGGACAGGGGCAGAGGTCACCAATCTGGCGATTGTTTTCGACGACGAAAAGCAGATGAAAATGGCCATCGCGGATGCCTCTATTGTTCCTGATGTGGCCATTATCGATCCTGAGTTGACGGTCACCTGCCCGCCGGGGCTGACGGCCGCAACCGCCGCGGATGCGCTGTCGCATCTGGTCGAAGGGTTCACGGCGCGTCCCAAGAACCCGTCTCCCGACCAGCTCGCGACGGAAGTCTATGTCGGTAAAAACCGGATCACGGATGTGTTCTGTGAGGAGGGGCTGCGGTTGATGAATCGCTCTCTCGGCACGGTCGTAGAGACGCCGTCCGACTTGGCGGCGCGGTCGGATGTGATGTTTGCCGCCTATTGTGCGGGCATGGTCATCAACACGACGGGCACGGCGGCGGCGCATGCGATCCAAAGCCCGATGGCCTCGATCGGCCATACCCCGCATGGCATCGGTGTGGGCGCTTTGCTGCCCTATGTCATGCGCGCCAACCAACCCTACGCGCGTGAGGAATTCGCACGTATGGCCGATATTCTCGGCGTTGGGGGAGGTCTGGAGTCTCTGGACGATAAAGGGCGCGCGGCGATTGCGCGGATCGAAGAGCTCTTGGCTGCGGCAGGCGTTCCGCTTGAATTGGAGTCCCTTGGGGTGAGCGAGGCGCATTTCGATCAGATCGCGCGCTCCGCTGTAACGGCGCGCCGACTGGTCCTCAACAATCCTGCACCGCTCACAGAAGATTTTGTGAAAAAGCTTTTGGCGCGCGGTGTGGCGAATGACCGGAGTTGGTGGGCCGCTCCGTAAAGCAGCCCTCGAAACCCGTTTGAGGCCGCTCTTGCGAGTGGCCTCAAGCTTCGATCAAGGCCGCATTTCGGCTGATATATTCTTGCTCTGCATATTTGGCGGCGAGAATGACGTGATCTTCTGCAGCGGTTGCTGCAGCCTGTCCATTATGCGCTTCGGCGGCTTCGTGGATGATCGTTTTGAGCTCTGCGATGGACTCTTCGGTGCGGCTTTCGTCCAGAAAGGCGAAGCGCCGGAAAATTGCGATCCGGGCATGAATGAGGCCAAGGGTTTCTCTGAGCACGTTGTTATGTGCGCCGCTGATCAGCACATCATAAAACTCGGCCTTGATGAGTTCGCGGCTTTGGACATCGCCGTGGCGGTATTCTTTGTCCAAACGCGCGGCGATATTGAGCAGCTGCTGGCATTGCTCGTCGGAGGCGTTCTGCGCAAAAAGATTTGCGGTGAGGCCTTCGAGATTGGCTCGGACCACGTAGAGCGCTTGAATGTCTTGCTGGCTCAGGACGGTCACGATTGGACCGGAGTTCGGGACAACCGTGATGAGGTGTTCGGATTCCAGCTGACGGAGAGCCTCACGGATGACGGTGCGCGACACGTCATATGTTTCGCACAGAACGCTTTCGACGAGGCGTTGGCCAGGTTTGAGATTTTCTTGAAGAATGTCTTCGCGGATCATCTGCACAACTTGTTGGCGCAGGGGGGCTGCTGTTCTTGCGATTGCGCGCCGAGCTGGCATTCGGTGCTCCTATGTTCATAAACATTAAATTGCGTAGCGCGTTTTCGTCACAAGGACGTCTGAGCTCTCTGCAACAGTACCGTGTGATTGTAATACGATCAAGGTGATCATGGCGCGTGACAGTCGGCCGGATGGATATTTCCACTTAATTCTGGTGGTTTGCGATGCGGGCGGGGTGCGGTGTTCGCCGGTGGGATGGACATAAGTTGTGCGCAAATAGGGATAGACGCCATCCGTCATCCTGTATTACGGTATGACGGAAATTGCGCGATGATCACCGCCGGACTCTCTACGCGGTGCGCGTCGCGTTTCAAAGAAGGAGGAGCGCACAATGGTCGCAGCACTGCAAAATCAACAGAATGCAGGGTGGTATAGATTTCGGATCGGGGATTTGGAATGCACGTCTGTGTGGGATGGCTACATTCATCACAGCTATGACGGTCTGTTTCCGAATGCCGACCCAGAGGAAATGGCGCGGCTGAAGGCCGAATACAGGTTGCCGATTGACTATATTCCGATGGATTTGAACCCTGTCGTTGTGAATATGGGGGACCGTCTCGTTCTGATCGATGCCGGTATGGGCCAGTATTCGGATATGTTCGGCGATAAAATGGGCCGGTTGTTGGAAAACATGGCGGCGGCGGGGCTTGATCCGGCTGATATCGACGTGGTTCTCATGACGCATCTTCACCCGGACCACAGCTTTGGTTTGAGACGCCCGGACATGTCCGCCGCTTTCCCGAATGCCGAAATCCATGTGAGCCGACAGGACTGGGAAGAGTGGACCGACGCTGAGAACCTGACGCGCAGCGATCATAAAAAGGCCTGGACCGAAGGGACGCTTGAGGCGCTCAAGCCCTATGAGGGTAAGGTGAAAACCTTTGAGATTGGGGTCGAAGTTCTGCCGGGTGTGACCTCGGTGTCGGCTGCGGGACATAGTTCTGGCCAATCCGCCTTTGTCTTTGAAAGCAAAGGGGAGAAGGTGATGTTCACCGGAGATCTGGCGCATCATCAGGTGTATGACCCCATCCACCCGGAATGGTATTTCCATATGGATTTCGACAGCGATCCGGCGCTCGGCGCGCAGGCGAAGCGTGATGTCTTCGAGAAGGTCTGCGCTGAGGGCATCCGCTATCACGGGTATCATTTCCCGTTCCCGGGTCTTGGCGATCTGACAAAGGAGGCCGACGGCACATTCCGCTTTCATTTGGAGCCGGTGACGCCCCGTCTCTGAGACGGTTCCTCAGTTTGCGATCTTGATATGAATGGAGGACAGGAGATGCTGTCAAAAACGGCCATCGTAACCGGTGGCGCGCGCAATATCGGCTATGCCATCAGCAAGCGGCTCAGCGACGATGGATATCGCGTGTTCGTGCTGGATGTCGTTGCCCCGGAGGATGCCGCGCTTCTGGCGGATTTTCGTCAGGTGGACCTTTCCGATGTGGAAGCGACGCGGGCGACCGTGGCGGCAATTATTGCTGAGCACGGGGTGCATTGTTTGGTGAACAATGTCGGGTTGGTGTTCCCTGCGCCGCTTGAGGATGTTGATCTGAGTGATTTCGACAAAGTGATGCATCTCAATCTGCGCGCGGCGATTGTGTGCGCCCAGGAGGCAGTGCCTGCCATGCGCCGCGCGGGCGCGGGAGGGCGCATTGTGTTCAACACCAGCCGCGTCACCAAGGGCAAGCTGGACCGTACGCTTTACTCGGCGTCCAAAGGGGCTGCGCAGTCCATGGCGCGCACCTGGGCGCTGGAATTGGCGCCGCATGGGATCACCGTCAATTGCGTTGCTCCCGGCCCGATCGCGACCACGGCATTCTGGGACAACAATCCGCCAGATGCGCCGAAGACGCGCGCGATCATCGATCAAGTGCCTCTCGGTCGTATGGGGGAGCCTGAAGACGTGGCCAATGCCATCAGTTTCTTCTGCGATGACAAGGCGTCTTTCGTGACTGGGCAAACGCTCTTTGTCTGCGGGGGCGTGACTGTGGGCTGAGGGTTCAGAGCCGTCTGAGATAAAAAATATGCCCCGGATATGCGTAAGCCTATCCGGGGCTTTCTTTTTTTTAGCGTCGTTTGATGTGCTCGAAGTCGCTGTTTGCTTGGGAAACTGCGCCATCTTATCGTATTACGGTAAGTCAGCAAGATAATTCTTGACTGTATTATGGTAATATTGGATGACGGTATGGAGCACCATGATACGCGCACGGCCCTGGGTGTTCTTTGGAGGAGATGAGGCGGTGCAACATCTGGGGAGGAGACCCAATGAAAAAAACTGAGTCCGTGGAGAGCCGTATTGTGCGCGCTGGAAACTCCATTCATGAACCGTTCTCACGCCGCGTCTTCATGCAGCTGGCAGCAGCCGCTGGCATCACCGGGGCGACAGGCCTTGCGACCACGACGTCGGCACAGGCCGCGACAACCGGGAAGATCATCTATCAGGTCGACGTGCTGCATTCCTATTGGGTGGAATGGGTGAAAGGCTTCGAAGCTTGCACCGCTGCCCTGGGGCTGGATGGTGCGCAAATGCTGCACGGATCAGATCCGGCCAAACAGATCAGCCAGGTCCGCTCCGCCCCGCAACAGGGCGCGAAAATGTTCATCGGCCTGCCTTTCCCCGATGGCGCCGTGCCGCAGATGGCCAAGACGCTTCAGTCGTCCGGTATTTACTATTCCAACATCTGGGAGCATCCCGCGTGGTTCTCTCCGGTCGATGTCGGCGACTACCATGTGCAATATTCCACCCCGAACTCTGAACTTGCGGGCTACGAAGTCGCCAAAGTGCTGTTCGAACGGATCGGCGGTGAGGGCAAGGTCGTCCATATCTGGGGGCTCCCCACGCCGACGGATGCCTTCCGCACGGCGGGTGTCATGCGGGCGGCTGCGGAATATCCGGGCATCGAAGTGGTTGGCAATCTGCGAACCCAATGGGACCGGGAGAGCGGGCGCGATGCCATGTTGTCGATGATCACGGCGCATCCGGATCTCAAAGGTGTGATGGCGCAGAACGACTCGATTGCAGAGGGCGTTTTGGCGGTGTTGGATGAGCGGGACCGAACCGACATCCCTGTCGTGGGCATCGATGGTTTGCCCGATGGTCTGAACGCGGTGAAAAGCGGCCGCCTCGCCGCGACCCATTCTTCGCTCCCGGCGTATCAGGCGGCCTTTATGGTCACCTCTGTGTTCGATGCTTTGAACGGATGGAAGCCGAGCCTGCCCGAGCGGATGATGTATACCGAATCCGCCCTGATCACTGAGGACAACGTGCAGCATTATCTGGACAACCTCTATGGCGCGGACGGTCCGGCCTATGATTGGACCAAGATGAGCCGCACGCTCAATCCTGATGACTGGAATCCGCAGGCGAAAATCATGCCGATCGATCCGGAAACGCATTTCGCGTTGTTCCCGGACAATAAGGACCGGCTCAACCCGGCCTATGCCGACATGAAGAGCAGCGGCGAATTCGATCGCGTGGTTCAGCTCTATGAGGACCACTATATTTCCGGTCCGTTCAAAGCCTGAGCGCGGGACTTTCAAACATGACTGAGACTGTGAAGCACACATCAGCAGAGACCTCTGCTGTTGCGCTCGAACTTTTGGGCGTCAGCAAGTCCTACAACGGCATCCCGGCTATCCGGGATGTCTCCTTTCGGTTGCGGAAAAATACGGTCCTCGGGCTGGTCGGTGAGAATGGCGCCGGGAAATCGACGATTTTAGGCACCATCAATGGCGTGGTGTCGCCGGATGAGGGTGTCGTGCGCATTCATGGGGAGCAGGCCCATCTCGGGCACCCCGAAGAAGCGGCGCGCCATGGCATTGCAACTGTTTTTCAGGAACAGGGTCTGGTGCCGCAACTGAAGGTCTATGAAAATGTTTTTCTGGGCCGCGAAGCCAAATTCACGACCTTTGGGGTTCTCGAACGTGACCGGATGATCCGGGTCACACAAGAGGTTCTCGAGGATCTGGGGATCGACAATGTGGACCCGAAAGCGGTCACGGGGGATCTGTCCTTTGGGCAGAGGCAATTGGTGGAGATCGCCAAAGCCTTTGCGCTGTCTCGTGTCTATCCGGTCGAGCCGATCATCTTGCTGGATGAACCAACCTCCGCCCTGTCTGAGAATGAGGCCAACAAACTCTTTGAAGGCATTGCTCAGTGGCGGTCGAAGGCATCCATCATCATCGTGTCGCACTCTATGGCGGACATCTTTCGGTGCTGTGATGAAATCGTGGCCCTCAAAGACGGGCAGGTGATGCAACAGCTGGAGGCCTCGGAAACCAGTCCGGATGGCCTGCATGAGCTGATTGTCGGGCGAAAGCGCGAAGAGGAATACTACAAGGAATTCCGTCAGCGCACACCGGACGATCAGGTGGTGATCTCGGTTCGGGATCTGGCGAAAGAGGGCGAGGTGGAACCGACCTCATTCGATTTGCATAAGGGAGAAATCTTGGGGGTTGCCGGCGTGCTTGGCTCCGGCAAGTCCGTCGTAGCGAGCATGATTGCGGGGTTGACGCCGCGCGATGGCGGGACGGTCATGATCCATGACAAACCGCTTGCGTCAGGCTCCAGCTTCCAGGCCATTTCTGAGGGCATCGGATATGTGCCTGCCGAACGCAATCTCGCGGGTATCATCGGGGCGCATTCTCTGGAGTGGAACCTCACCTTGCCCGGCCTGACCAATATTGCCGGGCCGCTGCTGATCGATCTGTCCTCCCGCAAGAGCGCAGAGGTCACCGATCACTGGTTGAAACGGTTGAAGGTGCGCGCACCGGGGCGGCGGGCTTTGGCGCGCAACCTGTCGGGGGGCAACCAGCAAAAGGTTGTCTTTGCCAAATGGTTGGCACGCGGCGTCGACGTGCTGGTGCTCGATGAGCCGGGGCGGGGGCTCGATGTCGGGGCGAAAGAGGAAATCTACGATCTGATCCGCGATGTCGCGGACCAAGGGACCTCGGTTCTTTTGATCTCTGACAATCTGCCCGAGCTGATCGGCCTGTCGAACCGCATTCTGGTGATGCGGCGCGGGCAGGTGACAGCCGAACTTCCGGCCGCCTTCGGGGCCAAGCCTGAAGAAGCCACCATCGTCAAAAGTATGATTTAAAAGGAGGTTATGACATGACCGCAATGACAACAAATGCCGGCGTGCCCTCCAAGGGACAAAATGCGCTGCGCCCCTACTATGCCATTCTGGCACAGCTTTGCGCGCTGGGCGTGCTGATCGCCTTCTTCACCATCCAAAACCCGCTCTTCTGGACGCTGGCCAATTTTCAGAACATCGGGATGCAATCCTCTGTCCTGCTCTTGGTCGCCTTGGCGGGCACATTGGTGATCATGATCGGGTCGATTGACCTTTCGGTCGGGGCCACCGTCGTTTTGGCCACGCTCGTCACCGCAATCAGTGTCGATCTGTACGGAAGTGTCGCGGCGATCTGTATCGCCATCGCCACAGGCGCCGTGGTGGGCGCCGTCAACGGGGGCTTGCTGGTGTATCTCAAGGTGCCCTCCTTTTTGGCGACGCTGGGCATGATGTCGGTTCTGGCCGGGCTTGCCGGGCATGTCTCCGGCGGGATCGCGATCATCTATCAGGATTGGGGCTATACCGATCTGATCAACGGGTCGTTCATCATGGGCGTGCCGAATGTCGCTGCCATCGCTTTGCTCACGGCGCTGCTTTTGACCTTCGTCGCGCTGCGCACCAAATTCGGCCGCTATCTCTATGCCATCGGTGGCGGTGAGGTTGTGGCCTCCAACTCCGGTGTGCCGATCAACCGCTTCAAGATCAAAGCCTTCGTGGTTTGCGGTGCGCTTTGTGGTCTGGCCGGTGCGCTTTTGGCGGGACAGGTCGGGGCGGGGACGCCTGCGGCAGGCTCGTCGATCTTGCTGAACTCAATCGCGGCCATCGTGATGGGGGGGACGGCCCTTTCGGGCGGTGTCGGCGGCCCACATCGCACCATTCTGGGCGTGTTGCTCATCGCGATCCTGTCCAATGGCATGGATGTGACCGGTGTCGGTGGCTTTACGCAAGACATCGTCAAAGGGCTGGTGATCATCGTTGCCGTGGCGATCACGACGGACCGCAAGAAATATCAATTCATCAAATAAGACATTCCGCCCGGTTACGGCCGGGCCAAATGCACATTCATGGAGAAAGAAATGACACAAGGACGTGTAGCCGGAAAAATCGCAATCGTGACAGGTGGCGCCCAAGGGATCGGGGCTGCGACAGCCCGGCGGTTGGCCGAAGAGGGCGCCGATGTCGTGATTTTCGACATTCTCGACAAGGCGCAGGAGGTTGCGGACGAGATCGATGCGGGCCCGACCTCGGCTCTGTTCGTCAAGGTTGACCTGACCAAGGAAGCCTCCGTTCAGCAGGGTATCAAAGACGTGCTGGCGCGTTTCGGCACCATCGACATCCTCGTGAACAACGCCGCTACACCGGGGGTCAATAAGCTGGTCCACGAGATGAGCGAAGCCGAGTGGGACAGTGTTTTTAACGTCAATGTCAAAGGCACGTTCTTCACGACCAAACACGTGCTGCCGACCATGATGGAGGAAAAGACGGGGTCCATCGTCAATTTCTCCTCCATCTATGGCCTGATCGGGTCTGCGGATTTGCCAGCCTATCATGCCACCAAAGGGGCTGTGTTGCTGATGACGAAGACGGACGCGATTTGCTATGCGCCCTATGGCATTCGCGTCAATGCCGTTCATCCCGGTTCGACCAAAACGGAGCTGTTCCTTCAGGCCGCCGACACTTGGCCCGAGGGGCGTGAGGCCTATCTCGCCATGATGGGCGAAAAGCATCCTTTGACCTTGGGTGAACCGGAAGATGTGGCCAATTGCGTGCTCTTTCTCGCCTCTGATGAGGCGCGTTTCGTGACCGGCTCCAGTGTCGTCTGTGACGGCGGCTATACCGCGCAGTAGGAGAGAAAATATGGAATTCTCAGGAAAAACGATCGCCATCACCGGGGGTGCACGCGGCATCGGCAACGCGATTGCGCACACCATCTGCCGTCTCGGCGGCCATGTGGTCATCGCCGATCTGTCGGGCGCAGCAGAGGCCGCCGCCGCTTTGCAGGCGGAGGGCTATTCCGCAGAAGGTCATGTCGTCGATGTGACGAAGAGTGACGTGGTCGATGCCTTTATCGATGGTGTGGTTCAGGCGCGTGGGGCCATCGATGGGTTCGTCGCCAATGCCGCTTACGCGAACTCGAATGCGATGCTCGACCATAGCGATGATGAGTGGCGCGGTGTCATGTCGGTGAACCTCGATGGCGTCTTCTATTCCGTGCGGGCCGCAGGGCGGCATATGACCAAAGCGGGGGCAGGCGCGATTGTCATCATTTCCTCTATCGCCGGTGTCAAAGCCGTGCGTCCGGAGCTTCATGCGGCATATGACGTGTCAAAAGCGGCAGTGGCACATATGGCTCGGGTCGTTGGCGTTGAATGGGCCAAAACCGGGGTGCGCGTGAATGCCGTTGGTCCCGGGTATACAGAGACCGAGATGTTGAAATCGGTTGGGATCGAACATCCTGAGGTGGTTGAGAAATGGCTGGAAGATATGCCAAGCGGCGCCCTTCTGCAGCCCCCCGAAGTGGCCAATGTCGTCGCTTTCCTGTTGTCGCCGCTGTCGTCAGCGATCAACGGGCAGTTGGTTATGGCCGATGGTGGCTATAGTTCGTTCTAATCTCCGGCGCATCTGGTCTCGGTTTTTGTGCCGGGGCCGTGCAGGCGGCAGGTCAGGAGACGTCGTTCGACGTAGACATCCAGAGACAAAAGCACCTGCAATGAGGTCGCCCATTGGGCGGCCTTTTTATTTTCTCCTTGTCCATGAGGGTGAGGCAACTGAAAGAGATCGTGTTTCAGTGTCGAAAGACTGAGCGTCCAAAGTTTCATTTTTCTCGTAAGGTATTGAATTTTATCAGGCGTGGTTCTGGGCGGGACGGAATTTTCATGCCCCCCATGATCTGGCACTGCCGCGATGTTCGATGGTGTTTTGCGCCTGCGGTTTGGGAAAGCTGCTGAGATTTTCCCCCTCCCATCCCCCATTCGGGCCCGTAGTACTGAGCGCGCCAAAGCCACCTGTCGTAGCATGCATGTCCGACGTTGCCGCGGCAGCCCGTGTCATGAAATGATTTTCGATCAAGGAAAGCCAATGAAAAGAATGTCTCTCGCAACCGCACTGATTTTTGCCGCCGGCGTGGCGCAGGCTGGACAGTATTGCCAGCTCGATGGGACCGAAGTCTTCTCGTGTACCTTCAACAATGGCGCGAAAGCGGTCGAGCTTTGCGATGCGATTTGGGAAGATGGTGACATGGCCTCTTACGGGTTTTTCAAATCCAATGGCGAGGTGGAGAAAGAAATCCTGCAAGAAAAAGTCACGCTGTCCTACGCGGCCTGGAATGGCATGGGCAGCTATATGACTGATTCCGTGACCTTTAACGCGGATGGCGGCTATGCTTATGAGGTTTGGGCGGGCGTAGAACGGGATGCAGAAGCCGAGGCCGAGGGCGGTATCACCGTGATCCAGAACAACGAGGTACTTGCGACTTTGACCTGCGATGCGGGTTCTGTGTCGTCCGATCTCGGCGCGTTGATCGAGATGATCGACCTGGCGCAAGTCTCGCCGTAACCGCGATGCAGAGACATCTCCGAAAGACAGTTCTGGCCTGTCTGGCCGCTGGTTTTGCGCAAAGCGCGGTCGCGCAGGGCGTCTGCGACGGCGAGGTCGTGTTTCAATGCGCGACCGAGGCCGAGCCCCGCGAACAGATCACCGTCTGCGCGCAAGACACGCGCTTTAGCCTTGTCCGCCACGCGCTTGAAACCGGCGCGACTTACTACGACACGCCGCTGATCGCGGAGGCGGCGACCACGTGGTTTGGCTGGCAAGAGGGCGATGATCTTCGTATTGAATTGGGGTTCTGGAGCACCGATCTGAATGAGTCGGTGACGGTTCATGCCAGCCTGCCTTGGGATGACATGGAGGAGGCGGTGGCAGAAGATGGCCCCACCGAGATGTGGCTGCAATCCGCGCATTGGCAGCAAGACATCGACCAGACACCCTGCCTGTCGCAAACCGTCTACGCCGACACAGAGGCGCTTTGGGCGCCGCTTGAGACGCGCGGTCCCATCGGGCTGTTCTTTTCGCAGGATGTCGTGGTGCCAGAGCCCAATGCGGTTGGCGTTGCAGCGGTGATGGCCCTGCCGACAGGCGAAGGGCTTCCGGTCTATGCGATCGCCCGTCCAAATGCTGCGACGCCCGTCTGGTGGCGGCTCTATGAGGGAGACACCGTGGACGTCATCGCCCGCGACGGGGATTTTCTGGCCGTGGCAATCCCTACCAATGGGGTCACCTCCTGTCTTATCCGCCCCGACCAGCTTTATGCGCCCTATCACGGCCCCTGTGCGACAGGCTGGGTCAATGGCGCATTTCTTGACCGCGTGCAGTGACGCAGGTCTCAAAACGGATGTAAGGACTTTAACGATGCGATTTTTTACCCCCTGTTTCACCCTGGCCCTCTTGTCTTCGACGGCGGGCGCCCATGCGTTTTGTGACGACATTCTGGCGACACAGGTGCTTTGCGTGACCGAAGAGGCCGAAGAGATCAAACTCTGCGGCGCGCAGCATCCCGAAACGGGCGCCCCGGCTTTTGAGCTGCATGTCACGCCTCAAATCTCAGACGGGCCGCTCACCCAGCTGGCCATCGACACACCATTCGATATGACGCCGGGCACCGGGGGCTATCCTTGGGACAGCTATAGCCTGACCTTTTTGCACGAAGGCGGCCGGGCCGTGCTCAACATCCAAACGCCGATCGATGGCGGGGGCGGGGCAGCCGAGGCGGAGATTTGGCTTGATCTCTTTGATCGAGGCGTCGCACCGGCACGCACATTGGCCTGTCTGACCCCGGCGCTCAGCGCCGAGGTGCCGGACATTCTTACGGCGCGGGACATCGCCTTCAACAGTTTTCGCACCGGGCCAAGCGGTGAGAGCGCGGCTTATTATCAGCCCCGCATGCCACTTGTGGGTGCCGCGCCCTATGGTGGTGCCGAATGTCGTGAGGTCAGCGGCGTGCTTAGCAATGAGGGCACGGCCAACGGACAGATCGCGCTCTATGCCGCGCCCTTCGAGGAGGCGGCCATTCTGGGCTATGTCTCGCCCTATGCCTTAGAGCATGCCTTTGAATGCGATTTCGACAACGGCTTTTCCGGCATCATCTGGACCGATCCGGAGAAAGGCGACGGCGCGGGCGGGTACATGAGTGAGCTGGGGTATGACGCCAAATTGGAGGCCTGCGGTTTGACGCCGGAGGGCTGGTCAACGGAGACCGCCTATCTCGGAAAATGTTCTTCGGCCTGGGTGCATGAAGGCAATGTTGCGGGGTTTGAGCCCTGATCGATTGGGCGAGAACACGTCTCTGTGATCTCTAAAACAAAAAAGTTTCCTTTTATTCCAAAGGCCTTCGCCGCATTGCGGCGAGGTTGGGTTGAAATTTAAGACAGGATTGCTACCCTATTACCAGGGTTCACGCGACGGACCCGCTCGGCACGGACGCGGCCCAAAAGGGCTTGAACTGCGTGTACGACCCGCTTGGCGCTGACGGCCATCTGCCTGTCTTTGCCCCTTGTCGCGCGGCCAGTATGGCGGGTGGGGCGCGCGGAACCTGAAGACGACATATTGAGTAAGAGCACCCAAAAGGAGCTCCCCATCAAGGATTCTATCTCCCATACCCCGTCGCAGCCCTACGCCCGCGTCGCCGTTCTTGGCGCCGGCAGCTGGGGCACTGCGCTCGCCTCCGTTCTGGCCCGCAATGGCCGCCAAGTGCGCCTCTGGGCGCGTCGCCCGGACCTTGCCCAACGGATCAATGAAACCCGACAAAATGCGGATTACCTGCCCGAGGTCGATCTTCCAAACGGTCTGACGGCCACCTCTGATCTCGCAGAGGCGCTGGCCGGTGCCGAGGCCGTTTTGATGGTCACACCCTCGTCGACACTGCGACCCATGTGTCAGGCCATTGCCCCGCTTATCCCCCAAGGCATCCCGATTGCTTTGGCGTGCAAAGGCGTCGAACGTCGTTCCGGCTACCTCTTGTCCGAAGTGGTCTCCGAAGAATTGCCCGGCCATCCGGTCGGCGCGGTCTCCGGTCCGACATTCGCGCGGGAGACCGCCTTGGATCATCCGACGGCGGCGACGGTCGCCTTTCCGTTTTCCTATGCGGATCGTTTGAACCCCGAAAAAAGCCCGGCGGCGCGTCTCGCCGTGTCGCTCTCTGGCGGTGGCTTTCGTCCCTATGTCTCCGACGATCTCGTCGGCGTCGAAGTGGGCGGCGCGGTGAAAAACGTGATCGCCATCGCCTGCGGGATGATGTCCGGGGCGGGGTTTGCCGAAAATACCCGCGCAGCTCTGATCACCCGCGGCACCGATGAGATGAAACAGCTCGCTCAGGCTCTGGGCGGGTCGCGCGAAACCGTGACCGGCCTGTCGGGCGCGGGCGATCTGACGCTGACCTGTAGCTCGACCACCTCGCGCAACATGTCTTTGGGCTATCAACTGGGCCAAGGGATCGCGCGGCCGTCCTGTTTCGAGGGTCGTCCCGTGGTGGTCGAAGGCGAGGTCAATGCCGTCTCCGTCACCGATCTGGCGCATCGCATCGGGGTGCCGATGCCGATCTGCGAAACCGTGCATGATGTGCTGCACAAAGGTGCCGATCTGCAAGCGGCCTTCACCGCGCTTTGGGCCCGTCCCATCGAGGCGGAGCCCAACGCGCTCGATCTCATGCTCACCCATCCCACCCCCAATATGCCGCTGCAATTCGGAGCCAATTCATGACTGTTCACGCCACACCGCGCCCGGCCATTGCGGCGCGCCGTTTCACCCTTGCGACCGATCTGGATGGGACGTTTCTGGGCGGCTCAGAGGAGGAGCGCAAAACGCTTTACGACTGGATCGAGGCCAATCGCGACACGGTTGGGCTGATTTTCGTCACCGGACGCGACCCGGAATTCATTATGGAGATGTGCCGCGAACAGGGGCTTCCGTGGCCTGAATATGTCGTGGGCGATGTCGGCACGACGATTGCCCATGTCCGCGACGACGGTCATGTTGAACCGATCCCCGCACTTGAGGCCGATATTGCCACGCGCTGGAACGACAAAGGCGACGCCGTGCGCGGCACGCTCGATGGCGTGTCCGGCCTGACGCTTCAGCCGACGCCGTTTCGCTACCGCGTGAGTTACGATCTGACGCCTTCGACCTATGACGCCACCGCCGAAGTGCTGGTCGAGGAGTTGGGTCTCGACTGGCTCATCTCTGACAACCGCTATTTCGACGTGCTGCCCAAAGGCGTCTCGAAAGGTCCGTCGATCAAGCGGCTCATTGCGCATCTCGGCATTCCCGAGACCCGCGTGCTCTGCGCCGGGGACACGATGAATGACCTGTCGATGCTGATCTCCGGTCTGCCGGCTGTGGCGGTCGGCAATTCGGAGGCCCCGCTCAAACAGCGGCTCTATGGCCGCGACACGGTCTATCACGCGACGGGCTTCGGTGCTGCGGGCATCCTTGAGGCCATCACCGCGTTCGACCTGCATGATGCCCCGGATCATGCTTCAAATCTCGCCCTGAAAGGAGCCTGATATGTCTTCCAATCTTGTGATCGTTTACCACCGCCAGCCTTACGAAGAGGTCGAGGTGAATGGCAAAATCGAGTACCGCGAAAACAAAAGCCCGAATGGCATCGTGCCGACGCTCAAAAGCTTTTTCGGACGGGTCGACAAGGGCGCTTGGATCGCGTGGAAACACGCCGACGATCCGGCGAACCCTGACTTTGAACGGGTGATCGAGATCGACGATGCTTACGGCAAATACACCGTTTCGCGCCTGCCCCTGACGCCGGAGCAGGTGACGAGTTTCTACCATGTCTCCTCGAAAGAGGCCTTTTGGCCGATCCTTCACGGTTTCAAGGAACGCTACAATTACGACCCGGTCGATTGGCCGACCTTCCGCGAGGTGAACTGGGCCTTTGCCGAGGCCGCCGCCGCCGAGGCCGCCGAGGGCGCCGTGGTCTGGGTGCATGACTACAACCTTTGGCTGGTGCCGGGCTATCTGCGCACGCTGCGTCCCGATGTGAAGATCAGTTTCTTCCACCATACGCCCTTTCCGAACGCCGATATTTTCAATGTGCTGCCGTGGCGCAAGGAAATTCTCGAAAGCCTATTGGCCTGCGATGTCGTCGGTTTCCACATCCCGCGCTACGTGAACAATTTCGTCTCCGCCGCGCGGTCGCTCTTGGAGGTTGAGACGCTGAAACGGGAGAAGGTGAAGCCGGAGCTGGCCTCTGAGACCTCAGCGCTTTCCGAGCAATCCGTGGTGACCGAGGTGGGCTATAACGACCGCACCGTGCGGCTTCAGGCCAGCCCTGTGGGCGTCGATGTCGACTATATCGAAAGCCTTGCGCAAAGCGACAAGACGGCGGTCAAGGTCAAGGAGATCAAGCAAGAGATCGGCGACGGTCAGTTGATCCTCTCGGTCGGGCGCACCGACTACACCAAGGGCGGCATCGAACAGCTCGAAAGCTATGAGCGCCTGTTGGAAACCCGCCCCGATCTGCGTGGCAAGGTGCGGTTGATGCATGTTTCCGTGGCGGCCAATTCCAACATGACCGCCTATGAGGAAATTCAACGCGATCTCGAACATCTCGCGGGTAAAATCAACGGGCGCTATGGCACGTTTGAATGGCAACCCATCGCGCTGATTTCGCGGCCTGTGCCGTTTGAGGATTTGGTGGCCTATTATCGCGCTGCCGATGTCGCCTGGATCACGCCCTTGGCGGATGGCATGAACCTCGTGTGCAAGGAATATTGCGCCGCGCGCACCGATGAGGACGGGGTTCTGGTGCTGTCGGAATTTGCAGGCGCCGCGGTCGAATTGGCCGCCGCCGTGCCGACCAATCCGTTCTCGCACAAATCGATGGATGGCGCGATCCAGTTTGCGCTCGACCTGCCGCCAGAGGAGCGCCGAGGCCGGATGATCTCCAATCGCAAGATGGTCAAACTGCAGGACATCCGCTTCTGGGCCGAGGATCAGATGCAGGCCTTTGGCGCGGGCGAAGTGCCGCTCGATTTGATCACCGGTGGCCAAGCGGCCTGAGCCATAAAAAAGGCCTCCCGCTGGGGAGGCCTTTTTTTTCACGTTTCTTATTTCATAGACCCGGTGTCGATGAACTTTTGGTGCCAACTCAGCGCCTCGCGCAGATCATGCGGCGCGTGACCGCCGAACGAGCTTTTCTTCGCCCGCTCGTAATAGTCGCGCAGCATGTCGCGATAGGCGGGGTGCGCGCATTTCTCGATGATCAACTCGGCCTTTTGCTTCGGATCGAGACCGCGCAGATCGGCGAGGCCCTGTTCCGTCACGATGACCTGAACGTCCTGATTGATGTGATCCACATGGCTGGCCATCGGCACGATCGCCGAAATGGCGCCACCCTTGGCGGTCGAGGGCGTCATGAAGATCGACACAAAGGCGTTGCGGGCAAAATCACCCGAGCCACCGATGCCGTTCATGATCCGCGAGCCCATCACATGGGTCGAGTTGACGTTGCCGTAAATGTCCGCCTCGATCAGACCGTTCATCGCGACACAGCCCAAACGCCGCACCAGCTCCGGGTGGTTGGAGATTTCCTGCGGGCGCAGGATCAGCTTGTCACGGTAACGATGCGCCTCGGCGTTGAACCGTTCCGCCGCCTCGGGCGAGAGCGAAAACGCGGTGGCCGAGGCCATGCGCAGCTTGCCCGCGTCGAGCATGTCCAACATGCCGTCCTGAATCACCTCGGTGAAGGCGGTCATGTTCTCGAATGGGCTGTCCAAAAGCCCCGCGAGCACGGCGTTGGTGACATTGCCGACGCCGGATTGCAGCGGCAAAAGCTCCTTCGGCATCCGGCCCATTTTCAGCTCATGGTTCAGGAATTCCAACAGGTGCCCGGCGATGTCCAAAGCGGTCTGGTCCGGTTTTGCAAAAGGCGCGTTGCGATCCGGCGTGTCGGTCTCGACGATGGCGACGATCTTCGAGGGGTCGACTTTGAAATGCGGCTGGCCGATGCGGTCGTCGGCTTTGATCAGCGGAATGCCAACCCGGTTTGGCGGCAGCGCAGTACCGTAGTAAATGTCATGCATCCCGTTGAGATGCTCGCTCTGCCACGAGTTCAGCTCAAGGATGATCTTGTCGGCGCATTCCAGCCAGGTCTTGTTGTTGCCAATCGACGATGAGGGGATCAGATCGCCCTCGGGCGTGATGCCGGAAATTTCCACCACGGCGGTGTCGAGACGCCCCAGAAAGCCCTGCCAGGCCATCGGCGCAACCTGAGACAGGTGCATGTCGAAATAGTTCATCTCGCCCTTGTTGATCTTTTCGCGCGCGATTGGATCGGAGTTATAGGGCAGGCGGAAATCAATGCCGTTGGCTTTGGCGAGCGCGCCGTCAAGCTCCGGACCCGTCGAGGCGCCGGACCAGATCTTGATGCGGAATTTTTCGCCCGCTGCGTGTCTCTCCTCGATCTTTGCGGCCAGCGCCAAAGGCACGGCTTTCGGATAGCCGGAGCCGGTAAAGCCGCTCATGCCCACGGTCGCGCCATTGTCGACGAGGGCGGCGGCGTCTTCGGCCGACATGATTTTGGACTGTAGAGATGCGGGAATAGGACGGCGCGTGATGCTCACGAGGTTTCTCTCCGGCTGTATGTAAACGCTGACTGAAAAAGCGGGGGCGGGTCCGGGGAAGAGAGGTGTCGCGATCACGCGGCTTGGTTGCCTCCTCCCACAGAGTCTCCCAATTCGCTGCATCTACGCGCCATCTGCGGGGAGCTTCCAGTCACATTCTGATGAGGCAACCCGGATATGCAATTTGCGCACAGATTTTTGAATCATTCTTTGCAAAAGCAATAAGTTGTGGTGGGTTTGCAAATGAGATTTGCAGCCGCAAACCGCTTGGGGTCATGGAAAAGGCCCGCAGGGGCTGCGGGCCTGAAACGTTCACATAGAAAGGGGGCTTAGGCGGAAATACCCCGGTCGATGCGCAGGAATTGTTTGACGCGGGACGCACCCTTCGGGCTTTGGCGTTCCCGGTCCATTTTGGCCCAAACGCCGGAGCGCCCGGTGGCACGATCTTGGCTCAAATATTGCACCAGACGGCTGGAATCGGATTGGCGATGCGGTCTGTCTGTAATGTGGCGTGTCATAAGGTCTCCTCCTCTTATGGAAGACCAGTATAGCAGATTCTGTCCGATGTGCGGCGATTCAGATCAAATCACGCAAAAACGAGATTAAATCCGCTCATGAAAAAGTTTGACGCCGATGCCAACGCCACAGGATCAGCCCGCCGGTCAAGACGATCACGAGAGACAAAAGAAACGGCGCGCCGGGCATGTACTGCGCGGTGCCGGGGCGCGAGAAGATCGCGAAGGTTTCGGTCATCACCAAGGGGCTGAGGATGGTGGCGAGCGCGGCGATGGAGCCGGTGACGCCCTGCAATTCGCCCTGTTGATCGTCGGGGGTGGCGCGGCTCATCATGCCTTGGAGCGCGGGGATGGAGATTGCGGAAATGCCCGACAGAACCGACATGATCCAGAGCATCGGCACGCTGGTGGTGAGGCCGAAGGTCACAAACACCACCGCATCCAGAAGGATCCCCGCCATGGCGACGCGGTAGGCGCCAAAGCGTTTGACCAGAGGGCCGACCAAAACCGCCTGCGCTAACCCCATAGAGACGCCAAAGGCAAAGAGCGTCATGCCGGTGGCGACCGTGTCGAATCCAAAGCGTTCTTCGGTGTAAAACGCCCAGACAGCCGGGTAGACGAAATAGGCCAACTCGTAGAGGCCAAAGACGATGAGCAACCCGGTAAGGCCTTTGAGCGAGCCGACGGCGCGGAAGGCGCCAAAGGGATTGGCGCGGCGCAAATCGAACCGGCGACGTTTTTCGGGCGCGAGGCTTTCCGGCATGACGAAGAAGCCGAACAACATATTGGCCCCGGCAATGACGGCGGCGGCATAAAATGGCGCGCGGGTGTCGATCCCGGCCAAAAGCCCGCCAATCATCGGCCCCAAGGCAAAGCCCAGTCCGAAGGCGGCATGGATATAGCCGAAATTGCGTTCGCGATCCTCTGGCGCGGAAATATCGGCCATGAAAGCCGCCGCCGTGCCGGGCGTGGCGGCGGTGATCCCGGCGATCAGACGCCCGATGAGCAAAAGCCAGATCGTCGGCGCCACAGCCATGACGAGATAATCGAGCATCATGACGAAGAGCGCCGTCAGGAGGATCGGTTTGCGACCGAAGCGGTCAGAAAGGTTGCCCACCAAAGGCCCGAACAGGAATTGCATCACGGCAAAACCTGTCGCCAAAACCCCGCCCCAGATCGCTGCATCGGCCAATGCGCGCCCGGTCAGTTCGCGGATAAGCGAGGGCATCACGGGGAAAATCAACCCGATGCCGATGGCGTCGATGAGAACCGTGAGAATGATGAACAAAATGGGCAGGCGTGTGAGCATAGGCGGTATCCAAAACAATCCCGCCTTTGTGGCCGCAAGTTTGCGCCCTGTCCATCACTCTTGCCGCACAATCCCGATCAGCAGATCCGCGAGCCGATCCGGCATGGCGAAAAACGGCGAATGCCCCGACGGCAGATGGTGGATGTGATCCTCGGGCCAGCCTTGGACCATCTTGCGCTGTTCCTCAGGCGGGATGACGCGGTCGTTGTCGCAGATTACATAGTGACGCGGCAGCTCGGTCGAGGCCGCGGTGATATGGAGCGGCGTTTCCTGCGGGGCGATGGCTTGCGGGCCGAGATGGGCCTTGGCGAAGTCGGTGACCTCCTCGGGGCAATCGTGGTAGAGTGCTTTGATCCCAGTGTCCGCTTTGAACCGAAAGGCGCGGCCATCGTCGGTGCGTTCGATCAGGTCGAGCACAGGCTGATCGGCGGCGTTGCGGCGCATGTCGGCAAGGCTCATCCCGTCTTGTGGCACATAGGCGCAAATATAGACGAGGCTGGCGATTTTCTCCGGCGCGGTCTCCGCCGCGGCCGTGATCGGATAGCCGCCCGCGGAATGGCCGACCAAGACAACCGGCCCACCGTGTTTCGCGATGTCGGCCAGAATGGCGTTGCGGTAGCGCTCCAAAGTGATCTCGGTGTAATCCGTCCGGCTCTCTCCATGCGACGGCAGATCGAGCGCGCGGGCTTTGACACCCCGGCGCTCAAGCTCTGGCAAGAGATCGCGCCAGCTCCACGCGCCATGGGCGGAGCCGTGGATCAACAGGATCGCGGGCTCAGCCATCGTCATGCTCGCCGTGGGAATGCCCGTGAGAATGGTTGTGAGAGTGATCGTGGTGATGGTGCCCATGATCGTGAGGATGATTGTTCAACATCGGCATGTGATCATGCGGGTTCGGATCGCGCCGGACATGGGCGATCTCACTCAGGAACTGTCTCAGGATCGCGGCATAGTCTTCGGGCGCATCGACGGGCGGCAGATGGCCGGAGCGGCGCATCAATTGAAATTGCGCGCCGGGAATGACGCCCAGCGTTTCCTGCACCAGATCGGGCGGGGTCGAGCCGTCATAGCCGCCCGCGATGCCCAGACAGGCAAGCCGAAGCCCCGAGGTCGGCGTGTAGAAATCCGTGCCCGCGATGGCGGCGGCACAGCCGAGATAGCCCTCCAGCGAGGTGTCCAAAATGGACTGCCCCCAGCGCTTGGCCTCTTCTGTCTTGCGAAATCCGGGGGCGAACCAACGCTCCATGGTGGGGGCCACAAGGGCCTCCATGCCTTTGGCGCGCACCTCCGCGATGCGTTTGTCCCAGACGCTGCGCACGCCGATCTTGGCCGCCGTGTTCGACAGCACCAGCGCACGCACCTGATCGAGCCGCTTGACCGCCAGCCCCTGCGCAATCAGCCCGCCGATGGAAATGCCGACAAACACCGCGTCTTGCACTTTGAGCGCGTCCAAAAGCCGTTCGGCATCGCGCACCAGCGCGCCCATCGCATAGGGGCCTTTCGGCACGTCCGACCCGCCATGGCCGCGCAGGTCATAGCGAATGAGCCGCAAGCCTTCGGGCAGATGCGGCAAGACCGCGTCCCAGAGATGCAGATTGGTCCCCAAGGCATGGGCAAAGACCACGGGCGCGCCGTCTTCCGGCCCGCTCACCTCGACATTGAGCGACAGCTCTCCGATCTCGACCCGCATCTGGTTCTCCTTTTTTCAGGGCACCATAGGCGGGGCGCAGGGGAGGCTCAACCTCATGCGCGCCTAATGGGCGACGGTCGCCAACCCCACAAAGATGAACCCCATGCCAAGCGCCAGCCGCGGCGTGATCTGTTCACCGATCAGACAGGCAAAGCTCAAGACGATGGCCGTCTCGACCGCGATGACGATGAGATAGAGCTGGCTGACCGGGGCCTGCCGCAAAAGGATGATTTCGAAGATGATCGCAGCGAGAAGCCCCGCGACGATCAGACAAAGGCCAAAGGGCGAGGGCATCGCACCGGAACTGGCCACAAGCTTCATCCCGACGGTGGCAAGGGCATAGCCCGCTCCGACCAGGACCAGAAACACCAAATGGTGCGTGGGAAGCGCAAACATGGGACTCCAAAGATACACGAGTTAACACACGCGAAAGAGCCTATGACGCGGCGTGGCCCTGATACGCCGTGCAATCTGACCCTTTGCGCCGTTACGTTGAACGTCGCTGACCTTTACGTCAAGTCCGGTAAACCTGTCTTTCAGGCCTCTTTTTCAAACCTCTATGCGGGCAAGGAACCGCGCGATCACATCGAGGCTTTCCGGCTCATCGAGAAACGGCACATGTCCGCGATCCTTGATCTCGGCGGCGATCATGTCGGGACGGCGGCGCTGCATTTCCTCCATCGTGCTCTTCGGCAGAAGATTGGAGTTCTCGCCTCTCAAAAGCGCCAAGGGCAGCCCGTCGAAGGCTTCGAAGAGGGGCCAGAGATCGGGCAGGGCGCCTGTGACGCTTTGCGCCTCGATGGCGTCGCGCAGGCGCGGGTCATAGCGCAGCTGCAGGCGGTTTTCGCCCTCCGTCCAGATGCGGCGGGCGTACGTGAGCCATTGATCGCGGCTCACGTTGGGGAATTGCGCGCCCAGGGCTTTGGGCAATTTGTCGGCGGCATCCTCAAAACTGCGGTAAGCCGAGGGACGGCCAAGGTAGTCCATGATCTGCGACAGGCCTTGTGGGTCCATCTCCGGCCCGATGTCATTGAGCAAGACGCCCGCCAGCCGCGCCTTCGCGGTCACGGCCAGCGCCATGGCGATCAACCCGCCGCGAGAGGTGCCCAAAATGGCGGCCTTCCCGATCGCGAGATGATCAAGCAGCGCCAGCGCATCGGCGCTTTCCTGTGGGATCGAATAGTTCATCACATTCGGATCATGATCGGAGGCGCCGCGGCCGCGGCTGTCGAGGCGAATGATCTGCGCGTCGCCTGCGAAATGATCGACCACGGGGTCGAAATCGTCCATGTTGCGCGTGAGGCCCGCGAGACAGAGCACAGGCACGCCCGTGCCCTGAACGTCATAGGCCAGATTGAGCCCGTCGGATGTGGTGAAATAGTGAACCATAGTGCGCCCCCTTTCTCAAAAGAGTGCCATGGAGCGGGGCGGATGAACAGTCTTAGATCGGCCTAGAGCAACCCGGTCAAAAGCCAGAAGCCACCGGTGAAATGCACCGTGAGCACAAAGGCATAACAGGACATCACCAAAAGCGCCTGATTGTGGGTCAGGCGTTCTTGTGCCGGGCGGCGGCGATGCAACAGGCTTTGGAAACCGGCGGCGGCGAGGATCGCCATGGCGATGGAGTGATCGCGCAAAGCGGCGGAGGCAAAGGCAGCACTCATAAAGAGGGTCACGAAGGTCCGCATCTGCGGCCAGAAGGCGTCGGAGACACTTTGCACCACACGCCCGCCACCAAAGGGCAAAAACGGCAGGAGCATCAGGAAATTGAACGAGCCCAGCATGATCGCCATGACGCGCAGCACATTGGCACTCTCCGGGGCGATGGGGGCCAGCACATGAAACAGGCCAAAGCCGATGATCATCGGCGGGATCGCAAGTGCGGGCGCATAAAGCGCAGCAAAGCTTTCCTCAAGCGCGTGATCGAAAGGCCGGTCGGAGCGGGGTGCGGCCATGAAGGGCAGGGGCACGAGGCGCACGCGGGCGACGTCATGGCCGATGATGCGCACTGCCAGAGCCGAGCCGATCTCATGCAAAAGCACCGCGAGGACAAAGCCAAAGCCGAACATCGGCGAGGTCAGAGTGGCCACCGCGACCGTGATGACAAAGCCGATGAGCACGCCCACACCATTGAACCCGCTGGCCCGGATATGCCCCTCGGTCGGGGCCGGGCTGGTCACAAGCGGCAGGGCCATGAGGCCGAGGGCAAGGGCGAGCAAGAGAAAGATCATCGGTGAGTCGGACCGCGCGTTCGAATAATATTTGAGGTTTTGATGGGTCTTAAATGTGGCGACAATGTGGCACAGAGGGCTGCGCGGCGCGAACTTCGGCGCGCAGAACGCAGTGTTTCCGCAGCCGCAACATTGCGATCGGCACCACCTTCGTGGCAACAGTGGCGGGCAAAAAACAGCTGCGCTTTGTCAGGACGCTTGCCTGACCGCGCGAAGGCTCTACCCTGTGCAAAAAACAGTGGCTGGAGGCCCGGATGAACAGCACGGTGGAAAAACTCCGCGAAAGCCTGCGGGATTTGCAACTTCAGCTCGAAAAAGAGGCCCATGAGGCCCGCGAACGGTTCCAATATCGGTTGTCGAACGGGCGTGTGATCTTCGAAGAAGAGGCCCGCAAACGCGGTCGTCTCCTGCGCGTCCGCTGGTCGGTCTTTTTGCGCCGCGCTCGGCCCTGGGAAATCGTCACAGCACCGGTTATCTACGGGTTGATCATCCCTTTTGCCCTGATGGACCTTTTTGTGACGGTCTATCAAGCGATCTGTTTTCCGGTCTACGGCATCCCAAAGGTCGAACGTAAAAAATACATCGCCGTCGACCGGCACAAACTGACCTATCTCAACTTCATGCAGAAACTGAACTGTGTCTATTGCGGCTATTGCAATGGGCTTTTGGCCTATGTCCGCGAGGTGGCGGGGCGCACGGAATATTACTGGTGCCCGATCAAACACGCGCGCAACCTGCCGGACCGGCACGAGCAATATCAACATTTCCTCGAATTCGGAGATGGTGAGGCGTGGGATGAGAAATTCATCGAAATGAAGGGCCGCGCGCGGGCCTGTGAAAGCTGCGACAGCTGCGGGCCGGGGGGCTGTCACTGAGAGGGTCTAAAGGTGCACTTGTCAGGCGGCGGTGCAGTCGCTCGCCCTTGTAATATGCTGAAACACGGGCCGCTCTTCAGGATCTACAAAAAGGCTTTCGACCGATCCACCCGCATGAAGTGCCGGACCGAAACTGTCCAACGGGCATATCCAGTCATCTAAGATGTCACCGTCGAAGTAATCGGCGGTCAATTCCGAGTTATAGACGACATAGTGATAGGTCAGCCTGTCCTCCGACGCGAGGATACGTACCAAAAGCACTCCAGGCTCCGCGTCCGCCGGAAGCGAATCCGCAAGGTTCATGGCAACATGCCGGAAATAATGTTCAACGCCGAGTTTCTTCACCCACATCGCATCAAATTGCAGGGTTTCCCCGCCTTCAAGCGGTCTAAGTTCGGCCGTTACAAGAGAGTTGCCAAGACCCTTGCCCACCCCCCAGATCAAGAGCCCCATGACCACGAGGGCCGAAGAACCCTGCGCTAGTTTTGGGTTTTTCTCAGCGGCCTTTTGGGCCGCGCCCGCCTTGAACAGCATGTAGAACACGCCGAAAGGCACGAAAAGCACGAAGGTGCGTTTGCGGCTGCCGCAGAGGTCGCGGGATCGCGCCTGAGCGATCATGCTCATAAGCACACCGGACAGAGTAAGCCCCAAGAGGTAAGATGGCATCAGGAGGGAGAGCCAGCCGGTCGCAAAGGCTCGGCCGGCCCAAAGGAAACTGCTTTCATTCAGATTGATTAGAACGACGATGCTGGCCAGAGCGAGAAAGAATTTTGCGCGCCCCATAGGCGCAAGATGCTTGCCGATCCCCAAGGCCCATGCCAGCAAACCCGATGCGATCAAAAGGGCATATGCGCCGAGCATGATGGCGCTTGGAGTCTGATAGGTCATCCAAATGTAAAATGCGTACATGGCAGAAAGGCTTTTCTGATGGCAACAAATATTCAGGGAATTGTGTCTTTGCGACGCAGGCAAGGCAATCCTTACGGCTGACAAAACAGGCCTCGTATCAAATACGACACAGCCGCCCGATCATCCGCTCAGCGCAACTCTTCCAGCGGCGTCCAGCCGAATTCCAGCGCGCGGCTTTTGAGATCAAAGGCAAAGGCATTGCCGCCGCCCGCCGGCTGATCGGCGCTGCGCGAAATCGGCGCGTCCGTGAGCGACAGCATCAACAACGTGCCGACGCCTCCGTGGCCGCAGATCAGAATGTCGCCCGCCTCGTCGTGCCCCGCGTGCCCCGCAAGTGCTGTTTCCACCGCGTGGACAGTGCGGGTCTGGGCGTGGCGTGCGGGTTCCCAGCCACGGATGCTCTCGTCGGGATGTGCGAAAAAGGCGTCCGCCATGGCCTCGAACTCCTCGGGCGGCAGGAAGCCCGTCGCGGAGCGGTCGTTTTCATGCAGCGCGGACCAGGCGGTCAGCGGCAGGGATTTGGCCTCGGCAAAATGCGCGGCGGTTTCCATCGCTTTGTTCTCGGATGAACTGACGATGCGGGTGACGTTTTGATGCCATAAAGACAGTAAAGCCGCCTCCAATCGGAGACGGCCTGTGTGATTGAGACCCCAGCGGGGGACGGGCACCTCCCTGTCCAGCGCGATTTGCGGATGGGACAGGTAGAAAACCCGCATCAGAGATTTTCGATCCGGGGCATGCCCATGATGTGATAGCCACCATCGACGCGGATGATCTCGCCGGTGGTGAAAGCGCCACCGTCAGAGGCCAGATAGACCGCCGTGGCACCGACCGCTTCGAGCGTCGCGTTGGACTGCATCGGCGCGTTTTGTTCGGCGTGCTTATACGTCCGGCGCGCGCCGCCGATGGCGGAGCCTGCGAGCGTTTTCATCGGGCCGGGGGAGATCGCGTTGACGCGGATGCCCTCGGGGCCGAGATCGTTGGCGAGGTAGCGCACGGAGGATTCGAGCGCCGCCTTGGCCACGCCCATCACGTTGTAATTCGGCACGACCATGTTCGAGCCCTCAAAGGTCAACGTCATCAGGGTGCCGCCCTCGGTCATCAACTCGGACGCACGTTTGGCGACGTCGATGAAGCTGAAGCACGAGATGTGCAGCGAGTTCTTGAAATTCGCTTCGGTGGTGTCGCGGAACCGGCCCGTGAGTTCGGATTTGTCCGAATAGGCGATGGCGTGGACGACGAAATCGAGCTTGCCCCATTTGTCTTTGAGGGCCGCGAAAGCCGCGTCCATCTGTTCGGGGTTGGTCACATCGACATCGACCATCGTGTCGGAGCCGACGGAGCTTGCCAGCGGCTCAAGACGTTTGCCAAAGGCCTCGCCCTGATAGGTAAACGCCAGCTCCGCGCCTTCATCGGCACAGGCTTTCGCGATGCCCCAGGCAATGGAGCGCTCATTGGCGACGCCCATCACGAGCCCGCGTTTGCCTTTGAGAAGATCAGCCATCTGTGTCTCTTACCCCAGATATTTCGACAACAACATCGAGCCGTTGGTGCCGCCGAACCCGAAGGAGTTGGTCATCACCGTATCAAGGCCCGCATTTTCCACCAGTTTGGTGGCAATCTCACCCTCGTTGATCGCGGGATCAAGCGTCTCGACGTTGATCGAGGGGATGATGAAATCGTTCTGAAGCGCCAGCAAGCAATAGACCGCCTCTTGTGCGCCGGTCGCGCCCTGAGAGTGGCCGGTCATGGATTTCGTCGAGGAAATCACCGGGGTTTGACCTTCGCCGAACACTCGACGGACGGCTTCGACTTCGCCCACGTCGCCCACAGGCGTCGAGGTGCCATGCGCGTTGATGTAGCCGACCTTGCGGCCCTCTTCGAGGGTGGAGAGCGCCAGACGCATCGCGCGCTCGCCGCCTTCGCCGGAGGGCGCCACCATGTCGGCGCCGTCGGAGGTGGCGGCAAAGCCGGTGACTTCGGCGTAGATTTTCGCACCGCGGGCTTTCGCGTGTTCCAGCTCTTCGAGCACCAGAATGGCCCCGCCGCCGGAGATTACGAACCCATCGCGGTTCGCATCAAACGCGCGCGAGGCTTTCTCGGGCGTGTCGTTATATTTGGAGGACATCGCGCCCATGGCATCGAACAGGCAGGACAGGGTCCAGTCGAGTTCCTCGCCACCGCCCGCGAACATCACGTCCTGTTTGCCCATCATGATCTGCTCGGCGGCATTGCCGATGCAGTGCAGGGAGGTCGAACAGGCCGAGGTGATCGAGTAGTTGATGCCCTTGATCTGATAGGCCGTCGCGAGGTTGGCGGAGATCGTCGACCCCATGCATTTCGGAACCGCAAACGGCCCGACGCGCTTGGTGGACATCGATTTGAGCACAGACTGGTGCGCGGTGAACATGGCCGAGGTGGACGGACCACCGGAACCCGCAATCAGACCCGTGCGCGGGTTGATCACATCGCTCTCTTCGAGGCCGGAGTCCGCAATCGCCTGGTTCATCGCGATATAGGCATAGGCCGCACCCGGTCCCATGAACCGCAGCGCACGCTTGTCGACATGTTCTTTGATGTCAATGTCCACGGCGCCCGCGATTTGCGAGCGGAACCCGTATTCCTTCATGTCTTCATTGGCGGTGATGCCAGATTTGCCCGTTTTCAGAGAGGCAAGCACTTCTTCGGCATTCGTGCCGATGGAGGAGACGATCCCGAGACCTGTGACGACGACGCGACGCATGGGCGTATTCCTTTTGTTTGAGTTCGACTGTGTCCTGAGATCAGCTCTCGGACAGCGCGACTTTCATATCCTTGACCTGATAGATCACTTCGCCGTCTGCTTCGACGATGCCGTCCGCGACGCCCATGGTCAGGCGGCGGGTCTGGATCGCCTTGGTGAAGTCGATCTTATAGGTCAGCATTTTGCGGTCCGGGCGGACCATGCCGGTGAGTTTCACTTCGCCAACGCCAAGCGCATAGCCGCGCCCCTGCCAGCCGCGCCAGCCGAGGTTGAAGCCGGTGAGCTGCCACAACCCATCGAGGCCGAGACAGCCGGGCATGATCGGGTTGCCGGGGAAGTGGCACTCGAAGAACCACAGATCGGGCGTGATGTCGAATTCCGCGATCACGTGACCTTTGCCATGCGCGCCGCCATCGCCGGAGATCTCCGTGATGCGGTCCATCATCAGCATCGGCGGCGCCGGAAGCTGGGCGTTGCCCGGCCCGAACAGCTCACCGGCTGCGCATTTCAAAAGGTCTTCTTTCGTGAAGCTCGTCGGATAATCTGCCATCGGTCTGCGCTCTGCCTTCTACATCTCTTTAAGTCGCACCCCCTCTATCACCCGGTGCCCCGCGCGTGCAAGGCGCAAGAGAAGAGGTCGCACTCATGGTTTCGCGCCATGATATAAGGGTTTTGATCCAACGTGTAAGGGATTTCCGATTGAATTTCGCATTCCTTTTCCCCTATATTCGCCTCTGTACCCAGGAAATGAACGCACATGACCCAGATCGCAGACACAGAAATTCGCCGTGGTGAGGCTTGGTTGGCCGGGGGCGGCGTGCGCCCGACGCGTCAACGCGTGGCGCTGGCCACGCTTTTGGTCGGCGACGGGCATGACCGCCATGTGACCGCCGAAAGCCTGTTCGAAGCCGCGCAGGATGCTGGCGAAAAAGTGTCTCTGGCCACGGTCTACAACACGCTGCGCGCCTTTTGTCAGGCCGGTCTGATGCAAGAGGTCACGGTCGATGGCACCCGCAGCTATTTCGACACCAATATGGACGAGCACCCGCATTTCTTCTGGGAAGACAATGGCGAGCTGACCGATGCGCCGTCTGAACAGCTCAAGATCGAACGCCTGCCTGTCGCGCCCGAAGGCATGGAGATCGCCTCCGTCGATGTGGTGATCCGCCTGCGTCCGAAGGCCAAACACTGAGCTTTTCACGTTTTGCCCAGCTTTTGATCGGTGCTGTCCTTTGCGCCGTGCCGGGGCTTTGTGTCGCGCAGAGCATGGGGCAGGGGGCTTTGCCTGTCCGTTTCGATCCTGAGCGTTTCGATGAGACCTCCGAAGACGACCAATTCCATGTGTTCTTCACGGATCGTGAGTTGCTGGCCGATGAGACATGGTATGTGGTGGGCCGCTGCCAGACGGCGCCTGAACCGGCGTCCTTGACGGTGGTTGCTTTCGCGCATCTGGCCGACACGACGGTCTATCTCACGTCTTATGGCTATACTGCCGACCGCCAGGTCTGTGTCGTCAATCCCGATGATGCCCCGCCCGCCTTTTGGCGCGCGTATGAGAAAAGGACGCCTTGATGGTTTTTATCGGTGAAGATGGGCAAAGCCGCTGTTCCTGGTGCGCCAGCGACCCGGAATATATCCGCTACCATGACGAGGAATGGGGCTATCCGGTGTCCGATGACACACGCCTCTTCGAGAAAATCTGTCTCGAGGGCTTTCAGTCGGGCCTGTCGTGGTGGACGATCTTGCAAAAGCGCGAGAACTTTCGCGCGGCCTTTGAGGGCTTCGATTTTCACAAGGTCGCCCAATTCGATCAGAGCGACATTGAGCGGCTGTTGCAAGACAAAGGCATCGTGCGCCACCGTGGCAAGATCGCGGCCACGATCAACAATGCCGCCCGCGCCATCGAGATGCAGGCAGACTTCGGCAGTCTGGCCGCGTTTTTCTGGCGCTATGAAGGCCGCGAAGAGGCGCTGCACATCGAGGGCGTGCCCTCGGTCACAGAGACCTCGAAGCGCCTGTCGAAAGACTTGAAAAAACGCGGCTGGAACTTTGTCGGGCCGACCACCTGCTATGCCTTCATGCAGGCGATGGGGTTGGTGAACGATCATCACCCGGACTGCGCGCATCACGCCAATGCCGAAGCCCTGCGCGCTGCTTTCACGCCGCCTGCGGTGGCCTGAGACGGCAATTCGTCATCGAGCAATTCGACTAAGCTGGGTCATCGTGAGACATGCGAGGCCAGCCCCTTGAGCCAGGCACGCAGCGGCGCAGGATCAAACACGGCCAAGCCCGCCAATGCCTGCGTCGCCACCATTAGCTCTGTGTCCCATGCCTGTCGTTCCGCTTCAACCGCCTCTGGTAAGGGCAGCGCGGCGGCGGCCTTGAGCATCTGGCGCAGCTCCTGAACGTCGCGCATCTGGCGAAAGGCCTCGATCATCGGGCGCGCCAGTCGCGGTTGATCTCTCCACGTCTGCTCGAAAAGGGCCGTGACCTTTTGCCCGGCGCCAAGGCATTCAAAGGCGACGCAGCCGCGATAGCCCCGCTCGGGCAATTGCGCATGGATCGCACAGGAAAACCCATCGAGATTGTGGCACGGTAGCCCCGCAGGCTTGTCATGGCCAAACATCTCGCCCGCATCGAACGCCAAAGCCATGCAGCACAGCGCGGCGCAGTTGGAACAGTCTGAGGCGAACTCTGAAGTCATGCCGCCATTTGACGCCAAACAGACCTGTGATCAATAAAAAAGGCGGCCCGCCCATCGCGCGCCGCCCTGTTTCCTTTGCTGAGCAAATACTCGGCTTAAACGATTTCCACCAACTCGATGGCAAAGGTCAGATCTTCGCCCGCCAGACGATGGTTGGCGTCGAGCGTCACTTCCTCGTCGGTCACTTCGACGACGGTGACGGGGATCACCTGGCCCTGCGGCGACTGCATCTGAAGCTGAAGACCCACCTCGAGCGGGATTTCCGCCGGGATTTGCGCGCGCGGCACGGCCTGTTGCGCGTCGGGATGGCGCTGGCCATAGGCCTCATCGGCGACGGCGACGATGGTTTTCTTTTCGCCCACGGTCATGCCCGGCAGATGCTTATCCATGCCCGGAATGATCTGGCCGGAGCCAACGGTGAATTCCAGCGGGTCACGGCCCTCGGAGCTGTCAAAGACGGTGCCGTCCGCCAGCGTGCCGGTGTAGTGAATGCGTACTTTGTCGCCCGATTTAACTTCGGTCATGAAGGTGTCCTAACTGTTCGGGGTGAGTTTTTGGGGCCGCGTCTTTGCGGGTGCCCAATGACGATTGCGCGAGAGGATAGGCGGTGATCTGTGAAATGCAACCCGATGGCGGGAAAAAGCCGTAAAAGTCGTCATAATCGCTCGAATAGCATGTGAACGCGTTTTCGGGGAAAACGCTGCCTCACATGCGGGTGTTTTAGAAACCTTGAGCAGATTGAGAGGGGGGGCACGCGTTTTGGCTTGGCCAAAACGCTCTTAGAACCACTGCCCCGGTTCCATCAGCCCCAAGTCCAGCAATTGCTGGCTGTGCCATTCGAACTCGGTCGAGTTGTGCCACATGAAATTGTGGATGTCATAGGTCGAGCCGGCGTTGGTTTTCAACGCTTTGGCGGTGCGAAACGACGCGATGGTGGCGGTCAGGTTGTGGTGCCAGGGGCAGGCGTAGGTGTTGTATTCCTCATCGTTGAACAGATGTTCCTCGCTGAGCCTCAACCCCTTCTTGGCCTTGAAAATCGCGATCCGGTCGATGCGACGACGATGCGGTGGCATGTGCTCTTCGAACCGCCATCTGAGCCCGCCGAAAAAGTCGAGCTGACGGTCCTTTTGATGTCCCTCCGCGTCATTGCGGCCCAAGGCGTAATAGCCGGAGCGGTCGAGATGCGCGTCCTCCAGAGAGACCGCATTCGGATGCGCGCTCAGGTCCTCGGCGTAGAGATCGGCGACATAGCAAAGCATCGCGTCGCGCCGCTCTTCGGTGTGAAAGGTGAGCATGTCCGTGATTGTGCGCGTCTCGCAGAAGGGAAAGAACAGGTATTCCGCGTTGTAGCAGTAATACATCCAAATCCCTGGTGCGGCCTCGATCATCCGGTTGACGGCGTCAGACAGCATTTTGGGCGCGCGGGTGGCGTAGCGGATGCGATGAATTTTCGCCTCCAGCCCCTCCGGCAGGCGCACGTCGTCAGGCGCGAACAAAAGCACCTGTTTGAAGCCCAAAGAAAGGTGATGGCGCAGCGTTGTGTCGACCTCGACCAGATCCTCGGCAAAGATCATCGCAATTGGCCCTTTCAACAGGGCCTCTTTGCCGTCGGTGAGAAATGTGTCGAGGCTGTCGTACCGCATCTGTGTCCTTTGCCGGGAGAGTGTCCCCGTTTCGGGTAAAAAATGCATGAAGAGCAGGGGATTGCAAGGATTGCGGAAACAGTCTTTCCGCCTGCCGCCGCGGCTGTCTCTCTTGTGCCGCAGAAAGATGCCTGAGGTGCGAAAGGGGAACTGGGTAAAACCCGTTTGATCCATCTGGCCTGTTGCGGTAGAGAAGCGCCTTAATTCCCAGCATGCGTGGACCCCTCCTCATGGCCGAGACACCGAGCAACACCAAAAAGCTGTTCATCAAGACCTATGGGTGCCAGATGAACGTCTACGACAGCGAACGCATGGCCGAAGCGCTGGGCGGGTCGGGTTACACCGAGGTGTCGTCGCCTGAAGAGGCGGATATGATCCTTTTGAACACCTGCCACATCCGGGAAAAGGCGGCGGAAAAGGTCTATTCCGAGCTGGGCCGCTACAAGGATCTCAAGATTGCAAATCCCGAGCTCAAGATCGGCGTGGCGGGCTGTGTGGCTCAGGCCGAGGGCGAGGAGATCATCAAGCGTCAGCCAATGGTGGACCTCGTGGTCGGCCCGCAGTCCTATCACCGCCTGCCGGAGCTTGAGGCCAAGGCGGGGCATGGCGAAAAGGCGCTCGACACGGATTTCCCCGAGGAGGACAAGTTCGAAAAGCTGAAGTCCCGGCCCAAAGCAAAACGCGCCCCGGCGGCGTTTCTGACCGTGCAGGAAGGTTGTGACAAATTCTGTGCTTTCTGCGTTGTGCCCTACACGCGTGGCGCCGAAGTCTCGCGGCCTGTGGCGCGTGTGCTCGATGAGGCGCGCGATCTTGTTGAGCGTGGCGTGCGTGAGATTACCCTTTTGGGTCAGAATGTTAACGCCTATCACGGCACAGGAGAGGGCGGCACTTGGGGGCTTGCACGTCTCATTCGCGAGCTGGCCAAAGTCGACGGGCTGGAGCGCATCCGCTTTACGACTTCGCACCCGAACGACATGGAAGACGACCTGATCGTCGCCCATGGCGATTGCGACAAGCTCATGCCCTATCTGCATCTTCCGGTGCAGTCCGGGTCGGATAAAATCCTCAAGGCGATGAACCGCAAACACACCGCCGAAGAGTACCTCCGCCTGATCGAGCGCATCCGCGCCGCACGCCCTGACATCGCCATGTCTGGCGATTTTATCGTCGGTTTCCCGGGCGAGACGGATCAGGATTTCGAGGACACCATGAGCCTCGTGCGCGAAGTGGGCTATGGCTCGGCGTTTTCGTTTAAATACTCGCCGCGTCCGGGCACGCCCGCCGCCGAGAAAGAGGCCAAGATGGTGGACCCGGATGTGGCCTCAGAGCGGCTCTACCGTTTGCAGGAGTTGATCACCCAGCAACAACGCGCGTTCCAAGACGCGATGGTGGGGCGAGAGGTCTCCGTTTTGTTCGAACGCAAAGGCCGCCTGCCGGGGCAGATGGTTGGAAAATCCGAATATCTTCATGCAGTTCACGTCACCGATGAGGTTGCCGTGGGCGACATTCAGCGTGTGAGAATCACTGAAAGTGGACCAAACTCTCTGGGCGGTGTGCTGCTGCGCTGAGGCATGGTTTTGACCCGGGGCTTGACCTAAGGGCAAAGAGATTTCCTTCGGCTTATGCTTGGATTGTCAACAATTGTGCGAAATGTATGATTTCGTTCAGAGATGAGCCACAATATCTGGTTATTTTCCTTCACATGGCCCCAAAGTTTGCTATCCTTTAACCACAATATTGGTGAGTAGGGCGCAGGCAGCCAGTGGCTGCAGGGGCGCATCTGTTGTGGGCGGCCCGAAAACGTGAACATTTGGGGGACGGAAGACGTGACCATCGAATTTCTCAAAAAGGGCCGCGCAGGGTTTGCTGTGGCTGCCAGTTTGGGCTTGGCGATTGCCACCATGGCGACAGCGCCGGTTCAGGCGCAAATGGTGCCTGGCGTTGTGAATGGCGAACGCTATGTGCCGACGATCTGGATCGATCCGGATGGCTGTGAACATTGGGTCATGGACGACGGCGCCGAAGGCTATATGGACCTGAAAGTGGACCGTCAGGGCAACCCGACCTGTCACCCGGTGCAAAGCTGTGCCGTGATGAATTCGGATCAACTGTTTGCCACCGATAAATACGCGATTTCCGCGGCAGGCCGCAAACGCCTCACGGACTTCTTCTCTCAGGCGAACGCCACGGCCTATATCATCATCGGTCACACCGACAGCCGCGCCTCTGACGAATACAACATGCGCCTGAGCTACAACCGCGCCAATGCGGTGGCCAAGATCGCGCAAAGCACCGGCGCTCGGATCGCCGATGTGCGTGGCTATGGCGAACGGATGCCGACAGCCTCCAATGCGACCGCCGCTGGCATGCAGCAAAACCGCCGCGTCGAAATCATCTGTATCAAGTGAGGAGAGTGACGATGAACGTCCTGAAATCCATCGCCCTTCTCGCCGTCCTCGGCTCCACCACCGCCTGTACGGAGGCGGTGATGGGCGAAGCGGGCTATGAGTCGCACAAGAAAGACAAAACCGTGGACCGTGGGTTCGACAGTAAACACCTGTCCACTCTGGTGGCTGGCATCTGGATCGATCCGATCGGTTGTGACCACTGGATCATCGACGACGGTGTCGAGGGATACCTCTCCGCACGTGTCGACAAATACGGCAAGCCGGTCTGCTCCGGTGTCGCGGAGCCCAACACCGCGATTGGTCCCTATAAAGACGGCTCGTCTTTCCCTGATCCGGTCTAAAACCGCTCATGATATGTGATTTTCAACGGCCACTCCCCGAGGGTGGCCGTTTTTCATCGTTAAGGTTTTCTGCCTGTTTTTTGATCATTTGATTGCGGGTTGGGCGGCCCCTTGCAAAGCCATTTGCGAAGATTTTGTGTCCCCGCTTGCCAGGACCGCAATCCCTTGGCACCATGAGGGAAGGAATGATCACCAGAGTCGGACCATAATCGGAGAGACATATTTGGGCCTGAGCGCGTTGACACCCCCGAAATCGCAGGACGCAGTCCACGAAACGCTTCTTGAATTCCATGACAACAGGTTGCTGATTGACCTGTGCGGCGAATTCGACCGAAACCTCGCTCAGATCGAGCATAAGCTCGAGGTTCAGATCGTCCGACGAGGCAATATGTTGTCCGTCATGGGCACTGGCTCCGCCCGTGGCCGCGCAGCCTCCGTGTTGCAAGAACTTTACGGCAAACTCGAAGCCGGTCGCGAGATCGAACCCGGCGACATCGACGGCATGATCCGTATGGGCGAGACGCCGGCGGATAAGGGATTGCCGGGCGATCAGATGGAAATGTTCCGCGGCGGCGAGGTCGAGATCAAGACCCGCAAGAAACTCGTGGAGCCCCGCACAGAGGCGCAAAAGACCTATGTGCAGAACCTGTTCAAAAACGAATTGGCTTTCGGCATCGGGCCTGCGGGCACCGGCAAGACCTATCTTGCCGTCGCAGTCGGCGTGAACATGCTGATCAACGGCCATGTCGACAAGATGATCCTGTCGCGTCCGGCCGTCGAGGCGGGGGAGCGTCTGGGCTTTTTGCCCGGCACGCAGGACGAGAAGGTCGATCCCTACATGCAGCCGCTTTACGATGCGCTGAATGATTTCCTGCCCGCCAAGCAGGTCGCGAAGATGCGTGAGGAAAAGACCATCGAGATCGCGCCTTTGGCCTTCATGCGGGGCCGTACTCTGAGCCGCGCCTTCGTGGTTTTGGACGAGGCGCAAAACGCCACCACCATGCAGATGAAAATGTTCCTGACCCGTCTGGGCGAAGGCTCGCGCATGGTGATCACCGGCGACCGATCCCAAGTCGATTTGCCGCGCGGCGTGCAATCGGGTCTGCGCGACGCCGAACGTATCCTCGCGGGCGTGCCGAACATCTCGTTCAACTACTTCTCGTCGAAAGACGTGGTGCGTCACCCGCTTGTCGCGGCGATCATCGAGGCCTATGAAGCGGACGAGGCTCAATAAGGGCACAATAACCGCAGGTGGACGCCGTGGACGTGATCATCGAAGACCCGCGCTGGGATGAGGCGGGATTGGAAGAGCTGACAGAGCGCGCATTTGCGGCGCTCTGTTCGCATTTGGGGCTGGAGGCGGAGCTCTGCGAAGGCTCGGTGCTGGCCTGTGACGATGCCCGGATCAAAGTGCTGAACGCGGATTTTCGCGAGAAAGACAAGGCAACGAATGTGTTGTCCTGGCCTGCTGAGGAGCGTGCCACGCCCGGCGCACGTCCGCCGATGCCGGAGGAGGACTTCGACGGCACCATCGAATTGGGCGACATCGCGATTTCATACGACACCTGCGTGCGCGAGGCCCAAGAGGCCGACAAGCCGATGGCGGATCATGTCACGCATTTGATCGTTCATGGCCTGTTGCATTTGTTGGGTTATGATCACATATCCGACCAAGATGCCGAAATTATGGAAGGCACAGAGGTCGAAATACTTGCAACCTTGGGGTTGGACGACCCATATTAGGCGAACGGCCACGTTTGGGCCGCCACAAATTGAAAGGACGTATGTTGGAAAGGGCACATGGGCGACACTGAGCCTGGGTCTTCTATGGCAGCGCAGAGCGCGCCAACGGACCCCATAAGTAAAACGCAGAGCCACGCGAACGACACAAAGATCCCCACAGGTGTAAAATCCGCAGGTTGGTTCGATCGCATCAAGGCGGCGTTTTCCTCTAAACCCGTTAAAACCCCGACGATTGCTGACACACCGGCCCCTGCCGCACAGGTCCCGCCTGCGCAGCGCCCGGGCATGGTCAACCTGCGCCGCATGCGTGTGGATGATGTGGCCGTGCCGAAAGCGGATATCGTCGCCGTTCCCTCCGACATCCGAAAAGAGGATTTGGTACAGGTCTTCCGCGAAAGCGGCATGACCCGTCTGCCGGTCTACAAAGGCACGCTCGATACGCCCGTGGGCCTCGTGCACCTGAAAGACTTCGCGCTTCAGCACGGCTTTAACGGCAAGGGCGCGGAGCGTTTCAACCTCAAGAAAATGCTGCGCCCGCTGATCTTCGCGCCGCCCTCCATGCCCATCGGCATCCTGCTGCAAAAGATGCAGTCGGACCGGATGCATATGGCTCTGGTGATCGACGAATACGGCGGTGTGGATGGGTTGGTGACGCTCGAAGATCTGGTCGAACAGGTGATCGGCGAAATCGAAGACGAGCACGACATCGACGAGGATGTGTTCTGGAGCCAGACCGCCCCCGGCGTGTTTATCGCTCAGGCCAAAGCCCCTCTGGACGAGTTCGAGGCCGCGATTGGCCTGCGTCTTGCCGATGAGGAAGAGGACGAGGAGATCGATACGCTGGGCGGTTTGGTCTTTTTGCTCTCGGGCCGCGTGCCCGCGCGTGGCGAGGTGATCCCGCATCCATCAGGGGCCGCGTTCGAAATCATCGACGCCGACCCGCGCCGGATCAAACGCATCCGCGTGCGTCTTCCTTCCGCCGTCAAACCCAAGACCGAGGCCTGAAACACATGGCACTTCGCCTGTCTCGCCTGCGGCACGTGATCACACCGCCGCGGGCCTTTGCCGCAGGCGCAGGCCTGTTGATCGCCGCCGGACAGGCGCCCTTGGGCTTTTGGCCGGTGGCTCTGATCGGCCTCACCATGGCGGCGATCAGCTGGCGCATGGCGCTCACCCCCAAACAGGCCGCCCTGCGCGGCTGGCTTGTCGGGCTCGCGACATTTCTGATCTCGCTCAGCTGGATCGTGAACCCCTTTCTGGTCGAGCCATGGCGGCACGGCTGGATGATCCCCTTCGCGCTGTTTTTCATGGCGGGCGGCCTGGCGCTGTTCTGGGCCTTGGCTTTCTTCTTGGCAAAACGACTCAAAACCGGCTTGCCGGGTTTGGCCGCGTTCTGGGGGCTTATGGAACTGGCGCGGGGGCATGTCTTCACCGGCTTCCCATGGGCCATGCCCGGCTACATCTGGCTCGACACCCCCATCGCGCAGGTGTCCGCCTTCATCGGCCCCTATGCGCTCACCGCGCTGAGTTTCGCCTATGCCGCGCTTTTGGCCCATGTGGTGCTGCGACGCTCCCGCAGGGTGGCGGCGCTGGCGGTCGTCTGTTTCATCGCCACATGGATCGGCGGGGCCTACCGCCTGTCGCAACCGATGCCCCCGGACGCCGCGCATAACATTCGCGTGGTGCAACCCAACGCGCCGCAGCACCTCAAATGGGACCCGGATTACATCCCCGTCTTCTACAATCGCGCGCTCGACCTGACCGCGCCCGATGCCTCCGAAGCCCCCGCCGATCTGGTGATCTGGCCCGAGACCTCCGTCGCAGCCCCGCTCTACGCCGCCGGTCCCTATCTGCGCGAGATTGCCGAAGTGGCCGCCCCCGCCCGCGCCGTTGTCGGTCTCAACCGAGTCGACGGGATGCAGGGTTACAACAGCGCCATTCACCTCGATGAGGCGGGGCAGGTGATCGAAAGCTATGACAAACATCACCTCGTGCCCTTCGGGGAATATATGCCTTTGCCGTGGCTGTTGGAACGGATCGGGCTGCGGGCCTTCACCGCGCAAAATGGCTATGGCTATTCCGCCGGTCCGGGCCCTGAGCTGTTCGATACGGGCGCCTTGGGGCAGGCCCTGCCGCTGATTTGCTACGAGGCGATTTTTCCGCGCGATCTGCGCACGGAGGCCCGGCCCGATTGGCTGTTGCAGATGACCAATGATGCGTGGTTCGGTAAATTTTCCGGGCCGCAACAAGCGCTTGCGCAGGCGCGGTTCCGGGCGATCGAGGCCGGGTTGCCGATGGTGCGCGCCGCCAACACCGGCGTCTCTGCGCTCATTAATGCGCGTGGCGAGGTCTTGGCGCAAATCCCTCTGGGCAGCTCCGGTGCCTTCACTGCGCCGCTGCCCGGAAAGCTCACCGAGACCCCTTATATGCAGCTTAAAGAAGCGCCCGTTTGGGCTTTGTTAATCCTCCTTGTGATAGCAGGATGGGCAGGAACGCGGAGGGGGCCCGGCAGAAAAACCGATTGACCCCCTCCCGCCAGCGGCATATCGCATGTTCATCAACGGCCCACACAACGGCTTCCTGACGTGTGGGCGACATAATCTAATGGAGCACGACCCCCATGTCCCGCCAAGACTACGTATTCACCTCGGAATCCGTTTCCGAAGGTCACCCCGACAAGGTGTGCGACCGCATTTCCGATGCCGTCCTCGACGCTTTGATTTCCGAAGAGCCCGAAGCGCGCGTCGCCTGCGAGACATTCGCCACCACGAACCGCGTCGTCATCGGCGGCGAGATCGGCCTCACCGATCAGGACAAGCTGCGCGGCTACATGGACAAGGTCGACGGTATCGTGCGCGACTGTGTACGCGACATCGGTTATGAACAGGACAAGTTCCATTGGAAGACGCTGGAGGTGACGAACCTCCTGCACGAACAATCCGCCCATATCGCCCAAGGCGTCGATGCCGCGGACAACAAAGACGAGGGCGCCGGCGATCAGGGCATCATGTTCGGCTTCGCGACGAATGAGACCGAGGCGATGATGCCCGCCCCGATCCAATTCTCTCACGCTATTCTGCGCCGTCTGGCCGAGGTGCGCAAAAACGGCACCGAGCCGGTGTTGGGCCCAGACGCCAAGGCGCAGCTTTCCGTGCGCTACAAAGGCGGCAAGCCGGTCGAGGTGTCCTCGCTCGTGTTGTCGACCCAGCATCTGGACGAAAGCCTGACCTCTGACGACGTGCGCGCCATCGTGGCGCCCTACATCGAAGAGGTGCTACCCGACGGCTGGCTGACCGCGAACACGGTCTGGCACGTCAACCCGACCGGCAAATTCGTCATCGGCGGCCCCGATGGCGACGCGGGGCTCACCGGGCGCAAGATCATCGTGGACACCTATGGTGGCGCAGCACCGCATGGTGGCGGGGCGTTTTCCGGCAAGGATCCGACCAAAGTGGACCGTTCGGCTGCCTATGCTGCGCGCTATCTGGCGAAAAACGTCGTGGCGGCGGGGCTGGCCGACAAGGCGACGATCCAGCTCAGCTACGCCATCGGTGTGGCTGCTCCCCTGTCGATCTATGCCGATCTGCATGGCACGGGCAAAGTCGATGAGGCATTGATCGAAGCCGCGATCCCGAAGGTGATGGACCTGACCCCGCGCGGCATCCGCACCCATCTGGCGCTGAACAAACCGATCTACCAACGCACCGCCGCCTACGGCCATTTCGGCCGTGCGCCCGAGGCCGACGGTGGGTTCAGTTGGGAACTTACCGATCTGGCAGAAGCGTTGAACAACGCGGTCTGATCGGCCATAGACAAAAGGGCGGGATTTCCCGCCCTTTTATTTTGGAGCCAGAGAGAGCCATGGTTAAGACAGACACATCCAGCCTGACACAACTCGGCGGCGCGACTGCTTTGCCGGCCTCCCCTGAGGAAGCGGTGCTCGAACGTGTGCCGCACACCCATGAGGGCCAGCGCTATGTGGCGCGGTTTACAGCGCCCGAGTTTACCTCGCTCTGTCCGATGACCGGCCAGCCGGATTTCGGCCATCTGATGATCGACTACATCCCGCGCAAATGGCTGGTGGAGAGCAAATCGCTCAAGCTGTTCCTCGGCTCGTTCCGCAATCACGGCGCGTTTCACGAGGATTGCTCGGTCTATATCGGCAAGCGCCTGACCGAGTTTCTCGACCCCGAGTGGCTGCGCATCGGCGCCTATTGGTATCCGCGCGGAGGCATTCCGATTGACGTGTTTTGGGCCTCGGGACCGGATCCAAAAGACGTCTGGATCCCCGATCAGGGCGTGCCGCCTTACCGTGGGCGCGGGTAATCGCCAACAGGAGGCCGAGATGTCCGAGACCCTGCGCGACCCTTTGGTGATGCTCATGGCCGGGATCGGCATTCCGATCTTTGCCGCCTTGAACGCGCAACTGGGCGCGCGCTTGGGGTCACCTGCTTTGGCGGCCTTGGTCTTCGCCGTTGTCGCCTTCAGTTCGATCTTTGTCTATCGCGCCGTTCTTGGCCCGCCCGTGCCGGTCCGGGAGCTGTTGCACCAACCGGCACATCTGTTTTTCGCGGGTGTGCTCTTTGCCTTCTACATCCTTTCGATCACCACGATCGCGCCCCGCTTCGGCGTGGGGAATGCGGTGTTCTTTGTGCTCTTGGGGCAAATTCTCTCTGCGGGCGTCATCGACCACTTCGGTCTGTTCGGCGCCGCGCGGGCGCCGATTTCCGCGATGCGCGCCGCAGGCATGCTGACCATGGCGGCGGGGCTTTACATGATTCAGCGGGCCTGAGGGCGGGTCCGGTCAGTCTGGATTGCTTTCCATTGCTTTCCAGTCCGTTTCTTGGCAAAAGCCCCGCCGTAACACGCGGGGTTTTCCATGTCTGACGATCAACAGCACCAATCAGGAGCCGAAGAGGGTGGTCACGCCTCCGGCGCACACGAAAGCGGCCACACCTCCGGTGCTCCGTGGCGCAATTTCTATGGCCGTATTCACGGCAAGACGCTCAATCAGGCGCAAAAGGATTACCTCGAAGAGGACCTGCCCAAACTTGCCCCGGGGCCGGTGACCTGGGAAGAAAACCCGGAGCGCGAAAAGCTCGACCTGAGCGCGCGGTTCGGCGGCAAACCCGTTTGGCTCGAGGTTGGCTTTGGCGCTGGCGAGCATCTGATCCATATGGCGCAGAGCTATCCCGATGTGGCGATCATCGGCTGTGAGCCCTATGTCAATGGCGTGGCGTCGTGCCTCGGTCATATCCGTCGTGTGGGCGGCCTCGACAATGTGGCGATCCACGCGGGTGATGCACGTGATCTGTTTGATGTGCTGCCGGACGAAAGTCTCGACAAAGCCTTTCTGAACTACCCCGATCCCTGGCCGAAAGCCCGTCACCACCGCCGTCGTTTCGTGACCGCAGAGCATCTCGAGCCGCTCTACCGCGCGCTGAAACTCGGTGCGGAATTCCGGGTGGCGACCGACATTCCGGATTATGTGCGCCAGACCATGGAAGAGGTGCCGCGCGCAGGGTTTGAATGGCTGGGCGAGAGCGCCGAGGATTGGCGCAAGCCGTGGTCGGATTGGTTCTCGACGCGTTACGAGAAAAAGGCGATCCGCGAAGGCCGCACGCCGCATTACATGACCTTTCGCAAAAACTGACGGAAACATCTGAGTATTTTGGCTGCAATGAAGACAGCCGATAGACCGCCTGCCGGGCTTGCGTTATCAGGTCTCCGGAGAATGTGAGGAGAACGACCCATGTCCAGCCACGGCACCCCGATCCCGATGTCATCGCGCAAGAACGGGCCTTTGAAAGGCACGGCTGCGGTGCCCGGCGACAAATCCATTTCGCACCGGGCGCTGATTTTCGGTGCAATGGCGGTGGGCGAGACCAAGATCACCGGGCTGTTGGAGGGCGAAGACGTGCTCGACACCGCCAAGGCGATGCAGGCCTTGGGCGCTGATGTGGTGCGCGAGGGCGCGGGCGAATGGACCGTGCATGGTGTGGGCGTTGGCGGGTTCACGGAGCCCGAAGACATCATCGATTGCGGCAACTCGGGCACGGGGGTGCGGCTGATCATGGGCTGCGTGGCGACATATGATTTTTGCACGACCTTCACGGGCGACGGTTCTTTGCGCAAACGGCCGATGGCGCGGGTGACCGATCCTTTGGCGCTCTTCGGGACGCGGTCGGTTGGGCGCTCTGGCGGACGTTTGCCGCTGACGCTTGTGGGCGCTGCTGATCCGGTGCCGGTGGAATATGAGACGCCGGTGCCCTCCGCGCAGGTGAAATCCGCAGTTTTGCTTGCGGGGCTCAACGCACCGGGCAAAACCGTGGTGATCGAGAAAGAAGCCACCCGCGACCACACGGAGCGCATGCTCACGGGGTTTGGGGCCGAGGTCGTCACGGAGAAAACCCCCGAGGGCTACAATAAAATCACCCTCACCGGCCGCCCCGAATTGACCCCGCAAGAGGTCGCCGTGCCGCGCGATCCGTCCTCTGCGGCTTTCCCGGTCTGTGCGGCGTTGATCGTCGAAGGCTCGGATATTTTCGTGCCGGGCGTGAGCCAGAACCTGACGCGCAACGGGCTTTACACGACGTTGGTCGAGATGGGTGCCGAGATCGCGTTCGAGAATGAGCGCGAAGAGGGCGGCGAACCGGTGGCCGATCTGCGCGTGAAATACTCGAAACTCAAAGGCATCGAAGTGCCGCCCGAACGCGCCGCCTCGATGATCGACGAATATCCGATCCTGTCGGTGGTTGCGGCCTATGCCGAGGGCACCACGGTGATGCGGGGCGTCAAGGAATTGCGCGTCAAGGAATCGGATCGCATCGACGCCATGGCGCGCGGGCTTGAGGCTTGCGGGGTGACCATCGAAGAGGACGAGGACACGCTGATCGTCCATGGTCAGGGGGCGAACGGCGTCAAAGGCGGCGCCACCTGCGCGACCCATATCGACCACCGGATTGCGATGTCCTTTCTCGTGCTGGGCATGGCCTCGAAAGAGCCGGTGATGGTCGATGACGGCAGCCCGATTGCCACCTCTTTCCCGGTTTTCGAGAAGCTGATGACAGACCTCGGCGCCTATGTGACGCGGAACAACTGAAGCGCGGAAATTGACACGCCCGCGCGGCTGAGTCAGAACTTGTCTCCCGAACTGGAGGTTCACATGAGTTTCTGCATCGCCATCGATGGCCCCGCCGCCGCCGGCAAAGGCACGATTTCCAAAGCTGTCGCCAAGCATTTCGGATTTGCCCATCTCGACACGGGGCTTTTGTACCGTGCGACAGGGGCGAAGACATTCGAAGGGCTGACGCCGATCGAGGCGGCAGAGTCCCTGACGGCGAAGGATTTGGAGCGTGACGATCTGCGTTCGGGCGATGCCGGACAGGCCGCCTCGCGCGTGGCCGCCGTGCCCGAAGTTCGCGCCGCTTTGGTGGACTTTCAGCAGGCCTTTGCCCGTCGTGAAGGCGGTGCCGTTTTGGACGGGCGCGACATCGGTACGGTGATTTGCCCGGACGCCGAAGTGAAGCTCTATGTCATCGCCTCCGACGAGGTGCGCGCGACACGGCGGCATAAGGAATTGGTCGCGAAGGGCGAAGACATCTCTTTGGAGGCCGTCTTGGAAGACCTGCGTGAACGCGACGAGCGCGACGCGGCGCGGGCCACAGCGCCTTTGAAACCCGCCGACGATGCCACCGTGATCGACACGACCGAGATGAGCATCGACGAGGCGGTGGCTCAGGTGATCGCCCTGATCGAGGCCCGGCGGGGATGACGGCCAAGCTCGTCCTCCATCTGCCCGATCACGAGAGGGCGGCCTTGGAGGCGGGCAAGATGGCGTCGCTTTATCCGCGCCTCAAACGCATGATCGAACGGCGCGGCGGCAGGGTGGAGATCGCCCCACGCTTCCCGCCCACAGCGCCGGACGGCAACCTTCATGTCGTTGACAATGCCCGCAAACCGCATCCGGATGTGCTGATTTCTGCGCTGGCCTATCTTGAGGGCTGCTGGCATCTGGACCCCAAAGGCGTGCTGGCCGACAGCTCTATCGCCGAACGCCCTTTCGATCCAGAGACGGTCGATCCGGTGGAGGCGGAGGCCTATGTGGCCACGCTCAGGGTGCGGTTTTCCGACCAGCGCAACTCGCGCTATCATCAAAAGAAATCCGTTGAGGAAATCGACCCAGAGGGCATCGTGGTCTTTCTGCAAGGCCCGCCGCCCTATCGTCGCGGGCATGCCTATATGGGGCTCGATGAGATGCTGCGCACTGTGCTGGAGGGTGCGGGCGGGCGTCCCGTCTACATCAAACCGCATCCGATCCGCAAAGACGAAGGTGTGCAGGTGATCAAGGGCCTGAAAGAGCTGGGTTACAGGCCGATCAAGACCAACGCCAATGTGCATGACCTGTTGCGTCAGGCGGCGGTGACGGTCTCGGCCAATTCGGCGGCCTCTCTCGAAGGCTTCCTGCATGGCACGCCGACGCTTTTGTTCGCGCGCGCCGATTTCGATCAGGTGGCGGGGATCGTGCGGACGCCGGAGGACTTCGCCCCCGCGCTGGAGCAGGCTTTGGCGGGCAGGCGTGATTACACGAAATTTCTCACTTGGTATTTCTCGCAATGCCTGTGGCTGGACGATCCGGAGTTCGAGGCGCAGGTCATGCGCCGCTTTGCGGAGATCGGATTTGATGCCGACCGGCTTGGGTTGTCAGATATTTCATGAGGTGAGCGGATCGTTTCTGCTCAGCGGCATCGGCGCCGGGGCAAAACGGCGCGTTTTTGTTTAATGAAAACAAAACTCTGCGGAAAGGGTGGAGCGGGATGTGCGTTTCGGGAGATTTGTGTGTCGCTGCAGGTGCGCGCAGATTGAGGGCAACGCAACCTCTCTTGGAGACATCTCATGTTTCTCGACAAATTGAACTGGCGCTATGCCACCAAAGTTATGGACCGGTAGAAACCGGTGGACGAGGCCAAAGTGGCCCGGATCGTCGAAGCCATCCGCATGGCGCCGACTTCGTCCGGGCTTCAGCCCTTTCACCTCTTCGTCATCCGCAACGCCGAGCTGAAATCCAAACTCAAAGCGGCGGCCAATGCCAAGGATTTGGTGACGGACAGTTCGCATTTCTTGGTCTTCGCCGCGTTTGACACCTACACGGAGGCGCGGATCGATGCGGTCGTGGCCCGTCATGCGGTCGAACGTCCGGGCACCGAGGCGGCACTCGACACCTATTACGACACGCTCAAGGCGTCTTACCTGCCGCGCCCGGATGACGTGAATTTCGATCACGCCGCACGTCAGACCTATAATGCACTGGGCTTTGCGCTGGCTGCCGCCGCCGAGCTTGAGGTCGACAGCACGCCGATGGAGGGGGTCGACAACGCGAAATTCGATGAGATTCTCGGGTTGAAAGACAAAGGCCTCAAATCCGTCGTGGCGCTTGCGCTTGGCACGCGACAGGCCGAGAGCGATTGGCTTTTGCCGCTCAAAAAGGTTCGCACGCCAGCCTATGATCTGGTCACGGATTTGAATTGAGCCGCAGCGTGATCTTTTGAGGTGCTCAGCTGTGCTAAAATATATGTGACTTTGATGGAGGTGGCCAAAATTTTGCGGCCACCTTTTCTTTTTTGAACAGTGCTGTGCGAATTTATCTTGCCTGTTCCCTTACGCTGGGGCAATTTCGCGCGACTGCATGGACTGTGCAGTTGGACTTTTGCGCGAGGAGGACCCGATATGGAGCGCCGCGTAACCCCCTATGTACAAGTTCTGTATCGTTCTGTTGCCCGCCATGAAGATTTTCACCCCTCGGATCTCGACATCCTGCGGACCGCCATCAAATTCAATGCCGATCATGATGTGACCGGCATCCTGCTGCGCATCGACGAGCAGTTCTTTCAGGCGCTGCACGGTCCGGTGCTGCATATCGACGCGCTCATGACCCGCATCGCGGCTGACGACCGGCATCAGAATGTAGAGATTCTGCTGCACGAAGAGGCTATGGAAACCTCGCCCTTTGCCGATTGGTCGATGTCCTATGACTCGATCCTCGGTTTCGAGCAGGAGTTAGGGCTGCAGGAGGACAACAGCTATCCGGTGATCACTCCCGATCGCGCCCGCGAACTCATCGCACTCTTCGCCAAAACCGCCACCAGCGTCGCCACCTACGGCTCCGCCTTCCCCTACGCGCGGCTCTCGGGCGAAAACGACGCAGCCTATCTTGAGCGTCTCGACGGATTGGCGTGAGGGCGGGGCAAAGCTGATTTCCCTTGCTTTTCACGGGATTCGCGCCTATACGCGCGCCAGTCTATGAGGCCATCAGACGTCATCAAGACACTCCGGGCAGGGTCGAAGAACAGCTTCGGCCCTGATTTGTGTTTTTCCCGCAGTGCCTTCTGAGCGTTGGTTTTATAGGCAATCTGAAATCAAGACCGGTGGAGACAACCGCCCGGCCCGCATAAACGTATGAAAAGGAATCTAGAGACCACATGGCTCAGAACGTATCTATGGAGGATTTCGAAGCCCTCCTGAATGAAAGCTTCGAAATTGACACCCCGGCCGAGGGCTCGGTTGTCAAAGGCAAAGTGATCGCGATTGAAGCAGGTCAAGCCATCATCGACGTCGGCTACAAAATGGAAGGCCGCGTTGATCTGAAAGAATTCTCCAACCCGGGCGAAGCACCCTCCGTGGCCGTTGGCGACGAAGTCGAAGTGTTCCTCGACCGCGTTGAAAACGCCCGTGGCGAAGCCGTCATCTCCCGCGACAAAGCCCGTCGCGAAGAAGCCTGGGATCGTCTCGAAAAAGCCTACGCTTCCGAAGAGCGCGTCGAAGGCGCCATCTTTGGCCGCGTCAAAGGCGGTTTCACCGTCGATCTGGGCGGCGCTGTTGCCTTCCTTCCGGGCTCCCAAGTCGACGTCCGTCCGGTGCGCGACGCTGGCCCGCTCATGGGTCTCAAGCAGCCGTTCCAAATCCTCAAGATGGACCGTCGTCGTGGCAACATCGTTGTCTCCCGTCGTGCGATCCTCGAAGAGTCCCGTGCAGAACAGCGCGCTGAAGTCATCGGCAACCTCACCGAAGGTCAGACCGTTGACGGTGTCGTCAAGAACATCACCGAATACGGTGCCTTTGTGGACCTCGGCGGTGTCGACGGCCTGCTGCACGTCACCGACATGGCATGGCGCCGTGTGAACCACCCGTCCGAGATCCTCTCCATCGGCGAGACGATCAAGGTTCAGGTGATCAAGATCAACAAAGACACTCACCGTATCTCCCTCGGCATGAAACAGCTGCAGGACGATCCGTGGGATTCTGTTGAAGCCAAATACCCGCTCGAATCCGTGCACACCGGCCGCGTGACCAACATCACCGACTACGGCGCATTCGTTGAGCTGGAAGCTGGCGTTGAAGGTCTGGTTCACGTCTCCGAGATGTCCTGGACCAAGAAGAACGTCCACCCGGGCAAAATCGTCTCCACGAGCCAAGAAGTGGAAGTCATGGTGCTCGAGATCGACCCGTCCAAGCGTCGCGTGTCCCTCGGCCTCAAACAAACCATGCGCAACCCGTGGGAGCTCTTTGCCGAGACTCACCCGGAAGGCACTGTGGTCGAAGGCGAAGTCAAGAACATCACCGAATTCGGTCTGTTCGTGGGTCTGCCGGGCGACATCGACGGCATGGTTCACCTCTCCGACCTGTCTTGGGAAGAGCGTGGCGAGGATGCCATCCAGAACTACCACAAGAACGACATGGTCAAAGCCGTCGTCACCGAAGTGGACGTGGAAAAAGAGCGTATCTCTCTCTCCATCAAAGCTCTCGACGACAGCTTCTCCGGTGCGGTTGAGGGCGTGAAGCGCGGCTCCATCGTGACCGTGACCGTGACCGCCATCGAAGACGGCGGCATCGAAGTGGAATATGAAGGTGCGAAATCCTTCATCCGCCGCTCCGACCTGTCCCGTGACCGTGCGGAACAGCGCCCCGAGCGCTTCCAGATCGGTGACCACATCGATGTGCGCGTGACCAACGTGGATCAGAAAACCCGTCGTCTGGGTCTGTCCATCAAAGCACGCGAAATCGCGGAAGAGAAAGAAGCCGTCGAACAGTACGGTTCCTCCGACTCCGGCGCGTCCCTGGGTGATATCCTCGGCGCGGCTCTGAAGTCCGGCGACGAGTAATCTCCTCCGAGAGACTGATAGAAAGGCCCCGCTTTTGCGGGGCCTTTTTTATGTGATCTCTTTCGTGCGGTAAAAATCGTTTTCGTCTGAATTTTGCAGTGAAACAGAGCGGAAAAGCGGTTTGCCATCGCAAAGTGGCCCGAATCGCTTTGGCCTTTGCCGCGACGCGGCAAATCGGGTGGTGCGGGGAAAAGCCCAGATTCGCATCGGCAAGTTGGATTTTTAGGCTAAAACTCAGCACATTAGGGCAAAAAAATCTTGCTCCGTCCCCTACGAGACGCTTCCCCGGATCGTGATCCCATCCTATAGTCAGTCTATGAAAAACACATGCGGACGACGATGTTGCTGCATGAGATGAGAACGCAAAAAGCGCCTGATATGTAAGGGGGGACTTTCATGATCCGGTCCGAGCTGATCCAGAAGATCGCCGACGAGAACCCGCATCTTTATCAACGAGATGTGGAGCGTATCGTAAATACGATTTTCGAGGAAATCATCGAAGCGATGGCGCGTGGCGATCGGGTGGAGCTGCGCGGTTTTGGCGCGTTTTCCGTCAAGAAGCGCGATGCCAGAATGGGGCGCAACCCGCGCACCGGCGAGAGCGTGCCTGTTGAGGAAAAACACGTGCCGTTCTTCAAAACCGGTAAGCTGCTGCGCGACCGTTTGAACGACGAATAAGACGATAGAGGCCTCCCCATGCGATACATCCGTTACGCTTTTCTCGCGGCGCTTGCCGTGGTGTTGGTGACTGTTGCCATCGCGAACCGGGGCACGGTGACCCTCAATCTTCTGCCCGCCGATTTGGCAGTGCTGAGCGGCGTGTCGATGTCGATCAGCCTGCCGCTCTTTGTGGTGATCTTTGGTGCCATCGTAGCGGGGCTTTTGATCGGCTTCGTCTGGGAATGGATGCGCGAATACAAACACCGCTCCGCCGCCTCGACGCATAAGCGCGAGAAGGAACAGTTGGCCCGCGAAGTGAGCAAGCTGAAAACCGACAAGGCGAAGAAAGAGGGCGACGAAGTCCTCGCTTTGCTGGAACGCTGACCCGCGAGCCCCGGACAGACTGATGGACACACGCGTAAAAATCTGCGGGCTGAAAACGCCCGAGGCGGTCGCCGCTGCCGTGGACGCAGGGGCGCAGTACTTGGGCTTTGTCTTCTTTCCGAAATCCCCGCGTCACGTCGAGGTCGCCACCGCACGCGATCTGGCGATGGAAGTGCCGGTGGGCGTCGCGAAAGTGGCGCTTGTGGTCAATCCGACAGATGCGGAACTCGACCGCATCACCTCAGAGGTGCCGCTCGATATGTTGCAGCTTCACGGCAAGGAAAGCCCGGAGCGGGTTGCGGACGTGCGCGCGCGCTACGGCTTGCCGGTGATGAAGGCCGTGGGCGTGGCAACCGCCGAAGACGTGCCCGCGCTCGACGCTTATGGCATGGTCTGCGACCAGCTTTTGGTCGATGCCAAAGCCCCGAAAGGCGCGGACTTGCCGGGTGGCAATGGTCTGGCCTTTGACTGGCGGCTGATTTCCAAACGCGCCTGGAACCGGCCCTGGATGCTGGCGGGCGGGCTGACGCCGGAGAATGTCGTCTTGGCGATCCAGATGACGGGTGCGAAGCAGGTGGATGTCTCCTCCGGCGTGGAAAGCGCGCCGGGGGTCAAGGATGCGGCGAAAATCCGTGCCTTTATCGAGGCAATCCGCGCGGCTTGACCGGCAATCCATGAGTATTTTTGCAGCAAAGGAAACGGGCGCGCTTTACGGTGCCGGGCCTCTGCGCTACATCCTGTGAGATCCGCAAAGGAGCATCGCGATGAACGATCTTTTCAACAGCTTCATGAGTGGCCCCGACGAGAAGGGCCGCTTTGGTATCTACGGCGGGCGGTTCGTGTCGGAGACACTGATGCCGCTGATCCTCTCCTTGGAAGAGGAATACAACAAGGCCAAGGACGATCCGGCGTTCTGGGAAGAGATGCGCGATCTCTGGAAGCATTACGTGGGCCGTCCGTCGCCGCTCTATTTTGCGGAGAAGATGACCGACGAGCTGGGTGGCGCGAAGATTTATCTCAAGCGCGAAGAGTTGAACCACACTGGCGCGCATAAGATCAACAATGTGCTGGGGCAGATTTTGCTCGCGCGTCGTATGGGCAAAACCCGGATCATCGCTGAAACCGGCGCGGGCCAGCACGGCGTAGCGACGGCGACGGTCTGTGCCAAATTCGGTCTGGAGTGCATCGTCTACATGGGCGCCACCGACGTGGAGCGGCAAAAGCCGAATGTCTTCCGCATGCAGCTTTTGGGCGCCAAGGTTGTGCCGGTGGAGTCCGGTCGCGGCACGCTTAAGGATGCGATGAACGACGCGCTGCGCGATTGGGTGACCAATGTGCGCGACACGTTTTATTGCATCGGCACGGTGGCGGGGCCGCACCCCTATCCGGCGATGGTGCGCGATTATCAGGCCATCATCGGTCAGGAAACCCGCTGGCAGCTGGCCGAGCAAGAAGGCGAAGGTCGTCTTCCCGATACGCTCGTGGCGGCTGTGGGTGGTGGCTCGAACGCCATGGGGCTGTTCCACCCGTTCCTTGACGATGAGAGCGTGAACATCATCGGCGTCGAGGCCGGTGGTCACGGCGTTGACGACCGGATGGAGCATTGCGCCTCTCTGACGGGCGGTCGTCCGGGCGTTTTGCACGGCAACCGCACCTACCTGTTGCAGGACGAAGACGGGCAAATCCTCGAAGGTCATTCGATCTCTGCGGGTCTGGATTATCCGGGGATCGGGCCGGAGCACAGCTGGCTGCATGACACCAAGCGCGCGACTTACGTGTCGATCACGGATAAGGAGGCGCTTGAGGCCTTCCAATTCTGTTGCCGCACGGAGGGTATCATCCCGGCGCTCGAATCGAGCCATGCGGTGGCCCATGTGATGAAAATCGCGGGCGATTTGCCGAAGGATCACATCATCGTTGTGAACCTTTCGGGGCGGGGTGACAAAGACATCTTCACCGTGGCGCGCCATCTGGGCGCGGACCTCGCAGGTGAAGAAGGCCGCGACATGGAGTGATCGCACTCTGAAAGTCTTTGGCAAAAGCCGTCCCTTGGGGCGGCTTTTTTTATGCGTCCGCAGCGTGGCGTCGCAAAATGTCCAAAGGCACGATCTCTAGCGCTCGCAAATGCGTGGCGGCCAGCGTCACCTGCGGCGCACAGCCTTCGTCATGGGCTTGGAGGAACCGCGCGGCGCAGAGGCACCACTGATCCCCCGGTTTCAGACCGGCAAAGCCATATTCCGGGCGCGGGGTCGACAGGTCATTGCCGACATACTTCGAATAGGCCAGAAACTCCGCCGTCATCACCGCGCAGACCGTGTGGCTGCCATGATCCTCGGCGCAGGTGTTGCAGGCGCCATCGCGGAAAAATCCAGTCACAGGATCGGTGGAGCAGGGCGCGAGCGTGCCGCCCAAGACATTGAGGGAAGGGGCCTTTTCCATTTTGATCTCCATCACAGTTGTGGCGCGATCCAGTCGATCCAGCGCCCGTGAAAATCGAACCGCCCGAGGTCGTATTCTGTACCGCCGGGCCAAAGCGTGAGCGTCAGCTTTGCACCGGGTCCATGCCCATCGGCCTCCATGGCAAGGCGCGCGAGTGGTGCGTCTTCCGTGGCGCGCGCGCCGGCTTCCGCCAACAAGGCCTCCCCCCGATCCTGGGTGTCTTGCGGGAAATATTGCCAAGCCACCGTATGGTAAACCAGATGCAGACGCCCGTCCAAGCGTTGCGACAGTCTCGCCTCTAGCCAATCGATGGCGTCGGCTTGGTCCACGCGCGGCGGATGCTTTGCGGCCAGATCGAGCGCGGCAGAGATGCGCTTGAACCGTGCCGACTGGTCGGGCCAGATGAAGGACAAAAGCCTGAGCCGTTCCGACACCGGATCACGCGGGCTGAGGTCCACGCCTTGTCGGTCTGCGACGGTAAATCCCTGTGGCTTTGGCGCGTGGCTGCGCCAATCGGGCGTCAAGATCACGGGGCTGTCCGAGGGGCCGAAATCCCCGCCGGGCGCGCAGAGGCGAAAGCGGTCGAAATTCAGGTTCAACCCCGCACTCGCGCCCAATTCCGACAGAACCAAGGGCAGGTCAAACCGTTCGGTCAAAGCATCGGCCGCAAGGATCAGCGCTGCCGCCCGGGCCACTTCGTTGGTTTGCGGCGCATCGTTCAGGCGTTCACTGACATAGCTCTCATGTCGGGAGATGGCGGCACAGGCGGCCTCGTGCAGCTCCGCCTCTGTCGGGCCATGCGGCGGGTAGAATGAGGCCAATTCCGGGTCTTGCCCCTCAATCACAAGCCCATGCAAAGCGCCCGCCAGACGCAGCGGGACAGAGGCGCCATGGCCGGAAATGTCGCCGGGCCAAGTGGTGATGCGCCTGGCTATGGGGCCGGCGGGCAGGCCGAGATTGGCAAACCCCTCAAGCAGCGTGGCGGTGAACGGCGAACCAAGGTTCCGGCAGGCGCGGGCCTGATCGAGGAACGCCGCGCACCACCTCATTGGAATTTGTCTTTGAGCTTTTGCAGCGGCGAGCGGGTGTCCTCGGCGGGCGGTTCCGGTGTTTTTGCCGGTTGCGCCTTTTGCGGTTTGGTCCCGGTCGAGCTGCGCGGCGGTGCGGTTCTGAGCGCGACCGCATTGGAAAACTTTGCAGGCTCATCATCGGCCAGAGCGGCGGCACCATCGGAGCAGCCGCGGATCACATCGTCGAGCCAGTCTTGTTCGGCCTTGGCGAAATCCGACAACACATAGGGTGCCACACGGTCCTTATGCCCCGGATGCCCGATGCCGAGCCGCACGCGGTCATACTCCGCACCGATATGCTGATGGATCGAACGCAGCCCGTTATGCCCCGCATGTCCGCCGCCGGATTTGACCCGCACCTTGCCAGGCGCCAGATCCAGCTCATCGTGGAACACCACCACATCGGCGGGGGTGAGTTTGTAGAACCGCATCGCCTCGCCGACGGCTTGGCCCGAGAGGTTCATGAAGGTTTCGGGCTTGAGCAAAATCACCTTGTCGCCGCCCAGACGCCCCTCGGTCATCTGGCCCTGAAACTTCGCCCGCCACGGGCCAAATCCATGATCCTCGGCGATCCGGTCCAGAACCATAAAGCCGATATTGTGACGGTTGTGCGCGTATTTCGCGCCGGGGTTGCCGAGGCCAACGAAGAGTTTCATGCGGGTCTCCTTTGGACATGACACCTAAAGCCTCTGCGCCGGATTTGCGAGTCCCCCTGACATGCGAAAGGCCACAACGAAAAACGCGGGCCCCGAAGGACCCGCGTTTCAAATCTCGCCAGAGGCTGCGGAGGATTATTCCTCTGCAGCGGCCTCTGCAGCTTCGTCCTCATCGGATGCACCACCGCCGAGACCGGCCGGGGCTGCGATGTTGGCGATCACGAAGTCACGTTCGATGACCGGTTTCACGCCAGCCGGCAGGGTCACGTTGGAGATGTGGTACACATCGCCAATGTTGCCGCCGGTGATGTCGAGGGTGATTTTTTCCGGAATGTCGGAAGCGGTCACGATCAGCTCGACGTCGGTACGGACGTGGGTCACAACGCCACCGCGTTTGATGCCCGGAGCGGCCTCTTCGCCGACGATTTCGACGGGGATGAAGAGGTTGATGCGGGAGTTGCGGTGCAGACGCATGAAGTCGACGTGAGTCGGAAGGTCTTTCACAACGTCACGCTGAACGCCGCGGCAGATCACGCGGACGTCGTCCTGGCCTTCAACTTTGAGGTTGAAGAGCGTGGACAGGAAACGGCCTTGTTTCAGGCGCTTCAGCAGCTCGTTGAATTTGATGTTGATCGGAAGCGGTTCTTTGTCATCACCGTAAACGATCCCCGGAACCAGACCGTCGCGACGAGCCTGACGAGCGGCGCCCTTGCCTGTCCCCGTACGTTCCAAGGCAATAAGATCAGGAATCTCACCAGCCATTTTGAATTCTCCATAAATAGGGCGGGACTCCTCCAAGGCTGTAGTCCCGCGTGAAGTCGTGGCCTTACACGGGAATCGGTGAAATGGGAAGGCTTTTGTTGCCAGGGCCGCATGGTTTCCCGCAAAGGGGCCTCTTGGGGGGCTTTGCCTTGGTGGCGTGAAAAATCTGTTGTGTCCAGCGGACCATCCCTCTTACCTGTAAAACAATTTCTCAAAGCGCTTTGAGAATCCCATAAAGACTTCCATCGGGCCAAATGCAGAGGATCAAACCATGTCACAATCTCTCCTTAAGGCCATCACCGTTTCCCGTACGCCTTTGGCGGCTCTGGGGGCGACTGGGTTTCTGTGGGGCACATTCGCGGCCATGGTGCCCGTGGTCAAAATGCGCGCCGAGGCCTCGGATGCCGTCTTCGGGCTGGCGCTTTTGGGCTCGGCGGCAGGCGGTATGTTGGCCATGTATCTTGCTCCGGCGCTCAACAAAAAACTCGGGCGGCTGGCCTTGCCGGTCCTTGGCCTGTGCTCGCTCATCGCGTTGCAATTGCCGGTTTTGGTGACCAGCCCCTTGAGCCTGTTTCCCGTCATGCTGGTTTTGGGCATGGTTGTAGCGAGTTTCGACGTGAACGCCAATTTGCGGATTTCCAGCCTTGAGGAGCAGCACGGCCTTCATCTCATGAACCTCAATCACGCGATGTTTTCCCTCTGCTTCGGGATGGCCTCTCTGGCGGTCGGGGCGATGCGCGCGCGCGGGATGGCGCTGGAACAGGTGCTGCCGCTGATGAGCGTGGTGATTTTTGCGGCGGGGATTTTGACGATCGAACGTCGGGGCTTTGTCGCGGAAGACGAGGATCAGAGCCCGACGCCCGATAGGCTGCCTTGGCGGGCGATCCTGTTGATCGCTCTGATGATGTTTGTCGCCTTCGTGAGTGAAAACACGGTGGAGACTTGGTCGGCGCTGTTTCTGGAACGCGAATTGGGCGGCGCGCCGGGGCAGGGGGGATTCGGGCCTGCGATGCTGGGGTTTACCATGGCCGCGTTTCGACTGGCCGGGCAGTTGACGACGGAGCGTTTGGGCGAGCGCCGCGTGATCTTTTGGTCGGGCCTCATCGGCATGTGCGGCGCGGTGGCCTTGTCTCAGGCGCCGACACAGGGCATGGCTTTGCTGGGGATCGCGCTCATGGCCACCGGGCTGGCGGTGATCGTGCCGACGGCGACCTCGCTTTTGGGCAAGCTCAGCCATCGCAGGCAACGCGACATGGCCATTTCCCGCGCTTGGATGATCGGTTTTGTCGGCTTTTTCGTCGGGCCGACCTCGATTGGCTATCTCTCCGAACATTTCGGATTGCGTGTGGCCTTTCTGGTAGTGGCAGGGCTCATCGGGTTGATCCTCCCGGCGATTCTGAGCCTGCCCACGCGAAAAGACTGAGGCGGCACAGAGGCCGCCTCGTCATTTGGCGTTAGGCCCAGCGTCCGGCGAAATCTTCCGGCACACGCAGGATGTCGCGGTCGACATCCTCGATATGTTTGCGCCCGCAAAGGGCCATGGAGATGTCCATCTCCTTATGAATGACTTCGAGCGCCTTGGTCACACCAGCTTCGCCCATGGCGCCGAGGCCATGCACAAAGGCGCGGCCGATATAGGTGCCTTTCGCGCCCATCGCCATCGCCTTGAGCACGTCCTGACCGGAGCGAATGCCGCTGTCGATATGGACCTCGACCTGATCGCCCACAGCGTCCAAAATCGGCGGCAGCGCGCGGATTGACGACAGCGCGCCGTCCAACTGCCGCCCGCCGTGGTTCGACACGACGATGGCATCGCAGCCGACCTTGGCGGCCATGATGGCGTCTTCCGGCTCCATCACCCCCTTGAGGATCAGCGGCCCGCCCCACATTTCTTTGATGGCTTCGATCTTACCCCAGTCGAGGCGCGGATCGAATTGTTCGGCGGTCCATTTGAACAGCGACGACGGATCGTCGACGTTTTTGGCGTGGCCGACGATATTGCCAAAGCTGCGGCGTTTGGTCTGGAGCATTTCAAGCCCCCAACCCCATTTCGTCGCCAGATCGGCGATCACGGGAGGGGTCAGTTTCGGCGGGGCGGAGAGGCCGTTTTTCAGGTCCTTGTGGCGTTGGCCGAGGATTTGCAGATCGAGCGTGAGAACGAGGGCGGAGACACCTGCATCCTTGGCGCGCTGGATGATGTTTTTCAGGAAGTCCTGATCGCGCATCACATAGAGCTGAAACCAAAAAGGCTTGCTGGTGTGTTCCGCCACATCCTCGATCGAACAGATCGACATGGTCGAGAGCGTGAAGGGGACGCCGAATTTCTCCGCCGCTTTCGCCGCTTTGATCTCGCCATCGGCACGCTGCATGCCGGTGAGGCCGACGGGGGCCAGCGCAACCGGCATGGCCACGTCCTGGCCGATCATTTTCGTGGCGGTGGAGCGGCCTTCCATATCAACAGCAACACGTTGGCGCAGGCGGATTTGGTCGAAATCCGACACATTCTCGCGAAAGGTCTGCTCGGTCCAGGACCCGCTTTCACAATAGTCGTAGAACATCTTCGGCGTGCGCCGTTTGTGCAGCCGCTTCAGATCGTTGATGTTGGTGATGACCGTCATATCACTCTTCTTTGCCGAATTGGTTTGATTGCATAACCAATTCGCACAAATTTCGAGGCACTCCAAGGCGCAATTCGAAAGGCGCCAAGGCTCTGTCTTCAGGGGCTCCGCTCAGAGCGCCATGAAAATCTCGAGCGTTTCCACCAATTGCAGGTCCATATACTCGATGCTGAACGACAGCTCCGGCAGCAGGGCGGGGAGTGCGGCCTGATTGCTTGGGTTGATCAGAGCATAGAACAGGGGCTCAAGACCTACCCAGCTTTGCCACGTGTTGAAGGCGGCTTGCTCAAGCGCGGGGACGGGCGGCGCATCGGATTGCGCCGGCCGCGTAAAGGTCAGGTTGAAGATGTTCTGATTGAAGGTCGAGAGGTCCGTCGCCAAGTCTTCGCGACGGGAGGTACTGGCCTCCTCAGCTTGATCGAGATAGATCAGACAGGCGTCCTTCCCCGCTAGTTGCAGCAGCCGACTTTGATCGCCAGCGGTGGCAATGAGGCGGCTGCGCATCAGGTGGTCAGGGGGCAGTTCGACCGAGGTTTTCAGCTCCAAAGATTGCGCCACATTGCGCCAAAGCTTTTCGAGCGACTGGGATTTGAACGTGAGTTTCAACACCTCCTCATCCTGCATTCCCTCCGCCAGAAAAGCCGCCGCTTTCTTGTCGAGCCCGTTCCAGATCATTTCAGCGGAGCCGAGCTGGGTCAGGATGTTGCCATTGCTGATCGGGGCAATGCCGCGCGCGGGATCGCCCTCTTTGAGCGCCATAAAAGCGGCCGCGACTTCGCGCCGCGTGTCGGACACCAGAGTGCGATTTCGCGGTACATCGATGCCGGCCTGCACAAAACACATGCTGCGGACGAGACGATGCGCAAGCGCAGTTTGACGTCCGATCAATTGAATTTGGCGTTCATAAACGGCGGCATTGGATGCGCTCTCTGTGTCGGGTTCTGCCGCAATCAGGCAAACCGGCAGTAGCCCGAGGGTCAGGATCAGAAGGAGGAACTTACGCAATGCGGACATGAGACTCTCGGCTTTTAGGTGGCCAGAGACTCCGTGATTCTCCTTTCCATAGGATTAAGTCGCGCTATGGGGATGAAAAAAAAGCCCGCCAAAAGCGGGCTTTTTCAGTCTCGTGATGTCAAAACGCGATCAGGCGTCCCAGGCCTTGTCTTCGCCGCCAAGCCCGCCGATCTGCACGCGGGTCGGAAGACCCATCTTGTCGAGCAGGGTAAAGAACGGTTTCGGGTCCAGTTCCTCGACGTTTTTCATCGTGCCCGCGTCCCAATCGCCAGAGGCGATGAGCATCGCGGCGGCCACCGGCGGCACGCCTGCGGTGTAGGAAATGCCCTGCGAGCCGACCTCGTTATAGGCCTCTTTGTGGTCCGCTACGTTGTAGACGAAGACCTCGAAATCTTTGCCATCCTTGGTGCCTTTGACCAGATCGCCGATGCAGGTCTTGCCCTCGTAATTGGGCGCCAGAGAGGAGGGATCGGGCAGCACGGCCTTGACCACTTTCAGCGGCACAACTTCGAGGCCTTCGGCGGTTTTCACCGGCTGTTCGGACAGAAGGCCGAGGTTTTGCAACACGGTGAAGACGTTGATGTAATGCTCGCCAAAGCCCATCCAGAAGCGCACATCGGCCTGCGGATAGTTGGTCGCGAGGCTGTGCACTTCATCGTGGCCCGACTGATAGGCGCGGCAGGTGCCCACGACCGGCAGGTCCCAATCGTGCCCGCTCTCAAACATTTTCTTCTCTTTCCACTGGCCGTCTTCCCAATAGTAGACGACGCCGGTGAATTCGCGGAAGTTGATCTCCGGGTCGAAGTTCGTGGCGAAATATTTGCCATGCGAACCCGCGTTGATGTCGACGATGTCGATCGACTTGACCTCATCCATCATGTCGATGGCAAAGCGCGCGTAGGCGTTCACCACCCCCGGATCGAACCCCGCGCCGAGGATGGCGGTGACGCCCTTCTCGGCGCAGAGATCGCGTTTCTTCCACTCGTAGTTGCCATACCACGGCGGGGTTTCGCAGATCTTTGTCGGGTCTTCGTGAATGGCCGTGTCGATATAGGCCGCACCCGTCTCGATACAGGCGTCGAGCACAGTCATGTTCACGAAAGCGGAACCCACGTTGATCACGATCTGAGCGCCGATTTTCTCGATCAGGGCGGCGACGGCTTTGCTGTCCATCGCGTTGACCTGATGGGCCTCAAGAACGCCCTCCTGTTTCATCGCGGCCTTGTCCCGGACCGACTCAAGGATCGCTTCGCATTTCGAAAGCGTCCGGCTTGCGATATGAATTTCGCCAAGCACATCGTTGTTTTGGGCGCATTTATGCGCGACGACCTGAGCGACGCCGCCGGCGCCGATGATGAGTACGTTCTGTTTCAACTGTAGAGACCCCCTTATCGTTTCGGGTGGTGAATGGAGCAGCGCTTAGCCAAGTGCTGCGACGAAATCCTCGTAACCGAAGTCACGCACCAGTTTGACGGAGCCGTCGAGTTCGCGAATGGCGATCCCCGGCATCTTCACCCCGTTAAACCAGTTCTTTTTAACCATTGTGTAACCGGCTGCATCGTCGATGGAGATTTTATCCCCGATTTCGAGCGGTTTGTCGAATTTGGCATCGCCAAAGATGTCGCCCGCCAGACATGTCTTGCCCGCGATCTGATACTCATACGTGCCGTTTTGCGGTAGTTTCGCAGTTTCGCGGTAGATCAGCAGATCGAGCATATGGGCTTCGATGGAGCTGTCGACGATGGCCACCTTTTTACCGTTGTCGATGATGTCGAGCACCGAAACCTCGAGCGTGGTCGATTTGGTGATCGAGGCCTCGCCGGGTTCCAGATAGACCTGCACGCCCATCGCGTCGGAGAAAGATTTCAGCCGATCCGCCAGCTTGTCGAGCGGGTAGTTTTCGCCGGTGAAATGAATGCCGCCGCCGAGAGAGACCCAATCCAAAGTTTTCAAAAACGAACCAAAATCGCGTTCAATCCGGCTCAATTGCTCTGAAAAGAGGACAAAGTCATCATTCTCGCAATTATAGTGGATCATCACGCCATTGATGCGGTCGGAGGCCATCTCAAGCCGTGCCATGTCCCATTCGCCCAGACGCGAAAAGGGCCGCGCCGGGTCGGCAAGATCAAAGCCTGAGGTCGAGAACCGCGGATTGAGGCGCAGGCCGGTGGCGATGCCGCGGGCCTTGTCGCCGAAGCGGTCGAGTTGGCCCAGCGAGTTGAAGATGATCTTGTCGGCGTAGCTCACCGCCTCGTCGATCTCATTGTCGGCCCATCCGACGGAATAGGCATGGGTTTCCTTGCCGAATTTCTCGGCCCCAAGGCGCAATTCATAGAGCGAGGACGACGTGGTCCCATCCATGTAGTCGCGCATGAAATCGAACACGGGCCAAGTGGAGAAACACTTGAGCGCCAACAAAGCCTTCGCCCCGGAGTTTTCCCGCAGCCAGGCGATTTTTTCCATGTTCGGAAGAAGGCGCGCCTTGTCGATCAGGTAATACGGCGTCTGGATCATCTCATTCCCCCAACGGGCCCCCAAAGGTCAAAAAGGAACGGCTTTAGGGGGCTGCACTTAGGGCGATTCAACCGATGAGGCAAGAAAAACATCGGCAATAAAATGTGACAGTTTTCTGAGAAGCTGCGCGGACAAGGGCGACGAAAACCTGATGCTGTGGTCCGCGGGGCGCGCTTGACCGGGTGCCCATGGTTGCGATCCTGAGCCTCATGCGCGATCCGGGAATTCCCTTGAGGTGCGCCGCCCCCATATGCCCCCCATATGCCCTCATTTGCCGCTGGTCGGCGAGACGCTTTATGAGGGCAGTCGCTTTCTCAAGTTTCGGTTGGCAACAGGCTGATCCCTTCGTCACGCAGGAGCGGCGCGAGATCGTCCAGCGTCCAGAGCTCATTGATGTGATGCACGCCGCAGTCTGTCCGTCCCGCAAGCGCCAGGGTGACGAAGACCGCCACGGCCGCAGTGATCTCCGCCTCTCGCCGCCCGTCGAGCAGGCGCCAGCGTTCTACATCCTGCCCCTCAATCCGGCCACGCAGCTGAACTGCAACGGCGGCGCGATCCGAACCGATCCGCAGATGGCTCAGGCTCCAGTGCAGCAGGCGACGGCCAATGGGGCGCCGCGCAAGGGTGGCCATCAGGCGCAGGCTGCTGCGTGTGATCAGTGGCGAAATCAACGCGAGCCGGGTTGCGGCGTTTGTGTGCCCCTGACGGCGCAACACATGTTGATCGGCAAAATCGAACGGGATGCTGAGGACTTCGGGCACATCGGAGCCGGGGCGCAGCCTTTCGATCTCTCCCGGCGACAGATCGCGCAGGTTGTCGAGCGTCCAGTCGATCGCCGCCGCGCCATGGGCATCGCCGCCGCTCAAAAGGACATGGATGCGCAGGAGATCGACACTGTCAAAACCGACACAGGCGGCTTCTGCCAAGAGCGTACTCAACCCCGGAGCCAAGCCGACGGACAGCACGGCCAGCCCGCCGTTTTCGCGAGCCAAAGGGTCCAGATCTTCGATCCGACGCAAAACGGCGTCCGTCGCGGAGATGTCGATATAGCGCAGCCCACCTGTGAGAACGGTGCGGGCAAAGTCGGCATCGGGGGCGTCGATACAGGTGATCACCGTGTCGATGCCCATAAGCGCCTTGTCCCAGCTGGCCGGGTCATTCAGATCAACATGCGTGGCGGCACAACCGAGCTTTCGCGCCAGATGTGTTGCTTTTGTCATGTCGCGCCCGCCGAGGTGCAGGCTTGCTGCGCCTGTCGCCAGAATCCGCGTCGCGATCAAACGTCCGACGTGCCCGGTGCCGCCGACGATCAAAATGTGGTTCATTTGTCTTGCCTTGTCTTTCACTGGTCTTCCCCGCCATGTTGGGCGGAACGGCCACAAAGCATGGCGACTCATCACTCACCAAACGGGAAGCGCCATGACGACCTCCGATTCCTCTTTCGCACAGTGTCCGACCCGGCCTCCGGGGCCGGAGAGCTGTGGGGCGGAGGACTGGCTCGCCTTTCTTGGTCACCGCTGGAATGCGATGATCCTTTGGCACTTGAGCGAGGGATCGCTGCGCTATGGCGCTTTACAGGACCGTTTGCCGGGGATTTCGCCGAAGGTGCTGAGTGAGCGGCTTGCGGGGCTGGTGGCGCGTGGGTTGGTCACGCGTCAGGAGGTGCGCGCGGCGCCGCCTGAGGTGCATTATGCGCTGACCCAGAAAGGCATAGAGCTGCGCGAGATCATCGCACAGCTCTATGAATGGGCTGAAAATTCAGAAGCCTAAAGCGTCACGCGCGATGCGCGCCATCCGCCAAGGACTTCACATAGGCTGCAACCTCTTCGACCGATTTGCCTTCTGCGATCTCGCTGACGATGGCTGAGCCGACCACGGTGCCGTCGGCGACCGCGGCGATCTCTTCGGCCTTTTCCGGTGTGCGCACGCCAAAGCCCACGATCACCGGCAGGTCGGTCTTGGCCTTGATCCGCGCCACTTCCGGGGCGACATCGGCGCCCGACGCGGCGGCGGCCCCGGTGGTCCCGGTCACCGAGACGTAATAAACAAAGCCGGAGGTGTTTTGCAGCACGGTCGGCAGGCGTTTGTCATCGGTCGTGGGGGTTGCCAGACGGATGAAGTTCAGCCCCGCTTTCTGTGCCGGAATGCAGAGCTCGTCGTCTTCCTCGGGCGGCAGATCCACGACGATCAACCCGTCGATCCCGGCCTCGACCGCATCGGCCAAAAACTGATCCACGCCATGCGAATAAATCGGGTTGTAATAGCCCATCAGAACGATCGGCGTGGTTGTGTCGGTTTTGCGGAATTCTTTCGCCAAGCCGAGCGTCTTGTTCAGCGTCATGCCCTGATCCAGCGCGCGTTGACCGGCCAGCTGAATGGTCGGGCCGTCGGCCATCGGATCGGTGAAGGGCAGGCCCAGCTCGATGATGTCGACACCGGCCTCGGGCAGCGCCTTGACGATTTCGAGAGACTTCGCCTCATCCGGATCGCCCGCCATGACATAAGCGACGAAAGCTTTCTTTCCGGCGGCTTTCAATTCGGCGAATTTGGCGTCGATACGGGTCATGTGGCGGCACTCCATTAGCTTGCGCAAAAGGGAGTGCAACAAATGCGGGGCAAGAGCAAGGGGGCAGCGCGTTTATCGCGGCCTCAAAGGGTTCAGAGGCTCAGGCCAGCCTCAACCTGCCGGTTTCGCGGGCGTGGTCATGATGATCCAACTTGTGCCGAACCGATCCACACACATGCCAAAGCCCGGCGAAAAGAAGGAGGGACCATATTCCATCGTCGGCACGCCGCCCTCGACCAAAGCGCCGAAAATACGCCGCCCGTCGGCGACCGTGTCGGTGGAGACGGTGACGGAGACCGAAGATTGCGGTTTGGACGCGACATGCGGCGGGTAGTCCGAGGCCATGAGATCGCCATAGGGCGACATCAGCGCGGCATGCATGATGGCTTCGGAATGGGCGTAGCCTTCGGGCGCCTCGGGCATGTCTTTGTAGCGCATGAGGTCGAGATCGCCGCCCAACACCTGGGCGTAGGCGCGCATGGCCTCTTCGCAATGGCCTTCGAAATGCAAATACGGTGTGATCATGACAGCCTCCCCATCATTTCTCCTGACATTTCATCTGTCAGGATACGCCTGTTGCACGATTCCCGCAAAGCGCGGCTTGCGCGAGGCTGCGTTGGGCCTTAGACAGCCTAGGACTTTCGAACAAAGGAGGCCGCAATGGGCTTCAAGATGGGCATCGTCGGTCTGCCGAACGTGGGCAAATCGACGCTTTTCAATGCGCTGACCAAAACCGCCGCGGCGCAGGCGGCGAACTTTCCGTTCTGTACCATCGAGCCCAACGTGGGCGACGTGGCGGTGCCGGACCCGCGTTTGGACAAGCTGGCAGAGATCGCCGGCTCGAAACAGATCATCCCGACACGCATGTCTTTCGTCGACATCGCGGGTCTGGTGAAAGGCGCCTCCAAGGGTGAGGGCCTCGGCAACCAGTTCCTGGCAAATATTCGCGAGTGTGACGCCATCGCTCACGTCGTGCGCTGTTTCGAGGACGGTGACGTGACCCACGTCGAGGGCCGCGTCGATCCGGTGGACGATGCGCAGGTGATCGAGATGGAGCTGATGCTCGCCGATCTGGAAAGCATCGCCAAACGTCGCGCCAACCTTGTGCGCAAACTCAAGGGCAACGACAAAGAGGCCAAGCTTCAGGACGATCTTCTGGCGCGCGCGCAGGCGGCTCTGGAGGCCGACAAACCGGCCCGCACCGTCGAGATCACCGAGGAAGAGCGCAAGCAGTGGAACATGCTGCAACTTCTGACGCAAAAGCCGATCCTTTACGTCTGCAACGTCGAGGAAGAGAACGCCGCCAAGGGCAACGCCTTCTCTGACGCGGTCGCGAAAATGGCCGAAGAGCAGGGCGCAGGCACCGTGGTGATCTCCGCCAAGATCGAGGAAGAAATTTCCCAGCTCGAAGGCGACGAAGCCGAGATGTTCCTTGAGGAACTGGGTCTGCACGAGGCCGGTCTCGACCGTCTGATCCGGGCGGGCTACGAGCTGTTGCACCTTGAGACCTACTTCACGGTCGGCCCGAAAGAGGCCCGCGCCTGGACCATCACCAAAGGCACCGCCGCACCGCAGGCCGCCGGTGTGATCCATGGTGACTTTGAGCGTGGCTTCATCCGGGCTGAGACCATCGCCTATGACGATTTCATCGCCTGCAAGGGCGAAGCTGGCGCGAAAGAAGCGGGCAAGATGCGCGCCGAAGGCAAAGGCTACATCGTGCAAGACGGCGATGTGATGCACTTCCTGTTCAACACCTGATCGGGGTTGCAGCGAGATTTGGAAAGGCGGTCTTCGGGCCGCCTTTTTCGTTTAAAGCCGGTCGAACACCGATCCCATGCGCGGCGCAAACAGCCGCTCATAGGTCTTGAGCAACGCTGCATCCGTCATGCTCGCCACATAGTCGCAGATCACCCGCAGATCGCCCTTGGCCTCCGCATAGCGTTCCTGATGATCGCGGGGCAAAAGCCGCTCGGGATCGGAACAGAGCGCCTCAAACACAGAGACCACCATTTGCTGGCCCTTGAATTCGAGCTGCTGCACGTTGGGGCTTTTGATCACCACTTTGAACACCAAATCCTTCAGCGCCTTCAACACCGGACGCCGCGCGGCGGGCAGGCTGGCGCGATAGCGTAGGAGCGGTTCGTTGAATTCAGTCACTTCGGTGTATTCGACGGCGGTGATCAGATAATTCACAAACCGCGAAATAAACCGCTTGCGGGTGTCGCGTCCGCCGAACAGCCCGTCGAGCATCTGGCCGTAGACGTCATTGCCGAACTCCTCGCGTTTGTTTTCCTTCAACCAGTCAAGGAAATCGCCAAGGGTTTCGGCGGGCGCATGCGCCACAAAGTCCTCGCGCGTCAAAAGCGTGAGCGCAATCGCGTCCTCCAGATCGTGCACCCCGTAGGCGATGTCATCGGCCAGATCCATGATGCTGCAATCAAAGGATTTATGCAGCGCCTTGCGGTGTTTCCCGGCCTCCACTGGCCCCATGGCACAAAACGCCGCGCGGTCTTCGGGCGAGAGCGGTGACAGCACCCACTCGACCACGTCTTGCTCGCTGTCGAGGTAACATTTGGGCGGCGTTGAGGCCTCCGTGTCGATGAGTTTGAGCGTGTCGGGGCCGTCGCTCAATTTGGGCCTAAGCGCGGAAGTGCGGGCTTGGGTGTAAGAAACCGGGTATTTCAACAGGCCCAAAAGGCTGCGCCGGGTGAGGTTGGCACCGCTCTGCGCCGAAAAGCTTTCCAAACGTGACAAAATACGCAGGCTTTGACCATTGCCCTCGAAGCCGCCCGCTTCGCGCATGCAGTAATTCAGCGCCACCTCGCCGCCGTGACCAAAGGGCGGATGGCCCAGATCATGCGAACAACCCACGGCATGGATCATCGAGCGATCCGGCAGATGGGCGGTGGCGGGATGTAGGGGAAAGCTTTGCTCCAACTGCCGCGCCAGACCTCCGGCGATCTGCGCGACTTCCAGAGAATGCGTCAGACGGGTGCGATAGAAATCGCTGTCGCCCAGATTGAGGATCTGCGTCTTGCCCTGAAGTCGCCGAAAGGAGGCGGAATGGATCACACGGGCATAATCCACATCGCCCGCACCGCGCGCGTCTTCGGAATGTCCGCTCCATGTCTCTCTGCGTTCAAGCCACATCTGCGCCTCCTCGTGGTTTGCGCGCACCATATGGGGCACGACGCGGGAAGGCCAGATGGGGAAACCCCGGAGCGACGGGGAGGCCGCTCCGGGGCAGTAATTATTCCGCCTTCAAAAACTCGGCGACGTCGAGAAGGATCATCTCGTTGTCGTCAACCCGGCCTTGCTGGCGACCGGTCGAGAAGGGGTAGTTGTTGTCATTGGCGACGACGATGGTGGTTTCATCGACACGATCCACATCCTCGATGGTGAAATAGGGGAAGGTGTAGACCCCATCCATCGTGCCACGCGGCGCGATGCCGTCCGGGTCCTGAATGTTCATCAGGTCGATATAGGCGATTTTCTCCAGGACATTGTTCTCATCCATCCGCTCCAGATCGATGAGATAGATGCGTTTGAACATCGCCGGTTGCTCGGACCAGCCCTCGCGCGGGTCGCCTTGGAAGTTGTCGCGCTCGATGATCAGGCCACGGGTGCCTTCGATCAGGTTGAAATCGCCGATGGCATGGTTTTCGTCCTCAAGCGGGAAATAGCGCACCGTGTCGGCCCATGCACCGGTCTCGGTGGACAGCTCGAACATCGACAGAACCGGCTTGCCGCCGACATGTTTCTTGCCACCGGTTTCCGGGTCATAGACCGGCTTTTCCAACAGCGGATAAAGCGTTTTCATATCCTCGGACAAAGCCATGCCCTCATAGCCGCCGGAGCGGTAGGAGACGACGGTCTCGGGCAGGGCGCCGCCGGGGTTCGGCGTGGCGACAAAGAAGTTGTCGGGCGATTGGATCAATTGGCCGCCCGGCTCGGTCGCCAGCACGCGGAGCACTTCGCCCGCGCCGTTCACTTCGATGATCCACGGACCGAATTCGTCACCGATCCAGAAATTTTCACCAACCGGCTGGATGGATTCGAGATCGAAATCCGCGCCCGTGAGCGTGCGGGCCTCGGTGGCTTCGTTCATGATCGGGAAGGGGACGACGTGGTCCGGGTCGGACAGTTGGATCGTTTTTTCGATGCCAACGCGACCGGTCTCCCAATCGACTTTGACGATGTTGAACATCAGGACGATGTCCGACGAATTGGCTTTCGTGCCAAAGCCATTGTCCGTCAGCACGAGGAAACGGTCGTCCCCCATGGACCGGATGCCGGAAAACCCCTGAAGCGGCTGGCCGGGGAAGGGCAGCGACAGGCCGGTGGCCTCTTGGAAATTGCTGTAAAGCGCCTCATTGCGCGCGCCATTGGTGAAGCGGCCGGAGGTATTGTAATAGGCAGAAGCGCCTTCGGGGGCGGGAACAAAAGTGTGGCCGGAAAGCTCGGCTTGGGCCTTGAGCGTGGCGGGGAAGGCCTCTTGGGCTTGGGCTGCGCCGGCAAGCATGAGGGCCGCAAGGGCTGCACCGTAAACGGTCTTGGTCATGTCACTGTCCTGTGTGTGATGCGTTTCTTTTGCGCTCGGGCACCCATGCGGCCCAAAGCGATGCGCGCAAAGAACCGAAGAAACGCAACGGATTTGCGACCGTTTGGTCAAAATCCCACAAAACTTGCGTGACAGCTTTACATCAGCTTGCGCATCATCCCCAAAGCGCGTTTGCGCCAGCCTTTGAAGGGCGGCTCGGCCAGTGCCATGGCGTTGCGCTTGGCCTGACGCACCACGGGTTTCAGGTGGCTGAAGGTCTCAAATCCAGCGCGACCATGATAGCTGCCCTGACCGGAGGCGCCGACGCCGCCGAAGGGAAGCGTGCCAAAACCCACATGGATCGCAACATCGTTCACCGTCACGCCGCCGGAGATGGAATTCTCGAGCCAAAGCGCTTGCTCGTCCTTGTCGTCCGAGAAGACATAAAGCGCCAGCGGATGGTCGCGGGCGGCGACGAAATCCAATGCCTCTTGCGGGTCGTCATAGGGGATAAGCGGCAGGATCGGGCCAAAGATTTCTTCCTGCATCAGGGCGATGTCTTGCGGCGGATTAAGCACCACGGCGGGGGCGAATTTGCGGGCGTTGCCTGTGGCTCCTTCGAGGCGGAAGACTTGCGCGCCTTGCGCTTCGGCCTCCGCCAGCATGGCGGTCAGGCGGGCGTGATGGCGTTCGGAAATGATCGCGGCGTAATCGGCGCTTTCAGGCCCATCCGGAAAGAAATGCATGAAACCGCCCATGATCGCATCCGCCATGGACAGCATCTTTTTGCGCGGCACCAAAACGTAATCGGGCGCCACGCAAACCTGCCCGGCATTCATCGCCTTGCCCCAGGCAATCCGCCGCCCCGCGCGGTCGAGATCGGCATGGGGCATGATGACGGCGGGGCTTTTGCCGCCCAGCTCCAAGGTGACAGGTGTGAGATTGCGCGCCGCCGCTTCGGCCACCTTGCGCCCGACCGAGGTGGAGCCGGTGAAGAACAGATGATCGAAGGGCAGGGCCGAAAACGCCTCTGCGATCTCCGGCCCGCCGGTGACGGTCGTGACCTCTTCGGGGGAAAAAGCGCCTGAGAGCATCTCGGCCAAAGCCGCAGAGGTGCGGGGCGTCAATTCAGAGGGTTTGAGCATCACGCGATTGCCCGCCGCCAAGGCCGCGACCATCGGCGCCAGCGCAAGCTGCACCGGGAAATTCCACGGCGAGATGATGCCGACAACGCCCAGCGGTTGCGGTCGGATTTCGGCGCGGGCGGGTTTGTACACAAGCGGCACAGGCGCGCGACGCACCCGCATCCAGCGTTTCAAATGTTTCTTGGCCTGGCGAATCTCGCCCAGAACCAAGTCGATGTCGTAGAGGCGGCTTTCGATCGCGGGGCGATGGGAAAAATCATCGGACATCGCCGCAATCAGCGCGGGTTCGGCCGAGAGCAGGGCCTCTTGCAACCGCGTCAAACGGTCCAGCCGCAGGTCCAGATCGACAACCGGCTGACCGCGTTGGGCGGTCTTTTGGCGGCGGAACATCTCGGTTATTTGGGCGGTCATGTCGGCCTCTCGCATCGTTTCGGGCATTCAGCCAGAAAAGATGGGCAAGAAAAAGGCCCGCCGGAGCGCTCAGACGCCGTTGCGGCTCAGGGCGCGGCGTAACGTGGCGCGAAACCCGTTGCGCGACGGCTCCCACAAACAGCCCAGCACAAAGGCGAAAGGTCTAATCTCGGTCATGTCGCGGGTCCCCCAAACAACACACAGATGGCTCTGATGCGCTGGTAAGGACAAAATGTCTCAGACAGGTGACAACTCTGCGAAAGCGCTGTGACGCAACGAGGGATGGCATGCCACCCCATGATCGAACTGCCTAAAAACTCTGCAAATAAAGCGTTTCTCAAAAAACTTGAGGCACTCAATTTTTGAGAAACGCAGCAATATCAATTCAGTGTGGCTACGTTTTGCGCTCAATCTGAAACAGATTAAACGAAAAACGCTTTAGAAGCACATTCCAACTGATCTCTGGATTACCGGAACCGCATCCATTAGCATAAGCCTGAAGAGAGTTGTGCAAGGGTTCAGGGATGAAGATTGCGGTTGCCGGGATCGGCTATGTGGGGATGTCGAACGCGGTTTTGCTCGCGCAGCATCATGAGGTTGTCGCGGTGGATATTTCCGAGAGCCGTGTTCAGATGGTCAACGCGCGCAAGTCGCCGATTGTCGATGCCGAGCTTGAGGATTTCCTTGCCCACAAAGAGCTGAACCTGTCGGCCACGACGGACGGGGCCTCGGCCTACACCGGCGCGGATTTCGTCATCGTGGCAACGCCCACGAATTACGATGAAAAGTCGAATTATTTCGACACCTCCTCGGTGGAAGCCGTGATCGCACAGGTCATCGCGGTGAACCCGACGGCGACCATCGTGGTGAAATCGACCATCCCCGTCGGTTTCGTCACCCGCGTGCGGGCAGAGATGAACACGGATCAAGTGATCTTTTCGCCGGAATTCCTGCGCGAAGGCCGTGCACTCTACGACAACCTGCATCCCAGCCGGATCATCGTGGGTGAGCAATCGGACCGTGCCCGCACCTTTGCCGATCTCCTGGTCGAGGGCGCCGTGGACAAGGATGTGCCGGTGCTCTTCACCGATGCCGATGAGGCCGAGGCGATCAAGCTTTTCGCCAACACCTACCTCGCCATGCGCGTCGCGTTCTTCAACGAATTGGACAGCTACGCCATGGCGCGCGGCATGGATACGCGTCAGATCATCGACGGCATCGGCTTGGATCCGCGCATCGGCAGCCATTACAACAACCCGTCGTTTGGCTACGGCGGCTATTGCCTGCCGAAAGACACCAAACAGTTGCTCGCCAACTATTCCGAAGTGCCGCAAAATCTGATCGCGGCCATCGTCGAGACCAACCGCACGCGCAAGGATTTCCTCGCCGACCGGATCATCGCCAAAGGCCCGAAGGTCGTGGGCGTCTACCGCCTCGTGATGAAAGCGGGCTCGGACAATTTCCGCCAGTCGTCGATTCAGGGCATCATGAAGCGGATCAAGGCCAAGGGCATCGAAGTGATCGTCTATGAGCCGGTGCTCGAGGACGACGATTTCTTTGGCTCGCGCGTGGTACGAGATCTGGATGCGTTCAAATCGGAGGCCGATGTCATCATCGCCAATCGTATGACCGATGATGTTGAAGATGTTGCGGACAAGATTTTCACCCGCGACCTGTTCCACGCCGACTAAGGACTGCCCCCCATGCCTACCGCTCTCGTCACCGGCGCCGCCGGGTTCATTGGCTCTTTCGTCTGTCGCACTCTTTTGGAAGAGGGCTGGCGCGTTATCGGTCTCGACTGCCTGTCGGATTACTACGATGTGGCTTTGAAAGAGCGCCGCGAAGAGACTTTGTCGGCCTACGAGGGCTACCGCTCCGTGCATGACAAGGTCGAAACCCCCGGCCTGTTGATGTCGCTGTTCGCAGAGGAAAAGCCCGATGTGGTGATCCACCTCGCGGCGCAGGCGGGGGTGCGCTATTCGATCGAGAACCCGCGGTCTTACCTTGAGAGCAACATCATCGGCACTTTTGAATTGCTGGAGGCCGCGCGGGCCCATCCGCCCAAACACATGCTCTTGGCCTCGACCTCATCGGCCTACGGCGCCAACACCGTGATGCCCTATCAGGAGGTGGTGAAGGCAGATCATCAGATGTCCTTCTATGCGGCGACGAAAAAATCAACTGAAAGCATGGCGCACAGCTACGCGCATCTCTTCGGCCTGCCGATCACCATGTTCCGCTTTTTCACGGTCTATGGCCCTTGGGGGCGGCCCGACATGGCGCTCTTCAAATTCACCAAGGCGATCCTCGAAGGTAAGCCCATCGACGTCTACAATTACGGCGATATGAAGCGCGATTTCACCTATGTCGAAGACCTCGTGCATGCCATTCGCCTGTTGATCGACGCGGTGCCCGTGCGGCCCGAAGACGGCGTGGTCGAAGAGGGCGACAGCCTCTCGCCCGTGGCGCCCTACCGCGTGGTGAACATCGGCAACTCGGACGCCGTGCAGCTCACCGATTTCATCGCCGCCATCGAGGCTGCGACCGGCCAGACCGCCGAACGCAACCTGATGGAAATGCAGCCGGGCGACGTGCCCGCGACCTGGGCCGACGCCTCTTTGCTCAAACGCCTGACAGGCTACGCCCCGAAAACCTCCGTGCCCGAAGGCGTCGCCAATTTCGTGCGCTGGTATCGGCAATATTACAACGCCTGATCGCCGACGCTTTTCCGTGCGATATGACGTGAGATTTTGCCTTGTGTCTCTGTGACGGCTCCATTACACGGGTCGACGGAGACGTGGCCGAGTGGTCGAAGGCGCTCCCCTGCTAAGGGAGTAGGCGGGAAACCGTCTCGAGGGTTCGAATCCCTTCGTCTCCGCCACCCACCATTTTCATACAGTTATATTCAGACCTACTCAGCGCCATATGGCGCTGTTTTTGTTTGATTATATGCATTCGTTGTTGATCTTCGAATTTCTTCGATTACACTCATTTCTGTTCAATGGGTGGTATAAAATGTGGTATATCCATGGCTCTCCATAGCGGCAAACTGACCAAGAATCTGGTGCGAACGCTTGGTCCCGGTCGGCATGGCGACGGAAACGGTCTCTATCTTGTGGTAGACCCCAGCGGCGCACGGCGCTGGATTGTGCGCGTCACCGTCAAGGGGCAGCGGAATCGGGAAGGCAAACCCCTGCGCACCGATTTTGGTTTGGGTGGCGCGGACATCGTGACGTTGAACCAAGCGCGTGACCGTGCGCTTGAATATCGCCGCATGGCGAAGCAAGGCCTCAATCCGCGCTACAATGTCCGTCAAGAGGTGCCTTGTTTTGAAGAGATCGCCCAGCAGGTTCACATTGAGCGTCTGCCGACGTGGAAGAATCCCAAGCACGGGCAGCAATGGATCAACACGCTCGCTGAATATGCCTTCCCGAAGATCGGGCGCTTGCCGGTATCGGAGGTCGGGCAGCCCGAGGTGTTGCAGGTTCTGCTTCCGATCTGGACCGAGAAACACGAAACAGCCAAGCGCGTTGCGCAACGGATCAAGGCCGTGCTGGATGTGGCAAAGTCGAAGGGCTTCTACACTGGCGAAAACCCCGTCAACACGATCCGCGATGCCAAGGTGTTGCCGCGCGTCAAACAGAAGGTGCAGCACCACAAGGCGATGCGCTGGCAAGATGTGCCCGCCTTCTATGCCGACCTTGCGACGCGGGACGCCACAGCGGCAAAAGCGCTAATGTTCACCTGCCTGACTGCAAGCCGGACCAGCGAGGTCTTGCAGGCCCGTTGGGACGAGTTTGATTTCGATGCGATGCTCTGGACGATCCCGGATGAACGGATGAAGGCCGGAGAGGAACACCGCGTCCCCCTGACACCCCAGATGATCGCCATATTGGAGCCATTGAAGGTGCTGCGATCAGAGGCGGTGTTTGAGGGGCAGAAACGACACAAGCCGTTGTCAAACATGGCCATGCTGATGCTTCTGCGACGCATGAAGATCGAAGGGATTACCGTGCATGGCTTCCGCTCGACTTTCCGCGATTGGGCTGCAGAGCGGCCTGATGTGTCCCGCGAGGTGGCTGAGATGAGCTTGGCGCACAAGGTGGGGTCGGATGTCGAGCGCGCCTATGCGCGGTCAGACCTGTTGGAGAAACGGCGCATTCTAATGGAGCAGTGGTGTTCCTATGTTACTGGGTAATGCTGAGCCTGCAAAGCTTGCCGCTAAATATTCTGCTTGGTGACTGAACCAAGGCGAAGCGTACCGAACAGAAATGAACTCTTTCAAAACAAAGCTTAGACACTTAATGTCTGATGGATGTTCATGTTATGTTTTCGAGGTGCGATATGAAAGAAGAGCAGTTTTTTGTCGAAAAAGGGGAAGTAACTCGCGCACGAATGAAGCTGGCAGTCGATTTGGAAGAATTGCTGTTAAAGCTTGAATTGAAAACTGAAGATCCTGCGGAAGAAATGAATTGCGTGGCTTTATTGCTGCAGGCACGCGTGACAAGTGTGCCAATCGCAGTAGGACAAACCCGATTGAGTTCATTTTCTCATGAACTTAAAGATAAGGCTGCGTTATCGAGATCTTTTGAGGGAGCGATTGCTGCAGCGGCGAAGGTGAAACCGCACTTCCCCGACGACAGCAATATCGCTCAGAAATTCATAAAAATGTGCGAGGATCTGCTCCAGCAAAATGATGCCGGGATGGATGTTTTGCAGAAAACTCGGGATGCGATGAGATCGCATGACATGGATATTCCGGTTCAAGTTGCGATTGCTCTTCGAGTTATATTGGAGCGCTTCTCCGGAAGAAAATTGGTGAAAACTAATAATATAAATTGGGGGCCGGAATCGGGGAAACTGAGCATTTATGATACGTTACGGTCAGTCTATGATCTCATGGGCATTGGGACTGATAGCCGAGCCCCGGCAAATAAAGCTATGCAAGCCAGCGAAGACAATGAAATGCTGGCTTATTTCCAAGAATATTTCTTGAATCCTAGGCTGACGCGAATAGATTACCTAGACTTCATTGAAGATACACTGGCTTGTCCGGCTAATTTGGAGCTGGAGGACATGCCTGCTCAACCTCTTATGATTATGCCATTTCCTGACGAAAAGCCAGAATGGGTGCCTTTCGCCTGCGTGTGAAATGCCGAACCATGGCGACGATAAGTTGGCCCTATTTCAACAATCGAATGCAATAAGCGTTTCCTCAGAAGTCTTGATTGAGCAGCTAAAATGATTTGAGTTCCACCTTTTGGTGGAGCCTGACCTACAACGCTGGATTACCTGTCTTCTGCAAACAAGCTCTCATGGTGTCGCTGATGTTCATCTTCAGCATATTTTGTGCTTCTCGCTTGGACTAAATAGTCGCCACTTGTAAGCCCGCCGACAGTGAAAGTGTGAGCTCTTTTTGACATCGTATTGTCATGGACGTTTTTCGAGGAGACAACTGTGTCGTCTTCGCTATCGTCAACTATGTCATTGTCATAAGCGTTGAACAAATCTTCGAGCTTAATATCGCCGTAGATGTAATAGATGGCCCCCAGAATGACGATCAGGATCAATGTTTCCATAGTCGAACTCCTTTTTATCTCCTGGCTCTAAAGTGGACGTTTCTCGATTTGACAGCATTGCACGGTGCCGCCGGATTGAGCGGCACCGAATTGGGGTTATCTCTGCGCGAGTTTTGTCACTGTGCCGCCCGCCTTCTGCAGGCTCGCGACAATTCCGTCATGCATTTTACCAATGAACTGGGAACTGTTGCCAAATGCGCTGCTGGCGAGTTGCTTGCCGAGCTCGGCGGGTGAAACACCCCCTGTTTTTTCGGTAAAGCTGCTGTAGACATCGACATTCACACCGCCACGGTATGGCCAGACGCAAACCGTGTAGCCGGTGCTTTCGCCATAGCCCGCAAAATCACGGTCACTGGCCCGGATGACGGCCATGGCTCCATCACAGGTTGCAACCAGAGCTCCCCCGGTCAATGCACCGAGATTGCTTCCGGCCAGCGCATCCTTGACTTCCAGCGCGCCCGGTTGAGCGGGTAGACTTGCAGGGGTAACTGAGCGCTGCACATTGGCGCTGCTTACGCGTGTTTTTACTGCAGCCACAGTGGCATCAGTGACAGTGGAGGCTGAAAGCCCCGTGACGCGATAGGTTGTCACTGCACGTTTCGTTTCCACCGTTGGCGCTCCGCAGCCTGCCAGTGCAAATGTACCAGTTAATAACACTGCCATGATAAATTTGGGGTTGAGGTTCATATTGGTCTCCTTCTGAAAAAATGCTGGCTCAAAAACGAACTGCGTGGCTGGCAAGAATTGGGTGCTTTGTAAGGGCTGGTTTCAGCACAATTGTCTTGGCCGTATTCGGCTTTGCTCCCAGCGTGCCTGATCAAGAGTGGAACGCTCTGCGGTACGTGCTCGATCAATCATGCAGAGGCAGAAGTTTTGCAGGGCATCTGTTAAATGTGCGGTGTTAAGTGCGAAGGATTGTCCGCCGAGACTGGCCTGATGGCGGTTTCCGTCTTCGAACTTTACGAGGCAGAGATACACCGCAATACAGTCGCCGCCACGATAGGCAAATTGCAGACCAGCCTTGTGATGATCCAGATTGCCACTGCCATCCCAGCTCAGAACAGCCGCGCGACAGAGATCTTCATGTATATCTTGCATCTTTATTTGGCGACCATGAGACCGAAGAGCATCACCACATTCCCTAAATACTGGCAGCAGAATGTGGTGACGGAGGACGGACCAGACCTGTTGTTCTGAGAGGTCACCAATCGAGGGCATGTGCGTCTGCCATGGCGCTTTATCGTATGCTGAGGACCTAAACATCTCAGAATTTCCAATACTCAAATTGATCGCCGTCATGAGCGCTATTAAGCGTAATCGGGCAGATTTAGAGAGATCATTCTGTGAATATAATTCTGTGTCAACGCATTGATTTTATTATTATTGTGTGTGGATATAACTTCCTTTGCAAGGCGGGAAATTGTTGCGTTGTAACTTCTCTGGCGAAGGTCAAATGTTTCTTTTTACGTCCGACTTTCTTCGATCTGGCTGAATTTGCCTGATTTTGGCTTGCAGGCGTGCAGCGCAGTTGAACATGATCTCTCGACAGGTATGAGAGAAGTTCCCGTGCAAGCTGCTTTTGTTGCGCGAGAACTTCCCTCCTAAGCCTTTTTCTGCGGTCAGAGCAGCAGTCTCACCTCCGGCAATCCCGCCGGGGCTATTCTTGTGCCCATCGGAAAATAGCTCAATGGTACCTTTCGATCAGCGCCAATTTCTTCGCGGGGATAAAATGTCGTTGCCATGAAGGCGGGTTTGTAACGGGTTAGGCAGCGCTCAAGTTCAAAACCGGTGATATTCGGCACTTTGGGGTTTAGATATCCATAGTGCTCCAAAATCGGCATGAGAATCCCAAAGTCTGCTTGGTCTGGATAGCTGTGCCCATACCAGTCCTCGGCCAAAAGATAATCACGGAATAAGATCATATCCAATGTTTCCATTTTGAAAAACGGCAGGCTTTGCCCGGTATCTTTGCCGTCGACATAGATATCAGCGAGCAAAAACGACCCGCCGTATTTGTTCCACGGACAGAGGGCAGCATACTCGAGAAAACGCCGCAACAGGTGTAGGTCTGAGCGCTTTGGCTGCCAGCGAAAACGAGGGTTGATATCACGGTCGACGCTGAGGTGATCCGCTTTCTTGATAAGTTGTGCGAGCGGATCATGAAACGAGATATGTTCCAGATAATTTTCGAGCAACGACACTGCGGTCGTGCTGAGGCATCGCAGCGAAGACAGCAGCTCTGGTGGGACAATCGACCGCCATAGATCAGATGCAGCGGCCTCGTGGCCACGCACGAGACGAGAGCTTTGGTATTCCAACAGCACATGAGTGACGCTGTGTTTCTGGGCCCAGTCCCACATCGTCGTTTCGGTCGGATCCCACTTTGAACCAATTGGCTCTGGCTGGTTCAACTCACCGAACCCTCGATCCTGTTCTTCGAGGCGAGCCGGATAGACATGAAAAGTGGTGAGAACCTTGCCGACATCGTGCAGCAAACCACCAATAAAGGCAGCAATCACCAAGCTCTGATCGAAATTTTCTTCATCTTCGGCCAATGTTGCCGCAATTGAGGCGGTCTCCAGCGAGTGGTAGAACAAGCCTCCAGCCGTTCTGTGATGGAACGTGCTGCTGGCGGGCAAGCACATCATATAGCGCAGGCAATTCGCGATCATTTGGTGAATAAGTTGCTTGTCCGCAGCTCGAAACAAATCGAGGCGATTGACGACCAGACGGATCAGCTTTTGGTAAGACTGGAGCGTGAGTTCGGGGTGAAAAATTGGGTACCGCGACGCGCGGTAATATCGACCGAAGCTCAGGGCATGGCTATCATCTTGTAAATGCAGCATATGTTAATCCTCGAAGTCATATTTTGGTTTGGAGCGGCAGAATTTGCGCAGCTCTGCGAGACGCTCAGTGCGGAACCGGATCACCGCCATTTGACGCTCGATTTCGATAAGGTTTTCCCGAATATCGCTGGGGAAATCGGCAAATATACGAGCGCTATATCGGTACTTGCCGCGCAACCTCACGGGTTCCGTGGGAGTGAACTTTTGTCCGCTGATGTTGCGACTTTTTCCACGAAACTTGACCCACTCGACCCGCGGCCCCAACATATCGGCTCTGACCCGGACGATGACGCCTAGGTTCACGCTCTGGCCCTCGCGTTTGCGATACTCGGTGAGAAGTTCAACCGCTTGGTCTCGAAGGGTCTGGGCGTCTTCGATCAACACTGCTTCGAGTTCGGGGAGCCAGTTGAGGAGACATTTTTCAAATTCGAAAGCCAAGTCGACGGAGGTTATCGGTGCCTTATTTTCTTCGTCATGCATCACTTGTCCTCACACACACAGACAACTAAAATGACGACCAGATTTAGCGGTGTGCTTTTCATGGCTGCTGAGTTGGATGCGTCGAGCATTTCGCGACATTGTTCTTAATGTTACGGTCGGCGAGGGCCGTCGCATCGTGGGACGAGAAACAGGAAGCGCACGACGGGCAAGTGACAGGTCATTCATCGTGCATCGCCCCCTTTTATCTTGAGATGGCCAGTCTTGTTGTTCGTTGAGGCGAGATCGAGAATGATTTTGACTTGCTGGGTCCAACCGTCCGATTCAACAGGCTTTGGCCAACGGCCCGGCAAGCGGTAAAAGCTTCTCCCGTGCTCGTCGCGTAGTTGGACGATAAGTTCATTCAGCGGTGAAATACCCTCGCGGGCTAGGCGCTCATCCCATGTGCGCTCAAAAATGCTCTGGCCAGCCGGAACCAACTGGAGGGTGGCATGAGATTGCCATTCCGCCGCATCAATAGACTGGGGTCTTTTTTCTTTTCTTTTTTCCCAAGACATTTTTGTCCACTTACGTGGGACATTTTTGTCTCGCTCTTCGCACAAGAATGTCCGGGTTTAGCCTTATGAAGGAGGACCACTTTGTCCGCTTCTTCTGTTTCGCGAAGTTCTTGGGCCGCCTGACGCGATGAAATGGAAGGTGTATATTCCGTGGAATGGCCTTGCCCGCTTCCACGCTTGATTTCGAACCAATTTTTGTCAAGTTCGCGGACCAAGCGCTGGACGGTCTTCTCACTTTTGAGCCCCAAATCTTTACAAACGGTCGCGTGGGAAGGCCATGCTTTGCCACGGTTATCGTTGTACCGAAGCACAGCCAGATAGACCGCAAAGTGCACAGCGCGCGCGCTCAAAGTGGTGTCTTTGACCAAAAGGCGCAGCCATTGAAGTTGAACCTCTTTGAAGGGACGGAGGTCAGACATTGCTATTGCCCCTCCGTTGTGATTCTATTTTTCAAAAGCCACGTGTTCAGGTCTGAGCCTGCATATTTCACCCGCCGCCCAAATTTTATGTAACTCGGTCCGCGATGTTCGTGTCTCCAGCGCGCTCTTTTCTGTCGTGTTCCGAGCACGTCTAGCTCGACATCATCATCGTCATATAGCCTTTCATTTTCAAACAGTTCCATTTCAATCCTCCGCGAACATGCTGATGTTTTTCGTCACGAATCAGCATCGCAGATTTCCGATGGCTGCGCCTCAAACGGTTAGGAAGACGAGTGGAGTTGGAGTTTCGATGTTTTTCTAAAAAACATATTGACAATCATTTTTAACGGTTATTTTTGGGTGGTTTTCGTTGGGGCCGATGTGCATTTGGTACTGGTGTGAAATGGCAAAGGGCGCTAAAAACGCAGCCAAATTATTCAAAATAATGGGCTTTTCGGGGGAGCAGAATGGAATTGCACGAGCTTCTGGAGGGATATCGCGCGGCATCGCAAAATGAGCGTGAAAAGGGCGATTACTTTGAGCGGCTGGTCCGCGTCTTCCTTGAAAACGACGATACGCAGAAGCAATTCTACTCCGAGGTGGTGCCGTTCTCCGAATGGGCGAAAGCGCAGGGGTGGAGTAAGGCGGACACCGGGATTGATCTGGTTGCTACACTCGCGGATGGATCGGGATACGCGGCGATCCAGTGCAAGTTCTACGCGCCGAACCACAGCATCCAGAAACCCGACATCGACAGCTTCATCTCGGCGGCTTCGAACGATCTGTTCACACGCCTGATCATCGCTGACACCACCCGCAAGGAGTTTGGCAGGAACGCCAGAGAAACCCTCGACAAGCTGTCAAAGGACTGGAACCGGATCGGGATCAACGAGCTTGAGTCGAGCCGGATCGACTGGTCGCAGTTCATCCGCACCGGCACGATCAGCCTCGCGCCCAAGAAGCAGCTTCGTGACCACCAGCGCGATGCGCTGCAAGAAGTCATGGACGGCTTGTCAGAAGCCGACCGCGGCAAGCTGATCATGGCTTGCGGCACAGGCAAGACATTCACCGGACTGCGGATTGCCGAAACCATCGCGGGCAAAGGCAGGCGTGTGCTCTTCATGGTGCCCTCACTTGCGCTCATGTCGCAGACCGTGCGCGAATGGAAGAACGACTGCCAAGAGGATTTTACCGCATTCTCAGCATGTTCCGATACCAAAGTCGGGCGCAATGCCGATGCCGACAGCCTCGATCTGAACGTGCATGATTTGGCCTTCCCGGCGACGACTGACCCAGAGCGGCTGGCCCGTCAGGTCAACGATGCACCCGCCGACAAGATGACGGTCGTTTTCTCGACCTATCATTCGATTGACGTGCTGACGCGGGCGCAAAAGCAATACGGGCTGCCCGAGTTCGATCTGGTTATCTGTGACGAGGCGCACCGCACCACCGGCGTCACGTTGAAGGACGAGGACGACAGCAACTTTGTCCGCATTCACAGCAATGACCATGTGGCCGCAAAGAAACGGCTCTACATGACGGCCACACCCCGCATTTTTGGGGATGCCGCCAAGCGCAAGGCCGATGACCACGACGCCGAGCTGGCCTCGATGGACGATGAGACCAAGTTCGGCAAAGATCTGTTCCATCGCGGGTTCGGTTGGGCCATCGAGAACGAGCTTTTGACCGACTATAAAGTGGTCGTTCTGGCGGTGGACGAGGGGCTTATCTCAACCACCATTCAGAACCGCCTCAAAGAAAGCTCCGAACTCAAACTGGACGACGCAACCAAGATTATCGGCTGCTACAAGGCTCTAACGAAATCCGATCTAGCTGCCGATCTGGAATTCGACCCGCGACCTATGCGCCGCGCACTGGCTTTCTGCCAAAGCATTGATAAATCGCGAGCGATCCAAAACGAATTCACTCAAGTCGTTGAGGAATACACCGGCAACGAGCTGATCGACGACGCCCGCCACCTCTACACCGAAGTCCGCCACATCGACGGCAGCTTCAACGCCAGCGCGCGCGAGGAAATGCTGAATTGGCTCAAGACCGATGCGGGCGACGACACCTGCCGCATCCTGACCAATGCCAAGGTTCTCTCTGAGGGGGTGGACGTGCCCGCGCTTGACGCCATCATGTTCATGCACCCGCGCAAGAGCCAGATCGACGTTGTGCAATCCGTTGGCCGCGTTATGCGCCGCGCCGAGGGCAAGAAGCTCGGCTATGTCATCCTGCCCGTGGCCATCCCGCCCAATACCAAGCCCGAAGAGGCGCTGAACGACAACGAACGCTACAAGGTCGTCTGGCAAATCCTCAACGCCCTGCGCGCCCACGACGAACGCCTAGACGCCCGCATCAACCAAGCCAAGATTGGCGAAGACATCAGCGACAAGGTGGAGCTGGTCCGCATCTCCTCGGAATCCGAGCTGCGTGAACTGACCGCCGTGGTCGATGACTTCGCCACCTCAAAATCCAAAGCGGCTAAAAAATCGGATATCGGCAGCGATGCACCCGAGCGCCGCCAAAGCGATGCGGTCATCGAACAAACCGAAATGGTCTTCGACGAATTCACCCGCGCCATCATGGCCAAGATCGTCGAAAAATGCGGCACCCGCGAATATTGGGATACCTGGGCCAAGGACATCGCCAAGATCGCCCAGACCCACATCACGCGCATCACAACCATCATCGCCAAGGGTGGGCCCGAACGCACCGCCTTCCTCGCCTTTCTCGAAGAACTGCATGACGACCTGAATCCCGAGATTTCCGAGGCCGAAGCCATCGAGATGCTGGCCCAGCACCTCATCACCAAGCCGGTTTTTGATGCGCTCTTCAAAGGCAGCCGCTTCACCAAGGAAAACCCCGTTTCCCGCGCGATGGAGATCGTGCTGGGTCAGCTCCATGAGCACAATCTGGAAAAGGAATCCGACAGCCTCGCCAAATTCTACGCCAGCGTGGAACGCCGCGCGGCGGATGTGAAAACCGCCCAAGGTCGCCAGACGCTCATCACCGAGCTTTACGACAAGTTCTTTCGCACGGCCTTCCCCGTGCTGACCGCGCGGCTTGGCATCGTCTACACCCCTGTCGAGGTGGTGGATTTCATCATCCACTCGGTCAATGACGTGCTGAAAGCGCAGTTCGGCCAGACGCTCGGCTCCAAGGGTGTGCATATCCTTGACCCCTTCACCGGCACCGGTACCTTCATCACCCGCCTGCTGCAATCGGGCCTGATCGCGCAGGACGAGTTGGAGCACAAATACAAGCACGAGATCCACGCCAACGAGATCGTGCTCTTGGCCTATTACATCGCCGCCGTGAACATCGAGACGGTCTATCACGAACTGGCCTATGGCTCGCTCTCGGCCAACGCGCCCTATGACCCGTTCGAGGGCATCCTGCTGACCGACACCTTCCAGATGTATGAGCAGGAACGCGACATGGTCGCCAACCTTCTGCCCGATAACTCGGAGCGCCGGACCAAGCAAAAGGCGTTGGATATCCGCGTGATTATTGGCAACCCGCCTTATTCCGCAGGGCAGAACAGCGCGAACGATAACGCTGCGAACATCGCCTATCCGCAATTGGATGCAAAAATCCGCGACACCTATGCCGCGCACTCGACGGCAACCCTAAAAAATTCGCTTTACGACAGCTATATCCGAGCCTTCCGTTGGGCGAGTGATCGGATTGGCAATGCTGGCGTCATGGCATTCGTGACCAATGCGAGTTGGATCGACGGGAACGCCGCTGATGGGATGCGCAAATGCCTCGCCGAAGAGTTCAGCGATCTCCACATCTTCCATCTTCGCGGCAATCAGCGAACGTCCGGAGAGATTTCGCGTAAGGAAGGTGGCAAGATTTTCGGGTCGGGCAGCCGTGCGCCGATTGCGATTTCGGTGCTCGTCAAGAATCCCGACGCCACCGCACTCGGGCATATCCATTTTCATGACATCGGCGACTACCTCGACCAGAAGAAAAAGCTGGCGATCATTCGGAACTTTGGCTCAGTTGATGGCATTTCGAAAGCCAACGGCTGGAAAAATATCACGCCGGATGAAAATAATGATTGGCTTGATCAGGTGGATCGCAGCTTCGATAAATATATAGAAATCGCTGCAAAAAACGGCGCCAGTGTATTCTCAAGATACTCTGGCGGCCTAAAAACGAACCGTGACGCATGGATCTATGCTTCGTCAGTAGCGATGCTTGAAGGTCAAATTTCTAGAAGCGTTGACTTCTTTAATCAGCAGCTTGACGAATTTACCTCTTCGTCAACCCCCCTTCCTGCCAAGGACTTTGTTAAAAAAGACCCAAGTTTTTTTAGCTGGACTGACAAGGCCTACAAGCTGATCGAGTCCGGTAAAGGTCAGCAGATATCGAGAGAGAAGTTTCGCATCGGCATGTTTAGGCCTTTCGACAAGCGCCATTTCTACTTTGACGAAAACTTGATCGAACGACCGGGTTCTTGGAAGGATTTCTATCCACCTTCTGGGGTTGGTGAAGGCGTAAATCGGACAATCTGCGTCTCAGGTAGGGGCCATCGCGGAGCGTTTTCAAGCTTGATGGCTGACTCCGTCCCGAACTACAATTTTGCCGATATAGATAACAATCAATGCTTCCCCCTCTATCTCTATGAAGAAACCCAACCCGATGACGGCCTCTTCGCGGCCTCGGGCGATCAGACGAGCGGCCTCACCCGCCGCGATGCGATCACCGATCAAGGTCTCGCGCATTTCCAAGCTGCCTATCCGGGGGAAGAAATCAGCAAGGAAGACCTGTTCTATTACATCTACGGTCTGCTGCACTCGCCCGATTACCGCGAGCGCTTCGCCAACAACCTCGCCAAACAGCTCCCCCGCATCCCGGCGGTGAAAACCTTTGCCGACTTCGCCGCCTTCCGCGACGCGGGTCGCGCCCTAGGCGATCTGCATGTGAATTTCGAAACCGTCACGCCCTACATGGTCACCTTCAAGGAAGGCGACCACCGCCTGATCCCCGAGGCCGAGGCCACGCCTGCGAAATTCTACCGCGTCAAAAAGATGAAGTTCGGTGGCAAGGGCAAGGAAAAGGACCGCACTACCGTCATCTACAACGAAAACATCACCATGCAGAACATTCCGCTGGAAGCCTATGACTACGTGGTCAACGGCAAACCCGCGCTGGAATGGGTGATGGAACGCCAGGTGGTCAAGGCCGACAAGGCCAGCGGCATCGTAAACGACGCCAACGACTATGCCAACGAAACTGTCGGCGATCCGCGCTATCCGCTGGAGCTGTTCCAGAGGGTGATCACGGTGAGCCTTGAGACGATGAAAATAGTGAACAGCCTGCCAGGGCTGGAGATTGAGTGATGAGATTTCATGTTCTGCCCCGGAAGGTGACTAGGCCACGCAGCGGGAAAAACGAAGTTTTTCTTACGATCGATCATTGGAACGACTATTCGTATGTCACCAGTTTTCATGTCTATGTTTTCGACGAGAATGGAGTCGGTGCCGAGTTGCCAAATATTCGCATAGGTTTCGTCGGTCAAACTACTGACGTTGAAACCTATAAAAAGCTTGAGGAAGGTTTCGAGGCACTTTCGCAAGAATTCTTCTCTCTGGGCATCGGAGTCGAATACTATAGGCAGCTTCATTCTGACTTCAGTGAAGCCTGGCGCGCTCAATATCTGGAAGGGTTGCAAGATGTCGTTTGGAACCTGGATCACTTGGAGCGTGTTGAGCACGAAAAGGTGTTTCAAACAAGTCATTTGCGGTCGGTCACTGTTAGCCGAATTCGCGATCAATATGCGAGCGTGTTACGCGGCGATGTTGAGCTGACCGATTTCGATTTTGGCTTTCAGATGCCACAAACTGAAAAGTTCGCAGGGTTCGACCTTCAATTTAAAGTTTCCGCGAACTCCACACCAAGCACGAACATGCACGCTTTGATCGGGCGAAATGGCGTGGGTAAAACCACACTCTTGACTGAAATGGTGAATTCAGTCCTGCAAAAAGAGGAGAGTGCCTCTTACTTTTACAAAAACGAGTGGCATGGGCCGCAGCGTATCGTTGGGAACTATTTTAATCGGGTCCTGTCGGTCGCCTTTAGTGCATTCGATCCATTTGAACTTCCCGCAAAGAATGAGGAGGAGACATACCAGTACATCGGACTGACGGACCTTTCTGACTCCGGCAAAACCATAACAAAATCGAAAGACCAGCTTTACGAGGAATTTATAGAGGGGCTCAAAATCTGTTTTGGGGAGCCAAGACGAAAGAGTCGTTGGATTCAGGCGGTTGAAACGCTCCAAAGTGATAAAAACTTTGAAGAAATGCGGCTTCTTGAGCTTGTAGATCTGAGCGAAAATGAGGCTTTGGATATTGCGCTGCGCCGGATCAAGAAAATGAGTTCTGGGCATACGATCGTAATTCTGATCATGACTTTGCTCGTTGCGAACGTAGAAGAGAAGACATTGGTTCTTTTTGACGAGCCAGAGGGGCACCTACATCCCCCTCTATTATCTGCTTTGATGAGAAGTTTGAGCCAGTTGCTATTCACTAGAAACGCTGTCGCAATTATTGCTACCCATTCGCCCGTGGTCCTTCAGGAAATTCCCGCTTCCTGTGTGTGGAAGGTTTTTCGGGAGCGGCGGAGCTCAGATAAAATGAGGCCGAAAACTGAGACGTTTGGGGAGAATGTGGGTGTTCTAACCCGCGAGGTTTTCGGTCTTGAAGTTGAAAAATCCGGTTTTCATAACGTGTTGCGCCATTTGGTTGAGCGAGGCGGGACCTACGATGATATCCTGGAAACGCTTGGCAAACATCTCGGTGCCGAGGCAAGGGGAATTCTTCGCGCAATGGTTGCAAATCGCGATGAAAATGACATGAAGCAATGAGAAATCTGCCCCAACCGCCTTTTGGAGCCACGGAACTTTTTGACGAGAGTGTTAACGGTCTTACCGACGATGCACTTCGCGAAAAGTTCGAAAATAATCGGGATAAAGTGGTTTCTGCATTTAATGACTTTGCGGCAAAAACCGCTGCAGTGTCATGGTGCGCATTGCCTCGATGGGGCCGAGGACATGATGAAGCTAAAGTTGCCGGAGAGCTTACAAAGGGTGATCTAGTCAATTTGTACGACAGTGGCGTCGTGAAATCCAAGGCAAGGCCACGTGACATTTACGACGCTATCAAGCTCGCGGCTCATGATGAGTGTCCATATTGTGGTGGTGTTGGTGACATAGGTTTTGACGGAGAACTTGGCACGGCCGATCACTTTTTGCCGAAATCAAGATTTCCTGTTTATTCCGTTCTGCCCTTGAACTTAGTGCCCGCTTGTAGTGTGTGTAATAAGGGAATGGGTGATAACTTCCCTACTGAACGCGAAAAGCAACCGTTGCACCCCTACTTAGATTCCCCTCATTTCTTCAACGTGAAATGGACGTCGGCTCAAATTGTTGAAGATTTGCCGGTTATGGCGAACTTCAGTGTCGTTCCGCCTGAAGATTGGTCAGAAATCGATAAAGCTCGTGTAAAGGCTCATTTCGATGACTGTTCACTGGCCTCGCGATACCGGTCTCGTGTCTCATCTGAGGTAACCCCATTAATTTCACAGCGCAAATCTAGCTTGTCTTGGCTCAGTGCAGAAAAGTTTAAGGCGCACCTGCAAACGGTGGCTGACGAAAGTAGTCTGCCGATCAATGGCTGGAAGCGGACCCTGTATGCGGCATTGGCGGCGTCGGATTGGTTCTGTAGTCGCGAGCGGTTGGTCGACAAGGAGGAGGAGGTGCTCTTTGTGCCGTAGTGGTATGAAGTGTGGTATGTTTTTATTTATCTTTAAAATTATTAACTTAAAATCAGAACTTGATAGGTTTACTGGGCGGACTTCGTCTCCGCCATTAGGCTCTTTTGCGTGGCAAAAGATACCGACACTCTACCTGCATCAAAAGAGTTGGTATTGCTTTCCTGCCCTGAGGCAGGGGCTGGCAATTGGCTTGTCGGCCTCAAAGGCTTCACGGGTTCCCAGAGCGGGCAGACGGTGAGACTAGACTAAATGGTCAATTTTCGCGTCTTAGAGCTATCGGAACCAGACATGACGCGGTAAATGAAAACCCGACAGTCCCGCAAAGACACAAGACATTCATTGCCGTAGGAAAATATTCGTGTCCGAGAGCCTCGCATACGCCGAACTGATCGCCGTTCTCGTCGCTGTGACGGACAATGAGCCGCGTGTCATGACGATTGATGCCGGGGAAGCCTTGCCGTCAGGGCCGTTTGAGACGAGCCATCGCACGCTGCAAAGTGGGCTGCGCGCCTGGGTGGAAAGCCAGACCGGGCACCCCGTCGGATATCTGGAACAGCTCTATACCTTTGCGGATCGTGACCGGGCGCTTGATGCCGGGACCGGTGCGGCGCAAACGCGACATATTTCGATTGGATATCTGGGGCTTGTCCGCGAACAGGTGGCCCTCGGCGCCGGACGCCCGGAGTGGCACAGCTGGTATGAATATTTCCCGTGGGAAGATCACCGGGACGGCCGTCCTGATCTGTTGACGGGTCTCTCAGAGCGGCTTTTGGACTGGGCTGGCGATCACGAGGTCCGTAGGCAGAGGGTCGACTTTCTTTTCGGGCTCAATGGTCAGCTCTGGAACGAAGATCTGGTCTTGCAACGCTATGAGTTGATCTATGAGGCCGAGCTTGAGAAAGTGGCGGGGTTCGGTCGTCAAATGGCGAGCGATCATCGGCGCATTCTGGCCACCGGGATCACGCGGCTCAGGGCCAAGATCAAATATTACCCCGTGGTCTTCGAATTGATGCCCGATAGCTTCACGCTCTTGGATCTTCAGCGGATGACCGAGGCCTTGGCGGGGGTGAGGCTGCATAAATCGAACTTCCGTCGGCAGATCGATCAGCAGAACCTGATCGAGGAAACCGGCGAGATGTCGAGTGAGACGGGCGGGCGGCCTGCCAAGCTGTTCCGCTACCGGCCCGCCGTCGTCGAAGCGAGCAGCCTTTCGGGCGCGCGCCTCCCTTATTCACGACACTGACTGTCATGGTCTTGACATAAACTCAGATGGAGAATAAGTCATGCCTCGGATGTACTCAAATCGAGTACAAGGAGGACCCTATGACGACCATGCGCTTGCCTGAGCTTTACGACCGCGTTTCCAAAATCATTCCGCACCCGGACTGGATGCTGTTTGAGGATGACATTGCGGCCATTCTCGAGCTGAAAAAACAGAAAAACGCGGTCATCCTCGCGCATAATTACCAGACCCCCGAAATCTTTCACGGGGTGGCCGACATCGTGGGTGATAGTCTGGCTCTGGCGCGTAAAGCCGTGGACGTCGAGGCCGATGTCATCGTGCTGGCGGGCGTGCATTTCATGGCGGAAACGGCCAAGCTCTTGAACCCGGAAAAGACCGTTCTGATCCCGGACATGCGCGCGGGTTGTTCTTTGGCGGAGTCGATCACGCCGGAAGACATCGCACTTTTGCGGGCCGCGCATCCGGATGTGCCGGTCGTCACCTATGTGAACACCTCCGCCGCCGTCAAAGCCGCCTCCGACATTTGCTGCACCTCCGGCAACGCCAAGCAGGTTGTCGAATCTCTCGGCGTGCCCAAGGTTCTGATGCTGCCGGATGAATACCTGGCCCAAAACGTCGCGCGGGACACGGATGTCGAACTGATCGCATGGAAGGGTCACTGCGAAGTCCATGAACTGTTCACCCCGCAAGATGTGCGCAGCATGCGCGAGGCCTATCCCGGCGTGACCATCCTCGCGCATCCCGAATGCCCGCCCGAGGTCGTCGCAGAGGCGGATTTCTCCGGCTCGACGGCGGTGATGTCGAATTATGTCGGGGAGGCAAAACCCGCGCGCGTGCTGCTTTTGACCGAGTGTTCGATGAGCGACAACGTGGCGGTGAACCACCTGGATGTGGAGTTTGTGCGGCCCTGTAACCTCTGTCCGCATATGAAACGGATCAGCCTGCGCAACATCCGCGAGACGCTTGAGACCGGGCTTCACGAAGTGACCATTGATCCTGCGGTCGCGGATGATGCGCGTCGCGCGGTCGAGCGCATGCTCGCAGTCTGATGCAGAGCCTTGAAAAGCTGGCGGGCCAGGTCGTCGTTGTCGGGAGCGGTATTGCCGGCCTGATGACAGCGCTCGAACTGGCGCCTCGGCCCGTGGTGCTGGTCACCCGCGCCGAACTTGGTCGCGAAAGCTCAAGTCTCTGGGCGCAGGGTGGCATTGCCGCAAGTCTTGGGCCGGATGACGATCCCGAGCTGCATCTTGCCGATACGCTCGCGGCCGGGGCGGGGCTTTGCGATCAGGAGGTGGCGCGAGGGATTCTCTCGGACGCGGGCGATGCAATCGCGACCCTGGAACACTACGGCGTGCGGTTCGACCGCAAGGCCGATGGAACCTTTTCCCTCGGTCTCGAGGCGGCCCACGGGCGGCGCCGCATCCTTCATGCAGGTGGCGACGGATCGGGTGCCGCGATCACATTGGCCTTGGCCGAAGCCGTGCGCCGGACGCCGTCGATCACGCTGTTGACCGGCGTGGAGGCGCGCCGAGTGCTCACCGAAGAAGGGCGTGTCACCGGGCTTTTGCTTCAGACGGAGACAGAGGCGGGCATTCTGTCCACGACGCAGGTGGTGCTGGCGACCGGCGGTCTTGGCGGTCTCTTTGATGCCACAACCAACCCCTCCGGCAATGTCGGGCAGGGCGTCATGATGGCCGCCCGCGCAGGCGCGCTTCTGACCGATATGGAGTTCGTGCAATTCCATCCCACCGCGCTCGATGTCCCGCGCACGCCGCTGCCCCTCGTCAGCGAAGCGGTCCGGGGCGAGGGGGCGTGGCTGCTCAACGGGGCAGGCGCGCGGTTTATGCAGGACACTGAAGGGGCGGAGCTTGCCCCGCGTGACGTGGTGGCCCGTGCGATCCATGCCCAGATCGCGCAGGGGCAGCGTGTTTATCTCGATGCGTCCCGCATGCTTGGTCCGCGATTTGCCACAGCCTTTCCCACCATCGACCGCCTGTGCCGTGAGGCAGGGATTGATCCCGCGCGCGACCCGATCCCGGTCCGCCCGGCGGCGCATTACCACATGGGCGGCGTGGCCACGGACGCCTTTGGTCGCACAAGTCTTGCGGGCCTCTGGGCGGTTGGAGAATGCGCCGCGACGGGGCTGCATGGGGCCAATCGGCTCGCCAGCAACTCTCTTTTGGAGGCGGTGGTCATGGCGCGCCGTGCGGCGAAGGCTTTAGGCGAAACTCCGGCTTCCGCGACAAAAGGGGCTCTGCGCACAGCTCTGGCCCAGCCCTTGCCTCGCACCGACGTGGATACTGTTCGCCCCATCGTTTCCAACCATCTCGGGCTGATCCGTGACAAGGCCGGGATTGACGACGCGATCCGCCGTTTGCGTCCGCTGGTCTTGGATGACGGCCCGGCCTCTGATCCCGCGCTCGTTGCGCTCTCGATCGCATGCTTTGCCGCGCTGCGTCTGGAGACGCGGGGCGGACATGCGCGGCGGGATTTTCCGAACCTACTGAGCAAACCCATCCGCCACCGGATGGACCTTGATGACATTCTGGCCGCGACCGCTGATCTGGGCCCGGCCAAGCCTCCCCTCGTTTCGGAGTATATGACGTGACCCTTTCTCCTCTGCCTCACCTGATGATCGAACCCGTCGTGCGCCGCGCGCTTGAAGAGGATCTCGGCCTTGCCGGGGACATCACGTCGATGGGGGCAATCCCCGCCGGGCATCGCTCGGTCGTCACCGCCGTGTCCCGCACGCAAGGCGTCATTGCCGGCCTCGATTGTGCCGAAATTGCCTGTCACCTCGTCGATCCGAAGATCAAATTTACTCGCCTCGTCGAAGATGGTGCGCCCGTGTCGCCCGGCACCCATATCGCCACCTTTGAAGGCCCGTCGCGGAGCTTGCTGACTGCCGAACGCACGGCGCTTAATTTCATGGGGCATCTGTCCGGCATCGCCTCTGTCACGGCGGAGCTGGTGCGCGCGGTCTCTGGCACGAAGGCGGCGATCACCTGTACGCGCAAGACCACGCCGGGGCTGCGGGCGTTGGAGAAATATGCGGTGCGCGCGGGCGGGGGGATGAATCATCGCTACTCTCTCGCCGACGCGGTTCTGATCAAGGACAACCATATCGCTTTGGCCGGTGGGATCCGCCCGGCGCTTGAAGGTGTGTGGGCTGTGGCGGGGCATCTTGTGAAGATCGAGATCGAGGTGGACACGTTGGATCAACTGGCCCAAGTGCTTGAAATCGGCGCGGACGCCGTGTTGCTGGACAACATGTCCCCTGAGATGTTGCGCGAGGCCGTGGCCATGGTGGATGGGCGCGCGATCACCGAAGCCTCGGGCGGCATCACGCCGGAAACGGCGGCTTCCGTGGCGGCTTCTGGTGTGGATTTGATCTCTCTGGGCTGGATCACCCATAGCGCGCCGGTGCTGGATATCGGGCTGGATTTCATGCCGGAATAAGGGATGGCGTAGGTCAGCAAGGCTGCCCTCCAGGACGTTTCGCGAAAAAATCGGCCTTTTCATAGGGGTACGCAGGACTGCGTGCCCTTCGCCGCCGTCGCGGTTCAGTCGGGACTAGTCCCGAGTTTTCGGCAACTCTCTCCAAAATCATATCGAGCTGCGGCCCCTTGAGGGCGCGCGCTGCCCCCTTTGTCACCCGGTTCTGCCGTGGGGGGCTAAGGGCGTGTTTGGATTCTTCCCAAAATGCCACTTTTTCCACCCTCGAATGTATACAAAGTATTCTGGGTCAATACAAAAAATAGCCTGTTTTCACTAAAAAAATGGTGAACATGTTCAAAAACAGCATTGATCGACGTCAGGAATCAACTCATTGTATACATATGAGCCAAGAGAAAACCGTCTATAGCAAATTGCGCAGCATGATCCTGAATGGCGCCTTCGACGCCGGAGAGCGGCTGACTGAACTGAAAGTCTGTGAAGCACTGGGGGTGTCGCGGACGCCGGTCAGGGCCGCTCTGTTGCAGCTGGCGTCTCAGAATCTGGTCATTGGACAAAGCAATCGGGGGTACACCGTGCGCGGCATCACCGTCGAAGACGTGTGGGGCGCAAATGTTGTGCGCTCGGTCCTCGAGGGCGCTGCCGCCGGTATGGTGGCGCGCGAGGGGGTGGACGGCGATGTGCGTGACACGCTTGAGCAAAGCCTGAAGGACTACGGCCAGCTCGCGCGGCATGTCGAACTGTCGGATGATTTCCTGAATAACCATTCGGCTGCGAACCGGGTTTTTCACGAAACAATCGTTTCTGCGTCCAAAAATGAAAGCCTTTTTCGGTCGATTGAGACGCTGGCCTATATGCCCGTCCAGATCAACCGCGTGGTGTTCGCGTCGGATCGCGACTTTGCCATTCAGACCGTGCAATCCGGGCTGGCGGAGCATCAGAGCGTCTTGGCCGCGATGCTGTCGGGGGACGGAATGGCGGCGGAATTGCTGATGCGCACGCACAGTCAAAAAGCGTTGCGCGGCATCGAACATGTGCAGGGGGTGCTCGGGCTGGGGCCTGAATACCGCCAGATGCCATTTCACAAGTTCATCGGGGGCCTCGGGATTTCCGTGGTCGCCGCAGAATAAAAGCTAAATTGGAGGAAAAATGCCTGAAGCTGCAGTGAACGAGTTTTGGAAAGATATCAAACCCATCGCAGAGGTGTTCAAGCCGGACGCCGGTCGCGATGTCTACATGAGCAATGTGGCTGACGCGGACGAAAAATATTTCGTGCCCTTCACCGACACGGTGTTTTCCCGGCCGCTCTGGATTTCGCCGAGCCAAAACAAATGGTGCGATATCCTGATGGCGAAAGAGGCGGGTCTTGTGAACCGTCACTATCACCCGCACGAAGTGTTCGCCTACACGATCAGTGGCAAGTGGGGCTATCTCGAGCACGATTGGACCGCGACCGCAGGGGATTTCATCTACGAGTCTCCGGGCGAGGGGCACACGCTTGTGGCCTATGACCATCCCGATCCGATGCGCGCGTTTTTCATCGTGAAGGGGCCGCTGCTTTGGCTCGATCAAGACGGCGAAGTTGAAGGCTACATGGATGTCCACGACTACCTGAAAATGTGCCGTGATCATTACGAGAAAATCGGGATCGGCGCAGATTACATCGATGGCCTCATCCGGTGAGCCATCTCGCCCTTCACTGGCATGGGCGGCGGGATTTGCGGGTGGAGGCGCGTGAGCGTCCTCCGCTTGCACCGGATGAGGTGCGTTTGTCCGTGGCCTATTGCGGGATTTGCGGAAGTGATCTGCATGAATATGCGCAGGGGCCGCAGGCCATCCCGACGGTCACACCGCACCGTCTCTCCGGCGTGAAGGCGCCGCTTGTGATCGGACATGAGTTTTGCGGAACCGTCATTGAGGTCGGGTCTGACGTGCAGTCGATCGCACTCGGTGATCGCGTTGCGGTCGAGCCGGAATATCGGTGCGGTGTCTGCACGGCCTGCGTGCGCGGAGATTACCATCTGTGCGACGATTGGGGTTTCGCGGGGCTGATGGGGCATGGTGGCATGGCGCAAGAAGCCGCCGTTCCCGCCTATATGTTGCACAGATTGCCGGACGGGGTGTCCTTCGAGGACGCCGCACTTTTGGAGCCGGCTGCGGTCGCGCGGCACGCGATCAACCGCGCGGGCGAAGTCTACGGAGCACGCTGTGCTGTGGTTGGGGCAGGGCCGATTGGTCTTCTGCTGGTCCAGCTCCTAAAGCTGTTCGGCGCGTCCGAGATCGTGGCAACCGACATGTCCGAGGCCCGTTGTGCCAAGGCATTGGCATTGGGGGCGGACAGGGCGTTCTCACCGCGCGACGACGCTCTGACGGCCAATCACTTCGACGTGGTGTTCGAGGCGGTGGGCGTGCAATCGGCGCTGGATGCCGCGCTTACGGCGACGCGGAAAGGCGGCAAAGTTATTCTCGCGGGCCTCTTCGTTGAAACGGCCCAGATGAACCTCTTCGACATGGTCAATCGGGAAGTGAGCCTGTTGACGACGCTCGGGTATCGTGACTGCTACCCGGATCTCATGAACCACATTGCGACGGGCCGGTTCGCGCCTGCGCAGATCGTCACCCGAAAGGTGCCGTTGGACAGAGCCGTGGAGGACGGCTTCGAGGCGCTTTTGGGGCGACCGGAAGAAATCAAGATTTTGGTACAGCCGAACGGCTGAAACCGAACAGGAGGAACTATGCAAAGCACACTTTTTGACGTGACGGGACGTGTCGCGGTGGTCACCGGCGGTGCGTCGGGCATCGGTTTGGGGATCGCGACAGCGCTGGCCCGTGCAGGTGCGAATGTGGTCATCGCGGACCTGAATGGCACCGAAGCGGAGGCCGTGGCACAGAGATTGGCGACCGAAACATCATCGGAAACGATGGGGCTGGCCGTCGATGTGACGTCAACCGAGCAGGCCGAGGCCCTGATGGCCAAGACGCTTGAGCGCTTCGGGCGGCTGGACATTCTGGTGAACAACGCGGGCATCGGCATTCATTGTCGGCCCGAAGAGATGACCATGGAGCAATGGGATCTCAACGTCGCCGTGAACCTTCGCAGCGTCTTCCATCTCTCCAAGCTGGCCTATGACAGCCTGCGCGAGGGCGGTGGAAAGATCATCAATATCGGCTCCATGTATTCGATTTTCGGTGCGGGCGAAGTCCCCGCCTATGCCGCCAGCAAAGGGGGCGTGGTGCAGCTGACCAAGAGCCTCGCCGTGGCCTGGGCCGAACAAGACATTCAAGTCAATGCGATCTTGCCCGGGTGGATCAACACGGGCCTCGGCGCGCAAGGGCGTCGTGAGATGGAGGGTCTGAACGAACGGGTGTTGGCACGCACACCAGCCGCCCGTTGGGGAGAGCCCGAAGATCTTGCCGGGGTGGCGGTCTTTCTGGCCTCCGACGCATCAAAATACATCACTGGCGTCAGTATCCCGGTGGATGGAGGCTACTCGGTTGCTTGAGTGAAGACGCAATACCCGGCCGGAGGAGACCGGGAAACCAAGAGAGGAGAAAACTATGAATAAGAAAACGCACAACATAGCTCACCTAAATCGCAGAGGATTTCTGAAAGCAGGGGCGGCCTCTGCGGCGGCGGTGGGTCTTTACAGCCCAGCCTTTGCAGCGGAGCGGACCATCAAAATCGGCATGGTCATGCCGCAGACCGGGCCTTTGGCCTTTTTCTCTGAACACGTCGATTTCGTGCTCGGACAGGTGCAGAAGGCCACCGGCGGTCAACTGACCATCGACGGGCGCCAGTACCCTTTTGAAATTCTTTTGCGGGACAGCCAGTCGAACCCGAACAGGGCGTCCGAAGTCGCGGCCCAACTGATCCTCGATGAGGGTGTCGATCTGATGATCGCCGCCGCGACCCCCGAAACCACCGTGCCCGTTTCGGATATGTGCGAGTTGAATGGCGTGCCCTGTGTCACCAACGACACGCCGCTTGAACCCTATTTCCAGGCGCGCGGGGGCGATCCCGACGTCGGCTTTGAATGGACGAACCATTTCTTCTTTTCCGGCACGCAGTCGGCGGGCACGAACCTCAACATGTTCGGTCAGATTGCGTCCGACAAGATGGTCGGCGCGCTCTGGCCGAACGACGGCGACGGCAATGCCTTCGCGCAGAGCTATCCGCCGCTGTTCGACAGCCTCGGGTACGGTCTCTCGGACCCGGGCCGGTTTGACATGCCGCTGAGTTCCTATGCCGCAGCGGTCTCGCAGTTCAAAGCCGACGGCGTCGACTTGATCTACGGTGTCATTCCGCCGCCTGAATTCACGACCTTCTGGAACGAGGCCGCTCAGCAGAAATTCCAGCCGAAATTGGTCTATGCCGGGAAGACGGTTCAATTCCCGGCCGCGATCGAACCCTTTGGCGCGCGTGCCGAAGGGCTGATCACCGAGGTGTGGTGGGCGCCGAGCTATCCCTATGCTTCGACCATGACAGGGCAGAGTTCTCAGGAGTTGGCGGATGAGTATGAGGCGGCTTCCGGGCGCCAATGGTCGATGCCGCTCGCCTATCGTCACTCGCTGTTCGAGGTGATTTTCGACGGTCTCAAGCGTGTGCAGGATCTCGACGATCCGGCCTCGATCCAGGCCGCCTTCAACGAGACCGATATGGTGTCCGTTGTGGGGCCGATCAACTTCCAGACGGGGCCGCTTCCGAACACCTGCATGACGCCCACGGCGGGTGGTCAATGGGTCAAAGGCGACAAGTTCCCGCTGAATCTGGTCATTTGCGACAATGAGTTTGCGCCAGAGGTTCCCGTTCAAGGCGAAGTGCAGCCTTTGACGTATTGAGTCTCTCCCTCAATCCGCAGGGCGGGTTGAGGGGCCTCTTTCCAACGCGATGGAGAAAATCTTGAAACCACTTCTCGAACTTCGAGGGGTCTCGAAAGCCTTTGGCGGCATCGAGGTCTTCAATGATGTCAGCCTCACGCTCGAGCCGGGAGCCCGTTTGGGCATTCTCGGCCCAAATGGTGCGGGCAAGAGCACGATGTTCAACCTGATTTCCGGCCTGCATCGTCCGACCGGCGGTGAGATGCTCTACGAAGGTCACAATCTGGGTCAAATGAAGCCTTGGAACGCCTGTCGGCGTGGCATCGGGCGCACTTTTCAAATTCCACAGCCGTTTGGCGACATGACGGTCGCCGAAAACGTGATCGTCGGATGCACATCCGGCGCAGGGCTTAGCCTGCATGAGGCGCGTGATCGCGCGCATGACATTCTGGAGATGACCGGGCTCGGGGATCACCGGGACAAGTTGGCAAAGTCTTTGGCCCTGTTGGACCTCAAACGTCTGGAGCTTGCGAAAGCGGCGGCGATGAAGCCAAAGCTTTTGTTGCTCGATGAGATCGCGGGCGGGTTGACCGAGGCGGAATGCGACACGCTTCTCGACATCTTGCAAAAGGTCGTGCGGCGCGACACGGCCGTGATCTGGATCGAACATGTCGTGCATGCGCTCACGCGGTTTGTCGACGAAGTCGCAGTGCTCGCCGACAAGCAGATTGTCGTGCGGGGGCAGATTGATGAGGTTTTGGAGAACGCCGAAGTGCGCCGCCTCTATTTCGGAGCGGAGGCGGAAGTATGAGCGCGTTGTTAAGCATTCGGGATCTTCATCTGAATTACGGTCAGTTCGCCGCCTTGCACGGCATGGATATCGACATCGATGCCGGTGAAATCGTCGCTGTCATCGGGGCGAACGGGGCGGGGAAAAGCTCGCTGATCCGGGGCATTTGTGGCACCGAAGGCGATGCCAAAGGCAGCATCACACTCGACGGGCGCGAGCTTTTGGGCCTGACGCCGCCGGACATCGTTCATGCCGGGATCGGTCTCGTGCCGGAGGGCCGGCGCATTTTTCCGTCGCTGAGCGTCGAAGAGAATATTCTTTTGGGTGGGCAACTGGGACAGCTCCACGGCAAGGACCCGTGGACGCTTGAGCGCATCTATGAACTGTTCCCGGACCTCGTGCCCAAACGCCACATTTCCGGGACGATGCTCTCGGGCGGCCAGCAACAGATGATCGCGATCGCGCGCGCGTTGATGACCAACCCGCGTGTGCTTTTGTGCGACGAGATCAGCCTCGGCCTCGCCCCGACGATCATCGGGCGCCTCTACGAACAGCTGATCAAACTTGCGTCCGAAGGTTTGGCGATCCTCGTGGTCGAACAGGCCATGCGCAAAGCGTTGGAAATTTCCGACCGGTACTACTGCCTGCTCGAAGGCCATGTGTCTTTGTCCGGCGCCTCCGATGAGGCGGATGAGACACGTGTCGCGCAAGCTTATTTTGGGAGATAGACGTGGAACTGGTAAATACTCTTGTGCAGGGCACGCTTTTGGGCGGCCTTTTCGCGCTCTACGCGCTGGGCCTGAGTCTGGTGTTTGGCGTGATGCGGATCGTCAATATCGCGCATGGCGATTTGATCGTCCTCTTGGCCTACGTCGGTCTGACCGTGACCGAATTTTTCGGGGTGTCCATCGTCGTGGCCGCGCCTGCGGTGCTGCTTTTGGCGGCGGGCGCGGGGTGGTTTCTTCAGCGGGGACTTTTCGAATTTGTGCCGCGGCACGATCCGCTGATCCCGCTTCTTGTCGCCTTCGGTCTGTCGATCATCTTGCAGAACTTGATGCTGCTCGGATTTGGCGCCGACCCGCAAAAACTCAGCATCGGGCGGCTCGAGCAAGCCAGCGTTGAGATCCTTCCCGATCTGCATGTCGGCGTCTTCTCTCTGTTGATCTTCGGGGCCGCCGTGGCCCTCATCGGAGGGTTGCAGTTGATGATCTACCGCACCTCTTTCGGGCGCGCCCTGCGGGCTGTGTCGGACAACGAGGCGAATGCCGCCATGCTGGGTCTGGATACGCGTGCGGTGTTTCGAAAGGCCTTTGTCATCGTGATGGTGACCGTTGCCATCGCGGCAATGCTCATGTCCGTGCGCGGGAACTTTGATCCGGCCAGCGGCCCGACGCGCCTGTTGACCGCCTTCGAGGCCATCGTGATCGGCGGCCTCGGCTCCATGTGGGGCACCTTGGTTGGCGGCGTCATCATTGGCATTGCGCAAATGGTGGGCGCGCAGATCGATGCCTCATGGCAGGTGCTGTCCGGCCATTTGGTCTTTCTGATCCTTCTCATCCTGCGCCCGCGCGGCCTCTTTCCCAAAAATGACGGGTGACATCATGACTTCTGGATCCCAAAAGCTTCCTCTCGCCGTCCTCGGTCTTTCCGTGGCTGTCATGGTCCCGCTTCCGTTCTTTGTGGACAATGGCACCATGCGCTATTTGACCGACCTGTTTATCATCATGTCCGTCGCCCAATTGTGGAACCTGTTGGCCGGGTTCGGCGGTGTTGTCTCGATCGGTCAGCACGCCTTTGTCGGTGCAGGGGGCTATGCCTTCTTTGGCCTGACGACGCATCTGGGGCTGAACCCGTTCCTGAGCATGGCACTGACACTGCCTTTCGGTGCGTTGCTGTCGCTTCCGGTCTTTGCAATCCTGAGCCGCATGCGCGTCGCCTATTTTGCCATCGGCAGTTGGGTGTTGGCGGAGGTCTTCATGTTGGTGGCCGGCAAGCTGCCGGGCTTTGGCGGCGGCTCAGGCATCAGCTTGCGTCCGCAGATTGTAAAGGCCTTCGGGGCCAGCACCTCGTCGCGCGTTGAGAACATCTATTGGCTCAGCTTTGCCATTCTGGTTCTCGTGATCTTCCTGATCATCCTCGTGATGCACTCGCGCCGTGGCTATTCGCTCCGCGCGATGCGGGACAATGAAACGGCGGCCATGGCGCTCGGCGTCAATCCGAATGCGGTCAAGGCGATGCTCTTTGTCGTCTCCGGCGCCTTCCTGTCGCTTCTCGGCGCCGTGAATACGCTGCAAAAACTGCGGGTCAATCCGAGCGGCTCTTTCAGTCTGACCGACTGGACGGTGTTCATCATCTTCATGGTGGTGATCGGCGGCATGGGCCGGATCATCGGGCCGATCATTGGCGCTGTGCTCTTTGTGCTCCTTCGGGAAAACCTCTCGGGATACGGGCCGATCTATATGATCATCCTCGGCGCTGCAGCCATTGGGATGATGCTCTTTGAGCCCGGCGGCATTGCGGTGCTGGTGCAGCGCTGGAAATTGAAAAAGGCCAAGACACAGGAGTTGGAGGAGGCTTGAGGTCACTATCCCAAGCCCCTTCCCAACACGAAGGCTGACCGACAAAGAGTTGGGGGAGCATTTGGGTCTTTTGCGATGACCGAATGCTCCCCCTTTGGCGACAGGCATTCATGGAATGCCCGCGCCGGATCGTCTCATTCGCCATATGCGCCAAAACCGGGCGGCATTTCCTATTGCGTCCCAGTGTCTTGCCTGACACGCTTAGGCACCGGAGGCGATCAGATGACGAATATTTCCTCTCGACTGGGTGATGAGCTAAAGCCTGGCTTCGATGACGCGGCGTGGGTCGATGTGCTCGACGCCGTGGATAAGACCTATGCCGAGTTGGTCGATTATCAGGAACAGCTGGAAGCCCGAAACACGGAACTTTCCACACTGCGCAGCTTCCTTCGGTCGATCATGACCTCGATCTCCGATTATCTCGTCGTGACGGACAAGGACGGGTTTGTCGCCGATCTCAGCCAATCCTTTTGTGCCGCCATTGGTGGCGATAAGGACGCGTTGATCGGGCGGCCCGTCGTGGGGTTCTTTGAAGGCGAGATGCGGGATCGCATGAGTGCGGCCATGTCCGAAGTCGCGCGCGAGAAGGTGGAACAGACCTTTGAAGTCGATCTCGAAACCTTAAACGGGGCAAGCCCGGTGGATTTTCGCGTCGCGCCCCGGCTGGACCGGCGCAAACGGATCAGCGGGTTCATCCTGACCGGTCGGCCGCTTGGCGAATTGCGTCAGGCCTATCATGAGCTTGAAAGCAGCCATGAGGAGTTGAAACAGGCGCAGACCCAATTGGTGCGCACCGAAAAACTGGCCTCTTTGGGGCGGTTGCTCGCGGGCGTGGCGCATGAGTTGAACAACCCGATTTCCTTTGTCTATGCCAACACCCACAGTCTGCAAAAATACCTCGACCGCTTTGAATCCTATTTCGAACAGGTGCAATCGGGCGCGAGCCGCGAAGAGCTTGTCGCCTTGCGCGCGGAGCTTAAACTCGAACGTGATCTGAAAAACCTGCGTGTCGCCATCGAGGGCGCGCGGGACGGGGCCGAGCGGGTGCGCGACATCGTCGAAGACCTGCGCCGACTGTCCGCCGAAGGATCGGGAGAGGTGGCGCCCTTCGACTTGACGCAAACCGCCAAGATCGGTGCGCAATGGGTGCAGCGCGGCCTGAAGCGTCAGGTGAAAATCACGGTGACGGGCGAAAGCTCCTGCATGGCGCTGGGCCGTTCGGGCCATGTGCAGCAGGTGATCATGAATCTGGTCCAGAATGCCGCCGACGCGATGGAGGACATCGAGGCCCCGGAGATTCAGGTTCGGCTGTCTTACGAAGGCGATATGGCCGTCATGCAGGTCTGCGACAACGGACCGGGCGTGCCCGAAGACCTGCGTGCCGCGATTTTCGACCCGTTCTTCACCACGAAAGCGGTGGGGCGTGGCACGGGGCTCGGTCTTTCGATTTCTCAAAAGATCGTCGAAGAACATGGCGGGACGCTCAGCTATGTGCAGGGGGTCGCCAAAGGCGCCTGTTTCCGCCTCGCACTCAAGAGAGGGGATCAGCGTTGAATATCCTCTGGCTGCAATCGGGGGGCTGTGGCGGCTGCACCATGTCGTTGCTCTGTGCCGAAAGCCCCAATCTCATGGACCTCTTTGACGCTGCGGGACTTGAGTTCCTGTGGCACCCCTCGCTCTCAGAGGCGAGCGGGGCGGAGGTGCGTGATCTGTTGCAGGCCATCGAAGACGGGGCCCAGACGCTCGACATTCTCTGCATCGAAGGCTCAATCATTCACGGGCCAAAAGGCACCGGGCGCTACCACATGCTCGGGGGCACCGGGCGTTCGATGCTCGATTGGGTGCAAAGCCTCGCGCCCAAAGCCGCTCATGTGGTGGCTGTCGGCACCTGTGCGACCTATGGCGGCGTGACCTCTGCGGGGGACAATCCGTCCGATGCCACGGGCGTACAATACGACGGACGCCACAGCGGCGCGGCCTTGCCCGCGACGTTTCGGTCCCGCGCGGGTCTGCCCGTCATCAATATCTCCGGCTGTCCGACCCATCCCGATTGGGTGACCGAAACCTTGATGCTTTTGGCCAGCGACGCTTTGGGCGCAGAGGATCTCGACAGCTACGCCAGACCGCGGTTTTTCGCGGACAATCTTGTGCACCATGCCTGCACCAAGAACGAATTCTACGAATATAAAGCCTCGGCTGAGGAGCTCAGCCAGATGGGCTGTATGATGGAGCATCTCGGCTGTATCGGCACACAGGCGGTGGGCGATTGCAACATCCGGCTCTGGAACGGCGAAGGCAGCTGCACGCGGGCGGGCTACCCATGCATCAACTGCACAGCGCCGGAGTTCGAAGAGCCGGGGCATGGCTTTACCGAGACCCCGAAATTCGCGGGCATCCCTGTGGGACTGCCGACCGATATGCCGAAAGCCTGGTTCATGGCGCTGGCCTCTCTGTCGAAACGTGCGACCCCGGAACGTGTCGCGCGGAACGCGACCGCCGACCGTATTCTCGTTCCTCCCTCAGTGAAGAGCCGCAAGAATGACTGACAACACGACCCTTTTGGTTGGCCCTTTCAATCGTGTTGAGGGCGATCTTGAGCTTCGTCTCGATGTGCAGGACGGCCGGGTTGCGGCCGCCTATGCCAATTCGCCGCTGTTTCGCGGGTTTGAACGCATCATGGAGGGCAAAGCGCCGATGGATGCGCTCACCATCGTGCCGCGCATCTGTGGCATTTGTTCGATCAGCCAATCCATGGCGGCGGCGATGGCGCTCGCGGATTTTGCGGGCAAAACGCCCAGCCCGGACGGCGCGAAGGTCGCCCAGCTTTTGCATATGGTCGAAAACGTGTCCGACCATCTCATGCATTTCAATCTCTTCTTCATGCCGGATTTCGCGCGCCCTGTGTATGCCGACCGGCCTTGGCACGGGCGCGCGGTGGACCGCTTTACGGCGGCCAAAGGATCGGCGCTGAAACGTGCGACCGAGGCCCGCGCCGGGCTGTTGCATATCGTCGGGCTTTTGGGTGGCAAGTGGCCACACACCTTGGCGATCCAGCCGGGTGGCGTGACGCGCGCGCCCTCTGCGCGTGACAAGGTCCGCCTGTCGGCCGATCTCGCCGCTTTTCGCAGCTATCTCGAAGAGGTGATGTTCGGCGCGCCTTTGGAACGGTTTCTGGAGCTGGAGACCCTCGATCAGGTGAGCGGATGGGAGACTGGCGATGTCGCGCTTTTTCTGAGCATCGCGCAGGATTTGTCGCTCGAAGGCTCGGGGCTTGGGTCCGGGCGCTATCTCTCTTTTGGGGCCTATCCCTCGCCCAATGGCCCGGTGTTTGAACGTGGCACGCTTGTGGAGGGCGCCTCCGGCCCCTTGCATCCCGAGCAGATCGTCGAGGAGATTTCGCACAGCTGGATGCTGGGCGAGGCGGCACATCCGTCGAACGGCATGACCCGCCCGGATGAAGAGATGCGCGATGAGGCCTATAGCTGGTGCAAGGCGCCGCGTCTTGCCGGGCTGACTTATGAAACCGGAGCGCTCGCGCGGCAGGCGATCGATGGCCATCCTTTGGCAACGGCGCTGGCGCGGGAGGGCTCCGTGCGGGCGCGTGTTCTGGGCCGCGTTTTGGAACTGGCTCGGACACAAGTCGAAATGGAGCGCCTTCTGGCCTCCATCGATCCGCGCGCGCCGTTTATGCGGCATGTCAAATTGCCGAGCGACGGCGAAGGCGTCGGTCTGGTCGAGGCGGCGCGTGGCGCCTTGGGGCATTGGATGCGTGTCGAGGGCGGGCGCGTGACCTCCTATCAGATCATCGCGCCGACGACGTGGAATTTCTCGCCCCGAGACGAAAGAGGCGTGCCGGGACCCGTCGAGGCGGCTCTGGTCGGTGCGCCGGTTCGCGCGGGCGAGGACACGCCCATTTCGGTGCAGCATATTGTGCGCTCTTTCGATCCCTGCATGGTTTGCACGGTTCATTAGGGACTGAGTATTTGGACAGCAAAGGAAACCAGAGCGGATTGGAAATCCGGGTGCGCGGTCAGGTGCAGGGCGTGGGCTTTCGGCCCTTTGTCTGGCGGCTGGCGCGCGACATGGGGCTGACCGGAGATGTGCGCAACGATGCGGAAGGTGTGTTGATCCGCCTGTTCGGTGAGGTGAAAGGCTTTGAAGATCGGTTGCGCGCAGAGATGCCTGTGCTGGCGCGGATCGACGCGGTCGAGTGTCGTGACATTCAGGGCGCGGCGGAGGGCTTCGAGATTGTGGCCTCCCAAACCGGTGCGGCCCGCACCCGTGTGACGCCCGATGCGGCGACCTGTGAGGCCTGTCGCCAAGAGGTCTTTGATCTCAAGGAACGCCGGGCCGGATATGCGTTCACCAACTGCACCCATTGCGGTCCGCGGTTCACCATTGTCGAACGCTTGCCCTATGATCGCGGCCACACGACCATGGCGCCTTTCGAGATGTGCGCGGCATGCCGTGCGGAATACGACACCCCCGAAGATCGCCGCTTTCACGCCCAGCCGGTGGCATGCCCGGACTGCGGGCCTCAGCTGTGGCTTGAGCCAAAGCGGGAGGGAGACCCGCTTGCTCAGGCGGCCCGCTTGCTGCGTGACGGGAACATCCTCGCGGTGAAGGGCTTGGGCGGGTTTCATCTGGCCTGTGACGCGCGGAACGCCGAGGCGGTTGCGCGGCTCAGGCTGCGCAAACATCGCCCGGCCAAGCCCTTTGCCCTCATGGGCACCATGGACATGATCCGCGAGGGGTGTGACATGAGCGCGTCTGAAGAGGCGCTTTTGCGCGATCCGGCGGCACCCATCGTCTTGCTGACCGCGCGGCGGATGCCCGAAGGGATTGCGCCGGGGCAGAGCACATTGGGCTGGATGCTGCCCTACACGCCCCTGCATCACCTGTTGATCGGGGCGGTGGGCGGGCCTTTGGTGATGACCTCGGGCAACCTGTCCGGAGAGCCGCAGGTGATCGGCAATGCGGAAGCCTTGGACAAGCTCTCCGGCTTTGCCGATGCCTTTTTGATGCATGACCGTGACATCGCCCGGCGGATGGACGACTCGGTCGAGCGGATCACCCCGCACGGTCCAATGGTGCTGCGCCGTGCCCGTGGGCGGGTGCCGGGGACCTTGCCCTTGCCCACAGGGTTTGAGGCCGCGCCACAGATTGCCGCCTATGGGGGCCAGATGAAGGGCGCGATTTGCCTGATCAAGGACGGGCAGGCGCTTTTGGGGCACCACCTTGGCGATCTCGACGATGCGCTGTGTTATGAGGCGTTTCTCAAGGCGGACGCGGATTACGCCGAGCTGTTCGATCATCATCCGGAGGCCGTGGCCTGCGATCTCCACCCGGAGTTTCGCGCCTCGATCCATGCGCAATCGAAAAAACTGCCGGTCGAAGAGGTGCAGCACCACCACGCGCATCTGGCGGCCTGTTTGGGCGAAAATGGCTGGCCTCTGGACGGCGGCAAGGTGGTTGGCGTTATCTTAGATGGCACGGGGTTTGGCGCCGATGGCACGGTCTGGGGCGGCGAAATCCTACTTGGCGATTATCGCGGGTTTGAGCGCAAGGCCTGGCTCAAACCCGCGCCGCTCATTGGCGGCGATATGGCGGCGAAGGAACCTTGGCGCAATGCTTTGGCGCGGCTGGATCAGGCCGGGCTGTCGGAGTGGGCCGACGAGGCATTTTCCGACAAACCTCTGGCGATGGCACGCATGGCGGTCGAAAAGGGCGTGAATTGCCCGATGTCGTCGAGCGTTGGGCGGCTCTTTGAGGCGGTCGCGGCCATTCTTGGGATGTGCGTCGATCGTCAAAGCTATGAGGGCGAGGCGGCGATGCGGCTTGAGGCTTTGGCGCGGTCATCAAGCGGTTTGTCGCGATACAATCTGGCGATTGGGGTTCCGGTCGCGTCGATGGTGGGTGGAGCGCTCGATCCCTCTGAGATGATCCGGTATTTTGTCGCCAAGCGCGACGCGGGCGCTCGCGTTGCCGATTTGGCCTTCGCATTTCACCTGTGGCTCGTGCGGTGCTTTGAGGGGGCTGTGCTCTCGGCCATGGCCGGGACGGAAGCGCAGGCTGTGGCCTTGTCAGGCGGGTGTTTCCAGAACGCTTTGCTTTTGGACCTGACACTCAGTTCGTTGGGCGACGCTCTGCCGGATACCCCCGTTCTGATCCACAGCAAAACCCCCGCCAATGACGGTGGTCTGGCGCTTGGGCAGGCTCTTGTCGCTGCGGCGCGGCGCCTTTGAGCAAGCGGCAAGTACCTTTCCGCTTCGGCGGTCTGGCGGTTAGTCGCTTCCCGCCATTTGAGAACTCCATTTTGGTATCTTTTTGAAACTCATGAAAAAATAAGACACGACAGTTTGTCGCGCTCTGTTTGTTTTGCGCCCCTCTCCCGGCGAGACTGAGGATCGAGGCATTGTATGCCGTCGCATTCGCACGTGGCCACAAGGCCCGATCACTCGCCGAGGGAGGGACGCATTTTGACCGATTTTTCGGAGACCAGTACCGCAGGGCAGGCCACAGCTCAGATCGAGACGTTCTACGACGTCATGCGCCGACAAGGGATCACGCGCCGGTCTTTCATGAAATATTGTTCGCTGACAGCGGCCGCGCTGGGCCTGTCGCCGGCTTTCGTGCCGAAGATCGCGCATGCGATGGAAACCAAACCGCGCACGCCGGTGATCTGGGTCCACGGGCTGGAATGCACCTGTTGTTCTGAGAGCTTCATTCGCTCTGCGCACCCGCTCGCGAAAGACGTGGTGCTGTCGATGATCTCTCTCGACTACGACGACACGTTGATGGCCGCCGCCGGGCATCAGGCCGAAGCGGCGCTTGAAGAGACCATCGAGAAATACAAAGGCAACTACATCCTGGCCGTTGAGGGCAACCCGCCGCTCAATGAGGACGGGATGTATTGCATCATCGGCGGCAAACCCTTTGTCGATCAACTCACCCATGCCGCCAAACATGCGAAAGCGATCATCAGCTGGGGGGCCTGTGCGTCCTATGGCTGTGTGCAGGCCGCGAAACCGAACCCGACGCGCGCCACGCCGGTCCATAAGGTCATCACCGACAAACCGATCATCAAGGTGCCCGGCTGTCCGCCGATTGCCGAGGTCATGACCGGCGTGATCACCTATATGCTGACGTTTGATCGACTTCCGACACTCGACCGCCAGGGGCGGCCGGCGATGTTTTATTCCCAGCGGATTCATGACAAGTGCTATCGCCGGCCACATTTCGATGCGGGCCAATTCGTCGAAACCTGGGACGACGAAAACGCGCGCAAAGGCTACTGCCTCTACAAAATGGGCTGCAAGGGCCCGACCACCTACAACGCCTGTTCGACCGTGCGCTGGAACGAGGGCGTGTCCTTCCCGATCCAATCGGGCCACGGCTGCATCGGCTGTTCCGAGGACGGGTTCTGGGATCAGGGGTCTTTCTATGACCGGGTGACCGATCTCACGCAATTCGGCGTCGAAGCCAATGCCGACATGGTCGGTCTTGCCGCCGCCGGTGTGGTGGGCGCAGGTGTTGCCGCCCATGCCGCCGTCTCCGCGCTGAAAACCGCGCAACGCAAAGTCCAAGACTCGAAAAAGAAAGAGGAGGCGTAAACCATGGTCAGCACTCCCAACGGTTTCAACATCGACAATTCCGGCCAGCGGATCGTCGTCGACCCGGTGACCCGGATCGAAGGTCACATGCGCTGTGAGGTGAACGTCGATGAGAATGGCGTGATCCGCAACGCGGTCTCCACAGGCACCATGTGGCGTGGTCTCGAAGTGATCCTCAAAGGCCGCGATCCGCGCGACGCTTGGGCCTTCACCGAGCGCATTTGCGGTGTTTGCACTGGCACGCACGCACTGACCTCTGTGCGGGCGGTGGAGGATGCTCTGGGCATCATGATCCCGGACAACGCCAACTCGATCCGCAACCTGATGCAGCTCGCGCTGCAAATCCACGATCACATCGTGCACTTTTACCATCTGCATGCTCTCGATTGGGTGAACCCGGTGAACGCCCTAAAGGCGGACCCGAAAGCCACCTCCGAGCTGCAGCAGGCGGTCTCTCCGTCGCACCCGCTTTCCTCCCCCGGGTACTTCCGCGACGTGCAGAACCGCCTGAAAAAAATCATTGAAAGCGGTCAGCTTGGCCTGTTCAAGAATGGCTATTGGGACAACCCGGCCTACAAACTGCCGCCCGAAGCGGACCTGATGGCGACGACCCACTATCTGGAGGCGCTCGACCTTCAGAAGGAAATCGTCAAGGTCCACACGATCTTTGGCGGCAAGAACCCGCATCCGAACTGGTTGGTGGGCGGCGTGCCGTGCCCGATCAATGTCGATGGGGTCGGCGGTGTCGGCGCGATCAATATGGAACGTCTGAACATGGTTCAGTCGATCATCCAGCAAACGCTCGAGTTCAACCGCAACGTCTATATTCCGGACGTCATCGCGATCGGCGGATTTTATCGCAACTGGCTCTATGGCGGCGGTCTCGCGTCCAAAGCCTGTCTGGCTTACGGCGATATTCCCGAGCATCCGAACGACTTCTCCGCAGACCAGCTGCACATGCCGCGCGGTGCGATCATCAATGGCGATCTCTCGACCGTCTACGATGTCGATCCGCGCGATCCGGAGCAGGTTCAGGAATTCGTGGACCACAGCTGGTACACCTATGGCGAACCGGGCAAGGGGCTACATCCTTGGGACGGGATCACCGAGCCGAAATACGAGCTTGGGCCGAATGCCAAGGGCACGCGCACCAACATTCAGGAGCTGGACGAGGCCGCGAAATACAGCTGGATCAAGGCGCCGCGTTGGAAAGGCCATGCGATGGAGGTGGGGCCGCTCGCGCGCTACATCATCGGCTATGCCAAAGGTCATGAGGACATCAAAGGGCAGGTCGACGGCTTGCTCAAGACGATGGACTTGCCGTTCGATGCGCTGTTCTCGACGCTGGGCCGGACGGCGGCACGCGCGCTCGAATCTGAGTATTGTTCGCGTCTGCAACAGCACTTCTTCGACAAGCTGGTGATCAATATCAAGAACGGCGACAGCTCGACGGCGAATGTCGAGAAATGGGACCCGAGCACCTGGCCCGCAGAGGCCAAAGGCGTCGGCATGACCGAGGCGCCGCGCGGCGCGCTGGGCCATTGGATCAAGATCAAGGACGGCCGCATCGAGAACTATCAATGCGTCGTGCCGACCACGTGGAACGGCAGCCCGCGCGACACGGCGGGCAATATCGGCGCCTTTGAGGCCTCGCTTTTGGACACGCCGATGGAGCGTCCGGAAGAGCCGGTGGAAATTCTGCGCACATTGCACAGTTTCGATCCGTGTCTGGCCTGTTCGACCCACGTCATGTCGCCGGATGGTGATGAGCTGACCACGGTCAAAGTGCGTTAAGGGAGGAAAATATCATGAAACTTGGTCGTGCAATCGCATCCATCATCGCGGCTCTGGCCGCCCCTGCGATGGCCCATGAGGGCCACGCCACCCTGCCGGGGCCTGAGGGTCACACCGAGGCGCATATTGTCATGGTCGGCGTGGCGGCTGTGGTCGTTTGGCTGATCGTCAACACGGTGAAAGCGCGGGCGTCCAAGCGCAAGGAGGAGTGACGATGGCGGATCATGACTCCATTCACCATCCGAACCCCAACATGCCGCTGCCGATGGAGGCCTCGCGGCTGACCGGGGACGCGCGGGACGAGGATATCGAGAGCATCCGCAATCAGACCTCGGTTTTCGTCTATGAATGGCCGGTTCGGGTTTGGCATTGGGTCAATGCGCTGGCGATCACCATTCTCTGTATCACCGGGTGGTTCATCGCCTCGCCTCTGCCGTCGATGCAGATCGCCGAAGCCACGCATCAGTTTGTCATGGGCTACATCCGTTTCGGGCATTTCGCGGCGGGGATGATCGTGACCGTTGGTTTTTTCGGGCGCATCTATTGGGCGTTCGTGGGGAACCATCACGCCAAGCAGCTCTTCTATCTTCCGGTCTGGAAAAAACGCTGGTGGCAGGAGGTTGTGTTCGAACTGAAATGGTACGCTTTCCTTGAGAAAGAGCCGAAGAAATATGTGGGCCACAACCCGCTGGCGCAGACGGCCATGTTCTTTTTCATGACGCTCGGGCTGACCTTCATGATCCTGACCGGATGGGCGCTTTACTCCGAAGGCACGGGGCAGGGCAGTTTTGCGGATCATGCCGCAGGCTGGGTTCTCACGCTCTTTGGCAACAGCCAGATCGTGCATTCGGTGCATCATCTCGGCATGTGGTTCATCGTGGTTTTCATGATCATCCACATCTACGCCGCGATCCGCGAAGACATCCTGTCGCGCCAGTCCATGGTCTCGACGATGATTTCGGGCACGCGGACGTTCAAGGACACGCGCCCCGAATAAGGCGGCGAGTCAGGCGAGCACATAGGAAAGGCGGGGCCATGCTCCGCCTTTTGTGTATTATTTCTTTCCGTTTTTTGAAAAGAGTGGAAAGTTAGATTTCACTTCTTTTCGGAGGGGCGAGCCGCGGGGGTGAAATCTTCGAGTGTTTTTCAGGGCTTAACAGTATTCCACAGTATTCCGAAATTTCGATGAAGGCGAAAATCAGAAAGCCTATGATCGGTGAACGCAAATATCGGAAATAAACCATCCACTTTTGAAAGACGCAAAACGCGCGATGAAAGCGGTGGATGGGACGGGAGGAAGAGCAGATGACTGCGAAGGTTCTTGTTCTTGGGATCGGAAATGTCCTGTGGGCGGACGAGGGGTTCGGCGTGCGCTGCGTCGAAACTTTGGCGGAAAGCTATGCGTTCGGGCCGGACGTGCGGCTGCTCGATGGCGGCACGCAGGGACTCTATCTTTTGCCGTTTCTCGAAGAGGTCGACACGCTTTTGGTGTTCGACGCCGTGGATTACGGCCTGACGCCGGGCACGTTGAAAATCGTCGAAGACGACGAGGTTCCGGCCTTTATGGGCGCCAAGAAAATGTCCCTGCATCAGACGGGGTTCCAAGACGTCATCGCGACGGCCCAACTCATGGGCTATTGTCCGGAGAAACTCATTCTGATCGGCTGTCAGCCCGAAGAGCTTGAAGATTACGGTGGCGGGCTTCGCGATGTTGTCGCTGCCCAGATTGCCCCCGCGCTCGCCATCGCGGTCGAGAAACTGCGCGCGCTCGGCATCGAGGTGCGCGAAGGTCGGACCGAAAGCAATGATCTCGCCGATCCGTCGATCCTGCGCGGGGCCTACGAAGAGGGGCGCCCCTCCGAGGACGAGGCCTGCCGCGTCGGAGACGACCGTTTCCTGCCACAAGGCGCCTGACATGTGCGTCGGTGTTCCCATGCAAATCCTCTTTCGCGAGGACCTCGCCGCGACCGCGTTTGACGGCACGCACAAACACCTGATCGATCTCGCCCTCACGGGGCCGGTCGAACCGGGCACTTGGGTTCTGACCTTTCTTGGAACCGCCCGCGAGGTGATCTCGGAAGAGGAAGCCCTCAAAATTCAAAAGGCTCTGGGCGGATTGGCCGCCCTGATGGAAGGGCGTGATCTGGGCGATGCCTTCGCCGATCTCGACAACCGTGAACCACAATTGCCGCCGCATCTGCAGGCTGCACTCGCCAAAGGGGAGACCACCGCATGAGCCACCCGTTGATTGATCGCCTGACCGCTGAGATGGGCTGGCCGCTTTTGGAGACGGACCACGATGTCGCGGACTTCATAACCCGTTCGGGCGTGCATGTCCTGTTCATTCCGGGAGACGCGAAACGCAATCTGGAAACGGCTGATGTGGCGGTGATCCTGCCGGAGCTTAAATTGACGTTTCAGGGCAGGTTCGACTGTGCCGTTGTGGCCGATCCGATTGAGACAAAGCTGCGCGAGGCGACCCGTGTGCTGAAAACCCCGTCTCTGTTGTTCTACCGCGAAGGCGTCTTTCTCGCGGGCATCCCCAAGGTGCGGGATTGGGACGATTACATGAGCCGTATCGCGCAAATCCTCGCGATGCCGACACCAGAAACCGCCTGAGCCAGAGCGCCTGAGCACCTGAGAGAGACACAGATGGTCAATAATTTCCAATTGCCGCCCATGGGATATGGTCCCGGATCGCAGCCGTCCGAAGAGGATGGAACCGAGCTTGAATACATGCAGATGCCTCAGGACATGCGGACCTATACAACGCATTATCCGGAAGTGGAGCTCAGCGATGATCTGAAGCCGGCGCTTGATCTGCTTGCTCGTCTGTCGGAGGCCTGCGTTCAGGTGGCTGAGGGCGCCGATGTCGACCCTTTCGATCTCTCGAAGCTTGACGCGCCGAACCGCGCCCTGATCGCGGAAACGATGGGGGCGGGCGAAGTGGCGATGAAGGTGCGGGGCCTGCCGTCGATCAAGGTTCAGGAAAGCGTCTTCGCCGGTGTCTGGATGCTTCAGGCTGCGGGGCTTGATGCGATCGAAGTCGGGAGTGTGCCGCGCATTGCGCGCACCTCGGCTTTCAAACCGATGCGGGTCGGGCAGGGCGCAGACGCGCCGCGCAATCCGGCGGTGGTCAACGCGCCGCCGCTTCTGGTCGAGCTTGAGGACAAATCCAAAGCCTACGTGCCCGGCGCGGAGGCACATGTGATCAACCTGACGCTTTTGCCGCATACCGAAGAGGACCTTGTTTGGCTCGATGTTGCTCTGGGACAGGGCGCGACCGACATCCTGTCGCGGGGCTACGGCAATTGCCGGGTGACAGCGACAGCTTTGCCGCATGTGTGGCGGGTGCAGTTTTTCAATTCGATGGACACGCTCATTCTCGACACGTTCGAAGTCACCGAGATGCCCGAAGTGGCGCTGGCGGCCAATGAGGACTTGATCGACAGCGGCGAGCGTCTTCGCGAAGTTTTGGAGGCCATCCAATGAGCGGGGGAGGGACGACAATCGGGTTCGAGGGCTCCTTTCTCGGGGCCAATGACAAAATCTCCGATCAGGCGATCATGGAGTGCAAAATCTGCTGGACGCCCTACGATCCGGTAGAGGGGGACGACACACGGCAAGTGCTTCCCGGCACCCCGTTTCTCGCCTTGCCAGACGATTGGAAATGCCCCAATTGCGATGCGCCCAAGGAACAATTTCTCGTCTCCGAAGACCCCGGTTCGGACGCAATGCAGGCGGCGGCCCGGCTGGCGCGGCGCACCGAGGCCTTGGTCCGCGATTTCACCGAGGTTTGGCACGCCAAGATGCGCGATGTTCCGATCGTCAACAAGGTGCTGCATGTGCAGGACGTGGGGTTCATGGAATATGAAGGCCGGCCTCTGGGCGTTCTGATTTCGCCGTGGTTCATGAATTTGGTCCTCTTGCCCGCCGACGGCGAGGATTGGGAGGGCCTCAAGGCGGGCGAAAAAGAGGTCTTGTCTTTTCCCTCCGGGGACTATGAATTTATCCACAACACGCGCGAGCAAACGGGCGGGTATAAGGCCTGTTCCCTGTTCTCTCCCATGGGGGATTTCAAGACACAGGCGCAGGCCGTCGACGTTGGCAACGCGGTGATGGTCGCCCTGTTTCAGGAAGAACACCGGGCTGAGACGGATCGCAGCGCGGACATCCGGGCCGCGCGCGAAGAGGAGCTGGCCGCTGCCGAGGCGGCTGAACGCGAGGCCGCTGAGCGTGAAAACCGCGCAGAGGTGAGGTCCGAGGCGCCGACGCGCCGCCAGATTTTGACCGCCGGGCTGAGCAAAACACCTGAGCCCCAAGACGTGATTGCCACCGAGGAGACCGAATAAACCATGTCTGTCACCGCGTTCGACACAGGCGATTTGCGCGCGACGCTGCCCCCGACCTTGCCGGTGGCCAAGCTCGTGATCGGCAAACCTGTCGAAGAGGTGGCGGCCTTGGTGCCTCGGGTGTTCAACCTGTGCCGGAGCGCTCAGGAGCTCGCCGTGAATATGGCGCTGGGCCTTCCGATCCGTGAGGATATGACGGCCCATTTGGCGCAGGATTTTGCGCGCGATCATCTGGTGCGTTTGGGGATCATCTTGCCTCGGCACCTCGGGCTGGACCCGCTGCCCATCGCTCAGGGGGCCGACGCCCTGTTGCCCGATCGCCTTCCTGAGACGGCTGCGGATTTCGACGCCTTTCTGCAAAGTGATAAGGGGCTTGGGACTGTTTTGCGCCGCCTCAAAGACCTTTTCGCTCCCGGAGAGGCCACGGCGCAGGTCGAGGCTGTGTCCGATCAGAACGTGACGCAGGCAGGCGCCTGCGAAAACTCCGTGGCGGCGAGGCAGTCCACGCATCCGCTGATGAAGGCCCTTGAGGCATCGCATGGTCGCGGCCCCTTGTGGCGGGCCGTGGCGCGGATGTTGGATCTGGCGGCATGTGTGCGCGGCGATGTGCCCACGCCCAGGAGACTCGCCGAGGGGTGGGTCGTCGTTCCGGCCTCGCGCGGCGCCTATGCGATGCGGGCGCAGGTCGAGGCGGGTGTCGTCACGCAGTTCGAACGCGTCACGCCGACCGATCACATGATGGCACCGGGCGGGATTATGGCGCAGTCTTTGGCCAGCCTGCCCGAGACGAAACACGCGATGGCGCCGCTTTTGGTCGATGTGCTGGACCCCTGCAGCCCGGTGAGTTTGCGCGGAGGACGGAGGCATGCATGAGATGTCGCTTTGCGAAGGCATCCGTTCGGTGATCGAGGATGCCGCCGTGAAAAACAAATTCAGCGGCGTGAAAACCGTGCGCGTCGAGATCGGCAAATTCGCGGGGGTGGAAAAGCCTGCGCTTGAGTTTGCCTTTGAGGTGGTGATGCGCGGTTCTGTCGCCGAAGGCGCGATCTTGGAGATGATCGACCTGCCGGGGGCTGCGATGTGCTACGACTGTATGAAGCAGGTTGAAATCGAGAGCCGGCTCGACCTCTGCCCGACTTGTGGCGGCGGCAAGCTGATGCCCATCGGGGGCGACGAAATGAGGATCAAGGACTTGGAGGTGCTCTGATGTGTACAGTATGCGGATGCGGAACGGCGAGTGTGGAGGGCCACGGTCACCGTCATGATCACGGTCATCATCATGACCACCCCCATGATCACAACCACAGCCACGCTCATGACCACCATCATCACCATCACGGCGATGACATGCATTTCGGACAGGGGCCTGCGGGCGTCGAAGTGCCGGGCATGTCGCAAGAGCGGCTGATCGAGATCGAGACGGATATTCTCGCAAAGAACGATCGCTACGCCGAAGTGAACCGCGCGGCTCTCTCCGCTCTGGGCAGCTTTGCGATCAACCTCGTCTCCTCGCCGGGCTCCGGCAAAACCACGCTGTTGTGCAAGACCATCGAGATGCTGGGTGACCAGCCTCTGGCCGTCATCGAGGGCGATCAGCAAACCGCCAACGATGCCGAACGCATCCGCGCGACAGGCGCCAAGGCGGTTCAGGTCAACACCGGCAAGGGCTGCCATCTCGACGGGCATATGGTCGGACATGCGATGGAGCATCTGGCGCTGGGTCAAAACGCCATGCTCTTTATCGAGAACGTCGGCAATCTCGTCTGCCCCGCCGGGTTCGATTTGGGCGAAGATTGCAAGGTGGCGGTGATTTCGGTCACCGAGGGCGAGGATAAGCCCCTGAAATATCCCGATATGTTCACCGTTTCTGAGATCGCGCTGCTCAATAAAGTCGATCTGGCTCCCTATTGCGATGTCGATCTCGATCTCTACGAGGCCAACTTGCGGCGCGTTAATCCGGGCATCGAAATCCTGCGCATCTCGGCCAAGACCGGCGAAGGCATGGAGACTTGGGTCCAATGGCTGCGTGATCGTCTTGCGGCAAAACCGGCCGCAGCACCGGTCGCGCAGGGCTGATCATGTCGGACCCGTTGCCCACGATCCTTTTGGTTGACGACGAGGAACACAGCCTCGCCGCCATGCGCATGGCGCTCGAAGACGACTTCGAGTGTCTGACCGCCATGAATGCCGAAGAGGCGCGTGGCCTGATGCAAGAGCATTTCGTGCAGGTGATCTTTTGCGATCATCGCATGCCCGGCACGACCGGCGTCGAGTTCCTGACCGAAGTGCGGGAACACTGGCCCGAGACGGTGCGGATCATCATCACGGGCTACACGGAAACCGGCGACATGATTTCCGCGATCAACGATGCGGGGATCTATCAGTTCCTGACCAAACCTTGGCACCCGGATCATCTGATGATGGTGGCCAAAAACGCGACCGATCTCTTTCGTTTGACGCGCGACCATGATCGCATGTCTCTGGAGATGCGGTATCTGTCGCGTTCTGTCGAAGCCAAGATTGAGGAACAGCGCAAGGCCCTGCGCGAGGGGCTTGGCTTCGAGGCGGTTTTGCGTGCGGTCAATTCGCCGATGAATGCTGTCATCGAACAGGCCCGCCAATTCGCGACCTTCGATGTGCCCGTGGTGATCACCGGCGAAAACGGCACGGGCAAAGGCCAGTTGGCCCGCGCGATGCATTATAGTTCCCTGCGCTCAGAGAAACCCTATTTCGAATTCGATTGCTCCTCCGTCGACGACGATATTCTGGAGATCGAACTTTTCGGTGCGCGGCGCGGCGCCTTGCCCGGGCTGACCAGCCACAAGACAGGCCTGTTCCAAAAGGTGGACAGGGGCACGCTCTATCTCTCCGGCGTCTCCAACCTGTCGCCACGCTTGCAGCTTTTGCTCTTGCGCGCCGTGCGCGACGGGGCGTTTCGTCCTGTGGGCGGCCATGAGTTGCGGCATACTCAAGTGCGGCTTTTGGCGGGAACGGAGCGCGATCTGCGGATCGAGGTTGCGGAAGGCCGTTTTAATTCCGAGCTTTACTATGCCCTGGCGAAGGCGGGATTGACCGTGCCGCCGCTGCGCGACCGTGTCGGGGATCTTGCGATTTTGGCGCAAACCCTTTTGTTCGAAATGGCCGAGAAACATGGCAAACCGGTCAGCGGTCTTTCGGACGATGCGCTGCAATTCCTGTCGGAATACGACTGGCCCGGCAATATGCGCGAGCTTGAAAACGAGATCGTGCGCATGCTGATCTTTTCGCAAGATGCGCTTTTGGGGCCGGAACTGATCTCGCGTCATATCCTTCAGGCGAGCCCTGTGTCCGATGCGGAAACGGAAACATCCGTCGACCGGGTCTTGATCGGAACCGGCTCGTTGAAAGATCGGGTCGAACAAATCGAAATGCGCATTCTGCGCGAGACGCTGACGCGTTTGAAATGGAACAAAAGCCGCGCCGCCAATGAACTGGGCCTGTCGCGTGTGGGCCTTCGGGCCAAAATCGAACGCTACGGGTTGGTGGACCAGAAGCGTCATTCTGAGCCAACGTCGAGCGAGGAGGAGTAAGCCATGTGTCTGGGAATTCCGGGACAGATCGTCAAGATCACCGATGAGACGCGCTTGATGGCCCTGGCCGATGTGTCCGGCGTCAAACGTGAGGTCAACATCGCGCCGGTTCTGACCGGGGCCATCGAGGCGTTGATCGGCAAATGGGCCCTGATTCACGTCGGTTTCGCCATGGCGATCATCGACGAAGAGGAGGCCGCAGCCACCTTGAAGGCGCTTCATGATCTGGGCGAGACCCAAGAGGCGCATGAGGCGATGGCCGCAGGGGATCGCGCGTTGGAGGTCGGGGCATGAAATACGCAGAGGAATTTCGCGATCCGAAAGCCGCGAAAGCGCTTTTGGCACGGATCGCCGAGCTGACGGATGAGATCGGTGCGACCAAGGAGAAGCCGGTCTACATCATGGAGATTTGCGGCGGGCACACCCATGCGATCTTTCGTTATGGCCTTGATAAACTGACACCCGAAGGCGTCGAGTTCATTCACGGTCCGGGCTGTCCCGTCTGTGTTCTGCCGATGGCGCGGGTCGATGAATGTGTCGAGATTGCCGAGCGCCCTGAGGTGATTTTCACCACCTTCGGGGACGCGATGCGTGTGCCCGGACAGAAGAAATCGCTGATGCAGGCCAAGGCCGCCGGCGCTGACATCCGCATGGTCTATTCGCCTTTGGACGCGCTGGAACTGGCGCGGCGCAACCCGGATCGCGAAGTGGTGTTCTTTGGGCTGGGGTTCGAGACCACGACGCCCTCGACGGCGCTCTCGATCCAGCAGGCGGCGCGCGAGGACCTCACCAATTTCTCGATCTTCTGCAATCACATCACCGTGCCGCCGCCGATCAAGGCGCTTTTGGACGATCCGCATATGATGCTCGACGGTTTTGTCGGGCCGGGCCATGTGTCCATGGTGATCGGCACGCATCCCTATGATTTCATCGCCGAAGATTACGGCAAACCCATCGTGGTCGCGGGTTTTGAGCCGCTTGATTTGTTGCAATCGGTGATGATGGTGCTGGAACAAATTCGTGATCGACGGGCGGAGGTCGAAAACCAATACGCGCGGGTTGTGCCGGAACACGGCAACCCGGTGTCGATCGCGGCAATCGCGGATGTCTATGAAATGCGGCCCACGTTTGAGTGGCGTGGTCTGGGGGAAATTGATCATTCCGGCCTTAAAATCCGTGAAAAATACCGTGCATTTGATGCCGAGGAGAAATTCGGCATCGGCTATGCAGCGGGCCAGCGCTCGGTGCAAGAACCCGAGGGATGCGCCTGTGGGGCGGTGATGACGGGGCGGCTCAAACCGACCGGATGCCCGCAATTTGGCAAAGGCTGCACGCCCGAAATGCCTTTGGGCGCCTTGATGGTCAGCTCCGAAGGGGCTTGCGCGGCTTATTATCAATATGGTGGAGCCCGCGCAGCGGAAGCCGCGCAATAAGGCATGTGCCGCGGAAGCGGCGGAATAAGACCTGTGCGGCGCAAGCCGCAGAATGACTATTTGAGCCAAGAAGAAAGACGAGACATGGCACTCAGAGATCAACACGTCACGCTCGCCCATGGGGGCGGCGGCAAAGCCATGCGCGATCTGATCGGCGAGGTGTTCACCTCCGTCTTCGAGCCCGAAAGCTCTGAGGATCAGGCGCGTCTCATGGCGGATGCTTTGCAACAGCCGGGCGCGCGGCTTGCCTTCACGACCGACAGCTTTGTGGTCGATCCGGTCGAATTTCCCGGCGGCAATATCGGCAAGATCGCGGTCTGTGGCACGGTGAACGATCTGGCTGTGGGGGGCGCGACGCCTCTGTGGTTGTCGGCGGCCTTCATCATCGAAGAGGGCACCGACATCGATCTGTTGCGCCGCATCGTCTCTGCGATGAAAGAGGAGGCCGACAAGGCCGGGGTCAAAATCGTCACGGGCGACACGAAAGTCGTCGGGCGCGGATCTGCGGATAAGGTCTTTGTCACGACCTCCGGCGTGGGGGTCATCCCGCCCGGTCTCGATCTGGGGGCGACGCATGTGCAGCCGGGCGATGTGGCGATTGTGAACCACGTGCTGGGCGATCATGGTGCTGCGATTTTGGCGGCGCGGGGGGACATGGCGCTCAGCGCCGACATTCAATCCGATTGTGCGAGCCTCGGTCACCTCATGGCGGCGGTCTCGGCGGCCTGCCCCTCTCTGCGCTGTGCGCGGGACGCGACCCGGGGTGGTCTCGCCTCCGCTCTGAACGAGATCGCGGGGGAGGCCGATGTCGCCATCGAAATCTCCGAAGAGACCCTGCCGATCCGGGCGGAAGTCAAAGGCATGTGTGAAATCCTCGGGCTTGATCCGCTTTATCTTGCCAACGAAGGCACTCTGGTGGTGTTTGTCGCGCCAGAGGAGGTCGACGCCGCGCTGTCCGCCATGCGATCCGTCCCGGAGGGAGAAGGCGCCGTGGTGATCGGTCAGGCGAAGGTTGCCGGTGCTGGGCCGAGGGTGACGATGCGGACCCTGTTCGGCGGGGGGCGCATCGTCGATATGTTGGTCGGAGAGCAGCTGCCGCGCATTTGTTGATGGCGGCTGCGACGCCTCACGTAAATTGTAGGTAAGACGGGAAATCGGATGGCGGTGGCAGGATCGCGGTGATCTTGAGCTGGGCAATCGTGCGGTCGCGTGCCTTTTTCAAATGCATCGCCAACATGCTTTCCGCCGCCCTGATAGAACCCGCAAGCGCCAGTTCGATCACCTGAGCCAGCTCAAGGATGGATTGCGTGTCGGGCGGAAGACCCAGCGAGAAGAACGCAGCCTGACAGGCCTCCAATGCCAGCCGGTTGTTGGTGGCGTAATTCGCCAGATCTTCGTTCGGCGTGGTCAGCACCACCATTTCGAAAAACCGTCGATCCACCGAGAACCATTGCGCAGGCGTCGGGGCGCTCTGTGCGGAGAGGGCGCGAATTTCGTCGGCCAATTCCCGCAGTTGCTCGGTCGGAAGTTTCGCCGAAGACAGCGCCGCCACCTCCAAAATGCCGCGCAATTCGTATTTGTCTTTGATCTTCTTTGACGTCAGGGGCTCGACGATCCAGCGCGAGGTGCGGCTTTTGTGGATCAGGCCGCGCTCCTGAAGGCGGCCCAGCACATCGCGGACAATGGTGCGGGATACGCCGTATTCCTCCGCCATTTGCCCCTCGAAGATACGGTAGCCGCCGAACACCGGACAGCGTGTGACGTAATAGGCCACATCATCGTAGACCCGCAGCCAGCTTGGCTTTCCGGCGCTGCCGTCGAGGGTGGTCAGGTCAAGCTCAATCTGGCGCAGGTCCTCGCGCTTCGGGATATTTTGCTCCCCGGACAAAGGGTTAGAGACCACAAAGCCGCGTCCGGAAAACCGCGCGACGCCGCCTTCGTCCTCAATGATCTCCAAGGCGCGTTTGACCGTCGCGCGCGACATGTCGAGCCGTTCGGACAGTGCGCTCTCTTGCAGAACGAGGCCGGGATAGAGGTAGCCCTGGGCGATATTGTTGCGAATGAGTTCGGCCGCCAGTTCGAAAAGAGGCGCGCGCTTGTCACTGTCGTCGCTGCTGCGGGACGTGGCTTCGGTAACGGTCATCATAGCCTCTTTCCGTGAATCTTCTCCTGACAATAGGTGGCTGCTGGAATGGTTGGAAGCAATTTGTTTTTGAATACAGAAAATCGATAAATTGAAAAGCTCGTCGTCTCAAATTTTCCTTCTGATCAAAAAAATAGCTAAATTGTCTAATTATAGGGCAAAAATCTGAAATCCTTATCGCGCGATGCGTGTAAAAAATGATTTTTGGAATGCAAAAGTCATTTTTTACTTTGCCGACTCGAATGAATTGATGTTTGTATCAAGAAAATCGAAAAACTCGACGCGGGGAATATTCAGTGCTGACTCTCAATCAGGTAAGTCGCCGATATGGCGGTGCGACGGCCTTGGATGGCGTGGACTTCGTCGTTCCGGAAAACACCTACATGGCCCTGTTGGGGGCGTCCGGGGCAGGCAAGACGACGTTGTTGCGTCTCATCGCGGGGTTCGAAGAGCCGGATCAGGGCACGATCTCTCTGAATGGCGCGCGCATCGACGGCCAGCCTTCGCATCTGCGTGACATCGGTTTCGTGTTTCAGAACTTCGCGCTGTTTCCGCATCTGAGCGTGGCGGAGAACGTCGCCTTCGGTCTGCGGCACCGCGCCCATGCGCCCCTGACCAATGAAACCGAGATAAAGGATCGCACCGAAGCGGCTCTCGAGTTGGTCGGTCTGACCGGCTTTGGCCATCGCGGCGTGAGCGCGATTTCCGGCGGTCAAAGACAACGCGTCGCGCTGGCCCGCACTTTGGTGTGTGAGCCGCGGATCGTACTGCTCGATGAGCCGCTCGGCGCGCTTGACGCCAACCTGCGTTCGCGGATGTGCGACGAGTTGAAGGCGATCCGCGAACGGCTTGGCGTCAGCTTCCTGCATGTCACCGGCTCCGAGACCGAAGCGCTCACCATGGGCGATCAGGTTGCCGTGCTCGCCAATGGGCGGATCATGCAATCCGATGCGCCGGACATGTTGTTCAGCCACCCCGGCAATGCCGAGGCCGCGCGCCACCTCAATGCCTGGAATATTTTTGATGCCGGTCTTTGTAGCCATGACTTGGGGCAGGGACCGATCGCCGTGCGGTTCGATCAGATCGATGTGAGCGACCCAGGGGCCGCCCCGACCGAGCGCCCATCGTTGCACGCCACCTATCTCACCGGCGAATTCAACGGGCCGACCGCCTTGTCGTTCTTCCGCGCTGCAGACGGCACCCTCTTGCAGGTCGTCGATCACCTCAGCCAGCCACGCCTTCCCGATCTGGTCGAAGGCCAAGGCTATGACCTTCATTTCGCAGCCGATGCCCTGCGCCAATTCCACGGAGCCGCCTGATGACTGCCCTCACGACGGACACCCCGTCCACCACCCCCCATTCCCCCGCTGAGCTTCGCGAGAAAAAGGACCGTCGCCGCGCCATCGCGCTTTTGTCGCCGGGGCTTTTGTGGATGACTCTTTTCATGGTTCTGCCGATGGCCATGGTGATATATGTGTCCTTCTGGACCCAGACCACCTTCTCCGTGAACTCGACCCTGACCACGGCCAGCTGGGAGCGGTTCCTGAGTTCCGCGACCTATCTGGGCGCGATCTGGACCACGCTGCGGATTTGGCTCATCGTTTTGATCGCGACCATCGTCGTTGGCTATCCGGTGGCCTTGTTCATCGGGCTTTTCGTGCGCAACAAGACGCTTCAGACCGCGCTCTTGGTCGCCTGTGTGATCCCGTTCTGGACCTCGTTCCTGATCCGCGTCATCGCATGGCGTCCGATGTTGGGCACCGAAGGCGCGATCAACATGATCCTGATGAAACTCGGGATCATCTCTGAGCCGCTGACCTTTTTGCTGTTCTCCGAATTCTCCGTCCTGGTTGGCATGACCCAGATTTACTGCGTGTTCATGGTCGGGCCGATCACCTTCATGCTGGGTCGGATCGACATCTCTGTGATCGAAGCCGCGCGTGATCTCGGCGCCTCTTTCGGGACGATTTTCCGCCGCATCATCCTGCCGCTGTCGCTGCCGGGGGTCATGGTCGGGTCGATCTTTGTCTCCGTCATGGTGCTGGGCGAGTTTGCCACCGCCGCCTCGCTGTCGGGCCGCAAGACCAACCTCTTGGGCAACATCATCGTGAGCCAGGTGGGCTCTCTCAAATGGGCCTTCGCCGCCGTCGCCGGTGTGGTTCTCACCATCATCATCACCGCCGTGATCGCGCTCGCGCTGCGTCTCGTCGATCTGCGAAAGGAAATGTGAGCCATGGAATCCCGTATCCTGCGCCCGACGCTCGCCCTTTATACCGTCCTCTTTCTGCTGTTTCTTTATGGGCCGATGATCGTTCTCACGATCCTGTCGTTCCAAAGCGCCGATGGCGGCCCGCAATTCCCGATCCGCGAGTGGTCCGTCTACTGGTACGAGCACCTCTTGGGCTTTGCCGAAACCTCCCGCGTCTCGCAGCTTCCGGTGGGCGATAGCCTGCTGCGCTCGATCGTGCTGGCCTTCATGACCACCGTGGTCTCGACCGTTCTGGGCGTCATGAGCGCCGAAGCCTTCCGCACCCGGTTCAAGGGCTCAGGGCCCGCGTTCTACCTGATCATCCTCGGCATGATGGTGCCCGGCGTTTTGGTGGGGCTTGGCATGGCGCTTTTGTCCAACACTCTGGGCATCGCCCGGGCGTGGTGGGGCACCTCTTTCGTGCTGCATGTGGTCTACACCTATCCATTCGCCTTCCTCGTGATGCTGGCCATTTTCAACCGGTTCGACCGCACCGTCGAAGAAGCTTCGCTCTCCTTGGGGGTCAGCCCGGCGCAGACCTTCCGCCGCGTGACCTTCCCGATCATCTTCCCCGGCGTGCTCTCCGCCATGCTGTTCTCCTTCACGCTCAGCTATGACGAATTTGCCCGCACACTCTTTACGGCCGGTCGCGAACTGACGCTGCCGCTGGCGATCTACGGGACGTTCTCGGTGGAGATCTATCCCAACATCTTCGCCTTCGGGGTGCTGACCACGCTGTTCAGCTTCACGCTTCTGGTGATCTACGGCCTCTTGATGAAACGCTTCACCTCGAAGGCCTCCCGTTATTCCGGTCAGGAGGACGCATGATGATTGCTCTCGTCACGGGCGCAGGCTCAGGCATCGGTGCGGCCATTGCGCTTCGCCTTGCCGCAGATGGTCACACGGTTGCCGTCAACGATCTCTCGCTTGAGGCCGCGAAGGCGACCGTCGAGAAAATCCACGCCGCCGGCGGTGTCGCAGGCGCCTATGCCGCCGATGTCAGCGATGAGGCCGCCGTCACCGAGATGGTCGATCTGATCACCGAAGATTTCGGCGCGCCGGAGATTTTGGTCAACAACGCGGGCTTTGGCCATCAGGCGCGGTTCACCGAGATCGAGCCTGCCATGTTCGACAAAATCTTCGCGGTGCATGTGCGAGGCAACTACCTCTGCACCCGCGCGTGCCTGCCCGCGATGCTGGCAAAGGGGCAGGGGCATATCGTCAACATCGCCTCGCAGCTCGGCCAAATCGGCGGGGTGGAACTGGTCCATTACGCCGGTGCCAAGGCCGCCGTGATCGGCATGACGAAGTCTCTGGCCCGCGAGGTCTCGACCCAGGGCGTGCGCGTCAATGCTGTGGCGCCCGGACCGATCAACACGCCGCTTGTCGAGGCGCTTTCCGAGGATTGGAAGACCGCGAAGCGCGCGGAACTTCCGCTCGGGCGCTTTGGCTCTCCGGCGGAGATTGGCGGTGTCGTCTCCTTCCTCGTCTCTGACGATGCCGCTCTGTTCGTCGGGCAAACGCTCGGGCCGAACTCCGGCGACGTCATGTTGTGACCCCAGAAAATGGAAAGCTCTCAAATGGATAAACGTATTGTTCTCGTCACCGGTGCGGGCATCGGCATCGGTCGTGCAGCTGCTCTCGCGTTCGCGGCCAAGGGCGATCATGTGATCGTCACCGATGTGCTCGAAGACAAAGGCCAAGCGGTCGTAGCTGAGATCGAAGCCGCGGGTGGTAGCGCCGAGTTTCACGCGCTGAACGTGCGCTCGACCGAGGCGGCGGATGCGCTGGTTGGTGGGCTCAACGAACGCTTCGGCGGCATCGATGTGATCGTCGCCAACGCCGGGATCGCCCTGCGCGTGCCGATGGCGGAAATGACCGACGAGACCTGGCACGAAACGCTCGACGTCGATCTCTACGGGATGATGCGGGTGATCCGCCCGGCGCTTCCAGAGATGAAAGAAGGCGCGTCGATCATTTGCCTCTCCTCGATCATGGGGACCAACTACGGTTGGGATGAGCATGTGCATTACTCCACCGCCAAATCCGGTGTGATCGGTCTCATTCGCGGCCTCGCCGTCGAATTTGCCGCCAAGGGCATTCGCGTCAACGGTGTCGCCCCCGGCTATATCCGCACCGCGCAATTGCTCAATCCCGGCCACAGCCTTGGCCCGGACGCGGCAGAGATCGCCTCGCCCTACATTCCGATGAAGCGTCTGGGCGAGCCTGCCGAGATCGCCAACGTCATCACCTTTCTCGCCTCCTCCGATGCCTCTTACCTCACCGGTCAGGTCATCACTGTGGACGGGGGGCTGACCCCCGGCCGCTACTGAGGTCGCCAACGAGGGGCGACGAACGCCCCCGCACTTCACTCAATGTCACCACGTCATCATCAACAGGGAAAGACACCATGACTTTGACACCCAATCGCCGTAGCTTTTTGAAATACGGGGCCGCCGCGGGCGCTGCTGCTCTCGGCTCGGGCCTGCACCCGTGGTCGCGTATGGCCTATGCCGCCAATCTCTCGGAGCAGGAACTGCGCACCACAGGTCTCTCGACCACCGTGCAAGACCGGATTCTCGAGATGTTCAAGGCCGCGTCCGGCGTCGGCACCACCTCCGGCACGCCCTCCACCTACCCGGATGCGCAGACCAAAATCCTCTCCGGCTCGTCTGATTACGACTGCTGGGAAATCATCGGCGAACGTCTTCCGGCGCTGATCGCGACCGACAATGTCGACCCCATCCCGGCGGCTGATCTGCCGAACTGGGCCTCGATCCGCGACACCTTCACCACCACCAATCCGAAATGGGATGCGCGCGCGCAAATCTCCGGTCAGATCTGGGCGGATGACGCCAAAACCCAGCTCTACATGGTGCCGGCTGTCTACAACTTTGACTCCATCGGCTATAACCCCGAAGTCCTCACCGACGAGGAAGCCAACACTTGGACCGCGCTGTTCGATGAGAAGTGGAAGGGCAAATCCGGCCTGAACGTCGACCCGCTCATCGCCATCGGTCAGGCCATCCTCGCCATGAACTCGCTCGGTCTGCTGGATGCCAAGAACCCCGGCAACCCGACGATGGACGAGATCGACGAAGCCGCGAAGTTCCTGATCTCCAAAAAGAAAGACGGTCAGTTCCGTGCGCTTTGGGGCGACTTCGGCGAGCTCGTCAACCTGATGGCCTCCGGCGAAATGGTCGTCTGCGACGCATGGCAGCCCGCCGTCATGGCCGTCAAAGCCCAAGGTAAACCCGCCAAATACGCGACGCCGAAAGAAGGTACACGCGGTTGGGCGATCGGGCCGTCGATGCTCAAAGGCACGCCGAACCGCGAAGCCGTCATCGCCTATGCCAACTTCTGGCTGTCGGGCGAGCCGGGTATCGCGGTCACCGAACAGGGTTACTACTCGCCCTCGACCAACATCAAAGAGGCGATGGACCCCGACGCCTATGCCTTCTGGTACGAAGGTGCGCCGTGGAAAGGCGAAGCCGAGCGCGGCATCAACCCGGGCGATCTGCGCGATGGCGGCTCTCTCGAAGAGCGCGCGTCCAACGTCGCTTACTGGCACCAGTGGCCGGATGAATACGACCATCTGATCATGCGTTGGGACGAGTTCCTGAACGCCTGATCCGAGCAGGCGGGCGGCCCTCTTCCCCTCTTCAGGGCCGCCCGCCCATGTCCTGCACTTCAAACACGAAAGCTGATCGCATGATCTACGATCTCGAGCTGATTTCCGTCGGCAAAACCTATTCCGATGGCACCGTTGCTGTTTCCGACTTCGATCTGAAGGTGGAAAAGGGCGAATTCGTGGCCTTTCTCGGCCCGTCTGGCTGCGGCAAATCCACCACGCTGCGGATGATCGCCGGGTTCGAGGACATCACCAATGGCGAGGTCATGATGATGGGTCAGAACGTGACCCACATCCCGCCGGAAAAGCGTCCGACCTCGATGATTTTCCAAAACTACGCGCTTTTTCCGCATATGACGGTGCGCGAGAATGTCGCCTTTGGCCTCGACGTCAAAGGCACGCCCAAGGCCGAACGCAACCGCAAGGTGGATCGCATCCTCGACATGTTCGATCTGGAGCAATTCGCGGATCGCAAGGCCGACAAACTGTCGGGCGGTCAGCGTCAACGTATCGCTCTGGCGCGGGGGCTGGTGGTCGAACCCGAAATCCTGTTGCTCGACGAACCTCTGGGCGCGCTCGACGCCAACCTGCGCCGGATCATCCAGAACGAATTGAAACTGTTGCAGCGCGAGCTGGGCATCACCTTTATCTTCGTGACCCACGCGCAATCCGAGGCTTTGGGCCTGTCGGACCGTGTCGTCGTCATGTCGAACGGTGTGGTCGAACAAATCTCCGCTCCGCGCGAACTGTATCGCCGCCCGCAAACGCCCTTTGTCGCGGATTTCATCGGTTCGAACACGGTGTTCGAAGGCACGGCCAAAGGCGCGGCGGGCACCGGTTTCGGGATGGTCGAGACCCCCTACGGCATGATGAAAGGCGTGGGCCAGGGCGATGAGACTCTCGCGGTCGTTCCCGCCGAAGCCTTCCGCATCGCGCCGCTGCACACGCCGGACGAGATTCGCATCGAAGGCGTTTTGGCCGAACGGCATCTCGTCGGTGCGGTCGGGCATCTTAAGGTGCGCCTGCCGGGCGAACGCGACGTCGCCGTCGAAGTCAGCGCCGATCGCCCCGAAGTGCGCGCCCTGACGCTTGGGGCGCCGGTCACCCTCGGGATCGACCCGGCCTCCATCACCCTCATTCACGCTTAATTATCCAACAGGAGACTTATCCAATGGCAAAAGAAATTCTCGTCGGTTTCGGGATTGATGTGGACGCCGTGGCCGGCTGGCTCGGCTCCTACGGCGGCGAAGACAGCCCGGACGATATTTCCCGCGGCATGTTCGCGGGCGAGGTCGGTTCGATCCGTCTGCTCGATCTCTTCGACAAGCTCGGCATCAAAACCACCTGGTTCATCCCCGGTCACTCCGCCGAGACCTTCCCGGAGCAAATGAAAGAGGTCGCCAAACGCGGCCACGAGATCGGCATCCACGGCTACAGCCACGAAAACCCGATCGCCATGACCCCGGAACAGGAAGAGGCCGTTCTGGACAAATGTATCGATCTGATCACTGAGCTGTCCGGCAAACGCCCGACTGGTTATGTGGCACCGTGGTGGGAATTCTCGCCGGTGTCCAACGAGCTGCTTTTGAAAAAAGGCATCAAGTATGACCACTCGCTGATGCACAAGGATTTCGAACCCTACCGCGTGCGTGTGGGCGACAGCTGGACCAAGATCGACTACGCAGGCAAGCCGGAAGACTGGATGAAGCCCTTGGAACGTGGCGAGGAAACCGATCTGATCGAGATCCCGGCCAACTGGTATCTCGACGATCTGCCGCCGATGATGTTCATCAAGAAATCGCCGAACTCGCATGGCTTTGTGAACCCGCGCGACATCGAGCAGATGTGGCAGGACCAGTTCGACTGGGTCTATGAAAACATGGATTACGCGGTCTTCCCGATCACCATCCACCCTGACGTCTCCGGCCGTCCGCAGGTGCTTTTGATGCTCGAACGTCTGTTCAAGCACATGGCCTCGCATGAGGGCGTCAAATTTGTCACCATGAACGAGATGGCGGACAATTACGACGCGAAATTCCCACGCGGCTGACTCCTCGTGGGGTCACTGGGCGGACGGCCTTCCCCTGTGCCGTCCGTCTTTTTCGACGGTTTTGAGAGGAGCGGACCATGTGTTCCCTGTGCGGTATTCTCGGGTGTGACGATCACTGGACCAACGCGATTGCGCGGCCGGGCGTCTACACACGCAACCACGATATGCCCGCCCGTCGGGCCGAGGCCGCGCGCCGCATGAAAGCCGCGAATGACATTCTCTCTTACCGTCGTGTCAAACTCGATGTCTGGCAGGGGCGGTCCTATGTCGTGACCTCTCCGACCGGGGCGTCGAGTGTGTTCGAGGCCCTGTCGCATCTCTGGCCCGAGGCCGAAGCCCTCGCAGGCCGCGACTTTGATCCGCTCGACGATGCGTTGATTTCCTGGATGGAAGCGCGAGGTGACGCATGACGCCTGTTGTTCTGCTCACCGGGTTTCTGGGCTCCGGCAAAACCACGCTGTTGCAACGCCTGTTGCAAGACCCCTCGATGGCGGGGGCGGCGGTGTTGATCAACGAATTCGGTGAGGTGGGGCTGGATCACCACCTGCTCGACCGGATCGATGACAACGTCGTCTTGCTCAAATCCGGCTGTATCTGTTGCACCGTGCGTGGCGAGGTGGCCGACGCCCTGTCCAATCTCGACAGCCTGCGCGCGCGCGGCGAGATTGCCTTTGACCGCGTGGTGATCGAGACCACCGGGCTGGCCGATCCTTATCCGGTGTTGCAGACCTTGACCGCGCATCCGGTGCTGCGCTCGCATTTCACCAATGGCGGCGTGCTGACCACGGTCGATGCCGTCAATGCGCGGCTTCAGGTCGAGCATCGCGCCGAAGCCGTCCGCCAGATTGCTGCGGCGGATCGCATTGTGTTGACCAAAACCGATCTGGCTGAGCCGGGCGAGGATCAGGCCCTGCGCGACCGTTTGGCCCGGATCAACCCGGCAGCGCGGATCATGACCACGCAGGAGCCGGTCGAGACCATCCTCGGTGGCTTTGGCCCTGCCGCCTTTGCCGCGGCTTTGGTGACGCAGGAAGCGCATTCGTGCGGGCCTGCCTGTGATCATGAGGGGCACGACCATCCTCACCATCATCACCATGCGCACAGCCATCACAACGCGGCACATCACGACGAAGCCTTGGGCGTGACAAGCTTTTCCCTCGTCATTGAGGGTGAGATCGATTGGACTATGTTCGGAACCTGGCTTACACTCTTGCTGCATAAGCATGGTGATAGGATTTTCAGGGTGAAGGGTATTTTGGCGCTCAAAGGCGAAGACAAACCGATCGCGATTCACGGCGTGCAGCATCTCGTGCACGCGCCCACGCATATGACGCATTGGCCGGATGGCCCGCGCCAGTCGCGCATCGTCTTTATTCTCGAAGGGCTCTCGCCCGAACAAATCCGCCGCAGCTTTGCCGCGTTCACGGGGCTCTCCGGGGTCCGGGCCGCCGCCTGATGACGGAGCCGCTTCGTATTCTCACCACGGAAATTCAACCGTGGCGCTTTCTCAAGGATCGCGCCGAGGCGGATCTGGGTTTTTCGCTCGAATTCATCGAGATGGATTTCAACAGCGCGCAACGCACCGCCGCGCTCGATCCGTCCAGCTATGACATCTACGACCAGTGTTTCCACAACCTCGATATCGTCTGGTATTGGCGGGCCGTGCAGGCCATCGATACCCGCCGGATCACCCATTGGGACGATCTCGACGAGCTGTCGCGGATTATGGGGACAAGTGGGCGTCAGGCCCTGGGCGATGTGCCCGCTTCGCGGCTTTTCGTGCAGCATGACATGACGCTCTCGGACAGTCCGAGCGGTCAGATTTCCATGCTGCCAACCTTTTACAACTTCGACAGTTTCGGGGTGGAGACCGAAGGTTTGGATGTGGATCGCGACATCCGAAGCTGGGCGGCGCTTTTGGACCCGCAATGGGCCGGACGGGTGTCTTTGGTCGATGAACCTGCCATTGGTCTCTTCGATCTGGCGCTGGCGCTGTCGGCATCGGGGCAGATCGAATTCGAGAATATGGGCAATATGTCCGTGGCGGAAATCGACGCCCTCATCGAACACGGCAAGAGCCTCATTCATGCCGGCCACCTGAGCCCCTTCTGGCTGCGTGCAGATGAACCGGTCGAGCGCTTTATGAGCGGCGAGTTGAAACTCGCCTCGATCTGGTCGCCGACGATTGTGGAAATGAAACGCCGCGGCATTCATGTCCGCCAAGCCCGCCCGCTCGAAGGCTATCGTGCCTGGCATGGCGGCATGTGCCTGTCGCGTCTGTTGAAAGACGACAAACTCGACCGGGCCTATGAATGGCTGAACTGGTATCTCGATGGTTACGCGGGGTCCGTCGTGGCGCGTCAGGGCTATTACATGTCCGTGCCGGACCGCGTAAAAGCGCATATGTCAGAGGCCGAATGGGACTATTGGTACGAGGGCCTTCCTGCGCCGCAGGAGCTCGTTGACGTGGCCGGGCGTCCGGCGATCCGTCCGGGCGAAACCCGCTCCGGTGGGTCGCGCAGGGACCGTGCGCATCACATCGCGATCTGGAACTCGACCATGGACGAACACAATTACGCCGTGCGCCGTTGGAGCGAGCTGGTCGATCTTGCCGCCGCGAAAGGCCGCGCACAACGGCGCGCCAGTTAGGGCCGCTCTCTTGAAATTGCTGAACACGGAAAGACACCGATGAAACATGTCGTCTTGATCGCCACGGGCGGAACCATCGCCTCCGCCGCCGATAAAACCGCCGGTGCCGTCAATGCCGGGCTGAGCGGTGAAACCCTGCTCGCGAGCCTGCATGAGCCGTTGGATGGCATCACGGTCACCGTCGAGAATTTCGAGGCGGCGGGCAGCTATGCACTTGATCTTGCGACCATTCACCGGCTCTGCGCCCGGATCGACGAGGTCTTGGCGGAGCCGAATGTGGACGGCGTTGTCGTCACCCATGGCACCGACACGATGGAGGAAAGCGCGTTTCTCGCCTGGCTTTTGGTCAAAAGCGACAAGCCCGTGGTCTTCACCGGCGCGCAGCGTCATGCCGGTCAGCCCGACACCGATGGACCGCGCAATATTCATGATGCGATCTGTGCCGCAGCCAGTGCCGATCTGACGGGCGTTGGCGCCGTGATCCTCTTTGAGGGCGACATCCATGGCGCACGCTATGTGACCAAGGCGCATACCTCGCGGGTCGACACCTTCCGCTCTGTGGGGCTCGGTAAATTCGGCGAGGTCGATCACGGCACCGTTCATCTCTACACCCGCCCGGCCAAGGCCCGCGTGGCGCTGGACACCCCTGCGCTCGACCCGAATGTTGAGTTGATCGGCGTGTGCCTCGGCTCGACGCCGCGTCTGATGGAACTGGCGGGGCAGGCGGGGGCGACGGGGATTGTTTTGTCGGCTTTTGGCCGTGGCAATGCGCCCAAAGGTTTCGCTGACGCCACCGCGCGCCTTATCGCTTCGGGGTGCCCGGTCGTGGTGGCGTCTCGCTGTCACGAAGGCCGCACCCAAGCGATCTATGGCAAGGACAGCGGCGGTGTGACGCTTGTGGAAAACGGCGCGCTCCTGGCCGGGGATCTCTCGGCGGTCAAAGCGCGGCTGCTGCTTTCGGCCCTTTTGGGCAAGGGGCTGAGCGGGAATGATCTGGCCAAGGCCTTGGCCGCCTACGCCTAAGGGCTATCGCCTCTCCAAATGACCTCTTCTGGCGGGATTTCACCCTGTGAAATCCTCCGGGAATCTTCCTATGTGACCTCCGGCAAACCCCGCATAGTGGGCGCACCGGGTGACGTGACTAAATCGCGTCAGGGAGGCCCGGAACAATCAAGGCGCGCCAAGCGCCTCAGGGAGGAACTCATGACACATTCGAAACGCCCCCGCTCCGGCGGGGTCTCCAGACGTGCCTTCACCGCAGGGCTTGCGAGCTTGCCTTTGCTGACGGCTGCGCGCGGGCTTATGGCCGCCGATGGCGCACCGATCCGCATCGGTTTCATCTCGCCGCGCTCCGGGCCGCTGGCGGCCTTTGGCGAGGCCGATCCCTTTATCCTCGATCTGGTGCGCAAGGCCGTGGCAGACGGCGTGTCCATCGGCGGTGAAACCCGCGAGATCGAAATTCTCGACCGCGACACGCAATCCGACCCGGCCCGCGCCGCCCAGCTTGCAAGCGATCTGATCAATGGCGAAGGCGTCCAGATCATCCTCGCCTCCTGCACGCCTGAGACCATCAACCCGGTGGCCGACGCCTGCGAGGCGGCGGGTGTGCCCTGTGTTTCGACCGTCATGCCGTGGCAGGCGTTCTATTTTGGCCGTGGGGCGAAGCCCGGCGAGCCCAGCCCGTTCAAATATTCCTACCATTTCGGCTTTGGCGTCGATGAATTTGCGCAGGCCTATATCTCGCAGTGGAACGCGCTCGACACCAACAAGAAGGTTGGCGTGCTCTATCCGAACGATGCCGATGGCAATGCCGTGCGCGCCATGCTCGCGCCGCAACTTCAGGCCGCGGGGTTCGAGGTGTTCGATCCGGGCGCGTTTGAGAGCTTTACCTCCGATTACACCACGCAAATCCGCTATTTCCGCGAGAACGGCGTGGAGATCATCAATTCCTTCGCCCTGCCGCCGGATTTCGCCACTTTCTGGCGCCAGTCCGCGCAACAGGGGCTGAGCCGTCAGGTCAAGATCGTGCAGGTCGCCAAGACCGGCCTCTTCCAATCCGACATCGAGGCCATGGGCTCGCTCGGACCGAAACTCGCCTCCGCCGTTTATTGGCACCGCGACATGCCCTATAGCTCGCCCACCACGGGCCACAGCGCAGAAGCCCTCGCCGCCGCCTATGAGGCCGAAACCGGGCGGCAATGGATGCTGCAACTCGGGGCCTCTTTGGCGCTGTTTGACGTCGCCTTGGTCGCGCTCGATCAAAGCGGCGCGCCGATGGAGCGGGACGCCATCGCGACCGCGATCTCGCAGCTCAACGTCGAGACGGTGAACGGCAAGGTCGATTTCACCTCCGGCCCGGTGCCCAACGTGGCGCATGGTCCGATTCTCGGCTCGCAGTGGCAGCCGGTGGAGGGCAGTGGCTTTCCGCTCAGTCAGGTGCTGACCGAAAACGCCACCGATCCGAACGTGCCGGTGGCTGGCACGTTGATGCCCTATAACGGGTGATGCCATGGCACAGGTTAAAATGACGGAGGGGGCGCAGGCTGCGCCTCCCATTCTCTCCGTGTCGGGTCTCGGCAAATCCTTTGGCGCGGTGCATGCGCTCTCTGAGGTGAGTTTCGATCTCAGGGCGGGCGAGGCGGTGGGCATCGTCGGTCCCAATGGGGCGGGCAAATCGACCTTTCTCGCCGCCCTCACCGGGGCTTTCGCGCCCTCGACGGGCACGATCTGGCTCGATGGGGCCGACGTGACCGGCACCCCCGCCGAGATCATGTGTCGACGCGGCGTGGTGCGCACGCATCAAATCCCGCGGCCCTTCGGGGGGCTGACGGTGTTCGAAAACGCCCGTCTCGCGGCGAGTTTTGGAGGGCCTGAAAATGGCGATGCCGATGCGCTGGCTTACGGTGCGCTCAAACTTTGCCGCATGTTGCCGCTGGCCAACACGCAGGCGGATCGGCTCGGGCTTTTGGATCGCAAACGTCTGGAAATGGCACGCGCTTTGGCGACCTCGCCGCGCGTGATCCTGTTGGACGAAGTGGGCGGCGGGCTGACGGATGCCGAGGCCGAGGTGTTGGTCGAGATCATCCGCGAAATTCGCGCCTCGGGCTGTGCCATCGTCTGGATCGAGCACATCGTGCATGTGTTGTTGCAGGTCTCCGAGCGGCTGATCTGCATGGATATGGGCCGGATTATCGCCGATGGCGATCCACAAGCGGTGATGCGCGATCCGGCTGTGATGGAAGCCTATCTGGGGCAGGGGGTGACATGAGCGTTCTCGAAATTTCCGATTTGACGGCCCGACACGGGCTTTTGAGCGCCGTCAAAGGCGTCTCCTTTTCCGTCGCGCCCGGCGAAGTGGTGGCTTTGGTCGGCGCCAATGGCGCGGGCAAATCCACGCTCTTGCGCTCCATCGCTGGCGCCCATCAGGACCAAGGCGGCACGGTCACGCTCAAAGGCGAGGATCTCACCGGCTGCGACGCCCACAAACGGGTGCAGCGCGGTCTGGCGCTCGTGCCCGAGGGGCGCAAGCTCTTCAGCCAGATGAACGTCTGGGAAAACCTCTGTCTCGGGGCGCAGGTCGGGCGGTCCGGCGACTGGACGCCGGAGCGGGTTTTCGACGTGTTCGACAATCTGAACAAGCGCCGCTACTCGGCCTGTACGCACCTCTCCGGCGGCGAACAACAGGCGGTGGCCATCGGTCGCGCGCTGGTGAGCAACCCCGATGTCATCATGCTCGATGAGGTCTCTCTGGGCCTGTCTCCCGCGATCGTCGACCGCGTCTATGCCGTTCTGCCGGAGCTGCGCGCTTCGGGCACCGGTGTCATCGTCGTCGAACAGGATCTTGGCCGTGCCATGTCGGTGGCGGATCGGGTGATTTGTATGCTGGAGGGCGAGATCGTCCTTCAGGGCCGCGCCGACAGCCTCTCCCGCGAGGAGATCATCGGCGCTTATTTCGGTCTTCCGCCCGGAGCACAGGGGTCTGAAGACCATGCCAATCCTGCCATGGGAGCCATGACATGATCGATATTCTGCTGCAGGGCGTCCTCTTGGGCGGCTACTACGCGCTTTTGGCCGTGGGCCTCGCGTTTCTCTATTCCATCATGGGGATCATCAACCTCGCGCATGGCTCTTTTGCCGTGCTCGCAGCCTATCTCGTCTTGGCGATGACCGACAGTCTGGGGATCAATGTCTGGCTTGCGGTGCTGGCCGTCTTGCCGATCATGGCGGTGATCGGCGCGCTGGTGGATCGGTTGATTTTCGAGCCGGTGCAAAAGGGTGGACAGCTTTTGTCGGTGCTGGCGACCTTTGGGCTTTCGGTGGTGATCGACAATCTGATCTTTCAAATCTGGGGCGCCAACACGCGCACCCTGGCCAATGCTCTGGGCGATCTCGCCTGGGCGTCCTGGGAGATCGGCGGGCTTTGGGTTGGCAAGGTCTCGGTCTATATCCTCTTGGCCGCTGTCGGGCTTTTGACCGGGCTGACGCTCTTGATTGCGCGCACGCCTTTGGGCCGGGCGATCCGGGCCACCGCGACCGATCCGGACACGGCGGGGCTTGTCGGCGTCGATGCCCGGCGCGCCCGCACCATCGCCTCGGCTCTGGCCTTTGTCGCCATCGGCGTGGCGGGGGCGGCGCTTGGCATGCGCACCACATTCACGCCCTACGCCGGTGTGACCCAGCTTTTGTTTGCCTTTCAGGCGGCCGTCATAGGTGGGTCGACCTCCGTGCGCGGCACGCTCTTTGGCGGCATCACCTTGGGCCTTGCCCAGACCTTGGGCGCGACCATTCACACCCAGGGCTTTCTCATCGGCGGGCATCTCGTGTTCTTCGCGGCGCTGTTCCTGCGTCTGCAGTTCGGCACGCTGCGCCTGCCCAAGTTGCGGAGGGCTGCGGCATGAGCCTCTCGTCTTCTCTGTCCAACCTTTCCACGGAGACTTCTCCCATGGCCCAAGCAACCACTGCCCCTTACCGCGTCCGTCGCTGGACCCCGCGGGCCAAGATCACTGTGCTGCTTTTCGCCGTCGCCGTCGCCGCTCTGGCACTGGCCCCGGCGGTCACCGGCGCGGCCTTTATGGACCGGGCGGTGGCGCTGTTTGTCTACATCCTTCTGGCCGTAACTTGGAACGCGCTGGCGGGGTACGCCGGGCAGGTCTCTGTCGGGCAACAGGGGTTCTTTGGCCTCGGCGCCTATGTCACCATCCGGCTCTCGGATGCAGGGCTGCCGGTCTTTCCCTCGCTCGTCGTTGCGGCTCTTGTCGTGGGGGCCATCGCGCTTCCGGTGAGTTTCGTCATGCTGCGGCTCAGGGAGGGCGAATTTGCCATCGGCATGTGGGTGCTCGCGACGCTGTTTCATCTCCTCGTCAATCTCGATCCGCTCATTCAGGGCGAGACCGGCGTGTCGCTCATCGCGCTCAATGCGGTGCCTGCCGAGACCCGCAATCTGGTGATCTATCTCATGGCGCTGGTCTCCGCCGTCGCTGTGATCTCCGCCATGTTCCTCTTGCTGCGCTCGCGCATCGGGGCGGCGCTTCAGGCGATCCGCGATGACGAGGCGGCGGCGCATTCCGTAGGCGTCAATGTGGTCCGCACCAAACAGGTGATCTTTGTCTTCGCGGCCTTCGGCGCGGCGCTTGCCGGTGCGCTTTGGCTCGCGGGCAACGTAAGCTTTCAACCGAAAGCCTATTTCTCCGTGCAATGGATGGCCTATACGATTTTCATGGTCATCGTCGGCGGCATCGGCACCTTCGAAGGCGCGATTTTGGGCGCCGTGGTTTTTTTCCTCCTCGAAACCTTTCTGGGCGGCTACGGTGTCTGGTATCTTCTGGTGCTCGGGGCTTCGGCCATTGTCATGGCGCTTGGATTTCCGCAGGGCATCTGGGGTTATCTCTCATCGCGGCACGGCCTGTCTTTGGTGATGGTCGGGCGGCATCTTGAGGCGCCTGAGACCGAGAAGAGCGGGAAAGGATCGGGATGGAGCGCGGACGGGTGAAACAGGTTCAGGTGAAATCCATTGAATCGCTTGCGCGCGGGCTGGAGGTGTTGCAACTCATCCAGGCCGCGGGCGCCGTCAGCCTGCACGATCTGCACCGCATGTCGGGCATTCCGAAGGCCTCGCTTTTGCGGATTCTGAAAACCTTGGCCGAGCGTGGCATGATCTGGCAACGCATCTTGGACGACCATTACATCCCGTCCTATTCCCTGTCCGAGCTGGCCAATCGGGTCGACCGCGAAACCCGTCTGGTCGAGGTCGCCTCGCCGGTTCTGGAGGCGCTGACGGGCGAGGTGAAATGGCCCTCTGTTTTGGCAGCGCCGCGTCTCACCTGTATGGAGGTGATCGAGGCCAACACGCCGCGCAGCTATTTTCACCACATCCCTCTCGGACCTTTGGGGTTTAAGATCAATATGTTGCGCTCCGCCACGGGGCGCGCCTACATCGCCTATTGCGAGGACGCCAAACGCGAGGCGATTTTGGATGCGCTGCGCCGCACGGGCCGCAAGGGCGATCTTATGGCTGCCGTGCCGGAGATGGTCGCCGAGGCCATCGCCATCACCCGTGAACAGGGGTTCGGTCTGCGCGATGCCGATTTTGGCGGCTCTTATGACGAGGGCCGCGCCAGCCATGATGACGGCCGCGATTCCGTCGGTGTGCCGATTGTCGTCGGCTATTCCACCGTCGGCGCGATCAACATCACATGGGCCAAAAAAGTGCTGCCGCGTGCGCAGGCCATCGAACGCTTCGTCGGTCCGTTGCAAGAGGCGGCGCGTGAGATTTCCGAAGGCCTGATGGAGGCCCAGAACAGCTTTACCCAGCAAAGCGCGGGTCAGAAGAAAATCGCGCCATAAGATTTCAGTGCGAAGATTTCACCCTGAGAAACGTTGCGCCATAAAAATTTCACAGGGTGAAACTTTGGCCGCACGCGATTGATGGGGCGGGGCACAGCGCCTAGCCTCAAACTGTAAGAAGACCCGCAGTGAAACGCACATCTCACAACGCGGGTCTCGAATGGGAGGATTACCGAATGACCGCATTGAACACGCAATTTGCGTGCATGGCGACGCTGTGCCTGAACGTCCGTTTTGTGACGGAGGCCGGGGCATGAGCGCGCTGACACGACAAGACATCAACGACATTCTCGCGCTGGTCGATCAATCCGATTTCGACGAACTGCGCCTTGAGATCGGCGACACCAAGATTGAGCTGCGCCGTCGCGGGGCGGGTCAATCCGGGGTTGCTGCGCCTGTTGCCGAAGCGCCTGCGCCGCAAGTCGCGCCCACTCCGAAGCCGAGTGAGGCCACCCCGGTCGCGGCCCCTGTTGTCGCCTCCGGTGGCGGCTCCGAAGTGCCCGCGCCGCTTTTGGGCACCTATTATTCTGCGCCGAAACCGGGCGCTGCGCCATTCGTCAAAGTCGGCGATCGCGTCGAGCCGGACACGGTGATCGGCATCATCGAGGTGATGAAGCTGATGAACTCCGTCACCGCCGATGTGGCGGGCATCGTCACCGCGATCCATGCCGAAGACGGCGTGCTGGTCGAACATGGTCAGGCGCTGATCTCCGTTCAGCCGGAGTGAACCGATGACCCCTATCAAACGAATTTTCATCGCCAATCGCGGCGAGATCGCCGTGCGTGTGATCAAGACCTGCCGCGCCTTGGGCATCGAAACCGTGCTGGGCGTCTCCGAGGCGGATCGCGACACTTTGGGCGCCAAATTGGCCACCCGCGCCGTCTGTCTGGGGCCCGCTCGGGCGACTGAAAGCTATCTCTCTGTCGGCACCGTCGTGGAGGCCGCGAAGGGCACCGGCTGTGACGCCATTCATCCGGGCTACGGCTTTCTCTCCGAGAACCGTGCGCTGGCCGAAGCCTGTGCCGAGGAGGGGATCGTCTTCATCGGCCCTGACCTGCCGCATCTCGACGCCGTGGGTGACAAGCTCACCGCGCGCAGCCATGCCGAAGCCGCCAAGGTGCCGCTGGTGCCGGGGGGCTCTGCCGAGACCGTGGAAGACGCCCGTAAGATCGCCGAAGAAATCGGATTTCCCTTGTTGATCAAGGCCGTATCCGGCGGCGGCGGACGCGGGATGAAACGTGTGGATCGGATGGAAGATCTGGAAAGTCAGCTTGATTTGGCGACCTCCGAGGCCGCCGCGGCCTTTGGCGACGGGCGGGTCTATCTCGAACGTTTCGTCACAGTCGGACGCCATGTCGAGGTGCAAATCCTCTCCGATGGCGAAACGGTCCTGCACGTGGGCGAGCGCGATTGTTCGGTGCAGCGCCGCTATCAAAAGGTGATCGAGGAAGCCCCCGCGCCGGAACTGCCGAAAGCGCTCAGAGACGGGCTTTTGGCGGCGGCGGTGAAATTCGCCCGCCACCTTGGCTATCGCTCGCTGGGCACCGTTGAATTCCTCGTCGATATGGAGCGACAGAGCTTTTATTTTCTCGAAATGAACGCCCGGATTCAGGTCGAACATCCGGTGACGGAAATGATCTCCGGCCTCGATCTTGTGGCTGAACAAATCGCGGTGGCCGAGGGCAAGCCCATGACGCTCACGCAAGATGACATCCGCCTTACCGGTCATGCCATCGAATGTCGCCTCAACGCCGAAGACCTCGCCCATGAGTTCCGCCCCGCGCCGGGACGCGTCACTATGGCTTGGTTCCCGCCGATGGAGGGCCTTCGGGTCGACACCCATATGGTGCCCGGCGCGATGATCTCGCCCTATTACGATTCCATGATCGCCAAGCTGATCGTCCATGCCGCCACCCGCGAAGAGGCGATGGACCGGATGCTCAAGGCGCTCGATGTCTGTGTGCTTGAAGGCGTGAAAACCAACGCGCCGCTGCATCATGCGATCCTCTCCGAGGGTGAATTTCGCGCCGGCGGAGTCGATACGACCTACCTGCCGCGTTTCCTTGAACTTCATGGCGCGGAGGTTTGCCAATGAGCCTGTCCCTGATCGACACCACGCTGCGCGACGGCAACCAGAGCCTCTGGGGCGCCACGGGCCTCGACACCGCGCAGATGCTGCAAATCGCGCCGGTCATGGACCGCGTTGGCTATGAGGCGATTGATTTCTCGACCTCGACCCACATGGCCGTCGCTGTGCGGTTCACCAAGGAAGACCCTTGGGAGCGTCTGTCCCTGATGCGCGAGGCCATGCCGGAGACGCCGTTGTCGTTTTTGACGACGGGGATGCGGTTCATCTCTTGGGAGGTGGCCAGTCATGAGTTGATGGAATTTGCCTTCCGTCTTTTGGTCAATCGCGGCATCCGGCGGTTTGCCGTCATGGACCCGATGAACAACATCTCTGCCATGACCACCATGGCCGATCTGACGCGCAAGGCCGGGGGGGAAAGCATCGTCGCGGCGCTGACCTTTACGCTCTCGCCGTTGCATGACGATGCGCATTTCGCCAAAGCTGCCGAGGCGCTGGCGAACTCCGGAAAGTTCGACCGGCTTTACCTCAAAGACCCCGGCGGGCTTGTCTCCGCCGAGCGTGCCGCGACGCTGTTTCCGGCGCTGCGCAAGGCGGTCGGTCAGATGCCTTTGGAGTTCCATTCGCATTCCACCATCGCGCTCGCGCAGTTTTCCTATCTGGAGGCCGCGGGGCAGGGCGTCGATTGCCTTCACACGGCCTCGGCGGCGGCCGCCAACGGGACGTCGCAACCCGCCGTCGCCTCGACGTTGCGCAACCTGCGCGACATGGGGGTGCGCGTCGATGTGGATGATGAGGCCATCGCCGAGATCGACACTTATTTCAGCGCGCTGGCGCAGGCCGAGGGGCTGAGCCACGGTCAGCCGCAGGAATTCGACCGCAGCTATTTCCGCCACCAGATGCCCGGCGGCATGATGGGGACGCTGAAACGGCAATTGTCAGAAACCAAACGCCTGCATCTTTTGCCGCAGGTGCTCGAAGAGGTCGAACGCGTCCGCGCCGATCTCGGCTATCCGATCATGGTCACGCCGTTTTCGCAGGTGGTCGGCACGCAGGCGCTTTTGAACGTCATTGGCGGCGAGCGCTATTCGACCATCCCCGACGAGGTGGTGCGCTATGCTTTGGGGCGTTTTGGGCAACCGGCGATGCCGATGGACAGCGCGCTTGAGGACCGGATCAAAAGCTCGAAACGCGCGAAAGAACTGACCGAAGAGCCGCATATGGCCTCGCTCGACGAGCTGCGCGCCAAGATCGGCAAGGACCTGTCGGACGAGGAATTCCTGCTCCGCGCCGTGATGCCCGCCGAACAGGTCGACGCCATGAAGGCCGCCGGTCCCGCGCGCCGGGGCTATGACCCGAGCACCCGGCCCACGGTCGATCTGATCCGCGAGCTGACGTCGCGGCGCGATTTGGGGGAGGTGAAATTGTCCAAACCCGGTCTCACTCTTGAACTGAAAGGAGGCCGCTGATGGACGGTCGTTCTCTGAATGTCGCGGTCTTCGACATCGACGGCACGCTGGCGATGATGGACAAGGCGAAAGGCACCTATGAGGCGCTTCCGGGCGCGATCCGCGCGATGGAGATTTGTCGCGAAGCGGGTATGGATGTCTGGGCCTACACCAACGGGACGTTCTTCACGCCGGAGCATTACTACCCGCGTCTGGCCGATGCCGGAATCGTTTTGGACGAAGGCCGCGTGATGACGCCCGCCAGCGTGGCGGCGCATCACCTGCACCAGACCGGGCACAAACGTGTGATGGTTCTGGGGGCTGAAGGCACGGTGGAGCCGATGCGGGCTGCGGGGTTTGATGTTGTTGTCGCCGGAGAAGAGACCGGAGATGAGGCGCGCGACGTGGACGCCGTTCTGGTCGGCTGGGCACGGGATTTCAACCTCGCGCAACTCACCTCCATGGTCGAAGCGGTCTGGGAGGGCGCGATGCCCTATTCCGTCTCGGATGCCCCCTATTTCGCGGGCGCAAAGGGCCGCGTGTTGGGGGTCTCTGGCTCGGTCGGAGCAATGATCGCTCACACCAGCGGCGTCGAGCCGACGGTGATCGGCAAGCCCGCGCCCTGGGGGCTTGAGATGATCGCCGAGCAAACCGGTGTGGCCGCGCGCAACATGGTGGTGATCGGCGACGATCCGAAACTCGAAATTCGCATGGGCCGGGTCGGGGGCGCCATCACCGTGGGCGTCACCACCGGGATCGCACAGCGTCACGATTTTCTTGCTGCCCCGCCCGACTGGCGCGCCGACATCGTATTGAAAAGCCTTGAAGAATTCGAAGCGCAAGACTGGCTCTTTGCGCAGGAGGAGAGCCTGACATGACCACGCAGACCGATATTCTCTGGACCGCGCCGGCGGCCCGTCATGCCGCAGCCAATGCCACGAAACTTTTGGACTGGCTGGCCGGACAGGGTCTGGCCTTCGACGATTACGATGCCATGCTTGCATGGTCGATTGACGAACCGGAGGTTTTTTGGCGTCAGCTTTGGGCCTATTTTGATGTGATCCATGATGGCGAGATCAAAGAGGTGATGAGCGCCGACCCGATGCCCGACACGCGCTGGTTCACCGGCACCAAGCTCAACTACGCCGAACATGTGCTGCGGCTCGAAGAGGCGGGCGATCCGGCCCGCGTGATGCTACATCACTCGTCCGAGTTGCGGCCCCATGCGACGATGAGCTGGGGGGAGGTTGGGTCCGCCGTACGGAAACTGGCGACCAAGCTGCGCGCCATGGGCCTCGGCGAGGGCGATTGCGTTGCCGCCTATATGCCCAACATCCCGGAGGCGGTGATCGCCATGCTCGCGACCACGGCCATTGGCGCCACATGGTCCTCTGCTGCGCCCGAGTTCGGTGCGCAGACGGTGATCGACCGCTTCGGTCAGATCGCGCCGAAACTGGTGTTTGCGGCCAATGGCTATCGCTACGGCGGCAAGGATTTCGACCGCACCGAAGACCTCGCGATGATCCTCGCGGCGCTGCCCGAGGCGCGCGATTTGGTGATGCTCGACTACCAACCGACGGCGGCCAAGGCCCCGGCGTTCGATGGCACGATCCACACCTGGGACGACATGCTCTCCGGTGCGGAAGTGACCCGCGAGGCCTTCACCTACACCCGTGTGGCGTCCGATCATCCGCTTTGGGTGTTGTTCTCCTCGGGCACGACCGGCCTGCCGAAACCCATCGTGCATGGGCATCATGGCATCGTGGTCGAGCACCTGAAATCCGCGGCAGTGCATTTCGATCTGAAGCCCTCCGACACGCTGTTTTTCTATTCCACCACAGGCTGGATGATGTGGAACACGCTGATGTGGGGGCCGCTCATGGGCGCCTCCGCCGTGCTTTACGATGGACACCCGGCTTTTCCCGAAATCACCTCGCTCTTTGAGCTGGCCGAGACCACCGGTGCGACCGTCTTCGGTACAAACCCGACGTTTTTGCAGATCGTCAAACAGCAAGGCATCGTGCCGAAAGAGCGCTTTGATCTCTCAGCCCTGCAATCCGTCATGCTGGTCGGTTCGCCCGCCACGCCGGAGGTGTTTGAGTGGGTCTACGCCAACGTCAAATCCGATCTCTGGGTCACCTCGCAATCGGGCGGGACGGAGTTCTGTTCGGGCATTCTCGCCGGTGCGCCGATCCAGCCGGTGCGCGCGGGCGTGATCCAGTCGCGCGGCCTCGCCACCGATGCGCAGGCCTTTTCCGAGGCGGGTGAGCCGCTGACCGATGAGGTGGGCGAATTGGTGATCCGCAAGCCGATGCCCTCGATGCCGCTGTTCTTTTGGGGCGACGACGGGAATGCGCGCTACCGGTCGAGCTATTTCGAACGCTTCCCGGGTGTTTGGACCCATGGCGACCGGGTGGTGTTCCACGAGGACGGAACGTGTTTGGTGCTCGGGCGCTCGGACGCGACGCTCAACCGCTTTGGCGTGCGCATCGGCTCGGCGGAGATTTACCGCACGGTCGACAGTTTCGAGGGCGTTAAGGACAGCCTCATCGTCTGTGTCGAGGACGGGCAGGGCGGCTATTTCATGCCGCTGTTTTTGGAGTTGGCCGAGGGCGTGGCGCTGACCGACGAGCTGATCGGCGCGATCCGCACGACGCTGCGCAAGGATCGCAGTCCGCGCCATGTGCCGGATGTGATTTTGCAGGCGCCGGAAATTCCGCTGACGCTGACGGGCAAGAAAATGGAAGTGCCTGTGCGCAAACTCCTTTTGGGCGCGGCCATGGCGGATGTGGCGAGCGAAGGCGCAACCCGCAATCCCCACGCCCTGCGCTGGTTCGCGGACTATGCCGCCGACTGGCGCGAAACCCAATCACGCGAGGAGGAACGCGCATGACAACCGCTCAAAAGATTTTCGATGTCACCGGAAAGGTGGCCTTTATCACCGGCGCGGGTTCCGGACTTGGTCGCGCGATGGCCGAGGTGCTGGCCGCCAATGGGGCGAAGCTCGTGCTTTTCGATGTGAGCGCCAAGGGGCTTGAGGCCACCGCCTCCGCGCTGGGCGCGACCGAGGTGGAAACCGTGGTCGGCGATGTCTCGGACGAGGCCGCCGTCGAGGGTGTCATCGCCACCTGTATCACGCGGTTCGGTCGGCTCGACATCGCCTGCGCCAACGCGGGCATCGCCGATCCGGAGCCCGCGCGGTTGGACGGTTACAAGAGCGAGAACTGGCATAAGACGGTCGGGATCAACCTCGACGGCGTGTTCTATGTGAACCGCGCCGCGATCCGCGAGATGCTCAAAACGGGTGGCGGTAAGGTGATCAACACCGCCTCCATGTGGGGGCTTGCGGGCGCGGCCGCTGTTGCGCCGCTTCCGGCCTATACCGCGACCAAGGGCGCGGTAGTGAACCTGACGCGCGAGCTGGGTCTGGAGTATGCGAAAGACAACGTGCAGGTGAACGCGATCTGTCCGGGCTTTTTCGACACCGCCATTGGCGATCCGAACGATCCGGAGTTTGCCAAGGCGACCGTCGCGTTCACCCCCATGGGCCGCACCGCCAAGGCGGAGGAGATCATGGGATCTGTGCTCTATCTCGCCTCCTCTGCGTCGGATTTCGTCACGGGCACCAGTCTCGTGATCGACGGCGGCTGCGCGGCACGCTGAGGGAGGATGAGATGACATTCGAAAACAAATCCATCTTCATCAGCGGTGCCGCGACGGGCATCGGGCGGGCGACGGCGCTGGCCTTTGCCTCTCAGGGGGCGAAGGTTCTGATCGCGGACGTGGACAAACGCGCCGCGGACGTGGTGGCCGAGATCACGGGCGCGGGCGGTGTGGCGCAATTTGCCCAATGCGATGTCACTGATGCCGCACAGGTGCGCGCGGCGGTGGCTAAGGCGGTGCAAGACCACGGCGGGCTGCACGCCGCCTTCAACAACGCGGGCGTTTTGCCGAAACCTGAGCCGATGCATGAGGTCACGGATGCCGGGTTTGACCGCGTGATGGAGGTCGATCTCAATGGCGTGTTTCACTGTATGCAGGCCCAGATCGCGCAGTTTCTGACCACGGGCGGGGGCGCCATCGTCAACACCGCCTCGGTCGCGGGGCTCGTCGCCGATCCGATGATGTCGGTCTATGTGGCGGCCAAACATGCGGTGGTGGGCCTCACCAAAGCCGCCGCCATCGAATACGCCACGCGCGGCATTCGGGTGAACGCCATCGCGCCGGGCTTTGTGGCGACGCCGATGACGGAAGCTTGGCTCGAGGACGAAGACTTCCGCGAGGAAATGTTCAAACACAACATCATCGGACGGGCCGCAGATCCCGCCGAGATCTCGGGAACGGTGCTGCACCTGTGTTCCGAGGCCGCAAGTTTCACGAATGGAACAGTGCATGTCGTCGATGGAGGACAGACGGCGCATTGATCCGCTAATATGAACATGTTCAGGGAGGAAAACATGGCTGAACATCACGCACAAACGACGGGCGCCTCGCGTCCGAAGGTTCTGATGATTGTCACTCAGGACACCAAACAGGAGGAGGCAAAATACCTCCGCGAGATCCTCGAAGGGGCGGGCGTGGATGTCATCCATCTCGACCCCTCCGTGCGCAAGGTGGTGGGCGGCGCCGAGATCGGCCCCGAAGATATCGCCGCCGCGACCGGCAAAACGCTGGCCGATGTCCGCGCCATTCACCACGAGGGCAAAATTCTCGACAAGATGATCGAGGGCGCCGTGGCCTGCGCGTTGGCCGTGCATGAGAAAACGCCGATCTCCGGTATTCTCTCCATCGGCGGCTCCATGGGCACCACCATGGGCACCACCGTGATGCGCGCCTTTCCCTACGGGATGCCAAAGATGATGATCTCGACGCTGGCCTCCGGCATGACCGCAGGCTTCGTGGGCGTCAAAGACATCTGCATGCTCAATTCGGTCTGCGACATTTCCGGCCTGAACTCGATCTCCCACGATGTGTACCGCAACGGCGCGCTGGCTGTCGCGGGCATGGCGAAGGGCTATGAACCGATCCATTCGGGCGAGAAACCTTTGGTTCTGGTCTCGACATTGGGCACGACCGAGGCCTGTTCGCGCCGGGTGCGCGAGGGGCTTGAGGCCGATGGCTTTGAGGTCATGGTGTTCCACACCACCGGCAATGGCGGGCGGACGCTTGAGACCATCTGTGCCGAGCGCGATGTGGCCGCCGTCGTCGATATGTCTCTGGTCGAGATCAATGATTTCCTGCGCGGTGGGATGTGCGCCGTGGGGCCGGACCGCGCCGCGACCGCCGTGCAAAAGGGCATCCCCGTGGTCTTTGCCCCCGGCAATGTGGATTTCTACATCATGCCCTCGCAGCTTGCGGTCGGCGCCGCGCCGTTCGAGGGCCGGGGCTATCACGTCCACAACAGCGCGCTCACGGCCGTGCGCACCACGGAAGAGGATCTGATGCATCTGGCCGATCACATGGCCGAGATCATCAAGGGGGCGACCGGTCCGGTGCGGTTCTTTGTGCCGCGCAAAGGCTTTTCGCATCACGACAGCCCGGATGGCCCGCTGCCGCGTCCGAACCTGCCGCCGGTGTTTGAGGCGCAATGCAAAGAGGCCTTCGGCGATTATGCCCCGGTCGAAGGCATTGATGGCCACATCAACGATCCGGTCTTTGCCGATGCGCTTTTGGCGGCCGTGCGCGAGGTGACGCGCGTGCCGGCGATGGCGTAACGCCTTCCTCCTTGCAAAGATCACACCTGCAAAAACCACACCGGGCGCGGTGCGCTGCGCCCGGTCCTATTCCTCACACGACAGACTGAAAGACCGATGGTAGATTTTTCCAGCGTCCGCGCGATTGATTTTCACACCCATGCCGAGGAGGCCTGCGGCTGTCACCACGATGACGGCTATGACGATCTGCAATCCGCGATGGCGAAATATTTCAACGCGCCCTGGGCCCATCCGCCGACCATCGACCAAACCGCCGCGCATTACCGCGAGAAAAACATCGCCGCGGTGATTTTCCCGGTCGATGCCGAGCGCGAGACGGGCTATCGCCGCTACGACAATTACGAGGTCGCCGACGCCGCCGCGAAACACTCCGACATCCTCATTCCCTTCGCCTCGATCGATCCCGCGAAAGGCAAATTGGGCGCCCGCGAGGCGCGCGATCTGGTGGAGAACCACGGCATTCAGGGCTTTAAATTCCACCCGACGATGCAGGGGTTTTATCCGAACGACCGGAGCGCCTATGTGCTCTATGAGGCCATCGCCGAGGCGGGAAAACCGGCGCTGTTTCACACCGGCCAGACGGGCGTCGGATCGGGGATGAAGGGCGGCAACGGCATGCGGCTGAAATACTCGAATCCGATGTATATGGACGACCTGGCGGTGGATTTTCCCGACATGCCGATCATCCTCGCGCACCCGTCTTTTCCGTGGCAGGAGGAGGCCCTGTCGGTCGCGACCCACAAGCCGAATGTCTACATCGACCTCTCCGGCTGGTCGCCGAAATACTTCCCGCCGATTCTGGTGCGTTACGCGAATACTTTGTTGAAAAACAAGATGTTGTTCGGCTCCGACTGGCCAATGATCGCGCCGGAGAAATGGCTTGATGCTTTTGACAAAGCGGAGTTCCGCGACGAGGTGCGGCCTTTGATTTTGAAGGGAAATGCGATGCGGTTGTTGGGGGTTACGACGTAAGAGGCGGCGGTCCCTCATAGCGCCGCAGGGACACCAACGTCGTCTGCGGGATTGGCGCCTGTGTGAGTTTCGAACTGCCGCGATCTTCGGTCAATGTGTTCGGATTTCCGGACAGGTCGCGGCCTTCGGGTGCCTCGGGGCGATACCATGCTCCGGTCGGCAGGACGATCACCCCGGGCATGACCCGTTCCGACAGGCGCGCGCCCGCCAAGCAGGACCCACGTGCATTGAACAGCTCGACCAGATCGCCGTCCTGAATGCCGCGCTGCAGGGCGTCTTCGGGGTGGATCAAACACGGTTCTGCGCCGTGGATCTTTGTCGCTTGACCGACGGGGCCGGGGTCCATCTGGGAATGCAGGCGGGTTGCCGGTTGCAGCGACAACATATGCAGCGGGCGCAGGGCCTCCGGGCCGTATTGCGCCGCCTCCGCCCCAAGCCATTCGCGCGGCGGCAACCAAGTCACATGGCCCGGGCAATCGTCATAGCCCATGGCGGCGATGGCCTCGCTATAAAGCTCGATCTTGCCACTGGGCGTCTTGAGCGGCGCGCTTTTGGGATCGGCGCGGAAGGCGGAAAATTGCACATAAGGCTCTTGAGGGGCGGGCAGTTCGACTTGGCCGTCACGCCAGAAGCTGTCGAAATCGGGCAAGTCCAGATCGCGTTTCGCGCCCGTTTCACGCGCTGCCTCATAGATCGACCGCAGCCAGGCCATCTCATCGCGCCCTTCGGTGAAGGCGTCGGCAAAGCCCAGACGTTCCGCCAGATCGGCAAAGATCGCATGATCGTCTCGTGCCTCGCCAACGGGCGGCAGCACGCGGTACATGGCGGTGATAAAGCGGTCGCGGGCGCTGGAGGCAATGTCGTTGCGCTCCAAAGTGGTGGTCGCGGGCAGGACGATGTCGGCATGGCGCGCGGTGGCGGTCATGGCGATTTCCTGCACGATCACCACCTCGGGGCGTCGAAACGCGCGGGTCAACTTGGCGAGGTCCTGATGGTGATGAAACGGATTGCCGCCGCACCAATAGACCAGACGAATGTCGGGATAGGTCCGGGTCTCGCCGTTGAACGGATAGGCTGCGCCGGGGTTCAAAAGCATGTCGGAAATCCGCGCCACGGGGATGCAAGCTTTGACCGGGTTCGGACCGGGGCGCAGCGCCGGAGACGGCAGCGCCGGGCGCGGGTTGCCCATGCCGCTGAGGGACCAGAGACCAATCGCCAAGCCCCCGCCGGGCAGGCCGATCTGGCCCAGAAACGCGGCAAAGGTGATCAGCGCCCACATCGGTTGCTCGCCATGATCTGCGCGCTGCACCGACCAAGACATGGTGAGAAAACACCGCGTTTTGGCGCATTTTCTGGCAAGATCGGCGATGCGCTCCGCCGGAATGCCACAGATCGCGCTGGCCCAGTCGGGCGTCTTTGCGATGCCATCGCTCTCGCCTCGAATATAGGCCGTGACCTCTGCGCCACCCACGCAATAGCGCGCGACGAAATCGAGATCGGCGAGGCCCTCGTCCAGAAGCGTGTAACACATCGCCAGCAAGAGCGCCGTGTCCGTGCCGGGGCGGATCGGCAACCACGGGATCGGGGTGCCCGCACCGGGAAGCGCCTGATCCGTCGGCGAAATATTGAGCATTTCCATGCCGCTTTGACGGCAGGCCGCGAGCCATTCAAGCCCGCTGTGTTGCCCCATGCCGCCGGCTTCGACCTGCATATTGCCCGGAGAAATGCCACCGAAATTCAGCAAAAGCCCGGTGTGTTTGGCAATGCCGTCGAGCGAACTGACCGGACCCTGCACCGTGTCGATGTCGCCCAAAACATGTGGCAAAAAGGTGATCGCGGTGGCGTAGCTGTAATTCTGTTCCTGCGCGGTATAGCCGCCGAATTGGCCGAGGAAGCGTTGCAACTGGGTCCGTGCATGGTGGAACCTTCCGGCGCTGGCCCAGCCGTAGGAGCCACCGAAAATCGCCTCATTGCCATGGGTGTCTCGGACGCGGGCCAGCTCCCGCGCGGTGATTTCCAGCGCCGTCTCCCAAGAGACTGGCACGAAATCATCGCCGCCGCGTGCGGCCTGTGCGGCCTCAGAATCGCCATCTAAAAAGGCGCGCCGGATCAAAGGCCTGCGGAGGCGCTGCGGCCCATGCACCATGGCGTCGATATTCTCGAGCATCGGCGAGGGATGTGGGTCATTGGGCGCGGGGCGCACGTCAAGATGGCCCTCGGTGTGGCGCGCTTCGAAGGTGCCCCAATGGCTGGCGTTTTGAATATATCCTGTCATGGTGTCCCTGTTATCACGGCTTGAAACCCTCGCGCTATGCGTTGTGCGAGATGCGGCGTTGATTTTCCGGCCTCTGTGCAGGATCGTCAGGGCGACAGACCCGACATGTTCGAGAAAGACACGACAGATGCGCAGACAAATCGCGACGGTGACATGGGGTCTGACATGATGCGGGACTATAGCAAAGGGGTTCTTGTTGCCGTGCTGGTCGCTGTGGCGGCCAAGTTCCTGTCGGAACATTACGGCGCGCCCGCGATGTTGATGGCACTGCTGTTGGGCATCGCGATGAATTTCCTGTCCGACGACCCGCGCACCCATGCCGGGATTGATTTCACGGCGAAGAGCGTGTTGCGCATTGGCGTTGCGTTACTGGGCGTGCGGATCAGTTGGGAGATGCTGCGCGATCTGGGGCCGGGGATTGTGATCTGTGTCATCGCGGGTGTGGTCCTGACCATCGGCTTCGGCGTCCTTTTGGCGCGGCTTTTGGGCAAGGACACGGAGTTCGGCCTGTTGACCGGCGGTTCCGTTGCGATCTGTGGTGCTTCGGCGGCGATGGCGATTGCCGCCGTCTTGCCCGCGCGGGAGACGAGCGAGCGCGACCTGAGTTTCACGGTGCTGGGCGTGACGATCCTGTCGACACTGGCGATGATCCTCTACCCGATGCTGGTTGGTCTTTTGGGGCTTGATACTGAGCTCTCAGGTGTCTTCCTCGGCGCCACGATCCATGATGTGGCGCAGGTGGTGGGCGCGGGGTTTTCCGTCTCTGACGAGGCGGGCGAGATCGCCGTGCTGGTCAAGCTCATTCGTGTCTCGATGCTCGCCCCCGTGGTGCTTTTACTGGCGCTGCGCGGGCGTCGACATGTGACGGGCGGTGAGCAGGGTAAGGTGCAGCTTCTGCCGGGGTTCCTCATCGCTTTCGTGATCTTTGCCGTGCTCAATTCGTTCGGGGTCATTCCGCCTGCTCTGCAATCTGCCCTGACGCAACTCTCAAACTGGGCGCTTTTGATCGCGATTGCCGCCGTGGGGATCAAGACCTCGCCGGGCAAGAGCCTTGCCGTCGGTGGACCGGCGATTGCCATGGTCGTGGGGGAGACGGTGTTTCTGGCGCTCTTCACAATTGCGGTGGTGTCTTTGGTCTGAGCGCAAAACTGATGCTGCAAACCGCGTGGATGTCATTGCACAGACATGAGGCTGTCCTATCTAGCGAAGGGTGCGACGCGATCTGTCGCGCATTGCTTCGGGCCCAAACATGACAGAGACACTCGAAAATAACCGCGCCACAGCGCCGAGCCGGGTCTTGCTTTGGCTGGAATTCCTCGTGCTTTTCATCGCCGTGCCGGTGGCCGTGGCGGTGGTTCTGCCGTCCAATGCGATGTTCCCGGCGCTTTTCGCCTCGACGGTTCTCGGCGTTGTGCTTTTGCATCTGACGCCTGGGTTTCACTGGCGTGATCTGTTGGCGGGGCGGGGGAGTTTCAAGGCTCTCACGCTTGTCACCTTCGCCGTGATCACCGCCGCGATTTCCTATGCGGTTCTGGCCACCACCGCGCCCAATGCGATTTTTGCGCTGTTCCGTGCGAACCCCTCGCTATGGCTGATGATCATGCTTCTCTACCCGCTGATGTCGGCCCTGCCGCAGGAGGTGGTGTTTCGCCCGCTGTTTTTTCGCCGCTACGGGACGATCCTGCCGGAGGGGCGGCTGGCGTTGACGCTCAATGCGGCGCTCTTTTCGCTGGCGCATCTTTTGTATTGGAACTGGATCGTCGCGGTGATGACCTTTGCGGGCGGGATCGTCTTTGCCTGGGCCTATGAGGTGCGCAAATCCTTTCCTCTGGCGGTGGTGCTACATGCCATTGCCGGGAATGTGCTTTTCACCTTCGGGATGGGGGTGTTTTTCTATTCGGGCAATGTCGTCCGGCCCTTCTGAGGTTCGGACAATCAGGCATAGAAAAAGGGGCGCGCACGAAAAAAGGGGCGCACGAAGCGCCCCTTTTATGTGACCGGAAAGAACGCGCCTTAGCTGCGCGGTTTGGAGTTTTCCGGGTCATAGAGCGGCGCGTAGCCGACGCCAGCCACCTCGACCGGGTAGGTCTCGTCGAGATAGGTGACGTGGAGCGTGCGGCCCACTTCACAATACTCTTTCGGCAGGTAAGCCAGAGCGATGTTTTTACCCACAGTCGGACCGTAAGCCACCGAAGAGGTGAACGAACGACGGCCAAGCTCGTCGATCAGAACCTCACCCGTTTCCGGGTCCATCACCGGCATGGTGGTGTTCGGGTAGCGTTTCACACCGTTTTTGTCCGTGTGCTCGAGCATCACCAGCGTGCAGAGCATCGCCGGTTGTTTGTCGCGGGCACGGTATTCGAGGTGCTTCTCTTTGCCCACGAAGTCCGCCTCTTTCACTTTCGGACGCGACAGATCGGCCTCATAGAGGTTGTACATCGTGTTCAGATCGGCGTTCTGCAGACGCAGGGATTTCTCCAGACGACGGGAGTTGGCGTAGGTTTCGACACCCACGGCCATCACGCCGGTCGAGCGCAGCGCGTCCCAAACGGCCAGACCGTCCTCGTAGCGCATGTGAAGTTCCCAACCTTGCTCACCCACGTAGGAGATGCGGAAGGCGGAGACTTTCTTGCCTGCGATTTCGATCGTTTTGATCGCTGCAAACGGGAAGTTCTCGATGTCCAGCATGTCCGGATCGGCGACAACCTTTTTCAGGTTCTCACGCGCGTTCGGACCCCAGATGCCGATGGTGGTGAAGTCCTCGGTCGTCTCGGTGATGGTCACGTCGAGACCGCGGTCTTCGGCCATACGCTTCATATACATGAGATCGCGCGGACCGGCGTCAGCACCGTTCACGAGACGGCAGCGGTCTTCCATGCGGAACACCGTGAAGTCGGCGCGGACCATGCCCTCAGCATCGAGCATGTGGGTGTAGATACCCTTGCCGATGTTGTTGTCGCCACCGATTTTCGCCGCACAGAGGTATTCCATCAGCTCGACGTGGTCGGGACCCGAGATGTCGGTCATGTGGAAGTGCGACAGGTTGATGATGCCGCAATCGGCGGACATCTCAAGTTGCTCGGCGTTGGAGACGCGCCAGAAGTGACGGTTGTCCCACTCGGCCTCACGCACCGGAACCTGATCGGCGTATTTCTCAAGGAGATGCTCGTTGGCTGCGTAGCCGTGAGCACGTTCCCAGCCACCAAGCTCCATGAAGTAACCACCAAGCTCAACCTCGCGCTCGTAGAAGGGCGAGCGACGCACGCCGCGACCGTTGGCGAAGGGCTCGCGCGGGTGGACTGGCGGGTTGTAGATTTTCGCAGCGGTTTCTTCGCAACGGCCCCAGATCCACTCTTCGGTCAGCTGGTAGTCGCTGAAACGCGCGTAATCGATGCCGTTGTGATCCACATCGGTGCGGCCTTTGGTCATCCAGTCGGCGATGAGCTTGCCCATGCCGGGGCCGTCTTTGACCCAGATCGCGACCGCATACCACAGGCCACGCAACTTGCGGCTTTCGCCCATGGACGGGCCGCCATCGGTGGTGGTTTGCAAGAGACCGTTGAAGGAATGGCTTTCGTTGAAACCAAGTTCGGCCAAGATCGGCGTCAGTTCCATGGCTTTTTCAAGCGGCTCGATCACGTCTTCGAGGCTCAGATCGCGCATGGACGGCCCAAGGCGGGCTTGCTCTTTCTCGAGAATGTCGCGCGGGTGAACCATGCGCACGTCTTTCTCGTAGTAGTAGCCCCATTCCATCTGGCCACCCTCGGTGGTCGCAGGGTCGCCGGTGTCGCGCATGTAGGCGGAGTTGCCTTGGTCGCGCAGAAGCGGACGACCGATTTCGAGGCCGGTGCCAGCAAATTCATCATAGGGCCCGAAGAAGGTCAGCGGGTGATCGACCGGCATCACCGGGAGGTCTTCGCCCGCCATTTCGGCAATCAAGCGGCCCCAGAGACCGGCACAGACCACAACGTAATCGGCCATGATGGTGCCGCGGTGGGTTTTCACGCCGGTGACGCGACCGTTCTCGGTCAGAAGTTCAAGCGCCGGGGTGTTGGCGAAGACTTTGAGCTTGCCGGATTTCTCGGCAGCGTCGATCAGCTCGCCTGCGACGGCTTGCGAGCGCGGCACAACGAGACCGGCATCCGGGTCCCACATGGCGCATTCGATCTCGTCTTCTTCGAGAAGCGGGAATTTCTCTTTGGCTTCGGCCGCCGTGATCATTTTCACGTTGGAGCCGAAGGCACGACCGGAGTCACAGCGGCGCTTGAGTTCGGTCAGACGGTCCTCGTCACCCTTGCGGCACACTTCGATGCCGCCGATGCGGGAGTAGCGGCCCATCTTCTCGTAGAAATCCATGGAGTACATGGTGCTCCACGTGCTCAACAGATCGTGGCTGGTGGCAAAGCAGAAGTCCGACGCGTGTCCGGTGGAGCCGATGTCGGTGGGGACGGCGGATTTGTCGATGCCGACAATATCATCCCAGCCGTTTTCGATGAGGTGATGCGCAACGGAGGCGCCGACGATGCCGCCGAGACCGACGATGACGACTTTGGCCCTGTTGGGGAACGAAGACATATCTCTCAATCCTTCTTTTCGAGGTGCTTGTCTGTGAATGGCGCGGGGAGGGCGCGCCGGGATTTACGGGGGAAAGGGTCGGCCCCGAAACCGACGACAGCCGCGCGGAGGAAATCTCCCCCCGCGCGGCCAGAATCTGTGCCGTAAACTATATCACGGCTTGGCGTCATGCACCCAGCTCCGGCACATCGTAGCCTTTTCGGCGATAGGCCGCGATCAGCGTGTTGTGCATGAGCGTCATGATGGTCATCGGACCAACCCCGCCCGGCACCGGTGTGATGGCACGGGCGCGGGGGGCGGCGGAGGCAAAGTCGACATCGCCGACGAGGTGCTTTTCTCCGTCGCGGATGACGCGGCTGGTGCCCACGTCGATCACGGTGGCGCCCTCTTTGATCCATTCGCCCTTGATCATTTCGGCCTGACCGACAGCGGCGACCACGATGTCCGCCTTGCCGACTTTCTCCGGCAGGTCTGCGGTGCGCGAATGCGCCATGGTGACGGTGCAGTTCTCAGCCAAGAGCAATTGCGCCATCGGCTTGCCGACCAAGATGGACCGCCCCACGACAATGGCGTCGAGACCCGACAGAGAGCCAAGCTGATCTTTCAAAAGCATCAGGCAGCCAAGCGGCGTGCAGGACACCAGACCCGGCAGACCGGAGGCCAGATAACCGGCGCTCAGCGGGTGCAGACCGTCGACATCTTTCGCGGGATCGATGGCTTCGATCACCTGGAGGCTGTCGAGGTGACGGGGCAGGGGCAATTGGACGAGGATGCCGTCCACGGTCTCGTCGGCATTCAACTGTGCCACGAGCTCCATGAGGGTGTCCTGTGTCGTGTCTTCGGGCAGCGTGTGCTCAAAGCTCTCCATGCCCAGCTTTCGGGCCATGCGGCCTTTCGAGCGGACGTAGATTTCGCTGGCCGGGTCAGAGCCCACCAGCACCACGGCCAGACCGGGCGCGCGGCCGGATTTTTCGGTGAAGACGGTGGCTTTCTCGGCGATCCGATCCCCAAGCCCGGCTGCAAAGGCCTTTCCGTCGATGATTTGTGCGGTCATGAACGCACCTCCTTGAAGAAGCAAAAAAGGGGACCGGATGACCGGCCCCCTTCCGGACAGGGAAATTACGGCGTGAAGACGACGGTGCGGTGGTCGTTCAACATGACGCGGCCTTCGAGGTGGTATTTCACCGCACGGGCCAGAACGCGGGACTCGATGTCGCGACCGGTGGCCACGAAGTCCTCGGCGGACATGGTGTGGGTGACGCGCTCGGTTTCCTGCTCGATGATCGGGCCTTCGTCGAGATCCGGCGTCACGTAGTGCGCGGTCGCCCCGATGAGTTTCACGCCACGATCATAAGCCTGGTGATAGGGCTTCGCGCCTTTGAAAGACGGCAGGAAGGAGTGGTGGATGTTGATGATCATGCCGAACAGCTGGGTCGACAGCTCGTTGGAAATCACCTGCATGTAGCGGGCGAGGATCACCAGCTCGGCACCGGTGTCCTGCACGAGCGCGGCAAGTTTCTCTTCCTGCTCGGCTTTGTTTTCCTTGTTCACCGGCCAGCAGTGGAACGGGATGCCTTCCTGATCGGCGACTTTGCGGGCGTCTTCGTGGTTGGACACGATGGCCACCACTTCGGCGTCGAGCCAGCCGGTTTTGATCTGGTAGAGAAGGTGCAGCATGGCGTGGTCGAATTTCGACACCATGATGATGATCTTCGGCTTGCGGGTCTCGTCCGAGATCTTGAGGTTCAGATTGAACCGATCGACGGAGGGTTTCAGCGCCAGTTCGATCGCATCGCGCTCGATGGTCTCGGGGAAGAGGCAGGACATGCGCAGGAAGAATTTGTTCGTCTTGCGGTCCCAGAACTGGTTGGATTCGGCGATGTTCGCACCACGGGACGCCATGGCGGTGGTGACGGCGGAAACGATGCCCGGCTGGTCGTCACAGGCGATGCGCAGAGTGTAGGAATTGGAGCTCATTGGATTGGTTCCGTTCATAAATGTCTGATGGGTGAGCGTCAGAGTTGACGCTCAAGCTCAGGCACGATCTCGAAGAGATCGCCAACGATGCCGTAATCGGCGACCTGGAAGATCGGCGCATCTGCATCGGTGTTGATGGCCACGATGATTTTGCTGTCCTTCATCCCGGCAAGGTGCTGGATCGCCCCGGAGATGCCGCAGGCGATGTAGAGATCCGGCGCCACGACTTTGCCGGTCTGACCGACCTGAAGATCGTTGGCGGCATAGCCCGCATCCACAGCCGCACGCGACGCGCCGATGGCGGCGCCAAGTTTGTCGGCCAAGGGGGTGATGACCTCTTGGAACTTCTCTTCGGAGCCGAGCGCGCGGCCCCCGGAGACGATGATCTTCGCGGAGTTCAGTTCCGGACGGTCGCTCTCGGAGAGGATGTTCTGCACAAAGCTGGACAGATCGCTGCCCTCAGCGGGCGCGTCCACGGACGACACAGCGGCGGAGCCACCCTCAGCGGCGGCGGCGAAGCCGGCGGTGCGGACGGTCAGAACCTTGGTCGCGTCGGTGGCTTGCACCACCTCAATCGCGTTGCCGGCGTAGATCGGACGTTTGAAGGTGTCGGCGGACACGACTTCGATCACCTCGGAGACCTGCATCACGTCCAAAAGCGCAGCAACGCGCGGCAGCACGTTTTTGCCGGTCGTGGTGGCGGGCGCGAGGATGGTGTCGTAGTCGCCCGCGAGCGAGACGATCAGCGCGGCGGACGCTTCGGCGAGACGCTCGGCCAGCGCATCGCTTTCGGCCAAAAGCACCTTGCGCACGCCGGCCAGTTTGGCGGCGGCGTCAGCGGCGGCAGAGGCGTCTTTGCCCGCGATCAGGATGTCGACGTCGCCGCCGATTTGAGACGCTGCGGTCAGAGCCTTGGCGGTCTGATCGGACAGGGTCGCGTTGTCATGTTCTGCAAAAAGAAGAATAGCCATATGTTCAGATCCCTGCGCTTAGATGACGCCAGCTTCGTTTTTGAGCTTTTCGATCAGCTCGGCGGGGGAGGCGACTTTGATCCCGGCCTCACGCTGTGCGGGCTCTTCGACACGCAGCACGTTGAGGCGGTTTTCGACCGTCACGCCGTAATCGGCGGGGGTCTTTTGATCGAGCGGCTTTTTCTTCGCCTTCATGATGTTCGGCAAGGAGGCATAGCGCGGCTCGTTGAGACGCAGGTCGGCGGTGACCACGGCGGGGAGCTTGATCTCGATGGCCTGAAGACCGCCGTCGACCTCACGGGTGACTTTCGCGGAGCCATCGCCAAGCTCAACTTCGGAGGCAAAGGTGCCTTGCGACCAGCCCAGCAGAGCAGAAAGCATCTGACCGGTCTGGTTGGCGTCGTCGTCGATGGCCTGTTTGCCGAGGATCACGAGACCGGCCTCTTCCTCGGTGGCAACGCCTTTGAGGAGTTTGGCCACGGTCAGCGGCTCGGTGGTGCCGTCAACGGTGATGAGAATGGCGCGGTCGGCGCCCATGGCGAGCGCGGTGCGCAGAACGTCTTGCGCCTGAGCCGGACCCACGGAAACGGCGATGACTTCATCGGCCTTGCCCGCTTCTTTCAGACGCACGGCTTCTTCGACGGCGATCTCGTCGAAGGGGTTCATGGACATTTTGACGTTGGCAAGTTCGACACCGGAATTGTCCGCTTTGACACGGATTTTCACGTTGTAATCGACCACCCGCTTTACAGGAACGAGTACTTTCATTTTTCCCTCTCTGTCGGCCCGAATGGTGAGGTTCCGGGCACGGGCCCCGGTGTGAGGCCTTTGCATTATTTCCAAGATAAGGGAGCAAGGTGCCGTAGCGATGCTCCCGGTGGCGTTCCCGGTCCAGCCAGGTTTACCTTCACAAATCCGATGCCCGACGAGGGATGAAACAGAGCGGCTAAACGGGTGTCGCGAACTTTCGACGGGCCATGTAATATGGCGGTTCGTGATCCCTGACCTCTCGGAGTTGTCGTCGGTCTCCCGACTCGCGTCCTCGTCATGACGACCGGATTTCTGATCGTGCCGCCTAATATGACGACTATTGCGTCGAAAAATAGAATGATTGCGTCAATCGAAGATTATCGCTACGACAGGATATCTGGGGTTTCCTGTTTGGAGGGACAAAGATGACGACTCCGTCTTCCCGAGAGCCATCCGGTCGCGACTCATCTGCCTTGCCGCGCAGCACCACGCTGCGCGCCCAAAAACCGCGCAGTGAAGGCCCGCGCCTGTCCGTGGGCTTTATCCTTGCGCGCCGGTTTACGCTTTGTGCCTTCGCCAATTTCGTCGATGTGCTGCGGCTCGCGGCCGACGATGGCGACCGCAGTCGTCCGATTTTATGCGACTGGACGGTGCTGTCGGACACGATGGACCCGGTCGCCTCGAGCAGTGGCATCACGGTGCAGCCTAAGGAACGTTTGGGCGATCCGCGCCGCTTTGACTATATTGTCGTGGTCGGCGGTTTGATGGATGAAACGCCTTCTCTGGGGCAGGCCTATCACCGCTTTCTGCAACAGGCGGCGGAGGCGAATATCCCGCTGATCGGGGTCTGCACCGGCGCGTTCTTTTTGCACCAGGCGGGGCTTTTGGATGGCTATCGCTGCTGTGTGAGTTGGTTCCATCACTCTGATTTTCTTGAGCAATTCGAGGGGCTCAATCCGGTCGCGGATCAAATTTTCGTGGTGGACAGAGATCGTCTGACCTGTTCGGGCGGGGCCAGTTCCGCGCATCTCGCGGCCTATCTTGTGGACAAACATGTGGGGCGCGCGCAGGCCAGCAAGAGCCTACACATCATGATCATCGACGACGCGTTGCAAGAGGACAAACCACAGCCCGGTCTGCCGCTCGATCTTAAGACCCAGGACCCGATTGTGCAGCGCGCGCTCTTGTTGATGCAGCAGAATATCGACACGCCGATCACGGTGCAGGACATCGCGCAGCGCATGGGCAACAGCAAACGTCAGGTCGAGCGCCATTTCCGTCTGGCGCTGAACACCTCGCCGCAGGCGGCCTTTCTCGACATGCGCCTGAATTTTGCCAAGCACCTCATCGAGAAGTCGCAAAAGTCCATCGCACGGATCGCCGTGGACGCCGGATTCTGTGATTCTTCGCATTTGAGCCGCATGTTCCGGCGCCGTTATGGCGACACACCGCAGTCTTTTCGGGCATCTCCCGGTCAGGAAGATTAATTTCCTGCCTGTAAACTGGTCGCAAAAGTTCTTTTTTCGGGCGATTCTGCTCGCAAAACAGACGAAGATAAAATTCTGCGTCAAATCGCCCAGAGCTTTGGCGCAATAATACAGGGTGATTGACGCAGCTATACTCCCTGCGCTTCGGCCTTCTCTCAATATTCCCTGAAATTCCTGGCCACGGTGCCGCTCTTGGGCGGCGTTCGTAGGCTCAACAACAAGAACTCAGGGAGAGTTTGGGTCATGGTGGCATCCCGCGACGACGCGTTCGTGTCTTTCGAACATGTACAGAAAAGCTACGACGGTGAGACCCTCGTGGTGAAAGACCTCAATCTGCAATTGGCCAAGGGCGAATTCCTGACCATGCTCGGGCCGTCCGGCTCCGGCAAGACCACCTGCCTCATGATGCTCGCAGGCTTTGAGACCGCCACCCACGGCGAGATTCGCCTCGACGGCAAGCCAATCAACCAAGTGCCGCCGCACAAACGTGGCATCGGCATGGTGTTCCAGAACTACGCGCTCTTCCCGCATATGACCGTGGGCGAAAACCTGTCCTTCCCGCTCGAAGTGCGCGGCATGGGCAAGTCCGAGCGCGAAGAGAAAATCAAACGTGCGCTCGATATGGTGCAGATGGGCGCCTTCGCGAACCGTCGCCCGGCGCAGATGTCCGGCGGCCAGCAACAGCGGATCGCATTGGCCCGCGCATTGGTGTTCGACCCGAAGCTCGTGCTGATGGACGAACCTCTGGGCGCGCTCGACAAACAGCTGCGCGAACACATGCAGTTCGAGATCAAACACCTGCACGAAAGCCTCGGCATCACCGTGGTCTATGTGACCCACGATCAGGGCGAAGCGCTCACTATGTCCGACCGCGTGGCGGTGTTCAACGATGGCCGTATCCAGCAACTCGCACCCCCCGCCGAGCTTTATGAACGTCCCGACAACAGCTTTGTCGCGGGCTTCATCGGCGAGAACAACAAGCTTCCGGGGGTGATCGAAGAGCTCAATGGCGACCGTGCCGTGGTGCGTCTTGAGAATGGCGAGTTGATCGACGCCACCGCCGTGAACGTGCAGGCCAAAGGCGACAAGACCCTCGTGTCGATCCGCCCAGAGCGCGTTGAATTTAAACCGGAATTGATCCCCGCAGGCGCGCATACGATCGATGCCGAGGTGCTCGAAGTTATCTACATGGGGGACATTCTGCGCACCCGGATGCGTGTCGCCGGTCATGACGAATTCGTCGTGAAATGCCGCAACACCATCGACCAGATGCCCCTGACCCCGGGCCAGCGCATTCGTATCGGTTGGAACCCGCTCGATGCACGCGCGCTCGACATGATCTGAGTTTCTTCGTCCCGGCGTTCAGGACCGGGGCGAGGCCATACATGCGGGAGTCATTCAGGCCCGTGTGTTTCATCCTGATCCAACATGGAGACAAACATGAACAAAAAGACTCTTTTGGCCCTGACCACCGCTTTTGGCGGACTGGCACTTCCGGCTCTGGCCGAGGACATCACCATCATGAGCTGGGGCGGGTCCTATGCCGCCGCTGAAACCGAATCTTACTACAAACCCTTCACCGCAGAGACCGGCATCGGTGTCGTCTCCGTGGACGCCGACAACCCGGCGACCCCGGTGAAAGCTCAGGTGGATGCTGGCAACGTCACCACCGACGTCGCCCTGTTCCTGATCTCCGATGCGATGCGTCTTTGTGACGAAGGTCAGCTGATGCCGATCGACGCGTCCCTGCTGCCCGATGGCGCCGATGGCACGCCTGCGGAAGAGGACTTCCTCGAAGGTACGCTGAGCGAATGCATGGTGCCGAACGACATTTACGCCACCGCCGTGGCCTATGACGCGTCGAAATTCGCCGAAGGTGCGGCACCGTCCTCCATCGCCGACTTCTTTGACACCGAGAAATTCCCGGGCAAACGCGGCGTTCTGAAGAGCCCGAAAGTGGTTCTGGAGATGGCGTTGATGGCCGATGGCGTGCCGGCAGATGAGGTCTATGACGTGCTCGACACCGACGAGGGCGTGGACCGTGCCTTCGCGAAACTCGACACCATCAAAGGCGACGCGATCTACTGGGAAGCCGGTGCACAGCCGCCGCAGCTTCTGGCCGATGGCGAAGTCGTCATGACCATGTCCTACAACGGCCGGATTTTTAACGCCGCCGTCAACGAAGGCAAACCCTTCGAAGTGCTCTGGGACGGTCAGGTCTATGAGTGGGAAGGCTATGTGATCCCGGAAGGCGCGCCGAACGCCGAGGCCGCGATGGAATACATCAAATACGCCACCTCGTCCGAGCAATCCGCAAGCTTCTCCGAGCGCATCTCCTACGGCACCCCGCGTAAATCCGCAGCACCTCTCGTGGGCAACGTCTTCGGCACCGACATCCCGATGGCGCCGAACCTGCCGACCTACCCGGAGAACATGACCAACGCGCTGGCGTCCTCCGCCGAGTTCTGGGTCGACCGCGAAACCGAGCTGGGTGAGCGTTTCAACGCTTGGCTCCTCGCCAACTGATCCTGTCTCAGGATCTGAAAAGTTTGCCGGGGGCTCCCCTTGTCCCCGGCAGATCGGCGAAAGAGCTTTACCTCTGCTCTTTCGCCGGTCCCCTAAGACCCGAATTTTGACGCGTGTTCTGACACGGCCGTGAGCGCGTGACCCGCGCTGCTCCGGCGCCAAAATAAAGATAGGAAACAGGATGTCTGACGTCGCCTCTCAGTTGACCACCGCGGACGGGCGCCCGCTCAAGGCCGCGCTGGCCTCGGCACAGGCCCGGGCCAAACGCCGCGCGTTTTTCCTTGTGCTGCCTTTGCTGCTGTTCATTTTGATCAGCTTTGCCGTGCCGATTGGCCAGATGCTGCAACGCTCGGTCTACAACGATCAGTTTTCCAAATCCGTTCCGGCACTCAGCCAGTGGTTCGCCGAGAACCCGAAAGGCACAGCGCCCGATGAGGCCGCCTTTGCCGCGCTGGCCTCCGATCTCGTGCTGATGAAAGAGACGCGGGCGGCGGGCGATGCGGGCACGCGGATCAACTATGTTGTCTCCGGCACGCGCTCGATGTTCACCAAGGCGGCCCGTGGTGCTGACAAACTTGAGCCGCCCTTTATGGAAGCCATGCTGGAGTTGGACGAGGACTGGGACAACCCGCTGGTCTGGAATGCGATGCGCTCTGCTGCCAGCCCCTGGACGTTCGATTTCTACACCATCGCTTTCGATCTTGAACGCGATGCAGACGGCAAACTTACCAAGGTCGACGAGACCCAGCGCATTTATTTCCGCCTGTTTATCAAGACCTTCCTGATCGCGGGCGTGATCACCGCAATCTGTCTGGTGCTGGCTTTCCCGATTGCGCATCTTTTGGCGACCCTGCCGATGGCCAAGGCCAACCTTCTGATGATCCTCGTGCTTTTGCCGTTCTGGACCTCGCTTTTGGTGCGGACCACGAGCTGGATCGTGCTGTTGCAGGGCCAAGGCGTGGTCAATGACATTCTCGTTGCACTTGGCATCATCGGCGACGATGGCCGCCTGCAGATGATCTACAACCAAACGGGCACGATCATTGCCATGGTGCACATCCTTCTGCCCTTCATGGTGCTGCCGCTCTATTCCGTAATGCGCGTCATTCCGGTGAGCTACACCCGGGCTGCGCGCTCTCTGGGGGCCACCAGCTGGACGACCTTCCGCCGCATCTACCTGCCGCAGACCATCCCCGGCATCGGCGCGGGCGTGCTCTTGGTCTTCATCCTCGCGGTCGGCTATTACATCACCCCCGCGCTTGTCGGGGGTGCGGATGGCCAGCTGTTCTCCAACATGGTGCAGTTCCACATGACCAAGGCCAACTGGTCCATGGCGGCGGCTCTGGCGACCATGCTTCTGGTGGGCGTCTTGGTGCTTTACTGGCTCTACGATCGCCTGATCGGCATCGACAAACTGAAACTCGGTTAAGGAGAGAGACTGATGGCCCTGCCAACCTACGCCTCCCCGCTCGAACGCGCCTGGCACTACGCCTATCTGGCGATCTGTGTCCTCGTGTTCGTCTTCCTGATCGCGCCGATCCTTGTGATCGTGCCGCTGTCCTTCAACGCGGAACCCTATTTTACCTATACCGAGAAGATGCTCAGCTTCGATCCCGAGGGCTACAGCCTGCGCTGGTATGACTCTCTGCTGACCTCCGGGATGCAGGCGGCCGAGGCCCTGCGCGATGGCGCATGGTGGTCCGATCTGTGGCACAATGCGGATTGGGTGAAAGCGGCGAAGAACTCCGTGATCATCGGCTTCTGGGCGACGATCCTCTCGACCGTGCTGGGCACGCTTGCGGCGCTGGGTTTGGCGCGTCCCGAAATGCCGTGGCGCCGGACGATCATGGCGATCCTGATCAGCCCGATGATCGTTCCGATCATCATCGTCGCGACCGGGATGTTCTTTTTCTACTCTAACCCCTGCGCCATCGTCGGCATGGAATGCGGGCGCCTGACCTCGACCTACACGGGCGTCATTCTGGCTCACGCGGCACTTGGCATTCCCTTCGTGATCATCACCGTGACGGCGACCATGTCGGGCTTTGACCAATCCCTGATCCGGGCCTCCGCGAGCCTTGGCGCCAACCCGCGCCGGACGTTCTTCAAAGTGGTGATGCCGCTCATCTTGCCGGGCGTGATCTCCGGCGGTCTCTTTGCCTTTGTCACCTCCTTTGACGAAGTCGTTGCCGTGCTCTTCATCGCGGGCCCCGATCAACAGACCATCCCGCGTCAAATGTGGAGCGGTATCCGCGAACAGATCAGCCCGGCGATCTTAGCCGTGGCGACGATCCTCGTGATCATCTCCATCGCGCTTTTGACCACGGTGGAAATCCTGCGCCGTCGGTCCGAACGGCTGCGCGGCGTGGCGGCGCATTAAGCCGACTTCGCCGGGCGATATTTGTCGCCAACTATGTTATACTATAGCTGCGCGCCCTTCCGCCTGGACGGGCGCGTTTGCGTTTGTGACGCAGATGTTCTGCGGTTTCGCCTCATTGCTCCGCGCGCGAGAGGGGCCTGCCGCGCTCTTCTGGTCGAACGCATGGGCCGTATTTGAGCGGTCCGTTTGCGGGCGGGCTGATCCGAGAGGACGGAGCAGCCTGTTCCTGAAACCGCACTGATATAGATATATTGGGAGGAAAATCATGAGTTCCAACAAAGGCGTCGTCTACATGGGCCCCGGCAAGGTCGAGGTCCAAAACATCGCAGATCCAGTGATGGCCGCCCCCAACGGGCGCAAGCTTGAACATGCGGTGATCCTGAAAGTGATCTCCACCAACATCTGTGGCTCCGACCAGCACATGGTCCGTGGCCGCACCACCGCGCCCGAAGGTCTCGTGCTGGGTCACGAAATCACCGGCGAAGTGATCGAAAAAGGCTCCGACGTCGAAATGCTGAACGTCGGCGACATCGTCTCCGTGCCGTTCAACGTCGCCTGTGGCCGTTGCCGTTGCTGTAAAGAACAGGACACCGGCGTCTGTCTCACCGTAAACCCGGAGCGTGCCGGCGGGGCCTATGGCTACGTCGACATGGGCGGCTGGGTCGGCGGTCAGGCGCGCTATGTCATGGTGCCCTACGCGGACTTCAACCTGCTGAAATTCCCGGACCGCGATCAGGCGATGGAGAAGATCACCGATCTCACCATGCTCTCCGACATTCTGCCCACCGGCTTCCACGGTGCGGTTCAGGCCGGTGTGGGCGTGGGCTCCGTGGTCTATGTCGCGGGCGCGGGTCCTGTCGGTCTGGCCGCTGCTGCCTCCGCGCAAATTCTGGGCGCCGCCATCGTGATGATCGGCGACTTCAACAAAGAGCGTCTGGATCACGCCGCCAAGATGGGCTTTGTCCCCGTCGATCTGACCCAAAGCGACCGTCTGGGCGACATGATCGCCGAGATCACCGGCAGCCCCGAAGTGGACGCCGCCATTGACGCCGTGGGCTTTGAGGCGCGCGGGCATTCGGGCGGTGAGCAACCGGCCATCGTGCTGAACCAAATGATGGACATCACCCGCGTGGCGGGCAGCATCGGCATTCCGGGCCTCTACGTGACCGAAGATCCGGGCGCGACAGACGAGGCCGCCAAAGTCGGTAGTCTGTCGCTGCGGTTCGGCCTCGGCTGGGCGAAGGCGCAGAGCTTCCACACGGGTCAGACCCCGGTTCTGAAGTACAACCGTCAGCTCATGCAGGCGATCCTGCACGGTCGTCTGCCGATCGCGGACATCGTGAACGCTCAGGTGATCTCGCTCGAGGATGCGGCGAAGGGCTATGAGGCCTTCGACCACGGCGCCGCGAAGAAATTCGTGCTCGACCCGCATGGCATGCTCAAGGCGAGCTGAGCCTGACAGCACCAGAAACAGAAAGGGCGGCCCAGTTGGCCGCCCTTTTTTGTAGTCTCAAACAAAGTGCCCTCAGCACTCCGGCAGGTTCACCGCGATCCCGCCCGTGGAGGTCTCTTTGTATTTGAGGTTCATGTCGCGCCCGGTTTCCAGCATCACTTGAATGCAGTTGTCGAGCGGCATGAAGTGCGTGCCATCGCCGCGCAGCGACAGCGACGCCGCCGACACAGCCTTGATCGCGCCAAGTGCGTTGCGTTCGATGCAGGGCACCTGAACCAGACCCGCAGCCGGGTCGCAGGTCATGCCGAGGTGGTGCTCCAAGGCGATCTCGGCAGCATTCTCCACCTGTTCGTTGGTCCCGCCCATCACTGCACAAAGCGCACCGGCGGCCATGGCGGCGGCGGAGCCCACTTCGCCCTGACAGCCGACTTCGGCGCCCGAAATCGACGCGTTGTGTTTGATCAGCCCGCCGATGGCGGCGGCGACCAAGAGGAAGTCCTTGAGCTTGGCGTCCGTCGCGCCCTGGCAATGCATGCGGTAGTAGCGCATCACCGCCGGCACCACGCCCGCCGCCCCGTTGGTGGGCGAAGTCACAACCCGGCCACCAGCCGCGTTTTCCTCGTTCACTGCCATGGCGTAGACACTCATCCAGTCGTTGGCGACGTGAGGGGCGGTGATGTTGAGACCCTGTTCGGCCTTGAGCGATTCATGAATGCCCTTGGCACGACGCTTGACCTTCAACCCGCCCGGCAGGATGCCGTCTTGGGACAGGCCGCGGTCGATGCATTCGTTCATCGTCTCGATCAGGCGGTCGAGTTTGGGTTCAAGATCGGGCCCATGCACCTTGCGCTCATTGGCGCGTTTCATTTCGGCGATGGATTTGCCGGACTCCAAACCCATGGCGAGCATCTCTTTCGCCGTGCCAAAGGGATAGGGGAAGTTCAGCGCCTCTTTTTCGTCATGGAGCGAGAGGCCGGTTTTGGAGGCTTCCAGCTCCTCATCGGTCATGATGAAGCCGCCACCGACCGAGTAATAGGTCTGGGCGTAGTAGATGTTGCCGTCCTTGTCATGGCCGCGCAGGATCATGCCGTTGGCGTGACCTTCAAGCGCCGGACCATAGTCGAACACGAGATCGACCTTCGGATCGAAATCCAGCTCCGGCAGGCCATCGAGGGCGATTTTCTTGTTGTCATAGACCGCTTGCTCCATCGCATCGGCCTGATCGAGATCGAGCGTGTCGGGCAGTTGGCCGCAGAGGCCAAGGATCACGGCACGGTCGGTGGCGTGGCCCTTGCCGGTAAACGCCAGCGAACCATAGAGCGTGGCGGTCAGGCGCGAGAGCGGGCCACAGCCCGGATATTTGCCCTTACCGGCGCGCAGGTCCTCGATAAAGCGGTGCGCGGCAACCATGGGCCCCATCGTATGCGACGAAGAGGGGCCGATGCCGATTTTGAAGACGTCGAAGACGGAGAGGAACATGGCGGTGCCCTTTTGCAAATGAGGGCCCGCGCGTAAAACGTCAGGCCCTTCAGATCAGAGATCGATTTGGTGTGCGGCCCCCCAAATATAAGGGAGGCCGCGACAGGATCAGGCGCCGTAGATCGGGTGATCGGCGCAGAGTTTTTTGACCTCGGCCAGCACTTCGGCTTCGACCGCGGCGTCGCCCTCGGGGTTCTCGGACAGGGCGTCGAGCACTTTGAGGATCAGCGAGCCGATCTGTTCGAACTCGGCCTCTTTGAAGCCACGGGTGGTGCCCGCAGAGGTGCCGAGACGGATGCCGGAGGTCACAAACGGTTTTTCCGGATCGTTCGGGATCGAGTTCTTGTTGCAGGTCAGACCCGCACGTTCGAGCGCGATCTCGGCCACTTTGCCGGTCACGCCTTTGGGGCGCAGATCGACGAGGACCATGTGACAATCGGTGCCACCGGAAACGATGCCCAGACCGCCGACTTTCAACACGTCCGCCAGAGCTTTCGCGTTCTCGATCACTTGGCCGGCGTAGTCGGAGAAGGACGGCTGAAGCGCCTCACCGAAAGCCACGGCTTTCGCGGCGATGACGTGCATCAGCGGGCCACCCTGGTTGCCCGGGAAGACGGCGGAGTTCAGTTTCTTGGCGATCGCTTCGTCGTTCGACAGGATCACGCCACCACGCGGACCACGGAGGGTTTTGTGGGTGGTGGAGGTGGTCACATGGGCGTGCGGCACCGGGTTCGGGTATTTGCCGCCCGCGATCAGACCGGCGTAGTGCGCCATGTCGACCATCAGGTAAGCACCCACTTCGTCGGCGATCTTGCGGAAGCCTTCGAAATCGATGACGCGCGGGTAGGCGGAGGCACCGGCCACGATCAGCTTCGGTTTGGTTTCGAGTGCCTTTTCGCGCACTTTTTCCATATCGATCAGGTGGGTCTCGGGGTCGACCTCATAGGAGACGACATCGAACCACTTGCCGGACATGGTCACCGGCGAGCCGTGGGTCAGGTGACCACCGTGGGCCAGCGAGAGACCCATGATGCGGTCGCCCGGCTCGAGCAGAGCGAGGAACACAGCCTGGTTGGCCTGTGCGCCGGAGTGCGGCTGCACGTTGGCATATTCAGCACCAAAGAGTTGCTTCAGGCGGTCGATGGCCACGGCCTCGACTTTGTCCACGAACTCACAGCCACCGTAGTAGCGCTTGCCGACATAGCCTTCGGCGTATTTGTTGGTCAGAACAGAGCCCTGAGCCGCCATCACGTCCGGGGACACGATGTTCTCGGAGGCGATCAGTTCGATCTGGGTCTGCTGACGCTCCAGTTCCTCGCCAATGGCGGAGGCGATGTCGGCGTCTGCGATCTCGTATTTTTGCAGGCGGTCAAACATGCGGATGATCCTTCAGGTTCAGGCGAGTTCGGCCGCGAGTTCTTTCGCGCCGGTCTCAAGGGTTGTGGCAAGGAAGGACGCGAAGCTGTTCCAGACATCCATGCGGAAGCTGGTCTCGGAATCGCGCCAGAGAACGACGGTGGCGCCGTCGAAAAGCATGCGGCGGGCCTGGCCCACTTTGATCGAGGAGATGTCACGGGGCGCGCCGATGCTCAGAAGCTCGGCGGCCTGCGGGCCCTCGATGGTGAGCGTCACTTCGCGCCCGGTGACCTCGGTCATCGAATGCGGCAGGGAGGGGTAGAGGGCGGCAAGCGCGTCCTCTACTTTTTCGATCTGCTCGAGCGAGACCAAAAGGGTCCACTCGTCCGGGCCGAGGCAGGCGACTTCGATGCCGTCTGCCTTGGCGCGGCCACCGATCTGGGTCGGAAGCGCGACGCCGATGGCTTTGCCGACGGCGGCAAGATCACCACCGTTTTCATTGGTCCGGGCACGCAAAGAGATGCGCCCGATCATTTGCGAGACGGCCACACGGGCAGCAGCGGTATCCACCACGACCGAGGGGGCCAGAGAAGAGATATGCTTGGACATGTCTGACCTCCGATCAGATTTTCAGGCGGCTGTTTTCAGGATCGTAGAACACGGTCCCGGTGATTTTCGCGGCGATGGTCCGGTCCGGCATCGGGATATAGACCGTTTCGCCCATCTTCGAGTGACCGCCCTCAATCACGGCCAGAGCGATCGGACGACCGGTCGTGCCTTGGTTGTAGGACGAGGTCACGTGACCGCGCATGGTCATCGGGATCGGCTGTTTCGGATCGAACACGATCTGAGCGCCTTCCTCGAGCCAGCTGTTGTCCTCGGTCAGAAGACCCACGAGCTGTTTGCGGTTCTCGGCCACCAGGTCCGGGCGTTTGAGGCCGCGCATCCCCACGAAATCGTCTTTCTTCTTGCCAACAGCCCAGTCCATGCCCGCATCCGCAGGGGTGACGGTGCCGTCGGTGTCCTGACCGACGATGATGTAGCCTTTTTCGGCGCGCAGAACGTGCATGGTCTCGGTGCCGTAGGGGGTGATGTCGTATTGCTGACCCGCCTCCCACAGTTTTTCCCAAAGGTCGCGACCGTAAGGTGCTGCCACGTTGATCTCGAAGCCGATCTCACCGGTGAAGCTCACGCGCCACAGACGGGCGGGGTAGCCCGCCACGGTGCAGTTCACGCAAGACATATGCGGGAAGGCCTCTTCGGTCAGCTCGATGCCTTCGACGAAGGGCGCGAGCAGTTTGGCGGCGTTCGGGCCATTGAGGGCAACGGTGGACCATTGCTCCGTGGTGGAGGTCAGCCAGACGTTGAGATCGGGCCATTCCGTTTGCAGGTAGTCTTCCATCATGTTCAGCACGCGCGCCGCGCCACCGGTGGTGGTGGTGACGTGGAAACGGTCTTCCTCGACGCGGGCGATCACGCCGTCGTCGCGGATGTAGCCGTCATCGCCCAAGAGCAGACCGTAGCGACATTTGCCCGGCGCAAGTTTCAGGAACGGGTTGGTGTACATACGGTTGACGAATTCGGCGGCGTCGGGGCCGACGACTTCGATCTTGCCCAGCGTGGAGGCGTCGAAGATGCCCACGGAGGCACGCGTTGCCGCACATTCGCGGGTCACGGCCTGATCCATGGTCTCGCCCGCTTTCGGGAAGTAACGCGCACGGCGCCACTGGCCCACGGGTTCGAACACGGCGCCTTTTTCTTCGGCCCAGCCGTCGATCTGCGTTTTGCGCACCACTTCGAAATGCTCACCGCGGTGATAGCCCGCGAAGGCCCCGAAGGTGGTCGGCGTGTAGGGCGGGCGGAAGGTCGTCAGACCGACCTGCGGTTGCTTTTTGCCCAGAGCGTCAGCGGCGATGTTGAGGCCGTTGATGTTGGACATCTTGCCTTGGTCCGTCGCCATGCCGTTGGTGGTGTAGCGTTTGACGTGCTCGATGGAGCGCATGCCTTCGCGCACGGCGAGACGCAGGTCTTTTGCGGTCACGTCGTTCTGGTAGTCGACAAAGGCTTTCGCCTTGCCCGGGCTGCGATCCGTCGGCAGTTCGCGCATCATGACGCCAGAGCCGGTGCGGTCGTCCGCCACGGTGTACTCGGTCGCGGTGGCTTCGACGCCGAGCTTGGCCAGAGCCTCGCCCACACGGGTCGCACCGTCACGAAGTGCTGCTTCGGTGCCCCAGAGGCCACGGGATGCGCCGGTGATCACGCAGTCTTCTGGCGTGTCTTTCGGCAAGAAGGTGGTGAGATCGTCGTCCCACGCAAGGCTGCCCTTAGTGTGGGAGAAGAGATGGAGGGACGGGGTCCAGCCACCGGACATCAGGAGCGCATCGCATTTGATCCACTGACCCGCGCCGACATTGGTGCCGGAGAGCGGGTTCACGCGGACATTGTTGACGCGCAGACGACCGCCGGTGGCCGTCACAGTGTGCGACAGTTTCACCGGAATGCCACGGGCACGGGCCTCGGCCTGAAGGTCCTGACGGACCTGCGCACGGGTGTCGACGATGGCCTGAACGTAAGCGCCAGCATCCTGAAGGTCGAAGGCGGCATACCAGGCGCTGTCATGCGAGGTGACGACGACGGGGCTGTTGCCGACCTTGACGCCGTAGCGGTTCAGGTAGGTCTGGGCAGAGCCCGCGAGCATCACGCCCGGACGGTCGTTGCCGTGGAACACCAGCGGTTTTTCCAGAGCACCCTGGGCCAGAACAACCTGTTTGGCACGCACACGCCACATCCGCTCGCGCGGGGTGTCGGCGGGAAGCGTCGGCAGGTGGTCGGTGAGTTTCTCGACCAGACCGATCAGGTTCTCGTGGTAGTAAGCGATCGCAGTGGTGCGGGTCATCAGCTTGACGCCAGCCGCTTTCAGATCCGCGAGCTCGTCCGAGAGCCAATCCCAGGAGGTCTTGCCTTCGATCTTGGCTTGCGGTTCCGACAGGATCGAGCCGCCCATTTCGGCGTTCTCATCGACGAGCACAACCGACAGACCCTTGCCAGCCGCTTCGCGTGCGGCGGCGATCCCGGCAGGACCGGCACCCACGATCAGAAGATCGCAGTAGAGGTTGCGCGAGGCATAGGTGTCCGGGTCGTGTTCGGTCGGGGAGACACCCAGACCGGCAGCGGCACGGATGAAGGGCTCATAGACCTTGTCCCAGAAGGAGCGCGGCCACATGAAGGTTTTATAGTAGAAACCGGCCGAGAACATCATGTAGGCGGCGTCGTTCACGGCGCCCACATCGAATTTCAGGCTCGGGAATTTGTTCTGGGAATTGGTCTCCAGACCTTCCCAGATTTCCTGCACGGTGGCGCGGGTGTTCGGCTCGAAACGGCCAGCGCCGCGACGGGTGCCGATCAGCGCGTTGGGCTCTTCAGAACCGGCGGCGATGGCGCCACGCGGGCGGTGGTATTTGAACGAACGGCCCATCAGGTGGACGCCATGCGACAGCAGGGCGGAGGCCACGGTGTCGCCTTTCAAACCGGTGTAGGGTTTGCCGTCAAAGGTGAAAACGATTGGCTTGGAGGCGTCGACGCGCCCTTTGCCACGTACGCGGTAAGTGCTCATTTGTTGTCTTCCTCCAGAAGCGTGGCGAGATCGGGACGCGGCTCACCGGCTTTGTAGGTGGTGTAGAAACGGTCGGTGATGGTGTTGCGGACCGCGTTGAAGAACCGGCCACAGCCGTGGACGTGGCGCCAGCGTTCGAAATGCGGGCCCTTGACGTTCTGACGCATGAACAGGAACTCCGCCCATTCTTCGTCGGTCTGTGCCGAAGGGCTCTCCGGACGGTCGATGTGGGCCTCGCCCGCATAGGCGAATTCCAGCTCCGGAAGCGTTTCGCCGCAATAAGGACAATGAATCTGGATCATGTCTTTGGTCTCCTTAGTGGGCCACAGCGGCAGCGGCGGCTTCGTCGATCAGGCGGCCGGTGCGGAAGCGGTCCAGCGTGAAGGGCGCGTTGATCGGGTGCGGTTCGTCTTTGGCAACGGTCCAGGCCAGCGTGTGGGCGGCGCCCGGCGTGGCTTTGAACCCGCCGGTGCCCCAGCCACAGTTGACATAGAGGTTCTGCACCGGGGTCTTGCCGACGATCGGCGAACGGTCCGGTGTGTTGTCGGTGATCCCGCCCCATTTGCGCAGCATCCGCATGCGGTTGAAGATCGGGAAGACTTCGGAGATCGCCGCAATCGTGTGTTCGATGAGCGGCAGGCCGCCGCGTTGCGAGTAGGACACATATTGGTCGGTGCCGGAGCCGATGACCAATTCGCCTTTGTCCGACTGGGAACAATAGGCGTGCACGGCGTTCGACATCACGACGCAGGGGAAGATCGGCTTGATCGGCTCGGACACGAGCGCCTGAAGCGGCATGGATTCGAGCGGCAGACGGACGCCTGCGGTTTCCATGACCATCGAGTTGTGACCCGAGGCGGACACGGCAACCTTCTTGGCTTTGATGAAACCCTTGTCGGTCTCGACGCCCGCAACGGAGCCATCGGGGTGACGACGGATCGCGGTGACGGCACAGTTCTGGATGATGTCCACACCACGTTCGGCGGCACCACGGGCGTAGCCCCAAGCCACGGCATCGTGGCGCGCGGTGCCGGCACGTTCCTGAAGCGCGCCGCCCATGACGGGGTAACGGGCATCCGGTGCGATGTTGACCGGCGGACAGAATTCTTTGCACTCTTCCGGGGTGAGCCAGCGGTTGTCGACGCCGTTCAGACGGTTGGCGTGGATGTGACGCTTAAAGCTCTGAACGTCATGCACCGTGTGGGCCAGCATCAAGCAGCCACGGTTCGAGTACATCACGTTGTAGTTCAGCTCCTGGCTCAGGTTCTGCCACAGATCCACCGAGTGATCGAACAGACGCGCGGATTCGTCGTAGAGGTAGTTCGAGCGGATGATCGTGGTGTTCCGGCCGGTGTTGCCGCCGCCGAGCCAACCTTTGTCGATCACGGCGACATTGGTGATGCCGTGCTCTTTGGCCAGATAGTAAGCCGCGCCAAGCCCGTGGCCGCCAGCACCGACGATGACCACGTCATACTCGGCTTTCGGCTGGCACTCCGGCCATTGCTCGGTCCAGTTTTTGTGCCCGGTCAGGGCGTTCTTAACAAGGTTAAGTGCATTGAAGCGTGTCATCGTGCAGGCTTTCTCTGTGAGAGAAGGAATTGGACGATGATCGCGTCTTAACGGGGCGAATAATCGGATATTTGCGCCACGCGTTATGAATGTATGCGTCATCGTCACGTTTTTGTTGCGTTGGTCAGAAGATCTTATCCTTTGCGGAGCCGATTGTCTGCATTTTGCATATTCTTTGGGCGTGAATTTTCCTTCTATGATTGATTTTTGGCGCATTTGCGCCGCGCCGCCTCACTTGATGCCCCTTTTTGCGGCTCAGCCAATGGAATCGCTTTGCCCTGTGGATTTCGGGGTGAATTTCGGGCGCAAAATGCGGGCTGTGCAGCTGCCGCATATGTCCTGTCGCAGGCGCAGCAATTTTCGCTCAGCGCTGACGCAGAATCTCGATGCCGACGTGATCCAAAGTGGCCCTGATCGGCGCCGAAGGTTTGAGCACGGTCACCCGTACCGAACGGATGGCGGCAAACCGGTCGAGAATTCCCTGCGCGATACGCTCTCCCAGCGTTTCGATCAGATCGAACGGCCCGCTGTCACAGGTCTTTTGCGCCAGCTGGCACAGCGCATCATAACAGACCGTCAGCCCATAGTCATCCGCTTGACCCGCAGGTGCAAGGTCGATGTCACAGGACAGGTCGATATAAAACCTCTGACCGAGACGCTTTTCTTCGGGCATGACGCCGTGAAAGCCGTAGAGGCAGAGATTGCTGATGAAAATGCGGTCGGACATGTGGGGCTCATGGATCGGACGGAAGGGAAGGATGGAGGGGCTATAAAAAACGCCGCCAGAGGGCGAACCATCCGGCGGCGAAAGGGAAGGGCAGGGGATGCCCTCGGACGTTAGCGAGGCTCAGAGGCCAGACCGCGCCAGATCGCGACACACATGACCAGAAGGACCACGGTGAAGGGCAGGCCGGTCGAGATGACCATGGACTGCAGCGAGCTCAGCCCCCCTGCGGAGAGCAGAAGCACGATGGCCACCACGCCTTCGAACAGGCACCAGAACACGCGCTGCGGCACCGGCGCGTCGACTTTACCGCCAGCGGCGATGGTGTCGATCACGAGCGAGCCGGAGTCAGACGAGGTCACGAAGAAGACGATGACCAGAATGATCCCGATGAAGGAGGTGATCGCCGTCCAGGGCATGGCGTCCAGCATGGTGAAGAGCTGAAGCGGCAGGGGGGCTTCGGTCACGGCCATGTAGCCATCACGCACCACCTGGTTGATCGCGGCGCCACCGAAGACGGACATCCAGAGCACACAGACCAGCGATGGTACGAGCAGCACGGAGATGATGAACTCGCGCACGGTGCGACCACGGGAGACGCGGGCGATGAACATGCCGACGAACGGTGACCAGGAAATCCACCAGGCCCAGTAGAAGGAGGTCCAGCCTTGGGCAAAGTTCACGTCGTCACGACCGATCGGGCTCGAGAGTTCCGGCAGGTACTGAAGGTAAGCGCCGAGGAAGCTGAGCATATCGGTGGTCAAGAGGACGGTCGGACCGGCGATGAGCACGAAGGCCCAGAGCAGGAAGGCGACGCCCATGTTGATCTCGGACAAGAGTTTCACACCGGCTTCGAGGCCACGGATCACGGAGAACAGAGCGATCGCGGTGATGCCACAGATCAGGATCACCTGCGAGGTGTCGCTGATCGGCATGCCGAAGAGCTTGTTGAAGCCGGAGTTGGCCTGAGCGGCCCCGAGACCCAGCGAGGTGGCGAGACCGAAGAGGGTCGCGAACACGGCGAGGATGTCGATGATGTGACCCGGCCAGCCCCAAACGCGTTCACCGAAGATCGGGTAGAAGGCGGAGCGGATGGTGAGCGGAAGGCCCTTGTTGTAGGAGAAAAGCGCGAGGCTCAGCGCCACGATGGCATAGATCGCCCAAGGATGCAGACCCCAGTGGAAGATCGAGGCCGCCATGCCGAGACGCACGGCTTCGGCTTCGTTGCCGCCCGCAGCACCCAGCGGCGCCCAGTCGGTGCGCACGCCGTCTTCGCCAACGGAAATCCCGCCCAGAGAGGACGAGAAGTGGCTCAGAGGTTCGGACACGCCGTAGAACATCAGGCCGATGCCCATACCGGCGGCAAAGAGCATCGCGAACCAGCTGGTGTAGGTGAAGTCGGGTTTGGCATCTTTGCCGCCCAGGCGAATTTTGCCGTAGGGGCTGATGACGATGAGAAGACAGACGATGACGAAAATGTCTGCCGCACCGAGGAAGAACCAGTCGAACCCTTTCGTGACGAAAGAGAACATGGCGCTAAACGTATTGCCGGCCACTTCGGGCAACAGCAGGGTGAAAATCACAAAGGCGATGACGGCGATTGCAGAGACCGGGAACACCGGTTTGTGCAGGTCGAACCCAAACGGACCAAAGGTCCCTTCGATGTTGTCTTGGCCAATATCGTAATCTGTGTCGATGACACTTTCCGGTGGCGCCTCATAGGACGTCGGATCCGGATCTTTCTGGTCAGTCATGGATATCCCTCCAATGTTAATTTCGCGGATTTTGTCCGTATTCAGGCCTCTTTGTGGGCCCTTAGGCACAGCCATGCCGTTCGCGCAAAACGCGTTGCCTGCGAGAAGGGCATGGCTGGGGGCGAGGTCTTAGAGTTCGACCTCGACATCTGTAAGCGGCGTGGAGCAACAGATCAGGATTTTGCCCTGATCGATCTCGCGTTTGCGAATGCCCCCACCGTGTTGCATATCGACTTCACCGGAGATCAGTTTCGATTTGCAGGTGCCGCAGATGCCGCGCTGACACGATGACATCGGCAGCAGGCCAGCCTCTTTGGCGGCGGTCAGAATGGTCATGCCGGGGCTGACCTCGACCACATGACCGGTTTTCGGAAAGCTCACGCGGAAGGTGTCGCCGCTGATCTCAGGCGCGGATGTCGGCTCCTCGATGGTGCCGGCGGTTTCTGCCCCGAAGTCAAAGCTTTCTTCAAAATAGTGGTCCATATTGAACCCGCCCTCGCGCAACATGTCGCGCACGCCTTCCATGAAACGCGCAGGGCCACAGCAGAACACTTTGCGGTCCTTGTAGTCCGGGGACATCATGGCGAGCATCTGGAGGTTCAGGCGTCCGACGTATCCGCTCCAGGCGTGGCTGGCAGAGGTGGTGTCAACCGTCATCGCCAATTTCAGGGTCGGGTTCTGCATCGCCAGAAGCTCAAGCTCCTTGCGGAAAATCAGATCCGCAGGGGTTCGGGCCGCGTGGACGAAATGCAGGTCATGGGGTTCCGACAAATCGCAGGCCGTGCGGGTCATCGACATCATGGGCGTGATGCCGCTGCCGGCAGAGATGAACAAAAGTTTCTCTTCCGCATTGGCGTCGGTGGTGAAATCCCCCGACGGGCCAATCACGTTCAGCTCTTTGCCCGGCAACATGTTGTCATGCAGCCAGTTGGAGCCCGGGCCGCCCGGGACGCGTTTCACCGTGATCTCGATCCGGTAAGGTCGCGCCGCCGAGGCGGAAATCGTGTAGCTGCGCGTGACCATGCCGTCGACCGGCAGTTCAAAGGTCATGTGCTGTCCCGGATAGAACCGGAAGTCCCGCGGTTCACGTGCCGAGAACACGAAGGTCTTCACGTCATGCGTTTCCTGCCGGACCTGGCGGCAGACGAGTGTGTCGTCTACCTCCGGGTCCCACAGAGGAACGCCTGTTGCTTCGGTCAGCTTTTCGTTGGCCGGTGCAGTCATTCAGCAGCTACCTTTTGGGTTTCAGCTTTGGCGAAATGGTCTTTCAGGCGATCAATGTACCAGGCTGCAAAGGATTCCACATGCGGCTCGGTGTAGGGCGAGTACGGACCAGGTTGGTAACCGGTCATTTGAGCGCCCATTTGTGCCAGACGGACCAGATCGGCGTCTTGCTGGTTGGTGTAGGTCCAGACCTGGGTGAGGTTGTCGAGGTTGTAATCCTCGCCTTCGATCGCGTCCTTATGCACCAGCCAGGTGGTGCGCACCATGGTGCGGCCCGGGGAGAGCGGCAGCACGGAGAAGGTCACGATATGGTCGGACATGAAGTGGTGCCAGGAGTTCGGGTGGGTCCAAAAGCTCAGACCGCCGAGTTTGGCGCCGGTGGTTTCACGGCTGAAGTTGCCGAGAAGTTTCTTACAGGCCACTTTCGTGTCCACGGTGTGGCTTTCGCCTTCCCACATCAGCGGCAGGCGCATGGTGCGGAACCCGGTGACGTCGGAGAGGTGCTGCTGCTCGGAAGAGGGCAGGCCGCAGGACACCCAGCGGGCGTGGCTCTCTTCGACTTCTTTTTCGTATTTGGCAACGTCATCGGAGCGGCGCTCGTCGAGCTCGTCCGGGGAGAAGCCAAAGCCGAACTCGGAGAGCGGCACGGTCAGCTGCGGGTGGTTGCCTTCGCAGTGGTAGCACTCGCGGTTGTTTTCGAGCGTCAGCTTCCAGTTGCCTTCTTCGACCAGCTCGGACTGGAACGCCACTTTGGTGTTCTTGATGTCATGCGGCGCGATGTAGGGCGACATGATCTCGTCCATCTTGTCGATGTCGGCGGGCGCATCTTTCGCGAGACAGATGAAGATCAAACCAGCGATCGAGCGGACGTGCACGGTGCGCAGGTTGTGGCAGTTCTTTTTGAAATCCTTGCCCATGTGTTCGGCCAGGATCAATTCGCCATCTTCGTTGTAGGTCCAGCCGTGGTAGCGGCAGACGATGTTGCCGATGGTGGTGGATTTCTCGTCCACCAGCTTGGCGCCACGGTGACGGCAGACGTTGTGGAAGCCACGAATCTCTTCGTCGTCGCCACGCAGAAGCAGCACGGAGACCGGGCCGATCTCGACGGTGATACAGTCGCCCGGTTCGGGCAGTTCCGGCTCAGTACCCACGAAAATCCAATGGTTGCCGAAGATCACCTCGATATCGAGGTCGAGCACGTCCTGAGACGTGTAGAACGGGGCTTCCAAGCTTTTAAAAGCTTCGCGACGTTCGACGAGGGCGGGGATGTTAACGGAGTCACGCATGTTGATGTACCTCGGCTACTGCGTGTTGGCGGGGGAAGGGGACCGCATGAAGGGGTGTGCGTTGCGAGGCGGAAAACCGCAGCCAGTCCATCGTACCGCAAGCTGGCGCAGTACGAAAGCCCCGCTCTGGCGAGCAGAGCTGTGTCATCCGCGGAAACGCGCATGACCCGCGGCGTGCGCGGGGGTTGGCAAGGGTTGTCGATCGCACCCTAAGTCTCCCTGTTTTAACGGCGGCAGGTAACCTGCTCTTGGGGTCACCCTCAATTGATAGGGCGATCCGGAGATCATTTGAAAATGCGCAAAAAGCGGGGAGAAGTGGTAAGTCAAATTGCCGGTACGATTGCGACAGGTCTCCCTGAGGTCGCAATCTTCTATGGGTTAACTCTTTTTATTATGCCTGAGAAATGTGCGAACTGACAAGCGTCAGGACGTCGCGGCCCTGGCGCGACGCTGTCCGAAGGGCGGACAATTGTGCAAAAACACGTATACAGAGAATCAGATGCGTTACATTTCTGTCGCGAGGTGGCGGCTTGCGCTGTGCGACAACGCCCATCTAGGCGGGCAAAGATTTACGCCAGATAAATCCGGATGCGCAGGGAGGCATTGTGAAGGTGACGCGCCGCGGCCTCTGCCGCTGCGTCCTCGTCGCCGTCTTCGAGCGCCTTGAAGATGGCCTTATGCTCATCCTGCACCGCATCCAGCAGCTCGGCATGGTTGGTCTTGGTGTTGCTGCGGGCCTGTCGAATGATATTGCGCGCGCTGGCCTCGAGGTGCTGGCAGAGCGAGATGAAATGTTGGTTGTGGGTGGCTTCGACGATGGCTTGATGGAACTGATAGTCCTCTTCATCGCCCAGGCGGTCGCTGGCGATGGCATATTCCATGCCAATCAGCGCGCGTTTGATCTTTTTCAAATCTTCGGCGGTGCGGCGTTTCGCGGCGATGCGCGTGGCGGCCACTTCGATGGTGACGAGCAATTCCATCGCCTCTTCGAGCCGTCCGAGATCGGAAACCGAAAAGTTCTGAAACCGAAAGGCATTGGTCGAATCGCGTTGGGTGACATAGACGCCGCTGCCCGCGCGTGCTGCGACGAGGCCGTCGGACTTGAGCTGCGACAAGGCCTCGCGTACGACGGCGCGGCTGACGGCATATTGTGTGCACAGATCGCGCTCAGAGGGGAGACGGTCGCCAACGGACAAAGCGCCAGAGGCAATTTTTGCGCTCAGGTCCTGTGCGATCTCGTCGGGCAGATGCCCGTTGCGTGACCCGGTGCCATTGCGCGATTGATCGTGAGTGAGTCGACTAGATACAGACATTTTTTCCCCTTTGTGGCGATATGATAGCTCACTGGTCTGACAGGTTAAAGAAAAAATTATCAATTAAATTCAATATTTTGTTCCGTGAATTTCGATATTTCACAGGATTTTTTGCGCCTCAAAAAATTGGTCAGTTAGGTTGTTGACTGGTAAGACCATTTTGTGTCATCACATGAAAAGACCGAAGGGGTGGAGGATCTCTTCGCATTAGATATGTCAGGGAGGACAGTATGGGATTCCAGAAATTCGCACGCGGTACGGCAGCTATGGCGCTTGTCATGGGGGCGGCCACGGCCGCACAGGCAGAGCCTTTGAAGATCGCTCTCGTGGAGACCCTGTCGGGTCCGCAGGCCTCGACCGGTTTGCTGTATCGCGACGCTGTGAAATATCAGATCGGCAAGATCAACGAAGCGGGCGGGTTCGGCGGTGAGCCGATCGAGCTGCTCGAATTCGACAACCAAGGTGGCCCGGTGGGCGCCGCCGACCGCGTCCGCGCCGCAATTTCCGAAGGCGCGACCGTGATCCTTCAGGGCTCGTCGTCCGCCGTGGCCGGTCAGGTGACCGAGGATGTGCGCAAATACAACCTGCGCAACGCCGGGAACGAAGTGATCTACATCAACCTGGGCGGCGAGGCGATGGAGCTGACCGGCTCCAAGTGTCACTACTACCACTTCCGCACCAGCCCGAACGCCGCGATCCGCGTCAACACTCTGCTCGACGGCATGAAAGAGGCTGACGTGCTGGGCGATAATGTCTACGCGATGAACCAGAACTACTCCTGGGGTGTCGACGTGCAGGACAACACCGTCGCTGCCGCTGATCGTCTTGGCTTTACCGTGGTGGAGCAGACGCTGCATGACGTGAACAAGATTCAGGACTTCTCGCCCTATGTGCAGCGCATTCAAGCCGCCGATGCCGATACGGTGATCACCGGCAACTGGTCCAATGACCTGCTGCTTTTGATGAAAGCCGCAAGCGGCGCCGGGATTGACGCGCGTTTCGGCACGGCCTTCCTCGATCAGCCGGGCAACATCGGCAACGCCGGGGCCGTGGCCGAGGGACATTTCCTCTCCGCGCCCTTCAACCCGGAAGTGAACCCGGAAGAAACCGCGCCCTTCATGGAAGACTACAAATCCGTGACCGGCCACTACCCGAGCTATGTCGAACCCGCGACCGTGTTTGGCATGATGCTTTTGCAAGAAGCGCTCAAAGAGGTGGAACCGACCGAGAACGGGTTGAACGCCGCCGATCTGGCCGTCGCTCTTGAAAACGCCACCGCCGAGACGCCGATGGGCACCATCTCCATGCGTGGCGCGGATCACCAGGCGATCCTGCCGATGATCGTCCAAGAAGTCAGCTTGGATGCCCAGTATAAAGCCGATGACACCGAATACGGCTTTGTTCCGATCAAGGTGATTTCCGCCGCAGATGCGGAACAGCCGGTGCAGGACAGCTGCCAAATGAAACGTCCGGGCTAAGCCTCGGACACGTCCCTAACACACGAAAAGCCTGTCGTGATCGGGGCCCTCGGGCCTCGGTCATGGCACAGCTCACCCGATGCCTACGGAGGTCAGTGTGGACCAGATACTCTTTGCTTTGCTCAACGGCACCATTTACGGGCTTTTGCTCTTTATGGTTTCCGCCGGTTTGACACTTATCTTTGGGATGATGGGGGTTTTGAACTTTGCCCACGCATCCTTTTACATGTTGGGCGCCTATTTCGCCTATACGCTTCAGCCCCTGACCGGGTTCTGGCTGGCGATCATTCTGGCCCCGATCCTTGTGATGGGTGTCGGCATTCTGGTCGAACGTTTCATCCTGCGCCATGTGCACGAACACGGCCATGCGCATGAATTGCTTGTGACTTTTGGTCTGTCGGTGGTGATCGCCGAGATGATCAAGATGGTCTACGGCAAATTCGCGGTCGACTACCGCGTGCCGGCTGAGCTGAACTTTGCGGCCTTCTCTTTGTCGGGCATCGACTATCCGTTCTATCGCCTGTTCATGGGCGGCATCGCCGTCGTCATGTTCATCGCGATCTATCTCTTGCTGACGAAAACCCGTGTGGGCATCGTCGTGCGCTCCGCCATTTACCGCCCGCAGATGGTCGAGGCGCTGGGCCATAACGTCCCCATGGTCTTCATGGGCGTCTTTGGCATCGGTGCGGCTCTGGCGGGTCTTGCGGGCGCTGTCGCTGGCGCCTTCTACACCACCAATCCCAACATGGCTCTGGAGCTTGGTGTCATGGTCTTCGTGGTCGTCGTGGTCGGCGGGCTTGGCTCCATGGGCGGCGCGATGGCGGCCTCGCTGTTGATCGGCATCACCAACTCGCTCGCGGTCGGCAGCGATTTCCGTATCGCGGATATTCTGATCCTCATCGGCATGGGCGGTTGGGCCGAGGAGATCGGCGGGCTCTTGACCATGCGCATGTCCAGCCTCGCCGCCACCCTGCCGTTCTTCATCATGCTTCTGGTGCTGGTGCTGCGCCCCTCCGGGCTGATGGGCGAGAAGGAATAAGACTATGAAATACGCTCCTCTACTTCTTTTGGTCACGGTTGCCGTGCTGATCGCACTGCCGTGGCTGGTCTCGGGCTCCATGCTCAACGCCGCAGTTCAGATGCTGATCGCCGCCCTTTTCGCCATGGCCTTTGGCCTGTTGTGTGGGCAGGCCGGGATGCTGAGCTTTGGCCATGCCGCCTATTTTGGCGTCGGCGCCTTTGCCGCCGTTCATGCGATGAACGCCTTCGGGGGCGAAGGGCTTTTGCCGACGCCGCTCCTGCCGCTGGTCGGTGGCGCGACGGGCCTCGTGAGCGGGCTTCTGGCGGGCTATTTTTCCACCAAGCGGACGGGCGTCTACTTCGCCATGATCACGCTGGCGCTGGCCGAGTTGCTGCACGCTTTGGCACCACACCTCAAAACCGTCTTTGGCGGCGAGGCGGGCGTGTCCTCTTTCCGTATGCCCGCTTGGGGTATCGGATTCGGCTCGCTCAATGACGTCTATTTCCTGACGCTGGTTTGGACGCTTCTGTGCATCGGGCTTCTGTATCTCTTCAGCAAAACCCCGCTTGGGCGGCTGGCTCTGGGCCTGCGTGAAAACGCGCACCGTCTGCGCTTTCTGGGCTACAACACCCATGCACTTGGCACGTTGATCTTCGCCATCTCCGCCATGTTCGCGGGCATCGCAGGCGCGCTTCAGTCGATGAACATCGAAGCCGCAAACTACGTCGTGCTCGAATCCCACATCTCCACGGCCGTGGTGCTCAACAGCTTCATCGGCGGTGTGCGCGTCTTCCTCGGCCCGGCGATCGGCGGGGCTGTGATGACCTTCTTTGGCCATGTCACCTCCGACCTGACCCGCGTCTGGCTTTTGTACCAAGGCATCATCTTCGTGCTCGTCATGATGTTCCTGCCGCGCGGTCTTGTGGGCGAGCTGGTCGAACGCATCCGTAATCCCAGCGGCGAAGGCTTGGCCCGCACGCTCAGCACTTTGCTGGCACGTCTTGTGAGCCTCGCGATTGCCGCTTTCGGCGCCGTCTTCCTGATCGAGTTCCTGCAACGCTTCTTGTCGCCGGAATATCGCGCGGGTGTCACCGACGGCAACTGGCCCGACATCGCGCTTTTCTCTTATGACTGGGCGCCGCTCTCCGTTCTGCCCTGGGCCTTTGGCCTCGGTCTCTTCGGCATCGGCATCGCTTTGGTCACCATGGTCAACCGCCGCGTCGCGGCGCGCAAGGAGGCACAGGCATGAGCGATCCCATTCTGTCTTTGCAACATGTTCACAAGTCCTTTGGCGAGGCCCATATCATCCGGGATGCCAATCTCGATGTGATCCCCGGCGAACGCCATGCGGTGATTGGGCCGAACGGGGCGGGCAAGTCGACGCTGTTCCACCTCTGCTCCGGCCAGTTCGCGCCCTCGGACGGCAAGATCCTTTTGAACGGCAAGAACATCGCCGGGTTGAAACCGGCGGAGGTCAACCGTCGCGGTCTGGCGCGCTCGTTCCAGATCACCAACATCTTCCCCGGTGTGACGGTCTTCGAGAACCTGCGTCTCGCGGTGATGCGCAAGCACAACCTGCAGTTCGTGTTCTGGCGCTCTGCCGCGCGGCTTAGGGTGGTCAATGAGGAGGTCGATGATCTTCTGACCAAAATCCGCCTGACTGAGCGCGCGCAAACACTCGCCAGCCAGCTGTCTTATTCGGAACAGCGCTCGCTTGAGATCGGCATGACGCTGGCCTCCGATCCGCAGGTGATTTTGCTCGACGAACCGATGGCGGGCATGTCGCATGAGGAAACCGATTACACCGCCGGCCTGATCCGCGAGATCACCGAAGGCCGCACGCTTTTGATCGTCGAACACGACATGAGCGTCGTCTTCTCTCTGGCGCATCGCATCAGCGTGCTGGTCTACGGCGAGATCATCGCCACCGGCACACCCGAGGAAATTCGCGGCAATGCCCGCGTGAAAGAAGCCTATCTGGGCGAGGAGGCGGCGTGATGGAGAACGTGAACGACACCATTCTGTCCGTCGAGGGGCTGCACGCCCATTACGGCAAAAGTCACATTCTGCACGGCGTCACCTTTGATGTGGCCCGCGGCGAGGTCGTGAGCCTTCTGGGCCGCAACGGCTCCGGGCGCTCGACCACGATGAAATCCATCATGGGGCTGGTGCCGCCGTCTGAGGGCCACGTGCGTCTCGACGGTGTCGATCTGGCCGGGCAGCGCAGCTTTGCGATCTGTCGCCAGGGCATCGGCTATGTCCCGGAAGAGCGCGAGATTTTTTTGAACCTCACCGTCGACGAGAACCTCGAAATGGGCCGCCAAAACGGGCCGGAGGGTGCGCCGAAATGGGACGTCGAGCAGATGTTCACCTATTTCCCGCGCCTCAAGGAACGCCGCAACACCCGCGCCGGGAGCCTCTCGGGCGGTGAACAGCAGATGCTGACGATGTGCCGCTCGCTTCTGGGCAACCCGCTGGTGATGCTGATCGACGAGCCGACCGAAGGCCTCGCGCCCAAGATCGTGACCGTCGTCGGCGAGGTGATCCAAGACATCAACAAACACGGCGTTTCCGTGGTGCTGGTCGAGCAGAAACTCACCATCGCCATGCAGGTCTCGCATCGGGTCTGTGTCATGGGCCATGGCCAGATCGTTTTTGAGGGCACGCCCGATGAATTGAATGCCAAGCCGGAGATCACCGACGAATGGCTCGCGGTGTAAAGGAGATAGTGCGATGACATCTGCGATGAACATGACCGCACCGATGGAAATGGGGCTGACCGTGCGCGATCTGCCCAAGATGCTCGAATTTTACCAACAGGCCTTCGGCTTCACGATTGCCGCCGATGTGACCGTCCCCGCCGAAAAGGCGGATGTCGCGGCGCTGAGCCGAGGCGGCTACCGTGTTGTGCGGCTGCAAACCTCTTGGGGGGAGCGGATCAAATTGCTCGCGCCAGAGATCGCCCCGGCCGAGCGCCCTGAGCCAACGGACCACATTCTGGACCGCCACGAAGCGATGTACCTGACCTTCATCGTCGATGATCTGCGCGCCGTTGTGGCCCGCGTTGTCGCGGCGGGCGGCACTTTGATGACGGGCGATGAGCCGGTCGAGGTGCGCCCCGGCACCTTCCTCGCCTTCCTGCGCGACCCGGAGGGTCATATCGTCGAGATCGTCGAATATGCCGACATCACCGAGTATCGCGCAGACCTTGCGGAGGTGTCGGCATGATGTTCGATTTCACCAACCGCACGCTGGTTCTCACGGGGGCCAATGGCGGCATCGGTCGCGCCGTGGCGGAGCTGTTCCATGCGGCAGGCGCCAATCTGGTGCTGGCCGATCTCGATGGTGCCGCGCTGGCGGACTTTGCCGCCACGCTGACCTCTCCGAAAGGCGGCACGATTGAAACGCTCGCCGTGGACGCCGCCAATCCCGATGACGCCGACCGGATCGTCGCAGTCGCGGCCAAACTCGGCGGCATCGACTTTCTCGTGCCCTCCGCCGGCATCTATATGGCGGAGCCTTTCGCCGAGATGACCGACGATCAATGGCGCCGCACCCTGTCCATCAATCTCGATGGCGTCTTCTACCTCACCCGCCGCTCGGTCGACCATTTGAAAGCCGGATCGTCCATCGTCAACCTCAGCTCGCTCGCCGCCCATCGTGGCGCCAAGACCAACGCCCATTACGGCGCGTCGAAAGGCGCCATTAGCGCCATGACCCGCGCGCTCGCCAATGAATTGGCGCCGAAAACGCGGGTCAATGTCGTGGCGCCCGGTGTGATCGACACGCCGATGACGCGCGAGTTGATCGCGACGCGGGGCGACGACACGCTGCGCCATACGCCGATGGGGCGGACCGGGCAGGCGTCCGAGATCGCCACCGTCATCGCCTTCCTGTGCAGCGAGGCCGCAAGCTTTGTGAACGGCGAAACCATTCACGTCAACGGCGGGCTCTACATGAGCTGAGCCAGCGCAACGCGCAGAAATTTAACTGTTTTCAACCCGGCGACCCGAGGAGGGCGTTTCCGGGACCGGAGGAGAATTATCATGACCAGCACGTTCGATTTCACTGGACGCACCGCGCTTGTGACAGGCGCTGCTTCGGGCCTCGGCCTTGCCATGGCGCGCGCTTTTGTGGGCGCGGGCGCCAAGACCGTCCTTTTCGATCTGGATGAGGACGGCGTGCGGGCGGCGGCGGAGATGCTGAACGCGGATCACCCCGGACAGGTCACCGCCCTTGCGGGCTCGATCACCGATCCTGCGGCGGTGGAAGCGGCCTGTGAGGCGGCGGTGGCCTTTGGCGGGCGGCTCGATGTGGTGATGAACAACGCAGGCATTTCCGGCAATGCGCCGTCACTTGAATTGGACGAGGCGACGTGGCGTCGGGGCATCGACATCAATCTCAATGGTGCGTTTTTCGTGGCCCAGGCCGCCGGACGTGTCATGGCAGAACAAGGCGGCGGCAGCATCGTCAACACCGCCTCGATGTATGGCGTCGTCGCGGCGCCGGAACGTGCCGCCTATTGCGCCGCCAAGGCGGGCGTCGTGGCTCTGACCAAAGTTCTGGCCATCGAATGGGCCGACCGCAACATCCGCGTCAACGCCATCGCGCCCGGTTACGTGCGCACGGCGCTGACCGAAACGCTCGCGGCGCAAGGCCGTTTGGATATGGACGCTCTCAACGCGCGGGTGCCCGCCGGACGTCTCGGCACGCCCGAGGAAATCGCCTCCGCCTCCCTGTTTCTCGCTTCGGACGCCTCCGCCTATGTGACCGGCCAAACGCTGGTCGCCGATGGTGGCTGGTCCTCCTACAGCTATTTGTAAAGGACATCCCACATGCCGATCTATGACGATCTGACGCCGAAAGCCTTCTGGCGTGACATCAAAGCCTCCAAAGAGGATCGCACCGAGCTTGACCCCACCGTCGGGCGCACGATGCTGAGCCAATTGCACCTCATTCGCGCGTTCGAAGAGAAGGTGTTGGACCTCGCGGGGCAGGGGCTTGTGCACGGGCCTGCACACTCCGCGATTGGCCAAGAGGGTGGTGCTGTCGGCTCCGCCATGGCGATGCGCGGTTCCGATCAGGTGAACGGCTCGCACCGCGCGCACCATCAGTTCCTCGCCAAGGCGCTGGCCTATGCCGCGCCTGAGGGGATCGACCCGGAGAAGAGCTTTGGCGAGACGCTGCGGCACCTGTCGAAACGCACGCTGTCGGAAATTCTCGGTCTCTCCGAGGGCTTCTGCAAAGGTCGCGGCGGCTCGATGCACCTGCGTTGGGCCGAAAGCGGCAACCTTGGCACCAATGCCATCGTCGGCGGCGGTGTCCCCATGGCGGCGGGCGCGGCATGGGCGCATAAACAGGCGGGCACGGGCGATGTCGTCTACACCTATTTCGGCGATGGTGCGGTCAATATCGGTTCTGTGCTTGAGACCATGAACATCGCCGCCGCGTGGAAATTGCCGATCTGTTTCTTCATTGAAAACAACCGCTACGCCGTGTCGACCCATGTCGAAGAAGTCACTGCCGAGACGCGGCTTTCGGCGCGCGGTCTGGCCTTTGGCATCCCAGCGCTGAAGGTCGACGGCATGGACACGCTGTCCGTGTATCTGGCCTCCGAGGAAGCCAATAAGATCATGCGCGCGGGCGAAGGTCCGGTGGTGATCGAGGCCGATGTCTACCGCTATTTCCACCAAAACGGCGCGCTGCCGGGCTCTGCCTTCGGCTATCGCACGAAGGAAGAAGAGCAGGAATGGCGCGGCCGCGACCCGCTCGACGCCATGGCGCGCGACCTGATGGAGCGTCAGATCATCGGCGCGCAAGCCGTCGAAGACCTGCGCACTCAGGCGCAAGAGATGATGGAAGAGATCGCGGGCGAGCTGATCGAAGAGGTCGACGGCAAACGCCGCATCAAACCGGCGCTCTGGCCCGAAGAAAGCTTCCGCGATTTCGGTCTGCGTGGCGATCTGTCGGAGTTTGACGGCGCACGGTTCGAAGAGCAGGAAGAGTTTTCCGGCACGCTCAAGGACAATGTGAAATTCATCGACGCCGTGGCCGATGTGATGATGCGCCGGATGGAGACGGACGAGCGCATCGTTGTCATGGGCGAGGATGTGCACCGTCTGAAAGGCGGCACCAATGGCGCCACCAAAGGCCTGTCGGACAAGTTCCCGGATCGCTGCCTCGGCACCCCGATTGCGGAGAACGCCTTTACGGGTCTTGCCGCAGGTATGGCCGCCGACGGGCGCGTGCGTCCGGTGATCGAATTCATGTACCCGGATTTCATGTGGGTCGCCGCAGATCAGGTGTTCAACCAGATCGGCAAGGCGCGTCACATGTTCGGCGGCGACAATGCCATGCCTTTGGTTCTGCGCACGAAAGTGGCGATGGGCACGGGCTATGGGTCGCAGCACTCGATGGACCCGGCGGGCATCTTTGCGACGGCCCCCGGCTGGCGCATCGTCGCGCCCTCGACGCCTTATGACTACGTCGGGCTGATGAACGCGGCGCTTCAGTGTGAGGACCCGGTTCTGGTGATCGAACACGTCGATCTCTACGCCTCGAAAGGCGTAGGGCCCGCCGATGATCTCGATTACATGATCCCGCTGGGCAAAGCCAAAGTCGTCCGCGAAGGCGCGCGCGTCACCGTGCTGACCTATCTCGCCATGGTCGAAAAGACCCGCGAGGTGGTCGAACGTCTGGGTATTGATGCCGAAATCATCGACCTGCGCAGCTTGGATCGCGCCGGGCTCGATTGGGAGACCCTCGAGGCCTCTATCGAGAAGACCGGCAATGTGTTGATCGTCGAACAGGGCGCCTCTGGCACGTCTTATGGCGGCTGGCTCGCCGATGAGATTCAGCGCCGCTGTTTCGACGCGCTCGATCAGCCGATCAAACGGGTGCATGGCGCGGAAGCTTCGCCCAGCATTTCCAAAGTGCTTGAAGCGGCGGCTTGCGCCCGTCCGCAAGACATCGAGGCGGGCCTGCGCGAGGTCATGGCCGATCAGGGCTTGCCGCTTGCGGCAGAGGCTGCGGAATAAGGAGAGACAAGATGCCCAAGGAAATCATACTGCCCTCGCTCTCCGCCGGAATGGAAGACGCGGTGATCGCCAATTGGCTTAAGGCCGAAGGCGAGGCCGTGAAGGCCGGGGACACATTGGCCGAGGTCGAAACCGACAAGGCGACGATGGAATTCGAGGCCGACACGGACGGGGTGTTGGGCAAAATCCTCACCCCCGCCGGTGAGCGCGCCGATGTGAATGCGGTGATCGCGGTTCTGTTGCTCGACGGCGAAGACGCCTCTGTGCTGGACGGCTATACGCCGGGTGGGGCAGCGCCTGCGAAGACGGTCGAAGCGCCGGTTGAGGCACCGAAAGCCGAAGCGGCCCCGGTGGCGAAATCCTCCGACAAGATCGCGGCCTCGCCGCTCGCCCGCCGGATCGCGGCACAGAAAGGCGTTGATCTGTCGGGGCTTTCCGGCTCCGGCCCGCGCGGTCGCATTGTGCGGATCGACGTAGAACGTGCCGCCGAGGCCGGGGTCGTCGCTCCCGTGGCGGCTCCTGTAGAGGCCGCCGCTGCGCCCAACCTTGCGGGCATCGGTGAGTATGAGGAAATCCCCCATACCGGCATGCGTCGCACCATTGCGCGGCGGCTGCTCGAGTCGAAAACCACCGTGCCGCATTTCTACCTTGAGGCCGATTGCGACATCGAAGCGCTCATGGCGCTTCGGGCCCAGATCAACGAGGGGCGCGAGAAAGCGGACCGGATTTCTGTTAATGATTTCATCGTCAAAGCCGTCGCCAACGCGCTGGCCAAAGTGCCCGCCGCCAATGCGATCTGGACCGATGAGGCCGTGTTGCAGCTCAAATCCATCGACATTTCCGTGGCGGTCGCAACCGACGGCGGGCTGATCACGCCGGTGCTGCGCAATGCCGATCAAAAGAGCCTCGGCACGCTGTCCTCCGAGATGAAAGCACTGGCCGCCAAGGCGCGCGAAGGCCGTCTCAAGCCCGACGAATATCAAGGCGGTGGCTTCTCGCTCTCGAACCTCGGCATGTATGGGGTCAAGAGCTTCTCCGCGATCATCAACCCGCCGCAGAGCTGTATTCTCGCCGTCGGGGCCGCCGAAAAACGCCCCGTTGGGCGCGGCGATCAGATCGTGCTGGCCCCGGTCATGAGCGTGACGCTGTCGGTCGATCACCGCACCGTCGATGGCGCCGTGGGGGCGCAGTGGTTGGCGGCCTTCAAAGCGGGCATCGAAAACCCGATGAGCTTGTTGGTGTAACATGATCACGGGCCACACCAAAACGCTGGCGATCCTCGCCGATCCGGTCACCCATGTGCGCACGCCACAGGCGCTCAACGCGCGGTTCGAGGCCGAGGGCGTGGACGCCGTTTTGGTCCCGCTCGAAGTGCCGCCCGAGGCCTTGGAGCCGATGCTCAAAGGTCTCGCAGGCGCGCGCAATTTCGCGGGCGCCGTGGTCACCGTGCCGCATAAAACCGCTGTGCCTGCACTCTGCGATGCGCTGAGCGCACGCGCGGCGGCGGCGCAAAGCGTCAATGTCATCCGGCGCAGGTCGGACGGGTCGCTCTATGGCGATATCCTCGATGGCGAAGGCTTTGCACGCGGTTTGGAACATGCGGGCGTGACGCTTTTTGGCAAGCGTGTGTTCCTCGCGGGGGCGGGCGGCGCCGCGAGTGCCATCGCCTTTGCTCTGGCGGAACGTGGCATCTCGGCGCTGACCGTGGCGAACCGCTCGGTTGAGAAAGCCGAGGCCCTGATCGCGCGACTGTCGGCGCATTTCCCCGATGTGAAATTCGCCGCCGCCACGGACCCCGCCGGGCATGACATCGCGATCAACGGCACCTCTTTGGGGCTGAAACCCGAGGATGCGCTGCCCTTCGATCCAGACACACTCGACCCAGGCACATTGGTCGCCGAGGTCATCATGCAGCCGGAGATCACACCGCTTTTGCACGCCGCCGAGGCGCGCGGGCTCATGATCCATCCGGGGCATCACATGTTGGAGGCGCAGTTGACGGAGATGCTGCGGTTTCTGACGCATGAGGAGGACGAACAATGAGTTTGAGTTTGCAAGATCTGCGCGCCACCGGGCTTTTGCGCGACGCCAATTTGGTTGCCGGAGACTGGATCGAGGCTGTCCCTGAGACCGGCATTGCCGTGCACAACCCCGCCGACGGGTCGCTGATCGGCTATGTCCCGAAACTGGGCCGCGCCGAGGTCGCCAAGGCGGTCAAGGCGGCGGAAGAGGCGCAAAAGGCTTGGGCTGCGCGCACGGCGAAAGACCGCTCAAACGTGCTGCGCGCATGGTTCGACCTGATGATCGCGCATCGGGAGGCATTGGCGCAAATCCTGACGCTGGAACAGGGCAAACCTTTGGCAGAGGCGGCAGGTGAGATCACCTACGGCGCGAGCTTTGTCGAATGGTTTGCCGAAGAGGCGCGTCGCGTCTATGGCGAGACCATTCCCGGCCATCAGCCCGACAAACGCATCCTGGTGATGAAGCAACCTATCGGCGTCGTCGCCGCGATCACGCCGTGGAATTTCCCCAATGCGATGATCACGCGCAAGGCCGGGCCTGCCTTTGCTGCGGGCTGTGGTATGGTGTTGAAACCCGCGTCGCAAACGCCCTATTCCGCCATCGCCTTGGCAGTTCTGGCCGAGCGCGCCGGGCTGCCCAAGGGGCTCTTCAGCGTCATCACCGGTTCCGCCGCGCAGATCGGTGCTGAGCTGACCGAGAACCCGGTGGTGCGCAAATTGACCTTCACCGGCTCGACCGAAATCGGCGCCATGCTCTATGCGCAATCTGCGCCGACGATCAAGAAACTCGGGCTGGAACTGGGCGGCAACGCGCCGTTTATCGTGTTTGACGACGCCGATCTCGACGCCGCTGTCGAAGGCGCGTTGATCGCGAAATTCCGCAACAATGGCCAGACCTGCGTCTGCGCCAACCGCATCTATGTGCAGGACGCGGTCTATGACGCCTTCGCCGAGAAACTCGCCAAAGCGGTCTCAAACCTGCGCACCGGCAACGGTATGGAGAGTGGCGTCGAACTTGGACCGCTGATTGATGAGAGCGCGCTTGAGAAGGTGCAAAGCCATGTCACCGATGTGGTCGAAAAAGGCGGCCGCGTGCTTGCCGGTGGCAAACGCCATGCTCTGGGCGGCACCTTCTATGAGCCGACGGTTCTGGCCGATGTGACGTCGGACATGGCGGTCGCGCGTGAAGAGACCTTTGGCCCCGTCGCCCCGCTGTTTCGCTTCACCGACGAAGCCGAGGCGATCCAAGCCGCCAATGACACTGAATTCGGCCTCGCCTCCTATTTCTACGCTCAAGATGTGGCGCGGATTTTCCGGGTCTCGGAAGGACTTGAATACGGCATGGTCGGGGTCAACACAGGCCTGATCTCCACCGCTGAGGCGCCTTTTGGTGGGGTCAAAATGTCCGGTCTGGGCCGCGAAGGTTCGCGCCACGGCATCGAAGATTTCCTTGAATTGAAATACGTGTGTTTGGGAGGCATCGCATGAGCGGGACGGATCAGAATTTCGACCTCATTGTGATCGGCGCTGGCCCTGGTGGCTATGTTGCCGCCATTCGTGCGGCGCAGTTGGGGCTTAAGGTCGCCTGTGTCGAGCGCGAAAACCTGGGCGGGATTTGTCTGAACTGGGGCTGCATTCCGACCAAGGCGTTGCTGCGCTCGGCGGAGGTCTATCACCAGATGCACCGCGCCAAGGAATTCGGCTTGTCTGCGGGCGACATCGGCTTTGATCTCGACGCCATCGTCAAGCGCTCGCGCGGGGTCGCGGCGCAGATGAATGGCGGGATCAAGGGCTTGTTTAAAAAGAACAAAGTCACCGCGATCATGGGCGAGGCCAAGCTCGCGGGCAAAGGCAAGGTCGCGGTCAAAACCGACAAGGGCACCGAGACTTTGATCGCCCAAAACATCATCGTCGCCACGGGCGCGCGGGCGCGTGAGTTGCCGGGGCTGGAGGCCGACGGCGATCTGGTCTGGACCTACCGCCACGCTCTGGTGCCGACGCGGATGCCGAAGAAGTTGCTGGTCATTGGGTCGGGCGCCATCGGCATTGAATTCGCGAGCTTTTACAACACGTTGGGCGCCGACACGACGGTCGTCGAGGTGATGGATCGCGTGCTTCCGGTCGAAGACAAAGACATCTCTGCCTTCGCCAAAAAACAGTTCGAAAAGCAGGGGATGAAGATCCTGCAAAAGACCACGGTCAAGAAACTCGACCGTGCCAAAGGTAAAGTGACGGCGCATTTCGAAGCGGACGGAAAAGTCACCACCGAAGAGTTCGACACGGTGATTTCCGCGGTCGGTATCGTCGGCAATGTCGAGGGGCTGGGCCTCGAGGAGGCGGGCGTGAAAATCGACCGGACGCATGTCGTGACGGACGAATTCTGCCGCACGGGCGTCGACGGATTGTTCGC